>CP129486.1 GCA_030584005.1 Bdellovibrionota bacterium | reverse complement strand
GCTACGTAACATAGAGCAAAGAGACGTCCTTGATTGCTCTATTCCATCACATCTTTCAACTGTCGTAGTCGCAAGCTCAATGAGCTGTTCCGCATCTTGATGGCACTGCTTAAAGCAGGGATCGTACTGCCAGTTGCGACTGCTTTTGAGGCACTCGCCACGATTCATGCATGCTTGCAACGGCTCTATCACTACGGCGGTGGCTTCGGAAGCCCTGAGGCAACGTGCCAGCTTAAGATAGTCCATTTCATCGGAAGTACGAAACATGCTCCCACAACGACTTAGGTCCGATTCCGATGCGGCTAAGCAAAAAGCGAGCCCGTAGTAATCCGGCGGGACTCCCTTAATCTTTGGAATAAAGTGCTCACAGCGCTTAAGATCGTCGACTGAACCAGTTGGAGGAGGTCTGGTCCATGCAAGATTACATTTGCCGGCACAGCGTTCGGCATTTGGAGTTCCAGAATCAAGGATTGAAAATCCAGGACAATTGTCTCGCATACAGCCGAGAGGCACGTCAAAGACCGCGCTGATCTCTTTTACAATTACGTCGCAGGAACGTTCTGCGTAAGCAAGAGATGGAACAATCGGAAGAAACATTATGGTCAATATGCATGTGAGCTTATTGAGAATGGGAGAGCTGGAACGCTTGCTCCTAGCAATAGAAGTGACTGGCCCCATTATTATCATCTCCTGTTCAGCAGTCAGTCTCACATAAAGCGGTGTAACCGCGAAGCCCAGCAGGCAGTCTACTGCTCTGCTGGATTTGGTTGCTATGCACCGTTGCTAGGTTCTATTCACGTTGAAGCATTGCTTCGACATATCGAAATGTATCTCCACGCTGCAATCCACGCTTCTCGAAGAATCTTAAAGCCCTCTCATTTGAGTCTTGAACCGAACCGAACACGTGATCACAACCTTTACGTTCTAAGATCTGGAAGGCTCGCTCCAGAAGACCTTCCGCAAGACCCCCCTTGCCTCGAAGCGACTCGGCAACGGTGATTACATTGAGATAGCCATCGCGGGAAGCAGGCATATATTGGGCAAGCACAAACGCAACAACAACGCCGCCGTCACGTGAAACTAAAGCAACGCCAGTCGGCTCGGTGAGCCATCGTTCCAAGGTTTCACGGCTATAAAATTGGGCCGCCTCAGTTTCAGTACGGAATTCGGGGATACTCTCACCCAACGCAATGACTTCGGCCAGGTCTGCTGATAACATCTCATCAACTGCAATGTTCGGATTCCTTGTTGAACCGGGCTGAGTGCCTGTGTTCATCTTCATGAGCCCTCAAGGGTATATAATGGCTATGTGCACCGGGGCGAAACCAGTAGGCAATTACAAGTTAACACAGAACGCTCTTGGTTTCACCTCGGCGTGGCCACCGCAGATATCAAATCGCCAGTGCCACTCACGACATTGCGTCGGGTGGCCGCAGTTATTGTGTGCTACCTCGAGTTTGAAGCAGCTTCAGTGACTACCCCATTATCTGAAAGATAAATGGTCATACCGTGTAGGGTGATATTATGGATCTTAACGCCATTGCGACCCTCCCATCCTGTTGTTCGACCTTTAGGATTCCCAATTATTCGTTCCACTTCCTCTCGATTCTTGCCAACAAGAAACTGATATTCGAGCGAATTGTAGTGCGGAGGAGGTAGGTAGACATAGACTAGATAGGCTAACGGAATGCTTAATTGAAGCGCCCCAAACTTAAATTGTTTGGATTTAACTGCCAGACTAAGCCCTACAACAAGACTGACAGTATAAATTCCAAAGAGAACTAGGGCATCTTCGAAATCGAGCCCAGACCTCCCGGGGTGATCGAATCCGATATCACCGAAGATGAGCAGATACGCGGAAATCACCTGAATTGCGAAGGGAACCAGATATCCCATGTTGTCTAACGACCCAACGGCTTAGCGTACCGGCGGTAATCCGTCCGCTGGCGCTAGTTATTAGCGCGCCGTGCATCCTTTAAATCATTCACATATACGGAGAACTTTTCATGTCCCATTGCGATGTTGTAACCGTCGAATCTTGAGATCAAGAGAGGAGGGTTTGGGCTCTGAGAGCGCAATAAGTACGTTTTACCTTCGCGTAGAATGAGCGGACACACCGCATGTGCTTTTTCACTCGCCATAAAATGAATGACTACCTGTTGTCCTACGGCTTGATCGGGACCAAGTGCGTCTTGAAGTGTCCCGCGATAAGTTTCGCCCCTTATCCCATCGATCTTAACTACGAAGTAATGTGCGTACTGCTTCACGTTTTGGGGAGGAAGATGCTCGGGAAACTGCGACAGCATCTTGCATGCAAGAGCGTATGGCGGGCATGCCAGGAACGCAGCAAGCAGCAATATTGTTAACCTTCTCATAGGCTGTACTTTCTCATGCGCGCTACCTTTAAAGGCGAAATGGCTCGGGGCCAAAGCCGCAATGCAAATCACGACTTAAGCACACGTCCTCGAATCCGAGTTCCACCGTTTGTTATCGCTTGGCACATCCTTCACTAACACCAGTTAATTCTGTATGGGATGCGAATTCCAATCGAAGAACACCCCAACACAGGTCCCGGCCCAGGTCTTCAACTAGAATGTCAGGATATATCTTTTTCAGTTGCGAGAGCAGAGTGTCTCTATCTCGCGCCTCTCTCATTAATGATGGCAAGCGAATAAGAAACTCTCGATCGCTCGCGAGAGTCATCTCATTGAGTACGCCAGCTTCAATTCTGGTTTCAGCGTCCATCCACCGCAGGGCTAACCAACTAGACAGCACAACGAGGACCGCTACAAGTAACTTCGCTACCAACAGTCCCCCCTAAAGGCTTAAGGCGATAACTTTCGAATTAGCGGTGCACTTGTGTGTTCGCAAGATCCAATTGTGCATTGGCCCGGCCTCGTCCGAAGAAGCCACCAAGAAAAAATCCTACCGGCAAAGTTAAAGCTCCAGTCAAAACAACTCCCACTAAACTAAAAATCCAGACAGCTTGGATCCCAGCCATCGAGAATGGGGATACCGCCTCATCACCTAAGGAGCTCTTAACTCCAAAAAGCCAATTACCGAGTATGGCCAGCCACCACATAGTTGGATAGCTTAATAACACTGCCATTACACCGCAGATTCCGCCTTTCCAGAATGACCTTCGCTCGGCACACTTAAGCTTATCCCAACAAAGTTGCATCCACCCAAACGCAGCCACTCCAGATGGAATAAATAAGTACTTCCAGCCCTCGCCGATAGCGTTGACGGTAATTATATATGCAGTAGCAGCGGCAACTAAACCAAAAACGATTGCTACAGGACGGGGTCGCATCATTAAACGTTTTCATCACGAATTAACGGCAAACGCTCGCCGGACTACCTTCCCGATTTTACTCCCGACCCGTCACTTATTCCACTGGGGCGCAAATCTCGTGAAGCGGTTTGTCCTGCGCCAAATCTCAACACCGCGGTCCACGAAATTCAAGTATGTCACCACGGCTTCTTACCCAATCTGCCACGCTATCGTAAACGCGATTCCCATAGGGAGCTGCATTAGCTCGATCAAGGTCCAAGGATTCGCTCGGGCGTTTAATCCCCGCGCTTTCCCAATTCATAATCCCAACTAGTTTATCGGCAGTGAGATATCCTATAAAGGTCAATGAATCACATGAATACTTGCCGTATCCGTCTGAACTATCAGAAAGTTTTATAGAAAATGAAAGGGATCCGCTATGAATATCATAACGGACGTTTTCCAGTAATCCTGTTGGCGGGTCCCCACAAAGCCCTCGATGGTGATCGGCGGTCCCAACAAAACCAGTTCCGGTCTTCCACAACTCGATAGTCCATCCCGAACAATGCTCTCCAGTCGAGGATTCAACTTTTGTGTACACTCGGTCGAATGTGACCGTCTGCGCAAAGCATGGCATCCCGAGCAGCACTATTTGTAAGAACAGCAAAAGAAAGGATTTGAAGTAGTGATGACAATTCATATGGCGCAGAACTGCTGGAATGAGCGGCGTTACACCGTCCGTTCGATTTGGTTGTTATGTTCTCCAAATTTCCCATTGAATTCTAGCACAGGCTTCTAACTTGCTCTCGATTGGATTGTCTTCCGCAAGTTCCCGAAGAAGCTCAGCAAAATGCCCATCCTCTGACCTTATAATGGGTAGTCCTTTGTGTGGAGGGAGTGACCAGCGACCTCGCTGCTCAAACCAAAGCTGAATCGCCATGCGGTGAAAAAGTCCTAGGTTTGTGAAGCAGGCTTCAGGATCTGAGGAATGTGACAATATTTTTGTCACAAGACGCGCCAGTTCATTTCTATCTGCGGCGAGGGTTCCCTGAGATTTCGGCAAAGGTCCTCGCTCATATACGAGGCGAGTTTGCTCAACTATGCGACGGCCGAGCTGATCGCTACTGTCTAGTAAAACCTTCAATGCTTGAACCGGCCCGTAGTAGAGTTGAAAGACATCATGAGGCACATCGGAGCGTGACCGGACCTCTATGTCTAGGTGCTGGCCCCCAAACTGTTCAGGGAAGCAGTCTTTAGTTGGATAGTTGCCAATCAGATAGAGATCCCAATCACTGAAAGCAGTGGTGTCGCCGCTAGCACGTGAGCCACCAAGAAGGACAACCTGGGGCGACCACTTCGCGACCAAATATTTGAGGATCTCAGCTTCTATATCCAACACCTAGTCCAGGAACAAAACGGTTAGCGTGATTTGCGCGGGCCCACTACAACAGATCCAAAATCCATAGTCGCTCGCGGGTCCTCGTCAACTCGACGTAATTGTTATCCTTATAATAGTCAAACGTTGAATCGTTTTAGAGCAGCGCTGGTTCCAGCCAAGTAGTTGGACAAATCCTCCCCTCTGGGACTATCGATTTCACATAGCCAATTCGCCGTCGTGAAAAGCCGAGCCAATCGCAGTCTGTCAAGCAATTCGGAATTCTGCTCAATGTAATCTACCGGCAATCCATGACCACGTAAGTAAGCCATCAAGGACTCCCGAGGAGTCTGAAATACAAGTAGTTCGGATATATCCAGCTCTGTCGCCAGATGGCCTTGGCACGTCCCCCAATCAATAATGTGCGCCTTACCGGATGCCTCGACTACGATGTTTTTGAGGGTGAGATTTCCATGGGCTAAAGTTGGTTCAAATGTGAGCTGTTTTAGAGGCTCCAAAGCTATCAATCCTCGCTCGAAATCGCCTGGGGTCATCCTTCCCAGCTTGACGAGCTTCGCGTCTTCGGGCCGTCCCAATCCATCAAAGTAATGCTGGCACCATGGGCGAGACGGGTCACGAGGTGCGGTAAAGAGATCGGAGAGATATCCCGCTGTCCTTATGCGGTGGAAGTGTCGGGAATAACGCCCTACCTGCTCCCAGATATCCAGAAGATTCCCCTGATAATCTGACGCTACTATCCCGCGCACTCTCTCCTGTATGGAGTAGCAATGCGGGCCGTAACGTCCAATTGCTACGATGGCGGGTGTCCAATCATGCTCGACGCGAATTAATTCGGCGCAACGCTTCTCCACCTCAAATTGTCGCATTTCGTCACGGTCAAATCGGACCCGAACGACGAAACTCCCGCTTCGGGTATCCACGAAGTAAGAGGTGTTTACATTTCCCTGTTCTGGAACTTGGAAAATCGAACTGGCAGGCTCACCAAGGGCTTGTTTGACAATTTCTCCGACCGTTGCGGATTTGGTGTCGCGCCTCTCCGTCGTTGGGAATGTTGTCATCGTCATTTCTTTCGCCAAACAGTTCGCTTACAAGGACAACGGCTACTTTTACCAGTTGGGCGCCAACTCAATTCTTGATCAAACGCCCCCGGTCGCGGCGCCAAATCTGTTGGAAAAATGTGTTATGTTGGCGTCGGAAATTGTTCTTGGGCTGCAGTTATCGCTCGTTCGAAGCCTGCCGTACCAGTCATTGAAAAATACTGTTGCCTCAATGCTTCTTCGGTTGTCAAAGGAGTTACTACAAAGAAATAGCCGTCTCCATAATCTTTTGCCACAGGCGCCTGCAGCGCGGCTGAAACTCTCTGCCAAAGTGGTAATCCATCAAAGATTGTGCCGCCACATTGTGGAGGTTCAAAATATGTTACACCTCCCGCGGAGTGTTTTTGTTGGGAAAAACGAATACATCCTGCGATTGCATTTTGAGACAAATCTAAGGCGGCCATACTACCTTCATTGAAACTGACTTCTTGACTGTTATGGGTAACTTCGACGTTTCTGTAGCACACATAACGGCTACCCTGAGTCGCCTCGGCCCCACTGTGCGGGCCGAGACCGGCTCGAGGGTTATGTTCTGTTCTCAGTTTTTAATTGGTTCGACTGAGAACCCAGACTCACGCAGCAGCGGCGTCAGTCGAGCTCTAACCACCGCGGAATACTCTGCCGTACTGCATACTGTTAGTTCGGAACCATCTACGTCGACGACTCCGATACAGGTGACTTCAAGGTTGCAGAGAGCATGGTTAGCCCAGTCAGCAAATCCCGCACTTCGTAGAGCAATTTCTCGACTTTCGGCTCGATTCGGGTTGATTTTAAATTCAACATGGCTGACTGGATAATGGCTTGGCTGCGCCGCACAGCGCCAGCGGTGTCGGCACGAGTTGTTTCTTTATCCGTTTACTCTTTCTTATTAGATTCCTGCGATCCCTCGAATACTGGGAGTCCTTGTAACTGCGACTTGGACAGGAATTCTGTATGAAGGGGTCGATTCGGATCGGCCGAGGGAACCTCAACCGAGCCACCTTCAGGCATCGTTGGCAATGTTTCGGCACGGTCAGGGAGCAATGCTGCCATTTCGAATCTATTCAAGTAGAAGGTGGTAAATGGGCGCTCTGGATCCGGCGCAGGAAACTTTCCATTCAAAACAAAATACGCATGTGGATCCATTCGTGTCGGAACAAAGGTGGCCTTATTCACAGAATCTGGAAGGTTCACGCTCGAAAGTTGCGTGTGCGCTTCGCGCGAGTCAAGATTAGGCGATTGCGAAGCGCTTCCTCCAACGGTCAACGCGACTGCTGCAACTGCGATTCCCACAGCGTTTCTGTTGTCTCGACTAACCATGAAAACTCTCAGATACGTAATACGCCATGCCTAGTTATGGGCAATTCACCAGTCGGCGAAACATTATTGTCGCAGGTCAGGGCGGATAACGGCTATTTTCACCAGTTTGGCGTCCTCATTGTAGTCTCGAATTGCCTCTATCTCAACGTGGGCGCCAAATCTGGGTGAAAATGTGTTATCTTCCTTGAATTCCATGCTGAGCGCCGGGCCGTTCTGCTTGAGTTGGTTTGCCGGAGCCCAGCTGCAGCTCCGAAAAAACCGATGCTGGAGAGATACCCACTGCTCTATGCGTCTCAAACGGTATCTTGACGTGCGACCACTCTTCATAGAGGCGCGCGCGGGAGGATAAGAGCTGCGGATAACAACGCGCAAGAGCCTCATGAGGAGTCTCGCCACGTCCTTGACTGAAAACCGAACCCCAAATGACAGGCTTTGGTTCAGCCATATAACGCTCGAAGAGTTGAGCTCTATGCGCGTCGGACGCCTCTAGATAGACAACATGGGTCAACTCGCACAGTGATTTTCTGATGTCATCACCGGCGTAGATAACGCTTCCGCAAGTATCTACAACTAGAGGTGGCCCATCTTTGATTTGCGCCTGTCGAAGTACGTTAACAATTTGGAGCATTACCTCACGCTCACATCGAACGAACTCTTGGCTCGTCGCAGGATATTGCTCGTCAAACGGTTGCCCCATCCATTTCGCCACGTCCTGCACCCCCGAGTATCCCTTTGTTTGGAGATAGGGGCTAAGAGCGGCTTCTACAAGCGCATCGCAATCGATGCGACGAAAGCCACATTCAGTTTCCAATCTGGTCGCCCAGTGCGTCTTTCCTAAATTGGACATCCCGATGAGAGTAATGTTCACAAAATGCCCCTCCTATACTTAGAACGGTTTCGCGCATCGGGGCGAAGCCATTACGTGGCTACACACCAGCACAGAGCTCACGCGGCTTCGCCTCCGTGTGGCGCCAGTTGTTATCTGTTGACGCTACTCCAAAATCCCTCGTGCACTCTGCGACCCTCTTCCGCTAATATCGGGCCAATGACTTCGGTCTTCTGCTCTGCACGATTGAACAGAACGCTACATGGACCGCAAAATTTGTCATTTGCCATCTTTCCCAGATCTTCTGCCGAGAACGAGAAAACCACTCGACGGATCCCCGACCAAAAAATAGCTCCAGTGCACATAGGACAAGGCTCGGTCGATGTATAAAGAATCGAATCTGCAATCACTGATGGTGACAGTTCTTGCCAGGCTTTGCGCACGAGATTCATCTCGGCGTGGTTCGTTGGATCTCTAGCAAGGCGTACAGAGTTCTCCGCGCAGAGAATTTCTCTGTTGTCCAATACCAATAGCGCACCAAAGGGCTCGTCGCCGCGCTCACGAGCTAGCGCAGCCAATTCAATCGCGCGCCTTATGTGGGGAAGATGATCCATGGGAACTCTTAGGCATATAATGGCACAAGATAGTCCGGAATTTCGCCTTATGCAAAATTCTCGCGTTGATCCCTATGTTGCCCCGACATCGCAACTTTTAAACCCATCAATATTCCAATTTGACCTTCATTCTTTGGATATGACATCCAGTACAGTGAATCGTCTACAAGGATTGGCGGATGAAACGAACCAGGAATGGTGTGGACTGTTTCAACATGCGTACCAGATGCGCGGCGCACCTCTGCTTGCTGATCATCTCCACACCACCAGAACGGCCCGGCGCCACTCGCTCCAATGAAATGAACGCGATTCGGTTCTTCCGAAACCAGCTCAATCTTTCGTGTTGCAAGATTCATGTGGAATACCTTTCTCCATTCCTTGACGAAGTATAAGTCATCCCCTATGGCCAAACAGCCATGAGAGATCTCGCCGGCAATTATCTCTTCCATGCTTTCTGATTCTGGCCGACAAAGGAGGAGCCGCTCCCCGGTACTGACTACGATGCCCGAAGGAATGGTCGACAATAGGTCAGACCTTTTTATTGCTCCTCGTCCAGCCAAGGCTCGTGACAATATGTTCCCAGTCGTCGGATCAATGTATTCAAGCAATAGCTGCCCCCCAATATCATAGGAAAGGGAGCAAAGTTGGTCATCCCAAATGCATACAGATCTCGAGGTTGCACTCAGGTAGCAAACGTGCCGAAGCTTCGATTTGGTAAACTCAAAGACTCCATGTCTTTGACCGTTATGAATCAGAAAATAGGTCTTCTCGCCAGAGACCACTGAGCTCACCCAAGAGATTCGCTCGACCGGGACGTCTTCAAATTCGGTAATTGAGGCTTGTTCACCGGGTTGCCAGGACAGTAGTTTAAAAAGCCCAACACTACGCTGGCCGAGAAGGCCTTTCACTGGGGCAGTTTGCGATATGAAAGCTAGCTTATGGCGTAATAAGAATAGTCCGTGAGGACGAATAATCGATAATAGTCTTTGCGGTGACATGGATATTTCCGATAGGGACCAAGGCAAACGCTCACCAGTTTGCTCCCAAAATCTTACTCTCGAGCTGCCATCTAATCCACTGGGCGCAGATCTGGTGGAGCGGATTGACACTCATAAAGGCCCCCGCTTGGAGCATCGAAAGAGTTGTTCCACAGTGGGAGCAAGCTCATTGGTCATGAGCGAAACTCAAAACGGAGGCTTTTATGAAGTTCTATAACGAACAGCATGAATATTACTGCGGTATCGATCTGCATGCAAAGACGATGTACGTGTGCATTGTCGATAAGGTAGGGAAAGTCCTGTGTCATAAGAATGTGCCCAATAAGGAGGCGTTGCTAAGGGTCATTGCGCCGTATCGCGAGAACCTTGCCATAGCGGTTGAGTGCATGTTCTGCTGGTATTGGCTGGCTGACGTGTGCGCGGCTGAGGGGATCACGTTTGTCCTTGGGCATGCGCTGTATATGAAAGCTATCCACGGTGGCAAAGCTGCCAATGACCGAATCGACTCTGAAAAAATTGCGATGCTTCTGAAGAGTGGCATGTTGCCAAAAGCCTTCGTCTACCCGGCACAGCAGCGGGGAGCACGTGACCTTATGCGACGCAGGCTGTTCTTCGTTCATCGACGGTCAGAGCTCTTGGCCCATGTTCAGATGACCTTTCAGCAATACAACCTGCCACCGCCTACCACTGATCTTGTTCATCACAAGAGCCGTAATGAACTCGATATTCCATTCAGCGACGAGGCTGTTGTCCGAATGGTTGAGACTGACCTGGCCACCATTGGACATCTCACTACGCAGATCCATAACCTCGAAAGCTTTGTCACTTCACAAGTAAAGCTCAAGGGTGAGATTGGATTCAATATCGCACTACTCCGAAGCGTTCCTGGCATCGGACCTGTCCTTTCTGCCACTATCTTCTATGAGATTCACGACATCACACGCTTTCCCTCGGTACAGGACTTTGTATCTTACTGTCGGCTGATAAAGCCACAGAAGACCTCTGCCGGAAATCCAAAGGCGGCAGTGTCCGGGGGAGTGCCAAAATCGGAAATCATCACCTGCGCTGGGCATTCGCCGAAGCGGCTGTGCTCTCTTTGCGCACAGCAGAGGGAAAAAGAATGTACGAAGCTCTCTGCCGCAAGCATCCTAAGCCAAAAGCACTCGCAGTTCTCGCTCATAAAATCGCCAGAATTGTGTACTTTATCCTTTTACGCCGAACTCCGTGGGAGGCTGAGAAATTTTATGCCAACGCAGCTTAACTGATTTTTCGGGAGTGCGGGATGAGTCTCGCGGTATAACTGAGCTACTTATAGGCGATTCAAATCCATTCGCGTCGACACTCGTAAGCTCTTCAAGCTTGTCCGTCACGCATGCTGCATCGCCAAAAAGCTCGCACCACGTTTGTCTAGAACTCTCGCACGTCCCACTTTTACATATAGCTTGGAACTGATCTTACGCGTCTGCCTCCTCCGTTCGGCTCGTAACAACTGGTGAAAGCCTCTGCGCTTATCCCGATCTCCTTGCATAGCTTACGTGCAGGTGTCAGATGGGTTTCTGGTGGCTCAACGACCCCCAATAGCTGTTTGGTGTAGACGCCTTCGCGGCACCTACAAACCGTTCTTAGAAATCTACCCTCGCAATACGCGCGGTTCTCAAGAATTAGAAAGGCCTCCAGGGTTCGGTCAGAACTCTCTTTTTATTTCTTGACTCGGTGGGGCCTTATAGCTGTTATCCCGCGCTAATCGCCAAGGATCCATCCATCGCCATTATCTCCAGGGCCCGACGAATCCCATCCAATGAAGAAGATACCATCTCCTCCGAGAGAGAGACCGCACTGCAGCCCATCGGGAGCTCGGTAGTACTTCCACCATCCAAACCTTGTGAACGGCGCTGAGAATCCGATTTCGGATAGTGTTTCAGGACATCTGCCCTTGAGTCCGCGATAAGATGCAATCGTCTGAACTATCGGCTTACCCTCGTCCTTGTAAGCATCGGCACATTGGGAATCATAACGGCACTGCATCCGTAATCCGCAGATGCCCAAAAATAAGATGGCGAGAAAGAAGACGGTGTAAGCAGCATAACGACTAAGGCTCATACTGTTCGGGATAACGGTGAGGAGGAGCGGGGAGAGGCCATTCCAACTCTACCATTCTTCACAAACGTTTGCGACCTTTCCTCCGCTCGCTCCATTTGTTCTCTCGCCAACCTCAACCAACATTCTTAGTCACCGCCGTTAAATTCATGGTCAATAGTACTCCCGGCTTTGGCAACTCATTTACTCCAATAACGGTGCGGGCTGGGCGGTGATCACCCATCATTTCAACATATGCCTCGTTCATTCTGTCAAAGTCGCTCATTCGGGCGAGGAAGACATTAATGTGGGTGACGTGCCGAAGATCTGAGCCGATAGCTTCAAGCATTACTTGGAAAGACAAAAGTATTTGTTTGGTCTGCGAATAAACATCGTCCCCGCAAGTTTGCCAGTCGAAGGGTCTACTCCAGCCGTCCCGCCAATAGTGATAAAGTCACCAACTTTTGCGATATGGTTGTAAGGTCCAATAGGGCGAGGCGTGTTCGGTGGAGTCAGGGTTTCCACACGTGTCTTGGCTTGTTCAATCATTCAGCTGCTCCTAGCGAGAGAACGGGCTGCCTGACGGGGGTGCGACCCACTCAGGCGTTAAAATCTCTACGGTCGCTCGCGGGTCGCACCTCCCGTCGAGGCGTTTGTTATCCCTTAAAATACCTCTCCTACATCTCCCTTAATGGTTTTCGACCCCTCGCAATCCAATCGTTAAGAACCTCCTTTCCCAATTGAGTTTCCACCACTCGATCGAGGATCTCCGTAGAGGATAATCCCTTCCACCCCGGGAGGGCCGAATCAAGTGAAACAAGCTTAAAGGTGTCTATAAATGGCAACGTAAGATGAAAGCCAGGGTGCATTACGGTAGAGAATCGACCCAGGCGAAAAAGCAATACTCGCTGATCCTCTCGAACCACCAATGCAGATTTTGAGAGCATGCCCAAGATTGCAATCAAAACTACGATGATAATATAGAAAGAAGACGCGAACATACTTTACTTAAAGGATAACGGATAAAATCACCAGTCGTTGCGCCATACTGTAGCACGAATTGCCTCGCAAGTCGCGCGCGACAATCTGGTGGATTTCGTTGTTATGCGCCTTCATCAGATCGCATTCTATACCCCGGGTTCAACCCGCGGTTAACATTACACTCACGCCCCGAACTGTAGCTAAATCTGCGAGACGTTGGAAGGAACTTTGAAGATCAAGACCAGAGACAATATCTTGAACAAGCGCATCATGCATTACTTCGATTAGAGAATGATCAGTTGTTCGGATGATTGCACTCATGGCGGTCATCGTTTCAAGTTCTTTTTCTTCTAGCGGCTGAGTCTTGCTAAGAACCCGCATTGTAAGAGTGTCTGCTACGCCGGGACCCGAAAACATTATACGATAACAATCGTGCTTATCCCGTTCCCGTGTCTCATAGCCCGCGCCGGGGAGAACTATATTGGCGAGCGATACTTTCGACGCAAGAACCATCTGCGAAGTTTGTAACAACATATGCTTCATATGCGTACTTAGTCGCTATTGGTGACGCAAGCCATTGATCCAAGGTGTAACGTCCAGTCCGTAGGTCCTCCGGTGAGACATTCGCAACATAACCTTGAAACGACCGCCTTCCGGAAAGTCAAAGCTAGAACGAGAGAAATCCGTGGTCTGCACAGGCAGACCTTCATACGCGATAGGAGAAGGAGAATGTCTTGGATCTATAATTACTATTATGCATCGATCCGGGCAGCCAGGTACATTGAGGCGCATAACGGTTAAAGCCAGCCGTCGCCCGCCAGGGCGGTCGGCTGGGCTTGATTGTTATGGCGTCCTCCGACCTAAGGCTATAACTCCCAACACAACGGGAAGCGAGTAAATCGCAATCACAGGCCAAGCTAAAAGAAATACGGGCAAGAAAGCCAATCCTGCTTCCTGAAAATACCCACCAATAGCTAGACACCCTGCAATAAACAAAATTGCATACAAGCCTAACGAGAGCGCAAACGATATTAAGAAAAATGCTATAGGGCGTGATCCCCAACGACCAGTGGTGATTGGTCCCAAAGCCAACAGAAATGCACCTATTCCGAAAAAGAGCTCCACCGCCGGAAGGACAAGTGCTCTTATAAAGAGCTCGCCGACGGATCCTCGAATCGCTGGTAATACCTTTACCCCTGGAATGGTGGAGTAGACGATGATCCCTAAAAGCAATCCAATCGCAGATCCAACTAACCATGAAATAAAGCTTCTTCGCATCATTAACGCCATAACGGCCAGGATGAGCCGGGCGCGCTCGCCTCGGCTCGATCCGATTGTTCTCCCGCAACTTTAGCAGCGTTTTGGCGATAACTCTATAAAACACTCGCATAATTAGCGTATATACGATAATATGTTCACATGGGACGTGAAGAAGGCGTTGGCCAACTTCGAAAAGCATGCAATTTCATTCGAAGAAGCTGCGACCGCGTTCGCTGATACCGACGGGCTTGATGGCGTCGATCAAAAACACTCCCAGCTTGAGCCGCGCCATTTTAGGGTGGCAAGGTCGGCAGAAGGCAAAGTACTCACTATAATTTATACGGTTAGGAGAACAAGCGATGGGAAGGAAACGATCCGAATCATCAGCGCAAGGAAGGCATCACGGAAAGAGCGCGCGGCATACCAAAGACGCTGATATCGATTTTACCGATATTCCCGAGCTCACCGATGAGCAGCTTCGAAAGGCGCGTCGAGTTGGACGCCCCTCAACGGGCAAGGCTAAACAATTGATTGCTGTTAGAATCGCACCGGAATTGCTCGCTCAATTGAAAAAGCTCGCTGGTATTCAAGGCAAGCCCTATCAAAGTTTGATGCATGAGCTATTGGAACGTGCTGTTAAGAAAAGGGCTGCTTAACGGGAGAACGGTTTAAGCCAGCCGCCGCCCGTCAGGGCGGTCGGCTGCGCTTGATTGTTCTCCCGCTTCAGCAAAGACGCGGAAGAAAAACTCTTCAAGCTCAGAATCACTTAAATTCTCAATTCGATGTCGGTTACCCGCAGGTATGTATAGAACATCGCCAGCAGCGCAAGGCAAACTTTCGCCACCATCAATATGCACCACGCCATTTCCCCGGATGAGAAGAATTACTTCATCCTTATCGTCATGGAGATGCCACCCCAAGGAAGTTCTGGGCTTCATAATTCCATGGGTCATAGCTTGCAGATTCTTTGCAATCGGTAGATCGGAAGACAAAAGTACTCGGCGCAATCCCACACCATCGTGCGCCTCTTGCTGCGGAACTTCCGATATAATTCGTTTGAACGGCGTTCTTTTCATAAAACTCATTTTGCGGGAGAACATACTACTGACGTATTCTCGTGAGTAATCCTGTCAAGTCTCGTGAGCTGACTCTACCGACCCTGTGAGTCTACGAGAGTCTCTTGGGAATGCGTCCCACCCAGCCTCCAAATTGCTAGTAGTTCCGATGGAATATATCGGCCCTTGGAATTATCGGAGGGTCTCACAAGAGCGGACTCACGAGATCACTGGAACTCGTGAGTAACCCAGTGTGCTCATGAGGGAGCAGAAACTTTTACCTAGGGATTGCGAATATATGAAGTATGGACCCATGCAACCCCAGAGAAAGGATCAGCCTCGGCCCTCCCGCCGCGAGCAAGCCTAAGGGACTCTTCCAGGTAATGCGAGAGAAGATGCGCCTCGCGCATATGAGCCAATTTACCGAGAAAACATATACCCATTGGGCCAAGCGGTTTGTTGCGTTTCACAGAGGCAAGCACCCAAGAGAGATGGGAGCCGAGGAGATTACTCAGTTCCTGAGCTACCTCGCAGCTTACAAGAACGTGTCCGCTGCGACTCAGAATTAAGCGCTCAACGGAATCGTGTACCTCTACAAACACGTTCTTCAGATGGATCCTGGAATGTTTGAAGGAATCGTCTGGGCCAAGAGGCCAAGGCACATCCCTGTTGTATTAAGTGTTGATGAGATGATAGCAGTCATAAAAAATCTGTCTGGCGTACAGTGGTTGATTGGATGCCTGCTCTATGGCACCGGCATGCGGCTCATCGAGGTGTTAAAACTCCGGGTCAAAGATATAGACTTCGAGCGGAATCTCATAATCGTTCGGGATGCCAAAGGCGAGAAAGATAGAACCGTCCCACTCCCCAAGTTCCTGAGAGGACCACTACGAAAGCAACTTGAGAAAGCGAACGTTGTTCACGGGCAAGACATAAAGGAGGGCTTCGGTCGCACGATTCTTCCGTATGCGCTTCAAAGAAAGTATCCAAACGCCGACGCCGAATGGAAATGGCAGTATGTCTTCCCCTGGCTTAAGCGCTCAATGGACCCACGTACAGGAAAAGAAGGACGCTGGCATCTCTACCCAACTATTATGCAAGATGCTTTGGCTTGTGCGGTCAAAAAAGCCGGTATTCAAAAGAAAGTGACCTGCCACACCTGTCGCCACTCGTTTGCAACTCACCTTCTCGATTCGGGGACCGATGTACGAACGGTACAGGTGTTACTTGGTCACAACGATCTTAAAACCACTATGATTTATACCCATGTCACGATAGAAAAAGGAGTCGGGACCAAAAGCCCTCTTGATGCCGTTGCAACAGATCTCGGGACGTCGACGCTGTCCGACTTAGCAGACTTAGCAGTGCAATCCCGTCAGAGGGTACTTACTACTGCCAAGGTTGATGACCAACCTGTTGATACTCAAAGCGCTGCAATGGCCCAGGCACCACGGGCAGAGCACGAAAGGAGCATCCTTGTTCGGATGAAACAGCTATTGATGCTGGTCTTTGGACACAAATAATATAAATGCTTCATCCCGGCAGTGCCTTCAGAGGTATTGCTTTTTGTTCGGCACTATTCAGCTTCTATTGCACAGGCCCCCAGAGCGGGCGCCGAGGCACTCCATGCGGGAGCAAACGATCAGCGAGGGCATATTGAGTTCGGATCGGCTTGGATTGGAAGTCGAAATCGACACGGACGGCATAGCACGTACGAGGGCCGGCCCCGCATGGGGTTATCGGACCCCTGAGACGCAAGGACTGTTGGGAATCTAGCGCGGTGCGGGAATTGCGGGTGCAAGGGTCAGAAATCGCCGATGATGTTGTGCGGCACTTTGCGGAAAGTGCGTTAGCCGCTGAATTGCCTGAGGCCCCGTGAAGTAAGCTTAATTGAGTAGGAGCGAGCTTCTTGTTAGCCTGCTCCCATTCTGTTGAAGGGCATTCGGAGCTGTAAGGTTCCGATGTGTTCTCAATTCTTCCCCAAGTGATGTGTTCCTATGGAATGGAGTCGATGCCTCTGGATCCCGCTGCGGATGTTGCTTGTGCTGTGGTGTACCACCCAGCTGGGTTGCAGCTCGATTGGTCGGTCCCATATCTACTCCCCATTTGGGGATGAGTCGCCATCACCGCAGCAATCGCTGTGGTCTCGTTTGATGCAGAGGTCTCCACACGCTCCGCTTGCGGTGTTGCCGGGACCGCAGCTTGAAATGAACACCGAGGTACGGCGTGAATTGGCCTTCCTACTGAAAGGCCGGGCCAGCTTCGTCCAGCAAGCACTTGAGCGGCGTATGCAGTTTGAGCCTGTGCTGTATGAGATATTCCGTGATCAGGGGCTGCATCCGGACCTGCTCAATGTTGCCCTTATAGAGAGTGGATTTAAGCTCACCGCAAAAAGCAGTGCCGGTGCATCCGGTCCTTGGCAGTTTATGAGTCAAACGGCGCGTATGTATGGTCTACGAGTGGAGCGGGGGATAGACCAGCGCCAGGACCTCGTGCTTTCGACCTTAGCGGCTGCAAGGCATCTCCGGGACCTGTATGCGCAGTTTCGTGATTGGAATTTGGTTCTGGCTGCATATAATGCAGGTCCTTCGGCGGTCGAGCGAGCCATGCGCAAGGTGAAGAGCAATAATTTCTGGACCCTTGCTCGCCAAAGAACGCTGCGCGATCAGACGGCGCGTTATGTGCCGCGGTTCATCGCCGCATGTCTTATCGTGAGACGTGCCGAGGCGCTCAGCAAGGAGCACGAGACCCCGCCTTTTGAAGTAGTGCGTAATCTTTCGATGGAGGACTTTCATGTCGCTTCCCTTCAGGGATCTGAGAATTGGACAGGGGCTCGATATCCATCCGTTGGCTAAAGGAAGGCGCTGCGTCTTGGGAGGGGTGGAGTTCCCCGAGGCTAGTCACGGGCCGGCGGGCCATTCGGATGGCGACGTGCTTCTGCACGCGGTAATGGATGCGCTGCTGGGCGCATGTGGCAAGGCTGACATCGGACACCTGTTTCCCAGCTCCGGCGCGGACTCGGCACGCTGGAAGAATGCCGATAGCCGGGGGATGTTGGCGCAGGTTGTCACGATGCTGCACTCGGACGATTGGAGCGTGTGGAATGTTGACTGTACGCTTCTGGCGGAGATTCCCCGCATAGCCCCGCGCATTGATCACATGAAGGAATCGTTATCTGCACTTCTCAAGGTGCCAGTGGAGCGTGTGGGCATCAAGGCTACTACCGCCGAGCGGTTGGGGTGTATCGGAAGGGAGGAGGGAATCCTCGCCACGTGTGTGGCGCTAATCGTGAAAACGTAGCTCGCTTGTACGTAAGATCGTGGCACCAATGGCGAAGGTGACGTACAGAGGACGCGTTGCAGAGTGATTTGAAGCTTACGTGAGCTCTTTTCGAGCCCTTCCAGGCGTAGTAAATGTGGGCATCGTTTGTGGGTCTTCGGTGTCTGTATGTCTTAGAGGAATCTACACATGATACTACGTCGGTTTGCAGTTCTTATAGTGTTGCTAGGAAACCTTATGGTCAATTCTGAGGAGGCTGTTGCGGCTTCGAAGAAGGAGCTTGCGGAGGGCCTCATCATTGAAGAGCTTAAGGCCGGATCGGGCAAACAAGCCACGAAGGGCTCGAAGGTCGAGGTGCATTACACAGGGTGGCTGGCTGAGAATGGATGGAATAAAGGGAAGAAGTTCGACAGCTCGCTGGACCGCGGCTCCCCATTTGCGTTTCCCCTCGGCGCGGGGCAGGTCATCCGTGGCTGGGATCAGGGAGTCACGGGGATGAAAGAGGGTGAGAAGCGAGTTCTGTATATTCCCGCAGCTCTTGGCTACGGTACGCAGGGTGCTGGAGCCGTAATTCCGCCTAATAGCAATCTGATCTTTGAAGTGGAATTATTGAAGGTACAATAACCCCGACCCTGTGGACAGCCTTGGTCTGTCCACAGTCCTCCGATAGGACGGGTGGTAACATGCTGGGTGTTCGGATCGTAAATCGTAATGTCAGTCCCTATGTGTGTCGCAACGGCCTCCTGGCTGCTCCTCGTAATCGGAGTGGTCGTGAGGCATCGTCGTTCCCTGCATGTGACCTGCATGTCCATGGGAATGCTGGCTGACTTTACCCTTGTTCTTTATCTGCAGCTGACTAAGTCGGCAGTGCAGACGGCCTGGACGGAGCCGCTCACTGTCTGGCAGCAGCTACACATCGCTGCTTCCTTCGCGGCGCTGCTGATGTATATCCCGGTAAGTGTAATCGGTTGGCGGCTCTTTCTAGGGCCGGCGCATCCGGTGCTGCGCCTCTGGCATATACGGATCGCTCTCGCTGCGTTTGCGCTCAGGTCGATTGGATGGTGTCTGATGTTCTCCATGGCGTCATTGCGGTAGGGACGCTCAGGGAAGGCCCCGATGAACGTCGGGGAACGAAATTACGATGCCATCCGTGTCGCTGTCATCGAAGGAGCTTCGACCTCTTGCGATTTTAGAAGGTGCGGGTAGTAACGCTCGATGATCATGCGGTTGGCCTTGCGGGCTCCCGCCTTAATTCCATCAATGACGGCCTGTTGGCGGGATTTAATTTCGGCCCTGCGGCTCCAGGCATCGGCGATTGTTTGTGCCAGCGAAGCCACATCAATCTTGTTAAGCTCCATCGAGAGATCCTCGCACTGCAAGAGCCGCATGAAACCTTTGACCTTAGGGGCATACACAAGTGCCACGATCGGAGCACCAACGGCCGAAGCAAGAATCAGGGAGTGGAAACGCATTCCCACGAAGAGCTGGCAATGACGCATCACCGCCTGAATGTCATGGCTCAGGTAATCACGGTTGTGAATCACTTTGCCATTAGTGAGCGAGGCCAAGTGCTCGACTGCTTCTAGGTCCATGGGATGGGTGGAGAATGCTACCACCTGACAGGGACCCTGCATCGCACGTGTGGCTTCGCGCACCCCCTCAGCCACCGTCGTTATAAAGTTCGTGCGGTCTGACACGCGCTCATTCGAAGCGAGCCAACCATCAAGGTAACTTGTCACGTTGATGCCGAGAATGGGGATCTGGGGATCAATGCCCTCTTTGGCTAGGATCTCACGGGCGCGCGCATCGTCGGATACGGGATTCACAAAAGCAGCATCACCGGTGAGGTAGACCGGTTTGGTGACCCCCAGCGTCTCACACAGTCGTTTGCTGTCGTTCTCCCGCATCATGATCAGATCGCAAAGCTGAATGGTCCAACGAGCCAACACCCGGCTCAACCAGCTATGGAAGGGACCTATGCCGCAGCTGTAGCACACGGGCATGCAGCCCACGAGACGGGCGAAGGGCACCACGAAGGCCAGGACGATCAAAAAGTTAAAGGCCGGGTTGAGCAGCTTCTTGCCGAAAATAATTCCATCGCAGATCAGGGCGCAGTCGCTCCGCATGAGAGCCCAAAAAGTCGGGATACCCAGAAAACGAATGCTGCCGGTCCACGGCATGATGTTAATGGCCTTGACGTTGTAACGGTGGGCATAGTGGGTCTCGATAAAAGACGGCTTGGTCGTAGGGACGAGAAACTCGGCCCCCGGGATCTCCCTGGAGAGGCTCTCAAGCATGCTCGAAAGAATCGCAGCATCGCCAAGATTATTGCCTGAGTTTGAACCGAGAATAGTTATTACGGGATGCGATCCTTTCACTGTGATTACTCCTTACCTATCCTGATTACCGAGCTACACCATTACAGCGCCCAGCTATCGCCGGGATTCATTACACGCGCATGGATACCGTACTGTTCACATTCGAGGGCAAACTCTTCCGCGGTCCCGGTGAGTGCAGGGAAGGTCCCGTAGTGGATAGGAACCGCCACCTTCGCCCCTAGCATATGGACCGCTTGAGCCGCTTCGGAAGGGCCCATAGTAAACACATCTCCGATGCAAACGAAAGCTATGGAGGGCTTATAGCGAGTCCCGATGAGCGTCATATCACTAAAAAGCGCTGTATCTCCGGAGTGATAAAAGGAATGACGACCATCACGCACCACCACCCCGCACGGCTCCCCCGCATAGCGCGGCCCGTCCGAGGTATCGTAAGAGCTTGAATGGAAGGCTTGGGTAAGCGAGACACTTAACTTGCCCATATTCACTGTGCCGCCCTTGTTCATCATCACGAGCTGCCCGCTTGGAACTCCCTCTGACTGCAGAAGGCAGGCCAGTTCGAAGGTGGCTGCTATCTTGGCGCCGGTTTGTTTGGCGAGCTGCGCGGCGTCAGAGGCGTGATCGGAGTGCCCATGCGAGAGCACAATCAGATCAATGCGTTTGGGAGACCGATACTCGGCGGGACAGGAGGGGTTGGAGGAGAGCCACGGATCGATTGCGATAACCCCACTTGACCCCTCCAGAAATACAGCAGAGTGACCTAGGTAGCGAACAGTTTGGATTGTCATAATGCTTCTCCATCTTTCGACATGTTGAGGCGAAACCCCTTGGCTGCTGCCTCCCGCTGGGCTGACTCCGAGTAGCGGACGATACCTGTTCCAATCGTGATATCACCACTGGCGATATTATTGAGCACCCACGGGTACAACACATGCTCTCGCTCAAGCACGCGATCCGATAACTCGGGCACGGTATCACGGCTCGAACATGCACAGGGTGCCTGCGCAAGCATTATTCCCGTATCCACACCCTCATCCACCAGGTGCACAGTACACCCATGCTCGGACTCGCCTCCGGCAATTGCGCGGGCGTGAGTATCGAGTCCCGGATACTTTGGCAGCAGAGAGGGGTGAATATTTACTATGCGTTGAGAGAAGGCGGCAATGAAATTAGGAGCGATGATCTGCATGTACCCGGCGAGCGCTACTAGGGAGGGATGAAAAGTCTTCACGGCTGAGAGCAGGGCTTCTTTCTGCGCGGTGAGGCTTGCGTAGTGTTCGCGAGGTACTACAACCGTTTCAATGCCACGTTCTCGCGCAAAGACCAGCCCCGGCGCTTCGGCCTTGTTCGATACAACGGCAACGACACGATAGTGCCGCGCGCGCTCCACGAGGCTCCGCATATTCGAGCCACGCCCGGAGATCAGTATGACGACGTGCAACATGGCGACATCGTACAGAAAATCGATGTGTTTATCTATCGAACCTGCGGCTGATTGCAGGGCTCCCTGGGACAGGGATAAGTGTTCGTGGTAGCATGACAAATATGAGTTCAAGGGAGTCCCTATGCGAATGCGAGCCTTATATCTCCTCTTTTTGCTCTGTCCGTTAGCAGCTTGGGCCGACGGATCTGGAGCGGACACTGATCCAGCTCCCGCACCGGACGAGGCAGAGGCTGAAGCAGCCAACGATAGAAGACTCCCACCCGTGCTCCCGGGGCAGGTGGTAGAGCGCGGGGGGAAGAAAATGCGGGTATGGAGCTCCTCTGGTTCAGTATCAACAGAGCCAGCGCCCCAGCCGCCCGCTGCGCCGCAGCAGGGACAGTCACCCACGCCCTCTCTTGATGCGTTGGGGGTGATTGTGGATAGGCGCGATCGGTGAGAAAAGTTATAGTTACAATGTCGTGTGGGCATCGGAGACCAGAGGGATTACGGGGTCGAGGCTCTGCGTCTACTTTCTAGCTTCGTTCGCATGGGATCAAATAGTACCGAAACAAAACCTATCGTCGTCACCGGGGCTGCGGGATTTGTCGGCGGCTACGTGGTCAAACTGCTACGCGATCAGGGCCGCCCTGTCCGGGCGATGGTGCGTTCTCACTCCCATGCACATGCGCTAAGAGCACTAGGCATCCCGACAGTGGTAGCCGATATCCGTGACCGAGCCGCGGTACGCGAGTGCCTGAAAGGGGCATCATCGGTTATTCATATCGCTGCGTTGTTTCGTTCCGCCGGACATCCGGAGTCTACATTCAGAGATATCAACGCCGGGGGTACCCGAATTGTGTTCGAAGAGGCACGAGATGCGGGAGTACAGCGCATCGTGCACTGCTCCACGGTTGGTGTGCACGGTGATGTGGCGCAGCCCCCGGGTGTGGAGACGTCGCCACTAAATCCGGGCGATGCCTACCAGCGAACCAAGCTTGAAGGCGAAGAGATAGCTCGCGGATTTTTCTCCAATGGAGACATGCGAGGGATCGTGATTCGTCCAGCCATGATCTATGGCCCCGGCGATCTGCGCACGCTTAAACTATTCTCCATGATTGCGCAGCAGCGCTTCATGTATGTGGGGAAAGGGGACTCTTACGTTCACTTTATCGACGTGCGAGATCTTGCGCGGGCTTTTGTACAGGGGCTCGACGCCACCCAGATCCACAACGAAGTATTC
This sequence comes from Bdellovibrionota bacterium, assembly GCA_030584005.1. Lineage (GTDB taxonomy): Bacteria > Bdellovibrionota_C > UBA2361 > UBA2361 > JAFLCA01. The sequence continues at coordinate 2,260,816 of CP129486.1, read as the reverse complement.
ATCATCGCCGGGGAACGTGCGGTACGGCTGCATGAGCTTGTCGATCTGATATCGACCAGCCTCGAAGTGCACAAGCCTTGGCTGCACCTGCCCGTCAAGCCTATGCAGTTGTTGGGCACTATTTGCGAGACGCTGTGTGTTCCCTTTAACATAGAGCCACCGATCTTTCGACGGCGCGTTGATTTCTTCACCAAGAATCGTTGGTTCGATGCTTCCAAGGCCCGTGACATGCTCGGTTTTGCCCCTCAGCGAATCTGGGCCGACGAGGTACAAGATATCCTGCAATGGTACGTCGCGAATGGATATCTCTCCGTTGCCGCGAAGGGCGAGCGCCTCTCATCGACAAAGCATGTGCCTGTAGCGCCGGTTGATTACGCTACACCGGCACGGCAAATAATGGTGCGCAGCCTCGACGGAAACATCTTTTTTTGGAATAGCGGCGCTGAGCGCTACTACGGTTTTCGTGACTCAGAGGCCGTGGGGCAGATTTCCCATGAATTGCTGAGAACGGAGTTCAGCTCTCCCCTTGATGAGATCAATGCGCGCATCATGGCTGGCGATGCCTGGGAGGGCACACTGCTGCATACCCGACGTGATGGGCGACAAGTCCAGGTAGAGAGCAAGTGGATGGTCTCACGCGGGCCTGATAACGACGAGCCGTACGTAATTGAAGTCAATGTTGATGGATCAAAGAGCGAAACCTCCGGAGGGTCACACGTGTTGGCGCTGCCTCTGATTGAGTATGCTTCGAATACCCCGGCTTGGATGATGGTGTAGTTCTCCGTGATTTAGGGTCTACGCCTACAGAATGGCTGATACAACATCGTGGAACCAGCTATTCTGATTGGCAAGGAATCGGGATGCCACGCTCCGATTCCTTGCCAATGTTCATGAAGAGCTAGCGCGCCATGCATGGGGCTCACGAGCGTCGAATGCCTGGAGGCGCTCGCCGCGACCAAAGATTCCAGCTGGTTCGCTGGAATCGACGGGAGCGCAAAAGTCCACGCCGGATTTTCTCACGACCAACGGTATAGGGGCTTAGCCGTGATAGTGCGCAACCCCAGACCCATGACAGGAAAAGGCTTGAACTACTTTTGGAGTGTTCCCGTACACACGGAATGAGCCCAACCCTCATACGCCGCGCTGGCGTAGGTTGAGGGGAGCACGACAAATTCCGGAACATCGTAGGGATGAACCCTGAGGAGGTGTGACTCCAATTGGCTGAGCAGTGCCTGGGGAAACTTGATCAGGAGCAAAACCTCAGCCGACTGCTCTAGACGCCCCTCCCACCAGTAGGTTGATTGCACCCCGGGGATCATCGACACACAGGCCGCTAGGCGGGATTCCAGGAGACTTTGACTAAGCGTCTTTGCAGACTCCTGATCAGGCAGCGAGGTGAGGGCGATAGAGAGGGTCATGGCCTATCCCTTAAGTATCTGATAATATTGCAAACCGCAGTCGCCTAGAGCGCTTCAAAGAGCATATGTCCTGATGATGGAACCGGTTCATGGTGGACATTTTTTCTGAGATCGCCCTAGCGCGATGGGTCAATGTACCCTCAGTTGTGGTAAAAAGGGGAGCGTAGTTTTGCGGCTATGCAATCAGCGGTGGTGAGATTAATTCGAAGGCGATGATTTATGTGCAAGATTCTGGTGCTGTTTCTCTGTGCGTTGTGTGTGCCGAGTTTTCTACTGGCTGAAGTGTCCAAGCCCAAGGCAAAGGAGCTCCCGCAAAGTGGCGTACTTTCCGAATCGGCGACGGCGGGTACCCGTGCGGAGGTCGCCAATCCTTGGGGGGATGTGGGATTGGGGGGCGATGATGCGGCTCCCATATCCGGTTCTATCTCACGGGGTAAGGGCAACAATTGGATTATGAAGGTCTTCAATAACTCGGAAGACCCCTATACGGTGAATCTAGAGGTGGAGCAGCTCACCGCTAATGGCACCCGTGCGCGGTCAGACTATTATTCTTACACGTTGAAAGGTGGTGCGAATGCCGAGCAGCCAATCTCTGCCACTCCACAGGTTAAGGATATGCGGCTCAAACTGAGGAACTGGAAGAACCTGGCACCAAAGAAAGAAGAGGCGGCTCCCAAGGATGCTCCCAAGGCAGAAGGGGCCGAAGGTGCTCAGGAGAATGCAGATAATACCGAGGCAGGTGAGTAATCGGTATGGCGGTGCGCAGTTCTGGCAGTAAAAAAGAGCGCGGGGCAAAGCCAGAGCTGCGCCAAGACAGAAAACCTTCGAAACAAAGATGCGCCGTTCAAAAAGGCGCAGCAACGCAGTATCGAGAGCTACTCAAGCAGGAGACAAGTTTAGTCACGAAGGCCCAGTCCGGCGGTAACTACAGGGTGCACCTCGTCTACCCAAACCAGTATTGGGTCGGGATGTCAAACCTTGGCTTCCAAGCCGTGTACAGCCTCTTTGCGACCACACCGGGAGTGGATGTCGACCGGGCCTTTCTCCCTGAGGACGAGTTAAGAGGGGAGGGGGTGTCAGCGACGGGTATGCGCACGGTCGAGCAGGATCGACTGCTGGCCGATTGTGACTGCCTGGCCTTCTCGCTCTCCTTCGAAACTGATTATCCACATATGGTACGCATGCTCATGCATCAAGGGCTGTTGAGCCTTGATGCCGAGGAGCGCGCAGCCAGAGCGGATAGTGCTCGTTTTGGCAGGCCGCTGCTGATCGTTGGTGGCACCGCGGCAACACTGAATCCGGAACCGATTGCTGACCTGGTGGATATCGTTGTGCTGGGGGAGGCCGAGGAGTTGCTCGCGGAGCTCACTCGAGCACTTATCGCGGGAAAGAGTGCGGGGGTATCTCGCCGTGAGCTGCTACGAAACCTTTCGCGCATTCAGGGCATCTATGTGCCTTCGCTCTATCGCGTGCGCTACCACGCCGATGATACGGTGGCTGCCTTCGAGTCTGTCGAGGCGGGGCCGCTTGCGCAGCCGCAGCGCCGCTACGTGAAGAACCTCTCGGAGTTTCCAACGCACACCCGCATTCTTTCACCGGCTACGGAATTCAAGTCCATGTTCATGACGGAGACCGGGCGGGGATGTGAGATGGGCTGCCGGTTCTGCGTCGCTGGATACATTTATCGACCGGTGCGAAAGCGCAGCGAAGAAAGCATCGCCCGCACCGTTGAGTTGGGGATGCAGGTCAGTGAATCCATAGGATTCGTCGGCGCGGCCGTTTCATCGCATAAGGCTATCGGTCGCTTGGCCTCACAGGTTGCTCGGGCAGGCAAACGAGCCTCATTAAGTTCGCTCATGGCGCAAAAGGTTTCCGACACCCTTGCCGGAAGCATCTCGGAGAGTGAGTATAAGACGGTCGCACTCGCGCCTGAAGCGGGCTCTGAACGGCTTCGTCGGGCCGTCGGCAAGAGGGTGCCCAATCAGACCTATATTGAAGCAGCTCGCAAACTCGCCTCTTCAGGCGTCAAAGGGTTCAAGCTCTACTTCATCGTCGGGTTGCCGACGGAGAGTGCCGAAGATGTCGATGCCATTGCTGCATTCTCCCACGCGATTCGTGATGTGGTCGTAGACTCATCAAAGGGATCAGGCACAGTGGGGTGGGTTTCTATTTCACTGAATCCGTTTATCCCCAAGGCGGTGACCCCTTTCCAGTGGGAGCCGATGATGAAGCTCAAAGAGGTAGAGCGTCGGGTGATCAGGGTGCGCGAATTGATCAAAGGGGTGCCCAACCTTGAGCTGCGTTTTGAACCGCCCAAGGAGAGCTACTTTCAGGCCCTGCTTTCCAGGGGAGATCGGCGGGTGGCCAGGATTCTTGTGAAAGCAGAGGAAGGCGGGCAGGATTGGAAGTGGATTGTGCGCCTTGCCGAAGAACGCATCCTACCCGATGTCCCGCCGGCGGCCTTCTATGTGAATCGGAGGCCGGGGTTTGATGAGCTGCTCCCCTGGGATATAGTGGACCCGCGAGTGGAGAAAAGTTTGTTGAAGCGGGAAGCTCTGCGAGCGCACGGCCTGGAGCGTGAGGATGATGCGCTGCCAGACGAGGCGTTAATTGAGCGGGCGCTGACCGGATGAAATGAAAACAGTGAGTGCAGTATGGCGATGAGACACATAGTCCCGGTGGTATCGGGAAAGGGTGGTGTAGGCAAATCAACACTAGCGGTCAACTTGGCGGTTGGGCTCGGGCTCACCGGCGCACGGGTGGCGCTGGTAGACAGTGATTTTTACGGTCCCAGCATCCCCACGCTCATGGGCGGTGGGGAGGTCATCGCTGATCATGAAGGGCAGCTTGTGCCGCCGCTAAAGCACGGCATTAAGTACGTTTCCCTCGGATTTTTCCTGCGCAACCCCGATGATGCCGTCATTTGGCGCGGGCCCATGTTTAATAAGGCATTGCAGCAGCTGTTTCAGGATGTGAATTGGGGCGAGATCGACTACTGCATCGTCGATATGCCGCCAGGCACGGGAGACGCGCAGATATCCCTTACCCAGATGCTTCGCTTAAGCGGCGCGGTGGTCGTAACTACTCCGCAGGAGGTAGCCCTGGCCGATGTGCGCAAAGCCATAAGCATGCTCGATCGGGTGAAGGTACCGGTGCTGGGGATTGTGGAGAATATGTCTGCGTATATTCAACCTGATGGTCAGCAGATTCCGATTTTCGGAAAGGATGGGGGGAAGCATTTGGCTGAAAAGCTCGGAGTGCCCCTTTTAGCGCAGATCCCTATCGACATCTCAGTCCGTGAGGGTGGGGATAATGGTATGCCGGTGGTGCTTGATGGGAATAGCAACGTCGGCAAAGTGTATCGGGAGCTGGCGTTGAAATTAAAGAGTATTCTTGATACAAGCTCCCAAACGGATTCAGAGGTTCGAATCGTTAATTAGTCGTTGACTAACTCCTTGAGGTCGCAAGTGTTTTACGTTGTGCTCAGCTGTCATGCCGTGCTCTGCCTTTCGTTGATTGGCCTGGTGTTACTGCAGCAGGGCAAGGGTGCCGATTTGGGCGCTGCATTAGGTGGCAGCAGTCAGTCGATTTTTGGCGCGGCAGGAGCAAGTGGACTGCTCATTAAGATGACCACTACGATCGCCATTCTCTTCATGGTGACTTCGGTGCTGCTCGTGAAGTTATACCAGACGAGACTTAACGCTCCCAGTGTAGTGGTAGATCCGCTGGAGGGTTCCGTCATGCAGAAGATCGGAGCTGAAGCCGAATCCGCTGCGAGCAGTACAGAACCGGCCGCACCAAATGCGGTACCGGCAGAAGGATTAGCGGCGCCTGTTGAAGCAGCGCCCGCAGATGCAGCGGCCAAAACGGAGTGAAGCGACCCTACATATCTCTTTTGTGCCCAGGTGGTGGAACGGTAGACACGCCAGTTTGAGGGGCTGGTGGCCGAAAGGCCGTGGAGGTTCAAGTCCTCTCCTGGGCAGTTTCTTCGTCTATATCAATACATATGCTCTGCGTGAGAGTAAGTTGGGATTGCGTAGGCTGCGACCATTAGGACTATTGCACGATTTCGACCCCATGGCAGGTGCACGGCCAAGGACCGATCTGATGAAGGCACTCTTCAGGGGCTCTTTCGGACAGCGCAGGCCATTCGCAGCTGATCGAATCAACGACTACTCATCCTCGAACCGCGCGTTGGCAGTCAGGATAAAGGGAACAGCATTCACTGCTCGTGCCACGCAGAACGCAGCTTGTTCCGTCTTGGTCAAATAGAGCGGCGAAATAGTTAAAAGCTCATTGGGTTGGCGAAACTCACTCTTCAATGTGCATGGGGGGCACTCTGGGCAGGGGGCCGCGCAGTCGCGCTCAGGATCTGAGAAGTCATGGTACTGAGTGGGAGCGCCTGGTTCTAAAAGTGGACATATTAATCCGCCACTTCCGATCGCTAGGTTTGCAAGTACCCCCACGGCGAGTCCTAACCTGCCGTCACTTTGGCTAAAAACTGTCTCGTGGTCTATGGTTGGCACCCCTTCCTCATCGATTGAGCGCGAATCAAGAAACCAGTCAGATTGTGGTTCTCCTCCTGGCGCTGCCTGGACGAATCCAAAGGCGCGCGCGTTTTCCTGGTTGATATAGCAAGCGGGATTATCAGGGATGAAGCGATTGTGTTCGAACCAATTGCCGCATCCCGCGTCTACGTTTACTCGGTTATAGAGCGCTAGGTTCAAACGATCGCTGTCTAGAAGAACGGTGAGCGAAATTTCTCCTACAGAGAGCATGTCTTTAATTGAGGGGTACAACTCGGATAGCCCCCCCTGAATCAACTGGTTATTCGAGCCAACGTGCCCGTTCCACCGATTAGTCGGGCAGGTAATCCCCGAGGCAGGATCCTCAGGGTTGGCTAGGGCGGGGTTAAATGTGCATATTCCCAGGCCATCGGAGGCAAGGACTATGGTCTTCCGAGCGCCTACCGCGGAGAACTCCATCAGGCGTTCTGCTGCGCGATAGATGGCCACCACGAGATTAGTGCGATTATTGAGCGGATCCGCATCCATAATGGGAAACCACCCGCGATCAATAAAGTTAGGATGTATACGGGTTCCGGGGATGCTATCTCCGTCCCACTCCACCAGCCCGCGGTTCTCGGCATTCGTGAGCTGCACCAAAAACCCTAAATTCTCGGTCAAGCTCTCGCCATCCTCATCAGGGTCGGGATAGGTATCACGGATCTTGCCGACGAAGGCAGAGAACATCGCTCTGTCTCCTTCCGTGGCACGTGCGCGTACCTCACGTAAGCCAACGTTGAACGCTTTGAAGAACCGGATAAATGGCTGTGGCCCCTCGTATTGGCCCGGAAGGAATAGCGAATCATAGCGCACCAGTCCAAATGGTGTATTGCGTGTTTGGTAGTGGGGACGCAAATGTTGGACGGGCTCGCCCATCAAGGGCGGGGCAGGATACCCCCCCCCAGTCGGACTAGGTGTATTGCACCAATAGCGACGTTCTGGAAAGCCAGGCTCAAATATTAGATCAGGATCCCGGCAAAGGTATTCTTGGCTATCTTTTGTTGCTTCCTCACGGAGAAATGGGAGACCTACAAAGAACGGCTCCGAAACTGGGGGAATCTCCCCTTCATCGTTACCCCAGATCGGCTCACCTTCATGGTTTAACAACTCCTGTGTCTTGATGGCCCAGGCAGGATAGCATTGATTCGCTTGGATCTTGCAGGCGCGACATACATTGTAAAAGCCCGGTGTGTCGAGCAGGGATTGACAGGCCGCATGCGAGGGGCCGCTGCAACCCCCAATTCCTTCGACGACCAAGCAAGGGTGCACGCCGAAACTATCGGCTAATCTGTGTGTCTCTCTCGTTGTTGACAGGGACACGTCGAGTAGATATGCGGTGGACTGTGGCCGCATGGTGGCAACACTGCTTGCGGCTACCAGAAATGTTTCTTGACCAAGGAATCGGCCAAGCCCAAAGGTAATCGGCACGCTGATGTCCACCCGCGCGGCATTTGCGACGGGCGGCGCTGTCGTGCCGAAGTAGCGCGGAACAAAGCAGGGATAGTCCGATTCGTCCTCTCCGCATGGTTGTGCATCGCCACCCGGCGGTCTTGCGTAATACATTCCTAAGGTAAGCCTGTTTGCTTCACCTGGCACCCCTGGAGACGCGTGCGAGAGGGTTTCAGCCATTGAGGCAAATCCAGGAATTGAATTTTCACCGAGGATATAGTTCGCCCTGGCGAGGGCGGCGTTGGCGCGGGCATCGAATGTGCTTTCATCGGTGCTTGTGAACCGTTCGAGGGCGGCAAGTGCAGTTACATTCGCTACATTCTTAAGGCGTGCTCTCCCGGTAAGTACAAACCCTGTTCCGATCGCCAAGATCAAAACGGCGAGCAGCGCAACCGTTGCCAGCGCCATCAACGATAGATACACACCCCTCTGATTGTGATTAGAACTTACATTGCGTGTCGCCATAACAATCTCGCCTCGCTATTCTTCGCAGGGCTCAATTCCGCCGCACTGTGGGCAGCTGTCACAGCACCCATCGGGAGAGCATTGCGGAAAGGCCTGAAAACATGCGGGACAATTGAATGTGGGCGTCGGCGCTGGCGTCTCGGTGTGGGTGGCTGTGTGGGTAAAAGTAGCGGTCGCCGTATTTGTCGCCGTTGATGTAATCGTTGCCGTGTTTGTTGCAGTACCGGTATGAGTAGCGGTTCCCGTTTGGGTTGCAGTGTTGGTAACCGTGCCCGTATGGGTGGCCGTACCGGTATGTGTCGCTGTTCCCGTCGCTGTTCCCGTATGTGTTACCGTGCCGGTGTGGGTGGCGGTGCCAGTAGCGGTTGCGGTTCCGGTATTGGTGGCAGTATTGGTAACCGTTCCGGTGTGAGTGGCGGTGCCGGTATGTGTGGCGGTGTGGGTGACTGTGCCCGTGTGAGTGGCCGTGCCTGTATTTGTGGCTGTCCCGGTGTGAGTCGCCGTTCCGGTATGAGTGGCCGTTTGAGTCTCAGTGGGGGTCTCGGTCGGAGTTTCCGTCGGTCCTGTGGTCCAAGTAGCTGTGGGAGCCTCGGTGGGCGTATCCGAGGGGACGGCGGTCCATGGCGTCCCTGAGCCGCCTGTGCCGAAGGCGCGGGTCCGTCGAAATCCATACTGTCGAGCCACAACGGTCAGGTTCGGAATAAGAGGGGTGACTGCGTTGAATATGGCCTCGATTCGCACTTCCAACGGGTGCTGCTCGACAATCGTTCCCCAAACCTCACCTGTTTGGGGCCAGCAGCCCCCGCCCGAAGGAGTTCGGGTGCGGTGTTCGATTACCCCATTGAAGAGCGGATCATGAGGGGAGATCCGTAATGCAAGCTCTCCGGGCCTTAGAAAGCCTGCCCCGGTAGAGATATCGCCGAACCCTGTCCAGATATCATAGTCACACTCGTGAACTGGTCCATTTGTGTAAGTCGCAATGTCGTAGTGCTTAAATGCAACACGTTGTGCGGAACTGGCAACATTCGGTCGAGTGGTAGCGAGATCTGCGAGTTCCTCCGCGCGGGCTAGGATTTCCGCGACCAGCTCTCGGTATTCATCACAGGGGTCACTGGGTGTGCAGTCTCCAATCGCAGTGGCAATTTCAACTTCGCGCTTACTGGCGAAGTCCACCGCATCGTAGGCCGCGTAATTTAATACGGCATAGATGTAAATGTAGCGTGCAAGATCAACGACGGCGAGAAGAAGGAATACAAATAAGAGGATGGAAAGTGCGGCCTCAACTAGCGATGCACCCAAGAGGTGCCATAACTTGCGTATCAGAACCTTTGGAGCCACGCAGCAAAACCCTCCTTAGTTAGCTCGATCCTAGCACTTCCGGCGAGGAAGTTGTGATCAAGCCATCACGGACCGCATACCGCAAGAGGACAGTTTTCACCCGGGCTTTAACACTCGTCACAGCCATACTCCTCAAGTTCTGAGAAGTTTGGCTTTGGGATTAGAGTGCACTGGGTGGGCTCACAGGGTCCTGACCCCTCGCACTCATTTCCCTCGCAGTCGTAGAACGGGTCTGGGTTCACAAACCGATTGAGGTCACCCACCTCGCCGTCGCCTGCGACTAAAACCGGGGCGGTAACGCGTACACCCATTCCCTGGGTGAATGCCCATAGGATTGCGGGGACCTGGCCGTTCAGGGTCACCGCCACGGTGGAGTTCTCTTCATCGTACTCGATGGCGTCCCCCAGAGGTCCGTGCATCCAGCGGTTCTGGATCTGTTCGAGGAAGTCCTTTCTACCGAGCATCGGGCCCTGTCCGCCATTGACGGGGTTCTCCGACCCTACCATCGCTACGTGATACGTGGTCTGGCTAACCCAGGTGAGCTGGGTAAAGGCCCAGCCGATGTGCATTAATATCTGAATGAAAAGTATAAGGAGCGGGAGTACGATGGCGAACTCGACGAGCGCTGCACCGTGGCAATGGGATTTAGATTTGGTACACATAACAACTACCCTTATTGCCCCCCGAATTACTTCGGCCCTCGATAATAGTTATCTGGGGGAATTAATAAAGTGTTTCATGAGAATTGGAGATAATTTATCTAAATCGTAACTGCCTAGAATCACTGAGTTTGCGCAAATAATGACCATTATAGTGAAGAAATTCGGCGGCACCTCCGTGGGATCCCTCCAACGAATCCACGCTGCAGCCACGCGGGTAGCCACATTCAGGTCCAAGCACCCGGATGCTCAAATCGTCGTCGTAGCCTCAGCAATGAGTGGCGAAACCGATCGGCTGCTAAGCCTTGCGCGAAACCTTACCCAGAACACATATCCACGCGAGCTCGATGCGGTTGCCGCAACGGGAGAGCAGGTCTCCTGCGCGCTCCTCGCCATGGCGCTCGAGGATGCAGGGGTCCCGGCGATAAGTTTGAATGCCTTCCAGCTGCCGATTCTCACTGATCAACAACATCAATCCGCTCATATCGAGCGGATCAGTAGTGAGCGGGTTCAGAACGAGCTAGCGCAGGGGAAAACGGTCGTGGTGACCGGCTTTCAAGGGATCACCGCGGGAGGAGATCTCACCACTCTGGGGCGGGGAGGTTCTGACATTTCTGCGGTGGCGCTTGCCGCGGCTCTTCGTGCCGAGGCTTGCTACATATATACGGACGTGGATGGAGTGTACTCGGCGGATCCACGAATCGTGAAGCAGCCTCGGCGCATGGGCAAGGTGAGTCATGAGGAGATGCTTGAGCTTGCCTCTCTTGGCGCCAAGGTCCTTCACCCAAGGAGTGTCTTTTTTGCCATGCGCTACAAGGTCCCCCTTGTGGTGCTCTCATCGTTTAGCCACGGCGGGGGAACGTGGATAGTGAGTGAGGATCGAATTATGGAAAAGCCCTCGATAGTCGGCATTGCATACCGCTTGGATGAAGCCAAGCTTACGGTAGAGCGACTCTCTTCTACGAGCCAGCCGCTCAAGCTCATTTTTTCTGCGCTGGCAAAAGAGCAGATAGGCCTCGATATGATCACGCAGACAGGCTACTCAAATGGTCATACCGACATCAGCTTCAATGTGCCTGATGAAAAGAGTGAAAGAGCGCTCCACATAGTACAGCAGCTTGTGCCCGAACTGGGTGCCCGTGGCGCATCATTGGAGCGTGATTTGGCCCGCGTCTCGGTGGTCGGCGCAGGAATCCGATATCACGCTGATGTCGCCGCGCGGGTGTTCTCGCTCCTGGCAGGTGAGGGGATCGATGTACGAATGATATCGACCTCTGACATCCGCATCTCGGTGGTAGTGCCGCGTAAGTACTGCGAAGTCGCAGTGCGGGTGCTGCATGATGGACTCATTGATCTCTCTGAAACGCCAGGCGAGATTCCTGTGGAGAGCGTGTCGGTGCCGGCTGTGTAAGGGGCGGGGACCTTGCCGCTGGTAGGAGGCCGGCCCCTGCCACAATAGATGGCTATTGTGAGGAGTGAAGAAACACTCCTAGCCGCATTGTTGCATGAAGCCGAACCCATGGCAGGAAAAAGTGTGAGGAATTGACGGCGAATTCTTGCTTGCGGCAGCACCGACAATACTGCTGATTTCCATTATTGTGCAGAGCCGTTGCAAGCAAAGAATGAGCCAGTGATTTCGAGCACTTTTTCCCACATCGTAGACTGGATCGCGCAATTTTAGGGCTAGTCGAGGATACTGAGGTCCGAGAGATAGCCGATACTGCAGCGAGTTACCTTATACGAAAGTAACTCAATCCGTGGAAAACGCCCGTTGTTGCAGGGGGCACGGAACAGCACATCGCCATTCGCATCCGCTGTTACAAAGAAGCTGGTCGAATAGGGGGCATTGCCATCCGGATAGTTAGCGCCACGACCGCCACCCCGTTTCCAAAGATAGCTTGATCCGCCGAGCCAATGTCGAACCGCAATCCAGGAGTCGAAGGCGCTTTCATTGCCGAAGTTCCCCAACTCTCCCCATACGGTGAGGTGATAAGTGCCGCCCGGCGCAAGCTTCTGTCCCGAGATCTGCTGGGATAGAGTGCCCAGAGAAATTCCTCCGCCCGCTCCGGGGAAGGCCCCGTTGCTGCAGAGCCCCGCATTAGACACATCAAAGGCATCGTAAGGATCAGATCCGAGGTCAGCATCCCACCAGTCGAGGTAGTCCTTCCCCCATACCAGATTGAGATTCGGTCCCGGCGGTCCTGCCGGACCGGTTGGGCCTGGAGGACCTGCCGGTCCTCGATCTCCCGGGAGACCCTGCGGTCCCTGAGCACCGGTTGCTCCTGTGGCACCGGTTGGTCCTTGTGGGCCCGCTGGTCCTTGTGAGCCGGTGAATCCCTGTGGTCCCCTATCGCCGGCAGGACCTGCGGGACCTTGTGGCCCAGTTGGACCCTGATCCCCCTGCGGGCCGGCTGGGCCCTGGGGCCCGGCTTCACCCTGAGGGCCCTGCGGCCCTGCTTCACCCTGAATACCCTGCGGCCCGGCTTCACCCTGTGCTCCCACTGCTCCTTCTTCTCCTCGGCAATCGAGCACATTCACGACGCCGTCATCGTTGAGATCTTCAGCCAGGTCTTTGATCCGATTTTGATTCAGATCGAAGCAATCAAAACCATCGGCTCCCTTTGCCCCCGGGGACCCCGCGCCACCGGTCGTAATTTGATTGTAGATATTTAACACCTGATCACTTGTCTCCTGGCTCAGTTGTGTCAGGGTATTTATTGCGCTCCCTTGCGCCGCCACATCTATTTCTACAGTGCGAAGCCGCTTATCTACCTTCTTTATCACGCGCCCTTGACGCGACACCTTCTTAGCGAGTGCATCCCCGGCGGATGCATCGATCGGTGTCCCCACGGACACAAGGAGCGCAATCGCGAATGAGAGTGAAGTTGATGCAATGCGAACAGAAACGGGCAGACAGACCCAGGCGGACGCCATGATAAAACCCCCAGCAACAGAACTAATAAAGCGCTAGCTGCGATCGTGAGCGCTAGAACCAGGGGCAGCGTGATAACCTTCTCGCTGTTTGCCGCTCCCCCTTGCCGCAAATCAGCTATCTATCGTTATGCGGGCTTCCCGGAGAGTGTTGCATGGATGCTCTTGTGCGACTGTTTTAGATGACGGAGAGCCCGCCCGCGTTTTTTCGAGCGGAGCGGCAGGGGCTGAGAGATCCAAATACTCTTGGAGGGCCTGTGCTGACTTTGGTCCGATTCCATGCACTATTTCGAGTGCGTGATGGTGGTCCTTTTGTGGGTAGCTCGATGCTGTGGCAATGATGCGTGCTCGACTGAGATAGATCCGCTCGGCCAGCGTTGCCCCGAGGCCGGGAATAAGCTCAAGCTCATACAAACTTGCTTCGGCTAGCGGTAGTTTCAATCCGCAGGCGAGCATGGCCTCAGCGTTAGCCCTGCACAGATGCTCGATATCGGGCGGAGGAGGCGACCTGAGTAGTTGAGATTCTTGGACCAGGTAGCGGGCAAAGGCTAGCAAAATGATCAGAAGTACCCCTGGTAATGAGCATTGCATGAGCTGTGTTACCTCTCGTCCCTGAAAGAGCGCCTTTGTCTTGAGAGAAATTGTGCCAACCATTTCATGTTGAGGCTATCGATTCGGCTCCACGCAATGTTCGGGTTCGGTTTACAGCGAACAGCACAAAAGTTATCGGATCGTTGGGCGCGGAGTTTCCGGTTGGTCACACCGATTGAGCCAAATCGAAGGGACATCGACTATGGTAGGAGATTGGTGCTCGCTGCGTTAGGGATACGCTGAGTACCTTTAGCGTATCCTTCGTAGGGGGGGATTTGAAAAGGGATGTAACCGAGGCAGCGCCATGACTTCGTGCTACGCAATGACATCGACGGTCGGCTGGATCGCCACTTCGCCATCGTCGCGGGCCTTCGTCTTGGAGCTGGTTGCTTTGGAGGATGTTGACTCAAAGGCACCATCTAAGCGCTCCTTCTTGGGCGATGTGGTTTTCAATTTGGACTTGGCCTCGGCACTTACTGTTGCCTTGTCGGCTATCTGTTGGGTCTTTTGGATGGCCTGAGTGGCCGATCGTGAGAAGCCGCCCTCACGCGAGACGTTGGCAAGCTGTGTCGACTGCACCGCACTGGCTGCGCCGATTGCTACGTTTTGCGTAATTGGTGAGGCCATCGTAAAATCCCGCGGTCCCTTATAGACTGGACCCATTCACTTGGTACATCGGAGATCCTTGGGGCACTCTTTATATTCTGAGGCGCTTTTCTTTTGGGCATAAGCAGTGGATTACATTAACTTTGATGCCAATGCCGGCCACACCCTGCTGTCCTCAGTCAGGAGCTTCCTGGCTGATTTTGACGGCGCTGCCCGTAATCCGAGCTCCGTGCACCGAGGCGGCCAGGCGGCGCGGGTGCTGATCGAAGAGGCCAGGGATCGGGTTTCAACGCTCCTTAGGCTGCCTCCATCGTACCGGGTTGTATTTACTTCGGGTGCCACCGAGGCTAACAACTTGGCCTTCTACTTAGCCACCTGCGGTCACGCTGCAGGCACTATACTGACTACCGCGGTAGAACATCCATGTGTGCTGGCTTCGGCTGATCATGCGGCAGGACATGGATTCCAGATCAGGAGCTTGACGGTGCAGCGTAACGGGACGCTCACACCGTTGCCCCAAGATATCGGCTCAGAGTTGAGATTTGCCTCGTTGATGCTCGCCAATAATGAAACCGGACACTGCTTTCCCGTGGAGGCGCTTGCCCGGGCGATTCGTTCTAAGGCGCCGCATTGTGTACTGCATAGCGATGTCGTGGCTGCCCTTGGAAAGATGGCTATCGCGCCCGCCGAGCTAAGGCTCGACATGGCCACCATCTCTGGCCATAAGGTTGGGGCGCTCACTGGTGTGGGAGCGCTGATAGTGGATACGACACGGGTGCAGTGCCGCTCCTTGCTGCGTGGAGGACCGCAAGAACTGCGTTGGCGTGCGGGCACGGAAAATGTGCTCGGTATCGCGAGCCTCGGTGTCGCTGCCAAGGAGATTCATGAGCGGCAGGACGAGATAATGAAGCGGCTGTCTCGTCAACGGCGCATGGTGCTGCAGATGCTCGAGGAACTGCTGCCTGATACCATCGTGCATCATGCAGCTAATGGGGCCATCGACTCGACGATAAGCGTCAGGGTCACTGGCTGCCCCGCCGACGACTTGGTGGTGGCAGCTGATACCCGTGGACTGCACATCTCCTCGGGTGCCGCGTGTGCATCCGGGAAACCCGAGTCATCACATGTCCTGCGCGGCATGGGCTTTGATGATACGCATGCGTCTGAGACCATTCGAATCAGCCTTGAGTTATTCATGGACGATAGCGTTGTGGAGCGAGGCATGGAGATTCTGGCCGAGTGCGTCGCAACGATGAGAGGTGCGCAATGAGCCCGGCACAGGACGCATCAAATGGGGCGAAGGTCGTCGTTGCCATGTCGGGCGGTGTCGATTCCTCAGTGGCGGCGCTGCTGCTTCATGAGCAGGGCTACGAGATTATCGGCGTGTCGATGCAGGTGTGGGATTACCGGCAGCATGGAGGGTGCGACAGCCGTGCCACCTGCTGCGCTCCCTCCGATTTCATGGATGCGCGGCAGGTGGCGGCTCGGGTGGGTGTGCCGTACTACGTCTTCGACTTTGAGGAGCTCTTCCGGCATGAGGTCATCGATAGATTTGTCGAAAGCTACCATGCGGGTGTTACCCCCAATCCCTGTGTCGATTGCAACAACAGAGTTAAGTTCCTGGCGCTTCGAGAGCGCGCACGACGCATGGGATTCTATTCAGTTGCCACGGGACACTACGCCCAAATTGAACGGAGCGAAGCGGGCTGGCACCTGAAGCGTGGACAGGATGGAGAGAAGGACCAGAGCTACTTCCTGTATGGACTTAGACAGGAGGAGCTGCCGCACACGTTGTTTCCCGTTGGCGGGATGACCAAAGCTCAGGTGCGGGAGTTGGCTCGTGAGTTCGGGCTCAAGACGGCAGAGAAGCCCGAAAGTCAGGATGTTTGTTTTGTCTCAGGCTCGGTGGGTGAGTTCGTTACCCGCATCGGGGGGCGAAAGTCGCAAGGCGGCGCCATAGTCAACTCCCAAGGCGAGATCCTCGGCAGTCATGAGGGTATCCAGAATTTCACTGTCGGCCAACGCCGCGGCCTTGGGGTGAGCGGGACGGCGGAGCCTCTGTACGTGCTGGCTATCGATCGCACGTCGAATAAGGTCACAGTCGGCGTACGCAGTGAATTGGAGCGGGAGTCATTTTCGGTCCAGGAACTGAATTGGGTATCTCCCGCCCTAGCCACCGCAGGGGGTCCCCAGGAGCCGATCGAGGTAGTTGCACAGCTTCGCTACCGCAATCCGGGGGTACGGGCCACGGTACGAACCTGCGCGGATGGTTCAGCAGAGGTGCGCTTCCTCAATGAGTGGACCCCGGTGACCCCGGGACAGGCCTGCGTTTTTTACGATAAGAGCAATACCGAAGTCTTAGGCGGGGGACGTATTCTGAGCCATCCTGTGGGATCAGGGCTGCAATGGGGGCATCGCCAGGGCCTCGGTCGGACCGCTTGCTCGTAAAATCAATAGGTTGTAGTATGTTGTTTTGGCTTATCACTTGGGCCTCAGCTGCCCGTAGGTAGCCTGAGATTGCTTCAGGTCTTTGGTCGCGTTAAGGAATAGCTCCCGCTCCGCTTGTAGAGGCTCGGCTTGTCACTGGCCCACAGCGGTTCATAAAAATCTCATTACAGGAAGAAAAATAGTATGGCTCGCATAACCGTTGAAGATTGCCTTGAGCATGAAAATAACCGCTTCTCTCTCGTGCTGTTGGCTGCCAAACGCAGCAAGCAAATCCTGCGCGGCTCGGCGGTAAAGATCCGAGACACCAAGGGCAACAAGGCTGTGGTAACGGCGCTCCGTGAAATTGCAGCGGGTGAAGTTCGCTTCATGACGGCCGAGGAGAAGGCGGAGCTTGAAGCGCGACTGGCACAGGAGCGCGCCGAGCGTGAACTGCTTGGCACCCCACGTAATGCCGGCGACGAACTTTTCACGGAACGTCCACAACCGAGCGCTGAGTCAACGGAAATTGAGGCTGAAGGAACGACTCAAAACGGACACAGCGCGTCGTAGCGCCCCGGTCGGCGACGGAAGCTTCGTGTTGTCGGGAGTAGTGTGCAGCCTCTGACGCATACCTTGCGGGGTCCCAGCGTCGATTAGTGGCGTTATGGATTTTGAGAAGATTGCGTCCGCCGTCCAGAGATACCATCCGAATCCGGACCTCGACTTATTGCGCCGTGCCTACGACTTTGCTTCTGAACACCACCGATCGCAGGTACGAGCATCGGGCGAGCCCTATTTAACTCATCTCGTAGAAACCGCCCTCTTGGCCTGTGAACTGAAGCTCGATGTGGCCTCTGTAGCCGCTGCGTTGCTCCACGACACAATCGAAGACTGCACGGTCGAGAGGGAAAAATTAGCCAAGCTCTTTGGCGATGAGGTTGCTGATATCGTGGAGGGGGTCACCAAACTGACCCGTATTGAGTTTGATTCGACGGAGGAGAGGCAAGCCGAGAACTTTCGCAAGATGCTGATCGCCATGGCGCAGGATATCCGCGTGGTGCTTGTGAAGTTGTGCGACCGTCTGCACAACATGCGAACCTTGCAGTATGTGCGCGAGGAGAAGCGACGGCGAAAAGCACAAGAAACCAAAGATATTTATGCGCCGCTCGCCAATCGCCTCGGTTTGCATTGGGTGAAGTCGGAACTCGAAGATCTCTGCCTGCTCTATCTGCGACCGGAAATATACCGCATGCTCCGAGAGCGTCTCGAAGTTACCCAGAAGGAGCGTGACGAGTACATCGAACAAACGACCCGTGAAATATCGAGGCTTCTGGAGGAGGCGGGGGTGTCAGGCTCGGTCTCAGGGCGGGCCAAACACGTGGCATCGATCTGGGCCAAGATGGAGCGCGACAATCTCAGCTTTGAGGAAGTATACGATGTGCTGGGGTTCCGCATCGTCGTGTCCACATTACGAGCTTGTTACGAGTCGCTCGGTATCATTCACTCCAGTTTCAAGCCGGTACCCGGGCGCTTCAAAGACTACATCGCCATGCCCAAGCCCAACATGTACCAATCGCTGCACACGACGGTGATTGGACCCGGGGGACACCGCATCGAAATTCAAATTCGTACCCCTGAGATGCATCGTATCGCCGAAGAGGGTATCGCCGCACACTGGCGTTACAAAGAAGGGGGAGCGCCGGCGTTTGACCTGCAGTGGGTGCGCGATCTCGTCGAAACACAACAGTACCTGCGCAATCCGGATGAATTTATCCAATCGGTTAAGGGCGAGCTGTTCCCCGAGGAGGTGTTTGTATTTACCCCCAAGGGTGATCTGCTGCGGCTTGTGTACGCATCTACCCCCGTTGATTTCGCCTATGCGGTGCACACGGATGTGGGCCATCGCACCACCGGTGCGAAGGTCAACGGGGCCATGGTCCCGCTCGACCATCGGCTTCGAAATGGGGATACGGTCGAGATCATTACATCGAAGTCTCATGTGCCGAGCAAAGATTGGCTCAAGTTCGTCAAGACCTCCAAAGCCAAGCAGCGAATTCGGGCCTTCTTGAAATCGGAAGAACGGGCTCGATCGGTGGTGGTGGGGAGCGAGCTGCTGTCCAAGGATCTGCGCAAGGTCAAGCAAAGCCTCAAGAAGCTTGAATCCAGCGGCAAGTTGCTCACCGTGGCCGAGGAAATGGGGTACAAGACCGAGGGCGATCTGTTCGCCGACATCGGATACGGGAAATTGCCGGTCACCCGAGTCGTCGCCAAACTCTTGCCGGAAGGGGAGAGTGTTGAAGAGCCGGCTGCCAAAGTTGAAACCCCGCTTGAGCGCATTTTTCAACGTGCTGCCAAGGCATCACGACAGAAGGTGGGAGTTTCGGTGAATGGATTTGATGACATCCTGGTGCGCTTTGCCCGATGCTGCGAACCGCTGCCGGGAGATCGTATCGTCGGGTTCATTACCCGTGGGCGCGGGGTAACGGTACATGCGGCGGACTGCTCGCATGTGCTGAACAGCGACCCGCAGCGGCAAGTTGAGGTGGTGTGGGACAATGACGTGCGTGCCCAGAGAAGAATCCGGCTGGTGGTGCATTCACATGACCAGATGGGATTGCTGGCAAATGTGAGTCACGCCATTACCACCAATGGTGCCAACATCAATAGCGCTCAATGCCGAACCACCGGCCTCGGCAAGGCCGTCAACGCTTTTGAGATAACGATTGCCGATGCCAGTCAGCTCGAGCGGATAAAACGGGCCATCGAGATGGTGGCCGGGGTAATTAAGGTTGAGCGCGCGCGGGCACAGCCCGGCGAGGAGGAGTCAGCGTCCTCAACCACTCGACTCGGCGCCAAGGAGGCGCGTAGGAGATGAAAAGGTTCTTCCTTGTCCTTGTAGCATTGGCCATCGGTGCGGTGTTGGGATCTCACCTTTCCCCCCGTCCAGTCGTGCGGTCAGTTTCCGCCGCGCCTGCGACCGTCTGGCGCACCGAGGAAGAACAGAGAACCATCGAGATGTATAAACGCACCAATGAAGCAGTGGTGTTCATTTCGACCATTGTCTTGGCGGTCGATCCTTTCGATCTCTTCTTCGAAGTACAGCCCAGAGAGGGCACCGGCTCCGGCTTCATCATCGACGCTAAGAAGGGCATCATTCTCACGAATCTGCATGTGCTTCAGGAGGCACAGCGCATTCAGATCTTTCTGGCAAGCGGGCAGCCCTATGAGGCGCGCTTGCTTGGCTTTGACAAGGAGTTCGATATCGCCGTACTGCAGCTGGTCGACCCACCGGCGACACTCCGGGCGCTCCCGCTTGGTGATTCGGCCTCTTTGGAGGTTGGGCAACGCGTGTTCGCGATAGGTAATCCGTTCGGCCTGAATCGCACCCTTACTCGCGGAATCATTTCTAGCCTTGATCGAACGGTGCGCGGGCCGAATGGCGTGGTGCTGCGGGGGCTGGTGCAGACCGATGCGTCCATTAATCCGGGCAATTCCGGCGGGCCGCTGCTGGATGGCGATGGGAATGTAATCGGCATCAACACGGCCATATTGAGCCAATCGGGAGACTCCGCCGGGATCGGCTTTGCAGTGCCGATTAACCAGATTAAGCGGGTGCTGCCTGAGCTCGTGGCTACGGGCAAGGTACTGCGTCCGAAGATGGGCTGGATCCTGGTCGACACCGATCAGGGGCCGATGGTGCGACGGGTAGCCCCGGGAGGGCCGGCGGATGAAGCAGGTTTGCAACCACTCGAGCGCATGGTGGAAAACGTGTTCATGCGGGGCTACGTCTCTGATCCCGAACGTGCTGATTTGATATTCAAGGTGAATGGGCGAAGGGTGCAGAGCCGCGAAGAGGTAGAAGAGCTGGTGCAACGAACGAAAGGGCGTGGCACGCTGAGGCTCACCCTGCGACGGGGCGGTATCCAAGGAGCTGAGCGTGAGGTCACAGTGCAGCCAAGGTTGGGGTGAGCGGGCATGAACATCCGCACCCTTCCCGATCATGTCGCTAATTTAATCGCTGCAGGCGAGGTCGTGGAACGGCCGGCCGCCGTAGTGCGTGAGTTGCTTGACAACGCGATTGATGCTGGGGCCAAGAATATCGAGATTGAGATCCGAGAGGGCGGGCAATCCCTGATTCGAGTCAGCGATGATGGATCAGGCATTGCTGCGGAGGATGTCCCGCTGGCCTTCGGACGCCATGCCACCTCGAAAATTCGAACCACAGAGGACCTCGATGCTATCTCTACCCGCGGATTTCGCGGCGAAGCCTTAGCGTCGATTGCCGCCGTAGCCAAGGTCACCTTGAGCACCCGCGATGAAGCTCCGCTAGGGGTGGAGATTCGTGTAGACGGGGGCCAGCTGCACACACCGCGCAATGTGGGTCGTCCCCGCGGCACTGAAGTCGTCGTGGAGCAGCTGTTCTTTAATACTCCGGCGCGGAGAAAGTTTTTGAAGACACCGCGAGGCGAGACCATCAAGATCCGAAAATGCGTCTCTCAGTTCAGCCTGGCCTGTCCCGAGGTGCGCTTTCGGCTCTCGGCAGACAATAAGGAGCTGCTGCATTATCCACCCAGAAGGGCGCTGTATGAACGCGCCAAGGATCTATTCCCCGATCTCGCGGTGAGCGCTCAGCTGAGCGGACCGGTCGGGGTCGAAGCATTCCTGTCCCATCCGGGCATTCCGCAGCCTACCCCCGAAGGGTTAGTGATTCTGGTCAATGGCCGGGTGGTGACGGACCGCATGATTGTGCGCGCGGTCAGGGATGGGTACGAAGGAATGCTGCGTGAGCGAGAGTTCCCATTGGGCGTAGTGTCTATTCAGCTCGCTCCGCAGGCAGTCGATGTGAATGTGCACCCGCAGAAATCCGAGGTGCGCTTTCGCAACTCGTCCCATGTGTTTGCAGCGGTTCGCACGGCGGTGCAGCAGGGCGTGAGAGCACTTCGCGGTCCATCGGGAGCAGGCAGCACGCAGCTGAGCGCGGCGAGTGCGCGTTGGGCAGATCGATCGCGCCAGGAGGAGGTAGCGATGCCCCGACCGGCCAATGAGATGATCGATTTTCAACCCCGCCTGGGGCCGGCAGCAGCGGCAGTTCCTGAAATGTCCCCCCCGGCGGTACATGCCGCGGCGCGGGCTCGTTTCATCGGGCAGTTCCTCGACTGCTACCTGCTCTTTGATGCGGGCGAGCAGATATATGTCATGGATATGCATGCCGCACATGAGCGCATCAACTACAACGCGATTCTCGGGAGGATGCAGCAGCGAGAGGGCGATTGTCAGCAGCTGCTTGTTCCGCTCGTGGTCGAGCTGTCGGCGGAAGAGCAAGAAGCGCTGGCCCCCATCGCGCAAGAACTGCAGCTGAGCGGTTTTTTGATTGAACCATTCGGAGAGAGCGCGGTAGTAGTGCGCGGACTGCCACCACTCGTGGCGCACGGAGAGGTCGAGAAGCTTGTTCATGAGATCGCGCGGGGAGCCATGGAGGACCGGGGAAGCGGGGGCAGCTCCGACTGGCGCCAAAGGGTCGCTGCGCGTATCGCCTGCCACGCCAGTATCCGTTCGGGTCAAAGACTGTCCGCTCCCGAAGCGTATGCGCTCCTCGACCGGTATTTTGCAGCTGATACCGCGCAAGCCTGTCCCCACGGAAGACCTGTAATGAGCCTCTTTTCCCGAGAGCAGGTGGAGCGATGGTTCGGAAGGGACCGTTAAGCGGTGCTGCGCCTTTTGCCTTGATCTTGGCCGGCCCTACGGCGGTCGGCAAGAGCGCTGAGGCGATCGCCCTTGCGCGCACGCTGGGCGGGGAGGTGATCAGTCTTGATTCAGTACAGGTCTACAGAGGCTGTGACATTGGTTCAGCCAAGCCCACCCTAGCCGAGCGCGAGGAGGTCCCGCACCATCTCATAGATATCCTCGAACCGGATCAACGCTTTGATGTGGGTGTGTGTACGAAGCGCGCCCGCGAGCTGGTAGAGTCGGTCTCAAGTCGCGGGAAGCTGCCTATAATTGTAGCGTCATCAGGCATGTACCTCACGGCCCTGCTCCATGGGCTGGCCGATGCGCCGGGAGCGGATGAGGGGTTTCGTCAGCACTCCGCGGGCCTGGCCACGGAAACATTATATGCCGAGCTTCAACTCAAGGATCCTGCTCGAGCGGAAACGCTGCACCCCAATGACCGCGTCCGCATTGTGCGGGCGCTGGAAGTACTGAGGAGCTGTGGGCCGTTAAGTGAGCTGCAGGCCCAGCACGCTCACCGTCACATGCTGATCCGGCCACTCATATTTGTGCTGATGCGAGACAGAAAGGATCTGTATGCACGCATAGCCGGGCGCGTTGAAGCGATGCTTGCGGCTGGATTACTGGCGGAGGCTACGAGACTCTATGAGCGCTACGCTGACTGTTGGCCGCTCCAGAGCATCGGCTATCGGGAGTGCGTTCAGCACCTCAAGGGCAACCTGCCGCATGGCGAGTTGTTCGCGGCGATATGCCAATCGACACGGCGGCTAGCCAAACGGCAGATCACCTACCTGCTCAATGAGCCCAAAAAGCGGGGATGGTTGGTACAGCCTGCAGCGTTAACAGAATCCAATGTGGTGCCGCTCAGGGTGCAGTATTCGGGTCCGATGCCGGTGCTGTCGATTGATGCGAATCAGTGTTTAGAAATGGTGGAGCTGCACCGGCAGTCGCCCCCAAGTACTCCTGAACTCTACTATATCGAGTCCCAGCGCCTATCCCGGAATTGACTGGAGTGGGCACATTGAGCCAGCTGGGAATTCGGCTATAATCGCGCACTTACTTATGAATGCCACAGGGATACCTACATGAGCCTTTCCCACCCATTGGATTTCGAGCGCGATTTGGTCGAGCTCGAGCATCAGCTTGAGGCGCTCAAGGACCAGATAGCCGGCGGCGATGAATCGCGCCGTGATGAATACGCCAAACTTGAAGCGCGTGTGCTCAAGATGAGGGCGGAGGTGTACGGCAGGCTCACCCCTTATCAGCGGGTGCAGCTCTCGCGACATTTCGATCGGCCGTTCACCTTGGATTTTATTGCGCACATGCTGACTGATTTTGTGGAACTGCATGGCGACCGATTGTATCGCGACGATCCCGCGATTGTGGGGGGCACTGCCCGATTGGGGCAGATGCCAATTATGATCGTGGGTCATCAGAGGGGCCGGAGCACGCAGGAGCGGTTGAAGCGCAACTTTGGCATGCCCAACCCCGAGGGCTATCGTAAGGCGCTGCGCCTATTCCGGCTGGCTGAGAAATTCGGTCTCCCGGTGATCACCCTGATTGATACCCAGGGGGCCTATCCTGGGCTGGAAGCCGAAGAGCACGGCCAAGCCGAAGCGATAGCGCGCAATCTCATGGAATTAGCCGAACTGACGGTGCCGGTGGTATCCGTCGTCATTGGCGAGGGGGGTAGTGGCGGGGCCCTCGCACTGGGCGTGGCCGATCGCATTTTGATGCTTGAGAATGCATGCTATTCGGTGATTACCCCGGAGGGGTGCGCCTCTATTCTTTGGCATAGCAGCAACCGCGAGGAGGCTCCAGCCAACCAGGCGGCATTGGCCGCCGAGATGTTGCGGCTAACTGCTCAGGACCTCAAGAAATTGCAGGTGATCGATGAAGTAGTTCCGGAGCCCGCCGGAGGGGCGCATCGGAACCATAAGGAGTCAGCCGAGATCCTGCGCGATGTGTTGGCGCGGCAGCTCGAGGAGCTGGGCAAGCTCAAGGTCGAAGAGCTGGTCGAGCTGCGTTACAAGAAGTTTCGTGGTCTCGGGGTGTTTACCCAAGAGTGAGAGGAGAGTATCCTCGGGCCAAAGGATTACGTGGTGTATGGCAGCGAAAGACGCAATTGAAATGAATGGGGTCGTCAAGGAGTGCTTCCCCAATACGACTTTTCGGGTGGTGTGTGACAACGGACATGAGCTGCTGGCCTATCTCGCAGGTAAAATGAGGCGGTTCTACATCCGCGTGCTGCCAGGTGACCGCGTAACGGTAGAGATTTCACCCTACGATCTGACGAAGGGGCGCATTGTTCGACGTGTTGTAGAGAGACCCGGCTCCAGCGGTCAAAATCCGGAAGGCCAGAAGTAGGCTACCCCGTTCAGACCCAGGGGCAGCCCCATACGTTTTCCAGAGCGCCCTCGCGATGCGGGGGTCGAGCGGCCTGTGTTGGTCTATCTTGAATGAGCTTTCGCGAAAAAATAGCGAACATCCTCTTTGGACCTCCAGAACGGAGAGCGCAACAGAGCTATGAGCGTGGCTTGCACAGCCTCTCCAAGGGCCGCCTGGATGCTGCTGAATTTTACCTCCGATCGGCGGCGATGCTACAGCCGCAGTCGGGGCAGTATCTTGTTGGCTACGGCAACGCATTGTTTGCAAATCAGAAATTCGAGTCCGCTGTGGAGCAATATAGTAAGGCGGCTGCGTACCTGACCCCCAATGCCGTGCTGCTGAGCAATTGGGGGGTGGCCCTCAGAATTCTCGGTCGTATCAACGAAGCGCTGGAGAAACATGAAGCTGCTGCATCGCTTGCACCAGATGATTCGACGACACTCACCAATGCGGCCGCTACCTTATCCCAGGCGGGCAGAACTGACAGAGCAATTTCCATGCTTGAGCGAGCGATCAAACTCGATCCGGAAAACGATGCTGCTCGGAAGAGCCTTGAAGCTCTGAGCAAAGGCCCGTAGAGCGGGCAGGATAATGAGAACGGCATGCCTGTTCCCGACATGTTCACGAGGGCAGCCACGGATGGCAGCCACCACGGCCGAATCTTCGGCCAGGCCGTGGAAGCGACGTTTTGATGGCGCGCGTGGGGACCCCATCAAAACGTGGAGCAATTTGAAGAATGCCGAGGATGGCATTTTTGAAACGACTTGTAGACTTCCGTCGAATCTTTCGATGGGCAAGGCAGGCCATGCGGTGATAGCGTGAACGCTGTGGTGCGATTGAAATTGGGCGCGGCCATGCCGACCAGGTGACAGTAATGTCAAATTATTTAAGAAAATTCAGGCGTCTTGACCGCACTAGGTTCATCGGCCTGCAGCTCATTCTCTATGCAATGCTGGTGCTCGCCATGCGTGCGGCTGAGTTGCTGGATCCCGATTCGATGAAAAACCCATTGTGGTTTGTCATGCTATTCATCGTGTTCGGTATCTCTCTCCTGCTCAGTTACCTCAGATTGTTGGATATGGCTATTAATCCCCTCTGGGCCCTTTCTTGGTGCGTCCCTTTGACGTGGGTACTGTGGTTGCCGATCTTAATGACTGCTCCTAGTTGCCCATATGAAGCTAAAGTTGGTGCACCGCAACCGCCGAATAGTAAGTTTCTATGGGCGGCCGCAATCGTGTTTATAGTCGTGCTCGTGTTGTGTCTATAACAAACGTATTGATATCATTTCGGAGATTGAGGACCCCATTATGTCTCCTATGAAATGCCCAATATGCAGTTCGCCGTTGGAAGGGTTTCCTAATCACCCCGGCCTATTTTCATGTATCAAGAATGGCTGCGGGGGCTGGTTCTCTAAGGCCGCTCTCAGAATGTACGACACCTCTGAGCATCGCTTGCCTGACGAACTTGCGAGTACGGCGCCAGTGGCGAGTCTAACGGTTTCGATGTGCCCTGCGTGTGAAGAGCCCGAACTCTTTCGACGAGGCTATCATGGCGACGATACACTAACAGTGCATCAGTGTTTCCGGTGCGAAGGATTTTGGATTGATCATGGCACCGTTCAAAAGATTCGACAGCGTTATAGGACGGCTGTTGAAGCTCAACGGGATCAAGCAGTTCGGGTGCAAGCTGCCATATCGTCTGCCAAGTTAAGATCTGCCGACGAGCAGGCGAAGGTTTGGGATGACTATTGGCAATGGATTGAACGGCAGCAGAATAAGTGGCGTGGGGATTGACGAAGGCTCTGACCGGTCGGCGGGGCGTGTCGCGCTGAACTGCATATGAGGTTGAGAGAGCAATCCAGGTTCGGATCCCTCCTGACATGTACGCGAGCTACTGCTGGTATTTCTGGCTGTGCTCTAGGTGAAATTGCTAAATGGTGATCGGAATTGAGGCGGTAATTCAGTTGCACAGTAAGTACCTCACCCTCTGTTTCTCCAGTTTGTTGCTGGCATGTTAATTGCTCATCTCCTGCCTGACCCTGAATTGCACTTTCTACAAATTAGGTGCGCCCCAATATGACAACCTATATTGCCGCTGTCTCATCCTCCAATAGTTCTCAGAGCCGGTGGCGCTGTATACTGGGCCTCATGTTGGCTATAGGAGTGAATGCGACGGCATCGTTGGCCAACGCACTTGAGACTGCGGAAGATGCGGAGAAAGTGGACGCCGTGACTGCCCTTGAGGTTTTGAGCATTGGAGACCTAAGTGTATACACCGAATTCGTGCCGGACACCGATCCAAACTCGGGTCAGGAGATGGATGATGAGGGATACGATTGTAGCGATGCTAGTGCGTGTGCGGGAATAGTATGGAGATGTATCGGTGACGGTTGGCGAGACCGCATCATCGGCGATAGTGATGGAAATGATACCCCGCCCTGGAAGCTTGATCAAAACATGTGTCAGGCAGTCCAACAGCTGCGAGATTTTGGCTATACGCGAATCCGATGTGAAATTGATCCTGACGGGGACGGAGTGTTTGAACCTTACACACCAAACTGCCCAACTGAGCCAAGTTAGGAGCAGCACTCGGGTTGCCTGTAGTTATGACCGCAATATGTAGAAAATACACTTGACCTATTGTCCGCCCTTAACGCTTCTCGCAAATAGTCCAGGCAGCTTTCAACACGAACTTATGTCATGGCAGCATGACCGAACACGAATAGCATCTTTGGTCAGCAAATAAAGGCCAAACGGCCCTCGGCATCCGCGATAGGGTCCTACCCAAGAAACTCTCTAAGTTAAGGCGTCTGTTGCGGTGCGACACAGGCACCCAATACCCAGCTCTCGTTTCGAGAGATGAGAGCGCATCCCCATCATTCTGGGGGGTCGCAAACACGCACTCGTGTACCCGCTAAGCAATTGCCGCTCCTCTGCTACCGATGGCAGGGGTGTAGTTCGCCCAAGCGACCCGGAGCGGTCACATTTAGAATCAGCGAAATTGCCAATGATGCAGGGGTGCTAGAAGCGGTTTCATGGGTGCGTTTTGAAAGCGCTGACAAGTAAACTGTAAAATATTTACAGATAATATGGAGCACAAATGCCCCTCTTATGGACAATTGGATGAACGAAATGCGGCTGAGGAGATCCGTAAGGTTAGGAGTGGCTTCAAAAATACTTTTTTGAAAGCGCTTATAGGAGATATTTGTATGCGGACTGTATTCTGGGGAGCTTTGGTTATTGCCCTTGCTCTTGTTTCGGGGCCAGTGATTGCCATCGCATGCGTCTCGGACTGCGTCCTGATTAGCGGTGAAGTCAGAAGCGAGGGAATCGGGGTCCCTGATGTTGACATCTACTATCGCATTGGCGCCCAAGACGGGTTCTTCGCGACGAAGTCTCAAGGGCCTAACGGTGCATTTCAGATTTCCGTTGAGCAATCGCTGGCAGGAGTGCCCCTCGATATTTCTCCCTCCCATTCCTTATACACATTCTCAGATCCAATTATCTCGATCGTGACTCCGTCAATGAACCTGACCCTTCCACTTGTAGAAGCAAAGAAGAGCGCAGTTGCACAGGTCACTCACCGCATTCTGTCTCTAATCAAGCCATTTGGCGGTAATCTGCAGAACTTTGCCGGCGTCAGTGTTTCAATGGACGGGACCGCAGTGGGAGTAACTAATGCGAATGGCCTCCTTGTAGTGAACTCGTATTATAACTCGACGCCCTCGTTTAGCCTCACTCATCCGGACTTTGCCTTTGTTAAAGATTCCGTTGGGAGCTTAGTGCATAGCTATAAGGCAATGCACGCGGTGTCCGGTACCACAATGTTCGAGGGGAAACCCGCATCTTCTGTGTTTCTAAAATTTGGGCAACTTAAGATGCAGTCCAAACTAGACGGAAAGTTTACTTTTATGGTGAGCCATATGACTCCGCCCACAAGCATCGAGGTCACTGATATGAGATTTAAGGGCAGCCAGGCACTTCCGCTGATCACGTCAAATGTGAGCGGCGTGGTCGTCAATATGGAGCGACGGACCTTTCCAGTATCTGGAAAGATAACAATGTTGGGAGCGCCGCTTAGCGGCATTGCTATTGATGGTGGTGAGCTTGGCGTGGTCTTCTCCGATATAGATGGCAACTTCAACTTTCCAAGCGCAGCCTATGGCACAAAAGCAGTCCTTACCCCCAAGCAGTCAGGTCTTGCTTTTACTCCGCCCAGCAGCACGTTTACTGTTACCGGGCCTGAGAAGAATATGAACTTCGATGCGTCGTTGGCGGATAGCTATGTATTTTCTGCAACCTTTAAGTTTGATGGGCGTCCGCTGGCTGGAGTATCTCTGGAGGTTGCACCATTTGGGAGTGCCGTATCAGATGGCGCTGGCCAAACCGTTATTGCCGAAGTTCCCTACGGAGTGCCGTATAATGCGCTGCCACGTAAGGGGGCCTTCACCTTTAATCCCCCCGTAGTGAGCGGGGAGGTCCTCGGAGATACTCATATCGAATTCGCTGCCACCTGCGAGCCGCCGAATATCCTGAGCGGAGGCGACTGTCTGCCGGCAAATGGATGCATATTTGAGAGCCTCTTCGCGATGCGGGAGCAGCTCACAGAGCATTTGGCGAAAATCCAAGAGGAGAGCCTTGCCGCGGTATTTGCTCTCTCACAACGCAAGCCCTTTCCAAAGAAGCTGTTCGCAACGCTGGAGGCGCAAGCGGAAGGGCTGTCCAGTACAGCGGCGAATGCAGCGGGGTTCATCCCGGCATACAGGCTCATTTGTGCAGCCGGTCAGGGATGTCCTGGCGTCAACTCCGTATCTTCGCACCAGGCTCTTACCAAGATCCTCAACGAATTCACGGCGTACTGGTCAAAGATAAATCGCACTGCCAAGAAGTTAAAACGGAAAAAGGCGATCGCTTCCATGAGAAGGAACGTCAAGGGTGCCATCAAAAAAACTGAGGCGCTGCTGCAAGTGCTCGCACCGGGGCAATGTGTAAGTGACTAGAAATCAGCTTCTGCCCGTTGAGCAAGCGCTTCAAGTTGTGCCACGCGCGGGCGTAGCTTGGAGCGCCTGAACAAGGGCCAACGATGGCATTCTTGAAGCCACTCATACCGATACACTGAGCATATACGGCGCATCCTCGCAGCGCTATTCAGCTCCCGGAATGTTCGCCAAGTTGTCTCAGTAGAGCCCAGTCATATATGCCAGTGTGATGCCCATCGGCCCAGCGTAGCGTAATGGCGTAGTTGCCAACGGGCTTGATCTCTTGCAACGAAAGCTCCGCATCAATTGAGCTTTCAACGATACGCAGGGCGCTCCGCTTGCCGCCCAGAGGCCGTTGGTGTGACTGATCACCGCGGGCTTCCCGGCAGCTCGCGCAAGGGCAATTGGTGCGCAAAGTGCGGGCACTGATGTGCGAGAGCACGCCATCGTCCCAGGTAATGGCGATGCCGTCTGCAGAATTCCTCCGTATCTCCCGTGGCTTAAGGTTGTTCATGGCCTTAATTCTGATTGAGTCCTGATCCGGACTGACCGATTAATTGGTCAGAGTCCGAAAGGATGCATTGCCGAATCTTAACTAGTTGATAGAATTATAAAATCTGGAAGAGCGCAAGCGGCTTGGTCTCGACCAGACTAGTGTAGCTTGTGAACTATCACCCTCGCATGCCTGAAGCAAACCAGACTCCTTCACAAATCGGCAAGTACCGCATTGTCGGGATCCTCGGACGAGGTTCTATGGGGGTGGTGTACCGCGGACTCGATCCGGAGATTGGCCGCACTGTTGCGATTAAGACACTGCGCAGAGTTGCTGAGAAAAATCTCCCGATTAGTGGAACGGATGCAGCGTTAGAGCGTTTTCGCAACGAGGCCCGTTCGGCGGGGAATCTGCGGCACCCCAATATTATCACTGTGTTCGATGCCTCGATCGATGGAGACATTCCTTACATCGTCATGGACTTCGTGGAGGGAGAGAGTCTCTCCAGTATGATCGCAAGACAAGGTGCCTTTCCGCCGGTGCAGGCGATCAATTACCTTTCGCAGATTGCCTCCGCTCTTGACTATGCGCACAAGCGCAGGGTGTATCACCGCGATATCAAGCCTAGCAATTTGATCGTCGATGGCAACGACATGGTGTACGTGCTTGATTTCGGCGTGGCCAGCATCAGCCGAAGTTACTCCGACTGGGAGACGCCGCTCACTAAGGCGCCCGTGGTGGGCACTCCAGGCTACATGTCTCCGGAACAGATTCAGAATGAGGAGATCGATCACCGCAGCGATCTGTTTTCGCTGGCGGTAGTGGCCTACGAATGCTTCACAGGGAAACGGCCTTTCCAGGGCGAAGATCAACAGGGGCTCATCGCCGCAACGTTGAAGGGCAAGGTGCAAGCGGTCACTATACTTTGCCCCCATCTCCCTTTAGCCCTTGAAGCGGTGCTGGAGCAGGCGCTCTCAAAATCGAGAAAGGATCGCTACAATTCGGCGCAAGAGTTTATAGAAGCCTGTGCGCAGGCGTTGGGGCTTGAGATTTCAATAGGCCTGCCCTTTGGGCACAGCGGTCGCTACCTCATTAGAGAGGCCAGCCTGAATTCTGGCAGAATCGGTCCAGCGACGAGCGGCTCAATTCCGGAGATGCCGCCGCCTCCGCCCCTGACAGACGATCCCTTCCTTTTGGGGAGTAGCGGCGGTCCCGGTCTTTGGCCAACCGAGGAGGGGGGAACCCGCAGCGCGGGGTATCAGGCCAAGCGCGCATCTTCCGGGGAGATGTTCGCGCACAACACTAGGCCAGTATCCAGCATGGCGGCGGAATCCCCCCTTGTGGTGCGCACATCATCACCGCAGCTACGAATGCTGACGGCAGTGATAGCCGTGTGCAGCGTAGTGGTCGGCGGATACTTGATATATCTCGTTACGCAGGGGCGGCCGGAGCCGGTGGCGGAAACAAATAATGTTGAGAAGCTGCTCGCATTCGCAAACCCAGAGCAGGGTGTAGGCGAATACGGAGCATTGATAGATCCACCGACCGATCCAGTGCCGCCGGGGAAGGAGGTGCAGCACCTGACGGACAAACAGCTGCTTGGACTCCTCAAACAGCTCGATATGCCTGAAGGGGTGCTGATAGCGGGTGTGCAGCAAGCGGTGAGCCGCAACGTAAGAGAGTTTGTGGACCTGAGCCCGGCGCTGCTCGACCATGATTCATACATTGTTCGAGTCGAGACGCTCAAAGCGTTGACCACCTTTGCTGATAAGAGAATAGTGCCGAACGTTATCCTGCGTCTTGACGACTACGATCCGGCGGTCCGGTCTCAAGCGGCGCGGTCACTCTCAAGGCTAGGTGACAGACGGGTTGCCGGGTATCTCTCGGCCCGTTTGGTCAAGGAACAGGATGCCCAGGTCCAGGGAGCGATTCGGGATTCCATCGAAAAGATTACAGGGGTGCCCGTTCAACATTGAGTGAAGGGGAGAGCTGTGGCATCTTCTAGGGCGGCCTGAAGGAGGCACAGCGCGATGCGTCGAATGAAGAACGTGTAAGGTGAAGAGTGCACATGAACATGCAATTCAGATCAATATTCCTTGTGGCATTGATGGCAGTGACGTTTGCATTCGCAGGTTGCGCCAAGAAAGGGGGCCCACCTCCGCAGCCTGCCCCGCAGTACCATGCCCACACCGTAACCTACAGCGGGGAGACTCTGGCCATTATCGCTAAGTGGTACACGGGAGACTCCGAGAACTGGAAGGCCATCGCCAACGCGAACCCCAAGGTCAATCCTGCACGGATGAAGATCGGTACCGTGCTGCAAATTCCGATGACATTGGTGAAGCGTACGGAGCCGTTGCCGCAAAAGAACATCCCGCGAGCCGGCAGTGTCACCCGGACTGCTAAAGGAAAGCCCTCCTCGTCCCAGGGTGTTGATGGCAGCTCAACTGGCACAGCTATAGAGAAAACGGAAGAGGGACCTGCGGTAGTCGGTGCGACATCGGATGAGACGATGACCGAAGCAGCCAACGCGCTGAACAACGAAGCTACTACCCCTGAGGTGGTAGCCCCGGCCGCCGATCAAGCTGCCCCTGCCGCAGCCGCGATAGATGCACCGACCGTGGAAGCTCCGACTGACACCCGAGTGCGCACCCGGGATGAACTCCTCGATGAATTGCTGCAATAGTTCAGTCAGCGCGGCGTCTTCAACACCCGATCAAGATGGATCGAGAAATCCTGCGGTTCTAGGAACCCGGTTACTCGTGTCTGCGGGATCTCGGATCCATCTGGATTGAGGAAGAGAATTGTTGGTAATCCAATCACCTTGTAGCGCGATGAAATCGCATCCGCCTTCTCATCCATCAGGGTAAAATCGAGACGAGCGGTAACGAGGGCTTTGAGCTTTGCGCGTACCCGCGGGTCGGGAAATGTTTTCGCGTCGAGCTCCTTGCAGGCCGCGCACCATTCAGCGAACAGGTCCACCATCACTGGCTTACCCTCAGCTGCTGCACGCGCCAGAGCCGAATCGAAGTCATCTATCCACTCGATTGCATTCAGCGGTACGGCACCTCCTTCCGTCGCATCCGGGACCTTCACAAAGGCGCTGCTTACGGCGAGTGCGAAGCAGAGCGCTCCCACAAGTCGCAGGGGGCGATAGTGAGAGCCGTATCCCAAGCGGGCAGTGATAATGGCCGTCACAAGGAGCACTGCCATTGAGAAGGGCCAGGCAGGGTCGCCATGGAGCCAGTGAAAGATCTCTCGCAAAAACGGTTGCGCCAGGAACAGCGCTACGAGCAGCAACGCGGCCGCAATAGTGAATTTGACATAGTTCATCCAGTGTCCGGGCTTAGGAAGCCGCTTGGTCAGCGAAGGAAAGAGCGCCAATACAAAGAACAGAAGCCCGAAGCCCAGCGAATAAGAGAACAGAAGGAGTGCGCCCCACGTGACGTTTTGTGATTCGGCTGCCAAGGTAAGATAGGTCACCAGCACCGGTCCCACACAAGGAGCTGCTACCGGGCCGCTGGCCGTACCCATAAGGAAGGAACCCCAATAGCCGCCCCCTCCGATCTTGCAGGCGGACTGTTGTACCCGGGATACAAAGGGAAGATGGATAATCTCCAAGGTGAACAGCGCCATTAGCACTAAAAAGGCGCATAGGGCGAACACGACTATTGGATGTCCAAGAAAGCTGCCGAACACAGCCCCGGTCTGCGCTGACACCACACCGAGGAGGGTAAAGGTGAGCGCTATACCGAAAACGTAGGCTGCACCCAATCCGACTGCCCGCAATTTTGAATGGCAGTGAGTACCGGCGCCGAAGATGGCAAGGGTCACGGGAATTAAAGGGTACACACAAGGGGTCAGAGAGGTGCCGATTCCTGCGGCAAAGGCCCCCATAAGTGCGGTAGCGGTAAGTGCTGATTCCATGGTCGATGCAGGTGCGCTGTCGCAAAGCGGCGAAACGGCAGTTGGGGGCGCTATAGCGAGCGTATCTATGCCGCGCGATTCCGCCCAACGACCCTTAGACGGGCTTCCTCGTCCAGGGATTCAAGCTGCCGTTCAAGATCAAGTATTTCAGCATCATAGCGGTCAGTGGCATCCTCACTCTCCCAGGCTCGTACTAACACGTTGTGAAACTCGCGCAGGGTGCGCTCCATGCGCTGCCGCACATCGGGAGCCTCTATAGAACTCAAGAAACGGGTCCAGCTCTGAAGTCGCTTCTGTTTGCGGGACAAAAGGGATTTGTTCATAGGTCTACATGCTCAAATAGCGGCCAACCGACGGAGGCAAAGTATAGCCCTGGATGCGGGCAATCGTCGAGGGTGTCCTTCCACCGGTAACCGTGGTATTCCAGCACTCTAGCTGCCAGCTGCAACCATCAGATTGAGTGTATGCGCACCGCTATATTCCCCGGTTCATTTGATCCCATAACTAATGGCCATGTCGACGTGGTGGTGCGGGCACTCTCGATGTTCGATTCCGTAATCGTTGCTGTGCTCAATAATCCAGAGAAAAAGTCGATGTTTACTCTCAGCGAACGTGTGGCTCTGATTCAGGATGTGTTTGCTGCCGAGGGTCAACGCGTGCTCGCCAAGAGCTTCAGCGGACTGCTCGTCGATTTCGCCCGATCGCAAAACGCGTCGATTATACTGCGGGGCTTACGCGCAATCAGTGATTTTGATTATGAAGCGCAGATGGCCTTGATGAATAGAAGTCTAGATCCGAACATTGAAACCGTGTTCCTTATGGCGTCGGAGGCGAACTCCTACGTGAGCAGCTCTATTGTCAGACAGGTGGCTCGATTTGGCGGCGATGTGCGACGGCTGGTGCCAGCCCGCATCGTGGAGGAGCTCGCCAAGAAGTTTCCCGCGAAAAAGTAGCGGCGCGCCTAGCCGGCTGCTTTATTCCCGTTCCAAGCTGTGATTCAATTGCGCTGCATTCACAACGTGGTGTCTTATGTCATTCTTAAATCGACGCGTGGCTTCGGTCAAAGAGAGCGCAACCCTTGCCATCATGGCCAAAGCAGGGCAATTGAAGGCGCAGGGCAAGCAGATATTTGATCTGAGCACTGGAGAGCCGGAAATCGATACGCCTGAGCACATCAAGCAGGCTGCACGCGAAGCGCTGGCGCAGGGCAAAACCAAATACACTCCGGTAGCGGGCATAGGAGATCTGCGCGAGGCGCTCGCCCAGCAGTTCCAGTCACGCGGGGTCAATGCAGCCCCTGGCACTATTGTAGTGACCAACGGGGGCAAGCAAGCGATCCACGCGGCACTGGATGTAATGCTGGAGCCCGGAGATGAGGTTGTC
Source organism: Bdellovibrionota bacterium (assembly GCA_030584005.1). GTDB lineage: Bacteria > Bdellovibrionota_C > UBA2361 > UBA2361 > JAFLCA01. The sequence continues at coordinate 2,225,471 of CP129486.1, read as the reverse complement.
ATCCCGGCACCGTATTGGGTGTCGTTTCCGGCCATGGTGCAGCTTTCCGGCGGTAGCCCCGTGATCGCACAGACGAACCCGGCACACGGCTACAAGCTACAGCCTCAGGATCTGGAGCGGGTCATTACTCCCAAGACACGCTGCCTGATATTCAATAGCCCCTCGAATCCGACCGGTGTGGGTTACTCCGCCAATGAGGTGCGCGCGCTCGCCGATGTAGTGACCGGGCGCAACATCGCCATCATCGCCGATGAAGTGTACGGGAAAATTACCTTTGATGGCTTTCAGTTCAAATCTTTGGCTGCGGTGGCGCCTGAGATGCATGACCGCATTATCACCATCGACTCGTTCTCCAAGACCTATGCTATGACGGGATGGCGAGTTGGCTGCGCGACCGGGCCGACCGATATCATTTCGGCGATGATCCGGCATCAGAGTCAGATTACATCCAACATTAATTCGATCGCACAATACGCAGCTCTTGCGGCATTGCGGGGTCCGCATGATTTCTTGAAAGAGCTGGTGCAGAGCTATAATGCCCGGATTGAGCGCGCCATGGGAATTATCTCCGAGATTGACGGGTTGTCACTGGCGTGCAAACCGCAGGGGGCCTTTTACCTCTTTATTCGTTGCGAGCAGCTGCTGCGCGGAGACCCAAAGCCGGCGCGGTGACGATTGATACGCCCGCGGCGTTCGCTGCCTACTTGCTTGAACATGCGGGAGTGGCAGTGGTTCCTGGTGAGGCCTTCGGCGATGAGCACGCATTCAGGGTAAGCGTTGCCGCAGCCGAGGCCACGGTGCTGGGGGCCCTGGAAAGGATCGCCGAGAGCGTGCGCGCACTGCAATAGTGCGCCATCGATGGTCCGCAAGAACGCGCCCGGTCAGAGCTTCCCGCTTGAAGCGGCGGGAACGGTGTAGAGTGCGGAAATTCCATGTTGGGTCAAAATCGACAGACTGAACGACAGAGTGAAATGGCTCACTGGCAGCTCTCCCAAAGCTCGATCAGCGTATCAAAGTCTTTGGGGAATGCCGACGTAAGTAGCTGACAGCCGCGAGAGGTAACGAGGACGTCGTCCTCTATGCGCACCACCGCCGACGGGAATCTTTCCGTTGGGGCGGCGAAAATACAAACCTGGCTCAATCGTAAACACCATACCCTTCTCAAGCACCGTTTGTGCGCCTCTTTTTGATGATCCCACGTCATGCACATCGAGCCCGAGGCTGTGGCCAAATGAGTGCGGATAATATGGTTTGTATGCCTGCTGCTTGATCAACGAGGCAAGGGAACCGCGCAGAACCTTAAGGTCGCGCAGCGTGGCGGTGAGCGATCGTATGGCGATCTGTTGCAGGGTGGCCAGCGCTACACCAGGCCGCACGGCCCGCAATAGCTCCTGTTGCGCGTGCAGCACTCCCTCGTAGACCTTGCGAAGCAGCGGGTTTCGCGGCGCACCGATCGGTATCGTACGGGTCATATCGGCTGCATACAGCTGGTACTCGGCGCCGCAGTCAATCAGCAGTAACGAGCCGCGCTGAATGCTCCTACGCAGCGAGGTGTAGTGTAGTGTGGCTGCCGAGGGGCCCGCAGCAACGATGCTGTTGAAGGCCGGTTCTGCTCCTTGCAGCCGGAAGAAGTATTCCAGGGTCTTGGCGATCGTGGCCTCCGATGCGCCCGGGCGCATCAGGGGCAGGGTGCGCTGTAATGAGTCTTGAGTTATTTGGGCCGCTCGCTCAATCAATGCGACCTCATCCTTGGATTTGAAAAGACGAAGCCTATCCAGCAGTAGTCCCGCATCTCCGAATAGCCTCGGGAGGCCGCGTGCGCCGGCCAGGCTTTTCTCTCGCAGCTGATCTACGAGTTGTCTGGCCAGGGATTGAGGTGCAGCCTGATGCAATACCCGATCTATATTACGAAGCAGTGGCAGTAGTTCCTTAATGGGCTGGGAAGTAGTAATCAACCTTGCGCCCAACGCCGAAGCGAGCTGTCTTGGCTTGGGTGCCGTATCGTCCCAGACGGCGCGAGCAGCATCGTGCGGGGGCGCCATGAGCACGGGAGTGCTTTTGCCGGGGAGAAGTACGAGCAGCAGATCTTGCTCCTGAGAGCCGGTGAGGTAGTAGAGATAGTTATCGGCCCGATAAGGGTAATGAGAATCGTGACTCCTCACTTTGACTGTAGCGCTTGAGAGGATGAGCGCCGTCGCAGTTTCGGTGCTGGCCAGGAGCTGTTGGGAACGGACGATTCGTTGGCGAAAAATGTTTGGCATGCGATGGTAATTTTGTGAACGAGACATCTATGGATACGCCAAGAACCTTCCAGCTGACCAGAGAGATTACGGCAGAGGAGCTGCAATCTACCTATCAGCATGTGCACCATGCCAAGGCCATCTGCATCCTTGAAGAGGGTAGGTATGGGTTTCTGGATGAGATAGGGTACCCCTTCCAGGGAGCCCTCGATGCGGGCTATCTGATTGTATTGACCCGATTGGAGGTAGAGTATCAGCGCGAGATAACTGCGGGGTCACTTGTGGTTACCTGCGGGAATCCTAGAGTGAAAGGGAAGCTGTTGCGGCTGCATCAACAAATATTCAATCATCGCGGCAAATTAGCGGTCTCGGCGGATGTCGAACTGTGCTTCATGGCGCAGAGTACTCGCCGTGGGGCGCCGATCCCCGAGCGCTTCCTGGAGTGTGTGAGGAGCTGGCAGGGAGGTGATTTGACTTAATCGTTCTAGGCAGTTATCCTCCCACGCCGCATAGTGAAGGCGCTAAAGGCAAGCCCCGAGGAGTAGTCATGAAAGACAAGATTCATCCCAAGTATTTTCGCTCAAAAGTGATCTGTAGTGGTTGCGGCAATACCTTCGAGACTGGTTCGACGCTGCAAGAGATCCGGATCATGGTCTGTTCGCAGTGCCACCCGTTCTACACCGGCAAGCAGGTGATGGTAGACACAGAAGGACGTGTTGATCGCTTCAAGAAGAAGTACGCCAAGTTCCAATCTGCGCAGCCGGCAGCAGCCACGAAGTAATTTTATTGCAGCGGCGCTCGGTGTGCGATCCGGTTCGCCCCATACCAGACAGCCCATTATCAAGCTGGTGTTCTTAGCGGCGCTGATGCTGTGTGGGGTGCTTGTGGCCTGCACTCGAAATGCGGAGGTGGGGTTGCACCCAGGGGATCGTGCGCCAGCCTTAGAGGCGCAGACGCTCTCCCCGCAAGGGTTTCAGCTCAGCGAGATCCAGGGCAAATTCGTGTTGATTCATTTCTGGGCCTCCTGGTGCGAGCCCTGTATCGCCGAGCTGCCCGCGCTTGAGCGGCTCTACAACCGCTTCAAGAGCCGAGGATTTATCGTAGTAGGGGTTGGAATTGACGATTCAGCCGAAGAGCTTCTGCAGTTCAAGGAACGGTTCGGCCTTACATTCCCAATTCTATTGGATACAAACGGAGAAACGAAGCAGAGATTCAAGTTGGGGGGTGTGCCCGAGACCTTCTTTCTTGATCGAGCCGGTAAACTCATGCTGTTGTCCGACCCGGACGGCGGCATTCCCACAGTGCGTTTCACCGGACCTAGAGAGTGGGATTCGCCTGATATCATTGCCCAGCTTGAGGCACTGCTATAGGCGCGCATCCTGGCCGGATTCGAGCAACATTGCGATCATGCGGAGCGTGAAGCTTCGAAGGTTTGCATCCCGCCAATCCGAAAAGATGGCGAGAGGGTTTGCCGCTTCGAGCGCCCTTAGCGCCGCAGGATGGTCGATCACGGGCATGCCGATTGGATGGGACCCTGCCCGGTAGCTCGCCATGACGCCTCTTGGCGAATCCTCATACACTATCTGGAGGGTAGGCGAGATCTCCATCAATCGTGCAGTGGCGAGGAAAACGTCGGGGGCTGGCTTTACTTCCTTCACATCTTCGCGCAGAACGATGCAGCGTCCAAATAGTCGAGCCAACCCGGAACGCTCGAGAATCACCGTGGCTTGATCTGTTGATGTCAAAGAGCCGATTGAGGTGGGAACGCGCATTGAGTGAAGCCAATCCACGAATTCAAGATATCCGTCGCGTGGCGCAATAGGGCAATCGCGCAGCAGCAGATCGAAAGCAGATCGATCGCGGGACAGAAATTCGTCTACGAAGCTGGTTCTGTCCATTGGCAGCGAGGCGCGAGCAAGCGCAAAGATCTCCTCAGCCACCAACTCATCAGGTCCGCCTATAAAGTGGGGAAGGTAAGCAATCGCGAATTCACGATCGATGGCTATGTCAAATGATGCGGCTGCCCTGAGGTGCGCTTCATGACGCTGGTCTTCAAGGTCGACGCTGGCTCCTTCGAGATCGAATGCGACGCCCACTCCCATACGTCACGAGCAGCTAATATCTAGATCTCCATCTTCAGAGGAAAGATCGAGTTCCTCTACACGCCCCTCGGCGACCGCGGCAGTACCGGTAAGGTTGTACACGGTTGGGGTATCATCACGAGTAACGGTGGCAGTTACGCTTGCCTGTGTTCCTTCAATCGTCCCAGTAAGAGCGAAGGTGGCCTCTTCACTGTTGTCCGACTTGCGTGCGGTGAAGCTAAAATCGACTATTTCAGCGTTGCTCTCGCCCACCGGCACCGCATTATCCACAAACATTTCGATATCTTCATCTTCGCCGACTTCCGTAACGAGGGTGGCAGTGCAGCTCTCGAAGATCTGGGAGCTAGGCTCCGCGCTGCGTACAGCACCTTCGATCATGGTAGTGAACGTTCTGTTAGGATGAATCACTTTGGCCACCACCGTGTAATTGAAGGGCGGGACCGCAACATCAGGTCCGATGTCGACGCCGACGGCTCCGGGCAAAGTGGTGGACTTCACCTGCGAGGCAAAGAGCTTCCGGTTGATGAAAAAATCAAACTGGATTGGATGATCCTCCAATTCCCCATGTGGCACATAGGCATCGGCGAGGAGTCGCACTCGATCCTCGAGCACCTCGGGGCGAACCCGGAGCTCTGGAGAGCGATGTTTGGAGTCCGTATCACCGAGTACCCCCTGGGCTACTAAGGTGTTGGCGCTATCGGTCGGTTGGAGCACCGATGAAGAGCTGCTGCTGGAGCTGCTGTCCTGGGCTAGGGCGGAGGAGGCAACGACGATGCTAAGAACGAGCAAAACCTTGGTCATATCAAACCCTTCCAAGTAATTGGTGCCGGATACACCTGTACCGCTTAAAGGTGCCACAGCAAGTGAGATGCAGCAAAGGGGAATATCGGAAGGGTAGATCATATGGGCTTTCCAGCCTCTGCGACGTCAGGCAACATGTTGAAAAGAGCGAACATGTTAGGGTGAAGTGATGAGAAGGCGGGTAATGACCGGCGCACTAGGCGTATTGACGGCCGCCTGTCTATGGGGGTGCTCGTCACTTAAGGAGGCTCCTCCCGAGTCGGATGTCCACCAGATGGTCAAACAACCGCTCACCCCCGAACAGACACAGGAACTTTTGCAGGACGCCGGCGATAATTGGTTATATGGCCATGGTGTAGGCTCGACGGCGCTGAACATCGGCGCCGTTGTCATGTTTCCCCCCTATGCCCTCTACCTGCTCGGGCAAGGCGCCATGACCCTGGCAGGGTACGAGCCGCTGGGGGTAACCGACGCTCTGCCCGAGGAAGCCCAAGAGACCTGGAACCATACATATGATAGCGTAGCTTCGATTCCTGGACGCGCGGCTGCCTACGCGGCAGATCGAGAATTTATCGATCGGGAGACCGCAAAAACGCGCATGCGAAAACATTTCGAGCGCGGGGGCGACGGAGCGGTGCCCCCGGTCGAGGAGAAGGCTACTACTACTACTACTACTACTACTACTACTACATCCACGCACACGCATGACTCCGCAGCAGATTCAGCATATCGGGCTCGTTATTCGGCCGGGAATTGAGGCCGCGGTCGCTCTCGCCGCTCAGGTGGTCGACTGGGCCCATGAGCAGGGACGTACGGTTTTATTTGAATCCGAATCGGCAGAGCTGTTTGGCTCTAAGGCCGCTCGCTGCAGCAGCGCCGAATTAGTGCAGCGCTGCGATTTGATTATCACCCTTGGCGGAGACGGCACACTGCTCTCGGTTGCACGTCATTCGGATAGCAAGGCGCCCTTGTTTTTGGGAGTTAATTTCGGAGTGCTCGGATTTCTCACCGAGGTGAGACCCACCGAGCTGCAGGCAACGTTGGAGCGGTTGTTGCGCGGAGATCTGTATATCCGCGAGCGTGCCATGCTGCTTGGAATCCTAGAACGTGAAGGCAAAGTGGTCTTCTCGTCGCAAGCAGTGAACGATTTCGTCGTGCAAAAAGGAGCCCGTTCACGGCTGATCGATCTCGATGTTTTTCTGGATGATGAAGCAATTATGCGCCTGCGTGCTGATGGCATGATTGTGGCGACGCCAACAGGCTCGACCGCGTATTCTCTGGCCTGCGGTGGACCGATTGCCGATCCGTCATTGAATGTGATGATGCTCACCCCCATCTGCCCCCACTCGCTTACCAGCCGCCCGCTTGTCGTCGACAGCGATTCGGTAGCACGGATAGTCGTGCCGCACATTGAGGATTTGGTGTTTTTGACGGCGGATGGACAGGTCTCCTGCGAACTGAAACCCGGCGATGTGATTCGCATCACACGTGCCAAGCATCGTCTGCGGCTATTGTCGGCGCCAACCCGCAGTTACTTTGAGATCTTACGCACCAAGCTGAATTGGGGTGTGCCCAACAAGAACGAATGAGGCTGTATGTTAAGAGCGCTCTCAATTCGAAACTTGGCTGTCATTGAGAAGGTCGACATTGAATTTGCCGAGGGCTTTAGCGCGATCACTGGAGAAACCGGCGCAGGTAAGTCGGTGGTGCTGCAGGCGATTGAGCTGGTAATTGGACGGCGCGCCAGTGAGCATTTAATACGAAGTGGGGCGGAAAGCCTCGACGTGCAGGCAGTTTTTGATCTTTCGTCGCTCCCTGTCCCGGTGCGTCAGTCGCTTCCCGATATTGTGGCGGAAGGTGACGAACTCCTCGTATCTCGGAGTGTCTCCAGGAATGGGAAATCGCGAGTGTTGCTGAATGGGAATTTGGCAACAGTGAAGGTGCTTGAGGATGTCACCTCGCGGATCATTAATTTGTGTGGCCAAAATTCTCAGGCCAGGCTTCTTGAAAGAGAGTATCACCGTGAGCTGCTTGATGACTACGCCGGCAATACATTGGAACGAGCTCGTTACGAGGAGGCCTATGCACGCTGGAGAGAGGTGTCAAACAGGATCACGACCCTGCGCGGTGCTATGGCCAGCGCCGATAAGCGGAGGGAAGAGCTTGAGGAGATCGTCAAGGAGATCGGCGGCGTAAAGCCAAGGGCGGGCATGCGGGCAGAACTTGAACGAGAGATTCGCCGGCATGCGGGGGCAGAGAACGTGTTGAGGATAGGACAGCAATTGCTGGCTGAGCTTGGCGCGGACGCAACGCTTTGGGCAGGGCTGAGAAATGTGCAGAATGGATTGCATGAGCTGCGGCGCATCAATGAGGAGTTTACGGAGTTCGAAGGCCGCTGCCGTGATCTATGCACCGAGTTACGGGAGCTTGAGAGTGATCTAACGCGCCGGCTCTCCTCGGTCTGTGTTGATGAAGAGAGTTTAGAGGCATTGCGGGAGCGGCTCGCAGAGCTGGCAAGACTTGAGCGCAAATTTAAGTGCGATGATGCCGGATTGGAAGATGTCTTGCAGAATGCCAGGCAGGAGCTGGATGGCCTTGGCGGCACCGAGCAACTGACCGAGTTAGAGCGAGCTGAGGAGAAATGGCGCGCCGCACTGGAGAGCGCTGCGCGCGCGCTGTCGGAATCCCGCCGAAAGGCCGGTGTCACGCTGGCCAAGGCCGTAAGAGCTGAACTCAAAGATCTCGCCATGCCGCATGCCGAGATAGAAGTATCTTTAGAGCTTGCGGAGTATGGGCCGCATGGGGCCGAGAGCATTGAGTTCCTCATCGCCACGAATAAGGGGGAAACACTCAAACCGCTCAAGCTCATCGCCTCTGGAGGTGAACTGGCGCGGGTTACCCTAGTGCTCAAGAAGTTGTTGCGGGAACGTTCGGGCATCAATGTGCTGGTATTCGATGAAGTGGATAGCGGTGTATCAGGTCGTGTGGCGAGGGCCTTAGGGCAGAAGTTACGGGAGCTGGCCAAGCTGTCACAGGTGATTTGCATCACCCATTTGCCACAGGTGGCCTCTTTAGCTGATCAGCACTTTCTAGTCACCAAAGGGGGCAAGGACAGGGTCAGCAGCCAAATAGAGCGTCTTTCTGACAGTGCAAGAATTGAAGAAATTGCAAGAATGTTAGCGGGTTACGAAGTGACCCCTGCATCTCGGGAGTCCGCGCGCGAGTTGCTCACATCTAAAATCGAGTAGGTAAAGTCTGTCGTTTTAGAACGGCGTTTACTGATTTTAAACGGTGCTTCGGTATTTAGCTCCGGCGGCGTTGACCCAAGCAGGGGGATTTTTGTACTGTCTGGCTCCCCCAGGGTCCTTAGTCAGCTGCTGCCACAGCAGATTTTGCTGGGCAGGCGGTTCCCTCGCGCTCACCTGTGCCAAAAGTGCGAGCGAGGGTTTGGATGAACAGCGCCATAGAGTGGGACGTTGCAGGTTCGGGGTGGACATCCTGGCCGAATTGATTTAAAGAGCTTAAACCATGCTCAAGTTGTTCAAGTCGTTTGAACTAAATAAAGACTTCTGTGTTTGGATCGTTCCGCCGGTTGATGGGCGAGTCCACAAGGTGCGCTGCTCCGGGAAGCGCGTCGCCTGCATTCTCTCCCTTGCCTTCATCGTGGCAATTTCATTCATGTTTGTGGCCGGAGACTACACCCGCGTACAGCTGCAGCGAGCTAAGCTTCATTTCACGATGTCGCACCTCCTTAAGGAGAAGGAGAATCTTGCCCGCTCGAATGAGTCCCTGCAGAACGAGGTGAAGAGCCTTCAGGGGCTGAATCACAAGGTTCTGACCTATGAGCAAAATGTGCGTCAACGTGTCGAGGAGCTGGCATGGATTCTCGACTCGGCGGGGGTCTTGGGTGCGGTGAAGCGTAATATCAAGGCCGCACCGTTGCAGAAACAGGATGCTAAGAACAGCGATGGGTTGGGAGGCGCCGAGCTCGATTGCGAGAGCGATCCTTCGCAGCCGGCATGTTTGCGCCCCGGTATAGGTGGTGCTGAGATCGAACGCGATAGTGAACTTCTTGATGAGATGAGTAGTGAACAGGATGGGTCGCTGGTCGATCACCTCGATCAACTGATTGAGGCCCTCAAGTCATTGCCGATTGGGCTGCCTGGACCCGGTTATATCAACTCGGGTTATGGCTACCGTATCTCTCCATTCACCGGCCGCCCTAGTATACACCAAGGAGTGGATCTAGCGCTGCCCATGGGCAGTGAGGTGACCGCGACCGCAGAGGGGTACGTTCACTCTGTACGGCGTACCGGCACCTATGGGTTGGCCGTTGATATAGTGCACGAGAACGGCATCATGACACGGTATGCCCACCTGTCACGCGCGTTGGTCAATGAAGGCGATAGGGTGTGTCGCGGGGAGATGGTGGGTTTAGTTGGCTCGTCGGGCCGGTCCACGGGCCCGCACCTGCACTATGAAGTATGGGTAGGCGGAAAGCCAAGGAACCCCGAAACATTCATGAAACTCTCGGAGCGACTCGCGCAGCTCGCGCTCCTTTCTGCGCAAAGCTAACGCCGCCTACAGCAAGTTCGCCCACAAAAGCACCAATCACCATTTCGGCTGCAACCAACAAGCGCTATATTGATCGCGCCTTAGGGGCATGAATCAATCATAAGGCGAACTGCGAGGGATCCATCCAACGCCCTCGCAAAAGCTGTGAGCCATCGCTGTTATGCTACGTGATCCAGGAAGATCATCCATGTGGAGTGTGGGCCGACCGCAGGCTGGCGCGGCGCAGTGGATGATTGTACCCGCGCTGGTGGTGCTCGCCGTGGTGATTGCGGCCTTCATCTTCGGAACTGTGGTTGGTGCTGGTTCCATGGGAATACGGCAAGTCATGTTTGGGCCGGCCCAGGGCTTCTCCGAGCGGGCGCTTGCCCCAGGCTACCACTGGTCACTCCCGACATACTCCAAAGTGCATGTGTTTCCGGCCACCCTACGGATCCTCAACCTGCATTCAGAGAGTCTCAAGAAGGACTTTACCCCGTCGGCGACGAGGGACCTTCCTCGCTCCGATAGAGATTCAGACTCAAGATGGAGCCACGGTCGATACGGATTTTACCGTACTCAATCGGTTGTTTCTCCACGCTGGTGAGGATAAGGATCTCGGCCTCGTTCATGGCGGCCCAGTCGACTTAATCAATAACGTGGGGCTTTCGCCGGAGCGTTGGGACCAGCGTATTCGGAGCGTTGTCGACGACGAGCTGAAGCGCGCTCTGGGCCGGCTTTCTGCCGCTAATTTTTACGACCCCAAGGAAAGGCGACCGCTGGAAGAGCTTGCGTTTAAGAACGCGCGAGTCCGGCTCGCCCCGTTGGGTATTAGGGTAGAAGCAGTTCTGCTGCGTCGCTTTACCTATCGCTCGAAGCGTATCGATGAGGCCATCTTCGAAAAGAACCTGCAAGAAATTGACGAGCGCCTCAATGCCGCGGCGAGCACGCTTGCCGAAGCCAAGGCAAGTCTGGAGAACGTAGCAGCGAAGCTTGATGCCGAGATTGAAACGCTGCGGGTGGAGGGTACGAACAAAGCGCTCATTCTCAGATCAGAGGGAGATCTCAAGGAAGCGGAGCTTAAAGCCCAGGGTGAATTGGCGGTGGCCGAAGCGCGTGCTGCGGTTGATCGTCTGAAGGCGGAAGTATTCGCGCAGAGCGCCGCGTCGTCGACCTATGTGGCGAGGGAACTCGCGCCCTTGTTGGGAACGTTGCAGGGCGGCGTAATCTCAGGGGTTGATCCGTATGATCTGAAGGCTTGGATGAAGCGTTTCGGCGTGGAGGAGGCCAAACAATGAGGCATCTCTCCTTTCGCCTGATTGGTGTCATGCTCTTGCTGCTTGGATTGTGCGGCTGCCAAACCATGGGGCCCACCGAGCATGGGGTGCGTTTCCGAAAGTTGCCCCACGTTTCCTTGGCGGCATCGCGGGGGAGGTCATCCCTCCGGGCAAGACGATCATAGTGCTTCCGGCCATCGATACGATCTATCGCTTTACCACAGCAGTGCAGGATATCTCATGGGGGGAACGCCCCGGTGATGAAGGGAGTTTGGTGTATACGCGGGCACAGGACGGCAATGAAGTGGCATTGAGCCTTACCGTGCTCTATCAGATTGACCCGAAGGAGGACACGCTGCGTGAGCTGATTCGTGGGGTAGCTGTCTCCGATATCGAGGTGCGTGAGCTGGTCGGATCAGTGACTCTGGCGGAAGTGAGAACAGCAATGAACGAGCTCCGCACCCCCGATTTTTTGAACAAAGATGCAAGGTATCACGCCGTGGATAAGGTGCGGCTAGCGATCGAAGAGCGCCTCAAAGGCTACGGAATTAAGGTAGTTCGTGTGAACCTGGACGATTTCCGCTTCGAGCGACTTGTGAAGGATGGGGATACCGCCACGGTTGATACCAGCTACCAGGACAAGCTGCGAGAGATTCAGCGTCTGGGTGAGAACACTGAAAGAGAGAGACAGCGTGTCAAAACGGTGCAGGCCAAGAAGAGCCAGGAACTGAATGAGATGCAGGCCCAGGTTAACCGCTGGATTCAGGAGGCCGAGGGGTATAAGAACCAGGCCGTGCTGAGAGGAGATGGATTCCTACAGGCGCGGCGTAATGAGGCTTCCGCGATTCTTGCAGAGGGCCGGGCACTCGTGGAAGGATTACGGGCACAGGTTGATGCGCTCTCCGGCAGCGGCGGCATTGCGGTCTTGAAGCTTGAGCTTGCCAAAAAGCTTGCTGAAGCCCAATCGAAGTTTATCGTCATGGGGGAGCAGTCACAGGCGATAGATGTGCAGCGCACGGACACCAATCAGCTTATCGAGCAGTTGGGGATCGTCGAGGCAATGAGGGACGAAACGCGGGGCAAGAAGTCCGCAGTTGAGGATGCTGCCGCGACGACCGCACCAAGTATGCAGGAGAAGTAGTGTATGGCAAAAAGAAAGAAGATCGCGCTCATCGGCGCAGGACAAATCGGGGGAACGTTAGCGCTATTGTGCGGGCTGCGTAATTTGGGCGACGTGGTGCTGTTCGATGTCGCAGAGGGCACACCGCAGGGGAAAGCGCTTGATCTCTCCCATCTCGCCCCCGTATTCGGCTGTGATTTCCAGCTGCTGGGCACTAACAACATTGCTGATATCAAGGGGGCCGATGTCTGCATCGTTACCGCCGGTCTTCCGCGCAAGCCTGGGATGAGCCGTGACGATCTGGTCAAGACGAATGCAGAGATCGTGCGCAATGTGGCGCGCGGCATCAAAGAGCATGCCCCTGGGTCATTTGTGATCGTGGTGACCAACCCGCTTGATGCCATGGTGTACCTGATGCAGCGTGAAACCGCATTCCCGACCAGTCACGTTGTCGGTATGGCCGGGGTGCTCGATACCGCCCGTTATCAGGCTTTTCTTGCGCAAGAGCTGAACGTGTCGGTGAGCTCGGTGTCGGCTTTTGTGTTGGGTGGACATGGTGATGACATGGTTCCGGTCCGTTCATACACGACCTGCGGCGGAATTCCTATTGAGCGGATGTTACCCAAGGAACGGCTGGATGCTATTGAGAAGCGAGTGCGTGGAGCGGGCGGCGAAGTAGTCGCGCTCTTGAAGACGGGATCAGCGTTCTACTCTCCCGCCGCATCGGCCATTCAAATGGCCGAATCGTATCTATTCGATCAAAAGCGGGTGCTCGCGGTAGCGGCGTACTGTCAGGGGCAGTACGGCATCAAGGGCATTTACCTTGGCGTCCCGGTCATCCTCGGTGCTGGCGGGGTAGAGAAAGTATTGGAGATTGAGCTCACCGATGCCGAGAAAGGCCAGCTGCATGAGAGCGCCAAGCGCGTCGAGGAGTTGATAAGAATTCTGTAACGGACATGTCGAGGCGCCGCTATGGGACTCGTGCGTAATTTCTACAGAACCACTGTCGGCAAGAAAGTGGTGATGGCTGTGACGGGGCTGATTCTAGTCCTGTTTGTAATTGGTCACATGGGAGGGAACCTCAAGTTCTTTGCCGGAATCGATGCAGCGACCGGCACCCACAAACTCGACCACTACGCGGCGTTCTTGCGCACCATGGGTAGCGAGCTCTTTGGCCATGCCGGAGTCCTTTGGATGGTGCGGGTTGGGCTGCTTGTTGCAGTGCTGCTGCACGTTGTCTCCGCCGTGCAGCTTTCGCGTCTGAGCATGGCGGCCCGTCCGCGCAGCTATGCTGTGCAATCATTCCGATCGGCCACACCGGCCTCACGTTCTATGCGCTATGGCGGCATGTTCCTGTTTGTCTTCATTATACTGCATATTCTACACTTCACGACCGGAACGATTCACTACCAAGGGTTTGAGCATGGGCGAGTGTTTGCGAATCTGATGTCCGGGTTCCAACCGTGGTATGTGCCGATGCTCTATGTCATTGCCATGGCGGCTCTGGCCTTGCATCTCTACCACGGAGTCTGGAGCATGTTCCAAACGATGGGTGTTACAAGCCCGGCCTGGAATAACGGTGCTCGATGTATCGCCAAGATAGTAGCAGTGATCTTGTTCGTCGGATTTAGTTCCGTGCCATTGGCTGCACATTTTGGGCTGGTAGAGGGTGACAATACGCCGACGGCGATGGCCGCGATTGTGGAGCGTTGAGGCAGCTATGCAGTTTCAGTTGGATGCAAAGATTCCCTCGGGCCCGCTTGATCGAAAATGGTCGAAGCATAAGTTCGATCTCAAATTGGTGAATCCCGCCAATAAGCGCAAATACACGGTGATAGTGGTAGGCAGCGGCCTAGCGGGCGCGGCTGCCGCCGCCTCACTGGGAGAACTTGGCTACAATGTGCGGTGTTTCTGCTATCAGGATTCGCCGCGGCGCGCCCATAGCGTGGCGGCTCAAGGAGGAATCAACGCCGCGAAGAATTATCGCAATGATGGCGACAGCGTATGGCGTCTTTTCTACGACACTATAAAAGGCGGTGACTTTCGAGCGCGCGAATCAAACGTGTATCGGCTGGCAGAGCTGAGCGTCAATATAATCGATCAGTGTGTAGCCCAGGGGGTGCCCTTTGCTCGTGAGTACGGGGGGCTGCTCGCGAACAGATCCTTCGGAGGCGCACAGGTGTCGAGAACCTTCTACGCGCGAGGGCAGACCGGGCAGCAGCTGCTGCTCGGGGCATACTCAGCGCTCTCCCGTCAGATTGCACAGAAGACGGTGAGCATGCACACCGCCACCGAGATGCTCGATGTCCTGGTGGTGGATGGGCGGGCGCGCGGCATCGTGGTGCGGGATCTAAGAACGGGGAGGATATCTACCCACCTGGGCGATGCGGTGGTGCTGTGCACGGGCGGCTATTCAAATGTATTTTTCCTCTCCACGAATGCAAAGGGCTGCAATGTGACGGCAACCTGGCGCGCTTATCGTCGCGGTGCGGGGTTTGCAAATCCGTGCTTCACGCAGATTCATCCCACCTGCATACCGTCGTCGGGAGAGCATCAATCAAAACTTACCTTAATGAGCGAGTCGCTGCGCAATGACGGCCGTATCTGGGTTCCCAAGCAGGCAGGGGATAAGCGCCACCCCTCCGATATCCCCGAGAGCGAGCGCGACTATTATCTGGAGCGGCGCTATCCCAGCTTCGGCAATCTTTCTCCGCGCGATATAGCATCGAGAGCTGCCAAGGAGCGTTGTGATGCTGGTTTCGGTGTAGGGCCCGGGGGCCTCGGCGTGTATCTTGATTTCGCTGACTCGATTAAGCGTCTTGGTCGCAAGGTGATCGAAGAGCGCTACGGAAATTTGTTTGAAATGTACGAGAGTATCACCGGCGAGGACCCCTATACGGAGCCAATGCGCATTTATCCGGCCCCGCATTACACCATGGGCGGCCTGTGGGTGGATTATAATCTCATGACCACGATTCCCGGTTTATTTGCCGCGGGCGAGGCAAACTTTTCAGACCATGGGGCGAATCGTTTAGGCGCGAGCGCTTTGATGCAGGGGCTCGCCGACGGTTATTTTGTGGTGCCTTACACGATTGGTGATTATCTGGCACGCAGCGGCCCCTCCGGCCTTGGTTCGGATCATGCGGCGGTCGCTTCGCTTGAGCGCGAGGTGGGGGACCGCATCAAGAAACTAGTTTCGCTCAATGGAAACCGCACGGTCGATTCAATTCACAGAGAGCTGGGCAGGCTGATGTGGGATAAATGCGGTATGTCGAGGAATGCAGCAGGGCTGCGCGAAGCGCTGCAAAAGATTCCCGCGATCGCCGAGCGTTTTTGGCGTGAAGTTCGAGTAACCGGCAGCGGAGAGGAGCTGAATCAGTGTGTCGAGAAGGCCGGCAGGCTGGCCGATTTTCTTGAGTTTGCCGAACTGATGTGCATAGACGCATTGGAGCGCAATGAGTCGTGCGGCGGACACTTCCGCGAGGAGTATCAGACCCCCGATGGAGAGGCGCTTAGAAACGATAATGAGTACTGTTATGCGGCGGTGTGGGGACTGCGCGGCACTGAAGGGGGAAGGCTTACGCATGACCTCACTAAAGAACCTTTGACCTTCGAGAATGTGCATCTGGCGCAACGAAGTTATAAGTAGTCCAAGAGGTAGAGTATGAAGCTAACGCTCTATGTGTGGCGTCAAAAGAGTGCGGCGCAGGAGGGGGAGTTTCGCCGTTATGATATGCAAGAGGTAAGCCCCGACTCCTCGTTTCTCGAGGTGCTCGATCTGCTGAATGAACAGCTGATACTAAAGGGCGAGGAGCCGATAGAATTCGAGCACGATTGCCGAGAGGGTATCTGTGGCTGCTGTTCGATGGTTATAAATGGACGTCCTCACGGGCCCAAGAAGCTCCACACCACCTGCCAGCTGCACATGCGAAACTTCGAGGATGGCGCGACAGTGTATGTCGAACCGTGGCGCGCAGCGGCGTTCCCGGTGGTGAAGGATCTGGTAGTCGATCGATCCTCATTCGATCGCATCATTCAGTCCGGAGGATATATCTCGGTAAATACAGGGTCGGCCCCGGAGGCCAATTCCGTTCCAATTGGCAAAGAGGTGATTGATACGGCCATGGATGCGGCAACCTGCATCGGCTGCGGCGCCTGTGTGGCGGCTTGTCCCAACGGTTCTGCTGCATTGTTTACCGCGGCCAAGATCTCTCATCTCGGGTTGCTGGCGCAAGGGCAGCCAGAGCGATATGATCGTGTGCTTAGAATGGTCGATCAGATGGACAAAGAGTTGTTCGGATCCTGCACCAACCATGGAGAGTGTCAGGAAGCCTGTCCGAAGGGGATTAGTATAAAATACATCAGCATGATGAATAGGGACTTCATAAGAGCAACGGCGGCCCGGGTAATGGATCCGAAGGGCGCCATGAAAGCGCAGTGAGCATTTGTATAGGTGTGTCCTGGGATTTGGATGGGCGTCTCACGTCGAAACAGCAGCACTAAGACTCCTTCAAAGGCAGCGGCGCGGCCGGTTATCCTATGGGGGCTTGATCCCTTGCAGGATGATGTCAGGTTTCATCGGCATGCGCTGCAGGTGCTGCGACCATTTGCCCTGGCCTTCGGCTTGAAGATTCAACCGGTGGTAGTGGTCGGTCCGTTCCAGCTGCGAGAATGGGCACTGGGAGGCAGAGAGGGTGACTTGGACCTGCGCGGCGATTACCCGCTTCTGCGATCTTGGATCGAGCAGCGCATGCGATCGCTTATTTCGAGCAAGGAGAGAAACCTGGTTCTCGACGTCCTGCTTCTTAAAACTCCTCAAAGCCATGACGACTCGCTATCCGATCGTGTTGAGACACTCTGCACGCATGCGCGGAAGGTGAAAGCGCCATTTGTAGCGCTGCACAGCCATGGAAGGCATGGCTTGAAGAGGTTGTTCATGGGGAGTTTTGCTGAAACTTGTGTGCTGCACGCCGATGTGCCGATATTGGTGATGAACCCGAGTGCGCAGCCTGCCAAGCGCATAGCAAGAATTCTTTTCCCAACCGATTTGAGTGCAGCATCACGGCAGGTGTTTGAACGCACGCTTCATTTGGCTAAGCAGCTTAAGGCTGAGCTGAAGCTGGTGCACTGCCTGCATGTGGCTGGGTTATCCGTGTTCTACGCGAGTAGGCAGAGTAAGGTGCAGTTGCAAAAGGAGCAGCGGGCCGAGGAGCTGCGCGTCAAACGAGCGGCGGCGCTGCTCCTTAGGCGGGCCAAGGCCAAGGGGGTCAAGAGCTCCTTTAGTATTCTAAGATCGAAAGGGCGGTTTGATCCGGCGGAGATGCTTCTTGAAGCAGCATCACGGTCGCCGGTACAGCTTATTGCCATGGCGGCCCGGAGTAATTCGGCAAGAGCAGCTCTCATTGGTGCGACCAGTAGAAAACTGGCCCGCAGCTCCCGCTGTCCTGTGCTGCTACTAAGACGGTGAGACCCCAATGGTTGCCTGCGTTCGACAGCTTCGGTAGGGACACACTGAGTAAGGGCAGCGTATCCCTGGCGCACACCCGGATGGAGTGCGCGTGGACTGAAGCGTAGGGCCGCGTAGCGACACGAAGCCCGCGCGAGTACGTAGATTGGAGTGTCTGAACAAGGGCCGTCGAGGGCACTTGCTCAGCCTCTCCTTAGAAGCGACCGGTCAAATTATCAATCAGTTCGATTAGTTAGTGTGTTTGCGAGGCAGCCCCCTCCTGGGCGCTCCCGCTGCTCGATACTCAGTTGCTCTGAACCGGACGATCTCCTACTCTCCCGCAGGTCATTGTTTTTTATTGCCTGTGTACGTTCAACGGATCTTTGCATGAATCTTCATGAATATCAGGCCAAGGAGCTCTTGGCGCAATATGGACTGCCAGTTCTTGAGGGGTATCTTTGTTATACACCCGGAGAGGTGGAAGCTGCCGCCGATAACCTGGGCGGCGGGATCTGTGTGGTCAAAGCGCAAGTGCATGCAGGCGGTCGAGGGAAGGCAGGTGGCGTAAAGCTTGCCAAGACGCCCGCTGAGGCGCGTTCGCATGGTGAGAAGATCCTCGGCATGAGGCTTGTAACACCGCAGACGGGAGAGAAGGGGAAGGTTGTGCGAAAGGTGTATGTCGAAGCCGGCTGCAATATCGATAGAGAGTTCTATCTCAGCCTGCTGGTCGATCGAGCCAGACGCGCCGTTTCGATAATCGGATCCACCGAGGGCGGCATGGAGATTGAAGAGGTGGCGCATCGGCAGCCCGAGAAAATTACCACCATCCGTATAGATCCCAAGGTAGGGCTGCAGAGTTTTCAAACGACGCAACTCGCCCAGCGATTAGGGGTCAAGGGAGAAGCCATAAAAGAGTTAGGAGAGATAGTGTCGGGTCTCTATGAAGCCTTTATGGAAAACGACCTTTCACTGGTCGAAATCAACCCTTTGGTGCTCACGAAGGAAGGACATTTTGTCTTGTTGGATGCGAAGTGCTCAGTGGATGACAATGCCCTGTTCCGCCAGCCTGAACTGAAAGCGCTCCTCGATTATGACGAGCAGGATCCGAAGGATCTGCGAGCCGGTAAGGCAGGACTAAGCTACGTGGCCTTGGACGGCAACATCGGATGCATGGTCAATGGTGCGGGGCTGGCTATGTCGACCATGGACATCATCAAGATGAGCGGGGGATCCCCGGCAAACTTCCTCGACGTGGGGGGCGGCGCATCCAAAGAAACCGTTACCGAGGCGTTTCGCATCCTGCTCTCCGACTCCCAGGTCAAGGCGATACTGGTCAACATATTCGGCGGAATTATGCGCTGTGATGTGATTGCGGAGGGTATAGTAGCGGCTGCGCGAGAGCTTGGAGTGAAAGTGCCGTTAGTGGTGCGGCTCCAGGGAACCAATGTCGACCTTGGCAAGCAGATTCTAGCCTCATCGGGGCTTAGCATTATTCCGGCTGACACGATGGATGAAGCCGCAAAGAAAGTAGTGGGGGCCGTGAGGTAAGTTTTTATGAGCGTACTAGTTGATAAGAACACGAAAGTGATCACTCAAGGGATTACCGGGAAGTCGGGATCCTTCCATACGAGAGCGTGTAAGGAGTACGGCACGAAAATGGTAGCCGGCGTGGGTCCTGGAAAGGGGGGCCAGAACTTCGAGGGCATTCCTCTCTTCAATTCCGTCAGCGAAGCCAAGGAGGCAACAGCAGCCACAGTGAGTGTTATCTACGTTCCGGCGCCATTTGCAGCAGATGCAATCATGGAAGCAGTGGACGCAGACCTCGACCTCGTTGTGTGTATCACGGAGGGTATTCCGGTTCTTGACATGCTGCGGGTCAACTCGTTTATGCAAGGTCGACGCACCCGGCTGATCGGGCCGAATTGTCCAGGGATTATCACTCCCGGTGAATGCAAGATTGGCATTATGCCCGGGCACATTCATAAAGCGGGTAATGTCGGCGTCGTCTCACGGAGCGGCACACTCACCTACGAAGCCGTCTATCAATTGACCGAACTTGGCATCGGCCAGTCCACATGTATCGGCATAGGAGGCGATCCATTGAATGGCACCTCGTTTATAGATTGTTTGAAGCTCTTTAATGACGATGCAAAGACCGATGCAGTAGTGATGATAGGAGAAATTGGTGGTTCGGCTGAAGAGGAGGCCGCTGCATGGATTAAGTCGAACATGAAGAAGCCGGTGGCGGGCTTTATCTGCGGCGCGTCGGCACCGCCCGGTCGTCGCATGGGGCACGCCGGAGCGATCATCAGTGGTGGATCCGGTACCGCCGAGGCGAAATTCGGCGCCCTTGAAGCGGCGGGAGTGGAAATCACCCGCTCGCCCGCGGATATTGGAAAGGCGCTGCTTAAGGCAATGAAGCGGTAGCCGCGCTGCCTCAGATACGCTCGCCGGTAGGTATTATTCGTACCCAATTGGGCCGAAATCGTGCTAACTCCTTAATTTACCCTGGGTGTTATAGCGTCCCCTAGGCGAACGCGATTCCCAAAATTGAGCGCCCAAATCTAACAACTGTTTGAAATTCTTCCGATTCTGAAGCTGATAAGTACTCCATGGATTGGGAGTAACATTGGCGCTTACATTTGGAAGTAACATAAACGCGCTGCGTGCTCAGAGGCTGTTAGGTCAAAGCATCGACAGACTTGGGCGTGCCACAGAGCGGCTCTCCTCGGGAATGCGCATCAATCGCGCCAGCGATGATGCTGCGTCGCTCTCTGTTGCCATGTCACTTGGTGCCGCAAGCCGTGTTTACTCCCAAGGCATTCGCAACGTCAACGACGGCATCAGCGCACTCTCCATCGCCGACAGTGGTCTGGAAACACTCTCTAATATACTTGTGCGGCAGCGCGAACTCGCTTCCCAAGCTGCCAATGGGTCGCTTTCATCAACACAACGCCGAAGCCTGGCCCAGGAGTCCGATCAGCTGACTCTGGAATATAATCGCACGCTGGGATCGCTCAAATTCAACGGCCTAAGTTTGCTTACGGCTTCCTTCACCAACATGCGCATACAGGGGGGATTCGGCACGGATGGCAGCATTGAGTTTGGTCTCACTGACCAGATTCGAAATGATATCGGCAATCAATCCTATACCAATGTGGTCTCAAAAGTTACCGGGGCCACGACCACCGATATTGCAACCGCTGACTTCGATGGCGACGGTGACCTCGATATCATTACCTCCGGCATGAGCGGAACTAATTTATCGATACAGATCCATAGGCAGGATGCCCCCAATAATTTCACAACTACCATGTACTCAACGACGCTAACAAATGCTTCGACGACTGCGGTCGGCAAGATTGCAGTCGGCGATTTCAACGGCGACGGGGTGCAGGATTTTGCCGTAGGCTCTTACCATACAGCATTGGGCAGTACCTATGCGGTTCGCTACCTCAATACAGGCAGCGGGACTGCTTTTACTTCAAGTACAGTCGGAGTATCTACCGCTGCTCCTACTGCTGTAGATATCCTTGCTGAAGACCTAGACGGTGATGGCGATCTCGATTTGGGGCTGCTGGGTGCGTCGATATATGCATTGAGCAACAACGGTAGTGGAACATTCACCAATACCGCAACCCTCACGGGAACGTACTACGCGATCGAAGCAGCCGACTTGAATAACGATGGGCAGATTGACCTAGCGGGGCTGACCACCGGATTCACGCCGACCATTCAGGCCTTCCTGCGCTCCGGGTCCGGATACTCGGCCGCGGTCACCACGAGTATGGAGTTTATGGGAGGCACCACCGATTTTGCCCTAGGTGATTTGAACAGGGATGGTTTTGTTGATCTTGTGTATCAGAATGGATCGCAGACCGTGCGGAGGTTAGGGAACGGCAGTGGGAGCTTCTCGACGATTAGTGGGTTTTGGAACACGGGAGCAATCTCCGGAAACGATGCCATCAAGATTGGCGATCTAAACGGCGATGGTTTGCTCGACATCCTGGTGGGCTATTCGAACAAGGCCAATGCGGTTTACGGGAATATTGATGGTTCTATGACGGCAGGTAGCGTGATAGGCCTGGTCTCAACGGGCAATATTACAATGGCCGATATTGATGGAGACGGAGTAAACGACATCCTGAGTTCAGCCGCCGCTGCGATCTACGTCGACCTGCAGAATACGGTAGAGACCACCAACGCGCGCTATGTTGATTTGAGGACTGCTCAGACCGCGTTGGATGCGATTGACTACCTGGAGGACCTAATTGAGGAGGTGCAGCGGCAGCGTGGGGTAATCGGCGCTGCAATGAGCCGCTTGGAGAGTTTTGTGCGGAACCTGCAGGATCTACAGGTGGGAAGTGAGTCAGCACGGAGCAGAATTGTTGATTCCGATATCGCCCTAGAGTCGGCGGAAGCTATCCGGCAGCAGATCCTGCAAGACGTTGGTTCTGCGATCTTAGGGCAGGCGAATCAGGCACCTGGGATCGCCCTGTCACTGCTGCAATCTGCCGGGTCTGGATCTCTACTCGATCGGGGGAGAACGGGCAGCCTAGGCGCTCGGAGCTAGCATCTTCTCCTCGGCATGATTAGAGCTGCTTGCCAAATCGTTGGCCATGGCCAGCGGATAGCAGAACTTTTTGTCCAACTTCCCGTTATTGTGCGCTCGGCACACATTCACTCTACTAGTGTCAAACAATCGACCGACAGTTACGGATGATCTCAGTCAGCGGACTGGGAGCTTGACCTGCCTGGACAGCCGCTAACGTTTCCCGGGGGAGTCGGCATAGAAGCTCGACAAAAGTACTGAACCCCAGCGCACGTGACACTAGAGCTAGTCGCTCGGGGATGGTGAGAAGGCGGCCGTCATCCGCTGTTGCGGGGATAATAATAAGGTCATATCCGAGCGCAGCCCAAAACTCGCGCGATCGTTGATCTAGGCGGGAGCGTAGGGCATCAAACTCGATATCGTCTGGACGGTAAGAATTGCCCGTGAGTGGTAAGGCCTCCAAATAAAGCACCCTATGGTACCTCAGAAGGGTAACACGCCCCTCAAATTGAGGGCAGTGAACTCCGAGTTCAGCAGAAAAAGGAATGGCGTCTAGCCAGGACCGGTCAAGGAGCCGGAATTGATCCGGGTTATGGGAAAGCTCACTTTCTAGCCCCCGGGAGAGAATGGCGTGTTGCCTGGCTACGGCAGCCCGCGCGCTGTAGATCTCCTCTTTCGTGAACCCTGCATTGAGAGCCTCGGTGATCACCTGCGCCGCCGACTCGGGAACTACGGGGAGACCCAGATGTGCAAAGAAGCTGGTTGAGGTAGTTTTCCCGGCAGAGGGAGGACCCGTCACGACGACCCAATTAGTCTGGATCTCGGGGAACAGGCGGCCATGACGGTACAGCGCGGCATCGACTGTTGGGGTTGCGCAGGGGTTGGTACACCTGGAGGTGAAGAAATGCTGAATTGAGGTGGTCATAACAACTACCGGAACACCTATACTGCACACACGCAAAGTCAAGCACGCTGATGGAACTGCGCCATTGGCGGTCTGAGTTCGGCTATGGCCAAGCCCTGAGTCGTGTTTCTATCGGCGCGGCTAAGATTCATTTGAGCACATTACATCTATCGCATCGAGCAGGGTTTTCAACTGTTGGTGTGGTCTTATAAATGAGACGGTACCGCGATACGTTAATTTGATGCGACCGTCAGGCAGTGTCGGGTCCTCGCTTTGACCCAACGTGCCGTTATCATAGGCGACGGCGTTCAATCTTCGCGTAAAGAGGTGCGGAGGCAGCTTGAGTTCGGTTACGGTCTTGTCACCCTGCACTGCACCTAACATGAATGCGCCGCCAAGTGCTTTCGTTTCCCTATGGATGCATTGGGCGAGTGCAGCATGTGCTTCCCTGGATACTTGAACGAGTTCCACCCGATGCTTATCGGAGTCGGCGCGCATGATAGGAATGCCCGCGATTCCTAGATCGCTGAGGCGAGCCGGTGACACCCAATCTCGGGGGTCGGGTATAGTATCTTGCACATGCACGAACACTCCGGATCTGGAGAGGACATGGGCTGCCTGTTGGATAGTTTTAGCAACGCCGTTTGGTCCTCCTTGATGAAGCATCGCTTCGCCTACCACAACATCGAATGAGCCGGCCATGTAGTGTCGGTCGAGCTCCCGTGCATCCACCACGGCTGCCCTGGCAGGAGCTCGCAGGATGTTATCGGTTAGGTCGGTTTCTAGAACATTGACCTCGATCGGTGTGGGTCTTGTTGACAAGAGCTGCAACACTGTGGGGAGCACCATTCGGGAGAAGTGTCCATCACCACCGCCGATTACCAGGAGCTCTACCTTTTCTTTGCCGACTGCGAGTACTGCCGCGGCGAAGGCGGGAGCAACGGCTTGAATGTAAGGGAGGTTAAATGCTTCCTTGATAGCGATGCCATCCGAGAAAAGTCGTTGCCAACGCTGTGGGGCTGTTTCGCTGACCGGGAAAGTTTGGTCGAGCGGCGGTAGGCCTCCGGACGTCATCAACCGGGCAAGAAGATCCCCGGGCTTACCATTTCCTGGGTTACCATTTCCATTTCGCCCCGGTTCCTCTTGAAAAGAGTGTTCAGTGGTTCGCATGCTTCCGAGTATGCCGCAGCCCTATTTCTTATGCATACTTTTTAGCTGGTACCACCCATCATCTGACCTCATCTCCTCACTCAAGGGGCTCCCGATACTTCTCGATGGTGTTGGGGTGACGATGTGTCAGCCCCCATGGGTCATTTTTGGGGTTTAAGCGAGGACATTAGGTCGATAGGACCCCCTGGGGAACAGGTTCAGAGTGCAACATTGACACTGAGCACGCACCCTCTCCGCCGCCCTTCTCTCAGGCTGGATACGTCCGGCACCTATTCTTTGGACGGTCGCCCAGTTATCCCAGCGCATTCGCGAGTCGCGGGATTCGCGGTGGGAAGACGCCGGGCGGCCAGATAACAGCACAGCCTCGTTTTGCTAACTGGTAGAGCTCGCGGCATAGCGCGGTAATGGATTTGACGAGTGTGATGTACTCGGCGCGACGCTCAGCGATTGAGGAGAGCACATAGATGCGTCTGCTGCGCGCTTTCGGGGTATGAGGTTGAAGTATCGGTTGCTCGGCGAGTCTATGCGCACCTACAATCTTGGTTTTGGCGGCCTTCCTCTGGTCGCTGTATTGAGCCTCATGCTCTTTGATTGCCCTAAGGATGCGCCCATTTGCAGCAGTAATTTCGGCGGGATCCGTGATGCCAAAGGTTTTTAGCCAGCGATTTGGGTATATTGAAAGCGTGTGTCGCCGATGCTTCTGCGAAAGGAGCTTCTCGCTTAAATAGTAGTCCTGACGTCTGCTGAGGAGCCTTGAGGGAAGTACCGGCAGGGCTCTTCGACGTAACCATGGGACCTCCTCCGAGATGTCTGCGGCTACATCTGGTAGAGCTTTAAGAAAGGCCTGATAGCTAGAAAGACCTGGATAGTCGTCTATGCTCTTAACGAGGTGAGCGCGAGCTGGATTGCAGTAGATGTACCGAATTCGTTCTTCGGCTTTTTCTGGGTCTAGGATAATAGAGATCGAGGGCTCTCCCTCCCAAAGGTGGAGGAAAGAAAGGCCAAGGAGTTTCTTTAGGGCGTCGGTAATCTGTTTTTGGATCTCGCTAAAGAAACAGATGCAGGCCTCTGCGTCCTGCATGACGAACATGATATGCAAATGATTTCCCATCCATAGGTAGTGGCAGATCACGATCTTACGGTCTCGTTGCACCCGCCCAAGTATTCCAAGCAAGATGTGGTTCATGAGCCTAAGGGTAGGGAAGGCGATACCCTCCCTTACTCTGATACAGGCCTCGTACACCCGTTGCGATTCAAAGTAGCGCTGTTGTTGCATGTACTAGTTGTCGGAAATTTACTGGAGGAGTTTCCGTAGGGTCATTCTAGTTTCTCGCAGATTGGGTGGCTGTTGTGTAACCACTTATACTTAATGCACTTATGTTGATGGGTGGCACCAAATTATCCCAAATTATCCGTGTAACACCCTCGCTGCACTTGCCCATAACTTTCCCTTAAGTAGTCAACTTTCACCCCTATGTCCCCAGCACAAAGTCAACAGTCTGCGAAACTGAGCGGAGACGAACCGCGTGCCTTTTCGCTTGGCCGCATGCTCATGCAGCCGGTGAAGCTATGGCCTCCCTCGGAACTCGCCAAGCTCAGCCTGTTTCCCCAAGAGCAGCAAAGAGGAGGGCGCCACGAACCAAAACCGATCACAGTTGGCCAAGCCACTAATGAGATGTTCAAGATTGCTCGGGAGGCCGAGCCAAGGCGCCTCTTCATGCAGGGATGCTTTGCTGCTGTAGATATAGCGGCACAGTTGGCAACCCCCCTGTTGAGCGGAGCTCTCGTGTTAGCATTGCAGTCCGGTTCGCTCGCCAGGACCATGGCGGTGGTAGCCGGCATGGGAGTCGTATGGGGGGCGCTTAAGGCACGTGAGCTGATCAGTGAGGTTGTGGTGCCGCGATTCAACATGGCCCTCGGGCACACGATAGAACGACAGCTGTTCGAGCTCGTAGCAAATAAATCGATGTCCTCCATAACCCAGTCTGAGGTCAATGCTGACCTAGTAAGGGTGCGCGAACAAACACACCGGGTGGCCGATTTTGTACGGCGTAACTTCGATCTCGTTCGCTCTGGAACGGTATTCGGCGGGGCCTGTTTGCTCACTGCAACCGCATCTCCCGCTATTGCAGCTACGCTGCTCGCCTGTGGTGTAATGCGGTTCACTGCGGAAATTCGGAGCTCCAAACGCCACCAGCGCGCCGAGGATATTGCAGCCCCCCGCCGACGTGTGTACTGGGGAGAACGATGGAATGTCATAAATAGCGAAGGGGTTTCAGAAATTAAGAACCACCTCCGCGAAGGAATCTTTGCAAAGCGTGTCCAGGAGTCGGCCCAAAGACTGGATCGTCCTTTCCATACTGAAAGGCTGATGCGGATAGCAGATATGGCTACTTCCACGGTGTTCTCGTGGGTTGCCATGGTTTCAGGGAGTGTGATGGTTGGCTATCAGGCTGCTACCGGTACCCTTGGTGTTGATATCGCTGTACAGGTAATGGGGCTTATTGTGGCCATGGAGATGGCTCAGGCCAACTTTGCACGGCAGTGGAACGAGCATCTGAAAGATTTTTCATATGTTAAGGCCTTTCTTGGGCTCCGTGACAAAGGAAAGTCCGAGCTAGATCCGTCGACTCAGTATCGCCGGATCCCCGCCCGGCATGTACCAAAGATTGAGTATCAAGAGGCACGCTTTGCCGCAAAAGATAACGGTCACACAAAGGAGATTGTGAAGGGCGTAAGCTTCGTCCTGGAACCTGGCAAGATGTATGGACTCTGCGGCCCCTCGGGACAGGGGAAGACTTCGATAATAAAACTGCTCACACTTGAGAACGAACTTACGGCGGGAAATATCAAGATTGACGGAGTTGACCTTGCCTCTGTGCATCCTCACGACGTGCATCGAACAATACTGTATCTTCCGCAGACGTATTATGTATTTGCTGGGCTTACCACCTCGGAGTCAATTGCAGTGGGACTCCAGAGTGAAGGGGAGGGAATAGGGCGCGCAATCGACCTCGCTGAAGCAACGTTTATGAACTCCGATTCTGATGTCCGTCGCGCCCGCATGTGGAAAGACGCTCCGCGTGGACGTGAATTCTCAGGAGGTGAGAAGCAGCGAATCGCGCTAGCCAGGGCTCTGGCCCGCCACCGTGGGGTCATAATCGTTGATGAGCCCACGGCGCAACTCGATCCGAAACTGGCAGAAAAGGTGATTACGAACTTGAGACGACTTGCGAACGACGGCAACACAGTCGTACTGATAAGTCACGACATGCTCAACATCGCCCTGTGTGATAAAATTCTGTTCGTGAAAGGGGGCGAAATAGCGGAGTCAGGCTCGCATGCTGAGCTGCTGGCCCAACAAAAAGAGTATGCCGCGATCTGGAGTGAGTTCGAACAGCGCCGACAATCCGTGCAAGCAGGGGATAAAGAAGCCAATAGCTAGGACCTGCCATAGCAGCCATGGCAGCGAGTTGTAGTGCCCGTGGGGAGCGAATTGCCCGGAGAGGGTACTCTAAGGCCGTGCAACCGTATGTAATTAATGCCGTTATTTCGATGGGTGGCACCAATTATTCCCAATTATTTGCCCCAATTAATTGCCAGATTGGCCCAGATTATCTAAATACCGGACGCCTTAGGGAGTCGTGCAACTGGCTGGATTTAATGACTTTATGTCGATGGGTGGCACCAGATTATCCAATACGGCGCAGGCCACAAAACGGCCGTGGTGCGAGAACGAGACCGGAATACGACTGCGAGATCGGCCAAGCCTTATCCAAGGGACTCCCGCAACGCTCTCAATCTCTATCTCCGCTGACGGGATCCCATAGAGCGTAATTAACTTGTCACGCAGCAGACGACGCACTAACTCAGATGCCTGTGCTTCGCTCTCCGGGTGGCACTCCTGCCACCAGCTGCATAGGTGACAGTGAAAGGGAGCGCAGGTAACAACTATGCACTCTGCATCTCGCTCAACTCTGCAGGGGAACTCTATATCGCGCCAGCGCACGACGTTAAGGAGAGCATCGAACTCCAAATCTCTTGGTATGAATTGCACCCTAGGATCAATCCGTTTCAAGGCTTTGTATGCCGCCTCCTTCGCTGCCCAGTGCAGCCAAAGCATCGCCGGGTCTTTCCCCACCACGACGCCCTCTCTGCGAGTGCATACCCGCTCTTTATAGCCTGGATGTAGCGGTGGCTCTATTGCCTTTAGGTCAACAATATCGTTACCCAACGTTTGCAGTTGCATAGCCTCTCGAGAAGTACTTCTCCTCCATCTGCTGCAGCTTCGCCACTATTTGTAGGGAGATATCGCGCGCCCCCCGTAACCCGGGAAGCGCTGTTGCGGGAGAGATGACCTCCATGGAAAGGTCAAACACTTCGTGATTCGCAGGGAAATTCGAATAACGCTCCTGGGATCGTCCACGCATATAGACACACAGAACCCGGCAACCAGGGGTGGCTTGCAGGATTCGTCCGACACCATAGTTGGTGGCCTCAAGAGAAATGCGACCGCTTCTGCTGCGGGTGCCCTCAGGGAATATATTCACGATCTCCCCGCGCTGCAGCAAATAACGCACTTTCTGCAGGAGCCCCTGGCTCGTGGATTTATCCCCCATCCGGTCAACCAGGATGCACTTGCCCAAATAGGTGATGATGCGCCATATGAGGAATCGCCGCACGTTCTCACGGGCTGGCAGGTTCCAAAACAGCAGTCGATACTGCAGCGCGAAGGCCCGAATGGGCACAAGTGCCCACTGCAGCACTATTGAGTCGATCAGAGTGAGGTGATTCGCGCAGATGAGCAAGGGCTCGCGGCTTGCCGTGAGCGTTGCAAATGTCTCACGCAGCTCCCGATGATTGGACACACGGAAGCGTGCCCAAAACTTCATCAGTGCAATCACGATAATGCTAAGGGGAACGACAAAAAGCCTACCCAATCCGCGCTGAATCCAAAGCGGAATGCGCTGCGCTGCAGGAAGTGTGGCGGCTATCATTTGGTGCGCGTCGAGCGGTACAACTGCTGACACGCTATCGACCTGCCGTCTTGGCTTTGATAAGGGCTACCGCGGATCCCAGCGTGTCGATCTTATCTGCCTCAGTATCGGCGACCTCGATCTCGAAGGCTTCCTCAATGTCTAAGACGATGTCTACCAGCCGTGAGGAGCTCACCTCGAGATCATCAAGGAAGCTCGAACTCTCGGTTGCCTTCTCGAAGGCCTCCTTGTTCTTGGCAAAGGGCTTTACGATTTCGAGCAGCTTCTCATATACCTGGTCTTGCATATAGATACCTCCTCACAGACACATGACCTTAATTACGCCACTTTTTCAAAATTAGACAGCCATTTACATCACCAAACCCAAAGCTCGATTTGGCGAGTATCTCGATGGGCTTTTCGATAGTTGTACGGGCAATGCTGCCCTCGAAGGCGGCAAGCTCGGGATGCAGATCTTCGCAGTTTATGGAGCCGTGGACAAAACCCTCATGCAGCTGCAATACCGCGGCGACCGCTTCGATACTGCCGGCGGCCCCCAAGCAGTGGCCGATCATCGATTTGGTGGAGTTAATAAGTGGAAGATCCTTAGGGGCGCACTCCAAAGCAGTCGCCCAGTTGTTCACTTCGAGCACATCGCCCATTGTTGCGGTAAGGTGGCCGTTTATAGTGTCAATCTTGCATGGCGAGATACCGGCCGCTTCCACCGCCTGTCGAATGCATCGCTGCACCGCAACATTATTGGGGGCGGTCATGCTGCCACCCATACGGTGTCCGCCGCAGTTCACTGCTGCTCCCAAGATCTCTGCATAAATACGGGCGCCGCGCGCCTTCGCTGCTTCCAAACTCTCAAGTACCAGCACCCCGCAGCCTGATCCGGGGACGAAGCCGCCAGCCGAAGCGCTCATTGGTCGCGAGGCTCGATGCGGCTCTTCGTTGAACTCGCTGCTTAACACCCTCATCGCATCAAAGCCGGCCCAGATGTACTGCGAGGAGCTCTCCGATCCTCCTGCCAGCATGCGTTCGGCGAGGCCAATTTTGATTCTCAGATAGGCGTCATGAATGGCTTCAGTGCCGGTGTTGCAGGCGCTGGAGTTCGAGGTTACCTGATTGCCCAGGGCCAACAGGCCGCTCAGTTTTGCGGAGATAGAGCTGGACATGGTCTGCTCCACCATGCTGCTTCCTAAACGGCGCACCTTCCCCGCGTTCACATTTGGTACGAGTTTCTCTCCGATCGTATCCATGCCGCTTAAGCCGGAGCCCAGGACGCAGCCGCTCCCCCAATGCACCTGCTCTGACTCGCGAGCCGGGATCTCCAGGCCAGCGTCACGCCATGCGTCCATCGCAGCAATGGCACCGAAGGTCATAGCCTCATTCATTGCAAAAAGGTCCTCTTCAGAGAGGTAGTTTTTTGCTTTCTCAGAAATCTGCTGCGGCACACCACCAACCTGGCAGCGAAAATTGAGCTCCGCCAGTTTGTCTATTTTGCGGATACCGCTCACGCCGCTCCTTAGCGCCTGCGAAAATGCCGCAAGTCCATGGCCATTTGGAGCCACCACACCTAAACCTGTAACAACCACTCTCCTGTCGTTCATGGCACCTCCACTCCCATGCCGGCCACTGTACCGTGGGCAATCAATCGGCCATCCTCGAACCGCATCTCCACATTTGATCGAAGCTTGTTACGCCGCCACAATAGCCTCTGGCCCTTAATTATCACCTTTTCCTCGGGGCGGACGACAGCCGAGAACTCTACCTGACACTCCGTAAAAAGGGTGCGCAGCTTCTGGCCCTGACTTTCACGAGAAGCAAGAAAAATCCCCAGGGCAACCAACGAGGCCTGAGCCATAGATTCAATCAGAATTACTCCGGGCGTCACCGGATCGCCCACGAAGTGCCCCCGGTAAAACCAAGCGTCACTGCGAAAGCGGTAGTGCGCCACTATCGACTCAGGGGTCAACTCCGTGATCTCGTCTAGGAACCGGAAGGGACCGGTCTGTGGAAGGGAGTTGAGCACCCGGGCGCGCTCTTCCGCTGATGCCATCAGTGATTCAGAGCCCTGTTCCATCTAGCGCTCCATGATGCCGCCAACGGCATTAACGGAAGGATGTGGATAGTCGGGATAGGCGATGCCACGGAAACCACCCACCTTCGCATCGTTGATGGTGTAGATATGCTCGTCGTCTACGAAGACCTTGCCGGTGCCGATGGCAATGACCGCGCCTTGTTCAACAAGCTCTGTGTAGCGGCGAATTTCCACTTCGTAGCGTACGAGCTTGCTGTGCGGTCGGATCTGTCCGCGGAACTCGACCTCTTTGCAGCCTAAGGCTCTCCCGGAATGCGCGGGCCCGCGGAGTGCGAGATAGAATCCTATTAGCTGCCAGACGGCATCCACACCTAGACAGCCCGGCTGAACGGGATCGCCAATGAAGTGGCAGCCGAAGAACCAGTCATCGAGCCGGACATCACGTTCTGCCGTGATGCTGCCCCTTGCTCCGGCGTGTGTCACCGAGGTGACTCGATCGAGCATCAACATGGGAGGGGCCGGTAAGCGGCAAAAGTCCTTGGGCGCATCCTCAACAAGGTTGCCGTAGGCGTGTGCCAGGATCTCTTGCTTTGAGAATGAGGTCTTGTTTTTGAACTCTTCAAGTTTCATGGTGCCGTCACAGTCCGGAAATGCGCTCTCCGCCATCAGCCCGTATTAGACTGCCATTAATCCAAGAGGCGTCATCGGAAGAGAGAAATCGCACGACTTTGGCTACATCCTCAACGCTGGTAAGGCGTCCCAACGGATTCTTGGCCTTGGCACGCTCCATGAGCTGCTCATGACCTGGGATCAGCCGCAGGGCGGGGGTGTCGGTGACCCCTGGCTGGATGATGTTGGAGCGGATCCCATGCTGTCCGTACTCAACAGCGATGCTTCTCGATACCGCCTCTAGAGCGGCCTTTGCGGTGCTAACCGCGGCATAGCCACGCCAGGCGATCTCATTGCCCTCACTGGTAAGGCCTAACACCCGCGCATCCTCGGCAAATAGCTCTGCTTTAAAGAGGTCACGGGTCCAGCTCAGCAGGCTAGTACCCATGGCATTCACAGTTAGTAAGAGCTCTTCATCATCTAGAAGCTTTGCATCCTGATCACCCCGGGTTGGCGGGGCCACAGGCTTGAGGCTTCCAAAGGCAACTGAGTGGAGCAGAGTGCGGATACTTTTCCTTCCCGCGGTTTCTAAGATCTCAGATATGAGCTTGGCACGACACTGTGGGTCCAGGGCATCTGTGTTAAAAGCCCGAAATTCACAGGCGATGGCTCTGATCGCTTCGAACTGGGGATCAATTCGGGCCATTGCCCCCTTTCTATCACGGTGGACTACGCAGACACCGAAGCCAGCCTTGGCGAGTTCAAAGGCGCTGGCCAAGCCAAAGCCGCTTGACCCACCCAGTATCAGGGCCCACAAACCGTTAGGAGGAACTTTAGACATGAAGAGCCTCGAACAATAAGAGCCCCGGATGCTACCAAGAAGAGGTATAGCTGTCCAATCTGCGACAGCTGTTCAGAGCTGCTAAGCAGGCAAAATCACTGAACCATTGGGCGAGGGGACAACTTTTGTCGGGGTCCGGATTCCGGCGGCGGTCCCAGCGGAGGGGGCATCCTTTGAGCCGGCTATTTGTAATAATCCCAGCATGAAGAGGGCGGAGTGGCTGATATTAGGGGTGGCAGTTGGTCCAGTGGTGGGGGCGGGGCTGGCTACTTCTAGCGCCGATTACGCCACCTTGCCAGCGTTGTTGAATGTACTAGGCAGGCTCACCGGCATTTTAGCGCTGTCCCTGTTTCTTGTGGCGGGGTGTCTCAGTATTCGCATCCCAGGGTTCGACCGCTATTTCGGGGGACTCACCAAGCTCTGGAAGTTTCATCATCGAATCGCCACAGCAGCTTTCCTCTGCATGCTGCTCCACCCCTTGCTGCTTGTTATCTCTTCTCATCTGATCTCCTTGTCGCTGGCGCGCGCGGTGCTCTTTCCGGGCTTTGTGGAGGGGGCTGCGGTGTGGCTTGGCTGGGGTGCACTCCTAGCCGCCATGGTGTTCCTTGCTCCAAGTTTTGGCTTCTTCGGTCGCCCCTATTACCAGCGCTGGAAGCTCCTACATCGTCTTTCTGCTGTTACCTTGATACTGGCCGTACTCCACACCCTTAGCCTATCCCGCACCCTGCCAGGGAACAGTCATCTACTGGTCTGGGGAGTGCTGGTGCTCGGCGCGGGCGCTGCGATGAGTTACCGTTTTTTTGTAGCGCCACGACTCTTCGGCTACCGTTACGCGGTCGCTGAGGTTGCGCACCTGGACGGCAAAACGGTGGAGATCACCATGCGGCCCCTGGGCAAAACGCTTTCCTACAAAGCTGGTCAATTCGTCTACCTTGCGCCACTTGATCGCACGCTTGGCGCAGGGTACGCAGAGGAGCATCCGTATACAATTTCCTCCTCCCCTCAAAATTCCGATCTGCGCGTCGCAATTAAAGGCTTAGGTGATGCAAGTCGGGCCTTGTTGCATATTACTCCCGGGAGTGTGGTGAGGCTCGATGGCCCATACGGGGATTTCTTCCTACCAGTAGAATCAGAGTTCAAGGAGCTATGGATAGCGGGCGGCATCGGGGTGACACCCTTTCTGTCAAGGGCGCGCACCCTTGCGCTACGCGCCGAGCGCTATGATGTTTGTTTTATTTACTGTGTGCAGGATGCATCAAAAGCAGTATTTATGGAGGAGTTCAGGCGTATTGCGGTGGAGCAACCGGGGCTCAAGCTCTTCCCCCACTATTTTTCGGTAGAGGGCGCGCTTAGTGCTGAGTTCTTAACCAATGTGTGCCCAGACGTTGCCGAGAGGCTCTGTTACCTGTGTGGGCCGCTTCCTTTGATGCAGATAGCCAAGGATCTCCTGCAAAAGAGGGGAGTTGCCGAATCTCGTATTCGTAGTGAGGATTTTGAGCTGTTATGAACAGGGTTGTATTTGCGGCTGTATGTGTGTTCTGGGCCATTGTGGCGACGTATGGAGTACTGTTTGCCCTGGAGTCAGAGTCTGATTTATTAGCCCAGCAGGTGGTACAGGCCCCCAGCGTGAAACGGATCTCCCTGCAAGAACTTGCTTCTCACAATTCTGAGCAGTCGTGCTGGCTAGCGATCGAGGGGCAGGTCTACGATGTAACTGCCTATCTCCCAATGCATCCGGCCGCTCCGGAGGTGTTATTAGGATGGTGTGGACGGGAGGCAAGCGTGGGCATGCGTACCAAGGGGGATGGGAGGGATCACAGTCGCCGCGCCTGGGAGATGTTGGAGCGTTATAAAATAGGTGAACTCGTACAGCCGGGGTAGTGCGCGGTCTGCCCGCCGCGCGGCAAGTCGCCACGCAGCTCATCTACGGTTGGGCTATCATCGCCAAACCGCCACATACTCGAAGCCATTGGGGGCGGTCCATCCCGACGGTGGGCGGTGATTCTGCTCAGCAAAAACAATCAGGTCATAAAGCGAGGAGAGGGCCGTGCTCGTTTCTTTGCACCACTGATTGGCGCGTTCGAGGACCTCCGGCTGAGTTGCTTCGCCCTGACTCGTGATCTGGCGCCTAAAGGCCTCAGCGGTGTCGGCGAGCTGTTGATGATGTGTTATAGCCTGCGAGTAAGCCCCATCAACTTTTCCAGAAAGGAGGCGTGTCGGAAGGATAAGGGGGGCATATTTGTCGCGGAGCGCCGCGAAATAATCCAGCTGCTCCTCCACATGCGCGAGCCTTTCCAAGACGATCGAGACTGAGGGCGAGTATTGTTGCGCAGAACCAAGGGTCAGTTCGTTCCCGCGGTCTTGAGAAGCACACCCCGGCAGCCCTGCAAGTAAGCTGCTTGCGATACTGGCGGCTGCTGCAATGTGATGAGAAGCTCTCACAGGGCTATAATGCGTACAACAGCTTCAGTTACTAACATGGTTTATAGAGGATAGAGAAGGCATTTTTAAAGGCCCTCTAGCAAGAGGGATGCAGAGCTATTCGCGGGGCGTTCGCTTACTGGGGTGCTCTGGCGTCGCCGGCTTGTCGGCCAGTGAAAACGGTTCCGTAGGGATAGGCGGAGCTGGCTTCTTGAACCGTTCCGCATTCCAAATCGGCAGCATCTTTTCACAGATAGCTATAATCTCGGGCAGGGTCAGCCGGTCGGCATCGTCCTGCGTGGGTAGGACCGGCAGGTTAAGCTTCCATTGATCAGGGATCTTAATCATGCTTCAGCACCAATTTAAGCCGTTCCCACAATGCACGATTGCCATGGGTGGCGCAGAGCGCCTCAAGCTCTTGCTCGCCCAACCCGGAACGTCCAACTAGAAACAGCAGGTCGGAGAAGTCTTTCGCGCTCCTGTGCTCCTGTGATTGCTTTAGCGCGTGCAGTTTGAGCGCAATCAGGTGGACGACAGAGGCGACAGGAGCTTTAACAGTCCCGAATTCAAACTCAGATGCAGATGCTTTGATCTTATTGAAGGTATCATCATCAACAAACATCAGATCAATCGGCCAGGCAGCAATAGAGTCCGGCCTAAATCGGGCAAAGTACTCGGAATTTTGACCGATAACGTAACGTAAATCCGTCATAAACCCCAACCACTTCTCACGTTGACTCAGGGGAGCCACGAGATCGAGATCGCCAGTGTGTCGATCAAGCCCGTACGCATTGATGGCATGGCCGCCTATAACGACACAGTCCATCGCGTTGCTGCGAGTGTAAAGTAGTATACTGCGAAGGATCTCCATTACGCGCATTGTAGCGAAAGCAAGGTTGTCAGAACAGGCAGTAATGGGAATGCCCTGCTCCTCCTTATAGCGAAGATCAACCATCTTCTACTAAGGCGCCTGCTCGTGTAGGCTGATGGACTCAGTATGCAGGCCTTTTGGGTATGAACACGCCGCTTGATAATATCGATGATGCTGCCACGTCGGATCTTCCGTGGGAGGTGGCGAAGACCCTCTCCAGCATCCCCTTCAGACAGGCCTTGTATCGAATTCGTTTTGCTGAACTTGCGCTGATGCGCGATTGGATTAAGCCCCAGGATTCGGTGTTGGAGATCGGCGGTTCAACCGGATTCCAGTCGCACTTTCTGAGGCGTTGGTGCCGTGAAGTAGTGGCGATAGACATTGCCAGCCGGGAGAAGAGCGAATCCTTTGCCCCTGTAATCGAGTATGATGGCTCACATATTCCTTTTCCGGATCAATCCTTTGATGTCGTGTGCTCATCCCTGACTTTGCCGATGCTGGAGGATAGGGAGGCGTTACCGAGGTTGATCAGGGAGATGCAACGGGTGCTCAAGGATGATGGAGTGACAGTACACCTTGTTCCCACTCCGATGTGGAGTGTCTGGTCTGCCCTATTCCATCCGGTAGTGATGCTCGAACGGGCCTTTCGCAGAGTTATCGGACGCTCAAAGATAGCTTCAAAAGCATCATTTACTTCGTCAGGATCAAGCGCACGCAATGAGCGAGGATCAAGATGGAGTGTAGGGATTCTTTTTCGCCCTCCCATTGGGGAACGACGCTCAGTCTTGCATGAACTATTGTCTTACCGCCGCAACGCCTGGATCCATGCCTTCGAGACCCAAGGATTCGAGGTGATAGCGTTTGATCCAGGACGACTCTTCTATACCGGTCAATTGCGTTTTGGCATGCTGCCGATGGTGGTGCGGCGAGGGTTGAGTCATCTGCTCGGCTCTAGTACCTGCGTATTGGCGGCAAAGAAGCGTCGTGCTGCGGGAGTGCAGAGATCTGTGGAAAGGGAGATTGGTGCTACGGAACAGATGTTGGAGAGGGCCTCATGATCAAGGGATTGTTAAAACGCTCACTCGGTGTGTTGGGTTATGAGCTGCGTCGCAAGACAGCTGAGAGACCGGCAGACTTCTCCGAGCAAGACCAGGATCTCATAGATTGGGTCAAACCCTTTACCCTGACCACACCCGAGCGGCTACTGGGGCTCATTCGTGCCACGGAGTACCTCATCGCCAATCGAATTCCCGGCGCGTTTGTTGAGTGCGGAGTTTGGCGTGGCGGGAGCATGATGGCGGTTGCGAGACGTCTCAAGGAGCTGAATTGCGTTGATCGAGATCTATATTTGTATGACACCTTTGAGGGCATGCCGACCCCGAGCGACCATGATGTATCGATGCATGGCGAGGTCGCGGTAAAAAGTTTCACCGATATGCAGGGTCGGGCGGACGGGTCGCAATGGTGCCTTGCCGGGCTCGATGAGGTAAGAACCAATATGGCGCTCGCTGGGTATCCGGCACGGCTGATTCATTACGTAAAAGGCAAAGTAGAAGACACAGTGCCGCAGACTGTTCCTGCACAGATTGCATTGTTACGGCTTGATACGGACTGGTATGAGTCGACTCGACATGAATTAGAGTACCTGTGGCCGCTTCTTTCACCGCAAGGCGTTCTCATCCTTGATGACTATGGGTATTGGAAGGGTGCCCGCAAAGCGGTAGATGATTTTTTGGCGACGCTGCCATTTAAGCCGCTGCTTAATCGACTCGACCATACTGGAAGACTGCTTATCAAACCGGCCAATGGAGAGAGTGTTGCGCTTGCTCGGGCGAGTTAGTTCAACGATGAGTACATTTCCTCCGCGCGCATCCAGTCCACGATAATCTCGGCAGCGAAGGCATGACCACGGCTATTCCAGTGACCATCGTGAGGAAAGGAAAAGGAAGTGCGGCTCCGGCGGTATTGGTCCTGAAACGCAGGCCGCAGATGCAGTACGGGGACACCCAGCTCCCTGCCCACGCCGTCTATGGCCTGTTCAGGAGCATGGTAGTCCCATTCGACTTCCAAACAGCGCGCACAGCCGGCCATTTGTTCCACCCAACGGTCTTCGATCGCCGCTACCCCTGGAATGGTCACTATAGCAACGGAGGAACCGGCTTCCCGTGACGCACGCACGATCTCCCGTACCATTCTGGTAGTAATACGGTAGGCCTCCTCCCATTGCTTGGGACGATCGCGCAGGTAGAGCTGCAGTGATGGAGGAATACCGATCTCGGAACTGTCTCTATCGGTATGAGATGCGAGCCCTAGAGATGCCATCCATTTCTCAAATATCCCCGTGCGCACACTGCCACGGAGCAGGGTAAAGAAGGCGCTCAACCGCAATGTTTGCTTCAAGGCAAGACTATAGGGGGTTGCGCGGGCGGGTTGAAATTCTAACGAGTCATCGGCAGTGAGTCTGTAGTAGGTCTTATAGGGTGACATGGAGAGCGCGGGGGCGCTGTTCATAAAATCGTTATCTAGTGTGACGAACACCACTACAATATCTGCCGAGTATGTTAGGCCGAACTCCAGCAGCAACCGGTAGTATTGACTGGGACCGTTCCCTGAGATCCCTAAGTTGATGACTTCAATAGGGGGCATGGCTTTACGTGCAAACGCCTTCTCAAGCTGACGCGAGATCCCGTCATCCATTGGGACATGGAGCGCCTCAACGAAGCTATCGCCAAGCAGGAGCAGGCGCTTTTTTGATGGGTCTTTGTGCACGGAGTGCTCGACGTCGTGAAATCCCTGCGAATTTGTTGTGATCGGTACGATGTAAGACCCATGGGTAAATCGACTATTCTGGGAGGGGGTGAGTCGTGCGCCATGCGAAGGAGAGTATGTATATGAAACCGTGGATACGGGGCGGAGTATGCGCAGGGCAACCTCAGCCAGCAGGCACGCCAGGGCCAATCCGAACAGTACAAGCGCACTGCGTTTTGCTACGGTGAACGGCCAGTGTGCCCGCTGAGATCGCTCCATTTAGATCACCTGGCGGGCCGCATCCTTACAATATAGCGTTCGCATGCGGTGAATGAGCCTAGGGGTGTAGAAAGGAGAGGCTCAAGGGTGCGCAGTGCGAAGGGTACATAGTTGCGCTTGGAGTGGAGCTGCCATCCAGATTCTTTAAATGCCCTTACCCAGGATCCCCAATGCTGCTTGGTCGAAAAGTCTACCCACGAGCGCATGAGACCCATTCGATAGAGTAATTGCCGCATACCGTGCCTCTCTACATCACAGATAGTGAGGGTGCAGTCGTCGGAGGCAACTTTGCGCAGCGCGGCAGCGAGATGTACCGCTCGTTCAAATAGCTGCGAGGATTCCAGTCGCGACCTGGTCAGAAAAAGATGATGGAGCACGTCATTTATTACGATTAGATCGTAATGTTGAGTTGTAGCAGACAGGTGCTCATCAATAGTTGTGCGATGAACAAACATGCGCCGCTGCAAACCTGTTGCCTCTATGAGTGAGAGCAGTTCGTTGAAGTCATCGTCATCATTGCCGTCATCTGAAATATAGGGATCAACTCCATCAAGCAGGCGCACTTGATCGTCAAGCAGAGCCATTACCGCGTCATGTCCATGTCCAACCCCCACGACGAGCGCATGTTCCGCCGGACTATCCTTGAGGGTGCTAAAGATTCGCCGTACGGCGTAGCGAGTGCGCGGCAAGTCCACTCGCAGCTGTCGGCGCAATGCTCTCTTGGCAATACAAGCCTCTAAGACCGCCTCCGGATTGGCAATAGGCGACGACTGTATGGCCATTGCTGGATTAGTCATGGGACCCAGTCACTCGATTGTACGGCATGGTCTAGAGACCATCTCGTAAATGTATTCATTCTTTCCGTCATATCCTCCTTCGCCCTTGGACCCCCCACAATAGAGGCCTTTCTCCTGGGCTACGGCGGATTGAAGTGCGCCACTTATTCTATTTATGAGACCGCTTCTAGGGATACGCCGAACGTATTCCTCGTATCCGTAAACCCCTAACGACTGACCGGCGGATAGACTTCCAGCGTCATAAACTAGCCGGCGCCCTGACATGACAGACTATCCCGAAGGACGTCACATGCAAAAGGTGATTTTAGCGTATTCCGGGCGGCGTCCCGGACGACTGGGCCTGAGGGGGAATCGAAGCGATGCTCCTCTTGGCGGCGCGGAGTGGCTGGATGATACTCGATGCATGAAAGGTACCCTGACCGGCATCACGATCTGTTATGTGATGCATGACAGCAAGTTTTTCCGCACGCATCGTCGGGAGATAGCGCGCGACCTGCTCGCAGCAGGCTGCCAACTCCACCTGATTGCCCCCAACGCCAAGGATGCGATTGGTGAGAACGGCGGTGTGGTGGCTCACGATTGGAAGCTTAATCGTTGGAGCATGAATCCATGCCGTGAATTGCTCTCATTGCTGCATCTTTGCCGCCTCTATCGTCGAATTGGCCCCACTATCGTTCACCACTTTTCTGTGAAATCGATCGTGTACGGATTAATTGCGAGCATGGTGTGCAGAATCCCGCTTGCGGTGTGCAGTATTACGGGCAAAGGGCATGTCTTTACCGCCAGCGGCGCAGTGGCGAGAGCAAGGCGTAAACTCCTGATACTGTGCTACCGTTGCCTCATGCGCCGAAGGGGTGTTGCCCTGATATTCCAAACCCAGAAGGATTACGGTGACTTTTTGAGATGGCAGATTGTAAGCCCTGACCATGCGGTGGTGATTCCTGGCTCCGGCGTGGATACCACGCGGTACCACCCGCATCCTGCAAGAGCACCAGATAAAATGGTGCTGTTTGCCTCCAGGCTCTTGAAGGAGAAGGGAGTGCTGGACTTCATCGCGGCGATACAGCTCTTAAAGAATCGAGTAGAGCAGCTGCGCGCGG
Organism: Bdellovibrionota bacterium; assembly: GCA_030584005.1. GTDB lineage: Bacteria > Bdellovibrionota_C > UBA2361 > UBA2361 > JAFLCA01. The sequence continues at coordinate 2,184,622 of CP129486.1, read as the reverse complement.
TTGTAGCGGGGCCCTTCGTCCCAGGTCATCCAGACGCAGTTACAGAAGGGGAATTGAGGGATAGGTGTGTTGAGGCCGGAGTTGAGTACGCGGGGGAGTTGGAAGACCTGAGCTCACTGATGGGGCAGGCCACCGTATTCTGTTTCCCGTCGCGCTATGGAGAAGGAGTGCCCCGGGTGGTCTTAGAGGCAGTTGCGAGTGGAAGCGCGGTGATCTCCTATCCATGTGATGGCTTACGAGAGGTATTCAGAGACAGTATTTTTGAGTGCGCACCCGATCCGCAATCCCTTGCGGGAGCAATTGAACGGCTTTTAAACGACGATGCCCTATTACAACGGCATGTACATGCGGCCCATAGGACGATTCTTGAACAGGGGCTAGATACGGGCACGATTGCCGATCGGACCATGCGTTTCTATCGGACTCAATTCCAGGCGGAGATCTCCGATCGAGGAAGGTAGTTTGGCGTCGAGCAGCACTTGATCCTCATAAGCGCAGATTGTGTGACAGGGATAGTTGATGTCGGGATTGCCCGCGTCCTTTAAAACGAGCTCGCACCAAGGCTCTTCATCATAGTGAGACTGCTCCAAGACGGCTATTCTATGAATAATCAATCTGTCCCCGTATCTTGGGCGGCAATCTTGTGACGGGCGAAACGTGGCGTCCTTTATCGTGAACGGTGCACCGCCATTGCGGGCACCGCCGAGGCCTATCCTGACCGGAGAACATGCGCACTTCTCGTACGGTCCCAGCAGATCGGCCGAGGAGAACAGACAAAGGTTAGCCTCCTGCATGCCATCTCCCCCGTAGGTGCTAAAAAGCCACCAGCGCCCTTGATGTTGTAGCAAAACGGAATCCACCGCTGGAAAGTCTGATAGGAGATCGCGCTGATGGATCCAACGGTCCCCGTCCTTGGCGAAGGTATACAGTGCAGCACGTTTTGAGGCGGATTCTTCTGGCAGCAGGTACAGCTCCTGATTGTGCACGAACGCGAAGGGGAATGAAGCATGGTGCGATTGCCGAAGCACCTGTGTGATACGCGGCGCCTCACCATGCTTCTGCAAGACGATGCTGCTGATCTGTCCATGAGAACCGTTCGGGATCGATTCTACAAGTAGGAGGGGTGCTCCCTGATATAGGGTGAAAAACGGGTCGGCCAGTGCGGTGTTCGGGGGGTTTGCGATGGGCCGAGCTATAAAGCTGGAGGTGCGGCGTTCTGCGATTGCATCTAATAAGCTCCCGTCGGTGGCGATGAGCTGCCAAGTTGCTTGATCACTCTCACGGCGCTCTCTAATCCAAGAGGCAATCAGTCGTGCAATCATCCTAAGGGTTCCAGGGAGACGTCGCCTGGTTTGATCCGGTTGCGCCTTACTCGACAAGGGCGAATGTAACTGCACCCTTTGCAGGGCGGTCGAAAAAAGAAAGGGGAGAATCTCGATTGATCTCTCAAGCGAGCGCAGCGGAGAGGTTCGATCGGCCCGCACCTCAAAAAAATGCGCCGGTTCGCTTTGCCGAGCTGCGCTGAGGCAGTGGATCTCTAGGGCAAAGAGAGGCCTTGGATCGACGTGATCGAAGCAATTCCAAAATCCATTAAAGCGCGCAAAGCACGTCGTTGCCTTGGAAGTATGCGCTTGAGGGTTAGCAGTTAGGTCGACCACAGGAGCCTCCTCCGAGTCCTCAAGCTCATCACAATGGATGCCAGACTCCGAAGGCGTTTCGATCGATGAGAGCCAGTCCCGGTGTGAACGAAAGGTTCGTTCTGCTTGGATCAGGATCTTCAGTGATGGCGCTTCGAGTACAGGGCCAAGAAAACCTTGCAACGGCGAGTGCACATGCTGCAAGCAGACCCTAAAGTCAGTGCGTAGACGCTCCAGTATGTGGAGATGGCCCTTCAGGCAGAGAGGAGATGGAATCCTCACGATAAGCGGGGGCAGTTTATGTGCCGAATGTGCCATGAGCTACTCTTTTCTCGGACATCGAGTCGGGGGCGGTTGGACCTTGCCGTGACGCGCTGTGCTTGGGAACGGGCGACGTCACATCCAACCTCAAAAAACGACACAGGGCTTCGAACTGAAGCAGAGCGAAGATAAAAGAGAGCTGGTATCGATGACGTGGACCCTGCAGCTCGGGAATGCAGGCATAGAACACCACTAACGTGACAAGATAGAGAATGACCAGGCGGCTCCCGATACTGCGCTTCCAGATACTCGGTATCATCATGAGCGCCGGGATTAGCATGATCCAATGGAACGATGCGGCAAGGACAAGAAACGAATACTCGGGCTGAAGCGACCAAGGTTGGGGGGTAAGCAAGAAGCGAATAAGGCCGAACGTTTGGGCCTCATCTAGATACTCAGGGTCGACGGAGATTGATGTCGCGAAGTAGCTGAGAGTTATGACGGCTGCAAAAAACAGGACGTAGCGATACCGATTATGTCGATAGGCAATGCTAAGCAAGGCAAGAGCAGTCAGCGCAAGGAAAGGCACATAAAACCTGAGCCAGGAGAAGAGGATTGAGACTCCGATCGCCGCAGCAAAGGCGAAAACAGATCGTTCCTGTATCGCCTTTAGGGTCGAGAGAAGCAAAGCGATAGTCAAGGTCAACACCAAGGTATCTTTAAGATTGACGAACGATGACCAGGCGGTGACCTCGGGATGGATCAGAAAGAAGCAGGTCAGCCCCTTGGCAAACTTGGGCGCCATTCCGATATATACTGCAAGTCTACCTAAGAGAAGGGCCCCTACGAATGAACAGCCGATGTTGAGGAAGATCGGTGCATAGTAGTGATCGCCGAAGATGCGGTAGGCGATATCGTTCCACCAATAGTAAAGGAAGTGCCCACTCCCCACTATGTCGATGAATGCCTGGCGCTCATCTGGATCGATAAGCATTGAGAGGGGCTCAAAACCCCTCGCTCGCAGCAGCTGACCGATCTCTTCGTAGCGTAGATCATCGCCGGCATGCCAGATCCAATCAAAGTAGTAGCCGAAATAGATGCAAGGAATCGCCACCCGAAGGGCACACAGCAGCGTCGTCGGGATGACGCCTAGCTGCCGGTGTAGAAGCAAGAACCCGAACAGGAATGTGTAGAGTGCGGCCCACAACAGGGCATCGATTTCATGCATCGTCGTCAATAGTTGAATTAATTGAGATCATTCTACGAGCACGAGCGAAGGCGTTGGTGTGTGATTACGAGCAAGCCGATGCTCACCGTTGCTGCCACTACTACCGTCGAGAGCGCCAAGCCGGGTAAGCCAATCCAGCGGCCAAAAAGGAGGTTGAGCAGCACGTTTAAGGCAACTCCACCGACACTCCACAGCATTAGTATACGAGAGAGCCCAAGCGCCACCAATACCCGATTCGCCGGAAGTCCTATCATCGTAGCGAGCGGTAGAAGGGAATAGAGCTGCATGACCCCCGCAACTCGTTCAACGTCGGCACTGTCGAAGGCCCCCCGTTCAAATAGGAGCGAGGTGAGCGCTTCGGCGGGGAGCCCCAATCCCAAGGCGCAGATGATACCCAGCAATCCAAGCGCTAGGGTGGCTTGCCTGACCAGGTGAAGAGCCCTGCCTCCTTCTCCGTTGGCCATAATCGATGAAATAGTGGGCAAAAAAGCAGTGGCGGCGGCAAATCCAAGCACTCCTACGATAAGGGCGGGGAGTTTAGAGGCAAAGGTAAGGGTCGCCACGGCACCTTCGCCAAATTGCATGGCCATTAACTGGTCAACCATAATGTTCAGGGAATTGGCCACGTAGCCAACCGTGAGGAAGGCGGAGCTGATCAGAACCTGCTTGAGACGTGCGTTCCATAAAGGGAACTTGAGTGCGGCAACGAACCCGGTCCGGTGTACAATCGATCGGAAGACAACCAACTCCAGCAGTGCGCCAAGTACGATAGATGCGGTGAGGAGCCAGAGCGAATTTGACTGTGTAGAATAGAGCAGCAGTACCGTTACGAGGGGAGTGATTGCACCAACGACACCGCAACGAAAAAAGAGTTGGTGGCTATTCCCTACCGCCTGCAAGATAGCCGCAGTTCCGTTCAATATTAGGTAGGGTATGAAAGCCCAGGGGAGTAGTGCGACAAGCTGGGGATCTATTGCAGAAAACGCGGGGCGAATTCCAAGGCTCCATAGGGCACACGCAGCTACCCCGAGTACAAATAGCGTCATCGCTACTATGGTCAGAATTTGTTGGGCTAAGAAGTGAGCCTCCGCAGGGTCGCCCTTAGCCTTGTCATGCGCAATGATCGGCTGGAGGGTATACACTGCTGAACCTGAGACAATCGCGCTCAGCAGCAGCGTTGCCGAGAAGAGCAGAAGAAATAGGTCGATTTCGGCAGATAACCCGAAGAACCTGGCGATGCAGAGGTCCTTCCCAAACCCGGCCAGTTTAACAAGCAAGGTTGCGATTGCGGTAATGAATGTTGCTTGCGCGAGCACTCGAAGCATGGCCTAAAGTTCGGTATAAAATGTGACTATCGCCATTGGCGAGTTGTGACGGCACCCTGTCTATAAGTGGTTTCAAAAAGGTACCTATGAAACCACTTCTAGCGAAGTTAACACTAGAAGCTATTTTTGTAATAGCTTCTAGGGATACGATTATTAGATCAGTGTGTCCCGAGCTGCTTCAAGGATGGCGCAGCAAACGCCGAAGGCGTTTGGAGCGACATGGAGCAGGGGTATGCGCAGTCGTAGATCGTCAGATGGCAACCAAGGAGACGGGTGCAGGTAGTATTTCTCATATCGACGCTTGGGCCCGGGGGAGCAGAGCGTTCCATTACCCAACTCGCGGCACGCTGGGCGCGAGCCGGGCATAGGGTGGCTCTTGTGACCCTGCACTCAGAGGTCAAGGATGATTTTTACCCGGTGTTTGAGGGCATAGAGCGTAGATCGCTGGCCGGATCTGCCGTGCGCGGAGGTTTTCTCGGCAATCTTTTACTGGTGTGGCGTTGCGCTGCGCTCTACAGAGCGCTTCATCCCCGCGTCGTTGTTTCATTCATTGATCGAACGAATGTGATTGCGATTCTTGCGGCGCTGCTCACCGGGCACCCTGTAATCGCTTGTGAGCGAACGGTACCGGGAGTGCGTTTCATAGGAACAATGTGGGAGTTTTTACGACGGCGTCTATATCGCTATGCAGCCGCTGTGGTCGTGCAGTCCGAGCGGGCAAAGAAGGCACTTGACTGGCTTGAGGACGCAGCGGTGATTCCAAATGCAGTGGAGGAGCCGCAGGGCAGCGCTCCTGCTCCCGAGATACCCGCTCCCTACCTCGTACTGGTCGGCAGGTTCACGGAAGAGAAGCGCCATGAGATGGCTCTGAAGTGTTTTAAGCAGGCAACAATGGGAGAGTTCTCAGCGTGGCGGTTGGTGTGCATCGGAGATGGTCCATTGAAGCCGGCTTTAGAGCAGATGGCAGCATCACTAGGCATAGCAGATCAGGTTCTGTTCTTGGGCACACTCGCCAACCCTCATCCGGTGATAGCGCGGGCCGCTTTTCTTGTAAGCACCTCAAGAGTCGAGGGGTTTCCGATGGCCGTCGCTGAAGCCCTGGCTCTGGGGGTGCCGGTGGTGGCTACGGACAGCGGCGGTGGGGTGAGCGATCTGGTGCGGACAGAAGTGGATGGCATCATTGTGCCGCGCGATGATGAGAGTGCGCTTGTCGAAGCGCTGCACAGGATTATCTCTGCTCCTGCCCTTCGCGAAAGGCTGGCCAGCAGAACCAAGGAGGTGCTCGAGCGCTTCTCAGCGGAGTGTGTAGACGCCCAGTGGTTTGAGCTAATTGAATCGTTGGATATGGTGCGAGGCTCGAGCCATGAGTGAGTATGATGGTTCCTCAGCGAATGCGGACATGCACCGGGTGGGACGGACTCTCAATAAGGTGTGTGTGTGTTATGTCATTCGATCGCTTGGAGTTGGTGGTAGTGAGCAGCAGCTGGTTCAACTCCTGAGATCACTGGATCCAGACCGTTTTGAACTTCATCTGGTCACCCTGTATCCTTCGGTGTTTGATAGCGGCTCCTTGTCTGATCATCGAGTGACCGTGCACTGCATTGGCAAGAAGGGACGCTGGGATCTTGTATCGTCCATGCATCGATTACGCAGCATCATCCGCTCCATTAACCCTCAGATTATTCACAGCATGCTCAGTGTGCCGAATGTGCTGTGTGCTTTGCTTACGTTGTGTGGGGTGAGAAGCAAAGTAGTCTGGGGGCTGCGTAATGCAGACATGCCGAACCATCTATATGGAATCGTAGAGCAGCTCGTTTGGCTGGTAGAGCGGCTATTGGCAGCCATTCCGGATGTGATAGTGGCTAACTCGGAACGTGGCCGAGAGTGGGCCGTATCAAAGCGGGGTTTTCCAGCTTCAAAGCTGCGCGTCATTCCAAATGGCATTGACGCAAGGCGTTACGCATTTAGTCCTGCGAGTCGGCAGACGATGCGCAGGGCTTGGGGCCTCAAAGATTCGGATTTTGCAATAGGCATCGTCGGACGGCTCGACGTGGTGAAGGGGCACAGACATTTCCTCCGTATGTCAGCAGCAGTGCGGTCAAGAATTCCAGGCGTACACTTTATTATTGTAGGGGAACAGCGTGAACCACTGACCTCTGAGCTAAAACGCTATGGGGGTGAACTAGGAATAGAAGATCTTCTGTGCTGGATGCCGCACACTGATTGCTTGGCAGCAGTGTATAGCGGCTTTGATATGCTTTGCCTCTGTTCGCTTAGTGAGGGCTTCCCGAACGTGGTGGCGGAGGGCTGTGCAGCGGGATTGCGAGTGGCAGGGTTTGATGTGGGAGATGCGCGACTGATCGCCGGGGCTGAGTCGGCGTTTGTAAGGGTAGGCGATGTCGAGGCGCTATCTGATGCTGTGGTGCGGTTGTACCGGCAATATGGGCAGCATCGCGTCGAAGGGGGCGATGAGGATATTGCTGGCCGCTTCGGCCTCGGCCGGATGGTGGAAGCCCATGAGGCGCTCTATGAGGGGCTTGCCAACTATATGCCAGTACGTGGGAGTATTAATGAATGACCACTGTGTTGTTTGTAATAACCGGACTCGAAAGAGCGGGAGCCGAGACGGCATTGCTTCAACTCATTAGCCAGCTGCAGAGTGCCTCTATCCGTTGCGCCTGTATAGCGCTGCGCGACGGACCCTGTCGGGAGAATCTCGAAACGATGCAGATCCCTACCTTTGTTATGGAACGGAGGTTTTTGGGGATTCGATGGTACAGGGTTCTGGGCGCACTCCGTTTCGCCAAAGGTATGGCCCCTTATGTGGTGCAGGGGTGGATGTACCATGGGAATCTCTTTGCGATGTTTCTAAGGAGGGTCATGCTACGGCATGTTCCTCTGTATTGGGGAATACGTCACGGATTGAGCACCCTCTCCCAGGAGCGCTGGACAACGGCACTTGCCATAAGGCTGTGCGCCCGTCTCTCGGGGATGGTTGATGCCATCCTGTACAACTCATTTCGCTCAGCGGAGCGGCATGAGCAACTGGGTTTTCGCACTGAGCGCACACGGGTGATTCTAAACGGCGTTGATACGGAATTATTTGCCCCCGACCTCAAGAAGCGGGCCGCTATACGGGAGCAACTAAGGGTCCGCGATGACCAGCTGCTGGTGGGAGTGATTGCCCGCAATCATCCGGATAAGGACCCCATGAACTTCCTAAGAGCCGTCGCCTTACTGGCGCGTCGTCTGCCAATGTTACGTGCCGTGATGGTAGGAAAGGGTTACGATGCGCTAAAAGATACGGTGCTCAGTCAAAGACTCGTTAGCCGATCAATTCTCACCTACATCGATGCTACTTCCGACGTACTTTCGATATTGCAGGGATTGGATCTTTTAGTCTGCCCCTCCCGCAATGAGAGCTTTCCTAACGTAGTTGCCGAGTCGATGTCCTGCGCGATCCCCTGTGTGGTGACGGACGTTGGCGACGCAGCCTTACTGGTCGGGGAAAGCGGTCGGGTTGTGGCGCCTGGAGATAGCGAGGCTCTTGCAGCCGCAATAGAGGAATTTGCAAAGTCCCCCGACGAGCAGCATCGCCGCATGCAGGCTGAGGCGCGGGCGCGGGTAGTAAAATATTTTTCAATTGAAAGAATGAAAGAAAAGTATATTGCCCTTTATGCGGGCAACGCAGCGTCGATTGCCGATGAGGGATCGTTTGATGGCACCGTACAGGGAGAAGTGGCTTAGCCACGATATTGCATGAAGCTCAGCCCTCAGAGGCTATATCAAAGGTGAAGGGACGGGAGATATAGGATTATGTGCGGAATTGCGGGCTACTGGATGCGGCGTCCATGGCCTGAGTACGACCACAACAGGGCCACAACCGACCTTCAGCGCATGGTTCACGCCCTGGCTCACCGAGGTCCCGATGACGCAGGTGCGTGGGTAGATCAAGGCCGCGGTGTCTACTTTGGCCATCGCCGACTCGCGATTCTCGATCTATCAGCCGCGGGCCACCAGCCGATGTCCTCTCACTCGGGGCGTCATGTAATTTCTTTCAATGGCGAGATCTACAACTTTCGAGAGTTACAGCGAGCGCTCTTAGGTGAGGGCGTGCCGATTCAAAGCGGTAGCGACACTGAGGTACTCGTCAATGCGATTGAGCTGTGGGGGGTGGAGAGAACGTTGCAGCGCTTAATAGGCATGTTCGCCTTTGCCATCTGGGATCGGGAATCCAGGTCGCTGCTCCTTGTCCGAGACCGTTTGGGAGTAAAGCCGCTCTACTATGGCTCGCAGGGCGGTTGTATTTGGTTTGCCTCAGAACCATCGTCAATAGTGGCGCATTCCAAGTTCAGAGCCGAGATCTGCTCCGAGAGCCTGAACTTGGCAACTCGTTTCGGGTACATCCCCGCACCCTATTCGGTATACGAGCGTTGTTGGAAGCTGCCCGCCGGATGTTACCTCCGGATTGAAGAGTCTGATATGGACCTTGCGCCGCCAGAGCTGCCACTTACCGAGGGTCCGCTCGGGAATGGACAGGTTTGTTACTGGTCGGCCCTTGCTCGGGCCCAAACACCCCCGATGCGGCGTAAGGATTATGCAGAGGCGCTGGAGGAGCTGGACGCGCTGCTGAGTGATGCCACGAGGCTGCGTTTGGTATCCGATGTGCCGCTGGGCGCATTTTTATCGGGGGGGACTGATTCATCCCTCGTTGTTTCGTACATGCGGAAGTTTCATCAAGGCAAGGTGCGAACATTCTCGATCGGCTTTGAAGATCCCACCTTTGACGAGTCTCCGATTGCACGAGAAGTCGCGACACGGCTCGGAACGGAGCATACTGATCTTGTTGTGACCGCCGCAGATGCGCTCGATTTAATTCCACGCATACCGCAGCTTTTCAGCGAACCATTTGCTGATTCATCGCAAATTCCAACGTTCTTTGTAGCGCAGTTGGCACGACGTGACGTAACCGTTTCTCTTTCTGGAGATGGGGGCGACGAACTATTTGGCGGGTACCAGCGCTACTGGTGGGCAAATAAGATTTGGAGGCGTTTTTCGGCAGTTCCACTCTCTTTGCGCAGGGCCTTTGCCTGGACATTGACCAATACCCCGACGATGATTCTCAATCAGTTTGGGCGATTCGCCGGTGGGTTTGGCATGCCCTGGCTCGATGGAACGTTTGGCCATAAGGCGCATCGTGTCGCCGGCATTGTCGCGCTCCCCACTAGGGCAGACGTATATGAAGGTTTTATAACGGTGACCAGAACTCCGCAGCAGTGGTTGGCCTCTCGCACACAACCGGAGCCATGGAGCAGCGCTTGGAAGGGGTGGGATCGTGGTGGAAACTTTACAGAGTTCATGATGATGCTGGATTCGGCGCTCTACCTTCCGGATGATATCTTGGTGAAGGTGGATAGAACCACTATGGCTGTGGGTCTCGAAGGGAGAGAGCCGCTCCTCGATCATAGAGTGTACGAGTTTGCCTGGACATTGCCGGTAGCGTGGAGGGGAGAGTCGCGGCCACAGAAGAGGATGATACGAGATCTCTTACGACGGGTACTTCCGGACAGCATGGTCGATCGCCCCAAGAAGGGGTTCAGTATTCCGTTAGCGGAATGGCTGAGAGGACCATTGCGGGATTGGGCAGAAGACCTTTTCACTGCGCGCAGTCTAAGGGAGAGTGGCGTGTTTGATCCGGCGGAAGTGCGTAAGCTGTGGGAGCAGCATCTAAGCGGCAGGCGGAGCCCCCACGCCCTGCTGTGGAATATTCTAATGGTCGAGGCGTGGTTGAGCGATAGGCGCCGGACGTCGATATCCCGCCATCCTGTCGATGAAGCGGAGCTGATTAGGCCAATTGCCTCGGCCAGTGTATCATGAAAATGACAGCTTGCTTATTTGCCAAGGGCGAAGGCATCATTTTAGCATGCAAGTAGCGAGCGAAAAATGATTCTAACCAACATCGAAACAATCCCCGGCAAGCAAATAATAGAGCACTACGGCCTTGTCACAGGCAGTACTGTGCGTTCCAAGCATGTGGGACGAGACATTGTAGCGTCATTCAAGAATATCTTTGGCGGTGAATTACGCGGCTACACGGAATTGCTGAACGAATCGCGACAGGAGGCTATAGACCGCATGATCGCGCAGGCGCAGTCCATGGGCGCAAACGCCATTGTCAATGTGCGATTTTCTACCTCATCGATTGCAGCTGGCGCGGCCGAACTGTATGTGTACGGCACCGCAGTCCTGGTGTCATAATGATCGAACTTGGTATCACACTGACGTTGCTCCTGTGCGGCTTAGTCGTAGGCTCTCTGATCGAGCGCCGGCATTATGAGAGTATCCGGGAGCGTGAGTTTCTTACCCGCAGAACGCCACTGGTGTCACATGAGCAGATAGCCGATCCAATGCTGGTGCAAGAGGCAGCTCTTGTAGTCGGTAATGTCGTAATCGGCATGGATTACTTCAAGTGGTTTGCAGGCTGGGTTCGGAGCGTTTTCGGTGGAAGGGTCACGGCGTATGAGACACTAGTCGATAGGGCGCGAAGAGAGGCGGTGCTCCGAATGAAGGACGCGGCCAAGGGGTTCGACATCATTGTGAACACCCGGATCGAAAGCTGCTCGATTGGTGGAGGCACCGGCCAGCGCGCGGGTATCCCTAGCATTGAAGTGTTCGCGTACGGCACCGCCCTCAAATACGCGCCACAGGAATCTTCACAGATCCTCCAATGAAACACCCCGCCGGCGCGTTCAATCCCAAACTTCCGGACGCTTCCCCCAACATCCCCAAGCACTCGCTGCTGCATGAATTTGTCGCGTTGCTGATGGGATTGAGTCTGATCCTCGTGCTGCTGTACGTCGTACTGGGCCTGCTGATTGATTTTGCGGTGGCGCGGATTCCGCCGCAGAGAGAACAGACCCTTTTTTCGCAATGGATGCCGGAGCTGGATCGTTCGAAGCAGAGCGCGGCTGAACGAGAGCTGCAAAGGGTGGTAGATGCGATGCAGCAGCGCACTGGAATTGTCGATATTCCCCTGCGAGTGCTTATAATAGATCACGCTCAGCCCAACGCCTTTGCCCTACCCGGCGGGAGCATCGGAGTCACCTCTGGTTTAGTGACTGGTGCCGGCTCGGAGAATGAAGTGGCGATGGTGCTGGGCCATGAAATCGGCCACTTTGTTCTGCGCCACCATCTTAGGGGGCTGGGACGCGGGCTCGTCGTGGTGCTGCTGTCTTCGACAATCCTTGGCATTGAACCGCAGGGACAGGGACTCTTCGGGCTGCCCCTGGTGCTGGCAAGCAGCCGTTATTCTCGAGAGCAGGAATCCGCCGCGGACGAGGTAGGCCTGCGCCTTCTGAACGCCCTGTACGGTCATGTGGGGGGCGCGCTCGATTTCTTTGAACGGATGAAGAGCGAAGATCCAACCCTTGTGGGCGCCGAGCTTTTTCGCAGTCATCCACTCAGTGTCGAAAGAGTAAAGGCCCTGGCCGAGTATGCGCGGGCTCAGGCCTATGCTGCTCGGGAGGACAGGGTGCCTCTCTCTGCAAGTTTGCAAGATCTCGTGCTGCACTGACGGCAAGGGATTCACTGCCCAGCGGCGTTGAGCTGTTCTTGGAGCTTCGTAATCTCGTGCGGGGCTCCAAGCACCAGGAGCAAATCCTCCGCATTGATACGCGTTGCAGCCGCCGGATTAGAAATAACCCCCTCCGGCCTTCTGATGGCCAGGAGGGTGACCCCTGTGGTGTTCCGAATATCGAGCTCCGACAGGGAACGGTGCACCCAGGAGGACTCCTGCGGGACGCGAATGCTCGCAATATTTAGCTCGGAGAGGCTGTCGGAAATGTCATCGATGGTCAACGAACGGCGATTGGGGCTGCGAAACATCTCATAGCTACCGGCCCGCAGCTTGGCGACTAATGCATCAATCTCCTGTTCGGGGACTAGGTAGTGCCTGAGGGCACGGGAGAAGATCTCGATTGATGTCTCAAATTCCTCGGGGATTACTTCGTTGGCTCCTAGCTTGTGCAGCTCGGGGATCTCGTGCATGAGTCTAGTACGCGCCACGATGTGGAGCGCTGGATGTAGCGATCGGGCAAGGCTCGTAATCCTGCGGGTGGCTACGGGGTCTGCAATTGCGATCACCAACATGCGGGCCTTAGCGACCCCCGCTTCTCGCAGCACTGCTTCTTGCGAGGCATCGCCGTAAAGGGCCCGCGAGCCGTCCTCGCGCGCTTGCTTCAGCATCTCGGGGTTCATTTCCAGCACAATATGCGGGATGTGAGTGGCAACGGCGCCGCGGGCGATATTGCGACCGTTGACCCCGTAGCCAACGATGATCAAATGATCTACAAAACAGACCGGTTCCCGATGTTCCGGCTGGAAGAATCGCCCTTCCTTAAGCCAAAGCGGTATTGAGAGCTTGTAACACAGGGCCACAATAGGTTCCGCAGCCGACATAAGCAGCGGAGTGAGTGCCATACTGACTAGAGAGACTGCCAAGAAAATTTGATACAGCTCTTCGGTAAGAATCTGCGCGTCGAGCGCATTACGAGCCAACACGAAGGAGAACTCCCCGACTTGCGCGAGGAACAGTCCGCAGGTCAGCCCGATGCGAAGTGGCAAGCCCAGCAGCAGCACTGCGGGAATGACGATTAGTGCTTTGCCGATTATCACTGCGGTTGTGGCGCCCGCGATGAGCGGCCAGTGTGCCAGGAGAAATGGCACATCGAGCAGCATGCCTATTGAAACAAAGAAGAAGCTCGTAAATACCTGCTGCAAGGGCAACATGTTGCCGAGCGCTTGGTGGCTAAACTCCGATTCAGCAATAATCAGCCCTGCCAGAAACGCCCCCAATGCGAGGGACAGCCCCACGCTTTGAAAGATAAAGGCGATCAGGAACCCTAGCACAAGCACACTGAGCAGAAAGAGTTCTGGATTCCCTGTACGGGCCACTACATAAAGCGCTCGCGGCACGATCCAGTAGAGTATTGGCAGACTCACCAGCACAGCACCAAAGCTCAACAGCTGTCTGCTCCAGGATGGGTCGCTGTCGGCCGAGCCTGAGAGCAGCGGGATCAGCATCATTACGAACACAACGGCGATGTCCTGCAGAATCAATATCGATAGAGCGACCCGTCCCGCGGGCGCATCGACCAAGCCGCGTTCCTGAAGGATTTTGAGCACGATAGCGGTGCTGCTAAAGGCCACCAGAAAGCCGAATATGACCGCCTCTCGCCAGTCGTGCCAGAGCAAGGTGAGCACCGCATAGGCGACACCCCAGGTCAGTGCGAGCTGGACCCCGCCGCCGATCACTATAAAGCGGCGAATCTTAGCCAGCCCACCCAGTGAGAACTCAAGTCCAATCGTGAATAGGAGCAGCACAACTCCTATCTCAGCGAGCAGCTCTATTTCATGGGAGGAATTCGTGATCCCTAAGAGGTGCGGTCCAGCAAGTACTCCTGTCGCAAGAAGCCCCACCAGCCCTGGAATGCGCAGGCGATGACACACCAGCAACACCACAAGTGCCAGTGCCAGCGTTACCACTAATTCACGAAGTAATGAGAGTTCCATCGATAGCGAGGGACAAATCGATGGCTAGTGTAGATGGGAAAAGGATGATCCGGATAGACCCAAGTGGGGGCTCGCGAGCGCCGGACCCGGACAGCAGCAACGCAGTCGTGTCCCCAACGGGATTCGAACCCGTGTTTTCAACTTGAAAAGCTGACGTCCTAGGCCGGCTAGACGATGGGGACCCAAGGGAGGGGCACTATACACAGTAACCGCCACTTTTTGCAAAGTACTAACCACCGATTTCGGTCGAGCTGCAGTGGACCGCGCACTCCCAATGCACCATCCTGGCCTTTAACCGCCTCGAGAGTGCAGATAAAGCTCTAGAAGCCGGGAGAAGACGGCGGCGGTTCCAGGCTCCACAACTTCTCCAAGGGTAACGGCAATTACAAAGGCCGCTGATAGGGGGACCAGGGATAGGACCGTGAGCCCGATAGCGACTAGGGTGCTGAGTCTCCCGGCCTCCCTTATGCACAACATAAAAAGGTACAGGACAATTGCAGTCAGGATCCAGCTTGCATAAGGAATCACCCGCAGATAGGTGTCTGCTCCCTGCAGCCGTCCCGTGAACAGCAGGCCGTGGAATGAAATGGTACCGCTGGAGAGGGAATTAAAGGCGTAAATGATGATTAGGGTCAGGGTTATCGGATTCAAACTGTAGCAAAGGATAGCAATCGCCTTTAGCAGTGTGACCGGTACTCCAAATACCAGGAACATCACGGTCTGCAAAAATGCCCAGCACATGAAGAAGAAGAGCACCACGAGGGTGAAGCCCGCTACAGCAGCTTGGCTGAAGGAGGCCACACCGAAGCCGTATTGATAGTAAAGCACTGGACCAAAGAACACGGCGAGGAAGCAAAAGATGGAAGCGAGGCTGTTAACGAAATGGCGGTCCGCCGCAAAGGCGCGGATAGCGGTTTCGCCCGGCTGCAGGGTGCAGCCGACAAAGAGCAGAGGGAAGCTTGGGGGAGTCGGCTCTTCGTCCCTACGGGGGAAGCTTCGTTGCATAATTGTCCATCCCTATGGGATCTCATACTGCACCAGAATCGTATCGCCAATAGGGTATGCGAAGTGATGTGTGGTTGAAAGATCTTCGGTAACATGGCTCTCGCAATAAGTGTCTCGCGCAGTACTTTTTGAATAGCCGCGCTCAGCGCGCACCAAGGAAGAGCCTTACATGGCTGTACTGTCATATACAGATCTTGAATGCATGACCGCAGGGCACGCATTAACCCTCTTAGGAGTGGTGCCCCTTGGGGCGATTCGCCATGAGGAGACACGACTTCGCGTGTGGCAGGAACAGGGCTGTCACGGCGAAATGGGATACATGGGGCGGGACCCTGAGCTATTCACCCACCCGGAACGTTTGCTCGAGCAGGCCAGATCTATAGTGTCGTTCGCGGTGCGCTACTCGTCCAGAGCTCATCCGGCGAGACCGCAGGGCTTTGGACGGGTAGCTCGATACGCGTGGGGCCGGGATTATCACCAGGTACTTCCGCAGCGGCTTGAGGCGTTACTGGGCGATGTGGCAACAAATGTGGGGAGCAGGCCCGCGGTGCGGATATTCTCAGATGCCGTGCCACTGCTTGAGCGCGCGGTGGCGGCGCGCACCGGCAGCGGGTTTATCGGCAAGAATACGATGTTTATCCGTTCGGGGGTGGGAAGTCACTTTTTCTTAGCCGAGGTGTTGTGGGATATCGAGGTTGTTGATGTCCCGGCAGAGAGGCACTCCACGGGTCGTTGTGGTGAATGTACACGCTGCTTGCAGCGGTGCCCGACCAACGCATTCGTGGCACCGTACATCCTGGATGCGCGACGCTGCATTTCGTATCTGAGCATAGAGAAGAGGGGGGATCTTAACGTTCCCGAGCGGCGTATGCTAGGAGAGTGGCTCTTTGGCTGCGATGTATGTCAGGAAGCCTGCCCCTTCAATCATTCAGCGCATGAGGCGGACCTCGCCGAGTTCGAGGAAGAGGGGGGAGTAGGCCCGTTGGTGGAGCTTGTTCAGGTGCTGAGCCTTCGTTCGAGTGAAGCGTTCAAGAAGCGATTCCAGGGCACGCCGCTCATGCGCGCAAAGCGTGAAGGCCTTCTTAGGAATGCGGCTTGTGTGGCCGCAAATACGAGGGCCGAGCCGCTTGTTGGTATATTAGCGAAGGCAGCGATCGAGGATCCGGCAGCTGTAGTGAGAAAAACCTGCTTGTGGGCCCATGCACAGCTGAGCGGAAGCCGCGCTCTGCTGGAGGCGAGACGGACGGTAGAGGAGCCTGTAGTGGTGGAAGAGATTGAGGCCCTGTTGGCGAGCCATTAAGAGGGAAGCTTGGTTGTCGCGTACACAAGGAATTCCTTGTTTCCAGTCATACCGCGGATTGGAGAATCAATAACCCCGCGATCAATGAATTCCGAATGGAATAGGGCCTGACGGACCTCTTCAATTACGCGGGTATGCACCGCAGGGTCTGCAACAACACCTCCGCTCCCCACCTCATCGGGAGCTGCTTCAAATTGCGGTTTTATAAGAAGGAGCAGATCTGCCGGTCGCCGATCGATCCAGCGACGAATTGAGGGGATGATAAGAGCAAGGGAGATAAAGGATACATCCACTACGATTAGATCAGGAGGTTCCGGCAGCGCGTCTAGGTAGCGCGCGTTGGTGCGTTCAATCGGCACGAGCCTGGGGTCAGAGCGAACGCTCCAGGCAAGGTCGCCGTATCCCACATCGATCGCGAATACCTTCTTGGCCCCTCGTTTCAGGAGCACATCGGAGAATCCGCCCGTGGCTGCGCCTACATCTGCGCACACTCTCCCGGCCACCTCAACCTTAAAGTGGTCGAGGGCGTGTGAGAGCTTGGTACCGGCGCGGCTTACGAAGGGCTGTGGAGATGAGTGCTTCAGTTCGACATCGGTTGGGACAAGCGTTCCCGCTTTGGGGCTTTCATGGCCAGTCACACATACCTCGCCTGCCAGCAGTAATGCTACTGCGTGTGCACGGTCCTTAGCGAGGCCGCGCTCAATCAGCAGATCGTCGAGGCGAATTCGCGACTTTTTCTTTGCTGCCATCTAGGTGCTCTTGCAGGGTGAGGGCTCGCGACACATTGTCCACAACATTGCATCGAATGAGCGGGGATCAGCCCATATGTTCAGCGTCTTGGGTTGTACGCATAATCCCGAATACACAGATGCATCCTGAAACCAGGAGCGGCCCGAGTCCTCCCGGGAATACGGCGCCGCGCCTACAGTACATACTCCGGCTATGTGTGGGTGGGTCATCACATCTGCGATCACTTCTGCAAAAGGGCTTCTTCAATCTTCATCGTGAGAGCCTTGCTAGATGGTTTGGTCATAGAGCTATAGCGCCCGATAACGTTGCCCGAACGGTCAACTAAGAACTTAACAAAGTTCCACCCAATCTCACCCTGAAATTCTGGAGTGGTCTGCTCCGTCAGATATCGATACACCGCCTGCTTCTGGGGTCCCTTAACGTTTGCTTTGGAAAACATCGGAAACGAGACATCGTAGTTCAGGCGGCAGAACTGTTTAATGTCCTCATTGCTGCCAGGCTCTTGGCTCATGAAGTCATTACTGGGAAAGCCAAGCACCACTAAGCCCTGTTCCTTGTAGGTCTCGTACAGTGTTTGTAGGCCTTCGTACTGCGAGGTAAATCCACAACGAGAGGCTGTGTTCACAATCAGGACAACCTTGCCCTTTAATTGGGAGAAGGAAAACAGCTCTCCCTCGATACTTGGAGCGGAGAGATCATAAAAGCCGGGGGCTGAAGCTGCTCGTTCCTGCGCTGAACTATCCATAGGGGTACCCTCTCTACATACGCAGTACAGCGCAACGATAATTGCAGGCAGCAGGTACAAGCGTTTCATATGTATTAACTGCAGCACTCGAACCGGGTTCCGGCGCTGCTCTTTGCTTACATCCCTATGCTCAACGAGTCAATGTCGCTTGATCCGGGCACTGTTACTCTCTTCGATTGCTCTCTCTAATGACGCTGACGCTCCATCCGCCACACGGAGCTACGGGCGAGTCGGACGTGCAGGTCCTGTAGTGGGCCCGAAAGGAACCGCAAGTATAGATTATCGAGGAGCGTTGGCATCCGTTTCTTTGCTGTCATCCAACTGCTCTTGCAAGGTGAGGGCTCGC
Organism: Bdellovibrionota bacterium; assembly: GCA_030584005.1. Taxonomy (GTDB): domain Bacteria; phylum Bdellovibrionota_C; class UBA2361; order UBA2361; family JAFLCA01. Next base: position 2,166,455 of record CP129486.1, on the reverse strand, counting down.
GACACCCGGTCTAACATCGCATCGAACAGAAGGGGGTCGAGTTCGCGGTGTGCTCTCAGGATCTCGAGGGCCCCCTTCAAGTCGCCTTGTAGCTCCATCTTATGGGCAAGGAATCGATATCTATCAGAGACGAGGGCAGTTTCTATACCCAGTCGGTGCGCATCCTGGTAAGAAGAGAGCGCTTCGGTCATGTTGCCGATCTCTGCATGGAGATCACCGATCAACAGAAGATAGAAGTACGGATTCTCCCACTCCGGCCGGTCTTTGACCGATAGTCTCCAGGCAATATGATCATGATAACGTTGAATAGCCTGGTCGGATTTTCCCTGCCGCACGAGTGCTTCGGCCTCTTGGAGCAGATCGTACGGCGAGGATCCGCGCGGAGTACAGCCCGTGAGGAAGATAGAAAGCAGCAAAGAAAGCGCCATTGAAGCGGCCCAGTGGTTCAGCATGACGCTACGGTAGCGTGGCGGGGGCGCTGGGGGCAAGATCGTGACCTTTGTCATGGAGTTGGCTATATGTGGTAGTAGGGGTACGTTGCATACGTTCAGCATATCTCTCGAAGTGGTTTTATAAATACCTGTATGAAATCACTTATAATCAGAAAGATTAATCGAGCTTCTGAAAGGAACGCAGGGTTCATTGTACCGGCATCGCTCGGTGAAGGGTCATATGCAGCACTTATCTCCAATGATTCCGAAAGAGCTTATGACGATTGCGGAGAAGGTGCGAAATCAGCAGCGCCTCAGCTTTGACGACGGGCTCCAAATCCTCTTGCATCCGGATCTGCTTGCAGTGGGGCAGCTCGCCAACCTGGTGCGTGAGCGCCTGCATGGTGACATCACCTACTACAATAAGAACTTGCATTTGAATGCTACGAACGTCTGTGAGGCTGGCTGCCTCTTCTGCTCATTTGCGAGACTGGAAGAGGGGATGCCGAGCGCCTATACGATGAGTCTGGAGCAGGCCAAGCAATGGATAGAGCAACGGGTGAAGCCCGGCATGACCGAGATTCATATCGTGAACGGACTCAATCCGAATCTGAGCTGGGAGTACTACCTGGATCTTCTCCGGATGATACGGAGCTCCTTCCCGCAGCTTCACATCAAGGCTTTCACCGCAGTGGAGATCCACTATTTCAGTGAGAAGTACGGGAAGAGCTACGCTGAGGTGCTGGAGGAGCTCGTCGAGGCCGGCCTAGGTTCGCTCCCCGGTGGGGGTGCTGAAATATTTGCACCGCGGGCGCGCAGAAAATTGTGCGGAGATAAGGTCGATGCCGATGGGTGGCTCGAAGTGCATCGCGTTGCCCACACGCTGGGTCTCTACTCGAATTGCACCATGCTGTACGGCACGATCGAGCGTCCAGAGGAGCGGGTAGACCATCTGATGCGTCTCCGTTCGCTGCAGGATGAAACGGGTGGCTTTCAAGCGTTCATTCCGTTGGCCTACCATCCGGAGAATAATCGGCTGGGCAAGATACCGGCGCCGACCGCGACAGACGACCTGCGTCTCATCGCGCTCAGCCGTCTGATGCTGGACAATATTCCGCATATTAAGGCCTATTGGGTCATGCTGGGGGTCAAAGTAGCGCAGCTGGCCCAGCGCTTTGGATCGAATGACATGGACGGCACGGTCACTGAGGAGAAGATTTACCATATGGCTGGTTCCGCATCTCCCAATGCGCTCACGGAGTCCGAACTCCGGCGGTTGATTGAATCCGCGGGGCGTCGACCAGTCGAGCGGAGTACTACCTATCAGATTATAGAGCCTGTGCAGCATGCGGCAGGCTGAGGAGCAAGATCGTCACGGGATCGGCCTCATGCAGTAGATAGGCACGCGAGAGTGGGAATATATGCAACCGTTTAGGGTAGCGAATCTCTCTTTCCTCAACAGCGCACCATATGCTGCGTGCGCTGAGGTTGAAGGGATTGAGTATGCCGCGCATCTACCGGTTGAGAATGAGCAGTTATTGGCCCGTGGATCGGTCGATGCGGCGCTTGTCTCGCTGGCCAGTTACCTAAGCCAGCCGGACTTGGCATTGCTGCCCTTCGGTATTATAGGCGATGGTCCAGTGGAGAGCGTGATGCTGTATTCCCGTGTTCCCGTAGAGGCGGTGAAAACAGTGCTCCTCGACAGCAGCTCGCGCACTTCGGTGCTGCTTGCACAGGTCCTGCTTTCCAACATGCCGAGGATGTTCTCTCCCGATCTGTCACTGGCTCTTGAAGCTGCACTCAAGGGAGAGTGTGCTGCTGTCGTGATTGGCGATCGTGCCCTTCAGCTGCGAGGACGCTTCCCGTTTCAGTACGATCTATGCGAACTGTGGAAGGAACGAACGGGCTTGCCCTTTGTCTTTGCCGTATGGGCCGTCAAAGCTGCGACGCTATCCCATCCCTGCCTTCCCCGACTACTCACTGCCTTCGAGAAAGGAGTGCAGGACCTCACGCACTACGCACAGGAGTGGTCCGTTCGCCATAACCTCAATCAAGAATATGCGCGTCATTACTTGCACGAGTGTATTCGTTTCAAAGTCACCCCGCGCGCACTGGAAGGCTCTCGGCTTTTTTATCGAGTGGCGCGATCGCGAGGTCTTTTGCCCGCTGTGGCGAGGGAAGAGTCTTTACAACTCTCCGCCGTGGGGCCGCATGCGGAGTCGTTCCAAGTAGCGCTTCGTTGAGAGCCGCTCACCGTTTTGCAGCGTCCGCCAGCGCTTATGGAACCATACCCATTGGGCTGGATCGATTCGGATCCAGTCCTCAAGCCGTGTATTGAATTCCTTGAGCACCTGCTCCTCTGATAGAGAGTCGTCAAAAGGGGTAACCGAGATAAGGTAGCTGCCATCGGCTCTTCGTCTTGAAAACACGCTGCACACTGCAGCGCCCGTGCGATGGGCCAAATCTACTATGCCTGAGGGAGTGCTCGCGGGGAGACCGAAGAACGGAATCATAGTGCTCGCGACATCAGTGTCTTGATCGATAAGCGCCGCAACCACCCCGCGTTGGGCCAGCACTTTGAGAATTGTGCGCGCAGAAGCGGGTCCGGTACGCCAAATCGTGTCAATGCCGTAGCGGGATCGCATATAGGCAAGCGCCTGGTGAACGGCTGGACTTCTGCCCGGGCGCGCAACCGTAGTGACGGGGATTCCGCGGCTTACCATGTACGCTCCGACCAGATCCCAATTGCCCGTGTGTGCGGTCAGAGCAACGAGACCACGGTTGCTGTTCAGCACCTCGTGGATGTATTGCCAGTCGTTGCATTGAACCAAGGACGTGTCGTCCCTGGTAAAGGGGGTCAGCCCCATGGCCTCCAGACTCTGCATTCCTATATGGGAGAAGACGTCAGCCAAGAAACGCTGAGAGGGCCTCTCACCGAACACACACTCGTACTGAAGCGCTGCGATGCGTCTCTCTCTTGTCGGGAGCTTCGCAAAGAGCGTTCCACCCACGCGGCCCAAAAAACGTCTTAGAGACAGGGGAAGCGCTCCGAGCGCTCTCATCACCAGGATGAGCGCCTTTCCACTTAGTGTCGAATGCTGATCGGGCATGCGTACTCCCGCAAGATGCAGCAACTGCGTGGGCATGGGGCAAGTGCTGAATACATGTTAGGTTTCCCTATAAGTGGATTCAAAAATGTCGTGGTGGCCCTCAAACACTCTAGTCTTATGAGCTCATCCAACGTTCGAACTAAGCGAGGGGATCCTCATCCTCCCTAGCCTGGCGTCCTTCCTCCAGCCGCTGCTTGCGAAGTTCGTTTACGAGCAGATATTCAATCAGCTGGTCCTTGAGCACTAGGCCGACCAGCCGGCCCTCTTCCATGACGAGGAAGGATCGCACGTCGTTCTCCTCGATCATGCGCATCAAGTTCTCCACCGGCTCCTGGGGCGAGACGATTCTAAAATCACGAGCCATGATGCTGGAAATGTAGTCCTCGGTTCCTTCGGACGCACCCATTTGAATAAGCTGTGAACGGTCTACGACGCCTAATACCTGACCGGCATGTACAACGGGAAAGACGGTCTGAAACGATCGCAACGCTGTGCGCAACGCCTGCGACACGGTCAGCCCGTGAGAAAATGTTTCGATGTGGGCCAGATCCGCCATTACGTCACGCACCGTATGGTCCTTCGCCACGACCCTGGCCTGGGAGCGCACCAGCTCTTGCATGGCATTGGTAAAGACCAAGATGGCGATAATCACCAAAAGGGCGTTGCCGAAATACAAACCTGCCAAGCCTATGAGCACGCTCAAGGCCTGGCTGAGCTTGGCGGCAATCATCGTGGCCCCCTTGACCTTCAGAAGGAGCAGGGTGGCCCGCAAAATGCGGCCGCCGTCCATGGGATAGGCCGGAATGAGGTTAAACACGGCAAGTACCACGTTCGCTACAAGGAGCTGGGAAAAGAACGGGTGCAGCGTGATAACGCTGCTCAGCACGTAGAGCAGTCCAGCTATTGCAACGTTCACCAACGGGCCGGCTGCGGTGATAAAGAGTTCGGCTTTTGGCGAGGGGTTTCCAAGAATTGAGGCCACACCCCCGAAAGGATACAGCATGATATCGCGAGTCTTTACACCGAATTGCTTGGCTGTGAGCGCGTGACCAAGCTCGTGCAAGAGCACGCAGGCAAACAGCGCCAGGACGAACAGGGCTTCCCGAAAGGGTGCGAGCTGGTCACTGCCCTCCGCCTGCAGCGCCACCCAAATAAGCAGCAGGAAAAAGGTCACATGCACTCTCACGGGAATTCCGCGTACAGTGCAAAGGTTCATTGAAAACGGGGACTTATTCACGAATTCTCCAGGCCCAACGCTGAGGTACTTATGCCGATACTATACTATTGAACTTAGTCACTTGGCGGCGATTATTCAAGGTAACGCGAGCAGTCGCCCCTAGATACTGATCCCATTATTGGCGAGGAAGATGGTGACCCAATGCACCAGCGAGCGAATCATGCGTACGAGCCAGATGAACACATCATCGAGAATGGGGATCCGTAATGGTATCCCCACAGCCGGCAGCAAGATTCTAAGTATAATGAGCAGAAGAAGTATCTTTAGAAAGTTCGCTATCGCGTCAAAAATTCTGTGCCCATTCATCACTAAATCTCCCAGTGCGGCTGAGTCTGTGTCGAGAGGGGCTGAGCCGATGCTGGAGCCGCCTTTGGCTCAGCTAGCGCCGGCTGGTCCCTAAGTACCTCAATACAGTTTGCCACTCGAAGCTCATTAACGGCAAGTACAACCAGAGCCTTGCCGAATTGTGCGCAGAGCCTCTCAAGATACTGCATCTCGTCCGTGCTGAGTGCCGTCGTTACGAGCACTTCGTCAATGGAGTGGTCAGCTACATGCTCGTCGCAGGTGAGAAAAGTACCCAAGACTTTGAATCCATAGACCCAGCGTCCTTGCAGCGAGCCATCCAGGCAGATCAATCCATGAATACTTACACTTACTCCCTCGCGTGATCTCTTGGCGAGATAGTGTTGAATGAGGTGCAGATCGGCTACGGCATCACCGACTACCAGAGTGCTGCGGGGAAGTTTTCCATCACGAGGATGGGCCGCAAAGATGTGCATAAGATCCTCCACCGCCCTTGGAAGAGCACGCACACCTATCACCGACACCACCACAAGGAGTGCAAAGATGACCGTTTCAAGGAGTTGGGCCCGGTCGAGCACCCCCCCTTGCAGTGCCCAAAGGCCTAGGGCCAACACCACGGCAGCCGGTACCACCAATGTCAGGATTGCAAACTCAGCGATACGAGCCCGACTCCAGACTCGATGGTAGCTACCGGCAGCGAGAAGACAGAGGAAGACTATGCCGCAAAAAAGCGGCGCCTTGGCGGCCCAGGTGTGTCGGACAATCATCCAAGAGGTGCTCTCTGCTGCGAATAGAATGGCAACGCCAAGCGCCAGCTGCAAGATAAGGAAATCGCACAGCGGATAGAACATCGACGCTAGCATCTGATGATGAGGGCGCCGAATGCCCTGCAAAATAGCGGCCCCGCTTGCCCGCAGCTCAATTCCTACCAGATGCCGCACCGCTACATAGCTTCCAATGATGAATGCGACAAGGAGGATCCCAATGGCATGGGAGTGGAAAAAGAAGCTGGTCAAAGCCACGAAGGCGAGAAAGGCTGAGCCTGCATACATGAGCAGCGCTACACGCCGTTGGGTGAGCCCAAGCCCCAAGAGACGGTGGTGCAGGTGTTCCATATCCGCACCCATTATTGAACTGCTGCCTACGCCGGACAGGAGGACCCGCCGTATCGATCGGCGCCAGATTGCCAACATCGTATCGAACAGCGGAATGCCCATGGCGAGTAATGGTACGATTAAAGAAACGACGGCGGTGCCTTTATTCCCACCTGAAAGTGAGAGCATCGCCAGGCTAAACCCCAGAAACAGGCTGCCGGAATCCCCCAGGAATATGCGGGCCGGGTAGAAGTTGAAACGCAGGAAGCCGAGACAGGCCCCGGCTAGGGCAGAGAGCATCAAACTTTCCAGGAGGCTGCCCTGAAAGAACGAAACGCTGGAAAGCGCGAGGGCGGCGATGAGTGCCAGTCCCGCGGCTAGGCCGTCGAGGCCATCGATCAAATTGAATGCGTTCATCAATAGAACAAACCAGGCGATGGTGAAGAGGAGATCAATCCCGGGCGGTATCGCCATGCCGGCAACGGTGTGCACTTTGAAGCCCGCACCATACATCAAAATAGCGACGATGAGCTGCGTGGCGAATTTAGCATGGGCGGAAACTCCTCGAATATCGTCAAGCATCCCGAGGAGCAGCACTACCGAGCCACCGAGGAAAAGACTCGACCAGATATGAATCTGCTCTGGTCGCATAAAGTTCTCTGTCCCGGGTAGCAGGAACACGCTTAGGAAGGCGAGGTGCAGCGCAATAAAAATCGCAATCCCTCCGCCTCTTGGGACTGGGGCCGAGTGCACGCGACGCGGCCCAGGGGTATCAAGAGCACCAAGCGCAGTAAGCATCCGAGCTAAGGGGGGAATCAGGAGTGATACGACTGCAAAGGCTAGTACGGGGGCCAGGACATATTTGAGTGGTCCACCGCGTGATTGGAGGAGGGGATCAAGGACCGAATAGGCAAGTTCTTGGATCGACATACAGCAACAGCCCAGTGGCTACCTCAGTGTCACCACCGTCATTCCTACCTTATCCCACCGTAGCGCTGCTCAACGCCAGGACAAAAACTCTACCGGGAGATTCGGTATAGCTAAGAGGATGGTGAGAGCGCTGGATCGTCCGAGTCATCGTCAGAGACTGCAATAGCCCCGGCCGCTCCGGCGGCGACTACTGCTCCACCGACGCCGATGGCCCCTGCACTGAGTCCAGCTCCGCTGGCTGCTGCGCCAGCGCCAAGTGTGCCGCCTGCCACAAGTGCGGTAGAGGAGATAGCAATGTTAGTAAAGGTAATACCAGGGGCTGTCGTGGAAACTGTGTAAATCCCCGGGGAGAGTCCTTCGAAGAGAACCAAGCCGCCCACGGCGATCTCGTCATCGCTATCGCCGGATTCGTCGGTGAGGGTCACCGCAACACCATCGGCCGGTTTACCATGGGCGTCGGTGAGTGTGAACTCGACATTTCCCCCGTCTGCAACCTCAGCCACCGAACGTACGGTTCCCGAGGTGTCACGAATCGAGATCTCATCGCTCAAAGCGATAGAGGGGATAGCGAGCAGCAGGAGTATGGTAGTCGTTCCTAATCTCATTTACGCTCCGCCCGTCCTAGTTTGCCCTGGGGAATAGAATCAGGGTGTGAAAGTACACCTCAGGAACTTAAGATTACAGCTGTGTCGCTTTCGACTCCGGAATTATCGTCAGTATTTCCAGGAATACTTAGTTTTGATCGGACGGCCGAGCTAGATAGCTGGTCCAAATAGAACGTAGTTAATGCCAGTATCACAGAAAACTGCATAGTTATGGCCGGGATCCGGAATGGGAAATCGAGCAATGAGGCAGTTACGACGGCTAGGAGCGCACAGAGGAGAAATCGTGCCCTCCGCGACCCCTGATCCTGCCCCCGTAACCCCAACAGAGCGCGACCAAGTACGACGAACAGGACCAGCAGGGGGAGCGCCCCCACTATTCCCATTTCAACGATAAGCTGAAGCGGATCTGAGTGCAGGAACTCGGGATTCAACCCGGCCAGAGCTGGCGAGGCGTAGCGGCTATAGAGCTCAAGCCAGTTATTGAAGCCTACGCCAAAGAAGGGAGTATCGCCGAACATGCGCCAGGAGTCTCGGTAGAGAATCCAGCGCAGATCATCCTTAGAGGCAAGCAGTGAGTACTCAATCCGACTCTCTACGAGATCGAGCCCTCTACCCGCAAGAAAGAATAACAACGCCAAACAGATGATGAGAGGAGGGACCAAACGTGAGAAGAACCAGGGGATGCCCTCACTTAACCTCTCGGTCAACGCCACGAGAGGACGACCGCGGCGGCGGCGGGCAGGCGGCAGCTCCGGTACGGCAAGTGATGGTACATGGACGCGAAGGTGCAGCAGGTACAGGACGGCGCCGCCGACCGCGAGCCCAAGCCAGCTTCCGCGCGAGAGAGTTCCGGCAATGGCAATCAGCATGGCAATCAATAGGACCGCCAGCACGCTCATCTGCGGGACAATCTTCCTCGATGAGCGGTGCAGGAGAATTTGTTTCACCTCCCGTCTTCCAAGCCGCTCAGGCAGTCGGATACCCTCACGCCAGGAAACCGCCTGCTCCCGCAGGCGATACACGGTAAGGAAGAGGGGGATCAGTAGAAAATGACCCAACGAGTTTGCATTTACAAAGGGCCAGCGGGCACGGTGCGAGACAAAGATGTTATCGGGAGCGAATACTCCGAAGAGGCTTCCTGAGTCATAGAACCAGTGACCGAGAGCGACAAATGTCACTATTCCGCCGGCAGCTATAACCACATTCTCAATGAATGCGACACCTGCGGGGTGCTGTGCGAGCAATAATCGCGTAATCGCAAAAAGCCCTAAAAATGCCATTACTAGAATAATGCCGTCAGACGCTCCACTCAGGTTGACCCACGGCGAGACGGCGCCTAGCACAGGATGCGGTTCCTTAAAGAGCTGATAGACGAAGATCTGAACCAAGATCGTCGCCAGCCAGGCGAGTAGCATCGCCAGTACGATTCCGGTGAAATGAGAAAAGTAGCCCCGCGCTTGATCCTGATCCGTACGGCGGAAGGTCCAGGCGACCAGCAGCGTAGTGACTCCGACCGCGCATGAGAAACTCAGATATGACATCGGATGCACGGCACCAAAGAAGAATGGCAATGCAAGGAGCGCCCAGAGCAGCACCAGATGTGAAGCGAAGAAAACAATCCGCTGCATGCTTATCGTGCTCGCATTTCCCAAAGTTTCATCAGCTGTGTGTATACCTTCTGCGCCGCCGCACGAGTTTCGGCAAGTGAGCGACTATTATCAATCACAAAATCTGCATGTTCAGTCTTCTGTTCAATGCCGATCTGGCTATCTAACTTTTGTGCGGCGAGCTCCGCAGTACATTGATCTCGCTGGACTATGCGCGATATGCACTGCTCCCTGCTTGCCGCAACCACTACAATGGCCGAAAGTTCTCGATAATCCAAATCTGACTCAAAAAGGAGCGGGACCACATATACGACGATTCGTGTCCCCGCGGGTACTGCCTCCAACTTCGACTTGAAGAGGGAGCGAATGCGCGGGTGTAAGATGGTCTCGAGTTTCTTGCGCATACCAGGATCGCCGAACACCACTTGGCCTAACTTCTTTCGATCCAGTGTTCCATCGCTGCTAAGGTACTGCGGGCCAAACGTCGCTATTACCTCGGCCAGCCCGGCACTCTTAGGAGCCACCACCTCGCGTGCTAGCAGGTCAGCGTCTATCAGGTAGGCTCCTTCTGATTCGAGCATGCGGGCGACGGTGCTCTTGCCTGAGCCAATGGTTCCCGTAAGGCCGACGACGATCGGTGTAGACATGTATTCACATAAGGCTGTAGTCACCGTGAATTGTGCACCATCTTCGTCCTAAGCCCAATATGTCTTGCGGGGCATTAGTCGGTAAACATAGGGGGCTTGGGGGACAGGTTCAAAGCCAACGAAATGTATGGTACAAAAGCACCTCACATGAACGGATGGTGGTGTCTGTCAATCCTGGGAGAAACAGCGTGGTTGAGAATGAAGAGGAAAGCAGTCGTGAAGAGCGTGGAGAAGAGGCGCGTCCACCGCGGCGCGGGATTAATAGCTCGGCGCCATTGGAAGAGTTGATGGGGCAGCTCCTGGCCGAAGGCGCCGCTGCGGAGCCTAGGCTGCGGGGGCACCTTGCCGGGAATATCCGTATAGAGATCTCTGATAAGAGGAAGCAATTTGAGTTTCCATGGGGCGTCCAGGGCGCTGAGGTTGATTGCACAATTAAACTAACCGAGAATAGCCTTAGGCGTATCCTTGACGGAGAGCTCAACCCTCAGATCGGCATGCTGTCTGATAAGATAAAAGTGGAAGGCCGTGCCGAGCTAGCGATGTACTTCTTTAATATCATCGAGTAGGGCAGCCCAAACCAATCAGAGTCCAGCGGACCGCTGCCTAGGAGTTCGCAGCCATAGTAGCAATTACCATATACAGCGGGGTGCCCTTTCGTGCAGCGGATGGAACACAATCCACCAGCGTAGCCACAAAAAGGGCGGTGCTGGAGGAAGAGGGGAGCCGCGGCCTGCCCGCCTTTGCTCTCCCAATTGATTCTCATATTCCACGTAGTCGTTCGGGTGCTCTAAGAGAAGTCGGTAGAGTTCAAATGGATAGACTCTGAGGCTTCCTTCACTCTGTATCGCGGCACGGAGCGCTTCATTGCTTGAGCCAACTATAGTGACCGGTTCTTCCATCAGTCCGAGGAGATTAAGGCTTCTGGGAATGATCAAGTGATTGCTGCTCTGCGCGTCGATTCGCAAATTACTGTACATGGTGAAGCTTGATCCGGTCTTAAGTCCCAAGTAGGGGGCGAGACCATTGAGGAGCGCCACGAGGAGTACTGCAAGGTAGGGAGCCGATGCTCCGGATAGGCTGCTTTCTGGCGGCGCGCGCCAATTCCGACTCAACAGAAACAGGGAGATCGGCACAAAACTCAACAGCCATAGCATCGCTCCCAAGGCGAAGCGCCCCAGTAATGAGGCTGTGGAGAGTTCGGCATCGTAGGACAGGCACAGCGCAGCAAAGAGAAATAACAGTGACCCCGCTTTAGCTGATGCAACGAGGAGTCGAGGCAGGCGTAGCGCATCTCGCAGCGGGAGCAGGAAGGTCAATAAGCCCACATACATTACCGCCGAAAAGTTGAAGAAGCGTTTGACGGGGTCGATGGCCAGGCCCAAGTGAAAGAGCATAGCAAGCAGCACCCCTACTGAGCGAGTCCGTCGAAATATCAGCAGGGGCAGAAGGAGGAATTCTATTACAAGCGCACCCCAGCGGATGACGTTCGACGGGACGGAGTCAAGGGGACTCTTGCCGCTTAGGACCCGGAAGAATGCCCCGATGTGTTGTGTGAATATATCGGCACAAGAAAGGGGCCCGAGAAACTCGCTGTTCATTTTGGCCAGCGCAGCAAAGAAGTAGATGACAACTATCAATGCGCGCGTTGTTGCAACGGTATGGGAGGAAGGAAAATGCTCCGATCTTCGAGCCAAGTCGAGCAAAAGGAGAAGGTCGATTAGACTAAGCAGCACCTGATGGTTTGGCACGCTGGGCATAGAAAGCCAGGTCATCGTGAGATAGCTGAGGAGCATTCCGGTTACTGCGCCGCGGAGTTGGGGCGCCAGGATGGTCAGTGCGGCAAAAAAAGAGAGCACAAGTGGAGGCAATAGCCTCGTAGGAGGTAGGACGGGCAAAAATGAGATCGGTGTGCCGCGATGCCGAGAGGAGGGAGAAAAGATGGGAGGCAGCAAGCAGGAGGATCCAGATGCTGTTACTGCTAGTGCGACCGTGCATGGGTCTTCAGTAGCAGCTTCTTTATGGGCGCGGTATCCTATAAGTCGCAGCAACAAGGGGTTCTCACGCGGCTGAGGAGGCGGCGAGGTATATGCTGGAAGGGAGCCCCACCGAGGGCTCCCTTCCAAGCGCTTCCTTGCAAGCGCGGCAGTCCCGTCAGTCGAAACATTGCAGACGGCATCTTGCGGCACAACCGTTACCCCAGCGGAAGGCTTCGGGGTACCAGATTCCTGAGGAGCTGCTTCTGAACACGCTGCAGACGCAATCTCCAGAACCGGAGATCTCCACGTAACCTAGGGCACAGAACTTGGCATTCACTCCTGCATCTGTGTTGATCACATGCACATTGCCATCACCCATCGGGATGTAGGCCTCGCCGCTCATAAATACTGAGCCAACATCAGGTCCCGGAGGTCCTTGCGGCCCCTGTGGTCCTTGGGGTCCCTGAGCTCCCTGTGGTCCAGTGGCGCCCTGAGCTCCCTGCGGACCGGCGGGGCCTTGGGGGCCCGTTGCACCTTGGGGGCCTTGTGCTCCAGTAGCACCTGCCGGTCCCTGTGCTCCGGCCGGTCCTGCGGGTCCTTGGCTGCCAGTTTCACCCTGCGGTCCTGCGGGGCCCGTGGCTCCCTCAGCGCCTTGGCAGTCGGTCACATTCACCTGGCCGTCACCATTGAGGTCCTCGCTGGGATCGGGTTGATGATTCTGGTTCAGATCATAGCAATGGAAGCCGTTCACGCCGTTTGCACCGGGCTCCCCGGTTCCACCGGATATCTGGTTGTAAATGTTGGTCACCTGATTGCTGGTGTCTTGGGCAAGCTCGGTGAGGGTATTCAGTGCGCTGCCCTGAGCGGCAACGTCTATCTGCAGGGTTTTGACCGACTTGTCGATCTTTTTGATTTTCCGACCCTGTTGACTGACTTTCTTGGTTAGTGCGTCATTGGCCATCGCTGGACCGGGCGCAGTGCCTAAGACCACCAGGGCTAATAGACAGGCTGTAGTTGAACGAAAGAGCAGGCGCGCACGACTGACGGACGTTTCTTGATCCATGAAAACCCCCAAACTAATAACCGCGGGCAAAAAGAGGCCGAAATCCTTTCTCACCCATCCAAATGCAACTCACTAACGATCGTTATGGGGAGGTTCGCTGTGAATGTTGCACAGTGACAACGGAGGCCCCTTCTAGGGATACGCTGAATAAGTTCAGTGTATCCCTAGGGGATTATCAGGCTATGGAGAACTCCGACCGCGCTTCTCGGAGAGAATCAGTTTTTCATACAGGTAATGTGGTCATAAGAGGTGCCAGCGAGGGTGATGCGGTAGAGCACGATACGGCTATAGCCGGAAGGGCAGGAGTTCTTAGGGCTTAAACCGATGCAGGCGTACTCGGCATCGGGGCCGCAGCCGACGCAATCAATGGCATAGCCGCACATACTGCCCTGGGCCACTGGTCCGGCTGGTCCTTGCGGCCCCTGTGGTCCTTGGGGTCCCTGAGCTCCCTGTGGTCCAGTGGCGCCCTGAGCTCCCTGCGGACCGGCGGGGCCTTGGGGGCCCGTTGCACCTTGGGGGCCTTGTGCTCCAGTAGCACCTGCCGGTCCCTGTGCTCCGGCCGGTCCTGCGGGTCCTTGGCTGCCAGTTTCACCCTGCGGTCCTGCGGGGCCCGTGGCTCCCTCAGCGCCTTGGCAGTCGGTCACATTCACCTGGCCGTCAGCATTGAGGTCTTCGCCGGGATCGGCTTGATGATTCTGGTTCAGATCATAGCAATGGAAGCCATTCACGCCGTTCACACCGGGCTCTCCTGTGCCGCCCGATATCTGGTTGTAAATGTTGGTCACTTGATCGCTGGTATCTTGGGCAAGCTGACTCAGGGTGTTGAGCGCGCTTCCCTGTGCGGCCACATCCAATTCTATTCGGCGCACTGTTTTATCAATTCGCTTAATCTTCCGGCTGTGCTGTCCCACTTTCTTGGCAAGATGGTCGTTGGACAATGCATCAGACGGCAGGGCAGTCAAAAATAGCAGGGCAACTGCAACGGCGATAGCTGCGCGACATACGGTGGGGAGAGAGCGGGTAAATGATCCGAGTTTCATGAAGTGATCCAAATAAATACAAGCTCAACGCAGCGCCGCAGGGTGACGAACGAGCAGACCCCACGGCCCAGCGCTCAAGGCAACTACAAAGTGTTATGGAGAGCGTCGATGTGTATGTTACACACCGATTATAACCGTACGAACTTCGGGCGTTTTTTTGACGGTTTGAGCGGCATCCGCAGGTGCGGGAAGGGGACAGGCTGGAGTGCGGCTGTCATGCCCGCGCTGAGTCCAGGAGCGATAGGACGAGTAAAGTCGGGACTAGGTGCTCACCACACGCGGAAGCTTGACAATGAAGGAGGTACCCCCGTTCACGGGAGCTTTCTATCGATACTTCGCCGCCTAGATTCTTGACCAGCGATGCCACTATAAAGAGCCCCAAACCGGTGCCGCCGCGGGCTCTCCCTGCGCCGCCCTGGCGAAAGCGGTGGAAAACAGCCGCACGCTCGTCTTGAGGGATGAATGATCCGGAGTTGAAGAATTCGAACAGGGCGACCTTGTCGACCTGTTCCGATCGCACCGTAATCTCCCCCTTAGGCGGAGTAAACTTGATGGCATTATGCAATAAATTGCTAAAAATACGTTCAAGATGGGCGCGCTCTGCACGGATCAGAAGCGGGTTGGAATAGAGGAGCACCTTGAGCTGGACATCATGGGCCGGCCGCCACGAATGCTGAATCACCGCGTCCACCACTGCATTTGCATCGGTCACGGTGGCTGTTTGAAAGAGCAACGGAGAGTCGAGTTGGGCCAGGTACTGATAGTTGCGCACCATTTCTAAGGAACGGCTGGTAGTCGAGCGAATACGCTGCACGATTTCCAACTGCTTCGGGTTGAGTCCCGCACCAAGGGGCGTATCGAGAAGCGCGTCCGCATATCCAAATATCGCACCAATCGGGTTTTTCAGATCATGAGCTATCGTGGACAGGAAATCATGCTCCCGAGAAAGTGCAGAGCCCTCTGCGGCCACTCCCTGCAGCAGGATGAAAAGCGCGCCGCCGTCTAATGTCCCATCGGCGAGTTCCAGCACCGAGGCCGACAGTTTTAAAGCCAGGGGACCAAGCGGCTGAGATAGGTCAAAACTCGCACGGTGCACCGTGTCGAGAATTCGTTGTGCATCACTGGTGGGCAACAGATCCTGCACCGAGGTGCCGAGTAAGGGAGTGCCGCGAAAGAGCTGCTGCGCTGCGGATTGGCCCCAACAGACGGACCCGGACCGATTCAGCACAAGTATAGGGTCGCTGGCCGAAGCAAAGTATGGCTGAAGGGGTGGCTCGTTCATGGCGTGTACCTGTGGGTATCGCATGAAAGGGACTCAAAGCGCTATTGCTGGATTGCATCAGGACTTGCAGGGGCGAGGGTGGTATAGTGTAAAACCTTATGAGGATAGAGCCCCCGAAATCGGGACCGCAGTAAGGGAGCGAACAGCGTGGTGATACATTCGATTCCGGAAGAGTTGTTGTCTGAGGGAGTGAGTGACCAACTCCATGCATTGCGCAATGACTGGCCAAACGCGGGGTTGATATCATCGATTGTTCGATGATCAATCCTGACTTGGCCCCGCCGCGGGTGGTGCTTGATAAACTCCTTGAGTCAGTCGTTAAGCTCCGTAACCATCGATATGCGGTTGCGCGCGGTGTGCGAAAATTACGCGAGGCCTTCGCCTTTAAATATGAACAGGGCCTTTGGAATCAAGTTGGATCCGGAGTCTGAGGTGTGCGTTACCCTTGGGGCAAAGGATGCAGTCTTGCAGAGCACTCGCGTGATGCTTGGCGAAGCGCGACCAAAGCGGCGTGGAAATGCACCGAGGAAGCCGCGTGTATTAATTGGGACACCCTTTTATCCGGTGCATCGGAGCGCCGCTCTGCTGGCAGGCGCCGAGGTGGTGACCTTCCCGCTCTCTCTCGCGACGAAGGGCAAACGATTGCAAACATCGAACTTGCCGTAGACAAGCATCGGCCGCATCTGCTCATAGTGAACTACCCTAACAATCCGCTGGGTTGTACGGTGAGCCGTGCATTTTGGGAGCGCATTAGTCTGCTCGCTGAACGCTTCGATTTTCTGACGATCAATGACTTTGTCTACGGCGAATTGGGTTTTGCCCAGCCAAGGGCGGCCAGCATATTTTCATCGGCAGGTGCGATGTGTCATGCCGTTGAGATTTACAGCTTATCAAAATGTCTCAGTGTGCCGGATGGCGCGTGGGCTGCGTCGTAGGGAGCAAAGCGATCATAGAAAAAGTAGCACGCTTAAAATCGCACACGGATTACGGTCTGTTCCTGCCATTTCAGTATGCGGCAGCGTTTGCATTGCAGGCTGGGGACAGCCTGATAGAGCCCGCAGCGCAGTGCGTACGCTGAAGGGCCCAGGTGATTGTCGGAGGTTTGCGAAGACGCGGCTGGTTGGTGGATGATGTGCAGGCAAGGGGCGGCTGTGTGGGCCCTGCCGCCAGCGGCGATTGGACATCTAAGTTCGCAGGAGTTAGCTCGCCTGTTGTTAGATCGCTACGGGGTGATGGTCAGCCCCGGCGAGATTTTTGGAGTGATGGAGCCCGCGGTGCGCATCGCATTAGTGGCGCCACCAGAGAGGTTGCGGGAGCTGCTCACGCGCCTTGAAGGCTTCTCGGAGGGGGTAACCGAGCATCTGGGACAGGGTGTACCGTCAGCGAGGTTCGTATGCGAATCGGTGTAGTGACTTTCCTTGCCGTTCTATCGTTATGCGCCCCAGCGTCAGGATACGCCGAGGAGGACTGCGCACAGGCAAGCACCCTGGTGAGGAATGGCTCTCAGCTCGCTGATGGTTCGGATGTGGAGCGAAAGTTTTATCAGGATGCGTTGCAGCTCTGCCCTCGCATGGCCGAAGCCCACTACTACCTGGGCGTTTTTCACTTTCGCAATAGCCAGTTGGAGGATGCCGAGCAGAGTTTCTTGAAAGCTAAGGAGCTTCGAGATGATGCGAATGTGCGCGTTGCACTGGGGAGCGTGGCGCTGCAGCGGGGAGAGATGGCAGCTGCAAAATCGCAGTATGAAGATGCTCTCTCCAAGGATCCGGTCAACATTCGCGCCCTGCAGGGCATGGGTGTCATACTCGAGCGTGAACAGAAATACTCCGAGGCGATTGATGTGCTTAAGCGCGCGTTGGCGATTGACAAGAATAACGCCGACACTTTCTACAACCTGGGTGCCGTATATGAGCGCGCAGGCAATGCCCAGGAGGCTGTTGGAGCGTATGAGCGGGCGGTCGAGATTAATCCAAAAGGCTTCGAAGCTTTGCTGTACTTGGGGCTGGCCTATCGAAAGATGGGACGATTTGAAGATGCGGTACGGGTGCTTTCTCAGGCCGCCCGAGTGAGTCCCGATGAGGCCTCGGTGCATCAGGCTCTGGGCATGGTCTTCGAGAAACTGGGAGACCTTGATCGGGCGGAGACCTCTTTCCGCAAAGCCCTTGCCCTCAATAGCGATGATAATACCTCTCGAGTTAATTTGGGCATTGTCCTGATTCACAAGAGGCAGGAAGGATTAGCCGAAGATACTCTGAAAGAGGCGGTCAAGAGTAACCCCAACAACGCACAAGCCCTGAGTGCGCTGGGCTGGGCACAGCTTCAGCTGGGCAAGTACAAAGAAGCAGAGGTTGCCTTGAAGCGCGCTATTGAGGTCGATGCAATGAACTCCTTTGCTCACAATAATTTGGGAGTGCTCTATCAGCGCCTCGGGCGCGCCGAGGAGGCAGAACGCTCGTTCCGAACCGCAGTGAGGCTCAACCCCTCGCTCGATTCGGCCAAAAAGAATCTGGATCAGTTCGCACCTTGAGGCTAGGCGCTTGTTCCTCGGGAGCGCGGCCAAAGTTCAAATTAGATAAAGTGCGCGGCGGGCCCGCCGACCAGGAATTATTCATTAATGTTGGAGGGTTAGCCCTGCCTTGAGGAGTTCGATCGGAGCGCAGATCGTGGATAGCGCGAGTTGGAAGCTGCTCTTATAGTAATTTGAATAGTGAGCGGTTGCTACGCCCATCCCTGATGTAACTGAATGCTGTAATCGTAGCGAACATTGTTGAGTACGACCTTATGTCATCACCTGCGGCACTTCGTATTGTTCGATCGGCTCCCGCGTTTCGCGAGCAGCTCGAGATCGATACTGACCTCAAGAGCACCCATTCCCTACATCAGGGCGTGGTCTTCCCTTTTGACATGCCGGCTGCCGTGGCCAACTATCTTGTACAGCGTTTTACCTCGCGGGAAGGGCTGGTGCTCGATCCCTTTGCAGGCAGCGGCAGTGCGTTATTGGAAGCAGCGCTGTTGGGCCGTATCGCCGTCGGTGCGGAGACCGATCCTCTGGGCTCGCGTATCGCGCACGCGAAGCTGCTCCCTTCTGACCTGACCGAGGTGACTCTGGCGCTCCAGCTGCTCAACCTGCGGCGTCCCGTCGATCTGAAGATGTTTCGTGATTGTTTTACTCCGTTTTTCGACTTGGAGACCTTCCGAGAGATTGTGAATCTGAGGGCCGCGCTTCAGAGCAGGGATGATCCGGTGCACCGCTTCATCGAGTTCGTGGCAATGTCGATCCTGCACGGGCATACGGTGAGCTTCCTCTCTACCTACACCTTCCCGCAGGTATCGGTATCTCCTGAGGAGCAGGTGAGTATCAATCGGAAGAGGCAGCAACAGCCGGAGTATCGAGCGGTGGCTCCACGACTGCTGCGCAAAACAGCGGCGCTCCTGCGTGATGGAATTCCCTCGGTGGCGCGAGCCCATATGAAGCGCCACGTCATGCGTCGAGCCGACCCACGGGATCTCGAGTTCGTTGAACCATCATCGGTTCAGCTGCTTATGACAGCGCCGCCGACGCCCTTCCAAGCTGATGTGCGTTCGGATCTCTGGTTGAGATACTGGTTCTCTGGTACCGAAGCGCCAACCACTGAGCAATTTCATCAGGGCAGCGACCTCGTTGACTGGGTGGATTATATGAACGAGGTGCTTCTTGAAGGGGCACGAGTGGTGACCGCTCGCGGTCGTGCCGTATTCGATCTGCCTGAGGTGCGTGTGCGCGATCGAGAGTATGCGCTCGACGAGATCCTCGCCGATAGTGTGCAGGCAAATCTCTCGCGTTTCTGGGAGGTCGAGGGTATTCTCATATATCGGAAGCGCTCGGCGAAGCAGAGGGATTGTATCCGTGGGGGCGGGCAGGTGCCTTTCGGAGATTCGAATCGCATCCTTGTGCTGAAGCGCCGCGCCTAGGAACCCTCTTCACGATGTAGATGAGCTGCTTGTATGCGCGATCCGGCTGCTGGCATTTCCATGAATACGGTCCGTGTTTACCTAGGCCGGCTACCGATGGGCGCCATTAAGGTCGAGCCCCCGGCGAGGTCGTGGAAGTGACCTTTTTGATGGGGTGCGGCGGCGTCTCATCAAAACCTGGAGCGATTCAAAAAATGCCAATGATGGCATTATTAAAACCACTGATAGGTATGACATGAGTAAGTTGTCGACTCCTCGCTTGATGATTGGCGGAACGGGCGCGGGGGTGGGGAAGTCCCTGATTACCCTTGGTATCGCTCAGGAGCTCAGGCGTGATAACACCAGCGTCTCCTGCCTGCTTACCGCTCCGCACCTCTCCCAGGCCCTGATCCTTCGTCGAGCGCTCGGGCGCTATGTCGGAATACTTGATTCACATATCCTGTCGGCGCCGCAGATCGCTACTGGAGTGCTGCGCGCGTCTCTTGGAGCTGATGTCGTGCTGATAGACGGCAGCAAAGGAATATTCGATGGAGTGGGACCGCAGCTGCAGCGCGGTTCTGACGCCGAGATTGCGGCCCTGCTCAAAATCCCGACCGTTCTCGTTGCGGATGTATCGCACTGCGGTGCCACCATCGGTCCCCTGATGCGGGGATTTGAGCAGCCTGGATATGGCTTCGACATCGTGGGGTACCTGTTTAATCGGGCAGCCGGAGAGCGCGGGGTATCCGATGAAGAGTTTTACAGGGATGTCGCCAAGAAATATGGACTTAAGCCGGTCTACGGCGTGGTACCTGAACTTTCCCTTGATGGGGAGATCCCCTCCAATTGGTTGTCACAGCGGGATAATGTGGTCAGTCTGGGAAGGCAGTTCTCGGTGGACCTCTCGGCAGCCGTGCGCAAGTCCATCTCAATGGATGGATTGCTGGTATGTGCGGGCGACGCCGATGTTGTGGACCTCCCGGAGATTGAGATTAACCCTGCACCAAGACGTTGTCGCATCGCCGTGGCCGACGACCCCTGTTTCGGCATAAGCTTCCAGGACAACTTCGATCTTTTGCGTTTGTACGGAGCGGAGGTGGTGCCTTTCTCGCCCCTCGCTGACGCACGCTTACCGGCTCGAATCGGCGCCGTGTATCTTGGCGGGGCGATGCTGCGTGACTACGGGCGCGATTTGGCGGCGAATGATGGAATGAGAGAGGCGCTGTGCGGATTCGTCGAGCAGGGCGGCGTCGTATATGCCGAAGGGGGCGGCGCCGTGTATCTATGTCAAAGTTTTCAAATCAGCAAAGACGAGGGGCCATGTCAGGGAGTCGGGATTATTCCGGCAGTGGCAGTTGAAGCAAAGTCCGGTTGGAGCTACTGCGAAACGGTGACGATTGAAGACTCAGTGCTGGGCCGCGCAGGCTCTATCCTGCGCGGAGTGTATCCAGAAGACTGGCGCATTCAGCGCGAGGACAAGATCGTAAAAGTGAGCAGGATCTCCCGAGCGCGAGCTGCAGGGTTTCCGGAGGGATACTCCCCGTCAGCGCAGGTGTACGCAACCCTGGCCCTCAATCATTTTGGAGCCAATCCGGACATCGCCCGTTCAATCGTGGAATCGGCCGAGGTAAACTACAAGATCACAAAAAGCTAGGGATACGCTGAATGGGTTCAGCCTACCCCTAGAAGTCATTTCTTAAATGGCCGTCAATGGCCATTTAAAAATCGCTCCAAACTCGGCGCGGCTAGAAACTATTCAAAAAATAGCTTCTAGAGCGCTTCCCCTGTGCTCGCCTTGTTCGCATTTATCGGCTACCATATGAACGATTCTCTATGCTACGTGCTCATCGCTTATTGATCGAAGCGTTTGCTATATGGGGGCTCGGGGTAGCTCTCCTGATTCTTATGTGCAGTGCTCTCTCCTACCTGTTCGGCCGGCTTCTCTCGTGAGCAAAGAACTACACGGACACATCAAAGGCCTTGCGCCCTCTGACCGCCGTCAAATCGAGCGCCTCTATACAAGGCGATTAGAGCGCAGCGAGCTCATTTCTCTTGAATTGGCCAGGGAGCTGTGGCAGCTCGCCAGCCGCCTGCGGCGCAGGCTGGGGCTGTTAATTTCTCGCGAGGGGCACATTGAGGAGGTTGTCGTTGGCACCCGGGATATCTTGTATCTGCCGGATCTGGGACGCTATCGCCTTGGCTCCGGCCGGCTGCGCCGGCTGCGGCTCGTCTTCAGCGACCTGGGGGCGCAGGAAGAACCGGTACTCCCGTCCGATATTATTACCGACCTTGAAAAACTACGACTCGATGCTGTGGTGGCGGTTAAGGGAAGCGAGAACAAATTGCAGCTGCGATGGGCTCACCTAAGCCCGGCTGCGACTCGCAACGGCGTGGCACATCATAGCGAGCACGTTTCCGACCTGGGAAGATTCAAGCTCGATTTCACGGCGTTGATGCAGGGCCTTGAGCAAGAAATTCGCTCAGCAGATCAGGCCCGGCATAAAACGGCGGGTCCCGGAGCCGTACTGGTCGGCGTGTATTCCAAGAGCCGTAAGGACGCGGAAGCGTCGCTTGACGAGCTCCGCGAGCTTGCGCGAACTGCCCGCGTCGAGGTGCTGGACACGATTGTGCAGCGCCGTGAGCCCGATCCGCGCACACTGTTGGGTAAGGGTAAACTGGAAGAGGTCGTACTGCGCTGCCTTGGGCTTGGCGCAGACCTGATAGTATTCGATACGGAGCTGCGACCCTCTCAGTGGCGTGCGGTGACGAATGCCACCGAACTAAAAGTGATCGACCGCAGCATGCTCATATTGGATATATTTGCGCAGCGCGCCAAGAGCAGTGAAGGACGTATTCAAGTGGAGCTGGCACAGCTCAAGTATAACCTCCCGCGCCTCGTCGAGAAGGATGCCGGGCTGTCCCGGCTGTCTGGCGGTATCGGAGGGCGCGGACCGGGAGAAACGAAGCTTGAGATCGGTCGTCGACGCGCCCGTGATCGTATTGCGGAACTTGAGCGTCGCATCTCGAAGTTGGGCTTAGAGCGTCAAATGCGGAGGCAGCCGCGGCGAGAAGCCAAGGTGCCGTTGGTGGCGATAGTGGGGTACACGAACGCCGGAAAGTCGACCCTCTTCAATGTCCTCACTAAGAGTCATGTCGTGGCTGAGGATAAGTTGTTCGCAACACTGGATCCGACCCATCGACGACTCGTCCTGCCACCGACGAGCGATGGTGCAACGCCGTCATCCGTTGTGCTTTCCGATACCGTTGGATTCATCAGAGATCTTCCCGAGGAGCTCGTCGCAGCGTTTCGCGCCACGCTCGAAGAACTGCGTGATGCTGATCTGCTGCTTCACGTGATAGATGGTTCCGATGAGCAGTATGATGCCCATGCTCGCGCTGTTACCCAAGTCCTCACCGATATGCAGCTGCATGAGGTGCCTAGAGTCGTCGTGGTGACCAAGATCGATTGCATTCCCGAGCAAACGGGGCAGAGGCTTGGGCAGGAGTACGACGCGATGCTGGTTTCGGCGCAGGAGAGGTTGGGGCTGGAGGCCCTTGTCATGAAGATTGCCCAAATGCTGCGCTCGCAGGGCCGTAATCCGCAGTCGCTCCATCGCCAGCCCGGTATGGAGCTAACACCATGATAAGACAGCGGCAATGTCGGCTGCTCGGCGTTGCGCTCGGACCGCATTTCCGTTGTCTCCCCGGGGCTTAATGGCCTCTGCGGACCAGGTTGGCTTGAGTATAAATAGAAATCCCAGTATTCTCACTCGGTTGCGCATGGAATGCGCTGCATTACCCCCTCTGGAGTACTATGGCAAAGGAAAGAACACTTTCAATTATCAAGCCGGACGCTGTCCGCAAGAACGTTATCGGCAGAATCCTCTCGCGCTTTGAAGAGGCAGGTCTTCGAATTGTGGCGGCGCAGATGCGCACGCTTTCAAAGAATGAGGCAGCCGAATTTTATGCGATCCACAAAGAGAGGCCCTTTTTCGGTGAGCTGGTCGAGTATATGACCTCTGGTCCTATCGTCGTATCAGTGCTTGAAGGTGAATCGGCGGTTTCAAAGAATCGTGACATTATGGGAGCGACCGATCCGAAAAAGGCAGCGCCGGGAACGATTCGTGCCGAGTTTGGGGCCGGAATCAGTGAGAATGCGGTGCATGGCTCTGATAGCCTCGAGAACGCGTCCATTGAGATCAAGTTCTTCTTTCCAGGGCTTCGCTAACGGGGTCCTTCTTGTACGCTGAAAAGCGCGCTTGGAGTGAGAAGCATGACTGTTCAATCAAGTGGAGCGCCGGATGGTGCTGACACACGAGTCGACTTTTACTCGCTGACGCGGGGAGAGCTCGAAGAGTGGCTGCAGCGAGAATGTGGAGAGCCGCCCTTCCGCGCCCGCCAATTGTTTCAATGGGTATACTGGCGCAGGGTCACCGATGTTCTACAGATGTCCGACCTTTCCAGAGGCCTGCGTGAACAGCTTGCCGCTCGGCTGTACTTTCCTCAAGCCGGCATCGACTCCCGTCAGATTAGTACCGATGGAACGCGCAAGTATCTGCTGCGTGTTGAGAAAGACGACCGGATCGAATGCGTGTTCATAAAACAGCCCAAGCGTAACACGCTGTGCGTTTCTTCACAGGTGGGTTGCGCGATGGGATGTCGTTTCTGTCGCACGGCGACGATGGGATTGCGACGTCACCTGAGCCCCTCTGAGATCGTGCGCCAGGTCCTATTGGCGATCGATGATGCCAAAGAATTTGGCGATGCATTCGAGAACCTGGTGTTTATGGGAATGGGAGAGCCGCTCCATAACGTTGAGAACGTCATAAAGGCGCTGGAAATTATCCGCGACGCCAGCGGATTGAACATTAGTGGGCGTCGAATTACCGTCTCTACCTCCGGATTGGTACCGGCTATCGAGAGATTTGGCGCAGCAAATCTTGATGTCAACCTGGCCGTGTCTCTGAATGCCACCGACGACGAGACTCGGGAGCAGGTGATGCCGGTGAATAAGCGCTGGAATATCGCCGCACTTTTGCAGGCACTGCGTGAGTTCCCTATGAAGCCGCGTCGCTGTATCACCATCGAGTATGTGATGCTTGGCGGGGTGAACGACAGGCGTGAGGACCTGGTGCGCCTGCCGAAGCTCCTGCACGGCCTGAGAGCCAAGGTCAACTTGATCCCCTATAACATGAATGCGGGACTGGGCTTTACTACTCCATCCAAGGAGCGGATCTTGGAATGGCAGCATGCCCTGCTCAGCCATGGGCTTAGCACCACCATACGCTGGTCAAAGGGGCCGGATATCGATGCTGCATGCGGCCAACTAGCAACGGCCACCTCTAAGGTGACCAAGATAAGAGCAGAGCGTGCCTACGAGGCCCCCAGCGAAAGCACGCTATAGGCCCATCTTGCCTAGCACTCTGTGGCCGTTCCATTCGCCCTTGATTTCGCCAAGGGGCGCAATGCTTCTGTGAGATTATGAACTTCTTAGTGATTACGACGCAGCGCGGGCTTCGAAATCGTCACTCTCGGTGCTTTCTGTGTTTTCAGAGGATTGGGCTGACTGATCTTCGATCATTGACCCGTCACCATTGGCACTAGCCCGATGAGTCCGGCTCACCTTGACCGCCTGGAGCCCCTTGGGTCCCTCGCGGAACTCGTATAGCACCTCTTCACCATCACGCAATGACTTGAAGCCGTCACTTTCTATTACGGAATAGTGCACAAACACATCTTTACCATCAGAGTGTTCGATAAAACCGTAACCCTTTGCGTCGTTGAACCACTTGACTACACCACGATGTGTTGCTGACTCATCGGATTCACTCATACCGCCTCGCACCCTGGAATGTGAGCGCATGTAGCCCGCTCTCTTTGGCTCTCCGACCCTCTCACCGCCTTGCCCACAAACCGGAGCGGACAAAACCGTGCTATGCCGGCGAAAAGAAAAAGAATCCTAACCCCTTCATACGTAAGGAGCTGCATCTTGTCCAGGAATTTTATGTGGAACACGATTTTAGAAGATAGCGCGTTCTAAAGCCCTCGAGTAGTATTAAACTAAAGCATTGGAGGAGTTGTCACGGCTGCCGAAGAGCTGTCGAGGGGGTTTGTCTAGACGCAGTACACAAGAATGTAGCATGGGAATCCCTATTTTCCCCGGAGTTTTGCGGTCCAGGCATATGTGTGGTGAGTGAGCGCATGGTCAATGAAGACATTCTGGCGCAGGCCCTTGGTACCCTAAAGACTCCTCTGGCTATATTTGATCGCTCTGGAACGTGCCGATTTGCCAACAAGGCCTTTGAGGATTTTCTTGTCTGCGGGGATAAAAAATCCGCGATTCCCTTACTGTCCCAGATTCTGCCGACTCTCGATCCGGATAGCGCCGAGATGGCCGAGAGCTCCCACGAACTGAAGCTCGGTAACGGCCAGTCCCTGGTGGTGCGACTTGCCTGCAAGCGATTCGGCGATGGGTACGTCCTATTGCGTATTGTGTCGCGCGCATCTCAACACGAGAGGCTCGACAACTTCCATGCCCAGCGCCTCGAAACGCTGGGACTGCTTGCCGGCGGCATTGCGCATGATTTTAACAACGTCCTGGCCGGCATTCTCGGCCATATATCCTACCTGAAAACAATACTACCCGCGCAGGGGCCGCATATTGAATCGCTGCGTACGATTGAAGATGGCTCAAAGAAAGCTTCACAGATGACGCAGCAAATATTGAAGTTCTCCAAGATGGAGTCGGGAGAGGTTGGGCCCGTCGATCTCAATGACCTAGTACAACGCACGGTCTCATTGTTGAGGCGCGCCATCTCACCCGAATACAACATCGAGACGCAGCTGTGCACTCAAAAGCTTACCGTGCTCGCTGCGGAAGCAAAGCTGGCCCAAATTCTCGCCAATCTTATGATTAACGCGCGTGACGCGCTCCCCACAAACGGGACTATTCGAGTCGAGGTCGTCCGGGTCACCGATCCAGCGGAGCTTGACCAAGCATTTGTGGCGCACGAGCGGGGGGCCGCCTCGTATGCGCGCCTCACCGTCACTGACAATGGTCATGGCATGTCGCAGGAGGTGCGGGAGCGGATCTTCGAACCCTACTTCTCAACTAAGTCAGATCAGGGCACTGGACTTGGCCTCACCACAGTGCTGAGCATAGTGAGAGAACTTGGCGGAGCGATCTCTGTGCATTCGGAGCAGAATAAAGGCACCCGTATCGCCGTATACCTCCCCGATGCCGAGGGTGCCGAGACCATCAAGGGCGAGGCGGCGGTC
The DNA here is from genome assembly GCA_030584005.1 of Bdellovibrionota bacterium. GTDB lineage: Bacteria > Bdellovibrionota_C > UBA2361 > UBA2361 > JAFLCA01. The sequence continues at coordinate 2,139,922 of CP129486.1, read as the reverse complement.
TTGGACTCGGGAGTTATCGTAGGCGGACGAGAAGAATGCGTGCTGGTGGTCGACGACGAGTATCCCGTCCGCAATGTGATCGCCTTGGGGCTCACACATCTTGGGTATAAAGTGATCTCCGCATCATCGGGTATAGAGGGGATAGAGCTCTACCGAGCAAATAGCGGCAAAGTGGCGCTTGTGCTTCTCGATATGCTGATGCCATCGTTGTCCGGTCACGATGTGTACTTCAAGCTGCGCGGGCTCGATCCGAAGGCCCGTGTCCTGCTGATGAGCGGTTATAGCTCCGAAGAGCTCGTCGATGATGTGCTGAGGAACGGGGGTATGGGCTTTCTGCAGAAGCCGTTCAGCATCGAAGAACTCTCACGACAGGTTCGCCGCTGCATCGACGATTCCCCCGATCGGAATCTGGCAAAATCATAACCCTTTTCTTCCGCCACTGTGTTGCCCTTCGAAGGGCAGAGGGCATATCCTATCGTCATGTGTTCCGCGTTCGCTGCTACAATTGAATCTCCATCGCCGCTCATTCGATTGCGCGGTGTGCACAAGTCGTTTGGATTGAACCATGTGCTACGCGGGGTTGATATGGACTGCAGACCCCAGGAGCTTAGCGGACTTATCGGCCCAAGCGGGGGAGGCAAGTCGGTCCTGCTCAAGCTTATGGCAGGAGTAAGCCATCCGGACAGCGGAATGATTGAGCGTCACCTAGACTTGAGCGATATGAGTTTAATGTTTCAGGAAGGGGCGCTCTTCGACTCCCTCTCTTTGTTCGATAATGTGGCTTTCCCACTACTCCACGGCGATGTGCCGGTCGCCCGCTTATCGGATGATCAACGGCATGAGGTGCAGCCGTTGGTGTCAAGTATTTTGGATCGGGTAGGACTCAGAGCGGCGGCGTGGAAGATGCCGGCACAGCTTAGTGGCGGGATGCGGCGCCGGGCTGCTTTGGCGCGAGCTCTGGTGGCCAAGCCGCGCGTGTGTTTACTGGATGACCCCACCGCAGGTTTGGATCCGGTGGCGAGCAGTGTAATAATGAACCTGATCGTGGAGCTTTGGAATGAAACAAAACCCACCCTGATCGTGGTGAGCCATGATTTGCGTCGACTCCTCCCGGCAGTGCATACTGTGCGCTGTTTGTTTCACGGACAGCTTGCCTATCAGGGCTCCCCAAGAGACCTGCAGACGCTCCCCTCCGGAGAAATAAGACGATTCATCTCCTGCCGATTCGATCTCGACGATCAAAGTGCGTGTGCGCGGCTCAGTAGTTAGCTCCCTGTAATGGTAATGCAGTAGATACGGTTTCAAATGGCAAAAGAGGTGCGTGCATCCAAAGAGAAGTCCCCGTCCAAGTCGGTGCGGCAGCTTCGTGAATGGTTTTTGAGGGACGTAGGCGTTCCGAAAGCCGAGCCATTCGTGGTGGATGACTTTCAAAAAGATGCCATCGATCATGTGGCGCAGGGGGTGGATACACTGGTGGTGGCGCCAACGGGTTCGGGCAAGACGTTCATAGCCATCGAGTCGATCCGTTCCATGGTGTCGCAGGGACGGCGGGCCGTTTACACCACGCCACTCAAAGCCCTATCGAATACCAAGTACAGCGAGCTGCGTGCTCTCTTTGGGCCGCAGTATTCCGTGGGCCTTCTCACAGGAGATCGCAAGATTGAGGGGGATTCGCAGCTGGTCGTTGCGACGACCGAAATTTATCGGAACGAGCTGTACCAAACCTCGGAACGCTATGGATTGATAGTGCTCGATGAGGTGCACTTTCTCGCCGATCCGCAACGCGGACCAGTGTGGGAAGAGAGCATTATCTTGACCCCTAGCACCGCCACTCTGCTGATGCTCTCTGCTTCAATCTCAAATCCAAGAGAGATAAGTGAATGGATTGAGGGGGTGCGCGGCAAGCCCTGTCATGTGGTCATGAAGAAGGAGCGCCCCGTGGAGCTGCGTTATGGATTCCTGCACCCAGACCTCGGTGTGCTGCCGCTGGCGGGGCCGGATGGCGACGTGCTGCCGATAATTGATCAATTCTATGAGGCACAACGGGCGCACGAACGACCTTCCGGTAGAATGCAACGTTCGTCTCGGCAGTTCAGAAGGCGGAGGCGCTAATGTTGCTGCGTGACTTTCCGATTGGACGCATCGCTTCAGTGCTGGCTCGCGATAATCTGCTTCCGGCCATTGTGTTCCGCACCGCCCGTAAGCAGTGCGACCAGGATGTGCAGCGTCTGCAATCGGGGAAACTCGGTCTGCTTGGATCGCAAGAGAAAACGCGGCTCAATGATGAGCTGCAAAGAGTGATCGATAAGTACTCTCTTGATCCGCTTCTGGTCAGAGAGCATCCGCATTACACCGCGCTGGTTGAACATGGTGTAGGAGCGCACCATGCAGGGCAGCTTCTGGTGTGGAGGCTCATCCTGGAAGAGCTGATGTCGCGCGGCGTGCTGCGCATCATGATCGCAACCGGCACGGTGGCGGCGGGAGTGGACTTTCCGGCTCGTACGGTGGTGATTACGGCCCATTCCCGAAGAGGATCAAGCGGATTTGCGACATTGACCGCGGCAGAATTGCAGCAGATGGCTGGACGGGCGGGGCGTCGAGGAAAGGATACCGTTGGCCTCTGTATCGTGGCCCCAACTCAGTTTCTTGACGCTCGTGTAATTCATGAAGTGAGCCAACAACCGCCGGAACCGTTGCGCTCTGCGTACTTTGCGGCTCCGTCTACGGTGTTGAACCTATTGAAGTTTCGCAACGTCGATGACCTCACCTACACGGTACAGCGGAGCCTGGCGTCCTTCCTGGATATGAAGCACGCACGCGGTCTGCGAATGGAGGCAGCGGGGCAAGAAGAAGCGCTCACGGCGACACTCGATCGAATGGGTGACGAAGGGCTCAAGAAAGCCCGCAAGCGCATTCGTCGTATCGAGCGTCAAGCCGATGAGATTGAACGGCGGCAGCTCGTCGAGTTGGAGCAGTCTCTGCGCGGGTTGGAGAGCCTCGGTTATGTCGAAAGGGGCCGGCTCACTGCCAAGGGATTGTGGTCAGCAGAACTGTACACAAGTTTGGTGCTTGAACTTGCCGAGGGAGTCGATGGAGGGCTGTTCGACAACCTTTCGACCGAAGAGATTGTGGGAGTCGTAGCGAGCATCTCCGGCGATCCGCATCGGGGTTATCTGAAAATGCGCCCCAATCCTCTCGACAAAGAGGTCTACAAGATCATGGAGGAGATCGTTCTGAAGGTGCGCGCAGCCTATGTCAATCCGGCGACCACGGAGGTCCAAGTGCTGCCGGACGCTGCGGGGACGGTGATACAATGGATGCGATCGGGGAATTGGCGGGAATTTGCGGGGATTCTGCGGCTCTCGGGGGTCGCCGAGGGCGATGTTGCACGGTTAGTAACGCAGACTGCGGATCATTTGAATCAGCTTTCGCGCCTGGAGCGCACTCACCCTGGCATTGCCAAAAGAGCAGTGGAGGGGCGTGAGCAGATCTTGCGGCCGCCGCTGATCGAAGCTGAATTATTCGAAGACGAGCTGGCAACTGAGCCCCCGGTACTCTGACTCGTTAGGCCTGCGCATGGGAGCGTAGCAGTGGTCTGACGAGAGCCAAGGGCGTGCTCTTTTTGTTTGTATAGGGAGAATCCACAGAGGGGGCAGCGAGAACAGTGGGATCTTCTACAGAGTACACGGACGGTTGAACTCAATGTTGTTCCGAATCAATCGGGGGAGGCTGATAACTCTGCAGCATCTTCTTCAGCGCATTGCTTGTTTTAAGCCGTTCCTGGACCAAGCGATACTGTTGCCCAATCAGGGTAAGCGCTTGTCGAGCGCTTTCAGGCGTCATCAGGTCTACTTTCTCCAGAGGGCCGATATCGAGATCATGCCGAAGAAACTGCTCGACGTAGCTTAGCGGGTCACTATCGGAAGCATCAAACTCGGGGAGCTTCTGGGCAGGGGTGGTCTCCGACTCAATCTGGGACTGGAGCTGCTTCGGGTGGAGCTTCTTCTTGGAGTTACGCATAGGGGACTCTTCGCAAAAACCCTCTCTTAATGATAGATGCACGGTATCTGGCAAAGGGCTCAGAAAAGGGCGCGCAGCGTGACCTCACGCACGCATAGTTTGGGCCCTGGTTCATGCAGAATCGCGGCTAGGAAGCTGTTCCACAGCTGCTATAGGACAGACTCCTGGCCCCAGCGAAGGAGGCGGTATGGCGAAAGTGCGTATTGGGGATGCGGCACCGGATTTTTGTCTCTCTGATTGGAGAGGCCGAAGCTATTCACTGCATCAGTATCGGGGCACTCCGGTCGTGATCTACTTTTACCCCAAGGATAACACTCCGGGATGCACGATTGAGGCCCAGGAATTTACCGCGGTGGCGAGAGCATTTGCCAGGCTTGGGGTAAAGGTGCTGGGCATTTCCGGCGGTGACGAGCGCTCAAAGCGGCGTTTTTGTGAAGCTCATGGGATCTCGATACCGCTGCTCAGTGATACGGATCATGCGGTGAGCAAAGCGTACGGGGCATTTGGCCCCAAGACTTTCATGGGCCGCAAGTATAGGGGCATCCACCGCACAACGTTTGTAATCGATTCGGCAGGCAGAGTGCAGCACGTATATAATGCAGTCCAGGCCAAGGGGCATGCGCGTGAGGTGCTTGAGCTGACAAGGAGCCTGCTCAAGGACAAATCAGCAAAAGGACCTCTTAAGGGCCATCACCCCACATCGTTGACTGGTGCATGCGATACTCGGCCTAAACGGCGGGGACGTTCAGGGCGCATTCAGGCTGGTCGTGGCCTTTGCACTTAGGTATTGTCCGGTCGTACGAGCTTTGAACATGAGTTGGAGTGTGAGGAATGAAAATTTTAGTGCCTGTAAAGCGAGTGCCGGACTATCAGGTAAAGGTGAAGCTTGCAGCCGATGGGGCAAGCATCGACACATCGCAAACCAAGTGGATCGTCAATCCATTTGATGAGATTGCCGTAGAGGAGGCCATTAAGCTCAAAGAGGCGGGAGCAGCGAGTGAGGTCGTAGTCGTTGGCATCGGTCCAGAGGATGTGGCAACCCAGCTGCGCTACACCATGGCGATGGGAGCCGATAGCGCAGTTCTCGTAAAAACGAGCGAGTATGTTGATTCAAGTCTGGCGGCTGAGATCCTTGCAGCCGTATTTCGGCGCGGCTCGTATGGTCTGATAATCATGGGGAAGCAGGCAATTGACTCTGACGCCGGACAGACCCCGCAGATCTTGGCGGCATTGCTGCAGCTGCCCCAGGCTTGTTTCGCCTCCAAGGTGGTGATTGCAGAGGGTCAAGCGACAGTGACCCGTGAGGTCGACGGGGGCCTCGAAACCCTTCGCATTCCCCTGCCAGGGGTGATTTCGACCGACTTGCGGTTGAATACGCCACGCTATGCCCCGCTGCCAGGAATTATGAAGGCTAAGAAAAAGCCCCTTGAAGAGCTGAGCATTGAGCAGCTCGGGGTGAAACCGACGGCACGGGTGAGGATCAAGAGAATGACCTACCCTCAACAGCGTCAGGGAGGCAAAAAGGTAGCAAGCGTTGAAGAGCTGGTAACAGTGCTGCAGAGCGAAGCCAAGGTGCTGTGACGGACCCAAGGGCTCGAAACGGATCTCTGTAATAGTCGAGAGGATAGAGGAAGGTATGGGCGATATATTGGTATTTCTCCAGCTGCATGAAGGGTCGCTGCTCAAAGCGAGCCTCTCCGCCGTGAGTGCAGCCCAGGAGTTAAAGCAGCGCTGGAATTGTGGTCGGCTGGTGGGATTGTTGCTAGGTCCGCGCTCTAAGGAGGCGGCGGCAAATGCTGCTAGGTATGGATTTGATGAGCTACGCTGGTGCGAATCTTCTGAGCTTGCGCACTACCTTGCCGCCCCCTACGCCAGCACCGTTTCAGCCGTGTTAAAGGGCGGGGAGTTCGATGTCTTCGTCGCGGCGGCAACAAGTATCGGCAAGGATCTCACTCCGCGCATTGCTGCGCTGTGGGATGCCGGTCAGGCCTCGGACATAATAGCGGTGAATCCGGATGGGTCGCTCAAGAGGCCCATGTATGCGGGGGATATATTGGCCGACGTGGAGATAACGAGCGCCAAGAAAGCCGTCACGGTCCGGCCTACCGCATTTGCTCCGGCCGTGGAAGGCAAGAGCGGCTCCGTCACCGAAGCTCCGTATACTGCAGCGGCCTTTGCCGCGGGCAGTTTCATTGAGTACAAAGGTTCCGGTGGCGACAGGCCTGAGCTTGGCGATGCGGCGATAGTTGTCTCTGGGGGGCGGGCGCTGCAGTCCGCTGAAAATTTTGAGAAGTATATCTTCCCCCTGGCCGACGTTTTGGGAGCGGCCGTAGGTGCCTCTCGCGCCGCGGTTGATTCTGGATATGCGCCAAATGACTGGCAGGTTGGTCAAACTGGTAAGGTAGTGGCACCGCAGCTCTATATTGCAGCAGGGATCTCGGGAGCTATACAGCACCTGGCGGGGATGAAGGACTCCAAGGTGATTGTAGCAATAAACAAGGACGCCGAGGCGCCGATCTTCGAGATTGCCGATTATGGGCTGGTTGCCGATCTGTTCGAGGCGCTCCCCAAGCTTACGGCGGAAATAAAACGCATCAAGGGTCAGTGACCGTATGGGCAGTAATGAGCGAAGACGCAAATCCACACGACGGCAAATACTGGTTTTTGTAGTACTCGTTTGTCTCGCGGCATGGGGGCTGATGGCGCTCGAAGCGCGGCTCTCCGAGGGCGAGACCATCGACGTCCATTTCGTGAACCCCGATGGCTCTAAGAGCGGGAAGTTTAGGTTGCAGCTTGCGGTGACCGCGGGCGAACGGGCTAAGGGGCTGATGTTTCGCAAACCCGGCGAGCTGGAGCCGCATCAAGGGATGCTCTTTGTAATGCCCTCCGAGACGGTGCAGCGCTTCTACATGAAAAATACATACATTGCATTGGATATGCTGTTTATCGACTCAACCCGCAAGGTAGTTGGTGTGCTGCATGATGTCCCGATTCTGAATGAGAAGATGAGAATGGTGCCGCAGCCAAGTAAATATGTGGTTGAACTATTGGCCGGAGAGGCCAAGAAATCGGGCATCATTGAAGGTTCTCAACTTGTGGCAGAAAAGCCGCTGCCCGCAGCTCAATGAGGGCAAGAATTCTATTCGCAGTTTTGATCTTGCTGGCCCCCGCACCGGCGCAGGGAGAGTTTGCCGAGCGGCCCCAGGGACCCGTGCGGGCGGATTCACTGTATGCCTTGGACGGCGGGCACCTCTCATTTCCTCCGCGTTCCGGCAAGCTGCTCGCCAGCAGTGAGCTTCAGATCAGAATCAGCGGCTCGCTCGCCAATACCTCGATCATCCGGGACCAGTATCGGGTTGACACCGAGTCGCGCAGCTTTGCGGTGAGCGCTGCATGGGGGATCGGCCAGGATACGGATATGGAAATAGAGCTTCCCCTGCGTTGGCGCGGGGGAGGGGTGCTCGACCCGCTCATTGATGGCTGGCACCAGGCCTTCGGAATGCCGCGAGGCAGAAGAGATCGGGTCGGAGACAATGAGTATGACGTATCAGGTTATCTTGATGATGGCAGCGAGTTCGACTTCGCGGATCAGGGAAGCGTGCTTGGAAATCCTCGCTTCGGTGTTCAGCATGCACTTTGGCAAGGGGACAATGGCGGTGCGACTCTGCATGGAGAAGTGAGCATCCCTGGACAGACATCCTCACAGACCCATACAGGAATTGACGGACTGCTTGGAGCGAGTATCTGGCGGAACTGGAGCGATCTGACTGGTTATGCTGGGCTTGCCGTCGGCGCAATTGGCGATCGTGACTTGTACGGAGTGGAGTACAAGCCGCTCTTTGTCGAGGGATATGCAGCGCTCGAATATCCCGTGCTGCGTAAGCTTCGGTTGAGCGTCGCCTTCTGGGTCGGCAGCTCCAAGATCAGTAATGTGCAGGATCATCCTGAGAGTTTCGGCACATTAGACGTTGGTGCAAAGCTACCTGGTGCTGGCGGTGTCTTTGAGTTCCTGGTGCGTGAGAATCCATGGCCCCAGGAGGGCAGCCCTGATGTTGCTTTTACCCTGGGATGGTCCTTTCAGCCGAGGAGCTGAGCCCCCACATCGTGGATTGGTGCACGTACGGGCGATACGCTGAATACGTTCAGCGCATCCCTAGAAGCTATTTCTTAAATAGCTTCTAGCCGTACCAGGGATGGCGCGGCACACGCCGGAAGCGTGGGCGTTTCGGGCCGCGCGCCGAGCTTGCAGCGATTTTTAAATGGCCATGGATGGCCATTTAAGAAATGACTTCTAGCGCGGCCAATAGAGTCAGGCTGGCTGTAGCAGTAAAAGACGCTGCCCTTGGGGTACTTCGGATTTTGGAGTTACCAGGATCTCGCGCACTACGCCGTCGGAGGGTGCAACGATGGGGTTCTCCATCTTCATGGCCTCGATTATCACCAATGTTTGGCCAAGACGCACCTGCTGGCCTGGTTGTACCTCCACACTCACGACGATTCCAGGCATCGGAGCAACGATCTCGCCGGGCTGAGTAGTGGGCGTAGAAGCAGGCCGAGGAAGTACGGGGGCCACTGGCGTTACAGTCAGCGGGGAGGTCAGCTGAGGGGAAACGTCACGCTGCACCCGCACATCATAGCCCTGGTCGCCAATCTGTAAACGGAAGCTGTTACCCGCCTGTGAACTCACCTGCACTGCGTACTCAATGCCATTAACAGAGATTCGAAATGTGCTCACCGTTGTACACCACCGAAAGAAAGTAGGCGTTGCATTTGCTCGGCTCGTCCCAAGATCTGCCACTGGTCAGCCGTGCCTCGATCAGGAAAGAGTAACTGCAGTGCCGCTCCAATCACCGCCACATGCTCCGGGGGGACAGAGACTGTTGAGGGCCCAAGGTCATAGGCAACTCGAAAGGGGATCTCGACCGAGTAGTCGGATGGGTGGGGTTCGGCAGATCCAACTGTGGGGGAAGACTGTTCTGACATCATCGACACCTGCTACAAGGGGATATTGCCGTGCTTTCGCCGCGGAGTTTGCTGTCGCTTCGACCTTAGGAGTGACAACGCTCGTATGAGGTGAGGTCTAGTTTCCGCCGGATCAATGACTGCGTCAATGTAGCCAAGGCCGGCAGCATGCCATGGATTCGAAAAGGTGCCGCGATACTCGGCAATCAAGGACTGTCGCAGCTCCACAGGATTCTTGGCCTCTTCAAGCTCCTTGCGGAATATAATGTTTACCGCGCCCTCCGGTCCCATGACCGCTATCTCCGCAGTGGGGAAGGCGAAGTTCATATCACCACGGATATGTTTGGAGCTCATCACATCGTAGGCTCCACCATATGCTTTGCGGGTAATGACCGTAACTTTCGGCACCGAGGCCTCGGCGTATGCGTACAAGAGCTTTGCTCCGTGTCGGATAATCCCGCCATGCTCTTGGTCCGTCCCGGGGAGAAATCCCGGAACGTCAACGAAGGTCACCAATGGAATATTGAATGCGTCACAGAAGCGCACGAAGCGGGCAGCCTTGACGCTGGCGTTGATATCCAGACACCCCGCCAGCACTTTTGGCTGGTTGGCGACGACCCCCACGCTTTGGCCCGCCAATCGAGCGAAGCCCACAATGATGTTCTGGGCATATAGGGGATGGATCTCCATGAACTGGGCGTCATCTATGACGGCAAGTATGAGCTCTCGAATATCGTAAGGCTGATTTGGTTGCTCAGGCACCAGCGTCCTTAGTCGCTCCTCGCTTCGCGTGGGCAGATCGAAGGTAGACACTATTGGTGGTTCGGCAAGGTTGTTGAGAGGCAGGTAACTGAGCAGTCTTCGGCACAGCGAGAGGGCTTCGGCATCGCTCTGGCTCACCAGGTGCGCAACACCACTTGTTGACGCGTGCGTTACCGCTCCGCCGAGCACTTCCTTAGACACGTCTTCCTTGGTAACAGCCTTAATCACCTCCGGGCCCGTTATGAACATGTGGCTCTTGCCGTCCACCATTATGACAAAGTCGGTGATTGCCGGTGAGTAAACCGCACCGCCCGCACAGGGCCCCATTATCAAGGAGATCTGAGGGACGACCCCCGAGGCTTGCACATTGCGCCAGAATATTTCGGCGTAGCCGCCGAGGCTTTGCACACCTTCCTGAATGCGCGCACCGCCTGAATCGTTCAGTCCGATAATCGGCGTGCCCGACTGGAGAGCCAGGTCCATTACTTTTACAATTTTATTAGCATGCGCTTCAGCGAGCGATCCGCCAAACACTGTAAAGTCTTGGGCAAAAACGAAGACATTCCTCCCGTCGATCTGTCCTGAGCCGGTCACTACGCCGTCCCCTAGGACCTTTTTATCGCGCATCCCAAAATGTTCTGTGCGGGAGGTGACGAAGCGGTCGAGTTCGAGGAATGTCCCCGGGTCAAGCAGGCCCTCAATACGTTCACGTGCGGTGAGCTTCCCGCTCTCGTGCTGCCGGGCGATGCGTTCCGGCCCGCCTCCGGCAAGAGCCTGCAGGTTCTTCTCCTTGAGGGAATCGAGCGCTGATGTCATGGCGATCCTCACTACCGTCGAATTCGTCCGGAATACTTGCACGAATTCTGGAGTGAGGGAACGTTTGATATGTGGTATGGCAGCGCTATGAGTAGAAAGTATCAGACCCCATCAGAACTCGAGGTCAAGGAGGTGTACGGTCCAGCCGACCTCGACCCCGCATACCAGCAGAAGCTCGGTCAGCCCGGGCATTTCCCCTTTACCCGGGGGATCCACCGGGACATGTATCGCGGTAAACCGTGGACTATGCGCCAGTATGCCGGATTCGGTTCTGCGCGCGAAGCGAATGAGCGCTACAAGTTCCTGCTGCGCCAGGGCACCTCCGGACTCAGTGTGGCCTTTGACCTGCCGACCCAAATGGGACGAGATCCTGACCACCCGTTGGTTGCTGGTGAGGTAGGGAGAGTCGGGGTCTCAATTGCGACCGCTGATGACATGGAGATGTTGTTCGCCGACATTCCTCTGCACGAGGTATCGGTGTCGATGACTATCAATGCCACTGCCGCTATCCTCCTGGCACAGTATCTGGTGGTTGCGGAGAGGAGGGGCATCGAGTGGAGCACGCTTCAAGGCACTATCCAAAACGATGTGCTCAAGGAGTATATCGCTCGTGGCACCTATATCTACCCCCCGCGTGCCGCACTGAGGATTGTCACCGATATCTTTGCCTTCTGTGCGCAGCATGTTCCCAAGTGGAATACAATTAATGTATCGGGCTACCACATTAGAGAGGCGGGAAGCACTGCGGTAGAGGAGATCGCCCTCACGCTAGCCGATGGCATACAGTATGTTGATGCTGCTCTCAAAGCCGGACTGGCGATCGACGAGTTTGCACCTCGACTCGGCTTCTTTTTCAATTGTCACAATGATTTTCTGGAGGAGGTTGCGAAATTTCGGGCAGCACGGCGGCTGTGGGCTCGCATCATGCGCGAACGCTTCGGGGCCACCAATCCAAGATCAATGATGCTGCGGTTCCACACCCAGACCGCGGGGAGCTCTTTGACGGCGCAGCAGCCCCTCAATAATGTAGTGCGTACGACGATTCAAGCAATGGCGGCCGTATGCGGCGGAACCCAATCGTTACACACGAATTCCTTCGATGAGGCTCTCTGCTTGCCTACCGAGGAAAGCGTGCTGCTCGCTCTGAGGACCCAGCAGATTATCGCCCACGAATCGGGCATCGCCCAGACGGTGGACCCCTTGGGTGGGTCATTTGTTGTGGAAGCATGGACTGACCGACTTGAGAGCGAGGCCGAGAGGGTGCTGCAACGCATCGACCAAGCAGGCGGCATGGTACGCGCAATCGAGCTGGGCATCCCGCAGGCCATGGTCGAGCAGTCTGCCTATCGATATCAACAGCGTGTCGAGCAGAAGTCCCAGGTAATAGTGGGGGTAAACGAGTTCATACAGGGGGATCACGGCAAGGTGCCGCTGCAAACTATAGACCCGGCAATCGAGATCGAGCAGCGTACCCGTATTCAGGCCTTTCGGAAACGCCGCGACGCGGCACGAGTGGCGGCAATGCAAGAGCGTTTGGCAGTCGGTGCGCGTGGAGATGAGAATCTGATGGCATTGACGGTAGAGTGTGTACGGATTGGGCTCACCAACGGAGAGATATCCGATGTGCTACGGGGGGTCCTGGGAGAATACCGGCAAGGATCCTAAGGATGTCATTCGTCTCAATTATCATTCCGGTTTTCAATCAGCTCCACTATACGCGGCAGTGCCTGGAGTCTGTTTGGAGCACCACGGCGGGGCACGATCTGGAGGTGATTGTATTCGATAACGGCTCCACAGATGGCACCCTTGAGTATCTGCGGTCGGCCCAGGCGTCACAGCCCGCGCTTGTCGTTCAGCACAGCGATAAGAATCTCGGCTATTCTCCCGCCAATAATCAAGCCGCTGAGATTGCGCGGGGAGATCGGCTGGTACTGCTGAACAATGACACGATTACCACGCCAGGCTGGCTTTCAGCGCTGCTGGCGCCGTTGGAGCATGCCGCGGTCGGGATAGTAGGGGCACGGCTCATTTACCCAGGGCGCGAAATTATTAATCATGCCGGGTATGTGTATAGCAGCCGACTCAATTCCTTTTACCTGTTGTACGAAGGGGTCCGCCGCGACTTTCCTGCGGCGCAAAAGACCCGCCAATTTCAAGCGGTGCTTGGTGCTTGTGTCGCGTTAAGGCGAGCCGATTTTAATGCGGTAGGAGGATTGTCCGATTTTGGGCTGGAGGATGTGGATCTGTGCCTCAAACTCCGAAATCGCGGCCTGATGGTACAGTATCATCCCGCGGCCACGCTGTATCATTATGGGCAGATGACGATTCGAAACAGCCCCACGGGATCAATCCCTGTTCATTCCTCGCGAGAGTTTCAGGAGCACTGGCCTCCCTCACGTTTGGAATCGGACGATCTGCGCTACTACCAAGAGGATGGAGTCGTCCCGCACTACACGTCCAGCGGGAGGATAGTGGCCGTCAGTGGTGAACCGCAGTTCCAGAGTCTGCTTGGTGCAATCTCGCAGCGAACGCTCTCTCCAGAGTATCTCACGCCCGGCAATTGTCGAGTCATCGTGGAGGGCTGCTTTGGGAATCCGCTCGTATTAATGGAGCTGCTGCAGATATTGGTTGAGTGCAGAGCTGCAGAGGGAGCCGCACTCTTCTGTATGCACTGGCATATGTACATGCCCAGCCTGCCCGAACCGCTGCTCTATGGCGCTAAGCTTCTAGAAAAGCTGGGTCATCACGAGCAGGCTCGGGATCTGGCAGCGCGCGGGCTGGGGATGGGCTACCTCTCTGATGAAGAGCGTAATGAGTTCCGGTCCATAGGGCGCTTCTAGGAGGGATGATGTAGGGTTTACCAGTACAAATACGCCCGCATCGATCGAACAAACATTAACTTGTGCCTGCGGTCCTTTTACGCTAGAACCGCTCGTCCAGGCGGTAAGGACCCGGACGCTGACCGGATCGCCTAGAGCAAGTATCAGTGTCCCATTCGCTGAGGTAGGGATTACATGAGCACGAAGTTAAAGAAGAAAGAGCTCGATAAGTTCAAGGAACTCCTCGATGAAGAGAAAAGGAAAATTCTTCGCCATTTGGAGAACCTGAGCGAGTCATCCGAGATGGAGTTGGGCGAGACCACTGCCGGGGGAGACGAAGCCGATATTGCATCCCTAGAGATCAGCCAGAAGAGCCTTGAAAAGATCGGCAAGCGGGAAACCTACCTGCTCAAGAAGATCGATTTAGCCCTCAAGAAGATAGAAGACGGCGAGTATGGCCTTTGCGAGAATTGTGGAGAGCCAATTGGACTGCCTCGCTTGATGGCTCGTCCGGTTGCTCAGCTCTGTATTGACTGCAAGCAAGAGCAGGAAAACGTCGAACGCCGATTCTCGAATCGTGAGGTTGAAGTCGGTGAGGAAGACGAAGTCTTTGGCGATGATGCTGAAGAAGCGGAGTAACGCACTCCTGAGGCACGCTTAAGCATCCGATTCACTGAGTGCTTGCTGCAGCCTCAATTTCGTAGCGCCACACCCTATTTCACGGTGAACTAAGCACTTGTTGGAGCTGTTGAAACAGCGAAGGGCTGGCGATGAGTACCTCCTCGCCGCATAATTCTTCCGGGAGATGTGCCTGTTCGTAACGCTTCCCAAGCGGACCGACCGTGCATCCCGCCATGCGGGCAATGAATCCCGGAGCGGCGATGTCCCACGGCTTTACCGTTTCGTAGTAACCGTCGAGTCTACCCCGGGCTACCCAGCAGATATCGATGCTGCACGCGCCGAGCCGGCGCAGGTCGTAGCAATGGGTAAGCACGGACTCTGCGCGCCGCAAGGTTCGTTGCAAGCTGCCTTTCACATAGGGGAATCCTGTCACAATAAGTGCATGATCGAGAGGCACATCGAAGCGCGGCCTGATAACCTGGCCGTTACACTGCGCTGGTTCCCCGCGCAGCGCAGTATAAGTCTCCTGAATCAGGGGTGCGTGGACGACCGCACACTGGACCGCGCCATCAACACTATAGGCGATGCAGACGCCGACATTAAGTTGACCGCGGGAGAAATTCGTTGTGCCGTCAATGGGGTCGATGACCCATAGCTCCCCTTTGGTAAGGGCTGGGTCAGAGAACTCAGACTCCGATTCCTCCGAGAGGAAACGAGCGCCGGGGAAATCGTGGGTGATAGCAGTGAATATAGCTTCCTCGGCAAGTGTGTCTGTCGTGGTGACGAAACTCTTGTCTTCCTTGCGCTCAACGGAGAAGTCGCCCTGACGGAGGGCAGCGAGAATAATCTCTCCGGCGCGATGTGCGGCCTTAAGCGCCGTAGTCAGCGCTCGGGAAGCTTCTGATTGTTGAGCGGTGTGCTTACCCATGAGGGTCCTTTCTTTTGTGCAGAGTAAGAGGAATCCAGCGAGCCCTCGCCTTTTTGCTGCGGGGATACTATCCTGCTTGTTCACGAGAGGCCACCCGTTTGGCCCACAACTTGCCCTATGTCCACCCCCAACGCATCTGATTCGGCTTGGTTTTCTGGGTTTGCGCCGGCGAAGCTGAACGTACGGCTGAAGGTGCGGGGCCGTCGCGCCGATGGCTACCATCTTTTAAGCATGCTGAATGTGCCCTTGGGGCTGCGGGACACCGTGAGGATAAGGTTCAGTCCACAGAATCGGGACAGCTGCACATGCCACGGTCCGTATGGTCCCTCTAGTGGAGAGCCCACCGATAACTCGGTCCTGAAAATGGCTAATCTTTTTCGCGCTCATATCGGTGCGGTCCGCCATGTGGAGTGTGAGATCGATAAACAAATTCCGGTCCAGGCAGGATTAGGGGGGGGGAGTTCAGATGCCGCAACTGCGCTTCTGCTACTTGAGGCTCTATTCCAACGGGAGCTGTCGCCAGCACAGAGACAGATGCTCGCAGCAAAGGCAGGCAGCGACGTGAGTTATTTCCTATGGTCAAAGCCGGCCTGGGTGAGGGGAGTGGGAGAAGTGGTTGAGCCGATCGAGCTCGGGTGGCTAAATGGGTGGCCCTGCGCGCTCATCATCCCGTCCTTTGGTTTGTCGACTGCGCAGGTGTACGCACAGTTGCGCTACGGCCCGTGGCAGGAGTTTGCGGCGGGCGCTGATGCATCTCTCGATGCAGTGGGGCTGACCGGGGCGAGTGCTTCGGCAGCTTCGTTTTTTGATGCCTGCATAGAGAACGACCTGCTCGAAGCGGCGATTGAGCTGGAGCCGCGGCTGTCCGCGATACTTCGAGCTGCCAATGGGATAGCGGCGCTCCGAAACGGCATGACAGGGAGCGGAAGCGCGCTGTTTAGCCTCCCGCTCGATCGTCATCAGGGCGTCGAGGAGCTATTCAACCGTCTCGAAGCGACGGTGCAACCCTTGGGCGCCCGCTGCCTGCGTACTCAGATTGTGTGGAATCACCCTACACGTTGACTCTATTGTGTAACCCGCTAAAGTGTTGGAAGTTTCGCACAGTCGCGGCAACAATTGGCCGGTAGCCAAGCGGTAAGGCAGCGGGCTTTGAACCCGCCATTCGTAGGTTCGATCCCTACCCGGCCAGCCATCACCATCAGCAATAGGAGGGTGGCAGCCTGTGTAGTACCGCGATCATCGGGGCGAGTATTTGCGAGGAGTGAATGAGACGTATGGAGCAACACGCGCAGATTCTCGTATTCTCCGGTCGTTCAAATCCGTCTTTCACTTCATCGGTGTGCGAAACCCTGGGCATCGAGCTCGGTCGGTTAGAGGTGATCCGGTTTAGCGACGGAGAGCTCTCGGTTGAGATAGACGATAACGTGCGTGGGCGTGACGTCTTCATAGTGCAGAGCACCAGTTCCCCAGCCAATGATCATCTGATGGAGCTTTTGATAATGATCGATGCGCTCAAGCGCGCATCGGCGTCTCGTGTCACAGCGGTCATCCCGTATTTTGGTTATGCCCGGCAGGATCGCAAACTGCGCGCCCGCGTGCCCATCACCGCCAAGCTTGTCGCGGATCTCCTGACTACCGCGGGTGCGAATCGCATCCTGTCAATGGATCTCCACGCTGGGCAGATTGTCGGATTCTTCAATACTCCCGTGGATAACCTGAATTCATTGCCCGTGGTATTGCCCTATCTGCGGAACCGGTATGGGGAGCATGATTTAACCGTCGTGTCGCCCGATATGGGTGGTGTCGAGCGGGCGAGGCATTTGGCAACCCGTCTCGACAACACACCGATTGCCGTCATCGACAAACGGCGATCGGGCCCGAATCTAGTGGCGGAAATGAACGTCGTAGGCGAAGTTGAGGGACGCACCTGCATTATCATGGATGACATGATTGATACTGGTGGCACGATGGTGAAGGCGGCCGATGTTTTGCTGAAGGAGGGAGCGAAGCAGGTGGTGGCGTGTTGTACCCATCCGGTGCTGTCCGGGTCGGCAATCGAGCTGCTCGAAAAGTCTTCGCTCGTCGAAGTAGTAGCTACCGACACCATTCCAGTGCCGCGGGCTCATCATGCATCCAAGCTCACGGTGCTCAGTGTGGCCTCATTGTTTGCGGAAGCCATTCGGCGCATCCACAACGAGGACTCCATAAGTAGCTTATTTCGTTGATAAGCATCGCTGGTTTGAATCACGGGGCCAGCTGGTAGGCGGGGTGCGCCAGGGCGGCGACCGGCCGGGGCCAAATGGGGGGCGCAACGCTTTACTTTTGTTACTGATTATGGTTATCTGCCGGGCTCGATTTCGGTGCCGAACGACATCGGATTTGGACGACACCGAACTGCGCCTGATATAGATCCCGCAGGACCGCCAAACTGGCTAAGGAGTAACACCGTGCAACAGATTGAGATCTCAGTGGAGCCGCGTAGTACGGCCGGAAGTGCAGAAGCCCGTCGTGTTCGAAGCGAGGGGAAGATCCCTTGTGTGTGTTATCACCGTCATGAAAGCCCCATGCATGGCGCAGTCTCACTGCGCGAGTTCACGAACATTGCCTCGCGCGTGCGACCCAATCAGATATTTACACTTAAGTCTTCGAACGCTTCCCTTAATGGCAAGGCTGCCGTGGTGAAGGAGATTCAGGAGAGCTACGTGAAGCGGAGCCTCCTGCACATTGATTTCCAGCTGATCCGCGATGATGAGGAGATTACCGTCAGCGTCGGTCTGAAGTTCGTGGGAGAAGCGCCGGGAGTGAAGCTCGATGGCGGTATTCTCACCGTGGCCATGCACGAAGTTGAGGTATCCTGTCTTCCCAAGAATATCCCTGACATGATCGAAGTTGACATCTCCACGCTAAAAATGGGTGAGAACATTCACGCAGGAGATCTGAAGATTCCGGCTGGTGTAAAGCTGCTTGTGGATTCCGACCGCAGTATTGCCAGTGTCGTGCAGCCCAAGGCGCTGGAAGTTGCTGCGCCTGCTGCTGAGGCTGCTGCTCCTGCTGAAGGTGCGGCTGCCGAGGGTGCTGCACCGGCTGAGGGTGCTGCTGCTGCGCCAGCGACTGAGAAGAAAGAGAAGTAAGGTCCTCCTCTGTTGCATCGGACGCGCTGCCTCCTTAATCCCCCATGCGTTTTGGGCCGGTTCGGTCTACTATTCTAGTCATGACTACTGGAGTGCATATTGCCGTATGCGCCGGACTTGGAAATCCCGGAGCGCAATACGCCCACACCAGGCACAATGTGGGCTTTGAATTCGTGGATTCTCTCTCCCCCTCCAGCGTCTGGCAGGAGCGGGCTGACATAGCCGTGACCGATTGGATGGCTGGTAGCTCTAAGATCGTCCTTGCCAAGCCTTTGACCTACATGAATCGAAGTGGCGAGCCACTGAGGGAGCTGCTCCATTATCGCAACATCCTCACCTCGTCGCTGCTTGTGGTGCATGACGATGTCGATCTCCCGATGGGTGTTTTGCGGATAAAATTCGACGGCGGAACGGGCGGGCACAATGGACTGAACTCGATTGTGCAGACTCTTGGGAGTGACTTTTACCGCATCCGTTTGGGAGTCGGCCGGCCAACGGATGCGTCAGAGATGCGGAACTGGGTGCTTGGACGGTGGTCACCCGATGAAAAGGTGATTAAAGATGCTATGTTGCAGCGGGCAAGAGAGGCGCTGCATGAGCTACTTGAGTCCGGGCTGACTGCCGCACAGAATAAGTTCCATCGTGACAGCGCCTAACTCTCAGTGCGATGCTGATGAGGGAGGGGTTATTCATGTGGATGTCACTCAGCCTCATTGCGGTTGGTATTTTCGGACTGCTCCGCCATCCGATCCGATTGCAGATTAGCGTATACACATCGGTTCTCCTGTCGTTTCTGAGCAGTTTGGTAGCTCTTGTGTTGTGGAGCTGGCTTGGATTCGGTGATGCCGTTGCGGTGCTCTTAGGGGTACTGGCATTTGTCGTTGCGCGACAACGTGGCTCTCTCACCAATCTATCCGCAATTGCCCTGGGAGCGGGGCTTCTGCTCTTCTTCTTTGGACACGCCGGCACCATTCAGGTCTTGGCCGCATTCCCGTTGGGCATTGCGCTTGCGCTTTTGGTATTCACCTATCGAGATTACGAGATTTCATCGGCCGATCTCCTTCTGCTGCTTTTGGCACTTACTCTGGCCGGGGCGGCGGGGATTGCGAGCCGAATTAGTTTGGAGGTAGGGGTGTCGAGGGAGGCTCTGGTGGCACTTCCTTACTTTGCCTTCCTTTTTGCCACTTTGACCGCACTTTTTGTGGATGGTGCCACCGGAGATTCCGAGGTGCGTGTGAGGCGCGAGATCGGCGCAGTCGTGTTGTTTGCGATGCTGTCGGTCCCCTATGCGGCTCTCTCCGCAGTTTATTTTTCTCATTTCTTGCCATGTGTATTGGGTTTCGCGGGGGCAATCGCCAGCGCCGTGCTAGAGCGCTCACCGCGGGCGAATCCATTGACGGGCGCGGCCATTGCCGTAGTGACGTTGGGAGCCTCCTATCTTCTGCATGCAGAGATTGCCGTAGTCGTATGGTGTCTCAGTTGGCTGCTCGGTGCTGCGGTAGCGGGCGATGTGCGGTCACTTTTGCTGGAGGCGCTGACGGTAGCTACGGTCGCCGTTGGAGTTTCAATCGATTTCCTCCTCGGCACCTGGTCCATGTCGGTGATCTGGGGAGTGCTTGGTGCTGGGGCATTCGCGCTGCTCTACCCGGCCATGCATCGGCGGGCCGAACTGAGAGCGTCGCTGCGTTCAACTGCCACAAATAATATCAGTGAGTTACGAGTGGGAGGGGTGATAACAAATTCTGACCTGGAAAAGGTGCAATTGCCTGATGTTCTTGCTATTATCGTGCCGCTTTTGCTCGGCCTTATTATGGCGCCAGGCTCCTTTGCGGGAGTGGTGTGGGGTGCGCTTATGGCGTCCCTCGCCTGTGTTCTAGCGAGTTCGTTCGGTGGCGCGGGACGACTCCAAGGAGAGATGCAGCGGCAGGGATGCGCGCCGATGGCGCTGTCTCCGGCGCTTGCACACACGGTTATCCTTAGTGGATACCTAGCGGCGTGGTCTCTGGTAGTGCTCTGGAAGTAGGGATCGAGAAGGCGGCTTTAATCCATATTGCGGGATGGGTGCGAACCCCCAGTCGGCGGATAGCGTGGGGGATCGGAAGATTTTTGTTGAGGAGCGACTATGCGTAAGTATGAATCTATGATTGTGCTTCACCCCGATCTCACCGAGGGTGATATGAAGGAAGAATCGCAAAAGATTGAGCAATTTCTGCGAGCCAATGGTGCGAGTTCAGTAAAGACCTCACTGCTTGGTAAGAAGGAGATTGCATACGAAGTGGCAAAGGTGCGCTATGGATTCTTTGTAGCGTATGAGTTCGAGACCGATGCCCATGGCATCGTTGATCTGCTCAATCGGCAATACGCCATCACGGACGCAGTCATTAAGTTCAATACATTCCGCACTGGTTTGAAGTCTCGTAAGGTGAAGGTCAGTTTGCGTCGTAGGTCCTCAGAGTTTGAAGAGGGTGACGAGGGCATCGGAGCAGAGTATTAAGCGTTTGTTTTCAGAGTGGCGATGTGGGCAGTGAGTGCTCGCCGCAGAATGGAAGGGTATCTATGAACGTGCAGGTAATACTAAAGGAAAACTATCCCTCTTTGGGTTATATCGGAGACACGGTGAGTGTGCGCGCCGGTTATGCGCGCAACTTTCTGATCCCTCGAGGGATCGCCGTAGAATCGCTCTCGAGAAATGCCGCCATGCTGAAACATCAGATGGCGGGCATCATGGCCAAACGCAAGAAGATGCGTTCAGAAGCGGAGAAGCTTGCCGAGCAGCTTAAGGGTCTTACCCTTGAGTTCACCCTCAAGAGTGGTGAGAAGGGTCGATCGTTCGGCTCTATTACAGCCAAGGACATTGAAACTGCCTTGCAGCAACGCGGGTTCCAGCTTGACCGTAAGCAAATTCGGCTCGCCGATGCGCTGCGTCGCGCTGGAGAGTATGAAGCCTCGGTCAAACTACATGCTGAGGTCCAAATTCCCATTGCGATCGTCCTCAAAGTAGAAGCTCCCGTCGTCAGCGAAGAGGGGGGCAAGGCTCGCGGGCGCAGAAGTAAGAAGACCGCCGAAGTCTCGAAGGAAGGGCAGCCCGAGTCTGAAGCTGCTGCCCCATCCGCAGAGAGCCCGGAGAGTCACTAAACGCAACGCACCGCTTCCTATCGGTCTGATCGGAGCGGCACGTAGTTAGGTAGGTAACTGTGAGGCACGTCGGATCTGTCTTGCCCCGATTTGGCCAGCCGCTCTGGTTGATTGCGCTTTTTATCGGCTCCTTTCTTTTGCCGGTCGTATTCATGCAGGTGCTGAAGGCGAACTGGAAACTTCCCGCGCTCGATCAGGGGGCGAAGAGCGAAGAACAATCGCTTTTCACAAAGGTGCTCAGGATTCCCCAGGATGTTCAGAGTCTGGAAATTGCGCCTTCGAGCGCGCTTTCTCCTCGACGCGGGGAAGGCTTTCTCATGGCGCTATGGATTCAACCGCGACGCGAAGCCAGAACAAGGGATCGCCTGCCGCTGCTGACCCGACTTGACAGTGGGGCGCCGCACCGTACCGGCTATCAGATTACGGTAGAGGGGGAAGGTGACAGCATTCGCCCGAGAGTATACTGGCAGGATTCTTCAGGAGCCGGGGGCTGGTACCTCTTTAACGAGTTCCTGGCCGAACCGCGCGTTTGGTACCTCCTCGCGCTGAGCTTCACCGAGGACCGCTATCTTGGTCTGCATGTGGCCACCTATCGGGGAGCTGATTCAAAGCCGGAGATTCGATTGCTCGGTGGTTACGAGCTGCCTGGGGTGGTTGTGCCAGACCCGCAGGCGCCTCTGCTTATCGGTGCTTATCGCGGAAGCTTCCTGCGTTCGGATTTCGGCGCGTTCGGGGCAGGTACATTTGCATCTGACCATGACCTTCAAGAATTGATACGATCAATCGCCAGGGAGCCGCAAAGCTTCCTCGAAGAGATGTCGGGCGGGGGGTTTTTTGATGCCGAGCTGAAGGATGCAGGCGGCGCCCTTACCGTATCGACGATTAAAGCGAAGCGCACTGAATAGTGGGTGGTTGTTCGGCGATCTTATCAGGCATATCAAGAACGCCTCTTCCTCCATGAGACGACTCTTGTTGAAGCAGGCGGTCAGGCTCAACGAAGTAGGAGAATCGCACTATCGCATGAAGCCGAACCCTTGGCAGCGGATCCGTTATGCAATCTCTCTTGGCCACACTAGCGCATCTCTCTGCCGGGATTGTCGTGCTCGTCCTGTGGACCACCTTGACGCTGCCGCTACCGTTCATGATCTGCTGCGGCGCTACGCTGCTGCTCGCCGCACTATCCCCGCGCGCAGCAGTGGGAGCCGTTCTGGCAGTGCTGCCTCTTTTTGGTAATCGAGCCGGCACCCCGCAGGCGCTGGCGATTTGTAGTTTGAGCTGCCACCTGCTCATGGGCCTGGCCCTTCGAAGCAAAGAGTGGCAGCCCCAGCGCGGCGCAATATATACCCTTGGAAGCGCTTACATGGTGGTGAGCGTTCTAAGCCTTTCAGGAATGCCGATTGATCGCTGGCTGCGCAGCTGGCAGGGGAAGCTCCCGTTTTATTCAGACATAGAGGGCTGGAGCTATCTCGTGCTCTCCGTGCTTCGAAGCAGCGAGAACTCCATCCAATACCCGCTTCTATCGGTGTTCCTCACCCTGTGGGCGTTCGAACTGGGACGCATTATCTCCATGCTCGTCGGCAGGAGGCCCGAGTGGGCTTTGCGCTACGGTTACCTGTTACTGTTCAGTCTGATCAGCACCTGTGCTGTGGGGATTCTTGATTATTATGGGATCTGGTCGATTCGTTCTTATCGCTCGCTTGATCCGGTTGTGAATCCAGGCGGACAGCAGTTTCGGATGCAGAGTTTCTTCGGCCACTCTGGGTGGTTTGCCGAGTATGTGACGTTAGCGATTCCGTTCGTATTGGTGCTGTTGGTGATGAAACGCGCCTTTGTATTGCGGGTGATTGGGGTGCTCGCAGTGCTGCTGCTCGGAGAGTTTGTACTGATTCTGAGCTTCCAGAGGGGCGGGTGGCTTTCCTATCCACTCACCCTGCTTGTGGTTTGGGCGGCGATTTACATCACGCGGAAGATTGAGCGTGGTGAGCAGCGGATCGTGCAGGCGCTTAGGAGTTCGCTGGTGAAGATTCTTATATCTTTACCGATAACCGTCGTTCTGAGCATCTTGCTGCTTGCAGCCTTCCAGCCCAGCACTATGCGCGGTGTTAATGAGCCGGTTGCCGAGCGCTATTGGGAGCGTTTCAAAGACATCGGGAATACATCCGACCGCAGTGAGTTCTTCATGGCGGGATTACTTCTAGGTACGCTGAACCCATTCCTTGGCAACGGCAGTGAGTCCTTCGCCTACCATTTTCGCCGCGAATTCATCGAGCCGGGAGGTGCGTTTTTTGGGCGCTACTCACTTCCACTGCATGGGTCAGCCCACAACGTGTACATGCAGACCTTCTCCGGGAAGGGACTGGCCGGATTGTGTTTACTGGTAGCGCTGATCGGCAGCATAGTCTGGAAGGGCTTTCGTTTGGCCTTGACAGAGCAGGGGGCGTCTCAGGATCAGCGGGTGTTGAGACTCGCTTTGGCATGCTTTGGCGGAGCATTTCTTATATACGGAAATGTGCAGGAGGTCTTTTATATTCAAAGCCTTCAGCTTTTATGCTTTTCGGTTTGGGGTCTTGCAGTCGCATTGCTGCCGGGCTCACACCGCGGTGAGCGGGCGGTCTGGAGTGGCGTCGTCCTGGCAGTGGTACTGCATTTGGGATGGCTGTGGCTGCATCCGCGGGCGGCGGTGAGTGATACCTTCGGTTGCTATGCTCCGGCGCCGCGTGCGCGATGGTGCGGGAGAGAGGCCCGGCAGAACTTTCCAGTGCACACGGAGGGGAGCAGGCACTTTGTCAGCCTGAGGGTATTTTCGCCGCGTTGGGAAGAGATGTATGGCGAGCCGCCAGAGCTCAAGGTGCTGTATCAAGGACGCGAACTGCATCGATTGCAGCTCCGTCGCGGTGCGGTCGTCGAAACAAGGATACCTGTCCCTGAAAGTGCCGAGATAACCCTTGATTTGAAGGCGAACGGATACCTCATCCGTGGACGGGGTACACCAGATCGCACGCAGTATCCGCTTGTTGCGTACCGCTTGCTTCCCGTGGCAAGCGAGGCAGAGAGCCCTCGGCCGCCTTTGCCTTTCGAGGGCGGGGAAGTTACCCTATCGGATTTAGACAGCGAGTAGGGTGCGGGCGACCGCAGGGCAGCATGGCCAGAAAATTTGACATTCCTCAATTTTATCGCTCAGGAGTAGTGACGGCGCTCAAGCACACCCGCAATGCGCTTGATCAACGGAAACAGGATCTGAACCCCACCGAGATCCCATGCGGTCGCATCACTTTCAAGATCGCCCGGCATCTTGGATTCTGCTTCGGCGTGGAGAACGCTATTGACATCGCATATCGAGCGGTACGGGAGAATCCGGGGAAGAGAGTGTTCTTGCTGAGCGAGATGATTCACAACCCACATGTGAATTCAGACCTGCAAGCCCGTGGCGTGCAGTTCCTTCGCTCGACCTCCGGTGAGCAGTTGATACCGTTCGAGCAACTGACCCCGCAAGACATTGTGATTGTCCCCGCATTCGGCACCACCGTGGATCTCTTTGCTACATTGCGGGAGAGGGGCATCGATCCGCAACAGTACAACGCGACCTGCCCGTTCGTGGAGAAGGTCTGGAAGCGTGCATCACAGTTGGGTAACGCGGGGTTTACGGTGATCATTCACGGTAAGCACTTCCATGAGGAGACCAAGGCTACTTTTTCTCATGCGGAACTCTCGGCGCCCAGCGTGATCATTAGAGATATGAGGGAGGCCGAGAAGCTTGCTCGATACATTTCGAAGCAAGCCTCAGGAGAGGAGTTTTTCGAGGAGTTTAGCGGCAAGTGTTCGCATGGTTTTGATCCTGCACGGCATCTCGCAAAGATCGGGGTGGTAAATCAAACCACGATGCTGGCCACGGAAACCCAGGCTATCGCCGAGTATCTGCGTTCGGTAATGCGTGAGACCTATGGTGCGGAGGCACTTACCGAGCATTTTGCCGATACGCGCGATACACTCTGCTACGCGACCTATGAGAATCAAGAGGCCGTGGGCTCGCTGGTACGCTCGGGAGGGGATCTGGCCTTGGTGGTAGGTGGCTATAATTCATCTAATACATTCCATCTTGCCCGTATCTGCGCAGGCAAACTGCCCACCTTTTATGTAAAAGACGCCGACGAAATATTGGATCTGACCCAGGTACGGCACCTGAATCTCGAGACCCATGATGTCGAGATCTCGAAGGATTGGTTTCCCGTGCAACTCGAGCGGGTTACGGTGCTCATTACGGCTGGTGCCAGCTGTCCTGACGCCCTTGTCGAGGCGGTAATTCGTAAAGTTGCGCTGATTGCTGGAGTTGAGCCGGTCGAGCTCGAGCAGGCCAGTGAAAGGTACATCCGCACAGCCGAAGGCACAGCGCCCGCTCCATAGTCTTGCCGACTGCACGGCGAACTAACTCTTCCAAATTACTGCAAAAATATCTCTCTTTCCGGGATGCGCCAGATCGTAAGGCCGCCGTCCCGGCGTGCCGATAGATCCTGCGTGTGGAGTGTTGATCGCCGGGCTTCGCAGCCGAAAGCCCGGATTCTGAAATCGTAGGGATATTAGTAGCGTCCGCTATGCCTGTCCTAGCGGTGAGTGTGTGATGAAGGAGTTCAATATTATGAGAAGCCAACGCGGCATGACGCTCATTGAGCTCATGACGGTGATAGTACTATTAGGCGTGCTGTCTGGACTTTCCATTAGCACCTTTAAGCTTTATCGAGCTTCTGCCAACTACACAGTGGCAGAGACCTCGATGCAGTATGCGAGAAGGGCGATCGAAGCGGCACTGGCTCGAACCGACAATCCGCCCGATGCAGTGGCGCTTACCTCTCAGACGGTGGCTGGTGCGGTCGTGGATGCTGATGCTGCTGAATACCTAGAAGGGTTTTATCTGCCACCCAATATACGGGTGGATGTGGAGTATGATCCCGGCTGTAATAACGGGGCCTGTCAGTCTGACTATGTGCAGATTAAGCATTGTGAAGGGCTAGAGTTCGTGCGTTGGATTCGATTTGGGGATGGTACAGAATTAATGCTGCCAAACCTACCAGGAGCGGGCTGTATTTAGGCGAGCCGTTCCGAACAAAGGCCCCGCTTTCTCCGTCGATAGTGTTGGGGAAGGGTAGCCACAATGTCCCATCTATTCTACCTTAGGGCGTGTAATTGATTACACTCGACGGCACCTCGTCGAAAAACGCTCTGATTGCGAAAGGTAGTGCATGGGACATCATAAGGATATTCAGCTTTCCGGCATAGGCAGTGGAATTGTCGACATCCTCGTCGACGTGACAGATCAAGAATTAAAGGAGCTCTCCATCGAGAAGGAATCATATGGAGAGATGAGCACCGAAGCACGCACCGAAATTCTTCACGGTCTCAAAGGGCGTACCCCGGTGCTTGTGAGTGGTGGTTCCGTCGCCAACTCGATGGTGACATTTGCACAGCTTGGCGGAAGGGGGGCATTCTTGTGCTGTCTTGGTGACGATCGATATGGCTTGCACTTTGCGGAAGAGATGGGCGACTTCGGTCTGACGATTGCCGCGCCCAAGCTTGTGGAGTCGGCGACTGCAACCGTAGTCTCCTTTGTAACCCCTGACGGGCATCGCACGATGCGAGTAGATTGGGGCGTCGCCCGGCGCATGTGCCCGGAATGGGTTGATACAGAGATTATCGCCAGATCGCAGTGGCTGTTTATAGAAGGCTACCTGGTAGCGGCGTCACCGAGCGTGGCGGCGGCAGCGCTTCATGCGGCGCGGGAGGCCAAGCGACACGGCACCAAGGTAGCGATTACCTGTTCAGAGACCTGGGTGATTGAAGGGTTCCGTGCGGGGCTCGACGCGATTCTCGAGCACTGTGATCTGCTGTTTGCCAACGCACGAGAGGCCACCTGCCTGACACAGCAACCGGATGTATTGAAAGCCTATGCAGCGCTTGCTTCTCGGTTTGAGAACGTCGTAGTGACCGCCGGCCCGGAGGGAGCTTATGTGTGGTATGATAATCGAAAGAGCCATGTGAAAGCCTTCCCTTGTGAACCGCGTGACCTCACCGGAGCGGGTGATGCGATGGCGGGTGGGTTTTTGTATGGCATTACGAATGGCTATGATCCCGAGACGTCGGCACGGGGAGGGTGCAAGCTAGCGCATGAGGTCATCATGCGAGTAGGAGCGCGTCTTGTGACAGGGGCTAAGGAATATTGGGAACATGCAGCAGGTCTTCACTCAGAAGCATGAGGCACTGACCCTCGTTGGCAAGGTTGAAGAGGACCGCCTCAAGTTGTTTGTTGACTGCACCCTCGAAGCCCCGGTAGCCATCACTCGTGACCAGTTTGTAGCTCTTTTGCCCAATACGATTCCTGCGGATTTCATCCACCATCAGGTTATTGACGACATATGTGCGGCCCTCGCCAAAGGAGAAAAGGTGGAAGCGAGGCGCGTCGCTAAGGGCGTTGCCAGCGAGGATGGTGCCGATGGCAAGCTCGTGCTTTTGGTGAAGAAGTTCAGCACGGATGCAGAGATCAAAGAGGACGAGCGTGGCTGGGTGAACTATCGCGAGCTGCACCTCTTTGAGAATATCCGGGTCGATCAAGCCGTTGCGCGTGTGTACCCCCCTAAACCGGGGAAGGATGGAACCGACGTGCTCGGGAAACGTATTGCAGCCAAGCCCGGCAAGCCCTTCAAGTTCTCGGGCGATCAAAGCTTAAAGGTCGAAGAAGCAAGAGAGGAGGGCAGCAGCTATCAGGTGGTGAAGGCTGTCAAAGCCGGGATGCTTGTAGAGGACAATGGCCGCTACCAAATAAAAGAGGAGCTGGTACTTCCAAAGGGAGTAGATGCTCATGTCGGCAATATCGACTTCATAGGGAAAGTGATCGTGCGTGGAGATGTTGCCCCGGGATTTCAGATCAAATCGGTGAAGGGCATCGAAATCTCGGGAAATGTGAATAGTGCGGTGCTGATCACCTCGGACGGTGACATTCTAGTGAAGGGATTTATCCATGGCGGGGAGCAGGGGCGAGTGGTGTGCGGCGGATCGTTCTCTGCAGCAGTTGCCCACAATTTGCGGGTTGATGCCAAGGGAGATGTAGTCATCATTAAGGAAGCCGTAGACTGTCAATTCCAAACTACCGCGGCGGTGCGCAGCCCGCGCGCCCAGATAGTGGGAGGTTCCGCCAAGGTCGTTGATGGAATCGAGGGCAAGCGACTTGGAAATGATGCAGGCAAACCAACCCACATTGAACTATGCAGTGATCAGGAGGCGAGCCCCGAGTTTGCCAAGTTGATCCTGGATATTCAGAATCATGAAAAGGCACTCAGCGTGCTCAAAGTGCACCTTGGCCCCTATACTGAGAATCCCGCACGCATTGCGCTGCTTAAATCTCCTTTGCGAGAGAAGATGGAAGAGCTTCTTCGTAAGTATCGGACGATTGATGAGAGCCGTAATAAGCTGCTGGGACGCCGTAAGGTGATGCTGGAGGGGGCTCTGTTCATTCCGGTCGTACGGGTGAATGCGCAGGAGTTTTTCTTCTCTGGTGTGCGGGTGAAAGCGGATGAGGAGGTGTATGTTTTTAATGATGTCTTAAAGGGACCCAAAACACTAGAATTTAGCCGCGAGACCAAAAAATTTGAGCTTGTTGAGATTCGTCCTTTGGAGAGCTCAAGTCCTCCGAAGGAGCAGGATACGAAGAAGAAATGAAAGCTGGAGCGTGATATGACGGATCGGAAGGAAGGCGATGAACTACTGGAATCGTTAACGAGAGTTGGCGAGGCCATTCGGGGCGCATGTTCGAAGCAGATTGGGGTGCTGGACTCTTCCTTTCTGTGTCAGAGTCTTTCAGTGTTAAAATGCCAGGAACCTGAGATGGTTGCACCGACAGCGTCGTTGCGATCAGTCGTGGAAATGTTGCGTGCCCGCAGTATTGGGTGTGTGCTGGTCGGTGATAGTACAGGAAAGCTCCTGGGGATATTTTCAGAGCGCGACCTGCTAGTGAAAGCGCTAGTCGCGGACCCCGTGCCCTGGGATGAGCCGATTGAGCGATTTATGACGGCGGAGCCGGTAGCCGAGATGCCGACCACGACCGTGGCTTTTGCGCTGACCCTGATGTCACAGGGTGGTTTTCGCCACCTGCCACTTATTGATCAAGATGGCGTTCCTATCGGCATCGTTTCGATTAAAGACATCGTTGATTTTATTGTATCGACGCTGATGCAGGATCTTGAGGGGCTTGAGGCATAAAAGGCCTGAAGATGGCTTCGATGGACTAATAGTGAACAGCTCCTCCTGCGTCGAGAGCACGATATTGCTGTTCGTAATGGTCTCGTAGCGGACGTTTTTAGCTCGGGAGGCTCTTGCTGATTTGAACGACTCGGCGCGAATACCTGCTCTTGGTGACAGCCCTTACGAGCCTAGAATTGAGAAAATAGTCTTGAGTATTTCTCACAACTGAGTGGAAGGGTCGACCAAGGTGCCAGGGTAGAAACTTTCTTCAGATGCAAGAATGATGATGAAAATTCCTGCACTGACTCTAATGACACTGATGTTGGTCCTGGGGCTGGCATCCACGGCGCTGGCGTCTTGGGTTATGACAATCGAAGTCAATTCCGTCGAAGGGCTGAGCTCCCCCTGATTTATTCTAATACGAGATATTGTTCCCGCATTTTGAGCTGGAAGGGAGTTTGGCCCCAGGCAAGTCCTTGGTTGGTTCCATTAAGCTGCGGGAATCTGCCTATTCCATCGGTGGGATCACTATCTTGAATACAGTGCCCTGGCATACTCGGGTCAGGGCCGAAGCTGACACCGTATTGAGACATGTCGAGCTCGCATTTCGAGGCGACGCCAGG
Source organism: Bdellovibrionota bacterium (assembly GCA_030584005.1). Classification (GTDB taxonomy): domain Bacteria; phylum Bdellovibrionota_C; class UBA2361; order UBA2361; family JAFLCA01. The sequence continues at coordinate 2,109,879 of CP129486.1, read as the reverse complement.
GATCTGGATTCCTGTACAAATATTCTGACTATTGGCAGTGGTGCATGGTTGCCCGGCGTTATCCCCTCCGAGACAGAAACCTCGACCCGGGGCGCATGTATCTCCCTGGGTCCATGCCCCTACCTGGAGGAAGCGCTTAACGTACTGCAGAAAGGCGGGTGGATTCCAAGTCTGTTTAAGCGCTGGCATGAGCTCAAGTCCAGTGAAAGTCGCCTGCCATTGCCCAGAAGTGCAGCAACTCTGGTAATAGGCTCCTGGTATTCTTCCTCCATCAATCGTTCCCCCAGGAGCACCAGAACTGGTTGCGGGATATGGATCGCGACACACATTGTACGAAGTTGGTGAATTTATAGACTGCCAATAGTTCAGCTCCGTGCAGCCGCCACTATTCTCACCGTACAGCGCCATTCCAGTGATAGGACTAATATACGTGGCGTCTGTCTCTCCAAACTTCCAGCTTGGCGCATTGGCTAGGGCCTCTATGATGTCCTGCCGTTGCAGCATGGTACCGGCGAATGCAATCGGCGCAGCACGCCCGTGCCCATGCCCGCCCGCGGCGTTCCAGCCATGACCATCTTCAAGCATGGCGAACAAATCGAGCCCGTAGTTAACAAAGTGCACCAGCAGCTGCTTTTTCTCCTCGATGGGGTCATTCAGAAAGAGCCTAAGCATGATCTCCATATTCCGAGTCGAGATATTTGCTCCGTACCAGGGTGAGGGTTTGGCGCGGGCGCGAGCATCATGGGCAAACCCGTGATCAGTATTCACAGGTGCAATCTGATCAATCAGCGACTGCAAGGTTGGTATAGCCACACCGGAGGGCGGAGGGAGTGATGGAAGAAGCTCCCAACGAATATCGTTGATAGAAACAAGAGATTTGTCTCCCCTTACATAAGGCGGGCGAAAGTAGATTGCTCCACGTTGTGGAGGAACTGCGTCAAGGACCGTAAGCACAGCCGCAATTGAAAGGCATTGATTACTGACGGGGAATGAGCAATCGAACGAGGTGTCCGAGATGGCCTTAATAATCGAGTCCCCCGCCTCGGCACTATAAGGAAGTGTTGGCATCAAGCTTTGGTTATAGAGATTCGCTCGATAGTCAAACGCCTGCTGGCCTGGGTGGAGCGACCTGCTCGGATTCACTTCCCACCCGTTGACCCAGCCATAAGAAGGTCCACTCTGTGCTGCCGGAAGGATCTCGACAATTGTTACGCTTTCTCCTGGAGCGTCTGGGGCAACCCAGTAGTCGCCGTTGGCGAAGGTTCCCGTGCGATAGGGCCTATCAAAGACAAAAGTGATACCCCATTGCGAGACTTCACCCTGCTTAGGGTCCCCCTCGCTTGCCTCGGAGTTATCATTCGCATCAGTGCATCCAGGATCGTTCGTTACATCAACCAATCCATCCGAGTCATTGTCCATGCCATCGCTACACTCGGATACTACAGGGTCGTTCTCCTCTGGCGGCGTCGGCATGGGGGATGGAATGTCGGGCGGATCCTCTAACTGGTCTCGTAGTCTCATGCAGGTACGTTTAAACTTTCTCATCTGCTTTCTGCTTGGCCTCCTACTGGCAGCCAGAGACCCTAGGTTTCTCCAGAAGCTCTCGCCAGCCCTAGTCTGCAAGACCCCTAGTGCCGACTTGAAGCCATTGGAAGTGGGGATAAAGAGACAGACGACATTCTTTCCTCGGAACTTGTCCTCACTGAGAATTGAGGGGAATGGGCTTAAATCGAGGTTGACCTGTTTGGGAGCCTGAACAACTTTGGCGTTCTGAGCCCAGGAGCTCGCAGGGGTGAGCAAGAGAAGAGATGCGATCAATATGAACGCAAGCAGTGGGACATCCCAATCAGCGTAAATGGGCTTTCGCTTCTCCACAGGAGAGCTGAGTAATTCTCGTAGTTGGAATGCTTTGAACAACCGCACAAACGCCTATCAGGTAGGAACTCTGCATGCCCCTGGGAGAGCGCAGCAACTGACATGCCAGCAGATATGCCATTAGCCAAGTCTTTGGTGACTGCTTATTGGTTGCTCATCGGCGTCGGCGAGAGTTGAATAGGCTAGGAAAAACAACTGGTTAGAATGACGACCCTGGTGCTGGAAAAATTGCACTATTGAGCTGTTCTAGGAAGTGTCGGTTCTAGAACCTGCAGCGGTTTGCGGAGTTAGGAGCTACGACTTTGAGATCTCCACATTTAAAGGACTCTTATCCCTTCGGTGCGTGACCCGCTTGCCTTTGGTGGTGCGAGCGGAGTGCCCCCCAAAGAGTCGCCCTATCTCGACTCTCTTTCCTGTGGTTACGTTGCTGCGATAGTGGTTGATGGAGCATGAAATGAACCACAGAGCACACAGAGAGTACAGAGATTAGAGGGCCGCGGATATGATCTCACGTTGGCTGCCGAATGCGGCGCTCCTGTCGATCGGCATCCTTGTAGAGAGATCGTCATAGAACTCACAGTTAGTGGCTACCGACAGGAAACCGAGAGGTTTCCCCTTGAGATCGGATCCCACAGTAATTCCTGCCGGAGAAGAAGAACATTCGAATAATTATGTCACGGAGAATGAGCCTGCGATTATGAGGTGCGGGATGGCCCCTCGATTGTGGTATAAGGGCTTGGCGGACCTAAGCGTACTGGATTGTCGATACTCGCTGGTAAAGTAATCTTCATGAGAAACTGAGTCGTAAACATGACGTTTTCTTCTGCAGAAATCTTTGAAGTGCATTTGTCAGTTTCAGACCGTCAGCGATCTGCAGCGTTTTATCAGCGTGTTCTGGGATTCCAGATCGCATCGGAGTTTCCTGCAAGAGACTGCACTTTCCTCTGGATGGGGCCTCCCGGTTCTCGAATGCTCGGACTTTGGGGACCGGCCTGCCCGAATCCTCCAATATCCCGTGGGATTGGGCATTTTGCGATGCGACTCCCCCACGGAGAAGTGGTGAAGTCTCTTGCTCACCTTCGCGAACTCGGAGTGTCGCCACTGGATTTTGACGGCAAACCGACCGACGAACCGGTCGTGATCGCTTGGATGCCAGCGGTGTCTGTATATTTTGCAGATCCGGACGGACACTCTCTCGAATTCATCAGCATGCTTGATGAGCAGCCGCAACCAGGATTGGGAATACTTAAGTTAAGTGATTGGAACAAACGAAAATAGTAGCTGAATCCACGCGACACCTGTGGCGCGTGTGGTGGTAACAGGTATCGACGCAAAGATCATGATTAAGATTATTGTATTCTTGGTAGCTTGTCTGTTTGCAACGCATACAGTGCAAGCCCGCCCGCTCCATGATAACCGTTCTACCTCGCAGTAGGTTATGAGTAATCCCGCGTCTGAATCGAGATCCGATGAGATGGAAACGCGACTTCAGCGGCTCGAATCCGCAGTGCGCAGCATCGAGGACCGCAATGTTCGGGTAGAGATCGACAAGGCCTGGGAAACGAGTCGATTTCGTGTGATCTCGATTTCTTTCGTTACTTGGCTCGTGATCTCTCTGGTATTCTGGATCATTGGGGTCCACCGCCCTCTGGTGAATGCCCTCATTCCGACGATCGGCTTTTACCTCTCCACCCAAACGCTGCCTTTCCTAAAGGCTTGGTGGCTAAGACGAAATTTCCCTGGAAAGAAAGGTTGATAGAGTGATACTTTCCCAACAGGTCGGCGAGGGGGAACGAAATGCACTTGGGGGTATTTGCCGTGCTTATGATCCTCGCTGCGCGCACCGTTCTCCCTGAGAGCCTTGCTTTTTAAGGTGTGTAAAGAATGATTCCCTGTCTCCGAGAATTGCGATGGTCCGTGCGATTCTCCCTGCTCGTTCTCATCTTCGGGATATCCGTTCATGCGGCTTGGGCCGAGACATTGAAGATTGGTTACATCGGCGCGCTCACCGGAGACTCAGCCATGATCGGCAATGAGATTGTACGGTCGCTACAAACGTCGATTGCGCAGCTGAATCGTTCGGGAGGGATCAACGGAGACAAGCTCGAGCTCGTGGTTGAAGACGACGGGTATGTGGTCGCACGGTCATTGACTGCTTACGAACGATTGAAGTCAGTGGTGAATTCGCGCGTCATTTTCATGAGCACTTACGGAGGCCTTTTCGCCCTTGGGAGGCGGCCCGAGACTGATGGAATAGTGATCGTTGATACCCTTGATTGTAACGATGCACTCGTAAAGACCTCAACCATGCACACCTGTGTCGCTACTCGTACCGAGAGCATCGGAGAAGCTTTTCTGGAGAGAATCGCCAGCCAGGGCGGTGGCAGAGTCGGAGTCCTGTACGAGGAGGAAGCCTGGTTCAATTTCATCGTAAATACGCTTCGCTCCGGACTTAAGGAACAACTGGTTGAAGTTGTTGCTCCTGTTTCCGCAGCGGACTATAGAGCGGAGGTGCTGAAGCTGAAAGCGTCGGGTGTCCAGCATGTCGTCTTCCTCGGCAATGATTCAATGGGCAGAGCTTTTGACGAAGCGCGGAGGATCGGAATCAAGGCTCCCTTCTACTCGATCGCGTCGGTCACTAGTCCGGGATTTAGACGATTGGCGGGCGATTCGCTTGAAGGAACCTACGTGTCAAATTGGCTCATTCCTCGCAATTCAGAACACAAGAAATTTTCCGAGGAATTCAAGACTCTCCACGGCGCGGATATTACCCTGGATTTCGTCGTTGGACCTACGCACGATGCTATGAGGCTTGTGGCTAATGCGTTGAGGGGTTCAAGAGAACCCACTGAAATTCGCAGGGCATTGTCATCCCAGGGGGCATTCGCCGGTATTTCAGGCGAGATCAAGATGGATTTGGATGGTGCCGTGCGGTCGATTCGAGAGCAGCTCTTTGTCTTGCGTAGCGGTGAATTAACTCCGGCGGGGAATAGCAGCAGAATTGAAGCGGACGTTCGGGCCGGCAGCCGAAACGCCGATCGCCTATGATCGTATACCGCGAGAGTTATCTATGGGGCCCTCTAAAGAGTGACCTATCCCGAAAGGGCGACACAGTACCTACTCCGTTTTCGGGAGTACGAGAGCCTTGCAGTCGACCCCCATGTTCGTGGCTTAGTGGTAATCCCACTGGAACCAACTCCCCGATTGTGTACGCCGCAGTTGTGACTTAGGCGAACTGGACCGTAGATTTGGGGTGGTCAATGCCCTTAACGTAGCCGGGACCTTCTCGCGAGGATTATGAATATGAAAGTACAGCCTAAGGAAAGTCTCGACGATATTGCGAATCGCCTTCAACGTGAGGGCAAGGCTGAACAGTTGGAAAAAGTCCTTCAAGAGTACTCGCCCAGTGAACTCCATGCAAAAGAGAGGGAAAGCTACTTCCACCTTTGGGGGATCTGTGCCTTCAGGCGGGGGGATCACAAGGAAGCCCTAAGACGCTTTAGTTCTGGTTTGGCAGAATGTCCCGAGTCCCAGCGGATTATGTTTTCGCTTGGCCAGGAATATGAATGGTTTGGCGAGCAGTCTAAGGCATTCGAACTTTTTGATCAGTGTAGTTTTCCCGCGGTTCCATCAAATTATTGTATTGCTATGTCTCGTTATGCATATCTGTGGCAGGAGATGGCGAGAATGGAGCGCTATCTTTCGTCAATCATGGAGGCTTACTTCTCGCTAGGCATTGCCGATGATCATTTTGTTTGGATGCGCGGTCTCCCGTTCTTTCATGAGACATTTCTCTATTTTCTCGCTGCCGCATCTATAACAGGTGATTTTGCGAATGTGGACGCACTATTAAAGCGAGCAGAGAAGCAATTAACCGATACGAATATTCTGCCGCTCCGACGGCTTCGTGATGCCGTTTGCCAACGAAGTTGGGCTCCCCTGATCGCCTTCTTAGAGCGCGAAATCGCGTCATCCGAACCGAATCTTCCTTTGGGCTACAAGAAAGTGCAACTTGCCTGTGCCAGGGCGAGCGCTTCCACGAGTTATGACGAGGCCGTTGGGCGGCTGCATGTGCCCTTGGCGTCGAATGATTTTCCTTGGCTTGGCGATATCCTCCTCGCGATGCGTGCGCACCTCGCAAGAACATTCCATTCGGAGGAGGACGGGGAGGTTCTTGTGGGGGAATTTGTAACTCATCAACCACTTCTATTCGAACCGAGCCACGCAGTTGCTTTCTTTTTGATCGAATTTCAGGAAGGTTTGAAGGCATGGTATAAAAGCAATCGAAAGAAGAATCGTGGAGACGTGGCTCCAGGCGATCTCTTATAAGCGGTTCATAGTATTGCTGCGCTTATTGCGGACATTCACCTGGGCAGTTTCCTGCGGAGGAATTATGGCATTTTCAATTCGACCATTCAGGGACTCTGACGCCGATACCGTCTTCAGGTTGCGCGCCGAGGCCTTTGTGACGCAATTTTTTGAGGAGCTTGGTCCCGAACGGTGCGCTGCGGGTGTGAACGCCTACATGCCGAGTGATTATCTCCGCATGGCTACGGAGATGAAATTCTTCATTGCGGAAGACACGGGAATCCCTGTCGGGTTCTACACCATTAAGCGGATTGATGAGAGCACTGCCGAGTTACTGTTCATTTACGTTTCTACGAAGTACCTCCGCCAAGGAATCGGGTCTCGCATGATCCGTCACTCCGAGGAATGGATTCGGAGCAATTGGCCGGGTGTTGGAACTTACCTGGTCGATACTGGCATTCCCAAATACAACGGGGACTTCTACCGTCGGATGGGGTTCACTGATGCTGGAGCAAGTGCCTGTCCGTTCCCGAATCTTCCGATACCTGCGCTGAGACTTTCAAAAAGATTATAGAGGCACCGGTGACAACCTCTTTGCGCGGCCTTAGACCCGCGTAGCGAAGCGGCAGTCAGAATGGTAGGCTGGGCCGAGACTGCTCAGGAAAGCATCAATAAGCGATGACTGCGAAGCGCACAATAATTGGTCAGGCGAAGATTGCCCTCATTCTTAGTTTCCTTGTGCCGTTCTTGCTTACGGTTGCTGATTCGCAGGAACGTCAAACAGTCAAGGTAGGGCTGATTTATCCCCTCACTGGGGCGATGAGTGCTTTTGGTGAGGACATCTCCAAGGCGCTCCCACTATTGGAGCGGCGCTTTAATTCAGCGCAATCGAAGTATACCTTTACTCTGATCATTGAAGACGGCAAATTCGGCCAGGGAAATGCGGCCATCTCTGCTGCGCACAAGCTTGTCGATATAGATCAAGTAAAGTTTCTCGTAGTTGGATCAAGTGGGGAGATTCTGCAGATTGCTCCGTTTGTGGAGGCGAAGAAAGTCCTCGCGGTTGCCGGATTTGCCAGTCACCCCGATGTGAAGAACGCGGGTGACTATATCTTTAGAACATATGTCGACATTGATCGGGGGATGCATGCGGTCGTCACTGATATGGCCAGCAAGGGCATTTCTAGAGTCGCTGTCATTTCGGAGCTGTCCTCCTTTACCGCTGCTGCCCTCGATGCGTTGAAAAAAGGCTTACAAGAGAAAATAGTCTTCGCGGATGAGTATGCGATTGGAGACGACGATCTAAATGCCATGATAGCGAAGGCGCGTGCCAGCAAGCCCCAGGCCTATTACCTAAACGCTACAACTCCAGCGAGTTTCGTGAAGCTATTCAGGCAGCTTCGGCGGAACGGCGTTGAGGAGCCTTTCTATACCTATTACACGCCAAGCGTGAAGGAGGTGCAGGACGACTTGCAGGATGAGTTGAACGGTACTCTCTATCTGGACTTTCCTAAGGTAGAGGACCCTTCGGAGGACTTTACGTCCTTTCTTGCAGAGTTTGCTGGATTAGGTCACGCGGTCAAGTCACCCTTTAACTTTAAGACCAACTATAATGCGATACGGATTGTGTACGACGCCATCATGGAGGTAGGTCCTGATCCGGTGAAGGCGAGGGGGTTCCTTTACAGCTACGATCGTCCGAGCGCCACAGGTCGATTAAGATTTGACTCCAACGGCGACGCTTTGGAATTGAACTTGGAGCTGAAATCCTTTCCGGCAGAAGAGTAAATTGGATCCAAATGCTGTTGGATTCAGGTCATTGCGATGCCTTGAGGTGAGCCTGGCACTGATTGGGCCCTTGACTGTCAGAAGTGGTTGCCAAAATGCCTGTTTGAAACCAGTGATAGGGCCGGCCGCCACCACCGCCTATATTGATTGCACTGGCATGCGTAAAATGCGCTGAACTAGTGATACCCTGAATAAATTCAGTGTATCCCTAGAAGGGTACTCCGCCTTCAGACTCTCCATTCTCTACCCCTGCCGGTATTTCAAACTGACAAATGGGCATGCAAGCCATGAGGTCTCTGTCGAAGCGTTCTTCGCACCCTTCAAGGGCCTGAGCATATTGATACGCACAGACATTCAGATCCCAAAGTGCCTCGTACCAAAGGCCCAAACAAACATCGGGAGGGCTTCCCTGGTTGAGGCACCGCGCAAACACATCATCAGCGTAGTCCCAGGCCTCCTGGTCACAGTTCTCTTTTTCGATGTCAGCTGCGAGTCTGCACTCGTTCTTCTTCCTCTTCGCGTTTGCAATGCAGCGCTGACATTGTGAACCCGGGGACTCCCACTCTCCGAGTCCATCTCCCAGCTGCGGTTTCCACGGCAGTGTTGGCGGCGGCCAGCCTGCTCCACCGCCATTCCTATCTAACGCATGTCCTGGTCCAGCTGCAGTGGAAATGGTGATGGCGAAAAGGAAGGTAAACTTGAAAATAAGATTGACACTCCTGCGTCGAGTCGATACTGGCACGAGCGCCTTCCGCACAACCATACACAACCTGCAACAACCAACCAAAGAGCTGCGTGTCCCCTGAATCTATGGATACATGCCCCTTGAACCTGCCGAGGCCAATGCGCCGTATCTCATAACGGGAGGGTCACCGCTCTGATACTCCCAATTTGCGCGACGACTGCCGCGTTTCTTGATGTTATGGCAATGTTCAACTCCATGGTATCATTAACGGCGCGATTGGTAGGGAAGCGAATTGAGTGAGAAGAGGAAAAACATAATAGTCCGTAATGAGGCGGTGTGAACGCATGGCCGATCTATACGGTGTGGGATAGGTGTGCACCACTCTCGTCCACTGGAGAGTTGTCTCCGGGGACTTGGGGTTTCGGTCGATTCTTAAGGGGTTGTCTCTCCGACAGAAGAGGTGATGCCTTGTGTAGCTGTGAGATGTTGATTGAAATGCACCAGAAGTCTCGTAAACTACCTGACTGGACGAACGCTACCGAAATCATCACCTCTAACCCTCTTCTTGGGCTTCGCTAGTGTGCCGCTCATCGGGAGAGGCGGCTTGCCAACCCATTATACTATGAGAAGACTTGTCCTTCTGTTTGCTTTACTGATATCTGCCTCAGGAGCCCAAGCGGCGAATCCCGCAGAGGAGAGAATTGGAATATTATTGTGCCTGTCTGGCGAGTGCGCTCAGTGGGGGCAACATTCTCGAAACGGAGCCATCATGGCTATTGAGGAGGTGAATGCCCACGGTGGTATAAGGGGTAGAAAACTGGTCGCTCGAGTTGAGGATTCTCGCGAAACAACACCCTCTGAGAGTATCACGGCATTTCGAGCGCTCGTTTCCGATCCAGGCATTCGGATGATCATAGGCCCCTCCTGGACACAGGCGGGCATGGCTCTGGCGCCGCTTGCGGCCCAGGAGAATCTGATTCTGGTTACACCTTCAATGACGGTGTCCGACTTTAGCAAGACCGCCAGTAATATCTTCAATACGATGCCGCCGGAAGACCTGATGACGAAGGCGCTCGCTGCGTTCGCGGTAGGGCGGGGATGGAGGAGAATAGCTGTCTTTGCGAGCCAGCATCCGGCGGAGTTAGTCCAGGGGCAGCTCTTCGCATCTAGATTGAAGGAACTTGGCGGCGAGGTGGTCTACTTTGCAGATTCGCTTCCAGACGCCCCCGATGTGAGAATCGAGGCACTGAAAGTTCAAGAATCCAAACCCGATGCTGTTTATATTTCAGTTTGGTGGGGTAATGCTCCCAAGGCACTCCGTGCTGCAGGGTATAGGGGACCGCTACTCACTCGCCAATTGGATCGGCAGAGGCTCGAGTCCGCTGCAGGCGCACTGAACGGAGCTTATTTCCCTCGTTATCCGAAAGCATCGGTAGAGTTTGAGACCAGATACCGGCAGAGATTCAATGAAGATCCCGCCCTATATGCTGCTACTTCATATGACGCGGTAAAACTTTACGCGAGAATCGGTGAGGAACTTCCCGACAATAATGCTAGGGCATTGTCGACTGCGTTTGCTGCCATTGAGTTTGAGGGAGCTTCCGGACTGATTCGTTTCGGGCCAGACCGCACTATTTTGAATCGATCAGTTGAGATCTCTCAAGTTGCGGGAGAGAGCTTGGATGGTCCGGCTCTGTCATGGTGACACAAGGGATCATTCCGGCTTTAGGAAAACGTCCGCTCCTGGCAGAGTGTGTGGTAATGTTTTGACCTACTCCGCAGGCGCATCTGGTGATCGTTATATGAAACTCGGCGTATATCCCTTGTATGGGTTTTTGTTGCTGGCCTTGCTCGGCTGGCAAGAAGAAACTACCGGCGAATTGCGTGGGACATGGCGATATATCGGAAGCGATTTGCAAGATGAAGAGACGGGACTCGTTCGGTCTGTGGTCATTGGTGATCACACCTGGTGGATTCATCGACGGTTAGAATTTAAACCAGATGCAGTGAACTCTGTTCCCCCTGGCACGGAGCGATGGCCCCAAATGATGCAATGGTGTCACTATCGGAGCGTCGGCCCTGCAATCCTGAGGATTGACTGTGGTCATGGTTCGAAGGAGGTTCCTTTTATCTTAAAAGATAACGTGCTTATCCTGGACCTAAGTCGAGGCGACACAAGGATGGTGCGAGGAGGCAGCCTACGTATTAGTTTTGAGCGCGATGGAAGCGAAGAGCCGTCCTGAGCAGCGGGGTGTGTCAATCTGGAGAGAGTTCCAGCGTTGACCAATTTGTGGTTAGGGATAATCCTGCGATGGCCTTGGCTTGCGGAAGACGAAGTTGACATTGATCCTTACGCGCGCCCCCGAAGCAAGTCGAAGTTGTTTCCCTCGATGGCACCGCATCCCCAGGGGTTGAAAGCGGATGAGCGGATCGGGGCTGTGCGCATGTTATAGAGAAGCACTCCATATGGGGTATGTGCATCTAAAGTGGTAAGAGACCCACGATGGCCAACGAGATGATCTTCAAGCCAAGCCGAAAAAAATGGTTCATGATGCTTCTGATATCCGCGGCCTTCACGGCCATCGGTGTCATGATGATTTTAGACCAAAAGCTTGCGGGCCTTTTCGTCACAGCCTTCTTTGGCTTAGCAACTCTGGTGAGCCTTGTTTCCCTTCTTCCAGGGAGTGGATACTTGAAACTATCACCGGAGGGTTTTATGGTCTCGAGCTTGTATCGTCGTAAGCAGTTCCGATGGTCCGATATAAAGGAATTTGGGAGTTGCGTTCTTCCTCGAGGCGGAGGAATCGTGGTCGGATTCAATTTCACCCCGGAGTTCCGAAGTCAAAGGATTGCGCGCCGCATTTCTGCAAAGCTGACTGATTGGGAAGGCTGCTTACCGGAAAACTTCGGCGTTTCGTTGGACGAGCTCCTACTGGTGCTTCAAGAGTGGCACAGAAGATACAGTGGAAGAGAGTCTGGAGCATGAGGGCCATAGCTGACGTTTCGTGGTGGCATGGTGGTGAGCTAAACATGTTGCCAATGGCCATATTACGGTTAAGGCCGAGTTCTCTACTTATCGGCGTTGGCTCATTCGCATGTCTGAATCGATTTGAGTAAGATTCAGCAGCCAATTATAATTGTTGTAAGCGCGTCGCAGGCTGGTTGTAATTGGTTGAAATTACTAGATTTGTTGTATTAGCCAGGGCGCTGAAAACGCTATTTTTGTGAACAATATCGCCGCCAGTCTACCCATAGCGCGATTCAATCGCAGCAGCCTCATGATCACCGCGCTCGTGGTGGTAATGGTCGTGGCGCTTTTCTTTATTCCTGAGCTCGTCGATTTCCAGTTTGGAGCTGGCTCAGAAAGCGCATCCTCGCGCAGCGCCCGTCAGGTGGATAAGGCTCCCACAGTAGATCTTCCCGCAGTGCCCCAGAAGGAAAGCCCCTTGGCTCAGGTGTCCGCGCTTCTTGATAGCGGTTATATCGATCGATTGGTACAGGAGCGAAGCGGTGTACCGAGCGCGGCTGCGCTTTCCGGTACAACCGCGGAAGCAATTCTTGGCGGGAGAGCCGTCACCTGGCCGGATATTCGGGAGGGCGCGGTGAGGAATGCGCTTTACAAGGCGCGCGACGAAGCCGCAGCGTTGGCCTCCTCGATCTCAGTCCAGCATGTGAACTCACGATTTGGCCTGGTTAGCCTCGTCAGCGGCATTGATGCGCTCCTTACCAACACACAGGTGCAGCTCCAACCCGAGCAGGCTTTGCAGTACCTCGAATGGCTGAGCCAGTCCGTCACTAATGCGATGATTCGCGAAGGGGTCGAACGAGCCGATTTCCTGGCCTGGAAGAAGATAGATCTCGGGCCTCTGCTCGAGAATTCAAGGGCCCAGCGTGAAAAACTCGAATACACATTGGCCTTCAACCCCAAGATCGAGATCGAAAGAGTAAGCATCATGCAGCCCGGCGACAAGTGGCGGCGCTATAGCCCCGACTCTAACGTGAACGTGTATGTAACGATCCGCTTGCGCAATCGCGATGTGAAGCGGCTGGCCGTATATGGAAACGGCACCTTTATGCGTGAAGTGTTGGTGCCAGCGGCTGATCCGGAGGGCATCTCGCGCGTATTCTTGTCAGAGCTCGATGGCAAGAAAATACTGACCTTCAAGGCCTGGGATATCAACGGCGCAATATACGAGAAGAGCTACTTCTTTTATCCAAAGCTACGGCACTTCTCATGGTCGCCGGCGACCTTCTTCTTCGAACTTCCCTTCAAGCAGGGCGACCTGAATGCCGACAGATTCTTCCGCTACCACTCCGATCCGGCTAAGAGAGAGCGCAAGGAGTACTCCGTATTCTAAACTCTGAGCAGCGCGCTATCCGAGGGTATCGAGCAGGGCCTTCAGGCTGTCGAGTTTAGTGGAGGCGCCCCCGACGAGAAATCCCGCTACCGATGGTGCCCGCGCAAGCTCGGCTGCGTTCGCTGCGGTCACACTGCCTCCGTACAGCACCCGAAGGTTCTCCACATGTTGAGCGGCGTGAGTTTTAATCAGTTCATGCACCTCATGAATCTGAGATGCCGTTGGGGTCTGACCTGAGCCCACGGACCACACCGGCTCGTAAGCGATGATCATCTGACCGGGGCGGGCGAGAGGAGCAGGGAACAGAGGTGCGAGCTGCTCAAGGATTGTTTCGAGGGTGTGCCCCTGTGCGCGTTCATGGGCACTCTCTCCGACGCAGCAAATCACCCCCAATCCGCTTCGAAGGAGTGCGTGAGCACGTTTGGCTGCCGATGCACTTGTTTCTCCGAATAGGTTGCGACGCTCGGAGTGTCCAACAATAGCGAAAGTACAGCCGAGTTCAATGAGCTCATCTGCCGTGCATTCCCCGGTGAAGGCACCTTTGCCATCCCAGAAGCAATTTTGCGCCCCTACCGCGACCATCGAGCCTCGGACCGCCTGCGCCACGCTGCCGAGAGACAGCATCGAAGGAGCGATCCAAAGGGCCGTGGCATGGCTGCGCGCTAGAGCCAGGGCATTTCGGGCCAGCGTCACGCTCTCCTCTATACCCAGGTACGCTTTCCAGTTGCATACGACCAAGCTGGCTGAGCTTCGCTGCGACTCTTTGAGTGGCCCCATGCAGCTATTCCCCAGTCATGCCCTTAGCCTGATTCCCACGAACTAAAGTTTCTTGCCGATATACTCTACTACGTCGAGCATTCGTGCCGAGAACCCACATTCGTTATCGTACCAAGCTACAACCTTGGCCATGCGTCCCTGGATTACCATCGTAGAAAGGGTATCCACGGTCGAGGACAATGTATTGCCCATAAAATCGGAGGAGACGAGCGGAAGGTCTGTCCAATCGAGTATTCCCTTGAGCGGCCCCGCGGAGGCGCGGCGCAGTACTTCATTCACCTCTTCCTTGGTCGTGTCGCGCTGAAGCTCGGCAACAAAATCAACTACCGATACGTTGGGGGTAGGTACGCGAATTGAGAATCCATCAACCTTGCCTTTCAATGCGGGCAGAACCTTGCCGACCGCCTTGGCGGCGCCAGTGGTGGTGGGAATCATAGATAGAGCCGCCGCACGTGCACGCCGCAGGTCCTTGTGGGGGAGGTCTAGAATGTTTTGGTCATTGGTATAGGAGTGCACTGTGGTCATGGTTCCACGTTCGATACCAAAACTGTCTAGGAGCACTTTGGCAACGGGTGCCAGGCAGTTTGTGGTGCATGAAGCGCAACTTAACACCTGATGCGCGCTTGGATCATAAGCGTCGTGGTTCACTCCGTACACTACGGTCAGATCTGGGTCGTCGGCCGGGGCAGAGATAAGGACCTTCTTGGCGCCTGCTGCAAAGTGGCCGCTCACTTTTTCCTTGGTACGGAACGCCCCGGTGCATTCGAGGACAATATCAGCTCCCAGTGCCTTCCATGGCAGCTTGGCGGGGTCCTTCTCGGCACTGACTGCAATGGATTGGCCGTTTACTCGGATGCTGTTGTCTTGGGCCTGCACTTCACCTGCAAAGCGACCATGAACAGAATCGAATGCCAGAAGGTGGGCGAGTGTTTGGGCGTTGGTAAGGTCATTAATGCCGACAAGTTGAATGTTTGAGCGGGCCTGACTATGCATGAGCCTGGCAATAACTCTTCCGATCCTGCCGAAGCCATTAATTGCAATTCGAAGCGTCATAGCGATGTTCCTTTCGAGGGTCTCCAGAGGTTTTTCATAATAAGCAGAGAGTGATCATGTAAGCCGGGCAATGCATACTGTCAATGAATTTGGCCGAGGGAAAGGCCTGCGCCCGTCAAGTCGGTGCGCCGCCTCATGACTGTGGTCAAGTTGGGGCATTGGCAGAGGCGCTCCTCGCTGGAGGAGTCCGGATAGTGCTTCTGGGAAGCGCGTTCATTTGACCTCTCGCATCAGACGATCTGGTACGAAGTTCTGAGATGGTGTTAAATATGCGGGTCGCGTAGAGCTGTTTAGAGGGGTGTCTGCTGGGCGTGATGTGCGGAATAGCCCGCTTCAGGGGTGAGCGCAGGCGAGTGTAGCTTGCCGAATAAATGCCTCGACGAACAGACTCTTGATCCGCCAGCGGGCATGTCGTTGGCGGGAGAGGTGAAGACGCAGGTCATCAAAACGTCATAGCAATCTAGGTAAAAAAGAGTCATGGACGAAGTTGCAGCCACAAATACCGCGGGCATCCTGCATATGGTGCTCGGTTCTGGACCGGTCGTTCAGGCCGTCCTTCTGTTGTTGATCGTATTGTCAGTGTGGAGCTGGACAATCACCATCGCCAAATATTTGCAGTTTCGAAAGGCGCGCGAGGAATCCGATGAATTCAGCTCGCTGTTTTGGGAAAGTCGAAATTTTGTCCGGATTGAGGACACCGCCCGCCGGCTGGAGGCCAGTCCATTAGCCAAGCTTTTCGAAGCTGGGCACAAGGAGCTCGGCCATATATTCCGTCGCTCCGGGGAGAGGGGCAAGGACTTGGTAACCGGTCATAATTTAGAGACGGTCGAGAGGGCCCTCAATCGGGCGGAATTCGATGAAGTCGCGAAGCTGGAGAAAGGCATTACTTTTTTAGCCACAGTGGCGAGCGCGGCTCCATTTATCGGTCTATTTGGCACCGTGTGGGGCATCATGAATGCTTTTCACGGGCTGAGCTATGCTAAGTCGACTACGATACAAGCTGTCGCACCGGGTATTTCAGAGGCGCTCGTTGCCACCGCGGTGGGGCTCGCTGCGGCCATCCCCGCCGCCGTTGCCTATAACTACTGCGCGGTGGCCGTGCGGCGATTCCGCGAGTTGATGCAACGATTCAGTGCAGAGTTCGTGAACGTGGCTAAAGAACAGGTGGATGCATAAGTATGGCGGGAGGAATCAGCAGAATAGCGCACGACGAGCCCGTGGCTGCCATTAACGTCACACCCCTCGTGGATGTCATGTTGGTGCTTCTCGTGATTTTCATGGTCACGGCGCCAATGCTCCAGCAGGGGGTGGATGTGAACCTGCCTAAGGCCTCAACGGGGGCCCTTAAGGGCAGCGCGGAGCAGATTGTACTTTCCATCGATAAGGAGGGTCAGGTCTATCTAGGCTCCGGCAACAAGCTTGCTGTGACGGAAGTGGCCACTAAGGTGCGGGCGGTAATGGAGCAGCGGCCCCCTGAGGAGCAGAAGGTTTATATTAAAGCTGACACCGCGCTGCACTATGGCCGCGTTATGGAGGTGATGGGGCAGCTGCACGCTGGAGGGGTCACTCAGATTGGACTCGTCTCGGCTGCTCCTGAGGGTCGTTAGCCGCGATAGTGAAAAAAGTTTTTATGCGGTCGAATAACCTACATCATAGATGAGAGGTGATTTCGCCGGAGCACGACTGACCCTACGGCCTGCACGGCCTGGGGCAGGTTTTTGGTAACGGATATGCGGAATAGCGTGCTGTATCGCCCCTCCCGCAACGAAAAGGAGGGGCGCTATGTGGCAACTGGGTTTTCTTGCTCGGTAGTAGCGCACGCGGCGCTGCTGGCGGTATTCCTCTACTCGAAATCCTACGCCCCGCCATTCCCCGATGAGCAGGTGGTATATTCGATTACCTTAGAGGGGGGCAAACAGATCGGAGGGGTAGCCCAGATCCCCCAGAAAGAGGAGCCCAAGGTCTCACCACCACCTCCCAAAAAGGTTGCCGCCAAACCAGAGGAGGTTAAAGAACCGGAAAAGCCTGAGTTAAAGCCGGAAATAAAAGCCGAGGACAAGGTCAAAGAAGAACCAAAGCAGGAGGAGGTTGTAATACCTAAGCAAGAGGAAAAGAAGCCGACCCCGAAGCCGACAGCAACGCCAAAGAAGAAAAGCACCCCGGCGCCGGCCAAGACCCCCTCCCTCGCCGAAATCAACCGTCAACTACAGCAGGCCACACAGCGATACCTTGGGGAATCAACCGATGCAGGCGGGAAGGGATTCGGGGCCGCGAAGCTTGGGGGCAACAAGATGGGCGGAGGAGTGGTGCGCCCGCCCGAGTTCTTCGTGTATCAGCAGCTGCTGAAGCGGCACGTGAAGGGTGGATGGACCTGGTTTGACACTTCAGCCGAGCTAGTGGCTCAGGTCACCTTTGCTATTAGCGAGCGCGGGGAGCTGTCCAACATCGTCCTAGCTAAATCGTCGGGCAATAGTGGTTTTGATGACTCGGTGCTTCGAGCCGTCAGAAAAGCGTCTCCCGTGCCGCCGCCACCGGCATCGGTATACGAATTTTTCAAGGAAGTGCGTATTACCTTCGATCCGAGGGAATAGTGCAGTAGATTGCCCCGGATGAACCGCACGCTCATGTCTTGCGGAGCGAGCCACAGCCACCGTAATCTTCCTCTTTAAACTTGAAAAAATGTGGAGATCGTTATGTCCCGATTCATCAAGACATATCGCGCGTCATGGCTGCCCCTTATGGCGACCCTGCTCTGGGCGGGTAGCATCGTCTCGGGCGCCGAGGCGCAAACCGATATTTACGTGCGAGGTTCCGGAAGGTTGATTCCTGTGGCACTTCCGCAGCTTTGCCTGGAATCGGGAACGACGGAGGCCGCAACAAAGATCCCGGCAGTAATGGCACGAGACCTGGATCTCTCCGGCTATTTTCAGGTGATTGACCCGGGCTCTTACATAGAAACGCCGGGGCGCTGTCCCGGTCCAGATGGATTTTCATACTCAGACTGGAGCGTTATCGGCGCTGATGGCCTGGTGCGGGGAACGGTGCAGGTAGTGGGAGAGCTCATACGGGTGCGCATGTACCTCTATGATGTGCCCCGCCGACAGATGGTATTGGGCAAGGAGTACGAAGGGGATGCGACACAGATAAGCCGGATGGGGCATCGTTTTGCCAATGAGGTGATGAAATTCTTCACCGGGCAGTATGGCCCGTTTGGATCGCAAATCGTCTACTCATCGCGCGTCGGACGTTTCAAGGAGCTGTTCATCATGGATATGGACGGCTCGAATATGCAGCGACTCACTAACGAGCGCGGTCTAGCCCTGTCACCGTCCTGGGATAGTTCGGGCGCGAATGTGGTCTACATCTCTTACAGGAGCCGCATGCCCGATCTGTTCCTGCTCGATGTGATGAGGAGATCAACCCGTCAGATCTCGAGGGGTGAGGGGCTGGAGATCGGCGCGAAGTTCCTGGGCAATGGTACCTTTCTTACCTCACGCTCGTCCGGAAGGGATTCGGACATCGTTATCATGGGCAGAGATGGGAATGTCATCAGGAAGATGTCGGCCCCGCCGGGGACCATCAATGTGTCACCAAGCCTCGCTCCGGACGGTCAAAGGTTCGCATTTTGCTCCAATCGAGCCGGGGGTCCGCAGATCTACGTATCCGATCTCTCCGGGGGACCGGCCCAGCGCATTAGCTTCGTCAACGCCAATTACTGTACCTCGCCAGCCTGGTCGCCGAAGGCCGATCGTATCGCCTTCGTGTGCCGCTCAGATGGTGGTTTCCAAATCTATGCGGTCGACGCTAATGGTTCGAATGCGCTCCAGTTAACGAGCGGAGGAGACAACGAGGACCCTGATTGGTCTCCTGACGGACGCTACCTTGCTTTTGCAACAACGTTTGGAAAGCGCGGAGGACCCTTCCACATAGCCATGATGCGCGAGGATGGCAGTAACGTGAAGCAGCTCTCCGATGGTCGTTCCGGAGACTTCGAGCCATCTTGGGGACCTGTAGTGCCTTAAGGATGACGAATGTGGGGACTCCCAGGAATGTGAGCCGTGATGGCCAGTGCCCGACATGGCGTTGTTGGGGCGGCTGGCCCAGGCCATTTCAGATGATCTGGTAGTGCACAGATCAAGCTGCGGAAAATCGCCTAGATTAGTGCTTTAACTCCTTGCAGCACTTTGTATTTTACTGATAAATCTACGCTACTTTCCATTTTCAGTGAATTCATTTGCCGAGGTATATACAGTACCTGCGGGGGTGTCCTGGATGGAGGTCTGGGAGGAAGGAGCATTTTGGGAAGCAACTCTTAGAGTGAGAGCATCAATCTATCGGTGCGACTGATCCCAATTTAACGGAGGAAATTATGAAATTTACGAAGATACTTGTTGCGATTGCACTTTGTTTGCTCGCAACCGGTTGCGCCTGTCGGACAAAGAAGATGGGACCAGATGGGGACAATATCGCGCGTGCGGAACCAGGAGACGTGCTCGCTGATGTCAATTTTGCTTTTGATTCTTATGCGTTGGATAACACCGCCAAGTCGATCCTTGGCCAGAATGCAGATTGGTTGAAGGCGAATCCTTCTGCACGCGTTCAGGTGGAAGGACACTGCGATGAGCGTGGTACCAATGAGTACAATATGGCTCTCGGTGCGCGCCGTGCCCGTGCAGCGATGGAGTATCTTCGCTCCTTGGGTGTTGAGGAGGGTCGCATGAGCACCGTGAGCTACGGAGAAGAGCTCCCACTTGACCCACGCCACAACGAAGAAGCATGGGCGAAGAATCGCCGCGCTCACTTCAATGTGCAATAAGTTCTGTCTTGTCGTTGCGATAATTTGTGACACAACACAGCACACTTTGCACTGACGTCGAGTGTTCAAAGGCCCGCAGGCTTGCTCCGGCAATCCTGGCGGGCCTACTTATTTTCCTATGCGGATGTGCCGATAATCGCGTCCGATTGGATGTGCAAGGACTTGAGCGGAACATCGAGGAGATGCGAAAGATTCAAGCCGAGCACACCGTCCAGCTCTCCTCCATGCAGGATCAGGTAAGCCGCCTCACCGGTAAGCTTGAAGAGTTGGAGTATGGGCAGCGCAGCCGTTTTTCCGGAGCCCCAAGCTCTGTTCCCGGGGCTATAAGCTCCGCTCCCGGCGAATTGATTGTACTGCCGTCTAACCAGCTTCAGCCGCCGCCACCCATAGTGCCTGTACAAGCGCTGGAGCAGGATGAGGCAAGTGTGCGGGGAGCAACGGAAGAAGCGCCTCGCCGTTTCGCTGAAGGACTTGCCAAGGTGCGACAGGGGCGTTTTGAGGACGCCATTCCGTTGCTTCAGGAGGCGGTCAATCTGAGCTATGGCAGCGATGGTTCGGCGCATGCGCTATTTTGGCTCGGCGTTGCCGGAGATGGACTTGGTGATAACAAGCGAGCGCTCGCAGCCTACAGCGAGCTAGTGACGAAGTTCCCGAAGAGCAAGCGCACACCACTGGCGTTGCTGCGGCAGGCATCTGTTTTCATACGGCTGAATGATAGTCGGACCGCCAAGCTTACTCTACAGAAGTTGATTGCCGAGTTTCCCAAGAGCGCAGAGGCCCAGCAGGCCAAGACCAAATTGAAAGATCTGCGCTAACCGCCCAAGGCCGGGTCTGGTCCTGGCGAGAGTGCGGTCAGGCTGGATGAGCTTTGAAGGTAGATGACCCCGGGAGGTCGTTTAGAAGAATAGCTCATACTGTATGCAGCGGCTTCGGTATCACTTCGATTTGCGTTGCTAATATGATTGTGCGTCGGGGCGGCCCAACTCTTCCTTCCTTGCTTAGACCGGTCAGTGTCACCTTCGGAAACTTCGATGGTGTGCATCGTGGGCACCAGAGGATCATGCGAGCCTTGCGGGAACAGGCCGGCGCGCAAGGCAGTGTGGTAGTTGTGTCATTCTATCCGCACCCCGTATCGGTGGTGCGCGGTATCAGTATTCCCCGAATATTCGACCTGCATGAGAATGCGGCGGCGTTCGAGAGGTACGGCGTTGATGTCCTGTATCTGCTGCATTTCTCGGAGCCTTTTTCCAAGCTTGCGCCAGAGCGATTCATCCACGAGTACCTGTTGGCGCGCATAAACGCCGATGTAGTGGTGACAGGACCAGATGCGCGTTTCGGCAGATCAGGGGCTGGCGATGTGAGCCTGCTGCGTTCCGAGCTGCTCAAGGTAGGACGGCGCTATCTTGAAGTACCCTTTTTCGAGGAAGGAAATGAGAGGATAAGCAGTCGACGCGTCAGAGAACTCATTGTCGCCGGCGAAGTGCAGAAAGCCGCCTTGCTGATGGGCCATCCATACCGGCTGCGCGGACGTATTCAGGCCGGTGCCGGGCGAGGCCGTACGATCGGGGTGCCCACCGCGAATATGCGCATTGCCAGGGAATTGGTGCGTCCCGCGTACGGAGTGTATGCGAGTACCCTGGAGTGCGAGGGCACGGTGTATCCTGCGGTGACTAATATTGGAGTGAGGCCCACCGTTGATGGACAGCATGAGACAGTGGAGAGCCATGTGTTGGGACGGTCACCCGGAACCCTGTACGGGAAGTCTGTACGGCTGGCACTTCTCGCCCACCTTAGAGCCGAGCAACGATTCCCCTCGCTTGAGGCGCTCAAGACCCAGATTCAGGTGGACATAGCCGAGGCCCAGCGCATTCTGCAAGCAATCGGTATAATGAAATGAGTGCATGGCTCTAAAATTCAAGGCTCCTCATGAAGGCCGGCTCGATACGCTCATTGTGGACGAGTGCGCCAAGGACCCGCGCTTCGGCACGGTCACACGCTCACAACTAAAACGCATCATCGAGCGCGGTGCGGTTGCCGTAGATGGAAAGGTCGTGGCAAAGGCCGGCACCTTGGTGCGCACAGACGCTCAGGTTGAGGTGAAAGAGCTATGCGAACCGTCGCAGCCTATCGAGCCGCACCCTCGTGACCTCGTCGTGCTGCACGAGGATGAAGAACTGTTAGTAATCGACAAGCCCGCCGGGGTAGTAGTGCATCCGGGAGCGGGGAATCGATCGGCTACTCTGGTCAATGCCTTAGTTGCGCGCAACCGGGACTTCATGCATCCATTCGACCCACAATCCGCACGGCCGGGCATCGTCCACAGGCTCGACAAGGACACATCGGGGGTGATAGTCGTTGCAAAGAATCCATCGGTGCATCATGCGCTGGCTCGTCAGTTTGCCGCGCGTGAAACAAAGAAGCACTATCGCGCACTCGTTCTTTCGACTCCGCGCGGTGGTCAGCTCTTCCGGCAGGGTGAGACCCGCGGTAGTTTCTGTGGCGCTATAGGGCGAGACCCCAAGCATCGGCGTCGCATGGCAGTGCTCCCATCGGGGGGGAAAGAGGCCCGCACACACTGGCTGCTCCTTGAGCGCATGGAGCATGCCGGACTTCTCGATGTGGAGTTAGAAACGGGCCGCACACACCAAATTCGCGTACACTGTGCGGCGGCAGGGGCTCCGTTGATCGGTGATCCGGTGTACGGAACGGATCATGTGCTGCCTGAGCCTCTGCAGCGAGAATCCAAGCGTTTTGGCCGGCAAGCCCTGCATGCCTTCAGTCTTGAATTCACCCATCCACGAAGCGCTGAACGGATGCGATTTGAAGCACCATTGCCGGCCGATTTTATCCAGCTTATCCAGTGTTTCAGGGGGCAGGGTCGATGAGCTGGGAGAAACGGCGTTGGAGGGGGGCTCCATGCTGGGTCAACCCGCGGTGGTGGTCAGACGGTTTGGGGCATGCGTTCCTGGGGCGTCTTGACCGATCCGACTCGACAGCGAGCGCTTTGCAAACAGTCGCCGAGGGAGTGCACGCGCCGGTGTGTGCATTGAGCCAGATGCACAGCGCACAGGTCGTGAATGCAGCCCAGATCCCATCGCCGCACCAAGGACCCTGCCAGATCCAAGCAGACGCCTTACTTATTACACGCCGTGAGCTTCAGCAGGGGGTACAGTGTTTTGCCGTAGTCACTGCTGATTGCGCCCCGGTGATTATAAGCGGGCATCAGCGGATTGCACTTGTGCATGCCGGGTGGCGTGGAATCGCGGGGGGAATCGTTGAACGGGCGCTTGAGTGCGTAGGTTCACGCGCAGTGGAGGTTGTGGTGGGGCCCTGTGCAGGTCCCTCAAGTTATGAAGTAGGGGCGGAGGTGCTGGAGGCGCTTGGAAGCCGGGCCATATATCGCCCCTCCACCTCAGGGAGATTGCTGCTTTCTCTCCCTGAAAGCATCGCTGGGATAGCTCGAGGTCTAGGTGCCCACGTTGAGCTGCTCGGAGATGACACCATGTCGGACCCGGCGTATTTCTCCCATCGCAGAGGCGAGAAGGGGAGAAATGTTACCCTGATTGGCGCTGCAGAGCTGTTAGAACCACTTTTTGATCGGTCGTGATCGACCTTCCCGAGCGCTACGCTCGTTGGCCCTTCTAATTCTTTCAATATGTTAATTTGTGGCAGCGTTAGAATGACCTTTCGGTAGGGCCGAAGGTCCAGGGCCGAGCAAAAAAAAGTCGAGTAATTTCGGATGGACTTGCCCCTGATTGATAAATCTTTTGACTCTTGATCGGTCAAATCCGTATTCTAGATAAAAGAGCGGTAAGGTGGGCAACTAAAGAATGATCAACACGTTCCTCCCCCTGAATTTTCCAATCCTTCTCCTCGTCTTTACATTGCTGTTTCTCGTTCGACCGCAGGTCGAAGCGGTACGCGTGTAGCGGTTTTGAACGAGCGACGACGCAGAGGAAAGTCTTGCAAGGGTAGTGAACGCTTCAACTTCGTAACGGAGGAAACTAATGGAAGCAAACGATCGAGAGAGAATCTACCGTGTCCTCGAGAGCAACCGATTAATAAAGAAATTATACGAGGAACATGTGGATCTCGATTCGCAGGTGGAAGCCTTAGAACGAAGAACGTATTTAACCGCACGGGAACAGTTAGAGCTGAAACGCTTGAAAAGAGCGAAATTACAGGGAGTGGATAGGATAATGGCGCTTGTGAATGAGGTGCAAAGCGACGCCACCCAATAACAACAGGTATTTTTTTACGATGCTCACATAACCGCGAAGGGCACCTTTGAGGTGCCCTTCTTTTTGCCCATAGTTTTTCCGTCATGGGTTCTGATTGATGCACTATAAGTAGTTTCAGCAAGCCCCCTCTCAAACCGGTTTTAGGGATAGACTGAGTAAGCGCCCTCCATGGCCCTTGTTCAGACGCTCCAAACTACGCCCGCCCGCTCGTCATCCGGGCCTGCGCTAGGGATACGCCGAGAACTTAGTGAGCGTATCCCAAGCAGTGCGCGCGCCTTTGGTGCGCCCCCGCAGTAATTCTATACGGCTACGACCTAATACTGGGTACACCTAGGCCGCTGGCTTTCCCCTTAAGGGGTTGCAGCAGCGCTCCGATAGTTGCAAGGTGTCCCCGTTTCTAACTCGATATCGTTGCGGTTGCTCTAATGATTGAATTTGAGGAGCCACCTAAGCCTCCTGCGCCGATCCCTGGCAGCTTTGAGGCGCCAGCGAGTCCCTCTGCAAGGTCCTCCGGGAGATCCAGAACCTCAGACAGCGCGCGTAGTATGCACTCGCTGCGGTTTCTAAACCCGGCGGCGAACTTCCTGCTTGCGGCAGCGCTACTTTGCACGGTGGCGGGGTGGTGGCGCAAAGGCGAGCTCCCTGACGCCAGAGATATACAGTCGGAGCTGCGTCATGCCCCGCAGCAGCAATCAACTGAGCGGGCCCCTTTCGATTTCCTGTATAGGGGAGAGCGCTATACGGTTGAGCCGCTTGCCGACTATGAGATGGCAGGCTTGATAGTGAGCCACAACAATCCGCAGGGGTGGGGGGACATTTACCATGATGCGAGCTCAGTAGACTTCCGGGATCTATGTGTAATTTGGGGGCCCAACGTCGCAGACAATAATTTTCACAACTTTGAGTATTGGAGCGAGTCATGGACCTGCAACATCAGAACGGCGCGACAGGAGGTATATGAGCAGTTCGATCCACGCGCGCTATCCAATAACCACCTCCTTACGAATGATGCTCAGGTAGAGGCTGTCATTCAGAGCGCGCGCATAGGCGATCAGATCTGGCTTAAGGGGATGCTAGTGAGCTACTACCTCACGGGGATGAAGCCGATGGCCCGAACATCGAGTCTCACCCGCAACGATACGGGTAACGGAGCCTGCGAGGTGCTGTTCGTGGAGGAGGCGTCGATCTTAAAGCGCGGCCCCAGCTTTGGCCATCTCCTCTACCGCAGCGGCCTGCTCGCCCTGCTCGTTGGAATCGTGGCAAAGCTGATCTGTCTGTTCTTTGTTCCGCTACGGTACTATCGAGCGAATAACGGTTAGGGCTGGTGACTTCTGCCGCGGTTCTCAAAAGGAACATCTGTACAGACGGGCCTTCGGCGAACCGCGTTTACTGCGTGATTAAGCGGCGCGCCTTCTGGTGCTGATGCGGCGAGTCGCATTCATGATGTGGTGCCGAGCCTTATCGGGGTCAAAGCCCAAGTGCTTGCAGATGAAGCGGAAGGAAAAGATGTACTGGTCCTCTTCATCGAACATGTAAGTGATCGCTTCCTCGCGAATTTCACCTTCAGAGTTGTAGTCTTCGATAGTGCGTAGAATGATGGCCCGCATCAGTTCACTGATTGGGCTATAACCCTTGCCACCAAGGTACGCGACATCCATGTAGGGGAGACGGTCTGAACTACTCACGGTCCATTCTCCTGGAAGATAGTTACTCACGTCACCCTCCTAAGAAAAACCGATGAGCCAAGAAACATCGAGGCACAGGGAACCGTTGGGCAAGTGCTGAACTTGCTGCGAAATACCAAGTAAATCGGGTGGTACACTCCTAGTCTGCGCAAACAGACTGTATTCATAGAGGGTTATGTGGAGCTGTGGAGAAAGTGTTGCGCCTCAAATTCTAAATTCTGAGCGCTCGCTGATAAGAACAATGAGAATTTCGTTAACCCACTATAATTACGAAGAAATTTGTCATATCCTGAATCCCAAAGAGGTGTAACAGCGGCTGCGTCGTATGTCACTTTCAACTGTTCAATACAGAACCCAAGGCAGTTTCCTATCCCAACTTAGGGAGATGTTTCTTTCGCCGGCAGGCCGTCCCTGCGATGTTGCGAGCATGCAGGACCTTTCCGCGCTCGTTCGGGAAAAGGTGAGCAGGGGCGATTGCAGCGCGATCATCCAGGCCGAGGCGGTATGCGTTTCGGATTCAAAACCGGAAGTGGGCCGTATTGTCGGGGGAATTGGGAACTTTTCTTACATGGTGGAGCTTCGCGCCACCTTCCAAGAGACGGCCTACTACCTAACGGAAACCTCTCCCGTATCCTCGCCAAATTGGACTTGTCTTACGGGGCTAGCCCTCTCTGAGTATCGGTACTCAGAACCAGTTCTTAGCCGGTTTGGTTCCCGTTCGGGTGTGGCCGATGCCGCCGAGCGCCAAGGCGCCGAGGAGGCTTGCGCAGCTCGTGCGCAAGAGCTTCTTTTGCAGATGAAGGACGCCCTGGCCGGGGTGAGGAACGTAGAGTTCAGGGGATAACCCGCAACTTGCGCGGTGCTCCTTCTAGCAGCGGTCTCATAGATAGAATAGATGGCCTGCTTCTATCCGCCGCAGCCCAGGAGAGAGCCCTATATTGTGGGGGGCCACGGGCGAAGGAGGATCTGACAGAAAGAATGCATTTATGAGATCGCCTCTAGGGATACGCTGAACTTATTGAGCCTATTCCTAGCCCAATCGATCGAGGGTGAAGGCGCAGAGCAACTCAAGGGACTCCAGCGCCAAGTCATCCCTCTTTCCGGCAGCACCGGCTGCAGATCGGAGCGCGGTGTGAGCACCTTCGATCGTCCTTTTAGCTAGGGTACGGGCCTCCGCGATAATCTCCTTGTCCTGTCTCAAGAACGCCACCGCATTGGCGATCAGTTCGTCCTCTCCCTTAGAGTGCGGCTGTTGCCGCAAGAAGGCCGATCCCTGGTCCCCACGCTGCAGCCACAACACGTTTATCAAGGAGGGCTTGCGCTCTCTCAAGTCGGTGCCGGTCTTCTTTCCCAGCAGGTCTTCGTCCGAGGTAACGTCAAGGATGTCATCAAGCATCTGAAAAGCTGTACCCAGTTCTTCACCGAATCGAGCCGCCGCCTCTACGACCGCTGGAGAATTGCCTGCTAGATAGGCGCCGCAAAATGCAGCCAATCGGAAAAGTGAAGCCGTCTTCTTCTTTGCGATACGGAGGCATGATGCGACGCTATGGTGCTCTTCCCACAGCGAGCTTTCGAGAATCTCACCTTCAGTGAGCTCGACGCAGGCTCGTTCGGTTTCATCAATAATGGTGCGATCGAGCCTGGCGCATAGGCTAAACGCTCGAACGAGCAGAAAATCACCGGTAAGCAGCGTGGCCGGTGTACCGTAGCGCAGGTAGGGCGATTCCATGTGACGACGGGTAGGGGACTTATCGATGATGTCGTCATGCAGCAGCGTCGCCATATGAATGAGCTCAATCCCGGCGGCGACATCTATCAAGGAAGCACTGGGCTTGGAGAGCCCCAATGCCTTGGCGACGAGAAGTGCTAAGACGGGGCGGATGCGCTTGCCGCCCGTATCAAAAAGGTAGGCCGAGATGTCTGTGAGCTTGACGGCCTCCGCGCTGAACTTGCTGCGCACCAGGGCCTCAACCTCGGAGAGACCTTCCAGGTCGGACATGAGTTTCTTCATCTTTGCGGAAAGTGTGATGGAGGCCATAGGGGCAGTTCCAAACCATTTATCAGGGCGCAATGGGAGACCATTCGGCGTGTGCTGCGCACCGGGAACCCTCCCCCCTAGACCTACGGGAGAGGCTTCCAGCGCTATAAGCGCTGGAGGGCATATAACACAGAACGGCAAGAGTCTCACCTTTACGGCAAGGGAGCGGCTGACTTATCATATCCTGTATACCATTGGGAGGAAGTATCCATGCAGAAGCACAAGAACATCGCGGCGCTCAACGAGCTTGGACAGTCCATTTGGATAGACAATCTTTCGCGCGCCATGCTCAATTCGGGCGAGCTTCGCGCGATGATTGCGATGGGCGTATCGGGCCTTACAAGCAATCCCACGATCTTCAAACAGGCCATCGCCGACTCTTCCCTGTATGATGAAGAGATGCGGCCGCTCGCCAAGAAAGGACTCTCCAAGGACGAGATTTGTGAAGAGCTCATGCTAGAGGATGTAAGGAGAGCTGCGGACGAGCTTAAGGGGGTGTATGCGAGCACCAATGGCGGTGATGGATTTGCCAGCCTCGAGGTTTCGCCAACCCTGGCCCACGATACCTCTGGGACCCTCACGGCTGCCCGGCGCCTGTGGTCCAAGCTGGGCCGTCCGAATGTGATGATCAAGATCCCGGCCACGCCAGAAGGGCTGCCGGCCATTGAGAGTGCGTTAGCAGAGGGGATTAATGTGAATGTGACATTGATCTTCTCCGTGCCGGTGTATGAACAGGTGTTCGAGGCCTACACAGCGGCTCTCGAGACGCGTGCAGCAAAAGGGGAGCCGCTGACCTCGATTGCATCGGTAGCAAGCTTTTTTGTGTCCAGGGTCGATGCGATCCATGAGAAAGAGTTCGAGGCGCTCCTAAAACGGGGATCGGTGCAGGAGTCGTCGCGATCATCGTTCCTGGGGAAGGTGGGGATTGCAAACTCGCGACTGGCCTATGAGCGCTTCCAGCAGCTTTCCACCTCCCCGCGATTTAAGGCGCTGGTGGCCAAGGGAGCCAGAGTGCAGAGACCGCTTTGGGCCAGCACCGGGACGAAGAATCCGGCCTTCAGCCCAACCATGTATGTCGAGGAGCTGGCGGGAAAGGATACGGTCAATACCATACCTCCCCAGACCCTTAAGGCGCTGACGGCAGGAGTGCTCGCCATCGGGCCCAAGCTGCATAGCGGATATGCCGAAGCGCACCGCTTAGTTGAATCGGTGATCGCGCTTGGGCTACCCTTTCATGAGCTGTTGATTACGTTGCGCGATCAGGGTGTGGTGCTGTTTGCCGATTCTTACAGAGACCTCGTCGAGTCAATTGAACAGAAGCGAGTCTCCCTGCGCGGGTAGTTGATCTGTGATGCGTCTAAAGGAACTGTATGGAGAATCCATTCTCCGAAGGGGAGAACCGAGTGATCCGCCCGCCGGCCACTGCGCTGGTGATTTTCGGCGCCACGGGGGACCTGACCAAACGAAAACTCATCCCGGCGCTCTACAACTTAGCACATGATGATTATTTGCCATCGTGTTTTGTCGTTATTGGGGCAGCCCGAACGAAACTGACGGATGAACAGTTTCGCAATGATGTGCTCGCTTCGGTCAAGGAGCACTCTCGCCGCCCGGTTGATGAGAAGGTGTGGGCGCGCTTCGCGGCGAACATGTACTACCAGCCGGTTGACGGGTCGGTGGCTGATGACTTCGCGAAACTTCGCAATCGATTGACCCAGCTGGGTCAGGAGCGCAGCGAGAACCTGAATTATCTCTACTATCTCTCCGTTGCCCCGGAGCATTTTGGGCCGATTGCAGCGAATTTAAAACACGCCGGGTTAGTCGAAGAACCTTCGAGTGGGACTCGGAGAACCTCGCTCATTATCGAGAAGCCCTTTGGACACGACCTGGAGTCAGCACGCACCCTAAATGCAATCGTGCGCGGCTCCTTTGCTGAGGAGCAAATATTCCGCATCGACCATTACCTGGGAAAAGAGACAGTACAGAACATCCTTGTTCTGCGCTTCTCAAATGGGGTATTCGAACCGCTGTGGAATCACAATCACATCGATAACATCCAGATTTCGGTGTGCGAGAACATCGGTGTCGGGAGTAGAGCCAGCTATTTCGATAATTCAGGGATTCTTCGCGACATCGTGCAGAACCACTTATTGCAGATGTTGTCCCTTCTGTGCATTGAGCCGCCCTTGTCGTTGAGCGATGCCAACAGCATCCGTGATGAGAAGGTAAAGGTGCTGCGCGCGATTAAGCGCTTCTCCCTGGAGGAGGTAGCAACGAGCACGGCACGCGCCCAATACAGCTCCGGGTTCATCGATGGTCAGCCGGTGCCAGGATATCGAGGAGAGAAGGGAGTGCGCCCAGACTCCGAGACCGAGACATATGTGGCGATGCGGCTGGAGATAGATAATTGGCGTTGGGTCGGTGTGCCGATTTACGTTCGGGCCGGCAAGCGATTGCCCCGCCGTATTACTGAGATAACGATTTACTTCAAGAAGGCCCCCAGCTCGATCTTCCGGGGCCGCCAGATTCAGGATCTGGAGCAGAATGCTCTGGTCATTCAGGTGCAGCCGGACGAGGGCATCGCCTTCCGCATAAACGCGAAACCGCCCGGGCCGAGACTCAGGGTGCGGCCGGTTGATCTGGATTTCGAATACGGCGACTCCTTCGCAGTGCCCTCAGCAGAAGCCTACGAACGGTTGATTCTGGATTCCATGAAGGGTGACGCGACCCTGTTCATACGTGACGATGAAATAGAAGAGGCCTGGGACCTCCTCACCCCAGTCATGCGGGCTTGGGGCGAGGACGGTACTATTGCTCCACCGCTCTACCACTACGAGGCCGGTTCCTGGGGACCGTCGGCAGCGGCGCAGCTGCTCAGACCAAGAGGGCATCGTTGGCGCCGCCTATAGCGTTTGATGTAGGTCTGCTATGAGAAGCGTAGCTCCAAGGCCGCAGTCCGAGGTAGAGGTCACTAAGCGAGTGCAGGCCTCGCTGCCTTCCATTCAGCGATCACTGCAGGATCTATTCGAGCAAATGCAGAAGAGCGACGATGAGCAGATGCTGCAGCGGGCAGCGGCGGCGAACCTCGTTGTGCTGGTGAGTTCAGCTGCCCGGCTTGCTGCCTACACTGAGGTGGTAGCCACGCTGTGCCGAGTACATCCCTGCCGGCTATTCTTATTCTACTTTGATGAGTCGTTGAGCGAGCCGCGGGTCGAAACCATCGCGCAGTGTCACCGTGTCGCCGGAGGCAGCGCGGTGTGCACAGAGTCGATTGTGATTGGGGCGGCGCGGGCGCACATTCCCCGCCTCCCGAGCGTCTTGCGGGCTAACCTCGTGGCTTCGGTACCCACGGAGGTGGTACTTTCGGGCTTTGATGTGCCCCAGGAGATGTTGGATCTGGTTTTGCCAATCGCTGATCGGGTCTTGTTTAGTTCTGAAACGTTCATGCGGCGTTTCAGTGCCCTGGCCCAGCTCAGGGAACGCGCGCTCCAGATGATTGATCTGCAGTGGGTTGCGGTCTCGCCTTGGCGCGGGCTAGTCAAGGCGCTTTTCGATCTGCGAGCAGGACGAGAGGTCCTGTATAGTCTAGGAGAGGTGCGGATCCGCGGACAGCATAGAACTGGCTTGCCCCTCTCCGCAGTGCAGCTGCTCATGGCCGGTTTTGTTGCTGATCGTCTGGGGCTTCATCTCGACGAGCAGGCAGAAGCGCGCGGGCTTGTTGTGCTGACCCACTCACCCCACTTTGAAAAGCCGATCCTTGTACGGTTCGAGGACGGAGGAGAATCAGGCGATGAGAATCCCGTATTGCAGGCGGTTGAGTTTGTAAGCCGGGATACCAGAAGTCCGACCCAGCGGGTGTCTGTTATCCGTGACGGGCCAGCGAGAGCCCTTGAGTCGAGAATTGACCCTGGACCGCAGTTCCGGAGCCTCAGTCCGATAGAGGGGGAGTCGGTTGATGAGCTTATTGAACGCTATTTTATGGTAGGGGAATCAATTACAAATTACCCCGCTGCGCTCGCCATGGCCATGCGGATGGCTACCTGCTTAGGAATGCCTTGAAGGAGCTTTTATCAAGCAGAGGGCTTGGTTTTGGGCTAAGGCGAGCCAGGCACGCCCCAGTTGGCGGGTACGGGACATTGGTCAAATAGAGTGGTATAGCCATCAATAATTGTGGTTAACCGCGATGTGGATTGGTTCATGCGATTTCCGGTTTAACCGCATAAGGGATAAGGGGTGGAACCCTGCAGTGAGGGAGAGAGTATGGCGGCGAACGTAGAGGTCATTGAACCACGACTCTTCGAGAGTGTCATCGCAGATGAGATCGTGGCGGTGATCAACGAGGTCTTAGGTGAACATCCGTACTGTGCGATCTCCTTGGCCGGTGGCAGCACCCCGGGAGGAGTGTACAGAGCCCTCGCCCGCCCCCCGCGGCTCGATGACGTAGAGTGGAAGCGGGTCAAGCTTTTCCTCGGAGATGAGCGCTGGGTGCCGATAGATGACACTCAGAGCAACTTTCGCATGGTCAGGGAGACGATGTTAAGTCTCCTGCCCGAGCCCGGCCCTAAGGCTTTTCCGGTCGATACAACCCTAGCCAGCCCGGCCGAGTCTGCAAAGGCATACGCTTCGTTGTTGAAGCGAGAACTCGCCGCCGATAGTCAAGGGGCGCCGCACTTTCATTTGGTGCTGTTAGGAGTAGGAAGCGATGGTCACACCGCTTCGCTGTTCCCCGGGGATCCACTCGTAGCCGATGGCGCGCTTGTCGCAGGTGCTTGTAAGGATCCATCTGGTCAGACCGATCGCATCACTCTAGGACCATCTGTCCTCTTCCGCGCCGACAAGGTGTTTTTTATCGTAAAGGGCGAGGAGAAGGCTGAGGTAGTCAGGCGTATCCTCGAGGGTTCCGAAACGGTGAACGAGGTGCCGGCGCGACTGTATGCCGATGCACACTCAGAGGTAACCTTCTTTGTAGACTCCGGCGCAGCGAAGCATCTCTCCAGGTAAGGCTGTGCAGCGCGCTCCTGTAGTAACGAATAGAATTCAAAAACCACTATCTTATGTTGCGATTGACCCTAGGAGCTGAGCTTGAGGCGCTGCGCCAAGAATTTAGAAGCTGGGTGGCGGCGCATCCGGTTCCCCGACCTAAAAGTGCGGCGCTCGATGAGTTCCAACGCTGCGGTCGTGAGTGGCAGCGGCTCCTGGCCTCGGGACGCTGGCTTGGGCTTAGCTGGCCGCAGGCCTTTGGAGGCAGAGGGCTAAACCTTGTCGCGGATGCAGTGGTGCAGGAGGAGATGGTGCGGGCCAACGCGCCGCAGGTACTGGGGCTGTTTGGTCTGACTATGGTAGGGCCTGTCCTGATTCGTCACGGTACCGATGCGCAGCGGGCACGGTTCCTTGCGAAGATCCTCGATGCGAGTGAGATATGGTGCCAAGGATTTTCGGAGCCGGGGGCGGGGAGCGATTTAGCCAATGTCGCAACGCGCGCAGAGCGAGTCGGCAATTCGTATCGCATCAATGGGCAGAAAGTGTGGACGAGCTTCGCCCACATTGCGGATTGGTGTTTCCTGCTCTGCCGCACCTCTCAGGGCAAGGCCAAACACGAGGGGCTCTCGTATTTGCTGGTGCCGATGAAGCAGGCGGGGATTCAGGTCCGACCCCTAAAACAGATCAGTGGCGATGAAGAATTCAACGAAGTATTTTTCGATAATGTCGAGGCGCCTGCTGACTGTATCGTGGGACAGGAAGGGGAGGGCTGGAAGATCGCCATTTCAACCCTGATGTTCGAACGGGTAGTGTTGACATTTGCGCGTCAGTTGCAAAGCGAGTCTCTGCTGCGACGGCTTTTGGAACTCCCTCAAGCCGAGCAGTTTCGCGATGAGCTTGCCTCCTGCGTGGCCACGGCCACTGCCGTGCGAGCCCTCGCCTATACCCATCTGATTTCGTATGCCAATGGAAAACAACCCGGCCCAGAGGGCTCTCTTGATAAACTTTTCTGGTCAGAATCGTTCCAAGAGATCGCCGACCTGGGGGTGCGCATGCTGGGGAGTCGCGCAGTGCTGGGGGAGGAAGACCCCGAGGTAGGAATGTATCTGCACCAATATCTATACTCCCGTGGACGTACCATCGCCGCCGGTACCTCGGAGATCCAACGCAATATCATAGCGGAGCGTGTGGTGGGGCTGCCGCGAAGCGGTGAGCGATAAGTTGTCTATGGAACCACTGGCTATTGCGCCGTTTCTATCAGCGACTGAAGCGTGGAGCATAGAAACGCTGGCCAAGCGGCTGCAAGGCCAGGCAGGCGGCCCCGCGGTCAGTGTTGATCACCTTGTCGTCGATTCGCGCATTGCGAGAAGAGGGGGGCTGTTCTTTGCGCTCAAGGGCACTGAACGTGACGGGCATGCCTTCGTGCAGAGCTTTATCGAGGGCGGCGGAAGTGCGGCGGTGGTTTCATCCGCACCCCCTGAGCCGCGCTATCCCTATATCCTGGTAGCTGACACCCAGGCGGCCCTTTCGACTGCTGCGCGGCTATTCTCCGGCGATCCGGCGCGAAGCGCGCGCGTCATTGGAGTGACAGGCACGAATGGAAAAACCACTACCAATTGGATCATCTATCACCTGCTGCGATCTTTGGGCCATCCGAGCATGCGTATCGGCACTCTGGGGATCATGATCGATGAGCGGTATGCAACCAAAGAATCGCTCACTACTCCCGATGCAATATCTTTGTGGAGTGTGTTGAGGGAAGGGGTGCAGCACGGCGTCAAACATGTCGTGATGGAGGTCTCTTCGCATGCTTTGGCCCAGCATAGAGTGGATGATATTCCCTTTGCAGCAGCCATCTTCACCAATCTAACCCATGATCATCTGGACTATCATGGAACGTTTGATGCCTATTACAGGGCCAAATTGCGTCTTTTTGAATTGATGGCTGATCGGGGCCACGCGCCGCGCTGTGCAGTCATTAATATCGATTCCGGGTGGGGCAGCCGCGTTCTGTCGCACTGCAAGGATCTCGGAATATCGACCCTGACCTATGGCTCTACTCCAACCGCAGATCTTTGGATTCAGGGTTTCATGCAGAGGCCCAGTGGATCAACGCTCACCCTTGGCAATCAAATCAAAATAGAGATCGAGTCGGGGTTCATTGGGACGCATAATGCCGAGAATATAACCGCGGCCGTCGGTGCAATGCACAGCTTGGGGTTGCCAATCGACGCCATGAGTAGGGCGTTTGCAAAGATTCCTGATGTGCCGGGGAGGTTGCAGCGTGTGCCGGGAGGCTCACCGCTCACCTTTATCGACTACGCGCACACTCCCGATGCCCTTGATCGTGCGCTCACGACGCTGCGTCCCTTAGTGGGTGCGCACCAATTGTGGGTGGTGTTTGGCTGTGGCGGCGATCGTGACCGCACCAAGAGACCAATCATGGCATCGGTAGCGGCGAAGCGTGCCGATCAGGTGGTAATTACGAGTGATAATCCACGCACGGAAGATCCCGCCGAGATTATCAGGGAGATCCGTGAGGGCATCGAGACCCCTGCGTACTGTGATGTGGATCGAAGCCGTGCAATCGCCTATACCCTTGCGCACGCTGCAAAGGGGGATATTGTACTGATTGCCGGGAAGGGCCATGAGGATTATCAGATCATAGGGAAAGAGAAGCGGCGCTTCTCTGATTTTGAAGAAGCCCAGAAGTGCTTGCGGGGTACGGCAGATGGGAGTTAGTGCGTCGAAGGCTGAATTGGTGAGGCTGCTCGGGGCCGAATGTGTCACGGGAGACGAGAAGGTCTCCTGTAACGGCGCTGTCTTTGATTCGAGGGATGTGCGGGGTGGTGAACTGTTTGTAGCCCTCAAGGGCGCCGCTCAACATGGCCATGCGTTTCTGCCCTTGGCACATGCGCGGGGCGCGTCATTGCTGCTCGTTGAAGATAGGACATTCCTCACCGCCGGACCTGATCCGCAGCGCACTCTCGTGGTCCCCGATACCCTGGCCGCTTTTTGGAAGTTGGCTGCATGGTGGCGTGAGTCGACGGCCGTGCGGACTATTGCAGTGACCGGATCGGTCGGCAAAACCACTACCAAGGAGCTGCTTGCTTCGATCTTAATGCGGCATTCCCTGGGCACCTACTCATTGAAGTCTCATAACAACCACACCGGTGTACCGTATACCCTCACCCGCATAGTGAAGGGCCATCGCTGGGCCGTGCTCGAGATGGGCATGAATCACGCCGGGGAGCTGAGAGCCCTCACCGCCATAGGCAAGCCTGATGTAGCCGTTATTACCAAGATCGCCCCCGCCCACATCGAATATTTCGGCAGCCTGGATCGCATCGCTGATGCAAAATGTGAAATTCTGGAGGGTCTCACTGCCCATGGAGTTGCCGTACTCAACGCTGACGATGAAACGCTGATGCGTGCAGTGCATCGGAATTTCCCGCAGCCTGCTTTTCGTATCGCCACATTCGGCAAGGCCATGTCATCCGACTGCCGGATAATCGAGGTGGTCAGCCACTCCCTGCACGGCTTCGAGGTGACCCTGTCGCTTGACCGAGAGGAGCGCACATTCAAAGTGCCCTTTCCCGGTGCGCACAACGCATTCAATGTAGCTGCAGCCGTGCTCGCGGCGCGTAGAGCGTTTGCGGAACTTCCCCTCGCCGATATGGAGGCGGCGTTGCGGACAGCCAGACCCCCTGACATGCGTTTGACCGTGAAACAGCTGACTGAGGGGCGGCGTGTCGTTGATGATTCATACAATGCGAGCCCCGTGACAATGAGTGCCACACTGGGGATAGCGCGGGAGCTGAAGGGGCAGGGGCTGCGAGTAGGGTTGCTTTTTGGCGACATGCTCGAACTTGGCGCCGATGCCGAGAGGTTTCATGCCGAACTAGGGGGGGAGATAGCGGCATTGGGCCCAGAGTTTCTGATATACGTGGGATCGCAGGCCGATACCGTTTTGAAATCTTGCGCCCACGCTGGGGTTCCCGCTGTGTGCGCCGAGAGTCCCGAGGCCGCGGCGCATCTGGCCGTCAAGCGCCCTTTTGATGTGCTCGTCGTCAAGGCATCACGCGGAGTGGGGTTAGATCGCGCCGTCACCGTGCTTGAAGAGTGTTACGGCGCCCCCCTCTCCATGCCGGTCGAGGAGGCGGCCGAGGATGATATGCTGGACGAAGCGCTGCAGGGTCGGAAAAGGAAACCGCAATCGTAACAGGACCAGATACCCCGTCCACATTAGATTGTCGTGACAAAGTCCCTTGCGCACGGTTTCCCTGTGTCCTATCAGCCCTTCCCCTAGTGCACGGCGGGCAAATTAAGCTCATGTGCAAGTGCACAAGGCGCTTCAAGGGGCCTCTATTGCCCGCCGCCTCCGCTACTCGGTCCATCAGAACGCGACGATAACGCTGCACACGTTTGCGGCCACATGTTCGGTTTCATGCGATACTGCGGCTCGTTTCTGGGGCTTTAGCAATTCATCGAATCTCGCTACTCTAGCTGCGAGTCGAAGCTGCGCCCGTGAGACGTAACTTCATCCTCTCTTGAGTGAGATTTCATTAGGCGTTTACTGTGCTGTATCACTTGCTCTTCTCTCTGCGCGAGAGCTTTAGTTGGCTTAACGTTTTTCAATACATCACCTTTCGCGCGATGGTGGCGTTTCTGTTCACCTTCGTGTTCGTGCTCGTTAGTATGCCGCTTTTTATCAGGCGGCTGAAGCACTATGGACTGAAGGGACAGCCGATTCGTCAGGACGGCCCCAAGGCCCATGAAAGCAAATCCGGGACCCCCACCATGGGAGGGCTGCCTATCGTGGCCGGAGTGCTTTCGGCAGCGCTCCTTTTTTGCGATCTGACACAAAAGTATGTTTGGTTCACCGTGGTGGTGATGCTTGGTTTTGCGTTGATTGGTCTTATAGACGATTGGCGCAAGATAACGCAGCAAAGCTCTGCCGGGCTCTCCGAACGGCAGAAACTGCTCTGCCAGTCGGGCGTAGCAGCCTTCGCCGCACTTATGCTGCTTCTCTCGGACTTTCCAAGCGCACTGACCGTTCCTTTTTTCAAGGAGATCTCAATCCCGCTCTCTATCCTGTTCATTCCCTTTGTAGTGTTGGTCGTTATCGGGTGCTCAAATGCGGTCAATCTGACCGACGGGCTTGATGGATTAGCGATCGGACCGATTATGACCGTTGCTTTTACCTACGGTATCTTTGCCTACGCCAGTGGTCATGCCGGTATGGCAAGCTACCTGGCTCTTCCGTTTGTGCCCGGAGTAGGGGAGATCTGTATTATCTTGGCAGCTATCGTGGCCGGAGGACTCGGATTTCTTTGGTACAATACCTTTCCGGCTCAGGTGTTTATGGGGGACCTTGGAGCGCTGTCCCTGGGAGCGGTGCTGGGTTTTTGTGCAGTGCTGGTGAAGCAAGAGCTGCTTTTGGTGATTACCGGCGGAATCTTCGTTCTTGAGGCGCTCTCTGTAATTATTCAGCGCTACTCCTTTAAGCTCACGGGGAAACGGGTCTTTCGGATGGCCCCGATTCACCACCATTTCGAACTGAAAGGCTGGGCAGAGCCGAAGATTATCGTGCGCTTCTGGATTATCTCGATAGTCTTGGCGATACTATCGCTTACCACCTTGAAGTTGCGGTAACAGTAGCGTGTCCTATGAATGATCTACCAATCCATGCCGAGCTAGAGCGGGTGCGCGCGCAGGGAGCCGCCGTATTAGTGGTCGGGCTGGGCATCAGTGGTCTTGAGACCCTGCGCTTCCTGAGGGGGCGCGGCATTAGAGCTCTCGGCGTGGACAAAGCGCTGCGCGACAAGCACGCGGTGAAACAGGACTTTGCAGCGCGGGCGAAAGCGGTTGAGGCCCTTGGTGCAGAGCTCCACTTTGGTACCGATGGCGAAGACATCATGCCCCTTCTTCGGGACGCCGCGCTTGCTGTTCTGAGCCCCGGAGTTTCCCTGGAGTCCGCCGTGGTAGGGGTGCTGCGGCGTGAGAGTGTTCCGGTAATCAGTGAACTCGAGTTAGGCATAGAGCTGCTTGGGGTTCCCTGTATTGTGGTGACAGGGAGCAATGGCAAGAGCACCACGGTGTCCTTGCTTGAGCACATCCTTAACAGCTGCGGCGAGCAAGCGTGGGCCTGCGGCAATATCGGAACTCCTGTCATCTCTTATGTAGAGCGTTTGGTGCATGAAGGTGCACCACGCTGGCTGGTGGTTGAGGCATCTTCCTATCAGCTCGAGGGCTGCATGCGCCTTCGCCCGAAAGCGGGCCTCTTCCTGAATCTGTCCGAGAACCACCTGGAGCGTCATGGCAGCTTTGAGCGTTACTTCCGGGCAAAGGCTAAGCTCTTTGCGCACCAAGAGGGGAGCGATCTGGCGGTAGCAAATCACGATGATGCCAAGGGCCGCGAGGTGCTGAAAGCAGCACGCGCTCGGGTTGCCTCATTCGGGATGCAGGACATGAGGAGCTCTCGGCTGTGCGCTTACGTGCGCTCCAGAGAGGAGGTGCTGTACCGGAACGACCAGCTCGAACAGCCAATTTCATTGCGTAATCTCAAACTCATCGGCGTCCACAACCGGGCCAACATTGCGGCAGCGGCAGCGACCCTGTGCAGTTTAGGGATGCCGACGGAGAGCTTCTCCCAAGCCTTGCCGGCCTTCAAACCGCTCGAGCATCGCCTTGAGTTTCTAGCACGTAGTGTCGGCATGCCGCTCGTGGTGAATGACTCCAAGTCGACTACAGTAGCAGCATCGATCGCGGCATTTGAAGCGATCAGAGATGCCTTTCCGGACAGCCCGGTGCATTTGATGCTGGGGGGGTTAGCCAAGGCCGGTTCTTGGGATCCGCTCATGCGCTTGATCGAGCGCCATGCCGCCAGCGTCCGACAGGTAGTCTGTTTTGGGGCCGATAGGAGCTTGATCGCCAATTACTGCCGAACCTACCGGATTCCGCATGTGTTGGCCCCGCAGGTCGCGGCAGCAATTGAGAGCAGCCTTAGGTCGGCACAGGCCGGGGAGATAGTGCTGTTCTCGCCTGGGTGTGCGAGCTTCGATGAGTTTACCGATTTTGAACATCGAGGAACTGTGTTTAAATCGCTCATTAGTGAGTTTGCAGTGAGGGTGCCTTCGCTGCACCCGGTGACCCCGCCCTGAAAGTCGCGTAGAAGCGCGCTCTTTTGGCGGCGCAACTCTCTGCAGTAGCTGAACTCCCATGGCTGAGCTCCGGCGCGATTCGCTGACACCACCACTTCTGAGTGATTATTTCCTGGTCGCCTCAACGGTGGCTCTGGTGAGCCTGAGCCTCATCATGGTCTATTCGACCACCGGTATAATGTCGGGCGAGCGCTACGGTGATGCGTTGTACTTCCTGAAACGGCAGGCCAGTGCAGCGCTGCTAGGTATCGTGGCTTTGGTGGTGATGATGAAGATCCCCGAGCGGTGGTTGCGGCGCTTTTCCGTGTACTGCTACCCGCTCGCTTTCTTACTGCTATTGCTCCCTTGGGTCCCCGGACTCGGAGACGAAGCAGGGGGTGCGCAGCGTTGGATCAATCTGGGCATTCTTAAAGTTCAGCCGGCCGAGATATCGAAGCTGTGCTTCGTGCTTTTTTTTGCAGGATACCTTGGCAGGCACGAGGATAATATCTCGACATTTAGCGGAGGGATACTGAAGCCGGCTGTTCTCCTTATTCCTATAGTGCTCCTACTTCTACTCCAACCCGACTTTGGCAGCGCTGTGGTGATCCTGCTCGTGAGTTTCGTCATGGCCACCGCTGCGGGGGTAAGGCTACGCTATTTGATGATCGGGGGCTGTCTCTGCGCGGCTGCTTTGGCTGCGCTTGTTGTGCTCTCACCTTACCGTATGGCCCGTGTCACTGCATTCCTGGCCCCCTTTGCCGATGAGTCAGGGAAAGGTTATCAGCTCATTCAAAGTCTGATTGCAATCGGGACGGGTAAGCTGTCCGGAGTAGGGATCGGAGAAAGTCAACAGAAGCTGTTTTTTCTCCCTGCCGCACACACTGATTTTATCTTCGCGGTAATCGCAGAGGAGCTAGGTTTCATCGGTGCGATGGTAGTGATCGCGCTGTTCCTTGTAATTCTCTGGCGCGGCGTGGTGCTCTCGGCGCGCATCTCTGAGGATACGTTTCTTTTCACCTGCGTAGTGGGGTGTACCGGGTTGATTGTGGTTCCCGCGTTCTTGAATTTGGGGGTGGTAACGGGGCTCCTCCCCACCAAGGGGTTAGTCTTGCCGCTTGTGGGCTATGGCGGCTCCAGTTTGATCGCCTCGCTTGCCACGATCGGCTTACTGCTTAATTTGGCCCGCATCATTCGGCAGCGTTTGTGGTGAAACCTCTTACCGATCCAAATGAAGCGCCGCGGATACTCATCGCGGCGAGTGGTACCGGAGGGCACCTCTTCCCTGCGCTCTATATCGCGCTTGCCTTTCAGAGGGCCGATCCCAGAGCGCGCATTGCCTTTATTGGATCGGGACGGCC
This sequence comes from Bdellovibrionota bacterium, assembly GCA_030584005.1. GTDB lineage: Bacteria > Bdellovibrionota_C > UBA2361 > UBA2361 > JAFLCA01. The sequence goes on along the minus strand of CP129486.1, from coordinate 2,068,772 downwards.
TCTCGAAGCGAAGCTCATAGACAGTCGAGGCTATACCCGCCACGTCATTCGCACCGTCGGGGTTATGAATCGGGGGTTGCGCGGAGTGGTTGAGTACTTGTTGACCGTTCCGTTGGCCGTACTTGAGACTCAGCGCATACTGCGGCAATTCTCACCTCATATTGTTATCGGTGTGGGGGGGTATGTGTCGGTATGGCCAGTAGTATTGGGGCGGCTGGGCGGCGCGTTCACTTGGATTCATGAGGGCGAGCTCAAGCCGGGATTGGCCAATTGGCTGCTTTCACTCGTCGCTCATAGGACCTCGATTGCCTTTGAACAGGCGCGCATGCCGAGCTGGGCGCGTGTAGTATACACGGGGCACCCCGTGAGACCCGAGTTAAGAGATCTGAGCTGTGACTGGGAGCGCGGTGCAGTGCCAAGGCGGCTGCTGGTGATGGGCGGATCGCAGGGGGCGCAGGCCATCGACGAGGCCTGCGAGGCCTTGAGTGCCAAGTTCATCTCCTGGGGTTTTGAGATCATGCATCAGACGCGCCCAGAGAATGTCGATCGATTGAAGGCCTCCTACGAGAAAGCTGGTGTCAAGGCGAGTGTGCTGCCGTTTATTGATGACCTGGCAAGAGCATTCGAGTGGTGTGACCTGGTGCTATCGCGGGCTGGTGCGGGAGCAGTAATGGAACTGGGTGTAGTCAACAAACCCGCTATTCTGGTGCCCTATCCGCACGCCCAGGGAAACCACCAACTTGCCAACGCGCGCACCCTGTGTGACGCCGGAAAGGCTCTGATCGTGGAACAGGGGAGCGACTTCGAGCTGCGCCTCAGCAAGGCGCTAGAGCAGCTCCGTGATCCGAGTGAGTACGCGGCTTTCCTCTCACGTCCAGGGGTCACCCGCTCGACCAGCGCTGCCGACGAAATCGTGCGTAATTGCCTAAAATTGAGGGGGCTGCATACGCCACGAAAGTAGCGGAGGTCAGCCAGAAGTGGCAGTGATAATGTACCTGGCAATTTTTACTGCCCTGGTATAAAAGAAAAGGGCCTTTTTTGTGAGGCGAATGCCTCTTGAGGATGCACATTATGAGGAAAGGACTTCTTGCAGTAAGTGTGGTAGCAGCGCTTTTTTCTAGCGTGGTCGCTCTTGCAGAGGAAGATCTGAATGCGATCTTCAAGAAAGTGAACGATTTCGTCGCTGCTAAGAATTACAGCAAGGCGCTTGAAGAATTGGGCTGGGCGCGCAAGGCGATCGAAAAGTTGCATTCGAACAAACTCCACGATTTCTTCCCCGATGAGCTGAATGGGTACAGAGGAGAGAAGATTGAAAGCAGCGCTGCGTTGGGTTTCACGAATATCGAGCGCACCTACCGGAAGGGCTCGTCCGAAGTGAAGATCTCCTTAGTGGGCGGTTCCGGTGGCGGCCCTGCCGATGGCCTTGGCGGACTCGCAGCGCTAGGCAAGATGGCGGCCATGATGGGCGGACAGCCGGGCATGGATACGATGCGGATTCAAGGTCGCACTGCGACCCTCACCGAGGGCGACATGGATGCGGGGAGCGATCTAACCGTGTTTCTTGATAGCGGTTCGATGCTTAAGATTGAGGCGCTCGCAGGGGCTTCCTCCTCGAATCTCAAGGAGTTTGCAGACGCGCTCAAGATTAATGATCTAGATACCTACCTTCGTGGCATGAGCTGAGCGCCAGGGCCCGCTCCTCTCTTTCCCCCTATGATGTGCCTCGCAGGGTCCGTGCGGGCGTCGATTACGTATTGGATGTGTCATGTCGAGTCAAAGTGCAGAGTTTCTTCGAAGTAAGTATCGATCCCATACCTGTGGCGAGCTGCGCCAGGGCGACGTGGGCACCGAGGTGCGACTTGCTGGATGGGTGCATAGAAAGCGCGACCATGGCGGGGTGGTTTTTATTGATCTGCGCGACCACTATGGGCTGACGCAACTCGTGTTTCACGGTGAGCAACAGACGGCGGTACAGGAGCTGAGAACCGAATCGGTAATAGGGATAGAAGGCAAAGTGGTTGCTCGCGATGCCCAACAGGTGAACGCGAAGCTTCCTACTGGACACATTGAAATTTCAGTATCGAAGGTAGAGGTGCTCTCTGCCGCCGATGTGATCCCATTTCAGGTGGCCGAGGATGATGGCGCTCCCGAGGCGCAGCGACTCCGCTACCGCTTTCTTGAGCTGCGCCGTGAAAACTTGCATCGCAACATCATTCTGCGAGCCAAGGTCATCCGCGCGATGCGGGGATTGATGGAAGAGATGGGATTCAATGAGTTTCAGACTCCCATCCTGACGAGCAGCTCGCCAGAAGGAGCGCGTGATTTCATCGTGCCGTCCCGACTGCATCCGGGTAAGTTTTATGCGCTGCCTCAAGCGCCCCAGCAGTTCAAGCAGCTTCTCATGGTCTCGGGTTTTGATCGCTATTTTCAGATTGCGCCATGCTTCCGTGACGAGGATGCGCGCGCCGATAGATCGCCCGGTGAGTTTTATCAGCTCGACATGGAGCTTTCTTTTGTGACCCATGAAGAGGTGTTTAAGGTCAATGAACGGCTACTGCACCAGCTTTTCTCAAGCTTAGGCGAGGGAGAGGTAAGCAAGCCGCCGTTTCTGCGTATCCCTTACAAGCAGGCTATTGAACGTTATGGCACGGACAAGCCCGACCTGCGCAATCCCCTGGTGATCGAGGACGCCTCTTCAATATTCCAGAATACGGGGTTCAAGGTCTTCAAAGAGGCGCTCGATATGGGGGGCAAGGTGTATGCCTTGGCAGCCAAGCGCCCCGACTCGCCCTCGCGCAAGTACTTCGATGACACAGTAGACTTTTTCACGAAGCACCTCGGAAAGCCGGTCGCCTATTTATTTATTGATCAGCAAGGAGCTAAGGGTTCGATCGCCAAGTTTGTCACTTCTGAGGAGGTCTCGGCGCTGCGCGCAAAGTACCTGAACGGTGATAGCGGCGTCGTGTTCCTGGCGGCCGGCAATCAACCTGAGCTGCATGGCGCGCTTGGCAAGCTGCGTGACAAGATCGGCAGTGATTTTGATTTGACCGAGAAGAATGCCTTTCGTTTTTGTTGGATCACGGACTTTCCGTTTTACGAGCGCAACAGTGAAACCGGGCAAGTTGAGTTCGGGCATAATCCATTCTCGATGCCGCAGGGCGGTCTCGATGCGTTGCTGCATAAGAAGCCCTTGGAGATTCTGGCGCACCAATACGACGTGGTGTGCAATGGGTATGAGATTGCCAGCGGCGCGATTCGGAATCACTCACCGGAGATAATGTACAAGGCCTTCGAGATAGTGGGCTATGATCGCTCTCATGTGGATGAGAAGTTCGGCGGCATGGTTCGCGCCTTTAAGTTCGGCGCACCTCCGCATGGCGGTATTGCCTTCGGCATCGAGCGCATTGTGATGCTTTTGGCTGCTGAGGAGGCTATACGGGAAGTGATTGCCTTCCCGCTCAACCAGAATGGTGAAGATCTGTTGATGCAGGCCCCCTCGACAGTAACCGAGAAACAGCTCAAAGATGTGCATATTCAACTGCGCCCTAATGCGGCGCAGCGCTAGATGCTGTTTGGGGAGTGGCTGCTCGCCGCGGCATAGATGTTGACGATCTGGACGGTGGCGCGGCCCAAAACAAGCGTAGGATGAGCGAACAGTTCCGAGTACCTTTCCTGCATCGCAGACTACTTGATGCGATGTTCGGACCAGGAGGCAGCTATGAGTCGTGAGAAGGGGAATAACGCTGAGTTCTTTGCCCGACTCGCCGCGCGGGCTGAAATGTTGCGCGGGAAGCTGCCCTCCGCACAGGCGGCGGAACACGCTTTGATGGGGCTGCTGGGATTGCTCTTTCCCCATTTTGAGACATCACCGGCGCTGCCGGCGGAGAGTTTGGAAACGCGTTTCCGTAGCTGGGCGGAATCCTTTGCCCGAATAGTATCGGCTACGATGACCCCTTCGGATGCAGCGCACGCGGTAGGACGATTTCATAGATGCATTCCGGAGTTATACGAGCGGTTGTTGTTGGACGCCGACGCACACTATGAGGGGGATCCGGCCGCGCGCAGCGTGGACGAAGTGATTCTGTGTTATCCGGGTTTCTTTGCTGTTGCCACCTATCGGATTGCGCACGTATTGCAGGCAGAGGGAGTTCCGCTCATTCCCAGAATAATGACTGAAGTCGCCCATCGCAGGACCGGCATCGATATTCATCCCGGCGCGACGATCGGAGAGCGCTTCTGTATTGACCATGGCACAGGGGTCGTGATTGGGGAGACGACGACAATTGGAGCCCAGGTGAAGCTGTATCAGGGAGTAACCCTGGGAGCGTTGAGTGTGCAGAAATCGTTAGCCGGGAACAAACGGCATCCTACTCTGGAAGATAGAGTGATCGTCTACTCTAATGCGACGATACTGGGAGGCGAGACGGTGATCGGGAAAGATTCAATAGTGGGAGGGCAGGTGTGGCTTACGGAGAGCGTTCCCCCCGGCTCCAAGGTTTACCACAAGGCGGATATTGTCGTTTCCTAGCATCGGGTCGGGTGGTTGTGTAGCGCAGCGGAGGGGTTTCTCCGCGATTGAGCGCTTGCAGTGATGACGCCCCATGTTAAGCTTTCTGCATATTTGGGAGCACAGCAATGCGAGCTAACAGCATACTTGAGACTATCGGATCAACTCCGCATGTTCGACTGAGCCGGCTTTTTCCGGGGCCTCATGAGGTTTGGTTAAAACTTGAGCGAGCAAACCCTGGGGGAAGTATAAAGGACAGAATCGCCCTTTCGATGGTGGAGGATGCGGAGGCCAGAGGAGCGCTCACCAAAGGCACCACGATTATTGAACCCACCTCCGGCAATACGGGGATCGGACTGGCAATGGTGGCAGCAGTAAAGGGATATCGGCTTATACTGGTGATGCCCGAGTCCATGTCGATTGAACGGCGACGGATCATGAAGGCTTATGGCGCCGAGTTGGATCTGACGCCGAAGGAAAAAGGCATGCGTGGTGCAATTGAGCGGGCAGGGGATCTCTGCAAGCAAATTAATCCCAGTTGGATGCCGCAGCAGTTTGAGAATCTCGCAAATGTAGCGGTGCATGAGCGCACCACCGCACATGAGATTGTGGCCGATTTCCCGCAGGGCTTTGATCTCTTAATCACGGGTGTGGGTACGGGCGGCCACATTACGGGGTGCGCAGCAGTGCTCAAAGAGCGTTTCCCCGCATTACGGGTTTTTGCGGTGGAGCCGGAGCTTTCGCCCGTGCTTTCCGGTGGACAGCCTGCGCCGCACCCCTTGCAGGGCATCGGAGCCGGATTCGTGCCTAAGGTTTTGCGGCGCGAGCTTTTGGATGGCGTTATTCAGGTCGGTAAGGATGAATCGTATGAGTGCGCCGCCCGTATAGCGAAAGAAGAGGGTATATTTGTCGGTGGGTCGTCTGGTGCCTCAATTGCGGCAGTAAGAAAGAAATTGCAGGAGTATGCAACGCCGCAGCGGGTGCTCACTTTCTGTTACGATACCGGGGAGCGTTACCTTTCTATAGATGGACTATTTCCGAATTAGAAAGCTGCTGCTCCATGGGAGGCGGGCTGAGCGTCAGCGCGGAATAGTTGAAAGGAGAAAAGTGGCGGCACCAGCGCAGAGTGCAAACACGACTAGCGCTGAGATCCGTCCAGGCTGTCTCCTAAGTAATCGGATAAGAAATGTGAGTAAGCTTAGCAGTGCCAATACGGCGCAGAGCAGTGGTGCGATTGCCGCGAAAAGGTCTGCTCCCAAACCGAGCAGGGAAAGATCCGTTTCACTTCCCGTTGGCTGCATCAATGGAAAGCTGAGGAGGCGGAGCAGCACTACAATCACAAGCGCGGTCATAATTCTGCGCAGCGTTTTTCTTTGGGGGGGTGTTGGTGCCGCCGGCATTTCACTCACTACCGATGTCTGATCCATATACTCCTATCCCAGAACGAAACAGTGCCCATTTGGAACGCACTGACATGATGAACCAAAGCTCAGGTCGTCTGAAAGACGAAAATAGCATTGCGGGGGTGCAAAAATTGATTTTTTTCAGACGGCGCGGTAAGGGATTCAAGCAGTTAAGTGCTCGCACTCCGCCACGGCCGCACCCGCAGGTTGCAATTTGATAGACCGCTGAGGAGTGAAGCGGCGAGGTAAGGAGTGAGCATTATGCCGGGATGGTGGAATTGGTAGACACACAGGACTTAAAATCCTGGGTTGCGAAAGCGACGTGCCGGTTCGACTCCGGCTCTCGGCACATATTCATCGATAGACAGGAGTCCCTCGCATAGCCCTAACCCGAAAGGGCGCAGCGGCCTAACGGCACTTCCCGATACATTTCCAAGACCCAGCAGTACTAACTCCCCATTTCACCGGCCCCTGAGGTGGCGTGCCGAGGTGAGGCAGGTCGGACCAGCATTTTTTCAGCCTTGCTATATACCCCCATGGGGTATATAGTAGTTGCAAATCGTCGGATCGCGGCGTGGTCGGCTCTCCTACGCGCAGGCGGTGCACCACTGCGGTGAGAGGAGTCGTGAATGAAACAAAACCCGGGGCATGCACAGTGAAAGTAGGCTACAGTCCAGGGGCAAGGGGAGCTGGGGTTGGGTGTGGGGCTCGGATGCATCAAGAACCGCAAGATAGAAGCTTGAAATTGACTCCCTCCGTCAGGTTAAACAGGCGCTGGGTGCTCCTGCTCCTAACCGTCGCTGCGGTCGCTGGCATGGCTGGATGTACGGGAATTCCCAGCTCTGAGGAGATCAGCGCACGGCGTCAGCTCGCTGAGGTCTCAAGGGGCTACAGTCAGAGTGCAGAGGGAGTTTCCATTAATGCTGAAACACCGCTCAGCGAACTCCTGGAGCTCGCCGTTAGACGGAGCCCGCAGGTGGAGGCTGCCTACTTTGACTGGATGCGAGCCGTTGAAACGATAACAGTCGAACGCTCGCTGCCCGATCCAAGGCTTACCTTCGAGACCGATATTCAAGACGTAGTGATGGGTGTAATGCCCGGACTGATGATCGATGTTCCAGGTCCCGGTAAGTTGCGGGCTCAGGCAGCTGTGGCGGCGGGCGAGGCCCGGGTGAAGTACGCAGAGTTTCGAAGAGCCGTGCTGATGAGCGCCGCGAACTTCAAGCGGGCATACTTTGAGTTGCAGGCCCTGGAGGACTCGATACAGGTGAATAAGCGCAACATAAAGCTCGTGCATGAACTCAAGGATATCGCGCAAGCACAACACGCGGCCAATCGTGCAAGTTTGCAAGATGTACTGAGGGCAGAAATAGAGGCCGATGAGCTTGAGGTGCGAATCGAGAATCTCGAGGATTCCCGCAGCGTCGCAGTGACTCGATATAAAACAGCGCTCGGCTTCAATCTAGCCGTTCACGCTGAGATTCAAGTACCGACGCGGTTTGAAAACACAAAGGACGCCCCGTCACTTGAGGAGATTTATCAGATCGCCCTCGCGCGCAACCCCACTCTTGTACTGATGGAAAGTGAGATCAGAAGGGCCGAAGCCGCGGTGACTCTGGCCAGGCGCAGCTCCGTGCCCGATTTCAGCCTGGGAGTAGAGACCGATGTCAAGCCGAGCACCCCAATAGTCACGCCACAGTTCTCGATCACATTACCGATATGGCGCGACAAGATCGCTGCTGAAATTAAGGCCGCCGTGGCGGCGAGAAATGCAGCCCTTGCGCGCTACACCGAAGAGCAGTTAACGCTCGCGGTGGAGTTTGCCGCCATGGCCTTCATGTATCGTGAAAGCGAGCGCGAACTTCAACTGCTGGTAGACCGACTCATACCAAAGGCAAAGGATTCCTTGGACGTCGCCCGCAGTGGCTATGTGGGCGGTCAAAGCTCTTTTATTGACTTCCTTGAGGCCGAGCGATCCCTTTTGCAGTTCGAACTCGCAACGGTAGACGCGCGCAAATCGCGCGAAGAGGCGCTGCTCAATCTTTCCCTAACAATTGGAGGCATTCTGCCGCTCGGTGAGCTTGACTCTGCCGGGTCAGAAACAGAGGAGCAACTATGATTCGGTCCTCGCTGTATATTCCCTTGTTGATTATGGCTGTATGCACAGCGTTTCTCGGCGCTGTTCCAGATCAGGCGCAGGCAGCCGACACGGTCTATACCTGTTCCATGCATCCGCAGGTACGACTCCCTGCTCCGGGTAGCTGTCCAATCTGCTCTATGCCCTTAGTTCTCGCGCAGAGTTCGCCAACCCGTGATAACAATTCGGATGGCCGGGGGCCGACTAGTACAGCCCGGATCGAGCTGTCGGAGCAGGCACGCGCCATGGCCTCGGTCGAGACGGTAGCGGTAGAGCGCAAAGCGCTTGCACACATCGTACGGTCGGTCGGAAAGATCTCCTATGATGAAACATCGCTTGCCACCATTACGGCAAGAGTCGACGGCTATGCTGAGCGGCTGTTTGTCAACTTTACCGGCGTGGAGGTAGCGAAAGGAGACCACCTTGCCGAGATCTACAGCCCGGAGCTGGTTGTGGCACAGCAGGAGCTGCTTGTAGCGGCAGGAGCCTCGCGTTCCGAGCTCTTGGATACGACGAGGATTAAGCTGCGCCGCCTGGGGCTTACGGATTCCCAAGTTGCCGAGCTTTTGGAGAGACGCAAGGTCGCAGAGCGAGTGACGCTCTTTTCACCCATTAGCGGCACGGTGATTCTGCGAAATATAACCCAGAACGCGGCGTTCAAGAGTGGCGATATCCTGTATCAGATAGCCAATCTTGATTCGGTGTGGGGCTACCTCGATATATATGAAAGTCAGTTGCCCTGGCTGAGGTATGGTCAGCATGTGACCATGGTAAGTGAGGCTCTCCCGGGACGAACGTTCGAGGGAAAGGTGACTTTCATCTCCCCAATAGTCGACGAGGAAACGAGGACCATAAAAGTTCCCGTGCACATCGAGAACAAAGATCATGCTCTGAAACCGGGAATGTTCGTGAGCGCAGATATCCACGCGGCACTCGATGCGAATGGAAGCGCTGCTCCCACGGGCGCCGAGGGCTCATTCACCTGTCCTATGCATCCGCAGGTCATTCGAGAGTCAACGGGAGCCTGTCCGCTGTGTGGAATGGACCTCAAGCGGGTGCCAGGAATCAGGGGCAAAGGAACGCGGCCGGCAGTACTGGCCGTCCCAGTTTCGGCGGTTCTTGATAGCGGGGTTCGCAAGTTCGTGTACGTGGAGACGGCGAAGGGAAGCTATGAGGGGAGGGATGTTACACTGGGCCCCAGAGCGGGGGAGTATTTTCCTGTATTGGCAGGTCTCGCTGAGGGTGAGCGGGTAGCGGTTCGCGGGAACTTCTTGCTCGACAGCCAGGCACAGATCTCCGGATCTCCCAGCCTCTTTTATCCGCAAGGGGCTTCCAGCGCTTCTAGCCATCAGCACGGCGATCCCGCCGTCGCAGGCGCAGCGCGGCCGGTAGAGGAACCGCACCACGCGCACGGCCATGCACATTGAGGATTGCTATGGTCGATTCAATTATTCGCTGGTGCCTCAATAACATTCTGATTGTTGTCCTGGGAATGCTGGCGCTTGTAAGCGCCGGCTACTATGCCACAACACACAGCCCGGTGGACGCTATCCCCGACATTGGGGAGAAACAGGTAATCGTGTACGCCGATTGGGAGGGGAGGAGCCCGCAGGATGTCGACGATCAGGTCACCTATCCTCTCACTACCGCACTGACCGGTACTCCAGGAGTCAAAACAATTCGATCGATGTCGGGTTTCGGCTTCTCGATGGTCTTTGTCATCTTCCGAGATGAGGTCGATTACTACTGGGCCCGTTCGCGGGTATTGGAGCGGATTAATGTAGCGCAACAGCGACTTCCCGCTGGCGTAGTACCATTACTTGGCCCCGATGCAACGGCGCTCGGGCAGGTGTTTTGGTACACAGTAGAGGGTGAGGGATTCGATCTCGCGGAGCTGCGATCGGTGCAGGATTGGTACCTGAGGTACCAGTTGAACGCAGTCGAGGGAGTGAGCGAAGTTGCCAGCATCGGCGGGTTCGTACGTCAGTATCAGATTGATCTGCATCCGGACAAGATGCGCGCCCATAGAGTCACCTTGATGGAGGTGTATGAGGCGGTCAGAAAGAGCAACATCGATGTAGGCGCCAAAGTTGTCGAGCAGAATGGCATTGAGTACTTCATTCGGGGGTTGGGCTTCGTCAAGAATGTAGCTGACCTGGAACGAGTGGTCATACGGCAGGAAAGCGGGACCCCTCTGTACTTGAGCAATGTAGCAACCATCCACCTGGGACCGGATTTCAGGCGGGGAGCGCTCGATAAGGCCGGGGTTGAAGCGGTAGGTGGAGTAGTGCTGATGCGCTACGGCGAGAATCCGCGCCTCGTTGTAGAACGCATTAAGGAGAAGATCGCTCAGTTAGAAGCCGGCCTACCTAAAAAAACCTTAGCCGATGGACGCACTAGCTCGGTAAAGGTCGTTCCTTTTTACGACCGCACCACAATCGTCCAAGAAACAATTGCCACACTCACTGACGCTCTGATTGAGGAGGCGATTCTGGCCAGTGTGGTCGTCCTGATCTTCCTTCTGCACTTTCGAAGTACGATAGCCGTACTGGTCACTCTTCCCCTGGCCGTAGCATCCACCTTTCTTCTGATGTACTGGGTCGGAATCGACTCGAACATAATGTCTCTTGCCGGGCTCGCCATCGCCATAGGTGATGTCGCCGACATGGGCATAATTATGACCGAGAATATCTATAGGCGGATTGCGCACTCGCGAGACGAAACGGGCAAGACCCACTTCCAGCTCGTTTTTGAGGGGGCAAGCGAGGTAGGGCGGGCCATATTTGTAGCCGTATCGAATACCCTCGTGGCCTTTATCCCGGTGTTCTTCCTGACGGACCAAGAAGGGAAGCTGTTCCAGCCGCTCGCCTTCACCAAGACCTTTGCCATCGGCTCGTCGGTGGTTTTGGCGATAACCGTCGTCCCGGTCATGTGTTATCTGCTCTTTCGCCCTTGGCGTCGTGACCATCGGTCAGCGTGGGTGCTGGGCGCCCTGCTCGGCTTGCTGTCAATGATTGGGGTGCACTTCGTACTATCGGAGCTGTATCAACTCGGTCAGATGAGCGGTTGGCCCACGGCAGCGGCCGTTGGCCTGATTGTTATGTGTGCAGTGGTGCGCATGACCAAGGAACAGTTCCTGCCTCTCGAGAAGAACGTGGTGTCTCGCGGCATTGGCAGGGTCTACGTGCCCGCGCTGCGCTGGGTGCTCGCTCATAAGCGGGCTTTTCTGGTCGCTCCTGTGCTGCTGTTGATCATCGGCGCTGTACTGTTCCGGAACATGGGCAGGGAATTCATGCCGCCCCTTGATGAGGGATCCTTCCTGTACATGCCGTCGCTGCTACCGCAAGCGAGCTTAAGTCAGAGCATTGAGGTCCTCGGCAAGCAAGATCTGGCGATAGCATCGGTGCCGGAGGTGCATTCCGTAGTTGGTAAGCTCGGCCGCGCTGAATCGGCCCTCGATCCGGCACCAATAGGCATGATTGAGACAGTAATTCTCCTCAAACCTGAGCATGAGTGGCGAAAGGTCAAAGTGGAGCGATGGCATAGCAGTCTGCCGATGTTTCTGAAGTGGCCTCTTCAGCTCCTGTGGCCGGAAGAGCGCACAATCACCAAGCAGGAGATTCTAAGTGAGCTGCAAGAGCGAACAGCGATTCCGGGCGTTTTACCAACCTGGCTCCAGCCCATCCAGACCCGCCTCGTGATGCTGCAAACGGGGTTCCGAGCCATGATGGGGGTAAAGATCTATGGGTCGAACCTGTCGGAGATCGAACGGGTAGGGCTCGAGATCGAGCGCGTATTGAAGACGGTGCCCGGGGCTACCGACATTGTTGCCGACAGGATTGTTGGGAAGCCCTACGTGCAGATTCGAATCGATCGGGAGAAGGCGGCACGATACGGGGTCAATATACGGGACGCTCAAGATGTGATCGAGGTAGCGCTGGGCGGAATGAATTTAATGGAATCCGTGGAGGGACGGGAGCGGTACCCGATCCGGATTCGCCTAGCCCGCGAGTATAGGGAGAGTTTGGAAACGATAGCTCATGTGCTTGTGCCGGCGAGCAGTGGAGCCCAGGTCCCGTTAGGACAGCTTGCCGAAATCGAAACGGTGCTTGGACCTCAGGAGATCAAGGGCGAGCGGGGACTGCTCGTGGGGTATGTTACCATGAACACCCGCGATCGGGACGAGGTGAGCGTGGTGGAGGACGCCGAGCGCGCCCTAAAAGCAGCACTGGCCAAGGGTGAGATCGCGCTGCCGGCCGGATACTACTGGGAGTGGTCGGGTCAATTCGAGAATCAAGTGCGTGCCACAAAGCGCATGCAGGTACTGGTTCCACTCACCTTAGGAATTATTCTTCTGATGCTCTACTTGGGATTCAAGAGGTGGTGGATAGCGCCGGTTATATTCTTTGGGGTGCTGGTGTCGGCCTCGGGTGGATTTCTCATGCTGTATTTGTGGGGTGCCAACCTTTCAGTGGCGGTGTGGGTTGGGTTTCTCGTGCTGTTCGGGGTGGTCGATGACGATGGCGTCGTCATGTCTACCTACCTTGAGAAGGTATTCGATGGCCGGCATTTCCAGTCGATTGAGGAGATTCGCGACGCCGTGGTGGAAGCTGGAGTAAAGCGAATCAGGCCCTGTTTGATGACCATTTGCACGACGGTATTCGGTCTCATGCCCATATTCTGGGCCACGGGCCGTGGTGCCGACGTCATGCAGCCGATGGCGATACCCTCGATTGGGGGAATGGCGGTGAGCGTGATTACCTTATTCATAGTTCCTTGTTGCTTCTGCGCAGTGGAGGAATGGAAGTGGAAGCGTGCCGCCGTGCGGGCATGACGAAGCGAGAATGTTCAGGGGCCTCAGCAAGTGATCGCATGTCGAATCGCCCTTTTGTCCGCAGAGCGGCTAAGGACACCATACCGGTAGGCCGCGGAGCGCCGCGATCTGGGCATGCGAGCGATAGGGCCAAGTGCCACCATCCCCGCTTATGGGTGGTTCATCATAGTCTAGCGGCACGAAGCGGTGATGCGTCGGGTCGGCAAAGTACACCGTGTGGTCGGGTGATTCGTATTCCAAATAGGCGTGGGCATCGGCAACACGATAGGAGTAGCTTGCATGCAATGTGACTGCACCATCGAAGCGCTTGGTGTTACGGAGGTGTTCCGTCAAACAGCCGAGCAGAAGGGCTTTTTGGCGGCACTCGCCCCCTCCTGCGGCATAGTACTCCCCTAGGTAGACGTGCGAATCTTGAGGTAGCGCAATGGCATCCTCTGCTTTGTTGCGCACCTTGGTATCAACAAAGGCGCTGGCGAGAGCGAGCAGTTCTACGCTGCCGGGGAGGCTCGGCAGCCCGGCGATCACTGCATCAAACTCTGCGTACATCCGCTGCAGCGCATGATCGCGCTGAGAGTCGATGATTACCGCTTTTCGTTGTAGCCCATCGCCCTCGATTTGGAATGCAGGATAGATAGATCTGTCGAAAGTGGTGGCTCCTCCCAAGCATACTCTGTAACGATCACCCGCATGGGTCAGATAGCCGTAGGGAGAGGCGCTATCAGACGGTTCAAAGCCCGCCATCTTTACTACCGTTCGCTGCATTGAAGCGATGGAGCTATCAGCCCCGTGCTGCTCGTAGGCCAGGCGGGTGGCGAGTTCACCGACTCGATGCAGGACTCGGACCATGCGAGCAGGATCAGAGAGAAGGGCTGCGTCGACATACACCGCGCCTTCAGCGTCAGTGAGTCGGGCGGGAATGGGGGTGGGTGGGCCGCCAGACGGGTGCTTCCAAATCCCAAGGCCTTGCACCACGACAATCTGCTTTATGCCGGGGGGAGGGAGATCACCGAAAGCCTCCTTAACAAGTGCACTTATCCCGCTGAGGTCGACCTCGGGCGCTTCACTGCGCAAGATCACCAGTGCATTGGCGCTGGCAAGCACGGACATTCTGGCGGCAATGGGACCGCTCTTTGCCAGATCAGATTGACTGGCCCCTCCTGGGGGGGCTCCAATGAGTTGAGTTCGGTATGGAGTTCCTTCAAGCGTGGCAGGAGCTCGGGAAACATCACGGGAGCAGCGCGCTCGGTTAAGGTTATCTGTGACAGATCTCGCAGCTCGGCTGCAAGCTCTGGCGGGTTTATGCGACCGGTTTCAAGTTGCGGCTCCACCAGGTCAAGGTGCTTGGCAATGGCCACGGCCGACTCAAGATTCGGACGTGATCCCACAGAAGCGTTAGAAAGTGACTCCTTGGCTGATGGGTGATTTGGATATGGCACGCGAGAACTCAGAAAAGAAGAATGTGGATGTTCAACAAGCCGTCTAAAAATACCCCAAGCGCCCGGCGAGGAGCTCAGAGAGGTTTCCCACACGCTGTTATGGTGGTTTTAGGCAGGTAGGTGCTGCCAGAAAGGGCAAGCGATATTAGAAGTTAGCCAGGCGAAGCAGGACCTGTGCGGCGTTATCTCGGATTGCCATGGCAGGTGGATCAGCTAAAGTGGCCGCTACAACTGGTCGACTTAGCTACCGAATGAGAAATAGCCGATCTATATCGACTCTGCTGGCCGCTCTGTGGACGCTGTGCATCTGTCACGGCCTAATCGATCTGGTTTCCCGTCATTGGCATCTCCACGATTCGGGCCAGTTGCATCACCACCATGATCCCGTTCCGGGTTCCTCACACCACGATCATGGCGAACCGCTGCATGGGCATTCCCATGACTCGCCTAGGGAGCAATGTTGCGAGTCCTATATTCGGCTGACCCATTGGACGCACGGTGGTCATCGAGAGCTAACCGGTACCGCTGAGTTTGAATATGCACTCCCCTTTCTGGCACGGCCTGAACCAGGCGATTATGTGAACCGCATGCAGCAGCCGAACAGGGGGCGAACTGGATCAGTACTCGAAGGGTATCTAGGCCAGCACATCCGCACCCTCATCTCCCCGAACGCTCCGCCTGTATGATTGAATCCACAGACGCGCTCTCTGTGAGCGTGCCATTGCACCTGTCGGAGTGAGGCGCCGCGCTCACTCCCCTATGTCTTCATCTTTGCTGCGGTACCCGCGTGCGTGCTCTATGTCCCCTAAGATTGTGATCGCTTGTTTGCTCTGCCTTGGCGTGCTGAGTTCACCGGTGCTCCTGTGCGCCGATGATGTGACTACTTTGGAATCAGTCCTGCAACGCGCATTGAACGATAGTCCCTTGGTCAAGGAGATCGAACGGAGAACGCTGCTGCAGCAGGGCGAGGGGATCGCCTTAGGGAGTCTAGAAAACCCAGCCCTTGATGCGGAGCTCCGTATCCCCACCTCTTATCGTGAGAGCCGTGGCGCAAGTGAGGTGACAGTCGCCCTGAGTCAGCCGCTGCGTTGGAGTGACTTTGGTGTGAGGGGTCGGGTCAATGCTTTGATTCAAAGATCGGCACAGATTGAGAAGAAGATTGCCCTATTGGAGTTTGCCCAGAGTATACGCCTCGCCTATGCCAAAAGCTGGCTGATTGAGTCTAGGCTTGATCAGCTTCGATCCTACCAGCAGAAAGCAGAGGGGCTGAGGGTGTCCCTAGAGGGTGCAAAAGACAGAGGCTTGGTGGGTGAGGGTGAGGGGCACCTACTGCTCGCGGAACTGCGCAAAACGTCCCTTCTGCTGAGCGCTTGGCAGTCTGACCATGAGCGGGCGCGGGCTGAACTTGAGAGAATTGCTGGCTTCCAAATAGTGGGAAGGGTAGCTAGGCCACCCCTCGAGGAGATTCCACAACATGCATTGGACAGCAACGATAGCGAGATACCGATGCGAACGAGGGCGGAGCTGGCTGTTAAGTTGGCTCAGGAACAACAGCGGCTCGCACGACTAGATGCCTATCCGAAGTTTGCACCGCGTGCCGTATATGAGCGGACAAATGACTATACGGACTACTTTGGCGTCGGTATCGCACTGGAACTACCGGTGTTTAATCGAAATCGGCATGAGCAAAGAACACGGGCGGCCGAAGTGTCGGCCGCCGAACTGAATAAAAATTATCTTACCGGCGAACGTTTCCAGAATGAGCTGGATGCGTTGAGAAGTAGTGTCAATACCGGAGTAAAGCTGGTCAGAGCGTACGAGTCTGAGGTACTGCCGGCCCTGAGAGCGGCGTTGAGTGCTGAAGAGCGCGTACTGCATTCCGGGCAAGGGTCTCCCTTTCGCGTGTGGCAGATGCTGCGTGAGCTTTCGGCAACGGAGGCTGAGCTCATTGAGCGCACCCTGGCCCTGTATCGGGACCGGGCTGCCCTATCGTCGCTGACTGGGTGTGATCTGTAGGCGGAGCGGTTATGACAAGAACACGAATCAGCATTGCACTTATATGGATCGCCATAGTGACCGCTGCTGCTCCGCTGATGGCGGGTGGTGGTCACGATCATGGTCACGGCCACGGTCATCATGGTGAACATGCGGAGGATGAATCCAAGGGGCCACATGGCGGCCGCCTGCTAGTCGAGGACGACTTCACTGTCGAAATTGCCATTTTCGAACAAGATGTGCCGCCGCAGTTTCGCATTTATCCCTACGAGGACGGGGATCCGATATCGCCCAAGGATCTCAAGGTTCGGCTGACCCTGACTCGATTCGGAAATAAGAAGGAAGTGTTCGAGTTCCATCCGGAAGGGGAGTACCTGACCAGTCCTGGTACGGTCGAGGAGCCGCACTCCTTTGATGTGTCCGTTGAGGCAGTCCACCGGGGACGCAAGTACCACTGGGAGTATCAATCTCATGAGGGGCGGACTGAGCTTTCGCCCAGTGCGCTAGAGGTCGCAGACCTCTCGATCGAGACGGCCGGCCCCGCGCAGATAGCAAATGTTGCCGATGTCTACGGACGTCTGATCCCCAATCAGGACCGTGTGGCGCATATACGGCCCCGTTTTTCAGGCATTATTAAGGAGATCCGAAAGGAGCTGGGGGATAGGGTCAAAGCTGGTGAAGTTGTCGCCGTCGTCGAAAGCAATCAGTCCCTGCAGCCATATGAGATTCGGTCATATATAAGCGGTGAGGTGGTGAGCCGGCACGGCACCGCGGGTGAGTTCGTATCAGATGACGAGGAGATACTTGTAATTGCCAATCTCGAGGAGGTGTGGGCCGACTTTCAGGTGTATCGGAGTGACTTTGAACAGATTGAGAGAGGACGGAGTATTAGAGTCGATCTCGGCGGGGG
This sequence comes from Bdellovibrionota bacterium, assembly GCA_030584005.1. Taxonomy (GTDB): domain Bacteria; phylum Bdellovibrionota_C; class UBA2361; order UBA2361; family JAFLCA01. The sequence continues at coordinate 2,051,550 of CP129486.1, read as the reverse complement.
GCGGAAAATTGAAGCCAAGGTGCACTACGTATCTCCAATCACCGACGAGGCCACGCAGTCCAAGCTCGTTCGAGCGGTAATTCCAAATCCGGATGGCAGTCTGCGTCCTGGCACCTTCATTTCAGGCACTCTGGAGAGCGCGTACGTTTCGGTGCCCCTGGCCGTTCGGACCTCTGCGCTGCAGACATTCCGAGATTGGGAAGTAGTGTATGTGACCGATGGCCGGGTGTTCCAGGCTATGCCGGTGCAAACGGGCCGTCGAGATAATGAGTACGTAGAGATCCGTTCAGGTATTGCGATCGGTGACCGGTATGTAGCGAAGAACAGCTTCATCATCAAAGCTGATGTGGAGAAATCGGGAGCGAGTCACGACCATTAGGGAGCTCCCGGGGGTGAACGGCTGCTGCATGCGAGAGTGAGGTTTTCGATGTTTGAGCGACTGATTCGATTTTCAATAGCACATCGGTGGCTTGTAATTCTCGGGACACTGGGCATGGTTCTGCTCGGCACCATCAATTACAAACGCCTCCCCATTGACGCAGTTCCCGATATCACCAACGTACAGGTGCAGGTCAATACTGAGGCAGCCGGTTTTACCCCGTTGGAGGTAGAGAGCCGCATTACCTTTCCAATTGAGGCAGCGCTCTCAGGACTGCCGTCAATTGACTACAGCCGTTCGTTGTCGCGTTATGGGCTGTCTCAGGTCACCGTCATATTCAAGGATGGCACGGACATTTACTTCGCCCGGCAGCTCATCTCTGAGCGGCTCCAGGAGGTGCGTGGCAAACTGCCCCCCGGGATCTCGCCAACGTTGGGGCCCATCGCGACCGGGCTGGGCGAAATATTCATGTACACAGTGGAGAACGACCAGGGCAGCGGAGGCGGGTACTCTCCGACCGAACTTCGTACGGCCCAGGATTGGATAGTGAAGCCGCAGTTGCGCACCGTGCCGGGGGTCGTCGAGGTGAATTCTATCGGTGGGTTCGAGAAGCAGTTTCATGTGACGCCCCGTCTTGATCGACTGCTTGGGTTAGGGCTGACCTTGCGTGACCTGGTCGATGTAGTCGCCGCAAACAGCACAAATATAGGGGCTGGGTACATCGAGCGAAGCGGCGAGCAGTACCTTGTGAGAGCGCCGGGGCAGGTCACTTCGATTGCCGAGATTGAAGGATTGGTTGTAACGACACGTGAAGGCAAACCGATCTTCGTTCGCGACATTGCAGATGTTGTCATTGGAGAGGATCTTCGCACAGGGGCAGCAACTGAGGACGGGCGAGAGGTGGTGCTGGGTACTGTATTCATGCTCGTGGGGGAGAACAGCAGAGCGGTGTCCCAGCGTGTTGCTGAGCGCATGGTGCAGGTGAATAAATCGCTGCCGGAGGGCATGGCGGCGAAAGTGGTGTACGACCGCACAAACCTGGTGGATCGAACGATCAACACGGTCAAGACAAACCTATTCGAGGGAGCCCTCCTGGTAGTGGTGGTACTGTTCCTATTTCTCGGCAATGTGCGGGCAGCGTTGATAACTGCCCTGGTTATTCCACTTTCGATGCTCTTCACCATTACTGGCATGGTGGCATCAAAGGTGAGCGCGAACTTAATGAGCTTAGGGGCGCTTGATTTCGGGCTGATTGTGGATGGCTCGGTAATCATCGTCGAAAACTGCATGCGCAGACTGGCTCTGGAACAGAAGCGGCTTGGCAGACTGCTTACCCTCGAGGAACGCTTCCGCACGGTATTCGAGGCCTCGCGTGAGGTCCGGCAGGCTACCATGTTCGGCGAACTGATTATCATAGCCGTGTATCTGCCCATCTTCGCGCTCAGCGGGATCGAGGGAAAGATGTTCCACCCCATGGCAATCACGGTCGTAATCGCCCTGGCGGGGGCGATGCTGCTCTCGCTGACCTTTGTGCCAGCGGCGGTGGCACTGCTTTTGTCAGGCAAGGTACGGGAGCATGAGGGCAAGGTGCTGGTGGGTCTTAAGCGCAGATATGGCGGGATGCTTGAACGGGCTCTGCACAAACCCCGAACTGTTGTCGCCTGCGGGATTGCGGTATGCGTGGCCAGCCTACTGCTGGCGACTCGTCTTGGTAGTGAATTTATACCGAGTCTGGATGAAGGAGACATCGCCCTGCACGCCTTGAGAATTCCGGGTACTTCGCTGTCCCAGGCCGTCGAGATGCAAAGGGCGCTAGAGCAGCGGATTCGAACGTTTCCGGAGGTCTCCCATACGTTCACCAAAATTGGTACGGCGGAAATTGCCACCGACCCCATGCCGCCAAGCGTCGCTGATGGATTCGTGGTGTTTAAACCACGTGAGAGCTGGCCCGATCCGCAACGTCCGAAAGAGGAGATCGTGGCAGCGCTGCAGAATGCTCTCGCCGATATTCCCGGAAACAACTATGAGTTCACCCAACCGATTGAAATGCGTTTCAACGAATTGATTGCCGGGGTGCGCAGCGATGTAGCAGTGAAGCTCTTCGGAGACGATATGGAGCAGCTTTTCGAGCATGCCGAAAAAATCGAACGGCTGCTAAAAACGGTGCGTGGGGCTTCCGATGTAAAACTCGAGCAGGTAACGGGACTCCCCATGCTTAGTATCGAGTTTGATCGGCCGACTTTGGCCCGCTTCGGCATCAATATCGCCGAGGCTCAAGCGGTGATTGCCACGGCGATCGGCGGGGAAGTTGCCGGTGAGCTGTATGAGGGTGATAAGCGCTTCCAGATAGTGGTGCGGTTGCCCGAGAGTGTGCGATCAGACATCGAAAAACTAGGCAGGCTTCCCATTCCACTCCCTCTTCGCGCGGAGCCATCAAAGGGGCGGTCCGGAGCTCTGTTGCATACTGAGGAGCCGCTTCGATCGTTTGTGCCACTTTCCAGCGTGGCTACTATCAAGCTTGTACGAGGTCCCAATCAGATTAGCCGGGAGGATGGGAAGCGCAGAGTGGTAGTAACAGCGAATGTAAGGGGGCGAGACCTTGGAGGTTTCGTGGAAGAAGCGAATGAGCGCATCAATCAAGCAATAGAATTACCCCCCGGCTATTGGAGTACATGGGGTGGCCAATTCGAGCACCTCATCTCGGCGCGACAGCGGCTGGCCATAGTTATCCCGCTGGCGCTACTCCTTATCTTGACCCTTCTTTTTTACACATTCGGCGATATGCGACACGCTCTGTTGGTGTTTTCAGGAGTTCCTCTGGCGCTCTCGGGCGGCGTCGTAGCCCTGTTGGTACGGGGAATCCCGATATCTATTTCGGCAGCGGTAGGATTTATTGCACTTTCAGGAGTGGCCGTGCTCAATGGGTTGGTGATGCTGTCCTTCATCAAGAAATTACGCTCTGAGGGGATGCCTCTCGATCAGGCCATCCAAGAAGGAGCGCTGGTGCGTCTTCGTCCGGTGCTCATGACTGCGCTCGTCGCCTCACTTGGCTTTGTGCCGATGGCGCTGGGAACTGGCCCGGGGGCAGAGGTGCAGCGTCCGCTGGCGACGGTGGTGATAGGAGGAATCATTTCTTCGACCTTACTTACGCTTTTCGTTCTCCCCGCGCTGTACCTGCTTACGGGCAATAGAAAGACCAAGTAATCAGAAACGCCTCATTGACAGTAGAGTGCGGGAGATGGCAATGCTGTGAGGCGTGGTTCACATAGGAGCAGTCCTGTATGGATGAAAGCATGTTTGCAACGGTCGCTGTATTGTTCGCTTTGGCGATCATCGGATTTTTGATCTACTTGGGGGTCGTCCACGCTAAAAAGCGACGCGAGGGATTTCAGCGGCTGGCGACTCGGCTGGGATTTCAATTCGCGGATATGCCGGGAGTTCCCCCCGAGGCGATCCAGGCCGGGTTCAATTTATTCTCAAGAGGACGAAGTACTCGTGTACGGAACTTAGTGCGTGGCCAGATTGATGATGTGCATGTCGCTGCCTTCGACTATAGCTACACAACGGGCAGCGGTAAGAACTCCAAGACCCACTCCCAGACGGTTTTGCTCCTCTCCCGTCCCGGGCTCAAATTGCCACGCTTCACTTTGAATCCGGAGAACATGCTGCATAGAATAGGTGAGATGCTGGGGTTCGATGATATCGACTTCTCGCACGCCCCGCATTTCTCACGATGTTATCGACTAAGCGGTCCCGACGCGAATGCCGTGCGGCAAGCGTTCGGACCATCTGTGATTTCACTGTTTGAGCGAGCGGAGGGCCTGTCGGTAGAAGGTGATGGAGCGCATATGCTTCTGTATCAGACCAGAAGGCATCTGGAACCTGAGAGCGAGCTTGAACCATCGATACGGCGCGCCATCGGCTTTCTCAAGGCTTTTGCGTAGAAGCTCTGCCCTCGTGCGCAGTTGTGTATGCGGGTGGGTGCCGGGCCCAAAGGAGCGTAAGGAATTGTTGGCGAAAACAGTGCATTACCGCGTTTCTTAGCTTTTTATTGATATCCAAAGCAGAGCCCCGTATAGTCCCCACCGAATATTGGAGGTGGGGTATGAGCAATGTAATTCGATTTTTCCTCGTCATAGCTTTCGCAGCAGCTGTGGCGCATCCGTTGCCATCGAACGCACAGTTTGTACCACCCGAATTTGAGCAGTTCTTTGACGACGTTACCCCGCCCGCCCTCCCGCCCGAATGGAGTGCTCTTTCACTGCAGGGCGGACAGTCGGTGACTACAACCGCAAGCCTCAGTCACAGCACGCCGAATTCAGTGCTCATTCCTGCTCCCAATATAGTCAGCGATACCTCATTGGTTTCCCCGGCCTATGTGATTGAGAGCAATTCCTCCGCCCATCCAATTGGACTCGAATTCCATCATCGACGGGGGATGGAGACGGGGTGGGACGGCGGTGTTCTGGAGATTAAGATTGGCAATGGCGAATTCATAGATGTGACAGACCCCTCCGTTGGCGGAACATTCTCACAGGGAGGCTACACGCACACGTTGATCGCCGGGTCTTCCAACCCCCTCACCGGGCGTCAGGGCTGGAGTGGTCTGACCGGTGGCTTTGAAAATGTGCGGCTGGACAATATCAATGTGCCCTCTGGGGTTCCATTTCAGTTCCGTTTTCGATTGGGCACTGACGCATCGATCGGATCGCTCGGATGGTTGATTGATAGTGTCGAAATCTCGGTTGAGGTTGACCTTGGTGTGGTGATTACACCCGCCGCGTCCAGCGTGAATGCTGGCAACGCCATTCCATTCTTGGTGCAGGTAGCCAATTCAACCTCCATCACGGTGCCTTCTGCCGCCCTGTATATAGCGAGCGCGGCGGGGGACGAGATTGAGTCCGTTACATTGAGCAACGGGTTTGTCCAGTCATTCTCCTCCTGGTTCAAGATAGTTCAGAGTATTCAGCCGATACCTCCCTTTGGCTCTGCGGAGTTTGTGGTAATGGTGCGTAGCTCTGACCCGCCGCATGGCGGGGCGCGTTTGCGGGTCGAAACGACCGATCAGGTGGGAGCTGAAGGGGCCGAGTTCGGGTTGGGGTTCCTCTCGTCGACCCCCTCCCTTGATCCCGGAGCATTTACCAACAAGCGCTTCTACTTTTATGGTGGCGACGCATGTACCCCATTCCCGAATCCCCCTCCAGCGGATCTGCCTGGTGCTGTCGTGTTTGTCCTCGGCATGGGACCCTGCACCTTTGGTCAAGCGGGGCTGCATGTGCAGGAGGCAGGAGGCATCGCCATGATTCGGGGTGTTCTGTTCCAGGATCCACTTCCGGACACCGTGGCCAATCCCTTTATCGAGGAGCCAGCGACTCCGGGGCTAACCATCCCGGTTCTGACGGTAAATATGGCCAGTTTCTCCTTTATGGTTGGAACCATGGGTTCGCCAACGGTGGGAAGAATATCGATTGAGGGCAAAAACTCCCCCCTCCGTCGCACCTCAGCATTGGCAGTTCACATGCTCTCCCCCCCGGATATGGTGCGAGGCGATAGTTTCCGCACCTCACTGGTTGAGGTGAGTGTGGATGCAGATGGCGATGGGGTGCCGGATGATATTGACCAATGCCCGGCGGACGTTACGAAATCTGTGTTTGGCGCCTGTGGATGCGGGGTGCCGGATACTGATGCCAATACCAATGGCGTAGCCGATTGCTTACGGAACGCCGACTTTAGGGCGGAGCTAGAGATTCTGCGAGGCACGGTACGGCAGCTTTCTCTGCGTAAGTTCAAGGAGCAGAAATCGCTTCGAAATAGAATCAAGGCGATGGTGAACAGCATAAGTGCCGCGTCAGCAAGTGGGGGAATCACGGTAAACTCCGCCAATGTTGACCTAGTGAAGCTGAGCAAGGCGCTCAAAAAGCCATCAAGACTCCTCGTGCGGAGTGCTAATGGCTTTACGAATAACAAGAAGGCCACTCTGAAGGCTATCAATAAGATTCTAAAGGGAGTCTCCCCATAGTTGCGCAGCTGGGGCTTTCGGAGTAATCAACATTAGATGGTTAGGAGAGCGCTCCCCACACAGAACGTGCTGGTGGTCCGAAGGAATGCCGGCGTTCAATGGGAACGGAGGCTCCTCGCGTCATTTGTGTAACCTGTGCCGGGCGGCCTGGAGGTGCGGCCGCCATTTGAGCCGCATGGGTTCTTGGGCCTTCGCGCTGATTGCGCGTAGCCGAACAGCCACATACTTAAGGGGTGTATTAAGATGCAAGTAAAAGAATTTCTGAAGATGAGCCTGGTTGGAGTTTTTGCCGTTATCGTTACTGTCGGCCCGGCATTTGCCGAAGGTGCGGCCGAGGAGGGTGGGGGCAAGAAGAATAAGAAAGAGAAGCGCGCGAAGGCTCACGCAGAGTACGTGGAAGAGAAGGGGCTCAAAAAGGGGCTGAGCCACGAAAAGGCCGCCAAGGGCGATGTTCAATATCTTGAGAACAACAAGAAGGAAGTGAAGAACTACGCTAAGAAGAATAAGAAGAAGATCAAGCAGAACAGCTGATATAGAGTCCAGCCGATCTCCTCTGTACTGATAGGAACTGTAAGCTCGCTTCATTCCGCGCCGGACGACGAGCTCATCAATCTTGAAAGGGCCCTGCTTTTCGTTTGTAGGAAACGTACAGGGTCAAAACGTACTGGGCACTAAGCCCTTATTCTTGCCTTGTAATGGCGTGCTCACGCGACTGAAACTGTCACCTGCCACTATTAGTGGCGCACACTTTTTGCTGCCATACCCGCTGCTGCACGCTGTCATTCGACGAGGTTCTCCAGAGACTCTATCGCGCTGGAGCATTTGTGGTGCCGTTGCGGGGCAGCAGCATGCAAAGTCGGAACTAGCCCGAAACGCGTATGGAGCGGTGCAGGATTACCCTTAGCTGCGGGCACCGCGGCGGGTAAGCCGTTGTTTGGCCTGGCGGAGCTGCCCCTTAATGGACTCAGAGCGCTTCTGTGGCAGTGTTGCGAGTACCGCGAGCCCCTTATGTGAACCGATTGCTTTGCGCAGTAGGCCCAGGGTGTGAGGTTCTGCGATCAAGTGCACGTTTTCAAAGCGCTTCTTGTGGAACTGTGCAGTGAGTTGGTCAGCCACATGATTGACGAACCGAACCTGCAGCGTTTCTGTCGCGCTCTGTCGGCGTGGGAGCGGATTGCGTTGACCATGACGGTTATGGCTAGCCCGTCCTGGTCGATCCGATACCAGCTCCCGTTCGCGCAGCAACCCCTTGGGATTATCGATCTCAAGGATCTGCTTCAACGCTGCTTGTCCGGGGGCGCACTCATACACTGATGCTTTCGCTTTGCCGACTACGACGATCCAGGTTGGTTTCATAATGCCATCTCCTCCGAGCTCTTACCGCCCGCATGGGCACATCTTAGTGCCGTTGCGGTTCGAATTCAATTGGAGGAGTAGGCACCTCCGGGGAAGGGTGCCAGGGTGCTTTGACCGGTTCTTAGAATCGCGGTGAGTATGCGAGTCGTGGCTAGAGGCGGTTTCATGGATACCTTCTTGAAACCACGTACACGGCACCCCGTGAGCCCTATGCGGAAGCCGAGCGTCGCAACTCTGCTCAACTACAAAAGGAGATGTATTGTCCCGGTGAGGTGGAGGGACTTTCTTATGACGCGCTCTCGCCGGGCTGGCAGTAACGCGGGTGTTACTGCCAGCGCGATAGGAGAGTATATTCTCTTACTAGTCTAACTGCGGGATCTTGCAGGGTCCGTACCAGCCGGCCGTGGATTGCTCGGGACATTCAAGCTGTGGACGTCCCGTAGGCTGGAACATGATGGCGTTTGTCTGAACGGTATATGCTCCGCTCCATCCGTCGGCCCCGGTCGGTATCAGCTCTACTTTATTCAATCCGGAGTACACTCGGATGTTACTGCCATCATAGTGAATGGTTATCTCACCGTTGGCAGCGCCGCTGGCCCCGCCAGTTTCCTGGGCGATCACGGCTGCGGCATCCTGGCTACCCATGGCGCCGAGATTATTCTCTACCGCTGGGTGGTCATCGTACTCGCTCGGATCGATTGGCTCCTCTGCCAATGCCGGTCCCGCGATTAACAGACTGCTTGCGAACAGAAACAACGTACGTTTCATATGCTACTCTCCTTTTAAAACAACAAACTTATCGATACCTTTCCGACACGTTCCTCAACGAGTAGGTACTGTCAGAAACTGTAGCCACGTCCCCGGATTCGTCGTAGTGCACATCTCCCGATCCGGTCATGGTAAGATCCGTGGCCTTAATGCCCCCGGCGAAGGTGAAGTTTCCCGACACCGTAACGCCGGCATAGGGAGCAACCACGAAGGCGTTCATGTCCGCTGTACCATTCATGGTAAGGTCATCTGTACCTAAGTAGTGTATGCGCAGCTGGTAGGGCTTATTGTTAATGTTGTAGACCTGGTTGCCGTTAAAGGTATCCCCTTCAAATTTCCGAACGTACAGGTTGATCGTCCCTGTCGACGGGTTAGGCGCAAAATTGATCCGTCCGTTGTTCGCAATATTGAACGTATGGATAAAGTACGAATAGTTCGTGCTGCTGAGGGTAAGTACCTTGTTGTTGTTGACAGTGATTGTAGCCCAGCAGCGCTGCGAGGGATCATTTCCAGCCACGGTAAGCTCTTGGCTTGCGTTGATCGTAACGTTGCCCTGATTGACCGGACATAGATCCTCCCATGAGCTATAGGTAGGAAGACCGGGCACCAGGCAGGTGGGACCCTGACAGGTGGTCCCCTGGGTGGTACAGGAGAAGTCAGCGCAGACATCGCCGCCCCAGGGTGAGTCGGTGAGGATGGCACCTGTGGTTCTTCCGGAGCCGTATACCGCTTCGTTGTCATGAATGCGCATCTCTCCATGGGATCCGACGGCACAGTTGGCACGCTTACTGGTGTCGCTGTACGGTCCTGCGTTCGATTGGTACGAATCACAGGGTTGGCGGAACTCCAGATAGTCCCGACCGAAGAAGCCAAGGCCCGAATCGATGACAAGAGCTCCAATTAGGTAGGCCGATACATGCGCACCCTGAGTTTCATTCATCATCGAATCAATGCGGTAAACGGGGTGAAAATCGGTCTCGGGAACGGGATTACCGAGATCAGGATCACCGAAATCCTTGGTTGGATCTATGGGGATGGCGTCTACGAGGGTAATTCGAACCAAACTATCGCCCAATGTCGCACTCTGAAAGACAGTGGTGGGGCTGAAATCATCGCCGGTCAGCGCATCGGTCGTCTCCGGGAAGGCTGAATTGGCAAGAATGCTGGAGGATGAAAGAATCGGCGCATTATCAGTGCCGATTATTCTCAGTTCGCTCGGCACCGGGTTATCGGAGAGGTCGTTGGTGCCCGCACTTGGTGGTACCCGATCGAAGTGGCTGTAGAAGTTGGTGCGGCTGAACATGAGGGCAAGGGAAGTGGAGTTGTCCCTGAGCCATGAAGCCGCACGATTCAGCGAGGCCTCCGCGCTATAGTAGTTTTCAGCGCGCGTTCGTTGGGCTGCCATAGCGCGGGTGTCTGTGGATGAGATATCGAGTGAGGTCGAAACGATGAGGAGCGACAGGGCAATGAGCACGATAACCCCGACAAGAATGTATCCACGCTCTTGTTGCTTTCTCATATTGCTACCCCGAGATAACCAAGTTTCTAAGTGCCACCGTATGTTCTGCGGTGGCTTCGTATACTTCTCCGTTTGAGAGCGGACGTTGACTGCGCACCGTCACCTGGAGCCATACGGACGCCAAATCGTCATCGACGACACTGGCGGTAAGGGCCAAGGGCAGGGCGGTTCCGCTGCTGTTCCGGTACTCGAACTGGACAATACTATTTGGTGCTATCGTGATTTCGCCGCTGCCCGAGTCTCTCTCGTGATGCCGGACCAGGTCTCAGGCGAATTGAAGGCGATGGTGCTTACTGGTTCAACAAGGCTTCCTACATCGAAGGTGGCGCCGACTGGGTAGAGCATCGTTCCATTCAGGGTGATCGAGTTGCCTGATATACTCACTATTTCCCCCTGCAGGCCGTCGGTGCCCCCGGTAGTCATGTTGGTGACGTACACGGTGTCTCCGACCGCAAAGATTGAGCCGTCCGTTACCGAGATGGTACTGGTAGAAATGGGGTCGAATGCCGCATCGATAATCGCCCCGCGGCCGAACTCATTCAGCCTAAAATGGATATAGCTGGCGGAAGAGTCCAAGAGCAGAGGAAGTGGTGCGTCGCCGAGCGAGAGGTCGGAGCTGGAGAAATCGTCTTGCGAGAGCGGCATGCCGGAGCCAAGCAGGCGCAGTTCAGAGGCGATAAGATCAGCTATTTCGCGAGCCTCCTCCCGCACCTGCACCATGGTGCGGTGGTCCTGGGCGCGAACGATCCCTTGCAGATACGCGGTGGTCGTAGCGGCAAAAACAATGGCGCTGATAACCACCGAAACAAGGAATCCAATCAGCCCCTCGCCGCGCTGATCTGTAATTAAGGGGTGCTGCATCATAGCTGCCCCCACAGTGGATATGTTGCGCTCAGAGTAACTCCGCCGCCTAACTCGGCCACCGAGCCAGCCACGGTAACTGTCACGGTACGAGACTGATCATCATTGACCACCACCGTTGTAGTCCGGGAGAAGGTGATATTGTCGACGAGCATGTCTGCCTCGGCGCTGTTGTCGGTTTCATCAAGGCTCTGCGGATCCACCGCAGCGAGTTCTTCCAAGCGTTCTGAGGCGAGCTGCATTGCAATCGAATGCCGCATAGTGCGTTTCGATACGGAGAGAGTGTTGGAGATGCTGCGAGCAACCCCCAGGGCTCCAATTGCCAGCACGGTTAGGGCAACCATGCATTCGATGATTGAAAAGCCGCATTGACCTGAGCGGCGTATCTGTTTTGGTGTAGCCGCCGTCATGGGTCATTTCCTTCTACGTAGCCAGTGGGATACACGGTTGCGCTCGCAAAGGCCTCTCCATCCTCTTCCAAGGTCAGGGTGGTAGAGGTGAGCTCGCCGTCCTCATCTACGAGGTACCCTCTCCCGTCGAAGATCATCGGTTGATCGAAGGCAACTTCGAATCCCGAGCCAAGACGACGGGTCAGCACGATCTGATCGAGAGATGGAGGGTCATTGAACGGTAGAAAATCCACACCGACCTGATAAGACGAGGTGCCTTCGAGAGGCAGGATTAGTGCGCGGGTGCCGGCCGCCCGGGCCTCCTGCTTGGCTCTCTTGATATCTGCCTGTATTTGGTGACGTGCGTCATCGCGCTGGAATACCGCTCGTGACTCTACGAACTCGATCGCTGCAATGGCCGACATAATGCCGAGAAGCAGTGCCACCACCAACATCTCAACGATGGTGAATCCGCGTTGTGCAGCGAGGAAGTTCTGATGCTTCATGGTCACGTCAGCCAATACAGCACGGTAAGGCGCATGCCCCCGTCCAAGCATTACCTTCGGATTATGTGAGGTGAAGCTGAAGGAATTGGCGTACGGAATACTACCAAAATTAACCAAAAAGATAGGTAGGAGTCTTTCGTACTCTTTACACCTTGAGGGGAGTTGGGGGAGGGAGTTGCACCTACTCCGATTGAATAAGACTCTGCACTGATTGATTACGAGCACCCCGATGGAGCCAGGACACCGTTACGATGACGGAAACAGCCAGCAATAGATTGGCTGCGAGGATTTGGGAGAGGGGGAGAGAGAAGGGGCTTCGAAAGAGTTCGGAGGCGAGAAAACGGGAAGACACTACCGAAATAGCCAGTCCCGTTGTTACCCCGAGAATGGCGAGCACAGCGTACTCTGTGGCAACAAGCTGCTGTACCTGGCGCCGTCTCGCGCCAAGGGCTCTGAGCAGGGTCAGCTCCTTGTAGCGGACCTCTCGACCGGCTATCCCGAGCCCTACAATGGCCAGAAGTGCAGCAAAGGCGATTAAACCCGTGACAGCAGCAAGGGCCCACCCTATGCGTTCCACCAGTTTGTCAATCGCCCTCAGCACAAGACGCAGATCAACCATGGATACATTCGGGAAACGCTCCTGCAAAATCGTTTGCACGTCAGCCGTTTTTTGCTCTGTAGCGATGTGCGCTGAAATAAAGCGAGATTGCGGGACATCTTCTAAAATGCCGCTCGGAAACACCATCAGCGCATTCCGTTCCATGCGCTCCCAATGCACGGTACGCAGACTGGTGACTCGCGCTACAAGCGGTCGGTTGTGCACATCGAATACCAGCTCATCACCCAGCTTGATTCCGAGCCGCTCGGCCATGCGATCCTCCACCGAGACAGCCACCCGGTCGTCGCCTGGGTCCGCTTTTGTCACCCATTGTCCTGCAATCACCGTTTCGTTAGGCACCGTCTGCTCGCGGTAGCTCGACCAATACTCGCGGGTGAGTGCCCAGGAAGGGATGGTATTGGACGGGGCTGCCAGGAGTTCTCCCACGGGGCGGCCCTTTACACTTTGAAGACGCATCATGACAACAGGGGTCTCCTGGAGCACCTTGGCCCCCAGCTGATGCAAGACGGTCCGCACGGGTTCTCGCTGGTCGCTTTGAATGTCATACAGAAACACGTTTGGGGTCTGTTCGTGGCGGAACTTATCGGTGTGCAAGGTCAAAAAGTGGCCGCAGATCAGGATCAAATTAGAAAAGATCCCCACCGTACCGAGCGCCATGATCAGAGGCAGTGTGGCATTTCCGGGACGCATAAGGTTCTTGATGCCATGGCGCCATAAGAAGGGGAGCAGGGACTCCGGTATGCGTCTCGCCACATACAGGAGGAGCCAACCCAAGAGCGCACACATGGCGAGGCCTCCCAAGGCAATGCCGATACTGATCAGAGCAGCCTTTGTTGACTCTGCGACGAGGAAACCAAAAGCGACGGTGATAACAATGACGAGAAACATCGTACCGGCGCGGTAGCGGGCTGCTCCAACTTCGTCCAGGCCATTGGGGCGGAGAACCTGAAGGGGAGAAACGTGGTTCAGGCGCGCCATTAATGGCAAGGCATACACGGTTACGGTTCCGACACCCACCAAGAGTGCGGCAGCTACGACTGGCAGATGGGGCGACGGATCAATTTCCGAGGGAACCAAGGAGTGGAGCAGGGCGGCCAGCCCATACTGTGCGCCCAAACCCAGCCCAACACCAAGTAGAGAGGCAAGAAACGCAAGGCCCGCTACCTCCAGTAGGCATAGCAACGTGCTCTCGCGCCGTGATGCGCCAAGACAACGCAGAATAGCTACCAGTGCGAATTTCTGTTGCAGATATATGTGCGTTGATGCAACTGCTGCTGCTGCCCCGATGAGAAGTGCAACAAACGCTGCCAGGGACAAGAATTGACCCACATTTGAATAGACCTGCCCCAGCACCTCGGCCCGCTGCTGGTGCGTCCTCGCCTCGATTCGTTCGGCAGCCAGGACGGCCTGGAGGTGCTGCGACACGTCGGCGGTGGTGGTGCCGGAGCGCAGTTGGGAGTGCAGATAATAATCGGCAAGGGCTCCACGGGTGAGCAGGGGAGAGTCCTTGATTGCGGCATAGCTGATGAAAACCCTTGGACTGATCACGTAGGCCGGTACGACGAGCCCTGGCGCATCGTGAACTACCCCGATGATTCTCAGGGTGTGTGGACCGACTTTCAGTGTGGACCCAATGGAGAGATCTAGCTCCCGGACTAAAGTCTCTTCGACTACGGCCGGACTTCCCTCACCACTCTGGAGCTCCTGCCAGGCGCCGGGCGGGGAAGTAGTTACCGAGCCATAGAAGGGAAAACCGTCATCGACCGCCTGGAGTTGCACAAGACGGGAGCGCTTGCTTTCGGGAGCGGTTGCCATGGTGCGAAATCGCACTTCATGGGCCTGTTGCTGGACGAAAGGGCCAAGCTCGGAGAGAAACGTAGCGCTGAGCGGGCGCTTCGATGAGAACTCGATGTCTGATCCCAGGAGGTTCCTGGTGTTTTGGAAGATGGAGGCGCGAATGTCTTCCTCCACCCCTAAAATTGCCACAAGCGCGGCGACGCCAAGCACCAGCGCAAGATATGCCGATGCAACGCGGGAAAGTCCCCAGCGCGCGTCACGATAGGCAAGACGCAGCATCCAGTTCATTCGACCATGCTCCCATGGGATAGCCGGATGATTTGATCGGCTCCGACGGTCAAGGCGGGATCGTGAGTTACCAAGACAATAGCGGTTCTGTACTGAGCGGTGAGCGCTTTCATGAGGTCGAGGGCGCGCGAGGCGTTCTCCGCATCAAGGTTGCCGGTGGGTTCGTCTGCAAAGAGTATGCGCGGCTTGTTGATAAAAGCCCGAGCAAGTGCCACGCGCTGCTGTTCACCGCCTGAGAGCTGAGAGGGATAGTGAGACGCCCGACGACTGAGCATAACCTGGTCGAGAAGTGCGCGGGCCCGTTCTCTTGCTTCAGCCAGGGGAACGCGGTCCTCCATCTCAAGAGGGAGCGAGACATTCTCTAATGCTGAAAGAGAGGGAACTAACTGATACTGCTGGAATACAAGGCCTACTTTCTCTCCGCGAAGGCGCGCACGCCCATCTTCATCCAGCGCAGAGATCTCTTGATCCTCAATCCATACGCTGCCCGCAGAGGGACGGTCGAGACCCGCGGCGAGCCCCAAGAGAGTGGTTTTTCCGCTCCCACTTGGCCCGACGATGGCACAGGTGCTGCCTGCTGGTACTACAAGGCTCACCTCACTGAGTGCTCGAACAGTGGCGGAGGGTGTCGTGTAGGATTTTGAGAGATTCTCAACTCGAAGCGCGGGGGTTTCGCTCATGGTCTATACTTTTGCTACGTGTGGTTTGTGCCTAAGATAGTCCAGGATTTTGGGACCAGTACCTGTGAGCAGGCGTCTGGCGATCTACCCGGCAACTTCATAGGGACGCAGTGAACGACATCAAGATAATGTGCGCTGAGCAAGACAACAAGAGGCGCA
Organism: Bdellovibrionota bacterium; assembly: GCA_030584005.1. Classification (GTDB taxonomy): domain Bacteria; phylum Bdellovibrionota_C; class UBA2361; order UBA2361; family JAFLCA01. The sequence continues at coordinate 2,036,210 of CP129486.1, read as the reverse complement.
CAGGGCTAACGTTACTTCTGTTCCAAGTGGCTCTTGTGCTCTTAACTCAATTCGCCCGCGCTGGGTACGCCGAGCAGCATACCCTGCTCATTCTGGGAGACAGTCTCACCGCTGGTTATGGGGTGCTGCGGGAGGAGGGGTATGCAAGCCGGCTCGAGGCGATAGCCCGCGGAGAGGGTAGTGCACTTAAGGTTCTGAATGGCGGGCTAAGCGGTGACACCTCGGCTGGGGGAGTAAGGCGGATTGAGCAGTGGTTAGTCGAAGATTTTGACATTTTCATGGTTGCGCTGGGAGGCAACGACGCCCTGCGTGGGCTGTCCCCTGATGCGTTACGGGTAAATTTGCGTGCTATTTTGGAACATGTGCGGCGGGTGAAGCCGAAGGTGCATTTAGTGGTGGCCGGAATGCGTGCTCCACCAAATATGGGAGAGGAGTACGAAGCGGCGTTCGAGGGGGTCTATCGAGAGGTGGCCCGTGAATTCAATGCCGTTCTCATTCCGTTCCTATTGGAGGGTGTTGCTGCCGAGCCATCACTTAATCAGGCCGATGGCATACACCCCAATGGAGAGGGACATGCCGCGATCGCCCGTCATGTATGGGAGTCTGTACGGTCCATCGTTCATCCAACCCGAAGCGAGTGAGATCCCGAGCGCATGGGGATAGATCAAGTAATACATGCACCGTCAGCGCGGGGCTGACGGCGGAAGTCGTGCCTATACAAGGCCTGTACAAGATTGCTGCTGCTACGAGTTTTACCGAGATGAGGGGAACCTTCCAGGCTACCTCGTCCAATCTCGCTTTGTTGGCAAGGGGATAAGGATAGGAGGCCCAAAGTCCTCAGGTGAATCTGCCACCTCAGGCGCGATTCCAGGAAAACCCCTTAAGCAGGAGGACGAAAAAGTCGATGAGACTGGTAATGAATAATCCTGTTGCTCGGTATATCCTATGAACAATGTTACGGAAAGGTTCAATGCGCTCGGCATCGAGCCGGTTATCGCCGCTAGAATGAGGCTGAAACAGGCCACGATAGAGATTCCTGAGTTTGCCGAAGTGGACCTGCAAGGAGATTTCGGAAACGCCCTCCAGCAGCTCAATAAAGGCAAACGAACGGATGTAATTTTCATCTCGCCCTCCTTGCCTGAGCCAGATATCGCATCCTTCATTCAGAACGCCAAGAAGACCCCGGGCGGACAAGATGCCGCCTACATTTTGGTGATGCGCAACGAGGATCGCGAGGGCGGTGAGATCGCAAAGCGCATGTTGATCGGGGCTGACGGTTTCCTCTTTGAGCCATTCTCCGTGGACGCCTTAAAGGAGATTACGCACCTCGCCACTAAGGTCAAAAAGGATCGCGCCGATGAGCGGGAAAAGATGGCCATCAACGTGTTGGTGGGTGACATCTGCCGTCAGCTTGATGAGGTCGCCTACATCAAGGCCTGTCAGTTCGACGTGGGTACGAGTCTTAGGAAGCTGCGGGAGAAGTGCTCGGCCTTCAATAACTTCACCGAGCAAACCCTCAACATGTACTTCAATGCGGCAATTGATGTATTCGAGAAATCCATACCACGCGCCAAAACCAATAAAAGCTACGGAGGTGTAAGCAACCGAGTAAGAGACCGCATGGCCAAAAAGATCATGCGGGAGGCTGACAAGAATAAGGCCTAGTGCCGATGCCGCGAGATGATCTCATGGTGCAGAAGGGGGATCTTCCACGTTTCGACGGCTCTGTGATGTTCATCACGGTGATGATGCCTTCCAAGGCTAGAGAAGGCCTCCTCCCTCGCATCGCCGAATGCTACCCCAAATCAGAGTTTGTCGAGGCCGGCTCACTGCTTGATGCGCTGGAGCAGTCACGTGAGAACGACTATGTGGTCTGTATGATTCCCGACGCGGTCACCCTCGATGATTTTGAGGCCTTCAAACGCGATCTGTGTCATGTGCGGCGTGCCGGATCGTTCCAGATTGTGCAGGTGTGCCAGAATGATATTGGGGTCAAGGAGCTGCCGAGCGCCTTTGACGCCGGAATTACCTACGCCTGGACTGTAGATGATCGGCACCGTCTGGAGAGAATACTCGCCACCTTCTCGATACTGAAAGATTCTGCGGAACGAATCGAGGCGCTCTCAAAAGCGCTCGAATTGATGCTGCGGCACATTGACAAGACAGCCGCTGCCCGTAAACAGGGGAGGAAAAAGCGGCTGGCCAGTCCGATGAGCGGATACATTGACCATCAGGTAGCGCATCATCAGGACCTGCGTAATGATTACCTAGAGACCCTGGAGCAGGGGGTAGCGAAGGCGAAACCGGCTAAAGCAGTACGGGTTGCTGTGCCGGCGAAACTTCTCAAACGGGCACTGCCTGAACTGGAGCCTGATGGCTACAAGGGGGTCAGTGATCGCGTATCTGAAAGCGTATCAGACCGCTTCGGCAATGATGACGACCGCGAAGAGTAGCTGCGCCGAGTTAAAGATCCTTCAAGGGGACATACTCGTTACCGCGCAGAGGTCGCAGTGAGTACTCAAAGCACTGGGAGGAGAAAGTCTTGGAGATCGTGGCGGCAGCATCTCTGACCCTTTTAGGAAGCCAGGAGAAGTGAGCCGTATCGATGCCGAACCCGGTGGTTTGAATCCTACAGCCGTAAAAGCGATCATCAGGCTTCTGTGGATCAAGCCACATGCCGAAGAGTACCTTCTGCAACTCGGTGGATGGGGCTAGGTAACATTTATCGAACTTGGTATTGCTGGCAGCAGCGGGTTTACCGTCAATCGTGCCGAATACCTGAGTGTTCACAAATCGCAAGGCGTGCCCATTCTCGATATACAACGACCCGCCCTCTTCCACCCGCAGGGTATCGATTACCGCACCCTTTGGCGCTCCGTTAGCGGGCGGCCGCCGATGGTCGTAGACTTTGAGCTCGCCCTTGTTCTCGACAAGCACATCCTTGGCCACTGGCCCTTCGTGGAACCGGTCGGTCACGATTAGTTCAAGCTTGGTCCCTGAGGCAAGTCGGACGTTCTCCATCGCGTTGACGTCAAAGCGGGCCTTTTTTATCCCGTCTGCACAATCTGGGCTAAGCACGCAGCGGCCATCCACAAGCTGTGGATTGAGCTTGCTGAGCAGCTCTCGCATGTCGACGCGGAGTTCGGAAAGGGTATCGACGCTGCTCTGGCGACCGGTTAGCTCAAGTAACCTCGTCGGTTGTGCCTCCCCCGTTTGCTTGTCGCGCGGCCGCAGTACTAAGGTAGGCGGGTGAGAGGGTGACGAGAACAGCGCAACCTCGAAGTTTCCGTCGGCTGAGACTGCAGTGAGATCAATCTGCCCCAAACCATACTGCGATCGCTCAGGCGCAGTGTCGGCGATCACCCAGTTACCGATCTTCATGCGTGGTTCACAGACCGGCGAGATGGTGCTTTGGACTGTTGCGCCGAGTTTCTCGGCTTCGCGTAAAAGCGTCTCCAGCCTAAAGCTTGAGACGGTGTCAGCTCCCGATGCGGCATCAGCGAAGCTCCTAACGAGTTGGTATCGTTGCAGCTCAGTACCATGAGCCGGAGAGAGCGCGATCTCTATTCGGCTTGTGCCAAGGTGTGCAGAGACCTCAATTCTTCCACAGCATACTTCGTCAACTGACCAACGCGCATAACAGTCAGGACCTCCAAGCGGGCCCGAGCCCTTAGGGCGAAACGTCCCGCCGAGGCCGCGTTCCGTGTGGAAGCGCCGGGTTTCTGATGTGAGCATGGCGGCGGTGGTTTCGGCAATCATTTCAATCATGCGTACCGGTCTTTCCAGCCTCGCGTCCATTGTAGATTCAAATCTGGTGGGAACCTGCACGACACGACCCGGTTCTAACTCGACGTTGAGGTATTTTGTGCGTTGGAACTGCTCCATCATACGGGAGGGATCGGGTGGCGGATTGTTGTTTGGATCGGCCAAGTAACCGCTGAGGGCTCGTTCCAGCCCCTTGAGGAGTGACGTTCGTATGCCGTCGGAGAGAGCCTGTTGGGTGCGTGGATCATGGGCCAGCTCGAGCGGCTCCATGAGCGATCTTGCCAAATTGTCACAGCGGTTGCGCAGGGTGCTGTCTATCTGGGCCGTGATATCGGGAACGAATCGAGAGGTTCTTGCTCGCATCACCTCGGGGGTAATGTCGACGGCGGCTGGGGAGGCGGGTGAGCGACTTGGTTGGGCGGGCTGTAACACTGTGGATACTCCTACTGTGGGCAGGGGCTGCATTGTAAAAATTCCAAAAGATGTTTCTGCCCCCTACGGACCTAACGAGTGGAACTCACTCGCTTATCCATTCCACTTCGTTATGTGGTAATAGGGTCAGGATGTATCATCTGAGTGGACACTTGCGACGGGAAATAACGTGGTAAAATTCAACTATTAGCTATGACGGCAAAGCTTCAATCGACGCGACGAGATCGCCACTTCATGGGGATAGCCGCCCGGCTTGCCATGCGGGGCATTGGGCGGGTTGAGCCCAACCCTTGTGTTGGCGCGGTGCTGGTGCGGGATGGCGCGATAGTAGGGCGTGGTTACCATCGTTCCTATGGGGAGGCGCATGCTGAGGTCGAGGCGATCTCGGATTGCAGAAGACGGGGCAACTCCCCACAGGGAGCTGCTATGTACGTGACGTTGGAACCCTGCAATCATACTGGGAAAACGCCTCCCTGTACCGAGGCTATTCTTAAAGCCGGCATAGGGGAGCTGATCTATGCGGCGATCGATCCAGATCCCGCTGCAAGGGGTGGAGCAAGCAGGTTGGAAGCAGCGGGGGTACGGGTACGTATCTGTGATACCCCGATGGAAGCGCCCCTGGTGAGCGCACCCTTTCGCAAGAGAACCCACGAGGGACTTCCTTGGGTAATCTCCAAGTGGGCACAATCAATTGATGGAAAGATTGCCCGAGGATGCGGGGACTCTAAATGGATCAGCAATGCATCGTCCAGGTTGAGTGTGCACCGGCTGCGGAGCCGCGTTGATGCGATCATTGTAGGCGTTAATACGGTGGTAAGGGATGACCCCTTGTTGACGGTGCGTGGCGTTCCCATTCGGAGCACTCCATTGCGGGTGGTCCTAGATAGCACCCTGCGCGTTCCAATAGAATCACGGCTGGTACAAACGGCGCGGCAGGTGCCCGTGCTCATTTTCTGCTCTCTCGACACCTTAGCCAATCATGAGGCCAAGGAGAGGGAGTTAGTGGCGCGCGGTGCTGAAGTCGTCGGGGTCCCTTCACATGAAGGGAGAGTTGATTGTGCCGAGGTGTTGCGGTTCCTCACGAGAAATAAAGAGGCAGAGCGTGTTCTCGTCGAGGGGGGCGCGGGGGTGCTGGGCTCTTTCTTCGCATTAGGACTGATTGATGAGCTGCGGATATTTCAAGCGCCATTTCTGTTGTCGAATGAAGGCAGTGTGCAGGCAATCCGCCCCCCCAAAGGTCACTCGTTAATCGATAGCGTGCAGTACACCTTGCAAAGCGTGCGTCGCATCCATTCCGACCTGGAGGTTCGCTACGTGCGGAGCCGCTACGCGCACTGCACCTCTCTGTAACGAGGGGTGCGCTGAATACATACAGCGTGTCTCTAGATATGGTTTCAAAGATGCAACTGCAGGCACCTCTGGAACCACCTATAGTCCCAGCTGAATTGGGGGACGGCCCTTTGGAAGTGGTGCTTCGGTCTGCTCTCAGTCGAAGAGCGTGGCCACCAGAGACAAGTCTCTAGATCACTTCCACGCGTATACCTGGTAGCCTTTGTTGGCAAGGCACTGCGAAACGAAGGCCTGATAGGTAGGATCGCCTTCGCCCTGCTTGCGCATCTCATTCAGGAGACCGAGGATAGCTCCCACCGCGGCACCGGCAGCTGTTCCTCGACCTGTATTTCCCATGATTACGCCGCCCACCGCGCCCGTGGCAGCTCCCGTCACGCCGCCAATTGCTGCGCCCTTGGCCATCTCTTGATACTTATTAGGTTCCTGTACGTACTCGTCCGCAAGCCCCATACAAAATGTCGTGTCCTGTTCTGCCTGCATCTGGCCTACTCGCTGCAGATGGGAGTTCGGATAAAAGACCGGGCGCTTACTCGAGCCATCCATGGTCGCACAGCCACTGATAGAGGAGAGGAGAAACAGACAGAGTATCGGAAGACGGGAGATCATAGAGCCCTCACATTGCGCCTAACACGGTTACACACCTATCACAGATGGTAGATGAGAGAAAGGATTTCCATTTGGCGCTGCAAGGCAGCGCTAGGTTGTGGTAGAGAGGCGTCGCGTGCTTAGACGGCAAATATATTTCGGCCAGTCATCGAACGAGGAGTAGGCAGCCCCATAAGGGTAAGGATGCTTGGCGCCATATCCCAGATCGCCGGATCCTGAATCCGAATCTCGCGATTCGAGAGGAGCACTCCTGGTACAAAGATCGGATCGATGCAGTGATCGGAGGCCCATTTGTTGGTGCGATCGCCGATAATGGTGGCAGGGAATTTCCCGAGGATGCCCTCGTCCGATACTCTATAATTGGGGCGATATCCCACCTGCAAGTCAGGGGCGAGTGCCATAAACGGGCCCGAGTAAATGCGAAGGGAGTCATACACGTTGGAGATAATTGCATTGCCATTTTGGGGATCGGTGACTGCAATCAACTTGGCGGCGATCTCGTCCTTGAGCGCTTGGGCATCGGTGGGGGCGACTATTCCGTTCTTTTCCCGCCCAATCATATTGACATAAATGCCGTTGATGCCGAGGGCGTAGGCGCGGGTCTTGGACCAATCCACGATGTTGTAAACGTCGCCCTCCGTTTCACCAAGTGGCACTTTGAGCTTGGTGTAGCCTTCCTGTACGAGCCAAGAGCTAAGGTGGAACTCACGGGTAAAATGCCCGAACCCATGATCAGAAGCGATCAGCACGGTGGCATCACTGCCGACTTTGGCCAGGGTATCTTTGAGCGCCAGATCCATCTGTCGGTAGAAGTAGCGGACAGCGTTCTTCACCTCTTCGCTTGCTTTGGGATCGTACAGTGGATGGGCTGGATCCATGTTGCGGTATAGCATGTGGCAGTTCTGATCAAGGCTCGAGAAGTAGAAATAGAAGAGCCCCTCATGAAACCGATCCAATTCGTGGTGTAGCACTCGCAGATTCTCTTCGAGCACTATCTTGGCTTGCCGCAGATAATCATCGTCAGAGAGGATGCCGTTTTGCAGTGCCTTTGTGTCGGCGGGCAGGCCCTGCGTATAGAACCGACCCACCGCTTCAGCCAGCTCTCGTGAGTACTCCGGGGGACTGCATATCGGAAATGCAGGGTCCATCGGGTCGATGTTAATCGGAGTAACGTACAGTTTGAGTCTTGGATGGACCTGTTTGGCATAGAAGCGCACCACCCCGCCGATACTCGCGAAGTAGGGTAAGAGCTCGAAGGATATCGGCACCCAATCGGAGAACTCTCCTTCCCGCAAAACGATGCGCTGCCCCAGGATATCGATGCGCAGGGTGGGTTCCCACGGGTCGCGATACAGGGTGAAGGGGACATCGGTTTCTGGTTCACCGTCCTTGAAGGTATTTCGCGGGCCCGTGATCTTTGCCTCTACCTTATGATCAATCACCCGTACGCGACGGATCTTGGCCCCATCCGACTTCATGCCGGTTACGTAATCGTCGGTGAAATAGGAGCAGATGCCGTAACCTCCCAAGAGATCGGGAGTGCCCATTCCGCTCACCGCGCGAGTGGAGGCAGAGGTTACCGGAAAGTTCGCCGGTATCTGGAATACCGTTGCCGGCACATCATGCTCCTCTAAGGTTGTCCAGAGCGTGGGGCCTTGGCGCATGAGGTCCATCTTTCCCGCCACAAGTGGAATTTTATACCCACCGATCTCAAGGTGTTTGGATGAACCTGAGGAACGAGAGGTCGAGAGGTAGGGGGTGAATGTGGCAGGATCCCGGTGGATGAAGTCATATATTCCATGTCCGCCAGGATTTGTTCCTGAGATGAAGCTCGACCAGGCCACGGGGCTCTGGGGGGGCATGGTGGTAGCTAAATTCTGCAGAGACCCACCCCCCTCTAAGAAGCGCTTGAACGTCGGCATGATGCCTTCATTCATGAAACGCCTCAGCAGCGAGGGCTCCATTCCATCCATGCCCAGCACCACGACCTTAGCGCTGCGGTGGGTGCGGCTCACCGTCGAGCTAGAAGCCCAGGAGCGTTTAGGAAGAGAAGCAGCCACACTGCCTAAAGAGGCTGCTTTTATGAATGTGCGGCGTGAAATCGCCATCTATGGTCTGCGCCCTTCAACAAAGAATACCTCGAATACCTTCTCATGGATTACGGGCCCATGCCCGAAGAACCCATCCTCGCCGAACAACTCGCCATGATCCGAGGTTACGATGACATGCGTATTGGAGGGCAGCTTCTGGTACAACTTATCGAAGAGCCCATCAAGATACTCCACATTCTTCCGCTGTTTCTCCTTGAGCGCAAGCATCTGGTCCATGTTGAAGAAATCATCGCCTTTCGCATCCGGCTTCTCCTGGGTTTCCTTGAGCAGCAGGTCATCCATATGCTTGAACACGCCGTGCATGCCGTGAATGATAGGCAGATCGTTGCCTTCTCCAGGCAGGGTATACGGATAGTGCGTCTCACCAATGTTGAGCAGGTAGAAGCTGGGAGTTGCGCTATCGAATTCGAGTTCATCAATGATCGCATTGAAGTCATTGTGACTCTTCATCAACTGATAGCGATCAAAGTGCCGGTTAATGTTGGTGGTCTGATTGAGCACCGGCATGGATACCAGCGCATTGGTCTGGTAGCCCTGGGCCTTCAAGAAAGCCGGCAGAGAGAGATGCGGTACAAAGCCCTTAAATGAGATATCCGGGATATTCAGCCGGTCGGCCCAGCGCACGAAGTCCTTTTTGTAGACCTCACTGGCAAAGACACCGCGAGGATTCGTGTGCGGGGATGCTCCCATCATATAGACGGTGTGGGATGGAACGGTCCAGCTGGCGTAAGAATAGCGCTTCTCAGGCTCACCTAGTCTTAATATGCGCGGGGCATGAGCCTCTGCAAAGGTGTCGAATCGGCAGCTATCGAATACGATAAAGATTAAATTGTTCTTCATAACGACTATACCTCTATATGAAATACCTTGGCTGCGACGAGGCCACTAGCAAGGGAAATAAGGAAGAACATGATTACCCAGTGCATGGTTACCCCGAACGGTGCATAGGACCGTTCAGGATAGGCTACCTCGATAGATTCAATAAGCGGCGGCAGGGTAAGATCGCTGGGGTAGAGCAGCGTATCCCAAAAAGAGCGACTGGTCAGAGGGCGCAGCCGCACGACCTCCTGGCCAACCTCGATCGGCTGAGTGATCTCGACAGCCGGGATTGAGATGTTGAAAGTGCCTGTACTGTGGGGGGTGATGCGCCATATCGACTCATGCAGGGACGGGATGCGCACCGGCGCGGTAGCCTCAATCGAGCCATCGGTCTGCAAGGCAAGCCCCTTGAGCGGCTGGGAATCAGTCAGCTTCACCGCGACCACCGTCGATTCCGATGGGGTCAGGGGACGCACGCCATAGCGAACCTGCAACTGGGCCAGCAGCAGAATGCAAGGGACAAGGAGTATGGCCAGCGGGGGGAGCGCCAGCACGAAGTAATGCCCCGCCCCCTTGAGCATGCGTGCCTGTGCCCGCAGTGACACTCCGAGGTCGCGCCGGAACAGGATGCTCTCATAGAGCGCTGCTCCGATAGCTCGCTTGACCTCTCTCAATTTTCGTTGATTTGACACTCGCCCGTACAACAGAACAAGAACAACTCCGGCCAGGGCCGAGATAAGCGTCAGACCCCAAATCGGGGAGAGGACCGCGAAAGGGGCAAGGAGGAGATCAAATAAAGTGTTCATGAATGGAACAACGCGGGCATCCCTTATTCAAGGTAGCCAAGCCCCTTAAGTTTATTGGCGATGTCCTCCACCTCGGCGGCCGTAGCTTCTTTACGCCCTGACTTGCTGAGCGCTCGATCGGCCTCTTTTTCTAGAACCTGCTCGCAGAACTCGTCAACAGAGCAGCCCAGCGTACTGGCAACTTCCTTGAGCTTCTCGAAGAGCGCTCGTGATAGTTTAATCTTAGGGTCAAACATGATGATGCCTATGCAAATTTCGAACTACGGTTACCCGGGACCCGAGGCCGGCTGCGCACAAGGCCGTGAAAGAGATCTCACGGAAGACGGTGATTGCGGCCCGGAAGAACTGCCCTATGGCTAGCATTTCCAGGACAATCTTTCAATGAGCTGCAGTTACTGCAATACCGGAGCGCCCTCCATGTGGCGCGGCGGCTTGACGCCGAAGAGATCGAGGATTGTCGGGGCCATATCGATAATGTGGGGCCGTTCCTTATGCAGCTTCCGGTTGGAGAAGAAAATCCCCGGAATCTCCTTGGGATCAATATGATGGTCTCCGCTCCAGGCTTTTATATTGTCTGAGAAGACCTCCTCTTCTACGAGGCCGGTCACCGATTCCCACGACACCCTGTACCCAGGAGCATACCCTACAATCAAATCGGGAGCCTCCTCAGCGTACAATCCGCTGTAGGTCTGGGACGTATCGTACATCTTCAGAATAGCCTTTGAGTTATCCTGCGGGTCGATAATCGCCTCAAGCTTGCGAGCGATCTCTTCCTTGAGCGGCCCCACATCGTCTGGTGCGACTATGCCGCACTGCTCACGCCCCACTCGGTTCAAGTAGATTCCGGAAAGCCCGCAGGCGAAAGCCTTTGTGCGGCTCCAATCTATGTCTTGGAAGTAATCGGCCCCTGTGCGGGTATCGTTCTTAAGGGCGAGGTATCCATGTTTCCAAAGCCAGGTGTTGAGGTTCACTCCACGCCTGAAAGAGGAAAAGCCATGATCGCTTAATACAATCAGCGCATCGTTCGGTGAGATGCGTTCGAGCACCCGGCCGACAAGGCGATCCATGCGTTCGTACATCTGCGGGATGGCGTCCTTGAACGCGTCACTTTCACGGGGAGAGGGATGCTTGTCATCCATGTAGCGCCAGAACATGTGCTGGATGCGATCACTCGCATCGAAAACACAGGCGCACACCCCCTCCCGCGTTCGTTCCAGCACCTCAAAGAACATCTTCTCGCGCTCTTCGTGGGTGAGGTAAGCCTGTGCCAGGAAACTGTGATCGTCGAGCGCACGCTCGTTGCGGCCCCATGTGTCCTCCATTAGCCCAAGGGTGCCGAAGATGCCGACTTTTCGAGCCAGCCACTGAGAGAAAAGAAGCGGTGAAGCGATGGGTAATGCCGGCTTCTCCGGATTGGCATTGACCGGTGTGACGTAGAGCGAAACGAAGTCTCCCAGCTCGCGCAGCAAGAACCTGGCGACCCCCGAAACCGTTTGACGTCCTATGAAGAACTCGAGTGGAATCCAATCGCTGAAATGTCCAACCTGCAGCGGGTAGCTCTGCGTGCCAATTTGTAAGGTAGCGTCATGGGCTCCGTTGAGAGTAAGTTCGCAACTCACCGTTACGAATTTGGCGCCGTCATCGTTCGGATTCGGCGGTCCCTCTACTTCAAAGAAAAGTCTATTCTGCTCACGGCGGAAATTTCTGAATTCCCCCCCGGTGTACGCCTGCGTATCAATGGGGCGGGTAGTAAAGAACGAGAATGAGCCCTGAGTGCCTTTGAGGTCAGGGGTGCACATTGCCGAGAGCACATTGCCCTGAAATGGTTCGGGGGGATAGGAGATGGGAATGCGCAGAATGTTGGAGTGAATGCCATAGCTGCCGAGGATCTTCCAGAAGGGCTGCGACTTGCGGGTCAGCACCACCTGCGACCTTCGACGCCGAATGCCGAGAACCCTCTTTACCACGGTAGTCGTCTCCGTCGAAGCGAGCTGCGGCAGGCAAAAACGTTTATCGCGGGTGAGGAAGTCAAAAATGTTATGGGCACCCGGGTTCACTCCGGTTTGAAAGGTTGACCAGGCCACTGGGGAGAGTGCAGGTAACGTGGTGCCAAGACGGGAGTAGGCGCCCATTTCCTTTAGCTTCCTCAGATTGGGGAGCTTGCCGGCCTCGAGCATGGATTCGACGAGCTTCGGTTCAAGCCCATCCAGCCCGACTACGACCGTACGACGAGTTTTCGCGCGCTTGCCAATCCCCTTACCGCGCGCCTTGCGCCACACCCAGCTAAGGGGCCACAGGAGCAGGGTCAAAATGCCCATGCCAAGGGTCAGGAAAAGGACGGCCGTTGAGCCCAAAAAAGCAAAGCCTGCACCTGGGCCGATGTAGGCGTAGGCCTGCTCGGGGGCAAGTGTACTCAAGGCCAACAGAAGCAGGAGGGTGCTGCGATGGGCTGACCGTTGCCGGCGGTCGTTCGGGCGCTTTGTGTTATCCATGGGGTGCAATCTCTACAGGTAGCCGAGTGACTTTAACTGATCGAGGGTCTCTTCCGAAATAGGAGTGGTAGCGCCTTCATCGGGTGTCCTCCTTTCTCTTGATAAGCCGGTAAAAAGCTCCTCAAAGTCTGCAAAGAGCTGTTTCAACTCATCACGATCGTCGAGCGGAGCGCGCTCGCGGTAGTCCCTGTGGCGATCGAATACTCCGGCGGTCGTTTCAGCCGTCGCATCGTCGGGTTTGCCGTAATCGATGATAAGTTTTTTGCCATCAAGCGTTACCAGGGCCTTTTGGCGATAAATGCGCTGTATCTCCGAGAGCACTCCAATCCGGCCGCGCGCCGCTTTATCGTTGAGGAGCGACCCCCCCTGCACAAAGGCAGGCATCGGCACACCTGCCAGTTCCACGAGGGTCGGGAAGACGTCAACCGTGGAGACCGTATAATCGATAGTGCGGCCTCCGCCGGGGGCTTTCACGATGAGCGGCACATGGATCTCTTCGTTGTGGAGCTGAAACCCATGGCCCAGGTGTCCGCGTTCTTTAAACTGTTCACCGTGGTCCCCGACAATCACGATGTGGGTGTTGTCGTAGAGGCCCCTCTTTTTGAGGTGCTCTAACAGACTCCCGATTGCGGCGTCCATGTACAGAATCTCGCCGTCATAGGCGTTCACGAACTTCAACGTTCGAGGATCGTGCTCACGATATGAGACAGGACCGGAGAACCGATCATACTTCTCGGGAGGTGTGTACGGATCATGAGGATCCAAGTAGTGCAGGTAGAGAAAGAAGGGGCGATTAACCTTAGCCATGCGATCTATTTCGGCCACCCCCTCTTTGGAGATGCGACCTGCCACCTCACGATTGAGGAATTGATAGCGTTCGAAACCTTGATGGTATCCAAACTCCTCCTTAGTCCAGGGGTTCGGAGTTATGCCGCTGGTTTGGTAACCGTGCTGTTGCAGCAACTCGGCGATGGTAAGGTGTTGCTCATGCAGCCGGTGCGAGGCTTCACGGGCAAGTTCACGGCTGTTGGGGGGCATTACCCCGTGTGCAACGGGATACAAGCCTGTGAAGAGGGTGGCTACGGAGGGGGGTGTCCAGGGGGCAGCGCTTACGGCGTAACGGAAGAGCCAATGCTCCTTGGCCAGGGAGTCGAGCACAGGACTAGTCTGCCGCTCATATCCGTATGCCCCGAGATGATCCGCTCTGGTAGTGTCGAGCACTATCAGCATCAGGTTCGGCGGGCTAGTCCTTGCGCCGAAGAGCCGCCACACAACGACTCCAAAAACGGCTACGCAGAAAAGAAGGATAAGTAGACGAGTCGCTTTCACAGGTACCACACACTCTCTGCCAGACAAATTGGGGAATTCTTGGTGCCTGCCAAGGTATACAAGGCCAATGTCGCAGGCAAGGGCTCCTCGCCGTTATAGCTATGGGTTCATCCACGCCATTGCATGGAGCCTAATCCATGGCGGGAGGCGGTGTGAGGCATTGGTGAAATACGCCTCTCCGTGGTATCAGTGGTCCCCGGTGTTTTGACCCATTTATGATTGCGCATATGCACGCTGCAGGAACTCACGGCCCCAACCAGCTCACACACTTGGACATTCTTGAGGCCGAGAGCATATTTATTATACGCGAAGTAGCAGCTCAGTTTGAGCATCCCGTAATTCTGTACTCCGTTGGTAAGGACTCCTCCGTCTTGCTGCGTCTGGCCGAGAAAGCATTCTATCCAGGCAAGGTTCCCTTTCCATTAATCCATGTCGATACTGGCTATAAGTTCCCGGAGATGTATGAGTTTCGGGACCGCTACACGAAAGAGCTGGGCTTGAAGCTCATCGTTCACAGGAACGAAGAAGCGATCAAGCAAGGGGCGAACCCTTACGATCTAGGCACGCAGCGTTGCTGTGGACTGCTCAAAACGCAGGCATTGCTGCAGGCCTTGGCAGCGAATCAGGTTGACGCCGCCATCGGCGGAGCACGGCGAGATGAAGAACGCTCGCGTGCTAAGGAGCGGGTATTCTCATTTCGCAATAAGTTCGGTGAGTGGGATCCAAAGAACCAGCGGCCCGAGCTTTGGAGCATTTACAACGGTAGAATCCACCAGGGTGAATCGATCAGGGTCTTCCCGCTCTCCAATTGGACCGAGCTTGACGTATGGCACTACATTAAGCGGGAGAATATCCCGATAGTGCCGCTGTACTACGCGCAAGAACGTCGCGTCATTGAGCGAGGTGAGTATCTCATTCCGGTCGATGTTGCAGGAGCGATGGCCAAAGGCCAAGCCACCACCGTGCTGTGTCGTTTCCGTTCCCTTGGATGCCATCACTGCACCGGAGCGATTCGCTCATCCGCAAAAACAATCGACGATATCATTGAAGAAATGACAGTGGTTCGCACTTCTGAGCGCGCGAACAGAGTAATCGATCACGACAGTGACGGTTCGATGGAAACGAAGAAGAGGGAGGGGTACTTCTAGACCGACACCGATGCACGATCTTACCTCGCGACAAGATGAGCAAACGCTTCTCAGGTTCTCTACGGCCGGCAGTGTAGACGATGGCAAGTCTACCTTAGTGGGTCGCTTGCTCTACGATTCCAAGAACCTCTTTGACGACCATGTCGATGCGATAGAACGTGCCTCTAAGAAGACCGGAGATGGTTCGTTTTCTCTGGCTCTTGTCACCGATGGTTTGCGTGCCGAACGGGAACAGGGAATCACCATCGATGTCGCCTATCGCTATTTTTCAACTCCACGACGTCGCTTCATTCTTGCTGATACCCCAGGACATGAGCAGTACACTCGCAATATGGCGACGGGTGCATCGACCGCTGATGTGGCGGTAATACTCGTGGATGCCGAGAAGGGGGTAGTGGTGCAGACGAAGCGGCACTCGTTTATTTCGTCTCTTCTCGGAGTGCCCCGCATCCTTGTGGCTGTAAATAAGATGGACCTCGTCGGCTACTCAGAGGAGGTGTTCGATCGAATTCGCAAGGAGTATCTGGATTTTGCTACTCGCTTGGCCGTGCGTGATATTCGCTTTGTGCCTGTCTCTGCGCTCAAGGGCGACAATGTTGTCGAGCGCTCTGGAGAGATGACATGGTACCATGGTGAAACCGTACTTGAGTATCTTGAGAACGTGTACATTGCCAGCGATCGGAATCAGGTCGACTTTCGTTTCCCCATTCAGCTAGTGATTCGCAAGGACGGCACCTACCGCGGTTACGCAGGGCAGATCTCTTCGGGGTCGATTCGAGTTGGCGAGGAGGTGTTAGTACTTCCGTCGATGCGACGCTCTACGATTCGCTCTATAGAGCAATACCCCGGTGGGGCGTTGGCGCAGGCCTCGGCTCCACAATCAGTGGTACTCACGCTGAGCGACGAGATTGATATCTCGCGCGGAGACATGATCGTGCGTGTAAATAACGTACCGCACATCCAGAGCCATTGCGAGGCCATGATGGTGTGGATGAACGAAGCGGGGATGGATCCACAGAAACAGTATCTTGTGCTGCATACGGCACGCTCCTGCAAAGCGCGCATTGAAACGCTGCGCTACCGAGTTGACGTGAATACCCTCAGTCGAGAGGAAGCAAAGCCGCTGCAGCTGAATGAAATCGGCAGAGTTGCCCTGACCTTCTCCAAACCGCTCTTTCTCGATTCCTACCAGCGCAACCGCAATACCGGGAACTTCATTTTGATTGACCCTGATAGCTATCAGACGGTGGCTGCGGGAATTGTGCTCGATGCGCTTCCGGAGGAGCTGGTGCTGTCGAAGCCTCAACCAGGTAATTTGCATCATGAGCGCAGCACGGTCCCACTTGTGGCGCGTGAGGCAAGGAACGGTCATAAGGCCTGCACCGTGTGGTGCACGGGGCTCCCCAGTTCGGGGAAGTCAACCATCGCGCGGGAGCTGGAGAGAAAGCTGTTCGAGGCGGGGCTTCAGGTATATCACCTGGACGGCGACAATTTGCGCATGGGCTTGAACACGGATCTGGGGTTCTCGAGCAAGGACCGCTCTGAGAATCTGCGGCGTGCGGCGCACGTCGCCAGACTGCTCAATGACGCTGGAGTGAGTGTGGTGTGCGCTTTTGTATCGCCTTATGCCAAGGATCGGGAAGCAGCCCGGGAGATCATTGGAAGGGATCGCTTTGTGGAAGTTCACGTTGCAACGCCGCTCTCAGTATGCGAAGAACGCGACCCGCATGGCTTGTATAGGAAGGCAAGAGCGGGGGAAGTGAAGGACTTTACCGGTGTGAGCGCCCCGTACGAGGACCCCGTCCAGCCCCACATAAAGGTGTCGACCTCCCAGCATACGGCTGAGGAGTGTGTGGTTCTTGTGATCACTGAGCTTGAACGGCTTGGTTTTGCAAAGAGCGCGACAAGGTCGTGATGCGCCTTGCTTGGTTGCTTATAGTTGCTCTGGGTGTCCCGGCGCTATTATCTGCCGAGCATCGACTGTTGCATGTCTCGTACGATCCCACCCGAGAGCTGTATCGAGAGATTAATGACCTCTTCCTCGCCGATCAATTGCGCAAAGGAGTCATCGTGCGGATTGATCAGTCTCACGGCGGTTCGGGGAAACAGGCCCGCTCGGTGATCGAGGGGCTCGATGCGGATGTGGTAAGTTTAGCCCTGGGTTACGACATCGATGAGATTGCAGCTCGTTCCGGCTTGCTCTCGAAGAACTGGAGGGATGCGTTGCCCTACAATGCGGCTCCTTTCTTCTCAACTATCGTGTTTGTGGTGCGAGCCGGAAACCCCAAGGGAATCAAGGACTGGCCGGACCTGCTGAAGGAGGGGGTCAAAGTCATTACGCCCAATCCTAAGACCTCGGGGGGAGCCCGTTGGAATTATCTCGCCGCTTGGATCTACGGGCGGAGCATCGGAAATGGAGACGATTCGGGGCGAGAATTTGTGAGTAAACTTTTTTCGCAGGTGCCTTTGCTCGATGCCGGCGCGAGAGCCGCCACCACCACCTTTGCGCAACGTGGGATCGGGGATGTGCTGATATCTTGGGAGAGTGAGGCTCTTTTGATACTGGATCTGCTGGCGGCAGAACGATTCGAGGTGGTGGTGCCCGCGGTGAGCATCCTTGCGGAGACGCCCGTGGCAGTGATTGATAAAGTGGCGGAGAAGAAGGGCAACCGGGAGGTTGCAAGGAGCTACCTAGAGTTCCTCTACACAGTAGAGGCGCAGCGCATCGCGGCGAAGCATCATTTCAGGCCGCGCAACCCGCAGGTAGCGGCAGAATGTGCAAAGGTGTTTCCGCTGGTGGAGATGCGCACTGTCGAAGAGGAGTTCGGCAGTTGGGCTGAGGCTCATCGTACGCACTTCGAAGAGGGTGGGGTCTTTGATCAGCTCTTCGAAGGATAGCAGCTGAGGGCCTTTCGGGGCGAAGGGGAAAGTGTGGCGAAACAGGTCGACAGCGTTCTGCCCGGATGGGGCCTTTCACTGGGCGTTACCCTGACCTTTCTATCCGTGCTTTTACTGCTGCCGGTGAGTCTCCTTCTGCTCAAGGTCTCCGAATTAAGCAGTTCGGAGATAATGGCCATCGTCTCTTCGAAGCGTAGTCTTGCAGCGCTTTGGCTCAGCGTTCGCACGGCGATTCAGGCGGCCGCAGTGAATGTAATCTTTGGAACGTTGATTGCGTGGGTCCTGGTTCGCTACCGATTCTTCGGGCGGCGCGTTCTGGATGCCTGTGTTGATCTTCCTTTTGCCTTGCCGACAGCCGTGGCCGGCATCACACTGACGACACTGCTCTCTCCCAAGGGGCTGTACGGTAGTTACCTGAGCGAATGGGGAATTGATGGGGCGTATTCTCCCTTCGGGATTACTGTGGCGCTTGTGTTCGTGGGGTTGCCCTTTGTCGTGCGGAGCGTGCAGCCGGTTTTGGAGGATATGAACCTCGACCTCGAGTTTGCGGCGATGTCTTTGGGTGCGTCACGACTACAAACGTGGGTGAAGGTCGTGCTGCCAAGCATAGTGCCGGCAATGGTGACGGGATTCTCTTTGGCTTTTGCGCGGGCGCTCGGGGAGTACGGGTCCGTAGTATTCATTGCCGGAAACATGCCTTTGCGCACCGAGATTCTGCCGTTGCTGATAATGACTAGACTTGAGCAGTTCAATTACGGCGCAGCTTGTGTCTTGGCAGCGATGATGCTCTTTGTCTCCCTCGTTATACTGCTCGGCACCAAGTTCTTAGACGGGGGGATCAGGACACGATGAGGCAGGCTGTTACCGACACGATGGATCCCATGTGGGTGCGCGCATGCCTGATTGGGTTGGCGACTTTGTTTTTAGCTGTGCTGCTTTTTGTGCCGCTGGCCGGTGTATTCCTGTTCGCCTTCAGTGCAGGTGCAGATGTGTTTTTGAGGGCAGTTTCCAATGCGGAGACCTTGCATGCGGCGTGGCTTACCTTTTTGGCGGTGGCCGTGTGTATACCGCTGAATGTTTGTTTCGGAGTGGCCGCCGCCTGGGCAATCACTCGCTTCGAGTTTCGAGGCAAAGCGCTGTTGGTTACCTTGATTGAGGTTCCACTGGCTGTATCCCCGGTAGTGGCTGGGCTCATGGTTATGCTGGTGTACGGTCACCAGGGGCTACTGGGTCCCATACTCGCAGAATACGACGTGAAAGTGGTGTTCTCACTCCCGTCAATCCTGATCGCCACGACCTTTGTGACTTTTCCCTTGATTGCGCGAGAACTGATTCCGCTTATGCGACTACAGGGAGGTCATGAGGAAGCTGCGGCGTTAACCCTTGGCGCATCTCCGTGGCGTATGTTCTTTATGGTTACGTTGCCGAAGATTCGTTGGGGGCTTCTGTACGGAATCATCTTATGTGCAGCACGAGCTATGGGAGAGTTTGGCGCCGTTTCAGTAGTAAGTGGCCACATTAGAGGGCGCACGAACACGTTACCCCTGCACGTCGAGATATTGTACAACGAATATCAGTTTGCCGCGGCATTTGCTGTGGCGTCACTGCTAGCGCTCTCGGCGCTGGTTTGGTTGACGCTCAAATCCGTCTTGGAGTTAAGGACGCAGTAGGTTTAGCAATGAGTATCGTACTGGATCAGATATCGAAACGCTTCGGCAGCCACTCGGTGGTCCAGCGGGTTTCACTCGAGATTGCGAGCGGAGAATTGTTCGTGCTCCTGGGCGGTAGTGGGAGTGGAAAGAGCACCTTGCTGCGCATTATCGCTGGGCTGCTCAGTCCGAATGAAGGCAGGGTGGCAATTGGAGGAGTTGATGTGACGCAGCTCCCTCCGCAGAAGCGCGACGTAGGATTTGTGTTCCAAAACTACGCCGTGTTCCGCCACATGAGTGTGGGGGAGAATATCGAGTTTGGACTGCGGGTCCGCGGCGTCGCGCGGGCTCAGTGCATCGAGCGGCGCGATGAGCTTCTTGATCTCGTGGGCCTGACGGGACTTGCTCATCGAAGACCGCATCAGCTGTCGGGTGGTCAGCTGCAGCGCGTCGCATTGGCGCGAGCCCTCGCCTATCGACCAACGGTGCTGCTGCTTGATGAGCCGTTTGGGGCGCTCGATTTACAGGTGCGTACCCAATTGCGTCGTTCGCTTCGCTCAATACAGGACGAGCTAGGGATTACCACAGTCTTGGTGACGCATGACCAGGAGGAGGCGTTTGAACTTGGTGATCGGGTAGGGGTGTTGTATCGAGGCGGGTTGGTGGAGGTGGGAGACCCGATGTCCCTGTACCATCGTCCGCATACGGACCATGTCGCCTCCTTCATAGGCGGTGGCAATGTGCTCGTTGGGCGGAAGGTTGGTCCGCTCATTCAATTAGGAAACGTTCAAATACCGATGCCTCAACAGGCCAAAGTGCATCAGGAAGGGGCTCCGGTGCGGGTGCTATTTCGCCCGGAAGATGTGACCTTGAGCGACGCACCGCCAAGAGACGCTGTTCAGTTGGGTCAGGGGGTTATAGTTGAGAGCACCTTTGCCGGTTCGGTATCACGGGTACGGGTAGAGGTTGAGGGATTGAGGGGGGCGCGCTCGCTCGCGCCGTACCCCACCTATGGGCAGAAGGCGCCTCATGTGGAGGTGACCTTTCCATCGGCTGCACAAATGCCCCATCTGCAGGAGAGTCGCTTCCTCTCTCTGAATCGCTACCATGTACTGGATCCGCACGGACTGAGCGTCCTGAGCTTGGTGGGCAGGCATGCGGAGGTGGATGCCGCGCTGC
Source organism: Bdellovibrionota bacterium (assembly GCA_030584005.1). Classification (GTDB taxonomy): domain Bacteria; phylum Bdellovibrionota_C; class UBA2361; order UBA2361; family JAFLCA01. The sequence goes on along the minus strand of CP129486.1, from coordinate 2,015,626 downwards.
GGGTCGGGGCCGTCGTGGCGAGAGCTTCCCACGGGACGCTGTATACATTCAAAGAGGCGATGCGCGGAGACTCGGAGAGGGTGCGCAAGGAACTGCGGCTGGGGGCAGAGCAGATACTTCCCGCAGCTCAGGTCGAGACGATTGTGCGGGATGGCGAGGTCGTGGAGAGCTTCGTTGATGAGGCACAGCGTGGACTCTATGACTTGGCGGTTCTGGGGAGGGAGGGCGACGGTGCCTTTGAGCCTCAGGTGCTGAGATCTCTCAGTATCAGGTTGCTGCGCATGGTGGGCATTCCAGTTGTGTTGGCCCATCCGACGACGACGAAGATTGGCCGCATGCTGATCTGTACGGCAGCGGGTGAGCCGGGGAAGGGGGATGTGCTTTTCGGGGCAAGGCTGGCCCGGCATTTTAGAGCGCATGTGACAGTGATTCATGTCCAGCGATTTGGAGCGACGCCGCTGGATGTGTCGAGGGCAAAAAAACATTTAGAAAGTGCGGCGCAGTCACTTGCTGCCATGGGGATCGAGCATGAGGTCATGGTGAAGACGGGGGATGTGGCCATGGCACTGCGCGATACGGTGGCGCGTGGAAAGTATGATCTGGTGCTTTTCGGTGCATCGGGGAGTGCCTCAAGGCGGGCGCTGCTATTTCTTGAGGATCTGATCCGTGGCGCTAATACCTCTGTCGCTGTCATTCCGATGATGGGTTAGTCAAGGACCTGGGCCGTATGGGAGAGCGGGCATCACACTTCTTTTCGGCACGCCGGGCCGCCCTGGGCGGACGTAGGATTTCACACATAGCGCTGGGCAGTGATGGATCGCCCTTGTGGGTTGAATCGGTTCCGGAGCAACGAGGGCGTTTCCGCTTGTGCGTGTTGAGCCATGATGGTGTGAAGGAGATTTCTCCCACCGAGCTGAATGTAAGAAGCGTCTTCAGGGAGTACGGTGGTGGGGAGTTTTGCGAAAGGGGTGGAGTGCTCGTGTTTGTGAGCGCCGATGGGAAGTTGTGGCTGTTACGGGAGGGACAGCGTTCGGAGATAGTGACGGATACGAGGAGATATCGTTACGGAGATCTGGTTCTACATCCCTCGAAGAGTCTGCTGGTTGCGGTTGAGGAGGAGCTAGGTGCGGAAGGCGCAGCGCTCGCTGAGCGTTTAGTGATGCTCGATATCGACGGCGGCAGTCGTTCAGTGTTGTGGGAGGGGAGCGATTTCATAGGAGCGCCGCGCTTCGATAGCATGGGCGAGGGGCTGGTTTGGAAGACTTGGATGCATCCGTATATGCCCTGGGATGAGAGCAGCCTGTGGCGTGCGGAGATTGCTGCAGGGGGCGTTGCGGGGGCGCGGCAGATCTTCAGCAGATCGGGGTGTTCGGTATGCCAAGCTGAATGGGCGAGTGATGGGGAGCTGCGAGCGGTTGTTGAGATTGATGGGGAGTGGTTGCTTGCCAAGGATGTGGGCGGTGACTGGGAGGGGTGCCGGGGGCGCGGGCTCGAGTGGGGGCGTCCTGAATGGGTGCCTGGTCTTAGAACATTTGGGATGAACGACCTAGGGAAGGTCGTGGCCAGTGTGTGTGAGCGGGGGCGTTGGCGGATCGTTGAGTATGATGAGAGTACAGGCAATGTGCGGGATTTAGATCTTCCTTTTAGCGAGGTGCAGAACATAGCTGTACGGGATCGTTGGCTTCTTGTGGTGGGTGGCGACGCTGAGCATGTACCATCGGTGCATCTTTTTGAGAGAGTGCGCGATTGTTACGTCCGGCGTTGGTCGCGCGATGAGATTGAGGCAAGTGCTGAGTTGAGTAAGCCGCGGCTCGTGGAATACACGGCACGGGGAGGTATGCGATTGAATGCGTGGCTGTATCTCCCGCAAGAGCGGAGCGCGGTGGACCCTCCGCCGGTAATTGTGCGTGTGCATGGGGGGCCGACGGGGTGTGCGCAATCGGCGTTAGATTTTAGGTACCAGTACTGGACGAGCCGTGGATTTGCGATTGTTGATATCAATTATCGGGGCAGCAGCGGGTTTGGGCGTCGGGTCAGGGATGCGCTTTACGGGTGGGCGGGAGAGTATGAGGTATTGGATTGTGAGGATTTGCTGAGGGAGCTTGGTGGGGCTGGGTTAGTGAACACTGGCGCCTGCTTCATATGGGGGAGTAGTGCGGGTGGATTTGTTGCGCTTGCGGCTGCGTTTCGGAGCTCCCTTTTCCGAGGGGCGGTGGTGTATTACGGGATATCTGATGTAGAGCAGTTGGTGCGGGCGACACCTCGGTTTGAGCGGGGTTATTTGGAGCGATTATTTGGAGAGAGGGGGCGGTGGCGAGGGGTTTCGCCGTATTGGAGTGAGGGTCAGGCCCGTTGTGCGTTGTTAATGATTCATGGGAGTGAGGACAAGATTGTACCGATTGAACAATCGAGACGGATGGCCGAGAGGATTGTGGCTCGTGGGGGAGAGGTAGAGTTGATCGAACTGGAAGGGGAGGGCCATGGTGTGCGTGCGGCATCCAACATAGAGCGGTGCCTGTGCGCCGAACTCACCTTCCTGACTAAACGTATCGGACACGTTGCGCACACTTCTTAGTGTTTGCATCGTACGTCGACTGATTCGGTGCCCTGACTAAACGTATCGGACACGTTGCGCACACTTCTTAGTGTTTGCATCGTACGTCGACTGATTCGGTGCTTAAACGGTCAGCACAAGGGTCTTTCTGCGGTACTATTGCTGGTCTCTGACAAGGATTCGGCTAAGAGTGTACGAAGATAGGCGTATTTCTAAGCAACTTCACACACGAACACTGATCCGACTGTAACGCCGGATGATCCCTCTAATAGAAGAAGACAGCGAGTTCCTGCGGTTTCGGTGGCGCTGTACCTAGGTGAGGTCTGAACATTCCATCAGGAAATTGAGCGTCTATTAGACCCGATCGATACTGAAGGGAGGCCAATCTGAAGGCGTTGATGCGCGCGTAATACCAACTCAAGTACTGATGTCGACGAATGGGACATACAGCCAGCACTCTGGGGCGGCGGTTAAAGGGTCTGGATATTTTTGGGTCCTTAGGAATTGCCCCCCTTTTTACTCTTCTAAGGCGCTTTCTTCCCAGGAATCCCTTTCCGTCGGCGAAGCGCTTTGCCGCAATGGCATCTTCGCGTACACGGAGCTTGTTCTGCATGTGTTTGACATATTCACTGCTGGACATGTGTTCATAGCCGGGGAGGCGTTGGAACCTTAGCGGGATATAGGTGGTGTAGTCTCTAATACAAACAGATCGATCGTACCTTTTGCGTGAATTGTAGCCTGCCCAATCTACGACCTTGTAAACTCTCTCAATGCCATGAATGGCATCATGGAAGCAGTTGTATCCTGGGAATTCCGAAATCCTCCTCACTAACCCATCCTCTACTGGCTGGAGCACAATGTAGAAGAAGTACTCTTCTATGTCCGCTGGTCCAGGTAAGAACTCACCGGAGTAACGCCTCCCCCAGAAGGTTCCGCCCGGATACTCCGGGGTGTGACGAGCAACGGCTCGTGCCACGTTGGAGTTAAGATCTCGCATGAAGCTGGAACGATTTGCCCGTGGGAAATGGGCTGCCAGATGCTTGTGGTTGCCCTCGATAGCAAGAGCGTAGAGTTGAACGCCGTATGTTTGAGTGTACTTCGCTGCGTATCCAAGAATGTACTGTTCGAGCTCCGGGTTGTTGACGAACCATAGTTCAGCGTTGCGACTCTTGGTGGTCACAAATGATGCGATGTCGACGGACTCGATGCGTGGGTGATGCGGCATATACCATATTATCGGAATCCGTTGTGATTTGTTGCGTAATTCTAAGTGAGATGAACTGCTGCAACGTCTCTGTTACGTTGGGAGACATGAGGGTTGGGGGAGAGATAGAGGCGCCAGGGTAGGTGAGTCGCTTTTGTAATCCCGATGCGCGGCGAATCAACCACACGCTCGCTCAGTCGCCGTCGCCCGGGAGAGAGCCAAATCCGCTCCGATGTTATCAAATCCTCACCATTCAATTTTGCGTCAATCCCCAACGCCTCGCATAACTTTCCAGGACCGTTACTTAGACCAAAAAGTCCATCAATCCGGCGACGAGCCTGCATCTCTTGCACCCCCCGCAACGGTTCCAGCGCCCGAATCAATACTGCCGCGCCAAGGCCCTGCTTCTCCGTTACCACATTGACACAGAAGTGGTTCCCATAAATAAAGTACACGTAACAGCACCCCGCCTCCCTAAACATTACCTGCGTCCGCTTCGTCGGCCCACGCGCCGCATGAGACGCTTCATCCCCGACAGGCCCATATGCCTCTACCTCAACTATACGCCCGACCACTTCTACCCCGCCCACACAGCTACAGAGCCGCACGCCCAGCAGCCTCCTGGCAACCTCCAGTGTCGGTCCCGCAAAAAATCGCTTCGAAAGCCTATCCATTCAGCCACCTATCTGCACCAGCACCCGCCGCAACGTCTCTGTTACGTTGGGAGGGGGATAGTAAATCGCTCTTTGGTTTGGGCGCCATCTTGCCGATATCCCTTAGGGGGACCCCTTTGTGCAACGAAAACAGGCGCCCACATCACCCGCTGACTTCTGCCTCTTCGGCTCCTCCCCCGAACACCGATTGAGCCACTTCGAACGCCTCACCATGCTGGGAGGCCAAGAACTACGACGCGCAATCGAAAGACTGGCCCCGCGCTTCGCTCAACTCCCCAGTCAGACCTCCTTCGGCCTCGATCCTACCCACTTGCTGCACATCGCAGATCGTTACAGCGACCCACTGCTGCAATCAACATTCTTCCCCACCCCAAGCAGCCCCGCCCACGTCGAACGACATACCGTGCATGGACTCCCCGACGGACTCGTCGAGGACCTAACCTTCAGAGGCGATTACCCATCCCTGGCTAACCGCACACTTCCAGATCCGCTCCTCCACGAATCCAATAGAACGGTGCACGCTCGCTGGTGGCGCCATCATTATGACTATCGCGCTACAGTCGTCGCACTCCACGGGTGGACCATGGGTGACCAGCGCATCAGCGCTCTCACCCTCCTGCCAGGCGTGCTCTACCGCAACGGTTTCGATGTCGTCGTCGTCGAACTTCCGCTACATGGCAGAAGATCCACGCAGCAAGAGTCGGCGTATGCTCTGCCACCCGCATTCGATCTCAGCCTCACTAACGACGCCATCGCCCAAGCAGTGACTGACATCCGACAACTCCGACTATGGCTGCTCTCGCTGGGCTGTCATCGAATAGGCTGCCTCGGGCTGAGCCTCGGCGGATACGTGAACGCCCTTCTCGCCTCTCTCGATCGCTGGGACTTCGCCGTCCCGCTGGTCCCCGCCGTCAATCTGGCCGAGATCGTCCTCACTTCGACCCGCCACAATCTCAAGAATAGGAGAATGGCAGGCCAGGTGCGCGCAATCCTTGAGCGTGCCTTCGCCATTCACTCACCACTGAACCGTCAACTGGCCCTCGATAAGCGGCACGTCATGCTGGTCGCTGGGCTGGGAGACCGCGTGGTTCCCGCGAAACAACCCCGTGCCCTCTGGGAACATTGGGGCCGCCCTGAAGTGCGCTGGCATCGCGGCGGACATGCCGTACCCTTCTCAAAAACCCGCGTCTTTGAGGAGGTCATGGAGTTCATCGGCGCACTCTGGAGTTAGAGGCCCCACCCGCAATTACGCCGCCGATCGACCGGGGCATGGATCGATGCAGCTAAGTTTGCCATACTCCCACAGTAGCTCATCATAGTGACGAGCAGCATTCTCCCTGGGGGTTGACATCGTGAGCCGCTCTGAACAGGAACTCATTCGCCTTGAAAAACTGTCCAAACTCCGTGCCAAAGGATTCGCCTATCCCAATGATGTGAAGTGCACTGCAGATGCCCGAGACCTCGCCAGCGTCGAAATCGTACCCCCGGAACAAGCGCCCCGCTGGACTATGGCCGGACGCATTGTCCAGCTGAGGGTCATGGGCAAGGCATCCTTCGTCCACCTCCTCGATAGCCATGCAAAATTCCAGGTGTACGTCCGTCAACAGGAGGTCGGCGACGAGGTATACGAAGCATTTCGAAGCTACGACATAGGGGATGTGGTAGAGGTGAAAGGCTATCCTTTCCTTACCAAGACCGGAGAGCGCACGCTGCACGTGGAGGCCATCCGCATCCTGTCGAAAGCGCTGCGCCCGCTCCCGGAAAAGTGGCACGGGCTCACCGACCAAGAAACGCGCTACCGCCATCGCTACCTCGACTTGATTTCGAACCCAGCCGCTCGCCAACTATTTCGCGCCCGCACCCGCATCATCAAGGAGATTCGGCACTTTCTGGATCAGCGAGATTTTTTGGAGGTCGAAACCCCGGTTCTGGAGTACACACAGGGGGGCACCACGGCCAAGCCCTTTCGCACCCACTTTAATGCGCTGCACTGCGATATGGTGTTGCGAATAGCGCTAGAACTGCCGCTCAAGAAGCTCGTCGTCGGAGGACTCGATAGAGTGTATGCCTTGGGTACCGTGTTCCGTAACGAGGGGCTCTCCAAGAAGCATAATCCCGAATTCACGATGCTGGAGTTCTATCAAGCATACGCGAATTTCGATGACATGATGAACTTCACGCAAGACCTATTAGTGCACCTCGTACAGACAATCCATGGCAAACTGACCTGTACATACGGTGAACACCAGCTCGATTTCACCCCCCCTTATCCGCGTATCGCCATGCAGGAGTCTCTGTATGCAATCGGTGGAGTGCCCCGGACGGAGCGAGTGTCCGAACTGCCGACCCTATTGCGGATTGCAGAGAGGCACAAAATGGATCTGCGCGATATGTCCGATTGGGGGCATACGCTCGAAGACGTGTTTGGGGAACTTGTGGAGCCGAAACTCATAAACCCCACATTCATCACCCATCATCCGTTTTCTACCTCACCGCTTGCACGCAAGAACTCTGAAGATCCTACGGTCGTCGACCGTTTTGAGTTATTCGTTGCGGGAATGGAAACGGCCAATGCGTTCTCGGAACTGAATGACCCGATTGACCAACGCGAGCGCTTTGAAGCTCAAGCCGCGCGCAAAGCGGCTGGCGATGAAGAAGCCTGTGAAGTGGATGAGGATTTCGTGAAGGCGCTTGAATACGGCCTGCCTCCTACCGGGGGAGAAGGGATTGGAATTGATCGACTCGTCATGCTCCTTACTAATTCGCCCAATATTCGTGAGGTAATCCTGTTTCCGCACCTGCGACCGGAAGAGGGGCGAGAATCGATTTTGGAAGGTGCCGACGAGTCCGCACAAGCTGGGGAGAAGGCGTGAGTAGGAGTTCATTCTCTCGCATCGTCGCGCTCCGCTATCTGTGGTCCAAGCGCAGCGAAGCCTTCATCTCCATCATTACCTTTGTTTCCATAGCCGGCGTGGCGATTGGAGTGATGGTCCTCACCATCGTAATGGCGGTGATGACGGGTTTTGAGCGGGAGCTGCGCGACAAGATAGTTGACGCGAATTCCCATATTCTAGTGCGTCATACCAGTGGAGTAACCAAGGACTGGCGGGTCATCGCAGAACAGATACGGAGTGTGCCAGGTATTGCTTCGGTCTCTCCCTATTCTCAGCATCAGGCGCTGATTCAAACAGAGCACGGCTCCGCTGGTCTGCTTATTCGTGGAGTAGCGCCGGGCTCAGCGGCGGAACGCGACCTAGCGCGCTATGTACAACCTGCAGAAAGGGTCGGGCTGCTGTACGCTCCGCCCGCGGTCGGGGTGAACCGTCCGGATGGCAGCGCCGACCAGGTCGTGTTGCCAGGACTGATTATCGGTCGCGAGTTGCAGCGGAACTACGGCATCTTCGTGGGATCCCCGGTTTCTATTTTATCCTCGGAGACTCGTGCGACGCCGCTTGGCCTAGCGCCAAAGTTCCGCCGCTTTGTCGTCGTGGCCGTCTACAAATCGGGGCTTGTTGAGTACGAGAGCGGCCTCGCCTATGTGAGCCTGGAGGAGGCGCAGCGGTTCTTCGGGCTCGGCGACGCAGTGACGGGATTCGAGCTTCGCGTCGATGCCCTCGATAAAGCCCCGGCCATCGCTCAGCAGGTACTCAAGATCCTGGGCGGCCCTGCCGCGGGTTTTTACGTACAAGACTGGACCGAACTCAATCGCCCGCTGTGGGAGGCGCTGAAGCTGGAGAAGAAGGTCTACTTCATCGTACTGCTGCTGATCATCATCATGGCCAGCTTCTCGATCGTAACGACCTTGATCATGATCGTGCTTGAGAAGCGAAAGGACATCGCCATTCTCCAAACGCTTGGCGCTTCGTCCGCCGCCATATCCAAGATCTTCCAGATGCTGGGGGCGGTCATCGGCGCGGTGGGCACTCTGTTTGGCGTGCTGCTCGGATATCTGGGTTGCGTCGCCTTGAAGGAGTACGGATTCCCCATTGATGAGCGCATTTTTCAGATGTCCACTGTCCCCGTGCGGATCGAGCCGCTTAACTTCCTGATGGTGGCGGCAGCCGCGTTTGGCATCTGTTTTCTGGCTACTTTGTATCCGGCGCGCAGAGCCAGCCAACTGCACCCAAGCGAAGTATTGAGGTACGAGTGACGGCATGGACATAACCATACGCTCCCTTTCCAAAACGTATAGCGATGCCGGACGTGTTCTATGCGTTCTGCAGGATTTAAATGTGCAGTTTAGCGCCGGAAACTCCTATGCAATCGTCGGGCGGAGCGGTATCGGCAAGTCAACGCTGCTGCACCTTGTAGGCGCCTTAGACACTCCGCAGCATGGCAGTGTGATGTATGGAGATACTGATGTAGTGCGGCTGTCGCCCGATGAGCGCGCACGCTTTCGCGGGAAGCATGTCGGGTTTATCTTCCAGTTCCATCAACTTTTGCCTGAGTTTACGGCTTTAGAGAACGTTGCAATGCCGTGTTTAATCGCTGAGGAAGATTACGCATCCTCCTTGGCACGGGCCAATGAGCTACTCGACCTAGTGGGACTTCGCGATAGAGCCCAGCATCGTCCCGGAGAACTGTCCGGGGGGGAGCAACAACGCGTGGCCATTGCTCGAGCACTTATGCGCCGACCTTCCGTGGTCTTGGCCGACGAGCCCACGGGAAATCTTGATATTCAAACAGCGGCTGAAATCCAAAGGCTGCTCCTCGATGTTCAACGGCGAGATGGGATGACCCTTGTTGTTGTAACGCACAGTCAAGAACTTTCGAAGGCCGTGAATGTGGCACTCGAGATGCAGCCTGGTGGAGCGCTTATAGCCGCCAACCGAGGCTCGTCAAATTGAACAACGTTGAAATCTGCGCTTCTCCTGGCAGCGCTTCTTGCAGCATACCCAGTACTCGTGCTGAAATTGCCGAACTTCTGCATGTGACGCCGGCACGCTTGGTAGCCGAAGGGAGAAATGGAATGCAGTCTTGCTCGTTCATGTTCGATTGGTTGTTCAGGCGGATAACACTCGTGCTGATTCCGCTTGTGGTTGTGTCGTCATTGGCCGCCGGCGCGTCAGCAGAAAGTCCGATTCAGATTGAGGACGTGCGTTTCGAGGGCGCCCGCTACGTATCGATCGACGCCCTAAGAGCGCAGATCCCTAAAACAGCGGGGTCAGTGAGCCGCGACGAGATGAGCGGCTATGTGAAAACACTGTACAGCACTGGATTCTTCGATCAGGTTTCAGCGAAGTTAGTTCAGGAAGACAGGCGCCAGTTGCTCGTATTTTCAGTGGTCGAGAAGCCCATGGTGCGGAAGCTCTATGTGAAGGGCAACGATAACCTGGACGAATCAGATATCGCTGAGATCGTCATTTTTGAGGGTCGAAGATTTCTCGACCGTTCCAAGCTCGATGCCCAGATTAGAAGGGTAGTTTCCACCTATCAGGGCCGGGGATTTTACGATGCAAGTGTAGAGTATGCAGTTACTCCCGTGGGTGATGGGCAGGTTGATCTAACGCTCAACGTTACTGAGGGCCAACGGTATAAGATTAAGCGAATCGATGTGAGAGGGCTCAAGGAGTTGGATGAAGACGACATCCTTGAGACGATTCAGACCAAGGATTATCGATGGTGGAGCAGCTGGCTGTTTGGAACCGGGCGGGTGAACCAGGAGATGCTGGAGAACGACAAGGGTCTCATCCGGCAGTATCTGCTCGACCAGGGGTTCATTGACGGCTCAGTCAGCGACCCCATGGTCGAGAAACACGAAGATAACCGATTGGTTGTAATCTTCGAGGTGGATGAGGGGCAGCGCTACAGCATCTCGGAGCTTACGGCGAGTGGCGACCTGATTGACGGCTCAATTGAAACAACTCTGGAAGGCATAAGGAGCGCAGTAGGGGAGACATTCTCGGCGACTAAGATTCGGGAAGATTCCTTCACCATAAGTGACAAGTTTACCGACCGCGGATACGCCTTTGCCAACGTCGTCCCGGATACCCGAATAAACCGCGCCGAGCACGCGGTGAGCATCGATTTCCGCACCGTGCAGGGCAAGGAAGTCCAGGTGAATCGCATAAACATTCGTGGCAACGACAAGAGCTACGATAATGTAATCCGCCGCACCCTCACTATTAACGAGCAGGAAAAGTACTCGAGTTCGAAGATTAAGCGCAGCCAGACCTTGCTGCAGCGCCAAGGATTCTATGAGGAAGTGAACATATCAACACAGCCGACCGATCGGGATGACCAGGTAGACCTCGACGTGACGGTGCGTGAGGCTGCCACCGGTTCGTTTAGCGCCGGGGCAGGATTTTCCTCCTCCGATGGCGCTCTGTTCAATGCGAGACTCGCCGAGAACAATTTGTGGGGAACGGGGAGACGCGCGGTGTTCAACGTCGATATCGGCACCGAGCGCGATAACATTTCTATTTCGCTCACCGATGACCGCCTCTACGACAGCTTCTGGTCGCTGGGAGGCGAACTCTATAAAACTGACCGCGAGTTCAGCGACTTCGACAGGGAGATTGCCGGTGCCGCCATGACCCTGGGTTATCCTCTCGAGCAAATTGGACCAGAGTGGCTGGAGGACGTGTCCTTTTCACTGCGCTATGCGTACGAGGAAGTTGATATCACTGATGTCGATGAGGAGGATGCGGCGGACTTCGTTATTGACTCTGAAGGTAGCACCACCGTTTCGGGGATTACCCCCCGGCTTACCCGCAGCACGATAAATAATCCGCTCAACCCCACCTCGGGGTCGCGGCAATCACTCGGTATCGAAATAGCAGGATTGGGGGCCGAGGCTGAGTACTACCTGATTGATGCGCGAAACCAATGGTACTACCCCCTTGCTAAGGGCGATTGGGGCGAACTGACCTTCTCCTGGCGTACGAGCTTCGGATACGGCGAAGGTTCGGGGGGAGATCCGCTGCCTCTGTTTCGCCGATTCTTTCCAGGGGGAATCAACTCCGTGCGTGGGTTTGAGAGTCGTACCCTTGGACCCAAAGATGAAGATGGCAATGAGTACGGCGGTTCCAAAGAACTCGTGAATAACGTTGAGGTAATTTTTCCCCTCATAAATTCGGCCGGATTACGGGGGGTTGCCTTCTATGATGTGGGCGAGGCGTTCGATGACGATAAGAGCATCGATATCGGTGAGCTGCGCCAGGCCTATGGCTTCGGCATTCGGTGGACTTCTCCCCTCGGCCCCATTCGTGTAGAGTTCGGGTTCCCGATTGACCGGGAAGAGGGAGAGGACTCTCCCGTTACTCTGTTTGCCTTTGGCGCCCCCTTCTAGGGCCTAGCTTTTGAGGCGAGCAGGCCCCCCTAATAGCGGTCAGGGCATCTGCGCGGCGACGCTGCGCAAGTGAGCGGGGAAGGTGCAGTGTGTATCGATTGTCTTTTTGAGGTGTCATGAAGATCCCCTCGGTTGTGAAATGTATCTGTGTATGCGCCGCTGTGACGTTTGCTCCCTCGGTATGGGCAGCGCCGACGGAGATTTACGTGGTGGATGTACCGCGTGTTCTGCAGGAATCGGTTCCTGGGAAGGCTCTGCGCAAGAATCTCGAGGCTGAGACCAAGAAGCGCGAAGCAAGGCTGCAGAAAGACAAACTCGAATTGCAGAAGATGCGGGAAGATCTAGGCAAGCAGAGCGGGGTGCTCTCGAACGAGGCTCTGCTGGAGAAGCAGCGCTCATTCGAGCGCAGGGAGAAGGAGTTCGCTCGAAAACTACAGGATGAACGGGAAGATCTCGGCAAGTATAACGGCGAACAGCTGGGTAAGTTAGTCAAGGAAATCGACGTAGTGGTCAAAGAGCTCGCGAAGCAACAAGGCTACCCCTTAGTGATTGAAAAGGATCAACGAATCGTTCTGTATGTCGATGATCAATTCGATATCACCGAACAGGTAATTGAAGCGGTCAATAAAAGAAAAATAGGTATCTAGGCGAAGTGGTGGCGCAATGAGTAACGCATCCTTATATTCAGATCCCGAGGTGCTCTGCGAGCTTGCAAAAAAACTGCCCTTGGAGGTCCCCGATATCGAATTAATAATCCCGCATCGCCACCCCTTTCTGTTGATTGATCGGGTTGTGGAGCTGGTGGATAACGAGCGCGTCGTGGCGATCAAGAACGTGAGTTTCGGGGAGTCTTTCTTTAACGGACATTTTCCCGGCCGGCCCGTGCTTCCAGGGGTAATCATGATTGAAGCCATGGCTCAGACCGGAGCCATTCTGGCAAAGCTCTCTAAAGATGGTGTGGCGCCCAACAAAGTGGTGTTGCTGGTCGGAGTAGACGACGTGAAGTTTAAGCGCCAGGTCATCCCCGGCGATACGCTGCGTATAGAGATGACCTCGGTCAGGAAGCGTCGGCCGCTTTGGATTATGAGCGGGAGAGCAACCGTCGGAGACGCTCTGGCGGCTTCCGCAACGATATCTGCGATGGAGGTCGCCTAGAACCCTTATGGCCGGCGTTCAGGTTCACCCCAGTGCTATCGTGGCACCGAGCGCCGTTATAGGCGACGGGAGCATCATCGGCCCTTACTGCGTTGTGGGACCGCATGTGCGCTTGGGGCAACGCTGCACCTTGCACTCGCATGTCGTTATTGAGGGCTTCACTGAATGCGGTGATGAGAACCAATTCTTCCCCTTTGGCTCGATTGGACTGCGGCCCCAAGATCTCAAGTATAAGGGTGAACAGAGTCGCTTGGTGCTGGGGAATGCAAATGTAATTCGTGAGTACGTAACCCTGCAGCCCGGAACAGCGGGCGGCGGCATGCTGACCCACATCGGTGACAGAAATCTTTTCATGGCAAACTCGCACCTTGGCCATGATGGCAATGTAGGCGATGCAAACATCATCGCAAACAGCTGCGCTCTGGCCGGCCATGTGACCGTGGGGAGCCATGCCGTGATTGGCGGCCTCTGTGCAATTCATCAGTTCGTGCGCATCGGTGACTTCGCCATGTTGGGCGGCGGCGCAATGGTCGAACGGGATGTGCCGCCATGCGGAATCGCGCAGGGCGACCGCGCCAAGCTCTTGGGGGTAAACACCATCGGACTCTCCCGCAACGGTTTCGCCGAAGAGGAGATAGCCCAGGTAAAGCGTCTCTACAGGGAGCTCTTCTTTTCCGGCCAATCCTCATTCGAGGCGCGCTTAGAGGCTCAAGCCGCCCGCAGCGCCCCGTATGCCCTGGTGAGCAAGATTATTGAGTTTTGCCGAGGATCCTCCCGGGGTATAACGCCCTCACGACGCATGACTGAGGAAGGCAATGGTCAGTCGCAAGTGCTCGACTAAACCGTTCACCTTGGTAGTTGGACGTTAGCATGAACTCTGACTCCGCTTCTCTGAACCCGCATAGTGCTCCCCCTGCAGGCGCCACACTCGGACTGATTGCCGGCAACGGCTGTTTCCCCGCCTTCTTTGTGCACAACGCAACAGCCCAAGGGCATCGGGTTGTGGTGGTCGCTCATCGTGACGAAACGGCAGAGCAGGGTCTTGAAGGAGCTCTGGCCGTGGGCTGGATCCGGGTCGGGCAATTGCGGCGCATGATTGCGTTTCTTCAGAAGCATGGAGTGCGCGACGTGGCCTTCCTAGGGGGGATACGCAAGACACGACTGCTAAAAACCCTGCGCCCCGATTGGTTGGGTATGCGCTTTCTCTGCTCACTGGCCACGACCAACGATAACGAGCTTCTGTCATCACTGCTTCATTTACTGGAAAAGCGCGGCATGCGGGTGTTTGATCCCAGCAGCTTCTTAGGCGAGTGCCGCGCCCCGCGCGGAGTGTTCTCCGCACGGCAGCCGAGCCCCCAGGAGCTCGCGCAGGGCTCGATTGGCTGGAAAACCGCCCAACTTCTGGGACAGGCGGACGTTGGCCAGGGAGTAGTAGTCGCCGCGGGCAGCGTGGTTGCGGTAGAGGCGGTTGAGGGCACGGACGAGCTGTTGAAGCGGGCAGGCTCGCTTATCGGGCGTCACCATGGGGTCTTGGTGAAGAGGGTTAAGCCGCAGCAGGATCTCAGGCTGGATCTCCCTACCATTGGTCCCACCACCGTTCGTAATGCCGCTGAGGCCAGTGTTCGCTGCATCGTAGTAGAAGCCGGACACACGCTGCTTGTTGACCCTATGGAGACAGTTAGACTGGCTGACCAGTTAGGGGTTTGTCTCATCGGGGGGCATGGGGCAGAGTTAACCCTATAGTCACCCGTGTATGTGAACCAGGATTCATAGTGCCCGAGCTCAATCAGACACAAGCAGAAGAGAATGAGGACCGAGCCGGCCGCCCATCCCCGCTCGGTCCATCCTCTGGCGTGGTCATAGTATGCTGTTCGGTTCTTGGAATCGCCCTGCTCATCGGATCAATCCGAGCAATGCAGCTCCAGCTCAGTACACCCAGGGTAGCTTCGAATATCGCCAGTCTCGGCGATTCCCTGGCGAATCTGACCGGGACCAGCATGTCCGTACTGGAGGACCCGCATGCCTCATCCCGCCATCTGCGTATGCTGGCTGATAAAGCGGAGCTGCTTGCGCTGGGAGATGAAAGCGGAGAGGCGCTATGCTTGTCCTGGCGTCTTCGTGTCGAGGCATTACGCCGAGATCCAAACGAATCACCTTTACTTCTCGAGCTAGCAGCTCGCGCCGGTTCGGCCAGCTTTAGGCACTGCGATGCCGCCGGGGTAACCCCCGCATCGATTGCGGCGGCATTGGATTCGGTAGCTCAGTATGCGCTCAACAATGCACCTTATGACATGTCGACCCTGCGAGTCGCGGGGGTAATGCTTCTCCAAAAGGGTCACAGGCAGGAAGGGCTTAAAGCGCTCAACACCTATCTGACCTTTGCCACCCAGGTGCCGCCAGGGTTTGAGGACCAGCTGCTCTCATCATTGAGTGCGCCAAGCGAGTTGCTCGACCTTGTGCCTGCCAGATTCCCGCAGGTGATTCGCTGGTCCGATCGTATCCTGTCCTTAGGCGATGCGGGCTTGCTCGAAGTTCTGACCGAGTTTCAGAAACGCTCCGTAGACGAAAGCGCACGGGCCGTGTTGCGCGGCGAGCTGCCGCTCCATGTGCATGGCCAGAGGCTCTTTAGCCTCTTATCTCGTGCCGCCAGTGATGAGGTGCGAAGCACGATTGACAGAGAACTCGTTGCCTATTTTTCTCTGAGTGGCAATGCTGCCGGCCGTGAGCTGTTCGCCGAACGAGCGCCATTGCGGCGTGTTCCGATAGTGACTGCGTTCTTACCTGGGGATACCAGGGTCCAAAAGACTGCGCTCGCTCAATGGGTCAGCGAGAAGGCAAGCGTTGCATTAGATTCCTATTTCAATACCGTGGGTTTCTTTGTTCCGGAGGGCAGCAAGCCCAAAGTTATTCTTCTTCAATCTCATGAACGCTCACGCATGGATCCTCAAACGCTGCAGCTTCTGAGAAGCTCCGATAATCAAATTTGGGAGGAGGTGGCGGTTGTGTCCCGCCGACAGTTTGATGTAGAGCGGAGGACCTTTTTGATGCTCACACCGCAAGTGTGGGGATACCCCTATTGGAAGCTCCATTTCAAGAGCCCGCAGCGTAACAACACTTTCACCAATGACGCGGGGCTCTTGCTCCAGGTATATGGGGGGTAGCATGCCGAGTGCTTTTTCGATGTTTCACCCGCTGCATCGACGGTTGCCATTGAGCAGTGCGGGCTGCATCGCGCTAACATTGATCGTGATACAGACGCTGTTCGGATCGTTAGACAGTCGGGCCGATCAACTTACCGTTGCGGTGCCTGAGATTACCTGGCGCGAGAACCTGTACGATTCTCCGCGTCCTTTTGCATTCTTGCTCCGCAGCAGCGTGTTCGAGACGCTATTGAAAGAATCGACTCACGGAGGCTGGTCCCTTGGCATCGCCTCGGCTGCGCAGAGTTCGGCTGATGGCATGAGCTGGCAGTTCTCCCTTCGGACAGGACGCCGATTCTCTTCGCACGCTCCTGTTTCGACCGCTGACGTTGTATCATCCTTGGAGTTCTGTAAGAGCAGGGGTGCTCACGATTTTGAGGTCAGTGCCATCCGAGAGGGTACAGTCTCCGTGCGCAGAGGCAAGGAGATGTCCGCCGACGCGCTGCTGAGCGTTTTTTGCAGTTGTCCTATAGTAGAAAAGAGAAGCCGCGAAATTTTCGGGTCTCACTTCGGTTCGGGAACCCACTTCGTAGGGAGCGGACCCTACCGAATCGTGGAGTTTCAGGAGCAGCAACGTATCTTTCTCGAACGGCGCGAGGGTCCCCCCGGGGCACAGCGGATCGAGATTAAGAGTTACCCTGAACCAACTCAGGCCCTTACCTCACTTAGGCTAGGCGGGTTGGATATCTCATTTAGTGTCTCCGACGAGGTGCTAGAAAGGGCGAGAAAAGATGAAACTTTGCAGGTGGCGGAGTGTTCTATATTCTATGTAGTCTTCCGCCAGGGGCTGTCCCTTAATTGCGGCCAAGCTATTGATATTGCTAACGTTGCCTACCAATCCCAATCGCCAAGGGGATCATGAAGTTCGTAATTAGGATGTATCTTGTTTCAATAGCCCTGCTTGGTGCGCTCGGCTGCAGCACCCGTGGTTTTATAGAACCACGTTCCGAAATAATCGCAGATGCCGAATCCGTTGGCATGCCCATGCGATCGATCGAGGAGGATCGAAGGCGTTTCTACGACGAGGAACTGGCGCATGAGGAGCGGTTGCTAAAGCTCATCTCGCAGCGCACCGGATCTGAGTTCAGGGAGCGAAGCTATAGAATAGGGCCCGGAGATGAACTGGAGTTGCAGGTATTCGATGTGCCTGAACTCAATATTACGGCCCGGGTGGGGCATACGGGCATTCTTCCCTTACCATTAATCGGCGCGGTGGTCGCCGCTGGCAGGACCGAGGCGGAGCTGCAGGCGGAGCTCACCAGAAAGTTGGCCACCTACGTGAGGAATCCTCAGGTGGCGGTAGCTGTCTCGACCTATGCAAGTCAGAAGGTCGCCGTAATGGGCGCAGTCAAGGAACCAGGTAATTATCCATTAAAAAGAGGTGGGCACAGTTTGCTGGAGCTGCTTAGCGAAGCAGGGGGTGTCACCGACAAGGCCGGAAACTATGTGAATTTTATTCCAGCCGAGCACTCCGGTGTTTCCCAGTCCACTGATGCGGAGGCTCGAGCCCGCCTTGCTTTGGAATCCTATCGAAATGTCAGCTCGGCCAACGGCATCGAGGTGTATCTCGACCAGGTGCTCGGAACGCGCGGAGGACTTCCGTTGGAGATTCCTGTGCGTGGCGGGGACATGATCGTAGTGCCTGAAGCCGGTAAGGTAATGGTAGAGGGCGAGGTGTCGAAGGGCGGCTCCTTTGACCTCGCGCAGCAGATGACCTTGCTGGGGGCGCTCGCCGCAGCTGGAGGCATCACCTATGCGGCCAAGGTGGATGAAATCGAGGTAGTGCGCGCCGCAGGGCTGCAAGAGAAGGTGCATTTGGTGGTAGATCTGGCCAAGGTGGCACGGGGAGAGGAGCGCGATCCCCGGCTCAGAAATGGCGATATCGTTCGAGTGCCCTCACATAGCGGTCGGCGGCTTACCCAGGATACGTATGAAGCCATCACTCGAATAATCAACTTCGGTGTCGGCAGCACCTATAATATCCAATGATTACTGGTACGGCTGATGAATCAGACAAACGATAAATTACTTCCTACGACAGCCGCTCCGGGCACCCTTACCCCGCAAGCACATTCCTCGTCCCACCGAGGGGCAGAGCTCTACGAGCCGCAGCTTCACTCCGAGCCAGAGTTAAGGATCTACTGGCAGGTGCTGGTCAAATATCGATGGCTGATCGTGTTTTCTGTGGTCGTGTTTGGACTGCTGGCACTCATTTATGCATTTACGGTTACCCCCCGTTATACTGCGGAAAGCAAAATTCGAATCAGCACTTACGAGCCGGTGCTGACTGCCACCAAGATAGAAGATCTCCTGCAACAGAAGAGCAAAGAGGCAAACTACCTCGAAACCCAAATTGAGGAGTTGAGGAGTTACTCCTTAGCCGACCGCGTGCTTACCGATCCTGACGTGCACGCCCACGTAGCGCAGTCCAAAAGTTCGATTTGGCAGCGCTTCTTCTCTGCTGATGAGCCTGTAGAGCTTGACACAGGCACCCTTAACGGCGCACACGGCTATCAGCATCAGTTGAAATACCTGCGCGGCTACCTCGACCTGATTCGAGTGAAGCCGGTTCGCCGCACCTCGCTTGTCGGAATTGAGGCCACAACCGAATCGCCGGAGCTTTCGGCACTGGTCGCCAATCGTCATGCAGAGGAATACATAGAGTGGGTGCGCAAGGGAAGGGTGGAGCAGCAATCAAGAGCGCTCACCTTTTTGCAGGGTCAAGCCGACGAGCTGCGGCAGCGCGTGGCGGACCTCGAGCGGGAGATGGCCGATTATGCAGAGGCCAACTCGATTGTCGCCGTCAACAAGGACGAAAATATAACTGTGCAAAAGATGTCGCAGTTGAATCAACTGCTGACCGAGGCGACGGCCAAGCGCATTGAGACAGAGAACGCCTTCAAGCGCGCTGCGGAAGCGATCGAAAGCAGCAGCGCCGGGTTTGATGACAGCTCAGTCCAAAGCATCCGCTCGGAACTGGCCCGGCTGGAGGCTGAAAAGGGGCAGCTCTTGGCGAAGTTCACCCCGCAGTATCCGCGGGTACAGCAGATTGAAGCCCAAATTGTGCAACTAAGAACGGCACTGAAGCAGCAGCGCCAGGAGATCGTGCGCGGTTTGGAATCGAAGTACCAGGCGGCGCTGCAGGAGGAAGCAACCCTTAAAGAAGAACTGGAGCAGCAGAAGAGCCGTGCGTTCGAACTATCAAAGCGCTCCGTTTCCTATAATTCATTGGACAGGGATCTTACCTCCAGCCGCGAGCTGCTTCAGAACGTCCTGCGGCAGATAAAGGAAACCTCTCTAGCCGTGGAGAGCAACTCATCGAATGTCGCAGTGGTGGATCGAGCCGCCATACCGATGTTCCCCAGCTTCCCCAATAAGAAACTTCTGCTTGGCCTAGGTCTGTTGCTGGGAGCGGGGGTGGGGGTAGCGCTGGCCTTCCTGCTCAACTACCTCGATGACACCGTGCGCACTCCGGAGCAGGTGGGGCAGCTCCTGGCCCTTCCGACCCTTGGAGTTATCCCATCTTTCGCCCTTGAAGAGCTCGACTCGGCCATGGAGCAGGCAAAGAGCTCAGAGACTTTCTCCGACTCTGACCTGCCCATCTCTACGAATGGCGAGGCCAATTTGCCGATAGCGTTCCATACTGCGCCAAAATCTCTGGCCGCCGAAGCGTATCGCACTATCCGTACCGGCATCCTGCTCTCGCAGGCTGGACAACCCCCGCGGACCATATTGGTTTCATCGGCGCAGTCGTCCGAGGGCAAAACCACCTCCTCGGTGAATCTGGCAGCGTGCTTGGCAAGCGCCGGTGGTCGTGTGGCTCTTATCGATGCCGATCTCAGGCGTCCCAGCGTTCACAAGCACCTGCGGGTTGATCCAACCCGTGCCGGGCTCGTAGATGTGATAACGGGGCAGGCAACTCTCGATGAGGTAGCGGTGCGCGATGTAGTCAAGCGCATAACCTTTATTCCTTCCGGCCGCACCCCGCCCAATCCGGCAGAGTTACTGGGCTCCTTGGAGATGGCCAACCTTTTGGACCAGCTCGCGGCAACCCACGACTACGTGATCATTGATTCCGCTCCTGTGCTCCCGGTGACTGATTCGGTGATCCTGTCCCGCTATGTGGATGGGGTGGTGCTGGTGGTCAAAGCTGCCGGTACACCGCGCAAGGTGGTGCGAGATGCCCGCGATCGGTTGAAATCGGTAGGTGCACGCTTCCTGGGAGCGGTGCTCAATGATGTCGATATCACAAGCGGGGACTACTACTACTACAACCGCTACTATTATTCGTACTACAACCGTGGCGAATCGGGTGAAGGCCACAGCATCCCAAGAGCTGCTTCGGGACGTTAAGAGAGGCGTCCGGTGTCAGGGAGGGCCTAATCGCTTACCGCACATAGCATGCCTTGCCCCAAAGTGCGGGGAGGGCAGCGAGCATTTTTTCCTTGAGTGCGTTCGCCTTGAATGACGATTGTGATCGGCCGCTGAATCACAGCAGCGCTTAATTGTATTCCAGTTCCTTCCAGGCCTGCTCCCGCTTGGTGGCCTCCGGGTCGTCAACGAGTCCCTGCAATACGATTCTGCCAAGTCGTTTGTATATCTCCTCCAGAGGGGCATTTCTCCCATCGGGGAATAGTGGATCCATGAAATCAGGATGAAAGCGCAACATGTGCTCCAGCACCGCTCGATCATGCTCAGACTTGGCCAAGATGGCCCAAATATTCTTGCCGACGAATGCAAAATCTTTCATGCCCCACTCCAGCAAATGGGAGACATAGTTGCCTGCGGTAAGCAGCTCTTCGGGGGCAGGAGGACGTTCAAACTGATACGACCCCGAACTATTGCGCATGCGGTCGGCCACCATAACGAGATTCGCAACGAGCACAGGGTGACAGAAGGGAGAGAGGACTTTACGCTCCAAAGTTGAATCGAGGTAGGTCATCTTTATCGGATGGACACGTCGAAGCAGCGCCTCGTCCAGAACACGGTTGAAGTTTTTGGTAAATATGAGCAGCAGGTTCTCGGTGTTGGCCTCTATGGGTGGTCGTGATTCTAGCCAGATCTTTCCATCCTGGATCGGACCGAGAAAGAACGTGTCGATGGAGCCTTCTGGTTTGTCGAGCTCGTCGATGAGCATGATTACGGGCTGCGTCTGCGACTTTAAGTAGGCGCGGGAAAGAATCCCTAAGTTGAGAAGCTCCTCAGCGCCGGCACCCGATTTCCCCGTCATCGCGTTGGCCATGGCCAGAGTCGATGGATACTCAATCAAGTTCTGCATCGGCATTCCCCGATAGCAGCTCAGACACATCAATTCTGCACCGCTAATCTTGGCCAGTGCCTTGGCAAGAAAGCTTTTCCCGCAGCCCGAGGGACCTTCCAGGAGCAATGCGCGAGCTCGCGCAGGGGACGGCGTATGAAAGAGCAGGGCTATCTGAGTAGCGATAAAGGGAAGACACTGGTAGCCGACCTCCCCGAGTCGCTCCGAGAGCTCCTCCGGACGCCCCAGTACTGCGTAAGGATTGCCTCTGGAGGGCGCGGCAGGGGAAGGCGCAGAGACAGCCTGGGCTGAGGGAGCCTGCGCTAACTCGTTGTAATTATTACGTTGTCTTTTCTTCGGGGGCAGCATCCGACTCTACCTCTCCTAACAGATCGGAGAAGACGCCGGTGCTGCTTCATAAAAAATCCAGTCAAACCGTGCCTAAGGCAATTCTAGGGCTAGGGGTCGACAGAAACTGAAAATCCTGTACCCTCCGTTGAGCACCACTAACCAGATAATCGTTGGTTGCTAGAAGTGGATTCAAAAATACCTTTTTGACGCTACTGATAGGTGGGGCCCCCGCAATAAGGGTCAATTCATGGATATTCTTCCCCAACTGCTTGTAAATGCGCTGATCTCGGGAAGCATTTACGCCTTAGCCAGCTCAGGTCTCTCTCTCACCTACGGATTGCTTAAAATTCTCAATTTTGCTCATGGCCACTTCATGATGATAGGCGCCTATGCCGTGTACTTCGCCTTCCACATGATGGGATGGGGCTGGCTGGGAAGCGTCGCCTTCTCCGTGGGGGCCTCATTACTGGTCGGATGGCTGTCACTGCGCATATTCATCTTCCCGTTTCGAACGCTCCATCCATTGCTCCCTTTTGTCACTACCTTGACGTTGGGCACGATATTGGAGTCCG
Source organism: Bdellovibrionota bacterium (assembly GCA_030584005.1). GTDB lineage: Bacteria > Bdellovibrionota_C > UBA2361 > UBA2361 > JAFLCA01. Next base: position 1,993,368 of record CP129486.1, on the reverse strand, counting down.
CCGTTGCCATGATCTTTGGGGTCAATGTGAAGTCAATTTCCCCCTCGGCATCGATCGACAGCATAGAGATTGCCGGAATATTTATTACGCCGATTCAGATCGTGATTATCGGAAGCGCGATTGGACTCCTCTCATTACTAGCCTTCTTTATTCACAGCACCGCGGCGGGGAGAAAAATTCGTGCCCTCGCTCAACATGAGCATGCCGCCGAGAGCATATCGATCAGCAGCGGCCGCACCGTTACGATGGTGTTCCTGTGCGCCACCCTGTTGACCGCATACTCCGGTGTCCTAGTGGGTATGGAGACCAACGTACAGCCGACGATGGGGAGCAGCTATACGATCAAGGCCTTCGCCGCCATGATCCTGGGCGGACTTGGCAATGTATGGGGAACGGTTGCAGGCAGCTTCATATTGGGATTGGTCGAGAATTTGAGCATTGGTATCGATTTCTTCGGCTACAGTTTACCCGCAGGATATAAAGATGCATTCGCCTTCGTGATTATTCTGGGAGTGCTTCTGTTTCGACCGCAGGGCATGTTCGGCAGCAAGTTGAGGGTGGCATGAGCGCGCTGATTGAGTTCTTTGTTCGCGGCCAGGAATACTTCATCCATTTGGGGATTTTGATCTGTATCTATTTAATTCTGGCCCAGTCATTCAACCTAAGCTTCGGCGTTGCGCGTATTTTCAACCTGGCCCATGTAGCGGCTTACGCTTTGGGCGCCTATGCCACTGCACTCCTGAGCACAGACTACGGGCGTGGATTCTTCGTGTGCACAATCGCCTCGATGTGCGTGAGCGCCCTATTAGCGGTTCTTCTTGGTGCTATCGCGCTCAGATTGACCCAGGATTACTTTGCCATCGGCACCCTAGCCTTTAGCGCTGTGATCTCAGCCCTGCTAATCAATTGGAAGAGCCTCACGCGGGGCGTGCTTGGCATTCCCGGCATTCCACGCCCGGAGATTCTTGACATCGACTTCTATGCCAATCGAAATTTTCTGATGCTTGCGGCGCTGATGGCACTGGCAACCCTCATTATCTTGCATCGTCTTTTTCGTGCCAGCTACGGGAGGCAGCTGAGAGCGCAGGGCGAGTCGGAGCTGGTGAGCTTGGCGTTGGGGATTCCGACTCGGATGCTCAGGAACTTGAGCTTCGTGATTGCATCGAGCTTCGCCGGTCTCGCTGGCTCACTTTTTGCGTACTATATGAACTATATCGATCCTTCTTCCTTCGCGCTGCACGAGATGGTGTTCGTCCTTACTATCGTCGTCGTGGGACGTCCCGGTTCATTCTTCGGCGTGGTTGGGTCTACGTTCCTGCTTGTGCTCCTTCCCGAACCGCTGCGATTCATGGAGATTCCCTCGTCTATTCTTGGGCCAATGCGCCAGATGATCTACGCCCTCATCTTGTTCGCAGTAGTGTATGTGAATCGCTATCGCCTTTTCCCCGTTCAGCGGACGGTATAACAGCGCTGTGCAGTCAATGGCGCAGTGAGTCCCACGAACGCTTGATCACTCCTGCCGAAGGTGACTCCCTTGACTTGCCCTTGAAGATATATGTTCATGAACGGGGAGCGATCTATCCGTGCGAACCGCACTAAGTCAATTGATCCCGGGAGTTTGAACATATGCTAGCCTCGTGTGCACCACTTCGTTCACCCCATGATCCGTCAAGCCGGATTCGCAGCGAAGAACCGGCTGACCATACAGCGTGGCAGGCGATGCTGCTGGACCGCACTTTAGATCTTGATTCGCGTGCACAGGCAGCCTTCCGAATCGCCGAGCATCTTAAGGCAGTTGACACAGAGGATGGACTCTCCTCGCACTATCCGGGACTGACCTCCCAGCTCTGCTCACTTATTGCTTCCTCCGATTTACCGATCGCTCTCCGTGTCCCTTGCACCCAGCTGCTGGGTCATTGCCTGGGCATTCTCCAAGCGAACCCCAGGGAGGGCAACGCTCCATTGGAGAAGGTTGCGTGCAGCGCTTTGCTCACTAACGCCCAGTTTGTACGGCGCCTCGTGAAAGACGCTCCTCAGCTTAGCCCTCAAGGGACTTCAGAACTGGTAGAGCTCTTTGCGCGAAGCCTGCATTCCTACTTGGCCCATCCTACGGCGAATAGTCGCTGCATCCTCGAGATGTATGATCAGGAGTCTCCTCCCTTATTCCAGGCAGCAGTCCTTGAGGCCATACCAGTTTATATTCGCGCCCACCCAGATGAGAGCATTGCTGAGGGGGATCGTGAACACCTGATCCGTGTCGCACGCAGGTGTGCTGCGGTATACCTCCAGTCACCAGATATTGGCGCCTCCCAACCCGGAGATATATTCGACCTCATCGAGAAAGGTGCAGATAGGGTTGGCGACCGGCTCTCCCTGAGCCCGAAAGTACTATCCGCCGCTGTCACGGCCGGCATTAGGCTCGGGGATTGGGGATGTCTCGAATACATAGAAATTGCACTGGCGCAAAGACGGTTGGATTGCGCTTGGCAGATACATACTGAGCTTTCAGCGATTCTTCAGGCCGACGGCACTGCGCTGCCAGGGGATGTGAGGAAACTAATCCTTACGGCTCTGGAGCTGTTGAGGCCGCCTTCTCCGATTTGATTGCACTCAGTCGTTTTTGAACTGGGCTCCTGCCTCTCTGAAGAACGCTCCAAGCTACGCCTGCTCGAACCCTACGCAAACAATGTGTGTGGAGCGCCTGGGTAGAATGTGATAAGGGGAGTTCAACGATCAGCGGGGACGGGATGCAACCTGCCCAGGGGCTCTGACCTAGACATTGCGTACGCGAGTGTAGGTGGTGGGGGAAAGCTGTCGCAGCAGCGCAAGGATTGAACATGCTGAAATTACCGTTACAGATATTTAGCACGGCCGTACTGTCATCTGTCATACTTCCTATCACGGCGCTGGCAAATGAGGCTCAGGGGGAGCCGCATTGGCTCTTAACGCTCATAGTGAACTTTGTGCCGATGCTGGCTCTCATCGGAATCTGGATTGTGTTTATGCGACGTTACGGTACAGGGGTGCGCAAGGATTATATTGAGCGCACAAGGCTGCACATGGAGCGATTAGAGGAAGACAGCAGAAAGCAGGTTGCACTATTACAGGAAGTGGTCACCCTGCTGAAGAATAGGGGCTGATTTTAGGGAAAGATGCAGCGTACCGTGCCGATAGCCTTGGTCGCTTCGTAATCGAAGATCAGTCAGTAATTCAGAATGCTTTGTCCCAGATCAGGGACTGGTTCACGCAGTTCTTGGGCTACGCGCCTTTCATTTCATGCATTGGAAACAAGAAACCCTGGAGACCGCTGCCAACAGTCCCCAGGGTTTGTAGATACGTTCGATGAATCGAGCGTCAGCGCTCGGTCACACTATTCGTCGTTGGTCGGCCCTACGATCACCATCCAAAGCTTGAATAGGTTCACCGCTTGCTGCTTGGTGAGCTTATTGGCGTGGAGGTTATAGGTGATCTTGCTGCCAATAACCGAGGGCTCCTCGTCGTCACCGCTGGGGGCGCCAAATTCATCCTCGTAGGAGATCGTTCCGGTCATGCTGGGAATCGAGTCATCAAAGGAGAAGAATGCCTCTTCTCCCTGCAGATCAGCCCCGCTATCGAAGGCGGCTGCCTCATCGCTCGGGGTCTTGTTCTTCTCTTCGTTGAAACGCAGATTGAACTCGTACTGACCCTTTCCATTTGATTCTCGGTTCGAATCTTCTACCCATTTAATTGAGCCCGTAACGAGATCCTCCACATCCGCTCCGTTCACGGTGTATTTGAAGCGAATGCCATTTGTGTACCAGTTGCCGGTCTCGTAGTCGTAGTCCAAGTTTCCGTTCACCACTGTGCGCGGGTAGATTTGAGCAGGCCCTTCGCCGAGCGTCAGCGCTACAAAGCGCAGCGGGTCGACATTGGTGGCTTTAATCACGGCCTTCTTGCCCTTCACCATGCGGGTGTACTCCGTGATCTTGTCGCTCAATAGACCTTTTTTCTCCGGACTCTTTCCGTAAATCTTCCCGCTAAACAGCCCCGTGAACGCGGCCGCCTTGCCGACGGAGTCTATCGCCATGCGCAGTTGGCTGCCCTGGCTGCCCCCGCCGAAGTCGTACACCCCTGAATTGTCGATCGTAATGGGCCCTACCCACTTCCCAACCTGCTTCTTCTGGGTGAGATCTTTGGGGTTACGTACCGCCAGGCCGATGTCATATACCAGGCGCGCATCCTGCACGGTGCGTCCAAGCACCCGGCTGACCAACCGCGGTTCCCGTGTGATCGTGCCGGCGTACTCGGTGGTTTTGGCCACATTCAGATTGACCTTGTACACATCCTTGCTGCCCTCTGCAGGGGAGCCCTCTATTAGTTTGCCGGTCGTATCAAGGCTGCGACGGGTCCCGAAATCAATCTCCATCGTCCCTTGCACGAAGCCATTCTCGGAGATGGTGGCGATCTCCTCTGCCAGCACGGAGCCGGGGAAATAGCATGTGGTGGCGCCTGCTACGAGCGCTGTAGAAAAGAGGGCAGCTAGCTTTTTCATATTGGTAATCCTTACATTGAGCGAACTCTGCCTCGGTATACAGCAGCCTCGAACACCTTGACAACGAGTTTCTTCGACCATCTTCAAGCCTCACATTTTGGCTTGCCATAGTGTAGGTAGCCTTTGATACTCTCGGCTATCGCGGAGAACATATGACCACCCCCACAACCCCCTCCCCAAGTGATTCCACCGCCCCACGTGAACCCTCCGTGTTTGAAATCTACTTCCCCCAAAAGCTCTCTGGTCACCGTGCCACCATCTTTGTGGCTTCTTTCCCGCCCATACTGTATCTGTGGCCCTCTATCGTCTGGCTGCTGCTGGCCTCCTGCCTCCAGGCATTGGGGATGAGCCCGCATCTCGTCGGATGGTTCACCGTTTTAATTGTGACCTTCAACCTGATCGTCTTCGTGCAGGACTTTGACCAGAAGCAATTCCTGATCCTGGTGCTAGTGCTCCTGGCAGCGTTACTGGGTGTATGGATTCTACAGCTTTATGGCATCACCTTTATCAGTTCATTCGCCTCTTGGCTGGTGAGCTTCTCGCCGCACATTTCAACCCACGCGCTGCTCATTATGGGTGTCATGATGTTGCTGCTGTTCATATGGGGCATGCTCACGCCGCTCCTGGATTATTGGCGTTTTGAGCAGAATGAGTTTGTCCACTATACGCAGCCGTTAGGCCGGGACATGAGCATCCCGCGCATGGGCTGCACTGTATTCAAGGACATTCCGGACATCTTCGAATCTATATTGAGTTTTGGAGGGGGTTCTCTCGTCATTCGAAAGGACCAGCAGATTCTTGCGACCATTCCGCACGTACCATTTCTTGGGTTGCGCATGCGTCACATAGAACACATGTTGTCAGAAACCCGTGTCGTCATTGAGAAGGAATAAGCAACTATGGAAAAGCTTCATCGCAGGCAGGTACTAAAGCTGCTCAGCGCAGGAGGGGTTAGCCTCTACTTTGCTCCCTACATTAGCCGGGCCTACGCAGCGGAATCGCCAATCGACCGCTGGCTTGCAAGCGTTTCACCGATCGACCGCAGCCTCGCGGAGAAGGCGCCCGCGGTCTTCTTCGCCGATGATCCAGTGCGCGCCCACGCCATTCTCTGGGATAAAAAGGCATTTTTAGCCAAACAGGCGGCACTGCCTGCGCCCGCAGAGAAGGCCAAGGTGGTGATCATCGGGGGCGGGATGGCTGGTCTTCTTACTGCCTTCCAGCTGCGGAAACATAAACCGATTGTGCTCGAGCAGGCTGCTCGTTTTGGCGGCAACTGCAAAGGACAATCATGGCGCGGCATCGATTATGCGTTGGGCGCAGCCTATATCTGTGAGCCGGAGGAGGAGAGCGACATCAGTGTGCTCCTTAAAGAGCTCGGAGTGCTCGAAAAGGGCAAGATTAAAGAGGAAGAAGATCCAGTTGCCATCGGCGGGAAGGTTTTCAATGCCTTTTGGAGCGGAGAATCCGTCGGTGATGACCAGGCTGCTAAACAGCAGTTCGACACCCTGCGCAGCTACTTCGAAAAGGTGAATGAGGCAGAGGAGATCTCCTACCCGGATATCCCATTGCCTGAAGATGATGAAGAGGTGCGTCAGTTTGTTCATGAGCTCGATGGCACCAACTTTCGTGCTCATTTGGAATCGCTCGTTGGGGGGAAACTGCACCCGCACATTGAAACAGCGATTGAGCACTATTGTTGGTCTTCCTTTGGCGCCTCGGCTGCGGAGATAAGCGCTGCCTGCGGCCTCAACTTCTATGCCGCCGAATTCAGCAATCTCGTCGTATTCCCCGGCGGCAATGCCGGTATCATTGAACGTGTGGTGGGCCGACTGGCCAGTGAGCTGCCGAGGGAGTGTTTGCGCACCAACGCCCTGGTCTACGATGTAAAGGTGAGTGCGGATGGTGCCACAGTGAGCTACCAGGATGAGTCGGGCAAGTCCGTGGCTATTAAGGCCGACTATGTAGTGATGGCCTGCCCGAAGTTTGTCGCCGCCAAGCTGGTCGACAACTTCGAACCTGAACGGCTCCAAGCGATCGCCAAGCTCCGTTATCACGGTTACCTGGTGGCGAACGTACTTCTTAACTGTAAATCCCCCGATCCGTTCTACGACCTGTATCTGATGGGGGAGGGCAACATTGACACTTCGGATGTAGTCGCAGCTACGAAAAAGCAGAAAGTAACCGATGTAATTTTAGCGAACTATGCGCAAAAGTCCGATAAGGGGACAGTGCTGACGCTCTATCGCGGCATGCCTTACCCAGCCTCCCGAGCCGAGCTCTATCTCCCCGACGCCTATCCGGGAATACGGAGCCAGTTTCAGGAGCAGATAGAACGGGAGATCCTGCCCTTACTGAAGCTCAAGAAGGAAGATGTGGTCGATCTGCGCATTGCGCGATGGGGGCACCCGTTGCCGGTGGCCGCCCCTGGCTTAATCAAGGACGGTGTGGTGGACATCCTCAGGAAGCCCTTTCAGGACAGGGTGTACTTTGTCGAGCAGGACAACTGGGCACTCCCGGCATTTGAAACATCTGCCACCGAAGCGATTAGCTGGTCCGCCGAACTGAGCAAGAAATTGGGGGCCTAGCGGCCCCATTTTCACTGCAATAGGGCCGGTTGGTTAGGGCAGCGCTTTCCAGTATACTATGGCGCTTGGCTACTATGGTGGGTCCAGCAATGCTTGAAGTCGATAACGTAACCTGTGATATCGGGAGCAGCCGCATCCTGGCCGGAATCTCCTTTTCAGTAACGAGAGGGGAGACGGTTGGCATCATTGGTCCCAACGGGTCGGGCAAAACCACACTTTTCAATTGTGTAAGCGGCTTTTTAAAGCCGAGCGGGGGAGCGATTCGGTTCAAAGGCGAGGAGATCAGTCATTTGAGCGCCTTTGAACGGGCGGCCCGCGGAGTAGGCCGGGTCTTTCAGGCGCCGGGGATTTTTCGCGATATGACCCTGGTGGAGAATGTGCTCATAGCGTTAGAGGCCAGGAAGAAGCCTTTTCATGATCTCCTTCCGGGCGGCCGCAAGATTACCAGGGCATTGGAGCAGGAGGCCTTGGATGCGCTCAAGACAATTGGACTTAGTGCGAAGGCCCACCAGAAAGCAGCCTCGCTTTCGGGCGGTCAACTTAGGCTGCTTGAGATTATTCGGGCCAAGGCTTACGGCGCTGAGCTGTTCCTTTTGGACGAACCGACCGCGGGGGTATCTCCAAAGATGCGTCTCGAGGTGGCCGCGCTTATTCGCAGCCTCGTGGCGGCAGGGAAGACGGTGATGGTGATCGAGCACGACCTCGATTTCATTGCCCAGTTTTGCCACCGCATCCTCGTTATCGATGAAGGCCGGGTAGCCCTCGATGGCGATGTACATCAGATTAAGAACGACCCGCGACTCCAAGAGATTTACTTCGGTACGGCGGGGCTTAACGGGTCCTCGGCTCATGCTCCTCTGAGCCCGCAGCCAGCAAGCGCGGCTGTTTGAAATAATCTGCCCGCTATGCTAAGGTCCAGCCGCCTGTACGCAGGCCGGAGAGCGGTGTTTTCCGCTACCTGAATATCAAGCACCCGTGGAAGTCTTAGTGGTTCGGTTTAGGCCGTACGGAACTCCCCGGGGAAGACTAACTAAGACGGGACCATATATGATTACCTCCAACGGTGCTGCCGCCAATGGCAAGCACCAGCAGACCCACCTCATTGAAAATGCCTCGTATGAAGTCACCATCAGCTCGCTGATGGAGGCGGGCGCGCACTTTGGGCACCAGACGCAGCGCTGGAATCCAAAGATGCTCCCCTACATCTACGGCGTGCGCAACGGCATCCATATCATAAACCTCGATGCCACGATGACCCTATGGAAGAGAGCCACGGAATTCGTGACTGGCATTGTCGCGCGTGGCGGCAATATCATGTTTGTCGGCACGAAGATGCAGGCGCGCGAGATCGTGGGCCATCACGCCGAGCGTTGCAGCGCATTCCACGTTACCCAACGCTGGCTCGGCGGCACCCTGACCAATTTTGAAACGGTAAAGAACTCGATCGAACGCATGCGGCGTCTGGAAGATCTGCTGGCCAAGTCAGAGGATGCGAGCACCGGAATCAAGCTCCATAAGAAAGAGAAGCTCAGCATTCAGCGAGAGATTTCCAAGCTCCAATCCAGCTTGGGCGGTATTCGCAATATGCGGCGGCTCCCCGATGTGGTGTTCGTTGTAGACATCATCAAAGAAGCCATCGCCGTTTCAGAAGCGCGGCGTTTGCACATCCCTGTGATCGCGCTTGTTGATACGAATACCGACCCCGCAGGAATCGATATCCCTATTCCGGCGAATGACGACGCGGCTCGAGCGCTGCGTCTGCTGGTTGGTGCCATGGCTGAAGCGGTACTTAAGGGGAGAAAGGAGTACGAGGCGCGTGTGCCGAAGGAGGAGCGTGAAGTCTCGCGCGCCCAGCCAGGCGATGGAGCCAAATCAGAGGAGAGCGTTGAGGAGACGCCGGCAGCGACTGAAGAGCTGGCGACCGCCTAACGGGGTTGTTAATCCGACACACATGCTGATCAGAATTGGATATTGAGAGAGAGATGTAACGATGACACAGATTTCAGCAGAGATGGTGCGCCAGCTCCGTGAGAAGACGGGGGCTGGCATGATGGACTGCAAGGCTGCCCTGGCAGAGTCGAATGGTTCGTTCGAGCAAGCGATTGAGATTCTGCGCAAGCGTGGCCTCAAAGACCTCGGCAAGCGCGCGGATAAGATAGCGGCAGAAGGAACCCTGGGAGTATACGTGCATTCGGGAGATCGCGTGGTCTCGGTGGTGGAGCTTAATTGCGAAACTGATTTCGTAGCGCGTAACGATGAGTTCCGGCAATTAGCGCGAGATATCGCAATGCACGTGGCGGCTATGCGGCCGCGCTACACCAGCGTAGAGGAGGTGCCGCCTGCGGTGCTCGAAAAGGAAAAGGAGATCATCATCGCCCAGCTCGACGAAGCTCAGAAGGCTAAGGCCGACAAGATTATCCCGGGCCGCATGGACAAATGGTTCCAGGAGCATGTCCTGGAGGCGCAGCCGTACGTCAGGGACGACAGCGGCAAGGTCACCATCAAGTCACTCGTCGAGCAATACAGCATCAAGACGGGCGAGAAGGTTCGTTTGCGCAGATTCATCCGTCTTGAGGTTGGTGAGGGAATCGAGCGCGCTTCCAGGATTTTGCCGCGGAGGTCGCTGCAACGATTTCTGCTGGTCACTAACCCTTCCTAAAGAGATGCTCTCATGGCAACCAAAGCCCCTTATCGCCGCATCCTGCTCAAACTGAGTGGTGAGATTCTGGCTGGAGATAGGGGGTTTGGCATTTCGCCCGAAGTGGTCTCGGCGCTTTGCCGTGAGGTGAAGGAGGTTCACGATCTGGGCACCCAAATCGGCGTCGTCATCGGCGGTGGAAATATTATCCGCGGCGCCCAGGCCGGCAGCCAGGGGCTTGATCGCGTTACCGGGGACTACATGGGTATGTTGGCGACGGTCATGAACGCCTTGGCCATCCAGGATGCCCTTGAGCGCCAGGGCGTCCCGACGCGAGTGATGACGGCTATCGAGATGCGCGAGATAGCGGAGCCGTACATTCGACGCCGCGCCGAGCGCCATCTGGAGAAAGGCAGAGTTATCGTGTTCGGCTGCGGCACCGGAAATCCTTACTTTACCACCGACACTGCGGCAAGTTTGCGTGCCATGGAAATTGGCGCGGAGGTGCTGCTCAAAGGTACCAAAGTTGACGCCGTGTATGACAAGGATCCGATGAAGGACAAGAGCGCCAAGCCGTTTACTAATCTCAGTTTTATGGATGTACTGAGCAAGGGTTTGCGGGTAATGGATGCAGCGGCAATCTCCCTGTGCATGGACAACGACATGCCGATCGTGGTGTTTGATATTGGTGTTCCGGGGAACTTGCGCCGCATCGTGAGTGGTGAACGAATTGGTACCTATGTGGGGCCCGCCGAGGATGCAAGCGGCTCACGGAGCTGAGGCGCTGCATGTGCTGACCCTTTGACATGAGAAGCGGTTTCAAAACACCCTTTTTGAAACCATGTATAGATAAGGAGCCGCTATGGCAGGAAAGTACGGCGATTTCGAAGAGAAGCTCAAAAAAACAGTGGAGCACTTCCGCAAGGACCTGACGCGCATACGCACCGGACGGGCAACGACCTCGCTCTTGGACGGAATCATGGTCGACTACTACGGGAGCCAGACCCCGCTGATTCAATTGGGATGGTGAACGCGCCTGAGCCCCGCATGCTCACCATTCAGGTGTACGATGCCTCGGCCGTTGATGGAATAGAGAAGGCCATCAAGCAGTCTGACCTGGGCTCAACCCTTCTCGAGAAGGCAACCTCATTCGGCTCAATATCCCGCCTCTGACTGAGGAGCGTCGTAAGGAGATAGTAAAGCGGCTGCATAAGGACGGCGAGGAAGCTAAGGTGACCATCCGCAACCATCGACGCGAAGCGATGGATCTCCTTAAAGGGCAGCTAAAGGATAAGAAAGTGTCCGAGGATGACGCCAAGCGGGGTCAAGACGAGATTCAGAAGATCACCGACCGGTATATCGCAGATATCGACACAGCGTTGGGAGTCAAGGAGAAAGAGGTTATGGAGGTGTGATCGCCTTCACGCCGCCGCTCTGCCCTGCCTATGGCTCTATTTTCCTTCGGTTCAAAAAGCACCCCTCCGATTCCGGCAGTTCCGGCGCATGTGGCTATCATCATGGATGGAAATGGTCGCTGGGCCGGCCGCCGGATGTTGCCTCGGGTTGAGGGGCACCGCGCCGGCGCCAAGAGCGTGCGGGTGGTGGTCGAAGAATCGCGCCGGCTTGGCATAAAGTATCTGAGCCTTTTTGCGTTCTCTACCGAGAACTGGCAGCGTCCTGCCGATGAAGTTGATTCGCTGATGAAGCTGTTCGTGCAGTATTTGGAGTCCGAACTGGCACTGCTAATAAAGAACGACATCCGTCTCCGTGCCATCGGGGACCTCTCCAGAATCTCTTCGCCGGTGCGCCAGAGACTGGAACAGGCGATCGAGAAGACCGCATCGGGTCGGTCTCTTGATCTGATTCTCGCTCTTTCCTACGGCGGTCGCGACGAGATAGTGCGCGCGGCCAAGGCCATTGCACAGGAGGTGAAGGAGGATCGATTGAGCGTGGCGGCAATCGATGAGCAGGTGCTGCGCCAGCATCTCTTCGCTCCCGATGTGCCGGACCCTGATCTGCTGATTCGAACGAGCGGTGAGTGCCGTATCTCCAACTTTCTCCTGTGGCAGCTGGCCTATGCCGAGATCGTGGTAAGCGAGGTGCTGTGGCCGGACTTCGGCAAAGAGGAATTTCTTAGGTGCCTTGCCGAGTACAGCACGCGCGAGCGCCGCTTTGGCCTCACCGCGAGTCTCAGATCAAGACACCCAAGGTGCTGTCGACAGCCGGATAGGAGGGCAGGGCATGCTCACACTTGAACTGCGCAAGCGATTGACGACCGGAGCAATCGCGGTGCTTGTGCTTATAGCCTTGGTGGCTGCGGCAGCAACGAGCTGCATTGGAATCGAGCTTGCGTTGCTCTGTGTTACCGCACTTTCATGTATCAGCTGTGCGGAGGCCGTGAGGCTGCGCTCAGAGCCCCCGCAGTACATGTGGACAGAGTTTGCAATACTTGCCTGGTCGATCCTGACCATGCTGGTAGTGAGCTGGTTGAGCGATTGTACGTACTCGCAGTTCCCCCGCGTGGTTAGCGCTTATCTGATCCTGCAAAGCGTGGGTGTGGTCGCGCTGTTTTACTATATCCATTGGCGGGCGCGCAGTTCGATCGAGGCAGCCACTCGCGTCCTTTCAGAGCTGCCGATCGCGTACTGGATGGTGAGCGTGGGCGGCTCCTCGATGCTCGCTTTGCTTTGCGCAGCTCAGGGTGCGACGGCACTAGGCTGGATGGCGACGGTAGTAGCGGCGAATGACATTGCGGCCTATTTCGTGGGTAGGTCCGTCGGCGGTGCGAAGTTTTCGCCGCAGCTTTCGCCGAACAAGACCGTGAGTGGAAGCATCGGCGGATATGGCGGCGGCATCGTTGCCGCTGTTGCGGCCAGCGCGCTGCTCCCCGCGCACTTCGGCCTCTTACAGACCCTGGTCCTGGCGATGCTGGTGATTACTGCCGCGCAGATGGGCGATCTCGCAAAGAGCTACCTGAAGCGCATGCACGGGAAGAAGGATACCGGTGCGCTGCTGCCAGGACATGGAGGGATCCTTGACCGGATGGATGGGCACTTTGCCGCCGCCCCGCTCGTGCTGGCATGGATGGCGCATTACAGCTCTTAGGGCGAGCACATTTCAATTGTACGAGAGCTCCGCATGCTAGTACCCACACCTTCAGAGTTGAGAGCTTGCCCGGCACCGGCCCGGCTGGCTGTGTTGGGGGCAACGGGGTCTATCGGAACGAGCGCTCTGGCCATTGTGCGAGAACATCGCGAAGATTTCGCAGTCGTAGCATTGAGTGCCCACCGCCAATGGCAGAAGCTGCTTCCGCTTATTGAGGAGTTCTCTCCGGCCATCGTCTCCCTGGCTGATGAGGGTGCGCGAAGAGAACTTTGTGCTGCACTTGGCCAACGCTCCAGCAAGAGCAGCGTCCTCTCAGCGCCTGAGTTCTATCGCTACATTGAGCAGGGGGAGTTTGATATCGCTCTGTGTGCCAGTGTGGGCTTTGATGGAATTCATGGTTCCCTTGCAGCCGCCCATTCTGGCCGGCGTGTGGCGCTCGCCAATAAGGAGAGCATCGTAGCCGCCGGAGCGCTCCTTCGCAGCGCGGCAAGTTCCTCCGGCGCTCAGATTGTCCCTGTGGACAGCGAGCACTCGTCGATCTATCAGTTGCTGCTCGGTCATGCCGACGAACAGGTCGAGTCCTGTCTGCTCACTGCTTCCGGCGGTCCCTTCCTTGACCTGCCGCTTGCGGCGTGGACTTCCATTTCACCAGAGCAGGCCGTACGGCACCCGCGCTGGAGCATGGGTCCCAAGATCTCGATTGATTCCGCAACCATGTTCAATAAGGGACTAGAGCTGATAGAGGCTCACTGGCTGTTTGGCTTTGCTGAATCAATGATCGATGTGGTCGTGCATCCGGAGAGCTTCGTGCATGGAGCACTCTTGTTTGCGGATGGCTCCCTCATTTGCCATGCCGGAGCAACCGATATGCGGCTTCCGATAGCCTTTGCGCTGCGCTGTCCCGCCCCGCGCTATTATCGACCGGCGCCCCTAAAGAGTCTGACGTCTATGGGCGTGCTTTCATTTCGACAGCTCGATACGGAGAGGTTCCGGGCTGTGGCGCTGGCTCGCCATGCTCTCCGTCAAGGCGGGGTTGCGCCTGCCGTTTTGACTATTGCCAATGATATTGCAGTCGAGCGATTTATTCGCGGGGAGAATTCTTTTCTCGATATCATCAAGCAGGTCGAGGATGCTTTAAGCCGTTTCGGCGGCGGCAGCTATCAGGAACTAGGGGATCTCCTTGAACTGCAACAGCGGATAGCCAACGACTTAGCGCGGTAGCTCCGCACACTATAAGTGATACGCGCATTACAGCGTTGCGGCGATGGTTCCTAGCTGCAATGCACTGCTCTTTGTGTTAAGAAAATCGTCGTCGTTCATTGATCAGCCGAGAGCAGGGTAGAGGGGTTACGAGGCTCTCCACATGGTTTTGGTTGCTGAAGTGGAACCATGCGGAGAGCTTCCTGAGTAACGAAGGTTTTCAAGGCACCTCCGTCACCACTCCTCGCCATAACAGGGATAGTAAAGGATCGATAAGAAAAACTGAGGGGTGATGTCGGTGGTGTCTAAAGTGGTTCTGTTCGCGCTCGCGACAGGCTTTGAGACACGATACAGTCGATCCCCTCGCGCCTTGCTCGGCGCTTCGGGAAGGAGGAGTCAGTCATGAACAGGTCGCTCAACGTCGTCGTCTCTCTCTTCGCTCTGCTGCTCGTCAGCGTCTTCACCGTCAACAAGGCTGCTGCGGATGTCATCCGCGACAGCACCCAGTTGGAGAATTGGGAGAACTTGACCATTCCGTTGGGGCATACCTACACGGCTATCTCGAAGGCCAATGCTCCTGTCTACCTGATCGGGAACGGCCAGAAGCTCTCACGCATCGGCCTCGTCTGGGGGCATGTTGGGAGCGGCGGCCAGCCGAACCAGGGTGACATCGACACCCTCGAATGGCGCTTCATGCTGTTCAATGGGACGTCCGATTTCGCTTCGGATCCCCACGGGGAGAACCGGCCGCAGGGGCTGTTCCACCTCTTCGAGGATCCCTCCAACAGCAACTGGAGAGACATCTTGGGCACTACCGGCGGCTACAATATGAGGTACGCAGAATTCGATGTCGAGTTCCTTAACCTCACACTCACCCAGGGCGCGAACTACCTCGCCTCTGTGCAGCCTCAAGTTGTGTCAGGGGGGGGAGTCGGATTCACCCTCATCGGCTTCGCCAACGGAGGTATGGGAATGCAGCACGACTGGTTCAAGTCGAACGTGATGGGGCCTGATACCCTGCACAACCTGGGTGCTCCATATGACTATGCGGCCTGGAAGGTCACGACCATTCCGGCGCCGGGAACTGGACTCTGCATGGCACTGGGGGCTCTGGCCTGCCGGGTGAGGGATCCCTATGCGCGCCGCAAGTGCTGCCCCAAGAAGGTGCATTCAACGAAAGCCATCCCCTGGCCGTAACAGGGAGGGCACGAACAGATGCGGCTGGTCCCGCCGGACTTACCATCCGGCGGGCCAGCTGCTTTTAGCTTCTACAAAAATGAAAGGTCAATATTACTCTAGGAAGCTTTTCCGACTCTCTCTCTTTTTAGCATTCACCGCATCCACCACCACCCATGCCGCCCCAACCTATTTCCTGGGTAGTGCAACAGGTGGTCCTGAGCCAATGGCCGATCACTGAATCCATCGAACGTACTGAGCGCACTGGCACTGGAGTAGCTCAGTGCTGCAGCAACATTGGAGTTACCGACCCTTAGATTCGACCCAGTTACCAACAATATATAGTGAACCCACGTGTTCCCTAAGATTACTCGCAGCGAGGGTCACCGAATTGAGCTCGGCTTTGTCGCTCTTGGTGTGCTGTGTAATTGCGTTCTTATCTTGTTTTAGCAACACCAGTGCCGGGTCGAAGGACTTGGTGCTGTCCTTTAGGAGCAGCGTTACCTTTAGAGCATCGAGTTTAATGTGTTTCCCAAAGTGACCAAGACCTAAGAGAAAGCGCCGCTCACTCCCATCGCTCACGATGGCGTTTTGTACCTGGTAGCGTGTTTCCAGTTGATGATTATTGGTGGCGACCTGTTCAGGTTTCAACTTGGGCCACACGTAGTAGTGGGAATAGTAGGTCATAGTGACTGGTTCATAATCAGTCCCGTCAAGTGTCACGGCGTTTATGGTGCGGCTGCCGAGCGGGTATTCGCGAAGTGGCGCGGCTTTGAGGTGGGGGAGTGAGCGCACCATGAAGGAATCCTTATCTCCTTCGGCTGTAAATAACGAATCAGACACAGCCAGGGTGCCGTCATCTTCAACTGTAATGAGCACTTCGAGGGTGACTGCTGGTGCGGGACGGCCGGGGGCGAAAAAGAGCGCGTGTGAGGCCACACCAATTGCAAGAACAAAGTAGACGATGCAGCAAGCCGCTACGATACGCGGCGTATTCTTCGGATCAAGAATCCGAGCAACGGCCCTTAGTCCCCACATTTCCATAATCGTAGCGCGTGCTTCCCCCAGCCTTTGTATCGGACTTATTGGGCGGGGGCTTGACGATGCGCCAAGAGGAACCGGGGAAGTGTCATACGAGATCTTCTTAGTTTGTAGGTCGGGGAGCTCAGAGAATGGCAAGATCCTTCTTTAGATAGTGCACCGACAAGTCGATATCCCTTTTGGTGGGGAAGCGCGCTACTGCGCCATAATTTTAAACTGAGCTCCTATGCGTATCATTCGTGACCAACGTGGAACGCTCGCGGAATACGCTACCATGGTAGCCCTTATTGCTGTGATGGCGCTGCCGGCGGTGACCTATATGGGGATTCAGGCGGCGGATGTGTATTGTAGGCAGGGGGGAGAGGCGGAGGATGCATTTTCTGGGAGTGATGACTTTGACACACACTTCAGCTGGGCAATCGGTGAAACTGAATGCATGTGCTGTATTCGACCTCCTATGGGGTGGGGTGTAGGAGGATGCCCACCTAGTCCCGAAGACTGCTAGTACAAAAAACAAAGAGAGTTCTGAGAGCTTCATCTCGCAAGTGAACATTAAGCACAGCTCAAAACATAGAAACGGGCGGGGCCGCCGGAGTGTGAGTCCGACGGCCCCGTTCCCGATCGTAGCGGCAGTCGCTCTAGTCGCAGCAGGGGTTGACCGCGGCTGTTGAGGCCACGGCCTTCAGCTTGCAGCAGCGGCTTCGGCGTCTGTCTCTCGAAAGACAGAAGGCACCGAGCGCCATGCAGATGCCGGGCCCGGGCGCAGGCACAGTCGTTACCTTCCAAGCGCCGTAGTCGTAGGGGGCGCCGAGCGCGTTGAGCGTATTCGGCCCCATCCAGTTGGACTTGTACCAGTCGTATTGACTGCCCATGCCACCGTTAGCGAAGGCCAGAAGAGTTCCACCGATTCCTCCGCCCAATTCTGCCGCTGGCTGAATTGACGCCAGGAAGGCAGTGCCCTGGGTCAATGTGAGGTTCAAGGCCTCCACATTGAATTCAGCATAGCGCATATTGTAGCCGCCGGTAGTGCCGATGATGTCCCGCCAGCTTGAGTTGGTGGGCTCATCGAAGAGGTGGTAGAGCCCTTGCGGCCTGCTCTCTCCATGCGGGTCGGAGATGAAGTCCGAGGTACCATTGAAGAGCATGAAGCGCCAGTTGAGCGACTCAATGTCGCCCTGGTTGGGCTGACCGCCGGATCCTGCGTGACCCCACACGAGACCGATGGTGGAGAGCCGCTGCCCATTCCCTTCGAAGTAGACGGGGGTGTTTCCCTTGTTGCTGGTTCCGTAGTGATGGAAGATCGGCTCCCCCAACCCTTCCCAGTACTCGATCCCGGTCGAGTCGCGGATGATGTCCGCGCTGGCCTTGTTGAGGCCGCCGGACATGATGGCGACCAGCGCGAGAACGACGAACGAGAGAACGTTGTTGTTGCGAAGCGTCATGACAGAACTCCTCCTACCCGAGCACCTCACACGAAGGTGCAGAGAGCGAATGCGGATGTCTAAAGCCCACCGCGAGAGCGGTAGAAACCACTTAAGACACCACCTGCGTCACTCCAACCTGTTATGGAGAGGAGTCACGACGGAGGTGTCACAAAAACCTTCGTTGCGAGAGAAGCTCTCCGCAAGGATGGCGAGTTATCGCAACAGCCTTATGGAGAGCCAATCTAAACTCCTCTACCCATTAGCAAGTTTTTGAAGATCGACGGAAGCTACATACCACAGACAAGGTGTTATTGCAGCATGCATCCCTCGCGCTAACCCCTGTTATGTCAAAATCCAACAAACCCGTCTCATAACTGTACGGAATCCACCTATTTAGCCCTATCCACGTTCGATTCTTCCAAACGCTATATCCAATGGACCCCGGGCGACCTGACAGCAATCTCTCACCCGATCGCACAGCACCCCGACAAAAACCTCACTTGGACGGACAGTTTTTGAAGGATATGAGGCCAACGAAAACTTCCCTAGGCGAGCCTTGGAGATACGACAGCGACATTGCACCTACCAGCCGGTCAGCCAAGGCAGCGCTTGCGAAGGTGTTGCTACTCCTAATGACGGTGTTGATACTCGCGGGACTGTTCACCGTAACCCGCCAAGGTGAGTGCCTCTTCTCTGTTCTTAACTGCGGACTTCTTCAACATGACGCAGCACGGGTGTACTGCGACAGCTGCACGCACTCGCTACCTGTGGTGGCTGTCGCTAGTGCCACCCATCGAAGTATTTTCAATGGTATTAGAAAGTTAAGGCTGCAAGTGAGATCTGTGGGCTTCGTGACGTCGTGGAGGCGCGTGGTGGCCTGACCAACCTTTCTCGAAAGACGGAACTCAATCGTGAAAATCTTTACCGAAGTCTCTCTATAAGAAGGGGAATCCGAAGCTTTCGAGCTTGTCGTCAATCCTTGAGGCAGTAGGGATCCAGCTACAGTTCACTCAGTGAAAAAGCAGAAGAAAGCTGCATAGGAAAGAGCACCGCTTTCCAAACCGAGGCCCCTCTTCTCTACCTAGTGCGTATTAACTCTCATAGACGACCACCTAGGGCCTGTTACCGATCTCCGGGTATCTGACGCGTTTGCGGGGTTTCCAGAGGGTCGCCGAGAGTTCGGCGAGGAGCTAAAGGAACGGCTAGAGAAGCGGCTCTCGCGTGTGACGCGACTCCTAGACCAGGCCGGGCCTGAAGAGCGTCGTGCATTCGTCCCAACTATCAAGTTCGTTTCTAAGCCACCAGATCAGCGCGTGAAATAGCGAGGGTTACGCCCTCGCACCGACCTTTGCCCCTAGGCTCGTGCGTTTGAGCCATTTGCCCTCAACCGTCAACCTGCGGGATATCGATGCGCCAGTTAACATCACACATCTCGTGTACCACCCAATAACTATCCCTAAGGGCCCTATGCCAGATCCAACCACCATCCACCGAGACCCCGGACCAGCAGTCCCCGATCCGCAAAGACTTGAATCTGAACGGTCGCCTTACACCCCGCAGCAGTTCTTTGAGCCTAACGTGGTCCACGGCCTCGACCAGGTCGACAGCTATCTTCAAAAGTTGGTCCAGTATCTCGCGCGAATGGGCGCACCACCGGAGACGCTGCGCGTTATCGAGGAGCATCGGCGCATCTTGAATCAGGAGCTGGTCACACTACGCGATTCTATCGAGAAGACCTTGCAGTCCGACCCCCGGCTCGATCACAAACATAAAGGCTACTCCTATGAAGCCGATATCGGCGGGCGCATGGCAGAGCTGCTACAGCGGCTCGACCCGGATGAACGGGCCGACCTCCTGCGGGTCATCGAGCAGCATCCCGGTATCACCCCGCAGGAGAAGGAGATCGTGCGGCGCGCATTACAGGGGGGAGCTGACTCGCTGACTGCACAGGAGGCCGCAGTACTGTACCTTGTGCTCGAAAGCGCTGATGTGTCGGCAAGCATCGGCAAGATCATTCTGCACCATGAGATCGGCGATAGAGCGCTGCGAGATCGCATCGCCCGCTCGCTCGAGATCATACGCAACGAAGTTGGCGCACTGTGCCAATCCCTTATCGACATCTCCCATGCCCTCCAGGGCTCCATCGCCGTTTTTCTCGAAACGGGCCCAGCGGCCTGGCAAGGAGTCGACCCCGCACTTTCTAGGGCGCTCACAATTACCCATCCCGCCGAGGCCGCCAGTGCCTCCGTTATCGCGGGTATTTTGATCGGCATTGCGGCGGAACTCGAAGGACAGCTAAAGAAGCAGGTCGAGGAAGATGCGCAGCGATCCGAGGAGCTGAAACGCCGCGCCCTGGCCGAGGTCGAGAGAATCCTGTCTATCTATCCTGAGCTCCTCAACTTGGCGGGTACCCAGTCCTTGCGACAAGGGGACTATACCTATGGACCAAGCCCCAATGATCTTGCGCAGCTCATGGCGCTGGGGCGAGAGCTGCGTAGCAACTCGGAGGATAGCTCCAATGTGCTGCAGGGCGCATTCGGCCGGGGTTAATCAGCTTCAAAATACTGCCGTTCCAAAGGTAGCTCAGCAGCCCCTATTTCACGCCGAAGGTATTAACGTTACACTCACGGTTATTGCTAAAGGGGTCGGGCGCGCCTGACGAGCATACAGATGCCCCCATAAAATCACTGCCAGCACAGCGCTGCTGGCAGTGTCAACCGCTCAAGGTAGGAGAATGTAAATCCAATGGAGATGTTCCTTCAATCGATCCAGCAAGCCTTGATGATCGTGCTTGCGATCACGGTGCTGGGAATACTGATCTTTGTGCATGAGCTAGGGCATTTCCTCTTTGCCAAATGGAACGGCATCGGGGTGCTCGATTTCTCGATCGGCTTCGGCAAGAAGCTCTGGAAACGCAAGATCGGCGAAACCACTTACTCTTTGGGACTTATCCCGCTGGGGGGCTATGTGCGCATGGTGGGGGACGATCCGCGCGCAGTGGCGGCCGGCCAGGGGCTTCCCGCCGAAAGTGGTGATCTGGAAGCGGTGAGCACACTCGATGATGAGCAAGCGCGGCTTATGGCCGATCAATCCAAGTGGTTCCTTAAGAAGGGCTACTGGGCCAAGTTCTGGGTGGTGTTTGCCGGCCCGCTCTTCAACCTGCTCTTTGCCTGGTTTCTGGCCATCGGTTCGATTGCGCTCTTTGGGTTCGATTCCCCGCAGAACCTTGCCAAGATTGGCGAGGTATTCCCGGGACTGCCGGCCGAGAAGGCCGGACTGCAGCGTGGCGACCTCGTCAGAAGCGTCAATGGCGTCCCTGTCACTACATGGGAAGAACTTGCCTCGAAGATCGCAGGCTCCGGGGGAGAGCCCGTCACGTTGGAGATTACACGACAGGGAGAGTCTGGTCTCGAGCAGCAGCATACACTCACCTTGAACCCAACTCAGGAGATCGGGGAACTGGCGCTGCTGGAGGGTAAGGATCCAAAAAAATCATTCAAGATCGGCATCGTCCCCTCAACAGAAAGGATGCCGGCCTCATTGCAGGAGGCCTTTATCGGCGGCACAAACCACGTGCTGTTTCTCTCCTATATGACCGTGAAGGGACTGTATGGAATGATCCAAGGGATTATCTCCCCTAAACACATCGCCGGACCGATCTTCATCTTCCAGCAGGCTGCCAAGAGTGCGAAGCGGGGCGTTGACTACCTGATCGAGTTCATGATCTTCCTCAGTGTGAGTCTGGCCATTCTGAACCTTTTACCGATCCCCATTCTCGATGGGGGACACCTTGTGTTCTTCACGCTGGAAGCACTGAGACGCAAGCCGCTCAGCCTGAGAGTCCAGGAGGTCGCCAATCAGTTTGGCATGGCCGTCCTGCTCCTCCTGATGGTGTTTGCCCTGGGCAATGATTTGTTGCGTTTGTGGTAGCAGGGGTCATGTCGCTCTGTTTAAGCGTTGACTTCTCCACGCCCACGCATCTACTGGGGCTGTTGGAAGGGGATGCGGTGATTGAAGAGCGCTTCCTCGACACACAGGAGCCCCTGTCGTTAGCCTGCGCCGAAATGATGCGCGCACACGACGTGCAATGGCAGTCACTCGAGAAGATCGTATGTGGAAAGGGACCGGGGTCTTTTACGGGACTACGGGTGGCCTTGAGCTTTTGCAAGGGGCTGGCCTTTTCACGATCCATCCCACTCTTGCTTGCCCCGGGGCTTGATGCGGCGGCAATCACGGCCTCAACGGATCGCCCCCTGTGCGTAGCCCTGTGCCGCGCGGGGCGAGAGCAATGTTTCGCGGCACTTGCATCTTCGGGGCAGCTCATCGCTTCGGCCCGACTCCTCCCGCACCCCGCACTTGCCGCGCTGTGCCAGAAGGCAAGCTCCGATCCCCCGACTATCGTGTGTATGGATGCTGACCCGAGCCTTCCATCCGCCGAATGGGAGCGTTATTGCGTTGCCCCCATGACTTGGAGCAGAGCCATGCTCTCGTTGGCAGGAGCTCCCGCTCAAACGGTAGCAGAGATCTCCGCATGTGCGCCCGAGTACGGCCGCCCGGTAAGCGCCAAGACCATCGCCGAGCGCTCTGGTTGAGCCTCCAAGTGGCCAAACTTTGCATCTTGACATCGATTTTCAGTCGGGGCTACTATTTACACTGTCCTAAGCAGAGTAAGCCGCTGTCGGCGAATACAGTCCCTGAACTCCTGGCCAATAGTTACACTGGCCAGTTCTAGAGACCATTTCCATCACGCAACCTCAACAACATTAGCAGAAGGGCTTTAGGTCTACTGAAGTGTTGATACGGGTAACGAAGCTTAGCGATGCAGACGAAAACGTGTGAATTCGGAGCGAATTTGAGTGAGCGTTGCCACGGTTGCGAATGACCATGCAAGGCGGCTTTGAATAGCTCCCCTGCGGCAGTGGCTTCACGTTTCTTTTTGAATGACCTGCTATGAAAGAGAGTGCCTCGACTATGAACCTAAATGAACTAAAGCATCTTAAGAATGAAGATTTGATGAAGTTGGCGACCCAATTCACCCTCGAAGGCGCCAACAATATGCGCCGCCAGGAGCTTATCTTCGGAATACTCACGGCACAGGCGGAGTCGAACGGGAATATTTACGCGGAAGGGGTTCTAGAGTGTCTTCCGGACGGCTTCGGATTTCTAAGGGCTCCCGACTACAACTACCTGCCAGGATCGGACGATATCTATGTTTCTCCGGCGCAGATCCGGCGGTTTGGATTGAAAACGGGCGACTCCATTTCAGGCCAAATTCGTCCGCCCCGTGAGAAGGAAGGTGAGCGCTACTTTGCCCTCCTCAAGGTCAATTCGGTCAACTACGATGATCCGGAGGTCCTTAAGACTAAGATTCACTTTGACAACCTTACCCCGATTTACCCGAATGAGCGGCTCAAGCTCGAAAGCAAGAAGGGGACCATGGCTACCCGCATCCTGGACCTGTTTAGCCCTATCGGGAAGGGCCAGCGCGGATTGATCGTGGCGCCCCCACGCACCGGCAAGACCATACTCTTGCAGAACATTGCCAACGCCATTACCGACAACCACAAGGAAGTGATCTTGATCGTGCTGCTGATCGACGAACGGCCCGAGGAAGTCACCGACATGCAGCGTAATGTAAAGGCCGAGGTCGTAAGCTCCACCTTCGACGAACCGGCACAACGCCACGTACAGGTTGCCGAAATGGTTATCGAGAAGGCCAAGCGCTTAGTCGAGCACAAACGTGATGTCGTGATCCTTTTGGATTCGATCACACGCCTGGCGCGTGCCTACAACACCGTGGTGCCCCCCAGCGGAAAGATCCTCTCCGGCGGTGTGGACTCCAACGCGCTGCATAAGCCAAAACGCTTCTTCGGAGCGGCCCGCAACATCGAGGAGGGAGGCAGCCTCACCATTATAGGCACCGCCCTCGTCGATACCGGTTCCCGTATGGATGAAGTGATCTTCGAAGAGTTCAAAGGCACCGGCAATATGGAAGTGCACCTCGATCGGAAGCTCGTCGAGCGCCGCGTATTCCCCGCCATGGATGTCAATAAATCAGGAACGCGGCGTGAAGAGCTGCTGATCCCGAATGACGTGTTGCAGAAAGTGTGGCTGCTGCGCAAAGTAATGAATCCGCTCAATCCGGTCGAGGCCATGGAGTGGCTCCTCAGCAAGATGGATGGCACCAAGGGCAATAAAGAGTTCCTCGATATGATGAAGGGCGCGTAACTCGCCCCCCTCCGTGGTGTTGCGAGAGCCTATACTCATGAACTCCTCCACGAAAGTGCTGCTGATTGAAGATGACGAGAATAATCGTTTCTTGGTCGAGCAGATTCTGGGCGGGGCGGGCTTTGCGGTCGAATCATTCGATAACGCAGAGAGGGGCCTGGAAGGACTGAGCAGGAACCTCCCCGATATTCTGATATCTGATATTAATTTGCCCGGAATGGACGGCTTTGGTGTTGTCGATGCCGTGCGCAACGACCCGGTGCTGCGCTACATCCCGATCATCCTCATCACGGCGCAGACCGAGCGTGATTATCTGATCCGCGGATTCGAGCGCGGCGCCAGCGATTTCCTCTTTAAACCCTTCAAGAAAGATGAACTGTTGGCGCGGGTTCAGGCGGCGCTTGGAACAAAACAGCTGTACCTTGAACAGCAGCGATTAGAGAAACAGAATGCGGCGCTGCACCGCGCGTTAGGCGATCGTACCCACTACGCCGAGATTCTTGGCCAGAGTAGGGCAATGCAGCGTGTGTATTCGCTGATCGAGCAGGTCAAGGATAGTTCAGTCTCCGTGCTTATTACGGGCGAATCGGGCACCGGCAAAGAGCTGGTGGCGCGAGCGCTTCATTTCATGGGTAACCGCGCCGCGCGCCCCTTTGTAGCGCAGAACTGCTCGGCGCTACAGGAGCAGCTCCTCGAATCCGAACTGTTCGGCCATGTACGCGGAGCCTTCACCGGAGCGGTCCGCGACCGAGAGGGTCTCTTTGAGACTGCAAATGGCGGGACGCTCTTTCTCGATGAGTTGGGCGATATGCCCATGGGGCTGCAAGCCAAGCTGCTGCGTGTGTTGCAAGATGGGACGGTGGTCCCCGTGGGCAGCAACAAAGCCAAGAAAGTTGATGTACGGGTGGTTGCCGCTACGAATAAGCCCCTTGAACGACTGATCAAGGAGGGGAAGTTTCGAGAAGATCTGTTCTACCGGATTAACGTGGTGCAGATCGAGCTGCCCCCGCTTCGCGACAGAAGCGAGGATGTGCCCATGCTCGCTGAGCACTTTCTGGCGGAGCGGGCACGCAAGGAGGGGCGGGGTGTCAAGCAGCTCAGCAGTTCGGCCCTCGCCCGGCTGAGCGCTCATCACTGGCCCGGCAACGTGCGGGAGCTCCAGAATGAAATATCGAGAGCCTACCTCCTCTCCGGAGATCGCAGCAATGTGGAGGCCGAGGATCTGCTCCTGTCCAGCGATGTCGGCTCGCGTAAGGGGATAACGGCGGGGCAGCTTCCCCTGAAAGAAGCACTAGCCGCACTGGAGAAGGAGATTATCCAGGCAGCTCTCAATGAGCATGGGGGGAACAAAAGTGAAGCGGCGCGTCGATTGGGGATCTCTAGGTCGAATTTGATCAGCAAAGTGCAGGAATACGGACTTGTGACAGATGAGTGAGAGGACTCCGCAGAAAGTGTTGCTCGTATGCGCCGATCTGATGTTCCGAATGGAGCTGAAAGACGCCTTGCGCGCCCGGGGCTGGGAAGTTATTGCCCCCAAGAACGTCAACGAGCTGCCCCCGGAGATCGACCTGCAGCAGTGCGCCCGAGTGCTCGTTGATCTCGAAAGTACCGGGGAAGCATCGAACCCGCTTTTGCAGCGGCTCGCAGAAGCTCCCGAGAAGGTGCTCTGTTTTTTCTCCCATCGCAATGTGGAGGCGTTGACACGAGCGCAGGAGTGCGGGCTTGAACAGATCGTTCCAAGGTCGGCCCTGCAGCGCAGTCTGGATGATTTTTTAACGTGATTTGTGAGCACGCCAAGCTGTTATACAGTGGCGCAACGCTCTGAGGGTTAGTTGCAGCGGCGGCCCGTGTTGAATCCCTGGCTGAACAGGCTGTCAAAGATGTTTTGGTAGTTTCCGACAACGGATTCGATCTGACTTTGAATTCCGCTCAACCCCAACTCGGGGAGCTGAAATGAACTGGGTGATGCGCGCTTTGCTATGTGCAGGGCAGGCCGAATTCCAAAATGGGTAAAGGGGCTCACGACAAGTCCGCTTGGTTCGCATTGGTCGCTCACGGCGGGCAGGCCCGGTCGGCTCGGGGTAATATACTTATTGCCGTTACTGCATGTGGTTGAACTGCGCAGAGGCTCGCAGGAAGCAGGAGCTCGGTTTGCCGAACGAAAGACCCCATCCCCGCAGCGATACACCTCCGCCTGGGCCGTGAAGGCCACGCACATCACTGTCAGACTCAAAAGCAGCCGCATAATACCCACTGTCGGCACCAGCGCTTAGGAGCATAACGGCAGGGGATCCATTGGGGCACCCTCAAGGCGCATTTAGGGGGTTTTCGTAGCCGAAAGTAGGGGATTCGTTTCCCGTGGGCTACTACGGTCTCAAATAACCGCTTCCGCTTTCCCGGCCAGCATCCGTATGATGGCAGTATGGGTATGCATGGAGCCAGAAATCAGTGTCAAATAGTTGGATGCGAGCAGGGGTGGCTGCGCTCTCAGGCACGCCTCGAGCGTCGCTCACCACAGCACGGGGCGGGGAAGCTTACCCTGCTTATTTTTGGAGCGATCGTGGCCGCCGTGCTGTACACCGGCTACCATGTGCTTCCCTTTTACTATTACTACTACGAGCTCAAGAACCATATGTTCGAAGCTATCCGAGTGGCTTCGATTTACACAGATGATGAGCTGCGTCAGAAGCTCGTATACCAAATAAAGTGGATGGAGATCCCGGCGGACCCGCAGGAACTCGTCATTGAGAGGAGTGACGGCTACATGCGGATCAGTCTTTCGTACGACGAAGTGTTCTATTTCACATGGCAGGGGAAGGATTACGAGATCTACACCTTCCACTTCGACGCCGAGGAAGAAGGAGATATATGACGGTCCGCCGGAAAATTGCCGGGGCAGTACCTTTTGAGCGAATGCAGCGTCATGCAAAACAGCTGTTAGGAGCCAGGCGAGTCGGCGACTCCTGACTTTTCAGGAATCTCTCCTCCTAGAAGCCGCTCGATTATCTCTACATACCCTTTGGTTGCCCTATCGAGCTCTGAAAGCAGCACATGCTCATCGTCTGTGTGGGCAACGTGAATCGTGCCCGGTCCGTACATCATTAAGGCACACTCCAGCGGCAGGTAGCTGGGTATGTCCGAGCCGTACGCCACCACACTCGTCTCGAATCCTGGCAGGGTGTGCAGAGTAACCGGATCAATCCACTCGACCTGCTCCAAGCTCGCTCTTTGAGCCACGATATCCCGAATCGCTGCATCAACTATGGCACCGTCGCATACCGTACGGCAGCTAAAGACGAGTTCGGCACTTGGCGGGAGCACATTGAGCGCTACTCCGCCCTTGATCATGCCAAAGTTTAGGGTGGTCGCTCCCAAAATCCTATCGGCGGGAAAGGCAGCCTGCTCCAGATCGACGATAACGTGCGCGAGCTTCAAAATCGCGCTCTCGCCCAGCTCGGGATATCCGGAGTGACAGGCACGGCCCGCTGCGCGCATGGTGCAGCCATAGTAGCCCTTATGAGCCTTGACTAAACGGCATTCCGTTGGCTCTCCGTTCACTATACAGGTTATACCGCGACCAGAGAGCGCTTTCGTCGCCGCCTTCGCGCCGATGCCGTCTTTCTCTTCGCCCACCACGAACAACAGTCCAAAGCCGCTTCGGCCTCGCCTTTCAAGCTCAATCGCGGCACCCAGCATACAGGCGGCAATGCCCTTGGCATCACAAGCACCGCGGCCATACAGTGCCTCGTTCTTAATGCGCGGGCTAAAAAGGGCAGGGTCGGCGGGCACCACATCCAAATGCGTACTGAGCAGAACCGCAGGCGTGCCAAGACCGATCAGAACGTTGTCGCGCCCTGGCTGCACCGGAATGCGCTCGGTAGCCCACCCACGCTCAGCAGCCAGCTGCACAACAAACTCCACGACCGCTTGTTCCTGGTCCGAAACGGACGGAATAGCGACTAGTTGTTGTGCTAACTCTACTACACTGTCGTTCATAGTCATGGTGTTCTGCGCTACCCTTACACGTGAGGCCGCTGCGGCCAATCAATCTACAGTAAGAAGTTGACAGTTTCTGCGCGCCCGAGTACACCTGATGCGCAGCCCCGCCCTGCTTTCTTAGCACGGCAACAGCTGATAGAATAATAGTATTACTCGCCTTTAATTGCGGACCCGTGAGTTCGCAAAGGGAGCACAGATGACGGTACTTGCAGCCCGGTACGAATCCGGGTCGATTATAGCGGCTAAGAGAACGCTAGCCACCTTAGGACACGCCCCGATTCAGCGGCGCCTCTCCTGTTCCATTTCCCCAAGACCCCCTGGTCGTTTCGCTTGTCCCCTCACTCGTGGGCACAAAGCCCGTTTTTCCCCGTCTCACATCGCTTTCAGCATCGTGTTGGCTCGGCGTGGGATGATGCCGTGCCTTCGCGCACCAGTTTTTTCACGACTCTCAGTACTACTTAGGAGATCCGCATGGCGAATCAGGTAAAAACAGTTCCGGCACATTGGAAGAAAGTGCTAGATGCCGACACCATCGCGCGCAGCCTTTCCCGCGTTTCATACGAAATCGTGGAACGCGATCGTGACATATCAAAGCTTGCGGTGGTGGGAGTACGCACCTGCGGTGAATTCATCGCCCAGCGAATCCGGGATAAAATTCAGGAAATCGAACATGTCGATGTTCCCTTCGGTATTATTGACATCACCCTTTATCGAGACGATCTCTTGAATGCTGCGGCACAGCCAACGCTTAAGGGCACCGACCTTCCATTCAGCGTCTCCGGTGCGCGCATCGTCCTGGTCGACGATGTGCTCTTCACCGGGCGCACCGTGCGCGCGGCACTGGACGCCATTATTGATTTTGGACGTCCGTCACGGGTCGAGCTGGCGTGCTTGGTGGACCGCGGGCACCGAGAGCTCCCCATTCGCGCGGATTATGTCGGCAAGAACCTGCCCACCAATCGGAATGAGTTTGTGCGGGTAAGGCTTTCCGAGCAGGGCTTCGAGGATGGAGTCTACGTCGTCTCGCGCAGCGGCGGTAAGAACGAAGAGGAGGAGCAGTAGTTTGCTACTTGCGACTAGGTAACTAAGATGGGCAACGCAGTACGGCACTTACTCTCGATTGAAGGTCTCACCAAGCAGCACTTGCTGCGCTTGGTTAATAATGGGCGAGAGTTCGTTGAGGTATTGCAGCGCGACCTCAAGAAGGTACCCACCTTGCGCGGCAAGACCGTAATCAATTTATTCCTTGAGCCCAGCACCCGTACACGCACGAGCTTCGAGATAGCAGCAAAACGACTCTCGGCCGATGCCGTAAACGTGAGTGAGGGCGGATCCTCCATTGTAAAGGGAGAGACCCTCCTCGATACGGCCCTGACTCTACAGGCGATGGCCCCTGATATCCTCGTTGTGCGCCATAAAGAGAGCGGCGCTGCTCACTTTCTGGCCCGCCATTTACGCACGACAGCCGTCGTGAATGCCGGGGACGGTATGCATGAGCACCCCACCCAAGCGCTGCTCGACCTACTCACGTTGCAGCAGCACTTCGCAGCTCACAATCGCTCACTGGAAGGGCTGCGCATAGCGATCGTAGGCGACATCCGCCACTCGCGAGTAGCGCGCAGCAATATGTGGGCGCACGCTCTCTTGGGCAACGAAGTGCGTCTGGTGGGGCCGCGCACCCTGCTGCCCGAGTACTTTGCGAGTCTGCCGGGTTTGCGCGGCAACATTTCCCTCTTCCATTCGCTGCAAGAGGGGATTCGGGATGTCGATGTCGTGATGTGTTTGCGCCTCCAACTGGAGCGCCAAAGCGAATTCTTCATACCGTCACTGGAGGAGTACTCACGGGAGTTTGGAGTGACCCGAACGCTTCTTGATGCCTGCGCGCCAAAGGCGGTGGTATTGCACCCAGGACCTGCGAACCGGGGCATCGAAGTGAGTTCAGAGGTGCTCGATAGTCCGCGCGCCCTCATGCAACAACAGGTCACTTTTGGCGTCGCCATCCGCATGGCCGTGCTGCTCGATGCTGCCTTGGGTGGGGAGGTCGAAGAGTCACATCAAATCGCGGGAGGGCATGCTGCATGACGGTCGTTCGTAATGGCAGAGTGGTGGATCCATCGCAGGGGCTGGATGGCGAAAGAGACATCCTGGTTCGTGATGGCAAGGTTGCCGCGATCGACCGGCCCGGCTCCTTTGCATCGCTACGCGATGAAGAGACGATCGATGCTACCGGCATGCTTGTTACTCCCGGATTTATAGACCTGCATGTGCACTTGCGAGAGCCGGGGTTTGAGTGGAAGGAAACGGTGGCCACGGGCTCCGATGCCGCTGCTCTTGGCGGCTTTACCACCATCTGCTGCATGGCCAACACCAACCCGGTGAATGATTGTGCCGAGATCACACGATGCATCATCGACCACGCACGGGCCCACGGCCGGGCGCACGTGCTGCCGATAGGTTCTATCTCCAAGAAGCTCGAAGGCAAGGAGATGAGTCCACTCTCGGAGCTGGCGCGCGCGGGTTGTGTCGCGTTCTCAGACGATGGAGAGCCTGTGAAGGATGCCGGCCTGATGCGCAGGGCCCTGGAATGGGCTTCCATGTTGGGGCTCACGCTGAGCTGCCATGAGGAGGATAAGTCTCTCTCCTGCGGCGGCTGCATGAATGAATCGGCCCTCTCCACAAAACTCGGACTCAAAGGAATGCCCAAGGTAGCCGAGGAGGTGATGATTGCCAGGGACATAGAGCTGGCCCGCACCACAGGGGCACGCGTGCACATCTGCCATGTGTCCTCGGGTCGCGGGGTGGAGTTGATTCGCCGGGCCAAGAATGACGGCATTCAGATTAGCGCCGAGGTAACTCCGCATCATTTGATGCTCACCGAGGATGCAGTCACTGAATACGATACGAACGCCAAGATGAGCCCTCCGTTAAGAGAAGCCTTCGAGGTTGAAGCGCTCAGACGGGGGCTGGCCGATGGGACTATCGATGCAGTGGCCAGTGATCATGCGCCGCACGAATTAGACAGTAAACGCGTCGAGTTCTCCCGCGCCACCTTCGGCATCATAGGGCTCCAGACGTCTCTGCCCATTCTGCTGGAACTAGAGCGCACTGGGGTGCTCTCCCTCTCTCGGGCCATCGAGTCGATCACCTCGGGACCTGCCAAGGTGTTTGGACTTCAAGCGGGGAGCCTGCGGATCGGTCAATGCGCCGACCTCGTGGTGCTCGATATGGGCAAGCAGTGGCAGTTTTCACGTGAGCATTGCTGTTCCAAGAGCTTCAACACGCCCTTTGCAGATCGCTTGTTGCAGGGCAAGGCTTCCAGCGTACTCCTGGCGGGAAAGACGATTGTACGTGAAGAACGATTTGTTAATGGAGAAGCATGATGAAAATGCATAAGGCGCAGCTCGTGCTCGCCGACGGCACGGCGTTTGAAGGTCGGGCATTCGGCGACCTGCGCGCAGTGAACAACGCGGCGGTGGGAGAGGTGGTATTCAATACCTCTATGTACGGATACCAGGAGATCCTCACCGACCCAAGCTACGCAGGCCAAATACTTTCATTTACCTATCCGCATATCGGCAATGTCGGCTGTAACAGTGATGATAATGAGAGCGCTCGCGTGTACGCGCAGGGAGTGGTCGTTCGTTCAGCAGCGGCGGTACCCTCAAATTATCGCTCAACGGAGTCGCTCGACAGCTACCTGCAGAAGGCCGGCACGATGGGGATTAGCGATATCGACACCCGTGCCTTAGTAAAACACCTGCGCGACAAAGGATCGCAGATGGGAGCGATCGCCTTAGGTGAGGCAGGGGTGAGGAGCGAACTCGCCGACCGGGCCCGCGCTGCCGGTTCGATGGAGGGCAAGGACTATGTGAAATTCGTCTCTTGCAAGGTTCCCTATGTCTGGACCGAATCGCCCTGGCTGGGCAGCGGCTATAAGAAGGTAACACAGGAGGCGCTGGCGGGCCGGCCGCACGTGGTGGCCATTGATTGCGGCATCAAGCATTACATCTTACGGCTGCTGGTCGGGGCTGGGTTCCGCGTGACGGTGGTGCCATCGACGAGCACCTCGGCAGATATCCTGGCGCTCCATCCGGACGGGTTGTTTCTCTCCAATGGCCCTGGAGATCCGGCTACTCTGGGATACCTCGTGAAAACGGTGCGAGAACTGCTCGGACGGTTCCCCGTATTCGGCATCTGCCTGGGCCATCAAATTCTTGGGCAGGTCTTAGGGGGACGCACCTTCAAGCTCAAGTTCGGACATCGCGGCGGCAATCATCCGGTAAAGAATCTGACCACAGGCCAAGTGGAGATAACGGTGCAGAATCATGGCTTCGCGGTAGATCCGAAGTCACTGCCCCCCTCAGTACAGCTGACCCATCTCAATCTCAACGATGGCACGGTGGAGGGCTTGCAATCCCCTGAACACAGAGCCTTCTCCATCCAATACCACCCGGAAGCGTCACCGGGCCCCCATGATTCGCGCTACCTCTTTCAGCAGTTTTTTGAGCAGGTAGTAGGGTATCGGCAACGGGGCTAATGGCGATTTTGAGTGAAGCTGGACCCATGGCGGGGAAAAAATGTGGGGAATTGTTAGTCCGAAAATTGCGTGAACCAGTCTACGATGTGGGAAAAAGTGCTCGAAATTACCGGCTCATTCTTTGCTTGCAACGGCTCTGCACAATAATGCAATGCAGCAATATTGTCGGTGTCGCCGCAAGCAAGAATTCGCCAATAATTCCTCACACTTTTTCCTGCCATGGGTTCGGCTTCATGCAATATTGTGGCTAGCGCATTGTAGGTTCGGAGTAGGGAAGTAAACAATTATGCCTAAACGTACTGATATTTCTTCAATTCTCATCATAGGCTCTGGACCGATCGTAATCGGGCAGGCCTGCGAATTCGATTATTCAGGAACACAGGCCTGCCGGGCGCTGCGCGAAGAGGGTTATAGGGTGATTCTCGTAAACTCGAATCCGGCCACTATCATGACCGATCCCGAGTTCGCCGATCGCACCTACATTGAGCCACTCAGCGCCGACTACGTGGAATCAATTATCGCGGCCGAACGGCCGGATGCCGTACTGCCAACGATGGGAGGCCAGACGGCGCTCAATCTCGCTCTTGAGCTTGAAGAGCGCGGGGTATTCGCGCGCTATGGCTGCCGACTGATCGGGGCCAATGTGGAGTCGATCAAGACGGCGGAGGATCGAGAACTATTTCGCCGGGCCATGGATGAGATCGGCCTGAAGTCCGCCGAGAGTGCGCTCGTACGTTCTATTGATGAAGCAGAAGCGGCGGCCACCCGTATCGGCTATCCGCTGATTCTGCGGCCCTCACGCACCCTCGGCGGCACCGGCGGGGGGGTAGTACGGTCGCCCTCAGAGCTCCGCGTTCGCATCGCTCATGCCCTCTCGGCAAGCCCCAACCACGAGGTGCTGGTGGAAAAGAGCCTGCTTGGCTGGAAAGAAATTGAGCTCGAAGTAATGCGGGACCTCAAAGACAACGTGGTCATCGTGTGCGGCATCGAGAACTTCGATCCGATGGGTGTGCACACGGGAGACTCCATTACCGTAGCTCCAATCCAAACGCTTACCGACAAAGAGTATCAGCGCTTGCGCGATGCGGCCGTGGCCGTGATCCGAAGGATCGGGGTTGAAACAGGCGGGTCAAACGTGCAATTCGCAGTCGATCCCAAAACCGGGGATGTGGTGATAATCGAGATGAACCCGCGCGTCTCTCGCAGCTCCGCGCTGGCGTCCAAGGCCACCGGCTTTCCTATCGCCAAGATCGCAGCCAAGCTTGCCGTCGGCTACACGCTCGATGAAGTGGCGAATGATATCACCAAGGAAACACCTGCCTGCTTTGAACCATCGATCGATTATGTGGTGGTAAAGATCCCGCGATTCAATTTCGAAAAGTTCCCGCTGGCCGACCCAACGTTAGGCACTCAAATGAAATCAGTCGGTGAGGTTATGGCCTTCGGCCGCACCTTTCCGGAGGCGCTGCAAAAGGCTATCTGCTCAATGGAACTCGATAGCTATGGATTCGACCGCATCTCCTTGGTGCGTGACCTGGGACGGCAGGAGCTCTTGGATGCCGCTGCCAAGCCGACGCCGCAGCGTCTATGGATTCTGGGAGAGGCCTTGAGAGCCGGCATCAGCATCCAG
Organism: Bdellovibrionota bacterium; assembly: GCA_030584005.1. Lineage (GTDB taxonomy): Bacteria > Bdellovibrionota_C > UBA2361 > UBA2361 > JAFLCA01. Next base: position 1,959,274 of record CP129486.1, on the reverse strand, counting down.
GATCTGTACGCGGCCTCAGGAGTCGATCCCTGGTTCCTGCAAGAGATGCTCGTCCTGATTGAGCAGGAGAAGGCGTTGAGCGCGCAATCGCTCGATTCCTTGGACGCAACACGGCTGAGGACTCTCAAGCAGCAGGGATTCTCCGATCGGCGCATCGCGTCGCTGCTCGGTACGGATGAAACAGAGGTAGCCGAGCGGCGTGCACAGCTGGGTGTGCGCCCGTCATTTAAGGCGGTCGATACCTGCGCTGCCGAATTCGAGGCATTCACCCCGTACTTGTATTCGACCTATGACCTGGCTGATGACATGCCCCCCACCTCCAAATCCAAGATCATGATTCTGGGGTCGGGCCCTAATCGCATCGGGCAGGGCATCGAGTTCGATTACTGTTGTGTCCACGCCGTGCTGGCGCTCCGTTCGCTCGGGTTTGAGACGATAATGGTCAACTGCAATCCCGAAACGGTCTCCACCGACTACGATGTGAGCGACCGTTTGTACTTCGAACCGCTTACATTAGAGTCAGTATTGGCCATCATTGAGCGGGAAAAGCCGCAGGGTGTCATTGTTCAGTTCGGCGGTCAAACACCGCTCAAGCTTGCCAACGAGCTCGCCGCACGGGGCGTGCCGATACTTGGCACACCAGTCGACTCAATCGATATCGCCGAGGATAGAGAGCGCTTCAGCGCCCTGATTAAAAAGCTCGGATTGAGGCAGCCTGAAGCGGCCACGGCACGATCCCTCGAGGAGGCGCTCTCCGCCGCGGCAAAACTCGGCTACCCGCTGATGGTACGGCCCTCCTTCGTCCTGGGCGGTCGGGCCATGCGGGTCGTGTACTCGGACGATGATATTCGCTCCTATATTCGTGAGAGTGTGGAGGTATCTCATCAGCGACCTGTGCTCTTGGATCGCTACCTCCACAACGCGATTGAGCTTGATGTCGATGCAGTGGGGGACGGCAAAGAATGGCGGGTCGCCGCCGTGATGGAGCACATAGAGAGGGCCGGCATTCATTCGGGCGACAGCTCCTGCTGTCTGCCCCCTCAGTCTCTGCCGGACCACATTGTGCGTGAGCTGGAGGCTCAGGCCATAAGCCTCTCGCGCGAACTCGGCGTGGTCGGCCTGATGAATGTGCAGTTCGCCGTTACCAAAGAGGGGACGATCTATGTGCTTGAAGCCAACCCGCGCGCCTCACGCACCGTGCCCTTCGCCAGCAAGGCTACCGGTATTGCGTGGGCCAAAATCGCGGTGAATGCGATGGTAGGGAAGAAACTCACCGAGCTCCTGCCCACTAAGCGCGCGCATCCCTCCTATGTGGCAGTGAAGGCGTCAGTATTTCCATTCGCACGCTTTGAAGGTGTCGACACAATCCTCGGGCCGGAGATGAAATCAACCGGTGAAGTGATGGGAATCCATCGAAACTTCGCCGGGGCCTTCGTGAAAAGTCAACGTGCAGCGGGGATTGCAGTACCGGCCTCCGGCAAGGTGTTCCTCTCCGTAATGGACTCCGACAAGGAAGAGTTGCTTCCCATCGCCGAGAAGCTGCTGGCAAAGGGGTTCAGCCTTGTGGCAACCGGAGGCACGGCCACCTTTCTGCGGAGCCGTGGCTGTGAAGTGGAGCTGGTCAAAAAGGTGCGCGAAGGCTCGCCGCATATCGTCGATCTTCTGGCACAGGGGGAGATAAGCCTGGTCATCAATACTCCGGAGGGGAGCGGTCCATTGCTCGACTCCCGCTCGATCCGATTAGTGGCTCATGAGATGAAAGTGCCCACCTACACGACGATGGCGGCAGCAGGGGCGCTTGCTCAGTCCCTGGTGCAAGCCGATCAGAGCGACCTCAAGAGCACCCGCTGCCTGCAAGATTACCATCAGGAGCGCTGACGAGGACTTTCTCGGTTATAACAACATTTGCCCGCCAGCAGGGATATTGAGTACACTGTCAGGCTTAGCCGCTCTGCCCCGTGATCAAGGCCATTGCCTGATCCGTTCTGCGGCATTGCAGGGAGCACGGCCGGACACACTGCGCTGTAACGTGTTAGTAAGGAGCTGCCAGGACCATGAAACGTCCAATCACACCACGTGGGTATAACCTAATGAGGCAGGAGCTGCGGCGCTTGCGGTCGCAGCGTCCAGAACTGGCCAAAGCGATCGAGGTAGCGCGCGGCCACGGCGACCTCTCCGAAAATGGCGATTATGATGCAGCTAAGGAGCGCTCCGGCATGGTCGAAGCGAAGATCCGAGACCTTGAGGCCAAACTTGGCCTGGCTGAACTGATCGATCCGCGAAAGCTTCCCGACCCGACACGGGTCACCTTTGGGGTATCAGCACGCATTGTCGACCTTGATACGGACGAAAAGCGCACCCTGTGTATTGTGGGAGCCGACGAGTCAAATGTTGAGCGTGGCCTGATCTCGCTAGAAAGCCCGTTGGGTCGCGCCCTGATCGGCAAGGAACCTGGTGACTCCTTTCGAGTTGAACTCCCCGGTGGACCGCGGGAGTATGAAGTACTAGAGGTGTTTGTGGATAAGAGCATCTTTGAAGAAGGTGCGGATGACGGAGCAGATGAAACTGCCCCGGCCGAATAGGAGCTGCGATTATATGAAGCCTATCTATATTGTCTCCGCCCTTCGCACGGCCATCGGCAGCCTCGGCGGCTCCTTGGCTCACCTAGCCCCAAGCGCCCTGGGCGCGTTGTGTGCCAAGTCGGTTATCGAACATGCTCGTATCTCTGCCGAATGTGTAGATGAGGTACTGGTCGGGAATGTCCTCGGCGCTGGTCACGGTATGAACATCGCACGCCAAGTCGGCCGTGGTGCGGGACTTCCCGACGCAGTTCCCGCGATGACCCTCAATCGAGTATGTGGTTCGGGGTTGCAAGCCATTATTACCGCCTGTCACGGCATTACTGCCGGCGCCTATCGAGTCGTTCTGGCGGGAGGGGTCGAAAGCATGTCGCAATCGGTGCATGTGAGCAAATCCCATCGCTTCGGCAGCAAACTCGGTCATACAGAGCTGCTTGACCTGATGCTGCAGGATGGGCTGACCGATGCCTTTCTTGGTTGTCACATGGGAATCACCGCGGAAAACCTGGCTTCACGCTATGGCATCTCCCGCGAGGCCCAGGACCGTTTTGCAGTCGAGAGTCAACAACGAGCACAGCATGCCATTAAGGCCGGCTGGTTTAAGGATGAAATAGTACCGGTGCCCATCGAAAAAAAGGGCAAGATAGTGGGAAGCTTCGAGCAGGATGAGCATCCCCGGGCGGACACAAGCTACGAGGCGCTGAGCGCCCTCCGTCCGGCCTTCAAGAAGGATGGTTCGGTTACTGCGGGCAATGCCTCCGGGATCAACGATGGGGCAGCCTTTACTCTTCTGGCTTCTGAGGAGGCGGTGCAAGAGTATCGACTGCAACCTTTTGCTCGGGTGGAGGCAAGTGCAGTGGCAGGAGTCGACCCCGCCACCATGGGTATCGGCCCCGTACCAGCGGTGCAGAAGCTCCTGCACAGAGCGGGACACGCGCTCAAGGAATACGACTTGATCGAAGCCAATGAAGCTTTTGCGGTCCAGGCGCTCGCCGTCTCAAAGGAGCTCGGACTTGATGCCAGCAGGGTGAATGTAGGCGGCGGAGCGATTGCGTTGGGCCACCCCATTGGCGCAAGCGGCGCCCGCTTAGTAGTAACCCTGCTGCACCACCTGCGGCGAACTAAGGGAGCGCGGGGTATTGCCACCCTGTGTGTGGGGGGTGGCCAGGGTGTGGCATTGAGCGTGGAGCGGCTCTAGGAGCGATCTCCGAGCAACGCAAGATGATCGTTAAGCACTCTGCGCGCTCAGAGAGGGGGCAATGATTTTGTAGCAGCCATGATTTCCGAGCGCACGATCGAAGCAATAAAAGATCGAGTCAGCCTGCTTGAGGTAGTCGGCGAACTTGTGCAGCTCAAGCGTCAAGGCACCAATCACATGGGGCTGTGCCCTTTTCACGGAGAAAAGAGTCCTTCTTTTTCAGTGCGCGAAGATGCCAAGTTCTACCACTGCTTTGGCTGCGGTGCCTCAGGCAATGTGATCACCTTCGTCATGCAAACCCGCGGCTTGAGTTTTGTCGATGCGGTGGAAGATCTGGCCCAGCGCGCGGGAATCCCGGTAGAGCATATCGGCGGGGCCAAGACGCCGGCTGCACGACGCGATATCCGCCCGACCTTGCTGCGGGTCAATGCCATGGCCCAGGAGTACTTTCTGCGTTCACTGCAACGGGCGGCACCGGTGGTCACTGAGTACGTGCAGAGCCGCAGGCTCAGCAAGGAATCGATGCAGACGTTCGGGGTTGGCTTTGCTCCACTCGAGCGCCGGGGGCTGCTCGAATATCTGAAGGGCAAGGGCTGTTCAGAGGAACTCGTTATTACCGCAGGTCTGGCCCGCCGCTCCCAGCAAGGAGAGGTTATTGACACCTTTCGCGGACGGCTCATGTTCCCGATCTGGGTCGATCGCAAGCGTATCGCAGCCTTTGGCGGTCGAATGATACCCGCGCTCTTTGAGAATCGAGAGGACTACAAGATTCCCAAGTACATTAATTCGCCTGAAACGCCCCTCTACCAAAAGAACAGAGTGTTTTTTGGTGGTCCGCAGGCCATCGACGATATTCGTCGAGAGAAACATGTGTATATGGTCGAAGGCTATCTGGATGTTATCGCGATGCATCAGGCCGGGGTACGCAATGTGCTGGCGGCATGCGGAACCGCGCTCACACCTCGCCATGTCAAGCGGCTCTCCCATCTCGCTCATCGGGTCACGGTGCTCTTTGACGGCGACCAGGCCGGTATGAACGCGGCAGGGAGAGCTTTCGAACTGTTCCTCAATTCCGGAATTGACAGTGACGCGATCTTTCTGCCATCCGGCCACGACCCCGACTCATATGCAGCCGCTCAGACAGAGGGCCTTGCCCGCAGCCTGGCCGAATTGCCCAGGATCAGCCTCTTCGACTGCTACCTTCGACGACTGCTCGATCAGGAGGGTGTCCCGAGCGGAGCGGCAGCCAAGGGCAGATTGGCCACCATGGTGCGGGAGGTGCTCTTGAAGGTCAGCAATCCGGTCGAACAGCACGCCTATATCGAAAAAGCGGCGCTTCGATTAGGCATTCCGGTGACGGAGCTTGAGTCACTTGTCCGACAGGGGAAACCGCTCAAGGAACAGCCATTAGCCGCGCCGGCTCGTCAGCCCGCGGCTGAGGCGATGGCCTATCCTGCTATCCAGGATCTGCCACGCATTGATCAGGAGCTGCTGCGAGCAACCATGGGCCTTAAGGGGACGAACGCCGAGAGCGCCCTTCGGGATCCCCTTATATGCGCCGAAGTGCAGCCGGCCACCCTGGCTTTTTTGCAGGGGGTATCAGAGGTCCGTAAGGTGGGGGGGGCTGAGCAAGGTGCCGCGGAGGGGGAACGCAAGGAAGCCCTTAAGGAATTATTGCGCTCCTTCGGCCCCTCCTGGCGTGAGCTATGGAAAGAGGCCCATGAGATGCGCGAGGATGATTCAGTCAACTTTGCACGTAGTTACGATGAATGTCGCTCGTCAATTCAACGACTTAGGACGAAGAAGCGGATAGTTGCACTGCAGACGGAACTCAGTAATGCCACGGACGACGGGAAAAGAATGGCGCTTGCCCAGGAGCTGCAACAACTCGAACAGCAGCTTCGTCAGACCCGTCCACAGGGGTAAAAATACTTTTGTGTCAGCCCTTTGCAAATGTTTCTCACTGGAGCAATAATGCGGGATTCGGTGAGCACCAGGAGAGGGATATTCGGGGTGCCTCACGCGCGAGGGATGGGGAAGCTTTTCATCTGTTCGACGCCTGGGGGCACCATCACACAAGATAATCTCAAAGCAATTGTGAGTTTCATGATGATGTCATTACGGCAAGAGTGACGGTCCTTCCCACGCCTCTCAGTTTGGGAGCAATGGGGGCACGCTCTTTTCGTGATGGCAGTGCATTGCGTAGCGATTAGTTGTCAGGGAGTTCAGGGTTGTGGCAAAGGGACGCATGTCAAGAGACCGAAAGCGCAAAGTACTCAGACCTAAAAAGTTGAGATCCATATCAGCGCGGCTGAGCAGCAAAGCAGCGGCAAAGCGCGTAGAAAAGAAGGAGAGCAGCGGGGGCCGTGCGCGCGTGCGCTCACTGCTAGAGAAAAAGCAATCAAAGCAGGCCAAAGGCAAGGTACTGCCCCCAGTCGCCCCGGAAACCGCGACACCGCCTCCGCCGACAAAACAGCCGGTACTCACCCGTAAGCCGCCAAATCCAGAGCGCGACATGAGCAGGCTGCTCGACATGGGCAAGAGCCGTGACTACCTGACCCTTGATGACATCGATGATGGGCTCGCTCCGACAGCACCTGCGGAAGGTGAAATGGGAGACGTGCTGCAGCTGTTTGGAGGGCAGGAGGAAGCTGCTCCCGCCACACCGCCCGACGATTTCGAAGAAGAGGGCGAAGCCGAGGCAGGAGAAGCTGCGGTAGAGGAAGAGGTAGAACCCGATGCACTCAATCGCAGCACCGATCCTGTTCGCATGTATTTGCGGGAGATGGGCAATGTCAGTCTCCTGACCCGAGAAGGTGAAGTAGAGATTGCCAAGCGCATCGAAGCCGGAGAGCAGACCGCCATGACGGAGCTTCTGCGCCAGCCTCTCAGCATCGCCTATGTGCATGACCTTTTCGACAAGGTAAAGAACGGCGAAGTGCGCCTGCGTGACCTGTTTCAGGATGAAGAGACCGAACAGGAGGAAGAAGAAGAGGACGAGGCGGAGGAAGCACCGCCCAAGCCCACTGACGACGAAGAAGAAGCAGCTCCCGAGGAGCCCGTCAAGCAGATTGACGAAGAGGAAGAGGAGCAAAAACGCAAATTTCTCAAAACAGCAACGCCCTACCGCAAAGCTTATAAGGACATCCGCAAGCTGTATGAGGAGCTCAGTGCGGCCTACGCCCAGAAAAAACGCACCATCCCGGAGCTGGAGCGAAAATACCGCAAGCAGCTCGAGCGCAACGCCCAGAAGATCGTAACCATGAACCTCAGCCAGAAGCAGTACATGCTGATGAGCCAGTTGATTAAGGACAAATCCGAGATCTCGCGCAGCGCTTTTTTCCAGCTATCTGAGCTCTCTCGACGGCACGGGCGGGCGATAGAGGAGCTGCTCGGCGCTATTCCAGAGCTGGTTTCAGAGAATCAGTTGGAGTTTAAGCGGGTCTGCAGGAGGTTCGGTCTGCGCGCCCCGGATGCCCGCGACTTAGGGCAGCAGCTCCAGGCCCTTCGCACGACCCTGCAAATACTAGAGAACGAGTGCATGATGCGGCTCGGGGAATTCGAGGAGTCGGTCAAACGCCTGCGCGAGGGTGAGAGCCGTGCGGCCGAGGCGAAGCGCGAATTGATTGAAGCGAACTTACGGCTGGTAGTATCAATCGCCAAGAAGTACACGAACCGCGGGCTGCAGTTCCTGGACCTGATTCAAGAGGGCAATATCGGACTGATGAAGGCCGTTGATAAATTCGAGTATCAACGCGGCTATAAGTTCTCCACCTACGCGACATGGTGGATTCGTCAGGCCATTACCCGCGCCATTGCCGATCAGGCCCGCATCATCCGCATTCCAGTGCACATGATAGAAACAATCAACAAGCTTGTGCGAACCTCGCGACAGCTCGTGCAGGAGCTTGGGCGCGAGCCCACTCCCGAAGAGATCGCCGAGAAGATGGAGATCCCCATCGAGAAGGTGCGCAAGGTCATGAAGATCGCCAAAGAGCCAATTTCGTTGGAGACCCCGATCGGTGAAGAGGAAGACTCGCACTTAGGCGACTTTATCGAGGACAAGCGCGTCGTGTCACCGGCTATTGCAGTCGTTAACATGAATCTACAGGAGCAGACGCGTCGCGTGCTCGCCACACTCACTCCGCGCGAAGAGAAGGTCCTGCGCATGCGATTTGGCATCGGCGAAAAGAGCGACCATACCCTCGAAGAGGTAGGCCAGAATTTCGATGTCACTCGCGAGCGTATTCGCCAGATTGAAGCCAAGGCGCTTCGCAAACTACGCCATCCGAGCCGTGCCAAGCGACTCAAGGGATTCATTGAAAAATAGGAGGAGGGCATGAGCAGCGACCGGCTATTGCGACTCCGTTCTGGATTCAGCCCGCGAGTCGGCTGCGCGTTACTGTGTGCAGTAATGCTGTGCAGCGGCGGATGCGGCAAGTATGGCCCGCCCCTAGCCCCAGAGGTGTTCAGTCCGCAAGCGGTGGGAGAGCTGCAGAGTTCCCTGGAGGGGAAAACGCTTGTGCTGCGCTGGCGCGCACCCAGCGACGATCTGCGTTCGCGCGCCCTGAGGAGTCTCGATAGCTACCGCATATACCGCAAGAGCGTGGAACGCGACTCGCAGGTGCTTGACGAAGAGGTGGAGTTTGAAGTCGTGGCCGAGGTGCCCGACCGATCATTTGCCGAGCTGGAAAGCCGGCAAAAGGAAGCGCGAGAGTTAGGGCTTCCGGGCCACCGTGTACGCTTGACGGAAGAGTTCATCATACATGAGTTTCGTGATGACACCTTGGAAGAGGGCACGCGCTACTATTACCGCGTCGTGCCTGTGAATCAGGGAGACGTGGAAGGAGCCGCCCCGCAGCTTGTCCGGGTGATCGTGGAAGGGGCGCGTTCCGAGACCTCGGTGATAGCCTATAGCGAGCTGGGTCCAAATGTGGAAGTCGAGGATTTTGTAATCGAGGACTGACATGGAAAGCTCCGCACTTCAGGGAAGTTTTACTGCTTTAGCAACCCCATTTTCCGCTGATGGCAGCAAGGTTGATTTTGATTCGCTCTCCCGCCTGATCGAACATCAAATCACCAATGGGGCCCATGGTGTGGTCGTATGCGGATCAACCGGTGAGGCCGCAACGTTACAAGAGTCCGAGTATAAAGAGGTGGTTTCCTTTTCCGTTCGCGAAGTGAACCAGCGCGTCCCAGTGATCGCCGGGATTGGCAGCAACGACACGGCACGAGCTGTCGAGATGGCACGCTGGCTTGACAGCACCGCGGTCGATGGGTTGCTCGTTGTTGCTCCCCCTTACAATAAACCGCCGCAACGAGGCATCATCGCTCACTTTGACGCGGTACATGCAGTGAATAAGCGGCCCATCGTCGCCTACAACATCCCAGGCCGCACCGGGGTGAACATTTTGCCGGCGACTCTCGCCGCGATGTTCGACGAGGGGGTGATAGCCGGGGTCAAGGAGTCATCGGGGGTCGTAGACAATACCCTTGAAATTACGGCGCTCACCGGCGGACGACTTCCCGTATTATCCGGCGAGGACGCCCAGGTCGTGGCGCTGATGGCAAACGGGGCCAAGGGAGTAATCACCGCGACGGGAAATGTAATCCCAGAGACCTTTGTGAACATGACCCGCGCAGCTCTTTCCGGAGATTTTAGCGCAGCTCGTGCCGAGCAACTTGCAGCCCTCCCGGTAGTGAAGGCCATGTTCTCGGAAACCAACCCCATACCTGTAAAGGCCGCACTGCATATGATCGGGGTTATTTCTCACCCAACGGTTCGGCTGCCCCTCGTGCCCGCCGAACCACGAACCATCGAACTGCTGCGCAGTGTGCTGGGAGCTATTTTTTAAATAGCTGCTCGTCTCCAGAGTTAATCAATTCGTTGATCAGTCGAGTCTCAGGAGACTTGGGATACACTGAACTAATTCGGCGTATCCCTTGCCCCACTGCGCTCATTGGAATTCTTGGAACTTTGGCCCGGTTTTAGCAGGCGCTGACAACACCATCCTGATTAAGCGATACGCTGCTAAGTGCTTAGAAAAATTTCAGATTGCGTTTTGCAAAGCTACTTGTTATGACCCCTGGTAGTCCCAGAAAACTAGAACACTATTAGGGTTGGCCAAGATATCAAGCTATTCTAGGATGTTATGGGATAGGCGAGAGTGCTGGCCTCAGTTGAGCATGGCTCAACGGGGGAGTCCTTGCTGCACCCTTGGGCCGGGGGCATGGTTGCAGCATGGAAGTGCCAAGCGGGGAGGTTGCCGTCTTAGCGCTAGACAGATTTGGAGAGCTTGCATTCATGTTCTGCCAGGCATGCATGCGTTGAGTCAAAGTGGTTTTGTGCGTATTCGGGCACCGGGTGAAATCGGTGCACGGCTTAACTTTCGTGAGGCATTGTATTTATGGTGAAGCGAGAAAAGTCTAACTACATGATCCAGTCGGTGTCTCACTCCATCGATGTTCTCGAGGAATTGGCGCGCGCAAATGGAGAAGTAGGGGTCACCGAACTATCAAAGCGGCTCAAGCTCCACAAGAACAATGTGTTCAGACTTTTAGCGACCTTGGAGCTTCGCGGATACGTCGAGCAGAATTCGGCGACTGAGGATTACCGCTTGGGTGTGAAATCGCTTCAGCTTGGCCAAGCCTACCTTAGTCAAAGCAATCTCGTCGCTCGCAGCGAATCCGTGCTCCGCGCCCTCAGTGAGAAGAGTGGTGAAACGGTTAGTCTCGCCGTGTTGCAGAATGCACAGGTGCAGTTCCCTGTCAGCATAGAGCCAAAGAGACCGGTTCGTGTGGCCCCGCGCGTAGGTGTGGCCTTCGTCGCCAAGATGAGCGCGGTGGGACGACTACTCACGGCCCAGCTTCCGGACCCGGTGCTGGCTGAGCTGCTTTCCCAAAACACCCCTCAGGATGCGGCTATCCGCTCCCAGCTCAACGAACTGCGAAACAGCGGGCAGATAGTAGATCGCGGCGCAGTTGAAGCAGACGTGGTGTCGATTTCGAAAATTGTGCGTGGCCTTAACAATGAAGTGGTGGGCGCGATTGAACTGATTGCACCGCAGTATAGGGCCAAGATCGAGACCCTTGTGCCGATGGTGGAAGAGGCGGCTACTAGGTTGTCGACGGCGCTTGGCTCAGCGCCGAAGCGCCTGGCCACCACTATCGAGCGGGAGATTGCTTCTCGACCGGCCGATGACGCTTCCCTGCGCGCCAAGCAGTAGCCCCCCTCTCGGCAAACACGGGTGCGAGCCTCTAACGAACACTTCGGGTTAAGCGAAGAGCAACAGCAGTTGAAGCTGGTGGCGCGCAAATTTGCTCAGGAGCAGATTGCCCCAATCGCTGCACAGTTGGATGAAAGGTCCGAATTCCCGCGTGACTTAATCAAGGAAGGTCACTCGCTCGGCCTGATGAACCTCGTGCAACCGGTCGAGTTCGGCGGCACGGGACTTTCTTACCACGACGCATGTCTGGTTATTGAAGAGATAGCAGCGGGGTGCGCCGGTGTTGCCACTTCGATGGTGGTGAACGACCTGGCGCTACTGCCGATCCTGATCGGCGGCACTGCGGAGCAGAAAAAGCTCTTTATCGAGCCGATTGCCTCCAGTGGTGGACTCGCATCGTTTTGTCTCACTGAACCCGGGTCCGGCTCCGACGCGGGAGGCCTCTCGACCTCGCTCGCCATAGAGGGTGAGGATCTCGTGCTCAACGGAACAAAGCAATGGATTACCAATGGCGGGGTGGCAGACCAGTATACCGTCTTTGCCACGATTGACCGATCCAAGAAACACAAGGGCATCTGCTGTGTGGTGGTTCCTGCCGGAGCGAAGGGGCTTAGTACGGGGCACCATGAAAACAAGCTCGGCCAGCGCTGCTCGAACACCGTGCAGGTTCGCTTCGACAATGTGCGGGTGCCCAAGCAGAATCTCATAGGCAAGCTGGGGGAGGGCTTCTCCATCGCTATGAAGACATTGGATGGCAGCCGCCCGATGACCGCATCGATTGCGGTCGGGATCGCCCAGGCGGCCCTCTCTCATGCCACCACCTATGCCACCGAACGGAAGCAGTTCGGACAGCCCATCGGGTCGTTTCAATCAATTCAGGCCATGCTCGCCGATATGGCAACCCACATTGAGGCAGCCAGACTCTTGACCCTCCGGTCTTCGGCACTGCTGGACCAAGGACTGAGCGCTTCAATGGAGTCCAGCATGGCCAAGCGTTTCGCCGCCGATATGGCCATGCAGGTAACTACCGACGCGGTGCAGATTTACGGAGGATATGGCTATACTAAGGACTACCCTGTCGAAAAGCTGATGCGCGACGCCAAGCTGATGCAAATTTACGAGGGTACGAGCCAGATCCAACGACTGGTAATTGCGCGCGAATTGGTGGCTCAGTTGAGCAAGAAGTAATACCGACGAAAGCAGCATGAACACTCCCATATTCGATCGCAAGGCAACGCTTGAGAGAGTCGAGGGGGATGTAGATCTCCTGAGAGAGCTGGTAAGACTCGCCATCAATATGTATGCCGAGGATCTCCCTAAGCTCCGCGCTGGTGTCGCGGCAAACGACTCCGTAACGGTTTCCGAGATCGCCCACTCCCTCAAAGGAGCATTCGGCAACATCGGAGCCGCTCGATGCTACGCGCTGTGCGGAGAAATCGAATCTTTGGCCCGCGCCGCAACGCTTGGCGACCTCAGGGGGCGCATTGAAAACCTTGACGCTGAAGTACTCCAGTTTCAATCAGAGCTTCAGGCAGTGCTGGATGCGGTATGAGAACCGCGTTGCCCGTTGGGCGAGGAGTATTCGCTGCAGCCCGAACAGCATCGCAAGGTCATACCCTTAGCCGTCACTGCACGGCGTCTTGCGCATGGCATTGCAGTAATGCGGGGGTGAAAGCGCCTCAAGGAGTTATAGTATTACATCCGTAGTGGTGCCAATCAGTGTGGCCACTTTAGAGATCCCCTGCGGCCTGCGCCTCTGAAAGTGCACTCTTCTCATCGCAGCGGCGCCTAGCATCGACATACACTTCCAACATCCAATCTTCTCCGACAATTGGATTGCAGGTGAGCTCCACACCCATATTCAGGCTGTACTGTTGTCCGGAGGCTCCATCAGCTGTTCTACAGGACCTCGTGCCTGAGGAGTGCGCGAAGAACTCAACATCATACGATGCGACTGAGTAGCCCGGCGGGCACTCAACTCCCTTATCTCGAAGCGCTTGGAGGGCTCGATCCCGGAATTCCTCACGCCGGGCTGGATTGGTACAGAGATCAATGATTGGTCCTCCCTTATAGCATGGACCATCAACAGTCAGTATTGCATGTCGGGTGATGGGCTCGCCTTGCGCATCAGACCGGTAGAGCGTTACTTTCGGCTCTCCCACCCAGGTGTGTTTCTGGTCACAGGGCTCCACACATATGAGTTCTGCCACCCACTGCTCGGCCTCATTCCTCACTACGGCCCTCTGTTCCCAGAAAGCAGTTCCTAACTGAAACAACAACTCCCCGCTCCATTCTTCGAGAGGGCCAGGATTGCCAATGAGGAAAAAGCGAGAGAAGCGTCGGTAGTCGTTTGCTCCGCATGCCCAAATTTGTGGAGGGTCCTTTTCGTCATCATTTGCTAGGAGAAGTTTTGCGAGTTCGTTTGCCGAATAACTCTCGGGAGAGGAGTCAGCAACTACTCCTAACTCTATGCAGTGGTTTATGGCGTCATCCGGCGATTGAAACGGATCGGCGCGCAGTTCTCCCAAAACGCCACCCTGTATCACTAAAGCGACAATAATGATGCAGCATTGAAACATCCGCGATCGGCAACAAGTCCATTCCATCACAATAGTGACCTCAGGGAGAAAGAGCACTGGGCTCCCAAGAGCACCCCATTTGTCATCTCAGACATACCCCTAGGATTTTCTCCTAGTAGCGGGGGAACATCGTTGATGTCGGGTGTCTCTTAGTACTGTCCTAGTTTATTTAGTCCACCTAAACATCGTTGCTGCTTCAGTGTCTCAGGGGGCACTATCCAATCGAGCAACAATTACAGAAGCTTACTCAGCTGACGGGTAGTTGATGAAACGGTCCCCATCCCCTTGCTGCACTAGACAGCAGCCCACCAAGCTGCGGACTCAGTCCAATCACCCGACCAAGTCGCTGCAAAGGAAACGGTATGTCTTTACGAATGGTTAAGAGCTCGGCCACTCTATTGTGTCCAACGAGAGCTCCAACGGTATGGTGTCATCCCTTGTGCCCTGTTGCACAAGGAGTGGTCCTGGAATCGCCTCTCGACCGCCTGGATAACTCGATTGTAATCGCAGCTCCCGAGCTCACCAGGAACGACCAAGCTCCTGTAGCCTTCCTTCGAGGCGAGAGATCTCTTGCTGCGAGCCGCCGCGAGCCGCCTGTCGCTTGACCCTCAAATCAATCGGATGGGTGTCGGCAACCACTCCCTGCACCAGAATGCCGTTGTGCGGAAGTAGTGCGATTGTCGAGGACGGGTGCACCAAGAGCTGCACATGATTGCCGTTCTTTTTTGCTGAATGTGCCGCCGCGCAGATGGCTCCGAACAGTTCGGCCGGAATCGTGCGCAGTTGGGAAGCGTCAATGACCACGTTCCCGCTCTTGGTATCAAGGTCGTGAATGTTGGCAAGGGTATCTTGCAGCGGCGCTCGGGAAAGCTGTCGAGGCAGCACTAAGATCGATGCGGCAGCGCGCGAGGAGCGTCCGTGGAGCGGTCGGGGAGAGCGTTGCGTGTCACCACTCCCCAACACCACTTGCTGCCTCTGCACAGGATTTGCGCTCATTGCACCCTATTACCCGATTTCAATATTGAGATACCGTCTATGGCTTGGGTCCATTGGCCCAAGCACCCGTGGGGCCGGCGACCAAACAGCCTGCACGGCTACCCCAACCTCCTAAGCACTAAAGGTCGGCACTTACAGCTCGGGCCCGGCCCTTGAGCCTATCCGGATCTTGGCAAATTGCAAGAAAATGCGGGACATGCAGTACTGCCAGGACTTCAACTCGTTCACCTGACGGCCTATCATGCCAGCACGGCAAGAACTGTGTTTGTACGAACGTTGGCGGCCACCTGCAGGTAAACCGCCAAACTGCTCCAAGGTAGCCCGATGAACAACTCGATCACCGAACTGATTCTCTCCCTTGATCAGGTGAGCAAGGAGTACGATGCGGGGCGCAGCATCGTTCGGGCCCTCGATCGAGTAAGCCTAGAGCTTCGACAGGGAGAGCTTTTGGGGATCGCTGGGCCCTCAGGTTCTGGCAAGAGCACCTTGCTCTCAATTATGGGACTCGTCATCCGTCCGAGCAGTGGCCGCATGATATTTGCCGGCCGCGATCTGACCCATGGCTCTGACGGGGTGCTTCGCGACATGCGACGCAAGGAGATAGGCTTCATCTTCCAATACTTTCACCTACTCCCTACGCTCACGGCCGAAGAGAACGTGTCGCTTTCACTACTCCTAAACGGCGTGTCTCTCCACGAGGCGAATGAGCGTGCACGCCTTGCGCTATCTCAAGTCGGACTCTTGGAGCGTGCTTCACACTATCCCACTCAGCTCTCGGGAGGGGAGCTTCAGCGCGTGGCGATCTGTCGTGCCACCGTTCATCGGCCACAAGTGATCCTGGCGGACGAACCTACGGGCAACCTTGATACCGCTCGCGGACATGAGATTGTGGATCTCTTAGACTCACTGCGACGGAGCTACCCGTGCGGCATTGCTATGGTTTCGCATAACGAGGAGATGCTCGAACGCTGCGACCGAATAGTGCACCTTCGGGATGGAAAGATCGGGTAATGCAGGGATCTTTTGCCACCATAGTCTGGCTTGCCCGGCGTCTGTTCTTCAGGCGGCCGAGATCCATCGCTCGCATCACCCTGGCCGCGCTCACCGTCGCCGCGGCACTGGCCTGTGCGAAAGCCCTGTATTTCGCGGCCAATCGCACAACCATCGTCATTGAGAAGCTGGGCAGCGTGTTGAATGCCTCGCAATCTATCGAACTCATTATACCTGAGCATTCAGTCAGCCCGGTTGAACTGTTGGCAGATCTCCCCGCCGATCTTCTCGTCATTCCCTTTGTGAAGATTTCGGGCCGTCTGATCGCCGCTCAGCTCCCGGTTACTATCTGGATAACCGATATCGCACCGCTTGCCGATGGGCAGTTCCAACCTGGCAGCGCTTTGACAGCCCGCTCCGACGATCAGCCTGACCGTTCCATGGTCATTGAAGTGCAGGGGCAGGTTGCTACCGTTCCTCTTCGCGGCGTTTCCCGCATCGGCGCCCTCGTTCCGCAGTCCGGCGATGTGTATATCGACCTGCACGATGCCCGCAGCTGGTGGAACCTCATCCCGGAGCCCAATCGCTTTGTCATTATTCCCATCCAGCCCGAGAGCGCTTCTCGTTTACCGGCACTCACTCAAGAGCTGCGCGGAAACGGGTTCGAGGTTATATCGATGGCGGAGCGCAGGATCGCCAACCGTCGGCTGGTGGCAGCATACCAGCAGAATCTGACGCTGCTCATACTCCTCGCCGTCCTCGTAGCCACCGCAGCGGTGTATGCAGCGGTGGAGATATCAACACAGGAGCTAAAGAGCGACCTAGATGTCCTGCGGTTACTTGGGGTGCGCCCATTCTATCTGGGGCTGCTGCTGCTCGTTGAAGCGCTCGGCATCGCCTCCCTCGGCGTACTACTCGGTGAAACAGTGGCCCGTCCCGTAAGCACGGTGGTTGAACACTATATCGTGCGATCCACTGATTCATACTTTAAGCTCGACCTTGCCCAAGAACTTCCGGCCTTCGGAGTGCAGGGGACGCTACTCTCCCTGGCCATAGCTGCCCTTGTGGCGGTGGTCGGCTCACTGCTCCAGGGGCGGCGTGTTGCCCGGACCCCTGCGAGCCTCCCGTCGCTAAGACAACGTCATCCCAGCACGCCAAGACCGGCCGCAGCCCTGTGCACAGCCGTGCTCCTCCTTGCGCTAGCACTGCTGATACTCCGTCCCTCGCCATTCGCCGCCTACGCTATGCTGATTGCACTGCTGCTCATGGGGCTTTGCATTGCCGAGCTGCTGCTAAAAAATTCGCTGCCCATACTGTTCGTATGGTGCCGTCCGCTCATTGGGTTGGTTTCGCGCGCCCAACTTCTTAGCGGCTTTTCTCAGATACGCGGCACTCTTGCCGCAACAACGATCGCCTTCTCGCTGCTGTCCGGAATTGTGGTGATGACCGAGAGTTTCCGCATCAGCCTGCAGCGCTGGCTTGGAGCTACGCTAACCGCAGATGTATTCATCGAGCCCCTGGCCGTGGGACAGGTCATTGCGCCTCACGTTGTTGATCTGATACGCAACCAACCCTACGTCCAGCGCGTGCTCGAGGCCATCGACACTGAAATCGTGGTTGATGGCGTCCCGCTGCTCCTCGCCGGCCGCGACTTTGCTCAACAGCCGACCATAGCCAGTGGCGTGTGGAACTGGGCTAGCTGGAATGAAGGGCACAGCGTCGCACTCTCCGAGATTGCGGCGCGCTCACTTAGCCGCACCGTTGGCTCTTCCCTAACCGTGCTGGGACAGAACAGAACCGTGGCGGCGATACTCCGTGATTACTCAGAACAAAGACCGCTTATCTATATCTCCACCCAGGCACTCCGCAGCGCGCTTGGAGCGCAGTCCTCGCAGCGCCTTTCCATCGTCGTTGATGCGGCCTCCAAGACGCACGCTGCAGAGGTGCTGCGTGAAATGCTGGCCGGGTCGGGGCTTACGGTCACCCCACAAAGGCGCTTGATGAATAGAGCGCTAGAGATATTCGATGAAACCTTCGCCGTGACCAAGGTCATGCTGTGGCTCGCCGCAATAATGGCGGGATTCGCGCTCTGTCTCACTTTGCTGCAAGCAACCCATGAGCAGCGGCGCGAGTATCACACTCTGTGGACCATCGGCATGCGCGATAGCGAACTCTTCGCCGCAATTCTGCTCCAAGGCTACGCCATACTGGTCTGTGCGCTGATCGCCGGGGTTTCATCCGGCATGGCTCTGGGCTATATCCTTGTTCATTACGTTAATCCGCTTTCCTTCGGTTGGAGCGTTGATTTCGCCATCGAGATAGAGGCCCTAAGCATAGCCTGTTTCTACGGCATCCTGGTGATGGCCGTACCCGTGATCATTGCTGCACCGTGGATGTTAAGCTCGACACGCCAGCGTGCACAGGCAGTTGAATAACGCTCTGTATGAAGCTCAAGGAAGTCACAGAAAAAATAGCGCGTTTCCAGCCCCTCGGCACCGCGGTCGCCCTGATACTCGCCGCCTCGCTGCTTCTACCTAATCCGCAGCTCCTGGCTGAAGATCGATTGCCCGTCAAAGAGCAACAGCAGCCAGCCACGGTCGTTCCTGGCCGGCCTTTTTCCTTCCCCGCCGATCACGGTTCTCATCACAGGTATGGCACTGAGTGGTGGTACTTCACCGGGCAACTGCGAGCCATAGATGACCCTGGCAGGAGTTTTGGATTCCAATTGACTTTTTTCCGGAGGAACAACTCAGGTGACCCGGCAGAGGAATCCCAGCAGTACCTCGCGCATGCGGCGTTGAGCGATCTTACTCACAAACGATTCACCTTCGACCACAGGAGAGCGCGAGGGGGGCTGCTGAGAATGGGGTTCGCTGCTCAGGATAAGCTGGATGTGGCAGTCGGGCGCTGGCGGGCTTATACCGTGGCCGAGTCGCTCGTGCTTGACTATGAGACAAGCCACCAGGAGCAGGAGATTGCGGTGAGCTTGATCGGGCCCTTCACAGATCGACCGCTGCTGCACGGTGAAGGCGGCTTCAGTCGCAAGGGCAACTGCCCGGAGTGCGCATCATACTACTATTCATTGCCGCGCATTCCGATGCAGGGAGAGGTGCGCCAAGGACCGCAGCGCCATCGGGTGCAAGGGCTTGTGTGGATGGACCACGAGTTCATGAGTAATGCGTTGCGGCCGACGGTGCAGGGATGGGATTGGTTCTCCCTGCATACCGATGGCGGGGGTGCACTCATGTTGTTCAGGGTTCGTCATAGCGACGGGGAGGGGGCGTTTTTAAGCGGCACCTGGCAATCGCCTGAAGGACAAACGATTCACCTCGACGGCAGCCAATTTCGTATCGAGGAGCGGCGCTTCTGGCAAAGCCCGCACTCGAATGGTCGCTACCCCATCGAATGGTTCATTGCAGTTCCAGCGGCCGGGATAGAGACCGTAGTACAGGCCCGCTTCCCCGAACAGGAGATCCACATCACGACAGGGGCAGACAATAGTGCTCCCACCTACTGGGAGGGTGCCATCGCCTCACCTGATCAAAAGTTTCAGGGCTACTTAGAAATGACCGGGTACGATAAGCCGCTAGGGGCATTATTCTGAGGGTCGCGGCACTGCTCTCACTTCAGCCTCAGCTCTAGCCCGTTGAAGACCACCCAATGTGACGGGCTGCCGCGATGATACAGTGCGGACGGAAGTCGCGGAGGCGGTGTGTAAGCGTGTACTTTCAGCCCAGCGCTTGAGGGAGCTGCCGATGCGAATCTCAAAGGCATCTTCGTGCAGACCGAATGCTTTGTGGAACGCGTTTGGTTTAGAGTCTCCTCTCCGTAGGTAGTCCAGGTAGCTACGAAGTGCTTGATACCCGTAGGTACGGGTCAGTGAGGTACTGGCGATCAGAGATTGCCCATATGCCGCTGCCACCATTCCCTCGTCTAGCCGGGTGAAGCCCCCCTGCAATAGGTAAAAGGGCACATGGTTATTCTGTTGCATCCAGCGAGCCAGGGCCGGTCGAAGCGCCGGATTTTCCGCTCCCTCCCACCACTGCGCGAGCCCCTCGTCCAACCAGCCAGGACATCTTCCCCCGCTCAGCGCATGAATAGCGGCGTGGGTATACTCGTGGCGCACAGAGCGGAGGAGCGCGTCCGATTGCTCAACACTCTTGTTGTTGATGGGGATGATTATTTGGTTGCGAAAGTAGAGCGCGTTCGTCCAACGGGGCGCACCGGTAGAGGTATAGAACTCTTCCTCCTCTAACATCCGGAGCTGCGTTGAAAAGGGCGGTAAGGAGCCCAAACTCGACTCCAGCGCCGAATGCAGCTTCTCTATCGATCGGGCGAGCAGTACGGCTGCCCGTTCGTAACCACGCGGCGCAACGACGACAAGCTCCGCACTATCTTTGAATCGAAAGCGGGTTTCGGAGTAGACCTGCTCCGCCGCCCACACCGGAGCCACTCCGAGAAGCAACAAGAGCAGCGCGCCGGCCACCAAGTTGAGTGATGCTGCTGTGAACGATTTCAACAACTTAATTCCAGTACATCGATACGGCGTCTAGCCGAGAACGGCCGAGGTTGCTAGAGACGCTCCCTTTACCAGAGCATCCCTACGAAAAATTATTACCTCGCCTATCCCTATCTCATGGTGTAGTGATCGGTTGCTTCATCGGGAAACATTACGGAGTCTGCCTTATGACCAGTACTAAAATCAGGCTTACCCCCCGAGTTCGGGAAATCCTCTCCTGGTATGAAGGTGAGAATTTAGGGGTACTTACCAACCTTAGCCGGCTCTTAATGAGTGGCACGCTCGCCGGCAGTGGGAAAATGGTTATTCTGCCGGTAGACCAAGGGTTCGAGCATGGCCCAATTCGCACCTTTCTCCCCAATCCCGAGGGATTTGATCCCCATTACCATTTTGAACTCGCCCTGGAGTCCGGATGTAGCGCCTATGCAGCCCCCTGGGCTCAGCTGCAGGCTGCATACCCACGTTTCATCGGTGAAATTCCACTCATTGTAAAGATGAACAGCAGCGATCTGCTTTCCACAACTGGCGCTCCTGATCAGTCGATTACCTGCACAGTCCCGGAGGCGCTGCGGCTCGGCGCAGCCGCGGTCGGGTTCACCATCTACCCGGGCTCCTCTGCCAGAACGGATCTGTTCGAGGAGGTGCGTGAAATCGCCACTGAGGCCCGATCATATGGGCTCCCCACAGTCGTGTGGTCGTATCCAAGGGGAGAAGGATTGAGCAAGGATGCTGAAACGGCCGTAGATACGGTCTCATATGCCGCTCATATCGCCTGCCAGCTCGGGGCACACATAGTGAAGGTCAAACCACCGAGTGCAACCTTGGCCACGGAACCAAACCGTAAGGCCATTGAAAGCGCGCGGCTCCCGGTAGGGGATCTTGCCGACAGAATTGCCCTGGTGGTTCGCAGCTGTTTCGGCGGCCGTCGAATCGTGATCTTCTCGGGCGGGGAGGCCAAGTCAAATGACCAGATTCTAAGTGAGGTTGCGGCGATTCATAAGGGCGGCGGATTCGGTAGCATTATGGGGCGGAACGCCTTTCAAAGGCCGCGTGCAGAGGCCGTCAAGCTTTTGCAGCAAGTTATGCAGATCTATAAGGGTGAAAAGCACTTCTGAGCGCATAGGGGACTGTTGTTCCCCCGGTCATTTCGATGCTAAGGAGCAGTCGGCCAGGACTGGCGTTGGAAGGTGCTGTTGTTATATAATTTTGACATTCTAAAGCCCATACAAGGCCTTCTTAGTGGGCCCGGGATGTTGAGTAATCTTACGGTGTTAACATGACAAGCTCTTCTCAGGTATCTGATAGCGGTTCATCCTCCGGCGATTTTGTTCCTACGGACGACATGCCGATCCATCTCACCCCAGAGGCGGTGAAAGCAATTAAGCGTGCAATCGAAGAGGAGGGGGAGAGCGGTGATGGCCTCCGAGTTTCGGTGGTGGGAGGCGGATGCTCTGGCTACCAGTACAACCTTGATTTTGAAAAGGAGAGTCGGATCGGAGATGTCGTGATACCGTGCGACGGTGTTTCCGTGTTCATCGACTCGGTGAGCGCGGGCTACCTCCGCGGCACCGTCATCGACTATGTGTCGGGGCTGCAGGGCACCGGATTTAAGTTTTCGAACCCGAATGCCAAGCGCACCTGCGGATGTGGACATTCTTTTAGCTAGAGCACATCTGCCCTTGCATGCGTCATACTTGGACCATCGTTTTCATACTGCTTTTGTGCTCCGGCTGCGGCGCCAAGGGGGGGCCTCAGCAGCGCGCTTCCGCCCGACCGGTCATTTTTGAGGTGGTGACAGTCGAGGAACAGGCCAAGGCGGCGGTCGCAGAGATGCCTACGGAATTCGGTGTGCCGATAGAGAACGACACGGCTGCCTGGTCACGTGCACGCTACTTCCTTAACTCCTACACCGAATCCGGGGTACGACTGGATGAACCGCTCCCGGGGGGAGGATGGCGTCTGTCGAACTATCAAAGGATCGATGGCAGTAGCAAACAGCCAGCGGCTAAGAAGAATTCTGACCGCTTCGAATACCTTATTCTCAAGAAACCCCAAGGTGACATGCTGTTGTATCGGGTGCTGTGCAGACCGGGAACGGCTGCACGCACAATCTCTAACTGCCAGGAGAATGCCCGCAACGTGGCACGTTTTATCTCCGAGGGGAATTTAGAGCTCTCCCTTCTCAAGCGCTAGCCGAAATGGCGCATAGCGCCGAACCCAGTGAGCACACCGCGTTAAGTCCCTATTGAGCCCTTTGTCGTGCAAAAGTCCATTGTGGACTTTTGCACTGCGGACCGCTCCTTGGCCCTCATTGAGGGAACGCTACGAAATTTTCCTAAGAAGGGCCCGCCTCTGATCAGAAACTTTCTTCACATAACCGGAAAATACTGCTCACAACTATAACCCACTCTTCCTCGCCAGCCGACCAACTTTCTATTCCCGAGTCGGGAAATCTGATGTGTGTCGGCTTCTGGTGGGTGTGGGACTATGTGGTGTTGCCGTCAGCGTGCGCGTCTTGTTATCCGATGCTTGAGCATCTGCTTCCTCGGACTGATTCCAGCCATAGCGGTAGAGGCGCTTGAACTAGAAACGGCTGGGGATTTTATCATTGAACCATCCCTTGCTGCGGCCAACGCAGACGATGGGTTTATCGACGCTCATCTTGCCCAGCACGGGGCCAGGCTCTCCGAACGGGTGGCGCATGGGGCAGCCCTGCGGGTGCGCCCGATGGTCGCTGCAGCTACTCGCTCCGGCGCCGATGGCAAGCGCTCCGTGACAGCGCACGACATCTCATTTTGTAAGCAGCTCATGGACAGTGGTGTCGCCAGAAGCTGCTCACCTAACTATATCGTCCGTACGAGCGCTCTGCCCAACGACGCCTATGCTCCCAATCTTTGGGGTATGCTGGGTGGCGCGGCCGGCATGAATGCAAGCTCCGCTTGGGATGTAAGTACGGGAAGTGCGGACGTGGTGGTCGCCGTAGTCGACACGGGGGTCGACTACACTCATCCCGACCTTGCCCAAAACATGTGGATTAACAGCGCCGAGATCCCTGGCAACGGAATCGACGACGACGGCAACGGATACGTCGATGATATCCACGGGATCAATGCGGCCGCTAACAGCGGAAATCCTTACGACAATAACGGACACGGCACTCATGTAGCCGGCACGATCGGAGCGCGTGGCAATAATGCGATCGGCGTTGCAGGGGTCAATTGGAACGTGCGCATTATGGGGCTCAAATTCCTGGGCGCCAACGGCTCAGGCACGCTAGCTGATGCCATCAAAGCCATCGACTACCTCGTCATGATGAAGAACCGCGGCGTCAATGTCCGTGTGGCCAACAACTCGTGGGGCGGCGGTGGTTATTCTGCAGCGTTGTATAACGCCATCGCCGCTGCGCAAGGGGCAGGGGTCATATTCGTAGCCGCCGCCGGCAATGAAGCGAATGACAATGACGTGTCCCCCTCCTATCCGGCCAGTTACGAACTCGATAATGTTGTCTCGGTTGCGGCTCTCGATTCATCGGGGAATTTGGCAGGGTTCTCAAATTTCGGTGCACTAGGGGTCGATATCGCTGCGCCCGGCGTAGGCATATTGAGCACCGTTCCCGGCGGCTACCAGAACCTCTCGGGCACCTCGATGGCTACACCGCATGTGGCTGGAGCGTTGGCGCTGCTGCTGGCCTATCAGCCTACGCTCAGCGCCGCACAGGCAATTAACCGGCTCTATGACTCAGGTGTGGGCTTGAGTTCGCTCCAAGGACTCATACGCACTGGACGGCGCACAGATGTGGACCGCATGTTGCGTAATCTCACGTCACCGGTTCCGCCGCCGCCTGCTCCCGTCGGCCCCTGCAGTTATGGGGTCAGCTCGATCCCCTATGTCCATGACAGCTCGCTGGAACAGGAGGCCGTACTCGTCAAGGGTGATGAGCTGAATTACCAGAGCATCAACTTCCCCTTTGCCTTTACATTCAAAGGCACCGAATACTGGTCCGCTAAAGTCTCTCTTAACGGGGTGATCTACTTCAAGGGGGCACCTACCGGAATGGATTACCGTAATACGGCCACGGCGCCCGCCTCGAGCATTGCCAGCTTACACACCGATCTGGTTTCCTCCCTGCCGGTGGAGGGGGTGCGAGTAAAAGCCCAGTCAGATCGGGTCACCGTCAGCTGGATCGCCCGCCACTACATGAAACAAGGCGCTGGCTCAACGGTTGTTCGCACCGTGCTCTATCCCGACGGGGTCATCGAGAACTACATCGAGCACCCATCGCAAGAGTTGGCCAAGTATGTGAATGGCAACTCCACGATTGGAATTAACGGAGCAGGCACGGGCAATGCTGAAACAGTGGGCTTCAACAACGAGAATCTCGGGAACTATCTGGCGACTCGATTCACACCTCAATGCGGCGACGAGACGCCAGGCGCAATCGTCACTGAAGCTTCCTCTGCCGGGCTCAATCGCAACGATGAAATTGTCCCCTTTGGCCTGCGCGGAATGCCCTTCCTCTTATCGGCGCGCGGCAACGGTGACGGCGCATTGAGTCTGGAGGTTCGAATAAACGGCACGCGCTGTCAGCAAAACCACCAAATAGTAATGCAGCAGGGGGTAGCGGACCTCTGGGGGAACGTGCCGGTAACCAGGGATATCTCTGCGATACGATTCGACTTAGTGGGTGCCAATGGCAGCAAAACTCACACCCGCCTCCGCATCAAGAAAAGTGGAGCGGCAAAAGCGAAAGCTTCTCCCGATAAGCGCCGACTCTCCTCTCGAACCCATTTGAGGGTATGTGAGCGAGTAGTAAATTCACTGTCCTAATTTTTTGGAGTGGGGGAGAGAGGAAGCACCGAGATTTTAGAGGGAAAAGCCCTTAATCCTCGATACCGATTTTCATACACCTACGCACACACACCCAGGGGCCGTTATGTACACCATAACGGCCCTTTTTTTATTTACCGCCTGCCTCGCCGCCCTCCTCCTGTTCGAGTGCTGCCACCGCCTCATCCTTTGCCAGGGACAGCCAACCGCAGATCTCACCGCTTTTCTGCACTTTGGCCGCCTGACGTAGCAGCTGCTCTTGAGCGTCCTTGAGCGGATAGTAGCGGGCGTCATGAACTCGATCAGGGACTTTACCTGACTGATCGAGAGACTGGATCCAATCTTTGGCTACCAGAAAGCGCTGCCGAGCTTTATGGGTAGCTTCATCCCGAGCAGTTATATCAGCCTCATGCATGGAGTGAACGAAGGCCTCAGCGGTAGCGATCCCAAAACCGGCAGTCTGGAAGACTATACCGCCGATCTGAGAGCTCGTGCATCCCCAACGACCCAGTTCATACGCTCCGTCGGTTACTTCGCCCTTCGATTTCAGGAAACGTCGGTAATCTTTGAACCCCGGCTTATCATGGGCATGTATGGTGGCCATCCCAATCAGCTCGGCGCCCGCTACCATCAGAGAGGGGGAAATGCCAACACTCGGTATAGCTACCCCCACGGCAAGCGCCAGCTCTGCGCGACGTACCAGTGGAGCGTTAATGTACTGCCACTCATCCTGATCGGAGATCTTTTTGGCCTTCCTGTAGAGATATATAAAGGCGATCAACATCGCCAGTTCAGAGGGCTTAAATATGGCAGGGAGCGCCTGCACAGTGAAGTCACTCGGTGTCTCCGACGGTCTAAATTCCCGGGCCACCCGCTCAAGCGAGCCTATCAGACTGGGACTTCTGGCCAGTCGTAGTGCCAGCGATTTGCTCTTCGGTGAGTAGCTCTCGTTAAGCTTCTCCCCATCAGAAACAAGGGTTCGAATGGTAGAGGAAAAGGAGCTCGGTATCGGTCCTAAGAGTCCCACATAATTCCGTGCGACCTCCCAGCCCTCTGGATTTGAAACATCTACACGCTCAGCCACGACTCTAGCACCTCACAAAAAACACCCTGCATCCCGAAAAACGGGGAAGCTATCCAGCTATGGCCGGATCGACCGCCGTTCGATTATGCTCTCGTCAAAGGGATACCTATTTGCGCACCCCGCTATTAGTATATTCCATGCAAGACTTACAATATCCCGACTGTGGTGCAAGTGGCCACTAGCCGCGATTTCGCATGAAGCTGAACCTCCGCCCTGGCACCACGGGTGCTCTGGCAACACACGGCCTATCGAGGCTGCGCCGAAGCACACCGTGCGGCGGGCATCGCAGGAAAGCGTGCGGATTGGATTCATGCAATCTTGCGGCTACGGGAGGGCTGACAACTAAGGGAGAAAAGCACTATGACCAATCCAGAGCTTCTACGACGCTATGCCGAGTTGATTGTTCAACACGGTCTTAATGTTCAACCCAGTCAGTATGTGAATATCGGCGGCGAGGTCTGCCACCGGGAATTAGCCTACCTCGTAGCTGAGGAATCGTACAAGCGGGGTGCTGCCTACGTTCATATCGATTTGGTTGAGCCGAGGGCACTTTGTGCGCGTATACGGCTCGGTTCGAGCGAGAGCTTCCCCTTTGTTCCGGCTTGGATCACCTCCAAGCATGATGAGATGGTACATGGCCATGCCGCGGCCCTGTCGATAGTAGGGATGGAGGATCCCTCGCTGTACAAAGATCTTGACCCAAAGGCAGTCAATACCATTCGGATGGCACACTATCAGGCGCGCAAACGCTATTACGATGAAGGCATTGGTCGATCGAAGGTTCACTGGTGCGTGGCGGCGGGTGCCACCACGGGTTGGGCAGCCAGGCTCTTGCCGAACACCGACCCAGAGGAGGCGCTCTCACGACTGTGGAACGAGATATTTGCCGTTTGCAGGGTTGATCGGGATGACTGCTTGGCACAATGGAAGCAGCATAACCAGGCGCTGCATCGACGCGCCGAGGCCCTCAATGAACTGAGAATTCGTTACCTCGACTTTCGGGGGCCCGGTACGGAGCTCAGGGTAGGGCTCTCAGAGCGGGCGCGCTTCAAGGGGGGATCCGAGCGCGGCCCCTTCAATCAGGATTTCGAGCCGAATCTGCCCACGGAAGAGTGTTTCACTACCCCGGACTGGAGAGAAACAACGGGACAGGTGAGCACCACCCGTCCTTTTCTGATCAATGGGGTACTGATTGAGGGGCTCTCAGTAACCTTTAAAAATGGGGAGATCGTTGATTTCAAGGCCCGTCATGGTGAGCGTACCTTTCGCGAGTACATATCGAGCGACCCAGGAGCGATACGCCTCGGCGAGGTGGCGCTGGTAGGGATCGATTCCCCCGTGTACCGCAGCGGGCTTGTGTTCGAGGAGATTCTCTTTGATGAGAACGCGGCCTGCCATATCGCCATCGGCTCTGCCTATAAGTTCTGTCTGCAAGATGGCCCCACGGCCACCGAAGAGGAGCTGCGGACTCTGGGATGCAATGAGAGCTCCGTGCATACCGACATGATGATCTCCTCCGATAAGGTAGATGTGGTCGCTGAGTCATGGAGCGGGCAGCGTCATGAGCTCATTCGGGGTGGCACATTTGTCGGTTCGCTCGCCGCGTGATCAAGGATCCGATTCTTCGAATCCGCCCCGATCACCCTCTCATCGTAATTATGTCTTGCAAACCCGTACGCTTGATGGCAATCTGAAAATTATGTGATCGAGGATTCGCGAGCGGTGATGTGAGCATGCCGCGAGATTGAGAACTCGGCACTAATTTGGTTAGCCCTCTCGATGACACAGTGAGGTGTCATCGGGTGCAAGGCAGGTACTATCGAGGGCGAAGAGTGGCTCGTTGAGCCGCGAATTAACAGAAGCCGACGCTACATATTAGTTGTTGTCGCTAAAGTTTGATTCGAATGCAGTCGATGCAGCTCCTCGTTAAGTTGATAGATATCTTGCTTAACAAAAGGAGAAATTAAGATGGCAACTAAGAAGAAAGCATCTTCGAAGAAGAAAGCTACAAAGAAGAAGAGCTCCAGCAAGAAGAAGAGATAGCTCTTCTCTTGGGAGTTTTTCCCTTAAGCGCGACCGCAGGGCAACCTGTCGGTCGCGTGCTTTTTTGGGGGGTAAGAGGGCCGCAAGGCCCTCTTGCTCATTGTGGAGTCGCTGACAGCCCCCGGCTGAGCCTTCTACGTGGTTCGGAAAGCATAATAATAACAGTATATTGCCGCCGGTTACCCGGATTGGTTGATGCCGTTATCGCGGCTAGGGCTTAAGCCCCACGCCGAGACTCTCCTTGGCTGGGCCAAGTGATTCGCTGCGTAATCGTGCACCAAAGAGTTGGCCGCCAGAAAATAAAAGTCGGGGCTCCATGGTGCCGCTCCCCTCGGGCCCATCGCGCATCGGGAATGCAATGTCGATGCGCAATACCCGCGCCCCTGATGACTTCGGGAAGTTGATTCTGAATCCCGCACCAAAATCAGCAAAGGTACGGTCGGTGAACATTTCGCCAAAACTATCATGGGTGGCAGCTCCCACATCGATGAATGCTGCTGCCCCCAAGCTTACGATATCAAACAGATTCTCATAGAGGTGAACTCTGTCCTCTAGATTCAACGCATAGCGTTTGTCCCCATTAAAGGCCCGACTCTCGTAGCCCCTGAGCACATTGTCTCCCCCGATGTAGAGCTCTTGGTCCTTATCTAGGTCAATTCCGTAATCAATGGAGAGGTTTGCCGCTAAGGTATGCCGCCCCAGGAACCAACCTCCGGCAAACCAGGGGTCGAAGGGGCGAAAATAGAGCAGCCGCCCATGAATGAAGGAGTTGGCAAGTCCATCGTCCTCCACGCGGGTGGCGCCGCTGAGCTCGGCACGCCCGAAGGAGTAACCTCCAAGCTCGCGCCCCCGCAAAAGTGCGCCATTTACAATCAGCGCATCTTCGGAGGACCCCAGCCCCCGTGGCGCGATCAGGGCTGAAAGGGAGTTCTCAACCCCTAAATTGTAATCCTCTAGCCGATCAAACCGATCAACATATCTTCGACTGATGAAGTTCGGCTTGATATGCTGGATACCGAAAAGCGGTCCGGTAAATCTACGGTCAGCAGCCAGCAGGGCGGGATCGCGGCTGACGCTGTCGGGGTCGACATTTATATCCTCAAAGTCATCTTCGGTGGCCTCTTCAAAATTATCATCGTGGTATGAGTATCCGAAGGAGTACCGGTAGAGCGAGGATTCCGGGTCGCCGCTGGCAAATGCATAACGCCCGGTCAGGTCGACGGATTCGCGGCGGTACACGAAACGCTCGTCCCCCGCTTCATAGAGGCGGTTGATCCCATCGAACCAATCGGTATCGAGAGACCAGCTCGTCTTCTGCGGAAGGGTGCGAAAAGGGACCCCCAAGTAGGAGGTCACCTCATCCCCGTCATCCTTAAGAAAAACACCGCTGATAAACTGTGCTGGGGTGCCCAACACCCGCCGGTCGTCCCAGACCATTTCGAGACCAGAACTATCCTCATCCTCCTCGTACAGCGCTTCCAGCCGTTTACCGAATCCCATTAAATTCGACTCGGCCATACCGGCAGTGATCTTGTCGTTTCCGGTGCCTGAGGAAAAGCCAAGCTGGGGAATAATCGTCCAGGTATCTTGGACCGAAACCACAAGGTCTACCTGATCAGTACCTTCGACCGGAAAAGCAGTCACATTAGCCTGTCGGATGAAGCCAAGCAGCCGCAGCTCACGCTCGGTTTCTCGCAGCAAGAAAGAGTCAAACTTGTCGCCTGGCTTCAGCAGCACCTCGCGCCTAATTACGTCGTCACGAGTCGAAACCTTCAGCGCGTTGGCAGCTCGATAAAATGAGGCTAGTTCGGCTCCCTCGAAGATCTCTCTGACCTCCACATTTACATTCCGAACTATCCTTCCATTGAACTCTTTGTACGGATCGATTTTTGAGCTCTTCTTCGGCTCAGCAGACAGCACCGATGAACAGGTAATCATGGCAAGGCAGCAGCAAGCGGCGAACGCGGCTCTACACAGTCTGGATCTTGGCGCTGACATAACAGAGTGCACAACGGCTCCCGCTATAACGGAGCTTCGTAAACCTTATATTACATATCGGCGCCAAGGTCGGAACGTTCAACCACATTAATGTGTATCGGGTGAGGATTCCCTTGGTGCCGTTGGAGTCCCCGGCTAAACTTTTGCGCCATTGTGGCCGATTATTATAAGAGGCTACAATTAAACAGAGTTTCCAAATCTCCGGTAAGGCACTTTGAAATACCCAGACCCCACGTTGAACGAAGGCACGACGGCAGCTGGTGTCGGGAGCGAACTCGATCAAAGTCCTGCTGAGTCGCTTTTCCTGGGCAAC
Source organism: Bdellovibrionota bacterium (assembly GCA_030584005.1). Classification (GTDB taxonomy): domain Bacteria; phylum Bdellovibrionota_C; class UBA2361; order UBA2361; family JAFLCA01. The sequence goes on along the minus strand of CP129486.1, from coordinate 1,928,922 downwards.
ATACTGGAAGCGGTCCTTTTTCCCTATCCCACCTTCTCTCAAGCACAGCGAGAGTCCGTGACCATGATCATCGACTCGATCGACAAGTTTATGGGCGGTCGTGAGGAGGAATATCGAACTTTCGATCGGGAGGGTATGCAGCCCGCTGCATATTTGGAGGAGCTATGCAGCATGGGGCTCTTCGGCCTAATCATCCCCGAGGAGTATGAGGGAATCGGATTGTCGAATGCGGGCTATGCGCGGGTGCTTCAGCATACCAGTCGTTACGACGCCTCCACCTCGCTCACCATCGGCGCCCATAGCTCCATCGGCATGAAGGGACTGCTACTCTTCGGTAATGAGGAGCAAAAGAGGCGCTATCTGCCAAAATTAGCCAGCGGGGAGATGAAAGCGGCTTTTTGTCTGACGGAACCGGGCTCGGGGTCGGACGCCGCATCCATTAAGACCACCGCTACGCGCAACGCCGACGGGTCTTGGTCACTGAGCGGTGAAAAGATATGGATTACCAACGGTTCCTTCGCCGAGTTTTTTACCGTCTTCGCCCGAACCGATGGTGAAGAGGGGAAGCTGACCGCGTTCCTGGTCGAGCGAGCCTTCGGGGGCATTAGCTCCGGCAAGAAGGAGGATAAGCTAGGAATACGAGCTTCGGCGACGACCACGGTAACCTTCGACAATGTGCAGGTCCCCGATGCCAACCGGTTGGGCGAGGTGGGCAAAGGTTTCAAGGTTGCCATGGGCATCCTCAATAATGGGCGTACCGGACTTGGCGGCGGGTGTGTCGGCGGGATGAAGCGCTGCATTGAGCTGGCCGCGCGCCATGCCGCCGAGCGCAAGCAGTTCGGTCGACCGATTGCTGAATTCGGGCTTGTAAAAGAAAAGCTCGCCCGTATGACCGTGCTGTGCTTCGCCACGGAGAGCATGGTGCACTGGCTTGCATCTCGAATTGATGCCGGAGCGACAAACTACTCGGTAGAAGCCGCCATGAGCAAGGTATTGGCATCGGAGTCCCTCTGGACCGTAGCCAATGAGGCGCTGCAAATCGCCGGTGGGGTAGGATACATGAAGGAGTATCCTTACGAGCGGGTCGTGCGGGACTCTCGGATCAATTTAATATTTGAAGGCACCAATGAGATTCTGCGGCTTTATATAGGCCTTACTGGCCTCAAGGATGCCGGAGAGTACCTAAAAGAGATCGGCAAGACGGCCGGCAATATCTTCAATGATCCGATCAAAGGATTCGGAGTCCTCTCGTCATACGCCAAAAAACGAATCAGTAAAGCATTCTCAGCTCGCGATAGCATCCGCTGGGTGCATCCGTTGCTGGAAGAGGAAGGGAAGGCCTGCTCCTATTATACGGTTTGGCTCTCGCGGGCGGTCGAGGCTGTGTTGAGGAAGCACGGGAAAAATATTATCGGCAAACAGCTCCTCACGAAGCGCCTTGCCGATACCGCCACCAGCCTGTTCTCGGCACTCACCGTGCTCTCACGTGTCACCAAGATGATTCAGGATAAGGGTGATGCGGCGACTAAGGATGAGCAGCGTATCGCCCGCATCTATTTGCAATACACGAAGTCACAGATGAACTCGAACCTTAGGAAGCTTGAGAGGGATGAAGATGCCCTCCTGTTAGAACTTGCCGATTCAATTGTACAAGGTCAGGGGTACCCCTGGGATGTTCTTTAAATTGAAAGTCGGCGTAAGCAGCCTACAGCTACCCAGGGTGCGGTTTCGTGCACTATCTCGATTAGACTATCTCGATTAAACGGTGTGGGCTTAGGCGACGGCCAGCAAGCGGCGGGCACTATCATTTGCAGCCTGGACCCCTGCAAGAAGTGTGGCTATCACGACCTCCTGCTGCTCTTGCGCGGAGTTTTGAATCTTGACACTCACCGCGTTCGCGGCACTGCTCGCTCCGGCGACGGGAACACTTCCTGTTATTTCCACGACCTAACCTCGCTTTAGGAACCAAGAGAGGGTATCGGCTGACTAGCCGCAAACCTTGAGCGCCTTCCCTCCTCGCCACCACCGTTTCCAGTGTTGACATACCAGGCACGGAGCTTAATCTGCTCCCATAATGCGTCACTCACAAAATCACTCAGCACAGTCCTTGCCGGTCTCACCAGAAGCGGCACGGAGCTTAGAAGGGGCAGAGTTCAGTATCTCGGCTCCGATTCAGGAGTTATTGCAAGCCTGTCACCTCGCAGCCGTTAGGCAGTGCCATGCCGAGGTGGATGCGGCGGTGGCCAGAATGGTCACGCTCACCACAGATGATTCCTTTGATCGGTTCGCCATCTGCCTCTGTGCCTCGGCCTTCTATCTGGAGCGTGGCGACCTGGAAAGAGCCGAACGTTTTACCCTGCATGGGCTTCGTCTTAGGTCCCGTTACCACAGCGCCGATGTCGAAACACTGCACTTGGTCGGGTTGGTCAGTAACCTTGCGCTCATCTATTCGGATCGGGGCTCCTTTGAACAGGCAATCGACCTGATAAGGCGGGCCAAAACATCGCTCTCTGGCAGCGCTCCCCGGCAGCGAGGGGTATCGGCGGCTCTTGACTGCAACCTCGCTCTTGTTTGTCATAACGCCGGCGATACAAAGACGGCCGGTGAGATCGCACTACAAGCGCTGCCCGAACTACTGCCGTACGCTCCGTCTCTCAATGTCGATCTGCATGCCCAGACTCTGGCGATAGCATGCGAGGCTCTTGGAAAAGAAGAAAGGTTCTCGGAGTGCCTTGCATTGTGGCAGCAGCACCTCCACCTTCGGGACGACTGGCACTGCGCCGCCTCGTTTTTTTGGTTCGGGATGCATGCTGCTCTGGCCGCTTTTTTCTCGGAGGATCTCGAACAGTCGAAAGCAATTGCCTCTCGCATCGCCGAGGCAGCTCCGAATCATGAGGAAGGTTCCCTGTATCCGCATGCAGTCTGTCATCTGCTGCGGGCTCTTTTCTCCTGGAAGGTGGGGAGTGTCAAACCAGCCCAACTGCATCTTGCCCAAGCCGCTGGTGAGATGGCTCACCTTGGCCCAGAGTTCCAGACGCGCCTCATTGACTCGGCAACAAGCCTCGTCGAACACGCGGGGGTACCCGCAGATCGGAAACACTCCTGGGGGCAGTTCTTGAAGCAGCTGCGGAGCACCTGCAATGAGGCATTTCGTCGATGAGCAGCTCCACGAAGTATCCGGTCAGTGCTGGTAAGATTGCTGCGCTGGAAGCTCGCATGGCAGAGCTTGGCATCCGAGAGCAGGATATTGATGAACGTTTCATTCGGGGTGGGGGGAGCGGCGGGCAGAAGATCAATAAGTCCAACTCTTGCGTACAGTTGGAACATCGCCCCACCGGCACAGTGGTGCGTTGCCAACGCGAGCGCTCCCAGTCACTCAATAGATTTTTGGCTCGGCGGGAGCTCTGTGACCGCATTGAACGGCTGCAGCGCGGGGAGGTCTTGCAGGAGGCGAAGGAGATCTCGAAGCTTCGCCGCCAAAAAGCCCGCCGCTCAAGACGCGCCAAACAGAAGATCCTCGAACAGAAACGCAAGCGTGCACAGGTCAAAGCGTTGCGGGGCTCGGTCGAAAGCGATTGACCTACCAGTGTTTTCAAAGAGGAATTTTCGAAACCCCCTGTAGCCCTCACCAGGCAGCTAGACGGCCCGTTCGGCCATGTAGGTAGTCCCCGCGCAATTAAAGAATACCCCCATCGGTACCTGCGCTCCTTGGCTCCCACCAAGTTTGACGAAGGCGAGGTAGGGTCCTCGGGTCACATAGGAGAGCCCCTGCCCGATACGGTCTACATACTCCGAGTTGATCCAAGGATCATCGGTACGGATAGGCAGACCATCTACCTCAAGCGACATGCGGCCTTCACTCACGGCCAGCCGATGCACCGCGCTCTCAACCTTGCTCATCACAGGGTGGTTAAAATCGATAATCTCGCCCGGCTCATAGCTTGTAACCACCCGCACATCGAGGTCACCCGCCGCTGCCTTGCCCCTGAGGACACTTCCATACACTACGACTCCCTCGACACGGCCGGTAGGCAGCTCAACATCGAGGCTGCGCAGGGTATCTTCCACAAAGCGGACCACAGCCTCCATGCGCTTCCAAAACGACGTCTGGTCCATCCTTCCTGGGACTTCGCGCAGGGAGTCGAAGTAGCGGCTAAGGGCAATCAGCGCCTCACGCCCTTCCTGATGCTGTTGCGGGGAGCTTACACTCTCAGCATATAGCGCTCCCAAGGGGCTCTGCGCAGAGAAACGATGTCCCCGTACCTCCGCAAGATCAAATCCGCTCGTAATCCAAGCGGGTAGTGGCGTCGTGTGAACGGCGATCGACTCTGAAGCACGGGCAGTATGCATAACGGCTTAGTTATGCTGATTTGACCACTCCATAGTGCATTGCAATGGCAGCCCACAGGGGGGCCGATTGCAGCTATCAGTGGTGGCGCTGGGAGGGCCTCTAACCACTTGATTCCAATCAAAAGCTTCGGCGTTTCGCAAATATTGCGATATGCGGGTAGGAGGCTTCTCAAGCACACAGGAAATGTTCGTAGCGTGGCCTAAGCACTAACTTGGTAACGTTAGTGATTTCTCCTAGCGTCGCACGACCGCCCAACGCTGGCACCACTCTTGCAGAGTTCCTCTGTGGGGAAGGGGGCATCCCTGCCAACCTTGTGAAAGTCCCCAAATTCTCCTTGAACCTGTGGGGTTGAAGGCCGGTGCAGAGTAAACCATTTCGAGTTGCAGTTATCCTCTGGATAGTGCTCTTTGCCTCCCCTTGCTGGGCGGCACGCAAATCGTCCGCCTCAGTGGACATCGATCAGATCTCCTTTCAAATCCAGCTCACCGACAGCCAGGGCAAGCCATTCATCTGCGCACAGATGAATGATGGCAAGTGGTGGGCCGGTGAGATCAAGGGTTCAAAGTTTAGGATCTTCAAGAAGCAGATCCCCACCTATAAGGCCAAAGCCAAGACCGCCAAGACCGAAAAAAAGATGAAGGCCTTTAAGGCGGCGATCAGAAGAGCCAACAAGACCCAGCGAGATTGCGCTGCCTTTGGCGCAAACCCCGAGGCGATCAAACCGGTCGCAAATCCCGCAGCATTCACTGGTTCGGGAATTGATGCAGTCGCTATCACGATGAGTGGCGACAGCAAACTCTCAGGCATTGGATATACATGTGTGCTGATAACCCCGCCCAACAACGCAACTGTCAGCAATTTTAGCGAGCAGCAATGCAATGCGTTGGTGAAACCAACCTCGCATCGAAGCGGCGATGTTGTGCTCCAATTCGCGATACGTCGACTCACCGATAATGTGCAAAGTGATCCGGCAACAATTACAGTGAGCTATTCCCAGGACGGTGAATTGAGCGGGGATTACCACTCCCTCGCCCGGTATAAATCGTCACTGACCGAACTCGAAGCTGCCCGGCTTGCGCGGTGGTATGGGTTAGGCAAGGACATGGAGCTGGCCATGCAGATCGGCCAGGGAGAAAATGGTCTTGACGCACTTGTTGACCACCTGCTTTCCGGGGATGACAGTCCTGAGTGTGCTGCCGTGGAGGCGCAAGCGCAGGTAATCGCCGACACGCAGCGTCACTCCTGGGGTGCCTGGTTCGGACCGACCGGGCAACAAGCCGTATACTATACCGGCAACCTCTATTGGAGCACCGCCGGATTCCAGAATTACCTCCTCCATATGATGCGCTATGGTTGTGAACCTACCCGTGAACGTGCTGCGCACTATCTCTTGAACCACTTCCCTGTGAACCTCGATCTGTTCAGCTGGGGCAGCAGCCGAGAGCACTACCTAAAGGACTACCTCGATATCATTCGGTCACGAGGAGCACACGATCAGGGCAAGCTCTTTAACTCCTTTGAATACACCGTCAGCAAGCAGCATGGAGAAGCGGGTTCGATGCTTGTGTACCTCAACAACCGCTTTAACTATCGAAACGGCAATCAATTTGGCAATGAAGACTATTCTCGCGAGACTCTGGAGCTCTTTACCCTTGGACCACGCGATGCGGTGACCGATGCAGAGAATTACAACGAGGACAATGTGTTCCAATTGGGCTTTGCCCTTATGGGTTACACGGAAGCGGACGACCCCGATGGCCGCGGATTCGAGATGATGAACTGCAGTTACCACCCGGTGTGGAACCCGAACTGTGGAACCAATGGATGGCCGACGACACTCTCCAATGTACCGGTTCCAAAGACCAATAACCTCTTTGATGACCTGCGCTGGAACAACCCGCAGAATCCTGATCCGAGCTATCTCTTCCAACAGTTTCCCTTCGGCCGTTATGATGTGTTTAAGGCCAATACCTTCGATGCCGGAGAAGACAATGTCACCCCCTATTTGATGTACTCGCACCCTGGTGTGGCCCGTTACATCGCGGGGCGGTTATTCACCCACCTGGCCGGCTTAGAGCTGACCGAAGAAATTGTGGCACCTTTAGCTGCAATGCTAAGCGCTGCTCAGTTCGATCCGATCGGAGTACTCAAAGAGATTCTTTCATCAAGCAGCTATTTCTCCCCTGAGGCGAGTGGAGATTGTATCGCCGACCCACTCGAGGTAACGGTCTCCATGCTCCGTGCGCTCGATCTCCCGATCGTGCGGGTGCAGCCTCCCGGCGTGACCTGGTACTATGACCTCTACTGGCGTGTCCGACAGATCACCAACACGGGAGGATTCTTCTACGGACGGCCCGATAGTATTTTTGGCTGGCGTAGCTGCGGAAAGCGCACCGGAAGCAAGGTCCATAACGGCGAGATGTTTGTGTCAGCCCAGCCGCTTTTGGAGCGGCAGCGCCATTTCGCCTGGTACCTAAACGATCTCAACGGGGTGATAGATTCAGTGCCCTCTTCAGTCAACAACATGAACTGGCAGACTCTGCTGCCTGCCGAGCCCGCCTTACAGCGAAACCCGGAAGCGATTATTAACCATCTCGCCAGGAAGCTGGCCCTTGTGCTCACTCCTGAGGAGATGGAGTATCTGGTCGAATACATGACCACCTTGGTGTTCACTACCAAAATTGAGCAGGGTCAGACGGTTCCCGATCTGACACTTGTGGTAAATTGGAACGATCTGAGTGAATTACAATTCGGTCGGATCGTGAAGCTTAAGATCCCAGGCGTATTGGAGATATTGCATCAGTTAACTGATAACAATTTTCGCTGATGTTATGCGTAACTTTGGGCGACAATCCGAGTAACTATGGTAAGTCGAAGAGCTTTTCTTAACACGACCATGAAGACCCTGGCGGCAGCAAGCGCGGCAGGGGTGATGCGACCAATGTTCACTATGGCTCAGAGCCCAGCTGGAGGCATTCTTAAAAATGTGGTGCATGTGTTCCTATACGGCGGGCTCGATGGCCGCTGGGCCTATCCCTATCACGAGGGTCCGGTACAGCAGGTCCTCGCCGCACGTCGGCCCAACATTAACCAGCTCCCCTGGGCAGGCAATCCTATTACCCTTGATCAACATGGCCGCGCCAATCCGATTGGCTTTCAATCCAGCTGGCAGGAGCTGCTCAATGCCGTCCAAATTACAAACTGCGGCATTTCCCTGCTGACTGAGTACGGAATCACCGAAGGCTACAGCTTCTCGCATGAAATCGCCCAAAACATGTTCCATAATGGAAACAATATAGAAAACTACTCGACCGTGCCTAAAGGCTGGCTGGCACGGCTGATCGATGGCTATCAATTACCGCAATTTACCACCTGGGGATTCCGAGTCACCGAGCCGACATTCTTCAATTCAGAATTTTCTACTCCCCTTGTCATCAGCAACGTCGATGACTTTAAGCACGAGCGCCGGCACTTCGGAAACCTCTACTGTTCTACAGACACGGGCCATCCTGAATACATGATAGGCTGCCCGATCGGCCAGAGCTGGCAGGGCCGGGAGTCAACCGCAGAGGAAGACAACATCTTGATGCGGCAGGTGATGAAGGATATCCGTTCCGCCCCAAGCGCTTGAGCGGCGATCTTGTTAATCGATTCACCGATACCCTTGATGCAGTGGATGCAAGTGTTGGTATCATGCAGGGCACCATAAAACCTATCAGAGATGGCCTTCCGGAGAGTGACTTCAAAGTTACTGGGTCAGGCGGAGGACTGTCGAGTTTCCAAAGCGCCATGCGCGAACTAGCTGCCACCGCTATCTATGCCAATACGAGCGCACCTCAGTCGCTAAGAGAATCCACCAAGCTGTTCTGTACAGGCATCGGCGGATTCGATGCACATTCAAATATCAACTGGATCTATCCGAACCTGATTACGGAAGTTGCCTGCGGTCTTAAGGGATTAGTGAAGAGTCTCCATAACAACAGTCTCCTGAATGACACCGCTATCCTTGTTCACTCTGAGTTTGGCCGTACCACCGCGCAGAATGGCTCGGCAGGAACGGACCACGCGGGGGCATCTCATGGCCTTCTTATCGGGGGCCGCGTACGCCGCCAGGCAGTTGGTCCAGACCCCTCGGTCAATGAAGCCAACAACCAGAATCACTTCACCCCGCAGCTGCCATTCTCTTGCGGTCTTGCGACAGCTTTTGGCGGCAGCAGGATTTACAGGGGCACAAATGAGCCAGATAATCCCGGTGCTCCCCGGTGAGTCGAATCTGAACCTATTCACATAGTGGTGTTCCTGTGGGGCGCGCGGAGATAGCGCTGCGCATACACTGCTTGAGGCAGTAGGCAAGATTCCCAAACCCATCGGTCAAGCTGGCGGAGTACCGTCAAGCGCATCCGTTCACGGATTGGACTCGCATTGCACGTGATTTCAATGAACTATCTTTGAAGCCACCTCAGGCCTCTTCAACAATTGTCGACGGATCTCCTGTAGCCTTTTCCCTTTCATAGCTTAGCATCAAGTTTCCGCTATACTGACGAGTCAAGGCGCTGGGGATAGGTAAAGAAAGTAAGGCGTCACACGAGTGATCGTTCATTATGGGTTTCCAAAGAGAAGCACTAAGAGGGGCGGAAGTTCTGATTGAATCGCTTCGCGACGCGCAGCGGCTTTCGGGGAAAAGTGCGCAGGGATGCTCTCATTTGCCGCGTGAGCGTTTGGAACTCATCTCTGAGTTCGTCGAGAATGACCCGATCTTGAGGGCCGTAGGCGCTGGCAACGCTGATTTGCGCTCCGCAATCGAAAGGCTCCTTGAGCGGTTTGAAGAGCTTTGCCGGAGACGGGACGTTGCTATTCAGACTGAGGCTGCAAGACAATGGTCATATCGAATTCTTGCTGTTGAGCTCATGGTTAATGTTCAAGTCTGTGAGATGGAGCCCGGGGGGTGCTTTCAGCGACGCTACTCAACAGCAAGCTTGTCTCAGATATCTTCTCGCAAAAGGAATTTCCTGCGCTCGATGACGCACCCTCTCTGATACGTGATGCGATCCGTCATCGGCCAGGGAGAGAGCGAGCCTGGTTGAGCGATCTCCTCGTTGCAGAGGACCGACTGCGGCACCATCCTGCATTCTGCACGCTGAGCGATAGTCCCTGGGTTTTTCGAGTAGCGGCGTCCTGCCATAAGGAACCTGAGGTATTTCTAAGAAATGTAGTTGCTGCACGGATGAGGCTGGAAGCTGACCCAGAATTTGAGGGATTTGCCGATGCTCCCTGGATTTATCTTTGGGCTGCGGTGCGCCCCGATCCAGAGGGGATTTTACGATCAGTTCAGAAGGAGAGCTCAGAGATCCTGGAAGAGCAAGAATTCTCCCTCCTTAAGCCGCGTCCCGGTCTGGTTCGGGAGGCTGTCGCGAGATCGGGAAAGAATGCGCGGACGTTTCTGCGAGGAGTGCTTGATCTTGTGAAGGAGATTTCTTCCGAACAAGAGTTCGAGCAATTCTGGGACTACCCGGGAATCATAACGCGTGCGGTGATTAGCCATCGAGCGGACCCGCGCACATTCTTACGTCAGGTCGTGAACACCGTGGCCGAAATCCATTCAGAATCCGAATTTGCCGACCTAAGAGACACAGGGATAGTTCTTGACGTCGTGTCCGGCAGCCCCACCGATCCAAGGGGAGTGTTACGCCGATTGCAACGTACGACCGCAATTTTGAAAAGTGACCCTGAAACTGCTGAATTTGCTCCGTACCCGACCCTAATCAATCAGGCGGCTTTGAATCACCCCAGAGATCCAAAAGGTTATCTTAGGGCCGTTAGGGATCGAGCAGAGTCTCTTTTCGCCCAGGCTGAGTTCTCCGTGTTGCGGACCTGGCCCTTTGTCGTATGGCATGCCGCAGCGATGCGCACCGCTACTTCTGAGCAGTTCCTCCGTGCCTTCCTTGAACGTGCACGAATTGCTTGTCCCGAAGGTGTGCTCCCGATTGACCCTGCTGAGCGTGCGCGTCTGTTCCAAACGACTTTCCGAACATTCAAATGTACGGAGTGAGCAACCTGCCCTCCAGTCTTACCCCTATACGCTGCTGTCCTTGCTATAGGTGGTTTCTACAATAGTTTTTGAATCCACTTATGGAGCCGCCACGGATGACACCCCCTCGTGCGAGCCCTCGGCGAGGCCGTGGAAGCAACGTTTGAGGGGGTGCTACGGGCCCTAAAATCAGCGAGATTCCGACCACTTTGTCGCTCTTTGCAGACGCATCGGCGCAGTTTGCCGGCCCCCGCTGGCGAGCGAACCAAATACCGTCAAGGGGAGCTACCTTAAGCACTCGACTTCGGTATACTGCGTCGAGAGGCGAAGAGCTTCGTGTTATCCGCCAGCGGTGTTTGTTTGTCCGGCAGTTTCAATATGGGTGCGCAGTTCTCCTCCGACCCTTCATGTCACCAGCAGGTTGCTCCTGAAACTCGACAGTTGCTGGACCGCTACCAGGCTGCATATGCAGGGGACACCCAGCTTGATGAATCCAATCGAAGCACCATCAAGCAGTTTATCTCAATAGTTGCGAGGCAGCTCGTATCCAGCGATACGGACCGCGCCATAGAACTGATCCCGCTCCAGACATTTCGCTCCACAGCCGGCTCATTGCATATATTGGTAGATATCAGGGAAAAGGGGAGCCAACGCAGTTTATGCGCGTCCAAGGAGAGTGGTCTGATCGGCATCACGGCGGGCCACCGTTGTATTACGGCGTTCGAACTGCCGCTGAATCCTGGCATCGCATCGGAGGATACGATGCTCGATGCCATAATCTCTGCCGCCACTGTGCGCACCATCGTCCCACGAGAGACCCTTAAAGCAGAGCTCGAACGTTTTGAGCAGGGAGATCTCTCAGGGTTATTCGGTTCCTACGCTCGTCAGATCCCTCCGCAGTTTCGCGGAATACTCTTGCACCCAGAGACTACACGAGTTTGCTTCGGGGAATTTAACGGCACCACAACTGCTGCAATTCGGTTTAATGATACTGGAGGTGGTCATCTCGTGTATGCCCTTGGCATCTCGAAGAAAGATGGCGCACTCACGCCCCAGTACGGAATGTGTTTCCCGGGGGCTGGTTGTGCCATGCGCGATGCTGCCCCTCACTCCTTCGAGCAGGATGCCAGCGCAAGCGGATTCGCCGAATTCTTTGACCCGTTGAAGTTCGAATCAATAGCTGCTACCGACGATCTCCTCCCTCGCCACATACTCAATGCAGCCGCACGCGAAGTGATTAAGGCCAGCATGGGCGATCCTGGAGATAGCTGGACCGTGACTGTGCTTGACGGCGTTCGATCAAGGATTGAGCCCGACCGATGCATACTTAAGATCAGAGTGACAAAGGAGAGCGGCGAATCGCTGCTACCCTGTTGCGATGGAGAAACATTGACCCGTAGCGAGCTCCCCACAGCAAGTCTGGTAGAGGTGATAATGCAGGGGGATGCCCTTAAGGACTTCCATTATATCGGGTTCTGCCTGCCTGCTCCGATCCTAGGGGCCGACTTAAACACCCTCTGCACCAAACCAGAGAAGTCAGTACTCGGCAATGCAGTGTATGATGCAATGATCGACGACCTGCGAAGCAACGGATGCCTCGGGCCAGAGCAGGAACTTCCAACGGCTAATATCTCATTTCGCGCATTGCAGCTCGGCATCTCCGGCAGACAGGAGTCCTTTATGGTCCTGGCCGAAACAGCTTTTGGCGATCAACTCATTCACATTTCCCGGGATACCGAATCCGGCATCGTCAGAGTGTCGGGAAAGGAGGGACTGTCCGCCAGCAAGATTGCTCATGATATCAGTGTGATGGCCTTCTTTAGAGCACCCATCCCAAGCAATGAGCTGGAGGGGGAGGCCTCCTCACCGGATCAGTCCCCGCCATTAGACCCTTAAAGCAACCTCCCGCCGAAAACTCCCATAACTGAGTTAGCCTTAATCATTGAAGATTAGTGCGTGTATTCCGGGGGGAATCTATGCATCTGTCGCTCACGATCCGAGCTGTTTTGTTGTGCCTTGCAGCCAGTGTGCTCACTGTCTTACTTGGACTTATCGCCAACTAGAGAGCGCTCTAGCGCGTTTCCCAAAATGAACACACGAAACTCCTCATTCCGGAGATGGCTTTCATCAGCGCTCGTCCGAGCGCAGGGAGGGCCCACGATGGGAGGTCATTCGCTCCGCCCACCGCTAGTGCTGCTCAGTAGTGGGGAGGTTTGCTGTTGCTGTCCTCTATTCCCACTAGCGGCTTCACCGTTTCATGGAGCTCCTTTAGCCGCTTGGTCAGATCCTCAACTTTCTGCTGTTGTTTAAAAAGCTCCTTATTGAGCTGCTCGATAGTGCGTTCTTGAAACGCCACCCGCACCTCGAGATCCTCGATCTTCTGCTCCAGTGCACTGTTCACCATTCTACACCCCTTCGAAGGGTCGGCTCAGCTTCATGCAAAATCGCGGTGAGCGACCATTTAGACATCCGGTCTTTCCTCTGTAATAATGCCAGCTTGTACCATATATAGAAACTGCTGCCATGTCTGACCAAACTGCATTAAGTACCTTCCTCGCACGACGAGAGTTTCCCTATGGGCCGGCAGCGATGAAGGAGCGCAATGCACGACTCCATGAAAGAGTATTAAGAACCCTCGACGAAGTGCGAGCTAGGCGTGCCTCCTCTCCGCCCATGCCGTTCGCATCCTATCGTTTCTCGCGATTCTCGAATGATCTGAACCAGCTTTTATCTCAGCATGGTATAGGTGAACCCCAGCTCACCTTCATCGATCGGGCGAAGTTCGGCGATGATCTCTGTATCAAAATTCCAAATCTGCTCAAGGAACTTGGCAACAAGGCCTATGTAGCCGACATCGTCCCTAAGATAACCTCTATCCTCCTAGAGTCCCCATTAGTGCAGGCCGGTGTGGTGACTGGGGTACGCCCAACTGGCATCTACGTCAACCTCGCCGTCTCAGACCCGTTGTTCATTGAGTTGCTCCAGGACGTGCTGCATGTCGGTCCCCGTTACGGGGAATCTGATGCGCTGCATGGTCAAGACATCATGGTCGACTACTCGAGTCCAAATGCGGCCAAGAAGCTGCATGCGGGACACATCAGGTCCACGATTCTTGGAGAGGTGCTCTGCAACCTGTATGAAGCTGCCGGCGCCACCGCACACCGCCTCAACCACATCAACGATTTAGGCGGATTCGGCTTTTATCTAGAGGGATTCGCCCGCTGGCATCAGCATTTGCCGGAAGCCGCCAACAAGAATGATCAGTTGGCTACTCTCTACCGGCTCAACCGCACCCTTGAGAAGGTGTACGAAGAAAATCGCTTTGGGGATGCGTTGTCCAAGGAAGAGGCGCACACCGTCGAGATCCTGTTCGGGGCCGGCTTATCCGCAGCGACCTTCAGAGAGCGCTATCAGGAGTATGTAGCCGCCGCTAATCGCAAATTCGAGGCACTCGAAGGGGGAGACCCTGAAGTCGTTGCTCTGTGGGCACGTATGGTGGGCTGGAGTCTCGACGATTTTGAACAGTTCTATGGACTGCTTAACGTGCGGCATGATTACGTGCTAGGGGAGAGTTTTTACGCCCCTCTTGCCCTCGCTCTGCTGAACGCCGCAGGCGATCGGGTCATGCAATTTGATCAAGCGCGAGCGGTAGCCGCAAAGGAGCGGGTGGCGGCTCTGGAACAGAGTGCAGCAATAACTCCACTTGAAGCTGAGCACCGGCGCAAGGCTATCCAGGATGATGTGGGCGCGTTGGTTGTCGAGCTCTCGAACGACCGCCGGCTCGTGGTTCTACGCTCAGACGGGCGAACAATCTATGCCTCACGGGACTTAGGAGCCATCCTCTATAGGACCATGTTCGTGCACCCCTCCAGGATGGTGTATGTAGTGGGACAGGAGCAGAAGGAGCATTTCGAAGACGTATTCGAAGCTGCACGCGTACTGGGTATCGATGGCGGCACCCGTTTTGACCACCTGTACTTCGGCTTCTATGTTGATGCGGCGAGCAAAAAGAAGCTGTCGAGCCGCGATGGGGCATCTAATGTCATCCGGCTGCTCACGGAGGCCATCGCCTTCTTTGCCAAGAAGTTCGACGGGCGAGACGACTTTTCTCCTGACGAAGTTACGGCCACCTCAAGGCAGCTCGCCATAGGTTCCGTGATCTTCAACGACCTAAAGAAGGACCGTAAGAACAATGTAGAGCTGGCCAGCGACCTCCAGAAAGTCTTTGAGGATTTCGAGAAAGCAGGGGGTGCCTATGTCATGTATACGGCCTGTCGCGCGCGCAGCATTCTCCGCAAAGCTCCTCCGAGCATAGATCTCAAGGCCCCCCTAGAAAGTTGCACCCTTGAGGACAGTGAGCGCGAGATCATAAAGAAAATTGCCGCATTCCCAGAGCAGGTCGCTACAGCTGCCCAGCGGGATGACCCGGCCTCCTTGCTCAATGCGCTCCTTGATCTGTGCCGACTCTACAACAGCTACTACAACGCCGTCCCAGTGCTGAAGGGAGGCACAGTGCATGTGCACCGACTGCTGCTGACCGAAGCAGTGATGCAGACCCTGGTGAATGGGCTGCGGTTCTGCCACATCAGCTGTCCTGAACGAATTTAGAGATACGCTGAATTGGTTCAACGTATCCCTAGAAGCTATTTTTTAAATAGCTCCTAGCCGCACCAAGGATGGCGCGGCAAACACCGGAGCGTTTGGAGCGATTTTAAATGGCCATGGACGGCCATTTAAAAAATGACTTCTAGAGGTGGGTGCGTTCAAAAATACTTCTTTATACCTTTTTAACTTATTACACTCGGAAAAGTTTGAAGAACGACAAACTAAAAAGTGGGGTGCAGAGGCAGGAAAGACCTTTAAAAAGCGGCGGTGGCAGTGAGCAGATCTCACTGCCACCCCCGCACAGCTCTTACCAGCGCAGCCCGAACATTGCCTGAACCACTCTGCGATTGCGGAAAGAGGGCCGAGTTACTGGCTCATCCCATGATTGGAACTCGCCAGCAATTCCTTACACTCCTTCCTGCCATGGGTTGGCCTTTGTGCAACATCGCACTTAGAGCGACCCCTTCGAGCGTCCCTCGAAGCACAGAACCGATACGAGTCCCAATGCCAGGAGCACCATCAATCCGATCAAGTTCAGCGTTGCCGGTACGCTGACCTGTTCGACTACCCAACCAACCGGGAACAGACCGAGCGCGTAAACCACCGTGCCAATCATGCTCTGAAGAGAGATGACGGTACTGCGGCGATTCGAGTCGATTTCGCCATTCAGGTAGCTGTTAAAAACCACCTGCACGAACCCGCGCGCCCATTGGTGGGTAAGGAACAGCGCAAAACTTGCTACGGTCACGAAACTTCCCAGAAGCTCGTAGCTCACGACCACAAGCGCCAGGGAGAGAATTGCTACGTTGCGCTCGCCGAAGCGCGATTCCACCCGATCCGCATAGTGCGCACCAAGCGCTGCCACCGCATTGAAGGCAGCAAACAGAACCCCAAACAGCTCAATCGGGATACCGCTCAGCGACATGTAGGGCTGGTAGAGCCATACTGCCAGCCGAGTGGAGGCCAATAGCAGCGCCGGATACAAGATCAGCCAGCGCAGCCTCCGGCTGTCCAAAAGGCAGCGTTTGGCCAGACCAATCAGCTCAGCAACACCGGCACGCTGCACGTTCATGCTACGCTCCTGACGCACCTCCACCAGACCGACAGCGAAGGCTACCCCGATTAGCTTGACCAACAGCACCGCAATCAGCGGGTAGCGCAGGTCAAGACTGCCCAGGAGGCCTCCGATGATGAGCAGGGCGGCACTTGAGAACCCGCTCACTCCGCGTGCCCATCCCCAGCGCTTTTGGAACTCTGCCTCGCGTCCCAATGATTTGAGACTATCGAAGAAGAGCGCCTGGTCCGCACCGCTGGCGAAGGCAAAGGCCAACCCCAGGATCATCTCAGCGAGTAGGAACTCGTTGAAACTGCCTGCCCTGAGGTAGAACCAGGCTGCCAGCACCATCGCTACGGATGCCACCAGCAGCGAGGCCTTGCGGCCCACCAGATCTGCGAAGTACCCGCTCGGTACTTCGCACACCGCAATCGAGAGCGCGAAGAGCGCCTGCAGCACCATCACCTCTCGAAGACTCATCCCCTGCGCTTCCCAGATCAGCACGAGCACCGGGAAGGACAGGGAGAATCCGGCGTGCACCCCCTGCAGCAGGGTCAGCAGCCACACGTTGCGCCGAAGGCGCCGGTCCCGCCAATTTTCACTCTGCTTTGCAACACTCATAAAAACTCCTTGTAAAAAGAGAACCTTGATTCCGACCTCTGCACCGAGCGGAGAGTCGCAGTTCCCCATGCGCTGCAAGCGCACCTTGGATGGAGTTCAATGAATGGGAATGGAGGAAGAGAACGAGCGGCGCTCCGCTTGTCGCAGAGATCAGCTCAAGGCATCAATTGCTCGATAGTGAATTGGGTAGAGCAGAAGCTACAAAGCCGGAATCAGAAACTTCTACCCGTATCTCGATGTGTGAGGGAGGTTGTATCAGTGGCCGCAATGGCGCCCTGAACCCATGGGGTTGCTACACCACCGTCCTGCCGTGTCGGGCGAATGCCGCACGGGGACATCACCCTTAGATACGGGGTGGGGACGGAAGTATGGTACGAGCCAAAGAAGTTCATAAAATCAACGCTACAGATAACGCATAATAGCAAAAGCAAATCGCCTTGTGTAAACTTTCTGCTTCACGACAAAACATTTTTTTCAACGGCCCGGCTCGAGCTATTGGATCGCATCAGCCGTTAGTTTCTGTAGCACCTCACGGGGGCGTCCATCGCGCAGTACCTTTCCGGCCTGAAGTTCTATGATCCTGTCAACCCGTGCTAACGTCTCGATACGATGAGCAATTGTTATGACCGTACGATCGTGTAGGGCAGTCCTCAATACCCGCTGCATGATCGCGTCGGTGATAGAATCAACACCGCTTGTCGGCTCATCCATGATTACGAAGGGGCGCTTTGAGAGCAGCAAGCGAGCGAGACACACTAGCTGCCGCTCACCCAGCGACAGGTTGCGCCCGCCCTCATGAATCGGCTCCGTCATTGCGAAGGGGAGCTGCACTGCTTGCAGTGCAGCCGCGACTTGCTCATCCGTATAATCCCCATAACGGTCCAAGTTAGAACGGATGGTACCCTCAAACAGGTAGGGATCCTGCGGCACTACGCCAAAGAGCTCGCGCGACTGCTCTACGGGTAACGAGTATATTGACACACCGCCCACCCTGATATCTCCGCCATGCACGTACACCATACGAAACAGCGCTTGGAGAATACTGGTCTTACCTGCGCCGGTGCGGCCTACCAGACCAACTTTCGCGCCTTGCGCAATGGTGAGAGTAAGTGAGTCCAGAATCACCGGTGTATCCTTACGATAGCTCATGGTGAAATCCCTAAACTCGAGATCGCCGCGGGGCTGCTGTAGAGACTTCTCATCTTTCTTGATGCCCTCTTCATCCTTCTCATGGGGCAGATCGACATACTCGAACACGCGGCGTATATGAGCAGCGCTTTCAAACATCATCCCCGAGGACCAGGCGAGCCACCCAAAGGTTGCACCCAGTCTAAAAACTGCGGTGACCACCACCGCACCCAGCACCATGGACAATCCGCCACTGCGCACCGCCCATGCCACGAATAGCAGCGCTACAAAACCATACAGCGCTGCGGCAAACTGGCCCCAGAAGCGTCCCCAGGCCTCCACCTCAAATCGCAGCACGTGCATCTCGATGAAACCCCGCACTGCCTTTTGCAGCCTGGAAAAAAGCGCGTTCTGCTGACCATACAGGAGAAAGGTTCGAATGCCCTCAATCACATCGGTTTCACGGTGCAAGACCTCCCCTAAGCGCACGGAACGCAAGGTAAGGCAGCGCTGCATCATCGGTGCCACATTCATTTGAATGTACATAAACATGGCAAGGGTGGGGAGCACTGCGAGTGCCGCAAAGGGGTGAGCCAGGTAGACCACAGCTGCAATCACCACAAGCTCAATCAGCGCATTGAGGGTGTCCCCGATTCGGATTGGAGCCATGACCCGCAAATTGTCGAAGTCACGCACCAGGCGGTTGATCAACTTCCCGGAAGGGAACTCGTCAAAGAAAGTGGTACGGGTCGTCCCAACCGCATGCACAAGAGTGCGATGCAGGGTGAGCGCGCACCACTGGCCGCCCACTTCACAGAAGATCCACCCAACAACACGCACACTCACCACGATCAGGGCCAACGCAGCGATCCCAAAGATCGTAAGCTCTACCTCCCAGTCTAGGCTGGTGACCTGAGCAGTACAGGGCAGCATAGGCTTGCATTCAGCGTACTTGCCGCTGGCCCATACGAAGATATTGAAGCCTATCGTGCCCAAGAGGCTGCACAGCACCGCCAGGAACAATAGCAATTGAAAACGTGGGAGCGATCGCGCATAGCGCCACAAGAGGGGAATGCTTCCGCGAACTCCTCCTTCTTTCTCTTCGGTGGTGAAACTCTCAGTGCCCATGTTCCTCCACCGCTCGAAGGAAGGCCGAAAAACGAGACCTCCTGTCGGACGCAAGCTCCAGGGGATTTCCATCCTCGACAAAGGAGCCCCCATCCATTACCAGCACTCGATCACAGCGACTAAGCTCCTGCAGCCGATGCGACACCATCACAATGCCCTTCGCCGAATCGATCAAATTGTCCATAAGCGCCGCTTCAGTGGCCGGATCGACGGCGCTCAACGGATCATCGAGAACAAAAAATGGACGCGCTGAAAAGAACGCACGGGCTAAACTGACACGCTGCCGCTGTCCACCCGATAGGTTGATTCCCGTTTCGCCGACCTCCTCATCATATCCCCGTGTCAGCTGTTGAATGTCAGGAACAAGCTGCGCGCGCTCGGCCGCGTATGCTATGGATGCCTGCTCTCCCGATCCCCCAAGGTCGATATTGAGTCGCATCAGGGCATTGGAGAGGAAAGGCTGCCCCGGTGTATAAGCAATTTGAGAGCGCAGCGACTCATAGACGTCCCTCCGCCATAAGGAGAAGCGCTGACCGCCTTCATACTCAACCTCGATACTGCCGGAGCTGGGCGCTTTTTCACCCACCAATAGCTCTAGAAGGAGCGATTTGCCGCTGCCCACACTCCCCACAATCGCGGTGCGGGAGTGGAGCTCGATACATACGTTCACGGCTTGTAGGACCTTGCGGCCGCCAAGCTCCAGGCTGACATCCCGAAAATGGACCCTTTGAGGGACCCCGTGAGGCGCTTCGGCTGAGCCGTTTGAGTCCACAAGAGCGTCCGTCACTTCAGGAGCGCCGAGCAGCGCCAGCACTCGGTCGGCACCCGCGCCAGCCTGCCCATACAAGGACAGCGAGTAGGGGAGGTGCTGCACATAGTTCATAAGATGATCAAGGAGCCAGATTACGGAGAATACCGAGGCCACGCTTAGCTCGATCCCCTGCAGGTAGGCGGCCGCCAACATGCCGAGTACTGGAACCATCCACCATGACCAGGACACGCCGTATACGACACAGGCGATTGTATGTCGGAAGGCGTATTGCCAGGTGAAGGAGCGCATCTGCCGTGCAATCTCATCCTCAATAGCACGCTGCCAGCCCAGGAATCGGACAAGTCGGATGTTCTTGACCCATTCGCCGACCAGAGTGGTCAGCCGGTCCTGCTCCTTCTGGGCGCGGCTCTGGTAGCGCTCTATGTAGTGCGCGCCGAGCATCGCAACGGGAAGGGAAAGCAAGGCCAGGGCTAGCGCTATGACACCGAGCGTCCCGCCAAACCAGTACATCGAAGGTCCAAGTATGGCGAGAGTAACAAGGGTGGGGATCCACTGGGCCAGCGCTGCGCTTATGAAATCTTCAACACTCTCAACGTCGGAACCAATCAGTGTCTTGATGTTTCCAGTTGTGAACTCATGGGCGCGGGCGCGGTCAATTCGCACGACCTTGGCGTTGACGACCCGGAATAGGAACGTCTGCACCCCTCGATTGACCTGCGCCCGCCGTAGCCAGTCAAAGTAGTCGATCGCTGCGTAGACAACCTTTGCCGCAAGATAACCTATCGCCAGTACGAAAGCGGTACTCAGCGAATCCTCCTGGGCCACGATTCTACGGGTAGCCAGAACAGCAAACAGCACGACGATCGCGCTCAACGCGTTCCAAAGTATAGAGGCGAGCACAAGCTCTCTGACCGCCAGCACACAACGCCAAAAGAGCTTCCATCGTGAATCAAGCCTCCTGAGGTCGACTGCGCTGTCCTCTCCCAATGCGTTAAGTTGTTGATGAATCGATGAATGCAGTGCAGGCGCGGCTAGCTCTCGGGCCGCTAAAAGTGCGCGTCTCTGCGAGGCGAAACCGCCAAAGAAACGGAGGCGAAAGGTGTCGGTTGCGGGCTGCTGCATGTGACCTGGGGGCGTGCGGAAAACCCGCAATTATGGATGAGTATGCTGCCCCTGGCAAGTAGCGGCAGTTCTCAGCTCCCGCCACGGCCCAGCACGATCGGAAAAATACGGTTCCGCGGTACCCCGGCGTGAGCCAATGAATGACATTCAGTTATGTCAGGGTAATGCGCCCTAAGCGCCTCAATTCTGGCCAGGCGTCGGGCAGCCAGGGGTTGAACGCCGTTCAGCCATCTTCGCAGCACCTCCCGATCAAGAGCGACCTTCTCCTGTACTCTGAGATACTCAGATACGTCACTGAGGGACCTCCCGACGGCTGTCACTGCACGTTCATACGCGCGATATTCCCTTAGTGAGGGGTGATACTTGCCACCATCGATGCATGCTGCATTGAGCTTGCGGTCGAACGACCCGTAGCGCGGTCCTATCAATGCTCGCAAGGATCTCAGTTCCGAGCCCGAAGCTATACTGAGACTGGCTCTCGGCCCTCGCTGTACAGTTGAAAGCACTCCCACATCCACCAGTAGCAATGCCAGCTCTTCAAAGATATTTCCTGCTCCTTCCTTCACAAAGCGCAGGCGGTCCTTGAGCACCACCCCGCCGGCGTCGGTCATTCCGCCAAGAAATGCGACCTTCTCCCTCATCCCCACGAGGTAAGCCCACGGCAGTCGGGTAAATCCATCGGTTTGCTCGAACAGTAAACCGCATAAGTCCAAGGATCTTACCCGCAGCGTATGCTTCTCACCCGAAAATGGATCATCGGCCTTTCTAAAGGTCGGCTCGAGTCCAAGCCGGCTCAGCGCTTGGCGACAGCGATTCATCACCTGCATGTCTTCATGACTTAGACCGAAATCACAATAGCTGGTGGCAAAGTGCGTTGTGGCCACCTGCACTCCTAACAAATATGAGAGGTCAAGCGAAGCGCGCAGCGGGACCCTGAAGGTCGATTGTCTTCGACTCGAGTTCGAGAGAACAAGTGCTATCGGCTCTGGGAGTTTGTGTCCTGCCACCCATTGCGAGATTCTGTCGGAGCTCAGAACTTGTCCGCACTCCTGGGCGACACGCTCCGCCACCTCTTGATTTCCATAACCTCGCCTCCTCCATTCAAAGACGACCTCCAGCACACGTAGAGCGCTCTGAACCTCATTTCTTGTCAGTTCAATCTCCTTCTCTCTTCCGGAAGCGCGGTAGTTGCGTTCAATCGTTTCAAGGGCATAACGGCAGTCCAACTGGAGATGCACTAATCGTTGCGGCGAAGCAGGTGGGAGAAGGCGAAGGACCTCTCCACGCGCATCTTGAATAACCAGCCCATAAGGAGTTCCATATTGAGCGAGGTAGCGAGCGTCCCTGTCCTTGCAGCAGCCCTCGAGGCTGCTGAGTAACAGTGCTGCCGATCGCTCGGCAGCACACTTGTGCGTTCCCTTCAAGGACTGGGCGCTCTCGTCGAATGCGGCTCTCAGCCCTGCACGCGTTATCATCCCTCGCTGATAGAGCTGAGTAATTATCTCCCGTGGATCTGTTCCCGTTGCAGCGATTCTTCTGCCTGTTGATGCAAGTTGAATCAACAAGAAGGGTGTGCCCGCGTGATACTCGACGGTGATACCGTGCAAGGAGCGGGCTGAATTATTGTTGAGCGCCACTCTGCCAGCCGTCCGACCCGCGTGGCCTGCCTCCCTTTCTGCCAAGGGGGCAGTCACATCGCCCGCGTCGACAAGCTCGCGCAAATGTGCAAGCCCATGGCTTAAGCGTGATTTGCACGTTCCTAGTTCAATGCCGAGCGCACTAGCCGCTTGGCGCAAAGTGTACCCCCGCAAATACACTAGCTTGAGCACATCGCGCTCCTTTTCGGGGAGCTGCCCTATGCGTGCAACGAGATTCCTCAGCTGTTCCCGCTGTTCAATCGATCCTATACTGTCGGACGCCGAAGTCGCCTCATCCACCTCAGCATGTGCCTGTACACCGCTTCGGACACGTTCTCGCCTAAGCACATCCGTCACATACCGGCCGGCGATCGTCCGCACCCATGTAATGAGAGCCCCTCGTTCGGGATTGTAGCGTGGCAGGGACGAGAGCAGTCGAAGCAAGATCTCTTGGCTTACGTCTTCAACCTGATGGAAGTCGTTCAGACGGGCAGACGCCATTGAGCGAATAAAGGTCCCGAACCGTTTGATCAGATCTTGTGCAGCAGTGTCCTGATCAACTGAGTACGTATTGCGCACCTCCACGACGGTTTCAGTGAGGCGCTGGGATACGTCTAGCGGGGGGTGGGCCGACTGCAGTTCGTCGGCAACAGAATTGAAAATCCGGGTTTCCAGAAAGGTAAGGTGCGGCATTAACTGAGGTCGCTCACTCAGCATGGCGCGAACCTGCTCCCCGTACTCGTCCCGCAAACTCGAAACGAGCTCAGCTCGCGCCAGCACCTCACTTCCATCCATCGGTGCACCTTCCGGTCGGGCCGCGGTAACCAATGAAAATGCGGGGAGGGACGCTGTGCTGGTGTGAGTGCTAGAACTAATGGGCATGATACTGCTGCTACATATACGCCAAGCGGCATCGCATTGATGCGCCGAATTGTAGCACTGGGTGCAATCCTAGCAAAAAAATTTGTCGATCAACCCGCCAAACCTCTTTTCCTGCTACGTGTTCGGGGTGATGCGATATATCGCTCTGTCTACTCAGGATTCTAAGCTGTACTATGCGGTCTTGGAGCCCTATAGGCTCACCGGGTTAAGTCATTGCTACTACTGACTTCCTTGACTCCACGTACTGCCTTTTTTGGAGTAACATCGCATGAAATGGTGCATCTCCTGTTTGCTCGGGGTTTTATGCATATCTCCTGTCGTATTTGCTGATCAGCCAATGCGACTCGGTGTGATTACACATCTTTCTGGGGCAGCGGCACCATTCGGAAACTCATTCAAAGCCGGCGTTGAGCTTGCTGCACAGGATCTGGGCACAGATTGGATCTCCGTCTCCTTCGAGGATGACGAGTTCAGCGCCGGAAGAGCCGTCACGGCTTTCCAAACACTTCTCAAAAGGGGAGTGGATGTCGTGCTTTGCTCTAGCTCCACCCCTTGCAGTGCGATTGCTCCCTTAGCCGAGCAGCGCGCCATCCCTCTGATCGCCTGGGCCAGTGATGACCGTATTTCAAGGGGTAGGCGCTATGTGCTCCGCAACTATCCGAGCGGTGCCGTCGAGGGCCGAGTGGTAGCGGAAGACGAGATGAGACGCGGAGTAGACAAGATGGCCTTGGTGATCTCTCAAAATGCGTATTCGGAATCGTGGGCAGTAGGGGTTCGCGAGGTGATTCCCCGCGATCGTCTCGTATTTGATGAGCAGCTGAGCGGAGCTGACACTGATGTGCGCTCCATTGCTGCGAAGGTGCTGCATAAGCGCACTGATAGTGTTGGCCTATGTGTGAATCCGGGACAGAATGCAGCCCTTGCACTGCAACTTCGTCAACAGAACTACCGCGGTCGATTCTTTGGCTGTGCCTATCTATCCGACCCCAACGAGATTGAGGCGGCTAGGGGAAGTCTGGATGGCGCGACCTACCCAACACCACAGGCCAGTCCTGAGTTTGCGGCAAAACTGAGTACGCGAAGTGACATTGCAGTCCCGATCGTCGCGGCAAATGCCTATGACGCCGTGAGCTTGCTCAAGCAGGCTTGGACTGCCAGGCGACTTGCCGATTTATCGACCTATCTGCTGACCCTTCCACAGCAAGCGGGCGCCGCAGGGCCGCTTGTGGTGCGAAACAGCAACGCGGACGTCTACTTCGATTTTCCGATCGTGGTGGCCACTGCGGCCCGCACCCGCTAGGGCGCTGACTCGCTCCCAATCCGATAGCTCGGCACTACAGTTCACCCAGCATCGTCGTTCGCGCTAAGAGAACTTGCCGGAGCTAAGCTGCGTTTACCTTGCTGGAGCTGATACAGTCTCATAGGGAACTGAATCTCTCGGTCGATCACCTTCAGGTTCCCATCCATCAGCCTAATCGATTGCACCTCCTTGACCGATTGGGCCACGGACTCCCGGGTCAGCGTACCCTCTATCCGGCCAATAGTCTCAATCGCTGCTGCCACCGCCACATAGCATATATATGCGGCTGCCGTAGAACGCGCTTGGGGGAAATCATTGCGGAACATCTCCAGGTACTTCGGACTATCGCTGTCTACCTCACCAAAAAGAACCCCCTCTACCGCAGCGTGCCCTGCAGCAGCGGTCACATCCTCCTTTTGTACCCAGTAATTTGATAGTAAGCGCGCGGTTACTCCCGCTTCTCGCAGCCTCTTGATGAACGGGCCAGCCTGTGAGACCTGCAGGTTGACAAACACCGCATCAGGGGAAAGGGGGCGGATTCGCCCAACAAAGCTCCGCATATCAACAACCGAGGGTTGAATACTCTCCTTCAATACAATCGACCCACCGAGTCTTTCCAATTCCGTTTGGAATGCCTCAGAAAAGCTCTGATTCCATTCATCCTCAACTGTCACCATGGCTATGCGCTTGTAACCCAATCTGAACGCATGCCGTGCAAGAAACTCTCCCTCCACACGCGCATTCAGGTAGGCGCGGAGCGCAATAGGGTTGCCCGACAGGAGCGCTGGATGTGCTGCGGTAGCAAAAAGCGCAATCGAACTACGCGCAGAGAGGGGGTTGAGCGGTATCGCTGTTTTGCTCCGACTCACCACTACCGCAAGCACTCGTGGATCGGCAGCAAAGCGATTGAACTCGCTCACGGCCACCCGCACTTCGTCCTGTGAATCGCCATAGACAAGCTCGACTGGCTCTGTTTTTGGGGCCAGGTAGCGTCCCGCGACCTCGGCTCCCGCCCTACATTCATCACCAATCGCTGCATTTGGACCACTGAGTTCCGTAATTATGGCGATGCGCGGCGTCTGAGCTCGAACCGCCTGCAAGCATCCCACCATCTGCACGAAAGTGAGCAAGCATAGCCAGCTCATGCGTCGATTCAGCTTCACTTTATACGGCACCACACGATCCCCCGGGTTCACCGCAGGCAAGGCTCCCACCACCCAGATCCGATGACCGAGTACATGCCAGAAGCCATCAAACACGGCATAGCTTTTGCTATTCCTTTATATACAAGGAGCGCTCCCAGTTGAAAGGGAGATATAATCCAATGGTTGTGCACATGGTCCAGCCCTGCAACCATTTAGCTCCGCCTCAGGGGATCGCTTAGGCTGAGATAATTGGTAGCTGTATGACAGACCCGAGAGCATGGAGATCCTCATTGTACCGATTCAAGAACCGCCTGTGGTGGCGCTTCGCCATCGTGCTTGGAGTCTGGCTCATCGCCATACTCCTTATGAATACAATGTCGCAGGAACCGGATCAGACGCTTGTCGAGCTGCAAAAGTCAGAGGCTAAAAGCGCTTCGACGCATACCCTCTGACTCCTGCAGCATGCGCTATTTCCCTCGAGCAAAAAAGCGGCTATAGCCTCTACAGTGTTTCCCTAGGAACTGACTCTCCTACAATTCACTCTTGTCGGCTTTTTGCTTATGAGAATCCTGATCGTCGAAGATGATATAGTGTCCCGCGCTCTACTTGCTCGGCTGCTTTCCAGCTATGGACAGTGTGATATCGCAAGTAATGGGCGCGAAGCTATGGAGCTCCTGACCAAGGGACTCGACAGCGGTACTCCCTACCACCTTGTGTGCCTGGACATCATGATGCCCTTCATGAATGGTCTCGAAGTGCTTCGAGAACTGCGCAACGAGGAGTCCACGCGAAAAATCAGCGGAGGAAAAGCAGCAAAGGTGATCATGACAACCGCGCTCTCCGAGGGCAAGAATCTCCAGGAAGCCTTTGATGCGGGATGCGGCGCGTATCTTGTTAAGCCGATCGTGCACGATGACCTCCTTCGGATTTTGAGCGAACTCGGCATCAGGCGGTAGGGGAGGCCCCGCCACTTTGCTCTTCTGCGGCAAGCTGCCTGGCCACCGCTCCCGGTGAGCCAGTGCCGCGTGCCAGCAAACTATAGGCCACTGGCACGACGAAGAGCGTATACAGAGTTGCAATCGTAACCCCAAAAAAGATCACCACGCCGATAGAGAAGCGTGTTTCAGACCCCGGTCCTGAAGCCAGGAGCAGCGGTACCGCGCCGACAATCGCCGTAATCGCCGTCATTAAAATCGGCCTTAACCGGAGTGCTGAGGCATCGACCAGCGCCCTCGCAAAGTCGTGCCCTCGATCCCTTAGCTGATTGGCGAATTCAACAATCAAGATTGCATTCTTAGTGGCGATACCAACCAGAATAATCAGGGCCACTTGGCTGTAGAGATTGAGGGTCTGTCCGCTCACGAAAAGCCCGAGCAGTCCCCCCACCATAGCCAGCGGTACCGTTACCATGATGATCAGGGGGTGCACATAGCTTTCAAACTGCGCCGCCAGCACCAGGAACACCACGCAAAGACCGAGCAGAAATGTAAACACGATCGAGGCGCCAAACGCTTTAAAATCCTGCGACTGTCCCTTGTAGTCTACGATTACCTCATCGGGGAGGTGCTCATCCACAAGCCGCTCCAAGAAGCTCAAAGCTCCTCCCAACGCAAGGCCAGAATCGAGATTAGCCTCGAGGGTGACCGCACGCACCCGATTATAACGGTTCAAACTGCTTGCATCGGCACGCTCTTCAAATGTCACCAAGTTTGAGAGGGGAATCAAGGATTGAGTGCGCGCAGACCGCACATACATATTCTCAACCGCGCCCGCGGTGCGTTGAAGATCCCGTTCCCCCTCGATCAGAACGTCGTACTCCTCCCCATCCTCGATGTACGTCGTGACCCGCCTCGATCCCAGCATTGACTCAAGGGTCCGCCCGATACTCTCTACACTCACCCCTAAGTCAGCGGCCCGGTCATAATCTATGCGCACCTGAATCTGCGGTTTTGTCTCCTTATAATCCCAATCAATGCCCAGCAGCCCTGGATTATCGGAATTGATCTTTTCAATGAGGATGTCTCGCCAGGACGCCAGCTCCTCGTACGTTCCACCTCCGATCACAAACTGGACGGGCTTCTGAATTCCTCCACCGAATCCCTGCCGCATGACCGGGAAAGCTCGCACGCCAGGTAGGTCGGCGAGGCGCCGTGAAACTTCCGCCATCACCTCCCACGCCGAAGCTCTCCCCCCCCAATCCTTCAAGGTTATGACGACAATTCCAGTATTAAAAGACTGCGAAGATCCGAATGTTCGCGGCGCGCGTACGAGAAGGCGCTGCAACCCATGGGTCTCCAGCATCGGCAGGAGCCGCCGTTCAATCTCCGCCATATAGTGCTTCATATAGTTAAATGACGCTCCCTCCGGCCCATTGACCTGCACGAAGAAGGCTCCACGATCTTCCTTTGGTGTGTACTCCGATGGAAGGTAGACAAAGAGGATCAATGAAAGGGGGATCGAAAGCCCAAAGGAGAGGATCATTGATCGTGGCTTCAACAAGACCCGTTCAAGCAACGCCTGATAGCGCCCCCGCAGTCCCAAAAAGAATCGGTCGACCAGTAGCGCCACCTTGCCCCGAGATGCACCACGCCGCCCAAGCAGTTTAGAAGCGAGCATTGGGGAGAGGGACAGGGCAACGAGGCTTGAGAATGCGACGGCCGCAGAGAGCGTGATAGAAAACTCCGAAAACAACCTTCCTATATCACCCTCTAGAAACGCGATCGGAACGAACACCGCCATAAGCACAAGGGTCGTAGCGATCACGGCGAAGGCTACTTCACGTGTACCGTGGAATGCTGCGACGAGGGGGCTTTCCCCATGTTCCTCGATCCTCCTGTGTACATTCTCAAGCACCACAATCGCATCGTCGACGACTATGCCTATCGCCAATACCAAGGCCAGCAAAGTTAATATGTTCACCGAAAGACCTAGCGCATACAGCACTATGAAAGCAGCTACGACAGAAACCGGCACCGCGACGGCCGGTACGAGCGTCGCACGCACATCTCCCAGGAACAGGTAGATCACTCCGATCACCAGGAGTATGGTGATGGCAAGCGAAATATACACCTCATGAATGGCGCCCTCGATGAACACCGAACTGTCGTAGCTCTCCCTAATCTGCATACCCTCAGGGAGCAGGGGATTGAGCCGCGTCATCTCAGCCTTGGCAGCCCGCGCTACCGCAATGGTGTTGGCCGTGCTCTGCTTTACGATGCCGATGCCCACCATCGGAATGCCATTGCCTCGGAAGAGATTGCGCTCCTCCTCAGTGCCGCGCTCGACGCGCGCAATGTCGCCAAGACGGACCAAGTATCCCTGCTCGCCACGCGCGACGGCCATGCGTCTAAAGTCATCGACCGTCCTAAAGGCCCGTTCAACCCGCACCGTAAACTGCTTCTCAATCGATTCGATAGTGCCGGCCGGCAGCTCCACGTTCTCCCGCCGCAGCGCTACTTCCACGTCATCGATAGTAAGGTTGCGCGCCGCCAATTCGCTTCGGTCAATCCATATGCGCATGGCATAGCGCTGCTCACCGCCGATGCGCACGCGAGCCACGCCATCCAGCACTGAAAAGCGATCGACAAGGTAGCGATCGGCATAGTCTGTCAGCTCGGGCACCGACATACGGTCACTGCCCAAATTGAGCCAAAGAATCACGTCCTCATTTGAGTCAACTTTTCTTATCTCGGGGGGATCCGCCTCATCGGGCAGTTCATCGAGGATGCTGAAGACGCGATCCCGAATATCATTGGCTGCGCCGTCAATGTCGCGATCGGTCGAGAACTCCACATTCACCGAGGACCGCCCATCCTCACTCGATGATTGAATGAAGCGGATTCCTTCGACTCCCGAAATCCGCTCCTCAATCAACTCTGTGATTCTCGTCTCTACCACCGCCGCCGCAGCTCCCCGGTAGCGCGTCTCAATCGAAACGACGGGTGGATCAATGTCGGGATACTCACGCAGGGGGAGCCGCGAGAAGGACCCCAGGCCAAAGACAATCAGCAGCAGTGAAAGCACTGAGGCAAATACGGGTCTAGTGACAGAGAGATCGGACAATCTCATGCGGCATCACTCGTAAGGCTCTTTAGCACCTCTTCCACAGATTGCCCCGGGGCGAGGGTGCTGAGAATACGAATCGGCACCCCTGGTCTGGCCTGCATTGTCCCATGCACGACCACCGTATCGCCCGCATTCAAACCGCCAACTATCTCCACCTCGCCGGGCCTGCGGGCCCCCAGCACGACCTCCCTCCGTTCCACGCTGGAACCCTCTCCCTGCGGCAGCACTCTCAATACGAAGCTTTTCTTGCCCAGAGCTATCAACGCTTCCTCTGGAATCATTAGTGCCTGCCGGGGATTGCTCACCAGCTCCACCGTCATCAGAAGCCCTGGAACAAGGCTGCGCTCTTCGTTGGGCAGGACCGCTCGAACAAGCACCGAGCGGGTGGCCTGATCGATGCGGCTGTCAATACTGCTCAACGTTCCCTCATAGGCATCCTTCAACGTGCCGCGTCCACGCGCTACGATCTTCAACCCAGGCTTAAGCGATGAAAGGAAGACGCTGGGCACCGAGAAATCAAGCTTCATAATAGAGTCATCATCGAGGGTCGTGATGACATCACCTGGACTTACTAACGCCCCGACGCTTATGTTGCGCAGGCCCACCTTACCGGCGAAGGGGGCTACAATCAGCCTATCGTCCAACCGAGATTCAATCGCGCGGAGCCGCGCTTCCGCCGTTTGAAGATTGCGCTTCCGTTCGTCCGCTGTCGAAGCGGGTACCGCGCCTCGATCCATCAGCGGCCTCAACCTTTCGAACTGTAAGGCGGCCTCTTTTGACTCTGCGCGCGCTTCCTCAAGGAGCGCGTGCTCCTCGGCGCTGGTCATTTCTGCGAGAACCTGGCCCTTCTCTACACGCTGTCCGTCCTCAAAATGAATCGCGCGCACGGTCTCAGCCACCGTTGCGGTGAGGGTAACGCTTTCATTGGCGCGAAGGGTTCCAAGCGCTTCTATCCGATCGCTGAACATATCTTGGCGAGCAGTAGCCACAAAAACAGGCACCGCTTTCTCGGTTGTTCGCTCGGACTGAGCCTGGACCGTCACGAGGGGCCCACACACACATACGAGTGCGATCCCCACACGGCGGCCCATCAATCTTGCTGTACTAAGAGAGCGCTTCATCCTTCACTTCCTTTATCCCGCTTTTTGGTCCCATCGGTCCGCCTATGGCGCGATGGAGCTGTATGCGCAGCGCCACTAATTCCCGCTGCTCAGTCAATAATTCACGCTCTATCTGACGCAGCTCCTGCACCGCATCAAGCACAGGAAGGTAATCCGTGAGTCCCTGACTGTATCGCAAGCGCGATTCTTCCACTGTCGCGGTGAGAATCTCCCTTCGCGCCTCCAATTTGCTCAAGAACTCAGCCTGCTTCTTAAGCAGATAGAGGGTATCCTCTACCTCCTGAACGCCGCGAATCAAGGCAGCGCTGAAGCGTGCTAATCGCTCATCATATAAGGCCTCGTTACGGGTCACTTCCGCACGCCGTCTACCCCAGTCGAGCAAGGGGAGGGTAAAGATACTTTGCAGCGTCCCGGCAAACCCAGCATCATCTTGGGTGTTCGCATACCCGTAACCCCCTTCGATCATCAGCCGCGGAAAGCGATCCGCAATCGCCCTACCTATCTCCGCATCCGCTGATACTAACCTCAATCGTTCCGCCCTAATATCAGGTCGATCAAGCAATGCTTCTACCGGTAGCGCCACACTGCCCTGCGCATTCAATAGAGGCAGGGTGCTCTCTTGCTTCACTCGTTCCTTGCCATCAGGGTAGCGCCCCAAGAGTACATCGATCTGATTCTCGAGCCGGTAAGCGCGGGCTTCAGCAATAGGGATCAGGCTCTCGGTTTCGGCGAGCTGTCCACGCTGCTGCAGTACATCAACGGTAGAAACCAGTCCGCCTTTGAATCGTAATTCAATCAGCTCTAGCAATTCGCGATCTACCCCCACCTGTGCCTGCAGCAGCGCGAGCTGCCGCTTCTGTTCTATCGTCTCATAGTATGAGTTAACGATGGCAGTGCTCAAAATCAGTTTGGCCGCCTCGTAGTCCTCCACTGCCGCCTGTTCAGCGAATCCCCTGGCCAGATACTCCGAATAGTTGCGCCGGAAAAAGTCGAGCTCCCAGGAGAGAAGTGGTCCCACGAGTACTGAAAAGCTCGAACTTGAGTCGGCATCGATCTCTCCATCACTGCGTGCCTCCAGCGCCAATTCGGGGAAAAGAACGCTCTTGGATTGGCGTGTGATGGCTGTCGCTTGGGCCAGTCGCGCCATGGCCGCTCGAAGATCGAGGTTCTGTTGAAGGGACTCTTCTACCAACTGGTCGAGGACGGGATCGCCGAAGTGCCTCCACCACGACTCAGTGGGGTCAATGTGCAGAACGTGCCCCGTGACGGCATCCCCATCAAAAACGAATCGAGCGGGGGGTTCCACGATCGGATGAGGCTGGGGATTAATCTCGTGGAGGCTACAGCTGGTGGAAGCAAGCAGCGCTGCGGCAAGCAGCAGCGCAGTCCTCCATCGTATCAGCTGTAAAAAGCAGCCCATTCAATCAAGCGTGTATTGTAACGAGGAGAGCTTACGCGAGGCCGGAGGGGAGAGCAAATCGCTAATCATCGCGCCGCCTTAGAATACAAGAGCGCAGGCGCACAGATGGGGTCTGGCCCACTGGGCACGCGTTCGCAAAGAGCCCTTTGATTAGGCCGCAGGACAGGACTACAGTGCAACGCACTGTTCATTAAGCTGATATCGCTGCGGTAGAGGAACTCCATGACCACCTCCAAGAGGTATCACCCCTTGGAGGTGTAGTCTTGCAAGTAGTAAGGTTTATCCGCCTTTTCCCTTGTGCTGATCGCTGCTGCGAGTCGTAGCTGGGCAGCCCCATCTAGGACTCGCAGCAGCACCCCCGAATGTCGAGGGCTGTTGGATTGCGAATCACACCAGCCCCCCAGGGGGCAGCATTACAAGGAGAACGGCCATGCGGTTGTTCCGACCTCGTGTCACCGACCTCAATGGGAGCCTCCTGTCGAAGGACAGGAAGACGCTTGAGGAGGCCGCCAAGAAGAAGTTCGGCGACGGTCGTTTCATCATCAGCGGCCCCGACGCCAAGAAGCAGTTCTCGGCCATCGAGAAGCCGCTGGAGCCGCAGCCACTCAAGGCCGCGGAGGTGCAGTCTCGCCTCGTGGATGCGGAGAAGAATCGCAGCCTGAGGGGGAGGGTCGAGGAGCTGCTCCGTGCTGCCGGCGATGACCCCAGCAAGTGGTACCAGCACCTCCAGGATGACATGGGGGAGTTCCCCGAGGTCAACGGAGATCTGACCGAGTGCTGGACTGGGATCGCCCTCGGCCGCATCATGCGCAAGTGGGTCAAGGCCAATGAGCGGGTGCGGGCCATGCAGAGCCTGATTCTGTCGCTGCCCGCGCAGCTGCAGCCCCAGGCGCTCCACATGGCGCACGGCGTGATCGCTGGCTTCGATCCGGGCAGGGACTCGGTGCCGAAACCGCAGCCCCCCGCCACTTCGACGAATGGAGCAGCGAAGTCCGCCACCGCTCCCGAGCGGGTTCAGCCGCCGACGGAACCCACCCCAGTCGCCGCCACTGAACCCAACAGCGCGCCCAAACAGGACGGCGACACCCTCCGGCTGGCAGAGTAGAGATGTTTACAACGGTTCTCCTTCGCCCAGGGGCGGAGTGGCAGCATGCCCTCCGCCCCTGGTTTCGAATTCTACCGCAAGACTACGCCGATTTTTTATTCCCAAGAACGGGTTGAAAGAGTTCCGATTCAGCCCGAACATTGCCCGCAATTCAACTTGAAATAGTAATTTCGCCCTGGAGGTACATGACAGCATGACCGGCGATTGAGACTCTCTCTCCCCGATCCTCACAAAACAACTCGCCACCCCGTGCCGAAAGCTGCTTTGCATACAGCGCGCTCTTGCCAAGCCGCTTGGCCCAGTAGGGAACGAGATAGCAGTGGGTAGCCCCGGTCACCGGATCCTCATTAATGCCAATCTGTGGTGCAAAGTATCGCGAAACGAAGTCGCACTGTTCGCCTCGAGCCGTTACTACTAGCCCCATCCCTGGGAGCCGGGCAATCAGCTCTAGGTTAGGGGTGAGGCTTGCCACCACTTTCTCACTCTCCAATAACACCAGGTGAGAATCACCGAAGTAGTACTCGATGGGTGGTACCCCCAGCGCCTGGCTAATCAAAGGCGGCGCCGGGCGCTGTTCACCAAACGCAGCAGGAAAATCCAGGGCGATCGTATCCCCATTGTTTGACACCTCGAGTGCCCCGCTCTTTGAATGAAACCGAAGCATCATCCGGTGCGGCTCCTTGAAGGTAAAGATCACGAATGCCGCTGCGAGGGTCGCATGTCCGCACAGGTCCACCTCAGAGATCGGCGTAAACCAGCGGATCTCATATAGCCCCTCTTTCCCCAGGAAGAAGGCGGTCTCAGAGAGATTGTTCTCCATGGCGATAGCCTGCATGAGCTGGTCAGGAAGCCACTCTTCAAGGGGGCATACGGCAGCAGGATTGCCCCTAAAAAGCTCGTTCGTGAATGCATCAACTTGAAATATTGGGAGCCGCATCGATTATCCTTACCGGTACTCATCAAGGTGGAGCAAAAGGGTGCGCCAGAAAATGCCACAAGGCACTTACTCACACAGGAGCTGCATGAGCAAGTGCCTTGCGCCGCTCGGAAATAATATTCCAGAGCCAACGATTACTTAACTGGCCGGAAGCTCTCCCTGCAGAAGCGCTACAAAGATTCCACTCTGGTAACCATTTGAAAGATCGTCGCTCTTCCAGATAAATACGCGCACGGTGACCTCAGTCGCAGTTGCCGCCGTAATAAAGGCGTTTGTCACACCAAAGCTATTCGAAGCCGCCGTTGTGAGCACTGTGAAACGGTTCTGATTGTCAGCCGAATCGGTGTCACTCAGCCCTTCAAAATTGCCGGTAAAAGTTACATCCCACTGCGTGTAGGTAGCAATGGACTGGGTGCTGCTTACTGCAGTGACGCCGGTTCCACCGAAACTGAGCACTTCTGCCGCCTGGTTGATGCGAGCAAAGGCTGCGACCTGTGGATCATTTATAGTGCCAAAATCCTTAATCAGCGAATGGCTGGTAGGGCAGCTTCCATCAGCTTCGATAGTAAGATTATTAGCAAGGTTAACGCGGCCCCCAACAACCTTGACCTTCTTTTTGGCGCACAGCACATCAGCCGATGCACTCGATGCTAAAATACCGAACAACAAGACGCTAAGAGCAGCGATTCGAAACATATGAGTATCCCTCCGTAAGACAGAACAGCTGCGGTTTTAGCAGCAGAGAGAAGCCGGTGACAATCGCAATTATGGTTCGACCAGAAGCGCGGCCATCTTCCTCAGACTAGAGCCAGCACGAAGCTCGATCTACAGAAGAACGACGTTTGCCGAGCCAGCAAACGGAGAGGCTAGTAGCCAGCTCGACCGTCCCGGCCCGAAAAGCTGCTGTGTCTTGAGCGGCTAGAACGCGAGAAGGTTCCTCCAGGCGACGAACGCCCGCGCCCAGGGCGTGAGCCCCAGCGCCCAGCGCCCCGCGAACGATTATGTGAAGATCTTCCGCGCATCGGCTGGTCATTACCGGCTTGACCGCGGCGGCTATCAAGTGGCTGCTGACTCGACTGGTGGCTCGGTTGGCGCACGAGAGTGGTTACTAAGCCTTCATGCACACGTCTTTCGATGGATTGCTTCAAGTGCCGCTCGACTGCCCGCACAAGCCCATGATCCTCTGGTGTAACCAGGGTCAGCGCATTGCCAGTACGCGCCGCACGTCCTGTACGACCAATTCGGTGTACATAAATCTCGGGGGTCACCGGCACGTCATAGTTCACCACATGCGAAATTGAGGCTACATCGATTCCGCGCGCCGCAATGTCGGTCGCTACAAGCACCTGCACCGCTCCACTTCGAAAATCCGCCATCGCTTTCTGGCGCGCATTCTGGGAGAGGTTGCCCTGAAGAGAGGTCGCCTTGAATCCCCGCATTTCGAGGTCGCGCGCCAGCTTCTTGGCACGGTGCTTGGTTCTGGTGAACACGAGCACCGACTCCGAATGCATGGCCTCAAGAAGCGCAACCATCAGGTCGGTCTTCTGTGCAGCGCCGATTTGATATATGGCATGGGCTACTGTTTCAGCAGCCTGCCCTTGACGCACATCGACCGTCACAGGATCGCGTACCAACTCCAAGGCCAACCGTCGCACTTCGGGCGGCATGGTGGCCGAGAAGAAAAGATTCTGGCGCTTTTGAGGAAGCGCTTTGAGCACCCGCCTCACATCCGGCAAAAAACCCATATCAAACATGTGGTCAGCCTCATCAAGAACGAGATACTCGATCGAGCTCATGTCCACATTACGCTGAGAGATGTGGTCGAGTATGCGCCCCGGACAGGCCACGATGATATCTACGCCACGGCGAAACCGCTGTACCTGCATGTGCTGACTGACCCCGCCTATCACCACACAACTTCGAAGACCTAAAGGAGCACCGAAGCGATGGAAGGTTTCCTGGACCTGTTGGGCCAGTTCGCGGGTAGGGGTAAGCACCAAGACACGGGGTTTGGCGCGTCCGCCCTTGCCTAGTCGCTGTAGCAGCGGAAGAGCAAAGGCTGCTGTTTTACCGGTACCGGTATTGGCTAGGCCAAGCACATCCTTTCCCTCTAAAACAGCAGGGATGGCTTGAACTTGCACGGGAGTCGGTTCTACAAATCCGCAACGCGACGCTACGGACAAGATTTCTGGGCACAGTGAGAACTGTGTAAAAGACGGGGATTGAGTCATTACAATAACCTTACGCTACAACGTAGCTAAGGCAATCGACTCAGCACGTTTTCAATTTGCTGTTACGTATACCATACTTCAAGAGGTTAGGCTAATCGCTCTCTTTACCCCTGGGCCACCCCATGAACACTGAACTTTCTCGCCAAGCGCTCACCATTGCACTGACCATCGCGGAAAGGGCACGCCCAATCGTGCTCAACCGCTGGCGTAGGGCCTACAAGATAGAGCAGAAAGCGGATGGGTCATTAGTGAGCGAGGTTGACCAAGCGGTGGAGACACTTGTACGGGAGATCGTAGCCGACAGTATGCCGAGTGCGGGGGTTCTGGGAGAGGAGTTTGGTCACACCAATCCGGATGCAGAAATTCAATGGGTCGTCGATCCCATCGATGGAACCGCCGACTTCGTGCACGGGCTTTCCACCTTTGGACTCGTGTTGGGGTGTTTCATTAACCACGTCTCTATTGCTGGGATGTTCGATTTTCCGGCGCTTAACGATCGATGCTTTGCCGCAAAGGGACTGGGCGCTTTCTGGAACGAGGAGAAGATAGCCCCGCCTGGGGCAGCAGCGCCCAAGAGTCCTCTCATCGCTCTGCCGCCCGCAAAGAGCCTCACCCGTTCGGACATTCCTACCACTGCGCTTGAAAAGCTAAGCGGCGCATTCCCTGACTATCGGACCTTCTGGACCTGCTATTCCCAGGCACTTGCGGCGAGCGGCAAACTTGATGCCTCGGTGGAGCTCAATTTAAAGCTCTGGGATATCGCCGCTGCACCGATTATTGCCGAGGAGTCCGGCAGGCTCTTCCGCTGGCTCAGAGAACCAACCCCCTGGGCTTCAGGACGTTGTAGTGCCGCCATAGGGCGCCCAGAGCTTGTTGACTCCATCACCAGCATACTAAGGGATGTCGAAGTGTAATCGTCAGTCTCTGCAAGGGCGCGTTTTCACGGCAAAGGCTTTAAGTAGCCACTGCAATTCTTGTCTCTTCTTGAAGGGGCGTCGTTGGGGCAGGGGCCGCAGTCCCCAGGAAGTCAGCCATGATTCCAGCGCGTCTCACCATCTCGATGAGTCGAGCCGGCGAGTAGCAATCGGTGAGCACCTCCCCCCGTCCCGGACCGACACCGACGAATCCAATCGGCGGTAACTGGTCGTAAGGTGGCAATGTTCCGAGGTGGGCACAACGCATCGTCGCCACATAAATAGCAGCAACATACAGCTTCGCTGCCTCAGGCAGCTCATTGAAGCTGCGCACACCTTGCAGATCCTCGCTCCACGCATCGAGATCTATGTACACGGGAGTACAGCCTTTCCATTCCTCCTCATGCAGTGGGACCTGATACAGCTCTTTACCCTCTGCAGTTCGGTAGGCCGCGCAGATACGCAGCTTCCCCTGCTGCCAATCGCCGCGATAGTTCAGCACATCAAGCTTCAAGAGATTAAGTTCAGTAATGCCGGAATGACGAATGGCATGCCCTTTGGCAACCGTATCGGGCCAGCCCACCATGCGCTGACGTCCTGTAGTGGTGCCGAACTCTATCGTCCTCAACAGATCGCCTAATGGGTGCCCCAGGGGAATCTCGGTCGGGAAATGATGGGTTCCCACTTTCGTATCATATACCTTCGCAGCGCCCGAGATGTGCACAGGTTGGATCGGTATTCCGGCGGACTCGAAAAACTCGGGAGTCGTCGTGTGGGACGAGGTTGTATTAGGCGCGTGTCCATGTCGTTTATCAAGCCAGTAGGCCTGACCAAACTCGACAATTATGTAGCGGCCCCCTCGCAGCGCTTCCATCAGCAGCTCACTCACATCAGTGATATGTGCGCGCACTGCTTGTCCGACCTCCCAATACTCTTCGATCATGCGA
Source organism: Bdellovibrionota bacterium (assembly GCA_030584005.1). Classification (GTDB taxonomy): domain Bacteria; phylum Bdellovibrionota_C; class UBA2361; order UBA2361; family JAFLCA01. The sequence goes on along the minus strand of CP129486.1, from coordinate 1,890,409 downwards.
TCAACCGCGAATGTAAAGGGCTGATCGGTGCAGAAGCGTCGGAGATCCAGTTCCTCCTTCACCAGCGCACCGATCTCGACCGCCGCCTTATTGGCACGTTCCTCGGCGCTGCTTAATTTTTCGAAAAAAGCGAACCACTCCTGCGCCGGGACCTTCCATACATGTTGTATCATGCGTTCGGCTGTGGCAGCCCGTTCACGCATGGCGCTTGCGAACAGATCCTTCGAGCCGTGAAAGCTTACATAGTGGATCTGCCGCTGACCGGTCTCTGCCTGAAAAGCCGGACTAATCCCGCGCCCTGTTGAGCCTCTTGGGGTCCCCGCAACCACCGTACGGTAATGTTCTTCGGCCAGATCCAGTACACGATGGGTGATATCGCTGAGCTGCAACTTATGAGAGAGCCGGAGACGGGGCCACACAGTCAGCCCCTGCGCCTCTAAGGATCTGACCTCCCAATGCAGCTTCAGCGGATCGGCCACTACTCCCGCGCCCAAGGCAAGGCAGGGTACCAACGGATCGGCGGCTGAGGATGGTATGAGATTGAATTTGAAATTGCCGGCTGAGTGGCCAGAGTTTGCACCGCCGTTGGGCTTGAATCCGATTGCTACGGCATCCTCACACCCCGTGCAAAGCCGAATCCGATCGGCCATGTCGAAACAGGTTCTTCCTTTGCCCTCATCACCGGTGTCGAGGCCGACGATGCTGACGATCTGGCTGAGTGGCAGTCTAAGTCCAAGCGGGATAGCATACCCCGCATCAAACAGGTGCCCCTGTACTCCCTCAGTGGGGAGCCTCAACTCCGAAATGGGAAGCGCACGATTTCCTGAAACTGCCGTGAGAGTCATACTGCCTGCTGCTCACTTCCAGATTGTGGCCGCCGGATAAGTTCGAGAGTCCTAATACCTTCGAGAATCCTCCTCCTCGTCACGCTTTGAGCTCTTTTCGCCTGGTGCAATCCACACTTTCTTTGACTCGTGCTCAATCGCGCTGCCAATATTTCCGAGCGCCTGACCGGTTCCTTGCTCCACATTGGAGCATGCAGCAAGCAAGAGCACTGCCGAGAAAGCCCCCAGTATATTCAGCGTTGTAAGCGGATGTGGGTTCTTCATATGTAATTCTCCGTTAAATCACTCTCTTTATAACTCCTTTATAAAATTTATCCATACCGGGGAACGTACATTTTATAGCTGGCCGAGTGGGTCGCTTCGTTTATATAGTGCGCAAGTTAACAATTCTCTCATACAGGCCACCCATTCCGGGGGCATGGGAGATCTATATCGCTTAGGAGATTCGTCCATGAATAAGTTTTTTCTGGCCCTTGGGGCGTGTGCTTTGATTCCCGCGTCCGCGTTTGCGAACAATAATGTGGGGAGCTGTGGATGGGGATCCAAAGTTTTTCAAGGTCAAAGTGGTATCGCCCCCCAGGTATTGGCTGCCACCACAAACGGTACTTCCGGCAACCAGACATTCGCCATCACCTCGGGCACTTCCGGATGTACGCAGGAGGGCACTGTTACCTCTAGCTGGCAGACGGCAGCGTTCGTTGACGAGAATATGACCAAGCTTGCACGCGACATGTCACGTGGGGAAGGGGAGAGCCTCGATGCGTTTGCTGCATTACTAGGCGCAGAAGGTGAGACAAAGACCAAGCTCAACGCTTCGCTAAAGGATAACTTTGCAGCGATCTTCCCAACTGAGGAAACCACCTCATCGGAAGCATTGCAGTCGATCAAGGGAGTGCTGGCTGCGGATAGCGAGCTCTCAAGTCTTGTAGCAAGGATCTAAAGTCCTCAACATTGCGACAATTCCAGGGGAGGTTGATCTAGTTTTCAGATCAACCTCCTTTTATTTTTCCCACCTTTCACATAAAAGCATTCCTGAGCAGGGCAGAAAGCCCGTTGCTCGGACAGGATCGGAATAGCAAATAGTTGCGGATAGAATTTGTGTCGGCATTGCATCGTACTATTGGGATACTCTCCTTCATCCCACTGATGCTCGCGCTGTTCTCCATCCGCGCGACAGCTGAAACCACCCCCTTAGAGCAGCGAGCGTTATCGCTACAGCTGTGGAGAGATCCTTCCTGGCGCGCCCTGCTGCATCTTACCTCTGCTCCCGACGAGGCACAGGACAGATCCTTAGTCCAATCGCCTGAGTTCTTTCTCTCTGCTCCATCGCCCCTCACGGCACGCGATGAGCTCTTGGTGACCCTAAAAACCCTGCTCACCTCTGACGAGCAGGGAGATATGCACCCTAAATGCCGTTACCCCGCCCGTACGGCCTTCTTGCAGGCGCACCTCCCTGAACTAGCACAGCTACTTCCCGATGTTCGTTGCCCAGAGTTCGAGCAGTGGTCCAAGGCCATCGATGCAGCACGCATCACCCTGGTATTTCCCTCATATTTCGTGAACAACCCGGCTTCAGCCTTCGGCCATACCTTGATTCGATTTGATCAGGCACAGAGAGGAGACAACGAGCGTCTGCTTTCCTACGCAGCCAACTTTGCCGCGCACGCCGACCCTCAAGACAACGCCCTGGTGTATGCAGCCAAGGGGCTCTTTGGAGGGTACAATGGCTATTTCTCCGTTGAGCCGTACTATAACAAGGTCACCCAGTATAACGATCTGGAGGACAGAGATATCTGGGAGTATGAATTGAACTTCAGCCTCCAGGAGGTGCAGACGATCGTGCAGCACCTTTGGGAGCTGCGTCGAGTTGCCTTTTCCTACTATTACTTCGACGAGAACTGCTCGTTTGCCCTGCTCTCATTGCTGCAGGTTGCTCGCCCGGCTTTATCGCTCACCACAAAGTTCCCGACTTGGGCGCTGCCGGTAGACACAGTCCGTGCGCTGGTTGAAGAAGACGGGCTGGTCGGTGCGGTGCGTTTTCGCCCTTCCAAGGCCCTCACCTTGAGGCACCTCGATAGAACCGCAGCTCCGATCATCCGTGCGACGGCCGCACAGATCGCGCGCGGGGAACGCACGATTGCCGACCAGGATCTGGTCTCACTGGCTCCTTCGGAACAGGCGCTCACCCTCGATATCGCCTATGAGTATGTAAATTACCGCATTCTATCGACCACCGACCGATCAGAGGAGCTACGCAAGCGTGCACATGCACTTCTCTTGGCCCGTAGCAGCTTGGAAGCTCCAGCACCCCCCCCGCCGCCTACGCCGCCCACGAGACCGGAACAGGGACATCGAACGTTGCGCCTCTCCCTCGGATCGGGCTTTGCCGATGACACACTCTTTGGCACCTTCGGAGTGCGTGCCGTGTATCACGAACTGATCGATCCTCCCGCCGGCTACCTCCCAGGAGGAGAGATGGTATTGGGCGGACTGGAGACGCGGTGGAATGAGGCAGATGGTGTGGAGGTAGAAGAGATCCAGGCTCTGCGCGCCACCTCCCTAACTCCACGAGATGAGTTCATACGACCCCTCTCATGGCGGCTTGAGGTGGGCGCGCATAGACGCACGGGGGAGGGCTCAAGGCCCCTTGTGGGAAGATTATGGGGCGGAGCGGGACTGACCTATGACATCAACGGCTCGCTCCTCTATGGCCTCATCACCACCGGCATGGAGGGGGCTGATTACTTTGACTCGACGGCAACCGCTGGCGCAGGGTTTGAAACCGGGGTTATCCATAACCTGACTCAACAGTGGGGAGTAAGCGCTCGGAGCTGGATTGAGCGCTATAGCCTGGGGGACAATTTCACAAGCTACGGCATCGAGGGTTCATTGCGGCTGCAAATTGAACGTGACCTTAATCTCCGTTTCGTTACCATCCAGGAGCGCGATATTGGGGGAGTACTAAACAGCAGCGCGGTTTATTTCGATCTGTTTTTTTAAATGCTGCACGGTCCTACTCGCACACTCGCGCTTCTTGTACTGCTGCTTATGCCTGCGGGGTGCACCTCGGTTTTTTTCCACCCGCTGCGAAAGCATGTGCAAACCCCACAAGATCTTGGGCTCGCTTACGAAGACGTGTACCTGTCCGAGGGGCCTCGCATTCATGGCTGGTATCTACCGGCTCAAGGCACACATCGCGCTACTATTCTGTTCCTGCACGGCAATGCTGAGAACATCAGTACTCACATCAACAGCGTAGCCTGGCTGCCTCAGGTCGGATTTGCTGTTTTCGCCCTCGACTATCGCGGATTTGGCAGGTCCGAAGGTTCTCCAACTCTGGCTGCACTGAGTGAGGATGTTGAAATCGCCACTGAGTATCTGAAGGAGAGAGAGGGGTCAAAGAACCTTTGTCTATTCCTTTATGGTGAAAGCTTAGGGGGATCGATCGGGTTGCACGCAGCGGCTAAAATGGCTCCGCAACGGCCGTACTGTGCCGTGATAAGTCAAAGTGCCTTTGCAGGCTATCGGCGCGTGGCAGGGGAGAAACTGGACCAGTTTTGGCTCACAAGGCTCTTGCGCACTCCACTCCTTTGGACCATCGATCGGGGGTATGACCCGCTCGATGTCGTGGAACAGATCGCTCCCACTCCAACGCTCTTCATACATGGAACCGCAGACCAGATCGTTCCACCAGATCACTCGCGTGCTCTCTTTGAACGCGCACGCTCTCCCAAAGCGCTATGGGAGATTGAAGGGGCCGGGCATATTCAGGCGCTTCGATCCGAGAGCTCCCGGCAGCGCTTCGTGGAATACCTGCTGGCACACCGTCTAAGCGGCAGCCATCCGTAGCGTCCCATCACAAAAGTCATCGGGAGAATTTGCTCGCTGCACTCACCGCTCCGTGTGATTCGTATTGATACATTGCACAAAAAGGAGAGCGAGCTCAGCGAGGGAGCATCTTGTAACTAATCACTGTGACCGTACACCGGAAGTGAATTCAAAACTGCCCTCCTGGCGCAGCAAAAGGCGATTAAAAAAACAGCTTCTACGACGGCTACAGGTACTCCAGGATGAATCGAAGGGCTGGCGCTTCATTCTGCTCCGGGTACGCTCCCCAGAGATGATACACAACAGAGGCAGGTACGGCCTCCACCTCCAATCGGCATCCAGTATCGCCCATACTGCCGCTCATGTTGTTGCACCCCCCCGGCTGACGACAGCTGCCCCCCAAATGCACATACTCAGTGGTCTCGGCTATACGTGGTGCACCGGTATCACAACGGAACTTGATGTTCTTGGACTCCTCTACAGACGGGATCAGAAATGGAAGCCCAAAATCACGCGCGTTGTAATTATTAAGCCCACCAACACCCCAGTTCTTTTCCGGGAACGATCCCCAGATTTTCTCAATTCTTTGGCGGTACTCAGTCAGATGCAGTCTTAGGCGCGCGGTTCTTTGGCGGGGGTAGTAGGTGAGCGAGTGCGGATAGAGTATTAATGGAAAGCTGGGGTCGTGCAGCGCTTCATTAGTAATACTCTTTCGAACCTCTTTCACCTCAGGGAAGTACCAAATGTTCCAGTGCTCAGGCCACAGGAGCACAAACGGGTTTAGGATCTGACGGCTCTCTTCTGAAGGACCCTCGGTTGATCGGGACATATCTTCAATCATCAGATATTCCTGACCAATAATGCCCCACCATGGCTTGCCACTGACGATCTGTCCGAAGATGGATCTTGAGGGCTGATACGCACCCTGCACCAGCTCCGGATGGCGCGCGACCATGGCACCACGTCGCTTGGCGATCTCTGTTCTCGCCCAGCCATCGAACTCTTCCATCGGCTGGATAGCGATCTCTATCTCATCCGAGCCCCTGGCCTGATCACCCAGGGCAAGTGCATTGCGGTGCTCCGCCGGTGCCCAGGGGTCAGTTTCCAAGGCGTAGCGGATATCGTGCCAGGATATGCTGCCCGAGCCGAACAAAAGGGCGATCAAAAGGAGCAACAGTGCATTGAGAAGGCGAACGAGTGAAAGGCGCTGTTTCATTATTTGTCAGTCCAAATCCAATACAATCTAGAAGCGGTCTCATAACAAGCATAGATGGCCCGCTTCTATCCGCCGTAGCCCCGGAGAAAGACCTACTATATTGGAGGGGGTTCCGAGGATATGCCAGAAGAAAGAATACATTTATGAGATGTCCGTTAGGGAGACACTGAACTTATTCAGCGTATCTCTAGGAGCGATTTTTAAATGGCCCTGGACGGCCATTTAAAATTGACTACTAGAGAGCGCGGCCCTTCAGTGCTCTGTACCTCATCCGTGAGCCTAGGCGATAGCTCTCATCGATGTTACAATTATGTATTATGTCCAGTGCACCTAGACTTACCGCCATAGGCATCATGACCGGAAACTCAATGGATGCCGTGGATCTGGTGCTTACCCGCTTTGCAGCAGACGGGTCGATGCAGGACCTGCTTACTCACTCAGAAGCCTTTCCCCAAGCTCTTGCCCAGCAGATCCGAGAGTTGCGATCGGCGCTTGATGACTCGAATGGCTCTATAGGGTTAGCGGAGACGGCCTTCAACAAATCGGTGGGGGGGACACACGCGCTTTCCCAATTACATGATAACTACCTTGAATGCGTGAGCGAGGGAGTGGAAGCGCTCCTTAGAAAAGCGCAGTCCCTTAATATCGTCAATTCAAAGGGGGAGATCGATATAGTCGGCTTTCACGGCCAAACCTGCGGTCACTGCCCACCCTCAATTGCCCGTAAGAAGAGCACTACTCCCTATACCATTCAACTTGGTGATGGGCAGAAACTCGCTGATCGCATAGGCATCACAGTCGCCTATGATTTTAGATCTGATGACATAATGGCCGGAGGTGAGGGGGCTCCTCTAGCTCCGGTACACCATCAGCACCTTACCGAGGACACGAAGAAGCGCGGCTACTTTCCGATAGCCTTTGTGAATGGCGGAAACACGGCAAACCTAAGTGTCATTTCCTGCGAATCGAACTCCGGCGCGTCCCGCGTGATGGGATGGGACGCAGGACCGTTCAATCACTTTCCTGATATGCTCGCACGGCAAGAGGGAAATGCCACGCACGATAAGAACGGGGCTATCGGAGCACAGGGCAAGGTGAACACTGCGCTGCTGCGCTTGCTTTTTGACGGTGCGGCGATCACAAGCGATGGCAGAAACTTCTTCACACTACCTCCCCCTAAATCCTCAGATCCGCAATGGTATCGCTTTCCGCCAGAGCTTGCGGGGCAGGCTCCCGTGGGAGGAGAACCTCTGGGCTTGCCTGATCGCATGCGCACCGCCGAGTATCTGGCGGCCTACGCCGTGATGTTTTCACTGACGCTCCTGCCAGATCAGTTGGTGCTGCCCAAGCACTTCGGGCTATGTGGCGGCGGTTGGGAGAATCCGGTGATCGCCGAGCACTTTAGGGGGCTGCTGCACGGAAGATTTGACCTCAATCCGGTCCTGCCGGAGCATCAAGCAGCGTTTCGGCGCGTGAGCGATGTGCTTAAAGGCTCAGTGCAGTGCCGACCGTCGTTAGACTACGGATTTGACGGCGGAGCCATGGAGGCGCGCATCTTCGCGGACGCCGCGGTGTGTCTAGTCAAGGGGATTCCCTTTACCCTCCCATCAACAACCGGAGTCCAGGCACCCTGTGTATGCGGAGTCTTGCGCTACCCTGACGGAGATATGCACAGGGCGAGCGCAGCGCTCCAACAGGTTATCGCTGCCTCAAGACGCGATCCCTCTCAGAGCAGCCATCGTTTCATTGATACGCGCTTCAACCGGGCTATACCCGGATGGCGCTAGGGGTACGCTGAGCTTATTCAGCCTCTCCCTAGCGGCCTATTTGTATCTTTCAAATTCCCCATTCCTCAGTCTGGCAAAATAGGACTGAGAGTCCTTGGCGATCTCCCCTGACAACAGCCAAATTGCAATCAAATTGGGGATAATCATCAATCCTATCATCAGGTCGGAGAAGTTAATCACCGCATCGAGGGTCCACACAGAACCGAGCACTGTGACCAGGCAGAACAGAATCCGATAGGGCATCAAGTAACGCTCTCCAAAGAGGTAATCGACCCCCCGTTCGCCATAGTATGACCAGCTGATGAGGGTTGAATAGGCGAATAGGAATACTGCTATCGGGATGAACCAGGTGCCAAACCCCGGAATGCCATGGTTAAAGGCATCCGCAGAGAGCTTTACCCCCGTTGAACCCTCAGTCCATACGCCGGAGATAAGTATCACTAAGGCGGTCATCGTGCAGATGACGACCGTATCGATGAAGGGCTCAAGCAGCGCAACAACTCCTTCGCGGATCGGCTCTTTGGTCGTTGCCGTCGCGTGGGCGATGGGAGCAGAACCCATGCCGGCTTCATTCGAAAAAGAGGCCCGGCGCACCCCCTGTATGATTCCCTGCTGCACCGCGATCCCTGCAAAACCGCCCACTGCGGCTGTACCTGTGAAGGCATCATGCACGATCTGCCAAAGGAGTACCGGCAAAAGATCAATGTGCATAGCCAAGATTAACAGCGCGCCTCCGATGTAAATCGCCGCCATGAACGGCACGAGTTTTCCCGTCACGGTACCGATGCGCTTAATGCCACCCACGATTACAAGTCCCGTGGCTACGCCTAGGATAATTCCAGTGGCGAGTTTCGGGATGCCGAAATGGTCAAACATGATCGAGGCCACCTGGTTCGCCTGGAACATGTTGGCGCCGCCGAAACTCCCCATGATCACGGCAAAGGCAAAGAACACAGCCAGCGGCTTCCATGCCTGACCGAGACCGCGCTCGATGTAGTACATGGGGCCTCCGTGCACGACCCCCTTTTCATCGATGCGGCGATACTTGACTGCCAGGGAGCACTCCGTAAATTTCGTGGCCATCCCGATAAGCCCAGTCAGGATCATCCAAAAGGTTGCTCCAGGGCCACCGAGGTGAATCGCCACGGCCACTCCGGCGATATTCCCGAGCCCGACGGTTGCTGAGAGCGCCGTGCACAGCGCTTGAAAGTGTGAAAGCTGGCCGGGATCATCCGGATGAGTATACTTTCCCCGAACCACATCGAGGGCATGGCGAAAGCCCCAGATCTGAACAAAGTTTCGAAAACCGGTCATACGCAGCGACACATATAATCCGGTCAACGCCAGCGCCACCACGAGGGGCAGCCCCCACACGTAGCCCACCGCAGCCTCAAGCCATGCATTCATCGTTGTGATCCTCCAAAGGACTCCGAGGCACTATAGTAGAGGTTACAGGTGCAGCTCAATCGAACATCTAAAGGTGGCAAGGCCCTGCACTTCGAAAAAGACCCCTACGCGGCGCGGGGTAAGAAAGAGGTAGTTTCGGGGAATGTGGTCTTAAGGAGCAGCTGGCCCTCAACCCGGGCCTCAGCATCAGGTCCTTCCACAGACAGCGCCGAGATCGATGCCGCTATAAGCTGTGATCTTTCACGGGTAAATTGCGCAAGTGCTCGCAAGGCTGTAGAGCGCTGCAACGTATCGGATGAAAAGAGGAGCGTCGCGATGTGCGGCACCACTCTGCCGAAAAGATGGCAATCCGCATGTGGCCCAACGAGGGGTTCGATAAGCTCTCCGGCGAATTTCTGCTGCGCCTCGTCGGGGTGCTTCTGTAAGGCGAGCACCAGCGCCTTTCCCGTTGCAGCCTCTCTTTCAATCAGAGCCTCGGCCGCACGGATTCGCACATCAGGGCTTTCTCGGTGATCTACAAATACCCGCGCTAGGGCGATCACTACTGCGAAGCCGTAGGCCGGGTCAGTGGGGAGTCGCCGTACGGCAAACGACTCAAGGGTGCCCGGTTCATTGAACTCAAATCGTGCGCGCCTTTCAGGGCTCATAAAGAGGACCCTTAGTGCCGTCTCACCGTCCATCTGTGGCTGCCAGGATGCGTCACGCAGCCGAAAGAGGGTGCTCCTACTGGCATTGCCTTGATCTGCCGATGGCTGCTCCGGCCTATCGCCACCCGCTGCTTGGTTTGTTGCAGTCGATACCATACTCAGAATGCCCGCTTGCCCAATTACTGCTCTGAAAATACTACACCTTTCTACAATCCAAAAACGAATTTTCTATTCTCCCTTATCCTTTACGATCTGGGGGACTGGGATGGCCGGGGGATGTCCCGCCCAATGCGTAAGATCCCTTACTGAACGCACCCACTCAGTCCCTCTGGGATGAAGGGCCAGTAAAAGCTGGTAACCCTGCATAGGGATCCAGCCATGCGCCCCGGTAAAGACCACCGCGCCGACGGTCGGCCCCAACTGGGTGATTAGGAAGCTGCTCAGCTGTTCACGAATGGCGGGTGAACTTGATGCGAGGTTCTGTATCAGCACCTCATGCGGTCTGTACCCGGGGAGCTCTACATAGTGGGCCCATCGTCGTTCTAAGCTGCAGGTGGGGAGGCTGTCGGCCCAGGCACCTCTCGGGGTTGGGGTATGCCATCGAAGGCTATAGCTCCAATCTCCCTCGGTCGCATTCAGGTAGTAATGCAGGTAGGGTCTACTATCATCGTGGGGCCGAGCCAGGAAGCTCCAGCGCTGCGGGTCGGCAAGCACCTGCGGCAAGGCCCCAGAACCATCGGGAGTTGCAAAGAGATGCGGTGGTATGGTCGATACGATCTGCGCTTCGTTAAGTTGTAGCTCCCTATAGGCCTGTGCAATTTCAGCAGCACGCCTTAATCCCCATTTCTTCGGGGGAGCAGCCTCACGGGGAGCTTCGGCACCTTTTTCTGGTTCGGCACCTCCTCCGCCACCTCCACGGGAGCCTTCGGCGGCAAACACCGCTCTCCCCGTCCCAGGGAACATAAATTCAATGGGAGCAAATCTCCTCGCACCATCTAGATGGTCAGCCAGCAAATCTGAGGGGCGGGGTGCAAAGATCTTTGCCATGAGTTACTACGAGATCACACTACCTGTCGCCCTGTTATGTCAAATTGACTGGATTTGATGCATTTGCCGCGAACTACTGAGCTTATTCAGCGCTTTCCTATAAGTGGTTTGAAATGTCAGGGATGGCATTATTGAAACCACAGATAGGGGGTTTTCCTATTCCAGCACCTCCGGAACAAAGAAACAGCTGCAGAAACTCTACCAAACTGGCGATCTTCGACATTGTGGATCCTCGCCTACGGGGGGACCACCCATCTACCTATTGGAGTCAGCAGGTGTAGATCAAGGTCAGGGATGGCTACGTTTGGAAGCAATATAATGGCTCTTCGAGCCCAGCGGCGCCTTAACGAGGCAGGCGCCCTGCTTTCACGTAGCTTTGAGCGGTTATCGAGTGGGTTAAGAATTAATCGGGCGAGCGACGACGCCGCCGGCCTAGCCATCGCCGATACGTTGCGAGTGAACGCTCGACTCTCCCAGGTGGCCTTAAAAAATGTCAATGATGGGCTATCCGCTATTAATATAGCCGAGAGTACGTTGCAGCAGCAGAGCGCTATCCTTGTTCGTCTTAAGGAGCTCGCCGAGCAATCAGCCAATGGAACCTTTTCGTTCGCTCAGCGCCGCGCGCTCAATTCCGAATATCAACAGCTGCTCCAGGAACTCGGGCGTATCGGCTCGGCGGCCCGCTTTAATGGGCAGTCACTTCTCGCTCGCTACACAAGCAACAGTCCGGCGACCCTATCCCTGCAGGTGGGCACGACCTCCAACAGCAACTCGATCATCAGTGTGAGTACAGGAAATTCCGTGCAGTTCAGTGGCACATTGAACGGCGCAGCGGGGAGCCTCTGGTCAGGCAGCGACTACACGATAGACGTCTTCGATAATCTCGATTTTGCCACTAATGTCGCTGGCGGTATCGAGGGGCTTACCCAAACGTATTCCAATACCGCAACCTTTTCCGTAGTAGATAGCGACGGCAATCAACGCACTGTTGCTATGGTGGTCATTGAGGCCGAAGCTGGATTAATCGCCGTTGGTTTTGCAGACATCGCATCGGATGGAAGTGCCGATCTGATAAACGGCGGCTATAGTGTTTTCGAAACTGATTCCTCTGGTCAGGTAACTGAGGGCCAAGTTGTCAACCTTCTCTTTGCCAGCGGGGAGAGCGCCTCTATAGCCCTGGACCTGCGTTCGCTTCGAGTCGCCAATGGTGGGGTATCCGACAGCGCAATCGACTTTACGAATGTGCTCACCGCTGCCGGCGCAAGAACTGCCTTAGAGATGCTTGATGTCCGTGGCACTGAATTAAGCCAGATGATCGGTGAATATGGGGCTACTGCAAGTCGCCTCGATATCATTACCGCCTTACTCAAATCATCAACTGAGAACACCTTGGCCGCAGAATCACGGATAAGAGATGTCGATGTAGCTTCAGAATCCGCCGCTCTGGTGGCTGCCCAAATCAAACAGCAGGTGGTGGCTTCTATACTTTCACAGGCCAATCAAGCCCCAGCCCTGCTCCTAGACCTTCTATGACGGTCCTACACTACTTCCAAACAAGCACGTCCGGAATCATCAATCCCGAACATTAGATCTGCGAATCGATCTCAGGGGATAGGGAAACATGAGCGGAGAGCACGGCCTGGCTCGCTCACTAGGCCTGCTCCGCTCAGCACGGGGACACTGTCCCCATGCAGACCGCTATGGGAGACCAATAAGGGACACCCAATAATTTGAGACTGGAAAAATGGGAGACTTCCGGAGGGTTGCGCGACTATGATCTCTGGGCGTCCAGATCAGATCCTTTTTGTTCCCACCCTAAATCCCCTTGTATTTGTTTTGACTACACATGGCGCTCTCTCTACTCTACCCTTATTGCTCACGTGGAGTATGGAGTACTAGGGAGCTAAGCGTTTATGGCAAAGCAAGGTGTGCTGGTCTTTGGAGAGCTGCTTGTCGACATATTCATCGATCCGAGTGGCAATGAGTATGATCGTAGGCCAGGCGGCGCGCCAGCGAATCTCGCCTGTCATCTAAGAGACCACCTCGCGAGCCGGGATCCCATCCACCTCGTAAGTGCGCTTGGCCCCGTGGGCGAGCAAGATGGTGATGCTCTTTGGCAGTTACTAGCAGAACGCGGAATAGATCTCACTCTGGTACAGCGCCATCCCAGCACCCCCACTGGCCTGGTGCATGTGCATCATCATGACCAAAATAGCCCTTACACCATTCTGCCGGATGCCGCCTACGATAAGATCAGCCCAACTGAGTCATTACTAGCGGTTGCAAGGGAGTGTTCCGTCATCTGCTTTGGCTCTCTTATTCGGCGTACTGGGCAATCCGCAGACACACTTGAACAAGTGCTCAAGGCCTCCGATGCATTGCATGTATGCGACATTAATTTTAGGCGTGATTGCTTCACCCGCGAGACGATTGTGGCAACCTTGAAGCATACTCACATTCTCAAACTGAACGAGAGTGAGGTCCGTGCATTGGGGGCCTTACTTGGCTGGGGCGAGCCGAATCCCGCGGAGCTCTTTGAACGGTTACACAGAGTATATGGTATAGGCACTATGGTTGTTACCCTGGGAGAGCGTGGAGTGACTGCCTTCTCAGCGGGTGGAGTGGGGCTGCATGAAGCGGGTTTCCCATCACAGAATCTAGATCCCACCGGCGCTGGCGACGCATTTACTGCAATGTTCCTGGCGAAACTGATAAGCGATCCACGGTTCAATGAGGTTATGGTTCTGGGACCAAGCCTCCATGCGGTAAGTGAGGAGCATTTACGAGAGTGCTGCATGTGGGCTAATGCCCTCGGAGCTCTTGTTGCCAGCCGCCGAGGCGGTATGACGCGTGTAGAAACCCATGAAGTAGCAGAACTAGTGGCCGAGCGCGTGGCACAGCGACGGCTCGACCCAGGCTTCCCAGCACCAGACAGCAGGGAGCGTGGGCTTCCAGCCTAGAAACAACAATTGGGGAGGGAGGACCAATCTGGGTCACCCAATAATCTTAGACTAGAAAAATGGTGCGCTCAGAGTGCTCCACTCAGCACGGGGAAGCTTTCCCCGTGCAGAGCAATCCCTAGGCACGAATCATCAGCACTCGCTCCCGGTTCGTCGGCAGGAGGAGTTTCAAGACGCAATACGGAAGGGGGAGGGTCCCGGACTTCCAATACGTAGATCACATCCGGTAAGAGCGGACCGATGCGCATCAGGTGAGCGCCGACATAGAGGGCCGCAACTGGACGCTGATCTGGTCCAAGTATCCGCATCGCCTCTACCGCCAAACGCGCTGGACTTAAGGCCACCATCCGCTCCTCGGCGCAACGCAGTTGGATATCAAGACCGTAGTGCCTTTGAGCAGGCGAGGGTGCGGCAACAATTGAGACAGACCTCTCGGGTCCTTGCAAATCAAAGCGGAACTGATTCGAGTGGTCCAGGGAGAAGGTGGCTCTATGCAGCCGTGCCCGCACCTCGGTTTCACGCTCTCCGCACAGATCTCGAACCTCGCGCACCGGCAGTGAAACAAAGGAGGGGCCCAGAGCACTCATAGCAGCGAGAGGCTAGCGCCGGAGACGCGCGCAAAGCAAATCAATAGTCAGGTAAGCGGCCGCTGATGGGCTAGGCAATTAGAAAATCCGTAATTCCCTCAGTAGAGATTCGTCCGCGCACTAAGCGCCTCAGAACCATGTTTGCCGGCAGTGCCCGGCAAACGGAATCATTGCAACCAAATACTCGACGCAATGTCCGGACCAACGAGACTGCTGAGCGGACGACTAAGCCCTCGCTCATCATTGATGAAGATCTGTTGAAAAAGTGCGTCCACACGACTCGGGCCCATCTGTTTGCGTAAGACTCTTCTGAATTCATCTAGCCTTACCGCGACCACTTGCATGCGGTCGTTGAATCCAATCCCCTTGCCGCGAATCGAAAGCAACGCCCCAATCAACACTTCCTCCGATACGCCGCAAGAAACACAGCATCGCACAGCTGCCAGCGCCTTTAGTTCCTCAACAACGCTCTCTCTGGTCTCCCGCGAACGACACTCTCCTGATATTCGATCGCCAAAATTCTCATCAGCGGGCCTTGCGAATCGTTGCACATCAAGAAGAAGATCTCGCCGCCTTTGCACAAAGGTGCGAATGGCTTTGATGGTAAACGCCGTGGTGGCGCGAATGAAGCTCTGAACAGGATAGGCACCACGTCCTAGATCCTCCCGCGTGCCGTCGCCACAGCAGTACTCTTTGCTTGCTGGGCCTCCCGAAAAACAGCGCATGAACTCCTCGGCGCATTCACACAGATCGACATCCGCTCCAATTCCATCCCATGCCGTTCCCGTGTAGCCCCGAAAGGATTCCCCGAGAATGTCTCGAAGCAGCGCGTGGATCTTGTCATAATCAAAAGAATCGTGCCGCTTGCACCAGAGAGCAGCTATATGAAAGGCCGCAAATACACCGTTGCCCAAATAGGTCTGCAGACTATGGGAGCGCTGGTCGATCCCATCGTGCGTCACCTCACACATGGCCGGGGGGCACTTGACCCGAATCAGATGCTCGAAGTCGGCCAGTCCACTATGCCGCATATTCGCAAATTGAAAAGCGTTGCTCCAATCAAGCAATCGTCCCGCTCCGGGAGCGAGCCCTCCTATATTCCAGAGGTACGAGCGCCGCTGCGAGATGCTGTGAAAAATCGGTGCAAGCTCCGTGTGGAAGATGCCGAATCGGGCCAGCCTGCCCAGATCACGCATACAGCGCAGGAGTCCAGTCCGCATCTCGTCGAACGACGAAGCCCGATCAAGGTAACAAAAGTAACTTTCCGAGGCGCTGTAATGGAGAAAGCTGCCATCTTTGAAGCGCCACACTCGGGTCCGATCCCGCACTCCCAACGCCGGCAGCGGCAGCTCGGATTCCAATCCGAAGTAGTGCTTCCAGCGAACTAGATAGCGCATCACCCGCGCTTCATAACCGAGCCTGGCCAGCGTGTCGTTAGAGAGGGGCTCGGCTGCCGAGGCGTCAGACTGCACGCCCTTAAAGGCATACCAATATCGGGTAGGGTGCCCGGCGGTTCCTCGCAACTGATAGCGGGCGCTACGACCAAAGTCCACTCGGCGCTCATATCCTAGAGAGGAGGCCTGAATTTCAGGACTGAGGGCTACTGCGCCAGCACTGATCGGCTCAAACTTTGGAAAGCGCTCTGGGAGCGGCAAATGTGAGATCCTTCCGAGACCATCAAGGGCAATGCGCGAGGTCAGATAAAAATCTGTGCACAGACCAAAACCCTGTCTAACCCCGCTCGGCAGTGCCAGTACTCGGAGTGCGGCACGCAGTCCGAATCTATCGAGAAACTCCCCTGGTACAGTGGATCGAAGCTCGGGATCATTAATGTAATGACGAAGAAGCGCTCGATGCAGTAGCTGCCTCATATCGCCGGAGGGAAGGGCAATGGAGTACAGGTACAGATCCCCGAAATGGGCGCGGTTCCCCTTGATTAGATCAGCAACGAAACGGTTCAGCCGGTCGGCTGACAAGGCAGGCAGTAGTGACTCTAGAGCACGGACTCCTACACGTTCTCCCTGCCGCACCTTGGCATGGATGGAGGAGAGACAATCGGCCTTCTCCTGCCACTCATCGAGACGATGGAACTGCACAATCAGATCTTCGACGGTGCGAGTTGATCTCATCTCAGCCTGCTCGAAGGCACTGACAAGGAGCGATGGCCAGGTCGAGTTTAACGAGCCGCCTGTGGTTCTGTCGCTATGCATCATAGATAGCCTAACTGTCTCGAGCGTTTTCTAGCCAATGGCATAAGGCACTACCTGTCAAGGCGACCGAGCTCCCGATATTCTGGTGCATATCCGGAGCTAGTCAATCGGTACAGAAATACGAGTGGCAACGGTAATGCTAACCTGCTGCTATGAATGCATTAAGACGGTGCGCCACTCACCGCGCTGTTGCCGGGAGCGGAACGCCTTGGGACTGGAGTGTGAACGCATTTTTGGGGCGCGGCTGCAGCTCCCCTAGGTGCGGTTCCACACACTTTGGCGGTGAGGTATAGTTGCGGCACGGTCACTATATGGAGGGCACTCATGCAGACTCGGACACTTGGTAAAACCGGATTAAAGGTATCAGCGATAGGCTTTGGCGCAGCCGAAATCGGTTTCGCGAATGTAACTGTCGATGATGCTTCGCGAACGCTGCACGCTGTGCTTGATGCCGGGGTGAACTTCATTGATACGGCGGCAGCCTATCTAACAAGTGAAGAGTTGATCGGTCAGGCGCTTGGTCATCGCCGCAGTGAGGTGGTGCTGGCCACCAAATGCGGTGCGGTCGAGGGATTCTCCAAGAGCGATTGGAGCAAAGAGGGGATCCTGAGAACAGTTCAAAAGAGCCTCAAGCATCTTAAGACCGATTATGTAGACCTGCTCTTTCTGCACTCATGCGGCGAACTCGAGATGAAGTGGGGGGAAGCTCTCCAGGGTGTCGAAGCGGCTCGAGATGCCGGCTACACTCGATTCGTCGGCTACAGTGGAGATGGTCCAGCCGCCCTATGGGCAGCGGGATGCGGTCGTTTCGACGTTATTGAGACTTCTCTCTCAATCCTGGATCAAGAAGCTCTCTCGCTCCACCTTCCCATCGCCATCAAAAACAATCTGGGGGTTGTTATAAAACGCTCTCTAGGGAATGCGGTGTGGAGATACACTGCTCCGCCCGAGAATGAGTACCACCTTGAATACTGGAAACGTTGGAATGCTTTGAAGTATGACTTCGCCACCCAGGATTCCCAGCACATCGCCGCCATGGCCCTGCGATTCACCGCCTTTCAGCCGGGGGTGCACTGCGCCATCGTAGGTACCACACGCCCTGAGCGGCTCCGGCACAATATCGAGTTGCTCGCCGCTGGTCCGCTGGAACCGGCGGTGGAGCAGCACATTCGCAACACCTGGAAGGCACGAGCAGACCAGTACTGGGTCGGACAGATCTAGGGGTAGGCTGAATGAGTTCAGCGTATCTCTAGCCCGACATTGCGTGGCGCCGAGCCCATGGCAGCACAGTGCATCAGGAGTTGCTGACGAACTGTAGTGTGTGGGCCAATCACAAAAAAAACGGGCTCGGGGGATATCCACCCGAGCCCGCAGTCTTCTCTTAGCGCGACGTTATACACGCCGCTGCCTATTCCTTAGGAAACACTAATCGTGCCAGACGTCTTGGTAATAGGTTGAGGTACTGGACCATTCGCAGTCGGGATGCTGGAGGGACGGGTTTCTTCGATTTTGTTGTTCAAACGAAAGGTACCTGTTGACTCTCCCGCACTTTCGGTATCAATCATGCCTTTCACCTTGCCGCCTTCCTCGAGCGAGATGCGTGGAGCAGAGATATTTCCGACGACCTTTCCAGAAGAATGCACCACCACCTTCTCAACCCCGTGCAGGTCACCGACCACTTCACCCTCAACGTGGATGACTACGCCAGATATATTGGCTTTGACCCGACCGGATTTTGCAACGGTGACGGCATTTTTCTTCAAATTGATAGCGCCTTCTACGGAGCCCTCAATCAGAATGTCCTCATCACCAGAAATTTCACCTTTGACACACACGGAGGGGCCAATGGTGGCATGCTGGGTGCTCTTTCGATCGCTCGCTTCAATTGACATGGCAGATTGCTCCATAAAACAAAATTTCGCCGACTCAACACACGAACCGTCAGTCTGTCCGTGCGGGACTCTCACTATTGCTCAATAGCTCTCATCGATCGCTCTATTCCCAATAGGCCGACTCGATAAATCCTTCTCTTCTGACTCATTGGGGGCGAAGCGGGATGCAGAAAAGATTGCCACGAGAGTCATTAGAGTGAAACTGTAAAATGCAATCAAGGCTACGACATACCAACCTCTGCGTAGTTCTTGACGTTCGATATGCGCCTTAGCCTGAGAAACAAGGGTATGGGCGAGGAGATTAGGACGAGGGCTAAAATGGGTGGTGAGGTCCATGGCGAGCTGCCAGACAAGCGCCTTTGAGCCTGCATCTATCGCTTCCAAGAGCCGTGAAACGATCGCAGTATCCGCCTTAGATACACCAAATCGATGTAATAACTTTCTACGAGAAGCCGTCAGCAGACGCTCTCCAGCCGCCCGTAGCATGACTACGGTGGCAAGCGGCGCTTGGTCATCCTGCTCCCCATGGTGAGCCTCCCGCAGGAGGGCCGCCGCGGTGTCAAACCTCAATACTCCATCCTCTCCTACCAGAATATCGAGAGGGGTGAAGACTAGTTCACTACGAATGGACTCCTCCTCCAGCACAAGCTCTCCGAGTTGTCTCACTAACTGCTGCAATTTTAAGGGGCTGTGCGTGCGTTCGAGGAACTCTTGCAACGGGAGGGCAGGGACATACTCATGCGAGACCATGCAGGCGCTGCCGTATCGCACTAATTCAAAAAGTTTAAGACAACGCGAGCTCAATCGATCTTTGCAGCGATTAAAGCGCTCCGTCACCTCCACACTCAAATCATCAGGAACCGGTCTTAGTACGACTCTCACCTCGAGCGAGCGCAGCGCCGGGCCATGCCGATGATCCTTCGCCAAAAGGGCAGGAATATCGGCACGCCAGGGAAGGACATCTTCGGTTAGAAATCCAGCCGGGGGAGGCTGCTGGAAGGATGGATTCTCATTATCAATGGCGAGATGCATAGCGATGCACTCAAAATACGAACTGCCCCAATACTAGTTGATGCTGCAAACACCTCGCCAGATGCGCGGGAATGCGGAACAACGTCTTGTGAGTATACGTGGAGGGCTAGCGTAGCGGCTATGGGGTAACTTTGGCCCAGTCAGCGTAACGCACATAGGGCCTATAGGGGGGAGCTGAGCGAGGTTTGCCCGGTAGTAAAACGACCCTGGTTGTTCAAGGTGGCTCGCGGGTCGAAACGATAGCGGCTCTCCCGGCCACCGTAGCTCTCCCAGAAACCAAAGGAATGGCGCGCACCACGATCAAAGAGATACACCCCGCCGCTATAGTCTCGCACGATCAAATAGGCGGCACGTGATATTTCGTTCTCCGGAATCTTACATCCAGGCTCAATGTGCACCGGATCAAAATGAATCCCGAATAACGCACCCACGGTGAGTGGACGGCCTAATAATATTGCTTCACCATTCTGAATACGGATCGGTTCCCCGCTGCGTTGACCGGGGCCAGGGGCCGGAATGTAGGTAATCTTGGTGCGAGCGCTGTTTGACTCTATCTCTACATTACCAAGCCGCGGCCCGAAATCGATGCCGGCTCGATCTCCAGAAAACCCCATATGAGTCCTTCCGGGAATATTGAGCAGGGGGCAAAGACCAAGTGGATGCACGAGTCGCATGAGCATTATGGCGTCTCGTGCGAAAGCTGCGTCTAGGGTTTCACCCTGCCCAAGTCCGAACAGAGCAGTCTTGCCCTCAATCGAATCCGGACGAGGCACATGGAAGCTGAACGCCGCTAACGTCCCTTGCGGGTCGATGGATCCTGCATCGTAGCCAGCGACACTATAGACACGCCGAAGTCCCTTGATGACTGCGTCTAACTCCGGTGACATGGGGGTCTTCTTAATTGTATCCACCCCATGCCGGAAAAGAATCTTTCCTGCTCGCACCATCCCAAGCATTCCTACCGCCTGGTCATAATCATGGTGCGCCAGCCTCTGCGCTTCCGGAATGAGCCTATGAATTGCTTCAACTACTCCAAGTCTCCAGCGTGCGCGGCCCTCATCGACAGAGATGTTCTCCGAAGGTTGGCGCTGCAGCTCGCGCTCCGCAAAGGCAAAGCGTCCGATTAATTCGATGGCCGCTCGCTCACTCGATCCGTGATGATTCTGCGGAGCGCTCAGACCGTGGCGAGCCACCACCTCCGACAATCGAAGGTAGTGCTCTCTCGAGGGATCCGTCCGAGCCCCTCGCGACTCAGCCGATGACTGGTGAAACAACGCCATATCGCTTTTAAAATAGCACTAATCGCACCATTAAGACGCCCAAACACCCCATGGCTGTTCGCATGGAGCGCAAAAATGTGGCCTAAGTTTGCGATAATTCAGAAGAATGAGGGTTCATTCCCTGGCCGTAGACTGAACGGGCACCCTCAATGGGACCGTACATGGATTCGTTTAAGCCAATGAGTCGGCACCTACAGCACATCTTCGAGGAAAAAGGCGGCTAGCTGGGCCCGACCTTCGAGTTTTGATTTTTGGTAGATGGCAGCCGATTGTTGGCGCACCGTTCGTTCACTGGTTTCGCGCGCGCTGGCGATCTCCTTGATGCTCAGACCTTTAAGGAGCATGAAAGCCACATCTTGCTCGGCAGCGGTGAGCTGCCAATCAACAAGCTGCTTAGCGATTGCCTCGTGCAGTCCCTTGCGAAGAGTTTCTGTCTGGTGCTGCCAGGAAGAAAGATCGGAGTGAGCCCTCACTAGCTCGGCCTCTAAAGTCCTCGTGCGTTGCCGCATCCCATGGAATGAGCGGCGCCAAAGCACCACCACCCCGATCATGCAGGCAGCAACGACCAGGCCCTCTGTCGCTGCGTGCAACGCCGTTGCGCCCTCCAGCAGGTCCTCGATGATATCCATCAGGGTGAGCGCCGCCACGGCGGCGAGGAATCCGATTGCGATCCTTCGATCTCTTGGTGTGAACTCGGTTACATCCTCTCGCACAAACCGCCTATGACATTCAGCCAACGCTGTGTAACTTCTACCTAAATCGCGATCGAAGCACCATTGGCCATCAGGACGTGATGATTTCACGCAGCCAGAGCGTCATGATGGAGCAGGTTCTTACTAGCAGAATGTTTCTATGTTTGATGTTGCCGTCGTGGGGGCTTCGATTGCCGGATCGGTGCTGAGCAAGCAGCTCGCAGCCAGGGGTTACTCTGTCGCCCTGATTGATAAGGCCTCCTTTCCCCGCAGCAAACCCTGCGGCGAAGGCCTTTCAAAACTAGGTTTGGAAACCCTGCGGGAGCTTGCTGGAGGTTCGCTTGACGAGATTCCAGTTCGCCCCTTTCGCGGTTATGCCATCCATCCCATGGAGGGCGCGCCCTTTGTGATACCCACTGAGTTCGCGGGAGTTGGGATCGAACGTAGCATGCTCGATGCTGCCCTCCTTTCCTCTGCGCTCCAAGAACCCACCGTCACCGCAATTCTGGGGCAGAAAGTCACCATGGTCGAACCATTGAGCGGAGCGGTACATCTGGAAGGGCAGTCGATTACTGCACGCTATGTTGTTGATGCGGCAGGGCAGGGCGGCTGGCTGTATGCTCACTCCTCAAACCCTGCCATCCACCCGCTTCGCTATGGGCTCACCTTCCACCTACAGGGAACACGCCCCATCGAAACCCCATATGCCAATGTGTTTCTACACCCCGCAGGGGAGTTCTTCTGTACGCCGCTCGCATCAAATCGGCTTAACGTGAGCTTTCTTGGACACCGAGATCGGCATAGATCCAAATTGATCCGCTCCCTGCAGGATTCCGCTATCCCTAAGCTTCTTGAGTCTCTCAACTGGAGCGCGACGGTAGAAGCGGATTACCTGTCCACACCGATCCACAAGGCCCGTCAAAATGCGGTAGTGAGTGAACGCTGCATCAGGGTCGGCGATGCCTGCGAACAGTTCGACCCGATCGGGGGGATGGGCATGACCCATGCTATCCTCTCTGCCCAGCTTGCCGCGAGAGCGCTTGCCTCAAGCCTCGAGCACCCTGGCAGCATCCCCATGCGTCTGCAAGAATACAGTCGAAACCGTGAGCGTGCGGCCCGGCCGCTGCGTGGATTTACTACGTTGACCTACCACTCTCTTAAGTCGTGGCAGGGCCTACCTATGCTCCGTACCCTGACCAGATCTCGATTCGGGCAGGGGATGGGTGCGTGCCTGCATGGATCGTCAGCCGGTTCCTCGCTGGGGCGGGTCGCCCTGGCCTTTCTGGGAGCATACGTATGAGAAGGATGAGAGTTCGACGGCTCGTCGCAGCACTTCTATTGTGCGCACACATGTATCCTGATCTTGCCGCTGCGACACCGTGGAACCTTCCAACGCCGCTCGGGGATTACAACACCCAGCTTTCCTTCGAAGTGGACTCCACCTGGCACACCGTGCACGGCACCACCACCGGGGTCTCCGGTCGAGTATGGATTGAGAATCCGGCAGACAGCGCAAGTTTACGGGCAGAGATCTCGGTACCTGTAGCTCAGTTTAATACAGACAATAGCATGCGTGATGATAAACTGCGCGAGGTGATGGCGGCCGAGGAGTATCCCAAGGTAAAGTTTGATCTAAAATCTGCGGACATTCCGTGCGATCCGGCAGTCATGGTAGAGGCGAGTCGCTGTGCGATCCTCTTGCGCGGGAATCTTTCCATTCGATCGATTACCCATGCAGTCGAGATACAAGCATCTGTGACGAAACAGGGGAAGGACTATGTAGTTCAGGGGAGTTTTCCTATCACCTGGGCGGAGTATGAGGTAGAAGATCCATCGATATTGATTGCGAGAGTTGATCCGATTGCTACTATCACATTTGCCCTCACTTTAAAGGGTCAACCGACTCATGAATAAACCGATCACCATCCGTAGTATCGGCACTGCCGTCCCCGAGCATAGTTACACCCCCGAAGAGATCGCCCGCTGCACCGATAATTGGCTTGCACACGACCCAGCAAAGCGGGCCATTTTTGAACGCTTTCTATCTTCGACTCGAACAGAGCGTCGTTCATTTGCCATACCCGTTCCCGAGATACTGTCCCTTAATGGCCTGCATGGTCGGGCCGAACATTTCGAACGAGAGGGGCCGAAGCTCGGCAGCCAGGCCGTCACGCGAGCGCTCACCCAGGCGGCGGTGACTCCCGAGAGTGTGGAGTCCTTTGTTTTTACCTCCTGCAGCTGCCCCACCATCCCTTCAATCGACGCACTGATCCTTGAACGGGTGGGCATGTCGCGCCATACCAAACGTATTCCGATATATCAGCAGGGTTGTGCCGGCGGGGTGGTCGGGTTGGGCATCGCTTCTCAGCTCGCACACAGCGGGGGCGCTGTGCTTCTTAACTCAGTGGAGCTTTGCTCCCTGGTATTCCACAGCGAGAACCCTTCATCGGCCGAACTCGTCGGCAGTGCCCTCTTTGCAGACGGAGCAGCTTGCGCGGTCGTCGGTGCGGGGGAATCAGGGCTCACTTTCATCGCCCATCAATCCTATCTCTTGCCCAATACGCGACATCTGATGGGATACGATTTGTTCGACGATGGATTTCACCTGCGCTTGGCCAAAGAGCTGCCGCAATCCTTGAGCAGCGCCGCACCGCAACTCGTGCGTTCGTTCCTCGCGCAGCACGATCTTACACCGTCGAGCATTCCACACTGGCTGTTCCATCCAGGGGGGATTAGAATTCTAGAGCTGCTGGAGTCGGCTTTTTCTTTGCGGCCGGAGCAGGCGCCCTGGGCAAGAGAGGTCCTGCAGAGCTGCGGC
This sequence comes from Bdellovibrionota bacterium, assembly GCA_030584005.1. Taxonomy (GTDB): domain Bacteria; phylum Bdellovibrionota_C; class UBA2361; order UBA2361; family JAFLCA01. The sequence goes on along the minus strand of CP129486.1, from coordinate 1,866,161 downwards.
AATCTTTCTTCTGCCACCGTACTGTTTGTGCTTGAGCGCTTTCTTGCGTCGGCTGCCCCGCAGAAAGACGATTATGCCCTGCTCGTCGGTGTGGGGCCAGGACTAACACTCGAGCTTATCTTATTCCGCTTTGCCGCGTAGTGACCTATAAGTGGTTTCAGAAGTACCTTTTTGAAACCAACTTTTGACAAGTAGCGCGCAGTACTCGTGATGACTTAATGAGAGGGGAGAATGAACCACATTTCCATCGTCTTGATGCTATTGATCATTGCACTGCAGACAACCCAGGCGCAAAGCGGCGAATCTTGGACGCGACTGGACACACGGGTCTTTGATGACTCGTATGCGAACCTCGATATAGTTCCGCTCAATGGCCAGAGATTTCGCGCTTATTATATGAAGGAGGGCTCGATCGGTACCGCCGTATCCGAGGATGATGGCGAAACGTTCACCGATGAGGGCACAATCCTCAGCGGGCAACACCACGCCTTGTTGAAGTTAAGCGATACTCTGTTTCGAATGTATTACTCAACGTCTGATAGTGGCGGTCTTATCAGCGCCACGTCCACGGATGGAACCACATTTACACAGGAGGATGGGATTAGATTGACAGGAGCAGGTCAGATCATTCATCCCTCGGCAATGGAACAAGCAGATGGAACATTCAGAATTTTTTACGATCAAGAAGTGAGCGCTAATCCAAATTTTGGAAGGAACATTCGCAGCATTAGCTGCGATGCGACTGGTCTCACTTGCACCCAGGATTCAGGGGTTCGGATCAAGAGAAGATCGGATTGTGACGACCTGTCGCGGAGCGAGATGCGTAGACTTAAACTTCGCGGCACCCTTTGTGACGTTGGCCTGGTGTTCAGCCCGTTTGTTGAGTTCGACGCGAGTACTGATCAATTCCGTCTATACTTTACCGCCGAAGGCAATCAGAGAAACTCCGGGGTGTATCTAGCGACCTCGACTAACGGCAGGAGATTCAAGATCAGGAAAAAAGTGCTGGGGGTGAACACAGATACTACGGTTGAGAACGGTAATTTGGGGCTCCCCGGCAATCCACAAGATGCCTTCATTCTGACACAGAGTAGCGGCACCAAAAGGATGTTCATTTGGGAAACCGATGACGGAATCTATGCCGCCACCCGCAGCCAGTAATTGTTTTGGCTCTGACTAGGTTCGAGGAGGCCGCTAAAGGTGGTTCGAAGCTGCGATGAGCGAGTAGAGAATGGCGTCGGTCAGCCTACTAGAAGGGAAGTTACACTCAGCGATCGAGCTGCTCCTTGACCCATCATTGCACGTAGAGGCCGTAACCAAAGTATTTCTTGTAATGCACAATACCCTCCCACGCCGTGTTGGCGGTCAATCCAAGCCAATAGCCCCAGAGCCCCTTCCAACATGTTAACAATACTAGAGTAATTATTCTTCTGAACCCGTTTCGCTCGAATTGACTCAGGGCATAACACACAGAGAAGACTAACTCTTTATAGCTATGGGTTCCGGCACAAGTCCATTTGACGAACGACTGTCACCAAGAGGATCTGCACGCCCCGAGAACCCTCTCACTGGGATACCGCTTAGTGTTGGGTGGCATGTCGAACTGCACAGAATGCGTAACGCAGAGCTTGGGGAAGAAGCTCGCGCACAAGCGGCCAAGACACTAGTAGTGGGGCTCGCCCCGCCCCTTGACCTGCGGGAAGCAGCGCAAGCTACGGTGTTTACTGAAGCGCTGAGATTTCTTCTCGCCTCGCCATACCAACAAGCAGGTGACTTGCTGGAACAGGCGTTTGTCGAACTGGGTCGTTACCCGCATACCAAAGATGGCCTGATTGTTAATGGCAAGCAGCTCGCTGTTGCCACTGGAATGGTCGTAAGAGACTTCTCTGCGGCACTCGCATTCTTGTCTCAGCAAGCGGAAGCTGGCGACACCTTCCAGACCCGAGCGACGGCGCTTTGCGCTCTGTTTGTCGATCAAGGGTCGGCCTCCAGGAAGCTCGCCCTGTCTGTCCTTAACCATCCTCTCGGTTCCGTAGAAGAGCAACAGGTGATTGGCGATATCTGCCTCGCTATCATCCTCGCCAGGCCATCCCTCCTTCCGCAATATAATGCGCGCGCTCCCGCGGTGCAGCCACGAGCCGAGCTTTCCGACGCGGAGTTCCTCGCATGCGTAGAGCACCTTGTTCGTCGTCCGCTCCTTCTTAAATGTTCTATGTATGCAAGGGACGACGACCTGGAACCGTTACTCGACGTGGGATCAGACGTCAGGATAAAGTCAGACGCATTGCAGACACTGCGGGCACACCTTAACCCGCAACGGGAACAAGCTCTGCGGGAGCTGCTGGGGGTTCGCTCCAACGCAGCAGGGGAGGTATTCTCCCTTCTCGCACATTCACCTGATCCGGATTCACAAAGGGCCTGCCAGAATGCTTTTGCGATCGATCCTACGGCGGCGCGCCTGTTATTGGATCTACGCGAGTACCCAGACGTTCGTGAGCCGGCTACAAGGATAGTTAAAGATGGAACGCGATCCGAACAAGCAAGATCCGAGGCACTTGACGTGTTCTTGGCCCAGTTCAAAGGGGCGGCGGCCGACCGAGCATTTCTCAACTCGCTTTTGGCCGATAAATCGCTTCCTGCAAAGGTAGTAGCCAGTTTGCGCGAGGCGTACGAACGTGAGGCAGATGCGGGCGCCGTTGATTCAGCAATTGCGAATCTGCGTCCCCTTACCACCATCGGGGCAAGAATCGCTAGGTCTGTGAGATCACTGTTTCGTGATCCCATTGATCTCCAGGCCTCCTCGTCGCAGCTTGTTGCACGTATTTCTCTGGCATGCGTGGCGATCGGAGTATCCGAGCGACCGGACGCGAGGGCGGCCCTTAGGCGAGTAATGCGTCTTGAAGACTTTTTAGGCTTAGGGTTACCCCCACAAACATACGCGGCGTTACTCCTCGGACCCCACGATAGAGATGCCAATCGCTGGCTGTTCAGCAGTCGGAGCAATCCGGCCAAAGGCAGACTCCGCGATATGGTCTCAATAGGTCTTACCGCCATCAGAAGCGCAGCGACGGAAGGGAATACCAAAGCACCCTTGGCCCGGGCGTTCTCAGAATGGTTGATTGAATGCAACGAGCCCTCCTTTCCCAAAACCGTCATGGTCGCAAACGCCCCCTTTAGGGCACTTACAGCTGAATCCATTGATCAAATTCTCCGAGAGCGCTTTGCTCGTGCCGATGGCGGACAGGCCGTCAACTTTGCTCTCTCGGTGATTGAGGGCGGGCTCAGATCGAGGGACCTGCTGGAGCCAGCCTTTCGATTTCTCTCGCACCTTGATGTTGAACGGCTCACGAAAGCAGATGTTTCGGCGATTGAGGTAAGGCTTCGTGCCGTAAGGTCTCAACTTGGCTGTGTGGATGCCGTGGATCAAGCCACAATTTCTCAAGCCATCAACCAGGTACTGTCGCATGTCAGGTAAACGGGGCTCCTGCAACATGTTCTCGTCGTTTCCTCATAACCAGCAGTGGCTGCGATTAACTGAGGAACACTTTCATTGACCCGCTGTCGCTAGACTATGCCTACTCCTGAGTCCACACCAACAAGTACCGAGTCCTACCGCATGCGAACCGTCAAGGCGGTCGTTGATGCGCTGGACTGCCAACCACATGATTGTGCCGCGCAGCTTTCGGCGCTCAACGCTGCTATCATAGAAAACCGCAGGGTCTTCATCGATCAGGTGGTTCCTGCTGTGCTCGATCAGCTCAACAGACGACTCGGTAATATTAGTTTGCCGCAGTTTGCCGGCAGTTACCTCAAGAATGCCGAGCAGTTTTTCAGTTTTCTCATCACCGCCGCCGATACCCATGCCCTAACCCTGCCCTTTCAGCAGATGGCCTCGCCTTTGCACCGGCTGGTAGAGCTTGCCAGTGACACGGTCCTGCAGAGAATAGCCTACTGGAAATTCGACACCTCAGTGAACCTTTCAGCTCAATTCAGGCAGCATGATGAGGCACGCATGGGCAGGACTGCCACTGCGCTCGACGAACTTGGATTACTGCCGGTGCTAGACAAAACTCCCGGAGTACCCGGAGTAGACGGCAAAGATATCGTAGCTCAAGTGGCAAGAGCCTACGGAATTAAAGCCGCCGCACTGAAAGGCGGAGAGCCGCTAGACGGCACAACCCATGTGATTAGAGGGAGCTTCGCCGGCGACTCCACTACGCCGGTCGTGCGGATTCACAGACTCCCTAGCGATACTCTAAGCTGGGATGACCATCCGATTGAGGCCACCCGCGTTTTGCTGCACGAAGCGCGCCACGGAGTACAAAGCGCCTTACTGGCCTGCCACGAATTTGCAGGGGATCCCGACGCGATACTCTTAAGACTTTCACTCCTATCTCAGCAGCAGCTCGCCTTGCACCTCCAGGAAGTTGAGATGCCGGTACGCACCTACGACTTCTATTACGGTGAAAGCCTTTGTGAACGGGATGCACGCAAATTTTCTGAGCGTATCCTGACACTGCTCGTTGGCACAGAGCGCTCACAAGGAGCAGCATTGGCCTTCAGAAACGCCCTCCACGAGGCGACTCTGCCCGCGATTGCAATCGAGCCAGAGGGTATAGACTCCGCGACCCGGCCTGATGAGGCACTCATTGACAGTGACTATTTCGATGTCGAAGGCGATGCTCCCGACGCCGCACCCTCCCGCACACGCGAGTTGGTCGTATCTCCTGATTCACTGATATCTCTAGCCCGGGAACTGGCCTCTCATCCATCGGATGACTCCCTAGCTCCGTTGCTTAGACGAATTAACAAGATACTGGAGGCGCCGATGCCCGGTGAGCTAGGCCTCCTGCAGTTGAGCAGGGCACTAGAATCGATCCGTACAGAAAAGCGCCGCGCGGTTGGGCTCAGTGCTGGCACTAATCGACTATTGGGTGAGGTTTATAGGCGGTGCGCAGCGCTGCTCACGAGCCATGCGCACAAGCAACAGGAAGAGGGTAAACGGGCAGCGCAGGAAAGCCGCCGGACGATTGGGGCTATTTGCAGGGGAGAGTTCGATCAGGAATTAAGGCAGGCTATAGAGTACCAAGAGCCGATCGATCAGATGGCAGCAGGTCTCTTACTTGCACTGACAAACCCGCGCAGCTCGGTGGTGCAGATTGGGCGCCGCTGCCGTCAACTGCTGCTCAAGTCCGAGGAAGGGCTCCTGGGGCTATGGCCGACAACACGGTTTATCAGCATCGGCTCCAGGATTACAGATTCCCTTGATCAGTTTTTGAAGGAACGAAATGCGGATGAAACCGAACAGCTGCGAGGGTTCATAGGTCAAGCAGTCAGGAACGCAAGCGGCTCAACTCGTAATTAGACATACACTAATCTTACTCATCCTCGCCCCTCTGTGCGTCGTCCCCCGGCAATTCAGTCTACCGGTTGATTTCCCGCGTTCTTGTGGGGTTAAATGACGGCCGCCAAGACGGTACATAGTAAAAAAAGATGTGGACAACCGGGGAGGGCTAACGGTGGCTAATTGTATCAAGGGGGTAATGCTTAATGCCTACCCCGATAGTATCGGAAATCGGCTCGCCGATACAGTGCAGATGCTGAGACGACCCGAGCTACGGGGAGCATTCTCGCTCTTTTATATACTCCCGACGTTCTTCAACAGTGATCTGGATAGGGGATTCTCCATCATAGATTACAACCTTAACGACGCCCTCGTCAGTCGGGAGGATCTGAAGGCGCTCAAAGAGCTCGGCATATTGTTGAAGTTTGATCTAGTTCTTAATCACCTTTCGGTCGGCTCTCCGCAATTCCAGGATATGCTGAGCCGCGGAGATGCCTCTGAGTACAAGGACTTCTTCATTGACTGGAACGAGTTCTGGAGAGGCCACGGGGAGATGGGATCTGAGGGATTCATCGTCCCAAAGCCAGAGCATCTTCAGAAGCTCTTCATGCGCAAGCCTGGACTGCCAATCCTCAAAGTTCGCTTTCCCGATGGTTCTGAGCGCCCCTACTGGAATACCTTCTATCAGCAGGTCGATTATCACCCAATTTCCCTGGGGGACCTGGCTTCGATTGATGGATTGAGCCCAAGCGGTGCCGAGAACGTCGTGAACAAGATTAATGCTGCGATCGTTGCCAAGCAGGATCTCCGCAGTGTTGTCGTTGAGCTACCCGCCGCGCTGCGAGAGCGCGTGATGTCGGTGGTTGAACGGAAGCGTACCTATCTGGGCCAGATGGATCTGAACGCCCGTTCGGAAAAGGTGTGGCAGTTCTATGAAGACACCTTTCGGAAGCTCAAGGAATATGGCGCCACTCTTGTTCGGCTCGATGCGTTTGCCTACCTTCACAAGGAACCCGGCAAGACCAATTTCTTCAACAAGCCGGAGACCTGGCACTACCTCTCCCGACTGAGAGACCTCGCTTCAAAGTATGACTTGGTTCTGCTGCCGGAGATCCATTGCGAGTACGGCGTAAAGCTGCATGAAGAGGTGGCAGGAGAGGGCTATCCTATCTATGACTTTTTCTTCCCAGGTTTAGTAATTGACGCGCTCGATCGGGGCACCTCGCGGGCTCTACGCAAGTGGATTGCCGAAGTACAGCAGCGCAAGATGCAGACAATCACCATGCTCGGATGCCACGACGGCATCCCAGTACTCGACCTTAAAGGACGCGGCCAAGGCACCCCCGAAGAGAAAGCGCTCCTGAGTGAGGAAGAGATTGATGGAATAGTAGAGCGCATCCTCGCACGCGGCGGACGGGTCAAGAATCTCTACGGTCCCGATGGCCGCAAGATTGCTTACTATCAGGTCAATGCAACGTTTTTCAGTGCGCTCGGTGAAGACGAACGCAAGCTCTTGCTGGCGAGAGCCTTGCACCTCTTCATGCCGGGCATACCTCAGGTATGGTACCTCGATCTATTTGCCGGAAAGAACGACTATGAAGCCGCAGATCGGGGTGGTGCCGCCGGACACAAGGAGATAAACAGAACGACTCTTTCGCTCAAAGACATTGAGGAGGGGCTTACCCGTTCAGTCGTATTACAGCAGCTTGCATTAATCAAATTGCGCAACTCCTCGCCCGCCTTTGATGGAGATCTAGAGGTACGGTCACCAGTCGATCATCGACTCGAATTGCACTGGCGGAAGGGATCGGATGAGGCCATCCTAAAGGCGGATCTGAGGAATCATTCATTTACGGTAGAGCGTCGAAGCTCTACGGGTGAACAGGCCATGCTCGATTTCCCGTAGGTAGCTGCTGACGTTCGCCTTGGAGGAACATGAGGGTACCCAAACTGGTATGGGGAGCCTTGGGCTTTCTGATAATAGCCGCCATTATGTGGTTCAGCCGGTTCGGGGGTTCCGTTGGGGAGATCGCATCGATTGGCAACGTGTGCCGCAAAGAGACTCATGCACCTCATCCCGAAGCCCCACTTTTGCAGGAAACGATGCGCCTTGTCGGCGAATACCGCGTAGGCACTGCATTCCGGCCCGGACCACACCTAAGGCTCTTCGGACAGGTGTTGTACTTGAGGCGCACCGCTGAGTCGGAGCCAGAATTCGTCGTACACTTTGATGCCGATTTGAGTGCTCCCATTGAATCCCAACCCGACAAGAGCATTCTGCTCGCCGAGGGCCACTTTGCGCTCGATCAGGACTGGGTGCCCGTTTTTCACCTTAAAAACTATAGAACCGTGCCCTCCCTCAGCGACCCGCGGTCTGGTGCGCTTAGTGCCTGTCAGAATCTGCTGCGCGTAGAAGAGGGCAGGGTTCGCGACTTCTGTGATGCTCAACAGATGCACTGTCCGCTTACCTTCTCGCAGCTCCATGCCGCCATTCCGATTGACCATCCCGATCAGCCCGAGTCAAGCGATCTATGGCGTATCGTCTATCTGGTCGGAGAGAAGATGGTGCTTGGCGACTCCCATGAGCTCTACTACGTGTGCGACTATTCAACCGCCCGGCAGACAATTTCGTCGGCCGAAGTGTGCCTAGAGACGTTCTTTATTGGGGAATAAGCGTTGCCCCGAAATGGCGGCCGCTCACTCTGGCGCAGGTCTTGTCGTCTAGCTCTTACCTCGCCGCAATCCGAAACTCATGACCATGAATCTCTTTCATCACTATCGGAAAGTGTATGTAACGACCAACTGCCGGATCGTTCTCAAAATGGTATGGACCAGCGGCAGTCCCTCGGGCAACAGGCATGCGCTCGATCGCATTGAGCACTGCTGCTCCGCTCTCGAAGGCTGTTGAAGAGTGTTCCAACAGGCGTCCGAGAGTCGCCGCAAATTCAAAAGCCAGTGCGCCAAATCCAATCTGAGTGACCTCGCCATAGCGTTTGCGATAGCGCTCTACAAACTCCGGCTGCACCGCGTTATTGGCAAAGACGGAGCCGTTCATGGCCCCGCCCGCTGCGCTCACCTCTGAGAGCGATTCGTAGTAATTCGTGCCAAACTTAAGTATATCGACCGACTGTTCGGCGAGCTGCCGATGAAAAGCCGCGATTTGACCGGAGGAAAGGAAGATGCCTATTGCGTCGAACTCTCCGCCACGCAGCCTCGATACTACAGACCGAAGATCCATCTCGTTCGATTGGTAGCGCTGCAGCACCGACACCGTCTGACCCGGCTCCAGGTTTCTCTCAAGGGCTGCCAGCATCTCCTCAAGATAGGGATTGTCGGTGATCACCACCGCCAACTTTCTGGCGCCCTTTGCTGCCAAGAACTGGGCGGTCGCTCGCAGGTATTGATCGGTGTAGTTCATGAAGCGCAGGACGTAGCGCCTATCACGGGCTACGTCCGGATCGATGCATTGACCAATCATGGGCACGCGGGCACTTTCGGCCAGCGGCGCGAGTGCCTTGCAAAAAGCCACTCCCCACACATACACCAGATCGACCCGGTCCACCTGTACCAGCTTCTTGAATGCACTTACCGCCTGTTTGGGGTCATATCCGGCATCCTCGAAGATAAATTTCACTTTCTCGCGCAGCACCACGCTGTCGTCCTGCGCCATCATGATGGCGTTTTTAATAGTCTCCCCATAATCAGCGGTCACCCCGGTGAGAGGTAGCACGGCGCCCACCCGCAGCGGCTCAGTGTTCCCTATAGCCGCAACAGCCAACATCACGCTTCCTACCACGGCAGCCTGAACACGCAGTATAGTCATTATGAGGGGTGCCATAGTGCTCCTAATCTCCCGAGTCAGAAATGAATTGCAACATTCGACAGTCGGTTGCTCGGCAGACTAGAACCTATCCGGAAATGGCCGTCCATGGCCATTTCCGAAACGACCACGCCAAGACGGGGCCCCGAGACACTCCATCTTTGCGGCCGTCCAAAGGCCTCGCGGCGTTTGAGCAAGCCATTCATGGCCGGCTAGCCTCCTGAGACTCGACTTATATACAAATTCATTGACTCAGGAGGCTAGGGACATGCTGAATCAGATCAGCGTACCTCTAAAAATGGTTTCACAACTACCTTTTTGAAAGCACTTTTATAGCCGCGGACGATAGATTGCAAACAGCAACAACGCGTTAGCAATCAGAAGGTAGATTTGAAAACTCGCGTTCTCGACGTTCCACACGGGGATTGAAGGGAGCACCAACAGCGCGCTGACAAAGCTTGCCAGATAGGTGACCCCAGTTTCAGTTTCAGGATACTTCCAGGCCTTGACGATAGTGGGGATAGAAGCGAAACCGTCCCCAATTGCGGCCAGCAATATCGCCACCCTTGGCTCATCAATCGAGAGCCAGAATACCAGTGCCATCACAGAGGAAACACCACACAACAGATCGAATGTCGTAAGTTTCCAGTAGCTTCGTGGATTCACGAACGAGGCGATAAACACGAGCAGCGGCAGGAATCCAGCCAGAAAAATGCGCACCGTTGCCCAAAGATCCGCGCCGGCAGAAACGGCTGCACCGGTGCCGATGAGCGGAGCCATTGCCCACATCGACCAGGAGATGCGGTTGGGCTTCGTTGCTCCGGCGAGCGTATCGCGAATATAGGCCATCGCGCCGGCAACGGTAATAAAGGCGCTCAACACAACGAGCCAGTGGGCGAGGGGCAATCCAAGCATAATGCTATCTCATATGACTATGAGTGGTTTCATAGAGGTATACTTGAGACCACTTCTGACCCGAGCATGGCATGAAACCGAACCCATGGCAGCTATTCCGTGCGGGATGCGGGATAGCAAGTACGAGCGAGCCACTTGCAAACTCCGAAGCGCCGCGAAGAGATTTGTAACAAGGTTCACTCAAGCTCGCGGGTGTAGTTTTAACGCATGATATGTTATGCATGTCTCGTTCTTGAAGTGCACTACGCGCTGGTGTATTTCCTTGTGAGTATTGTCGAGAGTTGTTGCCGCGTTCCTCATCAATGGCTCTATACAGTCCTACGAGAACACCTATTAGAACAGCACCCTAATTGATCCCCTAGAAGGAGCCCATGGCAACATTCAGGTTTTTTATTATAGCCCTTTGTTCGTCCTTGATCTGTACACATCCAGTAGTAGCCCTCGACCGTACAGAGCTTCCCATTCCTGAACCTGAACGAGAAGAGATTGACATCCTCGATGCGCGGGATGCAAAGGCACCACCGCCCTTCGCCGTGACCGCACCGCGGGGGGCACCAAATATCGTCATAGTACTGATCGATGACATGGGCTTTGGGCACTCCAGCGCCTTCGGCGGTCCCATACAAATGCCCACTGCGGAGCGTTTGGCGGGAGCAGGGCTGCGATTCAATCGCTTCCACACAACCGCGCTCTGCTCGCCCACGCGCGTAGCGCTCCTTACAGGGAGAAACCATCATGTAAACAATGCCGGCGCAATCATGGAGCTTGCCACCGCATTTCCTGGAAATACCGGTATTCGCCCGCGCAGCGTTGCTCCTGTCGCTGAAATGCTGCGACAGAATGGATACAGCACCGCAGCGTTTGGCAAATACCATGAAACTCCGCCCTGGGAGGTCTCCGTATCTGGTCCCTATGACCGCTGGCCGACCCATTCTGGGTTTGACAAATTTTATGGGTTCATCGGAGGAGAGACGAATCAATGGGCTCCTGCGATCTATGACGGAGTCACACGCGTTGAGCACCCGCGGCGGCCCGACTATCACTTCACCACGGACATGACCGACCAAGCCATACGATGGGTTAAGGCGCAGCAGTCAATCACACCAGAGCGACCGTTCTTCATGTATTACGCCCCAGGGGCAACTCATGCGCCCCATCATGTGCCGGAGGAGTATACTGCGCGCTACCGCGGAAAATTCTCTCAGGGTTGGGATATCCTTAGAGAAGAGACCTTCGCGCGCCAGAAGCGCATGGGGATAGTTCCGCAGGGTGCGCGTCTGACGGCGCGTCCAGCCGAGATAGCAGCCTGGGACAGTCATTCCGAGACGCAGAGACAACTCTTCGCACGCCAGATGGAGGTCTATGCGGGGTTTGGCGAGCACACCGATGTCGAGGTCGGGCGGCTGGTGAGCACTTTAGAGGCGATAGGCGAGTTCGATAACACATTGTTCTTTTATATCCTGGGCGATAACGGCGCGAGCGCCGAGGGTGGTCCAGAGGGCACCTACAATGAGATTATGGCGCTCAACGGAATTCCCGGTAAGGCTGAGCAGATGCTCCCGCATATCGAGGCGTGGGGCGATGCGACCACCTTCCCGCACTTTGCCGTGGGTTGGGCACACGCGGGGAATACCCCCTTTCAATGGACCAAGCAGGTGGCGTCCCACTTCGGGGGCACTCGTAACGGCATGATCGTCCATTGGCCGGCCCGTATTGAGAAAACGAACCAGATACGCTCCCAGTTCTCGCACGTCACCGATATCGCTCCGACCCTGCTCGAAGCGGCAGGCATTCCGTTCCCGGAGCGGGTCGACGGGGTCGAGCAGCGACCCTTTGATGGCGCATCCCTGATATACAGTTTTGACTCGCCGAGTGCGCCGGAACGCCATAAGACTCAGTATTTTGAGATGTTCGGCAATCGCGCCATTTACCACGACGGGTGGGTGGCCGCCACCCGACACAGCATCCCGTGGGTGCTTACTAAGGAACTTCCCGCGCTGGAAGAGGATCGCTGGGAGCTCTACAATGTCGCAGAGGACTTCTCACAAGCTGAAGATCTGGCTAATCGCTATCCCGACAAGTTGCGAGAGCTCAAGGAGCTATTTGAAGAGGAGGCCATTAAGAACCATGTGTATCCCCTCGATGATCGGCGCTCCGAGCGCTTCATTCCAGCGATGGCTGGACGACCCGATCTAATCGGATCGCGTAGCTCACTCACCCTGTACGAGGGAATGAGCCTCATGGAGAATGCATTCCTCGATATTAAGAACCGTTCCTACGCAATAACCGCTGAGCTAGAGGTACCGGCGAAGGTGAATGGGGTAATCATCGCTCAGGCTGGCCGCTTCGGTGGGTGGACACTCTTTACCAAAGAGGGCCGAGTCCACTACGAGTACAATTTCTTTGGCTTGGAGCGTACAAGGTTAGTCGGTCGAACACCACTGGCGAAGGGCAAGCATACAGTCCGGTTTGAGTTCATCGCCGACTCGCGCCAGCCCGGAACGGGCGGGAAGGGCAGGCTGTCGATCGATGGCGTAGAGGTAGCTCATGCGATGATCGCAAAAACCCAGCCCTTCATGTACTCAGGCGATGAAGGAATCGACATCGGCGTTGACGGTGAAACGACGGTCTCCAACGACTATGTAGAGGGAAATAATAGGTTTGGCGGCCGAATCGAGAAAGTGGTCGTTGAACAGCTCGCCGAACGCTAAGAGAGTCTTGAAGTGATTACTGGCATTAGAATAGTGCTCCGCAGGGGCTGCATTGTGCTCGGCTTGTTGCTCCTATGGGCACTCGGCTCCGAGGTGCGCGCGGCCGACCGTCCCGTCCCCCCAGGGATGGTGTGGGTTCCAGGCGGTGAATTCATCATGGGGTCGGACGCAGAGCATGCCCATCCGAACGAACGCCCCGCCCATCGGATCAAAGTCAGCGCGTTCTGGATGGATGAACACCCCGTGACAAACGCGCAGTTCGCTGAGTTCGTGCGGGCGACGGGCTACATTACCACCGCTGAGCGCATCCCGGACTGGGAAGAGTTGAAGAAACAGCTCCCCGAAGGAACGGAACGCCCCGCGCCCGAGTTATTGCAGCCCGGCTCACTTGTTTTCACGCCGCCCTCTCACCCAGTGGATTTGCGCGACATGAGCGGATGGTGGAGCTGGACTGTAGGGGCAAGCTGGAAGCACCCGCAGGGCCCGCACAGCTCTATCGAAGGGAAAGATCTGTACCCTGTAGTACAGTTGTCCTGGGATGATGCCAATGAATATGCGAAGTGGGCGGGCAAGCGTTTGCCGACGGAATCCGAGTGGGAGTACGCAGCATGGGGGGGCGCGCGAGGGACGCGCTATTACTGGGGCAACACACTGCAAGTGCAGGGGAGATACATGGCCAATACCTTTACCGGCACGTTTCCCCATAGAGACTCGGGGGCAGATGGCTACTATCGCAGTGCTCCCGTCAAATCTTTCCCGCCCAACGGCTTTGGCCTCTTTGATATGGCGGGAAACGTATGGCAATGGACCTCAGACTACTACCGAGCGGATGCCCACGGATACCGTGCAAAGGGTAGTGAACCCCCAGCGGGATGCCACGATCCCACACGCGAGGTCCCGAACGTTGAAGAGCGCGTGATAAAGGGAGGCTCCTTTCTCTGCAGTCCGTCTTACTGCGAGAGCTATCGCCCGAGCGCACGCCGTGGAACACCTCCCGATACCGGGTCGGAACATGTAGGTTTTCGATGTGCAATGAATCCCTGAAACTTTTATGACGAGGAGTTATGTCAGCAGTTTTATCAAGTAGAGCCGTTCTATGTGCGGTTTGGAGTGCTCTGGTTCTTGGGGTCTCTGGTCTCTTCTCTGAGCCAGCCGGCGCTGAAGAGTGGAAATTTGCCGTGGCGCCCTATGTGCAGATTCCATGGATCTCCGGCGACGCTTCGATCGGCCGCATCGAGGAAGCAGCTGTGGATGTTGGACCTGACGACATTCTCGACACCTTTTCGATGGGAGCGATGCTGCAAGTGGAAGCCCAGCACTCCAGTGGGGTGGGGGTCATACTCAACTATGCCTTTATGGACCTTAGTGACTCGGTGAGCGGGCCGCGTGACTACGTCAGTGCCGATGGCGATATTTATCAAGGGGTGCTCGAAGGATTCGCCAGCTACACTTGGAATCTCGAGACAAGCGAGCTGTCCCTTTACGGCGGAGCGCGTTGGTATCAGATCAACATTGATCTCTCTGTGGATGCCCTGGAGCGTGAGCTTGACGGAGATCGCGACGAGGGTTGGGTTGATCCGGTAATCGGCTTACGATTCATTCCGCGGCTTAGCGACGAGTGGCGACTGTTGCTGCAGGGCGATGTTGGAGGATTCGACGTATCCTCGGACTCCTCGTTCGTTGCGAGCGGCGGATTCTTGTGGGATGTGGGGGAGTCCTGGTCGCTCGTGCTCCTGTATAAGGCGCTGTGGGTTGACTACGGCGCAGCAAATCCGGGCGATAGCGATCGCTTCCTCTACGACACCGTTACGCATGGGCCGTTATTGGGTGCGGTTTTCCGATTCTGAAGTGCGCTGCCTCATACCGCCCTGTTCAATATTGACAAACGCGGGTCAAGGAAGAGGCCATCGCGTTGAATCGGCCGGCCGTCAAGCAAGCCCGCTACTTCCGCGGGATCGACCTGTTGGGCCCGTGACACAAAGGCATCCATGTCCCGTTCATACATAGTAACAGTCGCACCACGACGGCTGCAGGTATCCGCAACCTTCCTCGCTAAATCAGCATGAGGAGCGTCGAACCACACCAGCACCCCCTCGTCGGATCTGACCTTAGCCGCGTCTACTAACGGCTCTACGATTCCATCGAGACTTGGTATCAGCTCCACCGCCATGTCTGGAATGGGAGAGACGGGTGAAAGATCAGCTTGGTCTGCAAACATAATGAAACTCCCCTATATCGGTAGATCAAACTATTTGAGGGCCGCATCCTGCGCTCAAAACAGATGCGATGAAAATAAAATCGCTAACCACCTTTTTCGTTACTTGCTTGAGGGAACAGTAACTCTACGTCATAGGAAATGCGTCTTTCGAGAGTCGAAGGAACCGATCTCACGGCTCCTCAATAGGCCGATCTCCATTCCGTTCTGTTGTGCTTTTACCCTGCTTCCTTACTGTGAAAGGAGTCTGAACGCCGCTTTCAGGTCGGTACAGCTCACCCGGGGGTTAATCTTCTAAGCGGGATTCCGGGAATCCAACTGCTGCCTTTGAAATGACCTCGTGTGCACAGTTCTGCCAGTGGAAAGCGTGCGGCCCACGCGCTGGCCTGCTCGGCCTGTGCTGAGTTCGCCGGATACACATATCCCACAAATGGAAATGAGCCTTGAGGTGAGGGGCCAATCTTTGCGGGGCAGGGGCATCCGGCGAGGAGTTCTCGCTGAGCTTCTGTGAAAAAGAAGCGGATCTTCTCTGGGTAAGGGATGCGCGTGAGGGTCTTAGGCTGCAGGTTCCAATGCCAATGCCCGAATCTGAGACTGAAATCCCTATGAATGCCTGAAGTACTAAGCTCTCCGAGGGTCGGTGGCGCTTCTAAGCTGCGCATCTTCGCGGCATGTGCTGGAGGATTGTTGCCAAGCATATCCCGAAGGGTACGCGAAGCCTTAGCTTATGTCGAAGCCTCCTTCTCCTTGCTACTCATGGTGCCGCGCGGTCATATCGCACTACCAAGGATACTTGCCGCGATAGGGGAGAAGCCAAGCGTGCGCTAGCGATGCGGAGCGTAGGCATCCCGGGTGTGGGGAGTGGGGAGCGGCTCATTTAACGGTTGATCCGGTTTCATTGCGTCTCCGCCCCGTAAACTCCTCGATCGTATTGGATTTACTAGACAAATTTAGTTGCCTGGCACCAGGAGGATCCAGGAGGATCCAGGAGGATCCCAGGATGATTGACCAGCAGTTGCATAGCAGGCCAGATCCTGACATACTGGTTTGCTATACAAACCTGTTTGTGAGGACCTATGACGAGGGAAGATAGCACTGAAGCTCCCGCCCAAGAGAACGTGCAACAAGCACTTCGCGATATTGCAATTATTCGTCGATGCATTGAGCAGGCCCAGGGCAGCGTGCCGTTTTCAAGCAGTGAACAGGGTCGGCGAGTAACAACATTGCTGCATCTAGGGCTGTTGTGCCTGAGCGGGCTTCTTTTATTGATGGAAGTACTTAGTGATGGGGTGAATACCAAGCTGCTGATGATCTCACGAACAGACGCGGAGCTCCGCTACGTGGGGCTCATGAATCTGGCGCTGTTCCTCATAGTGCTAAGCTATGTCTTCTATTTTGTAGTGGCACGCGCGGCGCGTGATAGGCGTGCTGGCCCCGATCAGTTCATCGCACGTCATTTCTCCTATCTTACTAATCTGTCCCTCTTCACAGACCTCTTTCTTAAGTTCGTGATGTTCTCACTGCTCGTGTATGCGGGGAAACCAGAATGGATTGCATCGCTCTTGCTGCTCTTCATTGGGGACTACCTCGTGCAAGGAAGACTCTTTGTGTTCCCCTTTCGGGTGGGGCTGTTGCTTGGAGTACTCGTAAGCGCTGGTGCAGCCATGTGTTTTGTATATGGAGTCTCCAATCTGGCAGTGCCGCTTGCGGCGTTCATGGCGGTAACACTGCTCTCGTGGATGTACTTTGTACGCAGAGATCATCTTGAGGGTAACAAGTAAGGCTTAGAAATGGTTTCAAAAACACCTTTTTGAAATCACCCATAGGACTCTTCATGGATCCGAAACAGCTTGTACATAGTGATTCGCTACTCTCGGACCGGGTTCGACTCGCCATCATGGCCACATTAGCCTCAGCACCAGAGCCACTTGATTTTACAACCGTACTTGAATCCTTGGAGCTGACCAAAGGGAACTTGGCCACCCATCTAAGGAAATTAGAAGACGCAGGGCTTCTTCGCATGAAAAAGCAGTTTGTCGACCGAAAACCGCGCACTACCTACGAGTGTACGGCTGAGGGGAGGAGGCAACTCTCATCTTATCTAGAGCGTATTGAAAGGGTCTTGCGGGGGGTTCTGAGACAGTGACTGTGAATCGAGGTGATGTATGAGGATGTTGAAATTAGGAGCCCGCTTTGAATTACAGGCAGCACTGGTATTCGGTGCCGGAGCGGCGATGGCAGCCCTGGTAGTATGGGGAATGGTAATGGCAGGGGGTGAAACCGACAACCTCGAGATTCCAGTCATCATCACCCTGTCGGTGGCGGTTTTGAGTGGTGCTCTCTTCGGTGGGTACGCCGGCGGCGATATGCACAACGAGCAGGCCACCATTGGACTCGGTGGAGCTGCATGGCGCGGAGTCCAAGTTGCCTGCAAGGCCTTCCTGTTAGGTATCATAGCGCTCACCCTTGTCATGATGGTAAGGGGTCTAGTCGCCGAGCCGAGTTTTGCCATGCTTGGATTCGGACTGCTCTCAATTGTGAGTTTCTTAATGCTTGGAGTGGTGGTTGCGGGACCGACGATTCTACCTGCGGGGGCACTACTCGGAATACTGCTGTGGCTGCTGCACCGCCTCCAGAAGTCTCATGCTGATCTAGCCAAAAATAGATCATTTCTTAGCCAGGCTAGCTTTAGTTTGAGCGCAGCGTGTTTCTATTTCATTGCGGCGGGAAGTGCCGCAGCGCTGCTGTATTTCTTTCTTCTCAAGGGCTTTCAAATGGGGATGGGCTGGCCTCTCGTCTTGTCGGTGATTGCGGCCTTCTTTGCAGGCGGATTGTTTACCCCAGTCATTTGTTCACGAGAGGGTAACACCAACTTCTTGAGAGCAGCGGGGAGTGGAATAGTGGTCACCCTAATCTCTTATGCGTTTGGTATAGCTGGCATGGTTTTGATGGATAAAGTTTCGTTGCCAACGACAGTCAGCCAATTAGACAAGATCTTGGGAGAACTGGCGGGAGTAGGGTTTATGGGCCTCTATGTTTGTGGCCCGGTTATTCTACCTCTTGGGATGCTTGCAGGGATCGGAGTTGAGAGTTGGTGTCGTCGATCACGACGATAGATTAGTATGACCCTCCAACAACTAATCAACATAATACCACTGAAGCGCAATAAAAAGCTGCTTGTGCTCGCTGATTTTAAGAGCATCGTCGCGCTGTTCGTCCCAGCAATTTTGTTTGGCGTTGGCATCGGATGGTTGGCCATGGCTGATACAAGATTTCGTTGGCTCGCATCTCCCACCCAGTATCCCTGGGAACTTTGGACTATTGTAATGGCGGGCACAGTCGCAACTGCCGGTGGGGTAGGCGATTGGCTGTTTCATAGGCTTTATGTGGCTGCGGGCCCTAATGAGAGAAAGGCGCACCTACTGGCCCTTGGAAGCGGCGGCGTACCGCTCGCGATGCTCATGGCTACTGCAAGTGTGACTCCCAATCCGCAGTGGCTGCTGATTCCAATCATCGTAGTGGTTCTCTATACGACAGTGCTCATTTGTTACGATGAGTTCCAATTTCATACTAAACGCTGCATTAGCTTCGAAACGTTGATGCATCGCTTCTTAGTCTTCGGAAATGGCGTCGCATGGCTTGCCTGGATGCATTGGATCTATGTGCGGGGAGGGGTGCATGGAATGTTGTAGCACCGCACCATGGAGTGACATTAGACCCAGCAATCTCTTGAGAGAAGCCGCACGAATTTATGATGACCCGCGCCTTGGCCTTCAGATTGACCGCCTGGAAGGTGCAGCAGGCATATTTGCTTTCGGTGAAAAATGGATGGCCAGAGCTCTAGGTTTGCTGAGAGGAGGATTATCATCCCCTCCTGCTTCGGCGGCTATCCTTGCCGGAGTCCTAAAGTACGGGTTGTGCAGCATTGTCGCTGCGCTAGTGTTCATGGTCCCTGATTCACTGGCAATTGGCGCTTTAGGCGCGGTAGTTGCCTTCTACGCCATTGAGGCACAGTTTGTGTTCCTCTTTCCACTACTAATCGAGGGAGAGGAACGTCCATGGCGTAGGAGTATTGAGCTCACGCAGGCAGCAGGGGGCACGCTCCGTGTCATGAGCATAGTCCTTCCCATCGCAGCATCGATGCTCTTTGGCGGCTTCCTTGGAAGGGGTTTCATGCGGTCTTGGTGCATTGGCTGTTTAGCGATTCTAATATGGTATTCAGCTGTAAATCAGCACTTAAAAAATTGATCGCTCACATTGATCCCATGCCTTCATGTAGTGTTGAAGTTGGAATCAATGGTCCTATTGCGATACGTCATGAGATCTTCAGCTCGGAGTATCGATGCCGTATCCTCTACATCAGTGATATTCACCTGACTCCGAAGCGCTTGCCAATTCTCTGTGAACGACTAGGAGAGGTGCTTGCGCATACTGTTCCGGACCTAACGCTCCTCGGTGGAGACATAGTTGATTCTCCACGGGGGCTTTTAGCTCTGCCAGAGCTCTTGAGGAGATTAGCCACCTATCCAGGGCCGATTGCAGCAGTGCCCGGGAATCACGATTTTGACGCCGGGGTGTGCCGCGTGAGTGCGACAATTCACGATGCCGGAATACACTGGTTGCCCGATGGCCCCTTTCGATTCCGCACCCGGTCTGAGAGAAACGTGATTGTGCATGGGGAGATGCATTCTAACACGACTGCCGATGCGCTGCATATTCTATGTGGCCATGATCCGGAGATATTCTCGCACCCCCTAAGCCGAAGGTTTCAATTAACCTTGGCCGGTCACTATCATGGAGGTCAGGTAATTCTCTTCCGGCGTCAGGGCAAGGAGTATCCAAACAGTTGGTTCTTCCCCTGGAGTGGTACCCGATTCAGCGAAGGCAACGCCACATTGTTGGTGAGTCGTGGCGTCGCCGACACTCTGCCTTTACGATTTAATTGTCCACGCGAGGTAGTGTTATGCGAGCTATGACAGTTGGTTTATGGATTGCGTTCTTTGCGACCACAGTCTTTGGACATCTTGCCATGAAGCTTGCAGTACAGGGCAAGGAAAGTGCGCCCGTATGGCAAACGTTTGGCGCTATGCTCAATCCTTGGGGCTTGGGAGGGATGGCGGCCTGGGTGCTCTCAGCGTTTGTGTGGCTATTGATTGTAGCAAAAGAAGATCTATATGTAGCAAACTCGGTGTCTGCCTTGCGCTATCTTCTTATTGCCATGGCCTGTTGGGCCTTCCTTCAGGAGACCCCATCCCCCAAGGATTGGGGCGGAATGGTACTTATCACCGTGGGCGTGCTGATGCTGCGATAATGCGTGTCATAGACTATCGACAACCGTGCGGGGCCACGAGAACCTTCTGAATGGAGCATGGCCATGGCTCGTCCTGTTCCCAATCGTAGCGGCTGTGTATGAATTCTGGGGTACCCCTGAGCGAAGCACCCGGCGCTGCGTGTCTATTCTAATCTTAAAGATCGTAATCTCACTCGCAACTATTGGGTTCGCCGCACTGTATACAACTGGCATCTTCATGGAAGCAGCGGAGCGACACCGATGCGGAGTGTAGCGATTTGATCCTTTGATTAGATGGCGATACCGCCGCTCTTTAGTTTTTGTCCCGTTTGAATCGCGTAGCAGTCCTTACACAGGCACTGCAGTTTTACAAAACTCACCTTGTTCTTGTAATGATCGGTCGGATGCACATACAGAAGGGCCGCTCGATTTCCTTCGGAGAAGTCCTCACTGCACGATTCACAGTGGTACTGCACCTGCTCTTTACGGATGCGGCATATCTCATCCCAATCTTTCGGATACATTCCGGACAAGGAGCCCTTGGTTCTGGCGAACTCCCCGTAGCGGCACCATGAGCGGAAGAAGTCGACGTTGAAGAACTGCTCTAGTTTGAACGTTTCACGGGTGAGCGTTCCAACTCCTTCCAGAAGCGAAGTCACTTTGAAGAAACAGTTCGGACAGATTGCCAGCCTTTGCGACTCAATCTCCTCTAGCACATCCTCTGGTGAGGGCGCGCCGTCTCCCTTTCTGACGTAGCGATAGAAGAAGGTGCCATCAAGTCTTTGCGCTATGCGGTATCCCGTGACGCGCTCCTCCCGTTCGATCTTAGTGAGGGTGTTGCAACGCAGAAGGTGATACGGGTTCAGGTTGTCGAGGTTATCGTCGTCAATCTCTACTACCTCGGCCTTGCGACGCTTGCCGCCGCTCGGAATATGCACCCTATGGTCAGCCTCATACAGCACCACCCGTGTCGCCATGCCGCTTTCGGGATTGATATAAAACACCCCCTCCTCGGTAACCGCGGTGTGTGCGAGCTCCCAGCTCTGCCCCTCCCTGGTCAGTCTGTTCTCCAGCTCGGCGATCTTCTTCGCCAGAAAGTGCACG
This sequence comes from Bdellovibrionota bacterium, assembly GCA_030584005.1. Classification (GTDB taxonomy): domain Bacteria; phylum Bdellovibrionota_C; class UBA2361; order UBA2361; family JAFLCA01. The sequence continues at coordinate 1,844,762 of CP129486.1, read as the reverse complement.
TCGAGGTTGGCGACGGCATGGCGCAACTTATAGAACTTGGGGAGCTTCATGTGCTGGTACTCTGCTCCTTGAGTGTATCAAGAATTTCATGGAGCTTCTGATCGGCCTTGGTTTTTACCTTGAACTCCACACGGCGCGACATCGCGCCGTCCTCCAATCCTCCCACCAGCACGGGGTTTGCAAAGGCAAGGCCATTTGCCCTGAGCACCTTCGTAAGCCAATCCTGATACGGTATAATTGCCGGCAGGCGGAAGCAGTACTCGAGGATCGAAAAGGACCTTTGCTGAGAAAGCAGTGCGTTATTCAGGTAGCGCTCCTCAAGGTCACGACTACCTTCCCATACACTGGAGGTATGACCCTCGATTCTCACCTCATCGATATTCTCTCGAAACCGCGGACTGGCCAGCAGCGCGATATAGCGGGGGAAGAACTCATTGAGGATCTCTTCGAATCGCGGGCGGATGTCCTTGCTTCCGACATGAAAGAGCACATCGGGCTCATTGAAGCGCACCGTAGTGTCAGCCAGAACCTCGGCGTTCCATTTGCTGAGCTCGTCTTTGAATTCCACCACAAGGCTGCGGTACAGGTCGTCCTGATAATTCTGGTGAGTGACCGCTATCTGCTGCACCGCCTTCTTCTCGGACTCAACTTGCTGCATGAAAAGGACAGCAACAAAGAGGAAGACCATCATGAGGCCCGTCATCATGTCGGAGACGCTGATCCAGACTCTACTGTGGCCACTCATCGCTTGTCTGTAATAAATTGAAACAACGAACGGTAATCCGATGCAAACTGATTCGTGATATTGGTGAGCACCTTTTCGAGTTCGCCCAGCGCTTTCGGAACCTGTTGATCGATCTCTTTCGTAAGGAGCGCCAGTGACTCGGATTGTTTGGAAACCGATCGCTCAATGATGCCTGAGAACGCATTGAGGTTCTCGGAAGAGAGCGTTATCGCTTTCTCTGTGTTGGCAAGGAAGCTGCTTGCCTGTGCGCCGAGCTCCTTGCACTTTTCCAAGTAGGTCGCCAGTGTGGTCACCTGCACATCATAGGTCTTAATCAACGCCCCAACCTCATTGCATACCTCGGTCGTCTTCTCACTGCGCTTCACCAGCTCGTTTACGGCGCTACGAGCTTCATCGAGAGACATGATGATTTCGCAAAGATGGGCCTCAGTCGCATCTACGTGGATGCGATAGCGATCCTGCCAGTCCACGAGTTTATAGCAGGCAGCGTTCAGCTCCTTGAAATTCTCTCCGAATTGCGATTTGAGGTTGTCGTTGAACTCGGTAATGATGCGCTCCAGAGCTTGCATGACCTCCTTTGTTGCGCCCTTTGCAAGCTGGGTGAGGGCCTTATCGAGCGAATCGTTTATATGCTCGAGATGGTTCTTCAAGAACACCTTCATCTCGGAGAACTCTTGTATCAACACCTGTGGAGATTCAATTGAGTTGGCGAGATTGCCAATCTTGAAATCGATACTGCGAAGTATCTCGGCATCATCATCGACGTGCCCCATAAACTTTTCGAGCACTGAGAGGGTAAGGGACAGGAACATGCCGAGCACTGAAATGGCAAAGGCAAATTTGAGTCCCTCCAGCAGGTGCGGAACACTGGACGAAATGTTCGTGGTATCGAATCCATACAGGCCTTCGAGCACACCGAAGAAGGTGCCGAAGAGACCGACGCTGACAATGGGGGTCTTAAAATCAAAATGGCGAATCTCGCCAAGCCCCACCATCCGCCCAATCAGACCTAAGAAATCGAAGGTAAAGAGCAGCAGCATCGCGGCGGCACAGCACAGCAGGAACACATCGGAGAATATGTGGGATATAAATTGAGCGAGCACGGTCCTGTTTCCTATGCGTTGCAGTGTCGTGAGAGTGCAGGAACTGCGGCCTCTCCACACTGAGCTGTTCCCGAAAACTTCTATGGGGATGTATCGAACTTTTGTGGGTTTCTCTTAAGGGACAAGCTGGGGGTGAATGCCCGCAAAGTACCGCATGCTAGCTTGCCAGGAATAATCCGCTGTTTGTTTTACATCGGTATAGGGGGCGACAAGCTAACTTACTGCTGAGATTGGCAGAACCGCTGTGTCAAGCTGACTCCACGGACTCTGTAGCTAAAATCGCGGAGAGCGCGCTGAGTACAGCGAGCAGTTCTGCCAAAGACTTTTGTGGAGGGGAGGCTATTCTATTTCTGAGACCACTTCTAGAGGTCCCGGTCATCAAGCACCGATTGGCACTCACTCAGGGTAAGGGGGGCAGGGGACTGGCGGGGTATGGAAAACACCAGCGGCGGATTCCCGTCGTGCGATGTAAACCATGATCCGAATCGGGGGATGCCCCTCAAAGATTGCACATACACATTCGCCCAAGCACGCAGCTCGTTCGATAGGGGAGTCGTGCGTCCCGGCAGGCACACTCTCGGTTCAGCGAAGTCCTGTACACGGAGGGAACATATCTCCTCAGCGCGAAGCCCCTGCTGAGATCTGAGGGTGAAAATGAGCAGGTCACGCATAGCCATCACCAGTTCTACCTCGAAACCCACCGAATGAACGAAGTTCATCTCCTTAAGGCGTGCCTGGGCGGCAGCAAGAAACTCTTTCGCATGAGCGGGTGCTAATTGCTTTGCGGGCTTAGATGACTCGGCCTCTTGGGACGGGGCAGATTGACGCGGCGACATTGACGGGCGCTTCACCGATGCTGCGGGGCGCCGTTCCCCATGGGACTGGCCCGCGATTGGTTCGCGCTTCTCCTTGCGTATTTTGGGAGGAGGCGGGAGTGTTCCTGAGAGCGGGTCCGATTCCACTGCTGACGGTGTCCGCACTATGGCAACCGCCGGCTGCTGGGCAGGCTCCTCCGCTGCAGCTACATCAAAGCTCCAATGCTCAAGTGGTAAAACGGGCTTCATCTGCATGCGCACATGGTTCAGGTGGGCGAGGAAAGGGCCCAGGCTGTAGCGATAGTGTTTGTCGTTACACTGCGGATGCTGCTTGAAGAAGGGGGCCAGAACGGTGCCGCCATAACGAATGAGAACACCGAGGAGTGTACCACTAAGGTGATGATCAGAGAGGCTCTGCCGACCTTTCAACTCAGCGAGCGCTTCAAGCTCGCTCTGCATATCAAGCTCATGCAATTCGGAGCCAAGCGCAGCCTTTGCTATGTAGCTAAGGAGCCTCTTTACACGCAAACGGTGATTGACCTGAATTGCAGTTGACTTATCCGCTGTCGAGATCCATTCCTCTACGAAAGGGTGGCGTGCATTCGCTGCGGTGTGAGTAACATAGTCAAGCAGGGCGATGTCGAAGCTGGGGTTTGCCGCCAAAAGGAAGCGCTTCAATATGGTCTTTGCTGTGGCAACGGCGCCTGGGGAGCCCAGTGTCCTAAAAAAGTCCGCGGCCAGAGGCAGGGGTCGCGCGAAGGGATCTTGCAGGAAGTTTGGCGCAAGCCGGCTGAAGAAGCGCCGCTGCTCGGTTATGGCAAGGTTACTCGCCTCCACTCCTTGACTCGTCCGATGCTCGATCTGCTGCCCGATCTCTACAACATGGCGCAGGAATCTGCGCACCACACGCCGTTCATTGTTAAGCACATCAGGGGAGATCTCTCCGCATACCGCGGCGTTGCATCTCTCGGTATCCCAGCTCTTGTATGCGGAGTACTGACAGAGATCGCCAAGAGAGAAAAGGGGATTGCGGTCGTGCGGTACGGCCGCTTGCTGGGCAAACGAGGTGGTCTGAAGCTGCTGCATAGGAAACGATGAACTTACCACGCAGCCCCTGACTACTCCACATAAGGGGTCATTGAGCCTCACACTTCGACGAGACGTACGGTGGCACTATTCGCCCAGGCTTCAGGGGGCGACAAAACGGCATAATAACCTGACAATCCCCTGAAAATACTGACAAACGCCACAGATTTCGCGGTTCTCGTCATAACGGGGCTGGTACCCGCGCCCGTACCAAGGTTAGCGCTTAGCCTTATGGTACAGTGCAGGAATTGTTGTGCAAGGTAGTGCCGCATGTCTGTGAGTACATCAAATCACCCTCAACCGGAGCAGGTCGTAACCTCCGAGGCTCTGGGAACAACCTCTCCACTCGACCAGTGCACAGGTTCTATATGTTCTTTCCGCAATCTGCTGCTTGAGGTGAAGAATCCTAGCGCTCCATCCTCTCCCGATGGTTCGATTGAACTAAGGTTGCTTCGTAACAACTTTTCCCCACTAGGAACGGTCACCCTATCAAAGATGACTGGCGATCAGATCGAGGGGTTCATAGCAAAGTTGTGGGAGATCTTTTCAGAAGCTGAGAGATCCCCGGATGCGCTCCTTTCTGAGCAGCAGTTGATTGCTGTTCTCGGCGCTACGGAGCATGTACGTTTTAGCTCTTCTCTTGGCCCTACCCGTGAGTCTGTGATCCAAGGCTACCTTCAGCTCCGAACTCTCGATCAGGATCAATCGACTGCGCCTGTAGTCACTGTACTTGACCTTTCACCAAACGACCATCGAGCACGCAATCACGACTCATGGCCAAGGGAGGCTCTGGCAAAGGAGGGTGCGTTCCGCTGGTATATAGTAAACAATCCGGATGAAGCGGCGCTTAGTAAGCTAAGATCAGAGCTGAAGCTGGATGAAGATTTTATCGTGGCGTGCCGTACTCCAGCCGCTAATCTTCGAACGAGTGAGGGTATCTCCACGGATGGTCAATCGTACCTCTCGATAACCATTGGTGAAATACGCAGCCCCTTGGGGCGCCCCGAGCAACTCACCGTGAATCCTATCTGTTGTGCCCTCGGGAACGGATTCTTGGTGACCGTGACGCATGGAGAAAGCGCCGCCCTTGAACGGGTCAAGGGTGAGGTGCTTGATGGGGATCGCAAAGTGTGTGGAAAGATCAAATCGAACAATTATCTGTTGTGCCGCATCATCGGGTCGCTGATTCACCACGCCGAGGAAGTGCTGAACGCCGCAGAGAGCAAAGCGGATGCGCTGGTGAGCAATGCGCGCGCTGAGTGGCGCAACAAGCAGTCCGAAGATCTGGCGGGCGCATTGGACCGTGCAATGATCCTCGCTGCACGCTTCGTGACACCGATTCCCGCCGTTATCCGCTCATTACAACAGCAAGAGTATCTATACTTGGGGGACAAGGGGACGCCACATCCCCGTTTGGAACCCTACCTCGCCATAACGCAGTCCCTCGTTCCTGATATCGCGCAGATCCGTGCGCAGATAGATCTCACCCGTAATGAGTGGCGATCTCTAGAGGAGCGGGCCCAAACTGCCGAGGAGCGGCAGCAGACCGGTCTTGGCCTCAAGCTCGCTGTGCTTGGCGCACTGGCGATCCCTATCGGAACGGTATTCAGCTATTGGGGGGTAGAGATCGCATCCCGTCCCATTCCAGAGAGCTGGTTCATTCCCTCAGTGGGAGCCGCCGTAGTCTGCAGCGCTGCTATGCTGTGGGGGGTACGCAAGGCGTTTGGCACATTCCGGCGCTTGGACTCGTAAGGGATCGTGGCCACTTGCGCGGGTTTAACTGGCGATTCTTACCTTTAGCGCCGTATTGAATATTGATTAGCGCCTGCGGCGGGACTAGTTTATCCAGACGCTGACCCCTTGAGGGTTAGTGGCCATGATAGGGAGGCTGTAGTCGTGCCATCTAATAATCACCTTTCTTCACCAAATGTAGCTTCGCTTCCGTCATCCGGGCTGCCGACACCCCCCGAACCGGATCGCCTCTCATTGCTTGGGCTGACCCCGCATCCGCCGCGCAGCGGGGCGGATGCGATATCAGAAGGTGAGGAACCCGGACTGCCGGGCGAACTCGCAGCAATCGATGCAGAATACACCTTGTCGAAGGCTGAATTGAACCGAATTCTAGCGAAGTTGGGAGACGCAGCACCGTTATGGCAGGCCTACTGGGAAGATCGGTCCGGGGAAAACCACTCCCGGTTGTGCGAGCACTACCGTCCATGGGTCGAGGGTATAGCAGGGCGGGTTGCGCAAAAAGTTCCTAACGAGGTTGATCCGGAGGATTTAGCTCAGGAGGGCATGCTTGCGCTGATAGAGCACCTTCCCTTATTTGAGCGAGAGAGAGATGTTAAGTTCGAATCATTCGTTGGCCCACGCATCGTTGGTGCGATGAAGGATAGCTTACGAGCATTGGACTGGGTGCCTCGAATTACCCGATTCCGTGCGGGTAGGGTCAGGGAAGCTCAAGAGAGACACCAAGAGGTCACCGGCATGACTCCAACGGAGTGTGAACTGCGCGAGGCTCTTGGCTTGGATGAGGAGATGTTTGCAAAGTACCGGGCGGCATGCTTGGGACCATCGAATCCTAAGACAGTCGGGGACTTCCGATCGCGCGATGACAAAGAGGGCGGCTCCCTTGACGAACTCAACATCAGACCCAAGCACCCAGGGAAAGATAGTAAGCTTGAAACTCAAGAAGTTATAGAAAAGCTACTATCTTTACTCGATCAGAGGAAGCAGGGGATGTTGAGAGCGTATCTTTCTGGCGAGGGTACTTTGCGTGAGATCGGAGCTCCATGGGGTCTGGTCGAGAGCAGAGTCTCTCAACTCTTTCAAGAGATCCTGACAGAACTTGCCGCCCACGTCTCACGGGGCGCCTTTTCAGAGATCGGCAGCTTGTTTGAGGCTCTTTGCGCAGAGTACGGAACCGTTCGCTCAGTGGCTCCCAGCGGTGAAACAGCAATGTCGGACGATTTCGCACAATCCCTGGACCGGGCCAATTCGAAGGCACCTGCGGCGTATAACCTCGGAACCGACGGGGAGTCATACACGTCCGGACTGTCAGACCAGTCATTCAGAGGGCTTATCGCTAAAGTCGCCGCTACTCACAAGCCACCCTCATCTGAGCCCCAACCGCAAGATGGCTTTGTTTTTAGTGATGACAAGGCTGCTGAACCGATAGAGGAGTAGGGTTGTATGGTCTCAGTCTCTCAAGCGTCCATTGAGGCGGCACTACCGGCGTCAAATAGCTTCGGATCTTTCGCGAAACAAGAACTGTTGGCAGCGCGATCCGGTATCCAGTTTGCCTTCCGAGAATTTTCTCAAGGCGCGCACACCCTTCGCTCGGCCGCAGCAGCGTCAGTCGAAGCAGTGTGGCTAGGCGGCACTCCAAATTGGGACCTTCCGCAAGCAGTGCAGCTCATAAAACGCGACCTTCTTGTCGCTTGCCCCTTTAATCCGCGTCACTTCGTTAGTCATGAAGCGATGGCGAAGACATTCGAGAGCATTGCCGCCCAGGGAATCCACACCCCACTTGAGATAAGTCAGCTCGACGATGAGCAGGGGCTGGTGTTGAGCGGACACCGCAGACTATGGGTGTGTCACGCCTTGGGCCTTGATCTTCTGCCCTGCAAACTTGACCCACGCGGTGTACTCGATGAACTGCAGGTGCGGGAAGCGGTGATTCGATACAATGAAGGTCAGGAGAAGCCAGCTCCGATAGACCGTGCACAAAGTATCTTCGAGTACATCCGGGCCTCGGGAGCAAACCAAAGCGAAGTAGCAGCACGCTTTAATCTTAGTCCCGCAGAAGTGTGCAATATGCTGCGGCTGCTTACCCTGCCCGACCGAGTTAAGGAGCTGGTAAACAGCGGAGCCATTCCCGTCGCCACTGCATTAGTGATGGCTCGATACACCAATACAGAACGGGCCAATATTGCTCTAGCCGAACGAGTCCTCGCAGAGAAGCTCTCCGCTCGGCAGGTGCGCGAGATTCTGCAAAAACTCAGATCGGCACAAGCCTTGCAGATGGGCAATCGCGGCCACCCCAAGGGGCAGGCTGAATCGCAAGCGAGGGATCTTAAAGAGGTCAAAATTGAACTTCCGGGAATAGTGCCGGTAACGGTATCGATAAGTTCCAAGAAGGCGGCGTTGAGCCCCGAACAGATAAGCGCCTCAATTGAGGAAGCACTAAGTCAAATCCCGATTGAGCTTGAGGTCCACCACCACCAATCAAGCGGAGCGGCTGCAAACGATACACGCAGCGATCAGAATACCTCTCTTTTGCTCCCCACAATCCCGCCGACCATGGCACCCATGGCACGCGCTGGAGAAAACGGGCAGGGGATCCTCAGAAGCAAAGAGGTCGTAGCGCCAACCGGTACGCACCAGCCCTCAATGAGTCAAGACAATCCCCTGCGCAACGGTGCCAGTCTCTCGGTTAAGGCGATTTTCATGAGCGGTAAACCAGATTGGTCACAGCCGACGGTGGTTCAGCTTATCCACATATCAAACCTCGTCCCTCATCCTAACAATCCCCGCAAGCTTGTATCTCCAAGCGCGATGCAAAGTACCCTTGAAAGCATAAGAGAATCCGGGATCCACACGCCCCTCCACATCGCCCCATTTCCCGGCGACCCGGCAAAGGCGTACGTACTTGGAGGACATCGGCGTCTGTGGTGCGCTACGAAACTCGGCCTTGAACTTCTACCATGCCGGCTGGATGCACGAGCAAACCTTACCGCATTGCAGGTGCAGGAAGCTCTGATTAGAGACAACGAGGGACAGGAGAAACCAGCACCTGTAGATCGCGCCAAGAGCTATGCTGACTACCTCCGTGTAAGTGGCTACCCCATTGATGTCGCTGCTCGACGGCTTGGTAGTTCAGTGGCGGCGATTGAAAAGTCCCTCAAGCTCCTTACGCTGCCGGAAACTGTTCAGGACATGTTAAACTGCGGCCAAATGAGCGAGGCCGTCGGATTAGCCATCTGCGATTATCCAGGAAGCTCAGAGGCGAAAACGGCGCTAGCCCTCAGGGCAGTCATGCGTGGCCTCTCGGCTGCGCAAATTAGAAAACTCACCGCTGAAAGTCGGATCTCTTTGGACGGACTAGCGTTGGGACCACAACGAAGCCGAGGATCCGAGCGGCTTTGGGTCACCTCAGGTGACAAGCGAGTGGTCGTGCATGTACAAGCCACCTCAGGCACCCTCGATGGAACAGAATTGAGACGGTCCCTGCATGGCGCTCTTTCAAAGTTGAGCGAACTCCGCGGCACAGGTAAGGAGCCAGCAGCAAACCCTAACCTGTCCGATGGTCATTCCACAGTTGACGCAGCCATAGGCGCGTCTAATGGACTGGTGAAACTCACCAATCTTGCGTCGAAGAACCCGACGCAGTTTCGGCAGATACTCGTACAGTGGCTCGGTCGCTTTGTCATTAAAGATGGCGAGGATGTGTTGGCGGCCTCCGATATCGCACTGGCGCTCAATCGGCGAGTATCAGATAAGGATCTGCGGAATTTCGGATTCAAGACCTCAGGGGAAACAATCGCCAACGCCCGGCGTTGGTACCACGAACCCGCCGAAGGGACGCCGGATACGCTACCGCTGATTAGAATCCTCGAGTATTGGGGAGCAACCTTGGCCCATATCAGGAGTTTGTCGCCATCGAAACGAGAATTCTCTTATGTCGAGATTGCTCAACTGCCTTACGATGCCCCAGTGAGCAGAGGAACTATAAAGCGCGGTCGGTTGGCAGAGATTCTCAGATCGAGGCTGGAAGCCTTCCCCGATGTTATTGAGCGAAGAGTGTTAACCCTCATTGACGCAGACCGAATGCGAGACGCCGGGCGCTCGACCTGGTCCTCCGCATCACAAGCCTTGATCTCCAGAGCGGACTTAGAGCTGCGGGGAGTTAGACTGCATAAGGAGATGCGTTGGTACTTATCTTTTTGGAAGAACAGTGCACGTGTCGCACCACCAACAGTAATCGCCAGCAACGATCAGTTCACCGTAGCCGAACTTCATGCCTACTATACCTATGCATTATCCCGGCTCATTGAGCTTAGTGGCGGCGCCAAGGAAGCGCGCGTGGGGAGATCGGAGCTCGAGAGACGGCACATCGCGTATAGCGCCAACGTGCAGCCATCGAGTGCCAGCAATTTCGGCTGGCTGCAGGTTTTCTCGGAGCTTAACGGCAATATTGAACGGCTCGCGGAGATGCTCAAGCAACAAGAAACTGCCGCGGCAGAGCAGCGCAGCGCTTAATCGGTGCGTCAACCCCTCCCACACAAAGGTAGTTCGTTTATGAGATCGATCAGCAACAACGCCCCCGCAATAGCACTCAGCAGCGCTCTCCTTGGAGTCACCGGTGCAGGCTGCCAGAGCATAGACAATAACCCTCCACAGGATTCCGTGAGCGCTGCTCAGCCCGAGCGAATTAGCGCAAACCTCGCCCCCGTGCAGGGCTTTGCCGCTCGTTATATTGGATCGTGGGCTCCCTGGACCACCGAAGTTTCATCTACTCCTCCCGCTTCAATCACCAAACTCCCTGCACATTCACCCGACGCAGTGTTTGGGGAGTTCTCCTTTGGTGATGGCACTCGTTATCGAGCTCCCGCTACGCCGGTTGGCTTCATGCTCGACGAATCAAGGGAGCGTTTCATAATCGATAGCAACAGGAACGGTGACCTTACCGATGACCATCCCGCCTCCTGGATGGTGGAAAGACGCCCTGTCATGAACGGGGAGAAGACCGCGGGCACGGTAACGGTACGCTCTGATGTTGCCACCAGCTCCGCACCCGATGCCAATAGCTGGTCTGTCGCGTTGTTCTTCCCCGATCCCGCCACACGTAAAGAATTCAATGTTGAGCACCGAATCGATCGATACCGTGACTATGCAACAAAAGGGTACCTGGAACTTGACGGCCGGCATTACGAAATACTGCTAGACGATGGGGCCGTAACGGGCGATTTTTCCCATACTAAGGAGTCTCCAAGGATTGAGATCGAGCTGCTCGTGGACGTGAACGGCAATGGCAGGTACGACCATCGAGGCGAATCGTTCACCGTTAGTGAGCCCTTCACCATAAATGGGATCACCTACGAGATCGCCAGCATCTCGCGCGACGGCACCAGGATTGAATTGATCCGTTCCGACAAATCAGTTCCAGAGGTACCTCCGCCGCCTGATCTGAAAGCCGGCAGCATTATGCCCTCATTTACTGTGACGACAATCGAGGGCAAACAACTACGGGTTCCCCAGGACCTCAGGGGCCAGATCGTGCTGCTGGATTTTTGGGCATCCTGGTGCGGCCCCTGTATCGGCGAGTTACCGAATCTTTCGGCGGTGTATCAGGAGTTCAAAGATAAGGGTTTTACGATCGTCAGTGTCTCTATCGACGAAGAGGACAAGAGACAAGAAGCCCTCGACCTGATCGGCGCGCGCAATCTGGGCTGGGTCCATGCTTTTGACAGCGGAGGGTGGCAAGGCGAGATAATTGCGCAATTTTGTCCAGCTGGCATTCCCGCCGGGTATCTGTTTAACGCAACAACAGGTGAGCTAATCGCAACCGGTGACAAGCTGCGCGGACAGGCACTGCGGTCCACGGTACATCAGGCCTTAGAAATAGGCGGGAAGGATCTCGAGTAGCCGTGCGGGATCCAACCAGCTCCTCAGTTCTGCATGCACTACGAAAACTTCTTAGCCCCATAACCCAAGTATAGGTTCTTTGCGTTCTTTGGGGGGTTTATGATTATCGCTCTTGCAGCGGTCGAGTTAGCTGTCGCCATCGCCACGGGTACCATTCTGATGCTGCTTCTCAAGCAGCCCATTGGGGCGCTTATTAGGGCAACTGCCCGATCGCCGATCGATCAGGGACTTGAGCATCTCTTCGCTCTTGGCGTTATAGCCATCGCTGTTGCCAGCGGCGCCGGATTTTTGGTGAAAAGCCGCTATTGCGGATCTGACTCTGACTACTTTGCAGCACCCCAATCAGCTTTGGACCACATCGCATTTGTGTACAACACGGTGCTCGCATCGGTAGTAGGGGTGTATTCGCTCACCGTTGTCGTCGTATTCACCTTAATGGTGCTCTACGTCGGCCTTAGAAGGACTCACATCATGGCCGGCAAGGAGAAAGAGTAGGGGCGATTACTCTTCGTACTTCAGCTTCTTGGCTGCGTTCTCATCGACTCCGATGCGCCGCTTGTCATACAGCTCAACCATCTGGATCGATGAATGCCGGGAGAATTCCTGCACCTCGCGGTGCGGAATCCCGGCAGCCAGGAGTCTTGTGATAGCGGTGGCGCGAGCGGAGTGGGGGGTACAAAAGGGCCCGGCACCAGCTGCGCGGCAATAGTGCAGGAAGAGCTTGTAGACCCCGCTGGCGGACACTGGGTCTTCGGTGGGTGCAGCTCCAGCTCGCCCGATGTAACTTACAAAGAGGTAACTGTCGGGTCTGCCGCCCGATTGAAGGCGTTGCTGCACAACCTGCAGAATAATCTTGGCAGCCCAATCCGGGAGCGCCTGCTCTGCATCGCGCTTGCCTTTAGTGGCACGCAGGTACAGATACACCGTGCCGGCCTGACTGCGCCGCACATCACCGATACGCAGATGTACGACTTCACTGCGCCTGAGCCCGCCACCGAAAAGAGCAGCTAAAATACCCTGGTCACGCAGGCCGCGCGGAGTACGCGGATCGGGGGAATGCACAATCTTCGTTACCAGTTTGAAATCCACCATCTCCGTGGGGCGCTTTCGTCCCGAGTCCTTGGGTGGGGGAGGCACCCTATCGGTATCAAACGGATTCTCCTGTACGCCGATATTGCTGGCCATGAGCATGCGGTAGATGCGCCGCAGAGCCGCAAACTTCTTGGCGATCGTACTGTTAGACTGCGTGCTCTCAAGACCTTCTTTCTTTCTTGCGCTGCGACGCTCAGTTGAAAGCAGCTTTGAACCAGCAGGCCTGCCCATAGAACGCTGCGCCCTGGGTTTTTCGCCGGGCTGCTTCTCAAGCCAGGCCCTATAGGCCATGGCGTGGATGTCTTGGGCCTTGATAAGCAGCTTGGCGGCCTCGCTCGTTCCTGATTCCGCACCAAGGAAGCGGCACCACTCATCAACGATCCCCTTGTAGGTGAGCTGCGTATTGGGCGAACGCATCGACAGGAACGCGGAGAGCCGTAACCACACGGCTTCGTGCGACGGTCTTGGCTGTTGCGAAAGGTCGGGCGCGTTCTTCATACTGTTTCCCATACGGCATGCCCGTTTAACCTTAACATAGCCCCCCTACTAAACGGAATCAGTTTTCTAGTTCTGGTGAACTAATGCAGGGGGGTGGCCCCTCGACTGCGTGGCTGGACTGGCGCCTACTGGCACTTCCTCCGCGCCACGCCTCCCGCTATACAACCACTTTCAACTGTTTGCTGGTGCTCGTTATGCCCGTGTCACCGTGGATACTCGCCGCCAGGCCGCGCACCCTTGTGGCTGCCATAGCCCCGTTGCTTCCGGCCATAGCCTTGGTCTGGCGCGATCAAGTCGCGCTGAATGCTTTGCTGGTGTTGTGGCTCGTTGTGGCGACAACATCAATTCAGATCGCAACTAATCTTTTTAATGACGCTATCGATTACATGCGGGGCGCCGACCAGCAGCGCATCGGCCCAACGCGGGTCTCTCAAGCCGGGCTCTTGGATCATCGGTCCGTCCTAAAAGCTGGCTACGCCATGCTTGGAGCAGCCGTTTTAGCCGGCATTCCATTGGTCATGCAGGGCGGCTGGCCAATTTTCTTGATAGGGGTCCTGGCCCTCTTTTTTGCCTATGCCTACACCGGCGGCCCGCTGCCCCTGGCCTATCTCGGACTTGGCGAAGTTTTTGTACTGCTATTCTTCGGTCTTATCGCAGTGACCGGAAGCTATTGGGTACTTGCACTTCACTTTTCAACCTATTCCCTGCTTGCGGGCGCCCAGCTCGGCTGTCTCTCAGTCGTATTACTTCTCGTAAATAACATTCGAGACCTTGAATCCGATAGAGCTGCCAATAAGAGGACCATTGCCACACGTCTTGGAAGGCGCGGTGCGCTATACGAGCTTGCCGCGTTTCTGGCCATCCCCTACCTGCTTGCCCCCTTCTGGCTCCCCTACTCGGAACCTGCGGCCTGGCTCCCCTGCCTGACCCTCCCACTCGCCTGCGGGGTGCAGCTGCTGACCATGCGCGCCAAAGATACGCAGCGCTTCGGAGAAGCGCTCAGTCGTGCAGCGAGGCTGCTGCTGCTGTTTGCCGTACTGTTAACAGTGGCGATTATATCGTTCTGAGATCAAACGGCTGCTCTTGGGGTTGGACGAAAGCGCGCCGCTACAGAAGCCACACGCTCAATGGTCTGCCGCATGAAAGCGCCCACCCCCCGCTCTTCCTGCCCAATCAGTCCAGCTGCCGTGGTTAACACGGGCTGATGCTGCTGATATAGCTGCAACGCGCCAACAACTCGATGCGGTTCAGCAGATTCAAGTCCACTCGCTATAGCAGGCAGAGCGCGGATGGCCGCATTTAGGCTCCGCGCTGTTGTTTCCTTTAGATGCAGACTCACGGGATCGCTGCCCGCGTGGTTGGCGCACTTGGCCAGCAGGTCGTGCAGGGGCCTTTCGAGCGCTCGCATGCCCTTTGCCACATCCACCCCGCCTCGCGATGTATACTCCTGGGCGATCTGCCGAGCCTGGCTGGAGAGGGTCGTAGGGAGTGCAAGGTCAGCTTTAGCAGATGGACCGGCCGTATCTATGGAAACTTTCGAGCTGGTTATCACTGCCATAAGCGCTAGCTCCATCTGGGTGGATCTTCAAGGCATACTGCTGTTATGGCTCACTTTAATCGTCCCGTCGCATTGGAGCGCGGGTATGGGCAAATAGGGCGTATCGGACCCCTTAAAAGCGACAGTTATAGCTGCTTTGAAATATGTGCTGATATCGGTATATGTTGCATGTCGTACAGCACCGTTCTTTCAATGTGCCTGCACCATGCGGCACTCAGTCTATGGGCAGAAGTGAAGCTACTTCCTTACTTCAAAGGTTCCGCGTCATGTGGCGCGGATGAGGTTTCTAGTGAATTCGCTACACCCCCCTGCCCTGTGGAGGATGTGTGATGACCGGCTCCGAAGTGGCGATCATCGCTATTCTGATGACTGGTTCAACGGCCCTGCTCGTGCGCTGTGCACGGCGTACCCCCGATCCCCTGACCGGATTTCTTGATGCCGCCGAGAGGTGGATCAAGGCTGACGAGCGCGAGGCAAACTGTGCCCGCGTTGATGCTGGCCGAGATCTGTCGGGCGTGCTGCGGAGACTCGCTCCGCGCATGCAGCAGTTCCTGAACGCATCGGCTCAGGTGCTTCAGGAGTTGTCGATGCTGCGTCAATATGCGCAGTCTGAAAGTTCGCCTCACCTGTTCATGCGCGAATACCTTGCGAGGCCATACAATCGCGCCTACCTGCGCATGATCGAGACGCGATTCCACCTCAGGGACTCGCTTGCACTCAGAGATGCGGCGGCGAGGCTCCGGCCCCTCGTGGCGCCGCGGGAGCAAGAGGCAATCGCAGGGATTATTGCCGCATTGGACACCGTCCAAGAGCAGCAAGAACAGGTCGCCATGCTCAGAAACTGGCTGTTCTCAATGCCTCCCCCGATTATGGCGCAAGCCTGAGACGACGTGCCCCTCCACGGCGGGTTGATCGAAAGGTCACGTAAGGAGAAGTGCCCCTTCACTTCTCGCCCGCCCGTTTTCCCCTCTGGGATTCTTACTCGCGGGGAGCTTCCTCATGTATAATCTCGGCCTTTCCGTTGCGTATTACCATCAATGATGGTGTTGGGCCCACCACATCTCCGTTGCTGTCGAAGTGAAAAGATCCGATAGCGCTCTCAAATCGAGCACTATAGAGAAATGCCCGCGGATCCTGTCCACTGAGCACCATATCGCGAATGACGCGAAAGGCGCTGATCGATGAAGCGACCATGTAGTTGGCAGATTGTATCGAGTAGCGCTTCTCGAACTCCCGGTATATATCGCAGTCCTGCTGCGTCTCGGAGCATGCTACAGCGGGCGAATCCCCAAACACGATTCCTTCAGCGAGATCGCTATGCTTGGACAGAAAGGAGGCCGTCCCCACCACATAGCTCCCATACATCGGCAGCTGCCACTTCTGCTCCCGCACCTGCTGCAGCACATTGGCAAGGGTGCGATCGGAATCTGTGCTGACAAGCAGTGCAGCCATTCCTTTTGCCTTCACCCGTAAAATGAGCGACCGGAAGTCAGTTTCACCCGTGGCAAAGTCCTCTGCAGCGACCGCAACCCCCTTCCTTTCAGCCAGCGCGACGAAGGCTTTGGAGAACTCTTGCGGGAAGCCTCGCGCTTCAGTGAGCACGGCGACACTGTTCACCCGACGCGCCAGGTGGTTAAAGACCATCTCGACAAGCACTTGATCGCTAGGCCAGGTGCGAAAGATATAATCACCAAGTCCCGTGACTGCCGCAGCGGTGGCGCCCGGAGCCACGATTACCCTCTTCTCCTGGTTGAAGATCGGCGCTACCGAAAGTGTCGGCTCAGTACACACAGTCATACCAAAGTGCACGCGATCAATTGCCAGCAGCTTACGAGCCGCGGTTACTGCATCTTTCCCGACACAGCGATCGTCTTCGAAGATTAACTTAATGCGGCCCTCGCCAATGCGTTCGTTGGCGAGCTCCAGTGCGCGCTTTGTGTCGTTGCCCCAAGGAGCAACATCACCGCTAAGCGGCGCCAGCACACCCACACGCACCTGCTCCTCTTGGGCGCTCGCACTTAGGGAGATAGCAAGTGCAATTACAGATAAGACAAGGGATCTCACAATACATACCGCTGGATAAAAACCCATTCCTTAAAATACTCTCTGCGGTTAACATTACTCTTACACCAATGAGCGATTCAAGTGGGAGCACTCCCCAAGCAGATCTGATCTTAGAGCAGTGCTGCATCGAGCTGCCCGGCAAGGGGCCTTATTGGGCGCTGCTCCTGATCCCATCCCATCGCCTTATTGCATACCGCGAAGCGCTGCAGAATGGTCCAATCGTACTCTCGGACTACGGGTCTTGCGTGGCATGCGGTCCAGGCGATGAGCCGCCAAAGGATCTCCTTCAGGAGATCTATCAGACCAAATTGGTAACGCGAGAAGAGCTGATCGGACAGGCCCATGAGCGGCTGGATACTGCCTTACTCAACGACATGCCTATTACGGAGTACTGAAATGCTAGGGGTGAGGGCGAGAAGCAGCGAAACGGTAATTACCGCACCAGAATCAGGAGAGAAACTGCCCCCTGAACTCATTACATTCTTCAAAGTTCATGTCGGCAATCATGCGGTGAAGCCGCATGGTGAAGATCCGGATGGAGCCAAGTCGATCGCCGTACCAACCCGAAAGCTGCGTGAAACAATACTAGCGGACACGCCGTTTAGACGCGCCCTTCGGGACAGCAACCTCAGGCTTCAGGATATACAGGCACGTTGGGGACGGGTGCATATCGGCGATGTAATGTATGCCTCGGGATATGTGAAGGAGACAAAAACCGTCGGAGTGAGTCCAAGATCGGAAAGGAATGATGCCCTTGCTCTAACAGGATTGAAGGAAAAGCTAGAAGATCTTGCTGACCGAATGCCGCTTGCAGTCATTGTGTTAATTGCCGGAGGCACCGTGTACATGGCCTGGCGGCTGGGAGATGCAGCCTCTCGTCTCGGAATCCGCTATGCAGAAAGAATCTCCGCCGCCGCCGGCGATGCGGCGGGCCAAACTCAACCAGCTCAGCAGAGCGCCCCGCCCCTCACGCCTTCCGATGGCACTGCGCTTACCGAAGCAACGATAAGAGCTTCCGATGAGCCAGCGCCCAGCACCGCCCGAGAGCGTCTAGGCAGCAGGTAGCCTAGGGGTAATCAGAGCAATTTCGGGACCTTACTTCTGTCTCGCAGGCACCGAATTGTTGCAAGGCTCGCCGTAATTTTACAGATAGCTGAGCCCTTGGCCACACCGTGGATTGGTTCATGCAACTTTCGCACTAAACTTGCCTCAGCTCCGTATTACCTTCATACTTTTGCCCGAGGTTTGTCCAATATGACCACTCCATCACATGACAGGGCGGCACGAGGTGGCGGCGCGAGTACTCCCCAACCCGCCGGTGCAGATGCACACTCCCCGATCGACCTACAGGTTTCTGCCGATGTAGCAGCAGGACTCGGACTTGCCAAGATCGCTGAGAAACGAGTGTTGACCCCAGATGAGGCCGAACGACTGCGCCGAATCCTCACCAACTTCGGCACGGCCAGCGAGGCGCTCGCTAAGGTCGCAAAGACCCGTGGATCAGGCGGGGATTCTCGAGGGCAATCCGAGCCAGCCTAGATACTATTCTTTGATTCGCTCTTAGGGATACGCTGAATAAATTCAGCCTATCCCTCGTACGCTGTAGCTTCAGTGCAAAGATGCGTTTATAGAACGATGGGCCGCCCGGTTTTGGTATGCCACAAAAGTGGTCTCTCCCCCCCCAACTTTTTCCCGCACATGCTCAAGGATGTGCCTAACCGCCTCACCATCAGATTCTGCACGTGAATCATAGTCGTATACAGCGATCATTGGTTTGAGCCCTAAGTTTGCACATGCTCTGAGAAAACCGGCAAGTTGGCTGCGGTTCGCGTTGTCAAATGCGCGTCCTGCGTCCTTTAAGGATATGGTGCTTAACTGCCTCTTTACTTCGATCCCAAAGACTGTTCCATCAGGACTTTGGGCCACGATATCGAACTCATAACGGTCTCCCCGAACTCGAGAAGAGATCGATCGTACTATGAACCCATGCTCACTGAGCAGCATCGCCGTGCGAGCTTCGATTAGAAATCCTCTCAGGTTCTGGGTAGTATCTCCGTTGTGCTCGGCACGCCATACGATCATAGCCGAAGCAAAAAGGTTTCCCACACCGCTTACCCGCTGCCGATGCAGGTCCGCCATATCTGCCAGGAACCCTAACAATTCATTGGTGCTTAGTTGACGGACCGGAAGTTCTACCATCTTAGTGAACTGTCCGACTTTGCCTCCGGCTGCCGCAAATGCTGCAAGATCCTCCACAACTCTCGCCAACCTGCCGTCTTTCAGATCCTGCGCGGTCAGTCTCTCGCCGATAGTGAGGAGACTCGTACGCATCTCCGCCTTAAACGGCGCGGGCAGGTCCGGCACCAAGGTCAATGCCTTCACGATTGCCTCCCTCAGTTCGGGCGAGGCTTTTCGAATGACGGCGAGTTGGGTTCTAATCTCCGCACTGACGTGTTTTGCATTGGTGGATGGATCAACCCCCGCCAGGTCAAATCGACCTGCCGCTGCTTCTGCCACCACGACCCTTGCAGGTTTGGCAATCGCGAGCAACTCCATTGGCTCCACCCCTATTGAAGAAAGCTGTGCTACGTTGGTGAGGTGCTCGATGGCGCCGCTCCCGCTTTGCAGCAAACTTTTCAGGGGGCCCTCAAGCTTGTTCTCCGTGGCACCGGACAAACTGAGCTGATTGACCGCCACGTTCAAAGCAACAAACGATGGGCCATCTATGGCACATCGCTGTTCAAACTGGGCCGCAAGCCGCACCGTCGCCGGTTTCGCCGCATCGTACGCCGCAAGGGTTGTCGAGAGACGGGTTGCCTCTTTTTCCGTGAGTAATCCTTCCAGTTCAAGCTGCATGTATGGCTCGTCAATCGCCAGCCCGTGCAGGGGATTTCGTTTCACCTGCTCGATTCGACGTGCGAGTTCTACTTCCTCCTGGAATCCTTTGATTTCACCTGCCTGCAACCGGCGGCACCCCTTTACGATCTCAGTGGCATCCTGGAGCTGCCGATCAAAGAGCCCTCCCTCGGGGAATGCGGAGGCGAGCAACTCTTTGATCTCTCCCGTGGGCGGGTTCCTACGGATCCTCGCAACTTGGGTCGCGAACTCAGCCTGCGATAGGAAGCTATTCACATTGCCGGTCAGATACTCAAGGGCCTGATCCTCTGTTAACGCTGGCTCCAAGTCTGCCGCAGGCGCTTCTGCGCGGCTCGCTTGCTCACTAGCCCCATCAGAGGCCGGAGGTGTAGCGGCAAGGATACGTGATATATCAGTAGGGGTAAGTTCATTCAGTTTGAGGATGGTAGGACCTCTCTCATCTTGACCGTCCTTACTCATCCGCCCAAACACTTCGGCGGCTAGGATTCTGAAGGCGCGCCGATAATCACCGGCCAACCGTCCCTGAACTTCTAGCTCCGGGTTGCGTGCCGCGAGCCGCTCAAATATGGTAAGCCGCTCTTCTACCGCAATCTCGAACTCATGAGCACGTGTACGCGACCCCTCTCCCCGCGCGGCATAGGCCGTCTTGAGGGCCTTATAGATGGGGTCACCCCTTTAGAAATTCCGAGACCCTTTCATATCCAGCATCCGGCGCGCGCCCCCGCAGCTCCGTCCTCGCTGGAAACTGAATGTCGACAAGCACGCGCTCCGCAGCTGCCCAGCGCTGGATCATCTCATCCGCCTTTTGCAGAGCGGCGTTGGGGCTCATTTTTGTGGACATACGCATCGCCAGAGAGACCAGCGCTTACAGCTGGCCGCGTAACATATGTTATGGAGGACGGAAAGAATGCTGCTACATCGCAGGGATTCGTGTTTAGAAGCCAAATATGGCCATCAGGCGCTGCCAAAGGCCCTGTTTTTGACTCTTCATTCTGATTATCTCAGACACAGGTGCGGATTCTGCAGTTTCCTCAAAGGCGCTCTTTGGCTTTTCTTGCATCATCCCAAAGGTGCCAAAGGCATAGGAGACCTTGCCTGACTTCGTAGCCTGGTTCAGATCGTGGTACTTGTTCAAGGGAGACCACTCATCGTCTGCATCCCATGAAGGAAGATTCCCGGGAAGCATCGAATCATACTCCGCCCGCTTGTCATCATTGACGAGGGTGTTATAAGCCTCAGTAATTCTTTTGAAGATCTGGATCTGTTCCGAGGAGAGCGACGCCTCCTGGACGATCTCGCTGTAAAAGTTGGAATCTGGATGGTACACGCGGGCAATCTCCTTGTAGGCGGCCCGGATCTCCTCCTTTGTGGCTGTACGAGTCACCCCAAGCAGGTCGTAGAAGTTTTTGGATTCGAGATCGTTCAAGACTCCCCCTGGAGGGCACTCCCCTCCCCGCATTGGATATCGGTATTTTCTTTAGACGGCTAAAGAGGGAGTTAATTACTAACGTACCGAGTTTACGCCTGTTTTTGGTAAGTATATGGACCAAGAGGAAAAACCGAGCGCCTGGGAGACCCTTGAGGAGCTCGTGAGGAGCGATAAGAGCGAGGAGGCCCAGGATCTTCTGGAGTCTCTCTCACCACAACAAACGACCCTCGCAGTATCCCGAATGAGCGAGGAGGGCCAAGCCCAGCTCCTTAGCACATTGGAGCCAGAGGTGGCCGCCGACGTGATGGAGCTGCTGCCAGAAAGCCATGCAGCCGACATCCTGGAGCGGCTCGAGCCGGAGGCCGCCTCACAGATCGTCGAGGAGCTCCCCGAACCAGACCAAACCGAGATACTAAGCAACATCGACGAACATCGAGTCGAAGCCATTCTCGCCGAGATGGATCCGATTGATGCGGAAAGCATCAGGGAGCTCAGAGAGTACGGGGAAGACGAAGTCGGGCGACTGATGGGAACGGAGTTCGTGGCCATATACTCCACGGATACCGTTGCTAAGGTGATTGATCAGTTCCGCAGCAATCATCAGCTCTATTCCCACTTTGATGTGCAGTACCTGTATGTGCTCGATAGTCACAATGTGCTTGTGGGAGTAGTGCCGCTTCGCACCTTGCTGCTCTCGGGTCATGAGCAGCTGGTGCGCGATATTATGATTAAAGAGCCGACCCGTCTGCGCGACGATACGACGATAGATCAAGCCGACCGGGCCTTCGAAGGAAATAGCCTCGTCGCCCTGCCGATCGTCGGCAGCCTGGGGGAAATGTTGGGCGTGGTATTGCGAAGCAGCGTAGAGGAAGCCCGCTCAAAACGCTCGGACGAAGACTACTTGAAGGCCCAGGGCATCATAGGCGGTGAGGAATTACGGCAGTTCCCCCTCTTTGTGCGCACTCACCGCCGGCTCTCTTGGCTCAGTCTTAATATCGCTCTCAGCATTCTCTCGGCGTCAGTTATTGCAATCTTTGAAGACACGCTCTCCTCCGTCATCGCCCTGGCGGTCTTCTTGCCGGTCATATCAGGAATTGGCGGCTCGGCCGGATATCAAGCCGTTGCCGTTAGCATGCGCGAGCTGGCCTTGGGACTAATTGAGCCAAGGGAAGTGCTGCGGGTACTGAGAAAGGAGATCCTCGTCGGCTTCCTGAACGGACTTGCCTTGGGACTTCTGATCGCCTTAGTCGCCCTCTATTGGCATGGCAATCCATACCTCGGAATGGTGGTGGGCGTGGCGATGATGGTCAACAACATTATTGCGGTACTGGTGGGCGGAGCACTACCGCTGGTTCTTCGCCGTATCGGAAAAGACCCGGCCCTGGCATCAGGACCGATCCTCACCACAATCACCGATATGAGCGGCTTCTTTCTGGCCTTGAGCTTGGCCACGCTCTTATTGCCGCTCTTGAAGTGACTGCCTACACTACAATGCTCGAGGCGCTGCGAGGAACTACAGCCTTGCGACGCATATCCTTAGAAAGCCATTGCACTAGTTCGTCCAGAATCTTCTTCTGTTCTGCGGCGTGTCTGCTTGGCGATCCACAGGCGGGGCTTGCGCTGGCCGGTCGACCTGCGTACTGCACCTCGAATCCAAGCGCTCGGAGACGCGGCTCAATATAACTCCAGGCTCCCATATTGGCCGGCTCCTCCTGCACCCACAGCGCCTGCCCATCTGACTGCGCTGCAAGCTCGGAAAGAATCGTCTCGGGAAAGGGATAGAGCTGCTCAATGCGCAGAATACGGGCCTGCTTCTTCTCTTCGACCAGCCGAGCTTCAATCTCGTAAAATATCTTCCCACAGGTGAGCACGAGCGGAAGCTTCCGCCCATCGCCAAGACGGGTTTCTAGAACCGGGGCGAAGCTTCCTTTTACCAATTGCTCCATAGTTGCCGCTGCCGCCGGCAAGCGCAGCAGTATCTTTGGAGTCATCACAATTAACGGACGGCGCACCGTGGTAAAGCCCTGCCGCCGCAGCAGGTGGAATTGCTGCGCTGCCGATGTTGGATAGCATACGGACATATTGCCTTCCGCGCACAGCTGCAAGAAGCGTTCAAGGCGTGCACTTGAGTGCTCCGGGCCCTGTCCCTCGAATCCGTGGGGCAACAACATCACCAGCCCCGACCTCATGTTCCACTTCGACTCCGAACTTGAGATGAACTGATCGATTGGAACCTGAGCTTCGTTGGCAAAATCACCAAACTGGGCCTCCCAAAGCACTAAGCTACGGTCTGAGACCGCCGAATAGCCGAATTCGAAGGCCAAACAGCCCTCTTCCGAGAGCGGACTGTTGTACACTTCGAATCGACCAGCGCCGTCGACGCTCAATGCACTCAAAGGCAGATAACGCTTGCGCAGGTCCGCCGCGTGAAGCACTGCGTGACGATGACTGAATGTGCCTCTTCCCACATCTTGACCGGTGAGTCGTACATTTAGGCCGCGCGAGAGCATCGTACCGTACGAAAGCAGTTCCGCTACTCCCCACTCAATCCCCTGCCCTTCTTCGACCGATTGCGCCCTCTTCTCTAGAATCTGCTTAAGCTTCGGATGCGGTGAAAACTCTGCAGGTAGGTCCGTGAACAGCTTCGCGTAACGACGCAGCTCCTTCTCAGATGCTGGCTCTAGGGACACCCGGTCCTGGATCATACCCCTGAGCGGCGAGCACTCTCCCAGCACGATCTTGGAGGTCACCTCCTGTTCTGCTTTAAACCTCTCCTTGTAGGCAGAGATTGCCGTATCGACGAAGGCCTTATCGGCTACCCCTTCTCTCTCTAAAAGCGCCGAGTATCCAACATAAATCGGCTTCTTCTCTTTGATCTCCGAGTACAGCAGCGGTTGCGTGTAGGTCGGGTCATCGCCTTCGTTGTGACCGTACTTCCGGTAGCAATACAGGTCTACCACCACATCACGTTGAAACTTCTGGCGGAACTCGAATAACAGATCGGTCAGCCACAAACACGCATCAACGTCCTCCGCGCTCACATGCACGACCGGCGCCTCAATCGCCTTTGCCCACTCCGAGCAATAGTGCGACGATCTGCCGTCTTCGGGATCGGTCGTGAATCCAACCTGATTATTGACGATAATGTGGAAGGTGCCCTGGGTGCTATAACCCTCAAGACGGGCGAAATTGTATGTCTCCGCCACGACTCCCTGCCCCATTACCGCCGCGTCGCCATGCAGCCGCAATCCCATTACATGCTGCCGAGGTTTGTGCGGGGCAGCATCCTGCAGCGCCCTCACGACTCCCTCAACTACAGGATTGACCGCTTCCAAGTGGCTGGGGTTGGAAAGCAACCAGGCGTCTACACTCTTGTCTGCCGAGGTTCTCACCTGCGCTCGATGGCCAAGATGGTATTTCACATCCTCCCCACCTATGCGACTGGAGATGCCCTTATCCTCAAACTCGCAAAAGAGCTCATGCAGCGGCTTGTTGAGACAGCAGGTTAAGATCCCAAGACGCCCACGGTGCGGCATGCCGAGAATCACCCTCTCTACCGCATGGGCGGCGCACTGCTCGATGATGCGGGAGACCATGGGAATAATCGTTTCTCCACCCTGCGCTGAAAAGCGCTTGGCGCCAACGTAACGCTTATGAAGCTCTGCCTCGAAACACTCCGCTTCAATCAATCCACGAAGGGCGGACTTGCGATCGGCGGCCGCAGGGACCGGTATTCCCGAAATTAGTGCGGCTTCAATTCGCGACCGAAGCCACTCCCTCTCGGCAGTATTGGTCACATGAACGAACTCAAAACCGACCCTATCCATGTAGACCCGGTGCAATCCGTTGACCAGATCGCCAAGCTTCATGCGTTGCTGTCCGGCGAATCCAGCGACAAAAACCTCCTCAGCGAGTTCTGCATCCGAGAACGGAACGGCATCAAGGCCAACACCCGCAGCAAAAAAGGAAGGCTGAGAAGCGTGCTGCATGGGATTGCAGTGCGCGCGAAGGTGCCCGTACGATCGCACCTGCTCTATGTACAGCGTGGCACGCTCCTGAATCGCGGAAGCGGCCGAGTACACCACATGCCCATTGCGGGAGAGTCCAGCGCTCTCTTGGCCATAGCGCTTGGCGAAGTAGCTTGACCAATAGTCGTCCACCAGACTTGGATCCGACAGGTACAGCCGATACTGCTCCTCTACAAAGCCTGCGTTGGGACCAAATTCAGAGAAGTCGGGCATCGACATACACACTCTTCATCACCAAATAACTGCCTCCTCGATTTCCCGGGGAGGCGAAGCTCCCCCGCGAGAAGGCATATACCTAACTCTATCGACCGATTAGCGACCTTAGCGGAGTGCCAAAGGAGCCCCTACTGTACACGAACTGGGGGAACGGATCAGCTCGTGGAGGGACCGTCATTTTGTTTCAATGTACAATATTTTCGGCGGGTTACCAAGAGGCGGGGCTCACGTTCCCACCCCCTTGCTACGAATTACCGAAGGCCAGTGCAGCCACGATAATGGGCTCCAAGTTCTCGGCCTGGGATAGCGCCGCGCGGGCGTCCTTACGTACCGCCGAGCGAATTTCACGGGCCACTTCTGCAGCGTCATCAGCCGAGGTAATCTGGTCGGCAATCTCAAGCATGGCGAGCCCGGTGGAGCTCACAAACTCGACATTAAGGCCAACGACACGGCGCGCCTCGTTGAGCACCTCTAGGTTGTCCGAGATCTGTGACTTCAGCGCATTGAGGTCCTCCACCAGAACCGATGCATCGACCCGATCGGTGAGCGATCGCGCAGCATCGAACAGTCCTTCAAACTCCGTATAAGAGGTGCGCCCCTCCTCCTGATACGCCGACTGAGATACGTGTGCCGGACGATTGCCCACAATCGTTTCATCAGCCAGAGATTCTCCGTCGTTATAGACGCTGAATTCACCGAGGACGTCTTCGATGGACTGAGAATCCTCTTCGTTTAGGCCGGCCCGTGCAAAGATCGCCGCGAGGCCGTCTGTCGTAAGATAATTGTCACCGTTATATTCGGCACCCTCTACGATCGCCTGAAAGTCTGAGGCAAGTTCGCGATACTCGTTATCTATTTCAAGTCTGCGTTGATATCCGACTCCACCGCCCGCCGCCTCTTCAGCCAAAGTGATCATTCTGTCGGTAAGGTTCTCTAGATTGGTGAGATCCGCGGAGGCCAGGTTCACAAAGGAGATCGTCGAGTTGAGCACCTGTACCGCGGAGGCAAGGGTCTGTGCGCCAACTCGCAATGCGCTTCCGATGTCGGTACTCGTAGCACCACCGCGCAATGCGGCTGCAGGACTGCTGCGTTGTGACGCCAATCCCTGAAAGTTCAGTACCAGCTCGCTGGTTATGGACCGGGCAAGGGCAATTCCGGACACGGGGCAAACCTCTGACAGCTACTGAGAGCACTATCGGAGGATTGTGGCTACAGATTGAGGGTTGTTACGAGTTTTTAGTAGAAACGTTGTATGTATAGACACTTAGCCAGCTTATCGGGAGAAAGTACGTCCTGGGATTTCTCACCCCTGACTGTTCCCGTCGATTCCAGCAA
This sequence comes from Bdellovibrionota bacterium, assembly GCA_030584005.1. GTDB lineage: Bacteria > Bdellovibrionota_C > UBA2361 > UBA2361 > JAFLCA01. Next base: position 1,818,269 of record CP129486.1, on the reverse strand, counting down.
AGGTGGGGCTACGTGCTCAACTGACCGCTCTGAATGCGCGGTATGTCGCAGGGACCGGGATAACTGAGAATATTTCGCTGCCTGTTCTGGTAAAAACGATAGGTGGTCAAAATACAATTCAACGCGTAGGGGATGCCGTTCACATGGCAGATTTCATCCCCATAATAAGTAGGAATTGGTCGTTCGACGATACGCATCCCACGCTCCGCCATGGCCAGAATGATCTGTGTATCAAAGTGCCAGGTGTTGGTGAAGGACTCAAAGGGCACCTTCTTAAGAGCCTCGACCGAGTACAGTCGGTAGCCCGAGTGATACTCGCTCAGGGCCAGCCCGGACAGCCGATTTTGCACATAGGTCAGGATCTTATTGCCGAAAAACTTATAGAGAGGCATCCCGCCCTTAAGCGCCGCTCCACGGGTCGACATGCGCGAGCCGAACACCATATCGGCCTCCCCCCGTTCAAAAGGTTCTATGAGATACGGGAGCGCTTCAGGGGCATACTGGCCATCACCGTGCACGAGCGCCACGACATCAAAGCCCCGGTCGATCGCATACTGGTAACCCACCTTTTGATTGCCGCCATACCCCTGATTCTTCTCATTTCGGTGGACGGTAAGCTTATTTATGTTTTGTTGATGTTTGTATCCTAGGGCCGCGTAGTAAGTATTGTCGGTGCTGCAGTCATCAATGACGAATATCTCCTCAACTTTATCGTACGTTTCTTTGGGGATACGGCTGATCGTCTTGATGAGATGATTCACCGCATTATAGGCGATGATGAATATGGCGATCCGTGGGGGCTTCATAGCGATATCATCCAGCGGCGACCGATGGGCCAATATTGAGCTCGATAACGTCGGCGTTATGCGGAGCTCTCGTATCCGAAAGATATGTACCTATTAAATCATATCCAGCCACCTGAGTAACCTCCACACGTCCAAGGGTGCCAGATTCTGGGATATTCTTGCCCTTCACACGGTTGATAATCACCGTCCCATCAACTTCAGGGGCCTGAAAACGACTGCGTGACACCAAGAGCTGATCGCTTTCGGGATGCACTCCCTCCACCAGCACCTCCAGCGTCTGACCAACAAACGGGGCAAGTGTCTTCTCAAGGGCCCTTTGCTGGGCGAGCATGACGCGCTCTCGGCGCTCTGCTTTCTCCTCCTCAGCAATCTGCCCCTCATACCCAAAGGAAGGCGTTCCCGCTTCACGTGAATAGGTGAATACCCCTACATTCATGAAGTGTCCCTCGCCGACAAACTGCTCCAGATCTCGCACATCTTCCTCCGTCTCCCCCGGGAAACCCACTATGAAAGTGGTGCGAATGGCCATCTGAGGGACTACTTTGTGTATGAATTCAACCATCTTGCGTGCGGCAAACTTACCGATCGGGCGCTTCATAGCTCGAAGCACCGCTTCACTCGAATGCTGCAATGGGATATCGAAATAGTCGCATACATTGGGGAGTTCACCCACCGTTCTTAACAACTCCTCGGTCGTTCCGACCGGATACGCATAGAGCAAACGGATCCAGGGAACGGCCTGCGTGTCGTTCAATGCCCGCAGCAGCTGCGTCAGGTCACTCTCCTGAATATCGCTTCCGTAGCTCGTCAGATCCTGGGCCACCAGGTTCACTTCACGCACTCCGTGGGCACCTAACGTCTCAACTTCCTGAACAACAGACTGGAGTGTGCGGCTACGCATCGCACCGCGAATTTTAGGGATAATGCAGAAGGTACAGGGACGGTTACAGCCCTCCGACACCTTAACGTAGGCCGTGTAGCTCCCCGTCGATACGCAGCGGGGCATGGTATCGTCATAAAGAAAGTAGGGACGGGCAGCATCGTCGAGTATTGTTTCAAAACCGCTGCCCACGGCATCGCCAACTTTGAGGATATCGTCAATCGAAAGATACGAGTCGACATCGGGAAGGGTCTCTCGAAGCTCCTGCCCCATCCGATTGACCAGACATCCAGCCACAACAAGCCTGCGCAGCTTGCCCCCCTTCTTGAGCGCGGCTACATCACGAATGCATTTGAGACTTTCCTGGATCGAGCTCTCAAGAAACCCGCAGGTATTCACTACGGCGACCTCGGCCTCCTCTACATCGGAAACCATTTCATACCCGCGCCCCTTTAACACTCCGGCCATGACCTCCGAGTCAACCTGATTCTTAGCGCAACCAAGGGTGATAACGGAGGCACGTCCACGGAAGTGCTTGGCACGCAGGGCGCGTCGATCAATCTTCGGCGCCGCTTGTTGACCAACAATGGAGAGCTTCTTTGCCATAAAGAGGTTGTGGGCGAGTAGCGGGCTATGAGACGTCCTTTTCCCTGAGCTGCCTACGATCCTGCACATCGATGCCGGTCGGAAAGTCAGCGGCGAAAGTGCTTTCGGCTATCACTACATCACGTTCCGTCTGGCTAAACACAATCGAGGTCGCATTGCCCCCCAGATCTACTGTTTTGGCCCCTTCCGGAAGGAAGGTGTCATCATCGACAAGGAGCCACAGCTCCTGGAGATTGGGCTCCGACCCACTCTTCGGTTTGAGGCCGAGTAGAAGCCCATTCGCAGTCGAGCAACCCCCGAAAAGATCAAAGGATTTTTCAATATCCCCTACGCCCAACAGAAAGCTCACCGGCAGCTCCGAGAGCATGCCACCCCGCAGCTCCTCAACCAAAAGCTGACGCTCCTCTGCCTGGTAGTAATACACGGTGTCCTCTTTAAGCAGGAACACCTGCTCATTCGGGCTCTTATAGTGCCACTTCATCTTGGCAGGGGTGAGAAACCAGACCTTGCCCTCACTACGCTCTACTTCATCGAGCGCCGCAACAAAGGATTCCTGACGAAATGAGGCGCGTAAACTCTTCACCGCCGCATATCGCTTCTGCAGCTCAGCGAGGGTGCGCTGTTGCTGCGTTGCGCTCAACTCGGGCGCTCCCGAGCAGGTCAGATCGAGGGCCCAGGTCATCGGACAATGAGCGAGCATGAGAGCACAAAAAGTTGCAATTACGGAGGTACGCATGGGACGCAGTGTAGCCCGTATTGACCCACAAGGGAAAGCAGGGCGGCTGGGGCACTCAAGGGGCAGAGGCTGTGGCGGCAAATGGTCGCAAACCTGTGGCAGCCCCTATGAATCCCACCAGCTTCTCGGCAGCTCGTTCTGGGTGCGGCATCAAACCAACTATATTCCCCTCCTTGCTGCGGATGCCGGCGATAGCATGCAGTGAACCATTGGGATTCCATTCACGATTGAACGGATCGACCTCGCCAGTTGGGGAACAATAGCGGAATACCACCTGGTCGTTGTCCTCAAGCCTTTTAAGCTCGTCCTCCTCGACAAAGTAGTTGCCTTCAAAGTGAGCGATCGGGCAGGTAATGATCTCACCCTTAGCAAGTCCCTTGGTGAAAAATGAACTGGTGGACTCTACTCGTATGTGGACGAACCGGGAGAGGAAACGCTGCGAAGCATTGACCAGCAGGACACCCGGCAGCATTCCAGCTTCACATAAGATTTGAAACCCATTACAAATGCCGAGCACCGCTCCACCCTGCTTGGCAAAGGCAGCGATCGATTTCATGGCCGGGGAGATCTTGGCCAGGGCTCCCGTTCTAAGATAATCACCGTAGGAAAATCCTCCCGGCACAATCACAAGGTCCGGCGAGCCAATGTCGGCCTGACGATGCCAGACGACGCTCACTTGGCAGTGCAGCAAGTTCTGGTACAGGTGCACCACATCGTGTTCGCAGTTGGTACCTGGGAATACAACGACTGAAACTTTCATCCTTGCACCTTTATTTCGTAGCTCTCAATCACCGTGTTGGCGAGCAGTGCATCACACATCTGCTTGACCTTTGCCTGCACCGCCGCGGCTGCCGCCCCCGCGCAGTCAAATTCGATCAACTTGCCAACCCGCACCGAGTGCACGTCGCCGAATCCCATTTCATGCAAACCATGCTCAACCGCTTTGCCCTGTACATCCAGCACACCGGGCTTCAAGCGCACAAATACCTGTACCTTCATATGTGAACTCATAGGTTATTGCTCCTCACTCAATCTCAGCGCACACTCCTTGGCCACGCGAGCAAAAATGAGATCAACGTGTTGAAGGTGCTTCTTAATATCGAAGACTGCCTGCAGCTCTTTCTCGGATAGAATCGCCATTATCTCTCCATCACTGCGAGCCCGCTCAAATAGTCCGGCACCACCCTCCCAGGCGGCCAGAGCGTGTGTCTGCACCACACGATATGCGTCCTCTCTCTTCATCCCTCTATCGGTGAGCGCGAGAAGCAGCGAGCCGGAGAATATTACGCCCCGTGTAGATTCCAAATTCTCGAGCATCCGATCGCTATGCACCCGCATGCCCTCTACAACCTTGCGGAGACGCACTAGCATGAAATCGGTTAGGATGCAGGCGTCCGGAGCAATCACTCTTTCCACAGAACTATGGCTAATGTCCCGCTCATGCCAGAGCGCCACGTTCTCCATCGCGGCAAGGGCGTAACTTCGCACCAAGCGGGCGAGCCCCGTAAGGTTCTCGCTCAGAATCGGATTGCGCTTATGGGGCATCGCTGACGAGCCCTTCTGACCGCTGCCGAACGGCTCCTCCACTTCCCGCACTTCTGTACGCTGCAAATGCCGCACCTCAACGCAAAAGCGTTCGATGCTGGAGGCCAGCAGCGCCAGGACCGTGAAAAAATAGGCATGTCGGTCACGCGCCACTACCTGGGTCGCCACCACTTCAGGCTGCAAACCAAGCTGCTGCATCACGTGAGCCTCAACCGCCGGTGACACCGAGGCGTAGGTGCCAACCGGACCGGATACTTTGCCGCATGCAACTTCCTTCGTCGCGGCACAAAGGCGAGCCTTGGCCCGTGTCAACTCAGCGACCCAACTGGCGAGTTTAAGTCCGAAGGTTATCGGTTCAGCATGAATACCATGGCTCCGGCCGATACAAGGAGTCACCTTAAACTCAACAGCCCGCTTCCAGACGACCGCAATGAGCGCGTCGAGTTCTTTAATCAGCATCTCCCCCGCCTGCTTGAGCTGAGCGGCGAAAGCCGTATCGAGCACATCGTTCGAGGTCATGCCTCGATGCACATAGCGCGAGAGCGGGCCTACATACTCGGCAACATTCGTCAGGAAGGCGATTACATCATGCTTTACCTCCTCCTCGATCTGCAGGACACGGGAGGTATCAAACGCAGCCTTGGCTCTCACGGCCTCATACGCCTCTTTGGGGGCGATACCTTCCTTGACCATCTGCTCAAGCGCTGCCGTCTCCACGGCAAGCCATAGGCGGAATTTTGCCTGATCACTCCAAAGTGCGGTCATTTCTTGGCGAGAGTATCTAGGAATCATCGATTGCTCTTGCGGTTAGCCCCCTGTGTGGTGAGGTTCGTATAATTCCACAGACCGAGAGAACTGTCATGTCCCGGCAAAAGAACGCTCCCCCACTCCGGTAAACTCGATTATCCGACGGCGAGGAGCGGTGTGGGAGATTCCACCCCCACACATTCAACAATAAAGGAGGGGACGTGGTCGAGGTAGCCGAGAACAGTCGAAAGGGCACACTCCGGGGTGTTGCTATTCTCACTCAGGTGACCGAGGAATACCCGTTGCAATTCACTGTGCCGGATCTCAGCAAGCAACGCTCCTGCTGCATCGTTACTCAGGTGGCCATGGGTAGAGGAAATGCGCTGTTTCAGGGGCCACGGATAATCACAGGTTCTCAGCATCTCCTGATCGTGGTTCGACTCTAAAACGACCACATGACACCCCCTTAGGGCCTTCAGCACCTCAGGAGTGACGCGCCCAAGATCAGTACACTGAGCGAACTTCATCCCCTCAGCCCGCACTACAAAAGCGACAGGGTCTAGTGCATCGTGCACTACCGGGAAAGAAGATATCGAAAAGGGCCCTAGCTCAAAAGTTCCGCTGGTCTTGATTGTTTCAATCGCGTACACCTCCTCCAGCTCACCCTGGGTGAGCTCGTTGGCGAAGACGGGAATGCCCCAGCGTCTCGAAAATACCGAGAGCCCGCGCACATGATCGGAATGTTCATGGGTGACCAAGATCCCCTCGATACTTTGAGGATTTATACGGTGAAAAGCGAGACGGCGCTCAAGTTCTCGGGCGGATAGACCACAATCAATTAGCACTCGCCGATCTTTGCTCTCAATAACGGTAGCATTGGCACGACTGCCACTGGACAAAACACTAATCTGCATATGAAGGAACCACTTACAATGCGAGGTGTGGCTAAGAAGGCTAAGCCTATCGCAGAGGGCACGTTCTTGGTATGCCCCTTTTACTGTAAAAGGAGTAGAGTGCTGGGCATGAGACACTGCTGCTGGACCCTGAAGCTGCTAGCATCACTGCTTGGGCTCATTGCCCTGTCCGGGTGCGTCGTCAAAGCCTACAGCGGAGCGACGAGGCCACCTGAGGAGATCTCAGAGGTCACTCTTCGAAGTTCAGGCGATGCGATCGTTGAAGGGATTACTATTGATGGACAGTCTCACCATGCATGGAGCGACAACTATCAGCTGCTGCCCGGTAAACACGATATTTCAATTCGTTATCGCCATGAAGGCTCCCCTACCAACTGTTTTGGCGGCTACTGCGATTCCGCTATCCAGTACGGTAGCTGCTCGGGGACGATTACGACTCTCCCGGGTCGCCCCTATCTTGTGACGATTAAACACACCCATGGGTACGTCACTGCGTCCGCCCTTGCTAAAAGTTACTTCGATCTGACGGTGCGTCCTGATGAGCAGTCAGCAGGCCACATCGCCTGCGCCGTGGACAACACCTTTGACCGAGTCGTCCCAGACCCCACGCAGGTGCGCTAGTCTCCTGAGCCGACCAGGGCTGTGTTGCTCAAACGCCGCTAGGCGTTTGGAAGGGTGCAAAGATGGGGTGTTTCGGGGCCTCGTCTTTGCGTGGTCGTTTAGGAAATGCCCATGGACATCCTTTTAACAAATGACTTCTAGATTGCGGCTAAAGAATAATCGCAGAACTGCCGTTCTTATATTTTGTGACAGCACTGCTTCTTTTGATTTCTACCCTGCTCGCCATGTATGGGGTCATCCTACCCCTAGATCGAGCCCGCAGGTCCCGCGCACATGTCCGATTTCAGGAACGCTTTCAGGCCTTTAAGCTGTACGCCGTCGGCAGATACCACCCTGCCTTCCGGGCTGGGGGGCCCCTCTCTCACCTTTCTTATGATGACATCGCGCGTCGGTACAATATTGACGATTGCTACAATCAACTTCGGTAATCCCGGCCACGGGGACTGTCAATACCAGCGAGGATTTGCCTTGCATTGACGTTGAGCCTATACAGCAGGAATGCCATCACCCGATGCCCCTGCCATTAGCTTGTTCACGGATGCACAGGGGAAACCTATCAACTGCAGCTCTGTGAGAATCGAGACAGAACGGCTGCAATTGCTCCCCATTACGGAGCATTACTCCCAAGAGATCTTTCGGGAGTTCTCCCCTGAGATAACCCGCTACATGTTTCCTGCGCCCCCAACCCGGATTGAAGATACCCTACAATTCATTCAAGATTCGATCGTAGGCATGGCGGCCAATCGCGACCTTCAACTTGTGATCCGCCGAAATTCGAACCAAGAATTCCTCGGTTGCTGCGGTTTGCATGAGAGCGAGAGCGCTGGTGTAGGGGAATTAGGTATTTGGGTAAAAAAATCCGCCCACGGCCATGGATTCGGCATGGAGGCAATTCGAGGGCTCAACAGCTGGGCCCAGAACAATTTACGCTACCACTACCTCGTGTATCCCGTAGATCGGGATAACATCCCCAGTCGCCGCATCGCCGAGGCCTTGGGTGGTCAGGTGATCGAGGAGAGGACCTCCATGAGCCTGCATGGGAGAGTACTTAATGAGGTAGTGTACCGAATTCATCGACAAGAAGAACGCTCGCACTAATGGAACAGGACGTCGATGCCCATACCTGCGTGCCACAATCTTTAATGATAGTCGGTGCCGGTGCAGTGGGTCTCGCCATCGCCAGTCGAATCCCGAAGTCAATTCCACTTACCGTCGTCGCCCGCGGAGAACGCGCCGACGCACTATGCCGGCATGCCATCGCAGTCAAGCCCTTCTCGCTCCCTCCACACCTTGCCGTCGTCAACAGCCTCAATGGAAACACCGTCGCCGGGCAAAAGTTCATCATTCTGGCGGTAAAGGCTTTTTCGCTCGAAGAGATTCTTCCCATCTTGGCTCCCCTTCTCGCTCCCGACCAGACGATAGTAGTGATCTGTAACGGCCTTAACATCTACTTCGATAGCGCGACTCACCTTAGGAGAGGACAGCCCCTGGTGCGGGCCCTGGCTTACTTTGGAGCCTACTTTGAATCACCGGGCACACTGGTCTGCAGCAATACCCTTCAGCTTGAGATTGCCAGTGCATCCACGCACGCCAAGGCTCGTGATGATTTTAACTCGCTCGCAGCATCCGCGGGGATCACCTGCACCGTAGCCCACAATGTAGCTGAGGCCGAGTGGCGAAAGGTGCTCACTAATGCCCCAGTCAATCTTATCGCCTCGGCTCACAATGGCCCGAATCGGGTTATTTATGAATCACAGGAAGCGCTTGAAGAGTTCCATTTAGTAACTGCCGAAGTTCGCGCGGTAGCGGCTAGGGAGGGATTCAACCTGGCATCGCCGACTGATCTCGATATTCTGGCACGCCTGCAGCTGTACAAGGACAACATCAATTCAACCCTGATCGATCTACGAGGTAACCGTCCCACTGAGCTCCCCCACATTGTGGGCCGCATTCAATCCTTGGGGAAAAGTTATGGGGTGGCGACACCTGCGATTGAGAAGCTCCTGAAGAAGATCTCCTCACGATTCGGCGGCATGGCTCAGTTGCGCCATGGCACATCCTGCACGCGATAAGTAGTCATCAGCGGCATCCGGCAAGCTCAAAAGAACAGTATGTCCCGCCACATCACCATAGTATGGGTCGAAAAAAAAATTGCTTCTCGATATCCCTTCCTCTAATTGCATGAGCTGATAAGAGGCCCTTGTCGAATAGGCCCACTGCCCGGAGGACAACCAGGTTCCGTCTCCTGCTCCCAACCCTCACCCTTTGGGGCGGGTTGCCCCACATAGGTTTCCCGCCCGCTCGATCCCTCCCCGTACCATACTGGTATGCGGTGTCCCCACCAAAGCTGCCGAGCGACGTTCCAGTCCCTAAGATTCACAAGCCACTGCTCAAAAGGCTCGTCTTCATCCCGGCAAACGTGGCCCCCGCAGCGTCGGTCATCAACCCGTCCTTGCCGATAACCTGTATTTCCTCCAGCTTGTGGTCCATGCCGATATCGAAGTCGGCAAAATCGTGCGCTGGAGTTACCTTGATAACGCCTGTTCCGTAAGCCGGGCCGACCCGCTGATCGGCAATGATCGGTATGGCGCGATTGACGAGGAACGTAATCGCCTTCTTACCAATAAACTGCTTATAGGGATCATCAACGCAGGCCCTGGCGAGAGGGTGCATGACGCGGTCTCAGCTCCATGCTAGAAGTTACCTTAAGCCTGCTGGGGGAACGGAGAAGGCATTGGCAGCTTGGAGCGCCTCATACACGGTCGGGAGTCCATGTGTGAGATAGTTTTCGGAACATATGGGGATGCTATCCCTTTCAGTCCCCCAGCCCTGCATTGAGATTTGGTGTATGACAAGCAAAAATGCCCTCAGTTACGAACAATCGGGGGTGAGTATCGACACGGCTGATGCCGCCAAGCGCCAGATGGCTAAATCGCTTGCCACCGCCAATCCGCGGGTGATGAACTCACTGGGTGCTTTCGCCTCTTTGTACGACTTCCGATTCCCGGAGATGGCTTCCCCAGTGTTGGTCGTGAAAATGGAGGAACCGGGGTCCAAGCAGCTCTTGGCAGCGCAGTATGGGAGGCTGCCGGCGATCGGCCATGATCTAGTCAACCACATTATCAACGACACGATCGTTATGGGGGCTAAACCGCTCCTACTGCAAGACACTATTATCTGCGGCAAGCTGGAGAAGGATGTTGTGGTTGCCTTGGTTGACACCATCGCAGACGCCTGTCGAACAGAAGGCTGCGATCTTGTGGGCGGAGAAACGTCGGAACAGCCGAGGGTGGTGCCGCCCGGCACCTACATTCTATCGGCATGCTGCATAGGAGTCGTTGACCGAGCAAAGATAATAGATGGTTCAAAGATTGAGGAGGGCGACGTCATTCTGGCTGTGGCATCGAGTGGAGTCCATACCAATGGCTATACCCTTGTCAGGTCGCTGTTGGACCAACAACCGGGACTTGCGCATCAGCGCGTCGGGGACTCAACCTTTCTTGAGCAGATATTGATCCCCCACCGCTGCTACAATCATCCTCTGCAGCAGCTCTTTTCAGAGGCCGTGATTCATGGATTGGCTCATATCACAGGTGGCGGCCTCGTCGACAACCTGTCTCGAATAATACCGCAAGGGCTCCAAGCCCGCGTCGACCTGCGGTCGATTGAGGTGCTTGAGATCTTCCGGGCGATCGCAAAGGCGGGAAACGTGGCTCAAGCAGAGATGCTCAGAACATTCAACTTGGGTGTAGGCCTCGTGGTCGTAGCGCCAAAAAGCCAGGTAGCCTCGATAAAAGAGTGCTTCGAGTCATTCGGGCACCACACATACCCGATAGGTACGATTATGAGTGGTGACGAGCCGGTCTCTTGCGCAGGCTCGCTCCTCCTCCAATAATTTTTCGATTGGGAAGATCTATGCCACGGGCACCAACTCCCCTCTCTCGACCCTTAGAATCCTGGTGCTGATCCGTTGGATGAAGTCCCGGTCGTGGGAGACAAAGAGACAGCTTGTCTCGTTATTCACCAACTGCTCTTCAAGCTGCTCTATGCCTTCTATGTCGAGGTGATTGGACGGCTCATCAAGCAGAAGCAGGTTGCACTGCATGAGCTTTAGGCGAAGCAGGCTAATCCTAGCCCTCTCTCCCCCACTTAGCACCCCGATTTTGTCCCCGAGCCGCTCATACGGAAACCCAGCCCGCACTACTTCAGCAACTAGTTGCTGCGTCATGCCACTACCACACTCCGCGAGGCACTCGGCTATGCTCTGATCTGCTGCGAGATGACTGAGATCTTGATCGTAATACCCGATCTGAAGTCCTGGATTGAGCGAAATGCCCCCTACGGCATGGCCGCTGCGCCACAGGCTCACAATACTTCGCAGAAAAGTGGACTTTCCGCAGCCGTTCTGTCCAGTAATCGCTACTCGCTCGCCTGGGCAAAGAAGCAACTCCCGTATTCGGAAGAGCGTTGCACCATCAGGCCGCCGCACCTCGTGGTCATACACGCGCAGCAGTCGCGCGACGTCGAGCAGGCCGGTTGCAATGCGCACACTGCCCCTTGCAGCCGGCGCTGTACTGACCATCTCTTCGGTCAATCGCTCGGCGCGGCGGAGCATGCTCTTGGCCTTCCTTGAAAACTTCTCGTTATCGAAGACCTTTCCCCATTGAGCAAGCCTTGCTGCAGAGCTCTGAATACGTTGGACCTCTCTCTCCTGACTCTTGCGACGGAGCAGCGCCGCCGCATCTTGTTCGGCCAGTGCCTCTCGCGCCTTCGAGTAGGCGCTGTTGAAAGTGTGTATCTTGCCGTTTCTTAAAAAGTGGGAGCTCGATGTGAGTGTGTCGAGCAGCCGTCGGTCATGGGAAACAAGGAGCACCGCGGTCGACCGCAGGCCAGCAAGTGTTCGCTCTAAACGCTCAATCGAAGCCATGTCCATGTGATTTGTTGGCTCATCAAGCAGCAGCAGATCTGGCTCAGCTATCAGTGCACGGGCCAGGAGCGCACGATTAGCCTCTCCCCCGCTCAGGGTTCCCAACGGCTCCCAATAGAGCTGCTCATCAATACCAAGGTTCTCCAACAGCCTTTCGATCCTGTAGTCGGAGGGGCTGCCGATATAGCCGCCCTCGATCTTCTCTGCGACCGCATCGAATACACCGATCTGCGCGATCGAAGGCGGCACGACCTGTGCCACATACCCGATCTGAATGCCGTGTGTACGCACTATAGAGCCGCTCTCCGGCTCAAGGAGTCCCCCCATTATCTGAAGCAGCGTCGATTTGCCGGAACCGTTCCTTCCCACAAGGCCGGCCCGCTCACCCCGCATCATGGAGAGATCGAGGTTATCAAAGAGCACCGTTTTCCCGAGGCGAAAGTAAATTGACTGAAGTGAAATAAGCGTCATAGGTCAACACGTTTTTATGACTGCCAGCCGCTGCCCTTGCACAACGGCATCAGGGCATCGCGAGACGGTCAAGGGTTCAAATAGGTTGTTAAAAATTACGGCACAGGAAATGAGAGGGAGAAAATGAGCAGTGCGCTATGAAGTGCTACCACTCCCACTACACACCAACGGCGTCTAGAAGCGGCAGAACATGCCCCATGTCTGGGACTCGTTCCGTGCATCACTAGAGCGCCTCCGGTGATGCGCTCTAGGCAAGCCATCGATGGCTTGCTCAAACGCCGCTAGGCGTTTGGAAGGCCGTAAAGAGAGGGTGTTTCGGGGCCCCGTCTTTGCTTGGCCGTTTCGGAAACGGCCATGGTCGGCCCCTTCCGGATACGCTCTAGATACACCTCTCCCCTCATCAGGGAATTACTGGACCACGGGTAAGCCGTGCTGCGGTGAATGGCGGCTTACAGAGCTCTATATCCGAAGAGAAAGGTGACATACGGATGACCTCGTTTACTCAGAACATAGTGCTGGAAATCAACGACCCAGTCAACGCGAGATAAAAAGCTCGCTCCCATGCCCGATTTCTTGATTAGGATTTTACCATTACTGCCGATAGTTATATCGTCATGCGGCACGAGATCTATGGGGCATTATATGGCTGAACATCCGATGAGCGAAAGTGAGCTTGGGCTCGTACATCACTACGTCGGGCAATTCATGGCTGCATATCTAGGCGGGCATCAGGACCGCAAGACCGTGCCAGAAGAACAGATCGACACCTTTATTCAGCTCGCTGTGAAGACAGTGGAGAGACTTCGAGAGTGGGAGAAGCGTTGGCAACGCTAGTTCCCATTTCCCTAACGCTCGAGCACTGGCATACTTATGTAACTCATCTCCCGGCGCCGTACCAACGGTCCCGGAACTTACACACTTATAATCACAGAGCCAAACTCACTGACGAGGCTGCTGCAACGACCTGCTATAGTGTCTCACTCTCTTGGTCCACTCACGACGACGCCAGTTTGTCAGGTATTCTACGCATCTAGGGAGACACTGATTTTAGGCAGCATATCCCTCGAAGCGAGCACCCAAGAGTTCTTCGTAGTATAGAGGAGCCGCTTTTCCGGTCACCATCAGTCGAGTTCGCATGAATCACTGTGGCACGGCACTTGCTTTTCTCGCTATTCCTTACTCGTGTGTGTGTGTCCGTCCTTTCTGGTAGGTAGTGGTTCTCTCATGGAACGTCGGAATTCCCCCATCTTGATTCTCGCTGTGTCCCTCAGTCTTGCATTGAGTGCAGTTGCACACGCTGCAACTGATGTTCTCTTCCTGCTCGATGTGTCTGGCTCTATGCGCGCCTCAGTCCAGGGAGAGGTAAAGATTGATTCCGCAAGAAAAGCCCTGCTCGGGGCGCTATCGGAAGTTCCCGAGGGATCCCATGTGGGAATCCGGCTTTACGGGCATCGCGTCCCCCAGAACAACAAGACGGATAGCTGTAAGGACTCAGAGCTCTCTATCCCTATGGGGTTACCAGATGCGGCCAAGATTGCATCATTACTCGAATCGGTATCACCTCTCGGCTACACGCCGACCGCGTATTCCCTCGAGCAGTCGCAAAACGATTTCTCGATAGACCGTGAGTCGGAAAAGGTCATCATTCTCCTTAGTGATGGTGAGGAAACCTGTGGCGGCGATCCCAAGGCGACCGTAGAGCGGCTCATCGCAAATGGATTTAATGTGCGCGTTTACACGGTCGGCTTTGATGTCAACGCTAAAGCCGAGTCTGAGCTGAAAGCCATCGCCCAGGCAGGAAATGGCAAGTACTTCAGAGCCGCCAATTCCGGTGAACTCAGCGCTGCACTCAAGGAGGCCACGGTCACCTCTCTTATCATTAGAAAGGAGAAAAGCGTCTACGGGACGCCCATCCGCGGCGGCGACAGCTTTGAAACTGCCGTACCAATAGATTCTGATGTGGAGTACAGACTCGATCACCATCAGCGTCCGGACGAGTTTGATTACTTCGCAGTCAAAGTCGCTGGCCCTTCACGGTTTCATTTGAAGGTGAAGACATTGGAGAAAGGCCTTAAGATGTCGGGAAACTCATTCCAAGAGACCACCTCGCCCTCCGCACGGGTAGCGCTGCTTGATTCGAACCGCGCCGAGGTCTTTAGCGCTTCGGCTCCCGATCTGGGCTACCGGTCAGGCAAGCAATTTGCCATGGGGGAGGACGGTGGCCTAATTACGTCGCCAGGAGCGTATTACCTATTGGCGGGTGGATCCGTCCCGCAGCACTCAGACGGAGCTACATTTCTATACTCATTGGAAGTGCTCGGTGATGGGGGTACTGACACAGAAGCGGGTCAGACTATGGAATCTGCCGTGCTCATACCCCCTGGCCGACATTCGAGTAATTATTTCCTCGATAGTGACGACATAGATGTCTTCGCATTTGATGCCAAGCAGGGTGAACGCTATTTCATCGGAATTGTTCCCGAAAGTTCCTTTACAAGTTCCGTAAAACTGCGGGTCTTCGACGAGTATGGCCAAGGAACCATCGACGAAGAGGTGCGATTTGATCCTTCAGGAAAGACCTCCCCGTTTTCCATACCAAGCGATGGTCGCTACTTCATCGAGGTAAAGACGTGTCGTGGCTGTTGGAGTAGTGGCCCCATCAGATACCTGCTGGACTTAAAACAGTTAGCTGCTTCATCACCTGAAGCCGGAGAGTAATGCAGCTAAGTCGCATTAAAAGATATGTCTTTTCAGGATACTATCTAGGTTGTGCAACCTCCCGAGCAGGGGGTGTTATCATGGCGGATTATGGTGCGTCCTTTTGCGGCACCGGAGACCGCCCATTCATCATAACAGCTCCGTGTGCTACCTGGTGCTTTCTATTTAAGGAATCTCGGTGACTCCTCGCCACGACCAAGCCTTAGCCAATCGCAGCGTCTCCACGCCTGCTCAATCAGCCTCAACGGGGCCGGCGAGCAATCACACGCTAAGGGTGGATGATCTGACAACTCCCGTGCGCCCGCACCTTAACGTGGCAGCACACGCGGGGCAGATCCTCCGACTGAGCAGTGGCTCAGCCCAGCCCGCTCTCCAGACTCAGAACACAGACACGCTCCACGTATCGGTCGAGAAGCGCACCGAACCATCGCGTTCCCGTAGCGACGCTATAGCGGAGTATCTCACAGGACTTAAGCCGATTGCTCCGGGTGTTATTGCACAAGCACAGCGAGACCCAAGCACTATTGGCCTTCACCTTGTGCCTCCTCAAACAATCCGTTCGCTGGGATCTCGAGAACGAGTTCGGCTGAGAGATCAGCTAGTCGAAGTCGCGGCATCAAGTGAGAGTGTGCGCGACTGCATTTCAAGGTTTAAGATCCAGGGAACAACGCCCTCGAAGCCTGCGCTTCGTATCCTGATTGATGTGCTAAAGCAATTGCACAGCCGCGATGCAAGCGCTGATCCGCATGCATTTGATAATCTAGTGGACACAGTGAAGAAGGATCGCGCGGTCAATCCGCAGCATCCAGTCACTGTCTCGACAGCATCTCTCGATGTAGAGCTTCACTCCTATAACGCGTCACTGCTGGAGAGAACCTCCTATGGCATAAAAGCGCTTTGCGGAATCTATCCCAAAGCAGGGCGTTGGTACCGCATCACGGCCGTCCCTCGCGTCGATCGCTCCATCGATACTCTTACGGCCGAGGGTGCAATCGATCCGCCACGTCAGCTCTTCAGACCCAACCAAACACTAGTTGCATCGATTGCAAATTGGGTTGCGCCGATTACATTGATCGGTTGCGGCGCACTTACCGCTGGGACCGCACCCTATATGAGTCAGTCGATGAGCCAGATCGTGGCCGGCGGCATTACTGGAGCATTGGGTGTTGCAGCCGCGGTCATTGCATTCGCCTGTCATGACCGTGTGGAGAGGCGCGCCGCAGCGTGGTTCGCTCGTTTGCAGGCGTTCACGCAACGCAGCTGACTCTGCACCGACAATCAATTTAAACGGTTCGGAAGTTTGCGGCTAAGAGTATCTTGAGATCACCCACCCTGTGGTTTCCAGGCGCACGGACAGGCAACAAGTGCTCAAGCTCGTCAGCAACGTGATCGTTGCTGCGATGACCCGAAGGGGCTGCGTCGAGTAGTGGCCACACGCTGACGAACGATCGGAAGCTGCAGCGATCGCGAAGAGGCCCGCACACAGGTCAGTATGCGACCCATCAATGCGGCAGCATCTCGTGAGCCAGCGGCCGATATGCCGCGCAGCACGAAGTAATTGTGCGGGTTGATTTTCATCGGAACTCTCCAGGAAGGATCGAACCGCTCATAGTAGAGCAGAGCTGCTTGCTAGGCAAGCAAAAACTGCTCTCGTTCGGAGTGATGTGGTGCATGCTAGCGGAGTGCGATTGCATTATTGGGGTCTGCTAACCACCCTTTCAGCAGCCGCATTGCAGAGCTTCCCACCTTATGCCCGACAGCGTCCTCAACCATCGTGACGGCAAATCCCTGAGAGCGCAGGAACGCTGCACCTGCCCTGGCACGCTCTATCCGGACCGCTTCATCCTGGGTGCCGTGCGCTATGAACACAGGGGGGTGTGGCCCTGAATACTTGTGACCCTCAATGACGAAACTCGCCAGAAGCCCAAGAGCAGAAAGCGGTGGATCCCCCTTCTCGAGGAGCAGAGAAAGCAGCCCTCCACCCTGAGAGAATCCAAGGGCGACTCGATAGCGGGGGCGAATGCCGTAGAGCGCTTCCGCTTCCTCGATAAAGTGCACGAGCATGTTCAGAGAATCGGTCGCAACGTTCCTCCACTCCGGATCGTCAGCAAGCCACCAGCTAAAGCCTCCGAGGGGATCGGGAATAGGAGCCTCAACAGCAATAATGTGTGCGTGCTCTGGGATCACTCGCCTAAAAGTCCACATCACATCAACGGTCCCGGCTCTGCCGTGCACAAGATAGAAAACAGCGCTGTCGCTGGATGCTGACAGCACATGCTTATGCCGCAAACCACATTTGGCTACAGCGTGACCACTACCTTCCTCGGGCTGCATTTGAATTTAAACCTCACACAATCGAAGATCCTTCCATTCTAGTACGGGAGAGATGGCACCGCCCCGCCGTTTACCCCAGGGTTCCCACTTTACGCACGGTTCTTCCAGGCCTCGCCGCAGGTCACACTATAGCCTAGTAGCTGAATCTAGTATAAGGAGGTGGTTCATGTTTTGTGTGCGGCAAGGGAGCAGCTCTCTCCAGCGCACTTAACTCGCGCGACACCAACGAAGGGTGTGATGACAATGCTAGCTGGGTAGACGAACTTGATTGCGGGTTCAGGTGCGAAGGGCATTGGGCTATCCGGTGGCTTTCCCGCCCGAACTCGCGGTGGAATGGTTTTCATCGCAAATAGAGGTTTCGGAGCACGCACTTATTCCCAAATCCCATTTGACTCTTGGTCATTCGTGGTGGGAAGCGGGAGGAGAAGATTCCATGGCAAGGAGCAATGGAAGGAATGGAAGCGGCACCCCGCACCGGGGACACACGGACACCATCGATATCGCGACCGCGGTCCGGTGGAGTGTCCGCGATGCACTGAATGGTGGTGCCACAACCATCGGCACCCACTTTCAGCGTACAACGAGGGAAGGCGCACTCGTGTCCGTTTGGAGCGAGGCCGCTGAGCCCTGCAGAACGATTACGGGGCTCAAGATCCAGATCCAGGGCTATCCGGGACGGGGCGTCTGGCCCAACCTCCCGGAGCCCGTGCGGATCGCCGTTCGTGACGGGAAGGCCAGTGCCAGTGCACTCGATGCCGTGATCGGGCAGGCCATCGGCCAGCCCGCCACGGCCTTGAGCGAGCAGCCGAGCTGGAAGAAAGGCCCGGCGGTGTTCGCGTCTTGATCTCTCTCCCAATGTCCGGACTTCCTCCACTCTTCTCAGTCCGGACATGGCCCCGGCATGCGCAGGCGTGCCGGCGGCTCTTTCGTGCTCCTGCATGAGGAAACTCTGTAGGGGAAGGGGTCGCTCCACGGTCAGAGCGACTTCCAAGATCTCTCCCTCCGAGCGTTCGAGAGCTCTCACTGCTCGAACGCCAGCACCGGCGGGGTTGTACCCTCCGGTGTCTGTTCATGGCCCGGTCTGGGGACACCCACACCGTGCCATTCCAGTTGCTCCTCCTCCGGCTTGGAGTTCCGGGGCCGCATTCACGTGCGGTCCCGGGCTCCAGCCTTTGGTTTCTACACCACCGCGAGTTTCGGAGCACTCTTTCCAACCACTGTCCATTTCATTGTTCAGTCAACCGCTCTATCCGATCGTCTGATCGTTGTCGGCCGTATTCGGGGACTCGGTCGGGGCTCCCGATAGATTATTGAGCACCCCCGTAACCGTAAGAATCTTCTTCGGATCCACATTTAAGAAGTCGCAGATTGCATTGAAGGAGAAGATGTAGTCCTCCTCCTTGCTGAGAAAATAATTGAGTGCTTGACGGCGCGCTTCACCGTTTTTTCGCAGGTCAGAAACGGCGGCTAGAAGCACTGCGCGCAGCAGATTTTTTTCCGGCGATGCTGGGTCATACGGAACGTATTCGTCGAATGCTGTATAGATCGATGTTTCTTTCTCTTCTACTGACATAGCCTCCCTTTCACTGGCTTAGCCCTGTGCGATATGTCCGACACAGCGCGCCAAGCGGCCCAAGTTCTGATTACACTCCTCCCCTCCTCTCCCCACCGCGCCAGTTCGACGCGAGGTGGCAGCCTAAATGGACATCGTCAAGAAATTTCAATGACTTAAGGTGGCTAGCGGCGAATTTATCCCCTTTCGCGGAGAGGGCCTGAAGCCTCGCTGTCACGTCATTAAGATGCTGAAATTACTCCGCTGGCACCGGCTGAATTTGTGCTTGAGCCGGATAATGGAATTGCCGATGTATGGACTTAGGAGAGCCAAGGAGGCTCCCGAACGCGGCTGGTCTGGAGGAACTGATTTCCCAGCCGGCAAGGCGAATCAACCTGGGAATGCTCCCAGTTTCGTTGCCAAGGAGGGCATATGAAGATTGAACGAATCTACGGGACAGATGTGTCCCCACCTACCCACTTAGGGAGCCAGACTCCACGACTGGTCCACTCTGCGATCGAGTTCAACCACGACAAGCAAAGGCGCTCCTCGCCAGAGGATTCACGGCGAGATCCAGACATGGAAAGCCCGCACGAGGACGAGAATGCTGCCGAGCAGTCAACAAATGCGCCGCTCGTTAAAGACAGCGAGTCTCACATTAATGTAGTGGCCTAATCCCGAGTTTGCATTCGGCCGAACACTTTTCCCAGAAATCGTGGATTGGTTCACGCCATTTTCGGGCTAGCGCTCACCGAGCAGCCAGCCAACAGCTCCAGCCACCTGCTCCGGCACAATGAGGCTCGCTGCGAAGGCCACCCCTGAAACACCGATCGCTACAGGCAAACTCACGGTAGCTGCCACGGCCGCTCCCGCTGTCCAAATCAGACTGGTAGTGCCGATCTTAGCGACAGACTTAAAGGTCGCCCTCAACGTGTGTTCACCGTGGGTACCTTCTGCTTGATCCCGCTCATGAGCACGGAGCACATCGCGCACTCCGAACATCACATCTTCAGCCTTGCCAAGAAGGGTCAAGGGCTTTGCTACCAGGGCCTCTACCTTTGGGGGCAAACAGTACTGCTTCTGCCCTCCGCATAGCGCATCGTAATTCTCCCCCAAGCCCTTGGCGGTTTGATACAACGACTCGCCCCAGCCGCGACCTTCCTGACCCGCAATCGGCGCATTCGTTGAAGGTGGCGCGAAATAATTCTGAGCAGCAGATGAAACTCGATGAGCGTCCATAGTCATACTCCAGCGATAACAGTACATAGGCCTTGCCGTCCCCGTACCAAAAACGCCAGGCCGGCCGGGAAGTGGTACGACATGCGCTTCGTCCACTCCCAAGTTGCTAATATGTTATCGGAGAAATGGTCGCGGAGTTTCTGATCTTCAACAGTGGTTCGTCGTACTCTGAATGGAGCGAGTTAAATCGCATCAAGCGCGCGGCCCAGATCCGCAATAATGTCGCCAACGGGCTCAATGCCCACGGCAAGCCGGATCCCGCCGGGATCGAAACCGAAAGCAAGCTGCTCCTCGGGCTTATAAGCCCGATGAGTCATCGATCCGGGGTGCTCAATCAATGTGCGTAGCTGCCCAAGACTAACGGCGAGGGTAATCGTGTAGCTGCTCTGCGCGATGAAATCCATCATCTTTTGCCCGCTCCTCAAGGCATCGGCAGGATCCTTGCCCTTAAGAGAGAAGAACACGATAATTCCCGGCGCAAAATTGCCCTCATAATCACGCATCAGCCGTTTTGCCACGTCGTACTGCGGGAATGATTCCAGTCCCGGGTAGGCAACTTTGGCTACCTTCGGGTGTGTTTCCAGAAAGCGCGCGATAGCCAGCGCATTCTCAATTTGTCGCGGCAGCCGCAGCGATAAGGTAGAAATGCCATACACCAAGATATGCCATGCCGTCTGTGGACTCAGTATGCCCCCATAGTCCTTGCGAAAAAGGATCAGTTCATCGTGGAACTCCTGTCGGGTTACCACCGCGCCGCCTATATCGGTTCCAAAGCCGCTAATACCCTTGGTGAGGCTATGCACAACGATATCTACCCCGTGCTCAATCGGCCTCTGGCACCAAGGGGTCGCAAAGGTGTTATCCATCACCGTTAGAATCTGTCTATCCGCCGGACGGGTTTTATTAATTTCTTTTAATTTCTTACAGACCGTGTCCACCTCAATCAGGGCAAGCGAAGGATTAGCAGGCGCCTCGAGATAGAGAATGCGGGTACGATCGGTCACCAAAGGCACCCACGCCAGTGGATCCTTCAGATCGACGAAATGGGTCTTCACTCCAAAACGAGGCAGCCTTGTCGTAAACATGCTGTAGGTACAGCCATAAATGGTCTTGTGCGAGATAATTTCATCGCCTGCCTGCAAACGCACGCACACCGCTGCATGCACTGCGGCCATACCGCTGGCGAAAGTGACCGCAACCTCCGCCCTCTCAGCCACGGCGAGCGCGTGGGAGAGCATGTCGTTATTCGGCTCGGCCATGCGGGCATACACATAGGTCGGCCCCCCTAATCGCTCTACAAGTTCTCGATTCCCAATAGCCTCAAAACCCGTTGCGCCACGTCCCGCCGAATCGAGTCGAAACGTGCTCGATGCGCTGATGGGTGGTGTCACATGGTGACTATAGTCCCACTCCTCAGTCACTGATTTGCCGTATATGAGCCGTGTCGGAATGGAGTACTTGGATTCATCGAGTTTTTTGAGCATACAACCGATCCTTTTCAGGGGGTCCGAGTCCCCGTAAACGCACTATGTTGACCGATCTCGGTACTTTCTGCAGCAACAATTTCCTGAGGTCCAATATGACCCGTGCTGAGACCCGGGTAAGCCAGCGTAAATCCGATTGAGCCTGTCGCGATGCAATGATAAGCGTATGCGCATTATCTATTGTCTTTAGTTCAGGGACGGCTCATGGATGGGGTACTACTTGCGGGAGACGTGGGGGCAACTAAGACACGGCTTGCTCTCTATCGCCTGAAAAACCGAAAGCTGGAGGAATCCGTCTCTGAGCGCTATGAGAGCAACTCTGCACAGGGACTCGGTGAACTTGTGCATCGCTTTCTCGCTGCCCATCCGTCCAAGATTGATGCGGCGTGCTTCGGGCTGCCTGGGCCGGTTCGCCACGGCACTGCAAAACTTACTAATATCAGCTGGACTCTTGCGGAGAGCGAACTGGCCAGACAGCTTGGCGTGGCCCATGTGAGGCTGCTCAATGATCTGGCCGTCATCGCCTCCGCTCTCCCGCACCTAACGGAGTCCGATCTTGTTACCTTGCACCGTGGGAAAGAGCCGGCAGGAGAATTCGAGGATACGGTCTTTACTGTGGTTGCTCCGGGCACGGGTCTGGGAGAAGGGTTTGCCGTCAGAAGCGCCGGTATCTTCACTCCGTTCCCTTCTCAAGGCGGTCACGCAGAATTCGCACCCACTGATGAGTTACAAACAAAACTGTATAACTACCTGAAAGCGCATTACGGCCGGGTGAGCCTCGAGCGGGTTCTGTCTGGCCCGGGACTATTCAACATTTACCAATTCCTTCGCGACGAGAGGCTTCTGCCGGAACCTGCCGAACTGCGGGACGAGATCAGTGCAGCTCCCGATCCGGTCCGCATCATATCCGATTGCGGTTTGGCAGATCGCCATGAAATCTGCGCAAAGAGCCTTGATATCTTCTGCTCCGTTCTAGGAACCGAGGCTGGCGATGTGATGCTGCGATACCTATCTTACGGAGGGGTGTTTTTGGGTGGCGGTATCCCCCCTCGCATTCTACCTAAGCTCCAAAGGGGACCGTTGCTCAGCAATTACTTCAACAAGGGCCGTATGACTGAACTGGTCAAGGATTGCTCCCTGCACGTGATCAGGGATGATAGGGTTGCTCTTCTCGGCGCTGCCGCCGCCGCAGCCTCACAGTTGCAGAGCGCGGCATAGTGTCTCAGCCTGCCCTTGGCTATGATGCAGAGGAGCCTCCCCTTTGCATAAGGCGATCTCCGATATAGGGAGCGGCCTCGGGGCTGGCGCGACTATCCGGGTTATTGCTGAGTGATCTTGCACGGTGCTCCGGGGCCACATCAAAACGTGCAGCGATTCCAAGAATGCTACGGATGGCCTATTGGGATGTGCGGCGTGACCAGGAGGTGCTTGACGGTCCGTGCTTTTTCACTCGCCTTAGGAGGCATAGTATGCACCAACACTGCAGAGTACTTTTCCCCACATCGTGCATTCGTTCACCCCATCTTAGGGCCAGCCTGTGAAGCTTCTGCGTATACTCATGCTTGTTGTCTTGTTGCTGGCACTCGGTCTATGTGTGTCGGGGTGCTTGGTTGTGCTCTTCTTCCCACGAGAGCGAGACGCTCTGGTCTTCTATCTGTTGAAGACGCAGGGCATCGAACTCCAATCCCTCCAGGACGTTGAGGCTTCACTTGATAAAGTGACCTTAGGCTCTGCGACTCTCACTATTGATTCTTCCCGGCTTACCGTAGGTGGAGTTACCCTGACCTGGGATGGAACCGCTGTGTTCAATTCTGTGTCCACAGCCAGAATCGAATCGGTAGAGCTCGCCGTAGCCCCAGGCAGCGATACCAGGTCCCCGCATACAAGCAGTGCATTCTTACATTCACTGGCCGAGCGACTCCTTAGCTTGGCATTGCCCTCGTTCCCTGTGACCATCTCAAGAGTTCTAGTGCAGTCCTCCTCACTTCCCCATCCGATACTGTTCCAAGATCTCCGCATCGAACCGACCAGCGAAGGACACAGAGCCATCGCCATTCTCGGAGGATATCCAAGGCCATTTCATCTTGAACTCGCTTTAAGCACTCGAGAGAAGTTGTTGTTGCAGGCTCGCATCGATGATAGAGAGGCTGCCTCCTTGAGCCTTGAGGCGGCAACACCAGCAATTATCGTCCGCGCCACCGCGGGCGCCGCCATAATGCAAGTGCGTGAGGAGATATCGCCGCTGTTGCAGATAGCCCGCGCTGCCTTCTATAGCGAGCTCAATGCCGCCGACGAGGCACTGGGCGCCAGCCTTGAACTCGATATCACACTCGGAGATCTGCGTATTGAAGGGAGCACGTCGGCACGTATTGCGCAGCAAGACGGGCAGGCGCAGCTCAGCATCAGACCGGATCTGCTTTTCCTGACCCTCAACAAGGAGGCAGCGCTGCAGCTTCGGGCGAATCTGTCTGGAGTCCTTGAGATGCCGTTGAGCTCTCAACCGCCTCGCATAGAAGGAACCCTGCGTTTACGAGATGGCTCGGCATCCTATGCCGGGATTGAGGCGCAAGGAATAAACGCGGACTCACTAGGGCTCCGAGCAACTCTTGGAGAAGAGCCCTCATTAGAGATCGATCCGAAGAGGTCGTTGGTTCACATACCCGCGCTCCGCACGGGAATCGATGTCGATGACCTACAGTTCCGACCATCGTTTACCTACCATCCAGACCGACTCGATTTTAGCCTCCTTGATCTACGCGCCAGGCTACTGGGTGGGGAGATCACAGCGCCCTCTGTTCCCTTACCGGTCCGGCCCACACTCTGTACGGAGGCCGTTGTTGCCGCCTCCGGGGTGCAGCTTTCGGCTATCTCGGCCCTTTACAACAGCGGCGAGCTGGATACCAGTGGTGAGCTGGGCGGTACAGTCCCGCTGCGTCTTTGTCAGGACGGCGCCGTTATTGATGGGGCGGCTTTGCAGGCAAGCGCAGCCGGAGGCCATATTCGCTATCATCCTAGCCATACCCCGCCCTCCATGGCCGGGCTTGATCTAGCCCTCAAAATTCTCCAGGACTATCAGTTTAAAAGTCTACAGGTGCGGGCCCATCTTACCAAAGATGGCGACCTGCAACTCGCCCTTTCCGCGAGCGGAGCAAATCCAGCGGTGAATAAGGGACACCCCGTCAACGTCAATTTGAGTGTCGAGGAGAATCTGCCCGCTCTTCTGAAGAGCTTGCGAGTGGGCAGCCAAATCGCCGAAAAGGTGGCTCGACCCAAGCACTAATTCGAAATGCAGCTGCGGGGGAGCACTGTTGCGCGCGAACGGTAAATGATATTTTACGCCGCATGTGTGACATGATGATGCGATATACACGGTCTGCCTGCATCCCCCTGCTGCTGCTGTCCCTCGTGGCCTGTTCGCCTCGGGTTGGTGTGGAAGTCCCCGACAAGCCGATAACTATCAACCTTAATGTGAAGATCGATCATGAGGTGCGTGTAAAGGTCGAAAAAGAACTCGACACGGTGCTCTCAGAGGAGAGCGGGCTTTTCTGAGCTGGGAGGATCTATGGCTTCATTATTGAGATCAGCCTTTATTCTATGTTTTGCCCTTATGGCAATCGCCGCACCGGCTCTCGCATGGGCGCTCTCGCTGGATGAAGCCAAGGCACAAGGCGTGGTCGGAGAAACTCCCAGCGGCTATTTGGCCGTCGTGCAGGGTAAAGACTCTGCAGCTGCCGCATCCTTAGTGAGCAGCATTAACGCGCAACGTAAAGATCGCTACTCCCAAATCGCCAAACAGAACGGCACCCCTCTGCACGTGGTCGAACAGCTAGCCGGGAAAAAGGCCATTGAGAATACCAAGCCGGGGCAATATGTGCAGCTTCCTAATGGTTCGTGGGCTCGCAAGTAGTTCACCGTGATTTAGGGTCTACAGCCACAGAGTGGCTGACATAACACAGTGGAATCAGCCATCCTGATGTGCAAAGCGGGGTGTCATACCCCGATTCCTTGCAGATGTTGACGGGGAACGAGCGCCGAGTACCTGGAGGCGTTAGCAAGCGCTCCAAGCTTCGTCGAGGCCCAAAGAGCCCCAGCTCCGCGTCGCGGCTACCCGGCCATCCGTGGCCGGCTAGTCTCCTCAAACTCGACTTATTCACGAATTCATCGACTCAGGAGACTAGAAGCCATTTAAAAAAATAGTTTCTAGCTTGATGCAGGTATCTTTGGAGCTAGTGCAGCAGATCATCAATCAGTATGGTTTTTGACTTCAAACGCGGGGACGCGCTCTTACTGGGCTCGAGGCTACCCCCGCCAGTGTCAATAAGGTTGCGGCAGGACCGCGCCAACTCCTTTAGTTGCAGCGGCTTGGAGAGGCAGCGATCCACCCCTGATTTCAGATAGGTCTCTATGTCGAACACAAAGGCGCGCGAACTAAGCAACAGAACCGGCAATGGTTGGGTTGGATCGTTACTTTTGCGGAGCGCCTGAATGACCGCCGCGTCGGGATGCTCAAATAGATCATCATCTAATACCACAAGTTTCACCGGTTGCCTCCGCACCACGTCGAGCGCTGCATCAAAGGAATCCGCCTCTATGACCTTAAAGCCAACATCATTCAAATACTTTACGAGCATGCCCCGTTCCTCGGCTCCCGCTTGCACGATCATGACAGCGTCACCATTCCCTTGCACCGCCGCTTCTTCGACCACCTCTTCCCCCTTGGCGGTCACATCGTAGGTTACTCTGGGGAATACGAGCCAGAAATGCGATCCCTTGCCGGACGAAGAGGTAAAGTCTATCGAACCACCGTTCATCTCCGCGAGCCGTTTCGTGAGCGGCATTCCCAGCCCTGTGCCTACCTGCTTGATCGAATATGAATGCTCCACGCGCTCAAACGCCGTAAAAACCTTGCTGCGTTCGCTTTCCTCGATACCAACACCGCTGTCCTTGACGTTAATCTTGACTTTATTGCCCGGCGCACGTTCGGCCCACACCTCTATCGTACCGCCATTCGGAGTGTACTTGATGGCATTACTCAGCAGGTTAATCAGCATCTGCCGTATATGCCGGCGGTCTACGCTCATTGCCAGCACATCGACACTGGGTTTAAAGACGATCTTATGCTGCTTTGCCTCGGCCTGTGTTCGGACCACGTTACACATATCCTGAAGCAGATCATTGACAACGATCTCGACAGGCTCGGCCCGCACTTTTCCGGCTTCAATTTTGGCATAATCGAGCACGTCGTTGATCAAGTCCAGCAGGTGCTGGCCATTCGTCTGAATCATGCGCAGTGTCTCGGACTGCTCCTTGTTCACCTCACCGCACAAGCCATCAAGCACCAACTCGACCGCGTTGAGCATTATCCCCAACGGACCACGAATCTCATGACTGAGGTTGGCAAGGAATCCGGTTTTGGCCTTCACGGACTCGTCCGCCTGATGCTTCATTCTTAGAAGCTCCTCAGTATAGTTGGCGTTGATCATGGCGAGACCTGCCTGGATCGCCAGTAGCGACATAATTTCTTGATCCACGGTGGTTGGAATCCTGCCCTTCTTAAGCCCTACACGAAGACTCCCCAGCACCGCCCCAGCAAACGCAAGAGGTTGTATCAGGACATCCGGGCTCACCTCCTCGACACGATCCCCTTCCACCGCTCCGGACAGCATGGCTTGTGCGCTTACCCTAAAGGGCTTCCCAAGCACGAAGCTCGAATGATACATGCCGGATTCTTTATCAAAGAGTGCAATCTCCGCCGATTCAGCATCAAGCAGCTTGTAGGCCACATTGACGATGCGTTCGAGGGCTCGTGAGAGTTCATCATGTGAGCTGATACGCCGTTCCAGAAGATTGAGTGACAGCGCGCTGTCCTTGCGCAGAATTTCACGAAACATCTCCTCAAGCAGCTCTTCGAGGGATTTGAATCGGCTGTCGATGCCGAACTCGGCTGAAATTTCACGGGCTTTTCTATGCAGATCTTCTCGCGACACGAGGAGCGCTACGAGGAAGCTCCATCCGAGGAGATTCAGGCCAGCCACGAAACGCGGCGTCATCCAGCTGAGGGGATGGCCCAGCACGATATCCACAAGCGGAAAGGCAGCGAGCATGATCGCTACGACCAACATCGAGGTCTTCAGTTTTCCGCTCATAGATGAGAAACACCCCTTCCGTGAGAAGGGCGCTCAGGCCGTATAATCCCGCCCACGTCTGCCTATCCTAGGTATCGGCTGTCCTTCCCCCTTTGCTCAAGTATTCTCAGCATTTTACCCAGGTTTTGTAAGTGTACGACTTTGTTGCAAGAGCGCCAAGCAGATGTCTCAATCAAAGCAGCTTCCACCCCCTGATTGCACGGATCTCGACTCCACGTTAGCCTCGCTTTATGAGCGTTTTAGATCTTCGTAAGAATCGGGCCGCCTCCGCCTGGCAATTGAAGAATGAGCTGGCGTTAATTGCCTGCGGGGATCCCATACCTATCCCAGGCGGACTTGACCAGCGCTATGAGTTTCGCCCCCATCCTGATTATTTCTGGCTCACCGACTCTCGCCGACCAGGGGGAGTGCTGGCCTTTGATCCACTGGAGGGATGGTTTCACTTTCAGACTACGGTCTCAGAAGCAGAACAGGTGTGGGAGGGCAAGGTCCCCTTCCCCGTTGAGCACACACTTGATCAACTGCCGCAGTGGCTCAAGGCACGCACTGGTCGTCCGATTGCCCAGCTCGGATCGCCCCTGCCAGAGATACCGAGCGATTGCGCGTTGAGTGCTCACCTCGCTCAGTTACTGTTCCATATCAGGCGTCGTAAAGATGGAGAGGAGATCGCCCGAATCCGGCGGGCGGTGGCGGCAACGGCCCATGGATTTTCAAAACTTCCCACGTTTATCAAACCGGGAGTGACAGAACGGCAGGTCAAACTTTCGCTGGAGGCGGCATTCTTCGAAGCCGGTGCGGACAAAGTAGCGTACGATACGATTGTGGGAGCCGGCAGCAATTCCGCCATACTGCACTTTCCACCGAGTCTCCGGGAGATCAGAGCCGAAGACTTAGTGCTTATAGATGCCGGAGCGGATATCGGGGGTTATGTAGCCGATGTGACCAGAAGCTTCGCCGGAGACGGAACGTTGCGTGGCAGAGCAAAAGCGCTGTATGACGTGGTGCTGCATGCGCAAAGACGCGCTATTACTCGATGTCGTCCGGGCACGGAGTGGACCTCAATCCACTTGGAAACGGCACGCGATCTGTGTCAGGGGTTGATTGATCTGAACATTCTGCTGGGTCCGCTGGATGCAAGACTTGAAGACGAATCAATTTCGCTCTTCTTCCCTCACGGCATCGGTCACATGGTTGGTTTCGGAGTGCGTGATGCCAGTGGGGTGCTTCCAGGACGATCGGAGGCTCCGCGCGTGTGCGGTTCTTACATCAGAGCCGATCTGCCCCTCGAAGAGGGATACCTGATGACGATTGAACCTGGGTTGTATTTTATTCCTCCGATCCTTAACAACCCGGAGCGTCGCCGCCGCTACCATGATGTAGTGCTTTGGGACGAGCTTGAATCATGGCTGCCAGTGGGCGGGGTTCGTATCGAGGACAATGTGCTCACTACTGTTGGAGAGCCGGATGTCCTTACCGCGATGATCCCGAAGTAGTTCACCGTGTAATAGGGTTTACCCCTCCTTCACGGTGAACAACTCAATCACCGCCACCGCCGCCATCACCCCCACAATCCTCTCCTCCAGAGTGGTCAGCGCTGTCGGGAGAGGGATCATCCCGGCTGCAGCGGGCATGCGTTGCTCCGCTCTTTCCATGCAGATTGGGAGCTCCTGCTCCATCAGCATAATAGGAAGAATCTGCGGCATCTGACCTTCTTCGGCTGACCTGCTCGCGGCGGGTACTCATCCGGGAAAGAATGACCGCTGATACCACCACGACGAGAAGGACGATCAAAACAAGGGATGTAGTATGCATATGAAAGTCACTATAAATTATCTCAAAAAGGTATTCATGAACCCGCTTCTAGACTCCGGCTCGAGCGACAACAAAAAGAATGTGCGCGTGTCCGGAAAAGGCAGGCAATGTTAGTGATCGCTCCAGTTATCTTCCCTCCGGGGAGTCCTTGTTCCGGTCGGACGAGCGTTGCCGATACGTTTCAGTCCGCCCGCACGCCATCCGGGCGTGCGCTAGAGATACGCTGCACCTATTCCGCTTATCCCTAGTTGCTCATATGACTATCCAGTGAATGCCGCAAGCTCGCTCGTACCTATCCTGCCCCACTCTCTTGGAGTCATGCGCTCAGATCTGGAAATCCTCGCGCTATTCACTCTCATCCTTGCGTTGATTACGCAGAAAGGAGTCGATCTCAAACTTGAGCCGATGGATTAAGGCCTGCTCGCCCAGCCCCAGCTCGGCAAATCGAATCACCGTGCCATCCACTTCTACGCTCACCTCGATTCCCTCACGGAATGGGCGCTTGACGAACTCGGCACAATAGGTGACGCCACGATGTTGGAAGTGCTTTTGCCAGCTTTCCATGCATCACTCCCACTCAATCGTAGCGGGGGGCTTATTTGATATATCCATAGTCACGCGATTAATGCCCCGCACTTCATTGCTTATCCGGCTGCTGACCCTACGCAACAGCTCCTGGGGTAGATAGGCCCATTCAGCGGTCATGCCGTCTTCTGAGCGTACCGCCCTCAAAACCGCCGTTTGTTCATAGGTGCGGCCATCCCCCATTACACCGACACTCCGTACAGGAAGGAGCACCACGAATGCTTGCCAAAGGGTATCGTAAAGGTCGGCAGCTCGAATTTCCTCAACGAATATTGCATCAGCCTCCTGGAGAATCTTCACCCGCTCCGGCGTAATTTCTCCCACTAATCGCACTGCCAGCCCAGGTCCAGGAAATGGTTGTCGACGCAGCAGCTCGTCTGGTACCCCCAACTGCCGCCCGAGCGCCCGCACTTCATCCTTGAAGAGTTCGCGCAGAGGTTCGATCAGCTTGAGTTTCATACGGTCGGGAAGTCCCCCCACATTGTGATGCGACTTAATCGTGACCGAGGGGCCGCGCACCGAAACACTCTCAATTACGTCGGGATAGAGCGTTCCCTGCACCAAATGGGAAACGTGCGGAATGCGCTGCGTCTCCGATTCAAAAACTTCGATAAACACCTTTCCGATACTTTTCCTCTTTGCCTCCGGATCGGTTACGCCCTGTAGTGCGCTCAAAAATCGACTACCCGCATCGACTCGATGAATCTGCAACCCAAGACCGCCGCGGCCCAGCATCTCCATGACCTCATCACCCTCATGCTTTCTGAGCAGTCCCGTATCAACAAAGATACAGTGAAGGCGGTCTCCTATAGCGCGATGGACCAGGACCGCAGCCACCGTTGAGTCTACGCCCCCGCTCAGTCCGCAGATAACGTTGCTGTCTTGCGGCACCATCGACCGAATGCGCTGTACTGTAGATTCAATAAAATTCTCGGCGGCCCAGTTCTTCTCGCACTGCGCTATCTCAAAGAGGAAATTTGACAGCACCTCTTTCCCGCGCGGCGAGTGCACGACTTCGGGGTGGAACTGGAGGGCATAGATCTTCTTTGCCACGTTGCCCATGGCGACGAAGGGGCACCCCTCGCTACTTGCCATCGCTTCGAATCCATGGGGAACCTCTGCTACATGATCGCCGTGGCTCATCCAGACCGTGGTCTTATCCCCTGCATCAAAACCGGAGAATAACTTAGACTTCCCCTCCACCTGCACCGTCGCAAAACCGTACTCACGGTTCTCCCCCTGACTGAGCTTGCCTCCTTTCAAATGCGCGATGAGCTGCATGCCATAACACACCCCTAAGACGGGAATGTTCTGCTCAATCCAGCGTTTGTCGAACTTCGGCGCGTCGGCATCCGTTACGCTCGCCGGGCCGCCCGAAAGTATTATCGCTTGCACCTCCTTGGTGTGTTCTGCCGTGCACTCCGTCCAGCATGGCTTAATCTCGCTATAGACGCCAAGCTCGCGCACACGCCGAGCGATCAGTTGAGTATACTGAGAACCAAAATCAAGAATGAGCACTGTCATGAAAGAATCTCTTTACCGGGTGACAACGCCCTCACCCACAGCCCAGGGCGTGCCAATTGATGTGCGTAGCTATACCAAAGCTCAGGACACAGAATCAACGAGGGAGGATTCGTCCTCCTCGGCGAGCTTGCGTGCCGACTTCTCGGTGCGCTTTCGGCACACAAACTTGAGGTCTTGCCCGGGAAAATCGAAATGTTTGCGAATAGCCTGACCGAGGTAGCGCCTGTAGGATTCGCTTATCCGGTTGGGATGGTTCAGAAACAGCACAAAGGTCGGCGGGCTCGTCTTGACCTGTGTGGCAAAAAAGAGCTTGACCGGCTGCCCATGGTAGGCCGGAGGGGGGGTCGCCGTAAAGGCACGCGTAAGAATACGATTCAGATCGGATGTCTGGATGCGGTGCTTGCCCGCTTCGTACACTTCCAGGCATTTCTCTAGGATCTTGAGCACTCTCTGGCCGGATTTTGCCGAGACAAAAAGTACCGGCGCGTAACGTGCAAATTGAAAGGTGCGCTGCACCGCGTCCTTGTACTCCTTCGCCGTGCGGTGATTCTTCTCAATCACATCCCACTTGTTCACCGCGATTACGAGACCTGTGCCACGGTCATGTATCAACGCTGCCACTTTAGCATCCTGCTCCGCTGGAGGCCCCAAGGACGCGTCGAGCAACAGCACTGCAACGTCGGCCGATGAGAGCGCTCGCACCGTGCGAAGATTACTGTGCTGCTCGACCGAGCGTGCAGCCACACGCGCCTTTCTTCGAAGCCCCGCGGTATCGACCACCACAAATGTCCGGCCCTGATGCTCGAACTCTACATCGACCGCATCGCGAGTCGTTCCCGGATGGGCCGAGGCGACCACTCTTTCCTTGCCGACGAGCTTATTGACCAGGGTAGACTTCCCCACATTTGGCTGACCTACTATCGCTATCCTAATCGTCTGTGCCTCGCCCTCACTGCCCTCTGCCTCCCCCTCGAGCTCGTCGCTTTCAGTCAAGGCCAATACATGCGCCACGATCTGGTCGATACCCTGCCGGTGCACCGCACTCACTGGCAGTACTTCATCGATGCCTAGCGCATAGAACTCGCCCAGCGATTGCCGGTGCACGGGGCTCTCCGCTTTATTCGCAACCCAAATGACCGGTTTGCCGGATCGACGAAGGGTTTGCACAACTTCACTATCCAATGGATGGGGACCATAGGCGGCATCGAAGACGGCCACGATTACGTCGGCCTCCTCAATTGCAAGCAACGCCTGCTCACGCACCGTCTTAGCCAGAGGATTCTCGTCTTCTCCAACGATACCGCCCGTATCAACCAGCGTGAAGGGACGATCATAGCGTTTTACCAGGTAATAGTGGCGGTCTCTCGTAACTCCAGGCTGGTCCTCTACCACCGCAATCGGTTTTGATGCGATGGCATTCAGCAACGAGCTCTTGCCGACGTTGGTTCGTCCCACGATAGCGACGGTTGGCACTTTCAACTTGCTCATGGGCTCTGCTCCTTATCCTCTGTCGGTGAGGATCCGATCTCCGGAGCCGCTTCCAGAAACACGTTGTCAACTTCATCCGGGGCCTGAATCCTCGCTAATGCCACCGAAGCGGCTTCCTGTTGTGAAGCTTTTTTGGTGTTTCCACGACCACGCCCGACGACTTGACCATCCACAATGACCACCGAAACGAAGGTCGGCGCATGCTCCGGTCCTTCTACATGTTCTAAGAGATACTCTGGCCCCTCACAGCCCGCTGCATGCAGCGCCTCCTGCAGCTCCGTTTTCGGATCGCGCGGTGTTACCCCCGCGATCCGATCGCCAAACAGCCGCGCCGCTGATTCAAGTGCAA
This sequence comes from Bdellovibrionota bacterium, assembly GCA_030584005.1. Classification (GTDB taxonomy): domain Bacteria; phylum Bdellovibrionota_C; class UBA2361; order UBA2361; family JAFLCA01. The sequence continues at coordinate 1,784,785 of CP129486.1, read as the reverse complement.
CTGCGAAGCCCGCTTCACGGTATATCGCACCCATGATTGCCTCAAAAACATCGGCCAATATCGATGGGCGATCGGAGCCGCCATTAGCGAGCTCTCCACGACTTAATCGTATATAGGGGCCAATGCTCAGTGAACGGGCAATTTCTGCAAGCGAAGCCGTGTTCACCAGAGCCGCGCGCATCTTTGATAGTTCTCCCTCTCGCGCCTGGGGATGCTTTTCCAACAGCAAGTGCGCAACGGCGAGGTCCAACACGGCATCGCCCAGGAACTCGAGCCGCTCGTAATCATTCTCACTCTTCGATTGGAGCGAGCGGTGGGTAAGCGCTCTTTCGAGCCATTGCAAATCCTTAAACTCGTAGCCAAGGATCTTGGAGAGCTGCGTCGCCACATCCGGGCGCAACGGCTGTCGCTTGGGAGGCTGCTCCTCATCTTCTGCCGCAGTTTCACCGCGACGCTTTCCGATAACAAACTTCATAGCAGTCCTCTTATCTTGACTGTTTCAAGAGCAGAATGGCCCCTCGGCGTGCGCCGGCTTACGATCTCATCACCCAGCCCGCAATGCCAAAACGGTCCTCGAAATGCTTCGTTCGTTCTGCGCTCTCACCGGTCCTTGAAAAGACACAGACGGCGGGCTGCCCTGGCCGTACCTTAGGCCAGAATCTGCCAACAATTCCTCATACTTTTTCCTGCCATGGGCTCAGTTTCATGCTCCATCGCGGCGACGCATGATCTGAGAAGAACCCTGGATGGAGTGATATAAGTGCGTGTTGCACCGGATTGGGCACCCCGTGGAGAAGGGCCTATGCACACCGGAATGTGAATAGGTCGCTACCCCCAGCTTTCTATTACCTGAATAATATTGATTATTGGCTTCTAATTCAACCCTCCGCTCAGAAGAGCGTTGCCGGAATCGGCATGCACAATCAGCAACACCGGGCATTATTATTGGGAAGCGCCGTTAGGGCACGTTATCACATGCGAAAGGATGCAGGAACAATTGGCACGGGATTGCGCGGTGCGATGAGTTGGTCACCTCTGGGCTGAGCCTCGTTGTGGTTCGGTCCACCCCAATCAGTGTGGGCACCAAAGTGGTTCAACACCCTTTGCATCACCCTTTGAAATACCGGAGCGGCAAGGGTGCCACCATAAATGCTCGTGGTGTTCGGTTCAATGATGGAAACCATCAATACGGGAAGAATAGGCAGCTCACTCTCGGGGACTTCGGCAAATCCGACAAAGGACGCAATATAGGCTCCCGGCTCATAGCCGCCCCCTTCCTTTCGTGGCACTTGCGCGGTTCCTGTCTTGCCTCCGACGATGACTCCCGGAATCTTAGCGTTCTTTCCTGTGCCATGCTCATCATGCACAGCGCCAATCAACATCTTTCGCACCTGCGATACGACATCTTGTCTCAAGAACGGCGTGACAGTCGAATCTTCCGATCCCCCGCTGTGCACCACCGTTAGGCGGGGTAGAGAGCCTCCATTGACGAGAGATGAGAAGGCTCGCACCACCTGTAGAGGAGTCACCGCCATACCATGGCCAAACGAATGGGTGGCAAGATCCACACGGGCCCACTCACTTACCGGACGGAGAATGCCCGCTGTTTCGCCGGGCAGACCAAGCTGCGAGTTCCGACCGAAGCCGAATCGCTGCAAATACTCATGCAACCGCTGTGGTCCCAAGCGAGAGCCAATCTTGGCCATTCCAATATTGGATGAGCGCACCACGACGTCGTACACGCTCACGGTTTTAATCGGATGCACGTCTTTCACTATATGACCACCGAAGGACATCCGCCCAGATTCACAGTCAACAAGATCGGTTGGGCGCACGAGCCCCTCTTGCAATGCTGCTGCAGCGACAAAAGGCTTCATGACCGAACCAGGCTCGAAAACGCTCTCGAGTACCGGTTCCGCGAGGTCTGCTTTAGAGTGCCGCGCCGGGAGGTTGAGGTTCACACTCGGGGAGTGGCCAAGTGCCAGAATCTGACCGCTATACGCATCGACCATTACTCCCATCGCCGCCTTTGCGTTTGCAGATTTGCGGCCCCTTTCTAACTCCTCTTGCAATACGGTCTGCACCATTGCATCAATCGTGAGCTGTACGGAGCTTCCCTGGGGGATCTCCATGATTTTCAATGGATCATCGTCAAACAGCAGATTGCCTAGAGCATCGCGCTTTACCTTGTCGCGCCTATGCTGGCCATGCAGCTGACTCTCGTAGCGCCGTTCGATACCCGAGAGCCCGTTGCCATCAACCCCCACCTTCCCTATCAGTGTCGATGCTGCATGATTGTACGGATAGAAGCGCCTCGACTCCATCATCGTGTCGACGCCCCTTATCGCCTGCGCGGCTACTTTCTCACCGTGCAGGCGGGGAATCTGCCGCGCAATCCATACAAAGGGCTTATCAGAATCCAACTTTGCACGTATTTCATCACGGGGAATGGAGAGCAGTTTGGAGAGGATCTCCGCGGTTGCCTCCTTATCACTGACTTGGTGGGGTCTCACATACACAGAGCTTGCCGGCACCGAAACCGCAAGCATGCGATTCTCGCGGTCATAGATGGTACCACGAGCCGAAGCGATGGTGAGTTCAGTGGAATGTTGTCGAGCACTGCGATGCAACCACTGCGATTCTTCTATTAACTGCAGTGATGCCAATCGGGCTACCAGTACCACGATCCACACAGCACACAATGCGCCGAAGACCATCACCCTGATGCGGCGATTTACCGGATTCGCATGGGCGAGCCCCAAGCGTGTGCGGCGAGTTCCGTTGTGGCTACAACATTGACGCATGCCTTCTCTCCTTACTCGATACGCAGCTTCATCACCTGTCCCCGTGCAGGGAGGGTCAATTGGAGCCGCTCTTGTGCCAATCGGGCCAAACGATCTTCCCTTAGAAGCACCGATCGCTGCAGCTCGAGCTCACGCCGTTCCATATCAAGTCCCATAGCCCGTGTTTTCTCCGCTGATAGCGCGTAACTCAAATCGGTGATTTCGAGCTTCACCCAAATCTTGCTGGCAAGCGCCAACATGAGGAAGACCGCCGCAACCACATGCCAACGCAGGCTTTGTGTCCGTACATGGGTGGGGCAGTACACCGTTTGATACTCTAAAGCGATTGCCATCAGCAGCTCTCCCTAATTGAATTCAAAGCAGCGCATGCGCGCACTGCGGGCACTCGGATTACTTGCAACTTCAGCATCAGTCGGAAGCAATGCTCCCTTCGTAATCAAGGTGCCAAGTGAGCGACCTCGACTGGCTCCTGGCCACGTAGCAGAGTACTCGCCTCCGCCCTCCCAGTGCCGCATCGATCGAGTCACTAGTTTGTCCTCTTCCGAATGGAAACATATCGCGGCAAACCGTCCTCCCGTTCGCACCAGCGCCGGCATGTGCGCCAGGAGCGCCTGCAGCTGACCTCGCTCGTCGTTGACCGCCATGCGCAGGGCCTGAAAGACTACCGTTGCCGGATGCGTCTCAGAATGCGCCTGAGCGGTAAGGGTCGTTCTAACGAGCTCGGCCAATTGTGCAGCAGAGGTAATGGGCCGCGCCTTCACGATCGCTCGCGCCACAGGTGCGGCGTCCTTTCCTACGCCTCCTTCTTTCAAGATACGGGCTATCTCCGACTGGGTAAGCGTGTTCAACAGATCGGCAGCACTCACCCCTGCCTGCGGGTTCATGCGCATATCAAGCGCATCAGTATCGTTAAAGGAGAATCCCCTTCCTGCCCACAGCTGGTCCGTGGACATTCCTAGATCGGCGAGCACCCCATCAAAACGTTCATCCGGAACCAATCGTGGGAGATCGCTGAAGGCCCCGGCAAGCAAGCGCAGTCGGGGCTGCGCTGCAAACCTCTTCTGACCACGGGAAATTGCTTGAGGATCACGATCCACGGCCACGATACGATTGTGTTGATGCGCCTCGAGCAGGGCCAGGGTATGGCCACCGCCCCCGAAGGTACAGTCAAGAAAAGTACCTCCCTGTGCCGCACGCAGCAGGTCCAAAACCTCCTCCTTCATGACTGGAACATGCCGGGTATCGTCAGATATCGACATCGCTGAAAATCTCCGGATTCTTCATGAGGGCTTGTTCCGCTGCACTAAAAATTACCTGCCAAATCCGCTTATCCCAGGCTCGAAATCCGTGGATGGACGAGGTGAACGTTACCTCCTTCTCTATGCCAGCGTAGCTGCGGAGGTAGGCAGGAACCAGGATCCGACCCGCTGAATCGACGGGGCATTCGGCAGCCCGACTAAGGTAGAAGTTCTCAAGCCGTTGCAATTTCGGGCTGAATCGACTCTTCGCTCGCAATTTCGCTTCGAAGGAAAGCCACGCCTGCAAGCCAAATCCTTCCAAGCAACGAGCCCCTTCAGAGATGTAGTTTGTCAGCACTACGCTGCGATCACCGCCCTTCTCAAGCACACGACGGAATTCACTGGGCAGACTCACGCGACCCTTCGCATCAACGGCATGGGTAAAATTACCGCGGAATGAGCTACTCTCCGGCTCAGGTGGGGAGTCACCAGGCACATCCGCCATCGCGAGATCTTCGTCGTCCGTACTCATGCTAGTGTGTTAACCTATCAAAATGACGGGACTTTTCAGCAAAACCCACTTATTCCCACTTCGCCCCACTTAATAACACTAGTGGAGCGTCCACGCCCAGTCAACCCAAAATCTCGGCTAACACGTGAATTTTATTCGGAATTTTAACAAACTTAAAGTTGCGCGCCGATTGGCAGGCAATTTCAGATAGTTGGCGCAGGGAGCAAGGGTGTGGCCCCTATTCAACGGTCACGCTTTTGGCCAGGTTTCTTGGCAGATCAACATCAGTGCCATTGAGGACCGCGACATAATAGGCCAAGAGCTGCAACGGCACCGTGAGTATAAGCGGGCTTAAAAGGTCCGATACAAACGGCACCTCGATAACCTCGGCTGCATAGCGCCTCAGTTCTTTGTCCCCTTCCGTATCAGTGACGGCGATTACCTGCGCATCTCGCGAGTGCACCTCGCGCAGGTTCGACATTGCCTTATCACGCAGGTGCGGGGATCGCTGCACGACCATGACCACCGGCATCTTGTCGTCGATCAAGGCAATCGGTCCATGTTTCATCTCGCCGGCCGGATAGCCTTCGGCATGAATATAGGAAATCTCTTTCAGCTTTAACGCGCCCTCCAATGCCACGGGATAACAAAGCCCCCGTCCAAGGAAGAGAAAGTCACGTGCCGTCTGAAAACGTCTGGCAACTTCTCGCACGCTGCTCTCCGTGGCCACCGCTGCCTGCATCGCCATTGGCAGCAGAGCAATCGCATGGGTGTGCTCGGCCAGCTTTGCCTTATTGATCATTGAGCGCTGTTCAGCGCTCACGAGGGCTAACAAATATGAGGCCAGGACCTGGGTGGTGAAGGCCTTCGTAGATGCGACACTAATCTCGGGACCTGCATGGGTGAACACGGTGCTCTCAACCTTCCTAGAGAGTGAAGAGCCCAGCACGTTACAGATAGCGAGAGTGCGCGCATGCTTTACCGCCACATCAACCGCTCCCAAAGTGTCGGCCGTTTCCCCTGATTGCGAGATTGCGACTACAAGGGTGCGTGCATCGAGGACGGGTTCGCGGTATCGAAATTCGGAGGCATAATCAACCTCGCATGGAATCCTGGCTAACGATTCAAGATAAAACTTCCCCAAGAGCGCTGCATGCCAGGCGGTCCCGCACCCTAAAAACAGCACCCGCTGAACCTCCTTAAGCAATGTGGGGGGCAGTTCCGGCAATTCCACCGAGCCAACGTCTTGCCTTAATCGCCCTCGCACACAGTCAGTTACCACTTGCGGCTGATCATGAATCTCCTTAAGCATGAAATGCTTGAATCCACCCTTCTGCGCCGTTACCGGATCCCATGTAATGGTCATCGGTGTGCGTTCAACCTCTTTCCCGTCATGTTCGATGCGAAAGGTGTTGGCGCGTACTTCTGTAATATCTCCATCCTCCAGGATGACGACCTGACGGGTCGAACCTAAAATAGCGGGAATGTCGCTTGCCACCCACATCTCCCCGGCACCGATGCCTAGAACGATCGGCGACGAGTTCTTTGCCGCAACAATTCGATCCGGATACCGCTCATCGATGACCAAGAAAGCATAGCTTCCCTTGATCTCGGCGCACATCGCCTTCATCGCATTGAACAGGTCCAGCCCCTTGGATATGTAGCGATTACAGAGGTGCGCAGCGATCTCCGTGTCCGTGTCCGAGCGGAAGATACACCCCTCGCGCTCAAGGTCCGCACGAAGGGTCATATAGTTCTCAATTATGCCGTTGTGAATGAGGCTCACTTTGCCGGCCGAGTGCGGGTGAGCATTTGTCTCTGAAGGTTTCCCGTGCGTCGCCCAGCGAGTGTGGCCGATTCCAAGATGGGGGACAGCGGGAACTGCGGCGTCTTCCAGCGATTTCTTGAGGTTCTCAAGCTTTCCGACTGCCCTTGTCACTCGAATCTGACCATCGGCAATTACAGCCACACCGGCCGAATCATATCCCCGGTATTCAAGCCGTTCGAGCCCGCCAATTATCACGTCAAGCGCATTCTTAGGACCTACGTAACCAACGATTCCGCACATGCTGCACCTCTTCTCGCAGGTACTCTTGCAATCAATATAATAACTGTAAGCGGTCAGAAAAACGCGCCCTGGAGGATTCGAACCCCCGACCCTCTGATCCGAAGTCAGATGCTCTATCCAGCTGAGCTAAGGACGCGTAGTGATTTGAGGCTGCGGAGTCGGTGATGAACCTTCCGCGAGGCAGGCCTTTAGTTAACCTCTTTTCTCACATAATGGAGAAAGGAACAATCTTGTCCTCGTTCCGAGGTTAAGAGCTCAAAGTGATCCTCGAATCGCGGAAAAAAGGCGTCGCCCTGATGGGTGCCCGGCACCAGAGTCAAATATACCTCATCCCAATATGGCAGTGTCATCAAATATATCTCTTCGCCGCCTATGACCCATAGGTTTTCACCCGCCTTAAGCGGCACACCTCCCGCCGGACCGGCAAGGTGCGAGTCAAGCTCATGCCACACCTCAACTCCCGCTGGAAACGTTGCAGCGCTCTGGCGGGTCAACACCACATTGCGACGATTGGGCAATGGCTTCCATTTTGCAGGCAGGGAGTCAAACGTTTTCCGACCCATCAGCACTACGTGTCCGGTGGTCAGAGCAGAGAATCGCTTCAGATCCTCCGGTAGGTGCCAAGGAATACGATTATCGATCCCGATTACCCGGCTCTCATCCATCGCTGCTATTGCTATTATTTTTCCGGAGCCCATGCCTACCTATACTGCAATATCGAACTTGATGTGGGGATGCGGGTTGTAGTTCTCCAGTGCAAAATCTTCGAAGCGAAATGCGAAAAGGTCCTGCACCTGCGGATTCAAACGCATAGTGGGAAGCGGGCGCGCCTCTCGCGTCAACTGTTCACGAGCACCTTCAATGTGATTGGAGTAAATATGCACATCGCCAAAGGTGTGCACGAACTCGAACGGTTCGTACCCAGTGACCTGAGCCAACATCATCAAAAGCAGCGAGTAACTGGCGATATTAAAGGGTACTCCCAACATCAAATCAGCCGAGCGTTGGTACAGCTGAAGACTCATGCGGCGACCGGACACATACACCTGAAAGAGCGTATGGCAGGCCGGCGGTGCCACTTTGGGCAGATCTCCGGGATTAAATGAGATCACCAGTAACCTACGACTGGTCGGCGAGGTGCGGATCTGCCGGACTAGATTCGAAATCTGATCCACCGCTGTGCCGTCAGCACACTGCCATTTGCGCCATTGCTTCCCATATACGGGACCAAGTTCCCCGTCCGCATCGGCCCATTCATCCCATATACTGACCTTCTGTTCCTGGAGCGGCCGCACATTCGTTTCTCCACGCAGAAACCAAAGCAGCTCGTGAATGATCGAGCGCACGTGCAGCTTCTTGGTAGTGAGCAACGGAAATCCCTGCCGCAGATCAAAACGCAGTTGGCGACCGAAGACCGAGAGAGTACCCACTCCGGTACGATCATTACGGAAGCCGCCATCGGGTGGCTCTCCTTGGGCGAGAATGTCCCTTACCAGGGCCAGATATTGACTGTCGACTGTTTGCAAGGGGGGCTGCTCAATGGTTCGCACATCAACTGCCATGGGGCTCCGCGGTAACAAAAAGGGTATGGGCAGTGTAGGAAAGAGGTCGCCGGCTTTCAAGGAGCATCTGGCAGTTGCCTCAACAATCAGCGCACGTCATGTACTTGGGCAATATCTGTTGATAAACCCGGTAGGAATCCGGATCGAAACAACAAAACATACAAACTCCCGGGGAAAGGCAACGAAGGAGACTCGTTCCCACCCTTGCCGAAACATGGGCAGCCACGCTCATCGCTCAGGTGGGCGCTCGCCGTGAGAAACAAGCACTGTCGAGCGGCCGGGCAACACTATCGATTCAGTTGCTACCAGCAGCTCTCCGAGCTTGGAGAGATCTTGGTTACTAATCCCCTTCACCGTCAATTGAGCGCAGAGGATCTCCACTGATGCACAGATCACCGTGAGACGGTTCACATCAGCTATACTTCCCGCCTTTAGCTTTTGCAGTTGCTGACCGACTTCACGCAGTCGAGTTCGCATGTCCGCAGGGGCTAGTTCGTCCCCCTTTGAACCGTCCATGGTAACAGCTCGTCTAAGCTCACACCAAGGTTCTTTGACCGCAAAGAGCCGCGCCCATTCAGACGGAGAAAGTACCGGCGCCTTGACCTCTTTGGGGATAGCGGCAGGCCGGGTATCGGCTTGGTTCTCCGGAGATATAGCAATGCGTCTGGCCGGTCGGAATGCTGCAGGGGGTCGAGCAACTTCGCCTGTTGAGAGAGCTCTTAACTGCTTTCCGTTGAGGGCAGGACGCCCCACATCAGACCGCACAGCGGCCTTACCCATCCTGGTTTGAGGCTCGTTGCTTTGTCGGGTAGCTTGTCGTTTCGGGAATGAAGAAGTCGCGAGAAGGGTCTCCTTGGGCCGCTCCGTCGGCACTATATTCCGAGGCCCAACTGGCGAGGGAATGGGATCATGCTTTGGAGCTGCTACGCCTTCCTCTGCCTTCGTTTCGCTGAGGAGGCGCCTTCTCTTCCCCTTCGATTGCCCCTGCACATTCTGGGGTTCCTTACTAACTTCCCAGTGAAGCGCTCGACGTATCAGTGCACGATTCAGGACTTCAATTGTATCCTCGAGTTGAGAGGCAATCCTCTCGCCGCGTGTGGTGAGCTCACGCGCGGTTACTGCTCCTCGCGCATAGTCAAGTTTAACTCGTCTAATGATCGTCTCTACAAGCTCCGGTAGGGTAGTCAGGTAATTCAGAAGCTGGTTGTACTGTTGCCGCGTCAAGTCATTTAGCGAGCCGGGTATTGCAGTAAGCGTTCCCTGATCTTCCGAGTATCCTGATGCGGCATCTCTGTTCCGCGTTGACTTCTGGGCGTCATTACTAGGGGGTCGAACCATTACATCAGTTACCACAGAGTGAACCAGACTCCGGCAGGCAATGCAGCCGGCATTCACCGCTGCAAGAGAGTCGTGCATCTGTATGACCTCATCAGACCACTCCTTTTCGGAGGTCGCCCACGAAGGAGCATCCTGCAACTGAGCGTGATGAAGAAAGCTGGCGAGGTTTGCTATCTCCGGCAGCACGCGCTGCTCAAGATGGCTCAGAAGATACGATGCCGAAAACGGGTGCAGGTTTATCCGACTCGCTGAGGGCAGCTCGCTCTCATGCCCTGCAAGGGGTATGGGCGAGGAACTCGCAGAATCTGCGCTTCTACTTGATCTCATCTGGAAGGTCGACATCATGTCACAACATGATAGTTAACACTTCCGGAGTTTACTGCACGCTGCGACCCCTAGTGAACATTCCTTCGATAAACTTACCTGATCCAAACACAAATCTCATACTCTCATTCGGAGGCCTCTTCCGTCCGCGCAGCAGCCGCACTATCACCAGCGGCCGGTGGGTTTAAGGAGGCCTTGAAACTCATGCAGACGGCGCAGTGTAGCGGCAGAGGTCCCTTGAGGCAGGGCATGCACGGGGAAGATCCCTCTTTCGGCGATCTCTGAATCGAGTCGGGAGGATCGAGTCGTCCTGAACTCTCTGGTCGCATACACAATCACATGATCGTTCACAAAGAGTTTCGGGTTCGCATATACCCCGAACAAACGCAGCGCATCCGCGCTCGTCTCCGCTCCACTCTCCTCCATCAACTCACGCAAGGCAGCCTCAACCGCCGTCTCTCCCCGATCAATCCCACCTCCTGGCAGATGCCAGCCCGGGTACAAATGATGCCGCACTAGGATAATCTCATCTGAATCCGACAGCGCAAGCACACGCACCCCGACTGTCGACGGCGCAAGTACTCCACGCATCACATGCACTACATGGTTTACAAGGCTGCCTGCCTTCTCCCGCATCACCGTCATGGAACGAGTCTTTACTTCTTAGCCGCATCAGGACGCAGCGTGTTGAGCGCAGATCCAGCCCTGAAATAGGCTATCTGCTCGGCCGTCAGCGTATGCTTGGCGGCAAATGTGCGCGTACCTGCCGCACCTCGCACCTGCACCGTGATGGGCGAGCCGGGCTTCAATTCCGTAAGCCCCAAAATATCAATACGATCCTGTGCCTCAATCTGATCATAAGAGGATGGATCGGCAAAGGTGAGCGGCAAAATACCCTGGGCCTTGAGATTGGTTTCATGGATTCGCGCAAAGCTCTTCACAAGTACCACCTTGCATCCCAAGAAACGCGGCGACATAGCGGCATGCTCTCGCGATGACCCCTCGCCATAGTTCTCATCCCCAATCACAATCCAGCTTCTACCCGCTTTCTTATAACTCTTGGCGATCTCCGGGAATGGAATCCCCTTCTCCCCGCTCAGCACATTCGTTCCTTTGCCGACCTCCTCGGTGAACGCATTCGTGGCCCCAAGAAACATGTTGTCCGAAATCTTGGCGAGATGTCCGCGGTACTTGAGCCAGGGTCCCGCTTGGCTAATGTGATCGGTGGTGCACTTACCCTTGGCTTTCAGTAGCACAATGAGATCCTCAAAGTTCTTTCCATCCCAGGCCGCAAATGGCTCCAGCACCGCCAGGCGGTCACTTTCCGGTGCAATAGCTACCGACACCACACGCCGCTGCGACAGCTCCTTGGGAGGCTCGAATCCTGCTTTGCTGAATACAAACCCCTTTGCCGGAAGCTCGTCTCCCTTCGGTTCTGTAAATACGAACTGCTTGCCATCTTTATCCGTCAACGGATCCTTCGTCGGATCGAACGACATCTTCCCCGAAAAAGCCATGGCCGTTACGATCTCGGGCGATCCGATAAAAGCCAAAGTTTCCGCATTTCCGTCGTTGCGCTTCTTGAAGTTGCGATTGTACGAGGTAATGATGGTGTTGCGCTCATTAGGCTTGATGTCACTTCTCGACCATTGTCCGATACAGGGGCCGCATGCGTTCGCAAGCACCGTTGCGCCCACCTCCATCAGCGTCTTCATGTAGCCATCTCGTTCGATCGTGCGGAATACCTGGTCGGAACCCGGGGTCACTAGGAGCGGAATTTTTGTTTTGAGCCCCCTCTCCTTGGCCTGAGCCGCGATGTGCGCGGCACGGCTAATGTCCTCGTAAGACGAATTTGTGCAGCTGCCGATGAGGGCGTAGCGAATATCATCGGGGATTCCTTCAGCGGGAACCACCTCCTTCATCGCCGCTACTTCTCTCAGCAGATCAGGCGTGTGCGGACCGACCCATTGCGGTCTGAGCGACGAAAGATCGATCTCAATCAGCTCGTCATAATAACGAGAAGGATCCAACGCCACTTCCTTATCAGCTCGTAAATGCTCCGCGTACTTATCCGCAAGATCCGCTACTGGCGCGCGCTCTGTCTGGCGCAGGTAGGCTGCCATGCGTTTGTCATACGGGAAAAGGGAGGTCGTCGCGCCCAGCTCGGCACCCATGTTAGTGATAGTGGCCTTACCAGTGCAGCTTATGGACTCGGTGCCCTCGCCGAAATATTCAACGATCTTTCCGGTACCTCCCTGTACCGTCAGCATTCCAGCCACCTTAAGGATCACATCCTTAGGCGATGCCCAACCGCTCAAACGTCCGGTGAGCTTTACCCCCACGAGCTTAGGATACATGAGACCCCAGGCCTGGGCGGCCATTACATCGACGGCATCAGATCCGCCAACCCCCACGGCGATCATCCCGAGCCCACCGGCGTTGGGGGTATGCGAATCGGTGCCGATCATCATGCCGCCAGGAAAAGCGTACTGTTCAAGCACTACCTGATGGATGATGCCCGATCCCGGCTTCCAGAACCCCATGCCATACCGAGCCGCTGCAGATCTGAGGAACTCATACACCTCATGGTTTTCATCCATGGCTCGCAAGAGATCCTTCTCCGCTCCAACCTGCGCTCGAATCAAATGGTCACAGTGAATTGTTGTGGGCACAGCAACCGAATCCCTCGCTGTTACCATGAACTGCAAGATCGCCATCTGAGCGGTGGCATCCTGCATCGCCACGCGATCGGGGTAGAAGTGGAGGAAACTCTTTCCCCTGCTCAGTCCATCGGCGGGCCATTTGGCAATGTGGCTGAAAAGAATTTTTTCAGCATACGTGAGGGGGCGGCCTAACATGGTACGCGCATGGGCAAGCTTCTCAGGAAGCCCCTTAATCACCCGCTCAACTATGCTCAAGTCTGCTGTATCCATACAATCCTCTATGAAATGAACACCCCATGCCGCAGGGGCTTAACCGTTACTCTCTAAAATTGACGAATTGCAGCTCCATTTGAGGCAATTGTTGCCGCAGATGCTGAATGGCGCTTTGTAGATCATCTCTCTTCTTCCCGCTGACCCTGACCTCATCCCCTTGTATCTGGGCAGTCACCTTAAGCTTCGTGTTCTTGATCTCCTTAGTAACACGCTTGAGTTCGTCATCCTCGAGCCCATTCTTGATGTCAACTTCCTGCCGCAGCATATCACCGCCGGCCGGAACCGGATCATGGAATTTCACCAATTTGAGACTCACGCCGCGCTTAGCCAATTTCTGCCGCAAGATCTCCTGCAGTGCTTCCAACCTCATCTTGTCATCGGTTAAAAGCATTATTTTACTACCCGTCGCGGCTACGGATATATCGATGCTCGTTTTTGTTCCTCTGAAGTCATAGCGGGTGCCTATCTCTCGATTGACCTGATCCACCGCATTCTTCACTTCCTGTGCGTCAGCCTTAGAAACAATATCAAAAGAGGGCATTGGGTGTACCTTCCTAAACTACAAGTAGTGAACTTAGACGGCGCGCAATCCGCGATCGAGATATACCGTTTCCGGACCTATTCGACACAGACTGGCATAGACAATGTCATCGGAATCGTCACAAAGATTCTGCATAAATTCCGTATAATCCTTAAATGACTCCGGCGCACCTAGCCGAATCAGGTCAAGCAATGCATGCTCGTCACGACTCTGCAAAGTCCGAGAGAAAATAAATATGGAGTCGTCGGGCTGCAGCGCTACCGAGGCAAGTTCAACAGTCACCACAGAGCTCAAGCCCACGCCACGGTCGAATCGATCTGTGTCCTCACCTCCTCCACCCGCCGTATCAAAAAAGGGAAACAGCTCCCCGCCCCTGCCAAGGTACGCTCCGCCATCCCCAACTCTCCCCGCAGCAGCCAGTCGAGAATCAATCACTAAGCCGAATAGGGACGCAGCAAGCCGTCCTCCCGCTGCCAGTTTGTGACCAAACTCGTATACAGAGGAATTGGCCTCCTTAAATGCACGCTCTAGCGCCTCAAGGCTTGGCTCCCGTCCGGGGGTTGGCGACGGACATTCCTGGAAGTAGGTCAGAGCCCCAGCGGCGAACTGCTCCAATGCCATTTTTGAAGCCACCTGCCCCCCAATGCTTTCACGCCCCGCCTCCGAGCCGGCCACAATGAGGCAGCCGGGTGAATGGCGCGGGTTGAGCGCAATGTAGCGCCCCTCATGTGCCTGCGGGCCGTTCCAGAAAAAGCAATCAATACGAGTCAGTGCCATAGCGCGTATGGACGGGCTGTCAGCCCCACGCCCCAGCGATGGCAGCTGGACGGTGTCCATGGATAACCTCTTCAAACCATTCAACAAATATCATACCTCAGATGATTCCGCTCAAGATCCGACCGGACAGGTCGATAGCTATATACGTGCAAGGATGCATGGTGAATCGCAAACCGCTTACCCCTTAAGGTAAGCCAGGAAGTGTGAACGGGAAAGTAGAGAGTTCATCCCTCCATATGCGATTCGAAGGAGTGAAACATGGAGCGTCTCACACAAGTTCAACTATCCGGCGATCGTCCAAATGCCGCCGCTGCGTCTCAGCAAGCTGACCTGGCCGTCCTGCAAGCAAGCGTTCTCAAAAAGCCATCGGAAGATGCCACAGAGGTGAGCATCAACAAAGGCGCACTCGCCCTTGGGCTAACGGCCGAAGAAATTCTTGCCCGCATCAACGGACACATTGATGCAATAATTAAGAAAAGAGAAGAAGCGGGTATTCCCTTTCAAGAAGCCCTCCCCTCGCAGGAAGGACTTACGCCTGAGAAAACCGCATCATGGGTGGTGCGTGCCATTACCTCTCTGTATCCGCAGTACAGAGCGGAGCGTCAAAACCTCTCCGAACAGGAGGTTCTGGCGCAGTTCATGAGCGCTGTGCGAGAAGGTGTGAAGCAGGGATATGAGGATGCCTCCGGTATCCTGGAAGCCCTAGGTGCCTTTGAGGTCGATGGCGTCAGAGAGTCCGTCGACGAGACCATGTCACAGATTGAAAAACAGCTGCAAGAATTCGAGCGTCGCATTCTAGGGCTTGAAGAACCGATTGAAGAGCCAACGAGCACAGATGGCCTGACCCAAGAGGTCGAAGTGGAGGTCCTGCCTGGACGCAATCGGCTTGAACTTGTTGCTTAGATATCGCCCCGCCACGGTCATCTGCCACAGGTCGGGAATGGACAGATGCTGACAGTCGATTCATGATGACACAATGTCATCAACAGCTCACATCAGTCCCCTGGCCTATCTATCTGCGCTGCTCCGGGCGCTACTGCTGTGTACGATTGCGTTCATTGTCTACATTGCCCTGCTTGAATATCGGCGGGGAGTGAGCACTGATCACTTCCGACGAGCCATACATTCGGGAGATCTCGCTAAGGCCTCCTCCTATCTTGCCCTTGCACATCAAGAACCTGCCGCCGGTTGGCTGCTCAACTTCTCAAGCGGTCGAGCAACGGCGGTCGCACTCCTGTACTCACTATTGAGGCTGCTCGCCGAACAGCAACCGGAGCGGGCCCTCGAAACGGCAGACGAACTGCCGTGGGAGGGTCTCGGCATCCATGATCGATCTGCAATCGCCGACATTCAGCACGGACTCTCTGAACTTGGCGCCGTTATACAGAAACGCAACTCATTGGAAGCTCGTCTGAGACAGCATGCCGAAATAAAAAAGCGCCTGCGCAGCCAGTACGATATTCTGGTCACAGAGTTCGGCCAATTAGTGGGGCTTGCGCCTTCTCCCTACATAGACGAAGCCAACCGGAATTTTTACCTGTCAGGAGTACTCGCGGGACTTCCCAAACTGCAAGGATTGCCCGATGGAATAAAGGATCAGGCTGAATTCAAAGCAGCACTGACACAGCTCGGCGGAAAGGTGTGGATGAAGGGCAATGCTGCGACACTGGCCTTTCGTGATGGTCTTGAGTCGATTCGGAGCGCTTCGTCGAAAGTCGAGCAGGAAGAACGGGAGATGTATGAGCTGGAATCAAGCGCCGAAGGCAGCTTTAAAATCATGGCGGCAGACATTCAAGACCGGTCAGCGAAGGTCAAGGAGGATGTCACCACCCTGCTTCTACGAACAGAACCGGTTAGCCTACGGGAGCTCATTTCCAGTAACATATTGAAATCATGAGATTGTTTCTGGATGAAAAGTTGCCGATAGCTGCTTGCGGCGCGCTCGATTTTAGGGCACCTTGCTAGTGTTGCATAACCTCGTTTTTCCTAACCAATAGTGTTGGGAGGAACTTGGTGTCGATTGTTATTTTTTTGTTGACTGCCGAATAGTCGTTCGGTAGATTTCTACTCGTTCGAAGTCGTAAGGATTGCTCAAATTGCGATGCCGGTAGTGGTGTCGGAGCGAGCCGGAAACGCGTGGTGGTGCCCCCTCCAACGGTAACGGTTCGATAGCTTCGCGAAGGCAACGTATAGGTCGTCAGCCGTAATCCTTTTCACCAGCGAATCAACCCTGCGTTCAGATTTACTGTGTTGTTGTGTCGAAAATGACAGGACAACAAACGGGGAGTGTCTTCTCTCGGAACGGGGAGCGAGATTGTCAGATTTACATTTGAACCCTAAGGAGGAGCGAGCCGCATGAAACCATGGTCAAACTCTGAGGTCCCTGTTCACGGTGCATTTATCCCCGAGAAACGCCTTTTAGCCGCGGTCCTGCAGCGCGCGGTAACGGATCTCCTTGGTGGAGACGGAGAGGTGCGAGAGAGTGCTCGTTTCTGGCTGCTGGACGACGAACCGACGGATGCTCCCCTCACCTTCAAGTTTATTTGCGAAGCGCTTGATCTTGACATGGCGAGCCTGCGTACGGCCATTGTGCAGTTAGTTGAAAGCAGTGGAAGCGCGTTGATAGCCGAAGAAGCAGTGCTGTAACGGCGGGAAAGCGCTGCGATTAAAAAGGCCCCATCGAGGGCCTTTTTTATTATCTGTTGCATACACAAGTTCACCGCGAACTATTCATACCGCAGCGCATCGAGAGTCTGGATGTGGGATGCCCTACGCGCCGGGATCACTCCAAAGACCACCCCTACCACCACGGAGAGTAAGAACGCCGGTGGTACAATCCACCAAGGGGCTCGCATATCAAAGCTCGGATAGAAAAAGTGACCGGCATGGGTAATGGAGAGCGCGATGGCAACCCCGAGTGTCCCACTTATTACCGACAACATGACTGCCTCCGCCAGGAATTGCACCATCACGTCTCGTCGCCTTGCACCCACCGCTCTGCGAATGCCAATCTCCGGGATCCGCTCCGACACGCTCACCAGCATTATGTTCATGATACCGATACCACCAACGAGCATGGAGACCGCAGCGATTCCGGCCAGCACGTAGGTCAGCATATTGAGAATCGTCCCCATGCTCTCCATCATGGCAAGCTGCGTCACGACGGTGAAGTCTTCCTCTCCATCCCGCCGATCCTTTAGAATGTCAGTGACCTCCTGTACCGCATCCTCCACTCCAGCTCGCGAAGAGGCTTTCAACCGGATTCCAAACAGCTTGTCATCGTTAAAAAGTCGCAGTGCTGCTCGGGTGGGAATCAGCGCGATATCATCAAGATTGAATCCCAACTTGTTACCGCGAGGCGTCATGATTCCAACCACACGGAATGCGCTTTGATTTATTTTTACCGTCCGGCCGATCCCTCCCAACTCGCCAAACAAGTTCTTGGCAACATTTGCGCCTAGTACCACGACACGGCGCCCCAACTGATCCTCCTCCCGTGAGAAGAAATCGCCCAGGCCGACTCCAATATTAATGATGTGCGGAAACTGCTCATTAGCGCCAAAGACGGTGATGTTGCTGATGGCCTCTTCATAACGGGCGCTCGCGGTGCCCATGACAATCCCCGTCACCGCTTCGATATTGAAGGCACGCTTCTCGAGCGCCACGACATCCAACTCGGTCATGCGGCGCTGGGCAGCCCCGATCGGCGCGTGCATCGTGCCCTTCTTATCTGTTTTCCCCGGCTGTACAATTATAAGGTTCGTGCCCATGCCCTCGAACTCCGAGAGCACGTAATTCTTGGCCCCTTGACCGATCGAGACGAGCAGAACCACGGCCAGAACACCGATAACCATGCCCAGCATCGTGAGTCCTGAACGAAACTTCTGCCCCCATAGGGCATCGATGGCCAGTCGAAATACCTCACTTAGTGGCATAATCAGACTCAATCTTTCCGTCCCTCATGTGTATCCGGCGCCGGGCACGCCCCGCGATATCTCGATCATGCGTGACCATCAGGATGGTCACCCCCTGCCCATTTAACGTTTCAAACAACCCTAAGATCTCCGCACCATTCCTCGAATCGAGGTTCCCCGTGGGCTCGTCCGCAAAGAGAATGCGCGGCTGATTCACCAAGGCTCGTGCTATCGCAACACGTTGGCGCTGCCCGCCCGAAAGCTGATTTGGCAGATGGCGCATGCGGTCGGAAAGCCCCACCCGCTCCAGAGCCGCCATTGCGGCCCGGCGACGATCCTCAGATGAAGTGGAAGCACCATAGCTCACCGCGTATACCAACGGCATCATTACATTATGCAATGCGTCCGAGCGCGGCATCAGGTGGAAAGTCTGGAAAATGAACCCAAGATAGCGATTACGCAGCTGGGCGCACTCATTATCCGATAGACTCTCGGTGGGTCGTGCATCGAGTTCGTACTGACCGGAAGTGGGACGGTCAAGCAGCCCCAAGATGTAGAGGAGTGTTGACTTGCCGCTTCCCGAGGCCCCAGTAATTGCAAGAAATTCTCCCGCCGCGACCGATAAACTAATCTCATCGAGCGCGCGTATCTCCTCAGATCCCCGTCTGAATATTTTCACGAGCTTGCTTGTCTGGATTAAGGCCATGCGGCGCGCTCACTTTGCAATATGGACCTTGACTCCATCGGCTAACTCCACACTATCCGTCGGTACGATAATCTGCTCTCCCTCTGCCAACCCTTCACGAATTTCGGTGAGGTCGAAATTATATAGCCCCACCTTGACCTGGCGTTTTTGCGCTGCACCAGCGTGGAGGAGATACACGTAGCGCGCATCAGTTTTTCCCAGTACAACCCTTGACGGCAGAGCAAGCACCCCCTCGGCACGCGCCGTCACAATCTCCACATCTGCAGAGGCCCCCACCGGCAAAAGCATATCTTCGCTTTCGACCTCCAGCTCGATCTCGGTGGTGCGATCCTGCTCCCTGAGCGAACTTACATATGGCACGACCTTGCGTAGAGTGCCCTTAAAGGGCTCCTTCCTAATCGCTAAAATTTGAATACGGGCATGCTGTCCCACCTGTACCGCCGGTAGATCAACCTCGTCAATTTCAGCTCTAACATATCTGGGATCTCTATCGATTATACGGATAAGCGCTTTGGGGAGGACTGCCGTAATCTGAGAAAGCTGTCCTTCTTCCAGATTCAGCTCGGCAATCATGCCATCGAACGGTGCGACTATGAGCGTCTTCTCATAGGCCCCTCGCGCAACATCAGTCAGACTTTGCGCGAGATCCACCTCAGACTGCGAGATTAGGTTGTGGGTCTTTAACTTGCGCTTGCGCTCAAGTTCGAGCGACTCGAGTCTATATCTTGCTAAGAGATCGGCGTTCTCGAGCTCAGCTAGTATCTGCCCCTTTGTGACATGGTCCCCCAGATCCACCGCTAGTCGCTGCACTCGGCCTACCGCACCGAAAGCGAGTTCGGCCACCTTCTCGGCGCGTACCTCGCCCGAGGTAACACTCGACACAGTTGATTCGACAGTGCGGCGTTCAACTCGCACGGCGCGCACCTCGCTAGAACGATCGCACCCCCCGACAATCAAGATCAGCAACAAGTAAAGAAATGTACGCACGCCCACCTTGTACCCTTTTGCACCCTTCGTGAAGGCTGCACTGCGAGGATAATTTATAGCCGCTCATCGTAGAGGGTAGCGGATTGCACCCAAGAAACGAACACCCCGGGACCCATATTCAGGCAGAACCATTGATTATTTGTCGTTGCCTCAGAACGCGCATGTCAAATATCGGAAAAGTTTTCATGCTTTCGCTGAAATCTCCCGATTGATATAATTAAGAGAGAAGGGCGCAACTTCTTTTCACGTAAGAATTGAATATGTCTAGGTTTTTTCAACCTTCGAGTTCGAAGGTTGCGGCGGTTAGGTATTTCCTACTCTCCGACGACTTAACTACTTGATTTTGTTGAGTCGTATTGAACTCGGTACGGCGCCCTGGTGAGCTGATGGCCCGTCTTCACTCACCATGAGCGGAGGTTTGCTGTAAGGAGCGTACTATGTTTCCTTCAACTGCCCGCGGCAATAACCCCGAGCGCTGGGAGAAATTTCTCACGGCACTCGACGAAAAATTGCAGCTTGGGTTGCTTGACTATTTGAAACGGGTGCAGTCGTATCACTTTGAAGAGGATGTACTGTACATCGTGCCGGGCAACTCGGAAGACCAGAAATACTTGCAACGTGATGCAGTATTTCAACAGCTGCAAATTCTCGCCCAGGATACCACTGGCGTGATGTCGGTTAAGGTGAAAGCCGCGTAGTGAAGAAAAGCCAAGACAATCGTGCGGGTAGTTCTTCGAGCCACCCAGCGAAAGCTGTGTGCCGCTGCCCTTCGTGTAGAAAGCCCTTCGAGTCCTCAGATTTTTTCCCTTTCTGTTGCCAACGCTGCAAAGTGCTCGATCTAGGCGGCTGGCTCCAAGAACGCTATCGCATCCCCTCTCAAACAATTGCTCAAATCCCCGCTGAGATCGTCGATGCCGAGAAAGCGCAAAGCTCGGACGAATGCTCCTGATGGAGGGAACCCTATGCTACGGCACGGGGGATAGACCAAAGGTGAGCGATTAGGATGAAAGCTCTAAACGCTGCTCTCCACAGTTACCTGCCTCCGACACTGCTCGCACACATCGTGGAAGGGAAACGTGGCTCGCCGCGGGAAGATTGTAATCGTGTGGTTACAATAGGGGCATGGGCCGCTCCCCCCTAGTAGGTGTGTTCGACTGCGGAAAGCAGAGAGTACCATGAGCGCTGTCAACACAAGCCCTATGGGGACGAGAACAAAATGCAGCGCGGGAATGAGAGCCAGAAAGGTCGTGACGATCACTCCGGCAGCACCACGTACAATAGCACGCCAAGAACGGGCCCTGATGCTAAGTGCCTTTATGTTCACCCGGCCCATCGACGACTGCCCCGAGGTACCTCGGAACATTATGGTGTGTTGCGATACCGCATCCGTCATGCTCGTACTGGTAGCATGACGCGAATAGGACCGATAGAGAGGCCGCTTAAAACTTTCGCCGACTGCGCTTCCAGTGACCTGCAAGAGAGGTGCAGGCATTCATCAGACCGTACCGCAACGCCTCTGGATTCACCCCCAGCGCATCGCAGCAGTTATCGAAACTAAAAACATACTCATCATTATTCGAATGCACCCAGTGATAGGCCTCGCGATATTTCGACCTTTTACGGGAGGAACCCGCAAACGCATGACTCATATAGGCCTGTACCCCATCAAAAAGGACCGCAGACAGTAGCGCGCGCTCCGGTCCCTTGGCGTATCCTCTATCTCCGCTCAACAATTCGTCGACAATAACCGTTTCGCCCTCAACACGCGGCAAGATAGGAGCCTGAAGCATAAGTCCCTCCTAAGACTCAAGTTTAGCTACCTCATTCAGATGCAGCATTCCTTAGGAGGGTGTCAAAATTTCGACAAGGAAAAATCTTCTTTGAGCTCGCACGGTTGGGGTGCTCTGCCCATACATTGCGGCAGGCAGCCCATGAAAGTGGTTGGAGCGTCAAAAATCTCCATTTCGCGCGTTACTTTCGGCGCTTGGGTAGTGGAATGACCACTCGATTTGTTCCGGTGCTCTGGAAGATGAGCCCCGATCGCGCTTGCACCACCACACTGAGCGTTGCAGCCCTTAGTTTTCTTGGGGTCATAGGTTTGCGTGCACGAAGTGTCGTACGGAAGTTCCCGACGCTCCCAGTAACGCTCCTGAGCACCGGCGCGTATTCGATCTGGGATTTTTTGCTGCTCACTCGAACCATTACCTTTTCGATCACGTCCCATGGAGTCAATGAGAAGCGAACCCGCAGTTTCCTGAAGATCCCCCCTCTCTCTACCGCTTTTGTTCGACTGTTGGTGAGGCTTAGCTGCACTGCTTCAGGCTCCGGTGTCGGGGTCGGCTGCGGTGTTGGGGTTATCGATGGTTCCTCGCAGGAAGCAGTCAGTCTCATCAAAATACCATCTTGCTCGCCATAAAAAGGTAGCAGCAATTTATTGTGTTGCAGCGAGGCTCGCCCCTGCGGGGATCTCTGGGCTATACGCTCCGAACCAAGCAGTTGCACCCCCGCATTGGCGAAGGTTGTATCGAGGGCGCCATGTTTGTCGATCTTGGCAAGAGCTGCCGTACCATCGGAGTTCGGCCAATCCCCTGACGAAATTCTGCTGTACCCTCCGGCTACAAGGTAATCACCAGAGTTCAATATGTGCACAGAGCGCGGGAACTCCCAGCTGGTAAGCCCAAGGGGGGCAAAGGAATAAAGCTGGTATCCCGTTCCGGCAAAGCTGGTATCGGATGTGCCATCTTCATGTAATCTTGCCAGATAGGCTTGGGTGCCTTGCACCCCCCCATCCGGCCTATAATTGACCGTAACGCTGCCGGTCACTATGATCTCGCCGTTAGCGTCCACGACGAGATCCTTGATATCGGACGAACTGTGCCCCTCTATCCGCGGCGCTATCCATACCCCCCTCACACCGAACTCTTCCACGAGTCTCCCCGCGGCAGTGAATTTGGCCACGCGATCACCTCCAGCGAGTAGAAAATAATGCGGGGCGAGGGGCTCGATATCCGAGGGCTCAACACCCAGTAGTTCTGGCGGGGTAGTATTACCCGACAATTCAACAAAACCCTGTTGACCAAAATCGACATTCTGCGAACCATCCTCATGAAATTGCAGTAGAAATGAGCCTCCCAACAACTCTATTCCAAGCACATAGAGAGAAGAGTCTCCGAGGGACAGCGCCCTTACTACTGTCGTGTATGCATCCCCACTATGCTGCGGAAATGCTAAGGTAGCCATGCCTCCTTGACCAAAGGAGGAGTCATATCCTCCACTTTCTAGGAGTCTTGTAAGAACAAGTTTCACTGGGCTTCTGAGAGCATGTACTCCCGCTGAAATAATCACTCTGCCGTTTTGGTCAACGGTGAGGTCAACGCCCCTCACCACCACATCGGTACGGGCGTCTGGGGCATGATAGGGAAGCAGCACTAAGCCGTTATCCCCAAACGACTCATCCGGATCGCCATTTGATTTCAATTTACGCACTGCCGCGCCGATCAGCCGCAGGTCTCGCGAATTATCAATGAGGAAAACGTACTCCCCAAATACGAATGTACTGCCCGCAGGCCCAACAACTGTTCCTCGCACCAAAAAGTTCTCGACTTCAGTTCGCTCCCCATTGAGCCCGAATGCGCCGTCAAGCTCCATGTCCAGTAACTGACGTGTCCCCAAACACTGCGCCATTAGAGCGGGGGCCATCAAAAGTTGGCAAACCAAGGCTATCGCGAGGACTATCAAAGCATGTCGATTGAATAACGGCATGAACTCGGTACGACCTGGCATATATGGGACCTCACATTAGTACGTAGATGTTGCAGAATTTATGCATATATATCGCCGGCAGGTTGTCCACTGCTTCTACCTAAAAAAAACTGAACGTGTTCAAGGGATTGCAGCGATACAGGTAGCCTTGGGCAGCGCAGCTACACTCGCATGAGTGCTATTCTAAAGGCAGTGCGGGCACTCCCACCCTTGCAATGGAGGCAAGGGCCCACCAGCACACCGCGACCAAGGTTAACACTACCAGGCAGGAAAAGGCAGCCACCACAACGGGCGCAGCCATGCCTATGAGTATCGCCCCCAGAAGGAGGCCGATTGAAGCGATCAAAACGATACGCACCATATAGTGAACGCGGTCCACCACCTGTGCGGCACGCACCAAGGCGGGAACGACGGTATTATCTTCCGTGAAAAGGGTAACCTCGGTTCCGGGAAGTTCACAGATTAACTCATCAAAGCGGGCGACTCGCACTACCCCATCAACTGCATTTTTCATAGATCGTTCAATCCCGGCCGGCATCGCGAGGAGCGCCGGAGCAATCTCCGCTGCTTTGGTCGGCAGATCCTGTTCCTTTACGTTACCCCTGATATTGGCAAGCTCAAATCCGACCCTTCGGCCCAGCTCGTCTACCTGTTCTCCCACCTGCGGTGAGAATAGAATAGGCCGGATACCGCTTTCCTTAAGCAGCTCTACGCTCTCGGCGCCGCGCTCGAACAGCGAAGGGTCCACCCTCATACGCGCGACAATCTCCGGTCCGAGGGCTAGAAAAAGCTGAGTCGAGCTTCCCGTGCGCTCAATTTCATGGGGAGAAATATGGACACCTCTCGCCACCAGGAACTCCTCGGTGCCCAAACTTAGTTCGGCTCCACCGATGCTGCCTGCAATCCCTGGATAGCGCGGAAACCATGCGTATTCTTGGAGTTCAAAAAGCTCTGGCTCATGTTCGATTGATAGCACATAGCGGGTCAGCGCTCGCTGCAGGGGCTCATCGGCATGCCCCACAAGGCTGGCGAGAAGCGCCACAACCTTTTTGCGCTCCAATCGCTCATCCTCGAGGGAAAATGAGTGGGCTGAGAACGCAAGCTGCTGGTCGCTTTGCGGACACCAGAAGGCTACCCGGCCCACTGAGGCGAGGCAGTTGAGCATCCCCGCGCCTGTGAACAACACCCCTCTCTTGAATAGTGTTGAGACCATGCCCCGTCTCAAAAGAATCGGAATGATGCGCGCCTGCAGCAGACTCGCCGCAAGAGCAATCGCCGCCGATGCGAGCAGGACGTCGACAAGCGGCATGCCTTGCGCCTGCCACCAAAGCGCGGCCACGACAGACAGTGAAAGCAGCCCCCAGGCAATCCAGCTCAAACTTTGGTCATTGATATCCGAGGTGTCGAGCGAGCGGGAATAGTGCCCCAAAAATGAGGTGTTCGCCGCATCCTCAGATGGAGTGACTATGGTCACCGATATCGAACCATCCAACACCCGCGATCCTGCGAAGACCCCATGGCCACAGCCTTTAATACGAACCTCCGATAATCCGGCGAATCTGCTTTCAGCTATACGCGCGACTCCCTTTGTGATCAGTCCATCACAGGGGATCTCCTGTCCCTTGGTTACTTCGAGGTGACTTCCGGGTTTGTGATCGCCTGTGCTGACCGGAACATACAGATGCCCCTCTTCTTGACCGATCAGACTCTCGACCAAGCGTTGCAATGAAAATCGTGCCAAAACCAATGGCAGCGGCGTAATCAAAAGCGCCAGCGCAGGGGCCAGTGGCGTTTGTGAAGGTATGCCGAAGATGTTTACCAGTACCGCAACGACGAGCATGAGCATCGCTACGAGCTCGGCCTTGGCCGCATTCCCTCCCCTATCCCATCCGAACACCTGTACAAAGGGAGCAAGACCGACAACACTAAACCCGATCGCCAGTACCGAGAGTAGATACACCGCAACTTGGGTAAACTCCTCGCGTACCGGCGCAAAGTACGGAAGATTCAGTATTAGTAGCGCTATGATACCGTTAATGAAGGCTGTAAGCGCCGCGGCCACATCAGCGTATGTAAACCGAATGTACGAGGGTAAGGGTGGAGCCTTGGCAGGGGCCTGTTCAACACGCAATGTGGGTTCATTAATTACCAGCGCTGGGAGTGCGGCCATAGTACGCTCTGCTGTACTTCGTTGTTTTTGAAGAAATACAACGATGTTTAGCGATACGCTAGCCTTAAGTAGACAATCCCCCTGCTCCATCTACCGGTGCACCCATCTTTCGGGATGGAACCACGCAACAGCAAGGGATGAGTTGGTTACTCTTTTGACTCGGCTGGCGTTTGAGAGCCCTTGTACTTCTTTTTAAGGGCGGAGAGCTTCTTTTCTTCGAAGAGCACATGCTTTCGAGCTATTGGATCGTACTTCTTTAAGGAGAGCTTATTTTCGCCCTTCAGCTTCTTCTTGTTCTTGCGGTTGATGTAGAAGTATCCGGTCCCTTCCGATGAAACCAGAAATACCGTGTCCTTCGCTGCCTTTGCCATAACCGATATACTCCACCTTAAAAGCGGCCCAGACTATGCCCTATAAGGCGAATAACTTCAAGTCATTGCACCCTATTTGAGCATTCACACAGGGTGGCAAACAGGGCCATTTTAGAGCACAATCCGCACTCACTATCGCATCCAGGCCGCAAGGGGCTTATGAAACTTACTGAAATCGCAGAAGAATTGCGTTGGCGAGGGCTGCTGCAGGACCTCTCTGACCCTGAACTCTTTGAAAAGCTTCGCGCGGGTGATGGGTTCTATTGCGGATTTGACCCCACCGCGCCCAGCCTGCACCTAGGCAACCTGCAGCAGATAATCGTTGGGTTACACCTGGCAAGGGCCGGGTTGAAGCCAATTATGCTTTTTGGCGGTGCAACAGGGGCCATCGGTGACCCCTCCGGACGACGAGCCGAGAGGCAGCTGCTTGATCAGTCAACCATCGACGCGAACGTCGAGCGCCACCGCACAAAAATAAACGAGATATTCACCCGTCACGATCTCAAGGCTGACTATGTCAACAATCTGGATTGGACTAAAGGGGTCGATATCATCACCTTCTTACGGGAGGTCGGAAAGCATTTCTCTGTGAACTATATGCTTGCCAAGGAATGGGTCCGTGCACGGCTGGAAGCAGAGGGGATTTCTTTCACCGAGTTTTGCTACATCTTGCTCCAAAGCTATGACTTCCTGCACCTGTACCAACATAATAACTGCAAACTGCAATTTGGCGGATCAGATCAATGGGGAAACATCACCGGTGGCCTTGAACTCATTCGCCGCAAGATCGGAGGCGAGGCCTATGCTTTTTCAGTGAGCCTGATACTGGACAGCGAGGGCAAGAAGCTGGGAAAGAGCGAGGGTGGCGGCGGCGTCTGGATCGATGCCGAACATATGAGTCCGTACCGGTTTCACCAGTACTTTCTGAACTGTGCCGATGCTGACGTTGTGGGCCTATTAAAGCGGCTCACTTTCCTACCCCGTGAACAGATCGTCGAGCTTGAGAGAGCAACCCAGAACAGTCCCGACAAACGAGAAGCACAAAGAGTCCTCGCTGATACGCTCTGCACTTTGGTGCATGGTGCAACAGCAACGGAGGAGGCGTTACGCGCTGCTCGAGTCTTGTTCGGGGGCTCCCTCGATGGGATCTCGGAGCAGAGCCTTGTGCAGATCTTTGCAGAGGTCCCCTCCTCTTCTGTACCACGCAAAGAGTTGGAAACTCTCGCCATCGCCGATCTCTTTGTAAAGGCCGGTTTGAGCTCTTCGAAAAGCGAGGCGCGGAAGCTTGTGCAGAACGGCGGCGCCTACCTCAATAATGAGAGAGTCGAGGATGCTCAGCTGAAGCTTGCTGGCCACGCAGCCCTGACTAAAAGTATCATGATTCTACGAAGCGGGAAGAAGAGCTACCACCTGGTGCGTGTCACATAAACGCCTCCAGATTGGCGCACCCGCCCTTGCCGAGCACGGTTTAGTGAAGAGAGATCTTATAGGGGCCCTGCCGCATGGATGAAGAACTCCTCTACACCGCGGCACTTGCCGGGTCCCTGAAACTATCAGCGCACGGGGAGTGGCTCCATGAGGGCCGGCCGATCGGTCATCCGCGCATTAGAGAGTACCTCTTCAGGCACATCGAGTGGCATGAACCGAGCAGGCAGTATCGGCTGCGGTTCGGGAAGGGTGCTGCCACTTTCACCTGTGAAGATACAGCCTTCTTCGTTGCAGATTTCAGAGATGACGGCTCACGGATCATTCTGACCCTCTCAGATGGGAGCGAGGAAACGCTCGTCATCGACTCCCTTACCATCGGAGCTGCTGAGCAGATATACTGCACGGTTAAGAATGGGCATCGCGCCAGATTCCTGCGTGGCGCGCATCAATCTTTGCTCACCCATGCCGTGAGCGATACCGAGCTTCAGCTGAGCGGGAGAACTGTGCGCATACGCCGGGCATCCAAATGAGTTTTGTACGTAATGATCGTGTAGTGATAAAGAAGATGTCAAAGCAGGGCATCGTCTTAGATCTCCTGCGCGATGGTCGCTATAAGGTTGCCGTGGGCTCGCTGACCCTCACCTGCACCGGTGATGACCTTAGACACCTTTCCGAGGACGAGAATAAACGCCGCGAACGGTTTCCAGAGCGGCCCGGTTGGGAGTTCCAGGGGGAGATACCCACGGCTCATGCGCTCGCTCGGCCGCTCGATCTGCATGGCTGTACCGCGGCAGAGGCTAAGAAACTGGTCGAACAACGGGTTGATCAGGCAGCGCGGGCCGGCATTGATCGCATTCAGATCCTGCATGGCATCGGAAGTGGCGCAGTCCAAAAGGCGGTGCACGAACTGCTCGCCGCCCTGCCGGGAGTAGCTCATTTTAAACTTGCACAAGCCAATCCCGGGATCACCTGGGCCTACCTGAAGTAAGGGTGGATTTATCATTGCGCTGAGTGAGTTCCCCATGCATTCTGAGATGGGGAAACTTCTTTATGCTCCCTGTGTGCACTCCCATGAAACGCATCCTTCTTATTCTTGTGCTCATGCATCCCCTCTGTGCGAGTGCTGCGGACGACTCTCAACCCTCGCCCCGTCAGCCATTGGCGACGGCCAGCCCCAAGAATCCTTGGGGAGATTTTGAGGTAATCAGGGAAGAGAAACCCCCGCCGACTTGGATGAGAGTACTCGACTGGTTCCCCAATCGGCTCGTCGATTTCATCGATATCTTTCGTGTTGATGTAGGCGCCGGCATCGCGTACGGCGGCGTAGTGCGCATTACGAAGTGGGGGCAGCTGGGCTACCGGCAGGTTTCCCCCCTCTCCCTGCGTGTGGGGCCGCGCGGACGCCACTTCCCCGCCATGGTGGAATCGAGCAATGAAATTGGCATCGGTCCCGCATTCATACAGTCGAAGGACCGCGACATCTGCTCAGGGGAGATCGGTGTAGGTGTTGATCTGATTGTAGGCGGCTACGCTGGAGTGTGCGTAGACGAAGTCTTCGATTTCCTTGCCGGCATATTCTTCTGGGACCCCAAGGATGATGATCCGATCCGCTAATCGCTCCTCGGTCATTTACTCCACCAAGTCCAGCTGTGATCCGATGAAAACGACGAGCACCGTGATCACCCCGACGGTGCTGAGATAGATCTGCTTGATGCCGGCCATGTTATAGAGCCAAAAAGTTGCTTCAGGGAAATAAGGGGTGGAAGGCAAAAGCAGGAAGACGAATACAGCCGATAACACCATTGCTGCGACGAGTGAGCCCTTGAGGGCCCACGAGCCTCCCGGCACTATACGAATCAACCACTCCACCGGCGCCGGCGGTTTGTAGAGGTTGCGCGCATTCTTTATCGCCAGGAGGTGCTTGCCTTCTCCGCGCAGCAGAGTGGCCACGAGCAGCGCAAAACCGATTGCCATCATGATCAGCGGATCACTTCCCGTCATCAATAAATTGCTGAACTCCTCCTCAATCACATTATCCCCCGGTACAGGAACGCTCACCGACTCCCAAATGAGCGCCAGGGAGAGCGGCACCGGCACCGCGAAGCGACGCTCCTCCACTTTGATTTCAAGTTCCCGTGAGGCCAGCTCATCAGTACGCCGCTTGTTGGCGGCACGGGCTCGCTCTAGGTAAGCGCGTGTGCCGGGGAGGTCCACCAACTCTGCCTTGAGAAGGGACACATTATACAGAAACTCAGCGGAGTTCTGCCCGACACGCTCGGCGTCCTGATACAACTTGTCCGCCTGATCAAGTTTGCCCTGCACAAAAGCCCACGTGCCGCGCTCCGAAGCAATCCAGCCCTGACGCTCATAAACTGGATCGAGCATTCCGAGGACCTCTCCCCCCTTCTCATACTCTCCACGCAGTCCATACAGTCGAGCCAGCGCAAATCGGGGCATGGAATCTTTACTGCGAGTGCGGCTCAATGACTCCAGCTGACGCTGCACGTTGTTAAGATTGTGGGACAGATCTAGCCGCGACGTAGCAAGCTCTACCGCCTCGGAAAGCCCAGGATAAGCCAGCCAGCGTGCCAGATTCTCCCGCAGGGGAATCGACACTCCCCACAGCGCGAGCGTTAGACCAGCAAAGAGCACTCCTGCTCGATGCCAGGGAGCACACAGAAGCACCAGAGCGCTCCATACGGTGAGACACCACAGTGGACCGTGCATCATCGGGGCCAGCACCGCGCCAACATAAACACAGCTAGCCAACACAATGCTCTTAAAGGGCATCAACTGCTTTAACACAGTGAGAGATCGTTGAATGTGCCAGACCAGATAGATGATCAGCACAAAGAGGACTCCGCCTGTCATCGCATGGAGAATTGGATACCAGGTGGTACGCAACACCCGCAAAAGCATGAGCGGATTGTCGTAGTTTGCCCGGAGCACCTGATACAACTGCGAGAACTTGCGATCAACTCCGGCTCTATGACAGAGGGTAATAGCGTGCAGCATCACTTCCGGATGACGGGGGGAAAGTGCCAGCGCTGATTTGCATAGGAATGCTGAAGCGTCGACATCTCCCTTCTCATAGGCGCTGCGGCCACGCAGAATGAGCTCCTCGGAGTATCGAGACATGCTGTCGTAGCCAAGCTTGCGTCGCAACAGCGAGAGCTCCTCCACATGTTCATGGGCCAGGCTAAGATCATGGTTATTCAATGCAACGAGAAGCGCCCCCCAACGTTCATTCACGACGCTTTGATCAAGTGCCCGAGAGACCCCAGGCAAACTTACCGTGAGAACCCACAGCGCGCAGAGGGCTCGGGTGGAAAAAATTCGTGCGAGAAGTCGGCAAAGCATGAATGGTTTCATCATATTAAAAATCAAAGAACTGCTCTTTATCCGGGAAAGGCAAAGTCGGAGTTGGCGGCGCGATGTGCTCGGTAGCCTGCTGATCAAGGAACTCGCGAAACGCCGCCTCGAGGTAAGGAATCAGGGTGGCGAAATAATCACGGGCGGCAATGGTTGGAGCAGGCCCTGCACTGAACACTGCGATCCAATCCCGTGCCACGATCGATGCCTCCTCCTGGGGGGTACGTCCGGATGTCAATGCCAAGGCCAAGTCGACCGTTCGTTGAATCGCCTCGATGCTCGGTTCGCGCTGCCGGGGCGGTGCCGGAATCGTACTGTTCTTTACGCTCTTCAATGCAGAAATCATTTCCTTAAAAAATGCTCGGCACTCCCTGCAAGGCGCCGTATAGTCGAGTCTATCTTTGACCAGCACTTCAAGATCGCCACGCCGGCCGTCGGCAACAATCGCCGCTGTGAACCTCTTGAACTCTGCTCGGTAAATGCCGAAGCTCGGGGGTGCCTTGCGCCTCGGCCTCTCCTCTTCGGAGTGCTGCCCCACCTGGCCATCCCCCGCAGGGTCGGGATCCTCGCCTACAACGGTAGCGGGGCCTAGGAGGGAGGCAATATACAGGCCAATCACTACCACAAGGGGTATGCGCGTGGTGAGGAAATATATAGGACTAAGTGAACGCGCCACTTTAGACCTCCTCCATTGGCTCTGCATTCCACCCCCTCTAACAAATTTGCGTGGCCAGGACGTCTTCCGGGCTTCCCATCCAACCAAGGCGGTCCAGCCGCGCGCCCCTGTCGCCAACCCACGTGCCGTATAATAGGCATAATTGGATTGGAGATTATCGTACAGGTACACTTGCCGTGTTGGATAGCCACGACCTTACAGGTAACACTACCCTAGCTATGGGATTCCAGGACCTATCAGCTCAGTCGGATTATAGAACAGCGCCTCCGCTTTCCAGCCTGCCAGGAGAAGTTTCTGACGTCGAATGGCGTGCTTGTGCGGCTGCGACTCCTGCACTCGGCACCGAAAACCTTGGAGCAATTTCCGTGCAGTGAGCGCGGCAAGCTGGCGTTGCCCCCCTCCCCCCGACTCTGTAGCCGGGATGTTGGATACACTATGCGGTGACACCGCTGCATTCTATATGCTGCGAGAACTCGATCCCACAATCGAGGCCGCCTTCGGGTTCCGAAAATGCGAACACGGACCAGATGCCCTGCATTTAGGCAAGGCGCTCCAAGGAAGGGCCTTCGACCTAGTGTTTGCAAGGCATATGCAGCCAAAGTTGATGCGCCACGTCGATCAGGTTGCTGAAAGTGCGGCGTCAGTGGTTAAGCCGAACGACATCGGTCTCTTTGGAATCGATAGAGGCACTCGCAATAGAAGTGACCTTTACTTGGTGAGGCCGAGCGGGCAAATTCGTTGTGTGCATGCAACCGGAGGCCCTCTTGGCTTGCGGCTCCTTTGTTCGGACGGTCTTTGCCGCTGAAGGGGCCTGACTCGTTGAGTTGCCCATGGAACACTGCGTGAAGTGAATCTCCGGAATTCCTGATTACGAATACACATTGCGGAGAGCGCCCTGAAAATACACTGATTGTGCAGAGAAAGTGCTTTGCCCCGGGAGGAACTCAATACAAATGAATATCAATCCCCGCGACTCATGGAGCAGTGCAGAGTTAAGAATCTTCAAGAGGCTCTCGACTCCCCCAAAAATTCAACACTATCTTGATACGCTCCCCTACAATATCGACCCGATTGCCCGCTCCCCCCGCCAAGTCCTGCGCCACAAACGCGCTCACTGTTTTGATGGAGCACTATTTGCGGCAGCAGCGCTGGAGGTGCAGGGTTACCCGCCCCTACTTATGGATCTCCGCGCTACTGATGAGGACGATGATCATGTCCTGGCAATATATCAAGAGCAGGGACACTATGGCGCCATCGCCAAATCCAACTACACGGGATGTCGGTACCGGGACCCCGTGTATCGGACGCTGCGCGAATTAGCGATGTCCTACTTCAATATTTATTTTAACCTGGCCGGTAAAAAAACTCTGCGGGAGTACTCCAGCCTCTTTGATTTGCGGAACATCTCCGACTTTGATTGGCGCTTTACGTCGGAGGACGTGGACACGCTTGGATTTCGATTGGACCGTATACGACACTACCGGCTGATTTCAAGGAAACAGGAACGGCTCCTGATTGCAGCCGACGATAGGCTCTTTCGCGCGGAAACCCTGGGATTAGACCCGCGCGGAGCCCATAAGGTGAAAAACTCTAGGCTTTAGCAAGAACCTTGCGCGCACGAACCGACGCTCGCGATGGCGCTCTGCTGCTCTATGAAGCTTGTCGCGAAAGAGTCCGTCGCTGAATAGGTTCAGCGATTCCCTAGTTTCCCATCTCGGCCATGGCTTCCTTGCGTGAGAGCCGAATCTTGCCCTGCCGGTCAACGTCGAGCACTTTGACTACGACATCATCACCCTCATTCAGCACATCGGTAACTCGCCGGATGCGCTCGTCGCTGATCTGCGAAATATGCAGCAATCCTTCAGTCCCCGGGATGATCTCCACAAAAGCACCAAAGTCGGTAATACGCTTAATGATGCCTTTATAGATCTTTCCGACCACCGCTTCTTCGGTGATGCCGTTGATGATCTTGAGCGCCGTTTGGAGCTTATCCTCATCTGCGCAGGAAACATTGACCGTTCCGTCATCCTGCACGTCGATTTTGACACCGCAGGAGTCCGATATCGAGCGGATCGTCTTCCCCCCCGGTCCAATCAGATCGCGGATCTTGTCAGGGTTGATCTTAATAGTGACGATGCGCGGCGCGTACTTGCTCATCTGCTTACGCGCAGCAGGCAGAATGGCATTCATCTGCTCAAGGATGAATAGCCGCGCCTCGCGCGCCTGAGCAAGCGCTTGCTCAACAAGCGCCTTCTCCAGTCCCTGGATCTTAATATCCATTTGCAGGGCCGTAATTCCCTTGGCCGTACCGCAGACCTTAAAGTCCATATCGCCAAGGTGATCTTCGTCTCCCAAGATATCCGTTAACACCACGGATTTCTTGCCATCGACCATCAGACCCATTGCCACACCGGCAACCTGGCCTTTGATCGGAACTCCCGCATCCATGAGCGACAAGCTGCCACCGCATACTGTCGCCATCGAGCTCGAACCGTTACTCTCGAGAATCTCAGAGACAATTCGAATCACATAGGGGAACTCCTGCTCATTCGGCAGCACGTACCGCAGCGCACGCTCCGCCAACGCGCCGTGCCCGACCTCTCTCCGCCCAGGTCCACGCAGCGGTTTGACCTCTCCCACCGAAAAGGCCGGGAAGTTGTAATGCAGCATGAAGGTCTTGGTCGTTTCGCCTACCAAGCTATCCATGCGCTGCGCGTCATCCTTGGTGCCTAACGTGGCCACAACGAGGGCCTGAGTTTCACCGCGGGTGAACAGAGCCGATCCATGGCCGCGCGGAAGCGAGCCGGCTTCTACTGTAATCGGACGCACTGTTGAGAAGTCTCGCCCGTCAATACGACGCTTCTCATCAAACACCATATTGCGGACTGCGTAGTAGAGCTCCTCCTCAAAGGTCTTCTCAATCAGAGCCGCCTTCTTGGCGAAGTCAGGGTCATCTTCCTTGACCAGAGATTCGATGGCTTGAGACTTGAGGGCCTTGATTACATCCCGGCGGGCCAGCTTCTCCTTAACGCGAATGGCGTCATTGAGCGGTTTCTTAATGAAACTCTTGACACTCTCAACTAGGGAAGCATCAACCTCTTTTTTCTCGAACTCCATCTTCGGCTTGCCCGAAAGCTTCTGGAGCTCTTCCTGCATTGCAATTATCTGCTGCAGCTCCTTGTGTGCATAAAAGAGAGCATCAAGCACCTCTTGCTCCGTGGCCTCGGCAGCGCCGCCTTCTACCATCACGATGGCGTCCTTAGTTCCGGCAACTACGAAGTTAAGGTCGGCATCTCTCGCTTCAGACACGCTAGGATTAATCAACAGCTTGCCCTTGGAGCGCACCACACGCACCGCCGCAATAGGGCCAAGGAATGGGATATCAGACAGGGTAAGAGCTGCTGAGGCTCCACATACCGCGAGTACATCCGTATCGTTCTCGCCATCGGCGGAAACGACGGTCGCGACCACCTGAATTTCGATATTGAATCCTTCAGGGAAAAGCGGGCGACAGGGCCGATCGATCAGCCGTGAAGTCAAGGTCTCTTTCTCACCAAGCTTCGCCTCGCGTCGGAAATAGCTCCCAGGGATCTTCCCGCCAGCGTATGACTTCTCCACATAATCGATGGTGAGCGGCAAGAAGTCGCCTTCTTTTGCCGAGCCGGTACAGGCGGTCACGATCACCATCGAGTCGCCATAACGCACCAAGACGGAGCCATTGGCCTGCTTTGCTAGCCGCCCCGTTTCAATGACAAATTTTCTTCCGTGGAAATTGCGTTCAACAACTTTCATATCGATGTTTCCTATAACAATAACTGTAGGTGGAAGGAGATAACCTCCAGCACACGAAATTGCGCCGAGGTTCTAGGCAGGAATTACTTACGGAGTCCGAGACTCGCGATGAGCTTTTGATATCGCTCGCCGGATTCGCTACGCAGGTAATCAAGAAGCCGCTTGCGCCGAGAGACCATGCGCAGCATTCCTCGACGGGAATGATGATCCTTTGGGTTGGCCTCAAAGTGCTTGGCCAACTCTTCAAGTCGACCTGTGAGAAGTGCAATCTGAACTTCAGGAGAACCGGTGTCCTTCTCATGGACACGGTACTTGGTTACGATCTCTCCTCGCGCACTTGCTTCGGATGCCATGACAATCCTCTCCACCAATGTGAATACAACTCAAAAACGAACATGTTCCACAGCAAAGATGTGCCTCTGGTGGGGGCGATGAACGATGCGACTACATCTCACGGATGCACCCGCATCGTTCCTCGACCGCCGCAATCACTTCTTGAGGGCATGCACTCTCTCTGCAGAATGACTCTCCAATGCGCTACGGCATCGGGGCAATCTTTACGGCATGCCCGACTTGAGCGCGACCACCCAAGCTATGGACCGGCCGTATTGTGCTGGAAATCTTATGAAATCTCAATGGGTAGGCTGCGTTTTTCCTGCCCGATCACCGGGTTGGACACCCTAGTAACTATATGAAATTACTATGCGCCATCAAAGAACTCTACCACCCCTGTTTCAAGGGAGTACTCGGCTCCCACCACCATGAGGCCCTCATCACGGATGAGCTGCTCGAGTATCTGTGATCCGTGGCGCAAATGATTGGCAGATGCACGTACATTAGCCCGCACGGCGTGGTGCACAAGGGCATTGTTATCAAACTGCAGATCGGTGTGAAGCAGCCCCTCCACGGAGGGACGTACGCGGTCAACTATGGAGCGAAGGTTGCGTGACTGATTGGCAGATGATTGACGCAGCTCCTCAATCGTCGCAATGATGGCTCCGCACTGCGAGTGCCCAAGCACTACCACCAAACGGGTGCCAAACCGGGCAGCGGCGAACTCAACGCTTCCTACCTGGGAGGGAGCCACAATATTACCGGCCACCCGAATGACAAACAGATCCCCGAGCCCCTGATCGAATATGATTTCAGCTGGAACCCGGGAGTCGGAACAGCCCAATATGATAGCAAAGGGGGCCTGACCCTTAGTAAGTTCCTCGCGCCGACTGGGGCTGAATATGCCATCACGAGTCTGCATTCCAGCGACAAAGCGTTGGTTACCCTCCTGCAGACGCCTCAATGCTTCCTGCGCTCCAATCATAGCTGCGACTCCTCTAACAGATTATCTGCATGACCGGCCGATGGCTGCACCACAACACTTGGAATCTTGAACCCGGCCGATGCGGAGTGAATTGAGAGCGGCGAGCCAAGCAGCGCCAACACCACAAGCCCCCCGGCTCCACTCAGAAATGCCGCCCTCTTGGCCCGTCCCACAACCCCAAATGCGCTGGCGAAACGGGAGATGATCAAAACCCTGACAACCACTACCGCAAGCGGGAGGGCAAAGAGGGAGTACATTACCACTATGTTTAGGGTGAACTCCGCATCTCTCGTAATTGACGGACCTGAGAGCACGGCCGCCAGCCCAATTCCGGCAAGCACCGACGCGAGTGCGTAACTCCCGGCGCTCACCATACAGCATCGAATGTAGAGGCGAATAAGGGGGACTCCACGGGACCAGATCCGTAGTAGAGCAGTCTCCGCCAGGGCCACTACCGCAAGCAGTGGAGCGACCATCAACGGCCTAGCCCAAAGGTCGAAAGACAGCACGGTAAGCCCACCTAGAATCTCGGGATTTTCAGTCATAAAGAAACGATTGCCGTGATCTAAGAATGATCCAACTATCGCTACTGTAGTCCGCTACTGCCTGCTTATACAACGCCCATCCAACCTCTATGCGGCATGGAGCAGAATCCCTGGCAGGGATAGGTCTTAGGGATTGTCGGCGAATTCTCTGTAATGGCGCAATCGGGTCTATCGGAGATTAGAGCGCACTGCTGCACGGCGAGGAGTGGCTTCAAAAATGCTATTCTAAACTACCTCGCGCCTGAAAATTCCTGCCACAAGTTCACCTTCATGCAATGCTGCGGCCAGCTACAGACTGGGCACGCCGTCCATAGCGCTTGTTCGACATTTCTAGTTTCAGTGCAATTGCTTTTACGATCTCTCCCAAGGATCCACGAAACGAGGAGCGCTCCTACGTTCTTCTTCGCTCCCCGGGACTATGGCGTGGACATGCGGTTGTGGCCGGTTCAATAAGGCCCCGAAATTCTGTAAAACGCGGAATCCGCAATCCACCGGGAGTGGATGCGTCGTGACGTACTCGACCAGTATCGCAACGGCCTCACCGGCATCCGTAGCGGTCAGGGCGTCCGACCCAGGAAATGTAATGATGAGGTGCACTCCGTCTTGCACCGCAGATCTGTCGCTAAAACGTATCTCATACGGTTTTCCGCTACTTAGAATGCCATCAGCAAGTACACCCCTGAAATCACTCTGCCGCAATTCAAGCAGCGGTCCCTCTACCCGATCACTTGGTCCCGTTCTCATCGCCTACGCTCCTTCGTGCTCCCTGAAGACGCCTGCGTCCACGGTCAGTCGGGAAAATGGCTTGACCGTTCCACCAGCAGCGGTGATGGAAAAGACCCCGCTCATCCCGTGATACTCTTTGGTTTTGTAGATTCGATCCCTAACACACTGCCTGTCGGGTCCACATGCAGTTATGGCCTCAACCGCAAGATGGGTAGCATCATACGCATTGGCAGCTAATATCCCAGGTTTATAACCGAATCGCTTCTCAAATGAGGAGGTAAACCGCTCGACTCCCCGCCCGTCCCTTGGCAGGCGCGGAGCGAAAACGGTAAGCCCCTCAGCAGCACCGCCTGCGCTCTGTATGACCACGGGTTCGGCGGCCTCATGCGGAGCCAGAATCGTCTGTTTCATGCCAAGCGATCGTGCTTGCTTGAGCACACTACCCATCATCGGTCCCACATGTGCTGAGAATAGCACCTCTGGTTTACCGGCTGCGGCCCGGGTTAGCTCCGCACGAAAATCATTGGTACCCACCGAAGATTCACTTGAGCTGACGACAGTGCCGCCGAGATCCTTAAAATGACGCGCAAAGCTGTCGTTGTAATTCTGGCCCCATTGCGAGGTGACAAACAGAATCGCAGCACGGTCTGCGCCTAGGGTCTTCCGCGCGTATTCCGCTGCCACCTTGGCCTCGTCATCGATCGTCACATTGGTTGTGAAGATGTACTCACCGGCATCCAGAATCTCATCCGCAACAGCCGAAGAATGGAACGCAATTACCTTGGCAGTCTCGAAGTGTGGC
This sequence comes from Bdellovibrionota bacterium, assembly GCA_030584005.1. Taxonomy (GTDB): domain Bacteria; phylum Bdellovibrionota_C; class UBA2361; order UBA2361; family JAFLCA01. The sequence continues at coordinate 1,746,117 of CP129486.1, read as the reverse complement.
GCCATTGGAACCATGCCGATTACGCAGTACGATCCAACAAGCGCATCTATCTTGTCGAGCTGTAGAAGCTTCTTCGCTGCAGCCACCGCCGCCGCGGGCAGGCAGGCATCCTCGGCAACGAGCTGAACTTTTACTCCGTTCTGTTGCTGGAGCTCCTCTATGGCTAGGCTCGCCCCTCGTTCAATTTCGCTCCCATAACTTGCAAAGTCCCCGCTTAAAGGGGCAACAATGCCGACACGAATCTCGGCCTGTGCGAAGCTGCCTACAACCAGAACAAACAAGGGAAATAACATCATCGCGCTTCGCATTGGTCGATCCATACCGCCTCACCCTCCGCAATCATTCTGAGAGAATCCGCCTCTCTGCTGCCTTGCATGGAACCAAACCTATGGCAGGGAAGAGTATGCCGAATTACTGACTCCCCCGGCGCATACTTCGGTATTACTGCTTGCTTACGATTCGCTCCTCTCGCTGTTTCATCCTAGCATAACTCGTCGGCCTATCATTGGGTGTGCCTTCGACCTTGGAGAGCACTATCAAATGCTTATGCGGTTGCAGGGCCCGAACCTCGGAAAGCTGCCCGCCAAGCTCAGTAATTACGGCTGCTGCCTCCGCATACTCGACCTTAGCCTCCTCGCCTTTTTGATATGCGAGCAACCCGCCCACTTTCGCGTAGGGAATGGTCAATTCAGCGAGGGTAATCAGGCGCGCTACTGCGCGCGCTACGACTCTGTCAAACTTCTCCCGGTAGCATTGATCATGGGCCAGCTCCTCCGCTCTTCCTTGCAATACCTCGAGGTTGCCGAGCGCGCAGGCAGAGGCAACACTCCTCAGGAAGCTGACCCGTTTGCCGGTGGCCTCGAGCAGCACTACCTGCAGATCAGGACAGCTAATGGCGATAGGAATCCCCGGGAATCCGGCCCCACTCCCCACATCAAGCAGGGTTGAGGCTCCGTTAAAGAAGCCGCTCCCCATGCTCAGGGAATCCAGAAAATGCCGCTCTACATATTGCTCCTTTGGTACCCTGGTTAGATTCAGCTTGCCGCTCTCTTCGTGCAGGATGCCGGCGAAGGTCGCAAACTTGCCGCGTTCAACCGTCCCGAGCCGAAAACCCAGCTGGGTAAGCCCCTCATTTAGTCTTACATCATCGATCATTGTTCAACACCATTCACAGAGAAATGCATGCTGCCCATTCCCCACCCTGGCCATAACTACGACTCCTGCAATTTCCCCCTTGTGTGCCCATGCGATGTGGGCATGCAACTCCTCGGCAGACTGGGCAAGGCCCCGCTTCTTCACGGTTGATTGGCGGCCGAATCCTTGCGCCTGCACTGCGTGATCAAGCCGTCTCCTTGAGTAGGGAAAGTGTTCCAGTATCCGGAGCGCTTTCACCCACGCGCTCTCCGCCGGGCGGTGCTCGCTCACCCCATAGGCAATTCGTCTATCAATTGCCTTGATGCCATGCTGGTTGAAAAGCTGGGCAACGCAACCTGCGGCGATGACAGCGGCGTGCGGCTCAAAGAGGTAGCGTGGCAGCTCCAGGGAAAGATCAACGACTCCGACTTCAGAAGGATACTCAAGAGGCGAAAAGGTCTGCTGCTTATCGACCAAAGTGACGCTGAGAGCGTCCTTGTTGACTCCGCGCCAAAGAATCTGCTCCCGACATTCATCGCGCATTCCGATCCACTCGCGAGAAAGCGCTGCCATCTCAGGTTCGAAATCGAGTCTGGCACCCGGAGCGATCTTGATTCCCACCCTCTCGGGAAGCGCCTGACGCAGCAGCCAAACAAGGGAGGGCCTGTAGCGAGCAGGGTCCTTGATTCGCACCTCCCCCTCTCTTCTAGAGGGATCGGCCCACAGTGCCTCAAAGCCGCTCATCGAGTTATGCAGGCAAAACTCCTCGACGCTCTTTGCATGCACCGTCACATTGGCGGCCCCGACCAGCTCCATATTGGCCAGCAGTAGTGGAGCCCGCTCTAGGTCGGGTTCTAATACGGTGACACTACCCGCTATCCGGGCAAGCGCAATTGTGTCGAATCCAATACCACCGCCTACCTCAAGGAGAGTTGCCGCCCCCGAAAAGGACTGCGCGTGATAATGGGCTACCTGCGGAGCGGTCGATTGCTCCAACGCTTGCAGAGTGAAAAAGCCTTCGTTGGCCCAGGGAACAAGCGGGCCCGCTTTACGGCGAGCCAGACAGAGTTCCGCAACCTTGGAGAGCAGCGCAGGATCATCTGATCGGCCCTTCTTGAGGGCGAGCACGACTGAAGGCAGATCTCCCCCCTGGCGCTCCAAGAGATCCTGCACCTCCTTGATCAGCGTCTGTCCTTTGTGTGACCGGCAAAAGGCCACGAATTCAACGCCGTTCATGGATCCTCCTCTCGGCCCCGGCCAAGGATAGATGTGGCTGCCGGGATCACCCCAGCAGTTGCTCTGTCTCAGAGAAACGCTTGAGTGCCCGATCCTTCCCCAAGATCTCTAAGGACTCGAAGAGCGGCGGTGTAATCTTTTTCCCGAGTGCCGCGATACGGTACACCATAAAGAGGGGTCCGGGCTTTACTCCGAACTTCTCGGCAAGGGGTCGAAGCGCCGCATCAATCGCGCTGTGTGAGAAATCCGGGAGGTTCTGCAATGCTCCGCGGCCAACAGAGAGCATCTCCTTAGCCTTTGAAGCATCGATGCCCTTTTGCAACATCGAGTCAATCTCCCTATCAATCGCCTCCTTGTAAAGGAAGCTCACCATATCGGGTACCTCGGTCAGGATCTTCACACGTTCCTGAATATGCGGGGCAATCGCACGGAACGTTGCATCGGCACCGGGAAGCCCCGCCTGAGTCAAGAAGGACTCGCAACGGGAGATAAACTCTTCAATCGGGAGCTGCCGTACATACAGGCCATTCATCCAGATGAGCTTATTGTAATCGAAGAGTCCCGAGGAAAGGTTGATACCCTCGAGGGTGAATTGTTTAATTAAGTCCTCCCGAGTGAAGACCTCCTGGTTGCTGCCCTGTCCCGGAGCCCACCCGACCAGCACCACGTAATTAAAGAGCGCCTCCGGGAGATAGCCTTCCTTCCTGAAGATATCCGATGAGGTAGCGCCATGACGTTTTGAAAGCTTCTTGCCGTCGCTCCCCAGCACCACCGGAAGGTGGCAGAACACAGGGGGCTCCCATCCCAATGCCTGGTACAACAGCCAATGGAGCGGCGCCGTGGGGAGCCACTCCGTTCCCCGCAATACGTGTGATACTCCCATATCGTGATCATCACATACCACTGCAAGGTGATACAGCGGCAAGCCATCGCTCTTAAGGAGCACTGGATCCTTCAAAGATGCTGATTCGAAAACAACCTTTCCGCGCAGTGCATCCTGCAGCGCGATCTCCTGCTTGTAGGGCATCTTGAAGCGCACCACATGCGGCTTGTCCGCAGGCACATCACGGGTGCGGCAGTAACCGCTGTAGCCCGGAACCTCACGCCGCGCCATCTGCTCAAGGCGCTCCCGCTCCAGCATCTCGTGGGTGCAATCGCAGCGATACGCCACCCCGAGTTTGATCAATTGGTTCGCCACCTCCTGATAGCGCGCCTTGCGCAAGCTCTGGATATACGGACCATGGGGAGATGATAGGTTTGGCGCATCCGGGTAATCTTCGCCGATAGCGCGTAGTTCCTCACGGGAGGGGCCTTCATCGATATCCACTCCGAACCACTTCAATTCCTCGAGAATGAATCGAATTGCCCCGGGGACTTTGCGCTCTTGATCGGTATCTTCGATACGCAAAATAAACTTGCCGCCGTAATGTCGGGCAAGCAGCCATGCGTAGAATGCAGTTCGCATCCCCCCAATATGTTGGAAGCCCGTGGGACTGGGCGCAAAGCGTGTCTTCACTGGTTTGGTCATCTCACTCATACACCTAATAGCTCCCGAAACTGTTCCTCGCTTAGTATCGTAATCCCAAGCTCCTGCGCCTTCGCAAGCTTTGTCCCCGGTTCGGCGCCCACTACCACATAGGACGTCTTCTTACTCACGGAAGAGGAGGTCTTTCCTCCTCTCTCGTCAATGAGCCTCTCGGCTTCCTGACGAGACATCGTAGCAAGCCCACCCGTCAAAACAAAGGTCTTGCCGGTCAGTCCTCCTGTCTGCGGCGCGTGCACCGGCTGCACACGGATACCGGCGCTTACAAGCTCCTGAACCATGCGCACTTCGGCAGGGTTAGCCAGAAAATCCATTATCGCAGCGGCGGTCTCTGGACCGATCTCCGCTATGCCGAGCAGTTCTGATTCGCTAAGCCGCATGAAGTGCTCGAGGGTACGGCAGTGCCTTGCCAGAATAAGCGCTGTACGCTCACCCACATGGCGAATGCCCAATGCATAGAGGAACCGATCCAGGGATGGCTGCTTGCTTCGATCGATCGACTCAAGGAGATTGTGCGCGGAGAGCTTCCCCATTCTTGGCAGGGCCTCGAGCGCTTCGGCCTCTAAGTGATACAATGCGGGAATATCCTGTATAACCTTGTGTTCAAGGAGCAGTGCTACAAGCTTATCCCCTAACCCCTCTATATCCATCCCGCCCCGTGAGGCGAAATGTAGGATGCGCTGTTCAATACGAGCCGGGCAACGGCTATTGGGACAGCGGTAGGCGGCCTCATCAACGTTGCGCACCACCGCGGATCCGCACTCCGGACAGTGCGTGGGAAAATGGAATATCTTCTCGGAGCCGTCTCTTAGGTGGGTCATGACCGCAACGACTCCCGGGATTACATCCCCTTGACGGGTCACGGTCACGGTATCGCCGATACGGATATCCTTACGCCGAATCTCATCCTCATTGTGCAGGGTGGCCCGCGAGACCGTCACTCCGCCGATCTGTACCGGTGACAGATGGGCCACAGGTGTCAGCGCACCGGTACGTCCGACCTGTACTTCAATATCAAGAAGGGTCGTGGTGGCTTCGATCGCCTCAAACTTGGCTGCGATAGCCCAGCGCGGAGAGCGCTGCCGAAATCCCAGCTGCTCCTGCATGGCCAAGTGGTTGACCTTTACCACCATGCCGTCTACCTCGAAAGGCAAAGTACTGCGAGCTGACTCATGTCGGTGATACGCCTGCACTACCTCTTCAACCCCTTTACACACGGTGAGGCTCGGGGAGATGGGAAATCCAAAGCGAGAAACCAGTTTCATGCAATCGAAGTGGTTGTCAGGAAGCCTCAGCCCTTCAACGGCCCCTATGCCGTAAGCAAAGAAAGTGAGCGGCCGTTTGGAGGTTATGGAAGGGTCAAGCTGGCGCAGACTGCCTGAGGCCGCATTCCGGGGATTCGCAAAAGCCTCTTCCCCCGCTGCCACCCGTTCCCGATTAAGCTTCTCAAAATCGCTTACTCTGAACATCACCTCTCCGCGCACTTCCAAGAGCAGAGGAGCTTGTCCGCGTAACGCGAGCGGAATAGCGCGAATCGTGCGGATGTTCTGCGTAATATCCTCGCCGTTATACCCGTCACCCCGTGTGACACCCAGAACTAAATGACCATGTTCATAGGCGAGACTTACCGCAACACCGTCGAATTTGTGTTCGACGGTGTATTCGATCGCTTCCCCTTTTCTTTCTAGTCCCCGCTCAACCTGAGCGTTGAAATCCCTGAGCTCCTCTTCGTTCATCGCATTCTGCAATGACAGCATCGGGATACGGTGTCGCACTGTTCGAAATTCCGTGGAGGGCATGGCACCCACCCGCTTGGTCGGAGAATCATCCGGAACGTACTGCGGATATGCCTGCTCGAGCCTCTCAAGCTCCCTATAAAGCCGATCGTACTCGGCGTCACTGATACTTGGCTGAGAGAGCACATAGTAGCGATAGCAATGCTCGTTCAGCTGCGCGACCAATTCAGCGATTCGAGATTTGGGCTCCATGGCTGTTCAAAGTTCCCCGGCCAGCGTTTCCTTGGCAGCCTCGTTCATGGCGCTCGATGGCGCAGAGAGCTCCGCCAGCATAAAGCCTGCAAAACGATCGAGTACGGCATCCCAGGAATACTTGGTCACCACATACTGCCGGCCCCTCTGGCCAAGCGCAGAGCGCAGAGCGCCATCCTCGGAAAGGGTCAGCACTGCCCCCACAAATTCAGCAAAATTACGGAAGTAAGCGCCGCCGCAAGATGCAGCGACATGCTCCGTAGTAACGGCGCAATCCCCATGCACAAGCACTGGGGTGCCGCGCAGCCACGCCTCCATCAGCACAATCGAGAATGATTCGTTGAGTGAAGGCTGGCAAAGCGCGATCGCATGCTCAATATAACGACGCTTATCTTCCTCGGGCGCTTGAGGCACGTCGACGATATCATCGCGTGTCCGCAGGTACCCCAGCCCACAGTCATCGAGCGATCCCCCTCCTAGGATCACCAGGCGAAGATCCCCCGGGAGTAGCCCGCCATCCTTGGCCGCCAGGAAGTAGCGCGCGAGGAGGGGTAGGTTCTTCCCCCCTTCCTTCCTCCCTAGGTACAGGAGATATGGTGCAGCAAGCGGACGGCCCTCGCTCACCACTTGGCACTCGGCGTGGAACCCCATACCGACTTCGGCCCCTCGCAGCGGTCCATAGATGCGCTCGGCCAACACCCTTTCGGCCGCCGCGTTGAAGATGCATCCCCGCACCGTGCGAAACAGCACTCGCATCAGCTGCAAGTAAGCGTAAGGTTCGTTGTGAAGACAGGGTATCAAATAGGATCGTTGCGGATGGATTTGCGCGCCCCAGAAGGTAGTTGCAAACATGTAGGGGGCAAAAAAGATTGCGTCAAACCCCGCTCCGCGATCCTGTAGTGCCGCGTAGAGCGCCTGGGAATTCACGAACTGCTCCATCCAGGTAAGCTCTTCATCAATCGTAAGGGCGACACCATCGGCGATTCGCAGTTGGAGCGGCACCCAAAGGTCTAGGTTCCTCGAATCAACGGTGAAGCGCTCTACGGGGACTCCATGAGCGCTATTGCGCCCCGCCGGATATGCATTCTGCCAGGTACGGTGATCTTGGGCACAGGTCGCCCATACTTCCACCTCGATGCCATGTTGGGAGAGCGCTTTTGCAAGACATCCAACGAGAGTCTCCGCTCCGCCGCCGATTTCATCGCCAAAGCGGGGCACCACAAAGAGAAAGCGCGATCGTCTCAGAAGCGGGTGTTCAATAGCGCGTGGCGTGCTCATGTGTTCATCCACCCTAATTCCCGCCACGACCCCACAAGGAGATCCCTGACACACTTCTCGGCATCGGCGGCTGCAAGTTCGGCCGCTTCATCGAAGAGCTTCTCTCTTGCCTGGCTGCGGATATCATGCCACAGGGCAAGCATCGACCTCTGTACTTCGCGATACTGCGCTACTGCCGCGAGGAGTTCCTTGGCTACTGCTCGCGGATCATGCAGCGCGCGCAGGAAGGCCAGCTCCTGTGATGGCATCGCCCGCCTCTCTCCCCACAGTTCATCAAACACGCAGGCAAGCTCCATATGCTCGTATTCACCCGGGCTAATCTTCCACACCGCATTTTCCGGGAGATAGAAGGCATCACCGTAATCAAGCACCACGACCGACGCCCCCGAGGTAAGGCTCATGCTGCAGAAGGGCCCTAACTGATCGTAGGCTGTGAAAGCAAGGTGGCAGGCTGCATCAGCGTGCAGCAAAAGGTTTTGCCAGCGCTCTGCAGTGCGCGGCGAATGTAATGACACGCGATCACCAACTCCAAACTCCTCGCACAGATGTTGTGCCTGCGATAGCTCCTCCGGATCAACCAGCCATTCACAATGCACAGGACACTGCGTTTGCTTAAGCGCCAGAAGCAGCATATGGGCTCGATGCTCCGGGCGCACTGATCCGTCGAAACATATGTGCAATCGGTCACTGGATCCGCGCTCTCGTTCCTGCGCGGACGCGGGCGGCACTGGAAACGGCAAATAGAAGGATCGCACGATACTCCCCTCCCTGCTCAGCGAAAGAGTCACGTTACGCCGATACTCATCGTGCAGCCGCGCACTGCTAAAACCGCAGGCAATACCCCATGCCGCCTCACGAAACCCAAAAGGACCTTGCTGTGTGTACTCTCCCTCTCGCACTGGCCAGGGGGTTGCAGCATCCTTGAAACGCTCTACGTGGTGCCTCCATGCGCTATTGAGCACCGGTTCCGGGCCGAAGTCCCGAAACACAAAATCATGAAACAACACTACTCCAGGCATGAGTCCCACGGCGACACGGGACCACCGATTCAATGGATGAGCATCTATTTGATAGAGCAGCAGATCAAACGGTCTCTCAGCATGCCGGGCCGCCAAGGTAAGATAGTGATGTGAGGGCAGTGTTGGGTGAGGGGTGAACGCGTTGCGAAACAGCTCAACATCCGCATGCAAGGCGATCTCGGGAAGCAGCATCCGGGAGAAGTAGGCGCTGTGCGAATGCATTCCCACAAGGTCAACTTCAAGCGGTGAGATCCAGGCAAGCCGCATACTCACCCCTCATTCTCCGCAGCCCTCAGCGCTCGCTCTGCGTGATGCAGGGGTGACAGTAACGTCGACACCACGTTGTCCCATCCGCTGCTGGCAAGCCCGGATGATTCGATGTACTGACGACCCCCTGCGCCAAGCCTGCTGGCAAGCGCTGGATCCTCTATCAGACGGTTGACGGCATGCCCGATAGCATCGGTAGTAGGTGCGACTACTAAGCCCTGCTCTTCGTGCTGTACGAACTCTAACACCCCTCCGCTGTCAGTCGTCGTTACGACGGGCTTGGCCGACGCCATCGCTTCAAGGGTCACATACCCGTAGTCCTCATCGTGCGGACCGTAATACACGGCACGGCAGCGCGCATACAGGTCAAGCAGCGTCGCGTCATCAACGCGTCCCAGAAACTCGACCCGATCCTGCAAGTGATGCTTGGCAATCTCGTTATTAAAGTAGTCAAGAATCCCCGGTTCGTCAGGGGTCCCTACCACCTTGAGATGCACATTCCGATGCACTATTGGGAGCGCCTTAATCATCAGGTCAACTCGCTTGATTGCACACAACCGCCCCACGGACAGGACGAAGTCCTCACCCGGTGCCGTTCGATAGCGGTCGCCTAGCGGCAGCGGTGGATAGAGCGGGGTTCCATCGATTCCGTTGAACTGCCTCAACCGCTCGACGACGTTCTTTGAGATCCCGGTGATGCATTGACACTCCGCGATAGCCTTTCCGTCGCCGGAGGAGAGCAGTGCACGCAGCTCCTCGTCACGCGGATCGTCCGAGAAGTCGGAGTAGCGCCCCGCGTACAGTTCGTAAAGGGGGCGGTGCTGATGGACGAGCCAGAGGGACTTTCTAGGATGCCTCGCGAAGTAACTTGGGAACTTGGTAGCGATAACGAGATCGACCTGCTTTCCCGCAAAGTTCTGAAAATCTATGGCACGCCACATCGCCACCTGATTCAGCAGCACCTCCTTGGGCCACACCTGAAAAGGCAGTTCAATTGAATCGGCGTCGTGACCCCGCCGCCTAAGCTCGGCAATCAAACTGTGCACGAGCGCATCTGCTCCCCCCCTCGTGAAGGGCACTTTCACACCAAGCACTAAAATCGAGGCCACGCTTACAATCCCCTCCTAGGAACGGCTACCCGTTTTCCTGTGTTACCCATGGCAAGAAACGATCGATACGATGAAAATCCGGTTCGCCTGCGCCCAAGTCAGCAACAGAATAGAAGTGCTCATCCGGATGATTCAAGATAAGGGTCACATTTGCGGCTCCCTGGCGCAGCGCGTGGGGGGAAAGACTCAGCTGTGTTCGATCTATCGAGAGCCATGCCTTCCATCCGTCGGCAGTGATCTCGGCCGCTGCACAGGCCAAAGAAGGAGAAGCCACACCAATGCGCTTTCTGGAACCCTCAAACCAGGCACTCCACCATGCGCCGGAAGGAGCAAGATTGAACTCCTGATACCGATTTGAATCTGCTTCGCGCACGAACAGCTCCGCACAGTCCTTGCTCCACAAACCTTCGCGAAACTCCCCCTGCCGGCAACTGCGGTCGTATACCGGGTGGTGCGCGACCTGGACCGAAAAGTGCAGTGCAACCGGATCCAGCGCGACAAGATAGCAGGCTGGAAATGGCATGTGCTTGGCGTACCAATCGCGACTAATCGGATGATGGGGGAGGCCTAAGATTGTTTCTGTAGAGAGCCTTTCGGAGCTCAGCAGACAGGGCAATCCTTTCATGCGCGCACCTCGCCAATAACTGCGAAGTCCTGCGGGCCAAAGAGCAGCTCATTTAGCTGCCGGATATTGCGATTCATCTGCTCCACCGCGAGCTGCCAACGAGGCGTGGCCGCTTCATCAACCTCCACTTCCTTGAGCTTCGCGCACTCAGGGACCGGGGACAGATAGCGCACCTCGTGAACTCGAATTCCCGCCAGCTCCATGGCAAATGAAATGGTATCGGGGTGTCCCGGAAACACATGTGTCGGATCCCTGAAATAGTTCGAGGAGAGCGCCAGCACGGACTTCGGATTGATGGTCTCAAAGACTACTCTCCCCCCTACCACCACCCGATCGGCACATAACCGCAACAACTCGCCGAGCTGTTCGCGAGTGAGATGCTCAATCACCTGCACGGCAATAACCCCGCCTAAGGAGCGTGGCGCACAGCTCCTCAAGTGCTGCAATGCGTCGGCATGCCTGACATCGAGGCCCTTTTCCTGTGAGATCTTGGTCATCGCTGGATCGAGATCAACTCCATAAGCGGGAATGGCAGCCTCTCGAAATAGTTGCTGGAGCTCTCCTCTCCCCGCGCCAATCTCCAAGATGGGTAGTGCGGCCCCTTTGAATATATCAGGGTATATAGTCAAACGCCGACGAATCTCCTCCTCGCTCCCTCGAAAACGATTCTCAAGGAGGACATACGAAGCATCAGGGAACGAGACTTCGACAGCCGGCATCGGTGTGGAGGTGCCGGCGGGCACGGCGCGGGTGATGCGTGACACCAACGACTCTAATCCGTGCACCACATCCTCGACTACTCCAAGCCGCTGCTCTCTCTGCGCATCGTTACTGGCAAGCGCATCAAGCCTTGCTTGAAACTCCCTGGCATTCCCCAAAAGTTCGTTGGTAATCTCCCGGCGAGTTGAGTGCAGCGCAGCTCCTTGGTCCGAGCTAATACGTTCCAGCCGCTCGAAGACTCGGGTAATATCAACATCGATCTTCCGAATGAGCTCCCAAAATATTGCGGCATCACGTTCCGCAATATGGCGACTTGTCTCATTTAAGTACCGGACGAGGTGCGCCTGAAAATCGCGCTCCCGCTCGAAGTAATCTCTGAGCACACTATTCCAAAGCAGCGCCATCATGCGTCGCTTAAGGGACACGATGACACGCCCGATGAGTCCGCCTCGATGGCTCTGTATCGTCTCCGGTCGCGACTCGGCTGCATAACCGTACGCTTGATTGAGATAGCGAAGCTCCTCCGATCTTATAAGATCCTCAGCCCCCCGATCCTTCCCTGCGGGGCTGGCAACGTAGCCTTGAAAGGCCGGTTCCTTCGCTCGAAGCTCCGATGCCTGCTCACGCACCCGGCTTCTAATCCGAGCCATCACTTCCTGGATACTGTGGGGCGCTGCGTCAACGGATCCGTTGGTGCTGAGCTGGCTGGTTTCGCTGGTTTTTGATCTCTGACCTGTCACGGGTGACCTTAATGAGCCGGCAGCCCTCCCCATGCTCTGGGAGCGCAGGCAAAGTTAACGGCTTAAGGTACTAGAAGCACTTGGAATAGTAAATTCTCTCAGTATGCTTTCAAAGGTTCCGCCATAGAGATTCCCATGAACGCCTATGAATTATCAGTCTGTTAGAGACGATTCCTGGTATGGGAGGTTCATTCGGCTGCCCCCCTTGAGTTCCTGTAATCATGGACTGGGTAGTTGACTCCTCCAGTAACTATGTTGATGTAAAGGTTCTTTATGAGCACCCCCGAGCACCCCCTGTTGCTTACGGTCCAGGAGGTTTCCCAGATTCTGCGCATTCATCGTCCCAAGGTATACGATCTGATTAAGGCCGGGGTCATCGACGGTTTCAAGTTAGGCTCCGATTGGCGGGTAAAGCGTGAATCCATCGAAAAGCTCACCGGCCCAATCCCTGAAAACTTCTTTGGTGAGAAAGGGGGCAACAGGCGCAAAAAAGCCAGCCCCTCCGATGAGCCCTTCGGCTAGCTGCTGTCTTGCATCACGCTGATCCCGCATGCTGCCTGTAGTGTCTATACGGCTCCATGTACTTGCCGCGGTGAATCCTGCATAGTCGCGGTGGTGGGATGCTGGCAATGACCATTCCCCCCTCAGGAAAAGCTGGCTGTATGGAGAAACTCGTTCTCGGGATCGAATCTAGCTGCGATGAAAGTGCGGTGGCGCTGCTTCGTGTCCAACCCGAGGGCACTCCGGAGATATTGGCAGAGGAGATCTCATCCCAAAGTAACGTCCATGTGCACTATGGCGGCGTAGTCCCGGAGCTTGCATCGAGAGAGCATCTGCGCGCACTCCCGCTCCTGACTGACCAAGTGCTTCGCACTGCCGGGGTAGAGCTGGCCGAAATAGATGTGGTGGGAGTCACTGCGGGACCGGGGTTGATCGGGTGTCTGCTGGTTGGAATCCACTTTGCCGAAGGACTCACCATGCCCCATGCCATCCCGCTGTATGGCATACACCATATTGAGGGGCACGTGTTTGCCGCCTTGCTTGAACACCCGCATGTAGCCTTCCCGTATCTGACCCTGATCGCCTCCGGGGGGCACACCGAGATCCACTTGATTGAGGGGCTGGGCCAGTACCGCTTGATTGCGCGCACCACGGATGATGCCGCCGGAGAGGCCTTTGATAAAGCGGCCAATCTGCTTGGGCTCGGCTATCCAGGCGGCGCTCGTCTGGCAGCGCTGGCCGATGCTACGCCGACAACTCCTTTTTCTCTGCCCCTGCCGCTGCCTCGCTCCGCGCACTTCAGCTTCTCGGGGCTAAAGACCGCAATCTCGCTGCTCGTGGAGGAGCAGGCAAAAAATGGAGAGGCCGTGCGTGGCCAGATTGCCAAGAGTGTCCAAGCAGCAATTGTGCAGAGTCTTTGTGACAAACTGTACCGCGCTACCCGCGAGCATAACGTCCGCCAGGTAGTCGTTTCAGGAGGCGTTTCTGCTAATCGTCTGCTGCGTTCACAGCTAAAAGAGCAGCTTTCTCCCCTGGAAGTCATCTTTCCTTCGCCGCTGCACTGCACTGATAATGCCGCCATGATCGCCCTCGTTGCGGCGCTCCGTGCGCTGCAAGGCGCCAAGCCGGGCAACATCCACGCTCAGAGTCGTTGGGCTCTCGAGAGCCTTACACCACCGGGGGTAAGCTGACATGGCTGAACGGGTTAAGGATGCTCTGCAGCGGCTCGATATCCGTCCGACCCGCACACGGGGGCAGAATTTTGTCATTCAGCCGGCGGTGATCGATGCGATCATATCGTTTGGTGCTCCTGCATCGGATGAGGACCTGATTGAAATCGGCGGTGGCCTGGGTGCTTTGACCGAGCGCTTGGTAGCAATTGCACCGCGATCTCTTACGGTCATCGAAATCGAGCCGCAGTTTTGTGCGGAGTTAAAGCGGAGATTCCCGGCAATATCGGTCGAGTGCGCCGATGCCCGCGAGGTCGACTATCGCAACTTCAAGAAGGGCAGTGTTGTATTCGGCAACCTGCCCTACTCTTTTTCAACCGAGATACTTTTCAGACTTGTTGATGTCGCTCCCCACTTGTCTCGCGCTGTTCTGCTGTTACAGCGCGAATTCGTGGATCGGCTGGCCTCTCCGCCGGGGAGCCGGGAATATGGAACGATCTCCGTGATGGCGCAGCTCATCGCCGATGTGCGAAAGGGGCCTATAATTTCCGGACGTAGCTTCCACCCCCCTACGGAGGTCGAATCAAGGGTCGTGGAGCTGCGCTTCTTAGCCGCACCAAGAGTGCCGGTCGCGGACAGGCTTTGGCTGCGGCGGGTCGTCAAGGCGGCCTTTCATCAACGACGCAAGAAGCTCTCTAATAGCCTGCGATCACTGGGATTGGGCGAGGAAAACAACCTCTCCCAGATCCTTTCAGGCATCGGAATCGATCCCGGAAGACGAGCAGAAACCTTATCGCTAGACGAATTCGTAAAAATGGCTGACACCCTTCGCGCCCTCCCCAGAAGTGAGGAGCCTACCCCTGCCACGCACACTCGACGCCGAAAGGGCGGCACCCGAACGTAGCCTGCATCATCAATCAATATGCGCAAAAAAGGATCCTAAGCGCTGTTCGCCAAAGTGTGGACTCGCTGGCGCAATACTCTCCAATCAAAATGGTGCAACAACATTGCTCCACTTCCGAGCTCAGGTCCAACTACCCTTTGGTCCCAACCAGGTTGCAACATCCTCAACTTGGGGATCCTCTTCCTCGCCGTCGCAATCGGCACCATCGTCGTCAGGACCAGAATATGCCGTACTGTAATCATCGGCGGGAGAGGTACCTCCTGATTCCCGTTCCTCGCGCTCGCACTGGGCAAACGCCTCCATGGCGGCGGCCTCTGCGGCGTTGCGTTCTGCCGCGAGCGCTGCCCAATCTGCGTCAATCTGTCTCTGCTCAGCATCACCATGCAATTGGAGAACACTCCCTGCAAGCTTTAACCATGCCGCCGAAGTAGTCACAATAGCATGACCGGTGACTGACGGCGCAGCATCAGCTCCACTTGCCATTCGGTCAATAAGTGCCATGAGGTTCCTACCGGTATCCAAAAAGCTCCGCAATGTCGGATCTGTCGGAGGGATATTGCCAACAGGCGCCACCGCACTCGCAATCTGACCGTCAACGTAAACGGAGAGCTCAGTCTGAATGCGTCGTAACGTAGCGCTCTCGCCGAGGCTAAGTAGCTCTAGTAACCGCTGCTCACGTTGGCTGCTATCAGTGCACTCCGCACCCGTCGCGGTAAAATCCAACGCGCGATCGAAAACGAGCAATAATGCGATTGCCTCTCGATAACTAGCCTGAGTCTCGGGACTCGGGACACTCGCTCCTGCTGAGGAAATTGCAGCACCCATGGTTTCTTCCTTGATATGTCTCGTTTAAGCGCCCCCAACAAAAATGAGATCCGTGACGACGCTGGCTAATGTCGATTCCGCCGGATTTTTCCTGTCGCAAATGCGCGACAGTCTGATAGGCGTCTTCCTCGCATTGTTGCACTTATCCGGCTCCTCGTAACGAGGGGCCTTTGCTAAGGGCTCTATACTACCTCCCGTTATGCCGCTGCATTCAAGGGATGTGTCATCCCTATAGCGTATTCTCAGACTGACCGCAGATCCAATGAGAGAGCTTTTTTCTTCCCCATAGCCTAAGGATAATGGAGCCGTATCTATCGGCTTTCGTAACGCGCTCGCCTCGAAGCACCACTTATTATTACGCTGGGGATAATGGGCCGAAACGTTTAGCTTAAGGCATCCCGAAGGTGTGCCAATAGCCTGTATAACAAGTGCCTAGACGGGAGCACCACCGATGGTGCTCGCTGCTATGTTGTGCCTACTGGCCTTACTACCGAATTGGTGACCACTCCTGCCAGAACTGAGGCATTTTGCCCCCGCCCTGTGGCGAAACGCCCCATCTGGTGAGTGGCAATGCCCAGTGGTTGCAACGAGTTAATCTGCACGCCGCCTTGGCACGTAGTTTGTTGTGTGCGGCGGTATGTACGCCTGCCGCACTTGGGAGCGCGCAAAGCGCGCACCGGTCCCAGCGACCGAGGAACCCCTCAAAGCTCCTTCCGTATGCTGGGCCGCATGCGTCAAGCGTATCTTCGAAATAGACCTTCTTGAATGTCCTCGCTGTAAAGGACAAATGAGAATCATTGCCTTCCTGACTGATGAGAAGGAGATTCTCACAATCGCTGACGCCCTCAGAATACCTCAAGGGCAAGCCCCGCCCAAGATACGGCGGCCTGCATCACAAGAATTCTTCGACGAATTTCCCCCCGATGACTTCAGCGCGTAACGCCGCTTCAGGATAGCTATACCAAAATCTCCTCTATTTGCGCCTCTGAACACTCACGCCAAGGCTTCAACATAGACTTGCCCACACCACTTCATTGAAAAATCACCCGCTTCGCCTTTACCAAGCGGGACTCTCCCATCTCGCCGCCGAAACCTTCAACAGCTATTCAACCAACTTAAAATATAAGCTCAGCCTCACAACCGTTCGCTCAATCAACTCATAGGGTTATAATCGCTTTTCCTACTCTCAATTTATTACAGCGTTAATGCTGGGCGCGCCCTGTATGGCCAACAACCAGGAGGCACTGGTGGCTTGTCCTATTGGACCAATATGGTCCTCGATACCGGATCCCGTACTCAAGGTGATCCCTACAGCTACATTGACGGCGGATATAGGCCGGGTGACTCCTATCAAGCATGTTGCATTTCGATGCCTTATAAATCTACGGCGCTGGCCGTTGAGCTGATGCCAGCCGTAAAATCACTGTGGCCGAACCTGCACTTTCTTGAATATGCGCAGCGCTGGGTCGAGTTCGGCGCATGGACGCAGCCCGATCCCTGTGCACCAGCTACGGGCGTATGTAACGGAGGCAATAATTCGGGTGCTGCATGCACCACCGCCAACGAGGCCACCATTTGTACGGGTGGTGGGAGCTGTACCTTCAGCATGAATGATTACGGCATTGCCTTCGGTGATGACGGCCCCGGTCGATGCATTCTCGATACGGACCCGAGTGACGGCACCGGTCGCTTTCCGGACAGACACGGAACTTCAACCGACAGTGGCAGCTATGGCAGCGCCTTTAGTAATACGATGTGGGATGCGTATTATCCGCCGTAAATTCTTCACGCTATGCTCACGCTCCGACGCGCCCCCATCAATTAACGAGATGACTTCTTAGTATCCGGTCCTCGCATCAATTCGCATTGACTCGAACGACCTGTGTCTCTTCGATCTGTAAATAACTGTAGCCACCCATTGTAGTTCATCCTGCACAACGGAAGTCATTTCCCGCGTCGTCGAGCTTATCCTGATTCAATGCAGCAAATCCGCCGCGGAGTGCCAAGGTGATGAAGTAAGAAGGTTGCATTTTCAACGCCTTGGGCTGTGAGGGGGCATTAACCTGGACTAGGAGGTAATCTGATTTTCACAAATGCAGTGACATTAATGTCCTATTTGGACATTTACAGAGGTACGGCAATTGCATCCAGTTCTTCAGGAGAGACCTATCATTACGGAGAAACTTGATGAAGAAGGTACCACCTATCGTTCCACTGCTCATGTATAGTGTCTTCTTGACGATCCCGTCTATGTCGCCCGCTGCGATACATGTACGCGTTCCCGATCCGCTCGAATGCTATGCGGATTATATGGAGAATCTTGATCTGGTTGACGACCAACTACGGCACGACCAACGTGTGTGCGAAGATTTTCTGCAAGAAGCCCTTAGTGAGATTGATGGCTTACAGGGCATCTGTCCAGATAACAGATGGACTTGCCTCGAGAATTACTGCGATCGCGAAGGGTGGGAATCGGAGGCCTGTCTCGAGTTTAGAGAGGTAATGAACTTTTACAATTCATGTCATGATGAAGCCCTCATTGACCACATGACCGGAACCGATTTGGCCTGGGATGCTTTTCTGGACTGCCTCAGCCATACCCCTATGCCTGACATTGCGCACAAATTTGCAGTTCCGATGTAGATTCACCCTCGCGGGCACCACCTCGAGTCGCAAGTTCGTTTATCTTCGATCAGGCTTATGGGGGATTGCGCCTAAACGGCTGGCCTGTCGAGGGTGTCCGCCAGTTTCCTTTCCGCATTTCAATACTCTGCGGTGCTGATTTCTCGTAGCACACCCCTCTACCCAAAACACTCCGGTCCGCAATGCACTCCGAGCTCGTTTTCCGAGGATCGGGAATTTGCTTAGTTCAGTCTCACTCAATTCTTCAAAGGTAGTGGCCCCCATAGGGCTCTTAACTAACAAATGTCCTTTTTGGACATTTTTCAGTTCCCATTGTATCACCGTCTCGATCGCCACTATGGTACACCCCTTGCAATGCTGACTCCTGTCTACTCTCTCAGGAGCAATCAATGAAACGCAAATCTCTAGGACTACCGTTAGCCTGCATTCTCCTCGCGAGCCTCGGTACGGCTCAGCACGGTCAAGCACAGGCTATCAATCTGCCAGCAAATCAGGATTTCGGTTTGACCGAAATGGCATGTGATAGAACTGTCTTTGGAACAAGAACCTTTCCTGCACTTCAACATGCACTCAACTCAGTGCGCGATATAAATCACGATGGCGAACAGGTCGTATGTGTTCGGGGGATAATTAGTAACGACGAATCAGCCGGGGACGTTCCTTCAACGCTGCAAGTCGAGAATACCTCTCACATAATTCTACGAGGAATTTCGATAGACGGAGAGGCGCCGTTGATTCGTAAAGTCACCACATCCCCCGTGGGCCTTGATTCAGTTCTTACTGCGAATAATTCAACTCTATGGTTGGAGAATATAAGGTTTGAACATAGTACTGTTTCACCCAGTACTACTGCCATTAGTATTAATCTGATTCGCGGCAACGTCGAATCATCAAATGTTTCGATTTCGTTGCAAAGTACCGCCCCCTATAGCACCGCCTTGCAATTTCGGAGATTGCAAGGTGGCTATGCTCGATTTCAGAACCTAGCAGTGGATCTTATGCAAAGCCCTCTTGCCACTGCCATCGTTGGTTATGGATACATAACCGCAATCAATGGTCTCGGCGTACAAGGTGATGGCGACGATCAGCTTCTCGTAATGCACGGATATGGTGGAGCGGGCATCGATCAACTCTCGAATATACAAGCCGTTGGACTTGGCACTGGCCTCCGGTTTGACGTATCCGAGATGACAATCAATGAACTTTCACACTCATCAATCGAGGCAGTACGCGGCTCGGCACTGCACCTTGAGAATGGCGCAAGGATTCGGACAATCGATGATGTCGAACTTACTGGCTGTGAAATGACCGTGGATCATTGGACATCGCTCGAAGCGGTGAATGCCCTACGGGTTCGACTCGGCGGCAACTGCTAGAATGTCGCATAGGGTATATAATCTGCTCCTTGCTGCGCCACGGAAGGTAAAGAAGGGGCGAGTTCTTATTGGCACCGTGGCGTTCAAGCAATTCCAAGAATATCGCTATCCGGAGGAGCTGGTTATCCAAACTCAAGGCACTCTGCTTTTGGTCGCCATAGGGTAAGAGCCGTGACGGCGTATGCCCTTACTCAAAGAATCCTTTGACCTGAATAGATCGTAACTCACTCCAAGCGTTGAAATCTCCAAGATTCCTCTACCCTGATAGAGTTCACGATGCAGAAACATTCAACTCCCATGCTTAAACTTTACGGCTAAACAGCCGATTAATTAACAAGAGGTGAATTGGCCTCGGAGAGGCACGGTCCGCAGCCTTCCAACAAGTACAACAGTATGAAGAGAGCACCCCAAAGAATACTTGCAAATCGCGGCGCTGGTCTGCTCGAGTTCGCGCTCCTTATTGGGATTGTTGCCCTCGCCGCGATATCAGCCATCGAAGTATTTGGCGGTGATGTAAAACACCAATATTGTGGTGTGAATCACCAACTGCGAGATGGTGGAACCTCCGGGAGTGGCCTGCCAGGTGATGGATCCTTTGAGTATGAATGTGGCTTGCCTCCCAATACTGACGACTAACCCTTTTAAAAGTCATCCGTCAACGAGAATGAGGTGATCGCCACACGGCAGCCCGCATCTTCATCGACGCGGTCCTTGACTAGATCCTTGTCGCTCCTTGAAAGAAACTTGCGCAGCTTGCGATGAAATTCTCCTGCTTCTTTAGAGAGCCATCCTCGAATCTTAGGGAGATCGCCGGCAAACACGTTGTCGTACTCGGTGCGCAAATGCACATTCGTAAGCTTCTTCCTGCGAAAGACATTCTCATCTACAGCGTGCAGTAGACTACCGATATCACTGCCCACTACGGCGAACGCTTTCTCCGGGTCAGCGCCGAATCGGTGGAAGTCCTCCGACATTCGAATACCTTTCGCGGTCCGACTGACTGCCCCGATTCGTTCCAATTCGAAAAGTACAGTTCCGGAATTGAGACTCGAACTCACTGAGCGTACCAGCACCGAGAAGTCACTCGTGGGTCCCCCAAATGACAACACTTTCGGCCTGCCACGCGAGGTCGTGAACTGTTTGTCCTGTTCCCAACGATTCAATACTCGCTGCGGGATGCTAAGAGCAGGCTCCGTTGGGCCTGCGCCGCTATTGCGAATTGCATTCACCTCTCTGCGATGCAGCCCCGTCAACGCTGCAATGCGGCTCGTGTTTACTTTGGCAGTTTTATCTCGCAACAGTTCCGCCGCAGCATCGATGTAGAGCTCACGGGCTATAGCGGAAAATTCCCGGAAAGAAAGGGATTTGCTTAGGGCAAATGCAACCAGTGGCCGCAATAAACTTTTGAACCAAACACGTGCTGTCGTTTCCATAGAAAACACATGCTATGCACAAAGTGTCCATTTTGTACACAAGTGAGCTGCGCATTAAAGGGAATCAATATTAGCGGTACACACGCCCCGTCACCTCGAAGTGACGCCCGAACTCTGGGGTATCACTCAGCTGAAATCCACCTAAGGGCACTCCCGAAGAATCTACCTTGAGTAGCGCTTCCAGAGGGTTCGATTTCCATTGCGTCGCTTGCTCGGCAACGCGATGAGTCAGGAGCGCTACAGTATATCCGCAGGCTGTTTCAAAGAAATACGAAGACTCCCCGAACTCATGCTTCACTCGAGGCAGAAACGATGAATCCACGGCCCCGTATACGTACGATATTTCGCGAGAATATTCCCGAACCTTCCTTTGAAACTCTTCATCAGCAAATATATCTCCCCCAATGATTCGCGGCGTGAATTTCATCTGATAGGCTTGCTTGGTAAAGGTAAGTGCCTGTTCAGGCAGCATGAGGAGTAATAGTCCATCGACTTTTTTGGCCTTGAGGTTCGCAATAATCGACTTAAAATCATTATCCTCACCGCTCACGATAGTTACGGCAAGCTCACCATTCCTATTGGCCTTTACTCGCTCAACTCCTTCAAGAGCACTGCCGATGTCGATTGAGACCGCCGCAGCATTCTTGAGTTCCCAATCATCAAAAGTTTGATTGACTTGCTGCACTAACATTTGGAGCGGAGGACCAAGCGAGACGACGTATGCGCGATCTTTTGCGACGGGGTTCATGGAGATTGCAAGGACCGGAAATCGGCTCTTCTCCGCGATAGGGGCAACGGTATCGCTCGGTGTATTCCCCCACACTACGATTAAATCTACCTTGTCGACTTCGCTCAGTTTGTGAAATGCGCTTAAAGAGGCTTTTCCGTCGTAACGACTGTCTTCAAAAAGGAAGCTCACTTTCGCCGCGGGCATCTCCTTGGCAAATAAATCGAACCCCTTGCGGAACGCTTCCCCCATGGGGGCTACACCGCCACTAAGCGGCGCTATCACTCCAACCTTCAAATCTGACTGCGCGTTCCCGGTTTGCAGAAAGAATAATAGTAGGCCGCCGACAAGTAATAGGCAACGAAGGCCCCTTCTTACAAACATAGAACATGTCTCCCAGAAGGAGGCGGTACCTGCGCACCTAGGATGCACCCTTCATCAAGCGGCGAGTGTAACGTCTGCCAATGGTTGGTCGCAATCATTTTCATCCGCCTCTCCCTGGTCATTCACAAGAGAGCGCAGCAGAGCAAGGGGGGAGCGCGCACCGGTCCCAGCGACCGAGGAACCCCTCAAAGCTCCTTCCGTGTGCTGGGCCGCATGCGTCAAGCGTATCTTCGAAATAGACCTTCTTGAATGTCCTCGCTGTAAAGGACAAATGAGAATCATTGCCTTCCTGACTGATGAGAAGGAGATTCTCACAATCGCTGACGCCCTCAGAATACCTCAAGGGCAAGCCCCGCCCAAGATACGGCGGCCTCCATCACAAGAATTCTTCGACGAATTTCCCCCCGATGACTTCAGCGCGTAACGCCGCTTCAGGATAGCTATACCAAAATCTCCTCTATTTGCGCCTCTGAACACTCACGCCAAGGCTTCAACATAGACTTGCCCACACTACTTCATTGAAAAATCACCCGCTTCGCCTTTACCAAGCGGGACTCTCCCATCTCGCCGCCGAAACCTTCAACAGCTACTCAACCAACTTAAAATATAAGCTCAGCCTCACAACCGTTCGCTCAATCAACTCATAGGGTTATAATCGCTTTTCCTACTCTCTTCCTACTCTCTGGATTCTCCGTCAATCACCTCAGTGATCGGTGGGGATCAGAACCAGGTGAATCTCGTTAAAGAAACTCCGATGTGCCGCAGCAAGTCTGACTCGATTGCCAGTTCCCTCTACAAGCCCACGTGGAAGTCGTCTCTCATGATCACTGGGAGAAGAATTGCCGCGTAGATTGGGAAGAAGATATTGCCCATAATGGTCTTCCCTACATCGAGATGTAGTTCTGCTCGCGCCCGACTTTGCCCTACCGACAGGGGGATTAAGTTTCCGAAGAATCGATCAAGGAAAATCAAATGCACCTCATCGGAATAGAGAACAGGTTTTACTTGGAATAGCGCTATTCGTGAGTCGAACTCGTCGCCTAACAACTTCGACGCGCTCTTGACTACACTCTTGATCAGGTTGCCTTCCACAGTTTCATAGGTTAGGGACGAATTCCGTTCATCTGTCCAAGCACCATTCCCTTGTGCAAGCGCCCCAAGGGGGTGTGTCGAAAAGAGGGTTAACACACCGTAATCTTGCCTCAACGAGAACGATATCCCACGTTCCAAAATCTCTGGCCCACGTTGGGCAATCAACTGCTGGGCAAACTCTGTTATCAGCTGCTTGTGAAAGTGCATCCACGTGTCATACCCATACAGAGTGACACTCTGATCATTCGGCCACAGAAATGCAGGCTCGGCAGGGCTGGGCTGTATAAACCATGCGCCGTCAAGATAAAAGCTCGCCCGAAAGGGTTGCCCTGAGTTTGTGAGGACCGCTGAAATCCGAAGCTCTTCAGCCGATCGAGAAGGCGTGCGCTCAAGTCTGACGGATCGAATCTCGAACGTCGTACCGGGTGGGAGCGAAGGCCGCTCAGCGGGTTCGTGGAACTTGACGCATGAACACAGCGTGGTCAGAAGCAGCAGGAAGGTCAGAAGCCGATGAATTGCCATGCGCGAGTTATATGGTTGCCCCTCGTCACATGTAAATAGGGGGCTTCCTTGCAGTCTTGTACTTATCTGGCCCCTCGTGACGCGTCGCTTTTGCTACGGGCTCTAAACCATCGCTTGGCAGTTCGATCCTACGGCAGGACACCGGAGCGGCATGCCAGGTAAGCCGTCCAACGGCGCAGCCGCAGTATTTGGGGGTGAGCTCAGATCCTCATTTTCCTAGTCCTGGACATTGACCTGGCCAACTGCGCCAAGAGGGGGAGAGGAGAAGAAAGTGATATTGTCAAACAAGATGAACTATCACGATCTCTCCCTCTCGCCCCTTGGGCATTAGGTTATTGGACCGTTACTGCGCTGCTTGCTGAATACAACCAACGATATCAGAGACGGTGCGCATATTGTCGGTTACCTCTGATTCGACAAGCACCCCAAAATGGTCTCCTACAAGGGTGGTAATATCCTGAACCTCGCGCTCGGAGGCCCCAAGATCATCGCGAATATCGGTAGTGCTCTGAATCTGGCTCCCTGGAATACCGAAATATCCCGAGATAATCGAGGTCACTACCCAATCGCAATCCTCGACGGGCACCGCTTCGAACTCACTAAACTGTTGTTGCACCTTACTTCCACTGCTAAACATTACGCCGTCCCCTGACATCTCGCAGCCTTGAGGACCCCAGCTAATGGAATTCATTGAACTGCCGAGAGCGCCGTTATTGGCCACACAGTCGTTAAACTCGCGCAACAAATCACGGCATCCGACTAGACTAGGCGGATTATTGGCATTGAAGCAGCGATTGAGCGCACGACACTGCGAACGACAACCTCGATACTCCGCAGCCAGGCAGTTTACATAGCCATCATCGTCCGGGTTCGTCGGATTTGGCCTCCGTGAACACCCGCCAATAGCAAACGCACTGGACGCATCTACGACTGCCAGCAGCGCTGCAAAAACGGAAGCGACACCTATCCTGTGAAATCGCAATGATTTCATAAAATTCCTCCACATAGTCACACAAATGAATGAGCGGCTCTTATCGGTTGCCGGCTTGGCTTGTAGTCCCCCGTGCCACAAGACTGTCCAGCTGATACTCACGCACTAAGGTACTCACAAGAACTGCACAAAGAACAAATGCGTTGAGTATGTAAAGAGCGTGATACATCCGCGTGAATACGCCCGGCACCACTTTCTGTCAATCAACAATCGAAAAAGAAATAGAAACTTTTTACCTGCATCAAACAGCTGCCTGATGATCCGGCTGCCCTACCGGTTCAATCGGTTCTCGCAACAGCGTCGGCCACACAAAAAAGTGAAAACATAGCATCGCGATCGACACCGTTGTAATCGATACCGTCATGAGCACGCCGAAATGCATGAGTGTCATGGCACTCCATGCAACCACACGCGTTGGGCGCCAAAAAATAAGTGGAAGGAACAACGTCTCCGCTGCGACCGACCCCCAAGTGAGTGCAGTGAGCAGAGGCATCGGCAGCGACCGTACGAGTTCCCCTGCTATACCCGCACGCACCAATGGTCCTTCGAACAGCAGGCGTAGAGCATCCCCCGACCACCACAGCTCGCTTCGCAATTTATCCAAGCCGGAGAGGGTATAGGTCACTCCGAGCACTACCATACCCGCCATCATAATCTCTCTTGGCATCCGCCAATGCTCGGTCCGACGATGCAACCCCAGCCCCTCCCCGCTCGGAATGAGAACTAAGGCTATGAGCAACCACCCCACGTATCCATCAGATGGGGGCGACAGCATCACATTCCAAGAGACGACACAGCCGTGAAGATAGCTTAGGAGCAAGGCGCTCCCACGTCTGAGAATTCCACACAGCACAAAAAAAGACAGCGCGATGGCGAGGGCGTTAAATACCCCCAGCTGCAGCTGGCCATGCAGTGAATTGAGGACATTGGGCCAGGGCGCCTCAAATCGATGCGCATACAAACCATCAACAGAGTAGAGATCCTCCATGAACGGTGAAAGCTGTATCCAATGCCAGATGAGGAATGATCCGAAGGTAATGCGAAACAGTATGAACGGGAGTCGCTGCGTCATTTTGAACCCCCGCAGGCAATTCTCATACTCCATGACCGTGGGTCCGCGCCCGCTCTGTGCGGAACTTTCTCTTGAATTCTTACGCGTACCGATGCCACCGGTTTAACAAGTGCCAATGCCTCCGCAAGCACGGCGCGGCTATCCCCCACCCCGCAGAATCCCTTCTGGAGCGGTGCTTCCCAATACTCGCGCTCGTACAGTGGAGCAAAGGCAAAGGGCACCGCGAATGCCATATGGTAGTGGTGCGGCCCCGGGAGCTTGGAGAAGAGCGTACTATCGACTCGATGGGTGCTGCGGGTGAGATCGGGGTGCAGGATATCGATCTCTATCTGATGCGCCCAATAATGGAGGCCTTCGAATTTGTTGAAGACAAAAGGGTTGGGCGAGAACCCGCCGATGAGCCCCAATCTTTGAAGCATTGGACGGGAGAAGAACGTACCGACTGAGAAGAGCCCGCCAAGCAGTATGAGCATGCCCGCTAAGATGAGATACCTCAACTCACACCTTCGCAGCATCTTGCCTACATAGTGCTGCAGGAGGAATGCAGCTGTCACCGCGAGGAGAAGACAATATAAAACCCCTGCGAATCGGACATACAGGGTGGGTTCAACCTGGCCTTGAGGAATCTCGACCACGGCGCTACTCCCCACTCCGGCGGAGGGTACGCCAATGATGCTTCCATTGGCCGTTACTAAGGCACTCGGTGCTGCATTTACCACCCGCAGCAGCGGTTTTCGATGCTCTAACGCTCGCCATACGGCGAGCACTTCGTGCTGGGCCGGAGCGATCGTGTTCCCGAACCAATTGAGATTACTGAACTCGATCAGGAGATCTGGAGCATGTGCACGCGCCCGACCACGAACGACATTGGCTACCGTGCTCTCGAAGCAAACCAGCGGCAGTACGTCAAGGGGAGCCCGCTCAGCCATTGCCACCGTGAGAACCTGCTGCCCCTCACCTGACTGCGGGCGGAAGCGCGCAAACAGGTCTCCCTCAGCAAGGGGAAAGGGAACGCCCTTCACATAATAATGCTCTAGGCCCTCATTTCCTTCCAGCATCCCTACGATGTTGCCTACCCTCAGATCTGCAAGTGTGCGCTGAGATCCAAAGAGCACTGGCACCTGAAAGGTCATACCCTCAGATTCCAGGATTGCCCTTTGCTCCTCTGCCGGTAGATCGAAGACCAGTTCCAGAATGGCACTCTCGGGCCACACTACAAAATCCACTGACGGATCGAGCCGAGCCTTAGTGAGCGTGATGTACGAACGCCAATCAACTCGCGCTTGATGGGGGGAAAACTCATGGGTGGGAGCCGTATTCGCATTCACCACCAATACGCGGGCTAGAGAGGGTCGATCCTTAAGCTGGGCTTGCCGTGCGAGTCCGTAACCTACGACAAACAAGAGCAATGCGAGCACTCCACTGCGCTGCCAGCGCTGGGAACCACCCGCGTTTCTCAAGCTGTCAGCAGCGAGACACGCAATCCATACTATCAAACAGCTCACGAGTGGGGCGCCGCCAATGTCTGCGAGCTGAATGAAGACCGGAGTCGCCGTCAAGGTGTGCGCGAGGGACCAATCGAAGGGGCGAAAGAAACAAAGCTCTACCGCGCACCAGGCCAGGGGAATATCAAGGGAGTAACTTCGTAATGAGGTGCGGGATAAACGCCGTGTAATCCAGACGAACGCTACAAACTGCAGCGCTCCATAGAGCGCAAAAACAATAAATGTTGCCCATACCGCCAAGCTCTCCCAACGACTATAGAGCGCCAAGGCCGGTGCAAACCAGGCAAAGCCCACGAAGTGTGCAACAGCAAAGAGCACCCATACGGTGCTAAGCCTGAAGGCCGCAATGATGTGTCGATCACCAATCGTCACGGCAGCAGCGAGCCCCAGGACCGCCCCCACGAGCGAGCCTAGCTCGTAGTATGCCAGCCCCCAGATGAGCGCGGTAAGGAGTATCCGAATGGGTAGCAGGTAATGGGTTGATACTAGGGGTGAAGCGGGATTACTGCGTATCACGGCGACTGCGTCGAGCGTGAGGCAACGGCCTCAGGAGCAATGAGCGCCCGCAGTGAAGCCACCTGCGCATCCAACTCTAATCTCGCCTTGATCAAAAGCCCCGGCAGCTCCTCAATACCAGGACCATTCTGCAGAAGCAGCCGATTACGCTCAATCACCCCCTCAATACGTGGATCAAGAGAATGACTCGTCGCTACATGCCTATAGGCTGCTTCAGGGCTGCCGAACACCTCAATCGCCGCATCGGCAATCGCAATTGCCCAATTATGAGCATGATCCGTATCAACCCCGCGCAGGTACTCCTCAAGCCGGAAAAAATCCAGCTGTTCAGCATGGGCCCTGAGCTCCGGGTCAGCGATGTGCTCGGCAGCAACGAGACTGAAAAGAAACGCCGCGGCCTCCTCCTGTGCAGAGACCTGTAGGGAATTGCCTCCTAAACCCAGGAGGGACTCACTGCGTGCCGTCTCCCCTACCTGTGCTGTTAAATGGCCAAACTCGTGCAGGATCGCCTCCAGGTCGCGGCCATAATGAATGCCCGCGTATGTGACATGACCACTCCCCTCGTGCGCCTCCGCTGCACGATCTGCTGCTAGAGCTCCCCGTTCAATACGCACGGCTGACGGCAGCGCCTTACCGGTGGCCTCCTCGAACACGGCACGAGCAACTCCCTCAACGGGACCATGCTCCCTCTCAAGCCGCGCTGAACTCTCTGCAATCGGTTCAACCGTCGGCACCACTGGTGGCACCGATACCTCCTCCACACGATCAAGGAATGCGATGACCTCTCTCCGGCGCAACGCCGGATCCTCCGCAGCCCCCCCCTGCAGCGAATGGATCAGAGCTTGCGCCTCTGTCGAGAGCTGTGCAATTTCGGCGCTGCGTTCGCCCAGTCTCTCACGACGCTGCAGCAAATAGCTCCCATACGGCGTGTACCCCTCACCAAACAGTCCCCCTCGTGGAAGAAAGGCTGGTGCACTCAACGTTCCCCAGGCAGCCTGATGGCCTGCATCGGCCGCGCCCCGGTAGGCTTCATACCCGCCGACAGATGCAATCGCTCCCAGTCCGAGGGCTGCCACTGGGAGCAGTCCGTTCCGCGACCGACGGGGCTGCAGAGCTTCGGTACCGCTGTGCTTTGCAGTATCTCCAGCTGCAATCTCAACGCGATCCGAGGAGGCACTTCCGGCATCAACAAGTTTTGGAATATGGGTGGCGACCGAGGCTGTCATCTGTGGAGCTTAAGAGAGTACTCGCTACGGAGAAATGCTAGCGCAGCTTGAACGCCCTAATCAACCTGTATTCCATTTGAACTTGTATTCCATTTGCACAGAATACGCCCACTCGCCACGAGAGCTAGTTTCAGAAAGGTATTCTTAAAACCACTTCTAGGGATACGCTGAATAGGTTCAGCATATCCCTAGCACACGCCCGGATGGCGGCCACCACGGCTGAGTCTTCGGCCAAGCCGTGGAGGATGGGATGCGCCGGGGCCCCATCAAAGCGTAGAGCACTTCCTAAATGAGCAGGAGCCCCCAGGAATGACTTCGCGTCAGTTCGGGACCTTTAATCAGAGGAGCGCGCCAAGCGGAGGACCTCTCCGCTATAGTAAGAGAGGGCATAGATCTCATTGTCGGCATCAACTCCGAAGGAGCTGATGTAATACTCCGTATCAAACGCCTCTAAGGTGCGCGATTGATCGGCAGGGTTCAACTGGAATACGCGACCGGTCACAAAATCTGCAAATATATAATGACCGCTGATGAGGGGGATGTTCGCACCGCGGTACACAGCACCTCCGGTTACTGAGTACCCGAGCGGTCGTCGGTAGCTTGCTATCGGGAGCGTCAGGCCATCGCTTGAACATGAGCTGGTGAGCGGATAGCAGTCGGTCCCTTCCATGATATTCCAACCGTAGTTTGCGCCGGAGGTAATAATATTCACCTCTTCGATCCGGTTCTGCCCCACATCACCTGCATATAGTGCCCCGGTCGTGGGGTCAAAACTAAAGCGCCACGGATTGCGCAACCCATAGGCAAAGATCTCTTCTCGATAGCCGTCGGTATTGCCGGCGAATGGATTATCGACTGGGATACCATACTGCTCTCCACCGGAGGGATTATCGACATCAATACGCAATATTTTCCCCAGCAGGGAAGCTCTATTCTGACCATTGCCCAGTGGATCGCCCGAACTACCGCCATCCCCCAGAGCGATGTACAGATAACCATCGGACCCGAATCGAATCTGTCCCCCCTTATGATTCTCGTAAGGTTGGGCCGTGCGCAGTATCTCCAGAGCAGTGCTGGCATCTGCAGTAAGGGGATCCGAGTTGTCACGAGTGTACCGCACGACTACATTGTCGCCCGTTGCATCTTCCGTATAGTGCACGTACAGGTACCCATTCGACTCGTAGTCAGGATGGAATGCTAACCCGAGCAACCCCTGCTCCCCGTCAAATCTCACGACGCTTCCAAGGTCCAGGAAGTTGCCGCTACTGGTGGCCGCACTGTCATTGTCAAAAACCCGCACCATGCCGCCCTGCTCAACTACGTACAACCTGCTGCCGCCTGGTGCCACCTGAAGGTCCACTGGATAAGCGAATGTCAAACTCGGGAAGGCATCTTCGAAAGTTAGTATGTTGCGTTCAGCAGAGGTTCGCATGCCGCGCATCCAGGCCTTCTCGCGGAGACCGCCGGGTGACGCATCGATGCGCAGCCGCTTGACCCTTGAAAATGTTTCTGTATCGCCACACCTTTCCCCGACAGCAACATACAGGGTGCGACGCGATGATGCCCCGACCCTGCGCACATCAGCTGAGATGTCCGCAACGATCTGAAAATCAGTTGAACGGGATACACGAGGAGAGAGAAACTTCCGCTTAGCTCGCGTGCGCACGAACTTAGCGCTTTCAAAGGATCCGACAATACGAAACTGGCACTCAGTTCCGTTCGTCGCTGGGTCGACCGTGAGCGTGACGATGTCATCAGTTCGAGTGAAACTGAATTGCGGGCGGTCCTGTGCCTGCACGGTTGCCGCAAGTGCTGCCAGCACTGTGCACGTCAAGACTGCCCAGCAAGATCTCAACGCCATTCCCGGCAGTATCTTATCCACATTCATCGCAGCATCTCCTGTTTCCCGCTCCAGGAGCCGTTGAGAGCACCAGACCCCGTTGAGATCGTAGGCAAATCTTGGGCCAACCGCGAAGAACCAGCATATTACCTACGTACCCTCTTTAGATGCGCAGCTATGGCCTCGAGATCTTGATCTTCCGCTCGCGCGTAGAAGGCGGTGGGGCAAAACCGCTGGTCAACCTGACGGCCATCGGGAGCCACGCCCGTTCTCAAGTATGCAACAATCTGCGCATCACTCCAGCCTCCCACGCCGGTTACCATATCCGAGGTGATGCCTGGTGCCGCCTTCTCCCCGGCATCTGTTTTTACAATACCACCACCTCCCAAATACTCCTCGGAGGAGAAAAATGTTCCTGGAGTATTGTGACAGTTGACGCAACGGGCCACATGGTCAACGAGATATGCGCCGTACTCAAGCTGGTACTGCGGTGTAATCGCAGGGATGTACCCCCGCACTTCCCTGGCCGGCGGAGCGAAGAACCCCACCGTATTCCGATCGAGGAATGAGATACTACGCCGCTCGGTGGGATTTCCGGATCGCGGAAGTACCCGCAAGTAGGAGACGATGGCATGCGCGTCGTCATCAGACATCCACTCATACCCCCTGTGTGCGGTGGGCGAGATAACTTCGTCATCAGGCCGCCGACTGCCCCGTATGACGCGCATCAGATCGAAAGTGGTCCAATCCACCGATCGCCCGGTCTCGGGCACAAGATTTGGCACCGTCACTTCACCATAAATATCGTAATACGGCCGCCCTCCCGTCAGAGGCGCCCCGGGAACGGCGGTGGCGCCATGACAGAATCCGCATGCCGCCAGGGTGTGTGTGAGATAACGACCCTTCTCCACAACCGTCGGTGTCAGAGGGTCATGGAGAGTATCGGAGGGGGCGTTGGTACATCCAACTAGGATCGCTGCGCCAATCAGGAGCGTACATGTCCTGGTCAAAAGATGGAATCTGCGTGAGCCTGCTCTCATTAGCGTTCTGCTGCAACCAAGTACCTGTAACGGAGGAGGAGCCTTACCCTCAGGGTACGGCTCCAGCCAATCGAGGATAGTATTGCGCAGCTTTCACGGCAACGGTCAAGCATCGTCAATCCAAGCGGCCGTAGCGGTGCAGTAACCCGGAACTTGTATGATCCAGTTCACGCTGTGGGGCTGGTTTACGCAATATTCTGGCGCGGGTTCTGTTTATCCAGCTGCGCGCACAGATTCCGGAGCTGCCTGGCCCTCAAGCTCCCGATAGTAGCGAATGAGACGGCGCCGCAGCATGAGCCGCGAGCGATGTAAACGTGATTTTACAGCGGGGACGGTGATGTCAAGAATCTCACTCACCTCGTGACTGCTAAGGCCGTCGACATCACGGAGGATAAAAACGGGCCGGTACTCCTCCGGCAGCCTTTCAACCGCCTGCTCCAGCGCTATATGCAGCTGCCGTGATAACGCCGTTGCGTCACCGCCCCCGGCCTCAACGCTCCTCGACGTGACCGCCTTTTGCACATCGACGGGCACGTCGTCCATGCCCACGAAACGATGCTGCTGCCTTCGTTTTCTCAGTTTCATGAAAGCTGAATTGACCGTTATGCGGTACAGCCAGCTCGAAAAAGAGCTCTTCCCCTCGAAGCCATCAATTTTTCTGTATACGGTGTGAAACACATCCTGGAGCACCTCCTCGGCATCCTCTCTGTTCTTCAAGAGGCGCGAAGCGAGACTAAATACCTTCGGCGTATAGCGGCTCACTAATTCCTCAAAGCATGCGGTGGCTCCACTCCGCATCTGGGCCACTAGCTCTTCATCACTGCGCTTACCGTTCATGGTGCTGCTCCGTATAGCAGGAGCTCTCAGCTATGCTGAAAGCTCCTCACACAGAGCTTCACTTTTGCGAAATCCTTGCCAACGCGAGATGCATCAATGTAATGACTCTCCCGGCCGACTCAAATTGGGTTGGCTAACAATTTCAGCCGGTTACAAGCAACCCTTGTAACGGCGCGCTGTTCAAAAAAGCGTCAACCTGTCGACTATTTCTCCACTTTCAGTGTCAAAAATCTGGTGCCCTCCTTGCGCCGAACAAGCACCAATACAGGCCTCTTTGGAACAAGACCTTTGACGACACTTTCAAAGCTGCTCAGGTCCTCGATGCGTTTCTCCCCCATCTCTTCGATAGTGTCCCCTGCCATAAAACCGGCCATCGCCGCCGGAGAACGCGGCTCGACTGCCTCCACCCGAACCCCCGCCTTGCCCTGAGCATCGGTAAACGGCTCGACCACCAAGCCCACAGCATTTGGCTGCGGTTGATCGGCCGGGATGCTGAGGTTTTGCGGGATTAGTTCCAAAACAGTGGGAGTCAGTGTGTGCGCCTTACCCCTTCGCAAGATGTTGATGCTCACCTTAGTGCCTACTGCCGTTTCCGCCACCAGGATTGGGAGATCGTCATGTTCAACTATCCTGGTGCCTTCATAGCTCACGATGACATCCCTTCTTTCAAATCCTGCTTTTGCGGCTGGACTCTCCGGAAGTACGTCGGCAACCAAGGCCCCCTCTGCTTTCTCAAGTCCCAGTGCAGCCGCAGCATCGGAATCTATCGGCTGAATAATCACTCCCAGGTACGACCGCGTTACCTTGCCCTTCTCTCGCAGCTGCCCAATGATACTGCGAGTCAAATTCGCAGGGATGGCAAATCCAATCCCGATATTGAATCCGATGCCGCCTTGAGGTGCCGCACGCCCCGGTGAGAATATTGCCGTGTTCACCCCGATGACCTGACCCTCCGTATTGAGCAGGGGTCCGCCAGAGCTGCCGGGGTTAATCGATGCGTCTGTCTGGATAAAAGAATCGTAGGCGCTTGATTCCCGTGAATGAAGCTTTCTCCCCTTGGCTGAAACGATGCCTGCCGTAACGGATTGCCCAAGCTGGAACTGATTGCCAATCGCCAAGACCCAGTCACCTACCGCAACTGCATCCGAGTCGCCGAAGGCAAGCGTTGGTAACGGTTTGGCTGCCTGGATCTTAATCAGCGCCAGGTCAGTCTTGGGGTCTCGGCCCAGTACCGATGCCTCGTAGTCGGTACGATCATCGAGCATGCGCACTATAATCTTCGAAGACTTTTCGACGACATGGTTATTGGTAACTATCAGACCGCTCGCGTCGATGATAAACCCCGAACCCATGGACATGAAGGGACGTTGAGGATCCCGCCGTAAAAACTCGGGGAGCGCCTCTTCCCCCGGCAGCGGCTCCGTGCTTGACGCCTCCACCGAAATATTGACCACCGCGCTTCCAACTCGCTGTACCAGCTGTTTAAAGTTAGGCAACGCCGTCGTCCCAGCATCGCCGATACTCGCAACTTGCGTTTCAGCCCGCAACGCCACGGGCACACAGAGCAGAACCAGGCAGGCTACACCACGGAAAAAAACATTATTCATGCAAATCCAACGCACGCACTACAGTAGACACCATCAATCCTGGCATTGCTGCCTTCGAGGCCCGCGATCATTTCTTGTGTTTGACAAACGCCAGACGCAGACTGTGCAGCACCTCCTCCATCAGCTGGGATTCAGCCGCGTCAAGGTTGCCCCGGGTTTTCTCCGCCAACATAGAGAGTATCTCTATGGTGTGCATTGCAGCCTCCGCATCAGTGGGGATGTCCACCCCCGGAGGAGGCGCCACTTCTCCAAGCTGCATGAGCGCCTGCGTGGCCAGCGACACGACGAACGATGAAAAATCTATGCTGGGCGAGGGGGCATCTTTGACGATGAAGTCTCCCTGCTGCCCCTTTTCCCGTACCCCATCGGAGGTGGCCGTCTTTGACGGAGCGGCTGCTTCTGCAGATGCCGCTGCCCCTTTCTCATTGCCCTCATTATCGAAGCGCCGCCGATCAACTACTCGAAAGGTTGATTTCTTAACTTCATCATCGGACATATATCGATGCTCCTAAGCCAAGAGTGCCGGAGATACGCTGTAAAAACCCAGGGCATTGTCCTTCTAATAACGCAACGTGTAAAGTCCGAGCACGGCGGCGCAAGCGCGGGGCCCTCTGGGCCTCCGGGCTAGCGTGGAACGCTTTTTAAATGGGCAGGAGCCCATTTAAAAAATGACTTCTAAAACTTCCAGATACTTTGGCAGCATGACCCAAGCAAGCCTCCTCATTATAGGAAGTGGCACCTCGTCGGGCGTGCCCATTCCAGGGTGCGATTGCCCGGTGTGCACCTCACAGGAGCCACGCAATGTACGCATGCGTACCAGCGCGGTCTTGCGATTACCATCCGGCAATCAGGTATTAATCGACGCCACTACCGACCTCAGACATCAGGCCTTACGGGCAGGCATTCGCAGAGTGCATGCCGTGCTCTTCACCCACGCCCATGCCGACCATATTCTGGGAATCGATGATCTTCGGGCCTATAACTTCCTGCAACGCACCGCGATTCCCTGCTACGGGTTTGCATCTACTCTCGACAGCATCCGCCGAACATTTTGGTATGTGTTCCATCCTGATGAAACCTATCAGGGAAGCTCCGCTCCACGGCTGCAATTCAATACGCTCCATCCCTACGAGCCGTTATCAATTGAGGGTGTCCCGATTCTCCCCCTTGAATTGTTGCATGGCCGCACCGTGGTCGCCGGTTTCCGCATTGGCGACCTCGTGTATGCCACGGACTGCAACGCCATTCCACAACGATCTTGGGAGGCGATGCGTGGCGCACGTACCTTGATTCTTGATGCACTGCGTTACAATCCACACCCGACGCACTTCACTATTCCGCAAGCCGAACAGCTGTCAGCAGAGCTCGGTATACCGCAGACGTACCTGATCCACCTTTCCCACGATGTCGATTATCAGACGGTGTCCAAGAACCTGCGCAGCGGTGTAGAACTCGCTTATGATGGCCTGGAGCTGCCCATTCGGCTCTGATTCGTTTGTCGTGAAAAAGTCCGTCGTGGAGTTTCTCACTCCGGACGGTGAACTGATTCAGTTGTCGCGCAGAAGGACTCCTGGAACCGCTTGAAGCTCCAGGCGCAGCTTGAGGCTACAGCTTGAATTCATAGCGATCACAACCGCGCGGAACGGTAACAC
The DNA here is from genome assembly GCA_030584005.1 of Bdellovibrionota bacterium. GTDB lineage: Bacteria > Bdellovibrionota_C > UBA2361 > UBA2361 > JAFLCA01. Next base: position 1,710,596 of record CP129486.1, on the reverse strand, counting down.
TTCTTCTCCCGTCCTCGAGGAGTATGCGTCGACCAGAGCGATCGAAGAATTCAACTACAACCCGATCACCGAAACGGCATCCGGGAGATCGGGCGCGCGCGGTGGTACCCCGTCCATTGCTGGGACCGCGGTCGGCAAGGGTCTCACTAATAGCGCCGGTGACCTCCACCCGCACACCTATCGGATTGACGAGCACGACAAGGTTGCCGTCACTTTCCGACACGGGTTTCCAAAGGAAGTCATTAATCAGAGAGCTCGATATGCTGGAATCAGAGCCACTGGGCTCCTCATTCCCCCCATCATTCAGATCGGACTGATTGCTCGCGCTCCCTCCACCGCTCGGACCAGCGGCGAAGATGTCCGACTCAGAGTCTTGCGTGAGGAACTCACGATCCTCCGAAGTTCCACCACATCCAAGAAGCAAGCTGCACGCGGCAATAGAGATGCAAATACGAAGCATAGTGACCCTCATTAGGAGGAAGGCTAGCATACCTCGCCCCCTTCACCAACATGCCTTCACGCGGCGTCTTTCGCCACGGTAGACAGAGAACCATTAATTGTCGGTTCGCAAAATAGCGCACCGGTATTATAGTGGGCCCTGCCTGACTGGGCAGCCGGGCTAAGCACTCATATCATGTACAGCGACCCCTTTGATCACGGTGAATTTCGAGACACAACGAGCTGGGCGCTCTTGCTCGCCGCCATTGCAGGACTCATCGCGCGCTTCGTATGCGTTGCTAACTCCTGGGGCACCGACGACGTCGATCTGTGGTGGCGCTATGCCGAGACGATACACTATCACGGAATCTTCGAGATCTATCAGCGTGAATCCACCTTCCATTACCCGCTCCTCACGGCTCTCTTGATTCATGGCGCCTACATTATGAGTGAGCTGACGGGGTTCTCATTCCCTTTACTGCTGCGCATCCCGGGTGCACTCACCGACTGCGCTCTCACGGTGCTGCTCTACCGCCTGCTTTCACCCTATGGCTTTCGCACTGCCGCATGGGGTGCCGCCGCGTATGGCGCCAGTCTCCTCGCAATCCTCGTATCGGGTTACCATGGCGCCATAGAACCAACCTATGTCTTCCTTACCTTCGCAGCGTTCGTGCTGCTCGAAGCTCGGGGGCGGCCGGCGATGGCCGGAATAGTGCTCGGGGTCGCCTGCAATATTAAACTTCTGCCATTACTCTTCCTCCCGGCTCTCCTTACAGGATGTCGATCGCTTAAAGACGCGCTGGTGCTAGCGTTGGGTGCTGTGATTGGATTGGTGCCCCTTTTCTACGGCGCCTGGCAGCTCGGCCCGATCTTCATGAACCAAGTGTTGTTCTTTGAACCAGGAAACAGCGACTGGAATGCCGAGCTGCTTCTTGAACCGCTCGCCGCGTTGTGGTCAACATCCGGACAATGGAAGGAGCACTTACTGCACTATCACGCGCTACTGGGTCGCTCAATTCTTGTCGCGTGTCTTGCAGCATTTGCGTTGAGAGAGCTCATTCGCCCGGTGCGCACACCGATACACGTAGCGGCGATCTCTTTCTGTCTGTTCTCATTACTGGCTCCCGGCTTTGTAACCGAGTATGCACTGATCGGTGCCGCATTTTTTGCCGCCACCATGCCAGGGGCAGCGCTTTTGTATGGAGCTACGGCAGGGGTATGGGCTGCAACGGCATATTGGAACTTCGCTATCAGCACAGAACCTTGGCGCTCGGTTCACACGGGTACGCCGGCGTGGAGTACGACCCTTCTAGGAGTGGCGACCTGGTGCTGCACGGCATACCTGCTGTATAGACTGTGGCGCAGCGAAGATCTGCACCAACAGGCCAAGGCGCCCTTCTTCGCCGATGAAGATTTCATGTAGCCGCGCTATCGCGTTGGCCCTGAAAAATTGCAAGACATTGCAAATCACGACAGCACATTGCTTGAAAGAAATGTACCGTCATCATGGTCTTATCTCGTTTGTCGTGAAAAAGTCCGTCGTGGACTTTTTCACTGCGGACCGCTCCCGTCGATTCCGGTGAACTAGCTCCTTTTTCAGCAACAACTAGCGCTGCTTGCCTCCGCGTAATACAGATCGGCAGGCGTGGTGATTTTGAAATTCGCATGCCCGGATTCGACAATTCTTACCGGATGCACTGCAGCCACCAAAGACGAGTCGTCGGTGGCTTCGGGAGAGGTCTCGTGCGCCCGCCTTATCAGGCTCCAGCGAAAGACCTGAGGTGTCTGCACACACCACAGTGTGCCGCGATCCAGATACTCACCTGCGTATTGATTCGGGGACGAAGTGACTATCGTATCGGTCACCTTGCCGGCAAGCGTGGCAGCGCCGCACTCATCTGCTGCTCTGATCACCTGACGTACATCCTGGGGGTGCACAAGACAGCGGGCAGCATCATGAATCAGCACCAGCGCTTCCGCGCCCGGATCGTGGTGCTGCTCTATCGCGGTAAGGCCACAGCGCACCGATGCACTTCGTGTTGCCCCGCCACACACCACCCTAGCCTCAGGAAGTAATTTTTCGAACTCACTCTCAAATCCCAACGGGGCCGTGACGACGACGTTATGCACCGTCTCGCACGCACTGAGAATCTTATCGAGTGAACGTCGTACGATCGGCACTCCATTGAGTGCAACCAGGGCCTTAGGCAGTGGCAATCCCAGCCGCGCTCCACTTCCAGCCGCAACTATCACACAATAAAGGGGCAGAGCCTGGTGAGACATAGTGATCGTCGACAGCAGCAACAGCGCGACACTGAGCACGTTTTGCCTATGCCCGACGCATCCCATCCAACCGTACGCGCGCCGTGCGGGTGCGCAACGGGGCTACGCTGAACCTTTTCAGCGCGTCGCTATCGCTCTTGAAGGAAACGTCTATGCAAAGATTGCTCGAATCTCGCCGATAACTTTATCTTGGGGACGCGCTCTGGCGATCGCGATCTCCGAGACCAGAAGATTCTGCGCAGTATCAAGCATCTTCTTCTCGCCAAATGAAAGCTGCTTCCCTGAACTCAACACCGAGAGGTCACGCAGCACCTCTGCAATCTCAAATGGAGAGCCTGTTTTGATCTTCTGTGAATATTCCCGAAAACGCCTGTTCCAGGTTTGCGTATCGATCTTAAATTTGCGGTCTTTCAATATTTCGAAGACCCGGTCTACTGCCTTCTTATCGATGACCTTTCGAAGCCCCACACTTTCGGCCTGCGCAACAGGAACACTCACCTTCATCCCGGTTTCAACGATGGTGATTTCAAACATCTGTGCTTGAGTCTGCCCAATCTGGCGGGTCAACACAGAGTTAATTATTCCGACGCCGTGGCCCGGATACACAATCTTGTCACCGTTCTTAAATCCCTGCTTGATGCTCTTCAAGGTAGACTCCTGTCAAAATGCCCGAGACGATTCAGATAAAACCTTGTGAGATCCCCCATCCATGCACCGTGCTGCCACGGCCGCCGCATCGCGCCACTAAACTGCTGTGTAGGAATGCAAAGTCAGGTTGGAGGCAGAAGGATTGTGCACAAGGGGGTAAACCCTTTCACTCACCATCTGCTGCCACCAAAAGGTCTGCATGAGGGATTCATTGAAAGATGGCTCGGTGTGGAATGCCGAGCCATGTAAACCGTTTCCTGAGAAACCCTGAGAGTATAGCTGTTTAGCCGACCTGGGTCAAACCAAAGGTGACTCAGACAGTGGGGAAACAGCAGTTATTTTAATCAGTTGGAGACCTTTTGGGCCGTCCAATCGGACTCTTCCGCGGCGACAACAACGCCTCCGATCCTGCCCAGCGGTGTCAGGACGACGCTGCATGCGTGCGCCGTGCCTGGTGAGAGTCCCCGGCCTCGGCAGGAGCGCTCCGATTGCCAAGAGGCATCTCAAGTCCCCTAAGAAGTGTGTCAACTAACGAAGGTCCCTCGAATACTAGCGCAGTATAGAGCTGCACAAGGCTCACCCCTGCCTTTAGCAGCTCATTCAGTTGAGCAGCGGTGCCGATACCTCCGACACCGATTACCGGCACTCGACCCGCGGACAGCCGCAGCACCTCCCGGATGACACGAGAAGCAATCGGGAAAAGCGGGGCTCCGCTTAGTCCTCCTGTCTCTGAGCCTTCATCGCTCAGCTGTGGACGTTGCAATGTCGTATTCGTCGCGATAAGCGCGGCAATCTTGTGTGCGATTGCCACCTCTACAATTTCGGAGAGATCCGTATCTTGAATGTCAGGGGCAATCTTCAAACAAAGAGGTCGGTTGAGCGCATTGGCCTCCTGCAGCGCGGTCAGCAATCCGGCAAGAAGCTCGCCGTGCTGCAAGCTTCGAAGTTCGGGGGTGTTGGGAGAGGAAACATTGATCGTGATGTAGCTCGCAAACGGCGCCAGCTTCCTTAAAGCGACACAATAGTCCTGCTTGGCGTTTTGGATCGGCGTCTCCTTATTCTTGCCGATATTCACTCCAATCACATAATCAGGAAGACGCTCACGCGCCCGCGCAAGATTCATGGCAACCTGGTCGGCGCCGATAGAAGGGAACCCCATCCGGTTTATAAGGGCGCCGTCCCTCGGCAATCGGAACATGCGCGGCTTTGGGTTTCCCAGTTGGGGGAGCGGTGTCACCGTTCCCACCTCGACATGACCAAATCCTAGCGAGGCAAAAAATGGAACCGCTGCGGCGTTCTTATCTAGCCCCGCAGCTAATCCAACAGGATTGGGTAGGTGCAGGCCAAACAGGCTGCGCTCTCCCCGCCTAGGCGGCTGCAACTTTGAACAGGGAATTACCTTGCTCAACAGATGGGCCATGCCGAGAGCTGTATTGTGCGCAGCCTCCGCGTCCAGGGAAAAAAGAATGGGACGGAGAATCGCGGTATAGAGGAGTTTGGAGTGCATGCTTCAGTCGTTTACTCCGCTCACCTCGTATCGTCAAATAATCAGGGCATAGCCCGAAATCTGCATGCCATTTCTGACGTGCTTGTCGCTGTTTACTCTCTACATCATGAAGTTACAAAGCCCACCAGGTCGAGCTTGAGGACGAGCGCATCTTCCTGATTACTTGAATAGTATTTGGGACGCACCCCAATCTCGAAAAAACCAACTTTGGAGTACAGGTGCTTTGCCACACTGTTCGATTCTCTGACCTCAAGCGTAACCCACTTAACACTCAGCGACGCCGCCTCGTTGAGGAACTCCTTCAACAGGGTCGTACCGATTCCGCATCCCCGGACGTCCTCTCGTACCGCGAGGTTCAGTATATGGGCCTCGTCAATTACGATATGCGCTACCAAGAAACCGACAAGCACCCCTCCGAGCCGTGCACCATAGGTTCTGGCACAGGGATTTTGAAACTCCTGCAAGAACAACTTCTCGCTCCAGGGGGGAGTGTTTGCAGTTCGTTCGATCGCGGCTAGATCCGCCACACACTCAGGACCTACACGACACACTACCGAGCGCGGGCGCACGGCCGCCGCATCAACAGCGTCCTCATTTAGTGGCCGCATGGACGCACAATCCCATTAGGTCTAGAAGTCAATTTTTAAACAGGCTCCTGCCCATTTAATAAGCGCTCCACATTAGCCGGGAACCCACAAGAACTCTGGCTCCGCGTCGCGCCCACCTTGGCGCAGCTAGAAACTATTTAAAAATAGCTTCTAGGCCATTACTTGTTGCACGAGTGAACTGAAATCACGCGGATTCTCGACCGCCAGAGCAGCGAGCGCTTTCCGGTCAAGGATAACGCCTGACCCGCTGAGCTTGGACATGAAACGCGAATAGCTAATGCCCTCGGCACGCACCGCTGCGTTGATGCGAGCGATCCAAAGCTGTCGCATCTCACGCTTACGAGCGCGGCGATCTCTATACGCATACTTGAGTGCTCTTTGCACCGCCGGCTTGGCAAGTTTGAAACAGTTCTTGCGCCGACCACGAAAGCCCTCAGCCAGTTTCATCAACCTTTTGTGGCGCCGCCGACTGGTGAATCCTCTCTTTACTCTCATAAAGCACCTCGTTAAAGAAATTACTTAGCGGAGCGCGAGTACGGCAATAATCCCTTCACTGCACGCTCATTGGTCTTATCAACCATCACACGACCACGCAGCCGCCGCATACGCTTCGAACTCTTCTTGCCGGTGTTGTGACTCGTATTGGTCATAGCTTTCTTGGCCCGACCTTTCGCATTGACGCGAAATTTCTTATGGGCGAGCCGGTTAGTTTTCATCTTTGGCATAGTGCACCACCATCAAACTGCACACAAAATTCTATATTAGTGCCGGGGAGTCGCGTAGGGCAGCATTCCAAATGCGCACTCCCCGCTCTCCGTACTCTTCACATCCTCATGCAACGTGCGGCGTGATCTCATACAGGCACCACACCACCCGCACCACAAGGGCATCGCTTCAAGTTGAAACGAGGACATGGCAAGGATGACATGGTAGGCACGAACAGATTCGAACTGTTGACCTCTTGCATGTCAAGCAAGCGCTCTAACCAACTGAGCTACGCGCCTGTATACCGGTACGCGAGAAGCACGACAGGGTAGCGAAGTTCCTAAGGAATTTCAAGGGAAGCGGGCTGACTTGGGCCTGAATTCTCCCCTGCCCGCCCCCTCTCGCCCTGAGCCCGCAGAAAGTCCAGGGAATCCTTGAGGAAATCAGTGCTACGGCAGGGTCTTAGAGCGTGTCCCGAAAGGGCAGTCAACCCACTGGATTGTCGATTCTTCTTAGGAAGCGCGCTATCGCCGCCTTCTGCCCAAGCCACTGACGCGGCCTGGAACGGGCGAACACTAAAAGTGCCTGCCCTGTCCGTACACACGGATATTTTTTGGTGTGCGTTCTAGAAGTCATTTTTTAAATGGCCGTCCATGGCCATTTAAGAATCGCGCCAAGCTCGGCTCGGTATACGCTGCATACGTTCAGCGCATCCCTAGCTGCGGATCAGCCTCGGCGAGGAACCTTCAGGCGCGGTTCAAAAAAGGGCTTGGAGGGCACTTTTGGTTGGCTATGCATGGCGGGCCGCATGCTGCGAGAGACTATAAGTGTTCTGAAAAGGGTCTTCTTGAAACCACTTCTAGCCAGGCGCAGCAGCGCCCAGCTCCGCAGACTTGACCTCTTGGAGAATCTTTTCAGGGTTACCAGTTCGGAAGATATTGAAGGTCTTTAGCAGATCAAGCGCTCGTTGCAGCTGCGGATCGCGCTCCAACCACACCGAAAGCTCTTCCTTAAGAGGATCGAGCGCCTGCGGGGCAGCTCCACTAGAATCCGCAGGTTCAGCACCTTTGTCCTTAGTGCCAGAACCCGATGGGTTCTCAATCGCCCCGGGCAAATCCTCCTCCCGCATTGGCCTGATCCTGGATTGACCGCGAGTAAGCTTTTGATCGGGGGATTCCAGCGGCGGATTCTCCATTTCAATGTCAGGGACGATGCCCGTCGCCTGAATCGAGCGTCCGCTCTTTGTGTAGTACAGAGCTGTGGTCAATGTGACCGCTCCGCCGTTCTGCAACGGGGATATCGTTTGCACCGACCCTTTTCCGAAAGTCTTAGTACCAAGAACAAGTCCACGCCCGTGATCTTTGACGGCGCCTGCAACGATCTCAGCAGCGGACGCCGATCCGCCATTCACCAATACAATCATCGGGTACTCAGGCTCAGTGCCCCGCTCATGTGCAAAGAAGCGCTGTCGTTGCTTCTCGACTCGGCCATCCGTGTAAACAATTACCCCCTGTTTCAGGAACAGGTCGGCTACGCCAATGGCTTGGGTCAGTAGTCCTCCCGGATTGTTGCGCATATCGAGGATCAGTCCCCTCAGATCCTTATTCCCGTTCTGCTTACGCAAACTATCCAGCTCCGACCTCAGATCCTCAGTCGTCTTCTCCATGAACTGACTGACTCGCACGTATCCATATCCGTCACCGATATAACGGCTGCGCACGCTGCGGACGGCGATATTGTCCCGAACAACCTTAAATTCGAGCAAGTCCGTATGCCCCTTCCGGGAGATTGAGAGCATCACCGCGCTCCCCTTGGGCCCACGGAGTTTCTTCACCGCGTCAACAAGGGAAAACTCTTTTGCAAACTTGCCGTCGATCTTTACGATAGCGTCACCGGGGCGAATTCCCACCTGCGCGGCTGGTGACCCTTCCATCGGGGCCACGACTATGAGCAGCCCATCTCGTATTGTGATCTCGATACCGAGTCCGCCGAACTCCCCACGGGTTTGCACCTGCAGGTCCTGATAGAAGTCGGGATCAAGATAGCCGCTATGCGGATCAAGGGTCGCCAGCATCCCCTTAATCGCTCCCTCCACCAACTTCTTACTGCCCACCTCTCTCACATAATCTCGCTGCACAAGTGCGAGCACATCGGTAAAGGTGCGCAGTTCATCATACAGATTCGAATTATCGACTTCCTCGGTGTTCTCGCCGGCCCGTACATCGGAGTTATCATTGACGACGACAAGGACTATCAGACCAAGCACAAAGCAGGTCATGAGCATGAGGTGGCGGTACACACGATGCGAAGGCATGGAGGAAAGCCAAAAAAATAAGCGACTAGGCGGAAAACCTGAGTAATTCTAAAACGATAACAACTTATCGATGACCCTACAAGGGTCCATAAGAACCGCTCAGTTCGACTTAGTTGAACGCCCCCCTAGCCGGAACATTGCGTAAACCAATCTACTAACCTGATTATGATACAACATTCCGGAGAGAGTATGCGCTCAAAGAACCGCCCTATATAATTTCGTCCCTCTAGGACCCCAGCTAAAGTGAAAACTCATTCTAGAAGTGTTTTCATAGATACCTTTGTGAAGCCACATATAGGGTGGTGACGGATGGCCGCCACCACGGCCTCGCGACACTCCCGGGGAATGGGTCTTCTGGGGAGCCTTATACAGGCCGGACTTCTGCCCTACCCTCGCGCCAAATACGGTGCGGGATCGATCGGCGAACCGTTCTTTCGAATCTCAAAGTAGAATCGTTCTGAATCATCACTCAGTGCCAGCACTTTCCCCCCATCAACCGTATCGCCTGCCTTCACCCTGACATCTCGAAGAAATCCATATAGCGAATAGTAGCGATCCCCATGGTCTAGGATTATCAGCCCGCCATACGCAGGCATCTTGCCAACAAACATCACTCTGCCAGCTGCGACTGCTCGTATCTCACTGCCCTTTTTAACCTCGTACTCCAGCCCCTTATGGAGCACGACCTCACGCGCCTCACTTGGGCGGTATTTCCCAAATCCACGTGCGAGCCGGCCTTCAACCGGAATTGGAAGGATCCCCCTGAACGCTGCAAGCCCCCTGCCGACAAATCGATCCGGAAGCGTTGGAGGCTCTTCTTGCTTTTCCACCGCCTCTCTGACGGGCTGCGGTACCATGGCCCCCTCGGCGACGGAGGCAACGACCGTCTCCAATCGCAGAGATCTGGCCTGCAGAGCCAAGACAGAGCTTTCAAGTTCAGCCTTCTCTCTCACCAGCTGCTGCATCAAGTCTCTCAACCTGTTGAGGGCCTTCTTTTGCTCCTCCTCCTTCCCCTTCACCTCGTCACGTTTAGAGGACTGCACTGCCGTAACTCGGTTGAGCTCCTCAATCTGCCGCGCACGCTCCTTTTTGAGGGTGGCCAATGTTTCAATTCGCCGCACGTCGGCATCTCGCACCCGGCCAAGATAAAACCCGGTCAGCGCGGCAACATCGAGCGATTCAGCTGACGCGAGTACATGACTCGGCGCGAATCCTCCATTCATATATACCGCTCGCATTCTCGCGAATGAGAATTTCTCATGACGCTGAATCTCTCGACCAAGGCTCTCCACTTCAAGTGCTACTTTGGTCGATTGCTGCCCAAGGGATTTAATTTCTCCATCCAGTTTTTCCCTCTCCAGTCGTAGCTTCTTAATCGCGCCCTCGACAATCTTCTGTTCCTCCCTGCTCCGCGCCTCCCTGGCAGCTATCTCTGTAAGTTCCTTGCTCTGTATATCGATCTCATCTTGGAGCTCTTGAAGCTCCAGGTGCAATTGATCCTGTGCCGCAACTGGCAGCACCATCAGGAGCGCCTGGACCGCAACGGAAGAAATCAGGCATCGGCGTCGCATGCGATGACAAAAACTCGGCCACCGCCTACCACCCGGCATGGTCAGCATTGTGGAGTTATTGCTCACGCACTAATCCTCGAACAGAGAACAGACTTGCCAGCGCCGAAACCGCCGCAGCGACCAGCAGAAGCGCCACGACGGTGAACACTGAGAGATAGTGAAAAGATGGAAACAAAAGGGACAACATAGAGGACTGCGCTACCGAATCAGCACAGAGCATGTATATAAGGTAGGCCACTCCGCACCCCACCATCGCTCCCAGCAGCCCCTGCACCACTCCTTCCAGCATGTAGGGCGTGACGATCCGGCGCACACTTGCACCCATAAGCTTGAGTATCTCTACTTCGTCGCGATGGGCGTAGATAGCGAGCTTGCTTGCACTACCTACGAGCAGGGCAGCAACTGCGAGGAGCCCGAAGGTCGCAAAAAGCACCCCTTGTTGAAAAAGGGCAAGCAGCTCCTCAAGCCGCTGCGCCGATTGCTGCGGATAGAACACGAACTGTGAGAATGCATCTACATCATCGAGGGTCTCTATTTGCGCTGCCGCCTGTCGGATGTCGGTGCCTTCTCTCAAGGTGAGTTCTATCGATTGGGGGAGAGGATTGTCCCGACTCAAGCCATCGGCAAATGCGGAGTGCGACCCGAGCATCACTTCAAACTCATCGAGAGCAGCGTCTGCGGAGATGAACCGGGCCGACTCAGTGAACGATTGCTGCTCCAACACAGCCTGCAGTTGCTTCATTTCCGATTCACTTGCCCCATCCTTAAGGAACACTCGGATACGCAGTGATTGCTGAGACACCACAATCGATGAAGACAAATTCGAGGTCAGTAGAAAGAACACCGCAACCAAGGAGAACGTGAGAGACACCGTACAAAGGGTAGCGAGGAAGGTGAACGGCGCAGACCGAATACTGCGCCACAGTTGGGCCACGGCGGCTTCACCCTTGCCCAGCAACGTCATCGAGGGAAGGTTCGTGCTTTGCCCCCACAATGAGGTGAGTGCATTCCGCATGTCCTGTTCGACACTGCGAATAAGCTCTCTAACCGCGGGCGCGCTTTCTGCCATATTCGTCACTTCTCAACTCAATTGTGCTCACTCCACCCTACTGGGCCGTGCGAAGTCGCCCAGCACCTTTCCTTTATCTAAGACTATGGTGCGCAAGTTCAGCTCCTCGATAATCGATAGATTATGGGTTGCTGCCAGCACCGTGACCCCAGCACTGTGGGCCGCTAAGAGCAGGTCAAAAATTGCCTTGGTCATCTTTACATCGAGATTTCCAGTCGGTTCATCTGCCAGGAGCAGTTTCGGACGGTGGATCAGCGCTCGAGCCACGGCTACTCGCTGCTGCTCTCCGCCAGAAAGTGCAGGAGGCAGCGCATCCGCCCTTTCGGATAGCCCAATCAATTCCAGCATCTCCATGCCAAGCCGCCGCCGTACCGCCATCGGTATCCCCTGCAACTCGAGGGCCAGAGTCACATTCTCAAGCACGCTGCGGCGGGTAAGCAGACGATAGTCCTGAAACACGATGCCGATACTGCGACGCAACGCGGCGATATGGGCCGCGTCACCTGTCGCTAAGTTTCTTCCAGCCACGACCACTTCACCGGTAGACGCGCGCTCCTTTCCGTAAATCAGCCGCAGCAGGGTAGACTTTCCGGCGCCGCTCGCTCCGGCGACAAAGACAAATTCCCCTTCGGCAATTCGGATATCAACGCCATCAAGCGCCACCTCCTTGGGTGGATAGCGTTTGATGACGTTTCTAAAGTGAATCATGTCAGGCATGCGCTCACCACTGCATCATATCGAGGTCCATGATGCACGATGTTCGCCACCCTTTCTACCGCAAATCGTAGTGCAGCGATCAGGGAATGGGGAGCCGATCAGTCAGTCCTGGTAGCGCACTCCATGGACTCAAAGAAAAGCGGGTGACTGGAACATGCCCCCGAAGGAGTACCTGATCGTCGCACTGTGCCTCGGCGCCTTTTTTGACCTCAACCAACTGGTGCTGAAATCCGAACTCTCCGCGGCTAAAACAGGAGAAATACTGGTTTCTGGCCAGCGTTGCCCCCTCCAGCGATGGCTCATTGGAAAGCATATGGGGCATATTCACATTCCAGGTATATGCGCTCCTATCCTGAGCAAGGAGAGCGGTGAACGCCGGGAAAAGCGTCCGCGCCACTCTCGTCGTTTGGGCTCGCAAATGAGTCACCACCTCTTCGGGCAGTGAATAGGTGGCCGTGTAGCCCTTCCAGAGACTGCGGTCGAACTCCTGCGACCATGCCAAGGCAGGGATTCCTGCAATATTGGCTTCGAAGCAAGCCCCCACGGTACCTGAGGCCAGCACGAATGAAGCCCCCACATTCAGTCCCGCGTTGATGCCGGAGACCACAAAATCAGGCCGTCCATAATGGTAAATTGCGATATTCACACAGTCAGCGGGAGTGCCGCTGAGTGTACGCACGACACGACCTGCAACAACCGTCTCCCCCTCGTGCACTGTACCGAAGCGTGTCATCGATTTTCCCTTCCAGCTTTGCTCTTCAAGGGGCACTACTATCGTCAGATCGCCGAGAGGTGATAGTGCCTCTATTGCGAACTGCAACAGGGGTGACTGATGGCTGTCATCGTTGGTGAGAAGGATCTTCATCGGTTGCGCGCACGATCCTGCATACCAAGATCGATGAGATGCTCCAGAAACTCGGTGGGATAGCGCGGTTTCTTTTCGGCCAAAGCCTGATGATAGAGGACGGTCGATGGGGTCAGCGCGGGAAGCGTGTTTGCCTCGATAAAAATCAGATCCCCTCTCTTTCGGTGCATGAAACAATCGAGTCGGGCATATCCGGCAAGACCCAAGGCCCGTGCGGCTGCTTCCGCATGGCGCTTGGCAAGTGTTATGGCCGAGAGCCGCACCAACGGCTGCGGTGGCGGAGTGATGTTGATACCCGTACCACCTTGAAATTTCTCTTCCACTGAAAGTACCGCTCCCGATGCCACGGTCAGACTCGGATTCATCGCTCTCATCGCTCCCTGCCTACCCAGCACGCCAATGGTCACCTCGATCCAGTCATTTCGCCTCTTCAGCAGCAGCTTGTTATGCCGTACTTCAATAAGGTCCGTTTCTACAAAATCCTCGAAAAGCAACGCTTCCGGCGAGCGAGCAGGCATCTCGATCGGATTGGATTGCTCAGGAAAGGTTCCCGCGGGAATGCGCACCAGGCGGTTCTTCACCGCGTTGAGGTACAGACGCATCTCCCTTGCATTGGTAAGGCGCAGCACGCCAGCCGAACAACCGTCGGCAACCGGCTTGACGATCAGCGTAGGAGACTCGAGCGCGTCCGTCACGCCTTCCCACCAGGCACTGGCCGAACGCAGCCATCGTAGGTAATCCGCCCGTTGCACTCTAATCTTGGGGGCGATGCGAAGTCCTGGGGCGCCGAGGCGACTGATCACCTCACATGAACTGTATTTATCCATGCACAAGGCGGCCGATGCTGACCCGGTGCCGTTGAAGGGAATGCCACGCGCTTCGAGTTCTGCTTGTAGCGTTCCATCCTCCCCAATTCCACCATGGAGGCCCAAGAAAACAAAACTTCTCCGCGACAAAAACTGCTCGATACTTTGAGAACGCGGCACGAATAACGTCTCGCTCAGGTGCTGCGCGTTCAGCCCCAACGATCTGGTAATAAGACGCCGCAGCGGCTTGATGCGCGCCACTATCCTCCGTGCGTCATGGCATACATGCTCAATCTCTTCTACGGTATGATGGAGCGCAAATGTGTAGGGGAGTCTCCACACCCTCTCCTTGCGATCCAGCAAGTACGGCTCCGGATCAAAACGGCTCGAGCGTCGCAGCTTCAACCACACATTGGTACCCGACATCACCGACACCTGTCGTTCTGCCGAGCTGCCGCCAAAGATCACCCGTACCGCCGTTCGGGCCTTGACCTCCTCGCTCTTCCTTTCTGGATCAAAGGCGATACCCGCGCGATTGCAGGCGTGTCCAAGTACAAAACGTAATAGCCCCCTATGGCTGAATCCAATCCGGGAACCGGCGAGGAAGAAGAAGCTGTTCTGTTCCATCCCGCTCACTGGGTTCACGTCACTCAAAACGATCTTGCCAGACTTAAGAACCCATCCATCAATACGCGCCATGTCGCGAAGCCCCAGTGCGCGGAAGGCTCGCGCAGCATCACTGCGAATACGATTCGTGACGGCTGCGCTAAAGCGGGGCGGACAGGAGTAACTGGCCTGCTGGGTCGGCAGATATTTCTTACGATAGTCGAATATCTGTCCACGCGAGTAATCAGTGGCTATCTCGATCGGAGGCAGCGCTACGGCCTCATCCTTGGGCCCGCCCTCTAACACGACGACAGTGAACTCCGTTCCCTGGCAGAACGGTTCGACAAGTACATCAACAGCACCTCCCTTAAAGAGCGTCTTGACGGCTTGATGCGCCTCAGCAACGGACTCCACCGAATGCACACCGATGCTCGATCCGCTCGACGTTGGTTTGACTATCGCGCGCGAGAGCCGGTTCTCCGAAAAGAATCGCTTGAGCAATTCCTCAATACGCAACGTCTTCTGGGTAATGCAGAGCCCAGGCACGGTATCGATTGCCGCTTGAGTCATCGTCTGTTTCGCTTGCCACTTATGAAAAGCCTGGGCACAGGCATGTGCACTGGAACCAACGAATGGCAGCGCAATCCGCTCCAAGTATTTCTGGATGCCACCATCCTCGCCAAATTCCCCATGCATCGCAGGGAAAGCGATATCGCAGCTCAATAGCACTTTCTTGAGGCGCGTCTCACTGAGCGGGCGCGCATTGCGAAAGAGCTTGAAGTCAAAATCAAGCGGCGTATTTGAATAGAGCTGCGCATTCGAAATTGCAAAGGCACGTCTACGCACATCGAAGTACAACGGCACAATTTCGATATCAGAACCAGCTAGGTGATCGCTCACGGAGCGGGCCGAGTTGAGCGAGATGCCCCGTTCCGAGGACGGACCTCCGCAAAGCAATGCTACACGCAGCGACTTTCGTCTCTTCTTGTTCTTCATCGAACGGCTCTAATGACGACGTAGGAGTGTGCCCTTTTGGCCTTCCACTTTCTTCTGCCTTTGGTTCAGCTCCATGCAAAATCACAGGCTAGAACTGCCCGGTAGAATACCCGCACGGCCTAGATTGGGAAATGCACTTATCATGGAGGAGCTGCAAGTGCCCAAGCACTGCGCTGGATCTGTCTGCAGATGCCGGATTTTGGCGCGCCAAGGGCAGCTGACGATAGCTGACCTACCACGCGCCCGCCTCGCATCGGAGATTCGTTTGTGTAGTGTCCGGGGCCGAGCCGTCCAAGCAACGTTGGGAGAACACCGACCTTGTTCGGCGTCCCCCAAGAAGCCCATCATGCAATAGCTTCTAATCTACTTGCTTACGAAGGAAGGTCGGTATCTCGTACTTCTCCTCGTCCTCGGAGCTTGAGAGGACCGAAAGCTTTTTGAGCTTAATTACCTCTCCGCCATCCTTGGGCTTGCGGGCAAATGTCGGGATCTCAAGCTTTTCGGGGCTGCTGTCCTTACCGCCGATTCCGCTTGATGCCGCTACGCTGGCCATGCTGACTGTCGTTTCGTCCTCAGCGATTGCACCGAAGCCCGTGGCGATCACTGTCACACGCACACGATCGTCCAGGTTCGGGTCGATAACCATTCCCCAAATGATATTGGCATCTTCATGCGCTTCTGCATGGATGAGCTCCGCAGCCTCGTTCACTTCCTGCAGAGTCACATCCGGAGAAGCCGTAATGTTGATCAGTACTCCGCGCGCACCGTGGATTGAGATATCCTCAAGCAGCGGACTGGAAACTGCCTTTTCGGCCGCCTCAATGGCTCTATTCTCTCCGCTCGACTCGCCAGTACCCATCATCGCCATGCCCATCTCTGACATCACGGCGCGTACATCGGCGAAATCAACGTTCACCAGACCTTCGTATATGATCAGATCGCTAATTCCCTTCACGGCCTGATATAGGATGTCATCGGCCTTACGGAATGTATCGAGTAGCGAGGTATTACGCCCCGCGATCGAAAGCAGTCTTTGGTTTGGAATCGTAATAAGAGTATCTACATGCTGCTTCAGCTGATCGATGCCACGCTCTGCATTACGCATGCGGCGCTTGCCCTCGAATAGGAAGGGCTTCGTAACAACACCCACGGTCAGACAACCCATCTCACGGGCTACCTGAGCGATGACGGAAGAGCCTAAGGTTCCCGTCCCACCGCCCATTCCGGCCGTGATGAAGACCATATCGGCGCCCTCAATCGTGCGTCGAATCTCCTCAATACTCTCCTGCGCCGCGGCATAACCCACATCGGGGTCTGCGCCGGCACCGAGGCCCTTGGTAATCTCATTTCCTAATTGAATCCGGTTCTTCGCTTCACTCGAGGCAAGCGCTTGCGCGTCCGTATTGCCAGCAAAAAACTCCACACCTTCGAGCCCGCTGCGAATCATGTTGTTGACCGCATTGACTCCGGCGCCCCCGATACCAAAAACTTTGATTACGGCGTTGTTCGCCTGCAATCGTGCCTTGATATCTCCCGTGGTTTTGCCTTTAACTTCATCCATGTGAACTACCCCCTGAAGCGAGTACCTACTTTCGAACGTTTCTCTCAAAGTCGATTCGGTAAATCGACACTAAACTGAGGTGCATAAAAGAGCCCGCAAATTAGATCTCAGTAAGGCCAAAGTAAAGAGCGAAGTGATGGCGTTCATGCACACTATCCCACGACTCTTAGGCCACACGACATTTCTACCAGGGAGCCGTGACTTGACGAGGTTATCCACAGCCATTTCAGGCGTGGATGGACCGTTTCCGACGTCAACGACGAACAGACACCCCTGCGATCTAACCCAGGGCAATACCAGCTGTCCCCCTGGCCCTCGGTTCTAAGAGTCACTCGACCGTCACCACTATACCCTACAGTATCATCGCGGAGGGCATGCTGTGCTAACGGGACTATAGAAAGATGGGGCTACGGGTAAGACACTCTGCCGTTACTTAAACTAGTTTAAAGTATTTGTAAAGAAATTAATGGCCGTCTTAAGCATTTTTGGCTTTGCGATCTCGGCGGGTACGCCGGTCTTCTCGCGAACCGCGGGAGCGCTCCGATCGGAACCTTCGGGATGCGCTGAATACGTTCAGCGTATCCCTAGCCCGAAAATTGCGTGAACCAGTCTACGATGTAGGAAAAAGTGCTCGAAATCACGGGCTCATTCTTTGCTTGCAACGGCTCTGCACAATAATGCAATTCAGCAGTATTGTCGGTGCTGCCGCAAGCAAGCATTCGCCAATAATCCCTCGCACTTTTTCCTGCCATGGGTTCGGCTTCATGCAACATTCCGGCTAGCGCACACCCGGATGGAATGCGCGCGCGTAATTTGGAGCCCCTAAACGAGCCCCATGGGGGCACTTGTTCGGTGTTTCCTTAGAAATGCTGTGAAATCCAATTTCCGGCACGCCGCAGCACCGAACCTACTGAGGATCTTGAGGCACCACGGTGATGCATCGAAGATCCTGCGCTGCCGTAAATGGCCAACCCGACGGCAGTCGCGTACTCAGGGCCCTTCACCAAGTCGATTACGCCACCCACCCCTCCTGGGGCACCGACCCGCACCGGCAGATTAAAGACCTGTTCGGCGAGCTGGCAAATACCATGCAGGTTTGCGGACCCTCCAGTGATTACGAGCCCGCTGGTCAGGTACTCATCGCAGCCTGAGCGCACGAGCTCCTTTTGTACGAGGGTCAGCATCTCCATTACTCGCGGTTCTATTATCTCGGCCAACACGAGTTTGCTTAACACTCGGGGCTGGCGACCGCCCGTAGAGGGCACTTCGATCGTCTCATCCCGTTTGACCAGATTCGTAACCGCCGTACCAAATCGGCATTTAATATCCTCGGCTGCGGATATCGGGGTACGCAGTCCAGCCGCAATATCGTTCGTGACATGGTTCCCTCCCACAGAGATGACCGTGGTATGTTTGACCGCACCACCATGGAACACGATCAAATCCGTGGTACCACCACCGATATCCAATACCGCAACGCCGAGCTCTTGCTCCTCAGCCGAGAGGACAGCCTTCGCGGAAGCAAGTGAAGAGAGTACAATGTCTTTCACTGCTAAACCGCACCGGTTGGCACATTTCACTATGTTTTGAGCGCTCGCTACTGCTCCTGTAACGATGTGCACCCGAGCCTCCAGGCGCACTCCGGAGATGCCAAGAGGTTCTCTGATCCCATCCTGTTCATCGATGATGTATTCCTGGGGCAGGACGTGGAGCACCTCTCTGTCCAGTGGGATTGCAACAGCTTTGGCAGCCTCAATCACCTTCTCCACATCGACCTGCGAAACCTCGCGGTTCTTTACACCCACTATGCCGTGACTGTTGAACCCCTTGATGTGGCTTCCTGATACTCCCGCATACACGGCATTAATATCGCAACCTGCCATCGTCTCGGCCTGCTCGATGGCTCTCGAGATCGACTCCACGGTTGCCTCGATATTGATCACCACCCCCTTGCGCAAGCCTCGTGAGGGGCTTGAACCCACCCCTACCACATTAAGTTTGCCATCTGCGCCTATCTCTGTGACCACGCACTTCACGTACGAGGTGCCGATATCAAGTCCGACGAATGTAGCTGCTTTACTTCCCATGTACTGCTCTGTGCCCCCTATAGGAGAACTCGATAGCTGCCACCTTACTCTTCAGCCGAACGGGGTCCGCTGAAGGTGCGCTGCTGCCTGAGACTACCAACAACGTCCAGCGCTGCAAACATATTTTAAAAAGGTATTTGAACTCCAGTTGCCTTATGAATGCCCCGCCCGCATGAGATGGACACAGGGCCTTCCTCAAGGCATCGGCGCCCGCCGAGCCAAGACGGCACTCCCCCCCTTGTCTATGACCGCCACTCTGTCAAAGGCTAAATCAATTCGTTCGATACTCGATACCCCCTCACCCGCTGCGGCTACGATAGCCCCCAAGCGCTTGGCCTCCTCGGTCAATCTTGCGCTACTTCGCCCTAACTCATCGAATACAGCCTCAAAAGGGTACCCCCAAAAGCGTACTGCGAAATCTCCCCCCGGATGCACCTCGACGGCACGTATGCGCAATTGGAGCTGTGCTTCAATCACAGCAACGGCATCCCGCACCATCTGCAGACTTCCGCGCACGGCATCAGCCGAAGGTTGCGTCGCTAAGGTGTAGCGCACCTCAATCGGAATGCGCGCATGGTTAATGTCAGAAAAGTGCGTCTGCAGAGAGCTCTCCGCCACTTGCCCTAAGAACACCCCCTCGCTTGAGGCTAACCAGGCTACTCCTCCGATGATCGCAACGTAAGCCGGCTGCTCCTCCTTGACCGATATCGAAACACACCCCCACCAGCGATCAGGGCAACGCTTCACCGCAGCCGAGCGAACCCACGGGTCGGAGCTGAGCTCTCTCGCAATCTCTCCTCGCGAGGCGATCCAATAAGGATACATTCGATCCTGCGGCAGGTACTTCGCGATATCGCGCACGGTCAGGGACTGCAGCCCGGTGTACTGGATCTCTTGGACCATCATGAAGCGACGCCACTTGGTGGCGAGCCATGACTGCACGGCTGCGGAGCCCGACCACAGGTACATCCCGCATCCTAGGATGGGGAGGAGGAGAAGGTAACGAATACGCACGGCGGCCCACTACTACAGAAACTCTTGGGATACACTGAATTCAATCAGCGTATCGTTAGAAGTCAGATTTTAATCGGCCCTGGCAGACCTACAAGCTATTCTTAAATGAACTTATAGCGCCGATTGTGAAACGGATCATCAACTTGCACAACCTGCTCAGTGGCCATGCCTGACGGATGCGGTACAGAGTCGCTCATCTGATCTATCAGGGCGGGCTGACACGCCCTCACTAAGGCCGTGGAGGGGACGTTTTGATGGGGTGCTCCATTACCTTGGAGTGATTTCATAAATGCCAGGGATGGCAGCTATGAAACGACTTTTATTACCAGAAGATAATCTCTGGCTCTAACGCAACCTGTCGGTCCAGATGTACGACCTTCTGTACACGCGATACGAGGGTGCGTACGTCTTCCGCGGTTCCCTTTCTCCCTGGGTTTACAATCCAATTGGCATGGCGAGGGGATACACAAACACCGCCCTCCCAACTCCCCTTAAGTCCGCATTGCTCGATTAACTTGGCTGCAGCAGGGTGCCCCTGAGGGTTCTTGAATACGGAGCCAGCACAGGGATCGGTCAGTGGCTGCGTCGCTTTCCGCTCCGCAAGGAGGGCGGCACGACGCTCACGGATCTTTGCTGGATCCGAAGGGCAAAGACGCAGCACTGCACTTATGACAATCGCACCCTCAGGGAGGGACGAGTGCCTATAGGCAAAACCAAGCTCGGAGTTAGACAGAGTGACAGTCTCGCCAGAGGGCAGGACTGCCTGCACGGCCTCCACGACATCCGCAAAGCAACCTTGGTGGGCCCCAGCGTTCATACGAACCCCTCCCCCGACGGAGCCTGGAATGCCAGCGGCAAATTCAAAACCGGCCAGCCCACCATCTGCGGTGTTGCGAGAAAGGGTCATCATCGACGCTGCTGCACCCGCCTGCACACGCTCACCATGGAGCTGAATTGATCTGAATTCTCCGGTTAAGCGCACGATCACATCAACGACGCCCTCGTCCGGGATAACGAGATTGCTTCCCGCTCCGAGGATGCGATACGAGCGTGATTGTTGCTGCAGGGCCCGCAACATGGCACGCAAAGCATCGCACGAGCTTATATCGTAGAGCGCGGTGCAGGGGCCGCCAATCGCAAAGGTCGTACACTCCGCGCCACGGATCGAAGCTCGATGCATTACTCCGGGGAGTGAAAAGTCGGTGGTCTCAGTGCGTGGCACTGGCAGGCTGGACATGGGTTGAATCTACCTCAATGTGTCTTTCTGTTCTGAGAGTCTTGGCAACGATTTCAGGGGCGCTCCCTACGGAACCGGCACCCAGGCAAAGGATAAAGTCGCCGGGTATGGCGCGTTCTGCAAGTGTAATCGCCGCATCCTCCACCTTTGAAATGAACTCACTGGCCGGATGCCGCAGGCCTCTCTGGAGGTGTGATCCGGTGATCCCCGGGATCGCGTCCTCACTCGCCGCATAGATTTCAGTAATGATGACCTCATCCGCGAGGTCAAACGCGGTCAAGAAGTCTTGGAAGCACTCCTTTGTTCTCGAATATCGATGCGGCTGGAAAAGTACGCGCAAGCGGTTTATCTCTTTCCCCCACCCGTCACGGATTGCTTGCAGCGTTGCCCGTACCTCTGCCGGGTGGTGGCCATAGTCGCTCATCACGATGATACCCTTGTAGTTGTCGATTACTTCAAGGCGCCGCTTTACCCCGCTGAATGAGGCGAGTGCTTCGATACTCATACTGTGGGGCACTCCCAACTCCCGTCCTACTGCGATCGCCGCCAGGGCATTACAGATCATGTGGCGGCCGGGGATTTGGAGGTTCAAAACTCCAATCTCGGTATCCCCTGCCAGGATTCGCGCTTGACTATTGTTGTGGTGGTGCGACAGATCGACCGCGTGAAGGTCGGCGTCGGGTGAGAACCCATAGCTCACGGTGCGTCGCCCAATAGTCTGCAACAATCGCGATACCGTCGGGTCATCAATGCAGCCCACCATCAGTCCGTAGAATGGCACTGCGCACATGAACTGTTGAAAGGCGGCTTCAAGATCTTGGGTTGAGCCGTAGGCTGTCAGGTGTTCGTTATCGATATTGGTAACCACGGCGATGGTGGGCTTTAACAGGAGAAAGCTTCGATCGCTTTCATCGGTTTCAGCTACAAGGTACTGGCCGCGGCCCAACCGGGCACCGGTCCCTGCCTGATGCAGTTGGCCTCCAACGACGACGGTGGGATCGAGTCCCGCGCATTGCAGCACATGTGCAATCATGCTTGTTGTGGTCGTCTTGCCATGGGAGCCGGCCACTGCGACACCGAATTTCAGCCGCATCAATTCAGCAAGGACTTCGGCGCGAGCGATTACGGGGATACCAAGCCGTCGCGCTTCAACGAGCTCAGGATTGTCCTGTGCCACGGCGGATGAGTATACGAGAGTAGAGACTGTTGCGGCGAGGTGTGAGGCGTGGTGTCCTTGGTGAATTAGAGCACCTAGCGATTGTAATCGTTCGGTAGTTGGGCTGAGCCTTGCATCAGAACCAGAGACCCGAAATCCGAGTTGCAGCATAAGTTCGGCGAGTCCTGACATGCCCGAACCGCCGATGCCGGTAAAAAAGAAATGTAAGTCTTTCCTGTACATCGCCCCACAATAGCAGCCCGCCCCCTAAAAATCACTTCCCTCTTGGGACACCCAATAACCGCACGACGAGCGCCCAGATCTCGAACTTGGACACCCACAGAGTTTCAGGACCTGATCCTGGAGACCTAATCCTGGAAGACCTAGTCCTGGACACCCATAGAATTTCATAGGACGAGGCAACTTCTGCTCGCACCCTCCGAGAATAGATGTAGAGGAGGACATAGGCATGGGGCAGGCACGCTCACGCATTTTTGACCCGAAGGTAGTGGGTACATACCACTGCATGTCTCGATGTGTCCGCAGAGCCTACCTGTGCGGAGTTGACCCAGTCTCAAAGCGCTCATTTGACCACAGAAAGCAGTGGATTAAAGACCGGCTCGGCTTCCTCACCCAGGTATTCTCTATAGAGCTTATCTCCTACGTGGTGATGTCAAACCACCTCCACACCCTTATTCGAAACAGACCCGATAAAGCCGCTCTCTGGAGCTCTGAGGAGGTAGCAAGACGCTGGAGAGCCCTCTTCCCTAAACGCCAAAAGGACCGGGAGGCCGATGAAGCCTTTGAAATCTCCCTCATCGCTGGCAACCAAGAGCTGGTCGAGCTCTATCGTGCAAGGCTCTCCAATATAAGCTGGTTTAACCGCTGCCTCTGTGAACCAATCGCAAGACGTTCCAATCAGGAGGATGAGTGCACAGGACGGTTCTGGGAGGGGCGTTTCAAATGCCAAAAAGTTGAAAAGACTAACGGAATCCTGGCCTGTAGTGCCTATATAGACTTAAATCCGGTACGGGCAGGTATCGCTACCACTCCAGAGGATAGTGACTTCACCGCAATTCAGGACAGGATTCGCTCCGCCACACGACTCACTACCCCCGCTCTCATTGATCTCATCCCGATAGAAGAGCTCACCGGCGGCACTCTCACTACCATCGATTACTTCAAACTCGTCGACACCACAGGCCGCGCCCTCATTGCCGGTAAAGCTCACATCCCCTCAGACACTGCTGACATCCTCACCCGGCTACAGATCAAGCCAGACCAATGGATCGATACCATTTCCCACCTCAGAAAGCGCTTCCCAAGAGCTTTAGGCTCCGCCGATGCCCTCAAATCCCTCGCTTCTCATACTGGTCAGCAGTGGTTCCATGGAATGCGATCAGCAAGACAAGCCTTCATCTAAAACTCGCCAATAACTATCACCCTCTTCGAGTACCCATCCACGTATCTCGCTCCACTCACACCCATCACCCCTCCATTCCCCCTCTCAACATCAGCCCATCTACAATAAAATGTAACGTACCCCCAAATCTCTATGGGCAAGAGAGCAATGGTCCATCATGTTCCCAGTAAATCTATGGGTGTCCCAGAGTAGAGAGAGTAGTAGCACTTTGAGTTATGCCGCCCGGGACTGGACATTTGGGCTGTGGAGCGCGGCAGCACGAAGGCATTCTAGGGCCCATCCTATCAGCCATCCTCCAGCGCTCACGTCAACGACACGCATCCCTTTGCGTAGGTCCACCAGGGCAATTACCGGAACCGCCTGTGGGAAGTCCATTGACAACGACTTAGGGGCATATGAAACACTGCGCAACCCACTCGAGCGCTCAAATCTCCTCGTTGGATCAGGCGGTAGAACTTCTACGATCGTGCCTTCGACAGGATCAACAAGGAGGTCCACAAATTGTAACCCTCCATGAAGGACACCGAGTTCACACGCGCTGATGAAAGCCTTGCCTAACTTGCCCCGACCACCGAACACCTCGGCGTTATGATGAATAACTTCGGCCTTTTCCTTCATAGCGATAATCCTTCGGGTCAATCCACGATTGATGGGTGTCCAGATATCTGATTCAACCCATGTTCTGAGTGAGACGCCGACATCCGACTCGCGGCAGCTCCGAGGATAGCTAACGACCTAAAGATATGAACACTTTATGGTGTATCGCAATTTCGCAAATAACCTTATTACAGGCGAATCTACTTCCTAACTGACCGATCCCTCTCATCATATAAAGCAGGCCTCGTTCCAACATCCCAATACCCTCACGCGAAAGCCGGACATAGGGTGTCCGGGAATTGGAGAGTGGAGAGGCGTGAGCAGGCTTTAAGCGTAATCAGACATTGGGTGTCCAGAATTTCATCCTTGGGTGTCCAGAATTTCATCCAGAATTTCATCCAGAATTTCATAAAGAGCTGTCCAACAGCAGGGTCTCGCGATACAAAGGGTGTCCCGGTTCTGTCCCGGTTCTGGAATCCCCAACCTATATGGTCGACCAACCACCGCAGACGCGGTACCAACACAAACCCTTCTACGGTTCAAGCCATACATGGGCCATCGATATTCTCGACCCTCGCCCCCTTGGCTCAGAGAGCGCAATCCTAGACATAGGTACCGGTGCCGGTTATTTCGGACACTACTTTGAACAACGGGGTGTACCGCTCCGGGTCGGCGTGGAGATCGATGAGCAGGCGCGGGCACACTGCGCTCCCTGTTACTCACGCATGGTCGCCTCCCTCGACGCCCTCCTCTCCGAGCCAGAAGGCTCTTACGACGGAGTATTCGACGTTGTGCTCCTTCTGGACGTCCTCGAACACATCGCCAATCCGTTTGAATTTCTTACTCGGGTGACACCGCTGCTAAAACCGAAAGGCATCGTGTTGATCTCAGTACCAAATATCGCTCACTGGAGCATTCGCCTCTCTCTTCTCGCCGGCTATTTCGAGTACACAGAAAGAGGCATTCTTGACCGCACTCATCTCCACTTCTTCTCCCGCCGCCACTTCCGTCAACTCTGTAACGCCAACCCCGAACTTCGCCTGCTCTCCAGTTCAGCCAGTATAGTCCCCCTTGAGCTCTTGCTGCCTGAATCGTTACGCCACGCCGCTCCGTTCCGCTGGTTCGCGTTCATACGAAAGGCCGCAGCGGTAACTCTGCCCAACCTGTTCGGTTACCAACATCTCGCCGTCTTGGAGCGCAAACAGCCCCATGCCAGCCCCGACCGTACGAATGCTCGCTAGGAATCACCGGGAATTTTTCGGGCTGCGCAGTGATTTAGAGACACTATAGAAGCTATTTTTTTAATAGCTTCCGGCTGCGCCACGGATGGCGCAGCAAACCCCGAGAGGCGTTTGGAGCGACGCGGAGTCGGGGCTCCTTGGGCCCCCAGCGAAGCTTGGAGCGCTTTGGAAATGGACAGGAGCCCCTTCAAAGAATGAGTTCCCGTTAAAATCTGCTGAGCTCTCTTCTCGTAACAGAATTTGGTCGATACAATATTAGAAGAGCAGGAATGATAGCTTAACCACGCGACGAAGCACTATGTTCGGCATTGGCCTCTGGGAACTAGTATTGATATTTTTAGTCATGTTGCTGGCCTTCGGACCGGACAAACTCCCTGACCTCGCGCGCACCCTCGGACGACTGTCCGGGGAACTACGCCGCAACTCTGATGCGCTTAGACGAGAGTTCTATCAAGCCGTGTATGCGCCAACAAAGGAAAGCAGCGGAGAACTTGAGCAGCTAAAACGCGACTTGAATGCGGTGAGATCCTTGGCAAGGCCCAACTTAATTGGAACCTGTGAAGAATCGCGAATGCAGTCCGTACCCTCTAACCAAACGGGCACCCCCAGCGAGCCGAAGGCAACAGAGCAGGCCGATGAGCCCGCCCCGCCAATGACTTCGGAGGTCCAACCAGCACAGGAATCCACAGTCAAACCGAAGACAGATCCCTAACTATCTCCGCGACATTACTTATGGCCGACGAATCAGGACAGACGCAAGCAGATAGCGCAGAGATGAGCCTCTTCGATCATTTAACCGAGTTGCGCACACGCATCCTGTATTCCGCTCTGGCAACAGCGCTATGTGCATCAGTCGCATTCATGTTCACGGAGCCACTCTTCTCCCTCCTGGTGGACCCATTCAGTGCGGGCTTTAGCGGCCGGGATCTAATTGGTACAGGCCCCGCAGACGCCATTTTCTTGCGCTTCAAGGTAGCTTGTTTTGCGGGGCTCATCTTTGCCCTCCCGGTGATCTTCACTCAGGTGTGGCTCTTTGTCGCCCCTGGACTACTGCCCCACGAAAAGCGCATGGCTCTCCCCTTTATATTCACAACGACTCTTTTATTCGCCCTTGGTCTGCTCTTTTGCTACGAGCTTATACTGCCCCCCACCTTCGAGTTCTTCGCCTCGCAGTACGAGGTCTTGGGGGTAACACCTCAAATTCGGGTGACCGAGCACATCTCGATTATGATGCAGCTGCTGCTGGCCTTTGGCATATCGTTTGAACTTCCTGTTCTTGCCTTCCTTCTTGGACGATTTGGGGTGATTACACATCAATCCCTCATAAGGGCGTTTCGCTATGCAGTTGTAATTATTTTCATCGTCGCTGCCGTGCTCACCCCCCCTGATCCAATCAGCCAGTTGCTGATGGCAGGCCCGCTCATCGCTCTCTACGGCATTAGCATCGTCGTGGTACGTTATACTCATCGACGAGAAATTCAGAAGGAGGGCTCAACCGAAGCCGCCCCTTCAACCACCGCCGGTTAGTCCCGAATTAGTCCGCTCGGGTGTGTCGACGATTGCGGGTGCTGCGCTCAGTACGTAAAGCCTGACAGGCCCTCCGGGCTGCGACGGCCGCATCCTCCTTATCCCTAAGCGGTCGATATCCTGCCACCCGGGTGCGCACACTCGCCATCACTTGATACTCTTCGATAATCGCCCAGTCCATCCTCCGAAAATGTCGAAGCTCAGCGGGGATCCTCAACTGCAGATCTTGTTGGCCATGATCCAACGGGCGCAAGACACACAGTCTGCCACCCAGTGCAGCCACAAGTTTTGTCGCTCGACCCACTGGAACGCTTGCCGCTATAGAGGCGATCTGCCGAGGCACCACCATTTCCCTACCGTTGACTGCCCTTACCTGAAGCTCAAACGGATAATTCGGAGTGTCGGTCGCAACCGGAGGAGCTGTCGGAGTGCTTGGAAGGTAGGGAGTATAGGTCGACTCGGGAGTAGGAGATGGCGAGGGCACCACCGGCTCTGTCGGCTCTGGAGTCACCATCACGGGTACCTCAGTTGGTGCGGGTGTCGGGGTATGCGTTGATGTCGCTGTAGGTGTCGCCGTGGGGGTGCCGACAATAGAGAGCAGCGCCGCATGAGCATCGGCTACTCCACCGGTGCTCACTTTACCGGCCAATGCATCGAGTGTCCGCACCGTCATGAACAATCGATTGCGAAGTTCCGTATGGGTGCTTACCCCATCTACGCTTCGCATGAGCGCCAGAAGACCGCTCACATGAGGGGCCGCCATCGAAGTACCGGATAATGATGCGTAGTTATTGTTGAGATAGCTGCTCACAATCGCACTTCCGGGAGCGGCGATATCAACGCTGGTTGCTCCGTAGTTCGAGAAGGACGAGAGAGTACCTGCCTTCTGCAATGAGGCCACTGAGATAATATTATCCACATCATACCCCGTCGGATAGCGGGGTATAGCGTCGTTGTCCCGCCCGTTGTTGCCCGCTGCAGCAACAAAAAGTATCCCTGCGGCATGAGCTCTTTGGATAGCTTGATGCAATGCTATTGAATAGCCCCCTCCGCCCCAGGAATTATTCGACGCAACGATATCGATACCCTTGAGGAGTTTGAGGGCCGTAAGATAATCAACACACTTCACGGCATTCGCCGTACTCCCGGATCCGTTGGCGCTGAGAAACTTGGCGCCAATAAGAGTCACTGCCCAGCTTACTCCCGGGAGACCGCGCCCATTATCTCCCTCTGCGCCTATTGTTCCTGCGACATGGGTGCCGTGACCATGATCATCGATCAGCAGTCCCGAGTTGGTGATGGCGTTTATTCCATGTATGTCATCGATATACCCGTTGCCATCGTCATCAAGTCCGTTTTCGGGAATCTCGTCTGGATTCGTCCATATATTGGCGCTCAAGTCAGGATGCGAGGTGAGGATCCCGGTGTCGATCACCCCCACCGCAACCGCCCGACTGCCCGTGGTGATGTCCCAAGCTGCCGGTGCGTTGATGTCCACGTCCCCACTATTGTGCAGCCCCCATGTATTGAAGAAATAGGGATCATTTGGTTCAACATCCGCTGTGACAATATAGTTTGGTGAACAGGCACAGCGACCGCCGCATCGCCTCAGATAACGCTTCACCCGCGGTGAATTGCAGGCGAGGTAGCTACGACGGTAGGAGATTGTCGCAGCATCATCTGCGTGGATCTCCGGGGCACTGTAGGAAGCACGACGATACGCCTTGTTCCGGTTCTTCACTCGGAACGCAAATGGCGAGAGCTTCTCTGCCTCGAAGGCATCGTTTGCGAATCCATTCAGGAGTTGCTCCAGCACACTACGACGCTGTGCACGAGTTGTCTCGATACTTACAATCGCCTCATCACTTATAATGCGTCGTTGCTCTGCCGAAACGAACTGTTCCGTACAGCAAACAAGCAGGAGCGACAGCAACCCTGCCCATACGCTCTTATCCCGATAGAACCTACCGATTCGCACTGCAGCCGCTCCGTTCATGATTGCTCACTGGCCATACCTGTTAGGGTCGTCGAATCACAATGACAGGTTGAGATTGCAGTTCGAATTTTCCCATGCGCCGCCGTGCCTCATTTCCTCCGAATGTTCCTAAAACTGACCGACAATGTGGTGGGAATGCGCAGCTGACATGAGATGCGGCTCCGTTCTCAATGGCTGCTCCTGTGTGGCGCAGCACCTTCGTAAAGATGCGCCGCATTGATACGGGCTTGTGGTCTCTCCACAGGAGGAATCCCGTTAAGGCGGGGAGTTTCGTCACCGAGACTACGTATTTCACCCGTATTCGAGGTAGGACGGTGCATGGTATAGAGCGGGTAGCTGTTCTGGCACCGGTGTAATACCCAGAGTAGATGAGTAACGGATCAAACAGAGCTATCTGAAGCACGCACCCTACAATGACGTCACCCTCCACATCGTTCGATGATTCAGCCCTCAAGGATCCTTCGTGGAAGCGTGCCCGTGCGATTTGCAATAAGTCTCTCCCGGTGCACTCAAACCTGTCACGTTTGTTGAGAGGGGCGTGGACGGGAGGTTACGATCTTCACGAGATGCTCAGAATTTTAAGCTTCTCTGGAACCAATCCCAATGTCCTACTCAAGGTCGCAGGCATTCACCCCTCCCAAGGTCCGGCAAGCCGCGAACTGCTCGAGGAATCGATCACGCGTCTCGGCATTCGACTGAGCGGAATCGTCCTTAGTATCAGTTATACGGTGCAGTGCTTGTTTCGCTCCGATATCGGTACACACTGGAGATCGCTCCTCCAGGAAACGATGAATTCGACCGAGATAGGAAGCATCTTTGGAACGAAAGTTGTATCGCTAGGATCGGAGCTGGGTACCGTCTTGGGATTCGGTCGTTACTTGGGGCAAATCATTATGATGGCCTATAACAAGGACTATCATAAAGCCTGCTTTGCACCCAACAAACCCAATGACCCTGCGCTTCAGATCGATCGGTACGGATGCGAATCCTACCAGGTCGGTGCGTTCGGTCTACAGGAGTTGGGATTCGGAGCCGACGTCGCCATGTCGCTCGTACTCGCCGCTGGGAATCTGCATAACATGCATATCGAGGTAACCCCCCAGCTGACCTATTTGCGCGGCGCGTTTCTGTGGATCGACGCATTGCACCTTGGTCGCAATTATCCTGCCGAGGTAGCCGCTCGATCCCTCTTTCCTGAGATTACCCCTCCCCGCGAACAGAATGCCCGTAATCAGCAACTTGAATCCCTCCACGCCGAGATATCACGCGTCCGATCAAAGGGTTCTTCTTGGACCTGGCATCTACCCTTTCCAAGCTATGAAGAAACGATGGAGTGGATCACGGCGCACCCCTCGCCAGCCGATCGCGTCTTTTAGCGGTACTTCCTCTTCGCCGCTCTGCCCCTCAGGATGGTGGTTCTACTACGGGAATTCAGTAACTCGCTCCCAGCAGGCGTAGGAAAACTTCGCTATCCGCTGAGAGATATTCGGATTCGTAACAATGTTTTATTGACACCGCTCCAGCTCTACCGGAAAATGAAAGAAGTGTTGCGGCTGCTGTGCAGCTGGGCCCCCCTCCCCAGAAAGCCGAGCTTCCCGACGGGTCCAATGACGGTAGTTGTAACGCAAACCTGGGGCGTCCAGTGATCCTGGACGCCATTTTTTTGCCCTTGGCCTGCCGTCACAACCCATCGGCACCACTCGACTACCTTGATTCAAGCTTCAGACAGCACTGAGGCGAGGCGCTTGGTCTCCCTCATTTGCGTACACCCCCATTATCCAATTACGCTACAACCCGCTATACTTTGTCGCACTGTGCATCCCATTCGTGCCCTATGACTCACCCTGTACCACTCTCAGAACTTGCCAAACGCGTCCATGGTTCGATACGTGGTGATGGCAGTACCAGCATCCATGGTGTCTGCCCCCTAGACCAGCAGGAACCCGGCTTTTTGGCCTTTTTACGCGAAGAGAAGCAATCGATTGCCCAGTCGGTTGCTGACACCCTCACAGCGTCAGCTCTAATGGTAAGCAAGAAGTGTGTCCCGGCTTCATCGCCTGTGCCCTTACTGGTCGTGGAGAATCCGCTGCTGTCGCTGCGTTCGATACTTGACCTCTTCCATCCCCCTGCGTCGCCCGCACAAGGTATCCACCCCCTGGCCTCAGTCGACCCGACGGCCCGCATCGGCAAAAATGTAAGTATCGGCCCATTCAGCGTGGTAGGTTCCGATGTGCAGATTGAAGATGAGGTCACCATCCATCCGCATGTGGTATTGTATGCAAAGACAGTCGTTGGCCGCGGCAGCATCCTGCATGCCGGGGTTGTAGTCCGGGAGGGGTGCCGGATCGGTCCACACAATACCGTACAGCCGGGGGCCGTGATCGGTGCCGATGGCTTCGGGTATGTGCTTGATCCACAGCTCGGTTTGGTCGCCATTCCACAGGTCGGCAATGTTGTGCTTGATGCCAACGTAGATGTGGGTGCGAATAGCTGCATCGATAGGGGAACACTAGGAAGCACTGCAATCGCCCAGGGGGCAAAGCTCGATAACCTCGTCCAGGTGGGACATAACGTCAGAATCGGATCCCACGCCATTTTATGCGGCCAATCCGGCGTGGCTGGCAGCAGCACTATCGGGAATGGCGCCGTGCTCGGTGGCCAATCAGGCGTGGCGGATCACCTCACTATCGGCGACGGAGTGCGGCTTGGCGCACAAGCAGGCGCAGTTTCCGACTTGCGGGAACGAGGAGATTATCTAGGATTTCCTGCACAGCCAGCGATGACCTTTCGTCGGATGGTGGTGGCACTGCGACGACTGCCCGCTTTATTGAAGGATCTGAAATGAGATTACTCCTGCTCCTAGCCCTAGTTCTCTGCCTCAGTATCGCAGGGGGCTGCACGCGACAGGAAAAAGAGCCGCCACCCAAGCCGGATCCCTCAGTCACCTTGCGCATTGTGCATGGCCCGGAGCTGCGATCATTTTTGAGCTCGCGCCGGGAAAGTTTCTACCTCACTGAGCCCAAACTGATCGATGGAACCAAGGTAAAACTCGATTTTGTAAGTGAACTTGGCTCAATCGCCGCCGAACTGCTGGCGCGAGGCGAGATAAAATCAGAGGGCTGGCTTGCTCCCTCTACTTCACTGGTTAATTTCGTCAACTCATCGATCAAGAACCTCGGTGCTCCGCAACGAGAGTGCGTCCCGCTGTTTTCGACACCACTTGTCGTCGCGGTACACCCGTCGACAATCGAAACGTTCCACTCTTCAGGTCAGGAGTTCAGCTGGAATGAGCTGATTCAGCGAGAGCTCCACTTTCGGGGAGAAGAAGGAGCCGCCGCAGCACGCGTCTCGTTTAGCCACGCTACGCCGCGACTCTCGACCACCGGCTTGAGCGCCCTGATTCAGATCGCCTATTTCTCCGTCCCGGCGGAGGAAAAAACCGTCAACGTGAATTGGCTTAACTCCGAGCACACCCGCACCATGCTGGCACGGCATGAAAGCCTCGTTTCTGACTACAGTGTAAGCGAGAGCGTGCTGCTGAATCGTGTCGCCCAACCTGAGCCGCTAAGAGTGCGCTTTGCAGTGACCACAGAGCAGCAGCTGCTGCTCTTTAATGGGTCTCAAACCAGCCCGCAAACTCGCCTACTCGCACTGTACCCGTTGGAGGGATCGTACTGGGACGATTATCAGCTATGCACCTCGGCAGCCGATTGGGTCACCCCAGCGCATCGTGCCGCTATGCAGCTGTTTGTGAGCTTCCTCCAGCAACAGGAGTCCCAGCAAGCCGCCGCCAAGCTTGGCTATCGACCAAGCGTATCGGATAAGGTTGAACTTCCTACGGAAAACTCCGGCGTGCGATTCTCCCTTCCCGCCAAGAACCTGCCCCCGGTCTCTGGAGAGGTAGTCGCAGAGCTCGTGAAGAGCTGGCCTGACCTGAGGCGGCCGGCGGCCTTGGCCATAGTTCTGGATACGAGCGGCAGCATGGAAGGACTACCCCTCGATTCAGCGAAGCATGAGCTACGCGCCCTCGTCGCCCGCATGTCGCGTCGAGATCTCAAAGCGCTGGTGACTTTTTCGAGCCAGCCTCGGATTGACAGCCCGTTTATCGATGATCCCACCAAGTTC
This sequence comes from Bdellovibrionota bacterium, assembly GCA_030584005.1. Lineage (GTDB taxonomy): Bacteria > Bdellovibrionota_C > UBA2361 > UBA2361 > JAFLCA01. Next base: position 1,677,499 of record CP129486.1, on the reverse strand, counting down.
ATCCCGCTTTTGGATCGGGCAAACGCGGTCGGGGGCAGCGCGCTCTACGACGCGGTGCGGAACGGCGTCGAATTGATCACCTCAAGCCAGCTGCAATCGTATCGTAAGACCCTCCTCGTCATCACCGATGGCGACGATAAGAATTCTCAAAGCAGTCTCACGAGTCTTGTTGACTTCCTGCAGGACAAGTTCGGGCGAACGGATATCTCTCTCATCGTAATTGGACTGGCGGGTGAAGGACGCGACTACACGGATCTTAAGGAAGTGGTCCGCGCTACTAACGGAGTATTTCGTGAATCGACCCCTTCCGATCTGCCGCGGCTGTTTGTCGAACTTGCCAGCAGCATCCAGGGGTTAGCCTGAGGTATCGGCAACAATTTTCCTCGCTACCGTCACTACCACATTCGAAACTGATTTGGATCGAGCGAGGTTCTTGATGTCATTCATCTGCAGGTATCTTATCCATTTCAGTGCAACGTCCCGAGGAGTCCTCGGATTAGTGACAATACCGAGCCGTATTTTGTATTGCGCCATCCACTGTTTATTCTCCCCTATGGTGCGCAGCAAATGATCCGCGGCGTTCGTATTCCGGCTTAGCTCCTCAAGTTCGGTCAAGGTGATGCGCGGATTCTTTAGTACGGCCTGCTGAATCAGCCGATTGGGATCGCGAATCAAGATCGCCCGGCCGACTGAATTTCCCATCAAGGCGAGCTTAATTTTCTCGGCAATGCGCATCTGGGCAATCTTGGCCCGGATGTCATCGGGGATTGATGCGGTAGAAGGGGCCTCAACTTCAGGCAGCGCCTCTGCCGGTAGCGGCGCCGCAACAACCTGCGTGGCAAAGTCAGTTGGTGAAAGCCCTTCCAGCACACCATCGTCGGTGACCTTCTTCATGAGATCCTCTACGAGCTCCAGGGCAAGCTTCGGCGAGTCAGTCATGGCGGTCTCTCCGGGTCTCTCTCACTTAGACCGGTCGTTCATTCAATTCACTGATTATGCGCATCCCATGCAACGTAAGGTAGGGATCATACTTCTCCAGTACACGGGAGTGTTCCGTAAACACCCTGCCCAGTCCTCCGGTACAGATAAGATGTGGAATGGGCCCTCGTTCCTCGATAATGCGCGCAATAAGCCCCTCTACCAAACAGAGATAGCCGATTACGGCGCCGCTCTGCATAGCCGCCACCGTGCCCTTTCCTACTACGGTCTTGGGCCAGCTCAATTCAATTCGCGGCAGTTTGGCCGTCCTGGACACGAGGGCCTCAAGCGCGATCTTCACTCCTGGCGCGATGATGCCCCCTTCATAGTCTCCATCTTCGTTCACGACATCGAATGTCGTCGCAGTACCAAAATCGACCACCAGAGCCGGGGTGCCGTAGAGGTGCCGTGCCGCTACTGAATTTACAACGCGGTCTGCGCCCACACTGCTCGGGTCCGGCACTTTGAGTTGAATGCCGGTCCGAATACCGGGTCCAACCACGAGCGGTTCAATTCCGAACGCGCGCTCGACCACCGCCGCGATATCCTGGGTGATTGGCGGCACCACACTAGAGATTATGCAACGAGCAATTTTACTTCCGGGCACCCGTCGTTCGATCGTCGATGCAAGCAACACCTCGTACTCATCGAGGGTCCGTCCGGAATGAGTGGTCAGCCGCACTTCGGCCTTTAAATCTTTTCCGTCAAAGCACCCAACTGCGATGTTGGTGTTGCCGATATCAATTGCGAGTAACATAGTTTCTCCCCACATCGTGGATGTGTATCACGCAGGTTCTGGCTAGCCCAATGAGCTCACATGCCCACTCACGACCCGTGTTATCCGTCCGTTATCTTCCAAAAGCAGCGCACCATCGCTATCGACCCCGCAGCAGCGCCCGCGCCGCGTGCCCTGGTCAGTCTGCACCTCGATCGTCGAATCGATGTGACTACACAGGCGCTTCCACGGTTCAACAAAGGGGGCAAGCCCTTCGCGCTCGAACGAGTGCCAACACCGTCTCAGCTGCTTTGCTATCAGCGGCGCAAGGCGAAAAGGTTCAGTATCGTAAGGCGCAAAAACCGCAAGATGCCCCGGGGCATATAATCTATTCTCTTCACCGAGTGCTATTGGATTGGCAACATTGAGACCAATCCCTACGAGCACGATCGCACCCTCTGCGTGTTGGGCCACTTCAATCAGGATGCCGCCCACCTTGCGGCCATCCGCGTCGAGCAGGTCGTTGGGCCACTTCAGCCGAAGCGTCGCACCTAAGGCCGCTAGGACTTCGCAGGCCACTACTCCCACCATAAGAGATAGGCCACTGCACGCTCCTACCGGACGCGTCGTTGCAAAGGCGATAGTCGCGTACATTCCCCCCGACTCGCTGCTCCACCCACGACCTTGCCTCCCCCGCCCTGCCGATTGTGTGTCCGCAACGACAAGAAGCCAACTTCCGCGATGCAGCTCGGCAATCCGCGCACGTGCCTCATCCATAGTGGAGCCGACGCTGTGAAAGTGCAGGACCTCCCAAGGCTCCTCGCCCCGCAGCTCTAACTCAATCGCCTGTAGCTCATTCATGCCGAATCCGCATCGAGAGATCACACCAGGGCGCCTGGGTGGTGAGCGCCCCCATTGAAACACAGTCAACTCCCAACAGCTCTAACTTTGCGAGCCGTGAAGCGGTAATCCCGCCTGACACCTCCACCTTGGGTCTTCGATCCGCACAACGAATCATGGCCATGCCCTCGGCAATCTGCTGGTCAGTCATGTTATCGAACATCACGGTATCCGGATGATATGGGAGTGCGGCACGCAGCTCATCAAGTGACCGCACTTCTACTTCAACGGCAAGGGTGGGAGATTTATCACGGTACAGCCGCTCAAGCGTCTGCACCACATCGCCGTCGTTTGCATCGATGTGGTTATTCTTGACGAGCGCCATCTCACTCAACGATCCCCGATGGTTCATGCCGCCTCCGCAGCGCACTGCGTACTTTTCAAGCTCCCGCCAGCCTGGCGTCGTCTTTCGGGTATCGAGCACCTTGATGTTTCGCACATTCGCGACTACCTGTCGGGTGAATGTGGCGATCCCGGAGAGCTTCTGCAGAAAATTGAGCATAGTGCGCTCTAACGCCAAAAGCTCTGCGACCCGTCCAGTCAGACGCGCTACTACCTGATCGGCCTGCACTGCCGTACCATCGGCGATCACTGCACTGACTTCAAGTGTAGCCTTTGCCTCCTCCGCGATTGCCTTAATCAGCGCCCCACCACAAAGTACCATCGCCCCGCGTGCGATTATCACGGCACTTCCCGACAAGTGCTCGGGCACTGTCAGGCGGGTCGTAATGTCGTGTGCTGCATCATCCTCCGCCAGCGCCATGCGGATAAGGGAGCGGATGTGTGGGGATAAGACGAGGGCGGAGCTCATGTGAAGAATGTATCCAAGCGGGGGGCCTATTCCCTCCCATACTACCTACAAGAACGTCAGCACTGGACGCCCGAACAGCTGCTCGACCGCATCACACAGCGCCTCCGAGGGCAGTACCGTCACCGGTGAGTTCTTTTGATCTCTTAGCACCAATGAAACGTCCGCAGTGCCCATCTCTATACGCACTTTGACCGGGCAAGTGCCGCGATGCTTGCCAAGCAGCTGGATCAAGGTTTGTAAACGCGCCTCAAAGTCATCATTGTCCTTGAGCGTCAGCAGTCCGTGCGTGGCTCGAGTGTCACGCACAGCCGTCAACGATTCTACTTTGTTTGCAATCAGTACCGCGCGTTCATCCGACACATCTGCGCGACCACTTATAACCACCGGGGAATCAGACGCCAGGAGCGCCTGCACCTGTTGATAGGTGTCTGGCCAGACAATGGTCTCAACGGTTGATACGTCATCTTCCAACACAAAGGATGCATAGCGATCGCCTTTCTTTGTGTTGCGAAGCTTCAACGCGGTCACCACTCCCCCTACCCGCACTTCCTGTTTGGAGTTCCCCCTCTTTACCTCCAGCGTTGAGATGGCGCCCAACCGCTTCAAGTCAGCGCGAAATTTTTCAAGGGGATGCCCCGAGATATAGAGCCCCAGCGCTTCACGCTCGAAGGACAACTTTTGATTCACCGGCCACTCGGCTACTTCCTGTCGGCGGCGCGGTGGAGCAACAACGGCTACCGTATCGCCGAACAGCGACACTTGGATCCCATCATCCTCACGGTGCAGCGCTTGTGAGTACTTCACCAAATCGTCCAGCCTCTCAAACATACTGCGCCGCGATTCACCAAAGGTATCAAAGGCGCCGCACTTGATCAGGCTCTCCACAACTCGACGGTTGGCCAGCCGTGGATCGACCCTTTTCATGAAGTCTTCAATGTCCCTGAATGGTCCCTCGCCGCGTGCGCGCAAGATCTCCTCGACGGCCTTTTCGCCTATACCCTTTACCGCTCCAAGTCCGAAGCGGATCTTGCCCTCAGCAACCGAGAAATTGAGCACGCTCTGGTTTACATCCGGAGGGAGCACCTGCACCTTTTGCTTTCGGCACTCGCTCAAATTCTTAAGCACCTTATCGCTGTCATCGGTTTCGTGCGTCAGCAGCGCGGCCAAGAACTCTACGGGGTAGTGGGCCTTCAGGAAGGCGGTCTGGAACGATACCAAGGCGTAGGCGGCAGAGTGGCTGCGGTTGAATCCATACCGCGCGAAGGTCTCCATCTGGTCAAATATCTCGTTGGCCAGCCTTTCGGGCACCTTTCTCTCCTTGGCGCCCTCGACAAATCGTGTGCGCTGCTTCGCCATCTCTTCGGGAATCTTCTTCCCCATGGCTTTCCGCAACAGGTCCGCCTCACCAAGCGAATAACCGGCAAGCTCTCTGGCAAGCTGCATGATCTGCTCTTGATACAGCATGATGCCGTAGGTGTCGGAGAGCACATTCTTCATGGCAGGATGACTATACGTAACCGCCTCGCGCCCATGCTTGCGGTTCACATAGTGATCGACCATTCCTGCGTCCAGCGGCCCCGGACGATACAGGGCGAGGATTGCGACTAAGTCGTCAAAACAGTTGGGCTTGAGCCGCATCGTCATCTCAGTGATTCCGCTGGACTCAAGTTGGAACACACCGACGGTGTTACCCGCACCAAGCATGGCGTAGGTTTTTGGATCTTCTAGCGGCAACGCATTGAGGTCGACCTCAACGCCGCGCCCTTCCGCAATTAACGACTTGGCGGTATGGAGCACGGTCAGCGTTTTGAGCCCCAAGAAGTCAAACTTGACCAGCCCAATCTTCTCCACCGCCGTCATGTCATACTGTGTGACGTCATGGCCATCTTTATCGACCATCATCGGCAAGAGTTCGATCAGCGGACGATCCCCTATCACCACTCCCGCCGCGTGGGTCGAGGCATGCCGCGTGAGTCCTTCTAATTTCAGAGCGAGCGAAACAAGCTGCTTCCCTTCCCCCTGTGCGTACTCGGTCAGCCGCGGCTCCATCTTCAGGGCTTCGCTCAATGGATAATCAAAGCCCTGGCGCGGGGCTGGAATGAGCTGTGCGATACGATCCGTCTCGGCATAACTCAGCCCCAGGGCGCGGCCCACATCCTTAATTGCCGCTTTCGCTTTGAGCGTCCCGAACGTGGCGATCTGAGCTACCTTGTCCTTGCCGTACTTTGAGACCACGTATTCGATCACGCGGTCTCGACCATTCATGCAGAAATCTACATCTATATCGGGGAGCGACACCCGTTCCGGATTAAGAAAACGCTCAAAAAGGAGCTTATTGGCTATCGGGTCAACTTCAGTGATTCTTAGCGCGAATGCAACGAGTGAACCAGCCACACTGCCACGTCCCGGGCCGACTGGCACCCCGTGCTCCTTAGCCCAGACGATGAAATCGGAAACCACGAGGAAGTATCCGGCAAACCCCATCTTATCGATCAAGGCTATCTCGAATTCGAGCCGCTCCCTGTACCGCTGCACCATCGCCGCATTGAGATCACTGCTGCGGCTCTTCAACTGGTCAAGACGCGCTTCAAGCCCTTCACGCGCATTCTGGGCCATGATCTCGATAAGCGGGCGCTCATCGTTCTCAGGGGTAAACTGCGGCATGTAGTAGGTCTTGAAAGAAAACTCGACCTCACACTGGGCTGCTATGGCAACCGAGTTGCCAATTGCCTCCTCCGCTACGGAGCCCCCGCCGAACTCCTCGAGCATCTCGTCGCCGCTCTTCAGGTGCAGATAGACTCCCTCGTGCCGCAAGCGATCCGGGTCGGTAACCTGCTTCCCGGTAGCCACACACATCAATACTTCCTGTGCATAGTGGTCATCGCGGCTGGGATAATGGCAATCGGTGGTTGCAACCAGGGGCAAGCCCATGCCTTTGGCAAGTTCAATGCAGGCTTGATTCAGCTTACGCTGCTCGGGGATAGCATGAGGCTGCACCTCCAAATAGTATCGTCCGGGGAAGGTGGTGGCGTAAAACTCCATCAATGCCCGCGCCCCCTCGATATCATCACGCGACGCAGCAGCATTCAGTTCCCCATTGAGACAACCACTGAGTACTATTAGTCCCTCCGCATGCTCCCGTAATACCTCATGATCAGCGCGCGGTTTAAAGTAGAATCCTTCACGATAGGCACGGCTCACTACCTTACACAGATTACGGTAACCGGTGAGATCCTTGGCAAGGACGGTAAGGTGGTGGGTTGGAGGGCCGCCTTGTGAACGCTGCCGCCTGTCAAACCGTGATCCAGGGGTGACGTATATTTCACATCCGATGATCGGTTTAATGCCGGCTTTCTTGGCAGCCAGATAAAAGTCGACGGCGCCATGCATATTGCCATGATCGGTCATGGCAATCGCGGGCTGACCTAGGTTATGCGCCTGTTCCAAGACGTCGGGGATCTTGTTCACCCCATCGAGGAGACTGTACTGAGTATGCAGGTGTAAATGTACAAACGGTCGGGTCACGACCGCGATAGTACCTGCTTCAGCCGAGAATGAAAAGAATCACGATGACGTGCGCCCGCACGTACGCACTGAGCGATGTTTAACGCTCACGCGATATTAGTTCTGCAATGCCGGCAAAGCTTGCATCCTGCAGCTTGACTTTTGCATAGCGGCTGCCGACCTGAGCAAGCGCATGGGCATTTGAGAAACTAAACAGGTGAAATTTGGTTTTGGGCCAGCGCAATTTAAAGAAACGTCCCGAATCCGCATAGGCCAAATCGAAGGCCCTGAACCCGTAGTTCTCCACTAACAGCGGAATAGCCGCCATTCTATGGGGAGTCTTGTCCATTCGCGTAGGCAGCACGCGGCCTTCATATCGTTCCACTGTTTCTATAATTTCATTCAGCGGCTGCGGCAATGTGTACGTTTCACTGCCGCGGCCCGCTGCCGGCACAGCCAGCTCATGGAGGCATTCGTTGAGCCGTGCAAGCGGTGTCACTTCGGGGAAGAGACAGGAAAGGACCACATCATCACAAGCTCCCACGTGGCAGCGCACAACAAAGCCGGGGATTACTGTGATGCCACTCTCAGCCGCTGCAGGACGCACCCGTTCAACGAAATCAGCAGAGTAATAGTCAGTGATAGCGATCACATCGAGTCCCTTCACCTTGGCCAATCGAGCAAGGGCCGGGGCCGTATCAATTCCCTCAAGAGCCAGGTAACCAAGGGAACCGGGGCTATGAATTCGCAGATCCATAGAGATCGTCTTCAATCGGGGCTTCGACACCGGCAGTGCGGGTGCCGCTCCGGTCATCGATGATTCTATGGAACTTCGCTCATTGGAATCGCTCATGACTACTCCTTAGGTTCGCTTGCATTGCTCACGATGTTCTCACCCAGCGGTCGGTCGTCACCTGTCGCGGGCTCTTGCACACTCTTCGCAACGAGCACGTCTTTAATCAGCACCTTGAGGGCCCCAATCTGTACATCGATACGCTCGAGGTCGCTCCCGCTGGGAACCTGCTGGATGGCCGAAGCGATTTTATCCATCTTTGCTACGAGCAGGTTGATCTTGCTCACCAGTAGCTCCACTTTCTTCTCGAGCAAGGTCAGATCGGTCAGGGTCGCTAATCCCAACATGCGGCCGATCGTAGCCGCACTGACATCTCCGCGGCCGCGCTCTTCGATCACCGTAGTGGCCCTCGCCGCACTCGCAGCTGATGTATCACCTGTTCCTTCTGCAGCATTCTTGGGAACATCGTTGTCCTGCATAGAGATCCCCGCACAAGTACGACCGAACGCGGTTCAGCAAACCCGTTCGTTGAGTAGTAATGCAACCCGGAAATGCAATGGGTTGTGGGGGTGGCTTGTTACTTAGCTATTGCTTGTTGCAATGGCACGAGATGAAGACAGCCCCTCGATAGGTTGAGATGCCCTGTCGTTACTAGGGGATTCAGAAGAGGTGGCCGACGCTCGCCGCGTACGACTAATTCGCAGTAACTTGACCCGGTTATGGTCGACTTCTTCAACCCGGATGCGCATTCCTGGAAGCTCCAGAGACTCCCCGACCCCGGGTATGCGCCCGAGCTCGTGAATGACAAACCCGGCTATGGTGTCGTACTCGCCGAGCGGGAGATCGATGTTGCATCCGCCGTTTAAATCTTCGATGCCGATACTTCCCTCCACCAGCAGATCGCCCCCTTTGGTCCGGCGAATACCCGATTCCTCCCCAGGGACATCGTATTCGTCGAAGATCTCACCGACAATCTCCTCGATCAGGTCTTCCATAGTGATAATGCCATCAACACCGCCATGCTCGTCGAGCACGACTGCAAAATGGATGCCCTTCGTTCGGAGCTCCTGCAGCAGATGGTCGATTTTTATCGTGTTCTGGACAAAGTGCGCTGGCCTGATGAAGGGTCTCCAATCCTTCTGCGTCGGATTACCGACTAAAGGCAGGAGATCCTTGGCCATCAGGATGCCGCGCACCTCGTCGAGGGTGTTCCCGCATACAACGATGCGCGACAACCCCTCCCGAGCAAAAACCGCCTTGACCTCATCCAGCGTGGCGCTGTCTTCAACTGCCACTACATCCACCCGAGGCGTCATCACCTCCCGTACCACGGTGTCTGAGATGCTGAAAACGCCCCGTATCATCTCGCGCTCATCGACTTCGATCTCACCTGACTCGGTTCCGCGTTCGACCAACTCGGTGATCTCTTCCTGCGATACGGGCTTATTTTGCTCAACTGGTTTGCGCAGCCCAAACAACCTCAGAAATGCTTCAACCCCTGCTTCGACTGGGCGCACGATCGGTCGGAGGATCTTGGCGCACCAAAGAATCGGGCATGCCATTATGCAGAGTCCACGCTCCGGGGCAGCCGAGGCCCATCCCTTCGCCGTTTGGGTAAGAAAGAATGTGATCACTCCTGCCAGGACTACTGTGGCCAGCATGACGGCCAAATAAAACAGGGGTGACCAGGACTCCCATCGTACGGGCACCGGCACTTTCTCTACCAACCGCCACAGTACCGCTCCACAGGCCAGAGTCGTAAAAAAGCGTGCTGCTTGCAAACTCAACAGGGCGAGGTGGGAGCGCGCCAGGATGATGCGCGCATAGGGGGCACAAAAGAAACCGTCCTTGGCAAGCTCCCGGATACGCCTCGAACTACTGCGAGTGATAGCCACTGTACAGAAGCACAACAGGGCGTACAGCGCACCAAGAAACGCTATCGTGAGAAGCCCTATCGCTGTGGTAAATTCACTGCTCATAGTCTTATTTGACCGGGATCCTGACAACGGCGCGCAGGCCAGCACATGAGCTATGGCTGCGTAGTAATGGGTAGATCTCTGGGAGGGGCAACCCGTAGTGCAGGCCGCGCTGAGCAGACCAGGTCAAAAACTGACGTTCGGGAGGTTCCATAAGCGATTGAACCATCAATTTTCGGGCCCAAAGCGACCCTTGTCAACTAAATGTAGCCGTTTCACAACCCGTTGCATCCAACAAACTTATTCCTATCAACTAGTTAGCCGATGAATACAGAAGCTACCCGCCAGATACTCTGGAACCTTGAACACCCGGCAAATAGCGTGGTCATGTACATGCTCTTCGCCCTATCCGCCCTCGTATGCGGAACCGGTATCTTTGCACGCGCCGCCCTGTGGGCTGGGGGTAAGAGCGACGAGCGCGAATCGATCCCTTTGTTTCAACGGCTCAAAGCTTTTTGTCGAGACGTTCTGTTGCAGAGCCGGGTCGTTCGCACACCGGTGGGTGCACTAGCCCATACCCTCGTCTATCTTGGCTTCATTACCCTGCTCTTCACCACGACGATGGTGTTTCTAGACCATGACCTGGGTATTGATATCTACAAGGGGCAGTTCTACCTGGCAGTCACGATACTCAGCGACATGCTGGGATTTGGTCTTTTGATTGGCGTTGCGTTGTTTGCGCACCGACGTCTGGGCTCGGTGAGCGACGGGCTGCATACGAGACCGGTTGATTGGTTCCTCCTCGCCGGCTTGGCACTTCTGTGCGTGCAAGGCTTTCTATTGGAAGGGTTGCGCATCCACGCAACTCAAGATCCTTGGGGAGCGTACTCCCCCGTGGGCTGGCTCGTTGCCCAGCTTTTTTGGGGATTCTCTCAGGGAGCTTCCCGTGCGCTCCACTTCTTCATCTGGTGGTTTCACACTGTTACTGTGTTCGTCGTAATAGCGCTGCTGCCATACAGCAAACTTTTTCATGTTATCGCCAGTGCCGTAAACCTGTACTTCGGCCCTAGCGCACGCCCGCGGGGAGCCCTTAGCAACCCTGGGGACCTTATGCAGCTGATGGAGAGCGCTGATGAGTTCTCTCTCGGTTTGGGTTCGATCAAAGATTACAGCTGGCGCCAACGACTCGAACTCGATGCCTGCACGAGCTGCGGCCGATGTCAGGATGTATGCCCAGCCTATCGCACTGGCAAACCCCTGTCCCCCAAGTGGGTGATTCTCGACTCACGCAACCACATGCTTTCCCTGCACGCCGAAGAAAAGCTCTCCCCCTCTCCTTTGCCCGCAAAGCTCGCTGCTTTGGATCGCGCGCTGACCAGAACATTCCTGGAAAACAGCGGACTATCATTTGAAAGCGATGGCGCTCATTACGTTAATGGCGGCGTGTTTCGGGCTCAAAGTGAGGCGGTGCATACTGTCACCAAGGTTCTTGGCGCGGACCCTGACGCCCGCATCGCCGGTGATGTAATAGACCCGATGACCTTTTGGTCATGTACCACCTGTTACGCCTGTGTCGAAGCATGTCCTGTCGGCATCAACCATGTCGACCAGATAGTGGGGGTGCGCCGCAATATGGCGCTTATGCATGGAGAGATCCCTGCCGAAGCACAGGGAACGCTGCGTGCCCTTGAGAATAGAGGCAACCCCTTCGGAGACCCTAAGGACCGCACACGCTGGCTCGACGGCCTCGATGTTCCAATATTGGAAGCGGGTGCTACAGTGGACTACTTGTATTGGGTCGGGTGTGTGTCGGCATATGACCCGCGTAAGCAGAGGATCGCTCAATCACTCGTGAAAATAATGCGCGCTGCCGGACTATCCTTTGGGGTACTGGGAAGCGTCGAAGGTTGTTCAGGTGATCCGGCCCGCCGCTTGGGCGAGGAGAACCTATTTCAAACCTTGGCCAAAAAGAATATCGAGACCCTCAAATCAATCCGTTTTAAGACCTTGGTGGCCAATTGTCCGCATTGCTTTAACAGCATCAAGAATGAGTATCCCCAATTCGGTAATTTGGGAGCGGGCCGGGAACCTGATATCATCCACCACTCTGTGCTCCTTAAGCAGCTGCTAGCGCAGGGCAAGATTACATTGAGAGAAGAAAGCGGCTCAATTACCTTCCACGATCCGTGCTATCTAGGCCGTTACAACAACGAGTATGACGCTCCACGGCAAACGCTCCAGGCAGCCAAAGGGCTGCAGATCGTCGAGATGGAGGAGAACCGAGAAAGGGGTATGTGCTGCGGTGCTGGCGGCGGCCATTTTTGGATGGACCTAAAGCGTGGTGAGAGGGTGAATGTAAAGCGCACCCTGCAAGTGGCTGCAACGGGAGTCGATACCGTCGCTACCGCCTGCCCGTTCTGTATGCAAATGATGGAGGATGGCACCAAACTTACGGGCAAGGAGGATCAGATTAAAGTACGCGACATCGCAGAGGTGATTGCCGAACGGCTGGTCGAAGGAGCAAGCTCCCACTGAGGAAGGTGCGCCGAATCGGTAAAGGCTCGCTCGCAGCCGACCGCATGGTCACCGGTTCTTCTCCCGATATTGCTCAATAATCGGCAGGACCTCTGCTCTTCGATCCCCTTGCAACTCGATCACCCCCGGCCCTCCCTTCGTCACATACCACGTTCCGCCGCACCCCAGGGTGGATTTCAACAGGGCGCACAACGCCTTAAGATGCACTTTATTATTGGGTAATCGGTCAATCACTGTAACACTCTTTCCAGCCCTCCCCTTGCGCTCAACGCGGAGCACCGGCGATCCTGATAGGATAAAGGGTGCGGGCCGACACACACACTCATCAATCAGCCGCCGACACCCATTGCAGCGCTCTTGCCGCGCAGTATCAGTAGCGTATACCAATGCGTACTCCTGCTCGCCTTTTCGGCCCTTTGCGGGGTGGTGCTTTTCCATTCAAAAAAACTCTACAGCTGATTGCACAGACGCTCTCCGCACGATCCGGGGCGAACCTCGGAATAGTTCATTGAAGATCTACTTTTGCTCTTCGCACATCCGACATGGTATCGTCACTCGTTACAGTAAACAGGGTGTATTCAGTGGCAAAGATAAAGCAATCAATAAAGTCTGCCAAAGCGGCAAAGAAGAAATCTCAACCTAAGCGCAAAACCCCGGCACGGTCTTCCGCAGGGAAGCCGCCTAAGAGGGCGCAGCCTGCTCGTGCTCCACGACACGGCGCAGCCCGGAAATTACCACCCGCCGGTGTCAACAAAGTGAAAGAGCCCGCCGCCATTGCCACCTCCCGCAGCGACGCGGTGGTCCCGCCAGCCCCCTCCCGTCCGCCGATGCGGAAAATCATCGGCGCAGACCGCAAGGTAATAACGCTGCCGACAGTAAAATCCACCAACGGCGCACAAGCGGTAACAAGTGGGGATAACGCAGCTTCATCAAACCTTGCCAGCTTGCCCACTCCCACTGCTGCGCCTGCTCCAATCCAAGTGCGTGATGTCACCTCTGCACCTCTGTTGGCCCATCCGGTGGAGGCCCCGTCAAAGGTTTCGTGGAATGCACTCCCCGCATGCCTGCCCTCCTCTTTGCGCTTCCTCATGAACGCCATCCGCCGGGAGGCGTTGGAAGCCGCGGCATGGCCATTCCCCTATGCCCAGTTTATCTCTACCCTTCCGAACGAAATGTGCGGTCTCGAGTTTGCGCTGCTGCTACTCTCACTTGAGTTCGACGCGGCTGAATCCGCGCTGCACTGTGGAATGGAGGAAGCACACGTAGAGATCCTCTTGGAGAGAGGCCGAACGCATCTTGAGGAGCTATTCTCCGCCCGCTGCGGCAACATGGCGCGTCGATTCCGGACCCAGATTGGAAAGCCAGACCTTGCGATCGGCTCCCTGGTCGAGCAATTTTTGCTGGCCAATGTGGACAGAGACTTCCAAACGCTTCTGGCCACCCTGCTGCTCAGCTCAATGGGCAGCCACACTGTGGTACGAGAGCACCGCGCTCACCCGCAGCTGCATGCCGGCTAAGCCGACTAGAGGCCATCTCATAAATGTATTCTTTTTCTGGCATATGCTCCTGCGCCCTGGGCCCTCCCACAATGATGGGCCTTCTCCTGGGCTACGGCGGATAGAAGCGGGTCATCTATGCTGAGCACAAGACCGCTTCTAGGGAGCTGCGGCTAAAATTCCTGTCCTTACTCAGCTATTGGGATTGGGTGCCCCAGCTCTGTACTTGGTCCGCACGCCTTGGATGCATCGGACCACCACACGCACGCTGTAACCCTAGACGATCCGCGGTCAACAAACAGCCTTCAAAGATAAAGGGTTATTCCGAGCAAGCGAAAGAGCCAGTTCAGAAATTCATCGACGATGGGCATGTAGAACCTGAACCCGAAAAGGAACAGGGCAGTGCGAAGCACGACCAATATAACGAAGACCTTTATCATTAATACGATAAAATCCTGTACCCTTTCCCAAAACTCATCCATCGAACCTTCCTTTAACCAAAAGGAGTGTACTGCGCTCACTACCCCTCACACTCGCAACATATGCCGCATCAGGCCATAGAAGAAGTTGGCCGAGCGGCACAGCAACTGCACCACCCGGCCACCTCTCGAACTACAGCGATTAGTGTCGCTGCAATCTTACAATACTCGCGATTACCGCAGCACTGCGTCCTTCAATGCCTTGGCAGCAGTGAAACGTACCCGCTTACGTGCCGGTATCTGAATCATCTCACCCGTTGCCGGATTGCGACCCATGCGAGCCTTGCTCTCGCGAACGTATATCTTGCCTAGGCCAAGCAAGGGGATCTTATAGCCCTTACGCAGTGACTCACGCACGAAACGGGCGATGTCCTCGCACATCTCCTTGGCGTGGCTGCGCTTTGGCAATCCACAAAAGCCCCTGATGTTCTCAATGAACTCCGAGTAGGTGAAGCTCTTGGTGCTGGAGTTGCGCGGAGCCGTCACTGACTTGGCCTTATCGACCTTCATTGGCTGGGCCTTCGTCGCCGCCTTCATTGCCGGCTTCTTTGCACTCGCCTTCTTGGCACTCTTTGCTGATTTTTTGCCTTTCTTCATCGCCATAGTTTCCTCATTATCAATCTAGACTACCTCTCCGCGAAGGAAACCGCCGCATTGCGTGCTGCAAATTTCCACGGAAAAGCCCGTTAACTTCCAAGCCCAACGTTCGAAAGTAACGAAAAATAGGGCTTTTCAGCGGGATTTCGCGAAGCTGGGCCAATAATAGGAATAACTTTGTGCACTTATCAATAAGAAAAATAGCCCTTTTTAGCATCATTGCACTGTTCTGGTTCACCCCCGGCATCCCCGCAAATCAGGTCTTAGCGGAGGCCTTTGAGACTGTCGCCTGTCCGACATCGCTGAAAATCAACAAATATGGGCTATCTGTGCGGTGTTCTGAGCCATTTTCGGCCATACTCAACCCTCCGGAACCTGCCTTGGCAGCCTTCCTAGTAGCCTCCCAGAGCTATCCCAATGCCAATGTGATTGCGCTCCCCGGGGCACTCAATCCGAACGATATGCAGCTTGCGGCAAGGAATACTGTCGAGAGCTTTCAGAAATTAGGCCTTAAGGATGTCACGCTCTCCTCGCAATGGATCTCGAGCACATGGGGCATCCCCCACCTTCGACAGCATGTTCACTATACAATGGGGGATGAACCCTTCAGCGCTGCTATAGCCCTGGTGCCCTTTGCCGATGAACATCTTGTCTTTACCGTAATCTTTGAGGGGCGGGTGTCACGTAAGCGCGCCCAAAGCACTGTCGACACGTTCACACTATCGCATGCCGAATGGAAGGCGAGCCCGGTGGGGGGCGCCGGTAAACCATCCGACCCATGGTATCAGTACCTGTGGCTTATCCTGCTGGTCCCCTTCTTAGTGATGGGATATCGCTTGCTCAGGGGCTTCGCCCACCGCAGAGAAGCCTAATAGTCATCAACTAGGGCTACGCTGAACGAACGCGCCATGGATGGCGCGCTCGAGCACCGAATACCTGGGGGCGCTCGCCGCCACCAGAGATTCCAACTGGAATCTAAGGGAGCGGTCCGGAGTGCAAAAGTCCCCGAGGAACTTTTGCACGACAAATGGGATAGGCTCACCCACGTGCTTCGATGATCAAATGAGATAGCTCAGACTGGCACCAACTCCCTCCCGCGCTCAGAGTCGGGAGAGTTTGTATTTCTTCTCAAGCCTTCCGCGCAGCCAGATGGCGAATGCGTTCATTGCGAGAAGCACGACCAGCAGCACCGTAATCGCCGCGGCGGCATTGGCATGAAATGCCGTCTGTGGTCTCGAGATCCAGTTGAAAGACTGAATAGGCAGCGCCGTAAATGGAGAGAAAATGCTATCAGGCAGGAATGCCACGTAGGTCAGCGCCCCGATAGTAATCAGTGGCGCGGTTTCCCCAATCGCCCTTGAAGTTGCCAGGATGCATCCGGTGAGTATCCCGGGAAATGCCACAGGCACCACATGATGACGAATGGTCTGCCACTTGGTGGCTCCAAGGGCAATCGATGCTTCCCGCAATGAACGGGGTACTGTGCGCAAAGACTCGCGGGCGGTAATGATTATTACCGGCAGGATCAGCAGCGCCATCGTCATGGCCCCAGCCAGCAAACTTCTTCCGAAACCGAAGAAGCGGATAAAAAGCTGCAAACCAAGCAGGCCATATATTATGGAAGGCACCCCTGCCAAATTAGCGATATTGAGTTCGATAATTCGGGTCAGTCGATTCTGCGGAGCATACTCTTCAAGATAGATGGCCGCCGCTATGCCTATGGGGAAGGCGAAGAGGGCCGTGAGAAGAATCAAGCAAAAGCTGCCCGTAAGCGCCGGGAGAACCCCTGCTTTCTCCGGGAACCGTGAAGGATAACCGGTGAGAAAGTCCCAACCGAGCCGAGAAGAGCCATCTATGAAGATATCAAGGAGGAGCGTCACTAACACCATGAGTGCAACGACCAAGGCGAGGACCGCCGCGCCATAGAACAGCTGCTCGGCCCATTTGCGACTCAGGAGGGGTCTCTTCTCTACAACAAGGCTCATCGGTACTTCTTCCTAAAATGCTCCCGCACCGCAATGCTGATCCAATTAACCCCAAAGGTAATCAGGAACAACATCATCCCCACAGCAAATATCGTGTTGTACTCAATCGTGCCGTGAGGTGTATCGCCCAACGAAACCTGTACGATGTACGCAGTCATTGTTTCTACCGCTTGGGTTGGGTTTAGGGTCAATACCGGTTGCTGCCCCGCGGCGATGGCGACAATCATCGTCTCTCCTACCGCGCGAGATACTGCAAGCATGAATGAGGCAATTATACCTCCCATCGCGGCGGGAATGAGCACCGTGATGATCATTTGGAGCTTCGTTGAACCGAGGGCATAAGATCCCTCCCTAAAGGAGTTAGGTACTGAGCGCAACGCGTCCTCACTCAACGAGGCCACCATGGGGAGTATCATAATGCCCATGACCAGACCGGGGCTCAATGCGTTGAAGCCTGCCAAATCAGGGATAAGGTAGCGGAGGGTCGGAGTAACAAAGAGGAGTGCAAAATATCCGTATACCACCGTCGGGATGCCGGCAAGGATTTCGAGGATCGGTTTAAGAACGTTACGCAACCTCCACGGTGCCATTTCGCTGAGATACACCGCGATGAGAAGCCCAAGCGGAAGCGCTACACATATCGCTATCAGCGAGGTCAGGAATGTGCCGGCGATAAGCGGCCAAATACCAAAGCGCTTCGTCGCAAAGAGCGGGGTCCATTCTGTATCCAAAAAGAAGTCGGCGAAGGATACTTTCTGGAAGAACTGCACCACTTCGAAGGAAAGGACGAGTACGACCCCCACCGTCGTTAGAATCGAGATAGCCGCGCATAGGAACAGAACGCATCGTACTACCTTCTCTGTCACATCGCGCCAAAACATTGAGGCGACACGCCTCTGGATTCGCGCGCCGGGAATGGGGAGTTGGACTTGTGCGTCTGATACCACAGAACACTTGAGGATTATGGGGGTGTCTTAAACTTCCGGCGCCGTCAACGAAGGAAGGCCCCGGTCTGGGTTTGCTCACTTTGGCAATGCTGCGACACTGCTCACATCAACAAACCCTCCTTAACGAGAGGGCCCGCTCATCTCGCGTTCGCAACATGACGCGGGCCCTCTACTCTCTGCCGGTGGTGCAGTACTGCACCGGGTGGCTCATCTTCTAAGACGAGCGCTTTGCGTAAAGCTCGGTGAGGCTCTGACCCACCGCGTGACCCTTTCCGTGAAAAACGGTTCCAACCGTTTGGGAACTCAACCGCGATTTAGCCAGCGACACGACCTCAGGAACCAGCTCCACGTAGCCAACCTCGCGTGCGAGCGTGGTAGCTTGGTCGAGGTAGAACTTCACGAACTCCTGAACCTCCGGACGGCCAAGCGAACTCTTCCTCACATAGATGAATATCGGTCGCGAAAGCGGCTGATAGGTGCCGTTTCGCACGGTCTCAGCACCAGGAAGCACTGCCCCCTTTCCGTTTGCATCGTTACCGTCATCAATAGCCACCGCCGCCAACTTGTCGGCGTTCTCGGAGTAGTAGGCAAGACCAAAGAAGCCCAGCGCGTATTGATTGCCGGACACACCTTGCACAAGGACATTGTCATCCTCGCTGCTGGTGAAGTCCCCTCTACTTGACTGGGACTTGCCCACAATCGCCTCAGTGAAATAGTCAAAGGTTCCCGAATCAACACCAGCACCGAACAGGGCGATCGGTTGGTCAGGGAATGAGGGACGAATTTGATTCCAGCGGGTGATCGTACCCTGGGCTTCAGGACTCCACAGCGCTTTGAGTTCTGACACTGTTAAGGTGCGCGCCCAGCTGTTCTTGGGGTTGACCACCACGGTGAGCGCGTCATAGGCAACTGGGAGCTCGATGTACTCGACACCGTTCTGAGCACAGGCATCCATCTCCGAGCTCTTAATCGGGCGCGATGCGTTCGAGATGTCAGTTTCATTGCCACAGAACTTCTTGAATCCTCCACCGGTACCCGAGATGCCCACGGTCACCTTGACGTTGCGTGCGCTCTTACCAAACTCCTCCGCAACTGCTTCGGTGATTGGGTAGACGGTGCTCGAACCGTCTACGGTTATCCTGCCCTCCAGGTTAGACGGTACCGCCGCGAGAGCCTCGGTCGCAGCCAAAAATGCCGCAACAGCAAAACTGCAATGCACAAAAGTTCGCATGCACTCCTCCATTGTGTGGTGTTAGCTTCGCACGTAGTTCTGACCCGCCACGCGGGGTCGAGAACATTAAACGCTCGGCACTCTGAGTAACAGATTCAGGGGCTTGCGCAACGTTTGTATTGCTAATTTTCTGTTAGTTATTGCGAAGCCAGCGCGGATTATGGATAGCCCTGAGTGGTAAGCTCTGCTATTCGGAATAAGTGAACAATGTCCGTGGCTTGGCGCACTCGACCGTTCCTGGCCGCTCAACGGGGGACAAAGCCCCCTTAGAAAGCCCAGAAAAATCAAGCAGGGTCTGGGGGTCGATTGTGCGAGGGTATTGCAGCAACGCGAGCGCAGGGATGTTCCTGCCACGTGCGAACTTGGCCCGCTCAGGGAATATTCAGGAGCGTTTTTCCGAATGTGTTTTAGTTTTCGCAGCCTGCTTATGACTCAGAGTACCAGCGCAAGCGCCAAAAGAACTTTCTCTCAGCGCCGCTTTGCTCATCAGATAGATTGAAAGCCGATTATCAGAAGAAATGTGGGGAAACTTGTGAGCGCAGAGCCGGAACAGGGCGAAGAACAGGAAAGCCGTAAACTTACCCTTGGCCTGACTATAGTAACCCTGGGGGTTGTGTTTGGCGACATTGGGACAAGCCCCCTCTACGCCATGCGTGAATGCTTTCATGGGGCCCACGCAGTTCCACCAACTACAGACAACGTTTTGGGGGTGCTTTCCCTCATTGTTTGGTCCTTAATCTTTGTAGTTTCACTCAAGTATTTGACCCTGGTAATGCAGGCGCACAATAGGGGCGAAGGTGGGACCTTGGCGCTGCTTGCTCTGCTGCGTCCAGCCAGGAGTGAATTCTCCCGTTGGCAGCGCCGCACAATAGTGACGGTTGGCCTCTTCGGCACGGCATTGGTTTATGGGGACGGGATCATTACACCCGCAATATCGGTTCTGAGCGCCATCGAGGGTCTTGAGATTGCCACACCCCTCTTTGCCCCCTATATCGTCCCGATCACGATCGCAGTGCTACTTTCAATTTTTCTTGTCCAACCACATGGCACCGGACGTATCGGCAGAGTATTCGGTCCGATAATCTTGATCTGGTTTCTAGTCCTCGCCATCTTGGGGCTGCGCGGAGTTATCTCAAATCCTCAGGTGCTGTGGGCTGTAAACCCAGTCTATGGGTTCCACTTTCTTTCTTCCTATGGCTGGGAATCGCTGTGGGTGCTGGGTGCCGTGTTTCTGGTGGTCACTGGCTCTGAAGCCCTGTACGCCGACATGGGACATTTTGGAGCGACGGCGATTCGCGTGAGCTGGTTCTCGATAGTGCTGCCCGGACTTGCCCTGAACTATATGGGTCAGGGTGCGCTCATACTCTCCAATCCCTCCACCGTCAGTAATCCGTTCTATTTCCTCGTCCCCGCTCCCCTGCTCTATCCGATGGTGCTCCTGGCCACATTCGCCACCATCATCGCCTCGCAGGCGCTTATTGCGGGTGCCTTCTCGATCACCAAACAGGCCATTCAACTCGGCTACATCCCGCGTCTTGAAATGCACCACACCTCTAGTGAGGAGATCGGACAGATATACGTGCCCTTCGTAAATTGGATGCTGTTGCTATTTACGGTTGGACTTGTGCTCGAATTCCGATCCTCGAGTGCCCTCGCCGCAGCCTACGGCATCGCCGTTGCCACCGTCGCCATAATCACCACGGGGTTGACCGTAGTGGTGGCGCGCACCCTGTGGGGGTGGAGCCGACTCACTGTGATCCTCCTAGTTGGTGTCTTGCTGCTGATAGACATCGCCTTTTTCACTGCGAACATGCTGAAGCTTCCGCAGGGTGGGTACATGCCCCTACTGGTCGCTTCAGGCATCTTCACGGTGATGATGACCTGGAAGGAAGGGCGGGCGTTGCTGGCCGCTAGACTGCGCTCGGTGGTCATTCCGAAGCAACGATTTATGCGGGATATCGTTCCGACGATTCCCCAGAGGCTTCCGGGCACGGCGATATTCATGGCACGCAGTCCTGACATCACCCCGCCTGCACTTTTTTTGAATGTGAAACACAACCTGGTGCTGCACGAGCAAGTCATCCTCCTTTCTGTAGAGACGGAGGAGATCCCCAAGGTGCCTCCTCGCGACAGGTTGGAGCTTGAGCGGCATGGCGATGGCATTTATAGCGTCCGTCTCCACTTCGGTTTTATGGAGATACCCGATGTGCCCCGTTGTTTGCGTCGCCTTTCAAGCCTGGGTGTCGTAGTCGACCTGGAGAATGTCACCTATGTGCTGAGTCGTGAAACAATCGTTGCCACCGATCTGCCCGGAATGGCCATTTGGCGTGAGCGACTGTTCGCCTTCCTCTCCCGCAATGCGCGCCGAGCAGCCAGTTATTTCGGCATCCCCGCACATCAGGTCATAGAGATAGGACGACCAATCGAGATCTGACGCAGGGTTCCAGGTCAGTGCGGCAGCGGCGCGGCGAAGCGCTGTGCTCCTGGGCAAGCCTCAGACCACTCGGCATTCCTGCGCGCCGTCCATATTACCGGTCCCCCTTCTAATCATGCGGGAGCCGCCGATGAAGCGGTGTAAAGCTGGTAATTCCGCAAGGCTATGTTCTATTTCACAGACGACTCACGCAGAAACCCGGCCCGGACCTGCTCTGCCCGTTCGACAAACTCAAGCGTCGCCTGTGCCTGAGCAAGGGAGCGCTTAAGCGCGATGTCCTGCGGGCCGTCCGCCGCCGATTGCTGAGCTACCCGTACCGACCCCTCCATCGACTCAAGGTGGGCGACTAGACCATCCAGAACATGTTGGAGCGGATTCGGCTGGCCGTCCGGAGAAAAGAAGCGTGTCTGGACCCCTCCGTGAAACGGAAGAGTAATGTCCCGTGCCAGCGTCGCACCCGGAAATCGTGCTCTAACCAACGTGTCGACGGCGAAGTCCGCGATAGCTATATCCTCAATCGCCTTGGCTACACTCTGACTCGATGGCTTCAAGCGGTCAGCACGGTGAGAGAACTCAGGATCACCTGCAGCGAGATCCACGAAAAGTCGAGCGGTAAGTTTTCGCTCTTGCGCTTTCGCATACTCGGCGTTACGCCGGTTAATCTCAGCAAGACCCTGCTCATCCCAGTTCAACTGGGCACGACTCGCATAAAGCTCCTGCAACGAGGGGAGCGCGTCGGCGATCTTAACGCGCTGCTCATAAAGAGAACGATTCTGTGCTATCGTTGCTTCGTGACGAGCGATTATCCTCTCACACGCCGCAAAGCGAGCGTGCAGCGGCTTAAGCTTCGCAGCAAGCTCCCGATCCGTAATTTTGGGGTTCTCCTTCTTGAACCGCTTGGTAGCTTGTTCAATCAACTTCTCGATGTCTTTCTGCTCTGTCCGTTGTTGATCGATATGCTTTTGATACTGTTGCGCAGCGCTCCGGAATTCATCTTCGTAGAACCTCTTCAGATAGAGGTAGTCGCCCCGCCAAGCATCAGCGATAACCTGAGGAGTAAGCGCCATTCCCGCCACAGACCAGGGATACTCAAGAGTGGCACTAAGACCAGCCCGCATTTCAGCTGAAGGCACCGTCGGTAGGTCTTTGGTGTCCATCTGACGGGAATAGATGGCAATCCGGCGATCCCCTTCATTAATGGAGACCGTCTCCCGGAAACTCCTATGGCCCGAGACCCGGCCTGTATCGGCGATAGACTCCTCAACGCTCATTTTGAACTCGAGCTTACCCCAGGTAGTGGCGGCCAAATGCACCGCACCTTTGTGCACGCCCAAGTCCGCAAAGGGGACCTCGATCGTTGCAGTACCGTCTCTATCGTGAAGCAGGTGATTACCATTGCTGAGGCGGGAATCATTTGCGGAGGCAAGATTATGATCCTCTGCAGCCGCCCACTCGATAGTTACCAGTCCGGAGCGAAGAGAATGGGCGTAAGGCCGCGCTTGTTCAGGTATCGAGCTTACACTATTGGGGACGGCCAATATCGAAGGCACCACTGTTGCATACTTGCCATCCCAAAAACTTTTATCGGAGATAAAGCGACGAAAAGGAACATACCACCGCCCATCTACTCGCACTGCGCCAACGCCGCTCTCTGGTGTTGCGGAATCCAGTGCTGCAACAACCAAAGAATACAGTCCATGACTATACAATTGAAGAGCAGCGATAAGATTGTCTCGCACGTAGATCTGTTCTAGCTGCGTCTGCAGGGACCTCCTTCAGCAAGAAGCTCCCTCAACTGCAAGAGGTGCGCAGCCGCTTCTCCCTCTCTCTGTTCACTATTAAGCGTCGGATAATGTCTCAGCAAGATCTCACAGTAGGCACTTAACGCTTCCGCATATTCACCAACTGCGGGCAGCTGCTGGTGAAACTCCTGTGGTTTCGTCTGGAACAAAAGCCCGACCAGAGCCCCATTCCTATACACACCATCGGAGGAGAACAGCCTCCCATAAAAGCCGGTGAGCATCTCGGGTCGTCTTTGGCCTATCCGCTCAGCTTTGATTGGGTCTGCTAGATCTTCGGGAGCATAACGTCCCCCGTTTATATTATAAGTGCCACGGATCGTCTGTAGCGCGTAGGCATGAAGTGTAAATAGGCCATCCTCGACCTCCCTTCCCGAGAAAGGGGCAGTGCCCCGTCGCAGTCTATCTGAAACGGTCCGCACGGTATCGATTTGCTGCTGCGCCTGTGTATCAAGCGAGAAATTTACCAAGAAATTCACATCAGAGGCTATTGCATGAAGAAGCTCCTGGGAAGCGAGCTGACCGAGCTGCAGCTTAGAAAGCGCCTCGTAGCTCCATCCAAACCCTCGCGCGATCTCCGCCTCAATTCTGGAAAGCTCCTGATGGATCATCAGGAAGTGCTGGTTCGCATCTCGATGCAACCAGTTAATATCCTGTCGGGCCTCTATCATCTCCTTATGAACTTCATAGACGGATCTTTCGATTCGCCCCAATGCCTCCATAATTTGAATATGACGCTTCAACGCAAGCTCGTCTTGCCCGCCGAAGAGATCTCCGAGACTAAAAACGCCAGAGATGATACCGCTCACTGACTCAAGATCGAGTTTCCCAGTATGAATCAGTGCGAGATTCAATCCTACCTTCAGTGCGGCACCGCCCACGATGTTCACTGCATGAGCTGCCTCCGCATCAAATTTTCCCAGCACAGTTACCACAGCCTCAAGCCCCGCTTGAGCCTGCCTCGCTGTAGCGTTAATTTCATCAATTGCCTTGCGTTGGGCCTCGGCTCGTAACTTCTCATCCGTGATCTTTTCGAGTGCTTTCAGTTTCTCTACCACGGACCCTGCATACTCGCGCAGGGGGCCCATCACCGTGTCGGCGGCTTCAATTCCAGCTGCTTGCAGTGCCGTTCTGGTTTCGGGAGTCAGCGACCCTTGCAGTCTCTCTTCGATCGCTCGATCAATCCACTCAGCAAGAGCCTTGAGTTCCGGATCTTGAATCATGTTTTCTTGCGCTGTGCCTCTCAGCTTTGGAAGCGATCGTGCCCGATCCCTGAATGCAGCTCCAATTTCTCTTTCAATATCCTGCGTCGCAGCATCGCCATACGCCGTCCCCGTGGACGCATTGGCATATGACCACATGTCAGTAATCCATTCTTCTTCCTTCACGGCTGCCGCATCACGAAGAGCGGAAAGCATCTCTTTGCCATAATCTGCGATCTCTTCAGGCGTGGCTGTTCTCGACACATATCGATCGTGCAGGGCTTCATAGGAGTTGTAGAGGACCAGGATCTTTGCCAGTGCAGCGGGTGGAACAAGCTCTGGAGCCACAACAGCCGCGCCGCTCATCCCAATAGTAATCCACTGTTGAATCTGATCTCGTTGCGCTTCCCATGCAATGTTCTCAGGGATGGTCCCATGTTCCGCCATATGGCGGAAACGCTCAATTTCAGCGCTTATGACCTGCGCAGATGGGGAAGCGGCTGCTTCCTGCGCGGTAGCACGTTCAAAACGCTGCTCGCATCAAAAAGTACTCTTCCTTATTTGCGCCAATTTCTCGCGCCCAACGTAGTCGATACACCTCTCTATCGATCTCCTTCCGGTCAAAGGGAGTAAATGGCCTGGCTGGGTTGGTGATTGATTGCAACTCAAGATCCACACCTCGTGGATCAACGGCTTGTTGGGAGAAAGTAGTGCCTCCCAAAGTGAGGGCAAAGGAGGCGGCAATGGCACGGGAGGTGGGCGTGTACATGGGTGTACCCATTGAATTTGGTTCAAACAGCGCGGATTAACTATCACAGCAAGGCTAGGCTCGCATAGTCTTACAGACACTTAGAGACCAATCTGCGCCACACAAGGGCTTCAGTGCCCCTGAGAATCTCATCAGTACAGGCTGTTAGCGCAGCTTACGCCAGGCGGCCTGTGCCGCCTCCTGTACTGTGTAGCCGGACTCCTCGATTTCTCTCCCCTAATCATTTGGTTGCTCGGGCGCCTTCGGGGAGGCATCAACAGCTCAGTCATCACCAGTTGATCTTGCACGGCCAGGCGGCCCGATACTTGCGGATAGGAAAGTCTAGCAGGGGGAAAAGTGTAGTATGCCGGGGCGGTAGAATTCGCAGACATCCAGAACGAGATGTGCACAGGCACATGGCCAAAGGCGCCTCCTGAAGATGACGAAGTAGGAAACGCCTGGTGCCACCCATCAAAGTCTGCGATTAGGTACCAATTAAAGGCACCAACCTAACGACAGCGGCCACTAAATTAAAAGTGTACGAAGAGATTCGGCCCATGTCTGCATGGCCCGTGCGGCCTTGTAACTTAGACGCTGGATGCAGCTGCACACCTTCCTAGCCAAGTGTTGCGCGAGCCCACGAATCGACGACCGGGATCATGAAAAACCGCAAGCTCGACAAAGCCAGCTTTCCTCATCATTCCCCGCGATGGCGCGTTCTCTTCATGACAATCAACGTGAATTTCTTCGACACCGCAGATAACGAGGGCATGCTTGACTTGGGTGAGAAGGGAGCTGCCTAATCCTTTGCCCGCGTGCTCTCGATGGACCACAACATCTCCAATATAGCCAGTGCGATCCACCACCCCGTTTGGAGCATACGTGGGAAAACGAACCAGTCTCGCATATGCTATCGCAAAGCCAACTAGGTTACCTCCTTGTTCCACCAAACATGCCAGCGCTCTGCCAGACGCTACGTCCGAAAGTTCCTGCTGCACTCCTTCAACCGGAAGATAGTTCCAGTCATTCGGCCCATGCTCGTCAAGTAAGCGTCGCATCGTGCCAATGTCGGCAGAGGTGGCCTGTCTGAAAGTGTATTCCATCGATTGATTTGATGCTGGCATAAAAAAACTAGGACGGCCCAAACTCTTGGCGCTAGGCAAATTCTCACATCATCAATTTACTCTGACGCAGATCGCCAGGATGATCATTCTTCTAATAATTCCGGAACGCCATCTTTCATCACTGCAATTACTACTGGTACGGAAAATACTCCCTCGTCGTCCGCGGATAACTCCCCCACCGTGGAGGGGATGTCTTTCAGCGAAGCCACTCGCGACGCCAACGGACCTTGGGTACTCTTAGCGGATCCTGCTGCTTCTAACAAAGTTGCCAGATTGTCTGCATAATGGCCCCAGCGAACGGGCGCTTTGAAGCGCTCGTTAAACTTCGCGACATACTCCTGTGCTGGAAAGGCAGGCTGCGCGAACCAAAGGCCATCAAAAAGCTTCGGATCCGTGCTTATGCTAAAAATCTCAATTGAGGTGAGCCTAGGCGCAAAGCGCAGTTCGCGCATTTGACGTGCCAGAAGCTCCAACTCTGGCGGTAATGCGATGACCATCACAGCTTGAGCTCCCTTCGTCGAATTCTGAACTATGCGGGAGCGGAAATCTGTGGTTCCAGCCGGAAACGCATCATCAAAAAGTACCTCGATGCCGTGCTCGGGCGCCTGTCGCGACAGCTCGCTCGCTGACAATTGCGCAGCATCCTCGATGAATCGCATTATGCCGACCTTGGTAATTCCTTCTGCTTGAAACTTTTGAAGGAGTCGACGAGCCGCATCGCGAGACTGAAAGAGGTGTACAAAGTTGTATTTCCCTTTTGCCAGCCGACTATCTACCGTTAGGCAGAAATGAACGACTTGATACTTCTCGGCAAGAGGCGCCACCGCCATACCGGGACCAGAGGTGAAGGTGACAAGCGCCTGAACTTTGTCTATCGAAATGAGCTTTTGTGCGGCCGATGCTGAAAGTTTTGGTTGAAACTGATCGTCCTCGAACAAGAATTCGATATTTGACGTTGTATGCCGCTCTTTCCAAAAGGCAAACCCGTCGCGGAGGCTCTCTCCTATTGGGGCAAGACTTCCACTGAGTGGGGCAATAACCCCGACTTTCATTGTCTCTGCTTGAGATGGCTCCGATAGAACAAGAGCCAAACAGAGGAGGTTCAATAATCGCACTAAGCGCCAAGGCATAACTATAATCCCTCGCCCCTCTCACGGGTAGCGGCAGAACGGCTACGCGCACCCGGACGAAAGTGGTGCGCGGCCACAAACTACCACAGAACTCACACGGTTTCGCCTCCTCTTGGCGCACATTGTTCCCCCGCATTCGCTTCGCTCAGAGCTTCTAAACCTACCTTTGGATATCGTGAGCAGTGCAGGGATCTGGGATTTTGCGCAATCCGCCGAGAGTCATCCCCCCCAGCCCCACCAGTGAATTGCCCTCTGGCCAAAGTTCTAGCGCATGACCCGGTGCCATCCTTAGAACTTTAGTAAATCATAACAAGGTAAATTCGCGGTGTCGTAAGTTTTATCAGGAATGCCCTTGAAACGAGAACGACCTATCGCAGCTCAACGCCTCTTCTGGCAGTTTTTTCGCCCCTTCCGCTACACGATCAGCTTTCTCGTTGATCCGTCGCAGGTGCTTTCTGGCGAGTGGGTTACGCATATCGCGGTGCGCCATCGTCAACATTTTTTTCAATCCCCGCTTGGCCGCGATTCGTATTCGATCGACGGCGTCGCGCAACCCTCTCATTTCCTCACCATACGAGCGCAGCAGGCAGTGCGGCGGCACCCCTTGTGGACGGCGGCACCCCTTGTGGACAGCTGATTCGAAATTGCGGGAATCGCTCCCAAGCTGACTTGGGCCTTAGAAAATGCATCGGCGATCTGCCGCTCCGCTTTCTTACGACCTTGAGAGATTTTTCTCTTTTGCTTCACGTTCGCGGTTCTTGCGGCCTTCTTGGCAAAGTCGCTTCAGCGCGCTTTCCCCATACCTTGCGAGTTCTGTAGTGAGACCCACGAGGTCCTCATCCACCAGCGCCGATGGCTCTCCGCCACAGGTTTCTGGAATATGAAGGCAGTCCAGGTCACTATCTCGACAATTGGTCGGCTCAATAAACACGGCCTGACGATATGTGCTGTCCCCCTCGCTAAAACTCGCCCATCCCTACCATTTCGTGAAAGGAGTTGACCGCCGAGATCGTGAAGACCATGCTTCAACCCTGGAACTTGGCCGGATAGGCTGTCATTGATAACCTGGACCGCTCCCCCCATCCACCGCGCCGCTTGGGTTCCCGCTCCGGAAGGTGTGTCTGATACTTGCCCGACGATGATGCCCCTATCGTTTACATCCGAGGCCGCACCAAACGATGCCCGACTCCGGAATCTCGAGCACTATGGGTTCGCGCTCTCTCCCGCCCTCCATACAACAGGGCGGCTGAGGCTTCGCTCCTGATCACTGGCCTCCCCGACAACGTCTCCCGCTCCATTAATGGCAAATCCCGATGCATGTGAGAATCCTGCCGGCGGCCGAAGCGGGATCAGCTCCTCTCCGTTATACACGGCAAGACTGGCATCCTTACCCACCACAAAACTGCCCAGGTGATTGATGCCGTTACCCAGAATCTCCTGATCTGGAAAGGGGAAACTGAGAACTCCACGAAACAGTAGGAAGATACGGTTACAGCCTCCTTGGCACGAGGCTACAAACGATCGCGCCCAATACCCGAGGATCAACCCATCATCCGTGATGTGCTGGGCAACTCCTCGAGACCCTTCACAGGCAGGCACCACCGAGCCATCCGGGAACCAGATGTGCGGATATCGATCCGCATGTCCGACTATTACACCGAGATTATTGATTGCCATCGCGGCGGAAGGAGTTGGCGCCCGATGGAGCGGGATAGGTGAAAAACTCCGCCACACCACCGCATGAGGCCCCGAGTTGCCCACAATCTCCCCAAGGTCATTCAAATCATTCGCCGCACTGGAGATCTGGCCAGGTACGGGGGGTAATGGCCGAACTCTAAAAAACTGCGCAGGGGCGCTGAGGGCTGAAAAGGTGAGAACAAGTACCCAAAGGCACAGCAGGACTCTTATAACTGTCATAGCACCTTTCTAAAAACCGATCCGCCTGTGATCTGCGCAACTCACAGTAGTTATAGGGAGGTCTCGTCTAACTGTGCTCTTTGCACAGTCAATTGTCTAACAGACTGATATCTCCACAGAATAGTAGTGTAAGCAAGGTGCCTATTCAGCCTTCCCTTTCGGGCGATGACAAGGCGCACAGTGGGGCGCGCTGCCGTGTGAAACTTTTTTACCTACACGGAACCGTGAAGCCCCCTTGCTCGTAGCTGCTCCTTGAAGGATGGAGCAACTCTTAATAATCACCAGATATGATTGAGAAATGTAGCGGGACTCCGCACGGCACTTATGCCGCGTGCCATGGCATGCGCCATGCATCAGTGTTCGCGGGGGCTTGCGAGCGGCGTACTACTTCATCTCGATATTACTGCCCGCAGTTTAACTAACGATTTCTCTTAGAGATCCCTTGGTGAGACTCGTATCATCAACTCTTACTGCTCTTCGTGCATTGTGCCTGTCCTGGGGCGTCAGCCCTCTGTACTACCTTCTGTATGCCCTTTCAATCCCCATGCTCTGTAACGCATCGCCGCCTTCCCCTGCCTGGCAAACTGATACAATCAGGCACCCCTCAGAGTGTGTCCTTCATGGCGGGTTGCTTGAGTGCACGGTAACAGAAGGCCAGGAGATATCCTTGGTACTGCCGATTGCTGCGCAAGGCTCAGCATCGTCTGCGACATACCAACTGGTGAATCAGCCTACGTACTCAACCTTCTCGAATGCCACCCGGGAGTTCCGTTGGCGACCGTACTATTCCTCGACAAATGGACGCTCCCATCCAGATGGGTTCGCCGGTGACCATAGAATGTACTTCTATTCCAGCTTCTCCGGGTTATCTAACTTTACTATCGCGTTCAGGGTGCATGACAGACCTCGTCCGGTGCGCAAACTTCCTCCCCCTTTCAGGAATGCAGCACAACCTGACTTTCCGCTGATTGCATGGGGGCTCGAGCCAACCCGCTTCGCTGCGGCCCGTGCGCAGGGCTTTACCTACGTTACATCCCAGAACCTGGGTCATGCGTTTGAGATGGCAAGCCGCGCGACCGCATTCAACCGGCAAAGTGCGATCACAGCGTTCACGAATAGTGCAATGACCTACCTACATACGGCGCATCATCACGGTTTGAAGGTTATCCTCCAAATGCACGTTCCGGAGGTGGTCGCAGCGGTCAAGGACCATCCTGCGCTCTATGCAATTCAGCTGCCTCAGGACGAGGCGGATTTTGCCCTTGATCCCCAGAACGTCCGGTATGTGGACCCGTACTATTCGGTGGCCGTGATGCGCCAAATGCGTGAGGCGATACGAGTTGTCGCGCCGGACATGCCTGTAGCAGCAGTTTTTTCAGCCCGCTTTAGCGGGGCGATCTCGTATGTCTCTGAACGACCCGGAGATATCGAGGGATTCCGTCAATATCTCAACTCCGTCGATATCGTATTCTTTGACTATTATTTGCAATCAGCTCGTGGAGATTACAGTCAGATCGCAGATCCCCGGCCATTCGCAGGCATGTTGGAGGAAGCACTCGACCTGGTCAATGATACGAGAATTGTGATCCCACTCATTGAGGTGAGCCATGTATACGGGACCATAGACGCCAATCTCGAAGAGTTTCCGATCAGCCCCGCGCATGTGCGTTCGCAGAGTAACGCCTTGCTTAAGGCCGGTGCAATTGGGCTCGGATACTATGGCGCAGGTACAGTCGGTGGGGAGTATCGTTCCTGGAACATAACCGATGAGCTTGCCGGCTATCTTCCGACCTTTTTCGGCAGATTAAGAGCCAGCTCCCACTCCGTACAGATATCAGGAGCCGCTTCCAGTCTCGATGCACTCAGCACCCATATGAGAATAGTGTCGCTGAATGCGTCGGCTGAAGAGATCCCAATTCATAAAAGCGAGTGGATGGTGCCGAGTGAGAACGCGGGGGAAGTCGAAACGTTTCAGTGTGATCAACACTCCGAGAGTCCATGCAGCGAAGGGGGCACGGCCCTTTTGCTCGAGGGTCAGCGTAGCGGCACAACGCGCCTCTTAATGGAGCACGAGGATGATATCCTTTCCGTCCGCCTTTTGTCTCTCGATCCCGCAGCTATAGATTATTGCCCTGCAGATGAGAGAAAGTACGCCCCTGGCCAGTGCGGATGCGGCGTCCCTGATACGGACGGGGATGAGGACGGTCGTCTCGACTGCTTTGATGGCTGTCCTTCCGACCCCGCCAAGGATGAGCCCCTCATCTGTGGCTGTGGAAGTTCGGAGCAGGACAGCGACAGAGATGGACGGGTTGATTGCGAGGATCGCTGTCCTAACGATCCCCTCAAGGAAGGGGAAGGGCCCTGTGGGTGTGGTCTTGTAGAGGTTGGCACCGGATCTCTTCAGGCCTGTATCGATGAGTACGGAGTCCCGGTGAGGCTTCCTCCCCCGCGTGTAAGAACACGCAGAGGGATGGTTCGGGCTGAAGCGCCAAGGATCTCCGGAGCACTGTACCGTTTCGTGGTTACCTCCATCGGAGCACAAGGAGCCTCCAAGAGAATTGCGACTCGACACCCGTCGATACGATTCCGTATCAAGGGAAGTGGTAGACTGACTATCCGCTATGCAGTGCTGCGCAAGATCGGGGATCGGTCTGTCAGATCTACTAGCCCCGACACAAAGGTAGACGTAGCCTCATGAGTCCGGCTCCCGTTGCAGCAAAGACGATACGGGTTAACCCCACCAGGTCATGAAGCCGAACCGGTGGCGGGAAAGGGGTTCCGCACCATGGGAGGGGCGTGCAGATCATCCTGAGTAAACCGCCCGAGTGTAAGGTTCCCGCTGCAGCTCCGTCAGAGCTACATAAACTTACATATATATATATATGCATCGGATCGAACGCGCACTCGTCTTGCCAGCTTCACTTGGGCAGGCATGGCAGTTCTTCTCTCAGCCCCAAAACCTCAGTCTGATTACACCGCCCTCCTTGCGGCTCAGAATATGTGGCGAAAGCGCTGCAACTACCTTTGCCGGCCAGATTATTGAGTACACCGTGCAGGCGCTCCCCTGCTGGCACACCCGCTGGGTTACTGAGATAACCCACTGCCTGGAACCACACCTCTTTGTGGACGAACAGCGCTTCGGCCCCTATCGATTTTGGCATCACCTGCACCGCTTTGAAGCCATACCCGGCGGCACCCTAGTCGTTGACAAGGTTCACTACCTCCTGCCGCGCTATCCCGCTGCCTCGCTGGTTCACCGCTTCTATATCCGCCCGCGCCTTGAAGAGATATTCTCCTTTAGAGAGGAGAGCCTGCGCCGATTGTTTCCGGGGGCCGCAACGCCGTAAGGTCCTGCCTCCCAGAGCGACTAAAGAAGCGTGGCTAACACCAAAACCCTATTTCTCTATAGTCTCCCCGCTGCTCCTTTGGCGGCTATGTTCATTGTTTACATGGTGTATGCCCCAAAGTAGTACCTGGACACTCTCTCACTATCGGCTGCCTTCATCGCCACGGTCCTGCTACTCAGCCGGATCTGGGATGCCGTTCTTGACCCACTCGTCGGGCAACTCTCGGATCGGGTGCGTATACACGGCGGCAGGCGCAAAGGTGTACTCTTGATTGCGATGCTGCCTTTGGCGGCCCTCTTTCTGGCCAGCCTCTCCCCCGCTGCCGCACACTCCTCGGCAGTCTTTGTCATAATTACCTTTTCACTGCTGCTCGCTTACAGCTGGTGCGCTGTTCCGTACGAGGCGTGGGGGGTAGACCTGTGTGCAGAACCCCACGATAGGAGCCGCATGACCGCGTGGCGCGAGGGTGCTGGAATCATTGGCATGCTGTGCGCCCTCGCAATGCCGGCGCTGCTGACGACACTCGGCTGGTCTCTCCAGGAGGCTCTTCGCGGCACGGCCATCCTGTGCGCATTGGCATTTGTGGCGACGACCGTTGCAGCCCTTTGGTTCGTTCCCGAAGTGAAGTCCCTATCGGCAGCTCAACAGAGCTGGGATATCCTGGCGCCTTTTCGAATGGCTGAGTTTCGCCGACTCAACGCCGCCTTCATACTTTCTGGGATCGGTGCAGCCATTCCAGCAACTGTGGTTCTCTTCTACGTAGAGGTATACCTTGGAAGCTCAAAGGGCCCCCTGTTTCTTCTCGCTTATTTTATCGCCGGCGTTTTGGCTCTCCCGATGTGGGTGAAGCTCACCAAGTGGAGCGCGAAACGCACGGTGTGGGTTGCCGCACTGGCGGTGAATACCCTGGCGTTCGCATGTATTTATTTAGTAGAGCCGGGACAAGAGTTGCTCTACGGTGCGCTGGTGTCCCTCTCAGGACTCGGGTTTGGCGCCACCTTGGCGATTCCAACGAGCATTCAGATCGATCTGATCGAAGAAGCTGCGCGCAGGAGCGGCATTCGTTCCGAGGGTCAGTACTTTGGTCTATGGAGCTTCTCTCGCAAAGCCAGTGCTGCGCTGGGCGCCTTTGTCTCACTGCAGGTGCTCGGATTGTACGGCTACTCGACCGCAGAAGGCCTTACACCCGCTATTGCCACAGTGATCCGCGATCTGTACATCCTCGCACCCTGCATATTTATGCTGGCTGCAGCCTTAGTTGCGCTTCGACTCCCGGTACTGGAGGGCTCAAGATGAAACCCAAAACACTCCTCTGCAGTGCGCTCCTGATGCTGTTTCTCAGCACACCCGTTGCTGCTGAGAAAACGGTCGGGAACTCAGTTGCGCTGCATCCAGAGCTGGCACACTCGCTTAATGGCGAGCGCCTATACCTCAGCGGCCATGTCCGCTATCGGTACTGGGGTTTTGCGGTATATGATGTCGCCCTGTACACAGCGCGCGGGGTCACTCCGCATACCCTCTATGACCATCCCGGCGCTCTCGTACTGCATTACAAGCGGGCACTTGCCAAAGAGGATTTCTCTCGTGCAGCCGAGGCTATTCTGACCTCTCATGATACTGAACTGTTCTCCCGATTGCAGCCAACTCTGGCCCAGTGGGACAGGCTCCTTGCGCCAGTGCAAGTTGGCGACCAGTACGCCATGTTTTTTGCCCCCGACGGCACCTTGGCACTCACCCTGAACGGCACACTCAAGGGGACAGTACGTAACGAAGAGTTCAAACGTGCCTACCTTGGTATTTGGCTTGGTGATTATTCTGTGCTTGGCTCAGAGCGCTTGCGCCTATTCGCCCACCTCCGGCAATCGACGCATAACGACCCCTCGTTTCCACAGGGAGCCAGCTGATGGGTGTAAAGGCCTTTGCGAACAGTAATGACCGCACGGTGTGGGTCACGGGCGCGAGCTCAGGGATCGGCCGTGCTACGGCGATTGAATTCGCCAAGCGGGGAGCCCATGTTGTGCTTACCGCCCGTTCTCAGTCTAAACTTGAGGAGGTAGCGGCACACATCCGTTCGCTTGGTCGCAATGCGTGGGTATTGCCGGTTGATCTCGCCCGTACCACACCAACCCCCTCAATGCTTGCTGAGCTTCCGGCCATCGACATACTCATCGCCAATGCGGGGGATTACTTTCCGACCACCGCACAGGATGTTTCAGCAGAACGCTACATGGCACTGATGCAGCTCAATTTCGGCGGCATGCTCCGCTGCATCGAAGCAGTGCTTCCTTCCATGTTGCAGCGACGCTGCGGCGTTATATGCGGAGTGGCCAGCGTCGTTGGCTACCGCGGCGTTCCCCGCGCTTCTATTTACGGTGCTTCTAAGGCAGCGATGATAAACTTCTTGGAGAGCCTGCGGTTCGATCTAGAGCCCAACGGCATTCAGGTAACAATAGTTTCCCCCGGCTTTGTTGAAACACCACTTACCGCCAAGAACACATTCCCCATGCCCTTCATGATCAAGAGTGAAGACGCGGCGCGCAGGCTGTGCGATGGCCTCCTGGCCGGACGGCGCGAAGTGCATTTTCCCTATCGCATGTCGTATCTTTGTAAACTGATGAGGATCCTGCCCTTCCCTATCTATCACGCGATATCACGGCGAATGACAAAGGGAGATGAGAAATGAAAGCGCTGGCAGTAGTGGGAGGTGGTGTTTCCGGAATCGTTGCTGCGTACTATCTGTCACGCCGATACTCTGTGACGCTCATCGAGGGTGATCAGAGACTGGGGGGTCATACAAACACCCGAGAAGTGCGCGACAGTCAGGGCAGGTCGTTGCGGGTCGATACTGGGTTCATCGTGTGCAACAACAGAACCTATCCTCTTTTTCACCGCTTTCTCTCTGAACTGGGGATACCTGTTCGTGATGCCGATATGTCCTTCGGCTTCTACGATAGGGCGTCTGGATTCGAATACAGTGGGGCCACTCTGTGTGGTCTCTTCCCCTCACTCGGCGACGCCCTGTCTCTCCCGCGCTGGCGCTTCTTCCTCAATGTGCTGCGCTTCAACCGTCGGGCACTTATCGACTTGGAGAGTGGCGCACTCACAGGTTTGACCCTATCCGAGTACCTCGGTGCGCGCGGGGTGTCTGAACAGGTTGCGCAAGACTATATTCTACCTTTAAGCGCCGCTATCTGGTCAGCATCGGTGGCGACTATGGCAAATACTCCGGCGGAGAGCGTTCTTCGTTTCTTCAAGAATCACGGATTGCTTGAGCTATGGAAGCGGCCACAGTGGCAAACGGTGGTAGGAGGAAGCCAAGCCTATGTGCAACGATTCAAGGACCTCTTTAGCGGCACCTTGCGTATCGGAGAGCGTGTTCGGTCGGTACGCCGCGAGGCGGGGCAGGTCCACATCGAACTTGAGGATGGATCCCAGCATCGATATGATGGCGTAGTGCTTGCAACCCACGCCGACATTACACGTAGCCTGCTCGCTGATCCCGACCCCGTAGAGGCGGAGCTCCTTGAGCCATGGAGCTACGAAGATAACGTTACCGTGCTCCACACGGATACGTCATTCCTTCCTCCCAGCAATCGGGTCTGGGCATCCTGGAACTACCAACGAGATGGGACAGGTGACGGTAGCAGAATATCCGTTACTTATCACATGAATCGTCTGCAAGGACTTACCACCCCTGACCAGTACTTAGTGACCCTCAACCCTTCACGTCCGATTCCGCAGGAGAAGGTACTCTATCAAACCACTTACTCCCACCCGCACTACACCCTTGCCTCGCTCGGTGCCCAGAAGGAGCTCCACAGGCTGCAGGGGCGAAGAAACACCTACTTCTGCGGCAGCTATTTCGGTTACGGATTCCATGAGGATGCCGTGCGCTCGGCAGTGGAGGTCGCCCGTCTTCTTGGATGTGAAGAGGTGGTATGACTGCCTCCGCTCGGCGCTTCAGCCGCCGCCTATTTCTGCAAGCACCGCCGTCCCAAGAACGTGGATTGCGCTGTGCGCTGCCGGCGAAGCAGGGCGGATTTGATGGTGCCTGGATCGTGCGGGGGATAGTGACACACCGCCGCTATCGTCCGCGTGCCCACGCATTCCGTTACAACATCGAAATGCTCGCCGTTGACGTGGATGCGCTCACTGAGCTGGACCGCTCTCTGCCATGTTTTGGCTACGACAGGTGGAACCTCATCCATATAAAGTCAACAGACTACCTCGATCCTCACGATGGCTCCTCGTTGCGGGAGAAGGTTGCAAAAGCTCTGGCACAGCGGGGGATGCCGAGTGATTTTTTTCGCTGCATTCTCATCACGTCGCCACGGGTACTCGGATATGTATTTAACCCGGTCAGTTTCTTCCTCTGCCTTAATCGAGACGGAGGGATAGTAGGAGCGGTAGCGCATGTCAATAATACCTTTGGGGATGCGCACCTCTATGTCTTAAGTGATGTCTGTAAGGTTCCAGGCGCGTTTGACGTCTCATATCGTGTACCAAAAACGTTCCACGTATCACCCTTCTTTAAGATTGAGGGCGAGTATGAGTTTCAATTAACGTGGCGCGAAAGAAGAGTGCATATCCATATGAATTACAATCAAGGGGCTAATCAGGTATTCGAAGCCGATCTCAAGGCAGATCTCCACCCGGTAGGGCGTTTTTCTATAGTACAGCATGCCATGAAAGCTCCCGCGCGCGGCATGCTGACCATGCCGAGGATACTTATTCAGGCAGCGCGGCTTCACTACCAGAAACGACTTTCTGTATACGAGCGTCCGGCGCCCTCCCATCCCGATACCGTAGTTGTTCGCGGCCCCTCGCTGTACGAACGTTTTGCCATGGGGGCAGTGTGCAAGCTTCTGCAGCGCATTCGCTACGGCACCCTCGTGCTTGCGTTGCCGAATGGCAAGGAGGTCTGTTTCACTGGCTCACGCGCCCAGGAGCCACAGGTGAAGCTGCAGGTCAGGGACTATGACCTCTTTGCGCGCCTGCTAAGGGACAGTGACATCGGCGCCGCCGAGTCGTTTATACGTGGCGGGTGGGAAGCCGACTCGGTGACGCGGGTCCTTGAGCTTGGCTCACGGAACTGGGAGATCATGCCGCGACGACGCATCGGGTTGCTCGGTATCTCTGCATTGCGAGATCTGTTGAGACATCGGCTGCGCAAGAATACCCGAGCAGGGAGCCAGAAGAATATTCGTGATCACTACGACCTAGGCGACGATCTGTTCCGACTGTTCCTCGATCCTTCAATGACCTACTCCGGCGCCTACTTCCCGGAGCCACATACCTCCCTCTACGAAGCGCAAAGGGCAAAGCTGGCCCGCCTTGCCCGGCTCGCGTCTGTCAGGCCCGGTGACCATGTGTTGGAGGTTGGTTGCGGTTGGGGAAGCTTCGCCCAGTATGCTGCTGAAGAGCTTGGGTGCCGAGTCACATGCGTGACGGTCTCACAGCGGCAATATGAGTTCGTGAAGCGGCTCGTGCAGGAGAAGGGGTTGTCAGACCGGATTGACCTGCGTCTTCAAGACTATCGTGATATCAGCGGCTCCTTCGATAAGATTGTATCAATCGAGATGATTGAAGCGGTCGGAGAGGAGTACCTCCCCTCCTTCTTCGCCACCATGAACCGCTTACTTAAGCCCGATGGGTATCTGGCCCTACAGGCTATCACCATTCCGGAGCAGCGCCGGGAGCTTTACAGCAAGGGATGCGACTTCATTCAAAAGCATATCTTCCCCGGAAGTTACGTTCCCTCTCTTGAGCAGCTCCTCTCTATTGCAGGGCGTTCCACTGAGTTCTCTCTCCAGTTCTGCGAGAACATTGCGGGCCACTATGCCGAGACATTGAGGAGGTGGCGAGAAAGCTTCATGGCGCGACGCGAGGAGGTGCTCGCTCTAGGGTATGACCAGGAGTTCGTACGTAAATGGGAGTTCTACTTCGCATACTGCGAGGTAGGGTTCGCCACGAACGCACTAGGGCTCCACCAAATCGTTCTGCAGCGCTCTCAGGTCGGAAGAACCACCTAGCCAGCCAAGGCAGTACTGCTGCTGATAGCAGAAAGCGTGGACTTTACCCGTTGGGCTTATTGCATCTCGTGGCTAGCTCGCGACTCAGCTCACTTTCAATTCGCTCACGCGCTTCGGCGGACAGCTCTCCGCCCGCAGATCCGGCTCTCTCTTGTTTGTCCTTGGCGTAATCGGCACCAGCCACCTTTTGAGCCATCCGCTCGATGAGTAGGATCTGCCTCCTATAGCGCCTGCATACCACGCAAAGAATGTGATGGGTGTAAAAGGAGAGCCTCTCCGAAAAGGAGAGTTTTGAGTCAAGTGAACGGGACAGCAGCCGGGTATACTGTTCACATGACAGTGCGGAGAGGAAGGTGTGCAGTTTGGATGTCATATATCATCGGACTGAGTTTATAGACCAACCTACTGCATTGGGGGTCGCGCAGGGCCTGCAACGCACACAAACCGAGGGACACCCTGGCTTGTGCTCCTCTCGCCCTTTGGTCCTGCCAATTCCTTTACTCATCCTCAATCGGACTCCACCTTTTCTCGATGCAGTCTCGAAGGCCATGGCGGGCCCTGTGCAACAACACCCATAGATGAGACGTGGTAATCCCCAAAATATTACATATTTCATCACTCTCTTGAGCGTCAAAATTCTTTAACAAGTAGGCTTGCCTAGCCTTTTCGGGGAGGCCTTCGAGGCATTCTTTGAAGATGGCAAGCAGCTGATCGTGCTCCAGCAGCTCCTCGGGATTCGCAGCCCAGTTACTGAGAAATCGGTTCCAAATACCATAGCGATTGAAATCTCGCTGCAGCACCGTCTCTTCGAATCCGTCCGCATCGGCAATGCCAAGGGCGGCAGCGCGGCGCGTTTGCCGCAAGTGATCAATTATCTTGTTCTTCAAAATCCCGATCAACCAGGTGCGGATGCTTGAGTCGGCGCGAAAGCTCGACAGCGAGCGCACCGCTGAAAGCATAGTCTCTTGCACGAGATCCTCGGCCAGCTCTCGGTTCTTCAACCTTCCAAAGGCGAACTGGAATAGGATAGCCCCGTGGTCGTCGAGCCAACCGGCGGGGTCCTCGGCCGCTACCCCGGTTTTGCTGTTTTCTCGCTTGGTTGTCATCGGTCGTTGTGCGAAGGGCGGTCCGTTGCCTGGGCGCGCTGTCATCACCAACGCGCTCAGGCAGGTTAGGAGAATCGTCCTGCTCTCACAAGCATGAATCCTGCGCTGACCTGGGCCGCATATGTAAGGTTTACCCGCGGAAATCGTCTCATTAGCCAAATGCTGAATATGTTCAGCACCTCCCTATCGCAATCCGGAAAATTGTGAGAGCGAGGATTATGTATGGCGCGTTGGTATGATCGTACGATGGCTGATTCTCGTGACGTTAAGCACTTGGGCTATAGGATGTGGTGGCATGGATATCGAACAATTTAAGGACAGACAGCCCCGCTTCGTTCCCGAGGAGTACTTTCTCGGTGAGCTTACCGGTCAAGGTATGTTCATAAACCGCTCGGGCAGCCTCGTGCGCGAGTTCACCCTCGACCTTGAGGGCACCTTGGGGGACGATGGCAACCTGCGGCTGGCGGAGGTTTTGAGGTGGAAGGACGGCACGGTTGAAAACCGCGTTTACAGCTTTACCAAGCTAAGCGAAGGCCGCTACCGTGCCGAGGCAGAGGGTCTGGTGGGAGCGGCGACCATTGAGGCTCAAGGAAACGCCCTCCACTGGCGCTATACGCTTGAAGTACGGGGAGCGCAGAGATCGTGGGTGCTCGACTTCGATGATTGGATGTTTCTTACTGATAGCGGCGTGATGCTCAATCGCGCCAAGGCCTACAAGTGGGGCATATTCGTTGGCGAGGTAATTATATCGATGAGCAGGCAGTCATCGGCAGGGGGCGTCGTTGGAAAGGTGCCCTGATAGAGGAATACGCGGCTTTAAAGTAAGAAAATCCCTAGAAGCTATTTTTTAAACAGCTTCTAAGAAGATTTCCGCGACACGCTCGACCACTGGAGCACAGCTAAAAACCCGAGGCAACTTCTGC
Organism: Bdellovibrionota bacterium; assembly: GCA_030584005.1. Classification (GTDB taxonomy): domain Bacteria; phylum Bdellovibrionota_C; class UBA2361; order UBA2361; family JAFLCA01. The sequence goes on along the minus strand of CP129486.1, from coordinate 1,636,850 downwards.
CAGAGCTGCCTCGATGTAGTTGAGCACAACCCTATCGTCGTGGCTACTCTCCCAACTCTGGAGATCCTTTGCGGTAACCGTCTGTCGCAGCTCTGAGGCAACCTTGCCTACGCTAAGTGATGTCGAGGTGGCGCTGAATTTCTTCACTTTGAACTTCCACCTCAGCTCTAATCCCTCCTCGACGAACTGTCCGCCTAGCAGGAGATCTTCAACCGTGGAAAATCGCGAGCTTTCTGAGGGCTTGAACTTCAGCTCCGTCCAACCCTTAGCACTCTTGGCCCCTTTAAAGGGAAACTGGTGCAGAGTCTCCAGGAGCCGGGCAAGCTTGGCAAGAGATGGATGCATCTCCACGACCACGGGCATCCGTTGCAGAGCAGATTCATCCGCACCAAAGACAAAGGCGAGTTCACTGCCCTTCTCGCCAAGGGGACAGTTCGCTGGAAGCAGCGCCCGCCAAACTACCTTGCGCTCTTGGCCCGCATCAAGTCTCCACGGCAGATCACCAACCTCGGCCCGGAGCAGCTCCTCTGTCACCTCCTTTCCCTTGGCTGCGCTTCGCAAAGCGAGCACTACTGACGAATAGCTCTGTGAGGAAGTCCCTCTGTTTTTGAGGTGCAAGGAGCACTCAAACGCCCCGCCCTGCACAAAACGCTGGGAAGTGCTTTCGAATCGGTACTCCGTTCCCATATGCACAAAGATCGATTTCATCTGCACCGCCCTCACATATTGCCTCAGCAATGGATGTCCTTAGCTCCCGCCATGGGTTCCGCTTCATGCCAAATCGCACGTAGCTGGACCGTTCCGCGCATGTTCAGCGTTTGCTGACCGCCGCATCCTTAATTGCTATCTCCCGTGCCGCACAATCGATGTGCGCACGGACGCCATACGGGATCGTCATGAAGGGGTCAGTATGCCCAAAGTCCATGCCGCACACGATCGGCAGATCGGTTTTACCAAGCTCCTCCCCAACTACCTGCTGGAGCACCCGGTAATACTCGGTGAATCGAACCGGATCGAGGGGCCCTCCGGGCCGGCCAAACAAGACTCCCTGTACACGGTCGACAGGCATCGCTGCAAAGAGCGCTCGTACCATACGCTGTACCGCCTCGGGAGAGGGCGCCTCTTCCGACGTTTCAAGAAAGAGAACCGTATCCGGAAAGCGCTCCCGGTCGGGCCATACCGGCGACCCCCGCAGCCAGTCCAGCACCTCAAGGCACCCTCCAAAGAGCTGACCCTCCGCACGCCCGCGACCCTGCAGCCACTGCCATCCGTCGCTCGGCCTGAGCGTTCGACGCACGGACTGCTTTTCAGGGTCCTCCCAAGGGATGAACTCCACGGTCCAGCCCTCTCTGTTCTCCTTGAGGATTCCCGGCGGCTCGGCGCTCATTACGACCCGGCGAAACGACTCGGCCAGATATCGATGCATGCCCCCGTTCTCGGCAAAGCCAGAGAGAACAGACGGGCCATAGTAGGAACACACACCGGCTGCATAACAGGCCAGGTGTGTGACGGTGCTGTCAGAGTACCCGATAAATGGCTTTGGATTCCGTCGAATGACCTCAAGATTGAGATAGGGCAGGATGCGGATGGAATCGCTCCCGCCTATGACTGAAACGATGCCCCGCACTGAAGGATCTTCGAATGCCTGCATGAGGTCGGCTGCGCGAGCCTCTGGATGCTTGGCGATCCATTCGGCAGGAGCCTTGGTGTTCGGCATTTCGACCACGCTCAGGCCAAATTCCTCCTGTATCTGTCTTTTGCCTATTTCGTATCGCTCAGGTACCGCACAAGCGCCACCCCAAGACAGTGAGACCGCTGCGACCCGATCACCAGCTTGAAGCATTGCAGGAATAATCATGCTGTCGAACGCCTTTCCGATTGAACGTACTACGGAGTTAGTGCTCACCAAAGGAAATGCCCTTTGCGGGCATCTCCTTTGGGAATCGTTCTAGGAGTACGCTGAACTTATTCAGCGTATCCCTAGAACGCATGTGCGACCTGTGTGAGCCCATCATACAACGCGGCAGGAAACACGCCGATAGCAAGTATACCTAGAGCGCACAACACCAAAATACTGGCCATCGAGAATCCAAGCGGTCCCACCTGCACGGGCGCCTCTTTGGGCTCAATGAAATACATGGCCACAATAACCCTCAGATAGTAGTACACCGACACCGCGGAGTTCAGGACACCAATCACCACCAGGCCGAGGTAATCTGATTGCATTGCCGCGTTGAACACATAAATCTTGCCCAGTAGACCGGCCATGCCGGGGGGAATCCCTGCCAGAGACAGCAGGAATAGCGCCATTAGGATTCCCAAAAAGGGGTTCGAATACCCCAGCCCGTGAAAGGTCGATATATCGTCGGCCCGCGGATCTCCGGCCCGTTTGGAGGTCACTGCAAGCACTACGCCGAACGATCCTATTGTCATCAGCGAGTAGGCTACAAGGTAATACAGGATGGCCGGTCCGCCGCCGTAGGCAGCTCCAGGCGCCAAGAACGCTACGGTTATATAGCCGGCATGGGCAATACTTGAGTATGCCAGCATACGCTTTAGTCCACGCTGACAAAGCGCCAATAGATTCCCAAGTGTCATGCTGAGGAAAGCGATGTACCAGATGGCAGTTGACCATCCATCCAACATGCCTCCAAACATGGTCCAAAGAACACGCAAGCACACGCCCACTGCCGCCGCTTTGACCACACAGGCCATATAGACGGTAACCGGAGTCGGGGCACCCTCGTAGACATCAGGCGCCCAAAAATGAAACGGAACCGCGGCGATCTTGAATGCAAGCCCCACCAGCAATAGCCCGAACCCGATGTAGGCAAGCGCCACCGGGGTACTCCGATTGAGCACCTCCGCTATCTCAGGGATAAAGGTAGAGGCACTAAGCCCATAGAGGATCGAGATGCCGAAAAGCAGGAACGCAGAGCTAAAAGAACCGAGGAGAAAGTACTTGAGGGCAGACTCAGTCGAGCGACGGAGCGAGCTGGCCGCACCGCACATGCAATAGAGGGCCAGTGACATTGTTTCGAGCCCAATGAACATCGTGATCAGCTCTGCCGAGGCTACGAACATGCAGGCGCCCACTGTGGCCAGAAGCAACAGCACATAGTACTCCCCTACTGCCTCCACTCTCTCATCGCTAAGTCGGGACATCCCGACCAACACGGAGAGCAGCGCACCTCCCTGAATGAGTAGGAAGAAAAACCAGCTGACCCGATCAACAAAAATCGTTCCTGAGAATGCAGTGCTGCCCTCCCAATAACCAGACTGAGTCAGCAGGGTAGCCACTATCCCCAAAAGCAAGATGACTGCGCTGACAAAAGAGCGCGACCACCCCGAAGCGGTGAAGGCATCGCCCAGAAGGAGCAATAAGGCGCCAAGCGTGACAATCCACATCGGCGAGGTGAGCGCAATATCGCTCAACATTTGAGGGCTCATAAGTTACTCTCCTTGAGGGAAGTCCTTTGCACTATTCCGTGGCCAGGCACCGCGCCCTCCTGTGCGCGAATCAATTGCGGCCTCATCTGTGCCATGAAGCCCATCTCGCGCTCTTCCAACATCTGAGATCGCGCTTTCACGTCGCTAAGGAAGGTATCCACTGCCGGTTCGAGTCGTCGCAAAATCGGCTGCGGATAAAGCCCCATCCAAAAAACTAGAATCAAGAGGGGCAAAAAGGTGGCCACCTCACGGGCGCTCACATCAGTCAGGGAGCCGTTCTTGGCCTGATCGAGCTGACCGAACATGGTCTTCATGTACAGCGTCAACATGTACACCGCTCCGAGAATCACCCCAAGCAGCGCTACTGTAGTGTAAAAAGGAAAGGTCACATAACTCCCGGTGAGGATCAGAAATTCACCGATGAATCCATTAGTGAGCGGCAGCGCTATGGAACTCAAGGTAAACACCAGAAACAGGAAGGCGAAGACCGGCACTTTCGCTGCCAGTCCGCCGTACTCTGCTACATCTCTTGTATGCCTGCGGTCATACAACACGCCGACAAGCAAGAAGAGCGCACCCGTGGATATGCCGTGATTGAGCAGCTGGTACACCGACCCGGTGGTGGCAACGGTATTAAGAGCGACGAGCCCCAGCACGCAGTATCCGAGGTGGGAGACCGAAGAATAGGCCACCAACTTCTTGATATCGGTTTGGACCCAGGCCACCAAGGCGCCGTATACGATGCCGATCACGGCGAGCCCGCACAGAACAGGAATGAACAGCTCCGCGCCCCTCGGGAAAAGGGGGAAGCCGAAGCGAATAAACCCGTAAATACCCATCTTGAGCAGCACACCAGCAAGGATGACCGAGCCACCGGTAGGCGCTTCCACGTGCGCATCCGGCAGCCAGGTGTGAAAAGGAAATATCGGGACCTTAATTCCAAAGGCCAGGGCAAACGCTGCAAACAGCCATACCTCTTCCTTGAAGCTAAGCTCTGTTCTTGCGAGCAGATCGCTCAAAAGAAAGCTCATCTCCCCCGTCTGCTGGGCATAGGCCCATACTACGTACAGGATGGCAGCGAGCATGAGGACACTGCCGAATACGGTATAGAGGACGAATTTCAGGGTCGCATATATACGCCGCGTACCGCCCCAAATACCGATGATGAAGTACATGGGTGCCAGCATGAGCTCCCAAAACACATAGAACAAAAACACATCAAGCGCGGCGAGCGTACCGAGCATCGCTGTCTCAAGGAGCAGCATATGGAAGAGGTAGGCCCGCACTTTGCTGTGCACTGAATAGGAAGCGAGCAGCACCACCGGCATTAGAACAGTTGTCAGGAGGATGAGTGCCAGGCTGATACCATCTACCCCCACCGCGTAGGATATGCCGAAGCTTGGAATCCATGCGGCACGTTCAACAAGTTGCATCGAGCCGTTTACTTCAAATGAAGCCAAAGCACACACGCTAATGGCAAATGTGAGCACGGCAACGGCAAGGGAGAACCAGCGTGCCTTGCTGCCATGCCGATCAACGCTGGGATGGAAAAGAGGTATAAGGTACAACAAGACCGCGCCGATGAGCGGGGTGAAGATTAACCAGGAAAGCAGGTTCCACGAACTGTGCATAACGTACCTTCTTTAAAATCCCGCCCTACGAGCGCACCAGGAAAAACACGACGATTGCAATCGTTGCTACAAACATCCATAAGGCGTAATGCCTCACCTGGCCGGACTGGGTAAGCCGCAACACCTGCCCGCTCGTGTCGATGACCGCCCCCGAGCCGTTCACCGCGCCGTCAATGAAGCCTTGATCAACCGCTTTCCAGAGCCCCCGTGATACTCCTTCCAGTGGCCGAACGAGGATGGCCTGATACAGTTCATCGACAAACCACTTGCGCTGGAATAGCACCCCGATCGGCTTGAAGAGCGAGAAGACCAGTCCTGGAACTCCCGCTAAGGAGGTATAGAAAAGCAAACCGAGCACGACACCGGCGATACCAACCCAGGAGTGCAGGAGGCTCTCGACGATCGTTTCAGAAGCATGCCCCGGTGCAACAGCCAAAACGTGCTCAAGGAAGTTCGGCAGCCTGGTCTCGAGGAACCAGCCGCCAAACAGCGAGAGCACAGCCAGTGCCACCAGCACGCCGCTCATGGCAGCGGGCGATTCGTGCGGATGCGCATGCCCTCGATACTTGCCAAAGAACGTCATGGCAAGCGAACGGGTCATGTAAAACGCCGTAAGGAACGCAGTGAATGTTACCAGCGCAACAATCCAGCTGTTATAGGGGGCAATGTAGGGGTTCACATTGTGCTCAAGCGCCCCCAATATTGCGTGCTTGGATTGATATCCGGCAAAGGGAAAGATGCCGGCGATAGCCAGGGTGGCTACCAGATACGTTGCAAAGGTAATCGGCATGTAGCGGCTCAAGCCGCCCATGTGCCTCATGTCTTGCTCATGGTGGCAGCCGTGGATCACCGAACCAGCACCGAGGAACAAGCACGCCTTGAAAAAAGCATGCGTGACCACATGGAATATTGCCACCCAATAAGCACCAGCGGAGGCTGCCAGAAACATAAACCCCAGCTGACTCACCGTCGAATAGGCGAGCACCTTCTTGATGTCGTTCTGCAAAAGCGCGGTTGTTGCGGCTACGAAGGCGGTAAGCAGCGCCACTATAGTCACAATGGCCAAGGTGAAGGGGGCGAGCGCAAAGACAAAATCCATGCGCGCCATCATATATATGCCGGCCGTCACCATGGTTGCAGCGTGGATCAGCGCTGAAACAGGTGTCGGCCCGGCCATAGCATCGGGCAACCATACGAACAGCGGAATCTGCGCCGATTTACCGGTGGCTCCGATAAAGAGGCACAGCGCTACCACGGTGCACAGCCCGACGAGTGTCATGTTTCCGGCAATAGCTGCCTCAAGCTCCAAAAAGTCAACTGTGCCGAAGTTCATCCACAACAGGAATATGCCCAAAAGGAACCCGGCGTCGCCGATGCGATTCACCACGAACGCTTTGCGCCCCGCCGCTGCGTAATCAATAGTGCGGAACCAGAATCCAATGAGGAGATAGGAGCACAGCCCTACCCCTTCCCAGCCCACGAATAGCACCAGCAGATTGCCCCCCAACACTAGGAGCAGCATCGAGAACATGAATAGGTTCAGGTATGAGAAGAAGCGATGCACCGAGTCGTCCTCGGCCATATAGGCGGTTGAGTAGATGTGGATCAAACTCCCTATTCCGGTGACCACCAAACACATCACTGCGCCCAGCGCATCCATACGCAGGGTGAAGTCCACCTGTAATGAAGCCACGCCAAACCAGCTGAAGACTACATCTTCGAGTACGGTTTCGGCGCTCATTGCTGCGAAAAGTTTGGCGGTCCAGACAAAAGCGAGGATCGAGGCAAGGCTGGCAATTATGCCGGCGGCTCGCTTGTGTACCCTGCCAACAAGAAATGCCGCCACAGATCCCACCAGAGGGAAGAGCGGAATCAGTGCGAGTGCTGCATTCGTTCGTTCCATGCCAGATCCCTACCTTCGAAGTTCCGATGCCTCGCTGCTCTCAAGCGACCGGGTGGACCGAAAGAGCGCGATAATAATACCCAGACCGATTGCTGCCTCTGCGGCTGCCACCACCATTACAAAAAAGACACCGATCTGCCCGTCCAGATTTCCCACCGTGCGAGAGAATGCCACCATCGAAAGGTTCACGGCATTCAGCATCAATTCGATGCACATAAACACCACGATCACGTTTCTTCTAATTGCTACCCCACACACCCCGATCGTAAACATCAGAGCTGCCAGGGTCAGATAAAAACTTACCGGTATCATTTCGAGCCCCCCTGTTGATGGCGCTTGCCGATCATCACCGCCCCCACGATCGCAACCATGATCAGTACGGAAGCCGCCTCGAACGGGAAGAGATAACGGGTGAAGAGCAGCTCGCCGAAGGCCTCCACCGTACCCTCAATTTTAGAGGAGTGATCGGTGAATCCGCGCAACCCTCGATAAAAGAGCGGTGCCAGGATGCCAAGGAAGCACACGCCGGCAAGGGTTGCCAGCAGCGTCAAGATGATACCGCGTCGGTGAGGTTGCTCGACTTTAATATTGAGAAGCATGATCACGAAAAGCACCAACACCATGATGGCGCCGGCATACACTATGATCTGCACCGCGCTCAGAAAGTGCGCATCCAGCATGGCGTAAAGAGCGGCGACACCGACCAAGTTGAGCACCAAGCACAGGGCGCTATGAATGGGGTGACGCAGCGCGACGACTCCAATCGCCGAGGCAATGACAAGGGCCCCTAGAAGGGCAAAGAGTATCATCATACCGTCAACCAACCTCCCGCCTTTAAAGCCCCGTACACCAGCAAGTTAATCATTGATAGAGGCAGCAAGTATTTCCAGCCGAGTTTCATCAGCTGATCGAATCGAAAACGCGGCAGTGTCCAGCGCAGTACAATCTGCAGCACACAGAAGAAGAGCACCTTACCCATCAAGATCGCATGACCGATCAACGCTGCCCACCAGGCGTGCTCCGGAAGGTCAACGAACGGCAAATGCCACCCTCCAAAAAACAAAAGGACGAGCAGGAAGGAGAAAAGCCCAATCTCGGCAAACTCTCCCAGCCAGAAGAGCAGAAACTTCATCCCGGAGTACTCGGTAAAATAGCCCGCGGTCAGCTCTGACTCCGCTTCGGGTAGGTCGAACGGACCGCGCTTGGTCTCGGCCATCCCAACAATAAAGAGGATGATGAATGTGATCGGCTGATACACCACGCCCCACACTCCCTCCTGGCGATTGACCATTTCATACAAATCGAGTGTCCCGTAACACACAATCACCGCCACAAAGGCCAACCCCATGGCAAGCTCGTAGGAAATCATCTGCGCGGCGGCGCGCAGTCCTCCAAGCAAAGAATATTTGTTGTTGCCGGCCCAGCCTGCGATGGCCACGCCATACACGGCCATAGAGCCCATCGCCAGAAAGAAAAGGACACCGGCATTGAGCGGAGCAAGCTGCGGCCTGATGACCTCACCGAACAACACGAACTCTGGGGCGAGCGGAATAATGGCGAAGGCGAGGAACACCGGGAACACTGCCATGAATGGTCCCAGCGCATGCAGGAACTTCGATACTCCTTGCGGCACAAAGTCCTCCTTGAAGAGCGCCTTTACCGCATCACATAGCAGTGTGTTAATGACTCCAAGGATCCCAAGGAACCGAATCACCGGCAGAACAGGCTTCAGTACCAGCAAATCGCTATCCAAATAGCGCCCGGCACGATTTGCTCCGATACGATCCTGGATGAGCGCCGAGCCTTTGCGCTCAACCCATGTGTTTATGGATGCGATACCCATAATCACGTTGAACAGCACAAACAGCATGACGGCGTAGACTAGTATTTCCATGTTGCCCTTCTACAGTCGCCCCTAGGCCAGACTTGTCGCCTCAACGAGTGTGTGTGATGGAACCTCTCCCGGTTTAAACGAAGTTAGATCGATGCCCTTGGGTTTTATCGCGGCGATGCGAAGACCCAGAAGCCGCGGCTCGCTGCCCAAGTATTCAATCGACAGATCTCTGTCCGAAACCGCAGCGCTCAGTTTGAGGCCGAAGCGCTGGGCCAACTGCGTGAGCCATTTCCCCGTGGTCTGTGCAGCTGAGGGCGGAGCCATCACTTTCTCTGCATACTGCAGACGCTGTGCTCGATTTATTAAGAGGCCCGCCTGCTCCAGCGGCGTTGTCGTCGGCAACACTACCGTGGAACGCGCCGCCGGATGTGCGTGGTCGGATATCATCGCTACTGTTCGATGGTTCTTGGTTATCGCCTGTGCAATATCGAGTGATTGGTCCTGCCAACTAAGCGCAAGGTCTCCGAGAAACAGCACGCTCTGCGCGCTGCCGCTGGCCAGCTTTTGCAGCGCTGCCGTGTATCTCGCTTGATGGTCACGAGACCCTGGCAGTGCAAACTCGAACCCGCGCAGGTTCGCCGCGTAGTCCGGAGCTATCAGGATCTGCTCCAACGCGGAGAGACTGCGCTCGCGGTAGGCCAGCACCACCTCAGCCTCGGACTTCACCCCGTCAACAAACTTTTTGAGAATCGCATAATCCTCGACACGCAGCGCCGGCGAAACAAATATAGTGAGCGGCCCCTCGCCCAGGATCTGCTTGGCCCGTAGTAATGCATCGGAGAGCGGCGCTTCGCGGCCCTCCACAGTAGCTGTCAGCACGCGCTCTTTCGGGATGAATCGCCCGAATCCGTAGCGTCCTTCATCACACAACCACTCCTTATTCACATCTGAGTTGAGTCGTGCCTTCACCTGCACCACCTCGCCATCTCTGACCGCTACCTTGACATTGCAGCCAGTGGAGCAGCCCGGACAGATACTTTCGGTTTCTTGCGTAAACCAGATGCGTGTATTGAAACGCCATTGACGATGAGTGAGCGCCCCTACTGGGCACAGATCAACGACGGTTCCCGAAAAGGGGTTGTTGAGTTCTCTGCCTTCATTGATGGCGATCACCGAGCGATCGCCACGATTGAGCACACCGAGTTCCGAGGTCTTGGTCACCTCATCGCAAAAGCGCACACAGCGAGTACACAGTACGCAGCGCTCGCCGTCGAGCATGACGGTCGGCCCCAGCGGCTCGGCTTTTACCTTGTGCACCTTCTCCTCAAGGAAACGGCTTGGCCGCGCATTGTACTCATAGTGGTAGTCCTGCAATTTGCAGTGACCTGCCTGATCGCACACCGTGCAGTCCAGGGGATGGTTGATCAGGATGAACTCCAAGGTTGCGGCCTGGGCATCGGAAACTTCTGCGCTCGTGTGGCTTGTCAGCACCTTCATGCCTTCGGCGACCGGTGTATTACAGCCGATCTGCAGCTTCGGCTGTCCCTCGACCTTGACCTGACACATACGGCAGTTTCCCGCGACCGAGAGATGGGGGTGATAGCAGTAGTAGGGAATCTCAACCCCGATACTCCGAGCCGCCTCGATTACGTTAGTGCCTTTGGGCACGCGCACCTCTTTCCCATCGATCGAGAGCGTCACCAGTTCCTGGGAGTTGCCATTTTGTGCGGACATACCGTTCTCCGACCTTTAGCCTAATGCGCTGCCTGAAACTCGTAGTTCAAAGGCACCCTATGCTGAACCCTCCCCTCCATAGCTTCACGAATTCGCGCCTTAAAATCCGCGGGGAATTTACGAATAAAGGCTTGCGCCGGCCATGACAGCGCCTCGCCGAACGCGCAAATCGTGTGGCCCTGAACCTGTGAACAGATACTGTCGATGAGCTCTATGTCTCCTGCCAGACCCTCTCCGCGCGCAATGCGCTGAATGATCTTCTGCACCCAGTGTCCGCCTTCCCGGCAGGGCGTGCATTGTCCGCACGATTCATGGGCATAGAAATGCGCGAAATTGAGCGCCACTTCCACAATGTCGGTGTGATCGTCGACCACCATGAAGCCGCCAGAGCCAAGGTGGGCGGTGCGATCGAGTCCACTAATCGATTCATAATCCAAGGTCGCCTTGGCCACTTCCTCTGCCGTCAGAATCGCAAAAGAGGAACCGCCGGGCATTACTCCTTTGAGCTTCCTGCCTTCTCGGATACCTCCACACTCCTCCTCAAGAAACTGCATCATCGGATAGCCCATCTCGACCTCGTACACTCCCGGCTTGTTGACATGTCCGGAGACGCTGAAGAGTTTCGTTCCGGTCGACTTGGCGGTTCCGATCTGAGCGTAGGCCTCTCCGCCGTTCTCGAGAATCCAAACGAGCGCCGCCAGCGTCTCCGTGTTGTTCACTACCGTCGGACTGTCGTACAAGCCGCGAATTGCCGGAAAGAACGGCGGCTTCAGACGCGGCTGTCCTTTTTTCCCCTCCAACGATTCAAGAAGCGCCGTCTCTTCACCACAGATATAGGCGCCAGCCCCGCGGTGGATCACCAGGTCAAGGCTCACGTTGCTGCCGAAGATATTCTTGCCCAGATAGTCCTTGGCGTAACATTCCCGGATCGCTTGGCGCACCCGCTGATAAGGATAGGCGTACTCTCCCCGTATATAGATGCAGGCAAATCGAGCACCCACCGCAAAGGCGCAGATCATCATGCCTTCGATGCACAGATGCGGATCACGCTCAAGCAGCACGCGATCCTTGAACGTCCCCGGCTCACTCTCATCGGCATTATTGACGAGGTACACTGGCTTGTCCGTGCCTTTCGGAATAAAGGTCCATTTCTTTCCTGTCGGAAACCCCGCTCCTCCTCGTCCGCGCAGGCCGGACTTAATAACCTCTTCAGTTACCTTGGCGGGCTCCATATTCAAGACTTTGCGAATCACAGAGTATCCGCCACGGCTCTCATACCCGGCGATAGTGTGCTGATCCGTACAATGGACGTTCTTCAATAGTATCTGACGATGTTGCCCCACAGCTTCCCCCGCTTTATCGGTGTTAGATCACTTCGGACTTTGGATACCCCTTGAGCCCCTCTCCTAGTGCATCTCGCACTGCTGAGAATCGCAGGTCCGGCTGCTCCTTTTCTATACGATCCATGATTTGCAGGAGCTTCTCAGGAGTAAGATTCTCAAAGAAGTGATCGTTGATTTGGCACATCGGTCCGGTCCCGCATGAGCCCAAGCACTCCACCTCCTCGTAGCTCCACTGCCCATCAGGGCTCACCTCATGAGGCGCAGTGCCCAATCGTTTCTTGACACATTCGGTGATAGCCCGCCCTCCCATCAGCGCACAGGACAGGGTGCGGCACACTTGCACATGATACTTCCCCACAGGCTTCTTGTAATACATGGTGTAAAAGGTCGCGACCTCCATCACCTGCACCGGCGCGATGCCTATCTTTTCGGCAACCCAGGTAATCGCGTCGGCGGTAATGCTTCCCAACTCTTCCTGGGCGATGTAAAGCGCCGGCATAATAGCCGATCGCACATTAGGGTAGAGCTTCTTGTACTCTTCGACCTTAGTCTCAGCCTGCGCAGATAACTTGACCGTCATGGCTATCTATCGCACTCCCCACCAATCATATTGATCATACCGAATATAGGCACGACATCCGAAATCGTGTGCCCTAACAACATCTTCTTCATGATGCCCATGTGAATGAAAGACGGCGCGCGCACATGTACTTTGTAGGGCTTGCCACTGCCATCAGACACCGTGTAGTAGGCCAGTTCCCCATTGCCACCCTCCACCGGTACATACACATCACCTTGGGGAGGCTGCACCCCCTTAATTACCATCTCAAAGTGGTTGATCATTCCATCAATCGAATTGTACACCTCATCCTTTGGCACTAGGACGACATGCGGATCGTCCACACTAATCGGACCATCGGGCATGGTGTCGAGCGCCTGCTCGGCTATACGCATGGACTGCTCCATCTCGAGCATTCGCACTATGAAGCGGTCGTAGTTGTCACCCTTGGTGCCGAGGGGAACCTCGAAGGTAAAGTCCTCATAGGATGAATAGGGGAAGGCCTTGCGCACATCGTAGTTTACCCCGGATGCGCGGAGGATTGGCCCAGTGAGTCCGTAATCAACTGCCTCCTCCGCCGTGACTACGGCGATATCACACATACGATCCATGAAGACGCGGTTCCTCGTCAGCAGGCGATCGCACTTGGCGATTATCTCCCGAACATTCCTGAACGCAGTGCGCACCCGTCCGTCAAAACCATCGGTGAGGTCGGCCTTCAGTCCACCGACACGACAATAAGATATAGTGAGCCGCGCGCCTGTAACCTCCTCGATCAGCTCCCAGAGCTGCTCGCGTGCTTGAATCATGTACAACATCACCGTGAAGGCCCCTAGCTCCATGGCCGAGGCTCCGAGGCAGGTCAAATGGTCACAGATACGGGAGATCTCGGACATCAGCACTCGGATGTACTGGCAGCGTTTCGGCACCTCAATCTTGAGTAATTTTTCAACGGTGATGCACCAGCCCACGTTGTTGATGATCGGTGAAACATAGTTGAGCCGGTCGGTGTATGGGAACACCTGGTTGTAATCGACTGTCTCGCACATCTTCTCAAAACCACGATGGAGATATCCCACCTCGACATCGGCATTGATAATCTTCTCTCCCGAGAGCTCGACTACGATCCGCACCGTGCCGTGCGTGGCCGGGTGCGCCGGGCCCATATTGAGGACCATGGACTCGGAATGCAGATCATCGCCCAGCTGCCGGGGACGAAGTTCGGTGGTTACTCCTCCCACCCCGTAGTCAATATTGAGTAGACTCGGTTCGCTCATAATGTCCCTATTGGCCTAGTTATATTTTTGCTCGATAAACCGGCTATGATCTCCAGGTCCCGCCTTGGCGTGGGCCAAAGCAGATTGCTCCGACTTCTGCCGGGGGTTAATCCGCACAAGAGGAGGTCGACTCATATCAAGAGCGGTATTTCGCACCTCTGGGCTGCGAAGAGGAATGCGCGGCTGTTTGCCCTGCACAGGATAGTCCTTGCGCAACGGATGCCCTTCGAACTCTTCATACATGAGGATGCGCTTCAAATGCGGGTGTCCCTTGAAGGTAATGCCGTACATATCCCAGACTTCGCGCTCCATGAAATCGGCGGAGGCCCAGAGAGGCAGCAGAGAATCAATAGAGGGATCTTCCTCTGGAATCTCAATCTTGACCCGCAAACAATAGAGATTCTGGATGCTTAGGAGGTGATACACGAGCTCGAAGCGCTCCTCCTTCTTGTCCATCCAATCCACCGCGGTGACGCTTAGCAGCATGTTGAACTTCAGTTCGCTATCGAGCTTCAGCAGCTTGAAAAAATCGAGGATGTGGTCGCGTTTAATTCTGACCACTACGGCATCGTGATCCTTGACCACACTCAATACATGACTGTGAAGCTTGCTCTTAAGAAGACTGAGCAGTCGATCATTCTGGTCGGTCGGGGGAACCATGTGACACATCCTTCATGTGGTCAGCCAGATCGGCAACCAATCAATAGAATCCTGCGCGGGGCTATTGCATATCCTCGCAACAATCGATAATTGCTAACACTTTTAGTACAAGAGTCCCGCACGTTGCAATATAAGGAGCGCAAGCCCAAACCCCCAGTGCTACTGGGCGGGTGCCGGCTCAAATCTCCCCTAGCTGCAATGGCCGGGCCCTCCCAAGAAAGAGCCGCTTGACACCCCGCCCGCGCTTTATGCCTCGCCTATGACACTTGATGCAGCAGCGACAGCCGTAATCAAAGAGGAAGAGAACACCCTCCACGGGGTGCTCGGGCAGCTCCGCGCCCAGAAAGAGCACACTCAGGCACGCTTCCTCGCAGAAGAGGCCAGGGCCAGGGAGCTTACCTCGCAATATGTCGCCACGCGGCGCGACGAAGAGAAGCAGCTCATCGCCTCAGATGAAGCTGTCTCGCATGCCCTCAAGGACAAAGGAAAGAGCGACCTGGTCTCCCTCGATCGATTGCTGAAGCGCCCCTACTTTGCCCGTCTCGTGGTCGAAGAGGGAAGCAAAACTCCGATTGAGTATCGTATCGGAAGTATCGGGAACTCAGACTGCCGCATTATTGACTGGCGCAAAGCTCCTATTTCGAAGCTCTACTTCGAGTACAAGGAGGGAGATGAATACAGCGAGGAGATCCAGGGGCGTGAACGTTCAGGGGTTGTACGCACCCGCAATAGCCTGGATATCCGCGGCGGGGTACTGCAGCGCATCTCCTGCCGCCTCGGTACCTTTGAGAAGTCCCTCAACGGCTGGAAGGGCGGAGCCTCTGAGGTTCGATTCCTTGGACGGGAGTACGATAAACTGCCTGACCTTTTGCCCCTTATCACCCCGGATCAGTTCCGCACTATTACCGAGGGCGCATCCTCTGCTGTGTTGATTCAGGGAATCGCCGGTTCGGGGAAGACCGCGGTTGCATTGCATCGCCTGGCCTGGCTGCTGCATGAAGATAACAGCGACCTCACGCCTGATGCAGCACGCGTTATCGTGATCAACCCGCTCCTCAAGCGCTACATCCGGCGTAGTCTCGATGCCATGGGATTTAATGGCGTGCCCACGCGCACCTTTAGCGAGTGGGTAGCCGAATCGCTGCAACCGCTTGCCCCTCAGTATGTCGACGGCGATGGCGACCTACGCAGGCCTGAGATTCCCATGCCGCAGGTGGTGGAACGCATCAAGCGCAGTCCGCGGTTGCTGGAGATCATTCGTACGATGCCGCTGACTTCAGGCTGCGCTCCCGAGGAGCATTTGATGCAAGCGCTCAGAACGCTCGCTGCTGATTGTCACGCGTCGCCCGACCCGCTGCTCTCCACTGATTCTATTGCTGCCGCCATCAGGCGTACCGAGGAAAATATGCGACAGCATACCCTCGACAGCTGTGATGACGCGCTGATGCTGCTGCTCATAGAGCGCGAGAAGCGCGGAGTCAGCCTGGGCAGCGGTGCATTCGGCAAGCTCGGCCACCTGGTCGTCGACGAGCTCCAGGATATGGGCGCTTCCGAGATTGAGTGCGCCCTGCAGGCAGTGGCCTCTCTGTCCCAACTGACCCTGGTCGGCGACAGCTCACAGGAGATTCAGGGGGTCGTTTCGTTCCCGGGTTGGGAAGAAGTAATGCGGCGATGGAAGAAGGAGGAAGCGGGGCTACACTTCGTTTCGCTGACGGTAAGTCATCGCTCGACCCTCCCCATCATGCGGCTAGCCGACCATGTGCAGCGACGTACGGTAGTGACTCACGGGCGTAACGGCCGCATCCCTATCTGGTTCCACTGTCGCACTGAGGAGCTCGGCGTTGGCGCGGCGATCAACTGGCTCACTACAGCTCTGGAGCGCTATCCTACCGCCCCTACCGCCGTGTTGTGTCGGACCAAGGAGATCGCCAAAGACGCTTACCGATTCTTGGCTCCACGATTTGGACAGGTGGTACGGCTGCTCAATCCGAGAGACTACTCATTCGATCCGGGAATCGTGGTAACGGACGTGAGCCAGGTAAAGGGGCTTGAGTTCATGAATGTGCTGATTTGGAACCCCTCCGCATCGGCATACCCCTCTGACCAAGCTCACCGCAACCTATTGTACGTTGCAGTGACCCGGGCAGAAGAGAACGTCTGTCTGGTCAGTTGGGGTAAAGCAAGCCCCAATCTTCCTCACATCGACTCCAAACTTGTGCGTGGCCACCGCATCGGCTTTGAGGAAGAGGAGCAACAAGAAGCAGGTTGATCGTCATCCGGCCTGCATTGCCAAGGCGAGCGCCCCAAACAGCGCAGTATCGTAACCCAACGCGCTCACCTTTATCTCGGGCAGAGGGACGATTTTAAGTTCTTCCTGCACTACAGCACGCGCTCCCTCCAGGAATCGCTGCCCTCCCCCAATGGTCACCCCACCCCCCAGCGCAATCAAAGAGGGGGCATAGATTACTGCCATGTTGCGCAACCCTTGCCCCAGGTTGTAGGCCACCTCATCCCATTGAGCGGTACTCAACTTGTCGGCGGTCACACCATATATCTTTTGTATTGCCGCCCCGGAAACGATCGCTTCCAGGCAGCCAGCGGCTCCGCACGCGCAGCGCACTGAACCGCCCCTAGGAATGCGAGCCGGTATCGCCTGATGCCCCACCTCCGGATGGCTCCCCTGGCCCCCTCGATAAATGGAACCATCAAGTATAAAGCCCCCGCCAACGCCGGTGCTGACCGTGACATACAGAAGCCTCGTGCATTCAGGCGAGGCAAAGCGAAATTCAGCCAGGGCCGCGGCATTGGTATCAACATCAACGCTCACCGCGGTGCCGAATCGATCCTCCAGCGCCGCTTTGACCGGAACGTTGCGCCACTTCGGCAGATTAAGTGGCGAGATGACGCCTGTCCTGTACTCAAGCGGGCCTCCAGCCGAGACCCCCATGCCTCGAATCGCCCTCCCGGCGGCCACCTCCGATACGAGCGCCGCTATTGCAGAAAGCCCCTCTTGGGGCGTCAACGGAGTGTCAATGCGCCGCCGCTCCAGGAGCTCGCGCTCGGCACTCATCGCAGCAACGATGGTTTTGGTACCCCCGATATCAATTGCGACGTAGCATGGTGTTGGCATAGACAAGCTCCCATTTCATCGGCCAGGCCAGAAGTCCTTTCCTAAATGGGCTTCCGATGCTGTGTAAAAAACCTCGCCGTTTCGACTCGCAGTTCTGCCAAAGATTCTCGCTGCCGGACAGAGTATGCACGAGCTCCCGGCGATTGCGAGGGACAAAGTGCAGCCGTCCCCCCAAAGGTTGGCACACCCTATTCATTCGGGTACACTACCGGGCCTTCAAGGTCCACCATGACTACCCTTTCCGAACAGATCGCCTCAGAGGTTGCGCGCAGACGAACCTTCGCCATTATCAGCCATCCTGATGCCGGTAAGACTACCCTCACCGAGAAGCTATTACTGTACTCGGGCATGCTTCGCACGGCGGGAATGGTACGAGCCCGTAAGCATGCACAAACAACCATGTCAGACTGGATGGCGCTAGAGCAGGAGCGCGGCATATCCATCACCGCCTCAGCCATGCAGTTTGTGTACAAGGATGCGGTGATCAACTTACTCGACACACCGGGGCACCAGGATTTTAGTGAAGATACCTACCGCACACTCACCGCAGCAGATTGCGCCGTGATGGTGCTCGATGCAGCAAAGGGTGTGGAGGCGCAGACGCGCAAGCTCTTTGCGGTATGCCGCCTGCGCGGTATTCCGGTGATCACCTTCATAAACAAACTCGACCTGCCCGCGCGTGAGCCACTCGACCTCCTGCACGAAGTCGAGGAGGTGCTCGGGATCGCTTCGTCTCCGGTCAACTGGCCCGTAGGTTTGGGAAGGGCCTTCGTGGGGGTCGTCGATCTAACCACACATGAAGTGCTGCGCTTCAGACGATCGGATCAGGGCGGCGCTCAGCGGGCCGCCATGGAACATATCGCCCTTGAAGATCTAGCCAGCGATCCTGGCACCGAACCGGAAACCGTGACGAAGGTACGGGAAGATATGGAGCTGCTTGAGGGGGCCGGAAACAAGTTTGATCGCGCCGCCTTCCTCGCAGGCAAGGTGACCCCCGTCTTTTTTGGATCAGCGCTCACTAATTTCGGGGTTGAACCTTTCTTTGATGCACTCGTATCGCTCGCCCCGGCGCCAAAACCCACCACAATCATCAGAGGTGCTGGCGAACAGAGCGAGGTGGCGCCAACGGATACCACGTTTACGGCTTTCGTGTTTAAGATCCAATCCAACATGAACCCGAAACACCGGGATAGCATGGCATTTGTGCGCATCTGCTCGGGACGATTCGAGCGGGACATGCCGGTCCATCATAGCCGTCTCGATAAGGATATTCGGCTGTCGAGATCCTTCACCGTCATGGCGAGGGATCGTGACACCGTCGATTATGCGTATCCCGGGGATATCGTGGGGCTCACCAACCCCGGTATCTTTGCCCTCGGTGATACAATCTCGACTGCCAAGGAGCCCGTTTCAGTACCGCCACTTCCACGGTTCGCACCGGAGCTGGTGGCACGCATACGCCCCCTCGATGTGATGCGCAAAAAGGCCTTTGATAAAGGCATTGAACAATTAAGCGCGGAAGGCACCATTCACCTGCTCTACCCCTACGAGTCACCGGCTTCAAACCCCATGATTGCCGCGGTCGGCCAGCTGCAGTTTGAGGTGTGTCAGTATCGCCTGGAGGATGAGTACAATGTGAAGGTCGAACTTACCCCCCTTTCCTACTCGCAATGCTTTTATTTGGACGGTGACCCAGCCACCTTTAAGCGGACACAGAACGCGGCACTGGCCAAGGACCGCTTCGGCAAAGTGCTCGTACTGTTCTCCCAGGAGTGGGAACGCGACTATATGGCGAAGCACAATCCGAGCCATGCGTTTTTGCCGATGGCGGCATAAACCAGCGGAGGCGATATGACCATTTCAGAAGAGCTGCTTGCTATTCTCGTCTGCCCAAAGACGCACCAAAGGCTGCGCCTCGCCTCAGCTGAGGAGCTGGCCGCGATTAACCATGCAATCGAACGACACCAAATACGCAGCGTGAGTGGAGAAACGGTGCAGAACAACATCGACGGGGCACTAGTAAGAGAAGACGGACAACTTTGCTACCCGATTCGAGCAGACATCCCGATACTGCTCTATGACGAGGCGCTCACTCTTTCAATCAGCACGAAATCCTGACTCCCCCGGCATCGGGTTTGCTCTGCGGTCCGCTTGCGTCATCAGTAGGCGCACTCCGCTCGCAACCCCCCGGAATCTTAGCGAGCCACGGGTGATCTCTGCAGAAGGCGGTCACCGCATGCTCGACCCTTGCGGATCGATCCAGCTGCAGGTCTCTGAAGCCATGCACACCATCAATATGCATTCCCGTGCTATAGGTTAAGGATTCGGCAAGCACCGAAGCTCTTACTGCAATCACATCTTCACCGTCCGGATTCTGTAGGTGCACCATGGCCTCCGATGGATTGGCCGATTCGGTTACTACCTGATGAACGAGAATAAATGCAGGCTTCATTTGAGCTGTTGTTATTTGCAGAATCATCGCGCCGTTACACTCGGTCGCTTGCCGCAACGTCCGAATAAGATCCGCAATATCGCTGAGCGGCCCCCGTCTCGTATGCATCTGCCCCAAACCCGCATCACCAAGCCGCATTCCGATTGAGAGCAAGTCATCGATCTCTGGTCTCTCCTCTGGATGTTGCGCCTCTCTCCCATAGGCACGGGCTACCCGGCGAGAACAGTCCACTCCCGAAACGCCCGCCAGAGAGATAGTCCTAACGATCTCCCGCCATCCCGCGGCATCAACTTCACTCAAGGGTGGCGCTTCACGCGGGGCGCTGCCTAGTGTTGCCTCAGCCGCAGGTGAGACGCGCGATAGATCTACTATCTGATCGCTCTTGGATCCGGGCAGGGACTCCGACCGAGTAGTGTGCTGTTGCGCCGCCATACAATAGGTCATTCCTTAAATGACTATCAGGATCGTGAGTTGGATCAGGCAGTTTCTGCGATAAAAGCTCCACAAGAGGGCTCCTCGCCTGAACATTAGGTGAACCGGTCCACGACCAGAGAAAACCTGCCTAAAAAGTAACTGTACTGTTATGGATTGCTCAGCACCAAATGGCACATGGCCTCGCACCGCGAGTTAACCATTTGAATCTACTAAGGGCCTGGAGAGGCCCTAAAAACGCATAACCACGGCACCCCTCAGCCGATAGTCTGCCACAAGCTGGGTGCCGCTGTTGTTTATATCAATCGGAAAATCCGAGCCAAGATCGAATCGCCAGGCGCCGCTGGTGAGCGATAGTTCAGGACCCCAGAATATCGAGCGCACGGCGGTGCTGTCATCGAGTTGGCCCTGACTGTGATCCTTCTTCTTATATTCACCGGACAAACGAATCCGTCCCAGCATCGTCACATGCTCGGCGATCTGAAACAGCCCCCCCGGCCCCACACTCCAAAGAAAGTCGTCAGCATGGCGATACTGTTCATCCCCATCGGTGCGGAACGTATAGCCGGCATCACCAGCAAGCACCGCCATCCCCCTTCTGAGAAAAAAGCTCAGGCCAATCGGAAAATCTACGGAGCCAGACCCAAAGGCCAGATCATGTCCATGCAGGGCCGATACTGGCTCCGTCTCATGGCTCACCCCGCCATGTCGAACATGTGTCGCCTGCCCATGCTGATCCTCACTCTCATGCTGGTCGATCGATTCCTCTATCGCGGGTGCATGCTCCTCGAAGACCTCGTCATCTCCATGATCATCGCCAAGCCGGTCTGCATCACCCGTCGGTAGCTCGACTCCCCCAAAAAGCTGAATCGCCACCGTGTTATCAGCATCCGAGTAGTGATACGGAACTGCTCTTACCAGCAGCGACACATCGCCAACACCAGTCAGAGACCCAGGGCCACTATCCAACGCCCGGTACTCCCGATGAATGAGAGGGAGTGTGACTTGGAGACTGAGCACATCGCTAAGGTCGTAGCTTCCTGTAAACTGTGTGATTGAGCTCGATAACCGCTCGTCACCCCTATTCTCTGCATACGTTCCCTCGTGCTGCACCGTGTCGAAGAAGGTGAAATGCTCGGCAACACCGAGGCGCACCGCATTCTTCTCCATCTCATAAGTACGCACCGTATCGAAGACTCCACATAGATCGCAGGCTATTGCCTGATCGCTGACCGACTGTCCCAACACACAAACCAACAGGACCAAAGTTTGTTTTCGTCCGAGCATACGGCGTCTCCCCACCAACAGTGGGGAAAGTTATGCCTAAGTTCGATAAGAGAGTCACTGCGACAGAATGTCGCAGTTATGCTGACCCCGCTCTACCGCGCGATCTTTTGCAGCTTCCTTTGGAGCGAGCGTCGATGCAGACCAAGCGTTCTCGCGGCGCGGGACACGTTGCCCTCTGACTCGTCGAGCACCCTCTGGATATGGTTCCACTCGACACTGGCCAACGACGGGGTTGCAAAGTGCGCTTCGGACGGTTCAGCGACTGCGTCAAAGGCAGCAAGTAGATAGTCCACCTCAACCGGTTTGGTGAGATAATTAACGGCCCCCCGTCTCACGCACTGCACCGTTGTCGCAATGCTGCCATAGCCGGTCAGTACCACAATGCGCACCGCCGGGTTGATCGCTAAGAGCGCCGGTACAAGCTCCACCCCGGAGATGCCCGGCATTTTCAGATCGGTGATGACCCGCTCAAATGCATGCATGCGCATTAACGCGAGAGCAGCCTCCCCATCGTGAGCCCCATGCACCTCAACTCCACGCGAACGAATGGCGCGGATTAATCGATCGCGGAACGCATCGTCGTCGTCCACCACCAAGTAGCGTACGCTCATGCAGCCTCCGCATAACGGAAGACACGGGGCAACCGCACCGTAATAGTCGTGCCCTTGCCTTCACCCGAATCCACCTCAAAAGTCCCGCCGCAGCTGCTAAGAAAGCGCTTTACTAGAAACACCCCAAGACCCATTCCTGCCCCTACCGGCTTGGTTGAGAAGAAAGGCTCCCCAAGCCGTGCAAGCACGGCCTGCGACATGCCGCACCCGCAATCTTGAACCGAAACCTGAATCTGGCTCGTCATTGGCTGCACGACTAATCGCACCATAGCCGCGGGCTCCGAGGCATCAAAAGCGTTCCGAATCAAAGACAGTAACATCCGCTGCACCGAGCGCACCGGCAAGACAACAGGCCACGGATCCGCACCCTGCACCAGCAACCTTGCATGCTGCTGAGCGGTGAGCTCCTTTACTGCTCCCTCGATTACCTCCGTAAGTGAGCATTGGTGTGGCATCTCTCCCTCGATATCGCCGGAGATTCCGGACATGCTCCTTAGTATCCCCTCACAACGCAATACCTCACGCTGCAGTAACGCAATATCCTCTTTGTCGATGCCACTCCGCTCCACATTCACGGAGCCTTTGGCCATCTCATCGACCACCACCTTCACTGTCGCAAGGGGGGTGCGAAGTTCATGGGCCGCGCCTGCCGAAAGTGTCGAAAGCGCCAGTAGCTTTTCGTCTCGATGCGCCCTCTGCTCCAGAGATCGAATCTCTTCACGCGCCGAATCGAGCGCCGACCGCATTTGCGACAGGAAGTATCCCAGAAGCATCGCCACTAATACAAAGGCAACAAGCATCCCTTTAAGGTGCAGGTCAGTAGCTACCTCTCCATGCTGGTGCAACGCATGAATCGGCACATAAATGAAAAACTGCAACATGTAGCCGAATGAGCTGGCCCCTAGTATCACCCACATCCAGCGCACCCCTAACAGGAACGCCGCCAAAACCACATGCACGAGGTAGAACAAACTAAATGGATTGGAGTGCCCCCCGTAAAAACTGAGCAAGCCCGTAAGGAGAACGATATCAAGAAGTAATACTGAGCCAATCACCCAGCGCAGATTCGCATCACCATGCGGATAGACGGCGAGCACCAAGTTGCTTGCCGCTCCAATGGTGAGGATTGTCAGAAGCGGCAGCCAATCAAGCTGCAGCCCTAATCCAAATCTGGCAGCGATAAAAACCGCGAGCTGACCGGCTAACGCACACCATCGCATTTGGACGAGATCGCCCAGTCGTAACGAACGCGGGGCTTCAAGCCTTCGTGCCCTCGGCAATAGCTCCGACTGTCCACAAGCAGCGTTCATCGAAGGTGCTATCTGTGTGAAAACGGGTGACAGTAAGCGGGTGACGGGGCTCGAACCCGCGACATCTTGCTTGGGAAGCAAGCACTCTACCAGCTGAGTTACACCCGCAGACCCCCCTACTCTATCGAACCACTGCAGGGGGAGCAAATACTCCCCAAGCCCTAAAAACTAAGAGCCCTATAAAATTGATTTTTACCGCGGGCTTCACTATAAAGGTCGTCGGAACGCGGGCGTAGCTCAGCTGGCTAGAGCGCTTCCTTGCCAAGGAAGAGGCCGAGAGTTCGAATCTCTTCGCCCGCTCCATATTGCTGCTATCCGAACTTGGTGCCCAAGATTCGGATTACGCGATGGTTTCATTATTGCTGCTATCCGAACTTGGTACCCAAGATTCGGATTACGCGATGGTTTCATTATTGCTGCTATCCGAACTTGGTGCCCAAGATTCGGATTACGCGATGGTTTCATTATTGCTGCTATCCGAACTTGGTGCCCAAGATTCGGATTACGCGATGGTTTCATTATTGCTGCTATCCGAACTTGGTACCCAAGATTCGGATTACGCGATGGTTTCATTATTGCTGCTATCCGAACTTGGTACCCAAGATTCGGATTACGCGGCTGTCCCTCGGCGCGATCCCTTGCCCCCGTGCCCAATGTCCTGTAGCAATTATAGAAAGACCTTCATCATCAGGAGTAAATTATGAACGACTCGTGGGAAGACAGACGAAGAGCACAGGAAGAACAGTACTTCGAGTCACAAAACAAGGCTGCTCTGGCTCGACTCCAGCAACGCAAGACAACGGCAACGCGAGCCTGTCCGGTCGAGGGTCAGCCCCTAGAGCAACTCACCATGATGGGTGTGGTAATCGATCGCTGCCCCAAATGTGGGGGAGTATGGCTCGATGGTGGCGAGTTGGAGCAGATCATTACCTCGTCAAAGCAGAGCGAGCACTGGTCCGAAAAGTTCTTCGGAACGTTGTTCAAGAAATAAATCAATAACCCGACACCTTGCCTATTGCTGGCGGTCCATCACAATCTTCTCTAGGGACGCCCTTAGGTCGCGCCGCTTGAGTTCCGCGGCAGTCGGAGCAGATACCGTCTTGGTTATTGGAGATTCCGCGCCTGCTGTCTGCGCGGTTGGCGCTGCAACGGCTTGTGGGGTTGCCTCGGTCGCTCGATTGCGCGCAACAAAATTTGAAGCCAAAGTATTGTGACTTGCCATCACGCTCTCTCGGATATTGCGAAGGGTTATTCGCATTCCGGAGATTGTCGAGGGCGACATGTGCTGAATTACACCGGGATCTAACAGACTCTCGATCATCTGGATGAGATCTGCAGACTCATTGAGTTTATTTAGTGCGCGACTCTGGTCCATGATCACGTACCCCACCTATATGCAAATCCGTGCATATGTTGAGATGCAGCACTTGCCGCCAGGAGCGCGGGAATTTGCACATATTCCAGGGCCCCGACACCCACCGAAGGTTTTAGGAAGCCGTCATGACCGATAACTTGATGAGACCTTTACGATTTTCGCGACGCCGACTGCTCCAATCGGCGCTTCTCGGCGGCGCAAGTCTGGCAGCCCTGGGGGTTGGAACCCCCTCCCTTTCTACGACGGGAGAGTTTGAAAAATCCTTCCATCGTATCCCTATCCCCAACCTCCCCTCCGACCTCCAGGGGTTCCGTATCGGGTTCATCAGCGATGTGCACCTCAGCCTCTTTTATCCGAATGAATGGTTGGAGCAGGCCCTGCAGTCTCTCTACGGGGAGATCGATCTGCTCATGCTGGGCGGCGACTTTCTCTGGATCCCAGATCGTGCATACCAGTGGAAACCGTGGCCGCCCCGTAATCAGCGCTTTGTAAAGCTATCCGACCCCGACCTCCCTGCTTTGATTTACAAGGACCTGGCACAGGCTATCTCTTCGGTAGCTCCACACCACGGCGCTATCGGTTGTCTCGGTAATCATGATCGATGGTCCCGCAGCGCTGTATGCATCTCCCAGCTCGCTGCCCAACAGATACAGGTCGCCGTCAACGAATGGGTGACCGTACGACGCGGCAGCGCCGCATTACACATTTGGGCTACTGATGACTATTGGAATGGCCTGCCTAAACTCCCCCTGCAGCCCCGCAATCCAGCGATCCTACTTACGCACAACCCCGATCTCGTCCGAGACTACTCGGAGCAGATCGCCACCAACTTCGACCTTGTTTTGGCCGGCCACACCCATGGTGGACAGATTAAACTGCCCCTTCTCGGCGCGATGACCTATGGCATTCGCCATCGACCCTTTGGCGAGGGATTGATACGATTGTCCGATCGCTGCTCCCTCTTTGTCAGTCGCGGGCTTGGCATGGTAGAGATCCCCTTCAGAATTAACTGTCCCGGGGAAACGAGCGTCCTTGAGCTTCACGCACCATAGGGAGCGCTAACCTATTGGAATGTATCAGGTAAGCTTAAGACCCCTGATCGCCCTCTCGGGCCTGTCGAATGGGCGCTCCATTCAAGCAGTTAATTTTGCCGCGCAGTCTTTACTTTCGTAATAAAATTAAGGTAATAGACTTCCCCGACAGTCGTTTACAGGCGATGGGCTACGTGTACGTTCGCGTGCACATTTGACGTAGCTCGCAGTACGCCGTGTGCGACGTCGTGTCGAGCACATCATGGCGTTCGGGTGCACGTACTTTTCGAGATTCGCAGAGCGCGGTAGTACATCATCAGCATATTGGGAGTTAATGTGAGCGAAGGTAGGCGCGAGTACAATCAAGGTTCAGAGGGTCGTCAGGATAATCCTGCTGGCCTTAACGGTCACTCCTCTCGGGGACGCGAAGGTTCGTACTCACGAGGCAGCGATGCCGGAACTTCTGATCGCGCTGGTGGCTTCGATCGCGACCGCGGAGATCGTCAAAAGTCCGGTGCCATGGAAGTGGTGGTCGACCATAGCATAGAGAAGGCCATGAAAATCCTAAAGCGGAAGCTGATCAAGGAAGGCCTTTTCAAAGAGCTCAAGCTTCGCCGCTATTACGAAAAGCCCTCCGAGCGCAGGAAGAGGAAGCAGAAGGAAGCGCTGAAGAAATCGCGCAAAGAAGAAGCTCGCCAGAAAAAGAATCCGTTCATGACCTTCTAGCCGACGGGTTGCTACAGGCGTACCAGATTTTCCGTACAATAAGATTGCGTCTTGAAAAAGATTGAATCTGAAAAGGGCCCACTTGGTTGGGCCCTTTGTTTATCCCCCAATATCAATCTTCATCCGATAGTGCGGCTTTGCGATTCAGAGTATTCTCATTCCCGCTATGCGCATCATAACCCGCTATCTTTTAAGGGAGCAGCTGCTGTACTTCGCAATTGCGCTGTTCGCCTTTACTGGGATCTTGCTGACCCTGCGCATGCTGCGTTTTGCCGCACTCATAGTGAACAAGGGCGTTGAACTCTCACAGATAGCGATGGCCTTCTTCTCCATCATCCCCACCTTCCTCGAGATCGCCCTCCCGCTCTCAGCGCTTCTCGGCGTAATGCTCGCTATAGGGAGACTATCGGGAGACTCCGAGATAATCGTCCTAAGGGCCAGTGGGATCAGTTTGTACCAGCTGCTTCTACCGACTGTTCTGTTCGGCCTCTCCGTGGCGCTCGTGACGTTATACGTATCGAATGAGTTAAAGGCCTGGGGGTTTCAAACTCTCTCCCAGACTCTTTTTGACATCGCGAGGAGCCGCAGCACCTCAGGGCTTGAACCGGGCATCTTTAACCGGCTAGGTGCTGTCACGCTGTACGCAGAGGAAGTCGAGCCCTTCTCCGGCCGGTTTTCCCGCGGCATTATCGAAGACCGCCGAGCAGAGGGGCCGCCCCGCATCATCATAGCCGATGAGGGCAAGATTCACTCGAATGAACAGGCCCAGACCATTACCCTGATCATGACCTCTGGAGCTATGCATGAGCTTATCGATGGGAAATACGTAGTCACCAACTTTCGCAACAACTACCTGACCCTCTCCGCTGCAGAGTTCTTCGATAGCGGCGGCAGATCAACGGCCAAGATGCGAGAAATGAATAATGACGCATTGATGGCTGAGATCGCCCGTGCAGATCAAGGCATGGTCAGCAGCGAAGAACGCGCAGAGGATCTTGCACAACGCGGATTGAAGGCCCGCCTAGAGCTTGGTCTTCGAAGCGCCATGCCATTTGCGTCCTTTCTGCTCACCCTTTTGGCCCTGCCCCTTGGAGTGCAGCAACCCCGCATGCACCGCACCTGGGGAGCGGCGCTTTCACTTGTGCTGGGGTTACTGTTATTCGTGTCGTATTACGGTCTCCTATCGGTAACCGTAGCGCTCGCCGAGACAGGCTCGTTGTCCCCGTGGCTGGCCGTCTGGGCCCCCAATATATTCTGCATGGTCTTGACTGTACTTCTCATTCACAAGGTGTCTTCGGAGCAGTGGCACTCGGTCGCGGAAGGACTTGAGCATTTCTTCGGCGGGCTACAGCAGAGTGTTATTGCGAAATTTCGACGAATGCAGGCTAAGGGGGCCGCCTGAGCCATGCAGATACTCACCCGCTACCTTTTCCGACTGCTGCTTCAGAATGTGCTGCTGAGCCTTCTCGTCTTCACCCTTCTGTTCCTGGTGATTGATTTCTTCGAGCGCATCGACAATTTAATCGCCGAAGATGCAGGTTTTTCCCACATGCTGTCCTACTTTCTTTTGAAAGTGCCGCAGATGGTTGCAACGATGCTCCCCGTGGCTATTTTGGTCGCGACCCTGTTCACGGTCGGTTCGCTCGGCAAGAACTCGGAGATCACCGCCATGCGGGCCTCGGGCATTAGGATGTCATACGTCCTGCGTCCTTTTGTGATCACAGGGTTAGCCTTGAGCATAATTACACTGTTACTCAATGAGACGATCGTCCCGTCTTCGATGCGTCGGGCCAAAGAGATTTACAACATCGATATAAGAAAGAAGGACGTCAAGGGCGGATACAGCCAGAGCGATATCTGGTGGAGGTCGGGAGAGCGCTACTACTCGGTAGGCAGCTTCGATTCTAGAACTAGCTCCCTGCATCGGGTTACGGTGTTGGAGTTTGACCAGAAGCATCGTCTACAGAAACGTATAGTCGCCGACTCCGCGCAGTGGGTGGGCCCGGGGCTTGGCTGGACGATGCATGGAGTCACTGAGTACGCGTTTGCGGAGGAGAGTTCGACTCCCAATGTGCGCCCGTTCAAGAGTCTGCCACTGGCAATTAATGAAGCACCCATGGACTTCTATGAGATGAACAGCGATCCGGAGACGATGAGCTTTCGTCAGTTTCGAAGATTTATTCGCAAACAGCAGCGCCACGGACTCAGCATTACAAGCTACCTGCCTGATCTGCACCACAAGATCGCATTTCCTTTCCTGTCACTTATTCTTCCCTTTGCCGCACTGCCCTTTGCCCTGACATCGGCGCGTTCTGGTAGCTTAGCAATTGGGTTCGTCGCCGGCCTCGTGCTGGCGTTCACCTACTATGCCATGCACTCAATGAGCCTTTCACTCGGGAGAGCGGACATCCTACCTCCTCTGGCAGCCGCCTGGAGTGCGAACCTGATCCTGATTTGTGTGGGGTTCGTATTGAACCTGGGCACAGAAGCCCCGAGGTAGCGCCATGCTCCGCCGCCCAGCGGCATCAACCACGCTGTTCTACGCATTGAGCAAGCAGGAATTGGTTTAGCGCTTGGAGTACTGTGATTTCTTGCGCGCTTTATGACGACCGTACTTCTTACGCTCGACTTCACGAGAGTCCACAGTGAGCAGCCCTTCCTTGCGCAAGGCAGACTTCCAGTCAGCATTGGATTTCACCAGTGCGCGCGCTAAGGCGAGACTGGCGGCTCCTGCTTGACCTGTGGTGCCACCACCTGTGATGTTGAAGGACACATCAAATTGGTCCCCCTGAGCCACTACCACAAGCGGCTTCACAACCCCTGAACGCAGGGCAGGAGTCGGGAAATACTGTTCGAGCGTGCGGCCATTTACGACCACCTCTCCACTACCCGCGCTGATGAATGCGCGTGCGACTGATTCTTTGCGACGTCCTATTGCGTGTATCGGCTTGGTCTTCATGCGATTGTACCTGAACTTCCTACTATCTAAGTCTTGTTATTTACCCGCCTTCACCGTCACGGCTTCCGGAGCCTGTGCTTTATGGGGGTGCGCGCTGCCCTTATAAATCTTGACCTGCGTAAGCATATCACGCCCAAGAGGTCCCTTCGGCAGCATTCCCCACACCGCACGGCGCAACACTTCTGCCGGCCTCTCCTGGAGGAGTTTTTCTGCGGTACGCTCTCTCACCCCGCCAAAGTAACCGCTGTGATCGC
Source organism: Bdellovibrionota bacterium (assembly GCA_030584005.1). Classification (GTDB taxonomy): domain Bacteria; phylum Bdellovibrionota_C; class UBA2361; order UBA2361; family JAFLCA01. Next base: position 1,606,892 of record CP129486.1, on the reverse strand, counting down.
GATACACCTTCTGAACCGCTTTATTGCCCGTGAATACTACCTTGTCAGCATTCACGACGATGACATAGTCACCGCCAGCAACATGGGGGGTAAAATTTGCTTTTGTCTTTCCGCGTACAATCGACGCAATGGTCGAGGCGACACGACCTACGGGCAATCCTTTCGCGTCAATGAGCTTCCACCGGCGTGACTGCACAGCCGCTTCTTTGCTCTGAAAATTTGTCTGTGACATGGGGTCCTTCACTAAACTGCAAGGCCGCAGACGGCCATCGAAATCGAGCGCGGCAATCTATCATAAGTGCCGGAAAGGTCAAGAGATCCAGCTGCTGCCGCGTGGTTGATCGCATTGCCAACCTATTAATATTAAACACTTTCCTCCCTCTCGCCGTTTGCCGACTAGGGATAGCCGTAATAAGTGTCATCCATGGCCCTTTTTCATTGTATGCCTAGTGTAGTTCTCCCCCTTTGAGCGCGGCGCTGCCTTCGCGGGCTTCCCGTTCAAGCGCCTCAAAGGCGGCTAGGCAGTAGCTCGTCCTTAGCTGCCCCAGCCCGTCAGCTCCCAGATCAGTCGCCGTAATCTTGAGGATCTTGGCACAAGCCTGGCTGAGGATCAGAATTCCATCCACTCCCACCTCCCCTGCTGAGAGTGCATCGATGACCAGTCCAGCGATGTGTTCTATGCGTTTGGCGTAGGGCTCCCACTTTTGCATGCCCTGCTGCTCACGCTCCTTGGGATCCCGTTGCATCTCACGCGCGACCTGATTATCGAGAGCCTGCAGAACGCGTAACAATGCTGCTTCGAGAGAGTCCTTCTTTTGTTGACTCATGGTATGCTCCTAATGAAGGCGTCAAAACAATCGCCTCCGGGGGGAAGCGGATCCGGATGATGCCCCAAGGTATACAAAGCACACAGGTATCGCATGCTCAATACGCAGTGGAAAGCCCACCCGTGGCACGGCGTCGCCGTAGGCCCTAAGGCACCCGACGAGGTCAACGCTTATATCGAAATCGTGCCTACGGACACGGTCAAGTATGAGATTGATAAGGAAACCGGTCACCTCAGGATCGATCGACCTCAACGCTACTCAAGCCTCTGTCCGACTCTGTATGGATTTGTGCCCCAAACGTACTGCGGTCACGGTGTCGGCAAGTTCTGTGCTGATCGGCTTCAGCGGAGCGGCATCATCGGGGACGGGGACCCGGTGGATATCTGCGTGATCTCGGAGCGCACGGTCACCCATGGAGATATCCTGCTGACTGCGGTTCCTATAGGAGGCCTTCGCATCATCGACCGCGGTGAAGCAGACGATAAGATCATCGCTGTGCTAGCCTCTGATGGGATGGCCGGGGAATGGAAGGATATCTGGCAGGCTCCGCGTGCGTTAATCGATCGGCTGACCCACTATTTCCTCACCTATAAGGCCGCTCCCGATGGCACCACCCGGCCGGTTGAGATCGCCGGGGTGTATGGCGCAGCAGAAGCGCGAGAGGTGATCACTCACGCCATCCATGACTATCAGGCATTAGTCACCGCCAAACCTCCGCCGCAGGTCAAAAAGTAAGGTGTGCCGACATAGAGCAATACGCTGAGTAAGTTCAGCGTATCCCTGGTGCCCCGCTACGCTCTGAAGGCATTGAGCGCTTCTTCGGTGGTTGAAAATATATTGGAGGCACCAATTCGCTTGATGAGTCCCGCCCCTTCAAGGGCTCGTTTGGGCTGCGGCTGAAGGCCGGTGATGACCAAGCGTGTGCCGCCACGCTGACACTTATCGACTAATTCTGAGAGTGCATGCATGCCGGTTGCGTCGATGGTCGGCACATTACGCATGCGCAGAATAAAGACGCGCGGCGTCTTTGCCACCGCCCCCAGCACATCCTTCAAACGATCGGCGCAGCCAAAGAAGAATGGTCCGTTAATCTGATACACTTCTACTCCCTCGGGAATGTTGCGAAGTTGCGGGAGGCCCCAGTCCTCATCTCCCTCTTCTCCATTGCCGACAAGACCTTTTACCTCTGCAGTGTCGGCCATTCGTTTCATGAACAGAAAAGAGGCCAACACCATTCCTGTACCTACAGCCACCGTCAGATCAACCACAACCGTAAGAAAGAAGGTCACCAGCAGTACCAGTACGTCGCTACGCGGCGCGCTCAATAAGCTCCGAAAGTGATCAAGCTGGCTCATGTTCCAGGCCACGAGCAACAGCACCGCACTGAGCGCCGCAAGCGGGATCTGCGCTGCCAGGGGAGCCGCGGCAAGCATGAACCCAAGGAGAAGAAACGCGTGCAGCATGCCCGCGATCGGTGTAGTGCCGCCGGACTTGACATTAGCCGCGGTGCGCGCAATCGCTCCCGTCGCCGGCAGACCGGCAAAGAGCGCCGAGGCCACATTGGCTACTCCCTGCCCCAGGAGCTCGCAGTCAGACTTATGACGGTAGCCCGTCATGCCATCAGCCACCACCGCTGAGAGCAGAGACTCCACGGCACAGAGCAAGGCGATAGTGACCGCATCCGGAAAAACCTCGCGCACCAGCGCCAGAGAGAAGTCGGGCAGAGCGGGGAGAGGCAATGTTCTAGGAATCGCTCCAAAACGGCTACCCACCGTTTCGACATCGAGTCCGAACAAAACGACGGAGATTGATGCGAGCACTACGGCGATCAGATAATAAGGAGCCCGCGGCATCCTATGCCTCATCCACACGAGCGCCAATAATGTCCCCAGCGCTACGCTGACCGTGGAAACGTCCAGTGTGTGAAAGTATCGACCCAATACTGAGAGTTTCTCAATGAACTCTGCAGGCAAGGTCTCCATCTTCCCGGAGGCATCTCGAAGGTCAAGCCCGAAAAAATCCCTTAGCTGCGACGCGGCGATAATGACGGCGATGCCGGTGGTAAATCCTGCCGTCACAGGATAGGGCACAAACTGTATGAAACGACCCACTCGCGCCACCGCCAACAGAATAAGCAGCACTCCGGCCAGCGCCGTGGCAGTGACAAGTCCTGCGTACCCGTGTCGCAGGCACACGCCATACACTACCACTATGAAGGCTCCGGTGGGGCCGCCAATCTGCACCCTGCTGCCGCCGAGCAACGAAATGAGAAATCCCGCAACGACCGCGGTAACCAATCCCGCGCTAGGAGGGGAGACAGCTGATTGTGCGGCTACGTCAACGGGAATAGAGGCGATGCCCAAGGCCATAGCCAAAGGTAATGCAATCACTGCAACGGTAAGCCCTGCTGCAAGATCGCCCATGAATTTTTTGCGTGAATACCCCTCGGCGAGGCACACAATGATTTTAGGGTAATACCAGGGGAACATGCAGAAGCTCAGGGGGAAACCGAGCGGGATGTGTATACCAATCCCGCTTTGCAAAAAGTAACTGTGCCTCCTCAAGCTTGCAAGGTTGAATATGGGGGATAGCTGAGGCTAGGATGAAAGAATAGCATGCAGTTCTACGAAGACGGTGAACAGTTAAGTTGTCTTCAGCCCGCAGACTGCAGGCATTAGTAGACGTTGTGAGGCGTGGGCATTGTGCGGGCTCCACGCCAAGCTTGAATAGATTTCCAAATGGCCCAGGAGGGCCATTTACATTACTGATGCGACCAAGACCAAACCGCAGGAGCTTAGTCACTATGATACAACCTAGGAACGCACGACCAGGGCCACGGCTTATACTCCAGCGACTCGGACAGTCCGCAGCACTCGTTGCGCTCGTCTCCTGCGCACGCGGCCCGACACCAGCCACTGATGCGGGGCGTCCGAATACGACAGCCGCTCAGCATGCTGCTCAAAATCGTTCAGGAGGTAGTCGGAATTTGGTGGCGGCGCAGGCTTCGGCTGCTTTGGAGCAGGGTCGTTATGTGGAGGCAATGCGGCTTTTCCAGGAGGCGTCGCGACGCGCTCCCCTCTCAATGCAGGCCAAGAAGGATATGGCTTATGCGCTCTACCGAGGTGGACGTGCTGCGCAGGCCCTGAGTTTATACAGGCAGCTTGCTGCATCTGAGCCTTCAGATCCTGATCTGCAGTACAACATAGGGACGATCTATCATTCTCAGAATCAATTTTCGCAAGCTGAGGCCGCCTATCGTACTGCTATCGCCCTACGACCTGTGCATCCTGAAGCGTGGCGGGATCTGGGACTGCTGCAGCTTCAGCAAGGTCGCGAAGTGGATGCGCTTGCAACGTGGCGCAAGGCTCTGGCGGCAGGCGCTTCGAGCGCCGAGATTCATTACTTGATCGGGCTTGCCTTGATTGACATGAGCGACCTAGCGGGAGCTGAGCAGCATTTCCGTACTGCGCTGCAGATCGACCCCGCATTTCGCGAAGCACACAACGGACTGGGGGCAGCACAATTACGTCGTGGTAATCTACCGGCTGCCATGGAGCACTGGAGGAAAGCGCTGCTTGCCGAGCCGCGTCTGGGTCAGCGAACAGTGGGCTATCTGGCCGAGGAAGCCTCTCGCGAGCGTGTGAGCGACGTCTCTCTTGATGTGGTCTTGGGTGTGCACCCTACCTCGCAGCGCAATGATTCTGCTCAAGGCCTTGAAGCGCTCGAGCAAGGCAATCTTGATCGCGCAATCGAGCTGCTCAGAGCGGCCATTCGTCAACGCTCGAACGATGCCGTAGCCATGAATAATCTGGCGGTTGCGTTGGCGCGCAAGGGAGATTTTGCCGAGGCTCAGAAATTGCTCACCAGTGCCATTGCAGCGGATCCGCGTTTGGCAAAGGGCCGAGCCAATTTGGGAGCTGTGCTGGCGAAACAGGGCAATCTGACTGACGCAAGAAAAGAGCTTGAGCTTGCCACCAAGACCGATCCGAAGTTGGGCTTTGCGCACCGGAACCTGGCTATTGTGCTGACCGGATTGGGCAAAGAATCGGAGAGTATTGCTTCATATCAAAATGCGATTAAGGCTGATGCCCGAGACGGCGAGGCGCTGAATAACCTTGGCGTAGCCTATCACCGTCAGGGCAATCAAAAAGCAGCACTTTCACAGCTGCAGCAGGCGCTTCGGGTCCGTCCTGATCTTCCGGAGATTCGTTATAACTTGGCCCTTGTTTATCTGGCGCAGGAGCGTTTTCGCGACGCTGACATAGTGCTGCAACAACTAGTAGGTGAAACACCGAATGATGCGCAGGCACGCATCAATTTAGGGTACGCAAAGGCTATGCAAGGTGATTTGCAAGGAGCCATCAAGGCGTGGGAGGAAGCAAAATCTCGTGATACGTATGCGGCGCTTGCCTACAACAACCTTGGAGTAGCGTTTTACAATTTGGGACAGGATGACCGGGCGGTTGAGGAACTCTCCGACGCCATAGAGTTTGCTCCAACTTTGGGGGAGGCGCACAATAACTTAGCCGCAGTTTTCGTGCGTCAGAAGCGTTATCAGGATGCGATTGAAGAGTACACTGCGGCGACCCATCATAATCCTGCGGATTTTGAAGCGCATCGCAATCTGGGTCACCTGCTGTTGATTGCGAATGACCCCAAACGAGCTGCGCATCACCTACAAGCCGCGCTGGCGCTTAAACCTCGTGACCCTGACGTCACCTTCAATTTGGCAGTGGCCCATCAGCAGCTTGGAGCGAACAAAGCAGCTCTTGCGGCATATGAGAAGTACCTAGAACTTGCCATGAATGATCCGAATCGCTATGCCACGGTACTGAAGGCTGAGAGAGCCGCTCGGGACCTAAAAGCCCAAGGGGTGCGCAACTAGGCACGGCCCTTCCTACCCAGTTCTCAGCTTCTTTTTCGTTTTCCCTCTAATCCCTTTGGGCGCTTCCACATATGCACCTTTCGATCATTCTTACTGTACGTTGGCTGCCACCCTCTTTCAGGCACTTAGCTTGAATATCACCAGCTCTAGATACACTACCCCTGTAGAGCCCTAGGATGCCTGTTTAAAGCACTCTCCCGGCAGCTCTTGGAAGGGCGCTGACCTGGGCTTTCGATGAAGCGGTGGCTTATAGGTATAGTCCGGAAACTCCACAGTATACTCTCCCATGCGGTACCTCCGCGATGCTTCAAAATACCGCAACCGTCGCTCTCTTTCACGAATTCGTTCCTCACGCAGCAAAACTGCATTCTTTGAGTATGCACCCACCATCCTCGAACGAGTTACCGTCTGTGGAATACTGCCGGGGACCTGATTCTTCACCCTCTCAACCCCCAAAAACCCTCTGCCCAGGCGCCTTCGTTCCTGACGCCAGTAACGCACGCGTGCTTCAATTGCCTCATGCAAATACTGCCGGCGTTCCGAAGCTGCGAGATTCTTCAGTTGAGGCAAGATTGCTAGTCGAAGAGTATGGTGAGTGACACGTTCAGCAGGGTCCTCAATTGAGTGTCTTGTAAATGACATGGTTCGTGGGCGTTCAGTAAGACACTGCTGATACGAGTTAAATCCAGGCCACTCACTGGGGTGTTCGACCAGACCGTGCTTGACTGGATTGACCGTTACATACAGAAATGCGTCGAAGAGATCCTGACTGGAGAGGATCTTCTTGTCCTTGTATGGTCCTTCAAAAAAAGTGCCAAGGCGTTGGTTCTTCCAGTTCACACGGCGAGCAATTTCTCTATCAGTATTCTCGAAGAATTCATCCAAGTTTGATTTTGGCGAGCGGACCACCATATGGAAGTGATTGCTCAGCACACAATATGCATAAATCTCGATTCCTGTGATCTCGGCATAGCGAGCGAAGATCCCGCCGATGAGTTTTTCGAGCTTCCGAGACGGTACCATCCATAGGCGTGCGTCCACTGTACGGAGCGTGACAAATCGAAAGATGCTCGGATCTCGGTCCCGCGGTGACCTTCCCATGATCTAGTTATCGGAGGGGTCTCGGAAAAGTTGCTGAGAGAAAGAACCTGCTATCTTTTGGGGCTATCTTTTGGGAGGGTGCAGAGGTTAGCGCTTCGGCGACCCAGCGTTAAGCGTCTTAACACTCGGCAGCACTTTCTTCTTATTCCCATCTGACGCCACATTCAGATTGCCGCCGGGAAGCGCCCCACTCATCGAATTCAAATACTCAGTATACGAGCGACCAAGCCGCAGATTCTTATCCGCATTCTCGAGGCTAAAACCACCCTGCCACTCCAATCCGCCCGCTTTGTCAGTATACCGGCCCGAATTCCCTGGCACCGCCGTCAGCTCCACCGACCGGTCCATCTTCATGTCCACGTTTCGCGACTCCGCCGAAAAACTCGTGCCAAACTCCCGCTGCGTTCCACTGGCGTACAAATACCTTCGCGCTTCAATCTTCACCGGCTGCCCCAACACGTGCTCAAGCGGAGCACCACTTGCGCTCGCATCCTGCACCTTCGTCGCGGTCTCTTCCTTCTTCACTCGAGGCTCAATCCGGAAATCAGGCACCACGACCGGTGCTTCCTTAGCCACGACTAACGGCTTCGAATCCTCGCGCACCTCCCCACCCTGAAGGCCAAACAACTCCTTCCCTTGGCGAGACAATATGAAAGTCACCGTGGCACTCACCCCAATACAAAAAAGCAACAGCGTCATTATGCGCCGCAGCACATGCCACACATCAACTTGATCTGTATATGAGGGACGCCGAGGATTGTGGTCCGGCATAACCACGCTGCCAGACTCGAACGGTCGAGACCGCGGCACAGGACCATAATCCTGGTAACGCCCACTCGTCTCGGGCGCCTGGGGTTCAAGCGTATCTGGCTCCATGGGAACGGCACTCCTTGTTATATCTATCCGATTCGACAAGATATTTGCTCCAAGCGATATTACCGAATAGATACAGTCACTTACCGCCACTCCCGGTCCCTACAAGCAGCTGCATGTAAGGTTACCCGCCAGATGGTGAAAGCACCATGGCCCCCAACAAAACTGCGCAAATCACTGCAATACTCACCGGCAGCCCCAGCCGAAACACATCACGCCAGGTATATCCCCCAGCCGACATCACAAGGATATGACAACGATGACTTGTCGGACTCAAAAATGCTACGGACGCACCACAGGCGACTGTCAACACTAATAGCCGTGCATCAATTCCCAACTCCCCCGCCAGCTGGATTGCCACCGGCGTCATTAACAGCACCGCCACCGAGCCTTCAATGATCTGTGCCAGTCCACTCGTTAAGCCGGTCAGAAGCAGCACGACCAACCATAATCCATGACCATCCAGGCTCTGAGCAAGCTGGAACCCTATTCCGTCAAACAAACCATTTCTCATGATGGCCAGTTGAAACGGCAGAAGCGCGCCAACAAAAAGCACAATCCTCCAATCCACCTCCCGCACCCCATCTTCCATCGACACCAGCCCAAACAGTACCGCTACGAGCGCAGCCATCAGCATCGCAAAATGAGCGGGCACCAAACCGCTCGCGCTCCCACCGATTAGAACGAAAAGCGCACACAACAAACCCCATATGGCTCCTGCGGCAAGTGGCTGTGGTCGAGCACTGCCTAAAACGAGGAAGTCCCTGTTCTTCGCCAAAACTGGAATCTTGCTGCGTGGACCCTGCAACAACAATGCATCTCCCAGTGCCAATCGCATGCGCCCGAGACGCTGGAAATAAGATTTTCCACCACGCCACACCGCCAGAGCCTGGAAGTCATACTTTTCCCTGAAATCGATCTCCGCCAATGTCTTATCAATCAACTTCGACTGGGGAGGTACTATGGCTTCAGCCAATCCCACCGCAGGCGATTCAAAATCGCTCTGCGTGGTGCCAACGGCAATCTCAAGCTCGCTTAGCATCGACAGCCATCCAAGACGCTCCGGGTCCCCCGCAATCACCAGGGCATCCGATGATGCCATCACCTCTTGGGGCCCTGGAAGCACAGTGACAACGCCGCCACGCAGCACCCCTATTACCGCCACACCCGCCAGCTCTCCCAAACGGGCCGAACTAATGGTCGAGCCTGCCAATCGAGATCCCTCAGGCAATTTTACTACGCTTACTCTTTGCAGCATCCACTCGCCGAGCTCTTGCGGTTTCAGCTCGGCACCCATCAGCTCGACAGCATGCAGCCCGCTTTTGCGAGCCACAATCAGCAACCTGTCTCCCGGATACAGCTCATGACTACCCAAGTAGTGGCGCAATAGGCGCGGTCCTCTCTCAATAGCTACTACCGTGCCACCAAATCGCTCCTTGAATCTGATGGTACGAAGCGAGCTGCCCAATTGGAGAAACTTCTGAGTCACCTCGAGTGACAGAAGGGAGAGCTGCGTCGTCAGAAGCTCAGTGACCTGCACATCCGGATGGGAGATCATCACCCCACGCAACTGGAAGAGGGTGTCAATCTCCTCGGCATCGGCCACCACTACCAACTGGTCCTCAGCACGAATTCGCTCATGCGGCGGCGGTGCCAAGCGCCGTTTGCCGTCGCGTACTATGCCAATAACCTCGGCTCCCAGCGCCTCCCCAAAGTGGGTCTCTTCAAGACTTTTCCCGCAGAGCCGCGAGTGCGCCGGTACCCGAATCAGACACAGATGATCGCGCAATCGATAGAAGGATGGCAGATCCCGTCGGTCGAGCTCCGGCACATCTTCCCTTCGCGGCAAGATGCGCCTGTAGAGCATCGCCACCGTGGTGATACCGGCTACCACCATCAATATCCCGAGCGGAGTAATGGAAAATAGTCCGAAACCAGGTTGCCCTTGCGCAATCAAGAGGTCACTTGCAATCAGATTCGGTGGGGTGCCCATCAAAGTGAGCGTTCCCCCCAACACCACCGCAAATGAAAGCGGCAGATACAGGAGCGACGGCGAAATGTTCGCATACGCTGCCACCGTCACTACGGAGGGCAGCAAGAGTGCGACTGCGCTCACATTGTTCATCACGGCTGAGGTAAGCGCTCCCACAACCATTACACTCACTACTATGCTGCGCTCCCTGCCCTCAAAGCGCCGCGCTACCATTATCCCCAATTGCTCAGCTACTCCGCTGCGCTTCAATGCCGCAGCAATAAAGAACGATCCCACAATCATCACAACGGTAGGCGAGGCGAACCCGGAGAAAGCCTCTTGTGGAGAGAGCTCGCCGAGCAAGGTCACAACGGTCAATGCAACAAGGGCTACAAGCTCGGGTGCTATCTTGCCACTCATGATCAACAGAGTGGTGAGTAATAATATAGAAAGGACCAACATAGCGGACCCACATTACACTGGCAGTGGTTGTAAAGGCTAGCGGGCCGCCGCACAAACAGGGGGGCATGAGGCCTGGCCAGTCCGTTCCGGCATCCGCCGCCTACGCCATAAGGCCGACTCAGCCGAGCTTAGATAATGCACATACCGTCCCCATAGCTGAGGAATCGGTAACCGTGTGTCAGTGCATGTGCATAGGCCTGTTCAAGCCGTGCCCTGCCCACAAACGCTTCGACTAGGAGAAGATGGGTCGTCCCCGGCTGATGAAAGTTCGTGATCACACCGTCAATCAGTGCAAATGCATATCCGGGAGTGATGAAGAGCTCAGTCCTGCCGATGCTCTCCCCTCTTCTCCATGCGTGCGCCATCGATTCAAGCGCACGCACTACGGTGGTGCCTACGGCGATCACACGATGACCACGCTCCCGTGCCCTGCATAGTTCCTCTATCAGAGCGGGGTCAAACTGCAGCTGTTCGGCGCCCGGGGTCATCGAGTCCGCATGGCCTTCCCGATACACCGGCAAAAAGCTGGCTGGACCTACATGCAGTGTGATCGTCTTCAGCAGACAGCCCCTGGCTCGTAGCTGCTCTTTGAGCTCCGGAGTAAAGTGAAGACCGGCCGTCGGAGCGGCAATCGATCCAAGGATCGTACCGTGCGGGTTTTGGTAATCAACAGCATCTTGGGCATCAGACCTACCTTTGCGAATGTAGGGAGGAATCGGCATCACCCCATGCTCTTCAAGGGTCCGCTCAAGCGCACTCGCGCTGCCGAACTCAATTAAGATGCGATCTCCTTCACGGGCGACAATCTCAGCAGGTTGTGCCGCAGGACCTGTGAGCGTATCGCCCACTCTTAATCTACGCATCGGACGAGCCATGCAGTGGGCACGTGAGTCTTGCCGCTCTACGACAAGGATCTCCACCTGAGTTTCGGTACCCTGCTTGCGCATGAACAGGCGGGCGGGGATGACGCGACTTGCGTTAAAGACAAGTATGTCTCCTGCTCGCAAGAAAGCGGGCAATTGATAGAAGAAGCTATCCTCGATGCGTTCCCCCTGCCTCTCAAGCAGCATGCAGCGGGCATGGTCATATGGCCGCACCGGTCGCTGAGCGATGCGATCCTCAGGCAGGGCGTACCAATACGGTGTATTCGAGGACTCCATCAGATGAGGGGGTAATCTCCCCTACTCGCCGGATTTCTTCAAAGAGGCACGAAATGCCTCAAGAATATCGATCGGCACCGGGAACAGAATAGTCGAGTTTTTCTCCGACGCGATGTCCCGGAGCGTCTCAAGATAGCGCAGCTGCAATGCAATGCTCTGTCGCGACATTACCTCTGCAGCGTCGGTAAGCTTGGCCGAGGCCTGAAATTCGCCATCGGCCTGAATGATCTTCGCGCGGCGCTCACGCTCCGCTTCAGCCTGTTTTGCCATCGCACGCTGCATTTCTTGGGGCAGATCGATATGCTTGATTTCGACTGCGGTCACTTTTACTCCCCAAGGATCGGTATGCTTGTCAACGACATCCTGAATACGTTGATTCAATGCGTCACGCTTGGCTAAGAGATCATCAAGCTCCGCCTCACCACATACGCTGCGCAATGTTGTCTGGGCGAACTGGCTCGTGGCAAAAAGATAGTTCTCCACCTGCACGAGTGCCTTAGACGGCTCCATGACCCGGAAGTAAAGCACCGCGTTCACCTTTATCGAAATATTGTCGCGGGTGATAATGTCCTGGGTTGGCACGTCCATGGTCACTACGCGTTGGTCCACTTTCACCAACTGATCAACGAAGGGAATTACAATGCGCAACCCCGGCTCCTTCGTCTCATGCAGTCGACCGAAACGGAATATCACACCCCGTTCATACTCCTTGAGCACATATACGCCCTTGGAGATTACAACGAACACTAGCAATGCAACGACGACCGGCACTGATAACATAGAGGCCCCACGGATGCGTTTCAGTCAGTACAACGGGGCCCTACGCTAGCATCTCGCAATGCCGCTGAAAAGAAGGGGGCCCAAGGATCGGCCTACATTGCCTTTACACGCAAAGTGAGCCCCTCTATCCCCACCACCTCCACGGTGCTGTCCTTCGCGATCAACCCGCTTTCAGCGCTTGCCCGCCAAATTTCGCCATTGACGAATACCTGGCCCGAAGCACCGACCGTCTCTAACGCCGTTCCCCGCATGCCGATCAGGGCGGGGGTGCCCGTGGTTACCTTGCGTTTTTGGGCGCGGCGTACTGCAATCGCTACCCCCAGCATCACCACCCCGACGAGGACAGCCGAAATAACGAAGCCTGTTTCTTCAAAGTGCACTCCCGGTGCCATCGACTCATCGAAGAGGTAAAAGGCCCCTAACGCAATGGCAATAATTCCCCCCACGCCAAGAATCCCGCTCGGCAGCACAAGCTCTAGCCCGATCAGCACCGAGCCGAGCACAAAGAGCAAAACACCTCCCATGCTCAGCGGGATAATCTGACTCACCGCCAGCGCCAGGATCAAGCAGATTACCCCCACCACACCAGGTAATATGAGCCCAGGATTGTAAAGCTCGATTGATATTCCCGTCGTTGCCGCCAACCACAGCAGCGCTGCGACGTTGGGATTCGCGAGCACATTGATTGCTTCATGGCGTAGGGACATCTGGTATACGGTACGCGGTAAACTCGAGTAGTCCTCCAGAATCCGTTTCTCTTGTCCCACCTTGACCTCAAGCCCCTTTAACGACTTGAGAAGCTCATCTATGTCTTGGGCCACCAGATCTACCACCTTTAGTTTGACGGCCTCACGCTCAGTAACTGACACACTTTCCTTGACCGCTTTCTCTGCCCACTCAACATTGCGTCCTCTCTGCTCTCCGATGGCTTTGACCATGGCCACAGTCATGTTCTCGGCCTTAGTGCGCATGTCTCCTTCGATATCCTTGCCATCTCCTGCTACGGGGTGGGCCGCCCCAATGCTGGTGCCCGGCGCCATGGCCGCAACATGCCCGGCGAGGGTGATGAACACTCCCGCCGACGTGGCAGTGGCACCTGTGGGGCTCACGTAGATCACCACCGGCAGAGGGGCTCGAAACAGCGTCTGCACCATCTCTTGGGAGGTCTGCAGAATTCCTCCGGGGGTGTCGATTCGTACGATCAGGATCTTAGCGCCCTCCTCATGGGCCCGCGTGATGCTTTCCTCAAGAAAGGCGCTCGCCCGGGGAGGATCATCATCCGCATGTCGATGATGGCAACGGAGGGGGATTGATCGGGGATGGCCGGTGCATCTTGCTGGGCAACGGCATGCATGCACAGCCCGCTCAACAGCAGTAAAGCACCGCAAACCAAGTCAAAACTGCGCCGGATCACCTGCCGAAATAATCTCATCACCATAGCTCCTTCTAACTCCCACCCCCTGATATCGGAAATCCCCTGTTTTACAAAGCGCAAGTGTACCGCAGCTTTGAATATGTATTGTATCCCTAATCAGGCGGCTTAGCAGCACCGTGATGATTTGACATCACAAGGGTCTATAGAAAGGCGTTCACGAGCTTTGAGTACCATCAAGTGCTCTCATATACTGCCGCAATGATGATGCACCAACCGGGATCAAAAACGGCTGCAGGCGCAGCGGACGCGCCTACCCCACACAGCAGCCTTATCCAAGCAGCGGATGCCCTGATCGCACGGCATAAGGATCTACTAAAACACCGTGATTATATACAAGCGGATGACGTGATGTGGCAGCTGCTTCGCAGCGCTGGTATCACGAATCTTCAGACTCTCAAATCTAGTAGCTCCGATCATCTGCGCGCGCAGGTCCCGGCGGAACTGCACGGTCAATGCTCATTCGCACTCACTCAAATTGGCATCAGCTACTTACGGCTCCGACAGGAACGCCACCTGCATGCGTTCTTGGTGCTTGAGCATGCGGTGGGCTTGGACCCATCGAACCTTTTAGCGGTTGCCAACCTCAGTGACCTTGCGGTCGAGGTGAACACACAGAGGCTTGCACTGTATCAATATAGAGGCGAAAAAGGCTGGCCCTGTGATGACTTCGAGGCCGAGGCAGCGCGTGAAAGAAGTGTCGTACTGGGCGCCATCAGCCGTGGGCTTGAGCTACGCTTCGGGTTAGGAGCCAAACATATCGCCGGCCTTAACCCTATTAATAGTCCGAGTAATCCGACAGAGAGAGCCTATCTCTGCTGGTGCCTCGGCAACGTGGCCAAGATTCATCTGAGCCTAGCCAAGCTAGCCGCTTCAGATTCTGCGCGCGCCGAGTTCCACTTGACCGCTAGTGAAAATGCCGCGTTGAGCGCCCTACAGGGGGTTGGATTATCGCGGCAATGGGAGCGCGTTGTTCCGCGGATTCTGGCGGCCCTCGAAAAGAGCCACGAGCCATGGAACTCACAAACTCCAAACGTGGCCAATAGCTTCAACACTCTCGGTTCAATTGCTGAACTCAGGCGCCAATTCCTTAGAGCCATGGACTGTTATTTTCTGGCTGCCCAGGTCATGCCCTCTTTAGCCTTCGCTAAAGGCCGTCTCACGGCGCTTGCAAAGCACAACCCCCATTACGATCCTGCAAGCTCACTCCGGCAGGAATTCGTCCGTCCAAAGCTCCCCTCTAAGGAGACAGCAGTGGTAGAGACATGGGCGGATAAGCGCTCCAAAGTCCTACCCGAGTCTCTCCCCGAGCCGATCCTCGAGGAATCGGGAGCCGCACCTGAGCGCATAGTGCTTAAGGGTGATTCATGGCATGGGTTCCTAAATCTAGCAGCTGATGTCGCCGTAGTTGATCAGAATCCTGCTAAGAATGCCGCGCTGTTTGCACTGCATGTTGCAGAGAAGGTGAACGAATGGTGGGAGAGATCTGACGAGGGTGGCTACATTGAACTCATCGGTACAATGCTCCTCCTTAAGGAGATCACTATATCCAGCTCTGCGGGGACAAAAGAGCAGGCTGCTAGTGCCGCATCAACCCTCGAAGACATTGAAGAGACGCAGAGTTTACTGCACGGCCTGGATAGCGAGGCTCGAAAGAGAATTCAGCATGAAGTCCGTCAATTCATCGCCTTCGTGCGAGAACAGCTCGCGGAACGTTGAAAGGTCCGATCATCGTCCAATGTGGGCGTAACCTCTCTTGACAGCCTCCCAAAAGCTTCGTTTTACCTCTGCATCACCTCGGATCTCTACACCTGTGAAGCCCTGTATAAGAGACTGTGACCCTACCTGGTACAACCCCCGCTGCGATCGCGGAGCATCGAACAGCCGGTGCTCGCACCCAAGGAGGATTACTAAGCGAGCAGTCTTGGCTGCCGCATCCACTCGTTCGTCACGGATGTCGAGCATTTGGTACTGGTCAGGCGAGAGTAACAGCCCCTTTCCCAGCAATCGCAGCAGCATCTGCTCGTCTTCCCTGCCATTCGCATCCTTCGCATCGTAGAGGCATAGAACGTATGGGCTGCGCTCGGCAGTCTCAACGGCTCCCGTCCGACTAGGCAGCCCTAGAGGATACTGGGCCTCCGCTGATAGGAGCGAAGCGATTATCTTATCAGACGTCATCCCTTCCCTCTCGACTCTTGGCGGCAATTGCCGCCTCTAAAATTTGAGCCGCAATTGAGTCTTTTGTGGCGCACTCAAGGGCTCGGACTTGCGCGGTGGAGTCGACCAACCAGACCCTGTTCGTATCGCCCTCAAAGCCGTCTGCTGCCAGGTTGGCAACCACCATATCGGCTCTCTTGCGCGCAAGCTTCTCCTTGGCATCCTGCACTAACTCCGACTCAGCGCCCGTTGCCACCGCAAAGCCTATCAAATAGGGGCGGTCTCTCCCGCGCAGCTCCGTGCCGAGCGTGGCAAGAATATCCGGATTCGCCTCCAGGCTAAGCGACTCAAGACCGCGTGATCCCTTGATCTTAGAAGACTCCTGATGGCGCGGTCGAAAGTCCGCCACTGCCGCCGCCATGATTATCATGTCCCACGGTCCACCCTGATGCGCCCGTTGGCGCACCACGTCATACATCTCTTGCGCCGTAGTCACAGGGGTAACGGCAGCCGCACGCGGGACAGCAAGGTCTATTGGGCCATGCACAAGCTCCACGGCTGCTCCACGAATGAGCGCCTGCCTCACCAGTGCAATCCCCATTTTCCCTGAGGATCGATTAGAAATGAAACGAACGGGATCAATCGGTTCACGGGTGGGGCCTGCTGCAACCAAAACCCTCATCCCCTGCATAGGTGCGACACTAAGTCGCGTTTCCATGGCCAGTACAATATCGTCGAGTTCAGCGAGCCTCCCGCTTCCCTCCCATCCACAAGCCAACATCCCGTGTGCGGGATCCACAATAGTCACTCCATGACTGCGGAGCGTTTCCACATTTCTTTGTGTCGCCGCATGTTCCCACATGTTGCAATTCATGGCCGGGGCAACCACAGTGGCAGCGCGAGTAGCAAGGACAAGTGCCAGTAAGGGATTCTCAGAGAAGCCAAGGGCAAGTTTCGCGATGGTATCGGCGGTCGCCGGTGCAATGACGACACAGTCGGCCCAATCAGCCAACGCAATATGCGATATCGATCCGTTCTCAGAACCATCCCAGAACCCCGTTATCACCGCCGCGCCGGTGATCGCTTCCAGAGTTTTTGCGCCTAGAAACTCCTGTGCGGCTTCGGTCATAACACAACGCACTTCGTAATTGGCCGCAACAAGCCTCCTTGCCAGCTCTGCGGCCTTGTACGCTGCGATCGATCCGCATACACCTAGGACTATGTGCTGCTTTCTTTCCGCCAAGGCTTTAGGCTCAGACATACCGACACCCCTCACTCCTATAATCCCTGTAAAAAGGGGTTCTGTAAGCGCTCGGCACCAATCGTAGTATCGGGACCATGTCCCGAAAGCACTCTGGTGTCATCGGGGAGAGTGAGCAGCTGGGTTCGAATACTGTGCATCAACGTACGGTGATCGGCTCCGGGGAGATCAGTGCGGCCAATCGAACCTGCGAAGAGAGTGTCTCCCGCGATGAGCAGTCCCTGCGCCTCACAGTAAAAGCACAGGTGCGCCGGTGAGTGTCCCGGAGTCGGCAGCACCCTGAATGCGGCAGGACCTAGACGGATCTCCTCGCCCCCGCTGAGCGGTACATCAGGCTCCGGGCAATTATCGATTCCGTCAGCAGGAACACCATACAGTTCGCAAATTTCGAGAAGATGCTGCCTCATCTCGCGCTCCCCGCGGGGACCGTAAAACACTGCGCCGGTACGCTCTTTGAGCGCCTTTACCCCGCCACAATGATCGACATGACTGTGGGTTAACCAAATCGCCACACATCTTTTTCTCGCAGCTGTGAGGTGCGCTGACAAGCGCTCGACTTCCCCGCCCGGATCAACGACAACAGCATCGTCGCTCCCCTCAAGCGAGAGGACCCGGCAGTTTTGACTGAACGGGGTAATGACGAGAAGTGTGACGTGCAGCTTTGACGCTGCGCTTTGATCGGACATGGGCGCTGTGCCTGTTACCAACGTATCCGCGCACTATACCACAGCGGTAGAATTGCGCATGCGCGAGCAGCGATGAGCGGCGATATAGCTTCCTTGGTAACCGATTTGAAGGCAGCCACAGAGCGCACCATTCTTGCAATGACAGAGCGGTGACAATGGCTGAAAAAAGGCTAAAGAGTTGCTAGACTTAAAGAAAAGAGTAAACGTATTTTACCGATGTATCTTCCCTGTCCCAATGCGTTATGCGCGGTGCTCAACTGAAGGGATTCTTTGTTTCACTCACTGCCCATACCGCAGTTGGGGTGACCGTGCTCACTGGGCTGGGCACCACCCCGCCCATGCTCTTGGGCTCCGGGATGGAAGGACTCAGCATCTCTTACGAGCCCGGACTTCCAGGAGCGGGTGCTCTCAGTGCTCCCTCGCTCGAAGCAAGTGAGGAAAGTCCCCCGCCCCTTAGCTATCCCGAGCTGCCCGCTCCGGTTGTGAAGAAAGTCTCGCCGCCAAAGGCTCAGCCAGTGGTGAAAACGCACTCCCCCCGTCCCCGTGTCACAAATCAAAACGTTGCGACGCAGGCGATCGCTACCTCACCGACTTGTAATGAATGTGGTTCCGGTCAAGGGGAGCATGGGATCGGGAATGGAAGTGGCGGTGGTAGCGGAGGGGTATCGGGGGTTGCTCCGGTCAGTGTGCCAAAGCCGCCCTATCCTTGGGCAGCGAGACGAGCTGGATTTGAAGGACGTGTACTATTTGATATCACCATAGCACCCGATGGCAGTGTCACCGAAGCTCAGGTCGCAGCCTCCTCCGGTCGGGATGATTGTGACCACGCGGCGCGTCGAACAATCTTGGAGCAGTGGCGCTTCCAACCTGCTACCCGCTTTGGACGGCCGGTGGAATGGCGAGAGCAGGTGGCTGTTGTATTCCGGCTGCGCTGATACACAAACTGTCAAAGTTGCAGTTTCCTCAGGAGTATGAAATCAAGGGGGACCTTGCGCCCTGCGCTTCAACGGAGAAGCACAGGGACTAGAGACGATTCTTTAAGATAGCTTCTAGGCATACGCTGAATAAGTTCAGCGCAGCATATCCCTAGGAGTCTCGGCTGTATCGCCGCAATGAACGAGCGCAGCCAGGAGTGAACAGTCCAAGACGGCATGTTCCACCAAGAACCGAAAATGCGTTGCACATGAAAGATCCTAGAGTAGATCCCGAGGGAGCAAGACAGGATGCACGGCTGGCACGTTGGCGATCCCCCATCCTGTTCAGCTTGCTTTTCGGGTTAAGCCTCACCTCCTGGTCGGGGCTATTGCCATTCCTAAGCATGCACCTCATTCCGGCTACATCACTACTGATGTGGCTCCATACCGCAGTGGGACTTGTGTCAGCTGCGGGATTACTGTGCTACCTGGCGCCTCACATAAAGCGGGCACAGGGCCAGGGGCATACCCCGCACTATAAACTGGGTTTCGCTTCCTTGGCCGTATTTGTGGCAACCGCTGCCTCGGCAGTACCACTAGTGTATGGCTACACACATGTGTTGATAGAATCCGCCCATTCCGCACTAAGCATCGCGTTCGTCATTCTCATAGCCACTCACTTTGCTGCAGTGCTGCGCCGCGTGTCCCGAGGAACCTCCGTACTCAATCGCCTGCTTTACCCCCTCTGGTTAGGGTTTTTTGGAGCAATTGCGGTTCTATTCCTGTAAAGGCCCTGGGCCTGACACTACAGGCTGGCTGGTCATGCAACTACAGGTGGCGAAGAATATAGATGACCTCACCGGAGCCCACACTGAGCAGCCAGAAGACCACGAAGCTCGCAGTGAGCCGTTTATGATCGGCAAAGAAATGTCTGCCCTTTTTCGCCTCCAAAAAGGCCAGCAGCACCATTAGAGCGAACGCGATGAACACCAACAGAGACAGGGTGCCATGAACAGCATACAGGATCTTCATGCTGGTAGAGAGCGCGTCGAGCGGCGTCGCACCCATGCGGCTGATCATGTACAGCATGTTCACGGAAAACTCGAAGATGACCAGGCCAAGGGCCAGTCCCCACGGGATGCGCTGCCTGAGCCAGCCTCTCCGCACGATGTAGAGCACCCCGGCAGTGACGAAGAGCTCTGATATCGCGGTGAAGGTACTGAAATTAAAAGTCAAGCTGGATCCCTACGTAGGCATTTCGCTCAGGCTGGTTCATCGCAAAGAACGGCTCCTGGTACTCTTTGTCGAAGAGGTTCCGGATCCCTGAGACGATGGTGCCGCGGCCAAACCCGGTCTCACCAAGATCCGCGTTGAGCAATAGGTCAACCACTGTGAACCCACCACCATTATACTTCTCTCGACCGCCCGTGTCCGTCTGTTCTTCTGACTCCAAAACGGTGCGGAACTGCATGCCTGCGGTGATCGATCGGACCACTGTCTCGAAGAGCGGCTGGCTGTATTGCACCCCATAGGTAAAGATCCAGCTCGGCACATCGACCTTGGTTCGCTCATCGGTCCAGGTGCGTCCCGCCGTGGCATAGGTCGTCAGGCGCTCGGTGACCAGATACTCAACAGAAGCCTCGCCGCCGTATAAGCGGACAGTGCCTAAGTTGAAGTACTGCTCCGTATCGAAGCCCTCTACAACGCCCTGTGCCACCGTACCGATGTAGTCATCCACCTGGTTAAAGAAGCTCGCCACCTCAAAGCGCAGCGCATCGGTGTGGCGCTTATAACCGAGCTCGGCCGACCAGGAGCGTTCGGGGTCCAGATCGGGGTTGCCGATTATTCGCGACGGCACACCAAAATTAACGATGCCATCCTGAAAGCGCTCGCCTAAATCCGGCGCACGGAATCCTGTTGCCAGATTTACATAGGGCACATCCACGTCGGTGAGGTGGTAGAGTAAGCCTAATGATCCACTCGCTCCAAACACCTCATCGTCAAAGGAAGTTTGGTCATCCTCGACCGTGAAGTAATCAAGACGAGCGCCCGGCACAAACTCATACTCATCCATAGTGAAGTTATCCTGCACGTAGGCTCCCAGGCGATACTGCTGTGCGTCGACACGCACACGCTCTTCCGAACGTGGCTGCCCGGGGACCTGCCCCACACCGGCCACCGCCACCACGGTCTGTGTCTCGGTCTCCGGTTGGTCCGCATCGTCTAGTCCGGCATCAAAACCCATGGTCCAAAGGTGATCTCCCCTTTTCACACGCCCCTGGGTCTGCCACTCGTAGGTATTGACCTCATCCTCGGTGTCGACCACCGCGCGGCGCATCGAAGCCGTTGGATCAACAAACAGCGGCGGTCCCGTGAAGCCAGGGCTGCCGGTCGGATAGTAGGCCGTTTCCCGGTGGAACTCGCGGTAAATCTGCTGCCAATACAGCCCGCTCTTAATCTCATCAAGGAACGCATCCAGCTGCTTGCTTTCAATCTCAACGCCTGCCATGGCCCTTCGGTACTCGGGGAACTCAAAAAAGAGCGGATTCTGCACCAGCTCGCTGCTTCCCGGAGGACCGAACACTGCAATAGGCAGCGGAAGCACCGTGTCGGTTACCAACACATCGGTGTTGCGATCGAAGTTGCCGAGGAAGCGCAGCCGCGTATCGGGATCAATGTACACATCGGCCTTGCCCCAAAGACCAAGGTTCTCAAATGAGCCGCTATTAGGATCCTCGCCATTGGGAAGGTTAGGCTCCTCAGAATCAGAGTAGCTTCCCCCCAGGATCATCCCCGCATTCTCGTTGCCCACATCAAGATACATTCCGCCGCGCTGCATATCTCGGGAGCCGTCGAACATATAGCGGGCCGCGGCATTGGTGCCGAAGGAGCTGCGGCGCTCAGGGTTGCGTGTGATGATATTAACGACACCGCCAAAAGCATCAGTACCGTACAGCACCGAGCCTGGACCCTTCAGCACCTCAATGCGCTCTACCCCGAAGAGATCGTAAAGGGACAGGTTGCCGCCGCCATACCCAATGCCCTGACCCGCCTGGCGTACGCCATCGGTGAGGGTCAACACACGCTGAGCACCAAGTCCACGGATACTAAACCCTTCCTGCCAATAATTGGGGTTGCCCTCCGAGGGAGCAGCTTGCACATTCGGGATCGTGCGCAACGCGTCATCAAGATCAACAAACTCCTGAACCTTGAGCTCTTCTTCGGTGATCGTATCAACGCGCTGGGGGACGCTCAGGGGGTCTTGCTCTAAGCCCCTTCCCGCGGTGACCACGACCTCGACTGAGGCAGCGTCCTTCGTGGGCGTGACGGCACCTTCTTCAGCCAAGAGCGAGCCGGCAAAGGCGAAGCAGGTCAGAGGGGCGATGACGAATTGAAGCTTCTTGCTCATACTCAATATCCCAAGACAGTACAGTTCCGAGCAGGGCTTTTCATGTATTTGCACTTTTAGGTCAATAGCTTGCCTGATCTAAGCGCTCAAAAGTCTATTCAGGCCATGGTGGCTGGGCGGTCCATGACAGGGCAATGACATAAGAACCTGCATTCGGTTCGGCTGGTATCGAGATGAGAATGAAGCTCGGGCCCATACAGCGGCACAATCTGCGGTGCGCTCGAAAATTAACCCTCAACACGCTACACTGCCGCCTATACTGCAAGGGCCTGCGCGAAGGCTTCGGCTGCCAAGAACTCACCACTATGCATCCACGCTCCTGTCAATCCCGTCACATCTGGCGTTATATACCGGTAATCCTGTGGGTCATATTTACGAGCGGACTAGCCGGTTGGTGGTATCTTTTCTCGGTGCAGCTCCTCGAGTCGCTGATGAACGGCACCCCGCCCCCCGCTCCCACCCTTGAGCGCCATGTCAGCATGCTGACCTGGGAGGGCGCGGTGCTATTGACCAGCATCATTGGCGGTGGCGCTTGCTTGGCTTACTTCATGATCCGAGAGATGCGGGAGCGTGATCGCATCGCCACGTTCCTCTCAACCTTCACCCATGAACTCCGCACGCCTTTAGCGAGCCTCAGGCTGCAGGCGGAAAGTCTTGAGGAAGACATCAAAGAACCGGAGCTGCGCCCGTTGGTAACTCGACTGGTAAGCGCCACCGGGCAGCTCACCATGCAGCTTGAAAACTCTCTCCTTCTAGCCTCTGTCGACGACTATCAGTTTCTCGAAGAACAGATCGAACTGCGACCGTTGATAGAGGAATGCGGTCGATTCTTTGCTCTCACCATCCACGTACAGAGCGATGCCTTCATACGTGGTGATCGCAGGGCGTTACGCGCCATATTCGAGAATGTCCTCGGCAATGCCGCACTCCACGGAAAGGCCTCCACGGTCACGATCTGTGTCGAGCAGATTCGGCCGGGAGAGCTGCAGATCCAGATGTTGGACGATGGTATTGGTTTCCCGGGGAATCGCGCACTGCTGACCCGCTTGTTCAGCCGGCCAACTGCCCGCAGCGGCAACGGCATCGGTTTGTACTTGGTGCGCAAATTTACAGAACGAATGGGAGGATCCGTCGAGTTCCCCAAAACTGCACGGGGTTTTTGCGTGGCACTGACTCTCCCCGGCCGGGTGCTCGGCAGCGAGTCAGCGCAGGAAGAGGCGGCAATTGTAGGTAAAGTATGAGTGCAATCCTGCTGATTGAAGATGATGAAACCTTGGGGGCCACCCTTGAGGAGCGCTTGGGCAAGGTGGGGTATCAGGTGCATCGCTGCAGTACCTTCACCGCGGCACGTGGGGCCATCCTGTCATCCGCGTTCGACCTGGCTATCATCGACGTCGGGCTCCCTGATGGAAACGGATTTGAATTGGCAAAGCTCATACGGGAGCACTCCAATGCCGCCATCATCTTCCTCACGGCGATGACCTCCGCTGAGTATCGGCTGAAGGGTTATGAATTGGGAGCCGATGAGTACATTCCTAAACCGTTCCATCTGAAGGAACTCTTGCTGCTCGTGGCGCGTACCCTCTCGCGCCGCCCGCCCTCACGGGTGATAAAGGTTGGAGAGATTACGATTGACCTGGACGCCATGATCATTCGATTCAGCGACGGTTCAACCGAACAGCCGATCACCCGCGATTTCCGCTTACTCGAGGCAATTTTAAGCGCAAGTCCACGAGTAGTGCCGCGGGAGGAGCTGCTCAAGCTGCTCTTCCAGGGAGAAGAAGACCTGCCTACTCCACGCACTATCGATAATTCGATTGTACGGCTAAGAGCCGTATTAAAGCGTGGCAATGCCGACTACCTGCGCTCGGTAAGAGGAGTGGGGTATCAGTGGCTGCCGGAGCGGGCATGAATCCTAGAAGTGGTTTCATAAATACCTTTATGAGACCACTTCTAGGGATAGGCTGAATAAGTGCAGCGTATCCCTAGGACAGCCACGGGTGGCGGCTACCACGATCGAGTCTTCAGCGAGGCCATGGAAGCGACGTTTTGATGGGGCCCCGGCGCACCCCATCAAAACTCGAAGCGATTCCAAAGAATGCCAAGGATGGCATTTTTGAAACCACGTATAGTCATGCGTCGCAACTTTCGTGCACCGTATGCGAAAACAATGTAGGATTGCCTTTTACTTGAGGTCCTATATCTAATTGTGAGGTAATGGTAGGTGCTGCCAGTGAGGTATACCCGCTCCCGTCCCGCTCCACCTTCATTTTGAATCCCAAACACCCCCATGACTGCCGAAACGCCTACTCCCAGCAACACCTCCAATGGAAGCGAGGTTATGCTGCGTGGAGAGTTAAAACGCATCACCTTTCGTAATCCGGCCAACGGATATTCGGTCTTACGAGTTGATGCCGAAGGCAACGCGAGTCTGACCGTGGTAGGCACCTGTATCGAGCCGCGTGTGGGCGCTCATCTGGTGATCCGGGGGATATTCACTGACCACCCCCGCTTTGGCAGGCAGCTTACCGCATCAAGCATCATCGAGACACCCCCCGCCAGCAGTGAGGGCATCGGTCGTTATCTTCGTAGCGGGATGATCAAAGGTATTGGCGAGAAGACAGCGCAACGGCTTATCGATGAGCTCGGCGCACAAGCCCTGGAGATCGTCCGTACAGATCCGGATCGTGTGGCCAGGATCCCCGGCATAGGCGCACGCAAGGCGCGGCTGCTGGCAGAAGCCATGGCGCAACAGCACGCGCGGGGAGAAACGGTACGTTTTCTCGTTGAACATAATATCTCGTTGAACCTTGCCCATAAGATAGTCGAGCGTTACGGCACCCAAGCCTTTGAGATACTAAAGAAGGACCCCTATCTTCTGGCTCGGCATATTCGGGGTATCGGTTTCGTCACCGCCGACAGCATCGCCATGAATTTGGGGCTCACCGCTACCTCGCCACAGCGGCTCAAGGCTGGGATCTACTATGCCCTAGAGCGCGCATCCGACGATGGTCATTGCTGTCTGCCCCTGGAGCAGCTCCTACAGCGAGCCCGTGCCCTGTTGGGACTGTCCGATGAGACCGATATCACTCCGCACCTGCATGCGCTGGCAACGGAGGGTGACGTCATTGAAGAGACGGGCATGTGGTATCTGCCGAAGCTCTTGCGGGCAGAGGACTTCGTGGCGCGCTTTATCGTAGACCGTCTGTACATGCCCCCGCTGGATCGTGGTTTAAGTCCAGCCGATGTGGAGCAATCGCTAGAACGCGCCGGACGGGAGCTGCAGGTGACCTTCTCAGAGCAGCAACGCAAGGCCGTCTACAAGGCGCTCTCCGAGCGCTTGTTAGTCATCACGGGAGGCCCAGGCTGCGGAAAAACGACCGTTATCCGGGCTCTCTGCACAATGTTCAGTGAAGCCCAGTGCTCGATATTGCTCGCGGCTCCGACCGGTCGCGCGGCGCAACGCATCTCGCAGGTCACCTCTAGGCCAGCAAGTACGATCCACCGTTTACTCAAATATGATCCGATCCACAGAAGTTTTCTGTATGGACCGGACCAACCGCTGCGGGCTGATGTGATAATCGTGGATGAAGCCTCCATGATCGATGTGGCTCTGGCCCGCGACCTGCTCGCCGCCCTCGAAAAAAATACGCGGCTGATCCTGGTGGGGGATAAGGACCAGCTCCCCTCGGTCGGTCCGGGTCGCGTGTTTGGCGAGCTCGTTGAGCATCCCGAGGTTCCCACCGTGGCCCTCTCTACACTTTTTCGACGCGCCGAAGAGTCAGCCATTACCTCGGTTGCCCACATGGTCAACGCAGGACATCCCCCGCACATCCCGGAGCCGGATGGAAGCACCAAGAGCGACGCCTACTTTGTCTCTCGCCCGCAGGTAGAAGATGCTGCGCGCACGATAGAGCAGTTGTTTGCCGATCAGGTGCCCAAGAAGTTTGGCATCAGCATGAGCGACATCGTAGTGCTTACCCCGTCAAATCGCGGCCCGCTCGGCACACTGCAGCTCAACAAGCAGATTCAAGAACGGGTCAATCCCTGCAGGGGGCCCGACTTGGAGCTTGAGGTGGGCGAATCTGTGTTAAGACTTGGTGACAAGGTGTGCCAGCGGGTCAACAACTATCAGATTGATCCCGGCGGCGTTTTTAATGGCGACGTGGGTTCTATTGTAGAGGTTGATCGAGCCAGACGGCAGCTCGTTGTCGAACTGTGGGATGGGCGACTTGTACGCTATGCTAATGACGATCTGTATGAGCTGTCCCTTGCTTATGCACTCACCGTGCACCGCGCCCAAGGTTCGGAGATGCCCTGCGTGCTTCTGGCGCTTCATGAGTCACACTTTGCATTGCTCGATCGACAGCTTGTTTATACAGCCCTCACCCGTGCCAAGAAGCTGCTCGTAGTAGTTGGATCAAAACGGGCCCTAGCAATCGCCACCAAGCGCACACTGCACAAACGGCGGGTGACACAGCTGAGCGCCCGGATAAACCGACTGCTCGTGCAACACTCAAAGCAGATCTCATAATGTGAGGCTCACTGCGCGCCCTTAACGATCCTCTTCGAGTCCTTTTTCCCACATCATAGAATGGTTCACGCAATCTTCGGGCTAGGGAGACGCTGAACAGGTGCCCTCCATGGCCCGCGCTCCAAACTACGCCCGCGCGCGGCGTAGGGCGGGATTCCCCTGCCCCCTATGAACCATCTCCGCAAACGATCTATTTCCCTTGGTAACCTGTTGAAATTACCAGATTGATTCTTCCATGGCACAAACGTGACAAATAGCTTTGTAATACGGGAACCCTGCACTATCGTTGAGGGGTAGCCGAGTGCTCCCCCTTTGCTGGTGTTTTGTTCACGGGGCAAGAATTATATGCGGCACGTTGCGCTTCAGGCGGACTATCCGATCCAGACTGCACAGCCTTCGACAGCTCGTAGAGTAGCACAGCTCGGCCAAGCTGCGGCCAAACCCTCAGTGCACGACAACCCGCAACGCGCTCAAGCCAGCTTTCGCCGGGTGCTGGCAACCCTTGCACCTCTTCCAAAACGTGGTGGCCAACGATCGATCACCCGCACCTCAAGCCATCCTGCGTCCACAATCTTGCTCGCGGAGGATGATTACCTAGTGCGCACCGTGGTCGGCTCGGGACTATCGCTGTACGGCTATGCGGTCCTGGCGGCCTCAGATGGCGAAGAAGCGATTACGCTTCTGTACCGCCATGCTCGTGAGATATCGCTGGCCCTAATCGACCTTGGCATGCCAAAGCGCCCTGGTCATGAGGTAGTGGAGCTGATCCAAGCACTTGGACTCGACATCCCTGTCATCGTAACCAGCGGCTTTGAGCCGAAAGACGTTTCCCCGATTCCCGGACTGACAGCCTATCTCAAAAAACCCTTCGAGATCCCCGATCTCATTGAACAGGTGCGGGCGGTGCTTCCGCAGGAGTAATCTCCAAGATACGGATCTCCGGATTGTGGAAGCCATAGCTGCCGGAGCGGGCGGTGAAACGCGCCCGTTCCGGGAGGCTACGAAAAAGCTGTCGGAAGACCTCACGTTGTGCGCCGCTGGTTCCCGGTTGGCTAAAATAACGATCCCAATACAGGCTGGAAAGAATCAGAAATTGAGATCCCTGCATGCGAAGGCGGCGCAGTGAGAGCTCTTCTAGCAGATCGGGCCGTGGGGCCACCGTTACTCTGAAACGCCGGCGATCGATGGGCGGACTATACGGTTCCCAGAACAGCAGTACCGAGGACCCGGGTGCAAGATGCTGCTCGGCCCAACGTGCCGCCTGGTCTCGCGTGTCGGGTGAGATATCCCGAGCCAGTGCATACACGCGCTGCGCCGGAAACGCTATCACCAACGCTGCCACCATCAGCCCGCGCAGTCTTGACACGCTCAGCATCCCGACCCCTAGCGCGGCAAGAATGGATAAAAAGGGCAGGATCGGCACGACATAACGCTCAAACTGCGGCGCTGGCTTAGCCTTCACAAACTCGGCAGGGAGATAAAAGAGCAGCACAAGTCCCAACATGAACAACAGATGGCGGTCCCTAAGACGTATTGCCATCCCCGCACCGAGCAGCGCCATCCCGGCTACAACGAGCGATACCCCCGGCACGACGCTTCGACGCCAATGAAACATCCAAAGCTGCGACCAGGGGTCAATGCCGCTGGTGTGTCCGCGGGTCATGTGTCGGCTCTCAAAGCCAAAGTCCTTAAGGAAGGTCGTGAGATCCAGAATGGCGTAGGGAGTACACATGATGAACCCTACGGGGATGAGCACTACTGCGATAAGCGCCCACTTAATCCACGCTCGACTGACCCAATTGCCAGTACCGTTTGCCTGCAGCCATGGAGCCGCCAGCACCACACACACACTGAGCACTCCAGTGTACTTGGCGGCACTGGCACAGCCGGCCAATACACCGGCAAGCGCAAGCATCCATCCACTCTTTCGCTCCACACTCAGCAGGGTCAGCAGGACCACGCCGAGCACAAGCGCCGTCAACAACGCATCCTCTTTCATGTAGCGGCTTGTGGTCACCGCAAGCGGAAGCAGAGCGAACAACAGCGCGGCAAAGGCAGCCTGAGCACCGGCGAGCACCCGCCGCGCAATCAAGAACACAAGCAGCACAGACACACTGCCGGCCAGGGCACTCACCGTGCGCCCCGCCAGGATGATCTGATGGTAGGGCGCCAAATCAGGGAAAAGAGTGGTCGTACCCAGATGCCACACCCCATAGCTTAGATACAAAAGGAGGGATGGATGAAGGAAATAGCCCGGGTTGAGGGTGCCTGACGCCGCCATGCGCTCAATTGGGCCAACTTTCTGCAGCTCATCGGGGTGGAACACTGCGGGCAGCCCGAAGTCAAGACCGTAGAAACGCAGCAGCGTTCCGACAACCACGGCGACGCATGCCGCCAAGGATGCCCATCGTGCCGGTTCTCGTAGAACCGCCTGTCCAGACATCCCCAGCCGCATCCCCACGCATACTCCGGCAATCAAGAGCGACAGCGTAAGCACATTGAGCGGATCAAAGTAGCGCTGCTGCCAGGCGAGCATGAGCAGAAAAGCGCTGAACGAAAATGCGCTCCAGCTCCCGGCTCTCCCAAGCCCATGCAACATGCAGCCCCATACCAAGAGCAGACAGAGCGCAGCGAGTGCAATGGAACGAAGCTCCACGATCGGAATACCGAGTGCCGAGGTGATCTCAACGGCTTCAACCTTTACGCCAAGGGTGCGGGGCTCCTGCTCCGCGGACTCAAAAGAGTTTGAAACCTGGAGCTCCACTTCGACATCGGGACAGTCTGCACTGAGAGGGAGTGTGGGAGCGAGTCTTGAGGAGACAGAGATCTCCCCTATCTTCGTTCCGCAGTTATACACGGTCAGGGCAGCCGGACCCGCTCCCTGAGGACGCCAAGGATCGAGCTGCACCCGCACTCGATTTCCCTGACTGGAAAGCCCAGGCCAGCGAAAACGCGCCCGCTCCCCGATCCAACCGTCGGAAGCATAGCCCTCTGACATGGCGTAGCGACCCTCGCGCTCCAGCGGAGTGAGCAGCGTTTTACGGGCTAATCCAAGCATCAGTGCAGCCAAAACCAGTGCGGCTGCAACGAGGGCGGTGATGCGAAAAGCCCTGGACGTCATGGGGCGAATCCGTGATCTAAGAATCTTCGCAGCGCCGCGATTTCTACGACCGCCGCGCGATCGTCCCTGTAGGGCATGTAGGGGGCGTTCGCAAGGTCAATCGATTTTGGCAGTTGCTTATAGGCATACTGCTCGGCATCGCGCGAGGTGAGCGTCCGCACCAACCCATCGAATGGAGGGAAATAGGTGGCAGTCGCCAGGACCCGTGGATAGAAGCGCTTTTTTTCGAACACGAAATAATCGATCCCCTCCGGCTCGACGATCTCCAGCAGTGTTCGCAGATCCGGTGCGTAGTGGGCGCGCAGGGTTATCTCGAGTCGCCGTTTCATCTCTGCATAGTAGGTATCATAGAAAGGGTGCGCAGTTTCTGAGGTGACGTATGCTGTCCGCTTGGCGAAGAGCTGCACCGGATCAATGAAGGTCGGCTCTCCTGCGATAAGCGCGTCCTTGGGGGTATACTTCGCTATCCACTGAATCACCCGTCCGCGCTGATCCCGAGTGTAGTTGAAGTTGGCTGGGCCCTTGAGCCCCAGCCCGGAGCCCCAGCCGATAATCGCCGCCAGCAAGCACAAACAGGCCAACTGGAAGAGCGGTCTATACTTGGTGCGAGCACATGCACCGATGCGCCAGGCGGCGATGGTGAAGCCCACAATCATGAAAAAAGCCAGCGGAAACTGGAGGTGCCGGTTGGGTACATACAGACGAAAGGCCAGCTCTCTCGAGAGCGCATAGACGACCATCGCTCCCACGAGGAAGCACCAGGCCTGTACAGGCACTAGTTCGCGTTTTAAGTAGATGCTGGCGACGGCGAGTGCCGCCAGCAATGCCACCACAAGATATGGTACAGGCGATGAGAAGCGATCGGTGAAGGCATGGAATCCATACAGACGCAGATCATCCCACAGAGGAGGGAAAGGCAGAAACGGGAAGCGCCCCGTCGGGCTCTGAAACTCCGGCATTTGACTTGCCGTTGCGTAGTCCGCCATCGTTCCTATCTCGGCAGGCATCTGCACTACACTCAGCACGAGCACTATGTACAGCGGACTAAGCAGCACATACCGGCTAAGCCAGCGGCGTCCCTCTGCTGCACGATCTGCGCTGAAGACGAGCACCATCAGGAACAGCCCATACGCAATCGCCATGGCCAGCGTCGCCGGGGGATGCAGCAGGCAGCCAACTGCCAGCAACAGCAATACGGCCACATGATTCCCACTCAGCACGAAGTAAAAAAAGGCTGCAAACAGCGGTGCCGCCCAGCCGCGCGGGAGACCGCCGGTCATGCGCTGTACAATTCTACGGCTGTGCAGCATCCAGACTGCAGCGAAGAGGGCGGGAGCCCACCCGACGGCACGCTTCACGGCCAAGAATACAAAACCGACCGTGAGGGAGAGCTGTAACAGCATCACCCAGTGTCCCATCATGATGGGATCCCCGGTCAATCGAGTCACCAAGGCACAGATCCAGTAATGGATCGGAGCCAGATAGGCGGTCATCATTGTGGTGATGAGGTCATCCTTGAACAGCTCCGCATCGAGGATGCGGTGAAATGGATAGATCTGCTGGAGCGCATCGTCGGTGGTCCAGGCCGGATGGAACCACCACGGCCGCATTGATTGCACAAAGGCAACTAAATAGGCGACAAAGAGTATCACCATGAGGGCAATGACTGCTTTGGCCAGCGCCGCTTCCGACCATCGAACGGAGGTCCCTACAGAGCATTCCGTCACAGGGTCACTGTCACATGTATTCCGAGCCGGTTGCATCCTGAGGTACTCTACCGAATCCGCTGTTGCGTCGTCACCTTGGCCGCTCCAGGCGGTCCATCATGGAACATGCACCAGGGGTGCCGATATGGCAAATATCTTAGATGACACTGTATGACATCCTGAGGGACTGCGCGCTGCCCTCAAGACCTCCCCCTTGCCTGGCGCTATATAACCTTGCCTCATGGCGCAAAATGCGGGAAAAAGCTCCCATAGGCTGCGTCCCCAATTAAAGGAAGTTTCGTTTAACCTTGAAGGACATCACGATCATGAAGCAGAGCTCCGTATGCACAGCCACATTTTTCTGTTGCGCCCTGGCACTCCTCTCGAGCTGCGGAGGAGGAGGTGGTGGTGGTGGCGACGATTTCGTGGGAGCCGGGCTGGTGACCGTGCGCTCCTCCCCTTCGACCATCGACACCGGCGATCGCATGCTGGTTACGGCTGAGGTCAGTGACCTGCATGAGAACGGAATTCTGCTCAAGTTCCGCTATCCCGCGGGGCTAGACTATGTGTTGGACAGTGCAGAACTCTTGCCTCAAGGTACGGATAATCCAAGCGATATCGGGCCTGCGGTAAATGCCCAACAGGATGGGGAAACGTTCCTGGTGTTTTTCCTGCAGCGCAGCCAGTTTGGCAGCGAGGAGCGCGGCACTGTGAGCTTCCAACTGGAGGGGATTGATCGAGTGCAGTCAGGGGAGATAGAGGTGGACGCCGATGTGAACGATCCGCTGGTGGACGATTCAGCGGAGTTCGATCCGGAGAGCCCTGAATTCGGGGCCGAGGACGCAACAAGTGTGTCGGTAACCTCGTAAGCCCGTTCGATTTCGGCCTATGGTGGCAGCGGAGGCGGTGTATACGGACCGTTGGGTTGCTGCTGTCTTGAGAGCACATGCATGTGGAAAAAGCTCCTCGGCAAGAAAGACAAAGCAACTGAACACTCGCATGAGGTTCCCAAGGGCATCGTCGATGCCATCTTAGCCACGGTAGGTGCGCGCGCTATCCCTCCTATGCCCGGCGCCGCCCAGAAGGCCTTTCAGCTCGCTGTTGACCCGAATGCAGAAGCCAGAGACTTTGTCGAAGTCATCGAGTCCGATGAATCACTGAGTGCGCGCATTGTACGGATTGCAAACTCCGTCTACTTTGACCGCGGGCATGGCAGCAAAACCATTGAACAGGCCGTGAACGTGATAGGCATCAACGAACTGCGCTGCGTTCTGAATGCCAACGCTCTTTCGGACCTCTTCCCTTCCCGCCACCCAGCCCGCAATCAGCTGTGGGCCCATGATATCGCTACGGCCCTGATCGCTCGACAACTGGCCCAGAGGCTGCTGCCGGGAAAGGCAGAAATGGCCTTCCTTGGGGGATTGATGCACGACATTGGCAAGCTCCTTCTGCTGCAGCGCGCCGAAGAGCGATACGTCAAGGTGCTGCAGCAGGTAGAGCGCGAGGGCTGCCTGTTCCACGAGGCGGAAGTTGAGCAGTTCGTCTTTGACCACACGCAGGTTGGCTCCGTTATCGCCCGCAGCTGGAACTTCACCCCTGAGCTCCTGGAGGTCATCGCCACTCATCATAGGAGGGATCTCTCCCCACACGGACTGGCGGGCATTGTCTCGGGGGCTGATGTGCTTTCCCATGGTCTTGCCCTCGGTCATGGGAAGGGTATGTCCAAACTCGCCCAGAGGATGAAAGAGCAGGTGCCGCAGTATCTAAACGCTTTCGGCATCCCCGAACATGAGCAGAGGGGACAGCTCGATCTCATGATCAGGAACTTCGATTCCGAGTACAATTTGTATGCGGGCAAGGACGGGCGGTGATCGCGCGGATATTGCATATCTGGCGCCACCCTGGATGCGTGGCTCGCTGCCTTGCTTTTGTTTGGTTGGGCAGCGTTGCAAACTCCTTTGCAGCCGGTAGGCTTGGCGATCGCAGCCCTCCTCATCGGCGGCATGGTCTACTCGATGATCCTGCAGCGCGTATTAGGCAGTGTGCCATGGGGAAGTAGTGCAGCGGACGCAACCGCAATTCGAACTGGAGTGCCTAGGCTTGACCGAATCATCGAGGAGCAGCGGCGGGATATCGCAACCCTCTCCTCCGAGATGAGCCTGTCCGAAGCCTCCCGCGGGGATATTATTCGGCGCCACGCCATGCTTACCGATAATCTGGCCGCCGCAGTGATCATCCGAGATGGTCAGAACCGCATTACCTATTGCAGTCCATACACCGAGGTTCTCACGGGATACGCGCGGTCAGAGATCGTCGGCTCACATGAGGACTTTATGCTCAGCATCATGCATGAAGATGATCATGAGCGGTACCACCGTGCCATGCAGATGGTTTTCCAATCGGCGAAGCGTACCAGTATCGAGTGCGCATTCGCCACAAGAGCGGCATTGAATTGTGGGTCGAAACACGCAAGCGTCCCTATAGCCTCCCGCGGGTCCGCGGACGCATCGCTATCTATCGCCCTCGATGTCACGGCGACGGTGCACTATCAGCACCAGGTTGAAGAGAAGAATCGAGACCTGCGCGATTTTACCTACATGGTGTCGCATGACTTGAAGGCCCCCTCGCCACGATGAAACGGCATGCTGCAGATCCTGGCCGAAGAGCATCTGCAGGCTCTTCCCTCAGAAAGGCCAGGAAATTGTCGATCACCTGCAACGCGCAGCGAAGCGCTTGGAGCGGCTGACAAATAGCGTGCTCGAATACGCCAAACTGGGCTCAGAGGAGGTGGAACTGGAGCCAATGGATATTGGTGGGGTCATCCGGGATGTGGTTGACGATCTAAGCACTCTGGTTCGGGATAGTGCGGCTTCGATCACTTTGCCGAAAGAGCGCATCCTCGTCACTGCCGATAGGGTTAAGCTGTACCGCATCTTTTCGAACCTCATCGCCAACGCCATTAAGTACCGCGACCCTTCGCGACCCCCCGAGCTGCAGATCACCACGAGCACGATCCCGCGCCGCCGGCAGTGCAGCATTATGGTGCAAGACAATGGGCGGGGGATCCCCGCTGACAAGCTGCAGCTCATCTTCCGACCGTTTACACGGATTCACCTCGACGTGGAGGGCGGGAGCGGGATCGGCCTGGCAAGCGTGCGCAGGCTGGCCGAACAGCTTGGCGGTTCAATCGGGGTAACAAGCACCGAAGGAAAAGGTAGTGTGTTTACTCTCACTTTACCTCTGGCCGACGCCGCGGCCGCAGCCCTGGCCCCGGCGTAGCCCGACACGCCGTAGGGTATTTCTTCTCTATATTGTTCGCTGCCAGGCGGTTCTGGCACGGCTCCTGCACTGATGCAGTTTGCGGTGAAATTCACCGCAGGATCCGGCAAGGAATGCCGGTTGAAGGGTCAAGGAATCCCCCTGGCCTGGGTCGCGCGGCAATATCTTCCGAGAAGAGATTGGCCCGCAGCCCTCTTCACCATCATGGAACTATTGAAGGTGCTTCATGCAATCAGTAAAGGCAGTACAAGCGTCCCCTCAGCCAAACGTCCCTGTGAGTGCGCCGATTGAGGAGAACAATTCCGAGGGCGGCTCTCCATTTGAGGAGTTCATGCGCGCACTTGTCGTACCGGCTCAAGGAGATCAGGTGAACGAGGAGGAGCTGTA
This sequence comes from Bdellovibrionota bacterium, assembly GCA_030584005.1. Taxonomy (GTDB): domain Bacteria; phylum Bdellovibrionota_C; class UBA2361; order UBA2361; family JAFLCA01. The sequence goes on along the minus strand of CP129486.1, from coordinate 1,571,946 downwards.
TGCGGCACTGCTCCAGGAACGCATCAAGAAGCTGGTGGGAGATGAAGCGGCCGAGGAGTACCAGACGCTCTTTCAGGAGAAGAAGGTGGGATGGCGCAGAGCTGACGGTGTGGAGCGGATAGAGGATGCCGCCAACGATACAATTGATGCGCTCGTCGCTGCCAACACCCTGACTGCCGAGCAGGCGGCACAGGTGAAGGCGGAAGCCTTCCGGGCTGCTCAACTCGACGACAATACCGAAGCCCTCTGGGATGGCCGCGGCAGTGAGAACGATCCTTCAATTGCGCTCTCAACCCTGGAAAGCGCCCTCCTTTCCGCACGCACTCTGATTGAAAAGATTGACAGCGGCGAAGAGATCATCGACCCAGAGGTGAACATGGAAGCTCAGCCCACCGAGGGCAATCCAAATGATGGTGCCGAAGGGTTCCTGTTCAAGCCCGTATCCGAAAGCGACGGAAAGCTGGTCGTACTGCTGCCTCAGGCGCTTACCGGTCAGATTGAACAGGTGGTGCTGAAGGACCTTCAGGACAAAGAGATTGAGAAGGGCCGTTTATGCTGACGTGCATAATGGCGGGCGGGAGCATTATCGCTTCTCAAAGGCCGGTGCCGATTATGGCGGCCCGCTGGTGGTAGAGGTGCGCTTTAGAGATGGGACCAGCACCAAGTACCATATTGAGGATCCTGCCCAGCGCTACGATTAGGCGCGCCTCTGCATGAAGTCCGACAGGGCTGCGGGCAAGATTGAGGACTCAACGGCATGATCCTCACAGATTATCCTCACTTGCAGTGAGCCATAGCTGCGCACAAGGTCGTAGCGGAGCGCCACCTGCAGGTAACGCGCTTTCTCAATACTGCTGCTCAGACCGCCCTCGCTGCACCTTCGTATCATTCCAACAGGGGTCTTCTCATTCCATATGGACCTTGAAAAGCATCGCTCTTTTTATACGCACACTCCCCTTTTCGTTCACCTGTCCCTTCGCTATTGTGAGTGCGCTTCACCTTTACCCCCAGAGGTATCGTGCTCGCCACTACCCGTCACCGCGCTGAGCTGTTTGAGCTATCACCCATAAAGGCTATGGAACTGGCGGCCGCGCGTATTCCTGGCGTCATCTCCCTCGCTCAGGGCATTCCTAGCTTCCCGACCCCACAAGTGATCAAGGACTTTGTATCTCAACAGCTGCAGGCAGGCGTCTGTGATAAGTACTCGCTCACCATCGGACTCGCCGATCTGAGAGAAGAGATTTCATCCCAGCTCTCCAATGATGGACTTCATTTCGACCCAGAGAAGGAGCTCATTATCACCTGTGGATCGATTGAGGGTATTACTGCCTCGATCCTTGCGCTCACCGAGCCGGGGGCTGAAGTCATACTCCCCTCTCCTACCTACGTCTCTTATCAGGGCGCCATCGGGATCGCCCGTTGTACCCCGATCTTCGTTCCCCTGGACGAGGATCGTAACTTCGATTTTCATGTGGATGCGATGCGCGCCGCAGTCACCAAGAAAACGCGGGCCATTTTATTCAGCAACCCCAACAATCCGACCGGCACCGTCTATTCTCCCTCCGCGCTTGAGGCTCTGTGTCGCATCGCGGTGGAGCACGGCATCTACATAATTACCGATGAGGTATATAAGGACTTTTACTATTCCATGGAGGCACACTGTACTCCCTGCAAGTACGAGTTTGCTCGGCCGTGGGTCGTGCGGGCCTGCAGCTTCTCAAAGGCCTTCGCCATGACTGGGTGGCGGGTCGGGTTCGTGCACGCAGATGCCCCGCTGATTCAACGTATCCTCAAGTACCACGATGCCATGGTGACCTGTGCCCCGGTGATTAGCCAATATGCGGCTCTTGCGGCACTCCGTCATGGAGCTCCCGCCCTGGCAGCATTTCGTGATGAATTCCGGCGGCGGCGTGACTTTGTCTTGCGAAAACTTGATGCCCTCTCCCACGCCGTCGACTATCAGGTGCCGCGAGCAACCTATTTCGTGTTCCCACGCATCAAGGACACCGTGGCGCTGGCCCGCGACAGCAGGGCGCTGGCTTTTGACATTTTGGAGAAAGCCAAGCTGGCGCTCGTACCTGGGGTTGCCTTCGGCCCCTCGGGGGAGTCGCACCTAAGAATATCGTTCGGCAAGGAGCTGAGCGATCTGCAGGAGGGGCTCTCTCGGTTTGAGGAGTACCTGCATGGCCGTACTTCACTCGGCCGCAAGGTACAGGTCTCCCCGGGTCAGTCTCCCGTGAGTCCCGCCCATGGCTTAAAAGCCTGGGCTGCACGGTTCATCTCGATGTGCGCAGCTCAGCAGATTACACGTTCACGCCCTACAGTAATCGCCATTGCAGGGATGCGGGGCAAAACATTCTTCAAACGCACCCTCTTCCAGATTCTGAAACACCACATGCCCACCCGCACCAACGCTCTGTCGTTCAACACACCCATCGGGCTCTCACTCTCCATTCTTGGACTTTCACAACCCAAGAACGTACGGGAGCTGCTGCTGTTCCCGTGGCGTGCGCTTGCCAAAGCCTTTATCGGCCCCGATCCGACTAAGCTTTTGGTGGTCGAGTACGGCATTGCAAACAGAGCAGACGCAGAGGAGCTTATGCGCATCGCCCCTCCACACTGGCTGATCCTGACCCCCCTCACCGGCAGTGACGCCAACATTGACTATCGCTCCGTCCAGGAGGGGGTTCGACGGGTAGCCGAGAACGTACCTGCGGAGCGCATTCTGTGGGTAGCGGGAGACCCCTTTGTCGAGTCCCTTGGCTGCGACCTCAGCCCGGAACTACGGTTGCCCGAAATGCCGGTGGTTCCGCCACTTCTGAGTGTGGGGGGTGCCGAGTTTGAGCCCCCCCCTGAAACTATTGCAGGAACCTCTGCCCAGGCCCTTTATGCAGCCATTCTATTGGCAGGTAAGCTCGGGATGAGCAGTGCAGCGATCTCACAGGCCCTCCTCCACGACTCTGCAAAACAACGTTCCTGAAGCTTGCCGATCCGGCTCTGATAAAACGGTATCTCTTCGATATCATTTAAGCCCCCTACGAAAAGGCCCGATTACTCTCCCTGTACAGCCACCCCTCGCTGGGGGCGCTTTCACAGGATGAGAGAGTAGACATGGCCGTCATCATTGGTCTCCTCGGAGTTACCATCTGCGTTCTTTTAGGTCTCGTCGGTCCTGGTGGTCCGATTGAGATCCTAATGCAGCCGTTTGAGTTCGTCGTAATCGTCGGCTGCGGAGTTTTCGGCGTAATCATCGGCAACCCTGGCTACATATTGAAGGGGCTGATCCCCGCTATAATCGGGGCCATCAAAGGCAGTGGCATCGACAAGCAGACCTACAAAGACATGCTGGGACTGATGGCAAGCATCTTCGATACCATGCGCAAAGAGGGTGTTCTTGGTATTGAAGCGGACCTGGCGGACCCTCATAAGAGTGCACGCTTCAATAAATATCCTAAGGCCTCGCATAACCATCACCTCATGGACACATTTTGTGGTGCGCTGCGCCTATTTGTAGACGGTGTCGTTAACGCCTTTGATCTTGAACGATTGCTCGACGCTGAACTTGAAACGCACCATGAGGAATCCGCAATTTATCCATCACTCGTACAGAAACTAGCCGACTCCCTTCCAGGATTAGGAATTGTGGCCGCGGTGTTGGGAATCATCATCACCATGCAGTTTCTCGACAGTCCTCCCACCGTCATCGGTCACCACGTGGCTGCAGCTCTTGTCGGTACGATGCTTGGTATCTTGCTCTCCTACGGATACTTTGGCCCTCTCTCCTCCAAAATGGAACACAACGTCCGTGAAGAAGGCGCCATCCTGAAATGCGTAAAGGCAGGAATGGTGTCATTCGCCGGTGGAGCGCCTCCGCAGGTAGCACTCGAATTTGCACGTAAGAGCATTCCACCTGCCATGCGTCCGACTGCGGAAGAATTAGAGGAGCTCATCAAGGCAGCCAAGAAGTAATGGAGGAGATTGGGGGGTCGAGAGACGCCCGTCATCATAATAATGGCTGACGATAAACCAATTATTATCATTAAGAAGAGTCATGGTGCTCATGGCCATCACGGCGGAGCATGGAAGGTGGCGTACGCCGACTTCGTGACCGCCATGATGGCCTTCTTCATGGTGATGTGGCTGGTGAACTCGGCCGATATCACTACTAAGCAGAATATCGCCCTTTACTTCCGCAAGCCCGGCATCTTCGAGTCAGGCTCAGGTACGCCGATGTTCTCTGGGGGATCGGGCATTCTACCCGAAGGATATGTACCCCCGCACCCCGAGAGCAGCAACTACACCTTCGGCAGATCCCAAGATCCGCGCACAGGCCGGAGCGATCAGGAAGGCGGCGCTGATCCGCAGATGAAGACGGTGGAGCGAGACGGCGAAGCTGGCATTCAGAAGTCCGATGACCCCGCCCAGGAGGGGCAGTTTGGCGGCAAAGGCGATTTCGTAAAGGGCGCCTGGGACGCCCAGTTTCTGGAGATGCAGCGCCAAGAGTTCAAGAAGCTCGCGGAGGAACTGCAGAAAGAAATGGTGAGCACTCCCGATCTGCAGCAGCTACTGGGGATAGTCGATGTGAAAGTCGACGCCGACGGGCTGAATATTGAGATCATCGACACTGAAAAGAGCTCCATGTTCTCCGTGGGCAGCGCCCGTATCCAGCCGGAGGCTCAGCAAGCATTCTCCAAGCTCGGAACGCTGATCAAGGACCTTCCCAACAATATAGATATCGTCGGCCACACTGACGCACGCCCCTTCGGATCCCGAAACGGGGGCTACAGCAACTGGGAACTTTCAGCTGACCGTGCCAACGCCGCACGCAGACTGCTAGAGGCACAGGGCATCGCTCCCGCACGTATTACCAGTGTGGTGGGACGCGCCGACAAAGAGCTCAAGGACAAGGACGACCCGCTCTCCCCGATGAATCGACGGATTACCCTCAAGATGCGTTTCCGTCAGCCTGATGCAACGGCCCTCACACCCGGCGCAGTGTCATCGTTCAAGGACAAGGAACAGCGCTTCCGGGAGGAGCAGGAGAAGGTGCACTCCTTCACCGCCAAGGAGATGCTGGAGGGACGCCCTGCCGGCACGATTGGCCCCCGCGCACCATCCGAAGAGGGCACCGCACGACCCGTGCTTGAACCAACGCCCTTCAAGGACAAGATCTTCGGCAATACCCCTGTCATTGGTCCTCGTGATCCCTTTGAGGGATTCTAGAAGTCATTTAAAAGAATAGGTTCTAGGGAAACGCTGCACCTATTTATTCAGCGTATCCCTAGCCGCACAGCTGTATGAAGCCGATTCCCAACGCTGCATACAGCCTGCAGATCCAGCTCGCCCTCTCACGGTGCTTGCCTCAGCAAGCTTCTTATGCTCCATTGCGGTAATGGCGAGCTGCCATTGAAGCGCGAACGTCCTCCGGAGGAATCCTCACATGACATTGTTGATACTATTAGCGGTAGTTGGCGGTCTGTTGTTCATCGCCGTAGGTATTTACAACGGTCTCGTATCGAAACGCATTCAGAGTGAAAACGCCTGGTCCCAAATTAGTGTGCAGTTAAAGCGGCGTCATGACCTCATTCCCAATCTAGTCGAAACCGTCAAAGGGTATGTCACCCATGAGCGCGAAACTCTGGAGCGAGTCATCCAGGCCAGAAACTCAGCTGTCACTGCCACCAATCAGGGCGATGTGAGGGAACTCGGGGCTGCGGAGGCGGGTTTGACCGGAGCGCTGCACCGTTTGTTCGCGCTGGCGGAGGCGTATCCGGACCTAAAAGCGAATCAGAACTTCTCACAGCTCCATGAGGAGCTCACCTCCACAGAAAATAGAATTGCCTTCGCCCGACAGCACTACAACGACGCGGTCGCCAGTTACAATACCGCATTACAGCAGGTCCCCGGCAATTTGATCGCCGGTGTATGCGGCTTCAAGGCTAAGGAGTTTTTTGAGATGGATGAGCTCGAGGCGCAAGTCGCTTCGAAGCCTCCCCAGGTGAGTTTCTAAATGGAATCGTGGGCCAAGCCTACCCAGGAGCAGGAGGTGACTGGCCTGCTCAGGCATTGTCCGCCGGGCGCGCCACGGCGTGGACTGGCGCATGCAGTTTCAGTGCTGAACCGCCTCTGAGCAAGGATGTGTTGTATGGTTTCATTCTCCGCCTATCGCTGCGCAGGAATCGCCGCGCTGCTTATGGGTGTCGGCATTGCCGCAGGTGCGTTTGGGGCTCATGCTCTAAAAACGAGACTCGACCCCTATCTGCTCGGCGTGTACGAGAAGGCCGTCCTGTACCAGCTTATCAACAGCCTTGGTTTAATCGGTGTGGCCATAGCCGCAACTACCTTTAAGGATGACTCACTACTGCGGCCTGCCTTACTGATTGTGCTGGGAGTCATCATCTTTTCAGGCACGCTCTACGGCCTGTCGCTTTTTGGGCAGCGCTGGCTCGGTGCTATAACACCTTTAGGCGGAAGCGCCCTGATCATCGGCTGGCTCTGGCTGGCCTGGATTCTGCTCCGCAAGTGAGGCAATGGAGCTACGCGGGCGATCACGCTGAAAGTGTCCCCGCATTCTTGCATTTTTTAGAGTTTCCTGGTTCTCTCTAAGGGTGCGTTGAACCTGTTCAGCGTATCCCTAAAGCGCACACCAAAGAGGATGCCCGGAAAGGGCCTGTGACGTTGGGGCGTTTAGCTCAGTTGGTAGAGCATCAGCCTTACAAGCTGAGGGTCACTGGTTCGAGCCCAGTAGCGCCCACCATATCTGCTGAACCTCGCGATAAGCGGCTTCTAGGCATGCTTGTTGGAAATCGCTGTATCTGAGCACCGTAATCGTCTGAGTACCAAAGTCGCGGGACCACTGTGCAACTGGTCAGCGGGGACTATTCCGTTTGTCGTGTCCGTTTGTCGTGAAAAAGTCCGTCGTGAATGATCACCCCGTGAGCTCTCACACGGCGATCAATGAGACGGCGAGGGCTTAGTGGGTCACGATGCCGGTGCCCTTCTCCTTGCCTGCCTCCTCGGAGCCTCGATCCTCGCGATCCTCCTTGGGCTCTGCAAACAGAACCTCATCACGCTGCAACTTGCGATCAAGAATTTTTTCGAGCCCCTTCGGACCCCCGCAATCGAGCGCTTCGTACAAGACTTCGTCTATATGCGAAACAGGGATCAACTCAAGATCCTTGCGTACTGCCGAGGGGATCTCTTCGATGTCGTTCTCGTTCTCCTTAGGCAGCAAAATCCGCTTGATGCCTCCGCGATGCGCCGCCAGGGCCTTCTCCTTGAGACCGCCGATCGGCAGCACATGTCCGCGCAAGGTGATTTCTCCCGTCATGGCGACACTTCGGTCAATCGGAATCCCGGTAAGGGCCGACACCATGGATGTGGCCATCGTAATACCCGCGGATGGACCGTCCTTCGGAATTGCTCCCTCCGGCACGTGCACATGCAGATCGATCTTCTCATAGAAGTAGCGGGGCAGTCCCAACATTGCCGCCCGCGAGCGCACATAACTAAGCGCTGCCTTGGCGGATTCCTGCATCACATCCCCGAGTTTCCCGGTAATCTGCAGGCGGCCCTTGCCCGGTAACACTGTGGTTTCAATCACCAGCAGTTCGCCACCCTTCTCGGTCCAAGCAAGGCCGGTAACCGTACCAACCTGATTCTGCTCCTCACCCTTTCCGTAGCGGAAGCGCGGCTGACCGAGGTAAGAAATAATGTTCTCTCCGCTTATCTTCACGGCAAAATCACGGCCCTTATCTACCACCTCCACGGCCGCTTTACGGCACAAGGTGGCGATGTTCCGTTCCAGGCTGCGCACCCCCGCTTCCTGAGTGTATCGGCGTATCACCTGCAGGATAGCATCATCGGTCAGCTCTAAATTCTTAGGCTCAAGACCATTCTCTTTAAGCTGCTTCTCATACAGATAGCGTTTCGCAATAGCCAGCTTCTCCAGCTCGGTATACCCAGAGAGGCGGATTATCTCCATACGATCCAGTAGAGGCTGCGGAATGGAATGGAGGGTGTTCGCCGTCGTAATGAACATCACCTTGGAGAGATCATAGTCACAGTCCAGGTAGTGATCATTGAAGCTGTCATTCTGTTCTGGATCCAACACCTCCAGTAGCGCCGACGACGGATCTCCTCTGAAGTCGGTGGACATCTTATCGACCTCATCGAGAAGAAACACAGGGTTGCTCTTCCCGGCCTTCTTAAGCGACTGGATGATCTTTCCCGGCAACGCCCCAATGTAGGTGCGCCGATGACCCCGAATTTCGGCTTCATCCCGTACACCACCAAGGGCGACACGAACGAACTGCCGCCCCGTAGACCGCGCAACAGACCGCCCCAGCGATGTCTTACCAACCCCCGGAGGACCAACAAGGCAGAGGATCGGCCCCTTGAGCTTGCCTACCAACTTCTGCACCGCAAGGTACTCCAAGATGCGCTCCTTTACCTTCTCGAGACCATAGTGGTCCTCATCTAAGACTTGGCGCGCCTTCTCAATATCAATTTCGTCCTGCGAGACCTCGTTCCATGGAAGCGCAAGCATCCAATCGACGTAGTTCCTGACCACCGTTGCCTCCGCTGACATCGGAGACATCATCTTGAGCTTACGGATCTCCTTATCCGTCTTGTCCCGGGCATCATCCGGCATGTCCTTAGCTTTCAACTTCTCTTCAAGCTCTTGGATCTCATTGCGAAAGTCGTCCTTCTCGCCCAATTCCTTCTGGATCGCGCGCATCTGCTCATTGAGGTAGTACTCTTTCTGCGTCTTCTCCATCTGCTTCTTGACGCGATTTCGAATGCGCTTCTCCACCTGCAGAATCTCTATCTCCGACTTCATGTGGTTGAGAATCTTTTCTAGTCGCTCCTGCGGCGAGAAGGTCTCAAGGATGTCCTGCTTATCTTCGAGCTTGAGGTTCAGCTGCACGACTATGGCATCGGCCAAGCGCGACGGATCTTCGATCGCGTTCACCTGCATAATCATTTCGGGATTGACTTTTTTGCCGAGCTTCACATAGCTCTCGAAGGTCTGGTTTACCGACCGCATCAATGCTTTCAGCTCCGTGGTGAGCTCCGCGCTCGTCGGCACCTCCTCGGCTTCGACCAGCATGTACTCATCCTGATCGAGGAACTTCTTGATGCGTGCTCGCGCCTTGCCCTCGACAAGTACCTTGATCGGTCCATCGGCCAGTCGGATCAATTGCACTACCTCGCCCACCGTCCCTATCGCAAAGATATCCTTGGACGATGGATTGCTCGTGCGAGCATCCTTTTGAGCGGCAAGCATGATGTACTTGCCCTGCTTTTGAGATTCTTCGATTGCGCGCACGCTCTTTTCGCGGCCTACAAACAGGGGCACCACCTGCTGGGGGAATACGACCAATTCACGCAGAGCAAGGAGCGGCAGAGGATTGGTTAAAGCAACTTTCATAAAAGGATTCAGAAACCTCTCGCTATTAGGTCAACCCTGGCAGTTCAGCCTAGGTCAAACACGAAAACAAACAACGCTACTCAACACAGCTGGCACTTGCGGAAGGACCAGTAGATGTCAGCTAACCCTTTAGAAACACTAAAGGACACTACGACTGCGAAGTTCTTCGCCACATTTAGGATGCTAAACGAGGGGTAAGAAAATCACAATATAAGAGAATGTTAAGCATGCGCTGCGCGGATACCAAGAACCCGAAACAAATAAATCAACGACACGCCGCGATATTGGACCGAAACGCACCCGGAGAGGGAAAGGTGCGGCGCGCAACGTTATATGGCCCGTCAAGGCAGTTTAGGCTGACTCTGCTTTATTGTGGTACACGAGCAGCGGCTTCTCGCCCTTTAGGATTGTTTCCTCTGAAACAACCACCTCTTTGATATCCGGGTCAGATGGCACTTCATACATCACATCCAACATCACCGATTCTATTATTGCACGCAGCCCTCGCGCTCCGGTCTTACGCTCCATGGCCTGCCGCGCAATAGCACGGACGGCGCTCTCGGAGAACCGTAGGTCCACGTTCTCGAATTCGAACAGCTTCTTGTACTGTTTTGTTACCGCGTTCTTGGGCTCGGTGAGTATGCTCATCAAATCGCTCTCAGAGAGGTCATCCAGCGTTGCCAAAACGGGCAAACGGCCAACAAACTCAGGGATGAGGCCGAATTTAAGCAGATCTTCAGGCTGCACCTGATGCAGCAGTGCCATCGATGCCTTGGCGCTCCCGCTCTTCGCGACCGAACCAAAACCTAGTTTCTTTTGCCCCACTCTCTGCCGGATTATATCTTCAAGCCCGACAAACGCCCCGCCACAGATGAAGAGAATATTCGTCGTATCAATCTGTACATACTCCTGCTGTGGATGTTTACGCCCCCCTTTCGGTGGAACGTTGGCTACAGTGCCTTCAAGCATCTTAAGGAGGGCCTGCTGCACCCCTTCTCCCGAGACATCACGGGTGATCGAGGGATTCTCTGACTTGCGGGATATCTTGTCTATTTCGTCTATATACACGATGCCCCGCTGGGCCCGCTCCACATCGAAATCTGCGTTCTGAAGCAGATTCAGGATAATGTTCTCAACATCCTCCCCGACGTAACCAGCCTCGGTCAAACAGGTTGCATCAGCGATCGTAAATGGAACCTGCAGCACCTTGGCAAGTGTCTGCGCAAGCAGCGTTTTACCAGTACCAGTCGGACCAACTAACAATATATTCGACTTCTGAATCTCGACATCATCGGCATTCTTTACCTCTATCCGCTTGTAGTGGTTGTGAACGGCTACAGCGAGCGCACGTTTTGCCTGCTCCTGTCCGATGACATACTGATCTAAATAGGACTTGATCTCCTTCGGGCGAGGAATCTTTGACTGCACCGAAAGAGAGCTCTCCTTATCTGTGTCTTCGGCGATGATCTCATTACACAGGTCAACGCACTCATCACAGATATACACATCTCCAGGACCGGAGATCAGCTTGCGCACATCCTCCTGAGAACGGTTGCAGAATGAGCACTGGAGCGTTGAATGACGACCCTTATCTCCACTCTTTGCCACGATCTACGATCTCCTCATCAAACTGTGCAGGGGAAAGAACCCCTCTGGGCCACGCTCTTAGGCAGCAGCGCGGTTCGTTTATAAGGGCTCCACCTAACAACTCATATCATACTACAATTCGCCCCTGCTAAACCAATGCTTACTTGGACACCGCTACAAGCTCCCTTCGTTCATATACTTCATCAATGAGGCCATACTCTTTGGCTTCCCAGCTGGTCATGAAAAAATCACGATCACTGTCCTTCTCAAGGGTTTTAATGTCCTTGGCAGTATGCCGCGCCAGAATCTGGTTAATTTCAGCCTTGACTCGCAGCATCTCGCGCGCCTGAATCTCGATATCAGATGCCTGACCCTGAAAGGCCCCCAGGGGTTGATGAATCATAATGCGCGCATGCACGAGGGCGCTCCGCTTCCCTTTGGCGCCCCCCGCAAGCAGCACCGCCCCCATACTGGCAGCTTGACCTATGCACACGGTGGCCACGTCCGGCCGCACGTACTGCATGGTGTCATAAATGGCCAGCCCGGCACTCACCGATCCACCGGGTGAATTAATATACAGGTAAATGTCCTTCTCAGGATCCTCGCTCTCTAAAAAGAGCAGCTGCGCGGTAATGAGGTTGGCTACTACATCATTGACCTCACTGCCGAGGAATACGATGCGTTCCTTAAGAAGCCGGGAGTAAATGTCATACGACCGTTCACCTCTTCCGGTCTGCTCTATGACGTAGGGAATATAGTTCATAAGTTGAGCGCCTTCTGATACATCCATAGTTTATCTCACGCCAAGGAACACTACTAAGACCGCTTGCTGCGCCTTAGAATCAAGGCAACCCGCGCATATGTCACGCGCAGGAGCCCAGGATCTGTCACCATCGCCAGAGGTGACCGTACCTTTCTTAACTGCGCCCGGCACCACTTCCGTCGCGCCACAGGGCTACCGGGACACTATAGAATTAGTTCCCCTCTTGAGCAAAGGGTTGCTGAACGCCAATCCGCTCTCCATTATTGCTTAGAAAATCGCGCTGGTTAGCTTTTCTTCTTCTTGGAGGACTTTTTGTTCTCAGCGCCGCTCTCTTCTGCTGCAGCCAGCGAGGCGGGATCCACTTCCTCTACGGAAGCGCGTCCGCTCAAGAAGCTGAGCACCTTGCTACGGGTAAGCTCAACCATCAGAGGAAAAAGACGATCACGACTGCTGAAGAACTTCTTCACTTCCTCTAGGGGCACCTGTTGCTCCTCCGAAATGCGTTGGAACTCCGCCTCGACATCGGCGGGCTCTGGCTTGATGCTTTCCTGGGCCGCGATGCGGTCAACAATAATCGCGCCACGCACCCTCTTTTCAGCAACCTCCCCCAGCTGCTCGCGGAACTGGTCTACTGGGATGCGCCGTACATCAATCTTATCCGGATTGAGGAAGCCTCCCCGTACCAATAGATTTCTAATCTCGTCATCAATCAGAGACTGCGGAATCTTGAATGTATGCTGGGCGGAGAGCTGATCGAGCACAGCCGCCTGAATATCGTTCTGTTTACCTGATTGTTGATCCTGTTCGAGCCGCTCACGGATCTTCATGCGCAGCTCTAAAAGGGTCTCTGCACCGATTCCCACCGCTTTAGCAAACTCATCGTCCAGATTCGGCAGCACCAGCTCGGAGAGAGAATTCAAGGTGACCTTGTAGGTGACGGCCTTCCCTTGCAGTTCAGGGCTCTGGTGGTCCGCGGGCAGTGTGACCGTTACCTCCTTTCCATACCCCACCTCTAACCCCACGAGATCCTTTTCAACTTCGGCTGGAAGCTTGCCCTCCCCGAGTTGGATCACGGCGGGTTCGGGACGAGCAGGCTCTTGGCCCTCCACAGTCACCGCAATAGAGAGATCGAGAAGATCGCCATTCTGCGCGGTATTGCGGAATGCCAGCTTCTGTGGCTGCCCCTTTGACTTACGGAGCTGCTCCAAGACTTCATCGACATCAGTATCAGCAACCGCTCGACGTGGGATGGAAACTTTGAACTGCTCGTACCCAGATATCGCAGGTGATGGAAACACCTCAAAGTGGGCGGTGAACTCCAGATCGCTGTCCGGAACTGCCTTGAAATCGCTGATTTCCGGGCTCCCTACCACGCTGAGGTTATTCTGAGTAATGATGGAACGCAGTGAGTCCTGCATGAGGCGGCTGGTCACATCCGAGCGCACACTCTCGCCATGCAGCTTCTCCACCATCGCACGGGGAGCCTTACCGGGACGAAACCCCTTAATCTTGACACTGCGTTCAAGCTCAGAGAGGGCATTACTCACCTCCTTGGCCACAGTAGCTGCCGGGATAGTGACTTTAACCCGCCTTGTAACCTCATCCACCGTTTCAACAGCCGACTGCTCAGACATAATAATTCCTCATCGCTCGCGGGGCGCCGCCAACACACTTTACCCCCAACACTACGCGGCAATCACACCAGATCCTACACGCTGCCCCCGCTCCACCTCTATGCATCCTCTGCAGCGTTATCCTCCGAGGACACCCAATCGGGGGGCAGCATCGAGATCAGGGGTAATAAAATACCGCCGTTCCATAGCACAATTCGGAAGCCTTTGCATATGCGCTGCATGCGATTCCCTGCCCATCTGGCACACTGCAGTTTGCGATGTGCCCTATTTCCCGCTATTGTTTTCAGGTTCTTGGATGGGCGGGAGTGGTGGAATTGGCAGACACGCCAGACTTAGGATCTGGTGCCTCACGGCTTGGGGGTTCAAGTCCCCCCTCCCGCATTCCCGCCAGCCCTCCCGGCCGTGGATTGATAGATACCTTTTTGAAACCACTTCTAGGGCGGCCACGGATGGCCGCCGCCACTACCGAGCCATTGGCGAGGCCGTGGAAGCGACGTTTTGATGGAGTCCTCAGGGGCCCCGTCAAAACTTGGAGCGGCCTCAGTAATGCCAAGAAAGGTTTTCCTGCAATCACCTATAGAGGAGGCTTGCTGGTCTCGCTTGCCTTCGCTCTTATCGTCGCAAGTGGCTGTGCCTCCCCCCCTGAACGCTCCCCGCGTCCGCCATTGGAGCTGCTTGTCCCGAGCTCGGATCCAAGCACTGACAGAATGACGGAGGCTTCCCTACGTTACCTTTATCAAGAACGGATCTTTGGGGATCAATGGCTACAGCGTCACCTGCAATCGATTGGGGAGCACCAGCGCACTCTCCTGGAACTCTCAAACAGCATCCCCACACCTCGCTCGGCACAGAGCGAGCTTGTGATCTACCGGCCCAAAGGCTCCCGTCACCTGGTGGTAGCCAGTCAAGGTCCCCGAGGCACTACTGACATCCTCGACCTCAATCGCTGGTTCCCAGAGCATCCATCGCTCGCCCTTGATCTGCTGCGGCCGTCAAAAAGGGGGGAAGCACTTGCCTTCAGCTTCTCCCCGCTACAAGGCCACCCAGAGGGGCTCTTCATATCCAACGGGGTGAGCACCCCTCCGCAAAGAGTGCTCACGGCGAGCATCTATGATGCGCGCTGGTCTCCACGGGGAGCAGAGCTGCTGGTGACCGTCAAAGCGGACGGTGGTGTTCCTGATCTTTGGAGGCTGCAGCGCAAGTCTGATGGATCCGGTTGGATGGCCGCGCAGATCGATGACGGTGCGCCATCGCGACAATTTCTGACGATCGCCGAGGCAACAGAAAGCGCGGCCTATGTAATCAATTTGGGGCGCGAGGAGGCGAAGCTGCTGCGCTGCGGCTGGAGAGACTCCGCTTGCAGCGTTGTCTATCGGGATTCGTCGCCGCTTGTCGATGTAATCGCTGATGATGCATCGCTGCTCCTGCACTCGCACAAAAGGGTCATTGAGATCCAGGCGCCGGGACAATCGCGTACACGTTTCCGCGCCCCAACCGGTCATCGAATTCGCTACGTGCTGCCTTACGCAGCCCAAGCCCCCACGGTGATCACCGAATCGATCAATGCACATTTCCTATGGATTGGGGGTCCGACCGATGATCACTATTCCCCGGTGCGACTGACTGAGGAGGCAGGGGATCTCACATTACTTGCGGCCTCTAACGGGCGCTTCACCTTCCGCTTCCAGGGTCTTAGCGGCCACATCTCGTCGATCACTACCGTTGCGCCACATGGCTGGGCGATAGAGCGCGTGGAGCATCGGCCCCCGCTGTATAGGGTATTTTTGCGAACCAACGACAGCGCTCATACGACTTCGGCTGCAGCGCTGATTATCGAGCCACCGCAGAGACAGCATGGCCTTGTGCTGTATGTCTACGGTGCCTATGAGCAGGTTCCTGCTCTCAATTTAAGAGCGGAGTGGGAGGTATTGCTGCGGCGTAACATCGCCGTGGGGGTGTTGCTCAGCCAAGCTGATGGCCTGTTCAGTGAAGAGGGCTCCGTGTATGAACGAAAGGAGCGGGCACTTATATCCCTCGATACACTCATCTCCTCGCTCTATCAGGAGTACCCGCTGCTCGTCATATGGGGTCGCAGTGCTGGGGCCATACTTGCAACGCACCTGGCCATACGCCGGCCATCCCGCTTGGCCGGACTCGTACTAGAGGCTCCCCTGCTCTCCTTGACCTCCCAGCCAGCCGACTCACTCCCAGTCCAGGAGTGGCGTGAGTGGGCAGGGACGCCAGGAAGCCGCGAGACACTATGCCCATTGCGCTCCCTTCACAAAGGCGCGCTGCCAGCAAGTGTGATCAGTGTTTCTACCGCTGACGAACTGATATCGTTAGCTGATGTTGCAACGTTCCTGGCTTCGGCCAGGGAAAAGGCACCCGCAGCTGCATCGGCGCTGTTATTCTTGAGCGATGGATCCACCCATGCAGGGAATGCCGACCGGGCGGATGCTGCACTGCAGCATGCTCGGCTCATTGGCTGGATCGAAAAAGCGCTGTCCTCTCGGTAAGGGAAACGGTTCACCGTCAAATAGGTTCACCGTGCATTATGGTCTAAGCCTGCAGAAGGGCTGGAAACACGGTGGAATCAGCCGAGCTGCTGTGCAAGGTCACGCTCCGAGTGCCTGGCGCAGGTTCACTTTGTCTTCTGCCCAGGCCACTGACGCCGGCTGGGTTCGGCTTCATGCGCCAGTGCTGTTAAAGAGTGCGCAGGATGGCCAGAGCGGTTTCCGCATCCTCCCCTACCGCGCGCACTACCCCTTTCTGGTCAATGACGATCACGAGGGGGAAAGTGTCTCCATGGAATGCCATGAATAGCTCGTCATAGCCTTCGTTCCCTGAAAACACATGTTGCACGGAGTCGAGCTTGCGATACACGATTTTCTCCTTCAGTGCTTCGTAATCCTCGCTCTTATCTAAACTCACCGCATAGACTACGAACTTGTGGCGATTCCGTGCCGTCTTTGCAAATTCATTTAGCTCTTCAACCACCGGTCGTGAGTTGTTGCACCATGAGGACCAAAAAGCCACGACGGCCACCTTGCCCTTGGCCTGATCCAGCACCTGGATGGAGCCGTCGAACATGGTCATATGGGCATACGGTGCGGGAGATCCCACTAATTTTTTGGCGCGCGAGTTGCCCGCGCACCCGCACAGAGAAAGTAACACCATCAATACGATGGTCTTCCGCATAAGCGCTTTCATAATTCTTACTCCATGATTGAGCAAATCAAGCTGCGATCCGAGGTAGGTACGCGCCAGGCATGTCGGTACTACTGAGTCGCTGAGGCTCCTTCCCGCTCCCGCTGCTGGATAAACCAGAACTGCTGTTTGTACGCCTCACGAACGGCAGGGTCCTTTTCCCTCTCATAGTGGTCGATGATGATCTTGGCAACTCCTATATCGCGAGATTCCTTTAATGCCTGGATTGCCGTCATACGAATCTGCGGGTCAGGATTGCCAAGCAGCCTCAGCATAGAGCTCACACCCATCGAGCCACCATATCGAGAGAGCACCTGATCGACAACCACCGCAATGTCGGAGCTCAGCAAGATATCCATAAGGCGGCGATCCTTGCTGAACTCGTCTACCACAGAGAACTCGGCCACAATCGCCTCCTTCGCAGCCAGCGTAGGATGCCCTAAGAGCCCTATGAGCCGGGTAAACTTTCCCCGGTCATCCCAGGCAAAGGTGCGAACCCAGTCCGATAGATCCTTGGAAGGCTGGACGGTCAAGCTCTTACCAGCAAGTGTATCGAATACCTCCACGGCGAGGTTGGGATCTTCTAAATCTGCAGCTACCGCTAAGAGCACTTTCTCCGCTTCCACATCGTACCAGCGGCCAAAACTCGCCACATCCTGACTCCGCACCACTCCTGCAGAAGCCCGCACCAATGCTGCGATGACTGCAGGTTCAAGGTCCGCGCGATCACGCACATACGACACAAATAATGAACGCATCGGCGTCAGAACCCCCCGTTCGACGGCCAGGCTTGAGATCGGTCTCACGTTGGGGTCATTGCGGTCGATGAGAAGTTTCAACAACCACAGAATGTCATTGTCAGGGAGCGACGCACGGTTTTGAATTACGTCGTCTGCGTACACCAGCGCAAGTTCCGGGTGAGCCAGGATAAGGGCAAGGGTAGAATGCTGCGGAGCGTCTTCTAGTTTCAGCGAATCCCCCACCAACTGCGCCAGGATCTCCTGATAGTCGGTTAATTTCTTTGAGTCGAGCGCCATGCTCGCTGAGAGACGCAGCACCAGGAGCGGATTAGACGGATAGGCCTGACGCAGGGTCTGATTTCTTGCCTCCATCGGCAAAGTCAGATCCAGTGATTGCAGGATAGGCTCGTAATATGAGGGGATGCTCTCTGTACGAACGGTACGGAGCCACTGCCGCACCTGCTCGCTGCTCCGCAGCAGTCCCAAGCGGCGCGCACGGTCGATAATCGCCTGCTCCGCCAAAAGTCGCATCTTTTCTGATTTCGCCTCCATGGCCGCACGCACCAGAGCGGCATGGGCGATCGGATCATCGGAACTTACGATCTTGTCTATCTGTGCCGCTTTTTCGGCCAGCTCCACATCGGTCTCCTCAACAATGTTTATGGCGGTCTGCAGCTCCTCATTCACCAAACCATCGGGCGATGTTGCAGCCGGCCTCGTCGGGGCGGGCTTCCCGCCATCCCCGAAAAGCTGGCTCCCAATGATCGCCGCGAGCACCAGAAATCCGACGCCTCCTATCAACATGCGCAGGTTGCCCTTCGCCGTCAACGTCGCCTCTTCGGGCTCGCTCTCGCTGGCCTTTTTCTCGGTACGATGGGCCAACGGCGAGGGCCCCACTTTGGCCACTCCTGAATCGATACTGCCTGATCTCTTGACCAGAACCGCATCACGCTGAGAACGCACGGGGGTGCGTTCGGCAGAAAAAGCGGCCGCGCGCACCTCTGAAATGGCTGCCAGCACCGCCCCCGCAGTTGCGTATCGTTCACTCGGATCAGAATGGAGGCAGCGCCTCAGCACCTCGTCGGCCCATACCGGGGGTTGATTGACGAAGGTTGCGATGGGACGGATTTTGGCAGGGTTAAAATCTGCCGGTTGTCCCGGTTGCTGGGTGCCGAACGGGTACTGCTTTGTGAAGAGATAGTATCCAAGCACCCCTAACGCAAACACATCCGACGCGGCAGCAACCCCTGCCCCGGTACGCTGCTCCGGAGACATGTAGGGAAGGGTGTCCAGCGGCGGTACCATAGCGGTCGCTGCAGCTTCTGCATCAAACGAACCGAGTGCTCCAACCAGCTTGAGGTCGCCGCCGCGCTCAACCCAGAAGGAGGATCCGCACAGATCTCCGCACACGACCCCCGCCAGGTGCATGCGGTCAATCAACCGCAACGCCCACATGAAACGCCGCTCCGCTTCATGCACTTCGATATTCCCTGATACCACCGAGAACCCGTCCATCCGCGGAAACACGGCGAACCCGATTCCGGCCGCATCGATACCGTAAGCCACCATTTCGCAGACAAGCGGTTCAATGGTTTCGATTGTCTGCATTCTGCGCAGAAATCGTTCAGCCGCCTCTGATGAACGGGCCAGAGGATGCCGCAGCATCCACAACATAACTCCCACTTTACGCGACTTATCGATCGCGCTGTACGCATCGGCTGAGCGTGTCGAAAGCAGGTGTGACTCGATCAGGTAATAGTCGTTTACCACCCCTTCGGTCTGTAGCGTCGTATGTCCTACATCACTCATAACGTGCCCTCTGGCCACAATCCGGCACTCTTCAAGGGAGCGCCGGATAGGGAAAATGTCGCATTTCCCCTACTATATCGACAGATCATACCTTCCTAACAGCAGCTGATTTCAGCTCCTAGCGCCGCACCGTACCTAGGGATTCAAGTACCACCTGGGGCTCGACCTCATCCGCACCTAAAACCGGCAGCCACATCCCCAGGGCACGCACCAGTTGAATCAGCTTTGGCCGCAACTCCGAGCGGCACATCAGCACCACTGGCAGAAGCCCCCGCGCGCGTACCGGCTGCTCTATGGCGCTTAAACTCTCTCTCATCCCCTGATAATCGGCAGGAGACAGTTCGAGACCGCCATGGCCCAGTTCTGCCGCCTCAAGAATTTCGTCCACTTCATCATCGAGACACACCACTCTCAGAGTGCCTCGGGACGAGAGGTAGCGCCCAACAAGTTGATGCCTGCGCGAGCGGCGGATAAAGCTCACCACTTCGTGCACATCCACATCCCCGTCCTCCACACCTTGAGAAACACAAAACGCGGCGACTAGTTCCACAATCTGTCGCAAATCGCGAACGTTGACTCGCTGACGCACAAGCTCCTGCACAATCTCTGTAAAACGCGAGACGTTGAGGGCAGATTTACCGAAGGCGTCCTCGATCATCCCAGGATGCTTCTTCTCTATCGCCTTGAGCGCGCTGTGCACCTCCGGCAATCCCAACACGTCCTCGGGATGATCAAGCAGGTGTCCTACCGTGCACAACCCTAGATACTGCATAAAATCGTGTGTTCTAATGCGCGCGGCCTCAACTATTCGCCGCAACATCGGGCTGTGCACTCCCCAAAACACCGCGCTGCCATCGACTGGATGCTCTATCGGTGCGATAACCTCAAGTCCAAAGGCAGCCGCATGCAGCGGGTTCATCTCCACCATGACAGCATCCAGCGGTAGGGTGCCTTGCAGCACGTTATTCCCCCGCAGGGAGATGCGAAAGGTGGCCGGGGCACTTTCAGCATCCTCTCGAATTACCGGTTCTGGCAGCGGGAGACCCGTATCCTCAAACACCAGAGATCGGAACTCATTCCACCACTCTCGATAGCGCATGCTGTTCATGCGATACAGCCGAAACAGCGTGCCGCTATCAAGCGACAACACGAGAGGAGCCATCTCGACTTCAACTCCGTCCCCACGCGGCAGGCCCAAGAGCGTGCCGGTCCCCGCTCCCAGAACTGGAGTCGTCGTCGCTCGCGGCTCCAAGGAGACGCGCTGCGAATACACCAGGGTGCCGGCAATTCCGAGAAACCCTCCGCCCACAATCAAAAAGGGCAAAGTCGGCAAGCTTGGTATGCTGCCCAGGCCCACCAATATAATACCGGCGATCGCAAGGGTGGTTGGCTTCGAGAGCAGCTGCGCTCGCAGGTCGCTGCCCAACGTGGCGTTCTCGCGGGAAGACACGCGAGTCACCACAATACCGGCACAGATCGAGATAAGGAGCGCCGGGATTTGGCTGACCAATCCGTCGCCGACCGTGAGCACCGTATAGGTGTTGACCGCCTCAGCGAAGCTCATGCCGTTGGCGATTCCCACGTACATTCCGCCGAAGATATTGGTGAGAATTATGAAAAATCCGGCGATGGCGTCTCCCTGCACAAACTTCATGGCGCCATCCATGGAGCCATACAGCTGTGATTCCCGCCTCAATTCATCGCGCTTCAATTGCGCTTCCTCAGGAGTCAGTACTCCCGCCCGCAAGTCTGAGTCGATGGCCATCTGCTTGCCAGGCAGGGCATCGAGGGTAAACCTCGCTGCCACCTCGGACACACGCGACGCGCCGCGTGCGATTACGATAAAATTCACCACGGTAATAATGGTGAAGATAATGAGCCCCACCACCACCTCGCCACGAATCAATATCGTGCCGAATGCTTCAATGACCCGTCCGGCATCAGCTTGACTCAAAATGAGACGAGTGGATGCAACGTTGAGCCCTAGTCTGAAGAGCGTGGTGAGAAGCAGCAACGTCGGAAAGGTCAGCATCGACAGGGCGTTCGGCATGTACAACCCCGCCAGAAGCAGAAGCAGCGATACCGAGAGGTTCAACACCAACAGTAAATCAAGCAGAGGCGTAGGGAGCGGTACAAGCAGCAAGGCTGCTACAAGCACCACGAAAAGGGCGATGGCCAGATCCCCGCTACGTTGAAATCGTTGTTCTCCCACCATCAGTGTTCAACACAAAACTGTGTGCCAATTCGTTTCTGCGAGCCGCCAACATGCGGAGAATCCAAGCGCATCGTTGCACCCATAGAACGCGCCAGCACCCGTGAGCATTTTCCCCCTGTTCGTAAACTGCACTATGCACTGTACCAACTAAAAGGCTCCCTTCAGTTGCAAGCCGAAGCCCACCAGGATGATTACCAAGAAGCCCGCGAACACCAGAGCCACCGGCCCCGTGGCCTGTAACTCAAGCTTCTTGATCTTCGCTTCGATACTGGTTTCACGTTGACCGGCAACAGAGTCGGCCAATTCCTGCAGCTGCCGGGTGACTTCACCGCCGTGACGCAACACCTGGGCCAAGGACATAAAGGCATGCTTGAGTTCGGTGTGTCCGGAGAGCTTGCCGATCTCGTTCAGCGCGTCTTCCAGCGACACACCTGATTTTACATAGTACTGGGCATGCCGAATAAGCTCGGTTACCACGTTATGGCTATCGCGCTCATCGGCCATAGTGACGATGCGCTGCAAGCAGGGTCCGATATCAAGCGAACTACTGACACCGATCGCCACCTGCTCGATCACCAGCGGCAGATAGTACATGATATCTTCGGCGCGCTTTTTAATGCGCCTATCAAGCATTGAAAAGGGTAGCTGGAACCCCAATGCAACTCCGAGTGCAATCACCGCCAACTGCATCTCAAACCCCCAGCCCCATGAGATGAAGGCGAAGGCCGGAAGCATTACGAGGGGGCATATTATCCTGAGCCGCAAGAACTCCCGTTTATCCTGGTCTGAGTAAATGCCAGCTTGGAAAAATTTCTGATCAAGGGTGAGCTTTTGCTTTTTTGATCGTAACCCGCGGCGCTCTTTTTTAAGCCGCTCGAGCTCCTGCCCGGTTGGATCGTTCTGAATCTGCTCACGCCGGAGCTTGATCTCCTCTGGGGTCATTCCTTGCGAGCCCCCCATGAGATTGCGGATCACATCCTGACGCCGCGATCCCAGGAAGATGTAGGCGAACAGCCCCAAGGAGCCGACGGCCAGAATGGCCGCGAGTATTCCGATTAAGGTCCTGCTCTCACCCATGCATCCTCATCAAATCTTGATCTTCGTCACCTGCCGTACCCAGAAAATTCCAAGAAGGATTAGCAGTACGCATCCCTGCCAGATCTGCCAACCTACGGGATCGGCTATAGTTCCCCAAACCGATTCAGGGAAGACGATACTCAAGTACACCTCCAACAGCACCAGAATCATGATAATGAACCAGATTGAACCGCGCTGCATGGAAACGGCTGCATTGGCGGAATTTCTGAAGTACTGCCGCTTTCTCACCTGCTTTGACAGCCGCTCGAGAGTATCGGAGAGCGTTCCGCCGACTCGACGGCTCAGCAGGAGCGCCTGCACGAAGAGTTCAATCTCTGGATGAAAGACATCCTCGCCGAATGAACCGATCGATCGATCTTCGGAAACACCGAATCTGAGACGTTCAATCATCAGCTCCACTTCCAACTTCACCAAGGAGCCCTCTTCTAGCCCTTGCGCTGCTGCCTCAAGGGCGGCGATAGGATTCATACCTGTTTTCAAGAGTCCCACGACCGAGGACAAAAACGCCGGATAATCGGCGTCAAAAGCCTTGAAGCGCCTGTCAACCATGGTGTTCAGGAGCCAGCGCATAAAAAGCGGCCCCGCAAGGAGCGAAGCCACCTGTATCACCGCATTGAACTTGACCGAGGTTATCGAGAAAGCGATCAGGCTGATCGCCACCTCTGATATACGAAAGACAAGGGGAGGAATGTTGAGCCGAGCGTACTTTAGCCGCTTCTCAAGGGTGAGGTTAGAGTTTGAAACGCGGCGGACACTTGACTGCTCGGCCGATTCAAAGATGCTCTCCCCTTTTCGGTTGGTGACCCGATTCCCCTGGGTGTCTCCCCCGGCCCGTTGCGAGGCAACAATAGATTTTATATTACCCTTCACTCCGGATCGCGATCCACCGACGATGGGAAGGTCCAGCAACACGGCAACGGCGACAAAAGCGCCGATGGAAAACAGGATCAGGACAACTATTAAACCTATACTCACGGCATCCGGGTCCTTATGTAGGGTGTACCAAGCAACCGCTTAATACCACCTCAAATCTACTCTCAAACCGCATTTCGTCTTTGGAAGTGGGGGCTAGAGGACTGGCACCTCACCGTTCTCACAGCCATCGTCAGGACCCAGTCCCCTCGGCACTTAAGAGCGTGTCGGGGCCTTGAGCAACTGCAAATCCGATCCCTGGCCGCTAAAGGTTACCTCGGGAGGAGAATCCCCGAGGAAGATACCGTTATCCGCAAGAATCTCATCGAAGTTGCTCGACCAAGACTCCACACGCCATACCGGACGATCTCCGGTCTTAGCAAGGCGGAACATCGGCCGTACCTGAATCTGCCCTTCGACGAAATGACCCACTTCTATGATCTCTCCGACTCGCGGTTTTCCACTGCCCTTTTCACGGAAGAGCCAGACCACACAGTCCACCGCTAAAGCGATCTGCTGTCGGATAATATCTATTGAAACCGATTTCTGCGCTCGGCCCAGCAAGCTTTCCAGTCGCACCAACGTTTCCCGAGCATTACGGGCGTGAATCGTGGACATACCGGTATGGCCGGTTTGTGCAGCCTCAAGAAACGCTTCGGCTGAATACGGGGTGCGCATTTCACCCAAGATCACGCGAGTTGGCGTCATACGCAATGTCGTCTTGATGTGCTCCTGCAGCGTCACCTCACCCACACCCTCCGTATTGGGCGGACGAGAGACCAGACATCGAAAATAGGGATGGGTAAAATTGAGCTCAGGGGTATCTTCCACGGAGACTATCGATTCATCATAGCCGAACTGAGTCCCGAGACATTTAATCATGGTGGTCTTACCGGTACCCGTCTCTCCGGAAACCATGATCGTACACTGCCCGCTGCGAATAAGCGCCGCAATGTAGTTGACGATAAGTGGCGGTGCCACCTGATAGGTGACAAGACTCTCCAGAGTGGTCTCCATCACCCGTGGTACACGAATACACAGGTAGGGTCCTCGGACTCCACATACGGACTCGTGGATTGCGCAGATACGAATTCCGTTGGGGAAGGAGGCATCAACCGTGTGCTGCTGTGTGGAGAGAGATTTTCCTAGACGCAGAAGGAGGCGGTCGACAAACGATACATAGGCGGCGTGATTGGGCCAATGCAATCCCGTTGTTTCACTCACCTTGCCCCGCTGCAACACGACCGTTTGGTAGTCGTACACATGGATATCAGTCACTTCCCGGTTATCGATCAGTGGCTGCAGCACACCCCAGCCAAGCAGATCCTTTTGCAGATGGATGATGACATTGGCACGTTCGATATCATCAATAGTTTCACCACGCCGCTTGAGCACCTTATCTACTGCCGAGGCGATCTTGGCTTCAGAAACAAGCTGCGAGGGGTCGCTGCCCTGCTGGAGATTGTAATCGTTGCCGAGCTCTCTTCGCGCTTCTCGCAAAATCGTGCTGGCAAGTGGAGAGAGCTTGCCTCGTCCTGTCCCGGTGCTGCGGAGGGCACCTGGGCTCACCCCGCCACTCCTCACCGCTTGAGTTGAAGTTGATATCGATTGGCTCTCTCGCACCGCCACTCGCCCGGAATTCATGGGGGTCGGCGAGGCCACCGTACCACTGGGTGCAGGGAGCGCAGCTGCGCCGCGATCGATGGGCTTGCCCTGGGTTGTGCGGGTCGAGAAAAGCCCTAATAAATTGTCGTTCTCGTCAGCGGCCATATAAAACCAAACTACAAAACATAGACTCGGGTGCCGGTATCTAGCCGTACGCCCAACGTAAAACTTGCTGTGGAGCGACAAAGCATTGGCAGGGGTGATGCTCCAGACCAGTACTTGCCGTCACACTCCATCAGCAGCCAAGCGGGGGCCTGCCAATGGCTGCTCTGGGAGGAGCATTTATTGAGCATCTTTGGGAATTAACTTCCCCTGCTTTAGGATGTACTCGGCTCCCCCAATAACTACTCTATCTTGATAGCTATCATCCTGCACCTGCTGCCGTTCGCCACCTAATAGATCGGCCACAGTCACACTCTTCCCTTGTACGGCCCGGCCCGGATCGTTGTCACCCCTCAGGGTCAAATTGAGCGATCCGGTAGTTACGGCGAGTTGAATCTTTGCCGCATCCTCGGCCGACACAAGAAGGGTCACCGTGCTCGGCACCGGCATTCCAGGCTGCGCTTTATTCTCCGTGTTTCGCTCGGCCGAGAGCACTTCAGCATTCTGTACAATAACGGTCACACCGGCCTGACCTTTCAGCTTGGAGGCCCACACGACGTCTACCCGCGCACCAGGGCGGGCCCAGCCTTCAACACTGCTCCTCGCATCGACGCTGATGGTGACGGCACGAAATCCCGGGGGGATCTTGGCGGTCACATTGTTCACCGGTCGAACCGTTGTAATGTAATCTTTTTGGAGCGGCTGCCCCTTCACGATTAAAGAGCGGGCGTAGTAGCCGGTAATCTCTTCAAAATCTTTAATCGCACGGCTGTCTACTGCAATCTGAGGTCTCGATTCTCTGCGGAACATTCCCGGCTCTAGGGCCTGGCCAGGATCGATGTCCTGCACCGGTACCAGCACATCCACCATGCGGATGTCCTCTTCTTTTTGGACTACCACCGGCTTATTGTTGGTACTTGCGGTCGAAGAATCCGAGGAGACGAAGAGGAACACGAGTACAATTGAGAGAACCATGAGGCCGAGCGCGCTGACTCCGATCAACATTCTCGATCGGTCAGGTGAACGGCTGTGTCCTAATCCCCCAAACTGCCTCGGCATAAGTCACGAACCAAAAATAGGTACTACACTTTCCTCTACCCGATGGATGGCTGCCTTCCATCAATTCCTCTCCGACTCGCATGCTAATATTCATTATATTAGCATATTCCTCAGGGGATGTGGGGCTCCTTTAACTCAGAGCCCCACACCACCCTAAGCGCTAGTTGGTCTCTGCCGATAGCGTGCTACCGAGCTGAGAGAACTCAGTTGATATCGTTCCGCCTAAGAACTTTAGGGCAGCGATACAAATAACAGCGATCAGAGCTACGAGGAGCGCATACTCCACGAGAGCCGCACCTTTTTCCTTAGTTTCGGCCTGCTCTGCATTTTTCTTAACGTCTAACTCACCCATAAATTATCCTCCTAGGTTTTTACGATGGGTCTATAACCACTGCCCGATGTTGTCTGCCGTGCTCCCATAAGCCCCGAGCAATCTTGCGGGCCCCGAATCGCTATATCACCTTTCAATTCTGTAGCCAATCCAATCATTTATGGATCGGGTCCAGGACCAAAGTGCCCACATCAATGGTCTGCAAAAAGCGCGCCAGTGATGGGAAAACTATATATCGATTCGGTACCCTATTCCTTGGGAACCGCTTCGGAAGCCCCCTTCTTACCACCAAAGAGGCGTTGAAAGAGACCTCCCGCTACGGAGCCCGACTGCGCCCCGTTTGCGTAGCTTCCCGACGATCCCTCCAGGATACCCAACTCGCGGGCGATCTTTTCGAGCACGACACGAGTTGACTTCTGCCCCATGCTGTAGAGGGTTCTCCCACTCCCAGGCCATAGAGCTCCTTTCGGATCATTCGGGACCGGTGGCAGACGCCAGGGCGCTTCTCCAAGGTTATGCGCCGGTTCAAGCTCTGCTGCTATCTGCGGGACCCCAAGGAGGGCACCAGAATAGGGGTTTACGAGAAACACTATTCGATCAACTCCCCCCACCAGGGTCTTGACAAAGGTGAGGTACAGATCAACCGCAGTTAAACCAAGAATCGTGTCGTCTATCACGACCAGCACCACGTCGGCGCCTCTTAATATGGCTCCGGTGGCGGGGCCCATGCGCCCCCCGGTATCAACAATTATTACATCAAACAGCACCCGGGAGAGTTCAAGGATGCGCTGGCTTATACCCATGCCATCAGTGTGACATACCAGATCCATCGACTCCGCCATGCGGTCCGGAGGCATCAGCACCGATACATCGCTGCTAATAGGAATGAGGGCGTCCTTAAGCGATTCTCGTGAGATCTCCCTGCTTCCATTGACCCAGGCGCTGACCACCTTGGCTTCCACGCCATTGACGGTCAATGAACGGCTCAGATCGCGGGTCTCCACATCGAGATCCCACAGCATAGTCCTGCGGTGGAAGACACTGCATACTTCGGCCAAAGCGGCGGCAATCGTGGTAGCACCTACCCCTCCCTTGGCGTGAGTCACCGCGATGACCCGGCCTTCACGGGTACGACCCTCTTTCCTGAATTCGGCATGGATTGCGACAAGCTCTTGGAGAAAGTCGAGCGGGCTCGCGCTGTCCGTGAAAACCTTGCGCACGCCCACCGAGTGCGCGGCACGGAAGGCGCCCCCGCCATATGCTTCATCCGTCACAAACATGACGATATGCAGCCAGGGGCTAATAGAATTTGCTTGCCGCGCTAGCGCCGTAGCGCGATCGCCAAGGCCAGAGCCGAGCACGAGGACGTCGGCTTCATGCAATCGCTCAACACACTCACGCTCGCCCACAAGCTTTACCTTCAGGTCGAGCATTTCGATATCGCTCTGGTTGAACGCCTCGATACGCTTGGCGCAGAAAGCCTGCGCTTCAGTCGTTGCGTCCACAATCAGCAGCTTCATCCTAAACCTTTAAAATTTGTAGAATAAACCCTGTTTATCGTACCTTACCGACTAACGTCTCACAATCGGCGCCTCGTTATCCTTCGCTCCCACGACAACGCCGAAGGTACTCGGAGCTTCTGTCTCCGCTGCCGGCGCCGGAGCCGAGAACAGCCGCACACAGGCCAGCCCGACCCCAACTCCGATCAGGATCGCTACGAAGGCGACAAAGAGTTCAACGAAACGCCCCCCCTTTCCTGGCTGCGCCATCTCGGCAAGTCGACGCAGTCGCTGATCATCAAATGCTCTGCTCCCAATCGACACCTCAATCGGCATCTGAGGGCGCGACACATTCATGCCCGCATCAGGATTCAGGACCCGCTCCATCCGCTCAGGTTCAACAACCGTATCCTGCTCGTACTCCTGAGCATAAGATGCCAAATCGACTGCAGAAGATGGAGAAAGTACCTCCGTGGCCTGCATTCCAAACGCAGTTGGGATTTCTAAAACACTCGGGGCGACAATAGTACGCTCAGCATCGATTGGGGCAGCGTGAATTTCTGGAACAGCATTTCGATGATGCCCCGATCCCCCGCCATTTACTCGATGCTCCGACTCCCCGAAACCCTCCTCCAGGGTGTCGGTACCAGGCTCCGTAATGGTGCCGAACTCAGGGCCCTGCGGCACGGCAGCTACCGGCTGGCGCGCCGGCCGTACGAAGAGCCCTGTGGTCCCCACCGCGTCCGGGTCAAGCTTCTGCAGCTCGAAAAACATCTCGGCTGCCGACTGATAACGTCGCTCCGGATCGCGCGCCATCGCATGCAAAACGATCGCATCGAGCTCACGCGGACAGTCTGGCCGAAGTTCACTCGGCGCCCGGGGATCAGTTTTCAGCCGCTTTGTCATCGTGGCGTAGACACTGTCACCACGGAATGGAGATTCCCCGGTAATCATTTCGTATCCCAAGATCCCCAGGGCATAGATATCACTGCGCCAATCGACCTGCGAGTTCAACATGTACTCAGGGCTCACATAGTCGATCGTGCCCACTACCCCGCCATGCTCGGTGAGTTTAGGGCCGTTGCCCGTGCGCGCTATACCGAAGTCGGCAATCTTTACGATGCCGTCGCGAGTCAACAAAATATTTTCCGGCTTGAGATCGCGATGCACGATCCCGGCATCATGAATTGCCTGTACCCCCGCCGCCATTTGCGCCAAGGTCCGTACGACCTCTCTGATGGTAAGCTGCACCCCGCTGGCGATTCGTTCGGCCAGATCGCCGCCGTCCACGTACTCCATGGTATAGGCGACAAGGTCACCATCCCGTATGTACTCATATGCTCGGACTACATTGGGATGTGAGACACCGTAGGCGGCGAATATCTCATTGCGGAACCGCGCTGCGGCGATCTTATCACTCGCAACCTCCGGGAATAACACCTTAATGGCAACTTTGTGCCCTGTCAGCTCCTTATGGCGGCATGCATACACGAGCCCCATGCTGCCTGCTCCAAGGCACTTCATGACCTCATACCGCCCCGCAATTACGGTGCCCGGCTGAAGACTAATAAGGTGTTGATCGGCCATTGAGGCACTGCCGTACAAGTTAAGCGCTCCCCGGGAGTTCTTCTCCACTCATCCTATGGCAGGCCACCCTACCACAGTCCGCGCCCATTCTGTTTGACTATTCCGCGTCCAGGTCGCGTGGAACGAGACAAACGTAAAATGAGCGTGCTCCAAATTTTATCACATCTCCATGTGTAATATCGGCCTTATCCCCCGAGAGATGCTCCTCTTCGGAGGACCCAGCACGTCGAATCTTCGTACCATACTCCGATAGCTGGTCTAACACCTGGATATCACCACGTTCTCCTATGCGTACAATGGCATGCATGGGCGAAACCGACTCGTCGTCGATAAGCAGCACATTGGTCTCCCCTTGGGCCCGTGAGGTGACCATCATGCGCCCCACCCGCAGTTCGAAAACTTCCCCATTGGGATTCCCATCATAGGATACCAAGAACCCTACGACCTTGGTCTCCTTGACCCACGTTATTCCGGGCCGCTGCGCCGCCACAGCAGAGGCAGCCGCGTGTGGGTGCGGGGGCTGGCTGTACGCCATCTGCGCGGGAGGTTCGGGGGCGCGACGGCTCACCGGAGATCCCATTCCCGTTTGGCGCGGAGTCTCGAATCCAGTGCTCGCTGAAGAGGGAGGCATTGGGATGCCGATTGCAGGCTGCGCATGATGTTCAGCCTCTTGCGCAAGCCGCGCTCTCACCTGGCCCGTTATCTCCGGTGTCAACATCACCGTACGATTTCTGGCTCGCGATGCAGACTCACTGCCGAACTCTGATTTTTCCGAGCGGCTCGCCGTTGGATCCTCAAGATTGATATTTATTGTTTTGTCATTCTCCATGTCACTTTTCTCCCCGCAAATCTTTATCTCCTTACCTATCTACTAATGGTCAGAGCCATCACCAACACGGTGAGCAGTACTGCTAAACTCGAAAGCATGAACACCAAAAGAAAGTTACGAATGAGCGTGGCCCGCGCATTGCCGGGCTTACGCTGCGCTGATACGAGCTGCCTCAACAGTTGCTGCTCATTCACACCTGAGGGAGGTTCGGCACGCAGCTCTCCACCCAATGGTATGACCGCTAACGTGATGTTGTCGAACCCGCCGCGCTCTTTGGCCAGCTCGACAAGCCGCACACAGGCGCGCTGAGGCGAGTAAGAGGCAACTGCCTCCGCAACCTCAACTTCACTGACTAAGCTGTATAAGCCGTCAGAGCATAGCACGAGTGTATCCGAAGCACCCGCACCGGCGCCCTCGTCCCACAGCCAGTACTTGTGAATCTCAACTTCAAGTGAAGGTTCCGAACCGATGCACTTCGTCAGGATATGCGCCTGTGGATGGGCCAATGCGTCTTCAGCACGCACCTGCCCTCGATCGACCAGCTCCTGCACGTAGGTGTGGTCAGTGGTGAGCTGTTGAATCGCGCCGTTGCGCACGAGATAGGCCCTGGAGTCTCCTGCATTGGCGATTATCACCTGCGGTCCCTGAAAGAGCGCCCCCACTATGGTAGTGCCCATGCCGCTGAAGGCCTGATTCTGCCTCCTCAATACGATGATTCGATTCGCCTCTCGCACGGCGTCGCGGAATGCCTGTTCTGGCAGCCGTGCCGGTAGATTCTCGAGATCCCTTCTAATAGCATCGATCGCAAGTTGCGCGGCAAGCTCTCCCCCTGCCGTTCCCCCCATACCGTCACACACAAGCCAGGCCAGACCGGAGGGGCACTCGATCACCGCATAGCGATCTTCATTCAGGTCCCGTTCACACCCCGTATCGGTTATCGCCGCAGGCACTAGGCCTGTCTCGTCCTGCACCTCTGTCGCCCCCAAATTGTGTTGCTCTGCCCGTGGCACCAACATGTTACATCGTTCCCGCGCCGATCATACCTTCCATGGAGTGTTGAGCTCCCTTCAATTTCTCTAACAGGCAGCCTGTACTCACGCCGCCTCCCACATTGCGTGAACCCCTGCGGGGATCACGCTGACAGCCGAATGTCAGTTCCGTCTGGACCGTATCGTCTAGGCAACCCGCCCTGCAAAGCGATCGTACGACTCTTTCAGACGTTAACGTGTATATCGGCGCACACGTTTGTTAACTATAACAGATGACTCCATAAATTTGATTACCTGGCGGTGCCATTCGACCGCGACGTGGGCGGGTTTGCGAATCAGCTAAACGGGAAATGTTAAAACAATTCAAATACATAACGACCGATGCCCAATCCGAGGAAGCGCATTAGCGGCACTTAAATATATCCGCCATGACAGCTAAAACAGCATTCGATGCGTGGCGGGGGGTGCCCCGCGCCACAAGATTGCATGCAGCCGAACCCCTCGCAGAAGAGGGTGTTTGGAATGGTTAGCGAAGCCTGGAGATGCACTGAGCAAGCGCCATCGATGGCTCTTGTTCCGCCGCTCCACCCTTCGCCTGCGGCTCGCGTAGCGCGGGCTTCCTGTGGCCCCGCCACCTGCACTACGCTTTCGAGATTTCACGCACTTCGAAGAGGTACTCCGAACCATCCGCGGCAAGTCTTGCCTCGTACCCTTGCCGCTCGATCCAGGCGGCCAGCTCCAGCCACGCATCGCGGTCAATTTGCACCTTGCCGGTGCGGTCGCCCCTATGCGCTCTTAACGGCAGACCCGCGTCTACCCAGCGCGCCTTCAACTGCTGGAAGCGCCCACCCACCAATCCGCGTAATCGCGAAAGCGACTCAATCCCAATCCATTGTTGATCATCCTCTAAGGATGCAACAGATCTCCCCAGTTGCGTGACATCCCCACTATCCCGCAGCTCCTGCTGGAGCGCCTTGGTCAGCAGCTCCCTCTCGCGGTCAAAAGCCCTGCGCATGGCTCTCTCCATGGCGGCCAGAAAATACTCGCCCAGTTCACTCAACCATTGCACTTGCAGCTGTGTCGACTGAACAGTGTCGTGTTTTGCCAGGCGATGTTCTTTCATCACAGTATCTCCAGCCAGCACCTCTTCCGTCGTTCACTACTGCGGGGTGAGAATACGCCGAATCTGATCAAACAAAGTTGCTCGACTGACCGGCTTCGTCAACACCATTTCTACTTTGAGTCCGCGTACCGCACTTTCGATCTGATCGCGGGATTCGCCGCTGACAACGATTATACGAGTTGCCACGTTCCCGCTCTGCCGCAATGCGCGGACCAGTTCTATCCCGCTTCCATCGGTCAGCTGGACATCGGTAACCAAGAGATGCGGCGGCCCCTGCTGTTTCATGATTCGATGCGCCTCCGCTATGGAAGGGGCGGTCTGATGCCTCAATGCAAGGGCAGCGGCGACCTTGCCATAAAAGTTTGTGACCTGCGCCGCATCATCCACAAACAGGGCCCATTGCTCCCCCAGAGCCTGAGAAGGCACAGAAGCGAGTGACATGCGTTCCAGCTCCATGCGCACCGTCGCAAGATGCTGCTCTTGATCTATCGCCACGTCGCAGACACCCCCGGTGAGCACAAAAAGCTGCTGCATCCATTCCGTGACGCTGTTGTCACCCTGTGACCTGTCAGGCCATAGCTCGACGGTGCCGGGCTCTAATTCAGCATTCCAAATGAATGCCACCTGCTTTCCTGAAGACTGCACCTGCAGGCTGATCGTACCGCCGGGCTTCAGACTGCGGGTCAGTGCTCTAAGCACCATCCGCAGTGCAAGATGCAGATACGTTTCTCCGGCGAAGCGAACAGAAGAATCGGGGGCGTGTTGGTCGACGATATCGATGCGCAAGATGCCCTTGTTCTTTTTCAGAACAAAATCCGCATAATCCCGCAGCATCTCCAGCAGCGCGATTACTCCTACGCTTTCACTGCTCGTGGGAAGGCTCATGGTGAGCGCTTCCCGCTCCATTCTCAGATCTGAGGCGCTCATTGCGAGCGCCGAAAGGGCACGACGAGTTTCCTGAAACATGGGCTGCGCATCTACAGGCAGCCCCTCATACCACACCAACACCTCTTGCACCGTATTGTTGATGGTATGCACGAGCCGCCCTAATTCGCTGTCCCGCTCCCTCAATAAACTCTCTAGCAATTGGATGGTCTCTGACGAACGTTGTCCGCTACGGGAAGCCATGAGCGCCGTATGCAGTGTCACGGAGAGGTCGATCAGCGTCCGTTCAATGCGCCGGCCGATGCGGCCAGGTAAGTACCGCTTGATCGGCACAACAAGCCAACTGTCATTGGCACGCTGTCCCGGAGGTCCCTCGATGCGACAACAAAACATACGTTCAGGAACATAACCGAACCAGCTGAGGAATGCCGTGGTGAACTGCTCCCCCACTTGTACACTGGTCAATACACTTTCACGTGAGGTCAGGGTGCTGAGCTTCGAGCGAAGCGCCCGACCGAATACGATGTCCGTGTCAGCCGTTCTCTCCTGCGCTCCCGTGATAATCTGCACATGGAACTGCGCATCTATCATTACCGCCGATCCGGCATGACTCAGCAGCCCGGCTATGGCCGCAAACATGCGCGCAACTTCTCGCTCGTCTTCGGCAACGGCAGCCGTGCGCTGCAGCATCGTTTGCAGCGATCGGGCCAGCAGCTCATGCCTCAAAAATGTGCCCAGCAAGAGCCCCAAAAGCGCTGCTCCTGTGCATGCAAACAGGCTCATAGCGAGCACCGTGGCCTCAACCCCTGAGGAGAGTCCCATGCTGCAGACGGCAATAAGGGCTATCGTGGCGTGGACAAGCGCGACACCGATTGAGAATGGCAGAGCTGCGATACCTAACGTCACGAACGATCCGCCGAGCACCATCATCCAGGGGCTATAGGCAGACAAATGTACCATCACTCCGGCAACGCCAAGCAGCATGAGCGCTGACAGCACTAACATCGTGCGCAGAAATCTCGGGGCTCCGCGTTCGATGAGCAGCATGCTGGAACACCAGGCAGTGGGAACAACTATCAGAAGCAGCGGGTTCCCATGGCCCGCTATCACTACAAGAGCAGCCACCAGCAATAGAAAAAAATAGGTGCCAGAGAGAATCACCAGGGCTTGCAGCGCCAGGCGCTTGGCCGTGACCCGATGCAGTGCTGCGCTTACTTCTATCTCCAGCTCGGCCAGCGGCATGCTGCGCTCGCTGGAAGCCGTCTCCCTGAGCTGCGGCCGCGTGCGCCCTGCCGGCAGCTCATCAATCGCCAGAAAGGACCGCAATAGAAGGGCCACACACGGCAGGAAGACGAGCGCATATGCGGCCGGGCCGTACGTTGCGTCCCGCTCAAGGGCAAGCCTTACCATGGGCAAGCACACCACACTCAGGAGTATAAAAGCCACAAGCCGCACTGCCGCAACACGCGGCAGTGGAGGCGCTGTGATGAACACGGTCAGCACCAGCAGCCCTAAGGGCAGGTGGAACGCTTCGATGCTATCGGGCAGAAAAAGCAGCGCAAACATCCACAACAGCAGCATCAGAGCCGCTATCGTCACTTCAAGGATGCGAATGGAGCAGACCGGGAGGTAGCGGCGCACAAGCAAAGAGACTGCCAGCAAAAAGGCCACCGCGCTCAATCTTTGCACCGTCTGTGGTGCCGCCTCGGAAAGCACAACGCCGGAGAAGAGGAGAAAAACGAACAGGAATATCTGCGGAACGATTATCCTACGATGGAAAAGATCTGCCTGGTATTCGGGCATCATGTAGGCTGGTCCATGGAAGCTCGCCGCATCCTGCAGCGCGGTCAAAGCGCAAACCTTTCCCCAAGAAACATCATGAAATCTCCGGATCCATCACCTGATCACACCCAGCACACACCACGACGCCCCTGATATGTGGCGGTACCTGCGGCTCACGATCGAATGCCACTATGTAGTTGCTTGTTCCGCAGCTCTTGCACACCGGCAGCTGCTCAGCATCATCGAGGAAAAGACTGCGCGAGGACTGCTGCACGTAGCGCGAGAGAAACTCAGCTAACTCAATACCTGCGCGCCCCTGTTGCTGCTGCTGAGGATCTCCAATCAGCTCTCTAATGCGCTGCACAATGCTCTGGCTTTGTGCTTGCGGGGAGCCCTTCACGATGTAGTCGGCTGCACCCTCATCAAGCAGTCGTTGTCGAAGATGTGGCGAGGGATTTCCGGTGAATATGATCACGAACTCCACCCGGCCTAACCTCTTCATCGTATTGAACAGGTGAGATCCCGATTTGTCAGACAGGCCAATATCGAGTATGGCCAATCGAAATTTATCCTTCCTTAGTTCCTCTTCCGCCATTCCTACCGCTTCGCAGGCGGTAACGCTGTAACCGGTTTTCTGCAGCACATCGCGCAATCGCTCGCGCTCCTGCTGCCCATCCTCTACAATCAAAATATCTCTCATAGTGTGTATCCCTTCTTACCGCTCCCAACGTGCCATGAATTTGCCATCGATCCTCACACTCTTGTCGTCCTATCAAAGGAACCGGGTCTCTGCCCTCCGCAGATTGCAGCCCATACAACAATTATGGACCGCGAGCAGGAGAAGAAGTAGTGTCAGAGCAACATGTTGTCCCCGGTTTGGTGGGTCTCAAATGAGAGCCTGACCGGCTACACCGTACTACTGAATTTGATGCGCCAGATAGTCGCTATACTCCTGAATGAACGGGAGCAGACAAAAAAAAGGGTTGCTGACCACTTAGAGCGACTGCTTGCCGGACGCAATATAACGTCGTCTCGAATCGAGACGGGACCCCACATCGAGAGACGCATCAAGGAGATGAATCCAGCGGTCTTAGTATTGGACTATCTGCTTGGCGATCACGGTACTGGCTTGGATGTCCTTGGACAGCTGCACGACCTCCCCCCCGAGGAACGGCCCATGTGTTTCTTCCTCACTGATGAGCCCAGCATTTCGGTTGCGGTAGAGGCGATGCGTCTTGGTGCACGCAACTATTTCGAAATCGACCAACCACAGGCGCTGCAAGCCCTGGTCAGGGAGATCGAATCGCTGAACAGCGAGGCCAACCTGCAGCCGCCACAACCACAGCCTTTCATTGGCCTCTCCGATCTCGTTGCCGCCGATCGACGATCCCAGACTCTGCTGGCTCACGCAGAATCGCTGATCGCGCGAAATGCCCCCATTGTTATCATTGACGGCCCAACGGGGAGCGGCCGAAGCGTACTCGCAACAGCCTTGGTGGCCAATCGTTCAAGCCCTGCAACCACCAAGATCGTCGATTACCGTTTTTATCTGGGGGCACTGGAACGGATCATTCCAGCCACCTTCTACACCAAGGGACAGCGGCTGATCTCTTGCGGAGTGGACATCATTATCGAGCATATTGACGACGATAAAGAGCTTTTCGAGTTCTTAGCGCAACAGCATCGCATGTTGTGCCCACCCTGCCGCATCATTGCCACTACTCAAGATGGCAGAGTCGCTAAGGCTTGGGCTGCCGCGCTCGGCGCCGATCGCCTATCGTTACTCGCACTTGCCGATCGCCCAGAAGATATCCCGGCGCTTGCACAGCGATTTGTGCGTGAAGCCGCCCAGCTGCAAAAAATAAAGGCTAAACCGATTCCTGCCGCCGACCTTAAGGCGCTGTTACAGATGCCCTGGCCCGGCAACGTGCGCGAGCTGCGCAACGTGATCTTCACCGCCTCCTGGCTTCCTCAGTTCTCCTCCTCTTTCATCGAAGCGGTCAAACAAGCCAAGGAAACGCTGGGCGAGTCCGTCAATCCCGAATCCCTGGACCTCTCTCCAGAAGCAGCGCTGCTCGCGCTTGCATCGAACAATGCGAACGAGCGGATCGCTGCTGCGACACTAGGCTGTTCGGTGAGATCGCTGCGCGCGCTCTCATCTCGTTCAA
The DNA here is from genome assembly GCA_030584005.1 of Bdellovibrionota bacterium. GTDB lineage: Bacteria > Bdellovibrionota_C > UBA2361 > UBA2361 > JAFLCA01. Next base: position 1,534,529 of record CP129486.1, on the reverse strand, counting down.
CAGGAGATGCGCCGTGAAGAGCAAGCTGCACCTCAATATTGTTGTTGCAGGGAGCGATGAATTCAGTCGACGCATTGTTGCTGCATTTGGCCCACAGGTGGGGCAGCTGACTTTGCATAGTGGTCGCACCGCAGATCTGCTCTCGCTGTGTCTTACACACCGCCCCCATCTCGTACTCATAGAGATCGGACGCAGCTTCAATGAACGAGACTGCGCCCGCACCCGCGAGATGCTGCAGCGCATCCGTGAACGCGACAGCATCCTGCCCTATGTGGCAGTGGCGCTGCTTGCCAGCGAGACGCTCCTTTATGGCGGTGATCTGCTGTTTGAGGAGGGCGCGCTGGAGGCGACCGGGCTCGTTGACACGTTTTTAGTACTTCCACCTCCTGCGATGCCCAGCGCCGCCGGTCTGCCTGCCCAGCTGCACAATCTGCTGGCACTGGCTGGGGAGGAGATTGAACGGCGTTTACGCGGAGTCCCTCCGCTTCCCCCCCTTGGCACCAGCGGATGGGTCCAAAGCATGGCTGACCCGGCGAGCCGCACCTTATGGATGCGCTGGCTCCCCCGCTACGCCAGCTATACAAATGAGAATCCGTTGATTGCAGGCGCTACAGGCACCGGAAAAACAAACCTAGCGCTCGCGGTCCACCAACGCTCCGGTCGCAGTGGAAAATTCATCAGCATGACCCCTCGTGATTTCTCCTCCTCTGAGCTGATTCAGGCTGAGCTCTTCGGAGCAGTGGCTGGTGCCTATACCGGAGCCGTTGATAAATGGGGGCTGGTCAAATCCGCCGAAGGAGGAACTCTATTTATCGACGAATTACAGAGCATCGATAAGGACCTGCAAGGGAAGCTGATTACTTTCATAGAGAACAAAGTATATCGGAGAGTGGGCAGTGCGGAATCGATTCGTGCCGATGTGCGATTTGTATTCGCAACGAATCGACCATTACAGGAGATGATGCAGCGCGAAGTGTTACGCGACGATTTTGCCTACAGACTGGAACGAGTGCAGCTTGAACTTGCTCCCCTGGTGCGCCGTCCTCTTGATATCGGGGCAGCGATTGCCTTCGGCATGGCTAAGATCGAACGGCTGCGTCCGTATCGTTCGCGTGTGACGGGATTCACCCCGGTTTCCTATCGCAAGATGTTTGCCCTTCAGTGGCCCGGAAATTTGCGCCAACTCGAGAATGTCGTGGCGCAGCTCTATGAGCTGGCCGATATGGAAGAGGTATCGCTCATTCAGGAACACATGTTGGATCAGCTGCCACTTCGGGACATGGCAAACGCAGCCCCAGGCACCTCTCAGGTGCTCGCCGATAGCGCTCGTCAATTGCAGATTGATGCCTCCAACGACCGCCTCGAATCTCTTGAGGAGGGGGTGACGAGATTGCGGGACGTTGCAAGGCAGCGGGCCCTAGATGTGGCAGCCGGAGACCCTGCACAGGCGGCCACCCTGCTCGGCGAGCCGCAAGAATTGCTGCAGGTCGTCTCTCAAAGTATAGTTGGGAGAAAGACCATGGCCTCTGATGTTTCGTCGTAGAGGAGAAACGCTCCCTGTGGCGACCGGGGGCCGCGGGCTGCGCAGCGGCTGAGCATACACGCGGTTTATTCTTATGCATAAAACGGAAGTACCCCTATGAGCCCGACAGCGTCGCCTCCGCCCTCGATTACGATTCAAGAGCTTTCAACGCATCAGCTGCCTCCCTGATCAGGCCGTATTAGCCTTGATTAAAGAGAAGGCGCTGCCACTCGAGATTTCATCCGATCGGGAGCTGCGCATTCGAGTGGACAGCCTTGACCAGAGTCTCTTACGCAGCACTCTTGCCACGATGGTCAAACAGTTCGAAGAACGATGGGGGGCAATCCTTGAGGAGCGCTGCTCGTATCTCATCGGGCAAGAGTTCACAAATATGCTCGCCCACCTTCGAGAGAATCGAACTACATCAGATACTTCGGAGCCGCAAAAGTGAGTACAGCACCGTCTCCTATTCGCCGCGCTTGCCTGGTCGCCGTGGCCGTCTTTTTGCTGATCCTTTTACTCGGCCCCTATCTGGGATTGGGCCGTCAGGAGCCTGATGCGCCATCTCTAAGTCACACCCAGCCATCGGAGGACCGTTCTGCCGAGCAAGAGGTACATCGATTGCTCTCCACAAGCGAACCGGTCGGCAAGGCTAGAGCGAAAGGTCCTCCTGAGCAAAAACCTGGCACGAGCAGGAAAGAGGGCGCGGCCACCAGCTCTGACCGCAAATTTTCAGAGATTGAAGATCTGTTGGGGAATTAAGCCATGGCGGCTGGGCAGATCAGCGTGTTCTGATGGGGACAGAATTCTGATGGTGAAAATCTCGAGAATTTACACTAGAACCGGGGACGACGGCAGCACGGGGTTGCTCGGCAATGTGCGGGTACATAAGGAATCTCCGCGCGTAACCGCATATGGCGATTTGGATGAACTCAACGCCGCCATCGGCTCTGTGCGCACGGCCTTGCGAACCACACCCGTGCAAGGGCTCGATGAGAAACTGGAGTTTCTGCAGCAGCGCATATTCGACGTGGGTGCAATCCTCGCTGCACCCCCTGGACAGAGCCACGCAAGTCTGCCCTCCCTGAGTACGGGGGATATCACACGGTTGGAACACTGGATTGACGAGTTGGTAAACGGGCTTCCTGTCCTGCAATCCTTCGTGCTCCCCGGCGGAGACGAAATCAATTCGCGGCTCCATATTGCCCGAACGATCTGCCGCAGGGCCGAGCGATCAGTACTTACCTTGCACCGCATCGAGCCATTGCCAGCAGAACTACTGCAGTTCATCAATCGAGCGAGCGACCTGCTGTTTGCCATGGCACGACATGCGGCTCATGCACAGGGGGCAATCGAGTATCTCTGGCTGCCTGGAAAAAAGAGCGATACCTCCCTCTCCTAATCGAACTTTTGGATGTGACGGGGGCCGGGGCCAAGGATCGTCAGCTACCCTTTTCTCCGCAGGAGCACGATCGTCACATCGTCTTTAAGTAGCCGCCCGTCCCGAAATCCGTTGAAACTCTTGAATATGTGGCGCAATGCATCTCCCGCGTCGCCCAGCTTACAGCCTTCGCGCAGTGCAGCACCGAGGCGATCCAAGCCGAATTGCTCACCTTTCCGGTTCATGGCTTCAGTGACCCCATCCGTGTACAAGAGCACCGCGTCACCGACCTGCAGCTGCTCGACATCCTCATCATAAGGAGCGTCCTCAAGGAATCCAAGGGGAAGCCCTCCTGAGAGGAGTTGACGTACCTGCCCATCCGCTGCATGCAGCACGAGGGCAGGAGGATGCCCCGCGCGGGAATGGGCCAGTGTTCCGGTATCAGGGGCATACCGTACATAACCCATAGTTATAAAGCGTCCCTCTGGAATGTGCTGCGCCAGCAGACGATTGATGCAGGTCATCCCCGCAGCCGGCTTCGGTTCATTGCAGGCGCCAATGGCCAGCTTTGTCATCGTGCAGATGAACGCCGCTGCCAGGCCATGTCCGGTTACATCGGCCACATACAAGCCCACCGTACCGTCCGGAAGAAGGCTCACGTAGTACCAATCTCCGCCAACCTCTTCGAGCGGCTCGTAGGCAGCTGCAATCTCGAAGCGCGCATCCGTCGGCAGTTTTTTCGGCAAGAGACTTTGCTGAATCTTCTTTGCCTCGTCACGCTCCCGGGTGAAACGCTGCGTGAGATCGCGAAGTGAGGCGTTCATCTCCGCCAATGAAGCGTCCTGATCCTCGGCTCCCGCAATTTTTCGAAGCCGCAGCTGAGTAGCCACACGCCCGGCAAATAGTCCTGCCCGAAATGGGATCAGAATCGTGGCGACACGGTTCATCTTCTGAAAATCCACCTCATCAGTCGCCGATCGTACAGTCACTAGGCACGGAACCTCTCGGGTTCTGTCGGTGCTGCGAAAAAAATCAAGGAGTGCTTCGCTCTCCGCGCGATCGCTGCCCGCTACGAGGATCAGATCAACCAACTCGCGCTGTACGATGGCGGCAATGGTGTTCCCTTGATCAGGAATGATCACTCTGTAGCCTAGTTTCGTCATGAGTTCGCAGGGCACACTGCTGTGATCGCCTGCTACCAGGATAGTATCGGGCTGGATGGAGGTTGGTGGGGCCAGGGACATGCGAATCTACTACGAGAGCGTCTGTACGGGAAACGAGCGCATCTTTGCATGTATTCCGCCCTTTGAATATGCGGAATTGTAAAGCAACGGACCGAGAGAGCCTCCCTCAAGGTTTGCCTGTTAACCGCCACTCGGGATCCTTGATTCGCCCAACATAGGCATAAAGGGTCAGCGGCGCCCCGGGCGGACCCTTGTCTACAAACAGTTCATAGTAGGGTAATGGATGCTTTGCTGGACCGGAGATAACCCTTCCTGAGAGATCATAGGCTGCGCCGGAGAGTGGTGAATGCCACTGCTCCGAGCCGGCCAACGCCCTCTTGGAAAGGGGTGACAGATCTACAGTGCACAGCAGGCTCATCACCGCCAAACCGCGGGCATCCTTATGCACCAGCAACCGTAGAGCCGACAGTTCGCGATCCCCTTCTGGCATGGACTCAAATTCCTGCCAGGGACCGAGTCGCACTACGCCCAGTGGCCGGCCTCTGCCCGCACTCTCACAGCCAACCAAAATTACAATCAGGAGTATCAGAATTGCGCAACGCACACCGCACCCCGCAGACCTTGGCTCTGCTAGGACATCCCTCGTGCGCAGTAGGCGTTGCATTACTTATCACTGCAGCCAAGGGAGCTCATGCTCCAGGTTTCTCAAAAGCTCCGACAATCCGATATCGGCAGGTGCAATCACGACCCCCGCCTTGGCATCGCGGGAGAGCCGTTCTATTAACTTCGATTCCTCCTGCTTTGAGGCGCCACCATCGATGCGCTTCACATGATCTGCGCCGAACACCTCAAGTTCTCCCTCCATAATGGTCGGATCACTTGCCAGAATAAGCAAACGATGCCCGTTGATGCTTAGGGCCGCCGGTCGCTTACCCGAATATGGGACATAAAATTGCTTCATGCTCTAGCATTTAACCACGCACGGATCGGCTTTCAAGATCCCTCTGCGCCGCTGTGCTGGCCGAACCGGCATATCTACCGACTCTTATAGAATCGCCCAGGGAGCGGATGTTGCGCAAGGGTTTCAACGAAGCGCGCTGCCTCACTATATGCGCGAAGGTCTACCCCTGTTGCTATTCCAAGCCGTTCACACAGGTACGCAACGTCCTCGGTTGGGACATTTCCGGCAGCACCGGGGGTGAAGGGGCAGCCACCAACTCCACCCACCGAACACTCGAAACAGTCCACCCCTTCTAGGAGGCCCGCATACACATTGGCCATCCCGGTGCCTCTCGTATCATGCAGGTGCAGCGTAATGCGAGCGGCAGGAGAAAGTGTACGCACCCCTTGGATGAGCGAGCGTACCTGCTCTGGATCACCTAACCCGACGGTATCGGCCAAACAGATCTCGGATGGCAGATCACCTGCAGCCTGCACTTGGTCGAGGAGTCTGGAGAGTCTGCCCAGCGCCTGCGCAACACTAATGGGCCCCTCTATGGCGCACCCGAACGCCGTCGAAAGGAGGAGCCCGTGCAGTCCCACGCCGCTTGTCTGAAACAGCGCAACCCACTCCCGAATACGAGACTCCTCCTCCTGAAAGGTGATGTTGGCGTTCGATCGGAGGAAGCTTTCACTGACGGCAGACGCTATCCACCCACGAGTGAGCAGGCGCTTCGACTGGAGCGAACGCTGGAACCCCTTTGGATTCAGATACAGTCCTGTGAAAATGGTGCTGCTCCCCAGGTCCGGGAGCTGCGTCACTATTTCCTCGGCATCTGCCATTTGGGGGACGCGGTCCGGACGCACAAACGACACCACCTCTATCTCAGGAACCCCGGTGCGCACGAGTAGCTCAATCAGGCGCAGCTTATCCGCCGTGGAAACGGTATGTGGCAGCAGTTGAAAGCCCTCCCGGGGGCCAAGTTCACGAATGGTTACCGTCTTTGGGAGCATGGTCCCTCCGCATAAAATTACTCTTGTTCCATTACGCTATTTAGCAAACTATTAGTACACAGCCGCCCATCTTTTACGCTACCAGTCGGCGTACGCTACTTATAGCCAAGACGAGCAGTCGATGACTTTGGGTGGTCAATCCTACGGCAAGGCTATCGATACGCGCACATCTACACCATTCCCCCATGACCACACCACCAGCAGATCTCAGTAGCCTCCCCCAGCTTTCAGATGTTCAGGCCGCGCTCACCAGGGTGCGCTCGCGACTCCCCATGACCCCATGCACCTACTCCGCAGGATTGAGCGAGCTTGTGGGAAAGACCATCTACTGCAAATGGGACCACAAGTTTCGCACTGGGTCTTTCAAGGAACGTGGCGCGCTCAACTTTCTGCTAGCACTTGAGGCAGATGTGCATGCACGCGGAGTGTGCGCGGCAAGTGCCGGCAACCATGCCCTGGCGCTCAGTTATCACGCTGCGCAGCTTCGAGTCCCCTGCTTGATCGTAATGCCGACAAGCGCCCCCTTGGTAAAGGTACAGGCAACCGAGAAGACTGGCGCTGAGGTAATACTAAAGGGCACCACCTTTGACGAAGCCTATGAGGCGGCGCTCAAGCTGGCGGAGGAACGCAAGATGCAGTTCGTTCCGGCTTTCGACCATCCACTGATCATTGCCGGGCAAGGGACCGCCGCCTTGGAGATCTTGGAGCAGTACCCTGCACTCGAAGCAATCGTGGTACCGGTCGGCGGAGGAGGCCTCATTTCGGGAATCGCAATCGCTCTCAAGGCGCTCAAGCCTTCGGTGCAGATTCTCGGAGTGCAGTCTGAATGGGCCGTTGAGGTCAAGGCGCATCCGGGTCAGTATCGCCACGCCAAGATTAAACCGACCACCATCGCTGACGGCATTGCCGTAAAGCGTGTCGGGAAGATCACCCAGCCGATAATTAAGTCCTCCGTCGACCAGCTGGTGGCCGTTTCGGAGGCCGAAATCGCCGATGGCATCATGCAGTACCTGTCGATTGAACGAACGGTGATCGAAGGCGCTGCCGCGGCGGGACTTGCGGCGCTGCTTGCAGGAAAGTTTCCGCAGCTCCCGGAAAGATGCGTGTTGATGGCGTGCGGCGGGAACATTGATATGAACGTGCTTTCACGGCTGATTGAACGAGATATGGCCCACCATCAGCGGCACTTGCGCGCGGTAGTCTCAGTCCCCGACAGACCCGGATCCCTTTATACCATCTCTGGAATCATCGCCGAGTGCGGTGCCAATGTACTAGAGGTGCTCCACAATCGCTCCTTCTCCCATATCCCAGGACACGTAGACATTACCTTTCTTTTAGAGGTGCGCGATGCAGCGCATCGGGCACAGGTGCTGCAGGCTTTGCACGAGGTAAAGCTTTCCGTGCGTGAACTTGATTCTTCTAATGCCTAACTGCAATAGCCGGCAAGTTGGGCGAGCGCGTCTACGCTCCGGCAAAAAGTACAGCGCCTTTAAACGCTTACTGAGCGAATACGGTCGAGCACTCTCTTGCCATAGTGCGAACAGGTAGCTGCGATCCTCAACGAAGCACCCTGCTGTAAGGGCATGGGGCTGTTGATTGACTTCTTACATGGATTTTCTTGGCTTATTGAGCGTATAATGAATTGGTAGGCGTTTTTAACACCCGTTCTCCTCGGCGATGCTATGACAACCAACGGCCCGAAATCAGGCAACGGACCGGCAGTGCAACGCCCTCTCACCGAACTCGATTCAGTGTCGCTTCCCCCCAGACAAGACCAGCAGCATATCAGCCGTCCGATCGAGAAAGGCGGCATAGACCCGCTCCCCAATCTGGCGCAGCACTCACTGCAACACGCAGAGCTGCGGGCAACTCATCGCAAGTCGGAGCGCTCCCAGTCCGCGGGAACATCTAAGCCCACTTTGAAACCGATTCGCTCTAGGGGGCGCGGAATCACCCTGTTGGACAAACTCATTACCGGGCTAGCGCGCTTGTTGGAGCGGCTGCGCGACCGCCTGCTCTCACCGAAGAGGCAATTGCCCTCACTGGTCTCACGGGTTATGGGCACACTAGCCAGGTCGCCTAAAACTATTGATCCGCCCCGGACGAGTTCAACCGATCAAGCTCGGCAGAAATCAGGTCCGACTGTTCGGGGTGCATGACCCGAACCCCGTCAAGCAAGTTGCGAGCAGTAGTCCGTTCCTCGCTGCTTTCGGCAACATGTGCATATGAAATAGCGGCTACCGCATGGACAAAGCGCGCGCTTCGAGCAAGCTCTTGCAGCTTCGCCTGGCCCTCTGCGCGCTGCTCGGGATGGTCAAGAAGACGCTTTGCTTCTAATAGGAGTGCCAGTTCCACTAGAAGCAGTCTCGGGTTGTCCGGCGCAAGATTCTCAGACGGTGCTGCCGTTGAGGGCTCCGCCTGCATAAGGGCCTTGTAGAGCAGAGCGACGCTCGCATAGGGTTCCTTGCTATCGCTTAGGGTTGCGAGTGCGTTTACGAGGCCGGCTTCGGCATCCTTAATCTGATTCTGCTGCGCTTCGAGCTTCTTTTTACCCTCTTCTGATTGATCCATTGCTAATTCGGTCAGCTGCGCGCGTTGAGCTTGGATCAAGCCGTATTCTGTGCGGATCTTTGCAAACAGATCACCGGAACTCCGCAGCGCCGCCTCATGAGTTTCAACAAACGCATTTCTCACGTAGATGCCTGCCGCGATGAACAGCACCACAACAGCGAGTGCCCGCCAGCGCTTCTGCACGAATCGAACCAGCGGGTCTTCCACTAGGGCGCGCTGCAGAGCGTCATTCCGTCGATCAAGGTCGTCGTCCTGATCGGGGGCGGCATCAACGGGGGCCGGCATTTCTTTTGATGTCATCTCTCCCTCGAGCTTCTACAGAGTCAACTATCAGCTCCGACGGTGCTATTACAACGTCAAGAGCAGCCTCGTTTGTAGTCGTCTCAGACCGATGCGTCAATGGCCCCGGCATTACCTACCCGGCCTGGGGTATAGATGGGGCAGAGATTGGGTTAATCGCGGGAGCTCCAAGTATTAATTGAATAGCTTCTTGCCCGAAAACTGCATCAACCAGTCCACTTATCTGGGAAAAAGTGCCGGTCGACTAGCCCCTCCCCTCCTTTCCCGCGGCAGCAATTCCATGCTGCGTCGCGCCCTTTTTGCCCCTTGATCTGCCCTCGGCGTTCGTGCTGGGGATGTCAATCCGATCATCGGAGTAGGGGGCCCATTTAAACTGGTGCGAACGAATCAAGACGGTATCAACCTCGCGAATAATAGAGGAGAACCGTTGTCGCACGTCAGCGACGATCTGACTGAAATGTTGATAGCCTGAAGCCTCCACCTCGATTTCAAGGGCACAATCACCGATCTGCCTAATGAGATAGGTGATATCGGGGTGCGAACGGCAGTACTCCAGCAGCAGCTCCGCAGAGCTCCTGTCATAGGCGTCAAGATGCAGTTGGGCTTTAAAAAAGGAGATGCCAAGCAAATCAAGATCAATATCGAGGGAGTATCCGGATATGATGCCGAGATCCTCCAGCCGATCGATACGATACTTCACAAGCATGGAGCTGACCTTGAGCTGATCCGCGATCTCTTTTTTCGTCGATCGCGAATCGGTCGAGAGGATCCGTAATATGGCCCGATCCAGAGAATCCAGTTGATGCGCCGCCGGTTCGCCTCCGAACAGAACCGGATCGCTGCTCACTCCCATCAAGTACCCCCGTCGGAAGCACCATGCATCAATCACCGCATAGCTCTTGACTACTGCAATGATGTCACCGAACTGATGCAGCACCTGCTGCTGCAAATTATGGAACTCGTACGGGTTGGCAGCGTAGATCGAGAACATTATGTCCCACGCGCCATCGCACTCGGCCAGCCAATGCACCTTCGGATGATCGCGAAGGTGGCGCACCAGGACCTGTATGCGCTTCTCATCCCGCTCAAGTCGCAAATAGGTCTTGAATACGAAAAGTCCAAGCTTCGTCGGATTGATAATTGTGGAGAATCCTCGAATAACCCCCTGCTTCTGCATCTGCTTGATGCGGTAGACGATGCGGTCCCTGTTCAGTCCCAGCTTTCGGGCTAGATCGGAGACCGGCTGACGCGAATTGAGATCGAGCTCATACAGGATGCGCTTATCGACTGCATCAAGAGCAACATCAGTCATATTTTCTGAAAAGAAAGAAATCGGGCGGCTTTTTACCATAGAATCATAAAAGGAATCAAATGACTTTATGATATTCCTCATTGTTGAGGCCAGTAGAATAATTATTCTAGGGCATTACAAGCAATATATTCCATTTTCTTTATGATTTCTAACTAGAACGAGTATTTTTATCTTCGTTTTAATAAAAAAATGATTGCAAATTATGAAAGTATTGTTGATATAGTAATTTTTACTAAAGGGCCTCGATGGGTGCTACATGAGGCTTAAACAGACGCGGGGGTTATAGAGCTAGCTCCGTATCCCCCCAACCCTGTGGTCGCAACCCGTCGTGAATAGACAATCCGAGATAACTTGTGAGGTGACGCTATGGGAACCAGGAAATTCGTTTCACGGGAGTTGCTGGCAAAGGACGTCAATCTTTCGAGCATCTATCCCATATCCTGGGTAGTTGGATTCCGGCGCACCTGGATCGTTCTCACGTTCGCGATCGCGGCCTCTCTCGGCGCCACTGTGCTTGCCGCCCTCACACTCCCGGGGATCGAGGATGGGGAACTAAAGACTCTTTCCATCGCCGCAGCCAAGGGCCTAGTGGTTGGCCTCTGGGCCGCCTGGGGACTGCGCTTTATTTATGAGCAGTTGGCCCGACTCTCCTGCTACTACGGAATTGAAGATGGACATTTCGTGATAGCCCGCGGGATCTTCATTCGGGAAAGGGGCAGCTTCCCCCTTGCCCGCATCACCGATGTGTATCTCGAGAGCAACCTTATGAACCTCTTTTTTGGAGTGCGCACCCTGCACCTGGCGACTCCCACGATGCTCAGTGAACAGTTCGCTCGCATCGATGGACTACCGACCAGGGTGGCCGAGGCGTTACAACGTCGTATATCGAGACTCGTGGAGCGGGGCATTGCCAAAGAGGGGAGCAGCCGCGATGAACAGGAGCGATTAATTACTACCTCCAAAAATCGAGACCAGAAATTGGCCGCAAATGCACTCTCCAAAAGAACCTTTTCCAAAAGGGTCTCTAGAGTAACGGAGGCCAGGGTGGCGCTGTAAAGCTCGGCAGGTCTAAAAAGTGCGGCAGGTACTCGTAGTAAGGGAATCCTTCGATACAGTGGAAGAAGTAAAACGCCGCCGCCCGTGGATGGAGGTCTCCACGGGCGGCAGCCTTGGTGGGTGTGCATCACAACACCCACACCTCTACAACACCGGGTCATGTTGCGTCGCGCCCGGTGTCGCCACATTGTAGACCCTCCACAATGGTTAGACCTACCGACGAGCAATCGTGGCTCGTCAGTTGGCCTCGCTCTTGAGGGTGTTGCCCTTGAAGAAGGGCCCGTCATTTGGAACCATCATCTCGTGTGCAACTCTCCTCATGTTGAGGCTGCCATCCTCGGTGGGGGTCAGGAACGTTGGCAGCCGTGTGAAACCTCGATCAGGGGGGCCTTCAGACCTCCCATAATCTGACGAGGGTGCGAAGTCGATGGACACACCTGTAGAGCCCCATCAACTTTGCACCCGCGTCAGTGGTTAAACCTTACTCTCACTACGATACCTTGCCTGAAAGCCCCCGCGCGGAATCTGCTCGCACCGACAAGCTTCCAGACAAGACATCTAATGCGTCTACCGAACAAACAATGAAGAGAACAAAAGACTAGCGCCAGCGAAGTATAGCGCCGGGATTCCCGTACGAAAAGAGAATTGTTCAGAAAGCTGCCCCTCAGTCCGGGATAGGGTTAGACCTTGTATTTAAAATCATCGGGATCAAGTGACTCGAGGAGATCGTTCCATTTCTCACGGTCCACTTGGGTGAAATCTTGTCCACCTTGTTGGGGGATTGCGTCAGCGGCCTGCCCTTCTCCCTGTTCTCCCTGCGGTTGATCTTCCTCCCCCTGCGCAGGCGGCGGACCCACATTCACCTTGACCTTGGCTTGATCGAGCACCTGTTGGGCCACCAGAATCGGCGCAGAAGCTCTCAACGCGATCGCTATCGCGTCACTCGGTCGGGAGTCTACGACCATCACCTTATCTCCGTGCGCGAGCACGAGCTCCGCGAAATAGGTGGACTCACGCAGCTCTGTTATTAACACTCGCTCTACTCGCACCCCTAATTCGCCAAATATGTCATACATCAGATCGTGCGTCAGGGGTCTCTGCATGTTGATCTGTTTAATGGCACTGGCGATCGATGTTGCCTCGGCTATGCCGATCCAAATCGGAAGACACACCTCCCCGCTCTCATCCTTCAAAATGACCACGGGCGACTGCGTATTGGGATCAAGGACTAGTCCACCCACGAACATCTCTACAGCAGTTTCATCACCCATAGGGTTTCCTTGGCGGTGTGGACCAAAACAAAGCGCCTGCGAACAGGTATTTTTCTATTTTAAGCTGTCGCCGCACTAAAGTCTACCGCCTCCCCCTTGGCTGTTCCTTGCAAAGAACCACGCAAGGTGAAGCGAGACCTGTCTTTTATCTGCACGCTTACCAGATCGCCCGCTTTCACCCCGCTCGGAGCGGCCTCCATCAGGTTCACCATCCAGTTCTGGGTGGTTCTCCCGGCCAGCAATCCCGCCTCGTCCGCGCTCGGCCCCTCCAGCAGCACCTCAACAGAGCGGCCAATCCAGCCGCCGAGCTTTGTGGTCGTGATCTCGAACTGCAGATCTTGCAGTACTTGTAGCCGTCGCAACTTCTCTTCCGACGGCACATCATCCTTCATTGCTGCAGCTGCGGTCCCTGGACGCGGTGAAAACATGAAAGAGAAACTATTGTCGAACTGTACCCGCTCAATCGCATCGAGGGTCGCATTGAAGTCCTCCGGCGTTTCTCCTGGAAATCCCACAATCAGATCCGTCGTGATTGCAACTTCCGGCACCCGTTGCCGAACGGCATCGATGATCTCATAGTACCGGCGCATCCGGTAATTGCGATTCATCGCTTGGAGAATCCTGTCACTCCCCGATTGCAACGGCATGTGCAGGTGACGACACAGTTTTGCTGTCGACGCCAAGCAGTCGATGAAATCCTTGCGCACCTCTTGCGGATGCGGACTTGTAAAGCGAATGCGCTCCAGGCCTTGCACTTCCGCCACCGCATATATCAACTCGCTGAAACGTCTGCGCGGTGTAAAATCAAGGCCCCATGAATTCACCGTCTGTCCCAGAAGAGTCACCTCTTTGGCTCCGCGATGTACGGCCAAACGGATCTCCCGCAGTATCTCTTCGAGACCCCGTGACACCTCACTCCCCCGAGTCGTTGGAACGATACAGTAGGTGCAATTCTTGTTGCAGCCACGGCTAATCGATACGAACACCGAAACACGATTGGGTGTGCCGAAACCAGGGGGCAGGTCCTCCCAATCATCGCGGTAATCCACCGCAACTTGAGGAGGCGCACCCCGGGTACGCAGAGAGACCAAAGAGGGCACTAGAGAGAGATTGTGCGTGCCAAACACGAAATCTACGCCGGCATTGCGCTTCAGGATCTGCTCTCCCTCCTGCTGCGCTACACAGCCTCCCACCCCGATCATCAGCTGGGGTTTACGCTCCTTCAGTTCGCGCAGTCTTCCCAACAGACTGTAGAGCTTCTGTTCCGGTTTATCGCGCACACTGCAGGTATTCACCAAAATTAAATCGGCATGCTGTGGGTCTGTGGTCAGCTCGTGAGTATGCTCAAGCAATGCTGCAAGCTTGGTGCTGTCATACTCATTCATCTGACAGCCATAGGTCTTAATAAAAAGTTTTCCCTTCTGACCGATCGCAGGGTCGTTGGCTGGATCAGAGTCGACGCAACACTCGTCAATAATCTTAAGTTTGTCAGTCACAAGAAATCTCTATACGTTGGAAAGAACAGTCGTGACCACTCGCAGCAGTCAAAGAGCCGGCCCCTGTCCGTTTTGACACCAGTGAACTGGTGGGGCGCTAAATGACTTCTAGCTAACAAACATGGCGTGCATGCCTACCTGATCAAAGGTTCTGCCTTCACTACCGGCATCACTTGTTCGGTAATGATCCTAGGAAAACGCCCCGCCAATGAAAAACGCACCGTTCGCTCGTCACTCGGGTATAGCCCGAGCCCTTCAATCGTATTCTCCACTTGATTGTGCGAAAAAGTGTCTTTGAATGCAACGGGCACCTCCCATGAGACCGTTACAAGCGCTTGATCAATCGGCGCATTTGACTGGTTGATGAGCTGCCCCTCGACCACGAACTCCACCGGGCACAGGCTGTCAAACTCGCATCCATGCACCACGCGGGTGACCTTAAGTCCCTCAAATGCAAGCAGCGGGCGATTTGGATCATGCAGCAAAGCCGAACGAGCCTCGTCACCCCAGAGAATAGTCAATTCGTAATCAGTGGCCCCTTGGGACGGTTCGGAAAGCGCGATACGGTGGGTTGAGTCCGCCGGCACAACGACCACGCTGCCGATGCGCTTGACGGACTCCGCCGCTACCAATTTGGAGAGGATGTAGTGCTTGCGGCTTAGCTCCTCGCCCCCCCTCAATTGCCGGAGTTGCAGCACTACCTTATTGGCATCCCACTGACTCCGCGCGACCAGGTCAGCCTCAATCGCCAAGTAGTTTCCATCGAAGTGATCATCAAGGATGGTCAGCTGAAACGGCAGCATGGGCTGAGACCCATTGGCAGGGCGCGGACTACTGCCCAGCCAGCCGCAGCCGCTGAGCAGACTCCAAGCCAAAAGTAAAAGCACACGCCAAACCACAAACATCAACGCTCCATGCGGTGATCTGCCGTAGGAAAAGCCCGTCTGGGGGTTCCCCCTACTGGCCGTACGCCCTCTCTCATGCAGTATTACCCTCCCACCCTCGACGAAGGAGGTTCTGGTTCAATCGGAGCACGCTCTACCATCTTCCAGCCACTCCGTACGCGAAAGGTCCAGCGGGTCTTTTCCCGCTTCTCACGGACTACAAAATACGGCACTTCATAGGCACGCACCATCGTCACGACTTCAGCGTCAAAGCACTCATTCTCGCAAATCACTCCCTCGACCGAACCATCAACAACCTTCTGCCGCGACCTGTTCTTGCGTGCCTCTGCGATGAAATCCTCATGCAATGAAGTATCCAAGAAACGCACTGCGGTAGAGGTATCATTCCAACGCATCGCTTCCAGGTACTCTCGCACATCTTTGGCAAGCAGCCGCTGTCTATCACCCTCGGTGACCCCCGCCTCTGACATCGCCTGGATAAACGGTGCAAGAATACAGCCCGGTAGCAGCAGCAGCAGTGCAAGCGCCCCGGCGGTCTTCACTGCAAGCGTACGAGCCTCATGAAGTCCACTCATGCTCCAGCTTCCGCCTGCTGATCGTGGTATTCGGCTACTCCGCAACATCGTCAAGTAACGCATCTAATTCCTTTCTGTCAGACCGGCTGAGCTTGTCCGTCTCATCCTTGGAAAGCGGAAGCAAACTCTTGCGCTTTCCATCACTCGCTCCCTCCGGAGCCTCTCTGTCAAAGTTCCCATCCTGCCTAAGTTCCTGAATCACTTCTTTGGCCGAAGTCCCGCCGCGCCTGCTCTGTAGATCCACCAAAGCCCGCAGCCCCAGAATGACGATGATAATAGCGACGATGACCGCAACAGTTGAGCCCCCCTTCTTCGAATCGGTCTTGGCCATAGTACCCACCTCATTTTTTCAGAGCGCTACCCTTTCCAACGGCTGTCCCTCTCGAAACTACCCTCCGTGCGGCAGTCAGAAACTCCGGGGCAATGAACGGCCAAGGCACCAGAAACCAGATCTAACTACGGTGAGGCACATTGCACCGCACCCAGTCGACTATGGTTTGCGTGGCAGTTCCCGGGAGGAATATCTCCTTTACCCCCTGCTTCTTGAGCGCTGTCACGTCGTCCTCAGGGATAATTCCTCCCCCGAATACAAGGACGTCCTCAGCTGACTCCTTTTTCAGAAGCTCCAAAACCGCTGGGAAGAGTGTCATGTGCGCCCCCGACAGAATACTGAGGCCGATACACTGCACGTCCTCCTGGATGGCGCTGCGCACAATCATCTCAGGAGTTTGATGCAGCCCGGTATAGATCACCTCCATTCCGGCATCACGCAATGCTCTGGCCACCACCTTGGCCCCCCGGTCATGACCGTCCAGCCCTGGTTTCGCTATGAGCACCCTAATCGGCGACTTGGTTTCCTGCCCCATAACTCCTCACATCTCCCCTGTCCGGATACTGCACCCCTGAGCCCGCCGCTCCTAAATGGTGCCCGGATCCCTGTACTCCCCGTACACGCTACGATACACGTCCGACACTTCCCCAAGGGTTACCCCATCGGCCACCGCATCGACAAGAATCGGCATGACATTGTGCTGCTCTTCGCAGGCTCTCGTTAGCTCGGAAAGCCAGCGCTTGACCGCTGCCCCATTTCGAGACTGTTTCCAAGATTTAATGCGCTCTATGCGAGTCCGCTCTATTGACAGGTCGATGTGCAGTGTCGGGATCTTCTGAGTCACCTCGTCCTGATAGCAATTCACTCCCACTACGGAAAACTCCTTGGCATCGACCCGCTTTTGGAACTGATACGACGCTTCAGCTATCTCCTTCTGCGGAAATCCGAGCTCTACGGCTCGCAACATGCCACCGAGCTCGTCAATCTTTCGAATATACTCGAGCGCCTCGGCTTCAATCTGATCGGTGAGTGATTCCAGATAGTACGAACCACCGAGCGGATCGATGGTATTCGCCACACCCGTTTCCTCGGCGATAATCTGCTGGGTCCTCAGCGCCACCTTCGCCGCTTCCTCCGTAGGCAAGGAGAGCGTTTCATCCATCGAGTTGGTGTGCAGCGATTGTACTCCGCCCAATACGGCCGCAAGCGCCTGGATGGCTACCCGCGCGACATTGTTCAGCGGCTGCTGCGCAGTGAGGCTCACACCGGCAGTCTGTGCGTGTGTGCGCAACATCATGGACTTTGCGCTCTTGGCGCCGTAGCGCTCCTTCATCAAGCGCGCCCACATCCGGCGAGCCGCGCGGAACTTAGCGATCTCTTCGAAAAAGTCATTGTGCACATCGAAGAAGAACGATAGCCGAGGGGCAAAATCGTCAATCTGCATACCTCGGGAGAGGCAGTGATCTACATATCCCAATCCGTCCGCGATCGTGAACGCCAGCTCTTGCACTGCCGTGGCCCCTGCTTCGCGGATATGGTAGCCGCTGATGCTGATGCCGTTAAACCGCGGCGCTTCCCTGGCGCAGTATTCGATAATGTCACAGGCAAGCTTCACGGATGGCGCCGGGGGACAGATCCACTCCTTCTGGGCGATGAATTCCTTGAACATATCGTTCTGAATGGTTCCGCCTACCTTTGCAAGTGGGATGCCGCGTCTTTTAGCCAGGGCGAAATACATAGCCATGGCTACTGTAGCCGAGGCATTGATAGTCATTGAGGTGGTTACCTGATCGAGCGCAATCCCAGAGAAAAGCGCATCCATGTCATCGATGCAGCAGATACTTACCCCCTCCCTTCCTACTTCACCCTGCGACTTTGGGTGATCGGGGTCAAAACCCATGAGGCTCGGCATATCAAATGCGGTGGAGAGACCGGTTTGCCCGTGCTCCAGCAGATACTTGAAGCGCCGGTTTGTATCTTCCGGTGAACCGAAACCAGCAAATTGGCGCATGGTCCAAAGGCGTCCCCGGTACATAGACGGCTGGACGCCACGGGTAAAGGGATACTGTCCAGGAAACCCGAGGGCGCTGAGCGGATCAAAGGAGGGATCCACATGCGCAAGGGGGGGTTGCGGCCTAAAACTAATCGACTCAAAGAGTGCCTTGCGCTCCTTTTGTCCGCAGTACACGGATCTCTTCCATTCCTCAAGCAAAGCTGCATGATTAACATGCTGCGATTCTGACTTCTTTGAAGCTGTCACGGTGGTTTTTCCTACATGCTCGCCCGCAGAATGTAACACTTGGGGCGGTTCAGGCACACTGTAATTAGAGGCGGGGGAAAAATCTAGCCGCACTATGGCAGGCGGCCCAGTCCGTGACAGGGGAGCGCGCAGGTAGTTGCGGGCCAGTTCCGGCTTATGGCGCGACCACGATGCAGGACGATGTATTCATTTTTGGGCGCTTTGCCAAGGGCAGGAGCCGCTCTGGCAAGACAATTACGGATTAACGGCGCCTCCCCTTCAGCCCTGCCATTCCTTCAAAAGCTGCCCTGCGATAACAAGGCGCTGTATTTCACTAGTGCCCTCATATATCTCCGTAATGCGCGCATCCCTAAGATGCCGCTCGGCCGGGTAGTCGGTCACGTAACCATACCCTCCGTGGATCTGCAGTCCGCGATCGGCGCAGTAACTGGCGGCCTCTGAAGCAAAGAGCTTGGCCATGGCCGCTTCACGAATGTAGGTTTCCCCGCGATCCTTGCGGTGCGCTGCGGAGAGAGTCAGGTAGCGTGCGGCATCGATTCGAGTGATCATTTCAGCTAAGTAATGTTGAATCATTTGATGCTGGGATATCGGTTTTCCGAAGGTACACCGCTGCTGTGCGTAGGCAAGCGCATCCCGTAGCGCTGCTCGGGCAATACCAATGGCTTGCGCTGCCACCCCCAGCCTCCCCCCGTTCAGGGTTTGCATGGCGATCCGGAAGCCGTCTCCCTCGTTGCCGAGGAGATGCTCTTTGCCGAGCCGCACACCGTCATAGGTCAATCCGCAGGTGGGAGACCCGCGAATCCCAAGCTTATCCTCAGCCTTCCCTCGTGAGACCCCCGGCAGGTCAAGGGGATGTACAAAGGCACTCACCCCCTTGGAGCCCTTGCTCGCATCCTGCATGGCAAAGAGCACAACTACATCAGCCTTCGGCCCGTTGGTTATCCAATTCTTGGCCCCCTGCACGATATAACTGTCCCCCTCACGGCGCACTGAACAGCTGAGACTCGCCGCATCACTGCCGACCCCAGGTTCAGAAAGAGCGAAGCAGCCCAGCTGGGCACCCGACGCCAACCCCGGCAGATAGGTGGTCTTCTGCGCCTCTGTGCCAAAGCTGGCGATCGGCGCGACACACAAGGAATTGTGAGCGCTCATGATAATGGAGGTGGACGCGCACGCCGCTGCCAACTCCTCTATTACCATGCAGTAAGCCACGGTGGAGCTCTCAGTCCCCCCATACAACTCGGGGCAGCTCATTCCCATAAATCCGAGTGTGCCCATCTCGTCAACCAGCGCCTGCGGGAACGCATGCTCCCGATCAAGTCGCGCTGCCTCCGGCAACACCTTTCCTTGTGCAAAGGTTCTGGCCACATCTGCGATTGCCCGTGTTTCATCCGGCAACTCGAAGTGGAATCCATCCTCCCAGCTCATAACGGTTCTCCTCTAAAGGCGGCTAACGGCTCGGCAACCTCACAATATCTATAGTGCTCACACCAGCCGCCCCCTATCCAAGCGCACTTTTTAGCGGATCGCAAAAGCCATAATTGTCGGGTATCATGCGGCTCATGGGCATTTTGCGCCGACTTGCTGACAATCAGCAACCTCAATCACTGGCAAACTATTTACGAAGGAAGCGTTTTTCCGCATTTCGATCCTTTGTAGCGCACCTGCCCAAGCCGGTTCGAGTCCTTGACGTTGGAGGCACCGAGAGCTTCTGGCGCAATATGCGGTACACTGATCCACGCATCATACAGGTCACCCTCGTCAACGTAACTCGCCAGCCGGTAAGCTTGCCCAACTTTAGCTCGGTAGTAGGGGATGCGCGCGCCATGCCGCAATTCCCGGATGGCTCCTTCGACGTTGTGTTCTCCAATTCCGTAATTGAGCATGTGGGATCCTTCGAGGATCAAGCTCGCATGGCGCGTGAAGTACAGCGCATTGGGAGGCTGTTTTTTGTGCAAACACCGGCCCGATCATTCCCCATAGAACCGCACTTCTTATTCCCCGGCTTTCAGTTCCTGCCTCGCACCCTGCAGGCGACACTGGTCAAACGATTTCCGCTCGGTTGGTTTCCTCGCCAGTCGGATGATCAAGCGGTCGAGGCATTCCTCGACTGTTTTCGGCTGATGAATTTCGAGGAGCTGCGGAGGCTCTTCCCCTACGCGAGCATCGGGCATGAACGCTTCCTGGGGCTTATCAAGAGCTACATTGTGCGCGGCGTCGGCATGTCACAGGTGCAAAGCCAGCAGTGTGTGGCGTGATGCGCCATGCCGTCGATGCGTGATTCCGTGCTATCGACCCTCGAACTTGGCCTCACGTTTTTCGAGAAATGCCTTCATCCCCTCGACTCTATCCTTGGTGTCGAAGAGCTTGACAAAACTCTCCACCTCCAATCGCAGGCCTCCCAGCAACGCCATCTCCTGAGACTGCCGGATGACCCGTTTGGCCTCACGCACTGCCAGCGGTCCCTTCGAGGCGATTACCTTGGCAATCCCGCAGGCCGTGGTCATAAGCTCTGCCGGTTCGACAACCCGATCAACTAAGCCGATTCTCAATCCTTCGTCGGCGGATAGCAGTTCCCCTGTGTAGACAAGATAACGGGCCGCCCCAACACCACAACGTTGGATAAGCCGCTGGGTTCCACCAAAACCCGGGATGATTCCGAGGTTGACTTCGGGCTGACCCAAGCGCGCTTTCTTAGAAGCGATGATCAAGTCGCACGCCAACGCCAACTCGAGACCGCCGCCCAATGCAAATCCATTCACGGCAGCGATGACCGGCACTTCCACGGTTTCTATCGCACGCATCAGCCCCTGACCAAGCTCTACATACTGCGAGATTCCGGCCGGTCCTGCTTGCTCCATCTCGGCAATATCTGCTCCCGCTACAAACGCGCGGTCGCCGTCTCCCGTGAGCACAATCGCCCCCACCTCGCGCTTCGTGGAAAGCACCGTTATGTGCTCGGAGAGTTCTCGCAAGAGCTGCGAGTTCAAGGCGTTCAGACTGGTCGGGCGGCTCAGCGTGATTTTGGCAACTCGATCATCAATTGAATGACGCACCATCGGCTCTTGGTTCATATAACTCCTCCTTCATACCTCGCTAGCGGAACGCTGACCTACCCGGGGGGCCACCGCATCGGGCGTCCTCCGAGCAGGTGCAGATGCAAATGGAATACCGTCTGCCCTGCCTCGGCACCGTTGTTAATCACTATCCGATAATCTGTAAGCCCCTGCTCCTTGGCGATATGAGCCGCGCTGAGAAGGAGCTCTCCTAGGAGGGCGGCATCGTCCTCTTTTGCCGCAGCAACATCGGCCAACGCCTTCTTAGGAATAACGAGAATATGGGTCGGTGCCTGCGGGGCGATATCCTTGAACGCTAAAATGCGCTCGTTCTCATAGACGATCGCAGCGGGAATCTCCTTTCGAATAATCTTTGCAAAAATTGTTTGTTCCGACATATGCACCTTGCGATCTGCCTAGATATTGGCCACAGCACCAAACTCTTCCTCGATTTCGCCAACGAGCGCGTGCCCCGAGGCAGCATCATAATCTACGTACATCAGGTTTTGTAGTGATTCCTTCAGGTCATCGAAGTGCGTAATCAGGACTATCTGCTGGAATCGGGACGCAAGGCGTTCGAGCAGCTGCAATACGTTCGATCTTCGATGCTCATCGAGTGAACCGAAGACCTCGTCCAATATTAACATTGAAAACTGCTGGCCCGCTCGATCCGCAATCAGTTGGGAGAGCGCCAAGCGCATGCAAAGATTGAGGATATCTTCCTCTCCGCCGCTGATGACCCCTTTCGGCTCGCCGTCTTCGACCAGCTGCGGTGCATACTCATCCGATACCCGAATTTCATGATAACGCCCGTCCGTCAACTCGACCACAAACTCACTGGCCAAGGCGGCGAGGCGGGGGCGTAGGCTTGCACTCAGCGAACGCCTCACCTCGGTAAGCACCGTATCGGTCTCTTCGTAGGTCAGCACCTCGGTCCGAAGCTGCTGCATGTCCGCGGTCAACGCATCGTGCCTCTCGAGCTCCTCCTTGCTGCGCTGCAGAAGCCGTTGCGACGAATTGACTTCCCCCTCCGCGCGTACCCGCTGAAGTCTTGCTACTTCGGTGAGCCGCTGCTTTGTCTCAAACCCAGCACGCCGTATCTCATATTCCGAGTCAGAAAAGGGAATCTGGGCGAGTTCACGCTGCAGCGCCTCCTTCTCGTTGAGAATACTCGACTGCTCGCCTTCGAGCGCATGCTGTTGGGATAACAGCTCTCCCATGGTCGAGCGCATCAGCTCGAGCGTTCTGTCCTCCTGCTCGTTTCTGCTGAGCATCTCGCGGACTCGCTTCACCTCGCTCCGCAGCTCCGCCAGCCCCTCTTCCCCTACCATTCGCAACGAGTGCTCGAAGCTGCCCCGCCGCTGCCGCAATTCCTGCAGCTGCTCCTCAAGATGTCTCCGCACATGGGTCACATCATTGGCCAAGGGTTGCAGACAGGTTGGGCACTGCGTTTCCCCCTTCAGTGATTCCAAGGTTTTGTCCTGGGCGCGCAGCCGCCGTTCCTCCAGTGACGCCGCTTCGATCTTTCCATGCAGCTCTGCCAGGTTATGCCGAACTCGCTCCTCTTCGGACGCTAATTTTGCTTCAAGCGCTTCCAGCGCGGCCGCCGTTCTCTCGCGCTCCTCTCTGACGGCGTTGTGCTTTGCTTCTAATGCGTGCTCATCGCCATACGGCTGGTCTCGACACAGTCCCTCGATGCGCGAGGCGATTGCCGCGCGTCGTTTCTTGATCTCACCCTCCTTTGTTTCAAGCGCTTCAAGCGCCTTCCTGCTTGCCACATATCGCGCGCGCAACTCCTCAAGTTCAGCCACGGCGCGCTTGGCTAGCACCTCATCCTTCTCTGCCTGCTCCAAGATCCTTGAAAACTCGGCGAGTTTACTCTCCTTGGCCTTCAACTCCGTTGCTTCCTTGCTCACGCGATCCTCTATTTCCTCGCGCTTGCCCAGGGCTGCTTCTCTGCCGATCAGCTCCTGCCTCTTGTCCCGCCGATCCGCTCGTAATACTTCTTGCACCTTTTCCAGCCGATCATAGCCCATCATCCGAATGATAAAGCGCTCACGGTCGGCTGCCCCCTTTGTAGAGGCCAAGAACTCGAGTCCGTTCTGTTCGGTGAAATACGTGGCGAAGAACTCCTCGTAGCTCATTCCTAGAAGGGCCGATATGCGTTGAGTAACATCCCGATTGCCCGACACCACGGGCAAAGACTCCCCGCCCACGTAGAGCTCCGCATCCTGTGTCGTGCGCACAATCCTCAGCACCATTTGATCATGCTCACAGCGCAACTCCACCGTCGGCACGGCGGCTCGAGGAGCGCCTCTAGTCCTCAGCTCCTCCACTTTTCCGCGCAGAGCCCTGGAGCCGAAGAGGGCAAAGGCCAGGGCTTCGACGATAGTGGTCTTTCCTGCTCCATTAGGACCGATGATCCCGGTGACTCCATCACCAAAGGCGATGTGCGACTCCCGGTGCTGCCGGAAATTACGGAGCGTGAGTGTCAGAAGCTTCATCAGCACCCTCCAACTGCCGCAAGTACTTTAAAATCAGTCCTTCCACATCTCCCGCCGAGCTGTGCTGCAATGGAAACTGCTGCAAGAGCTCGCGCACCTCCTCAATGAGTTTGCGTTTCCGACCTACCGGAAGCACTACGACCTCCGGGCGATCGGCATAGTGGATATCGAGGGCGAAATGGAGGGCCGGGGCGCGAAGTGCGCGCAGCTGCTTATGGTCGAGGTGTTTGAAGCTCTCCCGATCAACTCGCACTAATTCGAGCCGCACGATTTTCCCTTCGATCCCGCCACGGGCTGTTGCGATGCGATCGGCGATAGCAGAGAGCAAATTCTCCGGCGAGAGTCCGCCTGCATCAATACGTTCAAGTACGACTACCTCCCGAGGAGAGGTAAGCGCATGGAACTTGATCTTCGGACCGGGCAGTGCAACCTCGAGGAATCCTTTGTTCCGATCAGCTTCGCCCCAGATGTTCAGCGATGTGTGCTCGGTGGCGCCGGAATAGGCTGCATTCAAGCCGATCTGTTTAAAGATATGCACATGCCCCAGCGCAATGTAATCCCATTCATGCACTACGATGGAGCCTAACGGGAAGTTCACTCCGCCGAAATCGCTGACCCAACTATCATCGACCTGGGCATGCGTGACCAGTATGTTCCAGGGCACTCGATCATCTGCGCGCACCTGTACTCGCGGCTCCTGGGTAAGCGCTGCGTGCGGGATGCACTGTACGGCTACTCCCTCCTCCGCAAAGACGAAGCGCTCCTTGCACTCCTTGGCGACGTATACCCCCGGGATCTCCTCCAACAGTTGAAGGGCGCTTCCGCTATCGATCCGGCGGGGCGTTTCATGATTCCCGGCGATGATTACTACCGGAGCCTTGCTATGCTCAGCGAGCCGTCGTATCTCACGAAAGGCGAAAGCGAGCGTGGCATTCGAGGGGCGAACAGCATGAAATAGATCCCCTGCAACCAGCACGAGCGCAGGCTTGAGGGCAATAATGCGAGTAATCGACTCTTGAAAGGCGAAGTTCACATCGACCTCGCGCTGATTGAGTCCGCCCTTGGTAAGTCGATTGTACTTGCGGTATCCCAGATGGGCATCTGCAAGATGACAAATCCGAAGCGGCGGTTTCTGACCCGAGGACTTTTTGTTCATAGGATAACAGCTGGGTCAGATATTGCGCTTTACAGCGGGCAAAGTCGAGGCACGTTTTAGCTGGAGGCCCGGTTCTTGCCTCTACTCTTCACGCCGTGCCCCTGCGTCGTTCCGCATCCAATCATGTGGGCTAAGTGCCTAACGCGATTCATCGGCTGAAACGGGGGTACGCAGGTGTTGCGTGCATCTCATGTACAAATTTGAACAGCTGATCCCAGTTGAGCCGTCGCGCCACGATCGCGTGCAAGCGGCCCGCTTTAATCCAAGTCAGCACCCTGCCCCGTATACCGAATCCCACCCTATCCCTGCACATGCAGTAATAGCCGAGATCCCCCGTATATTCGAGGAATCGCTGTGGCAGCGCGGGCTGCTCACCCTGCCCCCGTCATGCACTCCGTTCTGGTTCATCGTGGAAACGGAGCGCAATGTGGCGCTGTGGCGCCGCGGATTCTCCCTAATCGCGGTTGATGAATTCGACTTCCTGGTAGATGTTCCAGCGATGATAGAGAAACGAGAGCAGCAGCTCGCCGAAGCTGATGAATCGAATCCCTTTCACCTCGCCCCCCTCGCTCCCGGCAGATCGGCGAGCGAGGTGTGGGAGAAGGAACGCCGCTACCTGTGCCAGTTTGCAGAGCTTTGGGCGGCCGGACAAACGCACCTCGCCGCCATGAGCAGCGCTGTGCAGCTTCTACGCAATGATCTCAGTGCGGAGCCCAAACTTTCCTCCATAGTCCTTCCGGATTCGACGTGCCGTCGGCCTTCTGAGCCATAAGTCCCTGCGCTGGCATGATCGAAGTAGAAAATGGTAAGAGATATCCGGATTGCCCCATGTATTGAGAGAGAACCGCCATGACCTCACCTCAGGTAAGTCTCGATGAGCTGCGGGACACCGTACGAAGAGTCGCAACCGGCGAGATCCCAAAGTATCAGGATGAACAGTACTACAACACGGTGCCGCGTGATCTCTTCTCTACATTGGCGGATGTCGGGTTATGCGGCCTGACAATCGAGGAGGAGTTCGGAGGACTTGGCCTAGGGTCGGAGGCCGCAAGCATTGCCATTGAAGAGTTAGCCTCGGTTGACTTAGGGCCGGCCATCTTCCTCTCAGTGCACCTGATGGTCGCAGGGCTCGTGCGCGCCCACGGATCTAAGGAGCAGAGGGCTACAGTACTTCCCAAACTTGCATCGGGAGAGTGGCTCGGTGCTTTTGCCCTGACTGAGCCTGCCGCCGGATCGGATGCGGTCAATCTTCGGACCGAGTGGAAACGCGAGGGGGATTTCTACCGCATCACCGGAGAAAAATGTTACATCACGAGCGCCGGTTGGGCCGACCTGTATATCGTGTTCGCCTCCAAATCTCCCGGAAATGGTCCACAACACATCGCAGCGTTTCTAGTGGAAACTGCCCCAGCGATTGCATCCGGCGCATTGAAGATCTCGAAGCCGGAGAGGAAGATGGGATGCGAGCTTTCTCCTATCGCTAGTCTCCGATTTGACGGTTTGAAGATCCCTAAGACCCAGCTGCTGGGGAGCGAGGAAAGCGGCTACACCGTGGCCCGTACAGGGCTGTTTGGAGGTCGTATCAATATCGCTGCCGCTGCGAATGGCGTGGCTGCCTCCGCGATTTCAAGCGCTCTCTCCCACCTCAAGGAGCGAGAACAGTTCGGTCAAGCATTGATTGAGTTCCAGGGGCTCCAGTTCATGTTAGCAGAGATGAAGATGAAGCTCGAAGCAGCGCGCGCCGTTACAGAGAAGGCCGCCCGTACTCTCGATAAGGAGCCGAAGGGCGCTGAGAATAGGCTGCTTTCTAGTATCGCCAAGTGTGTGGCAACAGACGCGGCGATGTCTATCACCACCGACGCCGTGCAGCTTCTAGGCGGAGCCGGCTATATAAGAGAGTACAAGGTGGAGCGGCTGATGCGCGAAGCCAAGATGCTGCAGATTGTGGAGGGTACCAACCAAATTCAACGATCTATCATTGCCAAGGAGCTCCAACGCTCATAGGGCATGCCTGCAAGGCACTATTGGGCTTGCAGGCGGAACAAGATGCTCCCTACGACTCTATCTCCAGCAGTAATGGAGAAACCTGCGCGATCGCCAATCGCATCGAGGGCTGTACCCACCGCTCTATAGCCACTTGGCGGATCGTTGTGGGTGGCCGAGCCCTGCCCGCCCGCACTGATCTGAATACCGCCAAGGAGCAGGCCAAATTCATGCTCTTCAGCGCCCAGCATCGAGTATGGGTGGTAAATCCCGTTATCAAGCATCTGCAGATTGACGCCATTCATGTTCTGATCCCGTACAAAGAAGGTCGCACGAGCCTGTCCCTGTGGTTCGGCGATCGCGTTGATACCCACTCGACCAGAGCGGACACGCACGATCACATCCTGGGCGCCAACATCGAACTGGAAGCTCGTGACCACCCGCGCCGGGTTCCGCGCCGCTGTCAGGGAAATGTTGCGCAATGTGCCGAGGAGTTGATTCGTCGCGGAACGCACCTCCTGAGGGGCGCTTAGCTGGAGCGTGGCGGTATCAAGCTCCGCGTTGTACGTCGCTTGATCAAAACTAAGCTCCAGTTCACCTGAGGAATCGTCCGCTCCAACCACTTCAAAAGTAAGCAGGGTGCTTGCAAAGCCTTGAGGCGTTGCAGGGGTCGGCTGTGGAGTTGGGGTTGCAGTCGGTTCTTTGGGTGCGGGTCCTGGATCCGGAGCATTCGTGGGTTCATCAACCGGATCGTTTGTCGGATCATCGGTTGGATCAGGGGGGCTTTCTTCGCCGGGGGCACAGGCCTGCTCCGCACTTTCCAGATGCTCAAGATCCTTCATCCGATTAGCTTTGGCCCGCGCGCGCTCCGCACTGCGATGAATCACGTTCATTATCTTGGTGCGTTCGCGTTCAACGTTCACCACCGCCACCTTCATTCCGGCACGCAGCTTTCGCTGGCTCAGACGGACTACAAGCTCTTCCGTCACCAAGCAGCCATACTTGCCGAAACGCTGCAGATTCGCGAGATCGGGACGCTTCAGTTTGCGGTTAGCGGCATCTGATACGATTGGACTAATAACAAGCGCACATCCGAGAAAGAAAGGGAGGATAGTCTTCAGTGCCATGGAACTGCTCCTAAGAGTACACGAAATGAAAAGGTAACCAGTTATAGTGCGAACAGGTCAGCCGACATGAGCATGGCAATCAGCCATGGATGAGATCCGCAGAAGGCCGCGATGCGAGCTAATCGCGATCTAGTCAGCACCAACCATGAGGTTGCTTCATTGCATTTACCGTGCCACAGGCGAAAGCACAGGCCGTCGGTCCCGTTACCGAATGACATTCGCGCGGGGAGGAAAGGCTGTTCCTAAGCGTACGCATTAGATTCAATGCGATCATCGTGGCTGAATGCGGCCAATCCGTAAGATCTTGGCTAAAGCCACCGTCTCGCCAGGTCAGAGATAGTAGAAGCGGGTGCAGGGCCTTGCCCTGCCCGTAAGTGAAATCTTGGCGCAGCCAAGTTTCGCTAGGTCAGGAATATAGAGTATGCGCCGGGAGGGGATCCCAGAATTGTTGGTCGCGCCCGTCGGCGCGACAGGTTCGCTCCCCTCCCTCAGTGATCGTAATGTAATCGCGGGTGCAGGGCCTTGCCCTGCCCGTAAGTGAAATCTTGGCGCAGCCAAGTTTCGCTAGGTCAGGAATATAGAGTATGCGCCGGGAGGGGATCCCAGAATTGTTGGTCGCGCCCGTCGGCGCGACAGGTTCGCTCCCCTCCCTCAGTGATCGTAATGTAATCGCGGGTGCAGGGCCTTGCCCTGCCCGTAAGTGAAATCTTGGCGCAGCCAAGTTTCGCTAGGTCAGGAATATAGAGTATGCGCCGGGAGGGGATCCCAGAATTGTTGGTCGCGCCCGTCGGCGCGACAGGTTCGCTCCCCTCCCTCAGTGATCGTAATGTAATCGCGGGTGCAGGGCCTTGCCCTGCCCGTAAGTGAAATCTTGGCGCAGCCAAGTTTCGCTAGGTCAGGAATATAGAGTATGCGCCGGGAGGGGATCCCAGAATTGTTGGTCGCGCCCGTCGGCGCGACAGGTTCGCTCCCCTCCCTCAGTGATCGTAATGTAATCGCGGGTGCAGGGCCTTGCCCTGCCCGTAAGTGAAATCTTGGCGCAGCCAAGTTTCGCTAGGTCAGGAATAAGAGTATGCGCCGGGAGGGGATCGAACCCCCGACCCGAAGATTAAGAGTCTCCTGCTCTACCAGCTGAGCTACCGGCGCAACGGGGCGGTACTGTAGAGGAAATGGCGCAGGGAGGCAACCCCGCCGGCCCGGGTGCTTGCGTTCGCCTGCGCCCCTTGTGTATGCATCGCTCATGAGAAGCTTTGCCAGCGACAATAACGCCTCAGTGCACCCTTCCATCCTACTAGCGATTCAGGAGGCCAACACCGGACATGCGCGTGGGTATGGAGACGACCCCTGGACCGCCAGCGCAACCGCTCAGTTCAAGGAAACTTTTGCCGCCGACTGCGAAACTTTGTTGGTGTTCAATGGCACTGGCGCCAACGTGATTGCACTCAGCTTACTGCTTGACCGTTACCATTCCGTTCTCTGTCATGCCGGTGCCCATATCAGTTGTGATGAGTGTGGCGCACCAGAGCTTATGACATCGGCCAAGTTGACCCTTGTCCACAACTCCGATGGCAAGGTGCATCCGGCCGATGTTGAGAAATTTGTGGTTACGCGGGGGGTTGTGCATCATGTGCAGCCGCGCGCGGTCTCAATTTCTCAGACCAATGAGCTGGGGCGCTGTTACACAAAAGACGAACTCGTCGCCCTGGCCGAATGTTGCAAGCAGCATGGGCTGCTACTGCACATGGATGGAGCCCGACTCTCTAATGCAGCCGCAGCACTGAATTGTTCCTTGGCCGACTTGACGCACGGTTGCGGAATCGACGTACTTTCTTTCGGCGGCACGAAGAATGGCCTGCTGCTGGGAGAAGCGATTGTCATCTTCAACCCCTCCCTCTTTGGACGTGCTCAGTTTATTCGCAAACAAACGGCCCAGCTTGCCTCCAAGATGCGTTACATCGCGGCCCAATTCATCCCGTACTTGAGGGATGAGCTGTGGCGGGTGAATGCCGTGCAGGCCAACCGCATGGCGAAGCGCCTTGAGCAGGAGATTGCTTCGCTCCCGCAGATACGCCTTACCCAACCCGTTGAGGCCAATGCGCTCTTTGCGGTTCTGCCTGCGCACGCCATTACCGCCCTTCAGTCGCGTTATTTCTTCTACGTGTGGAATGCTGCCCTCAATGAGGTGCGCTGGATGACCTCCTTCGACACCAGCGCTGAGGATGTAACGGAATTTGCTCGGGCTATCAAGGACGCCACCGCTTAGCGGCGATGATGCATGCAGCCAAACTCCTGGTGGGAGAAGGCAAGGAGTATCGCCGACGACGCGAGGCGCAATCAGCGCCTGCGTCCCCGCCTCTACTTCTTGTTCACGAAGTAGGCGTTTTGAATGTCATGTGACAGTCGATGTATCGCCGTTGAACGAAACCCCGCTTCGTTCAGCATTTGCTGAGCTTTCTCAACCCCCCATGCAGCTCCAAGTCCGGCGCCACCTTGGGCCAGGGATACGGTCATGCAATGCATGCAGGATATGGTGTAAATGAGGGTGCCTATAGGATGAGCAAGATTCTCCCCTACTTCGGAGTGAGTATCTATATCCTGCATCAAGTACACACCGTCATCCTTCAATGCTCGCTGGATATTCTTGAGCACCTTTGCAGGGTCCGCCTGATCGTGGATGGCATCAAAGGTAAATATGACGTCGAACCGTCGATCATCTTTGATAGTCGCGGCGTCTTGATGCAGCACTCGGATATTGTCAAGCCCACGTCGCGCTGCTTCCGCATTGGCCCATTCGATCACTTCCGGGCTGATCTCGTAACCCGTGAATGTGCTGCGTGGAAAACGCTCCGCCATCAGCATTAATGCCTTGGCACGGCCACACCCCACATCAAGTGCGCTTCCTCCGGCGGTTAATGTTGCCTCAATCTGCGGAGCGAGCGGCAGAATATGCTCAAAAAGGGCTGGCAGCACCGACTGCCCGCTGTCATCCGCCATCACCTCATGGAAACGCGGAAACTCACTATAGGCGACCCCGCCTCCTTTCTTAAAACACTCAACAATACGGCTCTCAACCGAACCGAGCTCTCCGATATACTGAGTGAGCGTAGCTATATTGTTGGCGCCGGCGGCACGGGTGAGAAAGCCGGCATGCTCTGCCGGGAGATGATAGCGTTTGGTCGCAGGGTCATAGTCGACTACTCTGCCAGTTACCATCGCTCCCAGCCATTCTCTGACATAACGCTCCTGAAGTTGAGCGGCAGCTGCGATCTCAAGGCTGCTGCTCGGGGGGAGCCCGGCCATTACATCGAAGAGTCCACTGCGATGCCCAATCGAGAGCATCAGGGCCAGCGCCCCCTTGTTCATGGTGTCGAGCAGCATCCCGCCAAAGGCGTCACTGCGTGCGGCATCGAAATTGGTGCTCAAATTACAATTTGTACACATACCGTTCCCTCGCAATAGATAGCCACGGACAGCCCGTAACCTTATTTGTACCATCTGGTATAAATATACACTAGCCCACCTTCTCTCTACAGTCAACACGAAAGCCCATATAAATGTACCTTTTTGCCGATCTTAAAGCCAAAAAATGCGCCTTCTATGCGCCCTCCGAGATGTATGCTATCTTATTTATACTAATTAGTATGTATTTGATTTGCGGTACTTTTATGCCTCGCGACGGTTCAAAAACAAAGCAAAAGATACTTGATGCAGCATATGCGCTGCTCCTCGAGAATGGCTTGCAGGGTTCCTCAATAGAGCGAATCGTCGAACATGCCCGCATTACCAAGGGATCCTTCTTCTATCACTTTAGCGACAAGGATGCCCTGCTGTTGGCTCTGGTGGAGCGATTTGCCCTGGCCGACCGCAATCACTTCTTCGAGACACTGGAACGTGTTGATCGCATGAGCGGAGATGACCCGTTGGAGCGACTGCTGCTCTTTATCAGCCTATTCATCGATCAGTTCAGCAGTCTTAGTGATACCTATCCTGGCTGCCTGTATGCATCCTATCTTTACCAACAAGGAGCCATCACACCGAAGGCACTCGTAGTGATACGAAAAGCAATCCTATTTTGGCGCACGCAGATCAGCACCCTGGTTGATGCGACCAGACAGAAGTATCCGCCTGTTCGCAATGTTGATACAGAATCATTAGCCGATCTATTTACTACAATAATAGAAGGCGCCTTCATTGTTTCAAAAACCCTGGAGGAAAAGTTGTTGATAGCCGATCAGTTAAAGCACTATCGCAGCTATATCGAACTGTTATTTCGCTCGAATCAGTATAGGCCGAACCTGGCCTAACTCAGCCTACTCATGGACCCTTTCCCGCATAGCAGACTAATGCACCGAATATTCGGGATGAGCGCTGCAGTTGCCCGCTGTTTCTCAATTGCCAGAATCAATCTCTCCCCGCATTATCCAAACAACTGCTATTAAGAGGCTGCTGCTATGGAGATCCTTCGATACGAACCAAAGCAATACTTCCTTGCCGCCATGCGCTTTTTCTTTGGTACATGGTTCCTCTACGTCGGGCTTTCAAAATGGATCTTCTTCGGCCCCGAAGCCTTCGTGGGCTTTATAACCAACGACTTCGACAAGACCTGGTCTCCCCACGCCCTTAATGTTGTGCTGGCATGGGTGATTATCATTGCCGAGCCCTTATTGGCTGCACTGATTCTCCTGGGTACCCGTCCACGTCTCATATGGAGCCTGACATCCCTGCTGATGTTCCTACTGGTGCTGGGGCAAACGATCCTGATGAAACCGGACGTCGTCGCCAACTGGCAGTATCTGGTGCTGACACTGCTCTGCGCCGCCTGGAGTGAGAAGGAACGTTAAGGCCGGCAATCCATCCGCTCACTGCGTTCTTGCGCAACTCACCCTGCTGAATCCTCGGACCATTTTGGCCTGCTTGCCTTTACCCCATAAATGAGATAATAGTCTCATTATGAGATTTAATTCTAACTCACTTGGAGGAGCCCTATGACACTCACCCCTCAAGACATGGATCGAAAGCTCGATCAGCATTTTCATTTCGAAGCCACCGACGATGTTGAGGGGGTGCTCTCTACCCTCGCCCCGGACGCTGTGCACGATATCGTCGGATGGCCCCGCGGACCTACGATTGGGCCAGAGGGAGCGCGCCCTTTCTACGAAACCCTCTTTGCGGATCTTGCGGAGGGGAAGGTCGTATCGATAAAGCGCTACTATGGAGAGAAGCTGTTGATCGATGAATCGCTCTGGAGTGGCACTGCACCGGGACGCCCCTTTGGCTTGGAGGGGCGTGGTCGACCGCTCCAGTTCCGCCTCTTGCATCTGATTGAGTTTACGGATGAGGGCCAGATAAAGAAGGAGCAGGTCTGGGTTGATCTGGCCGCCATCATCCAGCAGCTTCCGCAGGACTGAAGCAGTGCTATAGGATGATCTCATGACCAAGCAACCTTTGGCGCAGCAACGAATGCGCACCAGGAAAGATATTCTGAGAGCAGCCGCAAGGCTTTTGAAAACGGGCCGCAGCCCGAGCATCGAGGAGGTAGCCAAAGAGGCGCTCGTTTCTCGAGCCACCGCATACCGCTATTTTTCCTGTATCGATGACATACTGCTTGAAGCGCCAGTTGATGAAGCCGTCCCCGATCCTGCAGATATCTTTCCGGCCGATTCGTCGCTCGGGCTCGCGGAACGGGTGGATCAAGCAGAAGCTGCGCTCCACTCCATTTGCTATAAGAATGAGCCGCAGCTCAGACTCATGCTGGCGCAATGCCTTAAGCGGCCCCTGCCTGCGAGTGGCAAGAATGAACTTCCGGTGCGACAGAACCGGCGCACCGACTACATTGATGCTGCGCTCAAACCCTTTCGTAATGAGTTCGATAAGGAAACCTACGAACGATTGCGCGCGGCATTAGCGCTCATCTTCGGCACTGAGGCCATGATTGTGTTTCGAGATGTCGTGCCGCTTGCCCCATCAAGAGCCCGCGCACTAAAACGCTGGATGCTGCATGCCCTCATACGAGCAGCGCAGGACGAGCAGCGGAAAAAGGGCTAGCCGAAGGACTCATGCAAAATTGCGGCTAGCTCTGGGTCGGTCCTAAGATGATAGCCGTGAGAAGGTTCTTCCCGGACGTACTCAGGGGCGCGCCAAGCAGCGCCCCATTTTAAGAAACTATCTCCGAAATCACCTGAGCGGGCGACGTCTCGGTGACAGCACGATCTGAAAAGATGCTCCCGTGCTTCATGACAATCACCCGATCCGCCACTTCGAACACATCATTAAGGCGGTGAGTCACAAGCACAACCACCTTGCCCTCCTGCCGTGCTGACCGAATAAGGGCGAGCGTCTTCGACACCTCGCCGGCCGCCAAGGCGGCGGTGGGCTCATCCAACAGCAGGACCTTCGGATCGTCCAGAAGCGCACGGGCAATGGCGATAGCCTGCTGCTGTCCCCCCGAAAGGGAGGCCACTGGCCGCTCAAGCGATGGGATCGTAATTCCCAACTTTCCTAAGGCCTGCAGCGCAACTGCTCGCATCTTCTTTTTACGCAGAACGCCGAACGGCCGGCACACCTCCTCTCGTCCCATGAACAGGTTGGCCACGACACTCTGCTGCCGTGTCAGGGCGAGATCTTGGAACACCATCTCGATACCCTGACGACGCCGCTCCCTAATCGCCAGGTTCGATATATCAAGATCGCCTAGACGCACCGTTCCATTCTCGACCGGGTAGATGCCATAGATTGTCTTGAGCAATGTGGATTTGCCGGCGCCATTATCCCCGAGAATGGCTGTCACCGTGCCATCATCAAAAGATGCACTGACACCGCGCAGCACTTCAACCGCACCGAAGCGCTTCCTCAGATCTCTAACCTCTAACGCCATGAGCCGAGCTCTCCTCGTCTCAGACCAGCAGATAGAATGAGCACCAGCCCCACAAAGAGCACCTGGTAAAACGTTTCTATTGCCAGAAGGTTAAGACCATTCTGCAGTACGGCGAGTGCCAGCAATCCAGTAAAGGTACTGAGCACGCTCGCCTTGCCTCCAAATAGGTTGGCTCCCCCAAGGATTACGGCGGTTATGCCGAGCAGCTCATAGCTTTGTCCCGCACTGGGATCCCCGGAGTTCGTCCGCGCCATGAAGATTAGTCCGGCGAGCCCCGCGAGCGCACCGGCGAGACCAAAGATCTGCAGCCGCAGTCGCGGGAGATTGATCCCTAACGCCTGTGCTGCTTTGGCATCGTCTCCCATGTGGAGAGTGTGCTGTCCGAACCGCGTAAAGCGCAGGGTAAAACCGCTCATCACCACGCATACCATGAGTATCAGCACCGGAAGATGTATTCCGAACAACGCTCCCTGCCCGACAATGAGAGCCGAATCGGGAAGCCCATACACGGGGACTCCGCCGGAAGCAATATAGGCGATGGCCCGAGCCACACTTAACGTGCCCAAAGTGATAATAAAACTTGGTGCGCCCGTTAGTGAAATCAGCCAGCCATTCAGCAAACCCACAGCGAGACCTATGCCGCCCGCCACGACGACACACCCGACCGGACTCGCATCTATATGTTGCGCATAATTCGCGGTCACCACGGCCGAGAGCGCCATGACGGCACCGGGCGACAAGTCTATATTCCCACTGGCGATTACAAAGGTGGCGCCCAGGGCAATCAACCCTACGGTAGCCGAGGCAGTGAGCACATTGTTGAGGTTGGCAAAAGACAGGAAAGCGGGGGCGCTTAGGGCGAACACCACCACCAGCAAGGTCAGCAGCAAAAGCGGTTGCACGGCCGCCGCCATGGGTTGTGGCAGTTTATCGAACATAGCGAAGCAGAGGATCGGTATTTGCCGCGAGCAGCTGCCGATGCAGCACCGGCGTCGGTGTCTTCTCGATCACCTCGGTCGTTTCACCCTTGATAACCTGAACAGACTTTTCAACAGAACGCTTGCCGATAAGATAGGGCAGTTGCGCGACGGAAGCCAAA
The DNA here is from genome assembly GCA_030584005.1 of Bdellovibrionota bacterium. Lineage (GTDB taxonomy): Bacteria > Bdellovibrionota_C > UBA2361 > UBA2361 > JAFLCA01. Next base: position 1,498,613 of record CP129486.1, on the reverse strand, counting down.
AGCTTCCCCTCTTCAATCGCCTTCCTGGCATCGGGAGTGCCGTCAACGCCGATCACCTGCACCTTTCCCATGAGCCCGGCTACCCTGACCGCTTCTACCGCTCCAAGCGCCATCATGTCGTTGGCAGCATAGACAAACTCAAGTTCAGGTTCCCGCTGTAATATGTCATTCGTGACATTCATGCCTTTGAGCCTATCCCACTCGGCGGATACTGAGGCTACCTGTTGTGCCTGCGGCAGCAGCTCACGCAGCCGATCCACAAATCCCCGCACCCGTCCCTGCCCCGGAACGCTTCCTACGGCTCCCTCGAGCACCAAGATCTTAGGATTGGGCGTTTTGGTCACCGAAGCCAGGTAATCGGCCGCACTTTTCCCCACGAGATAATTGTCCGACCCTACCGAGAATGCCAGGGGAACCCCCGCTGACGCCGCCTCGGCCGGTGTCACATTGGAATCCAAATCGGCCACCCGCACATTCGCCCTCATCGCCTGCTTCATGCACTGTAGCCCCACCGCAGGGGTGACCGCCGAGATGGCGATCATCTTCGGCTTCATCGCTATCACACTCAGGCAGAGATTGAGCTGCTCTTCCGCGGCGATGTCACTAGAGATTTGGAATACCTTGTGGGAGATACGCAGATCAGTCGCGGTCTCCTCTATTCCCTGAACCGCGGCCTGCCAGTACGGATTACCCCTGCCCTTCAGTATGAACGCGTACTCGAGTTCGCTCTCTGCAAGGCAAAGACAGGGAGCAATGACGGTGCAAGATACCAGGAGGCACACATAGAATGATCGAAGCTGCGACATTACCACCCCCTCACCAAAGAGTTCAGGTGAGTCTACCTTGCCAAGTCTAAAATCTCTATAAGTGGTTTCAATACGGCATGTTTGAGACCACTCCTAGCGATATGAGGGGTACGTCTGAAAGCTCTTGCAGCACTGGCTTCCAAGCGGTCGCGAGCAGAGGCGTAAACACATAAGACCGCCCCAACTCAAGGCGCCGCGCCTCCCGTAAACTGGGGTGTGCGGCGGCCAGTACTGACCCCACCAGAGCAAGAGCCCGATGACCAGCAGCCCTGTCCCGAAGAAGAGGTGACCGCCCATAATGTCACTCATGGGATTCCCTTCACTTGGCGAGAGCCTTTGGTAACGAACCTTAGGCATCGAACACCGTGGTTGTGTTATGCGACCCGTGGCCTACGCGGTCATTTCCGAGTCGCGTTATGATCTCTTTGCTCTGCTAACAATTCGAATTCATTGGTAAATGAGACGGTCTTCCGTGCCTGTGATAACCATCTGCAACTGGATTATGCCCACCTTATTTCCCCATAATTTTCGAGGGGTTCTCACGGGGGGCAACGGACTCCCACGGCACCACGTTCGCGCCAATACGTTCAGCCGTTGCGGGACACAGCCGATACACTCCATAGTGCATTTTGCGCAGTTTGTGTAAAGCCACAGCGCGATCGCACGCTGTCCGGCAGCGACACAGTCAGCCGCGAGTACTATGGAGAAATCCCGCTCGGAACTTGCCCGCGCTCTTCGCATCCTCATGCGGCCGATAGCCCGTTTCTGCGCCCGTCACTCCTTCCATATCCAAGATCTAATCGAAGCCGCCAAAGCTGCGTTCCTTGATGTGGCGGAGGAGGAGCTCTCTCAGAGCACCGATAAGGTGAGCGTGTGTAAGCTTGCTACCTTCACCGGGCTGCACCGTCGCGATGTAGATCGCATCTTTAAACGGGAGGAGATTCGCGAGAGCGGTCAGGGTTTGATAAGCCGGGTTATCGGGCAGTGGCAGCAGTCACGCCGTTTCTGCGGCAAAAGTGGCAAACCCCGGGTACTCCGTATCGATCAGGCCAAAGATGAATTCAAGGCTCTCGTTGAAAGCGTGACAACAGAGGTTACCCCGGGCACCATCCTCTTCGAACTCGAGCGCATAGGTGCCGTAGAGCATACACGCGATGGCTTAAAGCTCGCTTCGCGCGTCTATCTTCCGCACGGAGATATAAAGGAAGGGTTTCGCATCGCTCAATCTGACATCGATGACCTGTTACACTGCATCGAAGGTAATCTGCTTGGTGACAACGAAAGATCCAAGAATCTGCACCTTCGCACCTATTACGATCGCATACCCGTTGCCCATACCGAAGAGATTCGCCAATGGATTACACGTGAAGGTTCGGCATTGCATCAGAAGGCACGAAACTTCATCTCCCGATTCGATTTAGATCTGAACCCCCGCCGGCACGACACAGGGGCGGTAACCCGCATCACACTGGGAACGTTTAGCTACTGCCCCGCGGTAGAAGAGCCAGCCGAGGAGAGGGCAACAAGCAAAAGATCAGCAAGGGAGCGCTAGTCCTCATATGAACAGAGTCTCCACATATCTCCATCTTTTGATCTCTGCACTGTTGCTCGCGCTTTGCATCGCCATAGTGTCAATGATCGGTTGTGCATCCGGCGGCGGCACCGAGGGGACCTGGGGACGCTCCTATTCCGGCGTTATCCTTTCTGAACAGGGAGTCCCACAGGAAAGCGTGACCGTCGAGATGTTAGAAACCGGTGCCACTGCGGTGACCGATGCAGACGGCATGTTCAATCTGCCCACCGTCGAATTGGGCAACATGCCGGTGACCCTGCAACTGAGTGGTCAGAGTGTGGACACTCAAGTTATTGTCGATGCAACGCTTCCCGAGGCTGACGCAGCGGTGCGGCTTGTTATTACGGTGTCAGGCAGTGGTGACGCGCAGGTAACCAGTACTGAGGTGCAAGCCAATCAATCAGACACTCCCCCTACCCCGCAGGCAACACCGCGTACACCGCAGGGCGGTACCCCGTCAGCAAAGCCCAGTGTCACTCCGCAGCCGGGTGCTCCGACCCCACGCAAAACTCCAACACCGCGGGCACCAACTGCAACACCCGATGTTACCCCCCCACCGCTCCAAAGCACTCCCACGCCGCAGCCCACTGCCACCCCAACACCACAGCCTACGCCTGATGAGTGTCCAGGAGACCTCGATGACGATGGCGAGGTAGGATTATCAGATCTGGCCTATATTCTCTCGATACTTGGATCGGTACAGGGTCAACCGGGATACGACCCCGACGCTGATTTCAACGATAATGGCGTCATCGATCAACCCGATGTGGACTACCTACAATCCGTCTTCGGCTCAACCTGTTAGTAGATTCCTGGTATCAAAACAGCCTGAGCATCTTGCCACTGGCCCTGACGCTTCGCCGCCTCGTGGACTGCTGCTCCCAGTTCCTGCTGAGGGGGACCATTGCGCAGAGCAGGTCATGTTGGCGGGGAGCGAATTTGTCGCTGCTATGGCATTATCCCAGACAGCCAGTGGGAATAGTAGTGTCTCCAAGGGGGCTAAGTGGCTCGCTCTGAACGACATCAACAATCTGGGCTGGCGGTGTTTGGTACAAACATATTGTCCCCTCGATGAGGTGCTAAGATGGAAACGGCCGTAAAGATACCGACCAGTGACGGTAAGGTGCTATTCGGTGTCCTGCATGAGCCATCAGTGCGCAGCCCCCACTGCGCTATCCTGGTGCACGGGCTCACGGGCCACATGGACGAGTTCCTGCATCTGACCTTTGCACGATATCTGGCAAATCGTGGCATGGCGGTGCTGCGCTTCAACCAATATGACGATCTGGAGGGAGCGCGACGTTTTCACGAAACGACAATTCGTCTCCATGTGGCGGACACCAAGCAAGTGATGGCCTATGCGCGTGGCCGCGGATTTGAGAGTCTCGCACTCGTGGGACACAGTCTAGGGGCGCCGGTATCAATAGCCTCAGTGGATGCCGAGACAAGAGCTTTGGTGCTCTGGGATCCAGCGGAATCTCCTGCCGAGCGCATCCGTCAATGGAACACCGTCGATAAGGAGCGCAACATCTCCTATCTCGATTGGCGGGTACGCATTCTTCTCGGCCCCGGCTGGATTGAGGATGCCATGACCTTTCCTGATCCGTATGAGCAGCTCTCGCGACTGAGCGTTCCTGTAAAGATACTCGCCGCAGAGCTTGGCGGATTGATCGCGGAGGGACAGCGCTATCGAGCGGCACGTGGCGGCGCCGCCGCTTTCACCATCGTGCCAAAGGCCGGTCACTGCTTCTGTGAGGAGGGTGCAATCGAACGTCTGTCTGTCGAGACCGCCGATTGGTTATTCGAAACGATGTAGCGGGTGCTCACCTTGTGATTGGCACTGCCCCTTACACGGATGACTGGCGTGGTGCAAGAACCTCCACCACCCGCTTCAAATCACAGCCGAGTTGGGCGCAGATTTGAGATGGTGTGCGATTGTTGGCGTACAGAAGCACTATCGCACGCGTCTCAGGGTCAGCTGACATCAAGTCCGGAGCGATTTCAGCCAGCGTCGCTTCTCTTGGCGTGCCGCGGTCATTCTCCATTACTATCTGTGTTTCGTCGAAGCTTCCAACACCGCCATGCCCACGAAGTCCCAAAACGAGACGCGCGGTATGCGGCTGACAGCGATACTTGGCTTGAATTTCCTCTATCGTATTAGCCTCTTCTCCGGTCATGCGTGCTTCTTTCGCAATCTGCGCGGCTCGTCTGCCAAAAGGCAGCGCACGAGAAACTTCCGTTATCATGATCCCCCAGGCACGATTCAGGAAGTAGGTGCGAAGTGACGAACGTCGCGGATCCCATTGTTCGAGGATATCCCTTGAACGAATCGCCACCTCTTGGGCCAAGTCCTCCGGTTCTAGTTTCGAGGTGCGTCCGTAAGTAAGGATCACGGAACGCGCCTGCTTGAGGAGGCCCTCGTAGAAGGCGTGCAGCACCCCCTGAACACAGTTGCTGGCATCCAATCCGACCATGCCTAATTGTGCGCTAATCTGCGTAACCGGGAGTTCATGCACCGCGGGCAGAGGCCGGACAGCGTCTTTCACAGGAGATCGATCGATGAGCCTCTTCTGCACTGCTGATAATTGATTCACATGGTGCCGGCGCCCCAGCATGGCGATGCGACTCCGCAAGGGGGATGCATCGACTGTTTCGCTCCGATGACTGCACAACTCCTTCATTCTATCGTCGAATCCAGCGCCCCCGGCTTCCCATGCTGCGTGTCGCAACGCCTTGAGGAATCGCAGGGATGCCTCATCACGCACGATGACTGAAGTCCCGTTCGAAAAGTGCACGAAGGGGACGATGTCGATGCTTGCGAGAATGCTTGCAAACTGGACCCCTTTCCTTCTGTCCTTTCGGAACGTGGCAACATAACCAACTCTTGAAAACGAATGCTTATGCTGGAGGAAGCCGGCCACAAACGCACAACGGAGCGGAGGTGTGGCAAGCAGCCCCAGAGGAATTGCCCTTCCGTCGTCGCAGAGGTTTCGGCATGCCGTGACCACGGCGCGATCATCCACGTTATGCACCACGCCGTCCCGGCGCACATACTCGCCCACACTTACCTTCGTTCCAAAAAGCTTGCTGATACCGCGCGTGAAGCGCTCATTGGAGGCAGGGTAGAGGAAGTTCAACCGCTTGAGGCTCTGACTCTTGTTCTGCATTCCGCCGCATAAGCACCCCAGTGCAAATGCTGCCACAGGGGTGAGTGGTTGCACCCGGAGTTGTTCGACCCGATCGGCATGACGCTCATGGTAGTATCGAAGCATGGAGTGGGCCCCGGTCGTTCCGTTTTTGAGCCAACGACTCAAGGCGCGTTTGTCATAGTTACTGCCGAGACAGCGGGCAATGGCGCCACAAGGATAACCCCGCTCATGACGATCGACCACCTTGAGAAAGAGGAGCTGCTCGCGCCGAGCTTGGTTACGCAGGCGTCTTGCAAGGACGACATCGGCTGATTTCCCCACTATCTCCTCGACCTGAGCGGGCGGGCGTCGCCGAGCCTGGACGGAAAGCGTTGTCCGCCCGTCGGAAATGCGGAGCGACAGGTTCAAACCATAGGGATCTGAAGATTCTCCCCTTGCGATATCACACGCCCGCCTCAAGATGTACATCATCTCAAGATGCGGGCGAAGGCGGTCAGGAGAAATAGCGGGAGTGCGCCGGTAGTTCCGATGAAACAGGTGCACGAGGCGCCCCTTTCGCGGTGCAAACTCACTTGCGGCCGGGAGAAGATGTTCAATATGCGGCAGTACATCTACCACTGTCGTCTCTCCCGCCTGCAGAGGTCTTAATCGCTCCATCAGCCCGCGGCTCACCTTTACCTCCATAACGGGATTGCCATCGGCTCCATATCCCATGAACACATCCGGTGTAATCGCCAAGCGATGGGTAATGAGCGCCAAACGAAGCGGCGCATGGGCATCAAACTGGTCCGGCAGCTTAGCTGCCAGCATGGTCCGTTTTGCCGGAATGATCTGCTCTTTGGAGAGAGGAGGTACGGGCGGGGGGATATTAACTGCTAACGACATGCGCGGGAGAATACGCGCATCCTGAGCGCTACTCAACGCCGCCTGCTCGGGCGACATGGCAATGCCGACGGGGCTTGGAGGCTTCGCCGCACCACTGCCTGGAGCCCACCCCGCTGGAGGGGGAAAGCGTCTGTAATTATTGGCCAATACTGGGGATGCGTTGAATACGGGCTATCCACGGCCTTTGTTCAGCCGCCTCAAAGCATTCCCGTGCGGGCACCATGCCGCTACGCAGACCGGTCCACGCACATGTCAAGTTAGGCGAGGTCGAAGCGATCGAGGTTCATGACCTTATTCCAGGCGGCGATGAAGTCATGCACAAACTTCTGCTTAGCGTCCTCGCATGCGTACACTTCCGCTATCGCTCTGAGCTGCGGGTTAGAGCCGAACACCAGGTCCGCTGCCGATCCCGTCCACCTGATCTCGCCACTCGCGCGGTCGCGACCCTCGAAAAAGTGCGCGCATTTCGCCGATCTCTTCCACTCGGTGCTCATATCGAGCAAATGAACGAAGAAATCATTGCTCAAAGTCTCGGGCCGGCGCGTAAATACTCCCAGCTGCGATCTGCCTGTGTTGGCATTCAGCACTCTCATCCCCCCTACCAGCACCGTCATCTCAGGCGCCGTCAGCGTGAGCATGCAGGCCCTCTCCAACAGTAGCTCCTCTACCGGTTCAGTATGTCCAGGTCCGTAATAGTTTCGGAATCCATCAGCAGTCGGTTCAAGCACCGCAAACGATGCGGCATCGGTCTGCTCCATTGTTGCATCCGTTCTGCCTGGTGCGAAGGGCACCGTCACATTGTATCCGGCGTTCTTTGCGGCAAGCTCTACTGCGGCGCACCCCCCAAGCACAATGATATCAGCGAGTGAAACTCGCTTCTTTCCCTTGGAATGCGCGTTATTGAAGCCAGTCTGGACCTTCTCCAGAAGAGCGAGCACTCTATTCAACTCTTCGGGGTTGTTCACCTTCCAGTCCTTCTGCGGGGCTAATCGAATGCGCGCTCCATTTGCGCCACCACGCTTATCAGAGCCACGAAATGTGGCGGCTGATGCCCAAGCTGTAAACACAAGCTGAGAGATAGACAGCCCCGCGGCGAGCAGTTCACGTTTCAGCGCGGCGATGTCACTTTCGTTGATCAACTCATGTGTCAATGCAGGCACAGGGTCCTGCCACAACAGCGGCTCTGCGGGCACCAAAGGGCCAAGGTACCTTGAGCGCGGGCCCATGTCGCGATGAGTGAGCTTGAACCAGGCTTTGGCAAAAGCGTCCGCGAACTCGTCTGGATTCTCCAGGAAATGCTTCGAAATAGGCCCATACTCCGGATCCAAGCGCAAGGCGAGGTCCGTGGTAAGCATCATCGGAGCGTGACGTTTGGCCGGATCGTGGGCATCAGGCACCGTGGTACGCCCTGCGCCCCCCTTGGGCGTCCATTGCCAGGCGCCCCCCGGGCCTTTGATCAGCTCCCATTCATAGCCGAAGAGATTCTCGAAATAGTTATTGGTCCACTTGGTCGGTTGTGATGTCCATGCGCCCTCTAATCCGCTGGTAATGGTGTCGCCGCCTCGGCCGGTGCCGAAGCTATTCCTCCAGCCGAGACCTTGCTCCTCGACGGGAGCAGCCTCCGGCTCCGGGCCTACATAGGTGGCGGCACTTGCGGCACCATGGCATTTGCCGAAGGTATGGCCACCGGCGATGAGTGCAACGGTCTCGTAATCGTTCATCGCCATGCGCGCAAAGGTCTCTCGAATGTCGCGCGCCGCCGCTAATGGATCCGGCTTTCCATTCGGCCCCTCTGGATTCACATAGATCAGTCCCATCTGCACTGCGCCAAGTGGATTCTCCAGCTCACGATCTCCGCTGTAACGCTTGTCCCCAAGCCACTCGGTTTCTGGCCCCCAGTACACATCCGATTCGGGCTCCCATACATCCTCTCTTCCACCTGCAAATCCGAAGGTCTTGAACCCCATCGATTCCAAAGCGCAGTTACCGGCGAAGATCATCAGGTCCGCCCAAGATATTTTCCGGCCATACTTCTGCTTTATCGGCCAGAGCAATCTCCGCGCCTTATCGAGGTTCGCATTGTCAGGCCAACTGCCGAGGGGAGCGAAACGCAGCGTACCGGAGCCTGCGCCCCCGCGACCGTCACCGATGCGGTAGGTTCCCGCACTGTGCCAAGCCATCCGGATGAAGAGCGGCCCATAGTGACCATAATCTGCGGGCCACCATGGCTGCGAGGTGGTCATCAGCTTTTCTAGATCCTTTTTAAGCGCTGCCAGGTCGAGCTCCTTGAACTCCTCGGCATAGTTAAAGTCCTGCCCCATCGGATCCAGGAGCGGCGAGTTCTTGTTGAGGATTTTGAGATTCAGTTGGTTCGGCCACCAATCAGCGTTCGAAAGAGCCCCAGCCTGCGTATGCCGACGGACCCCACCCAGCACCGGACACCTACTTTCGCCTGCTTTGTCTGCGCTTTCCATTGTTGATACCTCATCCTTATCGCCAAGCAGTGCGGTGAAAGATCGAGGCCGGCAGCGTATCGATCTGCAAGCCCGTTCCCTCCAGCCGTACAGTCGGCAGCATATCAATTCGCTCAAAAGATCAAAACCGAATCACCCTCTTTGTGCGGGTGCTGGCACTACCGATGAATTGGGTACCCCGCCCGATAGGGGGGCGTGGAGGACGGCGCGCTTGTTGACGAGTATCAGCTCTGGAGTTACGCAGGCTGCCTGAATGAACGACCATCTTCACTGTTCATCCACGTAGTAAACCGTTCTATTGGCCCATACGCCCCTACCGAGGAGTCAGTTTTTAAATGCAGCTCTCAAAGCAGCGCTCCAACCGAGATGCTCGAATAATCTGCCAGAACAAGGCATAACAATAGCATCTGCATTGGCAGCTTGGTTTGTAGGATGCTGTTGGCAGAGACGTTTCATCAGGACGCTCATGGAAACATCTGGCTCCAAAGAACCTGTTCTGTACGGAGAACAACTTGCCGGCGAATGGTCTGAGTGGGTTGAGACCCCCAACCCTGAGGGCAGCAGGGAGAAGGAGCTCTTCCCTGAGGTGCGAAGTTGGCTTGCGCAGCGGAGACCCACAAACGTAGTCGATATCGGCTGTGGCCAAGGCATTCTTTCTACGCTAGTGCCCTCTGAGATTGATTACTACGGAGTTGACCTTTCGGAGCCGCTGATCGCTCGTGCCAAGAAACAGTACGCAGCGCCAAGAAGGAGTTTTGAGAGTGGCGATGCGTATCGATTACCGTTCGAAGCCGCAACATTTGATGCCGCGATCTCATTCTGGGTTTGGTCGCACTTGGCAAGCCCTCTCCGCGCAGCAGCCGAGATGTCTCGCGTTCTAAAACCTCACGGGTCTTGTCTGATCATTACGGCCAATCCTGAAACGTATGATGTGCGCCGGGGCTTTTACTCGAGATATGAGGAGAAGGATGGGTTAATCATCGGGGACTTTGACCTGGGAGATGGCAGGAAGCTGACGAACACCACTTTATACCTACATACGATCCCTGACCTGTACGCGGCACTCAAGGGCGCGGGATTAGTCATTGAGGAAACGAAAAGGGCCGGAATGCTGGATGAGTACCCCGCCGGCTTATATCTCATCATCTCAGCGATGAAGGGCTGACCTGTTTTGGTGGATATCACCGAGGTGCGTGAAGGCCCACAAGAGCAGTAGATCGAAAAAGTGGGCTGCGGGAGGGCGGCCGCTTTCTTCGTCGCGTGGGCGACCGAGCAACACATCCAGCTTGTAGGTGCGTAGTAGGGACGCGCACGCCGCACCCGCAATTGCTATTGACCCAAGGCTTAACTAGGATGGGCACTCTGCAAGTTTATTAAGGTTGGATTGCCGACAGGATCTAAATGCTATGAGGCACATTCCTATTGAGCTTATCTTCACCTTATCAGTACTCATTATCGTGTGTTCGATTGAGGTCGGCTTCCGCGTTGGTCGCTTTATTCACCGCCATTCAAAGAATGAAAAGGAAGCCCCGGTCTCTGCGATTTCTGGCACCACGATGGGGCTCCTCGCCTTTATCCTTGCCTTCACTTTCGCGATTGTTACCGAGCGGTTTGATTCACGTAAAGAGCTCGTACGAGATGAAGCCAATGTGCTTCGCACGATTTTTCTACGCTCTGAGTTCCTCTCCCCCAATGATCACGCAGAAGCGGTGAGCCTCCTTAAGAGGTATGTTGAGCTGCGTGTTTTGGCAGTGCAGTCTCGGACCATTGAGGAGATCGGCTCCGCCATCACGGAGTCGGAGCAGATTCAGACCGCTCTGTGGAGCAAGGCGGTAGCGAATGCCCGAAGGGATATGAACTCAGATGTCGGGGCGCTCTATATCGAAGCGTTGAATGAGATGATGAGCCTGCACGCCCTGCGTGTGACCGTGGGTCTTCATCTGGGGGTGCCCACGGTCATTTGGTGCATCCTGCTATCGCTCGTCGCACTCGGTATGTTTGGGATCGGCTACCAAACGGCCATCGCGGGATCGCGCCGAACGTTGGCCACCTTCCTACTTGCAGTGTCATTTTCCTTGGTAATCGCCATGATTGCGGAACTCGATCGTCCAGACGCGCGTTATCTTGTAGTGCCCCAGCAGCCACTTATCCACCTTAAGCAGTGGATGATCTCCTGGCCTCCGAGCTCACCTAGCCTGGGATAACGAGTCCGGCCAGCACCGGGTTCCTTCGCGGCGCCGGACCCCTTCGGCCGGTCTCGCATGGCCACGGCACCTCCCTGATTGATGGCTGAGCCCAGCTGAGCTACTTCGCTTCAAATGCCAATGCCTTCAGAGGCCAACCAGCTACGGGTTACCCGTTAGTTTCTCTATGACAGGGGCAAGCTCATTCTTGAGGCTCTCCTGATCGAAAACGGCCATGGCTGCGATGTTGTTGGTGCGGGTGATCTCCACGAGGTTTTTCATGACTGCAGCGAAATCGATGAGCGCATGAAAAAGGGAATCACCTCGCATGTGGATATCGTCCTCTTGAAGGGCAAGTGGGCAGTCGTTCTGGAGGGCTTATAGCCTCCTTGGAGCCTGCGTTTGCAATGTTGATGATGGCTACGGCAAAGCCTCTTTTGTGCCGGCTTTCGTTGATGGGCTCCTTAGAAGAGCTCTTCGACTCGTGATCTTTGATGACCTGCCGGGCGGAATGAAAGTGAGAATAAAGGATCGAAAGGTAAGGGCAATTGCGCGGTGTGCACAGTCCGCCCGCCCTTTCGCGCACTGGGCTTTGGGATAATGGCCTAAGATCGTGGGCGCTCAGGGCTCGAGGCCATCTCGCCTTTTTCATTTTGAAGGCTCGCAAAGCGAGACCTCAATATTAAAAGAGGCGGATGGGGTGGAGTAACTGAACCTCTCAAAACACAACAAAAATGGTGTTTCTCTGATGTTGTGCACCCTTCATTTGCACCCAATGTTGGGGTAATTCTGAAAGCTCCTGAAATATGAGAATCCTTGCGCTTAATATCGGATATGTGTAGAATTGGGGCTATCCGATATGACACAAAAGATACTCGAAAGAATAGAAATTAAGAAAAGACAGCTGGGCAAATTACGTCCACTTCCCCAAGCGGCGCTCAAGCGCCTTAAGTCTGACCTCGCTATCGAATGGACGTATAATTCTAACGCGATTGAAGGAAATACCCTCACTCTTCAGGAAACCAGGTTGGTTCTTGAGCAGGGCATCACGATAAAGGGCAAGAATCTACGAGAGCACTTCGAGGCAAAAAACCATGAAAAGGCTATCTACTATGTCGAAGAGCTGGCAAAGCCGAAGTACTCACTAAAGGAAGAAGATGTCTTCCGCATCCATAGTCTAGTGCTAGAAAATATTGAATCTGAATTTGCAGGCAAATATCGAAACGGACAGGTGCGCATACTCGGCGCTAATTTTATCCCTCCCAATAATCTAAAAGTTAGTGGGCTGATGAAGGATCTCGTGGACTATGCAAACGAGAACCCCGACAAGCTAGACCATGTAGAATTGGTAGCCAGATTTCACCATCAATTTGTTTGGATTCATCCTTTTTTTGACGGCAATGGAAGAACTGCTCGGCTGTTAATGAATCTTTTATTAATGAAGTCTGGCTACCCTCCGGCGATCATTTTGAAGAATAACAGAAAGCAGTATTACCGCTCTCTAAATTTAGCAAACAAAGGAGATTATAAATCATTCATTCTGCTCATTGCTCAAGCGTTAGAGCGTTCCCTAGATTTATACCTTGAGAGCTGCGGAGCGCTTGGTGGCGATGAATATGTCGCCTTGTCGACTCTCGCCAAGAAACTTCCCTACTCCCAAGAGTACCTAAGCTTGTTGGCTCGCCAAGGGAAGATTGACGCACACAAGAAGTCTCGCAACTGGCTAGCTACGGAAAAATCCGTGGCGGATTACCTTAACAGCCTGAAGAAGTAATTTTTTGGACATGGGGTGGAGTATCTCTGCTGAACTAACATACTAAATTACTAATGGATGTTTTTTCGCGGCATCCGAGCAGCATCCAATTTTTGAAAGAGTGTGAAATTCTGATTCGCAGGGGTGAAGCGCTGAACAGGCGCGAGGGGCGTTAGCCCCTGGGCCCGAGCGCCGAGCGGGAAAAACTGGGTGGAGTTTCTGAGCCCCTTAAAACCCGCATAAAATGAGGGTTTCATAAAATCATGCACCCTTTTTGCATTTAATTTTGGGGTAATTCTGAAATTTCTTGAAATCAAATTTTATGCGGCTAATGCTCTAAGTTTTAATGTTGCGCGATCGTTCTTTTTTGCAAGATAACGCAATGCGTGTCTAATTACCCACTTTCTATCATCGGAAGCGCCTTGTAGCCAGGACTCGCATACTGAAAGAGCAAGCTCCTTGTGATCCTTTGCGATATCGCCCAGATGATTCGCAACACTTCGTCGAACATATATTTCAGGGTCATCTTTCAAACATTCTAGTATTTGAAGGCAAGGGGTAGGATCTTTTATGAAGTTAGGGATTCTTGTTGCCCAGGGTAAGCGCGGACGACTTCCTTCAGAACAGAGCCTGCGCACATGCGGACAAGAATCTTGGGTCCAAGCAATTAATTGCTTCATGGTTCTCTCTTGGTGATTTATAAGAAACACCCTCATGGAAAATTCAGCGCTGAATCTTCTGGTCAATTCATATTGCGCGTTCATTGAGATTTCGAATGGATCCTTCCCAGCATTCATGTCTGCATTTAGTCCGAATTCACGAACAAAACATACATGCGGTAAATAGAAAAATACTCCTAAGCCGTTCTGTTCTGTCTGAGTTAGGGGCGGAGTAAGGGATTTGATTAGAACCTTAACAGCCTTGTTATAAGGTTTGGGAAGAAATTCAAATAATGCTTTCGATAAATGTCGTCCACGTTGAAGAAGTTCAAGGTCTGCTAATCCCGAAGCCGCAAATCTTTTGAATCGAGCCTTATCAAAACTCGGATAAACTAAGGATATATTGTGAGCAAGACAGTTGATGGCGTCGGAATCTAAGAGTGTTCGTAAGCTGCTCCCCTTGGTAATTGAGTTCGGAGCACGCGGTAATTTAAAGGAAGGCGTTTGCTGTGAAAAAGCTTTGCGCATCGTCCGAAAAATATAGCACCATTAGTATGGAAAAGAAATTTTCAGGATTTGTTAGCCCTGAGCTTCCCCCCGAAATCTGATCCGCTTTGAGATTAGTTCCTTCTGTCGTAAATGATTGAAAGGAGGAACAAATGAGGAAAGGGAAATGGAGTGTTGAGAAGATCATTACGATACTGAAGGAAGCTGAAGCGGGAGTTGCGATTGGGGATCTATGCCGCAAGCACGGGATGAGCGATGCGACGTTCTATAACTGGCGCAAGAAGTACGAAGGGCTAGAGGTAAGTGACGCGATTCGGCTGAGGGAGCTTGAGGCTGAGAATTCGAAGCTCAAGCGCATTGTGGCGGATCAAGTACTCGAGATTATAGCTCTGAAGGATATCTCCTCAAAAAAATGGTAACGCCTGAGGCCAAGCGAGAGGCAGTTCGATATCTGGGCGCAAAGCATCAGATGAGCGAGCGTCAGGCGTGCAAAATCGTGAACATATCGAGAGCTGTTCTGCGGTATAAGAAGCGGCTGGATCGGAATTTGAAGCTTCGAGCGGAGCTCTATGAGCTTGCCGTGAAGAAGCCTAAGTACGGCTGTCCGCTTCTTTTTCAGCTCCTTTTGCGTCGCGGCTGGAAGGTGAACCACAAGCGAGTAGAGAGGCTTTGCCGGCTCCTAAATCTTGCATTACGCCGCAAAAAACGGGCAAGGCGCATCGTTCGAGAGCGGGAGTCGCTGCCAGTACCGAGTGAGCCGAATCAGCATTGGGCAATGGATTTTGTGCATGATTCCCTCTCATCAGGAAGAAAGTTCCGTTGTCTCACCTTGGTTGACCTCTGCTCGCGATTTTCGCCCGCAGTCGAAGTCGGATCCTCCCTACCCGCTGCACAGGTGATTCGCGTCCTGCAGAGGCTCGCCATTGTCCGCGGCTTGCCACAGGTAATCACAGTTGATAATGGCCCCGAGTTCATATGCAAGGCGCTGAAGGCCTGGAGCGACAAGAGTGGCATTCGACTCCACTTCATCCAACCCGGCAAGCCAACGCAGAACGCATTCATCGAATCGCTCAACGGAACCTTCCGTCATGAGTGCCTCCATGCAGAGCTGTTCTCATCCATAGCTGATGCAAAGGTGAAAATCGACAAGTGGAGAATCGAGTACAATACAGGGAGACCCCACTCTTCCATCGGATATCGTACCCCCGAAGAGGTAGAGATTGATTTCTTTCAGAGAATGGAAGAAAAAATGAACACAGGGACTAATTAAGATGTGGATCTAAAATCGGGGTAGGCTCAGTGGTCGTGCCGATCTCACGGAACTTGAGGGTCGGCTGCCCACGAACCCAAAAAATCCCCGCTATCCGAACGCTTACAAAGCGTATTGATTGCTTCGTCCTATTCGTGGTCTCATAGGTTCCATTAGTATCAAATGGACAAAACGACGATGAAGTCCAAGGGAAAAATGGAAGCACAAGCAAGCGCAGAGCAATGGGTCTCGGTAGAGCAAGTGGCACACCACCTGAACGTCAAACCTGACACTGTTTACAAATGGCTCGAGCGTAAAGATATCCCTGCGCACAAGGTCGGTCGTTTATGGAGATTCAAGTTATCTGAAATCGATCAGTGGATACGGTCGGGGGGTGCTAAGTAATGCACAAGTTCAATATTCCTGACTCGGTCATTGATAACGTCGCTGCCAGCATCCATCGTAAGACCACAAAAGATTACAGAATTCCGGTCGTCGGACAGCCAGAAAATCTCGAAACCCCACAGGTGTTCGAGATAATGCCCTTCGAGGAAATTGATAGTCCAGAGGCGCGGTTCTACGCGATAGATGGAAGTCGCAATAACCATACCTTCTATAATGGGGTATCTCTCTGCTTCTACCAAGCTGGTTATGTTTGCTTCCATAAGGGGAAACAAGTTCGCTTAAACGACCATGACGATCCCGTCGTGCTCGGTCAGGTGTACAACGGAACGAGAATGTTAGTCCTCTCCGAGAAAGATCTCGGTGACATATATGACGAGTTCCTAAAATTACCGCCCGTTGCCGAACTCCTACGTTTCTTTGGCGCTGATGGTGAAGAAGTATTCGCATATAAAAAGGATCTGCTCATAACAAGCATGTCTTCTCTACTTGGTTTCTGTCAGGAAGTTTTAGAGTGGGCTTGCATGCTCGATATCGCATCCTCAAAGCCGATTTCACCTGGTGATTTCATCTTGCGGGACGGTGCGCTTAGAAGTCTCCACATCAAGCAACGATTTCTCGTGAAGCTCGGAAGTATGCTGCACAACAAAGGAGTTCGAGTCGTCGCGGTGACAAAGCAGAGTCCGATAAAGACTGAACTCTCTTACACCTACACAAAGATCGACAACTATTTGCAGTCAAAATTGAGACCCCAATATAAGTTCAGAACTACCGATCCAAGGCGTCAAAAGTTGTGTTGTTACTTCGAGGTTCGCGATGACGTTCTTGAAGCGGCATATGACGGTGGGGGCAGTAATATGTACGCGAAGAAGGACATCACCGGGGGACGCGGTTTTGGACTGTTTTTTGCTGCTCGGCTTGACTACGTCGAGAAGCTTCAGAACTACGATTGGTTAATATGTGACCTTAATATTTACGACTGCATTCCTGGAATCGCCAACAAGCGAATAGAAAGAGACAGCACTGCAATCAACGAAATAATGCATTTGCTGACCGCTACCACGCAGGAACATTACATCCTTGGATACCCATATCCGCTTGTAGAAGTTCACAACTTTGTGTCCCTAACCAAGGATTTCAAAGAACAAGCAATAGCGCGAGTAAAGAATGCTCTCTATGCCGGTCAACAGATGGACCATACGGACATAGAGAATCTTTTCCTGGATTTACATTCACAGTTTTGATCGGCAAAGCGAGGAGCAAATGGAACGCAAAGACTTTGGAGTGCTTTACGGGCAGAGAACGACAGAGGACTCACTTCTAATCTACTCCTCGTACGAAGACGCTAAGGCATCGCCAAAAATCGGTGACTTTATAGTTCTCACCCCGAAGAACGAGGGAGGGATCAAGTATCTGGCGCGTGTCGAAGCCGAAGTTTATGATGAGGACCCTCTTTTTCGCGCGCAAGACAAGACCCTTGTGGCTGTGCATTATGCCAGAATCGCTGAGCGCGAATTGTCAGACAGAGATAAGCAGAAAATGTTCAGCTATACCTATAAGGTCAAGCTGCTTGGGACCTTTGAGCACAAGTCAACCTCGATCCAATTTACGACGGCTGTCCGAAAACTCCCAGTCGTCTCATATCACGCAAGACACCTTCACCCCGCAGAGGTGACCCACATTTTGAACATGGGAAACCAATCTGGTGTGGAACTTGGCTTTCTATGTGTTGGAGAGGATATCCAAAAGGACAAGGGTGCAATTCTTTTCGACACTAAGCGCTTACGGTCGAAGCGCACCATGGTCTTCGCTCAATCGGGCTTCGGAAAGACAAATTTAATGAAGGTGCTGTTATACCACATCGTGGGTGATACCAGTTTCGGCAAGTTAATCTTCGATCTCAATGGGGAGTACTTTTCTAAAAGTGCTTCCAACACTATTGGCTTAGGTGACATTGATGACGAGAGAATTCGCGATAATCTAGTCGTTTATTCTGACCGAAGAATTGCGAATCCGAAGGGCTTTCGCTATGGAGGAAAGGTTCAGATTAACACTCATAGACACATGACCGTCGGTGACATTCTGAACTTTTCAGCCGGGTTCTCCGAAGTGATGAAGTCGTTCCTTCTTTATCTTGACGACGCACAACTTGAAGGCTTCATCGGGAAAATAGATCAGTATTGCGAGTCACCACAAAACTTGTACCGTGATTTCCCAGATTTCTTTGGGAAGAAAGCTTCAGAGAACGGAAAGGATGAAAAGAAAGATGAGAAGGCGGACAAAAGTGCTCGCGGAACGATCATGGCTATCCGAAAGAGGATTCGTCATTTCATTGACGAAGGAGGGGTTCACTCTTCGTCGTCTTCGTTACTAGAGGATACATTTAAGGCTCTAAAGGCTGGAAAGACCGTTATCATTGACTTGTCCTTGAGGGACAGTGTAGACGCTTCGATCATTTCAACAATGATTATCAGAAAGTTGTTTGAAGACAATAAGCGGTACTACACCGAAGCCAAGGAAGAATCCGTGATCAACACGGTTATTCTTGTTGAGGAAGCGCAAAACGTACTTTCGGATGAACACGTCAAAACCTCTGCGAATCCCTTCGTCCGAGTGGCAAAGGAAGGACGAAAGTTCGGCATTGGTCTTATTGCTGTTACTCAGCGTCCATCGGCAATATCTGAGGAAATACGAAGCCAGGCTGAGAATTTCTTCACTTTCTACATGGGCAACTCTGACGACATTCGAGCTTTGGTGAAATCGAACATCAATTACGACGGTGTAATTAGCTCGTTCGTTCAGCGCGAAACCATTCCGGGAAATTTATATTTTGTGACTTCTTCGCATCCATTCGTCATTCCTATTCGAGTTGTCGAGTTCGAGAAGTTAGTAGCGGAGAAGTTGTATAAATGAGTGGTAAGTCAAGTTTAGCCAAGTATGAGAGAGATCTCAAAAGTAGCCTGTTCAGTCTACTACAGAAGCAGGGCTTCCGACTCGGCGAGGATCAGCTAGTCAAGGAAAAGAGCTACAGCAAAAAACAAGTTCGCCAACGACATGCTTATTCCAGGAATGAACGTCTTCTCGAGGAGAGCAAACTGGTTGAGAAGTGGCTTCCACGAGTCTCCAAGTATTTTGCTTCTGGGAGCGATATCGATCTAAAAAGGGTGGACCCATACCCGGTGGTCATATCCGAGTCCGATGACGAGTTCGCAGCACTATTTAGGATTGCCTCGCTTTGGTGGAGCATTCCTGTTTCTAAAGGATTCGGTCGACGATTCAGAATCCTTATCTTTGACCGCTCAAATGATAAATTGATTGGACTTCTCGCCCTTACGGACCCCGTCTTTAACCTCCGAACACGCGATTCATGGGTGGGGTGGAATGTTAAAACCAGAGAGAAAATGCTCGCACATGTAATGGATGCGTGTGTATTAGGTGCAGTTCCACCTTATAATGAAATTCTTGGCGCGAAGCTTGTCGCACTTATAGCTTCCAGCAATTTCGTTCGAGATGTTTTTCGCAAGCGATACAAGAAGTCAGAGTCTGTAATTCTTGGTCGGGAGTTTGACGGACGTCTAGCGATGGTGACAGCGACGAGCGCTTTAGGCGTTTCATCAATCTACAATCGCCTGTCATTTGACGGTGTCAGCTTATTCAATCATGTGGGTTTTACCGAAGGGTATGGTCACTTCCATTTGGCTAATGGAACATATGAGAAGCTACGAGAATATTTAAGAATGATCGATAATGATGAAGTAGAGAGATATAAGTTCGGAAGTGGACCAAATTATCGTATCCGAATCGTGCGCACTGCACTTGAGAATCTTGGGTTATCTGGACATTTACTTAGACATGGGATTAAGCGGGCGGTCTATCTTTCGCCTTTAGCAGCAAACACACCGGAGTTCCTGCGAGGTGAAACGAAGCGACTACGCTGGTTCGATCGACCCTTAGGCGATGTTGTAGACCATTGGAAAACTCGTTGGATGTTACCGCGCGCTGAACGCGATCAGTCCTATTTGAACTTCGACAAAAAGCAGTGGAAGCGAATATTGAAGCCGCGAGAGGACGAGTTTTGATTTTTTTGGCACTCACCATTGATGGACAACGTAATTGGAAATGAAAGCCCACGAACTGCGCTGATCAGTTGGGCTAAGGGGCAAGACAAGTGGGTCCAGCAGCTTGTGTACCTCGTTTCGACCTCACGATGTCCTCCGACAGAGCAAGAACTCCAGCAGGTCTACTCAACTTTGTTACAAGAGAAGGAACTTGCGGAGGGAACCGGCGGTCTAGGAGCGACGGAGTTCTCTTTGAGCACTACCGACGGTGAAAACATTCCGTTTGCGCTTTTGGATCTTGTTCATATAGGCGGTGTGAATCGTCTTCTCCCCAACCAGAAGTTAGAGTTCAATCCACGCTTCACGGTTATTTACGGAGAGAATGGGGTCGGCAAGACTGGGTATGTACGAATTCTTAAGAAGTTAGCAGGCGTTCGGAATGCTGAAGATGTGCTTCCAGATGTAAACAGTGAGCAGGCAGCATCCGGCGCGCGTGCAACAGTCAAGTATCGCTCTTCGGCAGAAGAGTACTCCGTCAATTGGTCTCATGAGTCCAACGTCTCTCCATTTAACCGAATGGCGATATTCGATGCTCGCTGTGCAGCGTTGCATGTAGATTCTGAACTAAGTTTTCATTATACCCCGAAGGAGTTATCGCTATTCAAATTTGTGCATGATGGTTTAGAGCCTATTCGCGGATTGTTGGAGAAAGAAAGTAGGGAACGGGCTCAAAGGGAGAATAATCTGCTTCCTAGATTTTCTAGGGGAACTAGAACTTATTTAGCAATTGAAACGCTAGGAGCTTCTACTGATCTTACACAGCTTGAATCTTGGGCCCTGAGCTTCCCCCCGAAATCTGATCCGCTTTGAAATTAGTTCCTTCTGTCGTAAATGATTGAAAGGAGGAACAAATGAGGAAAGGGAAATGGAGTGTTGAGAAGATCATTACGATACTGAAGGAAGCTGAAGCGGGAGTTGCGATTGGGGATCTATGCCGCAAGCACGGGATGAGCGATGCGACGTTCTATAACTGGCGCAAGAAGTACGAAGGGCTAGAGGTAAGTGACGCGATTCGGCTGAGGGAGCTTGAGGCTGAGAATTCGAAGCTCAAGCGCATTGTGGCGGATCAAGTACTCGAGATTATAGCTCTGAAGGATATCTCCTCAAAAAAATGGTAACGCCTGAGGCCAAGCGAGAGGCAGTTCGATATCTGGGCGCAAAGCATCAGATGAGCGAGCGTCAGGCGTGCAAAATCGTGAACATATCGAGAGCTGTTCTGCGGTATAAGAAGCGGCTGGATCGGAATTTGAAGCTTCGAGCGGAGCTCTATGAGCTTGCCGTGAAGAAGCCTAAGTACGGCTGTCCGCTTCTTTTTCAGCTCCTTTTGCGTCGCGGCTGGAAGGTGAACCACAAGCGAGTAGAGAGGCTTTGCCGGCTCCTAAATCTTGCATTACGCCGCAAAAAACGGGCAAGGCGCATCGTTCGAGAGCGGGAGTCGCTGCCAGTACCGAGTGAGCCGAATCAGCATTGGGCAATGGATTTTGTGCATGATTCCCTCTCATCAGGAAGAAAGTTCCGTTGTCTCACCTTGGTTGACCTCTGCTCGCGATTTTCGCCCGCAGTCGAAGTCGGATCCTCCCTACCCGCTGCACAGGTGATTCGCGTCCTGCAGAGGCTCGCCATTGTCCGCGGCTTGCCACAGGTAATCACAGTTGATAATGGCCCCGAGTTCATATGCAAGGCGCTGAAGGCCTGGAGCGACAAGAGTGGCATTCGACTCCACTTCATCCAACCCGGCAAGCCAACGCAGAACGCATTCATCGAATCGCTCAACGGAACCTTCCGTCATGAGTGCCTCCATGCAGAGCTGTTCTCATCCATAGCTGATGCAAAGGTGAAAATCGACAAGTGGAGAATCGAGTACAATACAGGGAGACCCCACTCTTCCATCGGATATCGTACCCCCGAAGAGGTAGAGATTGATTTCTTTCAGAGAATGGAAGAAAAAATGAACACAGGGACTAATTAAGATGTGGATCTAAAATCGGGGTAGGCTCAAGCCAATACTCACAAGTCCGCAATTCAGCCAGCGAAGCCAAACGTGCCGAAGAGCAAATCCAGAAAATTGATTTTCTTGCTGATGCTGTTGAAGAAGCTGCCAAGCTGATATTGCTTTTCTCAGAGCAAACCAGCCATATAATGAATACAACTGTTGTCAGTGCCGTCTTAAGTGATGATTTACGAAAAGTGCTTCAGCAAGAACTTAAGAAGAAATAGAAATATTGAACAGCAGACTATTGCCCTAAATTGTGAACTTGCCCGCCCTTGATTACCTTCATAAAAAACTTCAGCCCCTGTATATCTCCGTTAGCGTCAAAAGTGTAATCCCCAAAGAGCCCATGAAACTGAGTGTTGTAAAGATAGTGCCGCACATCATCACCGCTTTGAATAGCTTGATGAAGAGCACGAAACGCTTCAAAAGTCGCAGCAAACATGATTTCCCAGCCATTCAGCTTGTATCGTGCTTTGAATTCCTCTAAGAGATCCTTTCCCTCTGCCGTAAAAACATCCGCTGCCGTGGGTCTGTCAGCAAAGATTATCCCCTCCGCAAGAACTCCCGCGTTTTGCCGAAATGTAGCGCTGCCAGCCATGTATGCCGAATAAATCTGCGCATTAAACCTACTCTCATGAGCAGCCTTTAATGCCATTAAGAAAGTCGCCTCAGTTTGAGAATTGATAAAAAGCCCGTCTACTTTCTTGCCCTGAAGTCGTAAGAATAAACTTCTAAAATCAGCTTCATTTGTAAAGAAGTTCTCTGATACTACATCCACATTGTTAGCTGAGTTATTTTTCAGAAATGACTTTAATAACCCCTGCGAGAAATCAGTCTCTTCACTTAGTACCGCAAAATGTTTATGACGTGCCGCTATATAATCAAAAAGCAGCTTCCCGATGTCATCATTACTTGCCACTGTCCGAAAAATGTAATCTCCTGCTTGAGAAATATCAGCCGCTGCCGCGCTTGACGCAATTGCTATTACCTTGTTCTCTTCATAGACTTTTGCTGACGCAAGTAAAGAACTGCTACACGCATATCCCAAAACGTACTTAACCTTATCAACATTTACCAGTTTATGGGCAACGCTTATTCCCGTCTTGCCCTCGCACATGTCATCTTCAATAATTAACTCATACCTGCCGCCAGCAAGTTTATCGTTCGCAAAAAGCAGAGTGTTCTTGATGTCAGTACCATACGTAGCAGCATTGCCAGTAAGCGCAACCGACACCCCGATTTTGATCCGATCCTCAGCCTGAACCGAGCCAGATAAAAGCACGAAAAAAAGTGTGATTGCGAATATCGCCGCCTTAGTCATGCCTAAGACCTAACCCCAAACGCCATTTTCCACAATAAGCCTAATGATTGCGCAATGATGCCGTATTACCAGAGCGTGCCACAGCTTCAACAGCTTGCGCAGCCTCTTTTGTCTTCCGCACCGCAGCGTCATCAAGCTGAATAATCTCCGTCTCTTTCTTTGCCGCTACTTTTCTTACCCGCCCCCTAGTGATTTCAGCTCTTCCCGCCAAAATATCCGCCCGATGTAAAACCTCCAGATGCGAATAGTGCCGCTCCAACATTGCTATTGAAGTGCCCATATTTTTTGAGAGCAGATGCAAGTCAATATGACTGTAAAGAATTTGAAAAGTTGCGTATGTATGCCGCAGTGA
Organism: Bdellovibrionota bacterium; assembly: GCA_030584005.1. Lineage (GTDB taxonomy): Bacteria > Bdellovibrionota_C > UBA2361 > UBA2361 > JAFLCA01. The sequence goes on along the minus strand of CP129486.1, from coordinate 1,475,189 downwards.
ATAGAGAGAGCGTTTCCGACCGTTAGCATCACAGAGCAGTCCAGCCTTTGTGAGCATTATCTGAAATGCGCCGTGTAAATCGTGCGCCGCCGATCTGTCCAGCCCCCTTAATTTGTACCAGTTCTAATTAGAGATTTCTCCTTTTGTTGATGTTTAAGCTTTCGAGCCAGGAGAGCTGGAGGCAGACCGACTACTCCATGGGGTCTCTCGAAATTGTATTCATGTTTCCATCGTGTCACCTTTCGTTGCGCATCTGAGATGGAGGAGAAGATCTCCTCGTTGAGGAGCTCATCTCTGACTCGTCCGTTAAACGCTTCGATGAAGGCATTCTGCTGCGGCTTTCCTGGTTGAATGGTGATGTGGCAGACTCCTCGCTTTGCGCACCAACGCTCAAATTCAGCGCCCTGGAACTCAGGCCCGCCGTCGGTTCTGATAAAGCGCGGAAATCCGCGAAACGTCGCCACTGCATCGAGTCTCTCAACAAGCTTCCACCCAGGGATAGACGTATCAGCATAGAGCTCCAGACACTCCCGGGAGGCGTCATCGATGAGCGTCAAGAGCCGAAGTGCTCTGCCCGAGGACAAGGCATCACTCATAAAGTCCACTGACCAGCAGTCGTTTACCCATTCGGCAACCACCATCTGCGCTCTCTGAACCACCTGCTTGCTGCGCCTCTTTCTCCTTATCTGAAGCTTCTCTTCGCGGTATATCCGTGCCACGCGTTTATGGTTCACCTGCCACCCAGAGTGCCTTAGCCTTCGGTAAATCATCCGATAGCCAGCTCGCCGGTACTTCTTTGCGAGGAGAATAATCTTCGCCCGAAGCCTCTCGTTCCTGTCACGCTGCCGCCGGTACCGAAGAAGTGTCCTCGATGCCCCCACCAGTGCCGCTGCCCGACGCTCAGAGAGGTTCTTCTCTTTACGAAGAAACTCAACCGCTCGCCTCCGCTCATCGGGCGTCGCTGCATTTTTCGAGGAGCGCCTTTAACGCATCAATATCAAGCTCTTTATCAGCTACTATCTTCTTGAGCTTGCGGTTCTCTTCCTCGAGGCTTTTAAGCTTCCGAAGATCAAGCGCCGTCATCCCTTCGTACCTCTTCCGCCAGTTGTAGTAGGTCGCGTCGCTTATCCCGTACCGCCTACATACCACAGCCACTTCTCCCTTCTGCGCCTCAGACAGAATCCGAACTATCTGCTCTTCACTGTATCGTTTCTTCATGGTTTCTCCTTTTACCAGAGAAACCTCCACTTCAAACTGGTATTAATTTAGGGGTTCACAGCCAAGTGAGGAAACTTTCAGCAAAAAGGCACGATGTATATTATGTATGCACTACGTGTATTTGCTGAACAGCATCTCATTTCCGAAACAATTCTACGTTGGGCTGACAACTTCCCTAAAGGAGAGACTGAAGCAGCACAATGAAGGTATCTCGACCCATACGGCAAAGTTTCGCCCGTGGAGGCTTATAGTGTTTGTAGGTTTTGTTGATGAAGAGGACGCGAGGCGATTTGAGAAATATTTGAAGTCCGGATCAGGAAGGGAGTTTTCACGGCGACATTTTCGTGGTTGAAGTCCGCCTACGCTCGCCCTGAAGGGCGAGGCTCCGGCGGACACCAGCCTTCGCGATGAAACATTTTCGATTCATGCAAGGCGGGCTTACCAGCCGTAGCCGCCAAAGGCGCGAAGGCTGGTGGGGTGGCTGATGGGATTTGAACCCACGACCACTGGAGCCACAATCCAGTGCTCTACCGGCTGAGCTACAGCCACCACAATGCTCCGAATTATTTACGGAAAAGAGGAGAAAAGCAAATTTCAAAGGGGCTGGTCGCTTGGGCCTCGAAAACTGCATTATCCCCCCAGGAATTTACCTTGCAAAGGCTCCTATGTCAGCGACTACAACGACCGTTTTGCTCCTCCTCTGCTCCAATGTCTTCATGACCGTGGCCTGGTACGCACATCTGAAAAATCTCTCCACCGCCCCCTGGTACATCGCAGCTCTGATCAGTTGGGGCATCGCGCTTTTTGAGTACCTGCTGCAGGTGCCGGCCAATCGCATCGGCTACACCACCATGTCACTGGCACAACTTAAGGTGCTCCAAGAGGTCATCACCCTCGCCGTGTTCGTCCCCTTCGCCGTCCTGTACATGAAAGAGAGCATCAAGCTGGACTTCTTATGGGCAGCCTGCTGTCTAGTAGGCGCCGTTTACTTTGCCTTCCGCGGGAACCTTGGCAGCTAGCTCAAGCAAGGCGCACAATGTTGCCAGGCTCACGCCTGACGATGCCCAGAAGCTCTAACTCCAAAACAGCGCCAGCAAGCTCCAGGTCCTCAGGAAATCTCCTCAGGAGCTGGTCATAGGGAACCGCTCCATTTGCGCGCAGGTACTCTACGCAGGGATGCGCCGTATGGTGCTGAGGCTCGGCCTGCGACTTTGTCATGCGTGCCAAGCCAGGAATGTACTCCCAGAGATCGGACGGGTCAGTCACGACCGCCGCGCCCTCCTTGAGCAATCGGTTGCTCCCCTCATATCGTGAGTCACGAACCGGTCCCGGCACTGCAAGCACTTCACGCCCCTGCTCAAGCGCATAGCGTGCGCTATTGAGCGCCCCACTTCTAGCCATCGCTTGCACAATCACGGTGGCACTACTCAACCCCGTGACGATGCGATTCCGTTCCAGAAAATGGGCCGGGAATGCAGGCGTTCCCGGAACATATGCGGAAAGCAACGCCCCGCGCCGATCGAGGATCCGCCGTGCCAACGCCTCATGCACACGCGGATATACAGCATCAACTCCACTCCCAAATACCGCAACAGTCCCTTCAACTCCTCCATCCAGCGCACCCGAATGTGCAGCACCGTCGATGCCCAACGCCAACCCGCTCACCACAACGTTCCCGTTCTCGACCAGTTCCCGGGCCAGCCGACCTGCGAAATCACAGCTCCGCGGATCCCCGCGCCGAGAACCGACAATCGCGACCATCGGCCGTGAAAACAGAGTGGCAACCGCAGCTCCTCGAACAAACAACATGGGCGGAGGATCATAGATGCTCTTCAGCATCTCCGGATAACGCGGGTCGCTCAACAGCAGCACTTCAATTCCCAGATCACGGCAGCGCTCTGTGCAGCGACGCGCCTCCTCCTCCTCAGCCGCCCAGTCCAGACCCTCACTCAGCGCCCGGTACTCCTTATCTCTGTGGTGCCGTTCCCAGGCCGCCACCTCATCTCCCTCAGAAATCACGTGATTTCGATAGGTTGCAAGGTCAAGTCGTCTACGAATAGTGACGATATGAGCTATGAGGAAATTCTGGGCTGCTCGTAGTGTTTTCTCTGAAGGCATACGACACACAAAATATTCAGCATTCGAATGCTCCTATGTAGTTATCGGGAGCACGCGAGGGGGGTTTCGTGCCACGAGGGACGAAACGTGAAGGTCTCGGATCATGGGCGAGCAAGAGAGCTCTGCATTTGCGCTAGTTTACGAAGGACCACGGGACGAAGATCCCGCAACCTTGTCACGGATCAAGGGTGTGTTCATCGCTGACCTCGAGCTCAGCATCCCGGAGGTGCAACAGATCCTCCAAGCGCTCCCTGCCATCATAAAGCAGTCTGATGACGAGGAATCGCTTGAACCATTTCGCAAAGTTCTGGCACGGGCAGGAGCAAAGGTCATGATCGTGCAGCAGCGTGCCACAGCAGTCCCGGAACATCTGTCGGCAGATGCGGCGACTGACGACTCTGCAGTATTTGAGCTTTCGCTCGAAGATCTCGGACTCTCGGGAACGGTCAGATCACCACAACGGGAAAGTGCTCCTGTATATGAGTTGCCGGAGACCGATATCACGGGATCCCTGGAGGAAGTACTCAAGGAAGCTGACCAAAGCACCCAACAGGAGATGATCCTGGATGACCACTCGAACGCCACAGCAGCCGTGGAGCAGACTGCATCTGACTCCGCGCTCGACGTTGAGGGCGACGCTGCAATACCTGTCGTGACAGTCACTCCCGAAGCGGCCGGGCAGGAACATGGGGCGATCACTGCGGCCAATCCACCAGAAACGGAACTGAGTATGCACATCGATGCCGAATCTCAGCCCTCAACAGCAGACGCACCAGCGCCGGAACCCGCGCCGACCCCTCCCGCCGATAACCCACCCCTCCTCCAGTTTAGTACAGGGGACGAAACGGCCGAGGAGAGTGAAGACGAAGCCCCGCCGGCCGAGACAAAACCGGTGGCGATGGTTAGCGGGCTGGAGTTTGAGGACATGGCAGCCTCGCTCGCCGCCCCGCTGCCTGAAGAACCACCCCCCAGTGTACCGACGGCTGATGAGATTAAGAGCGATGGGCTGGATCTCTTCGGCGCACTGGAAGAGCTAAAACGCACAGAGTCGGAACCGCCATCCCCGCTTGACGCAGACGAAGCAGCCTTCCGTGAACAGGATCAGGCGCTCCAGATGGAGTCCAGTGCCTCCGCCCAACCTATCATCCCTCCTCCTTCAGCCGAACAGGAAGTACAGCCTCTCCTCGCCCGTCCGCTCAACAATCAACTGAAAGAGGGCACTGAACCTGCCGCTCCCGTCGCCGCCTTGGCATCGGCGCAAGCCGCTGCAGCTCAGCCACCGAAGGAAGCCACCGCCGCACCGGAACAGCCTCAGCGAAAACGTCAGCCGATGCTTCCAAAGACGAGACGGACCCTGCCCCTTGATGTCATCGTCACCGTGCTCGTAGCAGGCGTCCTCCTGGGCATCGCCAACTGGTATTACTTCGGTGCCGCCATCCAACCACTGGCCCCGCAGGTGGAGCTGGCCACGCCGGAGGAGCTCGAAGAGTTATACGTTCCACCCGTGGCCCTGCGGAACGGTCCCTCGGTGGCCCCACTGGAGTTTCAGGGGGAGAGTAAGATTGGCGCTCTAACCACGAAGGCTACATTCTTTGGAAATACCGGGGTTATCTATACCGGCGCCATCCAGCTCAGCTCAGACGCCCCTCCCGAATTGACCCCCGAACAGATCGTACGCAACGAACAACGCCCACCCTGGGCATCTCGGGTGCAGCTCTACGATCTGAGCTTTGCACGGGATGAGAGCGGAAGTTTCGTCGCAAACGGCCCAGCAAAAGTAACCATTGAGTATAAGGGGCAAAAAATAAGGGCAGTTGGTGCCGGCTTCGTACGGATTAGCTTCCCGGTGTCGCCGAATATGGCAAAGGCATATGTCGAGGTATCCGACGCCAAACTCCTCACAGCCCTCACCAGCACAGTCGAGGGCGCTGCTCAGGTGACAGCCACTTCAGATAATACATTCAGCTTTCACTTTATGAGCAGTGTCGAGGCGGCACTCAAGTCTCCTCCCGCCTCCGCAGAGCCCGATCAGAAACCAAAGAAGTAACGCGCCGCGAGCGGCACCTGTGTGCCAATCAATGCACCTGCTCCCATATCGCGAAACGGTTCAGGGAACTTTCGGGTTCGAAATGACTTCAAAACTACCTTTGTGGAACCACTCTAGGGATACACGGGATTTATTCAGCGTATCGCTAGAAGCCCTTTGAGAACACAGCCTCTAGGCCGCGCGCTTTTTCTTTTTGGTGGACACCTTGCTGACCGGCTTTGATTTCTTGGGTGCTTTGGCCCCCCCTTCTTGCTTCTTGGATCCTGTAGTCATGGAAGGCTTAGCAGGCTTGATCTTGCTTGGTGCGGTTTTCCCCTTCTTGGCTTTGGGCTTCTCGTCTCTATCGTCCTCATCATCAGAGACAGCCGACATGATCACTACCCCATCGTCGCTCTCTGCCTCGTTGCTCCCTGCGCCCTCTTCCTCGTTGGACTTAGTCTCCTCTTCCGCGCTGTTTTCCTCGGGCTTGAGCTGCGCCAACTTTTGGCGCTCCGCTTCATGGCGTTCTTGAATCGTGGTTAGCTCATCCTTGCGTGATGACCACACTGCGCCATCAATGCTGAAAAGAGTAAGCGTCTTACCCCCAAACTTCACCGTCTTGGTTAAATACTTTTGCTTTTTGACCTGGTTCATATACGTGGCCTATCTCGATGGCTTGCCACCACTCCCCTATTGAAGTTACCTCGCCGATGCGCGGCTCTCTTGGCCATGCTGTACAGGCCAATGCAACCGGAATACACCCGTAGCTATCCGCGCGATGGTATTGGCGCTAATTGTATGATGTCCTTACATGATTGCCAGTTTCAGCCAACCCGACCAGCCAAAGAACACAGACCCCCTTTGCATTCATTGCGGCGAGCAAGTACTCTCAGCCCCACCAAGGCGCCCCCCTTGGGATGCGCGGCTTCAGGTAAGCGCCTAAGATTTCAGCCAAAAATGGTGACGTCGGCCGCCACTTGGTTTCACCCCAAATGCCTTCAAGGAAGGTGACTCATGCAGAAAAAATCAAACACCGATTGGCGGTCCATGAAGTGGCCGGCAAGCGTGACCGAACTTCATACGCACCTCGGCGGCTCCGTCCCCCTGTACCGACTATGGGAGATCGCTGTCGAAAAGGGCATACGAGGCATCGGCTCAGGCTATGAGGAGTTCATTGATATCCTCAAGATCCAAGACGACAGAGTGCGCGATCTCGATACGTACCTCGAAGTGTACGACAAGATAGAGCTCATTCAGTCCGGACCGGCTGCGGTGCGAGAAAGCATCTTGATCGCTATCCATCGGGCTTACCGCACCGGCGGTATGTTACATCTGGGCCCCAGCGGCGAGGGCGGATCTCCGGAGTCACTCTTTCGCATCGGCAGGCTTGAGTTGCGCTTCAACCCGCTCAAGCGAACGGGAGCGGTGTTTCTCAAAGGTTCTCACGCGGGCCTGTATGACGCCGACCGCGTGATTAAGTCAGCCTGCTCGGCAGTGGAAGAGGTGGAACTTGCGTTTCGTGGCAAGATTCAGGTCGGGCTCATTTTCATCTTTGGTCGCGATATGACCTTCGAAGCGAACATGGTGCTCGCGCGGAAAGTTGCCGAATGGCAGGAAATGACAGACAAAATCATTGGCCTTGATCTGGCCGGACATGAGTCCAAGAATCCGCTCTCTGAGCCGCAGCAGCTCAAAGAAATGGCCGAGGTGTTCCGCACCGCCGGCACAAAGCTTGGACGCACCATCCATGTGGGCGAAACACCGCATGTAAATGTCGATACGTTCATCAAAACAGTTGAAACACTGAATCCGCAGAGGGTCGCCCACCCCATAAGCGCGGTGCGGGCATGGTGGGAGTCCCGTGATGATCGCGGGTTAAAGCTGCTCGCGGAACGTGACCTTGTGTGTGAACTCTGCGTGAAATCCAATCTGTTGACCCGTGCAGTCAAGGATATCGCGGAATACGGCAGAGTGATCTCCACCCTGGACGAGTTCGGAATTAGTTACACCTTTTCTACCGACGCCCCGTCCCTCCAGGTGACAAGCCTCGCACAGGAGCTGTTGCTGCTGCTCGAGAGCGGCGCCGCCTCCCCCGAGCAGATCCTCCGGGCACTCAAGACAGCGGATGAAAACAGCTTCCTCCCGCGAATCAACCAATCGTGATAGGATTCCGCTGCTCAGTGTCGGGGAGCCCATGAAGTACTGCCTGGCGTTACGGCTATTATATGCAAACACAAAAGCCTCTTCCGCGTCGTACCAAGATAATCGCCACAATGGGTCCAGCCTCTCGGTCGCCCGAGCGTGTGCGGGAGCTCATTCGAGCCGGGGTGAACGTTTTCCGTTTTAACTTCTCACATGGATCCTATGAGGAGCACGGCGAGAACCTAAAGGTCGTGCGTGAGGCGTCAAAGGAGATGGGGATTCCGGTCGCAATCCTGCAGGATCTTTCCGGTCCTAAGATTCGAATCTCCAAAGTGGAGGGAGAGTTTGCCCAGATCGCTGATGGGGCCATGATTACCCTGAAGCCATCGGACGGCAGCCTATCGAACGCCTCGACCGTCTTCGTGGAAGGAGTAGACCCCTGCAGAATTCTATCGAAGGGCCAGCACGTGTTGCTCGCCGATGGGATTATTGTCCTGCGCACTGAATCGGCCACTCGCCAAGAGGTGCAGTGTCGGGTGGTCAAAGGGGGGCGGCTCCGATCCCGAGTCGGTATTGCCTTCCCCGAGAGTCTCGTCGATTTACCGGCGACAACTGAGAAGGACATGAAGGATCTCGACTGGGGCATCGCCAATGGGGTCGATTATGTGGCGGTATCTTTCGTGCAGAACGCGGAGGACCTGATGCGTCTGCGTCGGGTGATCGAGGCACGCAAAGGCCACCAATGTATTATCTCCAAGATCGAGCGGAAAGCCGCGGTGGAGAATCTGCGGGAGATTCTCGACGCCTCGGATGCAGTAATGGTAGCACGTGGCGATCTAGGGGTTGAATTTCCCTTGGAGCAGATACCTTTAATCCAGAAATCTATTATCGAGCAGTGCAACTACCGGGGGCTGCCCGCTATCGTTGCAACTCAGATGTTGCAGTCGATGGTAACCGCGGTGCGTCCGACCCGGGCAGAGGTATCTGATGTGGCAACGGCAGTGATGAACGGAGCCGACGCGCTGATGTTATCCGAGGAGACCACATTGGGTGAACATCCGGTGGCCTGCGTCGAGTATTTAAACAAGATCGCCAGAGAAACTGAAAAGAGCTTCGAGTTTGATGAATTCAAGCTGCGCCTAAGAAATGCCGATCGGGCCACAGTACCTGACGCAGTAGCCTATGCTGCCTGTGCCGCCGCGGTGAAGGTGAGCGCCTCTGCGATCATTGCCTGTACACTCACCGGTAATTCAGCACGGCTCGTTGCCAAGTACCGCCCGCAGCAGCCTCTCTACGCCGCATCGGTTGACGAGTTAACCATCCGGCGAATGTGCCTTTATTGGGGAGTAATGCCCATTTATTGTTCCTCAACCAGCACCCACATGGATGAGGTCGAAACCGCCTTGCGCACTGTGCAGCATCGAGAGAATCTCCCTAATGGGTCTCGTGCGGTGGTCACCGGCGGCCTTTCGGTGGGGCTGCCCGGAGCGACCAGTATACTCGAGATCCGTGAACTAGTAGGGGCTGGCGCAGCGTAACCCGCGAGGCGCCGACGAACCGAAGATCGGCGAGGGAGTACGTTATGGGTTTCCATGATTATATCTCAGAGGGAGAGGCTGCGTCCTTAGCAGGGGTTTCTGCAAACACGTTGCGCAGGTTTGCCGAAGCGGGATACCTGCACGCCGAGTCAGACCATGACGGCATCCAACTATTCTCCCGGGGCGAGGTACAGTCACTGTTCCAGATCCCAGGATATCAATCTTTCAGCGAATCAACTCAGCCGCGTCCATCAGATACGACCCCTACTTCACTGCAGCAAGCAATAGAGGTGACGGTTCAAAGGGAAGATGGTCATGCAAATACAGCCGCCAGCGAAGCGGTGCTGCGTTGGGACGATGAGCTTCCTCCTCCTGAAGAGGCCACCCCCTCCAAGAGTGAGGGCCTCGTAGAGCAGCCCCCTGTAGAGGCAGCTCCCGTTAAGGCACCCCACACGGAATCCCCGCCAGCCTCTTTTCAACCAACACAGAGCCTTGAGCTGCAGAGATTGCAGCACCTAGTATCGCTCCATGAGAAGCTGTTGGACTTGAAGGACCAACAGATTGCCGATCTGAGCAAGGAACGCGATTGGCTGCGAACGCGCATCGAGAAACTCGAAGATAAGCACGACCGTGACCAGCTTATCCTCCTTTCGGAAACCCAGATGCTTAGAAAGGTATTAGTCATGAATGAGAAAAAGAAATCTCCATGGCGTGCCGCATTAGAGTGGTTCGGTGTTACAGGAGAGCAGCCGCGCAGCGAGTCCTCATTCGAAGTGGGCCGAAGTGAGGGAGGAACCTTTGAGGTGCCTCGCCCAAACGATCACACCAAGTAACTGTTGCCGCTTCGCCAAGCGGTAACGCGATCTGCGCAACCTCTTGATTGACAATGAGGCCGACGAGGCACCCAATAAGAAAGGCGCCCCCAGGGCGCCTTTTTCTGCAGCAGGTTCAAACTGCTACTCTTGAAACTGCACCGCTACTCGCCGGTTCACCGCACGAGCCCAGTCAGTTTGCTCAGCAAATACAGGCTGCGATTCACCGAAGGTGACAGTTGAGAGTTGATCGGCAGGAATGCCTAGAGCTATCAGCTCCTGACGCACCGCCTCAGCGCGGTCCATGCCCAGTTTCTCGTTGTACTGGTCTGATCCCATGAAATCAGCATGGCCCTGCAGCACGACTTTCACCCCCGCCTTTTCGCGCAACAGCTGCGCTACCTGACGCGTCTTGCCCTGACCGAGGTCATTGAGCGAGCGCTTATCAAAATCGAAATTTACATCCGGCATGTACACAAGCCGCTCATTGGTGTTTACGGCCGCAGTATCACCCATTGACTCATCCTCAAGGGGTGCAATCTGGCTCATTTCGTAGTTGAACGGAGTAATCGTCCGGCAATCTGGCACGCTATCATCGGCGCTAAAGCACTCAGGCTGCCTGTAGTCATACGGCTCACGATATCCCATCACGCTGCGGGTCGTTTCCGTTGAGGAAGCAAAATAGCTGATTGGTCTGAAGATCACTTCACGCGCGAGCCAGCCAATCGGGTGCAGTACGTACCCCACAATCCGCAGGGGGTGCGACTCACTCTCACGATAGCGTGGAGCAGTGTGATAGGTGGTCAATCCATTGTCATGGGGAAGACTATCCTGCGCTTCTGTGACCACCGGAATTGCAGCCATGCAGGCAAGCAGGCCGGCGCAAATTATTGCTCGCGAGAACCTCTTCATTTTTGGTCCCTCTCCTTCCAACAAAAAATCCCAACAACAACTAAAAAATAAAATTGTGCGTCCTAGTGGGGGCCGAAGCGACGTACTAACTCCCCAATATCCTATATGAGCAAAGCGGCGGAGGCGATGCAAAAAGTCGCCTTCACCCCATCACAAATACGAGAACATCTCTATAGCACACAAGAATTAGGCAGTAAGCCCCCCAAATATAAAACCCTTTGGAGTTGCGTTCTATTATTCGAGGCGCCGTTCTACCGCCTTAGGTAACACACCCGCCTTGAGGGAGCGCGACCTGTCAATCGACAGTGCGCTCCTTGCTCACCCCAGAACTGCCTGTAGTTGCGCGCGGTTGTGCCATTCTTTGCGTCGCTCCAATCAGCGGGACTCTTTCGCCAGCTGTCATAAGCTGTTCGTCAATTCGGAAAGAGAACTTGAAATGAACAACCTGGGGGGAACTGCGAGAATCTAACCAAAGGGACTGTGTGTAATAGCGCGCCGCGGTGCATGTGCGCTCATTGAAACAGCGAGGGAGCGGCAAACACAAGGCAAACCGCCCTATCACAATGTGCCTGTCCACACCTGGAAGTGGTTTCAAGGATACCTTCTCGAAACCACTTATAGGACGGCTGAGCCCTCGGGGAGGCCGTGGAAGCGACGTTCTGATGGGGTGCGCCGGGGGGCGCGCCCTCACAACTTGGAGTGATCTCAAGAAGGCCAAGGTGGGCATTCTTGAATCCAGTTACTAGGAAAAGGGAAGAGCCATGAAGTCGCTTACAACCGATCTGGATTGGCGAACCAAGGCCGCGCTGTACTTAGGTAGCCTTGCCATCATCACCAACTTATCTCTCACCATACTGCTTGATCAGCCAACGTATGCGGCTGGCAAGATCTTTCTTTTTCTTGCGGCGGGAGCATTAGGTCCTGGGCCGGCACTTTTGGCAGTCGGGCTTGGATACATTCCGGAGACCCTGCTCACCGGAGATCACGTCGAAGGCGCACGCTTCTTGGTCCTCATCGCTGTCTTATCGACTGCGGCCAACTCACGATGGAAGGTCCCGCTTTATCTCTCATGCGCATTAGTATGGCTTTTAGCGTTTGGCCCATTTACCTACTACGTCGGCTATGCCGCCACCGAGCCTGTCGCGATAAGGCTCGCTTCTTCGATGGCAACCGCGGCATGGGAAACGTTTCTATGCATGGTGGCGGGCCTCCTGCTGTTAGTGCCCGGGGTGTGGGGCGTAATCACCCAAAAGCCGCGTGTGACGACCTTGATGGAGATTCTTACCCATCTTGTGCCGCTTATCGCCTCGGTATCGGTCGCGACAGCGTTCTCACTGGGCGCTCCACGCTGGAGCCTCGGCACAGGTGTGGAAGCACTATGGTCGGGACTGTGGATGATGATAGCCGCAGTGCTCTTGCCCGCCGCGATTGGCCACAAACTGGCCAGCTGGCTGCCCCAAATCTCCAGAGATCTTGGTCTTACTTCTCGCCTTTCTAATGCGGCACATCAGGGGTTCTCCGGCCTCTCAAGTGAATTCTGGCGGCGACGTTCCACTCAAGAGGCGGACCAAGTAGTGGCTGCCACCACCGAGTTCGTGGTGCCAAAAAGCGATGAAACAGCACGCGGAGAGGGTGAGGGCTGGGCCTCCGGTCAGAGCGGTCTATGCGCGCTCCAAAAGAACGGCACGATTGCCTTTGCCAACAGAAAGTTCCGCGACCTGCTCGAGATTCGTCACAATGAACTCCTGGGAAAGAGGATTGACCAAATCGGACTCCCTCCAGAGGTTGCTTCGCAACTGATTGCCCTGGCCGCCAAAACCTTGGAGAAGGGATCTCGCAGCGCAGAGATAAAGATCAATCAACTGCCCGATACCTTGCGCTTCTTCGAGGTTTCGACCCAACGATCCGACAGCCTGGAAAACTCCACTTTTTCAGGCCAACCGGACTGCGTGCTCATATCTCTGCGGGACATCACTGAACGCCGTACGGTGGAGAACCATCTGCTGCAGGCACAAAAACTTGATTCTCTCGGCAGCTCGGTGAGCGGATTAGCGCATGCCTTCAACAACAGTCTCACCGCAATCAGCGGCGAAGCGAGCGTTGCCACTCTTACCGGCAATCCCGAAGACATGCGTAACGCACTCAGCCGAATCCTCAGCCTCTCCAAGGACGCAGGCAATTTAGTGCGACAGCTTCTGGAGTTCGCCGAAGGCCAGCCGACGCTCCTCTCGGTCGTCGATGTAGGGAAGTTGTTAAGTGAGCGGCTCGTGCTGTTTCGGGAGATGATTGGCGAAGCATGTGAGATTGCCTACTCGGCACCGACAGGTTCAATACTCGTACGCTGCGATAGCCATCTCCTTGTTCAGGCGCTTGCCAATCTTGTCATGAATGCACGTGAGTCTCTGCATGGGGAGTTGGGACGTGTCGAGATCTCGCTCGATACCGAAAAATTCGATGAGGATATCGTTGACCTGCATCCTGGCGGACGAGCTGGCACGTACTGCCGTATACGCGTTCGCGATAACGGGTGCGGCATGACGCCAGAGGCGCTGTCACGAGCCTTTGACCCGCTTTTCTCCACCAAGGCCGAGCAAGGACATGCCGGGCTGGGTCTGTCGATCGTATTTGCGATTGTGCGGGCCCACGACGGGTTCCTCTCACTCGAAAGCAAACCGGAACGCGGTACCACGGTCTCGATCTATCTGCCGCTCGCCCAAGGAATCCCTCAGGAGAAAGGGAGCAAGGGACCCGAGACGACCACGTCGGGGAGCAGCTCCTCTCCGCTTGCCGCATCTGCCCAGAACAATGAGCGTATACTGGTAGTAGAAGATGAGGAGATTCTGCGCCGCCTTATGGTGTCCATGTTGTCAACGCTCGGATATCAGGTGCAAAGCTGTAGTGATGGCGCAGAAGCTCTCATTCGCTGCACCAATGAGCATTACGACCTGCTGCTGGTCGACATGATCCTCCCAAAGATGCATGGCCTCGATCTGATCGCAAAGATTCGAGAACAGGGTCGTAATCCCCTCACCCTCCTGATCACCGGATACGGGGTGAACCTGAGGAGCACCCAGGAGAGCGCGGTACTCCCCAAACCATTTGACTTGACGACATTGGCGACTCGAGTGCGCGAGGTGCTCGCCTCTCGCATAGGCAATGGCTTGGCACAATCGCGACTACACTAAGGGCGATGGAGTTCGGAGGGCATTTGTGAGATTGCTTGTCTACGATGATGACCCAGTCGTCCGTACGCTTATCACTGAGGCGCTGCTCTCGCTGGGTCATGATGTGGTCAGCGTAGGAACGGAGGATGAGCTGTGGGCCTCGCTCAAAGTGTCAGCGCCGCATGCACTGCTCATCGACTACCAGCTCGACCGCCGGAGCGGCCTTGAAGTCGTCGCCGATTTGCGCCGAACGCCGGCCTGGAAGTCCCTCTCGGTCATACTTCTTTCGGCCTCTGAAGATGCTCCGGAGGAGGCGCGTCGCGCCGGCAATTTAGTGGACGAATTCCTGCGCAAACCATTTGAAATGGATGAGCTAATGCACGCTCTTGCTGGAATTCGATTCGAATAATGCTGCAGTATCGCCCTAGAAGCGATTTTTAAATGGTCATGGACGGCCATTTAAGAAATGACTTCTAGGTAACTCTACCCGCTGACGGAAAGTCGCTCGATATGGGCGGCCTTGCCGGTGCTGACATCGATGTCACACAGAATTCCGCTCAGCACCGCTTTGCCGTCAGCCACTTCATATGGAACATGGCCCCCGCTCAGGAAGCGTTCAAGCGCCGCCTCCGAGCGCATGCCTATGACCCCGTCGACAGGGCCGCACATGCCAAGGTCGGATACATAGGCAGTCCCCGCGGCATCCACCTGGGTATCCGCGGTCGGTACATGGGTATGGGTGCCAAAGAGCAGCGATACCCGGCCGGAGAGATAGCGCAGCATAGCCACCTTCTCGGAGGTGGCTTCGGCGTGCATATCGACAATGCGCACATGAACTGCAGGCGGCAGATCCTTGATAAACTGGTCAGCCGCTCTGAACGGACAATCGAGGACGGCAGACATCATTACCCGCCCCATTAGATTACACACCGCCACCGAAACGCCTTCAAAGGGAGGAGGTGCTTGCAGTGTGGTCCAGCCTCGCCCTGGCATCGAAGGGGGGTAATTGGCCGGGCGTACACACCAGCTGGGGTCGCCCTGCAGAAACGGCTTTATCTGTTTTACCTGCCAGGTATGATCACCGAGGGTAATCACATCGACCCCTGCTGCTCGCAGCTCTTTGGCGTTCTCTGGATCAAGCCCGCGGCCACCTGAGGCATTTTCACCATTCGCCACCACTAAATGGACACCATGCTGCGCTCGCACTGTACGCAGTGCAGCACACACAAGAGCGCGGCCGGGTCTGCCCACAATGTCCCCAAGACATAAGACTCTCAACAGCTGTGACATAGCGGCCTCGCTTGCTCAGGGGCATGTAGCCAAACCATGCATTGGTGGCACCTGCTCATTCAGACACCGCCTTCCACCGCGTTAAAACCAGTGCGGAGGGTGCGCTGCTCACTAACGACCCAATCCATGGCGATATCAAAGGACTCGGTCGGAACTTCCGGGGTGATCTGCAGATCGAAGCATACCCCCACCTTGGTGGCCTCCGCCATTGCGGCACGGGACAGGAAGCGGTCGTAGTACCCGCGCCCGCGTCCCAGTCGATTGCCCAGGCTGTCGAAGGCCAGCCCCGGCACCAGCACGAGGGTGCTCTCGGCACGCGACTCATCGAAGGCCTCACCGCTCGCTCCCGCCGGCTCCGGGATTCCTAGCTGTCCCGTTACAAGGCTATTATCCCATCCGACATCGATCGAGATAAAGCTCATCTGCACATCGGGTAGAATACGGGGCACATATACTTTGCGCTGATTAAGCTGGGCAGAGATCAGGGAAGACAGATCAACCTCCCCCGGAAAGTAGGGCATCCACACCAACACATGCTCGACCGGACGAGTCTCTGCACATGAGTTGATCAGCGCCGTCAGACGATGGGTCACCTCACGACTCGCCGCATTGACCCATCGCCTATCAAGATTGGCTAGAATCTTTTTCATCTCAGCACGAAGCTGATGCTTTGCAGCATGTTTCCCCATCACTTCACCTAATACCTACACGTGTCTTCAAAATGCCCTCCTTGGCATTGTTGGAATCGCCCCATGTTCTGCTGAGGCCCCTGAGCACCGCATCAACTACCCCCGCGCTGCACCGAGTGAGCTGTCAGGATAGCTCCGATTTGGATCGCACCAGGAGTACGGCACATCGAATGCTCATTCTACTCCCTATTTCGCCCCCCGTCGAACGACGCCCCGCAGGATCGGACGGATTCCGGCAAAAAAATCATTTTTTGTTAAGAATTTCTCAAGAATGGTAGAATCATTTTTATAAGGTTTGAGTCGTAACTAGAGAGGCCCGCGAAGGAGCAGTCGAGGGCCGTTGAGTAACCCGACCATAGCTGGTCAGGGTGCGATCTCAGGTTTTTTTGTAGTGCGCGTGAGACGTTTACTAAGTTTCGCCATTCTACTCCTCCCCTGCACGGCGTTGACCGAACAAAAGATCACGCTCTCTTCCCCTCCCCCCGCGCATCAAGTGAATAGTACGAACCTCTCGAGCAGCAGTAGCACAATTGGCAGGGAGCTTGAATTTATCGTGCATGCCTTCGGCGGCGATGATCTCCAGGCATACTTTGGCTTTGTTCCCGAGATTGTCATAACCGACGATGCCCTGCCCAACGCATTTGCCAAGGCGCCAAATCGGATAGAAGTTTCGGAGGGGCTGGTGCAGGTTACCCAAAGCGCGCATGAACTGGCCTTCGTCGTCGCCCATGAGTTAGCACATCATATGCTTGAACATAGTGTGGCCTACCCTGCGTTTGCGGATGCACCGCTCCCGCAGCCGACTGCAATGATGACCTGGGAGCATGCCGCCGATGGAGTAGCGCTCAAACTGCTTCAAGGAGGGGGTTTTGACCCCTACACCGCACCGGAACTACTCGACCGCCTTGCCAATCACTATCAACGGATCCTCCCGGCGAGTGCCACACCGCGCCATCTACGGGCCCGCGCAGCCCATGTTCTCAGCGTTCTAGCCAACCGCTGAATAAGGCAACAAATCGGCATTTGCCTAAGTTCCACACTAACGCCTAGCAGCCGGTTAGGCACACAGCGCAGATCTCCCTGTAAGGGAGACACTGAAAGATTAAGTTCTTTCCCAGGAGTTCCGATACTTTACTGTGAGTCCCGGAGCTGCCTAAAAGCGTAGGAAACTAAGGGGGTTAGAGGTGCCGAAGTCGAGCATCCTGGGCCCCAGGGCAGCTCGGGGTGTGTGAACTATGATGGCTTTGCTCCATCACCCCAACTCAGGGGAAGACAGATTAATGCATGGCGAATAGGTGGATATGCCCCTCCCAGATGATTCTCAACTCGCACTGACACCGGCCGAACGGGCGAAAGCCACGGTCCTGATCGTGGAGTCTGAACCCAACGATCGCAACAATATGCGAAATGCGTTGAAGTCGCTCGGCTACGGCGGATTCAGCGATGTGCCTTCGCACGCTGCGGCGTTTGAAAAGGTGCAGGATCGCAAGTTCACCCATGTCATCTTCGAAGCCAAGAAGACAAACATGCCGGCTAAGGACTTCTTGCACCAAATGTTGGAGCAATTCCCCTCCATCATTGCGATTCCGTCCTCATACGAGCCGAGCGTCGATGACGTGTTTGATCTCCTGATAATGGGAGCCAAGGGCTATTTGGTGAAGCCCTTCACCGCTGACACCCTTGAGGACGCCATAGTGAATGCGACGAAGGGTGAACCGATGTCGCCCGCAGTGCTCAATGCAAAAGATCGCAACGAAGCGTTAGTGGCGATCCTGATGGCCAGTCTTGATAAGGCAGCGACTACCATGCGGCAGGCGCTCCAATTTGAAACCGCCAGACGGGAAGTCCCGCGCATGGTGCGGAACATGAAGCGATCTGCAGAGCTCGCCAAGACCTTCTGTAAAGGAGGGGATGAAGGCATGCTGGATGCCCTTGAAAAATTTTGTATCGAGCGCAGTAAGGGCCCGGCAACACGGCTTGGCCGCCTGCGTAAACGTTTGAAAACCACTCGTGCTGTCGACGAGCCAGAGGATGGGCAAGAGGCGGAAGCGACCGGTTCCTAGAAGACAAGAAGGAATCCATGGTCCGCGATGCGCGCCTCATTGACCTATCGCTCTTACCCTGCCACACGCATCGCTAATCTCTCGACTCGTGTGTAGCAGCCAAAACCATGCCATACTGTGTGGAAAATAAAGCTCCAAGCCACCGCAGTTTGCCCTATGACTTGTTTCCGCCCCCTACCCTTCCTCGGCCTGGCCCTAGCGGCATTGCTCAATAGCAATCAGAACGCGTGCGCCGACCCTCTTGAGGAACTGTATAAGAAAGAGGTGCGCGAAAGCCGTTATCGCGACGTACGACTCGAAGCGCGGCGGGTTGATCCGTCAACCAACCTCGGAGCAGCTCTCCAGAACACAGAGGGAGCGTTAAAGTTGTTAGAGTGGCTCGTAAGCTACCCTTGGGGAGGTCTCAAGTCGGGCTCCCGTTACTCCGAACTATTCGACGAATTCGCCCTAGCCCGTCAGGATTTCTCCCGCGGCAGTCAGCAGAAAGTGCGGCTTGAGGTGCTGCTCCCCCGCCCTTACTTCGCTCCCAGCATTGCGTTCGGTCTCGTGCGTGAATTTGCAAAACGGGTCAAACCTCAAGACGGAGAGGAGGTGAAGGAGTTGGCTCTCCCCTTAGGCCCATATAGCGGCATGCTGACCGAGGATACTCAAGGGGTGTGCCGATTGGTGCTGCGGGTCAAAGCCGACGCTGCGATCATACTGACTCAAGATCCATGTATGTCGAGATCGGAACTCGTTGAGCTCGTTGGACAGCTCACCATCGAACGGCTCGAAACAAAGCTCACCTCATGACACCACTTTGAACTGCGTGGATTCGAGCTCACTCGCCAAGAGATTATAGGTCCGGGTCACAAGGAGCTTAACTCTGCCTTGCTCATCCGCTGGAACGACGCGGGCTCCTACTTCCGGTACTGCCCGATAACTCGGCCAAGGCCGGTCGCGCCGTGAAACCCGCGCGGCTTGTTAGGTCAGCGAGCAGCTTAGAGACTGACTTTGCATCGCTTACCAATGAACCGGAGGTACTGCTCATCATGTCCAGCCTGCTGCTCAGCTCATCGAGGCTCGATCTCAGCTCCGTCTCGTTAACCCCCTCGAGCGCCGTCTGATAACGGTCCCGTGCAAGGCTTAAAACTTCATCAAGAGACTTAGTCTCTCCTCGCGGCCCACAACCGCCGACAGCACCGACCAATAGTGCGGAAACACCAAGCAGCGTTAAAAATCTCGTAATCTTTGACATAAGACCCCGAACTCACATCGAAAGGTTCGCCCCGGACTCTAGCAGCACTGGGTGCCCGCAACAAGCCTGTGCGGGTGGACGCCGTATATCCCCCTCCCAGCCGCGATATGTCATGCAACTGAACGCATGGCAGGCGCCGCATAGGTGGCGGCGCTCGCCGAGATCAAGCTATTTGAAGTCCAATACGATCAACTCCCCACGTTCGTTCACCGGGGGTTTGGTAGGGAATCCGACGTCAAAGATACTGCCCTCTCCTACCTTGCTGGTCACCTCGACAGTACCGCCATGAGCTGCCACCACACTCTTTACCACAAACAGCCCTAGACCACTGCCAGCCACATCTCGATGCTTATCAAGACGGGAGAACCGCTCAAAGATGCGGACCACCTCGGATGGCTCGATTCCGGAGCCAGTATCGCGAACCTGAACATGCACCATCCCGGGACGTTCGAAAGCATGCACCTCGACCCTGCCTCCTTTGGGGGTGTACTTGAGCGCATTGTTGACCAGGTTGCCCAGCACCCGCAAAAACCCGCTGCGATCCACCATCAGGGGCTCGGTGACAGTAAGTGACCCCATTTGAAGAGTGATGTCACGGGCATCCGCCATATTCCTATGCGCTTCAATCACCTCGTCAATCAGCGTGGTCAGATCCTGCGCGCTCGGCTTAAGGACAAAAGTACCTTCCTGGATCCGGCGCGCACTCAAAAACTCTTCAATCAGATCCAGGGCGTTTTGGGCCGAGGAGCCGATGCGAACAGCAAGCTGCCGCTCCTTGGAATCCGCCGGAAGTGCCTCCGACAACAGCTCTGTGGAGAGCAGGATAGCGCCCAGCGGGCCTTTCAGATCATGGGTGGTGGTGGAGAGTATCTCTCGTTGGAAACGCTCGCGCCGCCTTTGCTCGGTTACGTTGCGCAGCCATACGACGATGCCGCGCCGATTGCCCGCGACTAAGACCGAGAAGGTGACGTCGTAATGTGCAACGGGTTCCTCGGTGCTGCTTAACTGAGATTGCCACACACTTCCGGGGGAAAGCTGTTGCATTTTTTCGCGCGCGATGAC
Organism: Bdellovibrionota bacterium; assembly: GCA_030584005.1. Taxonomy (GTDB): domain Bacteria; phylum Bdellovibrionota_C; class UBA2361; order UBA2361; family JAFLCA01. The sequence goes on along the minus strand of CP129486.1, from coordinate 1,454,918 downwards.
AGCCAGCTGTTCGCCCTTTGCGAATCGAGCGGCCAGAAGGTTGAAGAAGCTGTCACCGCTGCCGACGACCCGAGTGAAGCTTTGGTTGGCGTAACGAATGGAGCCATCGTCTCCGTCGATTACCCCCAACGCATCATCACTGCTCTCGATAGCTCGTTGCAGCAGAGCGAGCTCTGCCTGCAAGCGCAGGCGCTCTCGCTCCAAGGTATAAAGATCCGCTACGCGCTTGAGGGCGAAGCTCAGCGCCTCCTTGAACTGATCATCGAAAGTCTTGACGATGAAATCTCGCGCGCCAACCTTCATCGCTGCTACTGCATCTTCCAGGGAGGAAGAGGAAGTCAGCACTATGACGGGCACCGAAGGCAGCGCCTCGCAGATCGCGCGCACCAGATCGGCGCGATTGGCATCGCCGAGATACAGGTCGGTGAGCACCAGATCAGGGGTGAACTCCCGCAGCGCTTCGCGCGCCGCCTGAAGGCTTGCCGCATGGCGCACCGAATTGACAAAGGAGCGAACTGCCCGCGTCACGAGCATGGCATGAGAATCATTGTCCTCAATGATCAGGACTCTATCGAAGAGCTGGTTGTCCATTCCTGTCCCAGTCACCTTGACGCAAGGCACTATCGCATGAAGCCGAACCCGGCGCAGAGGTGATCTAAGTGGCCTCCCATATGCCATCCTTGGCATTTTCGAGATCACTTCTAGGCAGACACTAAACAAGTGCCGTCCATGCCCCTTGTTCAGCCGCTCCAAACTACGCCCGCGCGGACGCCACCCGGTCGCGCGCTAGGGATACGCTGCACTTATTCACCGTATCCCTAGGCACTTTCTCGCAGATATTGCAGTTCCATGCCAGCCCAGCTAAAAGTCCTACAGTCCGCCTTTTGCGCACGGCAGCCGTTTCTGCCTGTGGCCATAGGGAAGCAGTAACATGACAGTTGGAGGCAACCATGGTCAAACCCGATCACTGGATACGCGCTTTTGGCTTAGAGGGTGGAATTCTGCCCTTCGTAGAAGATCAGATTAATCCGGCCAGCTATGACGTCACCCTGGGCAGCCATTGGATCTGCCCGACCCGCGACCCTGAGGAGGTGGAGGTAGACTCGATTACCCTCTTCCCAGGAGAAGTGGTGCTAGCCACGACACGGGAGTACCTCAAGATGCCGAGGGATGTCGTGTGTGACCTGAAGCTGAAAAGCTCCCTTGGCCGACTCTGGCTTAACCATAGCTTAAGCGGATGGATAGACCCTAACTTCCAGGGTCAGGTCACCCTTGAGCTGCAGAATTTGGGCCCCTACCCGCGCGTCCTGACTGCAGGGATGCGCATCGCACAGCTTGTCTTCATTGGCATGGAATCCCCACCAGAGGTGGCCTACGGTGAAAAGGGGCCGCGGGCATTATCAGGGACAAAGCGGTGCCACACGCGCTTGGAGCGAGGATTTTTTCCCACGGACCATCGAAAAACCGAGGAAATAGAGCGTGTTGCAACAGCTCTTGGGGGCCCGATGAGCTTGCTGTGAAGGGCAATCGCTGCTACACTCCGGCGCTCCCTGAGCTTTGAATTTAAAACGTGAGCAGTTAGACACCATGGCTACCCACCAATCCGCTGAGAAACGCTACCGCCAGAGCCTGCGCCGCAGAGAGCAGAATCGATCGGCAAAGGCCGCCATCCGTACCAGCCTCAAGGCAGCTCTTGCTGCGCTTGCAGCAAACAATACGGCTGAAGCAAAGACCCATGCGCGCCGTGCCGAGCAGCTATTGGCCAAAGCCGCGTCAAAGGGTGTCATTCATAAAAAGGCGGCACAACGCACCATCAGCCGTCTGGCCAGTCGCGTTAATAAGTAGTTCACCATGAACTATAGGGTCTGAACTATAGGGTCTAGGCCCACAGAATGGCTGATGTAACACGGCAGAATCAGCCATTCTGATTTGCAAAGAATCGGGGTGTCGCATTCCGATTCCTTAGTCCTCCTGACTCTCGGGGATGTGTCTTGGCCTCAACACCGGATCAAGCCCATACGGAGCAACTATCTCCCATGCTCGCCTTTCAGCGTACTTCAAGGCTTGAGGAGACTGCAGCTCACTCGCCACAGCTTGGAGGAAGGCTGATACATCTGTCCATTCCTTCAGTTCCGCCGCAACCTCGCGGAAGCTCCCCAGCATCGTTTCGACGACTTGGCGATCCTCTGGTGAAAGCGGAATCTCCAACATGGCGATCACTGCCTCTCGATTGATTCCAGCAAGGCGTGCGGGTCCTCCGCAGTAGTCCGTCCAGCTTCCATTCTCGCATTCAGGAAAGAAACAGGCTGCATCAAAACACGCACCGTTAGAAATCCGGTGCTACGGAAAGGTTATAAATCTTGGCGGCGGCGTTCTCGGCAAGCCTCACCAGCACTTCCCGCTCCTGACCGCGCGCTACTTCTCTATCATCGAGCTGTCCCAGGTCGCTCGCTCCAATCACCCCTCCATAGAACTCGGGGGATGAGGTCACCACCACATCGCCAGTCGAAGCGAAGCTCTGGGTCACTACCAGATTGCCATCCTTCCACAAGGTTTGCCCCGTGGTCCGCTTCAGCTCTGCACCCACGTAGAGCGAGGTGTCTACCTGCAGCGCTGATTCCGTACGGCTTGTTACCGTCCCGGTGTTACGCTTCACGCGATTAATCTTTGCCTGCAACACCGCGTCGGCCTCAGAGGGAGTATCGACAATCGTAAATACGCCAAAGCGTTCGAACCGATCGCGCAGCGCCTCTGTAAAGCTGAAAGTGAGGCGGCTTTCGGAGGAATTATTCTCGACAATCGGAATATGGATCTTCTGGATATCAGGAGGAAGTGCGCTGCCGCCCCCCTGCAGGCTATAGCCGCATCCCGACAGCGCCACGAGCATCAACACGCTGGAAAACAACGCGCTTCGATACACATTCATCCATGATGTGAGCAACAGAGTCATAGCGACTACCCCTTTTTACTCGGCCTTGAACTAAGCTGTTTAGGAAGCTGATCGGCATAGGCCAATATTCCCCGACCACGCCGCCTCAGCTCCCCAAGCCCCTTGGCCCAATCGGCCTTGATCGTTCCGGCGTATGCCAATACCTGTGCGTGCAGCGAGGCCAGCTCACGCAGGCTGTCCTCATTCTCCGATGAAATCTGGGAGAGAGGAAGCCGTTCTATGCCCTCGATGAATGCGGTGAGGCTGGCAAGCATCTCCTCGGATGAGCCCGGCACTCCCAATATCGCGCGCCCCATGCGTAGGAGTCTCTGCAGTTCCGCCTCGGGTATCGTCATAAGGCAGCCTCATGGCTTAGGCGACAAGCCGCACGCTAGATCCGCAGCCCCTTGGGAAAGCAATCACTAAAGCCCAAGAATATTAAAGCCACAGTCAACGTAAGTCACTTCCCCAGTAATCGCTGCGCTCATGTTGCTGAGGTAAAAGAGCGCTGCGGCAGCAACATCTTCCTGAGTCACATTGCGGCGGAGCGGCGCCCGGGCCGCAAACTGAGAGAGCAGCTCCTTGAAGTGCGGTATCCCATATGCCGCCAGCGTCTTTATCGGCCCGGCGGAGATGGCGTTGACTCGGATATTCGACTGGCCAAGATCCGCCGCCAAGTACCGCACATTAGACTCAAGCGCCGCTTTTGCAGCCCCCATCACATTGTAATTGCTCACGACTCTCTCAGCCCCTAAGTAACTAAGAGTAAGGATAGCGCCCCCCTTCTCCCTCATCAGCGGCTCAGCCTTGCCGGCCAGAGCGATTAATGAGTAGGCAGACACGTCCATTGCCAACTGGAACCCAGCGCGGCTCGTAGACGAAAAACGATTTTGAAGATCCTTCTTGTCGGCAAAGGCCACAGCGTGCACAAGCCCATCCAGAGAACCCCAGCGATTCCCCAACTCCTCAAACATGGCCGTGATCTCGGCATCCGACTGCACATCACATCGGAAGACATGCTCACCGCATCCTAGGCTTTCCGCTAACGGTCGCACGCGCTTCTCCAGCGCCTCATTCATGTAGGTGAATCCGAGCGTCGCCCCTTCCCGCTGCAAAGCCTGGGCGATACCCCAGGCGATACTCTGCTCATTGGCCACGCCAAGTATAAGAATTTTCTTCCCGTCAAGGAGTGCCATGTTCGCTCCATCGTTCTCAGAAATAAGCCCGTGAGCGCTGCCTGTCTACTTCGACTTGGCGGTAGCTTTGGGCTTCTTTGCTTTGGACTTGGTTGCAGTCTCTGCAGTTTTCTTTGATTTTGCCTCCGCCTTGGCCGGAGCTGCCTTCTTGGATGAAGTCTTCTTTTTTGGTGCAGGCGTGGATGCTGCGCCCCCATCAACGAGTTGAATAATCGCCATGTCGGCTGCATCTCCCGGCCGCGACCGAGTGCGCACGATCCGGGTATAGCCCCCCGGACGAGCTTTGAAACGCGGTCCGATATCGGCAAACAACTTATGCACTACCTGCTTATTAAGGAGATAGCTGTAGGCACGTCGGCGCGCCGCCAGAGTATCCTCTCGCGCAAGGGTAATGAGGGGTTCTACGACACGTCGCAGATCCTTGGCCTTCTGTATGGTCGTCTCACAGTGTTCACTGAGTAACAGTGATGTAGCGAGATTGCGGAACATCGCACGGCGATGCGAGGTAGTCCTTGCAAATTTACGAAATGCTACTCCGTGACGCATAAGAAACCCTCTCCTACTCGAACATCCAGCCGGTCACTTACTTGGGCCGTGCTGCTCGCTCCTATTATCCTGCTCACCCATCCTACTGTTCATCAGTACGCTGACGATAATTTGCGTCGAGCTCCTGGCGCGACGGGAAGTCCTCGAGCTTAAGCCCGAGAGACAGGCCCATCTCGGAAAGAATCGACTTGATTTCATTCAGGGATTTGCGGCCAAAGTTCTTGGTGCGCAGCATCTCCGCTTCAGAGCGCTGTACCAATTCGCCAATGTACTTGATATCGGCATTCTCCAGGCAGTTTGCACTGCGCACGCTCAACTCAAGTTCATCAATGCGGCGGAACAGATTCTCGTTCCACTTACGCGACGGCTGCTCGGCAGGAGCTTCTTCGCGCTCCATTACCACAGTGTCACCTACAAAAATTCCGAACTGATCGACAAGTATGTGTGCAGCCTCTGCCACTGCCGACTTCGGATCAATCGTTCCATCCGTCCAGATCTCGAGCACGAGTTTGTCATAATCGGTGCGCTGTCCAACGCGGGACTGCTGTACCACATGGTTCACTTTGCGCACGGGAGAGAAGATGGAATCGATAAAGATCGTCCCCATCGGTGCGCCCTCTACCTTGTTCTTCTCCGCTACTACGTATCCACGCCCGGAACGGACTGTGGCTTCCATCTTAAGTGTGGCACCCTCTGAAAGAGTTGCGATGTGCAGATCGGGGTTGACTACTCTCACTGCAGGATCGCCGCTGAACATCCCTGCGGTCACATTGCACGGACCTGTTGCTTCGATCCGGATGTGGGCTTCGTCCTTATCATCCATGCGAAGCACTACCTCCTTGAGGTTCAGTACCAGCTCCGTCACATCTTCGAGCACGCCGGGGACAGTGGAGAACTCATGCATGACCCCATCGATAGAGATTGAGGTAATGGCGGCTCCGCGCAAGGACGACAACAACACTCGGCGCAAGCTGTTGCCCAGCGTTACCGCAAAACCGCGCTCGAGCGGCTCTGCCACGAACTTGCCATACTGTCCGCTGTACTTCTCGTCCTCAAGCTCAACACGCTTCGGCTTGATCATGTCCCGAAGGCTGATGCGCTTTGCAGTACCGTTTCCACCAACTGTTGATGCACTTTCCATATCCATCCAGTCTCTCTTTGCGATTTATCTTAACGTTCCCAATGCACGAATCATTGACTCTCTCGACCGCACTCTTAGCGAGAGTAGAGCTCGACGATAAGCTGCTCGTTGATACTCTGTGAAAGCTGTTCGCGTGTCGGAAGCGCTTTGAGGGTCCCCTTCACGGCGTCCCTATCAAGGGCTAACCACTCGGGGATCACCCGGCTCTGTGCCGAGGCCATCGCGGCTTGAACCACTACATTCTTCTTCTGCTTCTCATGCACCTCTACCGTGTCGCCTGCGCAGACAGAGTAGGAGGGCACATTGACCACCGAACCATTGACAAGAATATGGCCGTGTCCCACGAGCTGCCGCGCTTCCTTGCGGGACGCGCCAAAACCGAGACGGTACACGATGCTGTCGAGACGGCTCTCGAGCGAAACAAGCAGCTTGGTGCCCGTCACCCCCTTGGAACTTGCAGCATTCTCGTAGTACTTGCGGAACTGCGCCTCAACGAGACCAAACATCCGTTTAGTCTTCTGCTTTTCGCGCAAGCGCACCTTGAAATCTGAATATGCCGATCGCGCTTTACCGTGCTGTCCCGGGGCGGATTCGCGCCGCTCCACTGCACACTTGCTGCTATAGCAACGCTCACCCTTCAAGAAGAGCTTCTCCCCTTCTCGACGACACAACCGACATGCTGGACCAATATACCGAGCCATGCTGCTACTCCCTTACACCCTTCTACCTTTTCGTGGACGACATCCGTTATGAGGAACTGGCGTCACATCCTTAATCAACTGGATGTTAAGCCCTGCCATAGCTAACGCTCGCAACGCAGACTCACGTCCCGCGCCAGGCCCCTTCACGAAGACCGTGATACTGCGCATCCCGACCTCACGCGCCTTGCGCGCTGCGGTTTCCCCTGCGACCTGTGCGGCAAACGGGGTGGACTTCCGGGAGCCCTTGAATCCATTAGCCCCCGGCGTCGAGGTGCATATAACCCCACCCGCGGGATCAGTTATGGTGACAATAGTGTTGTTGAATGTGGCGTGAATATGCGCGACTCCTACCGGCACGTTGCGCTTGACCTTCTTCTTCTTCGCCGCTGTTGTTGTTGTTGTCGGTTTTGCCTCAGTCACAAAACGTTCTCCTGTGGAACCCAAATATCAGTTACTTCTTCGGTGCAGCGCGTTTGCCGGCGATGGCTGCCCGTCGCGGTCCTTTGCGTGTTCTTGAATTAGTACGGGTGCGCTGTCCGCGTACCGGAAGATTCTTGCGATGCCGCAATCCTCGATAGCAGCCCATGTCCATCAAACGCTTGATAGCGAGGGTTGTCTCCCGGCGCAGATCTCCTTCGACTTTCTCGCGCGACTCAATGAGCGAGCGAATGCGCGCGACCTCATCCTCGGTCAAGTTATCCGTGCGGGTATCAAAACCTACCTTTGCCTCGGTCAGTATTTGACGAGATTTGCTTAACCCAATGCCAAAAATATACGGCAACGCGTGCTCCACACGCTTGTTCCTCGGTAAATCGACTCCAGCAATACGCGGCATGCCCTCACTCCTGTCTCAACAATACATCTATCCCTGACGCTGATTGTGTTTCGGTGTACGGGCGCAGCGCACGTAGACGACGCCACGACGACGCATCACCTTACAGTAACCACAAATTGGCTTGACTGATGCTCTGACTTTCACAGACTATAATCTCCACAACGTCAAAAAACTTTCGATCCCGCGTGCATGTCACACCCGACAGCACCTGCGACTCGACCCGCCACTCGCCTACTCTATGCGCACAATGAGATCGATCCCAAACGAACCGATCCCGATTAGGCACGGGCCAGCAACCGCATTGCAGCACAGCTCTTGTGCGCAAAACGCGACGCCCGACTACAGCCGCCCGGAGATGAGCCCGCCAGGATAAATAGCGAGTCAAAACAGGTAGTTATAACTTCCCTGCGAGAGAGGCGCAATATTACCCACTTTTACGCTTTATCTCAAGAGAAGGGCCCTATTTTGTTGCCCCTCCCGGGGGCGCTCCCCTAGCTTAGAACTGCGTGGATTCGTGAAGCCACCTCTTCTATGGTTCCCAATCCGTCCACTTCAATTAACCTCTTTGCCTCGCGATAATAGGCAATTACCGGAGCTGTTAACTCCCAGAATACCTTGAGCCTTTTTGAGGCAACCTCTTCCGTATCGTCGCTACGCCCGGAGCCAGAGGCCCCACGGCTTTTAATCCGGTCGATCAGTACACGCTCTGGCACCGCAATCTCTATGACATGGGTTAGCTCTTTGGAGAGCTCCTTGAGCATCCTATCAAGGGCCTGAGCTTGTGGGAGGGTTCGAGGAAAGCCATCTAGAAGGAACCCAGGGGCACAATCCTGCTTCGACATCCTCTCTCGAAGCAATGCAATCATCACCTCATCCGAGACAAGATCCCCCCGATCGAGTACCGCCTTGACCTGCTTGCCAAGAGCAGACCCCTCCTGCACCGCCTGACGCAGCATCTCCCCGGTCGAAATGTGGGGAATCTTGTTGGCAGCCGCAAGCATGACCGCTTGTGTCCCTTTGCCAGCACCTGGGGGTCCCAATAGAACGATTCTCATCGCACCTCCCTCGCACCCTTCACGGCTCTCCATGGCTCCGTGTCAATTAGCCCTTAACGACGCAACATGCGGGCGCGCATTGAACTCATCGACATCATGCCTCCACGCATCTTTGAGGTGCGGCTCATGAATGATTCGTAGTTGCGCGCCACTACATGGGATTCAATCTGAGAGGCCGTATCCAGCGTCACTCCGACCACGATCAGGATAGAAGTACCCCCGAATACGTAGGCGAAGTTGACGGTACCAAAATAGAAATAGACAAGCTGCGGGAGTACGCACACGACCGCGATGTAGATACCTCCCCAAAGGGTGAGACGATTGAGCACCCCATAGAGATAGTCGGCGGTCTCCTTGCCCGGACGCACCGTAGGAATGAACCCGCCGCGCTTCTTGAGATTCTCTGCTATCTCAACCGGATTAAAGATAATCGAGCTATAGAAAAAGGCGAATACCAGGATCAAAACCACAAAAACGGCTTCGTACCAGAGGTTCCCCGGAGAAAGGTACAGCATAATCTCTTGCAGCGTTTCACTGGCGCTGAACGACGCGATCGTAGCGGGAACCACGAGGAAGGCTGAGGCAAATATCGGCGGGATGACCCCCGTCATATTGACCTTAAGAGGCATGTACTGCGTTTGCGGCTGGCCCACATTCTTTCCCACGATTCGCCGTGGGTACTGGATCGGGATCTTGCGGTAGCTCCGTTCAACGAAGACGATGAAGGCAATAGAAGCCACGCAGAATCCGAGTACGGCCAGCAGGGCCATCGGCGAGATCTGACCACTGCGAGCTTCAATCAATGTCGAATAGAATACGGACGGCATACGGGCGACAATACCGGCGAAGATGATCATGCTGATCCCGTTGCCGAGGCCGCGTTCAGTAATCTGTTCCCCGAGCCACATGATGAAGGCGGTTCCCGCCGTCAAGGTGATCATGGCCTGGATTTTGAAGGCCATCCCGGGTTCCCGCACAAGCCCCTGAGCCTCCAGCCCTGAAGCGATGAGGTAGCCCTGAATCAGCGCAAGCGCAATGGTGCCTTGACGCGTATAGCGGGTAAGTACTCGCTGCCCCGCTTCCCCCTCCTTCTTGAGGGCCTGCAGTGCCGGGATGCTCGGAGTCAACACCTGCACGATGATCGACATGCTGATGTACGGAGTAATGCCGAGACTGAAGATCGAAAAGTTCTCTAGAGCACCGCCGGAGAAGAGATTGATGAACCCAAAGAGCGTACCAGCACCCGTTTCAAACATCTGACGCAACGCAGCTACGTCGATGCCAGGGGTCGAGACAAACACCCCCAGCCGATATACCGCCAGCATCCCTAGGGTAAACAGGATGCGTTTGCGCAGCTCAGGAATCTTTCGGACATCGGCCAAACCACCAATCATTGAGACGCTCTCCTCAAAGTACCATTGCGAAGGGGTGAACGTGGGAACTGCGCGTGACGTTGCGAGTACGCAATTCGGCAGGGGCTATTGTCTTCGTCTGTGTCACTCGCTGCTCCAGCGCGGACGACGCTTACTTGGCGTGCGGGTTGATCAACTCAACGGTACCCCCAAGCGCTTCAATCTTCTGCTTGGCCGATGCCGACACTGCGTGCGCTTTCACATGCAGTTTCTTAGTCAGCTCTCCGTGCCCTAGGATCTTTACTCCTGCCAGCCGCGAGGCAGTACGACCGTAGCCACGGCCCCAGATCGACTCAGGGTCGACGGTGCTGCCTGCCTCAAACGTTTCAAGCACAGACAGGTTGACGATGTCGTAGCGATTCTTGCCAAAGACCTGCTGACGAGAGGTGAAGCCAAGTTTCGGGACTCGGCGTACCAGAGGCATCTGGCCACCTTCGAAGCCAGGCTTGATGTTGCCGCCGCTGCGCGCGGTCTGGCCCTTGCCCCCTCGACCCGAGGATTTTCCGAGCCCAGAGCTCTCACCACGACCGAGACGCTTACCAGTTTTGCGCGCCCCCTTGGGGTGCTTCAGATTAGATAAACTTAACATAATGCGCTTCCTTCACCGCTATGATGCCGAGACTGAAATCAAGTGCGATACCTTTGCAATCATACCCTTCGTGGCTTCGTTGAGAGGAATGTTGCTGGTCTTCCCCCGACGACCCAAGCCAAGGGCCTTTAAGGTGGATCTGACCCTCTCATCACGTCCAATATAGCTCCCCACTTGGGTCAGGAGCACCTTGTGCGCAGATGAACTTTTGCTAGCAGATGGATTCTTCGCCATAGCGCCCCCGTCTCTTACAGACTATACCCCATATCCTGCACATTGAGATTGCGCACGGTGCCGACCACTTCCGGGTCGCGCAACTGCAGCAACCCGCTCAACACCGCATGCAGTACATTATGAGAATTCGTCGAGCCGATCACCTTTGTCTTGATATCCTTAATTCCGGCAGACTCCAGCACCGCACGAACCGCCGAGCCCGCAATAACCCCCGATCCAGGCGCAGCGGGTTTTAGCAACACTTTGGTCGGACCAAAGTCACCCACCACCTCGTGCGGGATAGTCGAGCCGCGTAGGGGCACCTTAATCAGGGTCTTTTTGGCTCTCTCTGTCGCCTTTCTGATGGCGTCAGGCACTTCACCCGCTTTGCCCAGTCCCGCGCCCACATGTCCGCGACCATCACCGGTCACCACGAGTGCAGTGAAACTGAAACGCTTACCGCCCTTTACCACCTTGGCAACACGAGCAATATTAACGGTCTTCTCCTTGAGCTCCCCAACCTCGTTGGCTCGCACGCGACGACGCAATTTCTTTTCTTTTAGTTGCATGACCCTTGGTCCTTACGCTTAAAAATCCAACCCCTTCTCACGAGCACCGTCAGCAAGAGCCTTAATTCTGCCGTGATACAGGAAGCCATTGCGATCGAAGACCACGCTGTTGACCTTGACGGCCTTGGCCCGATCCGCGATTACCACTCCGACGGCCCACGCCGCGTTGATGCTCTTGGCGCTCTTTGCCGCTCCAGCTCCCTCCCCCGAACGTGATGCAGCGAGGCTCATTACCTCGGGATCCTGCGTTGAAGCGGTGGCCAAAGTCTTGCCGGTCACATCTGAAATGATCTGAGCGTGCGTGTGCTTCGTGCTGCGATATACCGTGAGCCTTGGACGCTCGTCGGTGCCGCTCACCTTCTTACGAATACGAAACTTGCGGCGCTCCCTCGCACTGATTCTCACCTTTTTAGATTGCGTCGCCATACCTCTCTCCCTCAGATCGTGCTCATTTACTTCTTGCCAGTCTTACCAGCCTTTCTCCTGATCGTTTCCTCGGTGTACTTGATGCCCTTTCCAAGATACGGCTCGGGTGGCTGACTCTTCCGAATCTTGGCAGCTATCAATCCGACCAAGTGGCGATCCGGTGACTCAAGCTCAATCACGTTCTTCGTGACCGTGCCCTTGACCGAGGCAGGCAGCATAATCGTGACGTCATGGGAAAAACCCACCGTCAGAGTAAGCGTCTGCCCCTGCACTTTGGCGGTATAACCCACACCGTTGAGCTCCAACGATCGCTTCCAACCCTTGGAGACACCTTCTACCATATTGTTGATAACGGCCCTGGCCGTACCGAAATTGGCGCTGCTCTGCGGGTGCTTGTCCAGGAGCTGCAGCTGCAACACATTGCCCTGCTGAGTGATGCCCACACCATTTCCTGTGGTATAGGACAACTTCCCCTTGGGCCCCTCCACCTTGACGGTCGATCCCTCTATGGAGGCCTTCACTCCGCTCGGAATCGTCACCGGTTTCTTTCCAATACGTGACATAAAAGTCCCCTTGCCAACGCCTGCGCAGCCCGCTCTTGCGTTACTAGCTGCTCACCCTAACCAAAAGCTCTCCTCCGACTCCCCGACCGCGGGCTTCTCGGTCCGACATCACACCAGCGGGGGTCGAAAGCACCGTGATGCCTAGCCCCTGCCCCACCTTCGGTAGATCCTTAATATGCGAGTACACCCGCCGACCCGACTTGCTGATGCGTGTCAGCTCTCGCAACACAGGTTCACCGCTCGCAAAGTACTTGAGGACAACCTCAAGCTGATCGAATCCAGTACCTTTCTTGCCCGCGCTCTTGTCGGCCTTGCGCAGCGAGTATGAGTCGATGAATCCCTCTCGCTTCAACACATCAAGCACCGCCTTGTTCAGTCGAAACGCATGCACCCGCACTGACTTGTGTCCGCCAATCTGCGCATTACGAATTCGGGTCAGGCAATCTGCCAATGAATCAGTAGTCATTGTCCTATCTCCACTTCAGTTACCAGCTGGCCTTAATAACGCCAGGGATGAGTCCGCTGTGTGCAAAATTGCGAAAGCAGATGCGGCACAGCTTGAACTTGCGGTACACCGCACGCGGTCTGCCGCACACCTGGCAGCGGGTGTACTCACGCACCTTGAACTTCTTCGGTCTCGACCATTTAATTAGAAGCGACTTCTTAGCCACACACTCTCCTTACGCATCTATCATTACTTTCTGAAGGGCAAACCAAGCTGAGATAGCAAGGCGAACCCTTCCTCGTCGGTTGCTGCCGTGGTCACAAAGGTAATATCGAAGCCCCTGATCTTATCCAATTTGTCGACTACGACCTCCGGGAACACGATACTTTCCTTGAGCCCCATTGTGTAACTGCCACGCCCATCGAAACCCTTGCGGGGAAGACCGCGGAAGTCGCGAACACGTGGTAGGGCAACAGAAACAAGGCGATCGACAAATTCAAACATGCGCTGATTGCGCAGTGTAACCATGCACCCAATCGGAAGACCTTCACGAATCTTAAAATTCGCAATGGCTTTCTTAGAACGGGTGACCACCGGCTTCTGGCCGCTGATCTGCGTAAGCGTGTACACGGCGAAATCCATCACCTTCTGGTTCTGCACACTCTCCCCGACACCGGTGTTGATCACAACCTTCTTAAGGCGCGGCACCTGCATGGGAGACGAATAGTTGAACTGCTTCATGAGCGCGGGCACGACGTTTTTCTGATACAGGTCCTGCATGCGCGCACGAGAGGCCTTCGTCTCTGTGCTATGCGTTGATTCGCTGGTTCCCATAGATCCCTCGAGCTTAGTCTAACTGTACAAATTCCTTACTCTTCGGATCGATATAGCCTCGAACCTTCTTGCCATCGGTCAGGATATTCACCTTGAGCCTCACAGGTTTCTTGGCCTTCTCGACATAATACATCACGTTCGACACGGAGATCGGCGCTTCCGTTTGCACCTTACCCCCCTGCTGCTGCATAGAGGTAGGCTTGCGGTACTTGGTGACGATATTGACACCCTCTACCACTACCCGCATGCCGTCCTTGGAGAAACGGACGATCTTCCCCACCTGCCCCTTGAGCGGACGCTTCTTGCTATTGCCCCCTGCGATCACCATCACCGGATCGCCAGCCTTCAAAAATCCTCTGTACGTTCTCATAACTCGTCCTCCTCGGCTCACTTCCTCTCGGTAGCCGGCCTTGCTCTACAGCACCTCGGGTGCCAACGAAATAATCTTCATAAACTTCTTGCCGCGCAGCTCACGCGCCACTGGCCCGAAAATACGGGTTCCTATCGGCTCCTGATTTGCATCAATCAACACCGCACTGTTGTTATCGAAGCGAATGTACGAGCCATCCTCACGCCGCACCTGTTTCGATGTCCTCACGATAACCGCCTTGTGCACCGTGCCCTTGGCGATCTTCGAGTTCGGAATCGCCTCGCGCACTGCAACTACAATCACATCGCCTACGGTGGCATAGCGACGGCGGGACCCGCCGAGGACCTTTACACACACGACTTTCTTCGCACCGGAGTTGTCCGCAACCTCTAGCACTGACTTCATCTGAATCATGGAGCACCCTTTGTTCCGATTCTTGCCGCCACTACGACGCCTTTTGCACCACCTGTGCGAGGCGCCATCTCTTCAAACGACTCATCGGTCGTGTCTGCACTATCCGCACCAGATCACCAAGCTTTGCCTGGCCACCCTCGTCGTGCGCATAGTACTTCGAATCGCGTCGAATAAACTTGCCATACTTCGGGTGCTTCACGAGTCGCGTGACCTTCACCACGATTGTCTTTGCCATCTTGTCGCTGACCACCACGCCTTCTCGCTCTTTGCGAAGTCCTCGGCTTGCCTTGGTCTCTTCTGTCGTTGCCATATAGTTCCTCTACCTAGATCTTACCTTCTATTTGGCGACCTGCTCAGAGCGCGCACTCCTTGGAAAGCGCTTCTGCAGCATTGTTAATCCTCGCGCTAAATTACGCCGCACACTCCGTAAAAGGTGTGCCTTATCGAGCTGCCCCGAGGACTTGCGAAACCGCAACCGCATGAGCTCCTCACTCATCTCGCGGCAGCGTTTGACGAGCTCCTCACGAGAGAGCTGCGAGAGATTGCCTAATTCTTCCTTCTTCTTCATAGGTCTAGCTCTGATTCAACTGCGCACACTGCAAAACGCACCCTTATAACAACTTATCCGAATACTCGACGATGCGAGTCTTGAGGCACAACTTGGACGCCGCAAGGTCAAGCGCCTCACGGGCAAGCTCGCGCGAAACACCGGTGAGCTCATACAACATGCGCCCCGCCCGTACTTCCGCCACCCATTGTTCTACCGAGCCCTTACCGGAACCCATACGAGTCTCGGCAGGTTTCTTGGAGAGCGGCTTGTCCGGAAAAATTCGGATCCACAACTTTCCGCCGCGTTTCACGAAGCGCGACACGGCAATACGTGCCGCCTCAATCTCGCGGTTGGTAATCCATCCGGATTCGGTTGCGCGCAACCCGAACTCGCCGAATTCAAGGTCACAGCCCCGGGTTTCGACCCCCTTAAGGTGCCGCACCTGCTTCATCTGCTTTCGATACTTGGTCCGCTTTGGTTGCAACATGACCGCTCACTCCCAAAAATTAAAGCTGAATCGCCTCGTACGGCACGGCCTCACCCGGCGAGAACTTTTCGCCCTTGAATACCCATACCTTCACGCCAATCACACCATAGGTGCAGTAGGCCTGCGCGAATCCATAATCAATATCCGCCCGAAGAGTGTGCAGCGGCACTCGGCCTTCCTTGTACTCTTCGGTGCGCGCAATCTCGGACCCGTTCAGACGGCCGGCAACCCAGATCTTTATTCCCTCAGCACCCGAGCGAAGGCACTTACCCACAGCTTCCTTCATGGCGCGTCGGAAGTTCACACGACGCTCCAGTTGAAAGGCAATGCCTTCCGCTACAAGCTGCGCATCCATGTCGGGCTTGCGGGCCTCGATAATATTCAAACTCACTTCACGCTGTACGAGAGCCTTCAGCTCCTTGCGCAGATCTTCTATATCCTTGCCCTTCTTCCCGATTACAATTCCGGGTTTGGCTGAGAAAATATTAATCTTCACCCGCGACGCTGCTCTTTCGATTTCAATGCGCGAGATGCCCGCAGCATGCAGCTTCTGCTTTACGAAGTTGCGGATCTTTACATCCTCTCCGATGTAGCGGGCGCGCTCACGGTCAGAGAACCAACGCGATCTCCAGCTCTCAATCACTCCGATGCGAAATCCCCGCGGATTAACTTTCTGACCCATGTTTCTTCCTAGTCGTCTTACCTACTCTCACCTCAGCCTCGAAGACCCCAAAAAACGAGCCCCCGATACTAAATGAACCCTACCTTTCAAGCAAATGAACGCCCTTACACCTCCGCCAAGCACAAGGTAATATGTGACGAACGCTTGCGAATCTCTGTAGCTGAGCCACGGGCTCGCGGCATGTAACGCTTCATCGTGCGGCCCTCATTCACCCAACCACCCGACACCCAGAGCTTATCGACGTCCGCACCGTGATTTTCACGAGCATTGGCGATCGCCGACTTCAAAAGCTTGTGTACCAAGCTGGCCCCCTTGGTCTTGCTGAATTGCAGCACTCGCAACGCATGATCGACCTGCTTTCCCTTGACCAGGTCAACCACAAGCCGCGCCTTACGGGGCGCTATGCGCACATGCCGCAGCATCGCACTACCTTGATAGGCGGCAGGAGTTTCAGTTTCCTTCTTCGTTGATTTGCGCCGAGCCATGGCTATTACCTTACCGATTGTTCCTCATTACATCCGATTACCCAGCGGACCTTATGCCGCAGGTGCAGCCTCCTTAGACTTCACGCCACCGTGCATATGGAAGGTTCGTGTCGGGGCAAACTCCCCCAATTTATGTCCAACCATATTCTCGGTAACGAACACCGGGATGAACTTCTTTCCATTGTGCACCGCAAAGGTGAGCCCAATCATGTCAGGAATGATTGTTGATCTGCGCGACCAGGTCTTAATCACCCCCTTGTAGCCGCCCGAGCGCGCCCGCTCTACCCACTTGAGCACGTGGGAATCTACAAACGGTCCTTTCTTTAATGAACGTGGCATAGCACTGTCTCCTGATGAAAATTGTTCCTAACCCGCTCCTAGTTCGCCGTCTTGCGCTGCCTTCTACGCACAATGAACTTGTCCGTACGTTTGTTGTTGCGCGTCTTGAGTCCCTTGGCCTGCACCCCGGTTCTCGAGCAAGGTGGACGACCGCCCGCTGTCTTCCCCTGACCGCCGCCCATCGGGTGATCAACTGGGTTCTTTGAAACACCGCGGTTGTGCGGCCGAATTCCCTTCCAGCGGTTGCGTCCCGCCTTCCCGATCTCGAGATTGGCATGTTCAGGGTTGCTCACCGCACCCACCGATGCCTTGCAATTAAGGTGTACATTGCGCATTTCACCAGAGGGGAGTCGGAGCAGCGCATACTCACCCTCCTTTGCAACCAGCTGAGCAGCCGTACCGGCCGATCTCACCATCCGCGCACCCCCGCCGGGCTGGAGCTCCACATTGTGCACCGACTCTCCCAACGGAATATTGCGAAGGGGCAGCGTATTGCCCGGCTTAATATCTGCACTGCTGCTGGAGGTAATGCGTGCACCCACACTGAGGCCCTGAGGAGCCACAATGTAACACTTCTCACCGTCCACGTACTGCACAAGGGCGATACGCGCGGAGCGATTCGGGTCGTACTCGACCGCGATTACCGTGCCGGCGATGCCCTCTTTGTCCCGCAGAAAATCAATCAAGCGATAACGCCGCTTATGACCGCCGCCCTTGTTGATACTCGTGGCGTGGCCAAAGTGGTTGCGCGCGCCCGTCTTACGAAGCGGGGCAAGCAACGACTTCTCCGGGCGATCCTTGGTGATCTCGGCAAAGTCAGAAACGGTATAGTACCGTCGTGACGGGGTATGGGGTTTGAAACGCTTCAAGGCCATGGCTTAGAGTCCCTCAACCAAATCAATCTTCTGCCCCTCTTTGAGCGTCACATAAGCCTTCTTGTAGGCCGCTCGACGCCCCACGGATCTCATAGTCCGCTTGGGCTTTCCCATAAAATTCGCAGTTCTCACTTCAGCAACCAGCACATTGAATATTCGCTGCACGGCTGCCTTGATATCTGTCTTTGAAGCGCGCGGATCCACCTTGAACACCACAGTTGTGCCCGCCCCGCCCACCTGCGCGCTCTTCTCCGTAACGATTGGCGACAACACGACCTGATAATCCTTGACCCAGGCTGCACCACTCACCGTCGGCATCGCGCTCTTTGACTTGGCCTTCGCTGCGCTCTTCGTTTTTGCTTTGGCTGTCTTGGCCATACGCACCACCTTATCTAAGTCCTCTTGGATTATGCCTTCTCACCATCACTGCCGGCACATCGCTTCTCGAGCGCCGCAATTGCCGACTTCGAGCCCACCAGATAGCGAGCATGCAGAACGTCGTACACGTTCACCCCTTCGACCGGCAGTATTTTGACTTCTGGAATATTCCTCGCCGCACGAGTGAGAAGTTCATTCTCCACATCGCACACCACCAATACCCGGCCCGCCTTAATTCCGAAGGCCTTAAGTTGAGCCGCGAAATCCTTGGTCTTTCCGTTCTCGGTCGAGAGGTTGTCCACGATCACGAGGTTTCCCGCCTTGACCTTATCGGAGAGCACGGAGGCGAGCGCCAGACGTCGCACCCGCTTCGGCACTCGGTGCTCGTAACTCCTGGGGAGCGGCCCAAACACCACGGCACCACCCACCATATGCGGCCCCACCGTGGAACCTTGGCGCGCCCGGCCGGTGTGTTTCTGTTGAAAGGGCTTCTTTTTCCCACCCTCGATCATTGACCGCGTTAGGGCCTGATGGGTGCCGGCGCGGCGCTTGGCCAGCTGCCAGCGCACAACCGCATGCACCGATGCTTCGTGAGGCCGCACTCCAAATACACCAGCGCTTAGAGACATCGAGGCGACCTCTTTGCCCTTGCTATTTACTACTTTGTAATCGACGGTGCTCATGATTGTCCCTCACATTCTCTCTTCAGCTACGCCGCCTTAGCAGACCGATAGGTCTTGCGTGCCTTGCGAACAACGACGAAACCACCCTTGGCTCCGGGGATACCTCCCTGGACCAGCAGCAAGTTTTCCTCAGGGTTCACTCCGACCACCCGCAAATTCTTTACCGTGGTGTTCTCGTTCCCCATATGCCCCGGCATACGTTGATTCTTCTTCACACGGCCCGGAAACTTTCTGTTTCCAATCGCACCGATGTGACGACGGTACTCATGGGTGCCGCGGGTTGACGGTTGCCCACCCACCTTGAAGCGCTTCACAACGCCTGCAAAACCACGCCCCTTGGTCACGCCGGAAATGTCGACGAGTTCGCCTGCGGCGAACACATCGGCAACTTTGACCTCGTGACCGGGAGTGGTCCAGCCGAGCCGCTGCGCATCACAACGCAGCTCGCTGACCATATAGAACCCGCCCTTGCCGGCCTTCGCAAAATGACCCATCAACGCCTTGTCTATACGCTGCTGCTTCTTGGGCTCGAACCCGAACTGCACGGCCGAATAACCATGCTGCTCGTTTGTTCGCACATCCAAGATGTGGCATGGGCCGACCTGAACAACAGTGACCGGTATTACCTCACCTTCCGGTGTGAATACCTGAGTCATCCCGACCTTCTTGCCAATCAGCCCCTCAGGAAACATCCGTGGTGACGGCTGTATCCCTGCTGCGTTGGACTCTTGCGTCCCAGTTGCATTACCTGTTTCTGTACTCATCTTGAGAAAGCTCCCAAATTACTCTGGGGTGCCGCGCACATCATAGCAATGTGCAACACCATCTCGTGGACTCGCCACGCACCTACTGCAACTTGATCTCAACGTCGATACCAGTCGACAGCTCCAATTTACCCAACTCATCAATCGTCTGTTGAGTCGGCTCTAGGATATCGATGAGTCGCTTATGCGTGCGTACCTCAAACTGCTCCCGAGATTTTTTGTCGACATGCGGCGAACGGTTCACCGTGTATCGTTCAATTTTCGTAGGCAGTGGGATCGGTCCTGCGACACGACCACCTGTACGACGAACAGTCGATACGATCTCCGTTACTGCTGAATCCAACAGTTTATGATCGTATCCCTTAAGCCGAATGCGAATGAGCTGACCACCGAGCATGTGCACTATCCTTTCCAGCAAGAGTCCGCACGTGCAACCGCCACGCGCGGACTCATATGAAACGGTTACTCAATGATTTCGGTTACGATACCGGAACCAACCGTTTTACCTCCCTCACGGATAGCGAAGCGCAATTGCTTCTCCATCGCGATTGGGCTCACAAGTTCCACATCAATGTTCACGTTGTCACCGGGCATAGCCATCTCGACCCCTTGTGGGAGCTTGATGGAGCCGGTCACGTCCGTAGTACGGAAGTAGAACTGAGGACGATATCCCGCGAAGAATGGTTTATGACGACCACCTTCTTCTTTCTTCAAGACGTAGATTTCGGCCTTGAACTTGGTGTGCGGGGTAATCGTTCCCGGCTGCGCGAGCACTTGACCACGCTCCACCTCTTCACGCTTCAATCCGCGGAGAAGGCAGCCGAGGTTATCTCCAGCCTGTCCCTCATCCAGGGTCTTGTTGAACATTTCGACGCCGGTAACAACCGTCTTGGTGGTCGGACGAAGGCCGATGACTTCGACTTCCTGGCCAACCTTGACAATACCGCGCTCCACACGACCGGTGGCGACCGTACCGCGGCCTTCGATCGAGAACACATCTTCAATCGACATAAGGAACGGCTTGTCGATCTCACGCTGTGGAACCGGCACATACTCGTCGATCGTCGCGAGCAGCTTGTCGATGGAACCCATCCCAAGCTCGCTATCCTCACCCTGCAGAGCCTTGAGGGCGCTCCCCTTGATGATCGGCGTGTCATCCCCGGGGAAATCGTACTTGTTCAGAAGATCACGAACTTCCATTTCGACGAGATCGAGCAGCTCCTTGTCGTCGACGAGGTCGACCTTGTTAAGGAACACCACGATCTTTGGCACGCCGACCTGGCGGGCAAGCAGGATGTGCTCACGGGTCTGCGGCATCGGACCGTCGGCAGCATCCACAACGAGGATCGCTCCGTCCATCTGCGCCGCACCGGTAATCATGTTCTTCACATAATCGGCATGGCCCGGGCAGTCCACGTGTGCGTAGTGACGATTTTCCGTCTCGTATTCCACGTGCGCACTGGCAATGGTGACCGTCTTGGTTGAGTCACGCACGGTGCCGCCCTTGGCGATATCCTGGTAGGACTTCGCCGACGCTTTACCGCGACGTGCCTGGGTATTCACCAATGCAGCCGTCAAGGTCGTCTTACCATGGTCGATGTGACCAATGGTGCCGACGTTTACGTGCGGCTTACTTCTTTCAAATTTTTGCTTTGACATATGCAGCTCCGTCCTTACCTAATTCACTAAACACACATTTCAAGATCTCCGCAGCAGGACCCCACGGATATCTCACTTCGCTCAAAAACGTACTCCAACCAGCTCTACTTCCCCGTCGACACAAGGCTCTCTGCAATGTGCGTCGGCACGCTCGCGTAGTGGTGGTACTCCATAGTGAAGTTCGCACGACCTTGCGAGCTCGAGCGCAGATCTGTTGAATAGCCAAACATCTCCGAAAGAGGCACCTCCGCCTTGACCACCTGCGCACCAGCACGGGATTCCATCCCCATGATGCGGGCACGACGACGGTTGAGGTCCCCAACCACGTTGCTGATGAATTCATCGGGCGAGATCACTTCGACCGCCATAATAGGCTCAAGCAGCTGCATGCCCGCTTTCTTGCAGGCATCCTTCACTGCCATGGAGCCAGCGATCTTGAATGCGATTTCGCTTGAATCCACCTCGTGGAAGCTTCCGAAGAACAACGCCACTCGCATGTCGATGACGGGATACCCAGCCATGACACCGCCCTCAAGCGCTTCCCGCACACCATCTTCGACGGCCGGAATATACTCGCGCGGGATCACGCCACCCTTGATCTCATCGACAAACTCAACTCCCGAACCGGGAGGAAGCGGCTCGATGCGAATAACCACATGACCGTACTGTCCACGACCGCCGGTCTGTTTGATATACTTGCCTTCCTGCTCACAAGAACCGGTTATCGTTTCACGATAGGCAACCTGCGGCTTACCCACCGTGGTATCGACGCCGAATTCGCGCATCATACGCTGCTGCACGATATCGAGGTGCAACTCTCCCATTCCGGAGATAATCGTTTGCCCCGACTCCTTATCGACGCTGACCTTTAGAGATGGATCCTCTTTGGCGAGCTTCATCAGGCTCAGGCCGAGCTTCTCTTCATCGGCACGAGTCTTCGGCTCAATCGCAACTGAAATAACAGGCGCCGGAGCATGGATACTCTCCAGCACAATTGGATTATCGGTATCGCACAGGGTGTCCCCTGTAAACGACTCCTTGAGACCGACCGCCGCGCCTATATCACCGGCACTAATCTCCTCCACCTCTTCGCGCTTGTCGGCATGGATACGCAATACGCGCCCAATACGCTCACGCTTGTCACGGGTGCTATTCAGCACGGTCGTTCCCGGTTTGAGCGTTCCAGAATACACACGGAAGAAGGTCAATACCCCGACGTAAGGATCGGTGATGATCTTAAAGGCGAGAGCACAAAACGGGCCGTCCGGATCGGGGTTCCGCACAAGCTTCCCCTCATCCTCTTTCTTGGCGCCGATGTCGGATCCATTCACCGGCGGTACGTCCAGGGGTGAAGGTAGGTAATCCACCACTCCATCCAAGAGCGGCTGCACTCCCTTGTTCTTGAAGGCCGAACCGCAGAACACCGGGAACAGCGCCATGGCAAGGGTTCCTTTGCGGAGACCCGCCAAGATCTCTTGCTCGCTCACCGTCTCGCCACCCAGATACTTTTCCATGATGGCATCATCGACTTCTGCAATAGCCTCGATCACATATTCGCGAGCCTTCTGCACATCATCCATCATATCCGCTGGAATATCCCGGATCTCAAACTTCGCCCCGAGGGTCTCGTCGAGGTAATAAATAGCCCTCATCCGAACTAGATCAATCACCCCCTGGAAACTGCTCTCCGAGCCAATCGGCAGCTGCACCGGCACCGCTTTGGCGCCGAGCCGCTCGCGGATCGTTCCCACGCTGAAATTGAAGTCTGCGCCCACCCGATCCATTTTGTTGATGAAACAGATGCGCGGCACCCGGAACTTGTTGCCCTGCCGCCATACCGTTTCCGACTGCGGCTCTACTCCGTTCACGCCATCAAACACAGCAACCGCGCCGTCGAGCACGCGCAGGCTTCGCTCGACCTCGATGGTGAAGTCCACGTGGCCCGGAGTATCGATTATGTTAATTTTGTGCTCCGGCCGATCTCCCAACGCGCCACGCCACTTACAGGTTGTCGCCGCTGAGGTAATAGTGATACCCCGCTCTTGCTCAAGCTCCATGTAGTCCATGGTCGCAGCGCCCTCATGCACTTCACCGATCTTATAGTTGATCCCGGTGTAGTACAGAATGCGCTCCGTCGTAGTCGTCTTACCGGCATCGATGTGCGCCATGATGCCGATGTTTCGTGTTTTGCTTAAATCAATCTTCGCCACAACTCACTCGCTTCAAAGGAAACTTTCAATAAAACCATTACCACCGGAAATGGGCGAAGGCCTTGTTGGCTTCAGCCATACGATGGGTGTCCTCGCGCTTCTTCACCGCGCCTCCGCGATTGTTGAACGCATCCATAATCTCGCCGGAAAGCCTCTGGGCCAGCGTCTTCTCACCGCGCTCTTCAGTAGCCGCAACCAGCCAACGCAGGGCCAAGGATTGCGCGCGAGGTGCCGGGACTTCCGTCGGAACTTGATAGTTCGCGCCACCAACACGACGTGAACGCACCTCGAGCAGAGGCTTCACATTCATAAGAGCTTTCTGGAAGATCTTGATCGGATCGTCGTTCAGCTTCTGCTGCACATCGTCAAGCGCCGTGTATACGGCCCGCTCAGCAATCGCCCTCTTTCCGTCCTGCATCAAAACGTTCGTAAGTTTGGCGATCGAATGCTCACCGTACTTTGCATCGGCCTTAATCGAGCGCGAACCAATTCTTTTCTTTCTGGACATGGTCTTATCCTTGACTGCCTAATCCTTCACAATCACATGAGCTACTTCGGCCGCTTTGCGCCGTACTTCGAACGACCCTGCTTTCTATCCTGCACGCCATGGGCCTCGAGCTTCCCGCGTACGATGTGATAACGACATCCGGGGAGATCCTTCACACGACCGCCACGCACCAGCACCACGGAGTGCTCCTGCAAGTTATGTCGAACTCCCGGAATGTAGGTCGTGATCTCCATACCGGTAGTCAAGCGCACACGCGCGACCTTACGCAGCGCTGAATTCGGCTTCTTCGGAGTCATTGTGTACACGCGCGTGCACACGCCGCGGCGGAACGGGCAATTAACGAGCGCCGGAGACTTACTCTTGGCCCGACGTTTCCTGCGAGGACTGCGAATCAGCTGATTAATTGTAGGCATAGTACCTTACGTATCTTCTTCACTCCCGCGACCCTCTCAGGTCGCGGACAATACCAATCTTCAGCCCTCCCCCTCTGCATCAAAACGGCTCAACTACTGACGAGCCCAGTGCAAGGCGAACTCGGCGCAAGGAGAACTCGAAGACGACCTATGTGTGTGCTGCTTTCCTGGAACAAATGACGCAGAGCGAGACGCGACCAAAAGGACTCAGTCACGCAAATGCCGCACGCATCAGATAGCAGCTCCGCAGGGAATCCCGCTGGGATGTTGCCCTTCCAGGAGAAGGCCTTGCATCCACTAACCTGTTCACCAACCGTAGCGCACTAAGGCGGCTACTATGGACCGGTTCACGGTACCCATGCAGTTACGAGGGCACTTTGTTATCATCTTGCCCCAGTGAAGTCAATTAAACCCCCCGATTTAGCGGGGTTTTTGCAATGGATGCCGGACCGATGATGCCCGCCTCAGCACCACTCTGCAGACGGGACCCCCACCCCGCATCGACTCCGTATGGTCGATCGCTGTAGGCCGCTCCCTGCCAAACAAAAATGCTGCGGCATCAATAGGTTACTATGCCGATGGGGGTGCGGGAACAATGCGGCCCTGCTTAGCAATCCCCCCGGCGTTGTGCCTCCGGCAGCGCCTTCCAGGCCGCATTCAGCTCGGCCTCGCTTAGATTTGGGGTGGCAGCTGGGGTTTCTGGTCGGAGAACCTCCGGATGAGTCGCCGCATACTCTCGAGAACGCGCGAGGGACAGGACGTCGTTAGAGTCATCAAATCGGGGATCTTCCCCAGCAGGGCCTGGATTATTAGTTTGATTGGTGGATGGCATAGTACTACTACCTCAACAAAGGAACACAGAGAACGGTGATTGTACGCCATTTGTGCTCTTACTCAATGGGGTAAATCCTTAGGAGTGACCGTGACCTCGGCACAACTCCGCCCCTTGTTTGCACTATTTGAACGATTTGCTCCCCACCCAGCGTTGGCGGCGGAAGATTATTTCTGGTGGCCTATCACAGTGACTATTCACAAAGTTTTCCCTCGCTGATCTCTCCGCCCTTTTTGTGCACTCTTTCGATTTAACTCACATGGACAGAGTGGGAGGCACCGCAGCAACCTCGATAACCCGGTGTTCCTTTGCAAACACCTCTATAGGCACCGAAACCACCTGCCGGCGTTCACCAATCGACGGGGTAAATATCCTGACCCGTGATGTATCGCCGATATAGGTCTGAATATAGTTCACAATGTCCTTGGTCTCAGCAGCGAATGACCAGCCGATA
Organism: Bdellovibrionota bacterium; assembly: GCA_030584005.1. Classification (GTDB taxonomy): domain Bacteria; phylum Bdellovibrionota_C; class UBA2361; order UBA2361; family JAFLCA01. The sequence goes on along the minus strand of CP129486.1, from coordinate 1,429,361 downwards.
ACTCCCTCCCCGCGTCGTGTGCAGAATGATTCTACATGCAATTTCGGAAATAGAATGAACTCCTGTGGCGCATTTGCAGCCAGCAGTTTTCTTTGAAATTCTCGATTTGTATCCCACGACTTCGTTTTGCGATCATACAGCGCATAGCGGAAGGTAAACGAAGGCTCTTTGGAGACTCTCTGACTGTAGTTCATGCGGCTGGCCAGTCCGCGAATATGCCCCTGAGTATCATAGTAAAAGGCATCGATCCCGTTCTGATCTAGCTTACGAGCAAGCTCCGAGAGTTTGAGCTCCTCAATCGGGTGCACAGAGATGCTCAGTTGCCGCTCCAAGACGGGTTGCACTCCCTTGACAAAATCTTGTGCACTGTGGGTATAGCGCTCAACAAACCCGTGAGTTTTCATCAGCCCTCCGCTCCCTCCTTCAAGACAGTAACATCACCAAAGCACAGCTCACCCTTGAAGCGGGCTGCTCGGTCCATAAAAAGTGTTGTTACCCGATCCCTGCCGGGCAGGTCGATCAGCGCCGCGAGCGCTGCCACCTGAAGCTGTTGTTTATAGTAGCCAAGGGGAAGCGCCGTGAACGTGTGTGCATAGCGTTCGCAGCGCCAGGCCGTCCAGGCGAGATCCATCAGCGTACAGCTTGGATGGGTGGGATCGGCAATGGTGTGGAATCCGCAAAGCCTTATTCCTATCACCCCATGATCCGTTGGGACGCGCGCCTGCCCCCGATCATCCATGGCGATCCCTAAGCGCGCTAAGCTGGCACCCACTCGATTGTGCAGTTCCCGCGCCGCAGCAACGAAGGAACTTTCCAGATGTACGACGGCACTCGTGCCCTGCTCCACTGACTGCCTGGATACGCGGATAAAAAGCTCCCAGCGCCAGCTTTCAGCGCTGACCCTTTGCGCTTCCCGCACTACAACGTCATCCAAAAGGCTCAGTCTCGTTACCGCATGTCCCGCCACTTCCGGGCGTTGCGCTAATTGATCTTCGACATGCTGCACATCCCGCAAGGAAGCGTCCAACGCTCGGGGACACCAACGGAAGCTGCCATCATTACTTAGACCCCGTAGGGCCACGAGCCTTTCCGGCGCATGAATATGCGCTACCTCAAGAGCAACCGAAGCGTTCTGCACTGCTGGCATAGAGTGGCACTATACCAGGGTATGAAAGGTTATGTCTGGATTTGTGCACAGGTAGGTCACGTGCGCCAGAGGACCCGGTACCTGCCGAATTTTCTCACCATCAACTCACAATTGGCACTTCGATTGATCTGATCCCTGATGCGCCCACCTCCGCGAACAGCTGCTCTTGCATTGCGCGCGCATCGCTCAGCTTGACTCCCCGGCTTTCGCAACGTTGCGCGAGCAGCCGGTCACTCACACGCAGCACTACCACCAGATCGCAGTCAACCAGCACCGTTCCAAAGAGCGGCTTCCCGGGCTCCGTCTGCACCCGCTCCCGTACCAATCGAATCATGGTCTGACCTATCTCAGGCGTCCAGGGCTGTTGAGAGACGTAGCGCGACTCCTCGGCGCTTAACTTCGGGAATACCTCGGCATCTTGATCTCGAGATCCCGGAAACTTCGCGACCAGGGTGGACTTCCCGCTGCAAGTCGTACCAACGACGCAGATGCGTTTATCTGCATTATCACGAAATATCTGTCCGATCGCCGTAACGACGGGGTCCACCTGCTGTAGCCTACTAGACTCTTCAAAAGTTGCCATTGATGTCAGGAAGGGCATTTCGCCCCTCAATCCGATTTAAGACATACTGAATTTCTGCATCCCCAGCATCATCGAATCGTACTGCCCCTGATGCACCTTTGTATTCCAGCGCCAGGAGCGCCTTGGCTAGACAAGCAGCGGAAAAATCGCTGCCACAGCTCTTTCTTGCCTGCTCAACAACCATCAAGGCATCGAAGGAGCGGGCAGCATAGGACATGGCGGTGCCGCCTGCACCAAAGGTTGCTGCATAGGTGCGGGCAAAGCTGCTGGCGGGGTCGACCGCAGTCGAGGAAAGCAGCATGCCTTCGGCTGCACCTCCCGCCAGATCGGAAAGGTTCTCGACACTTGCAACCGCCACAGAGCCCAAGAACTGAGCAGAGATTCCGACCTCGCGCGCCTGTCTTATTAGGAGTGCGGCGTCATTCGGGTATGAGGCAAGATACAGAACTTCGGGCTTCAAGGAGCGTATCCGCAACAATTGCGATCTGAAATCTGTGATGTTTGGTGTGTGAACTTCAGCGGCAACGAAGTATATATTGCGGGACTCCAACAGAGCGCGTAGAGCCTCAAACGAGCCGATGCCATAGTCATTCTCGATATATAGAGCGCCAAGGCGCTGACCTTTGAATCTCCGCTCCAGCACCTTAGATAGAAACTGGGCCTCGCTCTCAGCCGATGGAAACAGCCTGAAGGTATAGTCGCCGCGTGTCCGATATTCTGGAGTAGCTGTCGCTACACCCATCTGCAGCACACCATCACTGTTTGTAATCGGAGCAAGCGACATGGCGACGGAGGAGCCCCATGTGAAGACCACTGGGGATCCCGTTTCACGAATGCCCTTACGGTATGCCGTGACGGCCTCCCTGGCCTCTCCGCGGGTATCTTGATAGCGCATCTGCACAATGACGCCCTGTGCCCGCAACTCGGCAACTGCGAGCTCAAAGCCGCGTTGACACCAACCTCCCTGCTCCGCAGGGCTGCCAGAAAGGGGCAGTAGGGCCAGATAACTCGCTTCAGGAGCCGCTGAAGATTGGGCAAAAGCAGGCAGTCCGGTTCGCCATACCCAACACAACACCGCGACGATCAGCACTATGCGCCTCATACCGGCACCCTGCAGCACCGTAGACAGCGGTTCGGCTGGCGCTGTAGAACGGATGCACTCGTTTGCAAGTCGTATCAAGCCGGATTTTTCAACCAGCCGACCCCCGATTCTCCCGTTACAGCAGATTGGCCAGTGATTCCAGGGAAGTTTGACCAATTCGCATCGGTTGCGACGATTCAGCCTTCTCCTGCTCTTCGCCGCGAATCTCGCGTTCGCCGTACGTGGGGAATCCTGACCCAGCCGGGATGAGCCGGCCCATGATCACGTTCTCCTTGAGCCCGCGCAGCCCGTCGATCTTGCCGGATACCGCAGCGTCTGTGAGAACCTTGGTGGTCTCCTGGAAGCTGGCCGCCGAAATGAACGAGTCGGTGGTTAGCGCAGCCTTCGTGATGCCCAACAGGAGCGGCTCGTACGTGGCAGGCTTGCCGCCTTTCGCCACTACGCGCTGGTTCTCATCGATCACCCTGAAACGCTCGACGTGGTCACCGGGGAGATATTCAGTGTCCCCGCAGTCCGCTATACGCACCCGCTTCAGCATCTGGCGCACGATCACTTCGACGTGCTTATCGTTGATGGGCACGCCCTGCAGACGATAAATTTCCTGCACCTCGTTCACCAAGTAACCGGAAAGCGCCTTCACTCCCTCGATACGCAAAATATCATGGGGATTCTTGGCACCATCGGTAAGCGGTTCGCCGGCACGCACACGGTCTCCCTTCTGCACACCGACATGCTTGTTCTTTCCGATCAGATACTCCTGGGGCTCGCTCGCATCCGGAGTAATGATGAGCTTGCGCTTGCCGCGGGCATCTTCACCGAAATCGACGACGCCATCGACATCCGCAACCACTGCGGGGTCCTTTGGTTTGCGAGCCTCAAAGAGCTCGACAACCCGTGGAAGACCGCCCGTGATGTCCTTAGTCTTTGTAGTCGCACGCTCGCGTTTCGCAATCGTATCGCCGGCGTCAACATCCATATTGTGGTCAACGACCAGCCGTACACCGACAGGGAGGTTGTACACGCGGGACTCCCCGTTCTCCCCATGAATGACGATGCGCGGGCGAAGCTCGCTGCTCTTGTCTTTGGAGCTGATGATTTCTCGCTCCACGAAACCGGTCCGCTCGTCGGCGCGCTCTTCAATCGTGTGCTCGTTGATATCGACCCATTCGATACGCCCGGCGACATCACTCAAGATGGGGATGGTGAACGGATCCCATTCAGCAATAAGCTGGCCAGCCTTAACCTCACTGCCATCGTCCACGCGCAACCGAGCACCATACACTAGCTGACGGCGCTCTCTTTCACGGCCATCCTGCGGATCGACAATCACCACCTCAGCCTTGCGGCTCATCACCACCGTTGTTCCGTCACGGCGTTTGGCTACGCGGATATTTTCAAGCTTCACTCGACCGGCGTAGTGGGTTTCCAGGGAGCTCTGCTCAGCACGTCCAAGCGCGGCACCGCCGATGTGGAAGGTGCGCATGGTAAGCTGCGTACCAGGCTCTCCGATTGACTGGGCAGCGATAACGCCAACCGCCTCGCCAACATTGACGAGATGTCCACGCGCAAGGTCACGGCCGTAACAGAGCGCGCACACACCGTGGCGCGACTCGCAGGTCAACACCGATCGGATAAGCACCCGATCGAGACCCGATGAAGTGATAGCGGCTGCACGCTCTTCGTCAATTTCCTGGCCCCGCTGCACCAATACATCACCGGTGATAGGGTCACAGATATCCTCAGCGGCAACGCGACCGAGAATGCGGTTGGAGAGCGACTCGATTTCTTCGCCGCCCTCAACCAACGCGGTTATTTCAAGTCCCTCCAGCGTCCCGCAGTCATAATCAGTTACGATGCTATCCTGCGCTACATCAACGAGACGACGGGTCAGGTATCCTGAGTTCGCGGTCTTGAGAGCTGTATCGGCAAGACCCTTTCGCGCACCGTGCGTCGAAACGAAGTACTGCAATACACTCAATCCCTCGCGCAAGTTGGCCTTGATGGGCTGTTCAATGATGGAACCGTCCGGCTTCGCCATCAGCCCGCGCATACCGGCAAGCTGACGGATCTGCTGGGTCGATCCACGAGCGCCCGAGTCAGCCATGATGTAGATCGGATTGAAGGACGGTCCGCGACGAACCTCCCCAGTCGATCCACCAGCAAACTCCTGCGAGGAGATGCGCTGCATCATGTCCTCGGTAATGCGATCGCCAACCTCTGACCAGATGTCGATGACCTTATTGTAGCGCTCACCGGCAGTAATCAGTCCCTCTTGGTACTGATTATCTATCTCGGAGACCTTCTGATCGGCGTCACGCAGCAGCCCGATCTTGGAATCAGGAATCGTCATGTCATTTATGCCGATGGAGATGCCCGCCAGTGTGGCGAACTGATATCCGACGTCCTTGAGACGGTCGGCCAGAATGACCGTGGCCTTATTGCCGGCCACACGGAAGCATTCGTCGATCAGCGCCGAAATCTCCTTCTTCTTCATTACCTTATTGAATGAGGAGAACGGCAGCACCGCGGGTAGTGAATGGGCGAGAAGTACCCGTCCTACTGTGGTCGGCACGAGCTTTCCATCCACACGAACCTTGATCGCTGCTTGGAGATGCAGCTCTTTGGACTGCCAGGCAATCCACACTTCGTCAAATGAAGAGAAGCAACGTCCCTCCCCCAGCGCAAACGGACGCTCACGGGTCATGTAGTAGAGACCAAGCACGATGTCCTGGCTCGGCACGATAATCGGCTTCCCATGCGCAGGGCCAAGGATGTTGTTGGTGGACATCATCAATACGCGCGCTTCAACCTGGGCCTCCACCGACAGCGGCACATGAACGGCCATCTGGTCGCCGTCAAAGTCCGCGTTGAAGGCCGTACACACCAGCGGATGGAGCTGAATTGCCTTTCCTTCGATCAGGACGGGCTCGAAAGCCTGAATACCAAGGCGGTGCAGGGTCGGAGCGCGGTTGAGCAATACCGGATGCTCCTTAATCACTTCGTCGAGGATATCCCACACTACCGGCTTTTCCTTCTCCACCATCTTCTTGGCACTCTTGATGGTGGTGACATACCCACGCTCTTCGAGCTTGTTGTAGATAAACGGCTTAAAGAGCTCGAGCGCCATCTTCTTGGGCAAACCGCACTGATGCAGGCGCAGCTCAGGGCCGATGACGATCACGGAACGACCGGAGTAATCGACGCGCTTTCCAAGCAGGTTCTGACGGAAGCGTCCGCCCTTGCCTTTGAGCATGTCGCTAAGAGATTTTAATGGGCGCTTATTAGGACCAGTAATCACCCGGCCGCGACGACCATTGTCGAACAGCGCATCCACCGATTCTTGGAGCATGCGCTTTTCGTTGCGGATAATGATATCCGGGGCGCTCAACTCGATCAGTCTCTTTAGACGGTTGTTGCGGTTGATCACGCGGCGATACAGATCGTTGAGGTCGCTCGTGGCGAAGCGTCCGCCGTCAAGGGGCACCAAGGGACGCAGATCGGGTGGAATCACCGGAATGGCGGTTAAGATCATCCATTCCGGACGGTTGCCGCTGCGCTGGAACGCGGTCAGCACCTTGAGGCGCTTGGCCAGCTTCTTCTTTTTGGCCTCAGAAGTGGCGTTCCTCAGCTCCTCTCGCAGCTGCGGTACGAGCTTCTCCACATCAATCTTCTTGAGCATTTCTAGAATGATGTCTGCTCCCATGCCGGCAACGAATCCATCGCCGTGTTCCTGGCGATGCTGGCGGTACTCGCGCTCAGTCAGCACTTCTCCATACTCAAGTTCGGTCTTGCCGGGATCGGCGATGATGTAGGCCTCAAAATACAGCACCTTTTCTAGATCCCGGAGTGATACATCGAGCACCATGCCGATGCGGCTTGGAAGGCTCTTGAGGAACCAGATATGTGCGACAGGGCAAGCCAGCTCAATGTGGCCAAGACGCTCACGACGTACCTTGGATTGTATGACCTCGACCCCGCACTTTTCACAGACTACCCCACGATGACGCAGCCGCTTGTACTTCCCGCAGATGCACTCATAGTCCTTTACCGGTCCGAAGATCTTGGCACAGAACAGCCCATCACGTTCCGGCTTCAATGTGCGATAGTTGATCGTCTCGGGCTTGGTCACCTCGCCATGCGACCAACTGCGGATCTTCTCGGCGCTGGCCAAGGAGATCTTCAGCGCGTTGAACTTGATGGGGTTCTTCGGTTTCTCAAAAAGACTAAAGAGATCATCCATACGACACTCTTACGGTTACACGATGGTTGTCACTGCTACAATTTCTGGCTTACGCACTCACGGCTGTATCAATCGCTCCGCCATCGGGGGCCACTTCCGCGCCCTCCTCGGCCGAACTTTCCTCGACTAATTCCACATCGAGGGAAAGCGACTGCAACTCCTTCATCATGACGTTGAAGGACTCCGGCAAGCCGGGTTCAAGCACATGCTCGCCCTTCACGATCGATTCATACATGCGCGTTCTTCCAGCCACGTCATCCGACTTGACTGTGAGGAACTCCTGCAAACTGTATGCGGCACCGTATGCTTCGAGCGCCCACACCTCCATTTCTCCGAGGCGCTGACCGCCGAACTGGGCCTTTCCGCCCAAGGGCTGCTGCGTCACGAGTGAGTATGGTCCGATTGAGCGGGCGTGGATCTTGTCATCAACAAGGTGATCCAGCTTCAACATGTACATCACGCCCACGGTGGCCTTCTCCGAGAATGCCTCCCCGGAGCGCCCGTCGAAGAGCTGCACCTGGCCCGATGGATCGGCATTTCCGACTTGCATCAGGGAGCGAATATCGGCCTCGCCTGCCGCATCAAAGACCGGGGTCGCCACATGGATACCCGGAACCTCGCGCAGACCGAGCCGAATAACATCATCGTCGGTAAGCTTGGAAATCATTCCTCTGGAGCTTTCATCGACGAAGGACTCGGTCAGCACCTTGCGAATCTCCGAGACGATCTTCTCTTTGTCAGAGCTCGATACTTCGGGGCGCTGCACACCTGTCTGCACATCCACCACCTGGACGAGCAAGCCTTCCAACCGCCGTCCAATGTTATACGAGGCCCAGCCAAGGTGTGTTTCCAGTATCTGCCCTACGTTCATACGTGAAGGCACACCGAGAGGATTGAGCACCACATCTACCGGGGAACCATCAGGCAGATACGGCATATCCTCTTCCGGCACGACCTTAGAGAGCACGCCCTTATTGCCGTGGCGGCCGGCCAATTTATCACCAACCTGCAGCTTGCGCTTATTGGCAACAAACACCTTTACCATCTTGATCACGCCCGGGGCGAGCTCATCACCCTCCTTAAGCCGCTTAATCTTATCGTTCAGGAGTGCACGCTTGTTGTTAATGAGCTGGCCGGTGCGAACAACGATCTTGTTCACATCCTCCTGCACCGCCTCATCACCAATCTGAATATCGCGGAGATACTCGAAAGGCACACTCTGCAAGAGCTCCTCGGTAATGATGGTGCCCTTAGCGACAAGCTGATGACGCTTGTCATCAACTAAGCGCGCGGCAACTTCCTTCCCGATCAGGAGAGAGCGAATCTCCTTTAAGGCCGCGTCCCGGATGATCGTGATTTCGTCGCGATGATCCTGCTCAAGACGAGCAATCTCGCGCTTTTCGATAGCCAAGGTGCGTTCATCCTTATCAGCGCCCTTTCGTGAGAAGACCTGAGCCGAGATCACTGTTCCCTCGATTCCTGGGGGCACGCGCAGCGATGTGTCTCGCACCTCGCCGGCCTTCTCTCCGAAGATCGCTCGCAGCAGCTTCTCTTCAGGGCTGAGTTGGGTTTCGCTCTTTGGTGTAATTTTGCCGACCAGGATGTCTCCCGGAGCTACTTCCGCACCAATTTGGACGATTCCTGACTCGTCGAGGTTCTTCAGAGCCTCCTCACCGACGTTAGGAATGTCCCGCGTAATCTCTTCTTTGCCGAGCTTGGTATCACGGGCAACACATTCAAACTCTTCAATATGAATCGAGGAGAATATGTCGTTCTTGACGAGTCGCTCGTTGATCAAGATCGAATCTTCGAAGTTGTAGCCGTGCCACGGCATGAAAGCCACGAGCACATTCTGGCCAAGCGCTAGTTCAGCCAGTTCGCAGCTCGGTCCGTCAGCGATGACCTCACCTGCTTCAACACGCTCATTCACCCTGACGATCGGGCGCTGGTTGATGCAGGTTCCCTGGTTGGAACGGCGGAATTTAACCAGGTTATAGATATCGACACCGGTATCGAGACTGTCACTGCCCGGACGATCGGCACGGATAACGATGCGATCGGCCTCTACCATCATCACGCGGCCGGCACGCCTTGCAACTACCGTTGCACCGGAGTCGCGCGCCACCACATGCTCCATGCCGGTCCCGACCATGGGGGCTTGGGCTCGGATACATGGCACCGCCTGGCGCTGCATGTTCGATCCCATCAAGGCGCGGTTTGCGTCATCATTCTCAAGGAACGGGATGAGCGACGCGGCCACGCTGACGATCTGTTTTGGGCTGACATCCATCTTGGTCACATCATCCGGGCCCGAGAGAATGTACTCTCCATTCTTACGGCAGGGCACCGATGTTTCCTGGAACTCGCCCTTCTTGCTCAGCGAGGCGCCGGCCTGGGCGATCGTTTCGCGCTCCTCTTCGAGCGCGGAAAGATAGACGATGTCATCGGTCACACGGTGATTGGCATCAACCACGCGGTACGGAGACTCCAGAAACCCAAACTCATTCACCCGAGCATACACGGCAAGTGAGGAGATAAGTCCTATGTTCGGACCTTCGGGGGTCTCAATCGGGCAGATGCGGCCATAGTGAGTGGTGTTCACGTCACGCACCTCGAATCCGGCGCGATCACGGGTCAGACCTCCGGGGCCCAGCGCGGAGAGACGTCGCTTGTGGGTGATCTCGGAGAGCGGATTATGCTGATCCATAAACTGCGAGAGCTGCGATGAGCCGAAGAACTCCTTGACCACCGCTGCTACCGGCTTGTAGTTGATAAGATCCTGCGGCACCAGAGTATCGATGTCCTGCATGCCCATGCGCTCCTTGACGGCACGCTCCATGCGCACGAGACCGATGCGGTATTGGTTCTCGATTAATTCACCGACTGCGCGCACACGGCGATTTCCGAGATGATCAATGTCATCAACGCTATAGCGCACCGGATCATTGGAATTGCGGAGCTCAATAAGATACCGGACCGTCTCGATGATGTCGCGCTCTGACAGCACACGCGCGTCGAGCGGCGGGGCTTCCTTGCCCTGAGCTACATAAAGCTTGTGATTAATCTTGTAGCGGCCAATATCCGAAAGATCGTAGCGCTCCGGATTGAAAAACAGATTCTTGAATGCGGCGCTCGCCGTCTCAGGACGCGGAGGATCTCCCGGTCGGAGACGTCGATAGATCTCGATCAGGCTGTCCGTCGTAGGCTGGCCAATGAGTCGGGAGTATATGTCCTCACGCTCGGGAGACATACGATCGGTCATCAGAGTCTTCCAAAGCGCCTCGCCGATATGACGATCATCGAGGTACAGCACACGGAGCGACTCGATGCCTTTTGCCCGCAGCTGCGAGAGGTTCCCCTGCTCGACCACGTCGCCCTTAGAATTGACCTTATCCGAAACGAGTTCCTCACCGGCATAGGCGATCACGCGGAGTTTAGAGCAAAGATCGCGAGCCTTCTTCTCGTCAAGCTCACGCACGACATGCTCCAGGCGCTCCTTAATTTGGGACCAGCCAACCAGCACTTCGCCGGCCTTCATGAGCTTCTCGCCCTTGCGCGAGTCGACCACATCCTCGGTCGCTTCAAAGAATGTATCGGCAAGCACCATTCCCGGAACTGAATCTGGGTCAATCTCGATCTGATCGATCTCGGCCTCGCGCATACGACGAATGATGGCGCGATTAAACTTGCCGCCCTGCTTCGCCAGCACCTTCCCCGCCGCCTTGACCTCACGGAAGGCCTTTTGACCTTCGAGCTGATCGGCCACGAAGTTCTTTGTAACAATTCCGCGCTTGCCGAAGTTAACGGTGTCAACTTTATAGTAAGCCGTGAGGATCTCGTCTGCCGACATGCCGAGGGCACGCAATAATACACTCGCGTTCAACTTGCGGCGGCGGTCGATGCGCACGTGCAGGATGTCCTTAATATCGAACTCAAAGTCGATCCAGGAGCCGCGGTATGGGATCAAACGCGCCGAGTACAGAAGCTTTCCGGAAACATGGCTCTTCCCATCGTCATGGTCGAAGAACACTCCCGGCGAACGGTGCAGCTGGCTTACGATAACGCGCTCTGTACCATTCACAATAAAGGTACCACGCTCCGTCATCAGGGGGATTTCACCGAAGTAGACTACATCCTCCTTGAGCGCACTCAGATTCCGCGCGCCAGTATCGGCATCAACATCCCAAAGCACCAACTGAATTGTCACCCGAAGGGGGGCGGCCCAGGTCATTCCACGATCGCGGCACTCGTCCTGATCGTACTTGGGCTCTCCTAGATTATAGGACACGAACTCTAGTGAGGCCGTGTTGTTGTAGTCACGGATCGGGAACACGGACTTGAAGACTCTCTGCAGCCCGATATCCTCCCGCTTCTCATGATCAACGTTCATTTGCAGGAAGCGATCGTAGGAGCGCTTTTGTATGGCAACGAGGTTTGGAATCTCTGCAACCTCGCGAATCTTTGAGTAGGAACGGCGGAGTCTCAGGTTGGTCTTAATTTTTGACGTCATAGGACCTAACAGTATCTACGTTATCTCTTCGTTCAACAGTCGCGCGCGGCGCATCCGCAAACAAAGAGTGAAATTCGAACGATCAAGTCGCACTAAAGCGACACAAGCAACTCCTTGAGCCGATGGGCCGCTCCATGTGCAAGCTGATTTGATCAACCTGCCTATCAGAGCACTCAAGGAGGGATATGTACTGCACTCTACAGTGCCTCAGCGCACACACCATCCAGCGGTAGTGCTCTGAATCAATACAAGAAGACACCTCTTGCCGTCGAATCGAGGTCATGCGACCAAGATCGAGAACAAGTTCTTTGGTACTCCTTTAATCTTTGCACTGCGCACTTGAAACCGAAGTTCACGATTGAAGTATGTCCATGGCCACATTCAATCGCTTCACGCGATTTAAGGTCGCGTAAACCCTGGGCATTCGAGCGCTGAATTATAGGTATTGACACTAACAAAAGGCAAGCCCGCCTGAGCGTCTCACGCCGCGGCGGGTTTTGCCAGATGGACCGGACCTCCGGGAAGCTCCCGCAGACCCGGCCCCAGCCCTAAAAAGCTACTTAAGGCTTGCCTTTGCGCCGGCTTCCTCAAGCTTCTTCTTGAACTCTTGAGCCTGGTCCTTGGCCAAGCCTTCCTTGACCGGCTTTGGAGCCGCATCAACGAGGTCCTTGGCTTCCTTAAGGCCTAGGCCTGTCACTTCGCGCACTACCTTAATGACCTTTACCCGGTCAGACCCGGCGTCATCAAGGTGCAGGGTGAACTCGGTCTGCTCTTCCTGAGCAGCAGCCGCGCCACCACCAGCGACTGCCCCACCAGCGACCATCGCCACCGGCGCCGCAGCGCTTACGCCAAGCTCTTCCTCAAGGCGCTTTACCAACTTAGCCGCGTCCATTAGGGACATCGACTTTATGAAATCCACTACTTGATCTTCACTGACACTCATCGCTTCACTCCTTGTACATTACGAAAAACAATTCCGCTCGATCTCGCCACGGGCACCACCCCAGGCGTTACGCAGCCTTACCCTCCAAGTTCCGACGGTGCGCTTCAAGCACCTGCACAGTCTGCTGGGCTGGCGCATTCAATAGACGCACCAACTGAGTAGCCGGGGTATTGAGCAGTCGCAACAACTGACTCAACACCTCCTCACGACCCGGCATGCTTGCAAGCACCTCGACGCCCTTGCCTTCCACAAAGGCTCCGTCTACCCATGCACCCTTGATTGCCAACTTTTGTTTGTCCTTCACGAACTTCGTGATGACCTTGGCAGGACGCACTGGATCCTCAAATGAGAAGGCAAGAAAACTTGGGCCTTCAAGCAGGTCCGAGAAGCGCTTTACGTCGCCATCCTTCTTTCCCGCCAATCCCTTCTCAACTGAGATCTTTGCCAGGGTATTCTTCACTACCCGCCCGAATGAGCCATTCTTCTTCAGCTCACGCCGCAGTTCGGTGATGTCAGCTACGCTGAGACCACGATAGTCGACGCACAAGGCAACCTGCGATCGCTGAAAGCAATCAGTCAGATAAGAGACTTCTTCCTGTTTTTTCTGCTCGTTCCATATATCAGCTCACCTAATAACTGGCCTCAAGAATGTCCGCCTTGGCATTCTTGAAATCGCTCCAAGTCGTGGTCGCCCCAGAAGCGCTTTCAAAAAGGTACTCTTGAAAGCCCTTCTCACCATCCACCATTAAGCGTTGCGCAGCGGCGCAACGTCAAAGTGCACTCCAGGGCCCATCGTCGTTGAAAGAGCCGCCGACTTAAGAAACACACCCTTTGCTGCTGATGGCTTGGTTTTGTTCAATGCCACAACCAACGCCGACAAATTCTCCATTATCTTTGCCGCACCAAAGGAAGCCTTGCCTACCGGCGCATGCACGATCCCGGCCTTATCAGCACGGAATTCGGCGCGACCCGACTTCAGCGACTTTACCGTAGGTCCCACATCAAAGGTGACCGTGCCCACTTTCGGGGAAGGCATCAGTCCGCGGGGGCCAAGCAGCTTACCTACCTTACCCACCTGCACCATCATATCAGGAGTCGCGACCACGCTGTCGAACTCCATGAACCCCTCTTTAATCTTCTCAACCAAATCTTCTGCGCCGATTACATCTGCGCCTGCGGCCTCCGCTTCCTTGGCCTTTTCTCCCTTCGCAAACACCGCTACTCGGATCGATTTTCCCAGTCCGTGCGGGAGGGCAACACTGCCTCGCACACCTTGCTCCGCTTTCTTGGCGTCGATGCCCAGGCGGAATGCGACTTCCACTGTTTCATCAAACTTTGCAGAGGCCGATCCAACAACCAACTTGCAAGCCTCATCTACGGCGTACGCTTTACGGTGCTCAATCGCCCCGGCCACCTTCCGCCACCTCTTTCCGTGCTTCGAACCGCCTACTATGGCCATGACTCGATCTCCAATGCTGAATCTGTGAGTATTTCGCCGCCCGCGCCTACTCGATCACCTCAAGCCCCATGCTGCGGGCTGTCCCAACTACTTGACGGTACGCGGACTGCTCATCGAGGCAGTTCAAGTCCTGCATCTTCTGACGCGCGACTTCCAGCGCTTGCGCCCGCGTTACCTTGCCTACCTTGTCTCGATTCGGCACTCCCGATCCCTTCTCAATCTTTGCCGCCTTCTTGAGCAGATAGGACACCGGTGGCGTCTTCATCTCGAAGGTGAAGGACCTGTCCTTATATACAGTCAGGATGACCGGTATCAGCTCCCCCTGCTGTTTCTGAGTTTTTGCATTGAACTGCTTGCAAAACTCCATGATATTCACGCCGTGCTGGCCCAATGATGGACCGATCGGTGGAGCCGGATTTGCCTGGCCACCGGGCACGACTAGCTTGACCTTGGCTTGAACCTCTTTTGCCATGGATTAGACCCTCTCAACCTGGATGAAATCGAGTTCAACGGGGGTAGCACGTCCAAATATACTAATCAAGACTTTGACCTTGCCTTTCTCCGGCTTCACCTCTTCAACCGTTCCGTTGAAGTCCGTGAATGGTCCGTCTACCACCTTTACTGTCTCGCCTTGCTGGAAGTTAGCCTTGGAACGTGGCGCCGCAGCTCCTTCCTTTACCTGCGACATGATGCGAGAGACCTCTTCCTCAGACAGAGGAACAGGGCTCATCTTATCTCCCAAGAATCCCGTCACCTTCGGTGTCTCGTTGACGAGATGCCAGGTGTCTTCGTTCAACACCATCTGCACCAACACATATCCAGGGAAGAACTTGCGACTCGAGGTCTTCTTCTGACCGCGCACTAGCTCCACCACCGTCTCATGCGGCACATGTACTTCACCGAAGGAATCTTCCATGTGGTGCATCCGAATACGCTCCTCAAGGGACTGCTTCACCTTGGCCTCAAACCCCGAGTACACATGCACCACAAACCACTGCATATCCGGACGGGCTATGCGCACTGGAGCAGCGTCGGCTGCAACGGTTGTTGATTCCATTGCAGCATTGTCCTGAATGACCTCTTTCTCAGAATCACTCATTGCATTTTGCTCCTCGTCCATACCTGCCTACTGTTGAAGACTTAGCCAATCACCCGCCCCATGAGCCAGTTGAAGACCGCATCGATCAAGGCCAAACAAATCGAGAGAAACACGATGATGATCATCGTGACGACCGTGGCCTGCATCGTCTCGGCTCGAGTCGGCGTGCTCACTTTCTTAAGTTCATCGATACTATCACGCAGGAAATTGCCCTGAGGGGCACTTGATGCGCTTGGAATTGATGAGCTCGTCGACGAAGACATTTCAATACTCTCTTATCGCTTCAGAATGTTCCTGGTACCCGGCCCGTAAGAGCACGAACTTCCGAGTCACCTGCTCCCTAAGCGGCTTCACCCATCACTCCTCAATTCACGCCAATACATCACCTCTTCAGAATGATCTTCTGAAGTAACGTAAGGACCTGGTATGTCAATGAAAGGGCGGCCCCTAAAGGAGGGCCGAACTTAACAGCTTTTTACTTCAGGAGCAATCTTTTGGCCCTGAATCGCCGCACAGTCTTACCGCCCCTAGGCTATCCCCCACCCCAAGAAAACGGAGAGAATTCAGGGCATTGGCCAGATGGAGAGGGCCATCGCGGCGTTATCCATTAATCACTGCAAGCAGTTTTTCGCCTACCTTAACTGCCGTGCGCTTGTTTGAGGCCCGACTGCCCTCCGACCCCTTTAGTGCTGCGCCTGCGGCGCGCACGAGTCGATTGACCTGCTGAGTGATATTGAAGTCCGCCTGATTCGCCGTGATCTGCGCGCCAGAGGTAGTGAGCACCGCTTTAATCTGGTTGCGGATCAAATTGATCGCTTTAACCTTCTTACCGCTGACCGGCTTGGCGGGCTTCACGCCGTTGAGCGCGGTTAATAACGCCTGGATAGAGGCCTTAATGTCTCCCCCTGCATTACAGTCCACGACACCATTGGAGTTCACATCGGTGTCTGCTACTCCACAACCACATCCGCCAGCCGAGGTTTTACTGCTATCAGCGGGGCATTGGTCGTTGCAGTCTGCGGCACCATCGCCATCGCCGTCGGTATCCTGAGTACCGCAGCCACAGGCGCCCGGTATTATCTTGCGATCATCGGCGGGACAGCTATCGCATGCATTGCCCACCTCATCCAAATCGGTGTCTTCCTGACTCAAGTTGGCGACCGATCCGCAATTATCGCAATCATTTACGATTCCATCTCCATCATCATCGCCATCACACACCGTGCCAGCGCCTGCAAAGGCACCTCGGCAGTTCCCGGCGCTCGTGAGTTGGCAGCTTTCATTATAACAGCAGGCGCCGCTTACCGGCGGGTTGCCTTCCACTAGCACCACAACACGGTAGTCGCCATCGTCACCCGTGGTCTTCTTGATGCGCAAGAAGTAAGTCCCAGAGTTGGGCGCGGGTACTGCCCCAAAGCCGTGGGATGTGCTGGTGTTGTTGTTGTTGTCTCCGATAAATGTGCCAGCCACTACCGAGGTAATATCGGTCACCCCGTCAGGCAGGAATACCTGGATTGTAGCCCTAAACAGCGAGCCTGGATCGGGCTTCCCCGGATCCTGATCGACCATTACTACGATTCGTTCGCCGGCGTTCACATGAAATGAAAAGTAATCGTCTTCATCACTCCCCTGAGCAAGAATAGCCGGCGCGGTTATCGGCATGGCCTCAGCTGGCGAGTTATTCGGCTCCACCTCGGGCACGATTTCATTCGGCGAGATGAGAACGGCAAAGATCTCATACGGATTTAGGGTGCTAGAACCAAAACCATCGACACGCAGTACTGCCGCCCCGGTTCGCTTCGCTGGGAACCCTGCAAGCAACGAATCATCAAACGCGGCTGAGTCGGGCCCGCTGTCGTCGTCAAAATAGGTAAATCCGGTTGTACCGGATGCGATCTCCGCTGTCTCCATCAGTGTAAGCACCGGATCCCCACTATCGGTGATCGCCGAGAGCAATATGTAGTACAGATCTCCCTGGCGCACATTTGGAATGACCCACCCATCATACTCTCCACCCGAGAGGATTGTGCCCCGTGCCGAGATTCCTGGAGGAAGCGGATTTGCAGAGGCGTTGAGATCGTTCGGCTCCAACTCCATCAATGGCAAAGCAAGGAGCGGCACCGGTGGGAGGACGCAGCAGCACAAAAGCGCTAGGCGATTCATCAGAACTCGCATTGGATTGGCCATATTTTCCTCCCTCGAACGGGGCGAGAATATAGCGGGCAGTAGTGGGCACTTCAACACAATTCTTTACCCCGCGGATTGCGAATGTTCGGGCAGTGCCTGGAACCGGCGAATTAAGCGCGCGCTCTGGCAACGCACGGTCAGTAGCAACGCGGCAGCGGCATTCTCCCGTAAGACCACCAAATCATTTGGGAAACTCGCCAGCGCAGTGTGACTCAAGAGAGTGATCGGCCAATGAGTAGTCCCACTGACACTGCAAGGATGCATAGTGTCAGGTTTGCCCCGACATTAATAATGACATACGCAAGCGGCCCGTTCCGAAGCAGCGCCACCGTCTCCAACGAAAACGCCGAAAAAGTAGTAAATCCACCGAGGAAGCCGGTAATTATGAATAATCTCAACTCTGCCCCTCCCCCCGGCAGCACTTCCAAGGCGTGCGCCGCCAATCCAACCAACAGTGAGCCGACCACATTCACGGTCAGTGTAGCCCAAGGGAAAGAGGCTAACGGCATATAGTGCTGCATGATCATGCTGACACCGTACCGGCCCATTGAACCAAGCAACCCTCCGGCCCCGACTAAGACAAAAGCGTTCATAGAGCTATTCCCTTGAGACATGCCCGTGCTTCTTGAGCTTCGCTACGAAGAAACTTTCAATGTCGTCGCTGGGCCTCACTCGTAAAGTCCGTGCGACACTCTCCGGCAGGGGGCGACCCTTCCATTGCATCACCGCAGGCAGACGATCCACCCCCTCAACATGGGCGTCCAGCAGCTCAACCGAATCTGGGTACTTTTTCATCAACCGCGCAATCATGCATTCGTTTTCTTCGGGAGCCATTGTACAGGTGGAATATACCAGCACTCCATCGGGCTTGAGCGCATGCCATGCCGAGAACAGAAGCCTTCTCTGCTTATGCTCGTTCTCGGCTATCTTCTTCTCGCTCCAATATCCATAGCTCCTCTCATCATTGATCCGAAAGCGCGCCTCGGCGCTGCACGGCGCATCCAGCAATATCTTGTCGAAGCTCTCCTCCCACTGTCCGCATACCTTGCAGCCATCATCAAGGGACAGCCTGATGAAACCATCATTGCGATCGAGAAGCCCCAATAGCTGCAAATTGTGGCGCAATTTAAAGAACCGCACCTTGTTGCTGTCGTTGACGAATAACCGCCCCTGGCAACTCATCATCATCGCCATCTGACCGGTTTTACTGCCGGGAGCGGCCGTAAGATCCAACACCGAGTCTCCGGGCTGCGGATCCAGCACCACTGGAGGAATCATGCTGGCAAGACTCTGCAAATAAATCCTGCCCTCCGCATATGCAGGAAGTTCCATCAGTTCGCGTTGCGACGGATGCTCGAGAACGAATCCATCCGCGTACCAGGGCAGGGATCTCAGCCGCACGCCACACCCGGCGAGCTCGGATAGCAGATCGGGGCGAGCGGCCTTCAGGGTATTGAGGCGCAACGAGGCGGGTCTGTCCTTACAGCTTTCAACAATCACCGAGACAGTGGCCGGATCAAACATGCGGCCAAGGCGGGTTATAAACTGCGCCGGAAGCCCGCTCATCGCTACAGAAGCCTCGTTCCACTGAGCGCGGGCGCTTGAGCCCGGATCAGCTGTTCAGAACCTAAGACTACGACACGCGCCTGCTTCTGACAGGGGCCCAAGGCGCTGGCCCAGCGTGTGATGTCGCCCTTCGTCGTTTTAAGCACCTCTTCCCGCACTTTCTGAAGATCGTCCTCGGATCGCTTTGAGAAGAATTGATTCATCGCTTCGCGGCCGCGATGCTCCGGTGTCTGTGGCGCATCCATCTGTCCAATGCAGCCTATTATCGCCCTCCGCACGTCGTCATCGTTCCAGGCCTGGGTCTCAATTTGGCGACTCAATTCCCCAAAGACCTCAAGCGTCCGTGCCACATGGGGATCACGATAGGAGCCAAGGGAAAATATCCGCGTGTCGCGATTAAAAATACAGGCCGACCCATACGCACCACCCTGCACCCGGATCCGATTCCACAGCCACGAGCTCCAAAGCGCGTTCAATAGCACCAGCATCGAACCGTGGTACGGGGCCCGCGCCTCGGGGAGCACAAAGGATTGTGCCACATAGTTCATATCAGATGGCACATAAATCCCCTCCCCAGTAACCTTTGGCTCGAATCTCCACTCCGCATCCGGGTGAATGGCCTTGCCCATAAGCCCGGAAAGCGGCTGTGCTGATTGACGCACCCTCTCCCATCCGCTCTTGGCACAGCTGATATTGAGAAGCCAGTCCTTGCCGGAGAGTAAATAGCGCTGCACCGCCTCCAGCTTCCCTTGGAATACAGGCCAGCTCTCCTCGGCCTCCTTAATCATTGCTCGGAGCCCCTCAATCGCGCCGATGCCGCCAAGCATGTCGCTGATATGAGAGGTCAGATGGAATCCAGCAGAGGCCCGCTGCATGGCAAGCCGCATGCCCTCCGAAATAACCCGCTGCTCCGCCGCTGCACGGCTCTCCTTGAGCACGTTCAGAATGCGCGAGCGATCATTTAGTCTTAGCGTGGTGAGGGCTTCACCCCACAACTCGAATACTGAAGGTACATGTGCGTCCAGCACCTTTGCATGCAGCACGAATCGCGCATCTGTACGCTCGCTCCCCCGCACCGGCTGCACCAACAGCGAAGCCCATAATCCTCCGGTCTTTGAGGCGATGCGGATCGAGAAATCATCGTACGCGCACTGCGTGGTCCCGACAGCGAACATCAGGCGCGCCAGGACTTGCGCATAGGGCAGTAGTGCAAAATCAATCCCGCGCAGGTTGGCTGCCCAATCCAGATATACTATTCCGTGCGTATCCAGATCATGGGCGAGCACCGGCATCTCCCAATTGAGCAGCTCGGTGGGGGTGCGCTTTATGTTCGGATCGAGATCTTTCAACTGCAGCTGCGGCAGCGCAGCAATCGCCTTCGGATCATCGGGTTGAGTGGCCAGCGCCGCGAGCCGTTCCGCATCGGCCGACAACACGGACCTGTCCTTATCCGACAGCCGCGCCGCCACCGACTCCAGACGCTCCGCTTCTTTGCTCTCCCGCTCGGCCACAAAGTCGACCTTGGGCTTGAGTATCAGCAACAGTCTATGATTGTTCTTTAAGAATAGTGTCGCTATCAGTTCTTCGAAAAGGCGCGGGGTTTGCGCGAGTTCGCTGCGCATCCTGGCAAGCTGCTCCTCGAAGCAGTGGGGAGCAATCGGATCCAAGTCATAGTTCCAGTACTCATAGCTTCGATACATGGCGCGCATGCCCTTATCCTTGGCATTTGCATCTTCTCGCACTGAGAACTCCACCGAGTGCAGCGCGGCTGCCAACAGCTCCTGTGAAATTCCTTGCCTGTGCAGGGTATCAAGCACCGACAGCATGAGTGCCTCAACCTGGGCGGCGCCGTCATTGCGCACTCCCTGTAGTCCGAAGGAGAAGTACAACTGGTGACAGCCGGCATCGAATCCATGTCCCACGATACCCTCGCCAAGACCGGATTGTATTAAGGCCTTGCGCAACGGCGCACCGTCACTGCCCAGCAGCACCTCCTCCAAGACCCGCAGCAAGAGTATGAAGGACGGATCCTTGCGCTGTGCATACCCCCAGTTCAAGACGACAAACGACTTGGGATCATCAAGGCTGTCGACAGGATATGAACGCTCCACCCGCCGCGGCGCGGCAAACGGCTGCTGCAGTCCCCAGTCGCAACGCGGGGGTTCCACCTGACCCGCAGATTCCAGATACTCTCTGACCAAAGGCAGTGCGATCGCGACGGCATCCTTGCCGTATATGAAGATCCTGCTGTTGGGCGCCGAATAGTACTGTTTATGAAAGGCTGAAAATGCCTGGTAGCTGAGATCGGGAATGCAGAGGGGATCCCCACCCGAATCAAAGCGCAGAAAAGTCTCCGGGAACAGCTCCTGCGTGACGCCATCCGAAAGCAAGGCCATTGGGTTGCTGTAATTCCCCTTCATCTCGTTGAACACGACACCGCTTAGTCGCAGTGCCTTCGTTTCTGCATCCACTTCGTAGTGCCACGCCTCACGCTTGAACGTATCCTCGGTAATGAGTGGGGCATATACCGCGTCGAGATACACGCGGGTGAGGTTGGCGAAATCGGCTCCGTTTTGACTCGCCACAGGGTAAATCGTGCGGTCCGGGAAGGTCATCGCATTGAGAAAGGTGTAGAGCGAACTCTTGACCATCTCAACGAACGGATCTCGGAGCGGGTATCGTTTCGAGCCAGAGAGCACTGAGTGCTCCATTATGTGCTCAACACCGGTTGCATTGGTGGGCGGGGTGCGCAGTCCTATACAAAACACTCGATTAGTGTCGTCATTGTCGACAACCAGCACTTCGGCACCGCTGGTATGTCTAAGGAGGCGTATCTCCCCTCCTAACTCCTTCACCGACTGCCGACGCAATTCACGAAAGCCAAGGGCATCAAATGACGGAGACTGTGGCATACGGACAACCTCAAAAAGGAAGCATCAAAACATGCGTAGTGCATGTCGCTCTTGGCAGTGTGCACGAATGGAATAAAAGTGCAAAGGAAAGTGGCACGCCAGGTAGGAATCGAACCCACAACCTACGGATTTGGAATCCGTTGCTCTACCAATTGAGCTACTGGCGTACTTCGACAACCAACACGGCTGTAGACTCGCCCTGTTTGCTGGTTCGAGTCTCGTCTCCCGCGAACCAGCCGTAATTCAGCGTATCTCAAATCCTGGCAACGCCAGGTTTGAGAAGCCAAAATCTCAGCGTATCTCAAATCCTGGCAAGGCCAGGTTTGAGAAGCCAAAATCTCAGCGTATCTCAAATCCTGGCAACGCCAGGTTTGAGAAGCCAAAAATATGGAGCGGGAGACGCAACACCCCGTGCCGAAGGCACGGGGAGAGCCTCGCCCTGTTTGCTGGTTCGAGTCTCGTCTCCCGCGAACCAGCCGTAATTCAGCGTATCTCAAATCTTGGCAACGCCAAGTTTGAGAAGCCAAAATCTCAGCGTATCTCAAATCTTGGCAACGCCAAGTTTGAGAAGCCAAAATCTCAGCGTATCTCAAATCCTGGCAAGGCCAGGTTTGAGAAGCCAAAAATATGGAGCGGGAGACGAGACTCGAACTCGCGACCCTCAGCTTGGAAGGCTGATGCTCTAGCCAACTGAGCTACTCCCGCACAACAGGTTGCTCACACTTTGAGCCACCTATTCTGAAAGACGTAACCCTCTGGGCAAGGCCCACTACAATACCTCTAAACTGCCGATGGAGCCAACTGCGGGACTTGAACCCGCAACCTACGGTTTACAAAACCGTTGCTCTGCCAATTGAGCTAAGTTGGCATACTCCTTCCTGGCCTCTCTCCGCACACCCCGTAGGTTGCGCAGCAGTCAGGATGCTCGCCAGCTCGCATCCTCCCATCTTACGTAACCGTCCTGTTCGCTCCGCTCACTCCGGTTACGTCCTACGGTTTACAAAACCGTTGCTCTGCCAATTGAGCTAAGTTGGCATACTCCTTCCTGGCCTCTCTCCGCACACCCCGTAGGTTGCGCAGCAGTCAGGATGCTCGCCCATAATCGCTGCATCCTAAACACAATCAGGTAAGATCTCAATTCGGCAGCACACCCTTACTTTGAGAAATCTATTTTCATCCGATAACTTACCCCCGGGTTTACACTGAGTCACAATTTCCCCATAATGCCCACCGGCCGCCCATGTAGCTCAGCTGGTAGAGCACTTCCTTGGTAAGGAAGAGGTCATGGATTCGAGTTCCATCATGGGCTCCAGCCTTCGCTCGCCTCCGGGCGTCTTTGGCTGACAGGCCATATTACTCTCAGCAATGAGATTATTCTGAACAATGCGCAACGACGCTGTGTAGATACCTTGGAATCTGGCCAGAGGCGGCCCGGACAAGGCGTGATCGCAGCGAAGCACGGTGAGGTTCCCGAGCGGCCAAAGGGGGCAGACTGTAAATCTGCTGGCTTATGCCTTCACAGGTTCGAATCCTGTCCTCACCAATTCTTCTTTCTCTTTTTGCCTTTCCTTCCCGGCTGCTTCAGCTAGCGGCGATAGTGCGTGAAAGCGAATCGATCAGCGATATACCTCAGGCTGCCAATGCCTGATCGATTACATCAAGCAGCTGCCTTCGCGAAAATGGTTTTGAGAGTGTACCCGTAGCTCCGAACCGTTCAACGGCTTTAAGCGGCTCACCTGTAAGAGCGCCACTCATGGCCACCACCGGACATTCCGGCCGCCGGGCAGCAAACTCGGAAATAGCTCTCAGTCCGACCATTGCGCTGACATTCAACTCATCAATCTGGCCATCCTCCGCCTGCATCCTCAGCACTAAATCACACAGGATCAGATCAACCTTGACCTGTGCACAAATGGCGTGCGCTTCCTCAGGCGATGACACTGCACAGTACTGGTAGGTCGATCCGGTGAGCAGGTCACCGACAAGCGTTCGAATCTCCGCACTGTCATCGATCAGTAAGATGCATGTCATATATACTGCAACCCCCGCGCATATACGGACCCTGTGGCCCCGCCTTGTAGAGAAAGAATCGACCAGCCTCCCCGCGAACTTTCCGCAAGATGCCGTGATTCTCGAAGGATAGGATAGTTACCTACTCCCTTCTACGAAGTTGCCGCATAACGTCCCTGCAATTGACGGGGAAGCCGCAGGTTGACCTCTGTTGCTCAGGCTCCCCGGTGTCACCTATTACGCTGGATAGTCAGCATGGGAACTGCCGTGATATGTGCAAGGGGGAGCTTTCTGACTATCTGGGTTTAAGGACCTATATAGTCGAATAGCCGCTGGGAGGTTTAAGCGCTATGTTCGACATCGCCCTTTTCGGTACAGGTAAGATTGGAGTCGCTATCACCGCAATTCTGGCCTCCTCAGGCCGCTATAAAGTCCGTGCATTTGATCTAAACGAGAAGACCGGGAAACAGCTTGCATCGGCCTTTCCCCAAGCAGTAACCCTGCATCCCCTTGATCTAAGCAACCCGAGCAAGATGGCGAGCTCATTGAAGGGTGTTCAGGCTGTAGTGAGCGCCCTGCCCTTCTTCCTGAACACAAAAGTCGCCGAACTTGCCCGCTCATTGGGTATTCACTACTTCGATCTGACTGAAGACGTAGAAACCACCAAGGCCGTCGGAGCAATAGCCCAAGGGGCCCAGGGGATGTTCTTCCCACAATGCGGATTAGCCCCGGGTTTTATAAGTATCGCAGCATTGAGCCTTGCTCATACCTTTGAGAGTCTCGATACACTGAAGCTCAGAGTCGGCGCACTTCCCCAGTTTCCATCGAACCGCCTAAAATACAATCTTACCTGGTCAACCGATGGACTAATCAACGAGTACTGTAACCCCGGCGAAGCGATTATTGACGGAGTGCCAACCGTCGTTCAAGCGCTTGAGGGATACGAGCGATTCTCCATCGCGGGCACCGAGTATGAAGCATTCAACACTTCAGGGGGTCTTGGATCCTTGTGGCAAACCCTGCAGGGCAAAGTGCGGAACTTGAACTACAAAACCATCCGCTACCCCGGCCACCACGAACTCATTACCTTTTTGTTGCATGAACTTCGGTTTATCGATCATCGCAACGAGCTGAAATCAATCTTTGAGCGCAGTATTGCCAATACCTCTCAGGATCGCTGCCTCATTTATGTCGAGGCATTAGGCATTCGTAATGGAACTCTCATGCAACACAACTTTACCTCTGACGTCCGGGGTGCCACGGTGGGATCGCTTGCGCTAAATGCGATTCAAGTTTCGACCGCGTCCGGTGTGTGCGTGCCGCTCGATATGACTCTCGCCGGAAAGATTACCGGCTCGGCCGGAGTGCATCGCCCAGAGGAGATCTCACTCGAAAGCTTCCTTAGCCACGAGTTCGGAAGATTCTACAGAAGCTCTTAACAGCGGAGGGGCCCTTAAACCGAGAATTGCCCGCCATGACTGGACGCTCTTTTTGGGGCATTATTTAGATATTGCAAGGTTGCCCGGCTCTGCTCACCTTGTCCTTGCGGGCAAATACCAGGGCTATTCGTTCGAGTGCCCAGCGCAGATCCTCTTCGGAGATAATAAGCGGCGGTGCGAATCGAATAGTCTGTTCTCTCGTGTCCTTGCACAACAGCCCGACATCCAGCAGAGCATGGCAAAAGTCCTTGGCCTTGCCGTACTCGGGTAGAATGTCGACGCCAATCAGCAGGCCCCTGCCTCGTACTGCTGAGATGTAAGGGCTATTGAGGCCTCTTAACTCTTCCACGAACCAGGCTCCGAGCTTGGCGGCACGCTCATGCGGACGCTCTTCGATGATAAGATCGAGCACTGTTTCTGCTACGGCACAGGCGAGCGGATTGCCTCCGAATGTGCTGCCGTGAGAACCGGGGGTGAACACCTGCATTACCGACCTGCTGGACACGACTGCCGAAATCGGCGTGATACCGCCGCCCAGCGATTTCCCCAGCAGGTAGGCATCAGGTATCACCGCCTCGTGATTGCAAGCAAAGATTTTGCCAGTGCGGCAAAGACCAGTTTGGATCTCATCCGCAATCATAAGGGCATTATGCCCAGTACACACCGCACGCACATGACTGAGGAACCCGCTATCCGGGATAATAATGCCCGCCTCCCCCTGGATAGGTTCAATCAACACTGCACAGGTATTGCGAGTAATCGCCGCGTCGAGCGCCGCTTTGTCGTTGAAGGGGACTACCACAAACCCTGGTGTGAAAGGTCCGAAGTCCGCCCGCGAGGACTCTGAGGTGCTCATGCCTACGATAGTAGTCGTACGCCCATGAAAGTTGTTGGAGAAACAGATTATCTCTGCTTTGTCTCGTGGAATACCCTTCTCTCTGTATCCCCAGCGACGCGCCATTTTGATCGCCGTCTCCACCGCCTCCGCTCCCGAGTTCATGAGCAATACCTGCTCCATCCCACAAAGCGTGGCGAGCTTCTCGCACATTACTCCGAGCGTATCATTGTAGAAGGCACGACTGGTGAGGGTGAGTAGATCAAGCTGGGCATGCGCCGTTTTTTGAATGCGCGGATGGCAGTGACCAAAATTGAGGGCGCTGTAGGCACTCAGCATGTCGAGGTAACGCTTGCCCTCAACGTCCCAGACCCATGCACCTTCGCCTCGCGACAACACCACCTCAAGAGGGGCATAGTTATGCGCCCCAAATGTTTCAGTGAGTTCGATATGCTGCTTGGAAGACCGTTTCTGGACCATCGTCGCCCCTATTTTAATAGTATATATTGGATGCACGCCGGCGACGAACGAGCGTAAGAAATTCAATGGGTTATAAAACTAGAACACCCCTGTCGGTGCGACAGTCAAGGGGCACCTTGCCTGCGCCAGGCTACTACGTTCGTCGTGAAAGACAGGGCCCACCGTGACCCGGAACGGGTACTTTCAGAACAAACTGATAACGCAACCACTATGACTGTGAACAGCAGCGAATCTCAGAACGCCGCATACCCTGGGTAGCGTGGGAACGGGATCACATCGCGAATGTTCTGCATCCCGGTGACGTACATGAGAAAACGCTCAAATCCTAAACCGAATCCGGCGTGCGGCACGCTGCCGAAGCGCCGCAAATCGAGATACCACCAGTAGTGCTCAACGGGTAGCTTGCACTCCTTGATGCGCTCTACGAGCACATCGTGGCGCTCCTCACGCTGCGACCCGCCAATGATCTCCCCCAGTCGCGGTACCAGCATATCCATGGCGCGCACGGTCTTGCCGTCCTCATTCACCCGCATGTAGAAGGCCTTAATCTCCTTGGGGTAATTCACCACGAAAAGAGGGCCTTTCACATATTCATCCGTAAGGAAGCGTTCATGCTCGGATTGCAGATCCATCCCCCACTTCACCGGAAACTCGAACGACTTTCCGCTCTTTTCAAGCACCTTGATCGCCTCGGTGTAATCAAGGGTTGCAAAGGGGGCAGTGCTCACCTGACGCAGCGTCTCCAGCATGCTCTTATCGGCCCATTCACGGGCAAACAGGAATTCCAGGTCATCAGCACAGTGATCAAGCACGTACTGAATCAGGAATTTTATGAAATCTTCTGCCAACGCCATATTGTCATGCAGATCATAGAAGGCCATCTCCGGTTCAATCATCCAAAATTCAGAAAGGTGCCTGGTCGTATTTGAATTCTCGGCACGGAAGGTTGGGCCAAAGGTATAAATATTGCCTACTGCAGTGGCGAATATCTCTCCTTCCAGCTGACCGCTCACGGTGAGCTTCGCTTCTCCTGCAAAGAAGTCCTGCTTGTAATCGATCTTGCCATCGATACGCGGCGGTTTCTCCATATCGAGCGTGGTCACCCGAAACATCGCTCCTGCACCCTCACAGTCTGAGGTGGTGATGATGGGCGTGTGTACATACACAAAACCGCGTTGATGAAAAAATGTGTGGATGGCCATCGACGCAGCTGATCGCACACGAAACACCGCCCCAAAAGTATTGGATCTGGGGCGCAGATGCAGGATCTCTCGCAGGAACTCCAGCGTGTGGCCCTTCTTCTGCAACGGGTACTCCTCAGCCGGCGACTCTCCAATCAGCTTGAATTCCTGCACCCGTAGTTCATAACGCTGACCCTTCGCCGGCGAGGGGGCTAGTTCGCCCTGCACCATCAGGGAGGCTCCCGTGGCAACGCGAGGGGCCACTGCGGCATAGCTTTCAAGCGTTGGGTCGATTACAAGCTGCAATCCCTTCACACAGCTCCCGTCGTACAGCTCGATGAAGGTGACCGTCTTGGACTGGCGGTGGGTACGTACCCAGCCCCGGAAGGTGCAGAGACCGAGCGGAATCTTATCAGCGTGGACATCGGAGATTCTTACTGCAGACATAATCAATGCTCTCAAGGAAAAAGGTGTTTCGTTCGCTTGATCATCGTTCGGGCGCAATATAACCTCATGTCCTGGCCCAGCCAAATGCCTTCTCAAAAGGCAATCGTATCAACGTGCTGACCAGTCATCGGGGTGTAGCTCAGCCTGGCTAGAGCACTAGTTTTGGGAACTAGGGGTCGCTGGTTCAAATCCAGTCACCCCGATGCCGTTTTCTCGTCATTCTTCCTCCGAGCTCATGACGGGCTAAGGATACCTTCCTGGAAAATAACAGTGTCACGTTTCAGCGTTTTTGACCCTGTAGCGGCGTTCGCACGATCGGTTCGCCGACCCTTTTCAACGCCGTTTTGTTCTCCCCCTTTCCTAACTTACCCTGCCACCTGCGGCACAAGCTGCATCATATAGAGGGGCTAACCCTCATTCTGGCACCAGGATGCGCCATATGCGGAGTGGTAGATTGAGGTAAGAGCGTGCTAGTTATGAAATAGTCCTCAGAGGAGCATTAAGCGACTCGCAGAGAATGCGCGGCAAGAGCTAGAGACAATCTCCCAGATCATGACAAAGAAGAAGAAAGCGCCGGTTAAAAAGATTGTAGCAGTACTTGCGGTGCTTATCGCGTTGCAGGTGGTCTTCATCATCGTGTTCGGCAGCGAGGAGCGCGCCGCGTCGACGGCTGAGGTAATCAAGAAGAACATAGATAAGCAGCTCGGGGGGCAGCCACGAGACAAGCAGATCTTTGCGAGCATTCAGGCAGCACTGATAGACCATCGGGACAAACATGGTCGTTATCCTAAAGATCTTAAGCAGCTGATACCTACCTATTTTGATTCAGTGCCGTTGGCACCCAGTGGGCAGGAGTTCGAATACCGAGTCGAGGGCGGCAAGTACATCCTACGTGACCCGGCAGCCCCGGTGGTAACGACTGCGAAGGCGGGAGAGGCAGCGGGGACCGGCGCAGCGTCAGGCGCCGTTGGCCAGACCGAAGCTTCAGCAATTCTGGCTGCCCTAGAGGCGAGCAAGCAGGAGGAGCCTTGGGTATACGAGTCAGCGGGAAAACGCGACCCCTTCGTTCCATTTAGGCTAGGTGGTCGTCAGATCCGTGAGGACGCTACCCCCTTGGAGCGCTATCCGTATGAGGAGCTGCGGTTGGCAGCGGTCTTGGCAGGAATCGACACGCCGACGGCTATCGTCGAAAACCCGGCCGGAAAAGGATACCGCGTCACCAAAGGTACAAAGATTGGGCTGAACGGTGGTGAAGTTGTTGAAATTTTACCAGACAAGATTCTCATACTAGAAACGGAAGTGGACTTCACCGGAGAGAAGAAAACCCGCACGATAGAGATGGTACTTCGCACTACTCCGCCCTCCGAATGAAGCAGCACCTTTTAATGTTAAGCCTCCTTCTCCTCCTTCCCTGCGCTGCCGGGGCCAACGAAGCTTCGTCCGCGGCCTTCAAGCGCCGTCAGCCTTATCTTCCCGATGGAGCATCACCGAATGAGGTTCGCATGTTGTGGGGCGACCCTGCGGAGAGGGTAGTACGTGAAGTGAAGGGAGAAGTGGTATGGCGCTACGGTGCAACTGAGTTGATTTTTAGAAACGGCCGCCTTGCCTCAAATCCAAACGCCGTGGGTGCCCACTCCGTGGACGGCGCTGACGATGCACTGCCGGAGGCGCTCAAACCTGCCAGGCTTCATGTACTGCCGCCACATAACGCTCCCCCCTCTGCAATTTTCAAGGAGATCATGAATGTCTATGGTGAGGAAGGCGGTGCCCCAGCCCCTCCCAGTGTGGCCACTCCCTTTGGCATGCCAGGACAGCTCCCGTCCCGCGATGTGCCGATAATGCCGATGCAGATGCAAATGCCCGATATAGAAGATATGGAGAAGGGGCAGATGATCGAGTGACGCGTCCAGCACCGCCGGAGCGTGAAGCCGGGACGGCGTGCGCAAGAACTGAAGTGGGCTCACCGTGAATGAGGGTCTAGGCCTACAGATTGGCTGATATAACACAGTGGATTCCGCCATGCTGCTTGGCAAGGAATCGGGGTGTAACACTCCGATTCCCTGCAAAAGTTCACGGGGAACGAGCGCCGAATACCTGGAGGCGCTTGCCGCGACCAGGTATGCAAGCTGGTTCAATGAAATCGACGGGACCGCTGCGGAGTGAAAAATCCACGACGAACCTTTTCAGGACAAAGAAGCGAATGTCTTGGGAGCGACGCCGGAAAAGTTCCAGAAAGGGACTTTTTCAGGGTCAACTCAGTCGATCAGCAGCGCTACTCACGGCGGCGACGGCGCACCCGTTCTTCCGCATGCGCTGACAGCGCCTCGGTGCTATTGCTGGAAAGCCCCTCTCGGTTAAACAGCGCCTCGACAAATTCTTGCGGTTGGAACGTTCTTAGATCCTTGGCAGCCTCCCCCACACCTATGTAGCGCACCGGCACACCAAGCTCTTTCTTAATCGCTATCACAATGCCGCCTTTGGGAGTTCCATCTAACTTGGTGACGATTACACCTGAGAGCTTGAGCGCAGCATGAAATTCCTTGGCTTGCTGCAGCGCATTCTGTCCAGTTGAACCGTCAACCACCAGAATCACCTCATGCGGCGCGCCTGCTTGATGGCGCTCAATAGTGCTCCGCACCCCTTCCAGTTCCTGCATCAAATTCGACTTGGTGTGAAGCCTGCCCGCAGTATCGATGAGCATGACATCAAAACGCTCCTTCTTCGACTGCTCCATCGCATCGAAGACGACGGTCTGTGGCTTGGCGTCGGGAACGCCAGCGATGACCGGTATATCAAGCCGTTCTCCCCATCCCTTGAGCTGAGAGACGGCAGCGGCACGAAACGTATCGGCAGCCACCATAGCGACCTTCAATCCTTGCGCCTTCCACATCGAGGCAAGCTTTGCCGAGGTGGTGGTCTTGCCGACCCCATTGACCCCTACCATGAGCACCACGCAGGGGCCGTCAGAGCGTCGTGCCGGCTGAATCGCTGCATCGAGCGGCGCCCCCTCTTCCAAAATGCGTAAGATCTTCACCTTGAGGAAGGCTATTACCTCTTCCTGGCTGAGTGAACCGGCATCTCCAATCTCTGTCTTCAGCTGATGAATCAGCTCCTGTGCGGCGACGATCCCGACGTCTGCTTCAACAAGCAACGCCTCCAGTTCATCAAGTGTCGCCTTGTCAATCTTCTCACCCTTGGAGAAAAGCGCTTTAAGGCGATCGAAGAATCCGGTGCGCGCCTTCACTAACCGCATGGTGAGCGACGTCGGTCTGGCCTCCTCAGCTTCGGCTGACTTCGCTACTATGGGCTGCGGCAGCACCTCGCTGATCGGCGGAAGCGGCTCACGTGACTCAGGACCTGGTTCATCGAGGGATGCCAATGCCTCACTGCCAAAACCACTGCCGCGTTTCTCTTCCCATCCAGGGCTCAGCTGATCACGCATCGAGAAGAGGTGCGTACGCAGGCTGGCCAGCTCCTGACGGAACTGCTCCAAGGTACGCATCGTTTCCGTGCGTAACCCGTTGATGCTCATCTCAAGTTTTTCTACTCGTCCCCCGAGTCCATCGTAGCGTTGCGATCTGTCATTGCTTGCTCGATCCGAACTCCTACGCAGGGAGAACAGTCCAATTACGAGCACAAAGAGACAGAGCGCGAAGAGCAGCAGGAGGAAGTCCACTATGACTTGCCCAGTGCCATACTGCGTGGAGACATTCTGAGCAATTTCGGCAACTCGGGTGATGAAGCTCTCGAAATCCATAACGAAAGAGTAGTAGACGCACGGCGAGTGAGCACGCCCCACAGAACTGGTGCGCCCCGGACTGGCGTGATCCAGTACAAACAGCCGGTTACGCTACCTGACTGTATGCTTCCTGTAAAGAAACCGACAGGACCTTGGAGGCGCCTGGCTCCTGCATCGTTACTCCCACCAGGGAGTCGGCTGCGCTCATACTCTGTTTGTTATGGGTTATGAGGATAAATTGGGTGCGTAAGCTCATTTCACGCACGATGGAGAGGAAGCGCACCAGATTAGCCTCATCGAGCGGAGCATCCACCTCGTCCATCACACACAGCGGTCCCGGCTTCACCATGAACATGCCCATGATCAAGGCCGTGGCACACATGGCTTTTTCACCTCCCGAGAGCAGCTCAATCGTTTTGAGCTTCTTACCCGGAGGGCGAATGACGATATCGACACCGCTTTCCAACGGATTCTCAGGATCAAGCAGTACCAGCATGCCCTTGCCGCCGCCAAACAGTCTTGGGATGAGCTCGGAGAAGTTATGCTGCACCTTGTCAAAAGTAGCCAGGAACTGCGCTTTGCTTGTGGCAATCAGCTTGTGAATTGTTGATTCAATCGTCTTGGCAGCGGCGCTAAGGTCATCACGCTGCGTGAGTAAATTGGTGAGCCGCTCCTCTTCTTCACGGCAGCGTTCGATAGAAGACATGTCGACATCCCCTTCGCGGAGAATTCGAGCTCTCAGTCGCTGCACCTCCTCCTGCGCGGTCACAAGCTCCGCCTCCGGCATCAATGGCTCTGTCGCCGCCTTCACCTGCTCCCACAGCTCAGCCCCGTATTCCTCGACAAATCGCTGCTCCAGATTCTGGACTTCGATCTCCGCCCGCTGACCGTCAAGCATGAGATTGTTTAGCGCCTGCCGCTCCCGATCGAGCCGATTGCGCAGCATGGCTAACTGCTGGGCCGCTTCGCCCAGGGTGCCGCGCATCGCCCTGCGCTGCCCTTCAATCCTTTCGTACACGTGCGACTCAGTCTGCACTATCGCCTGCAACTCCTTCTCGCGCGCGTCTTGGGTTTCAAGCACCTCGGCTGCAATGCGAGCAAGCTCGGCTCGGTGCTCTTCCAGCCGCTGCTGCAGCGCAGTGATGCGAGACTCCGCATTCTGTGCGTCATTGGTGAGCTGCTGCAAAAGCCGCTGCTCCGCGCCGAATTTTGCGCGAAGGCCTGTCAGTTCATTTTCTATGCGGCGCGCACGCGCATCGCGTTCCTGACTTGCCGTCAGGGCCGCCTTGTGCGCCTCTTCGCAGCTGCGCACCGATTGTTCCCGCGCCTCTTTATCCCCTTGAGCCTCGGCCAGCGTTCGACGCTCCTCGGAAAGGCGGGCCTCTAACTCCTCGGCTTTACTCTTGAGATACACGGCCCCACCTTCATGCCGCAGACTATAGAAGGATCGTGCAGTGATCAGATCGCCTTCGTGGGTGACCACTACAAAGCGACTCAGTTCGTCCGCGCTGCTCTCCTGGCGCGCCGCTGCGAAGAAGGAAACAGCCCCCTCGAAATCCGGGGCAACGTAGACATGGCCGAGGAATTCCTGCACCGCTACTGCTACGCGAGATTCATACCGAATGAGCCCTGCCAGCGGCATCAGACCGTAGCGCGGTCGGGATTCGATCTGAGCACTCCCGCTCTGAATCACTCCAACCCCTACAATGTCTGAACCCCCGCTTTGGAAGGCCACCGCTTCAAGGAACGTACGGGCAACCTTGAAGGGGTCATCAGCAACCACAAACGCAGCGCGCTCGCCCAGGATAGTCTGTACCGCACGCACCAGATCCTTCGGAATCGAGAGCCCGTCGACAAAAAGCGATAGCCCCTCAGCTTGACCGGATCCATCAATGCCGCCCTTTATGATCGATTTCCGCAGCTGCTCTGCAGGGGAAAGCGATACGATCTGATTGCGAATCTCCCGGAGCGAAGCCTCGGATCGGATCACACGCTCTCGCGCCTCCTGCAGTACGCGCTCTGACCCGCGCAGGGCCTGACGCGCCGCGTCGAGTGCTATCCCCGCCTGGCGTAGATCCTCATCTCCGATCTGACGTACCGCGGTCAGGTCCTGGGCCAACTTCTCTTCATGGCTACGCTCCGCCTCCAGCACACCCTTGCTATCGGCGCTGCGGGCCTTAAGGGTTGCCAGTCGCTCCCGCTGTCTTGCTAAATCTTCCTCATTGGAAACTACGAATGCGCGAAGCTCGCGTTCGCGCGCCATTCGTTCCGCACGAGCGCGCGCTCGGGTATTGAGCTCTTCTCGCGCCGCGTCCAGGGCGCGCCTGCTCTCATCACCTTGCAGGTCAAGCGCCATAAGCTGCGCACGCACCGAGTCCTCCTGAGCGGCGAGCTTTTGCAGCTCGGCCTCACTGTTCTGGATCCCCGCGCCGGCCTGAACGATGACCTTGGCGATCTCGGCATGTTTTGCTTGCAGCTCTCCCGCACGGGAGCGGTACAACGCGGTATCAAGCTCGCGAATGCGGTTCTTGAGCTGCTCGCGGTTGCGCGCCTGCGCCGCCTGTCGCTTCAGGGTCTGCACCTGCCGGGTGACTTCCGCAATGATATCGTTAATTCGAGACACATTGGTCGACGTCTCCTCCAGCCGTCTCCGCGCCGCCTGAATTCGGTCACGCAGTCCCGAGACGCCCGCTGCCTCTTCCAAAATGAGTCGACGCTCCTCTGGCCGTGCCGTCACGATACGCCCCACTTCGCCCTGGGCAACAATTGTGTAAGCGCGCGGACCAAGCCCCACTACTCTGAAGAACTCCTTGAGATCACGCAGCCGACAGGGCACCCGATTGATGAAGAATTCCGACTCTCCACTCCGATACAACCGCCTCGTAACTTGCACTTCCTGCACCGATCGAAGCCAAGCGAACCTCGAAAGGAACCCCGGAACCTCCTCACGGAGCTGCGGACTCCCTGCTGGCTCCGCTGCCGAGGGGTCGAGCTGGGAGGCTTCTTTATCAGGGACCAGTTGCAGCAAGGGAGCACTCGTGCCCCTCTCGCCCAACTCGTTGGAACCCTCCTCAGACCGAGCATCAGCCCCCTCCACTGCGAAGTCTGGCGCCGCAACCTCATTTGCAACGTCAGCGACCTGGGCAAGCTCGCAGAGCTCTTTGAAGAAATCGCCCTGCGAGGCACGCACCGTTATGGAAACCTCGGCTAGCCCCAATGGACGGAGCTTATCGGTGCCGTTAAAGATGACATCCTCAAGCACATCGCCGCGCAGCGCTCCGGCCCTGGTCTCTCCGAGCACCCAACGTATCGCATCAACAATATTAGATTTTCCGCAGCCGTTAGGGCCTACCACCCCGGTCACCCCATGCTCAAGGGGCAGCACCAGTCGCTCCATGAAGGACTTAAAACCGAAGATTTCTAGTCGGGTAACTTTCATAAATAACAGCCAACACACACGCCCCATGCAAGGCCCACGTGCGCGGGATCTTAGCAGCTTCAATATGTTTAAACCATTTGGAAAATTGAGCCAACTCGACTTCCCCGCCCGTGCGCAAGGTCGCCCCGCACGAACGTTGCATGCTCAAATCGGTGCGGTGGGACTGGGGTCTAGGAACCGCTCTTGCCGGGGGAGCTATTCTCATCGACCGACATCAAGCGCATGACACTCGTCGTGTATCCGATTGCTCCCCAATAGGACACCATAATAGAGACCAGCAGGAGATTCGCGCCAATCAACTGAGCGCTCATTTCACCAGCTCCCACGCGGAATTGCGTATGATGGAGCAGCAAAAAGCAGATCGCAGCCATCTGCAGTACACTCTTGAGCTTCCCCGCCCCGTCTGCTTGAAGTACTAAGCCCTTGGAAGCTGCAACCCCGCGCACCCCGGTAACCCATATTTCACGCGCCAGCACGAGCACCACCATCCAGCCGGGTACCCAGGGCTCGCCGTAGAGATCAGAGCGTTGGGCAACGAGCATAACCAGAGCGGCCATGACGAGAATCTTATCGGCAAGCGGATCAAGTAATTTGCCGTAATTTGAGACCGCACCCCAACGCCGAGCCACAAACCCATCGAGTGAGTCGGTAATCGCCGCGATGATGAAGACAAACAGGGCTAACCTGACCATTCCTGGGGTTGGATCGATCATCAGCAACACAAACACAGGGATCAGCGCTAACCGAAGATAGGTCAACAGGTTCGGTATGCGGGCTCGCAAACTCATTTTTCAGCTCTCGTGTAACGCGCCTCAAGTTCTAACACGAGGCGTACGTAATGCTGTGTTTCTCGATAGGGCGGAATTCCGCCGTACTTCTCAACCGCGCCCTCACCTGCATTATATGCAGCCAGGGCAAGTCGACGATTGCCGCGGAATCGATCCAGTAAGTAGGCCAGATGACGTGTCCCTCCCTGCACATTCTCCGCCGGGTCAAATGGCTTTTTCACCCCTCGCATGCGAGCTACCTCCGGCATGAGTTGCATCAGCCCCAGCGCTCCTTTCGGTGACACCGCCTTGGGATTGAACGCCGACTCGACATGAATCACCGAGCGGATTAACGCCGCCGGCACCCCAAAGCGCTTACTGGCGCTGATAATGATATCACTGTAGCGCTCTGTAAATAAACGGTCACCCCGGACACTTCTGCCCTTATAAACAGAGTACGTGCTGCTCTTACCGGTGAAGACCTTAGCAGAGACTCCCTCGGGTGGAGCCTTATTGGAGAAATAAGTGACCCCGCCCTTCTTGTAGACATAGATTGGCCCGGCAGACGCCGCTAACGGCATACACCAGTAGAACATGGTGACGAACGCCCTGATACATACTCTGCCTAATCTGACTGACATGCGAATTCGTAGGGCACCTGCTGCCACAGCTCCCCCAACGCCACCAGGGATACCTGCTCATGCATCTCAAGCGGCAGGGCATCCTCAGATGCCGCACGATCCGCATAGATTACTCCACATATCACCCCCTGGCTCCGCACCGGCAGCGCCACGAACGGCCAATCGTCCCCGCAAACCGGTTCTCCGTCGAACACGACCTTGCCATCGATGGCCGCTCGCACGTCGGGCATATGCGGAGCATTGGGATTATCGAGACTGCGCATAAGGTGTGGGAATTGAAGTGACGGTTCTCCAATCTCAACCAGCGGGAGCAGGCTATTTGAACGCTCGTCGTACATTAAAAAAATCACGCGCTGGAAATGGAAGACCTTGCGCAGTGCAAGTGCCGTAGTAAGCGCCACCTGCGGGAGCAGGTGGTGCTCTGAGGGGGCTACCTGGGTGCGGAAGGCGGCTTTTAGTTCGATAAGGTAATCGTTGAGGCTGAGCCCGCCTGTATCAGTATCGCTTAAAAGCGGCCCAACCTGCGACGACATGATTTGGCCCGCAATGTCATCCTCAGAATAGGGGTGACAGGCTCTCGTAATCGAATTCTTGATAATTGTTTCACTCACCCCACAGGCCTTGGCTACATCCTTGATGCGAGTTCTGAGTTCTAAGGCCCCTCGCATGAACTGCAAGGCCTCCAGCATATAAGCGGTGAGCCCCAGCGCGACCGCCGAATTGTTGGCGTCCTTGCGCAGGGAGATCGTACGTGGCTTTTTACTCGCATAACTCTCTGCCGTCCGCATCATCTGCTCCAGTTCTCTTGGCAAAGCCAGCGATCGGAGCAGTTCATTGCGATACTCCGAGGCAGGGTCTGCGAGCAGCAATTGGAACCTCTTCTCGATCGGGTCCTTTCCGGATACGCAGCTATCAAGAAACAGCGCCGCGTAATGGGTGGGGCTCCTGTGGGCTAACGCGAGCAGTGGGGCAAAATAGATCGAAGCTCCCACGGTCGTATTCTCTCTGGCGCTGGTAAAGGACCCCAATACTTCGGCTAGTTCTGCGGCAGCGCGCACACCAAGCACATAGAGCGCATAGGCGTGCGCCGCGACCTGTCTTCCCATGAAGAACCGGGTTAGAGACTGTACCGGACCAAGAGACTCGATCTCTCCGCCAAGACGTGCCACGCCAATCTGGTTCACTACTGTTGTCATGGAAGTGACAGGTTTACTTCTTCCGTACACAGAGCTATTGGCGAGTCCTAGGAGTCTTAGCCCCAGCACCGGCTCACTCTGCACAAGCGCCGCGAGGGTGCCCACATGCGCTCCCTGAGACCCCACGGAACGTGCTACCGAACGGACTAGTTCATCAGCGACCGGGAAGATCCCTCCTCTTTGTACGGGGCTGAACAAGGTCGAGCGGACTCGCGCTGACACCTCGGGGGATATCTGGTCGCAGTTGTTACGAATTGATGGAAAGACGGTCTCGAATGACATAAAGCTCGTGACACACACAACTCAGCCGCCATACGGCGACAGGGCCAGGGATCAAAGGCCGGCATCCAGAATGACAGAGCCGACACAACAACTCCAGCCTCTGATTTCGTTGAGCGGCTGGGGTTGTCTTCCCCTCACGCCGCCACGGTGGCAATTGAATCGACTCTCTGAATATGCGAAGGCTTACTAGAGCGCATCCGGAAATGCGCTTTAGGCAAGCCATGGATGGCTTGCACAAACGCCGCGAGGCGTTTGGAAGGCCACAAAGATGGGGTGTTTCGGGGACCCGTCTTTGCTTTGCCGTTTCAGAAATGGCCATGGACGGCCATTTCCGGATACGTTCTAGGGATACACTGACCTTATTCAGCGTATCCCTAGAATGAGCTAGCCTACCCAGCGAACGCATTACCGGACAAGATGACCGCGCATGAACCGCCGCCCTGTTGCTCTCACCTTTAGCATCTACCTCTTGCCTGGGATCTGGTTCCTATGCTTTCTCATCCCAAGCTGGAATGCTATTTGGTCAGCCGAGATAAGGAATATCGACCGAGAACTGTTGGCACTTAATGTCGTGCAAGCA
The DNA here is from genome assembly GCA_030584005.1 of Bdellovibrionota bacterium. GTDB lineage: Bacteria > Bdellovibrionota_C > UBA2361 > UBA2361 > JAFLCA01. The sequence goes on along the minus strand of CP129486.1, from coordinate 1,390,577 downwards.
GCCGATCTCAACCTGTTCTCCGGAGCGTACAGCCGCTTCGGTTTCAGGCATCCTGGACCACTCTACTTCTATTATCTGGCCTTGATGGAGTGGATGCTGGCATGGCTTCCCTCCTGGGATGGCCGATTACGGCTGGCTACCTTGCTGTTCAATTTTGCCTTTCTCGTTCTCACCTTGCACCTGGCGCGCAAGATCCTGGGACTGCGGCAGGAGGCATTGTGGGGCTTTGTTGCGATTGCGCTGGTTGTGCATGTCCCATCACTGTTCCTATTCGCGAACTACTGGAACCCCTGGGTCATCCCCTTGCCCTTTATGGCTGGGCTTATATGTATGGTGGCCATAGTACGTGGGCATTGGCAGTACCTGCCCCTGCTCGTGGGGTGCTTTTCTCTTTGCGCCCAGAGTCACATCTCGGCACTCCTCGTATCCGTACTCCTAGGCATACTGGCAGTGCTATGGGGGTGGCGTTTCCGCTCCCACAATCCAAAGTGGCCCCTATACATCCTAACGAGCAGCGCCCTCGCACTCGTGCTGTGGCTCCCCGTACTGGCCGACCTGTTTCTCTTCCCCGAGTTCGGCAATACAGGCCGCATTGTGCACTTCTTTCTCCTTGAGGAACGATCAGGTTTTTCCGTACGCAAGCTTGCCTTTGCCCTCTCTTACCTCGTGGTCCCTATTAAGGAGCTGCTCAGTCCCGAACTCCGCAGCATCGCCGCTTCAATTATCCTCATATTGCCTATTCTCGGCTGGCGGCTCCTTTCATCCCCCCTGCGGGATTTAGCGCTGATCACACTTGTAGGGTTGGTCATTGTCATTTTCAGTGCTCAACGAATCGAGGGTCCTCTCGTTGCCTATCTACTGAGCCCGGCGTATGCACTCGCCGCAAGCATATGGTTCTTGAACTTCCTGGTCCTACATCGATTGTGTGAGCGGCTTATCCCCTCTGGCCAGGCCGTCGCAATGGTCATGATGCTCCTAGCGAGCTTGGGGGCGCTCCTCCTGCGCCTCCCGAAAGAGCATCCAGATCGCAGCTTTGCCGACATTGCGACCATTCGGCATTTCGTCGACAACTCTCCGGGTTCTTCTCACACTCTCCTCCGCATTCGATTCCCAAGCCGGAAATACACCCCGTTTGTCGCCAGCTTCATACTAGAGTCGATGCGGCGTGGTCACGCCGTATGTATCAACCGTGAATGGGCTTACCTGTTTGGCGATGGGATAGAGTGCAGCTATATGCAGCGGCGTTACGGACCATATGAACAGGTAATCGATTGGCGGACCGCCGCCCCGGGAGACAGCTCTCTAGAGGGAAGCTCCGATGGCAGCTTTCAGGAAGGCCGCTTCGCTGCGGTATGGAGCCGGCAAACGGTGCAAACGCCTGAACGCCTGGCAGGAGCGGACCGCGAGAAGGATTCAAGAACAGATGGACCGGCACCCGTTTCTTAGACGAGCGCCGGTCCATCATGAGTCACGTATCTCACTCCGTACTCAGGATTACCCGAGCAGCGAGAGCGCCAAGGCTGGCTGCTGGTTGGCCTGTGCGAGCACTGCAGCGCCGGCCTGTTGCAGAATGCCCAGTCGGGTAAGTTCTGCAGCTTCACTTGCGACGTCAACGTCACGGATGCGGCTTTCCGCAGAAGCGAAGTTCTCACGAGCAACCGTCAGGTTGGTAATAGCAACCTGCAGCCGTGATTCTACCGCACCCAGCGTACCGCGGGTCGAAGCCAGCGAGCTAATCGCCGCGTTCACCGCATCAAGCGCCGCACGGGCAGCGCTCTGTCCAAGTTCAATCGACGAACCGTTGATCGAGTAGGACAGCGCTGAAGAACCGCTTGCAGCTAATCCAAGGGCCTGCAAGGTTCCCTGCACACCCGTGAATGCAATCTGCGATGTCGAAGTCGAATCAAATCCGACCTGCAACGTTAAGGCACCTCCGCCGGAGAGCAATCGCACGCCGTTGAAGGTCGTAGTGACCGCAATACGCTCGATTTCAGAGGCCAGTGCGACGAACTCGTTGGCAAGCGCGGAGCGCTGCGTAGTCGAGAACACGCCGTTGGCTGACTGCTCGGCAAGTTCGGCCAGACGCGATAATACGTTACCGATCTCGCCAAGCGCGGAATCGGCAATCGCAATCGTCGAAATACCATCGTTTGCGTTTCGAATAGCAACGGATGCAACACGCTGATTGGCCCGCAAGGCGTCCGCAATAGCAAGACCCGCGGCGTCATCGCTCGCTCTGTTGATTCGTTGTCCGGAGCTTAACCGCTCGTAGGTACGGCCCAATCGTTCCGTCGCATTGGCAAGACGCCGTTGCGCTTGCAAGGACGCAATATTGGTTCCCAGTGTAACAGGCATAGTAGTTCCTCCTTGAAGCTACCAACAGGCTTGCAACGAGTCCTTTCGTTACAAGTTCTGCCCGAGCGATCGCCCTACAGACCCTGCGATAGAAAAACAAATGGGATGAAACGTGCCGAAGAAGGAACTCTTCAAGAGCACACCATCCACCTTCCACCTATCCAGAGTAACGGCAGCTGCTCGGCTGAACTTGAGCGGGACTAAGCGGTACCTGAAACTTTTTGAAGTGAAAATGAAAAATGCGCAAAGTTCTTAATGCAGTGGCGTGCGCGGAGCAGAGAAAAAAAATGGGCTTTGAGATGCCATTCCACTGCCCCTTTGGGAACGGCACTCAAAGCCCATAGAAGTAGCGAGAGCAGATGAGCTGTCACACACCTACTCTTGAGTCTATCGGGAGGGAAGCAGCCGCATACTCATGAACTGAGCAGCAGCATTATACGGGTGAAGCAACACGTTCCCTCTGCGTGTACTTCACCTCCATGATTCACCACCTACACACACCACACCTGGTGAATCTAAGGTGACCGTCGTCTATCCCGCGTACCTATGTGCCGAGGAGACGACGGTCACGCTCGAGACTATCGTCCGAGCAGCGAGAGCGCCAAGGCTGGCTGCTGGTTGGCCTGTGCGAGCACTGCAGCGCCGGCCTGTTGCAGAATGCCCAGTCGGGTAAGTTCTGCAGCTTCACTTGCGACGTCAACGTCACGGATGCGGCTTTCCGCAGAAGCGAAGTTCTCACGAGCAACCGTCAGGTTGGTAATAGCAACCTGCAGCCGTGATTCTACCGCACCCAGCGTACCGCGGGTCGAAGCCAGCGAGCTAATCGCCGCGTTCACCGCATCAAGCGCCGCACGGGCAGCACTCTGTCCAAGTTCAATCGACGAACCGTTGATCGAGTAGGACAGCGCTGAAGAGCCAGCTCCCGCAAGCCCCAAGGCCTGCAAGGTTCCCTGCACACCCGTGAATGCAATCTGCGATGTCGAAGTCGAATCAAATCCGACCTGCAGAGTCAACGCATTTCCGCCGGAGAGCAATCGCACGCCGTTGAAGGTCGTAGTGACCGCAATACGCTCGATTTCAGAGGCCAGTGCGACGAACTCGTTGGCAAGCGCGGAGCGCTGCGTAGTCGAGAACACGCCGTTGGCTGACTGCTCGGCAAGTTCGGCCAGACGCGATAATACGTTACCGATCTCGCCAAGCGCGGAATCGGCAATCGCAATCGTCGAAATACCGTCGTTTGCGTTTCGAATAGCAACGGATGCAACACGCTGATTGGCACGCAACGCGTCCGCAATAGCAAGACCCGCGGCGTCATCGCTCGCTCTGTTGATTCGTTGTCCGGAGCTTAACCGCTCGTAGGTACGACCGAGGTTATCAGTCGCGTTGGCTAGACGTCGTTGTGCTTGCAACGACGCAATATTGGTTCCCAGAGTAATAGGCATAGACATCCTCCTTGATTGCTCCGTCCGGGTTCGAATCCTTTCGAGCCGTAGTACCGCCGCGCCTCCCTATGGAGCTGCGGTACTAAGAGCAGATTCGGTGCTGTGGGAATCGGGGGATGTCGTGAACTGCTGGGCCACGACGACTGCCTGATCTCCACACTCACCACACACTTCGTTCAGAAAGTGAAACGGCAGATCCTGAAATGGGCTTGAGCGCTTTTTTTGGCGGTTCGGCCGGCACTGCTAACCTATTGGAGCAAGTGGAATTCTCCCCCGCCTGCGGGCCGCCTATAGTTGGGCTTGCCAGCTATGACTGGGGTCTCCCATGGATAGTGTTGGATGGACTTCGCGTGTTATCGCTGCGCAATTCTCCTAGCAAGCGGACCGCGTGGACATGGGCACTACGGTGCCGCTCACACCACACCGCCTTCGCTCTTGGACCCCCACAACAAAGGGCTCTCTCCTGGGCTACGGCGGATAGGAGCGGGCCATCTATCTCTCTTTATGAGACCACTTCTAGGGGTACCCGGAACGTATTCAGCGTATCGTTAGGAGCTGTGGGAAGATGCGGGGACTCTTTCAATCGGAACGGTGAGAAACGAAAATGCCCCTAAACACCATCCCTCATGGTGCTTAGGGGCAACGGCTAAGTAGCGAGGCACTAAATTTAGCACCCCATTTTGGGTATTCTTTGCTTACTCGCGCGAGTGTCTACGCTGCAAACCTCTCCCGATACACCCTCGCGGGATGCCCGGGGAAGCTACCGTTTACTGAATACAAACTCGAACTGTGTGAGGGATCACCCCGAAATATCGCAACTTATCAGCGGATATTCCGCGGAGGCGGTAGGAGCGGCTCCTCAACGGAGCCCTCCTACGCCTGCTCCTGGAACTATCGTCCCAAGAGTGACAGAGCCAGCGCTGGCTGCTGATTCGCCTGAGCGAGCACAGCGGCACCAGCCTGCTGCAGAATTCCCAAGCGGGTAAGTTCCGCAGCTTCTCCGGCGACATCGACGTCACGGATACGGCTTTCGGCAGATGCGAAGTTCTCGCGGGCTACCGAGAGGTTATTAATAGCAACCTGGAGTCGTGACTCCACAGCACCGAGGGTACCGCGGGTCGAGGCCAACGATCCGATCGCGCTATTGATGGCGTCAAGAGCAGCACGTGCCGCACTTTGGCCAAGCTCGATCGAGTTTCCATTGATGGAGTACGACAGGGCCGAAGTGCCCGCGCCGGCCAATCCAAGCGCCTGCAAGGTTCCCTGCACGCCGGTGAATGATATCTGCGACGTCGAGAGGGAATCGAATCCCACCTGCAACGTCAGAGCATTTCCACCGGAGAGCAAGCGCACACCGTTGAAGGTTGTGGTGACCGCGATACGCTCGATTTCAGAGGCGAGAGCTATGAACTCGTTCGACAGCGCGGAACGCTGTGAGGTCGAGAACACGCCGTTCGCTGACTGCTCGGCAAGCTCGGCGAGACGGGACAAAACGTTACCGATTTCGCCAAGGGCGGAGTCGGCAATCGCTATGGTCGAAATACCGTCGTTCGCGTTTCGGATAGCAACGGTGGCAACGCGCTGATTGGCACGCAGAGAGTCTGCAATCGCAAGACCCGCGGCGTCGTCGCTAGCGCGGTTGATACGTTGACCGGAGCTTAAGCGCTCGTAGGTTCTACCAAGGGCATCTGAACTTAGACCCAACGAACGTTGAGCCTTTAAGGACGCAATATTGGTCCCAAGAGTAATAGGCATGACTTTCCTCCTTGAAAGTCAAACTCGAGCGCTCCCTGTCATTCCTTTGACAAGCGCGGGGCCTCCATCGGAGATGGAGTCGAGTTTGAGTGTTTGAGCTCATCTCGCTGCAAGAAGGGGCTCTTACAACGCGATGCACTCTTTGCTTCGCTAACTTCTAAAGCTCTCTACGGCGGTCTCTGGGAAAGACTTAAGGCCATTTATAAATGTGCGGAATTGCCTGAAAATACTGGGGAATCTGGGGGGTTGGCTTGCGTAAACCCGAGCGGCCCGATTATTATTATAGGATGAGGCCTCTTCAGGGGAGGCCATTGCCCACAGCATTAGGTTTTATTTGTGAGAGACTCCATGAAATATCGATCTATCTTGGCAACGTGCGTCGTGTGTCTGTCGCTTTCTGCCTGCGGCAGTCAACCCCTTTCAGGCCGTGAGACGGGCGTGTTGACCGGAGCGGCACTCGGATCGGGGCTCGGCGCGATTGTAGGGCACAAGACCGGTAGCACAGGTGCGGGAATCGCAATCGGCGGCGCTGCCGGCGCCATTGCAGGCGGACTCGTCGGCAATGAGAGCGACAAGACCTCAGCGCGGCAAGCGGAGCAGGACGAGAGGATTCGTAGACAGGAGGAAGAGCTCCGAAGACAACGCCGTGAGATTGAAGAGATGCGCCGTCAGGAGGGCTATGGGCGCGACTATGATGACCGAAGCCGCGATAATGCCGATCGCCCCTCTGACTACCGCTACGACGACCGCGGCTATCAGCCCTACTGATGCCGCAAGTGGGCGCCCTTAGCTTGGCGTGTCACCGGTGATCGATCAGTCAAACAGCAACGTAGGGAGAATGTGTAATATAGAACTCTTGCACCTCGCCTCGTTGCTCTCGTGGTGATATCCAATTCAGGTAACTATACGTCCTTTGGTTACAGAGTTTCACTGGATGATCGGAGCAATTGTATACTGAAGCTGATGCGTTTGACCGTCCGTCAAGACGTTTGGAAGTACTACCTGTACCCGTCCTATTTGTAGTTCGTCTTGATAGTGTATCTCTCTCATTCCATGGGGGAACACCTGCACCATTTGAGGTCCGTTAAACAGGACCTCGACACCTTCCCCCTCGTCGTCGACAATCCGCACCCCATTGAGTACATGTTGTCCATTAAGAGGGTTGCCGGACAGATCAACTATCGTGGCGCCAAGGGTCTTGCGATTCTTTACTCCATTCGCTGGGTTGCAGTTGTTGCGCGTGCAGGTCATGAGCGGGATATTTTCAAACAGGCCCTCCGAACTCAACAGGCTCAGTGTCAGGAGGTTCAAGGTTACCACCACCTTGTCCTCTTGAAAGTTATAGGTCCTTGTATAGGACGCGCCTGTATTGTCCAGATACCCGAATACGCTCAGCAGGTTGTCCGTTGGCTGGAAATTGAACGAAGTGCTGTAATAGTTCTCCCAGTGACGCTTCCCGTTCATCACTACCATTAGACCATGATGGACCAGGGGGGACCATGAACCCCCAAGGATCGCATTGCCGAACTGTGGAGTCCAAAACATCGACAGGCCGCCGCCGGTGAACGGAGTGTTCTGATACACCGACATGCTCGCTGCATTTTGCGGGTCATCATCGGGATCTATGTCCTCAAATTCCGGGTGCACGAGTCTAGCCCACTCGCGCTTCTCACCCTCGACCGATTCGGCCGGTCGACCAACGTACACCGAGGTCATATAGTGCGGTGTCTTTACCACCACGAACTCATCACCGAACAGCCTCGTAAAAGAGTCCTCTTGAAAGGGGAACAAAGCCTGCGGGTCCCGCTGTGTGCTATCGAAGAAGTGGAAACGAAGCGGAACGGTCCCCGAGGAAGCAAGTATGTTGGCCGCATGAGTCGGGAAGGAGTTTACCTGCTGTGCGAGCTTGGCGCGCGCAGCAGCAATGTTACCATACCCGACTGGACCCCACAGACCGGCTTGAGAAACGTTGTCGATAAGGCCCTTTCCCCCATTGTACTGCTCGCGATTGAACCCCGTGCCGATACGGTGATTGAAGTTGAACCCCCCCTGCAGGCGCCCCGACTTCTCCGGAGCTACTGTGTGATTAAAAAGCTCATAGCTTGCGTTCAGCGCGGCCTTGAAGATCGTCGGCACTGTACCGCCGGTTGCTTCGGCCAGCCTATAAAAATGACCGCTTAAGTTGTGGGTCATTCCTATATAACTGGCATCGGGCCCCTGCGCTTCCTCCCAATATCCAGCCGGAGACTGCCGGGAGGCGAATTCCATCGCTGCACCATCGGCAAGGCTCTGATAGAGATTCTTGACTGGTGTATGTGCGACAAGGTCGGCAAACTGCTTGAAGATGAGCACTGCGTGTGCGTGCTGGTTCCCGTTAGAGACGAGATAGTCTCCATACTGCCGGTCAATGATTCTGCGTACACCGGCAATAATGGTGGCGTTCAGCACCTCAGCAACGCTCGCTCCACATGCAGTGCCGGGGATTCCCTCAGCAATCGCAGCAGATATCGCCTTCACTTTCGGCAAGAGAATCTGCTGCAATCCAAAGAGATGATGGGTCGGGAATGTTTTGGTATCAGCCCCGTCACCAAATATGAGCTCAGATTCAGCAATACGCATTAAGTCAACGGCAAGGGAAAGTGCCGCGCGCGCAATGAGGCTGCGTTTGCCCTCCTCGCCTACAAGCTCGCTACGCAGAGGATTGCACGGGGTATCCGTTATCGCGGCGAATGCCAAGCCATGCGCAGCGAGGCTTTCCGGAGAAATGCCGCCGCGAAAGCGAATCGTATCACTCGGATCTGCAGTCGCGAGATCCTCATAAGTGAGCTCTCGTTCCACATCCCAGCGATCGCTGATAGGATTAAAGGGTGTGAGGCATAGGCCCGCGGCACATTCCGATCCATTGAGGCAATCGGCATGCACGCTGCAAACTTGCCGCCCCACCCGGGTGAGCCCCATGGCCCCAAGCCATGGCGCCTCCGGATCGATCTGCTGATTGGGCGTTCCACCAGATGCTGTACCCAGCGCCCATGCGGCACTTGTCAGCGTCCCTACTCCGTAGCCGTAGCCAAGGAGATTATCAAATCGATATACATCATCATCCTGTACGGGGTTCTTGCAGGCTGCATTCTGCATCGACGCGAACTGGATATCGGCAAAGTTGATCTGCGCCAACGAAACCTCGGCTAGTAATTGCGGTAGCATGCGTGCGAGCTCTAATTGGAAACGATGAGCAACTCGATAGCCGGTGAGCGGGCCCGTATCAATAACATTGTGTGCAGCTGCAAAGGCGAGAGCATGCTCCTTGGTCGTGGCAAGTATGAGCGGCAATCCCGATGCTGATTGGAAGTACTTCACATCTCCGGGTGGGAGTTCGAAACGCCAAATCTCTCCTCCCCCGGGGACATCGGCCGGGATGACCAATGCATTAGTGCTGAGTTGTTCCCCGTCGGTTTCGCGAAAGAGCTTCAGACCCGCATGCGCCCCATCTAGCAGGAGACGATTCGTTAGTGTGGGGTGGGACGGGATCCAGGCGTAGAGCGTCGTCGCCGCGTTGCCGAAGTTTGACTTTCTAAACTGCCCATTTTGCGGAGAGAAGCCCCACACCGTCCCCGCGCTCAGTTTGATTGAGATCTTGGCATTTGAATTCGTGGCCAACCTTACCTCATATATACCCGGCTTAGTCAGGCTAAACACCGCGGGAGGTGGAGGCTCTGTGGGGGACTGCACAACCTCAACGGGAGCGACGGGCTGTCCACTTTGGTTTTTCTGCTGAGTTTGAAGTTTCCAATAGACCAGTCGCTCATCGGGATCGAAGACTCGCAGCACCGCTCGATGATTATTCCATGATTGCGAGCGTGTCACAGTAAGACTCACCGACTCACCACCGCCCTGTGAGTAAAGATATATGCTTAGCCCGTTTATTCGGCTATCGACCGGATAGGTATCAAAGGGGCCTATCTCTTGGAGCGTAGATGGGTCAGCGGTGGACTCCTGCACCGAGCAATCTCCTGGGCCCACGCAGGGACCTGAGGGCAGAAGCGCCCAGGGAGTATCACATGCCGGCGGATCAGAGGGAGGGGAGGCACCTGGATCTGGAGGTGGCAGGGGATCTGGCGGTTGTGCGGAGGGTGGTGCCGAAAGCTCGAGGCAGGATGATTGAAGTTTCATAAGCTTCCGTAGCGCCCGTGCCGCGGCTCTAAACTTCTTATCTCCAGTAGCCAGGAAGCGCTTCTTTGCCTTGCGTTGTTTCTTGAGGAGCTTTTCGCGCGGGAGTGAAAACTTGACCGGTATGGTAGACTCCTGCTCCAAAACATCCTCCAAGGATCCAGATCCCAAGTATTCGGCGAGTGCCATAGTGCCGTCATACGGAGCACATAGAAAATTACCTTTAAGCGGGCTGACCGCGGTTGAATCAACGAGTGTGGGTGCCTGAGCCGCCGCATAGCACCGCGGCACCCCGATCAGGAAGGGGGCAACGAGGAGTACAATAATCTGTTTGGCTCTACGAAAATTAACCACGGCCCCCTTCGTTCCTCAACACGCCAAAGCAAACGGCCCTTGGGTACACAGCACAGCAAAAACCCTGCAGCCAGAGGTGTCGCGGTCACCATATTTTTCTGGCGCTATCTCAGTTAGTTAGATCGGTGCCGAGAATCCCTGGCGCAGTTTCGCTGCTCAGTGGCCATGGAATGCATCCTCTGTGCCAAGCTTCTGGCGATGCTGATGATTAGCCTCGTAGGCGCTTAGGTCTTCATCGCCTTGCAGCGCTCACAGAACTGCTGAATGTGATCTCGCATCCCGACTAGTGCGTGATCAATTTCTTCCTGGCTGTAGGGGCCCAGGGCTGAAACATTGAGATCGGTCACTCTATAGCCAATAATCTTCCCCGCAGCATCCTGCTCAATATGAATGTTGTCTGCACATGGATCGGTGGTGCGGATATCACTTCGCGCCAGCGACTCTACAACGGTGCGCGCAGCCTGCATTGCCTCGTCGATAGTGAGCAGCCCATTTTGCACTGCTTCGGTAAGAGCGCGGCCGTTTACCCACTCCGTGACTATTCCAAGGGGAACAGGTGCGCTCCCATTTTTCGGGGTGTCGACAATCGCCGCGTAGAGTTTCGGCACAAAGGGGTGACCCTGACCATGCACTAGTACTTGCAGCTCCGAATCCAAGAGCCGTAACCCTTGCAGGACTTCCGCAGGATAGATGGAGCGCGGAGTAAGAGCATCCAAGAGGGGAGCACTAATAACCCGCACCTTTGCCGAGGTGGGCCCCCCTGGCCCGCCCACACCCTCGAAATAACTGTGGTACACAGCACTCAGCCCTCCAATGGCCGTCGGCTCGTCGGGCATAATGAGTGGTCGACCGTCTATTGGGCCCCGAACTAGAGACTCCCTCGTCCTAGCAAGCGCCTCTGCAAAGTTTATATCCTGGGTCACCACATCAAAGGGTAGCCTGACCTGAGGGAACATCGGTTGGGCTGGAGTTGACGCAAGTACTGCACCGGACATGAAACGGAATCCTTCGTGAAAGGCCCCTACAAAATGGCAGCTAAGCACCACACGTCTGACCTTGTAAGGGTAACACCTCCCCGCCCCTTACCCAACAATTCTTGGCGCTCCCCTGGCTACCCCAGGACAGCAATCGATTTCCCTGCCCTTGATTCTTTCCCCCGACCGACAGGAGATTAGCTCAAAAAAAGGTGCTATAACGCACTCCCGCCCTGAGGATTCAAAGGCTTAGGCGCCGCTCTTTCCCTGCATATGCAACGGGTAGTTGAGAAAGATGCGCTGATCTCAAAAGGTTAGCGAAGTGCTCCCGGACGTTCCGGGGGCCGTGTTCAATGGTCATCCCCTGGCAACAGGGGAACATGCAGGAAGGAGTAAGCCCCATGTGGGCCCTTCTCACATCACTGCTCCTGACCACAGGAGCCACGCAAGCACCACAGGCGGTGCAGGGAGAAGGTGGGCCTCCCCTCGAGCCCACCACGATCACCGTCACCGGGGACCGCGTCGACTACATGGTCCCGCCGACGACGCTCAGGGCTCTCCTTGAGCAGCCGGGCAGCCAGTACCTTCTCATCTCATCGGTGGTCAAAGCCACTGATGGATCGGGGGAGTGCTGGGAAGTTCGGGTGGAGATCGCTGAGGCGGATTTGCCCCGAGACATAGGGCCCGCGGCCTCGATCGATTCGTTCGGTGTCGTCGACACTCCACTGCTGCTCAGCAGAGCGGGAGTGCGTTCCGTCAACACGACGACTCCCACCACCTTCACGGCTACCACCACCATCAACCCGTCACAGACCCTGGGCGGATGCCCTGCGGGTCAGGCCTGCTTCGATGTGGTGCGTGTCGTCTGTTCAGAGACGGTGGTGGTGGCGGCGGAGGAACCGCCCGCAGTGGTGGCATCTCTGCCGCCGCCGGCCGCACCGCCGCCTCCTCCGCAAACGCTCGGCGCCGGCATCATCGTCAAGACCAACAACTGTGACTCGTGCTGTACTCCGCTTTACGCGCGGACTAACGGACACGAGGTGCAGTTGGTCTCCGACGGCAACCGCTTCCGCCCCGTGATCGTGGTGGATCACAGCGGCTACAAACCGGTGTCGTGCGACACCTTCGTTCCGGTCGTCTACCACCACGGCCACGGCTTCGGCCATGGCCACGCCATCCATGGCTGCGGATGGTAGTCGTCCGGCGTGAGTGGGTTTCGTGGGGTTTGAGCGCGGGGGTCGAAGGACCGCCGCGTTCAATTTGATGTGCCCTCCTGTGGCCCTTCTTTGGAAGGTTCCAAAAAAGGTCGGCGCATCTTTCTCAATCAGCAGCGTAAGCGTACTTGCTACTCCCGCACCAACAGCATGGCACAGGCCATCGCTCCTGCGGCGCACACGCTGATCACCGCTCGTCGCCCGTTGCGGCGCTGCAATTCCCGTGCAGCAGAAAGCATCAGCCGTCCCCCTGTTGCGGCAAAGGGATGACCAATCGCCAACGAACCGCCGTTCACATTTATCTTCTCATCGGGGATCGCTCCTATTGGCTTCAGCTCCGGGTAGGCCTTCCACCCCTTCTCCCATACCATCCGATTGGCGATGACCTGGGCCGCGAAGGCTTCATGAATTTCAAACAGGTCAACATCCTCGACACGAAGGCGATTGCGGGAGAGCAGCTGCGGCAGTGCCACTCCGGGGGCCATCAATAACCCTTTATGCGGATCGATCGCAGCAAACTCAACATCCGCAAGATAGGCTAGGATCTCCCGCCCCTCTGCCCGTGCGAACTCTTCTGCCATAAGACATACGAGCGAAGCGCCGTCAGTCAAGCCACTCGAATTACCCGCAGTCAAAGTACCGGCTGGGGATCGGTCAAACACCGGCGGAAGTTTTGCAAGCTTCTCCAGGCTGCTATCGCCACGGATCAGGTTATCGGCATTCACTCCGAATGTGGAAATGATCTCGGCATCAAAGATCCCCTTGCGTTGAGCATCTGAGGCCTTCTTATGGCTGCCCAGCGCCCAAAGGTCCTGCGCTGCTCGCTCAATCGCGAATTCCTTGGTGGTGATTTCACAGTGCTGCCCCATCGTAAGCCCCGTCGAGGGCTCCTTAGGGCTTGGGGGCTGCGGGAAAAGGTAGCGCAGGCGAAACTCTTTCAGCAGCATGAGGCGTTCTCCGAGCGATCGGGCCTTGGAGAGCCTGATGAAAAACAGCTCGGCCTTCTTGTGCAATGCGAGCGCCGGTTGTGACATCGATTCACAGCCCCCTGCCAGCCCTGATCGAATGCGTCCGCTCACTATCGCTTCAGCAAGAAATGTGGCTGCCACCAAGCCGCTAATACAATTGTTAGATACGGAGTGCGCCCGTGTTTCTTTGGGCAGGCCGGACTTGAAAACGACCTCACGAGCAAAATTCGGCGCTCTCGGATCGAGCAATACGGTGCTGAAGACAAACTCCTCGATCTCCCTGGGGCCGAGACTCAGCTTCTCTGCCGTGGCTTTGACTAAGGAGGCACTCAGGTCGAGAAAAGAGTAGTTCGCAAACACTCCTCCAGCGCGCACAAATGGTGTTCGCGCTCCGCCAACAATCGCAACTCGAGTCATACAGGCCCCCAACGCAGCTTGCCCCGATCATGCCGAGGACTTTCCCATGGAACAGCATGCGTTAGCCTTATCGAAATGGCCAGTCGAAATATGATGCGCGCCCTGTCTGCCCATAGAAGCGGGCCATCTATTCCATTTTTGAGACCGCTTCTAGGCCACAAAGAGTTTGAGCTGCCGCTCGATAATAGCCCGTGCCGGTGTTGCGCTTTCCGGACGCAGGATGGCCAGGGCTTGTTGAAGCGGTTCGGCGGCATCGGGTCTCAGCCAATGAAACTTTCGATCGAGCGCCAAGCGCTGTCCGATCGGACTTCGCCGTACCCGCCGTTCGATGCTGGAGCTCCCATTGCATAGGGGCGCCACGAAGACTGCATCTGAGCATTCGATCAGGGACGCGGCAAAAGGGGCAGCGTCACGCTTCCAGTCCCCGTAGGGCAACACCGGATTTACCTGCACATGCACCGGTATATGAAATCGTTTGAGGGTTCGTGCCATTTTAAAGCGATCCTCCGCCGCCGGAATCGCCGGGGTATAGCGTCGTGCCATGCTGTCATCGGGGGTTTCGATGCCGATCGTAACTACCAATCTGTCAGCGAGAGCTTTGAGCGCAGGCATCGCAATCACGAGGAGCGGCGAACGCGTTTGCAGAACAAGCACACCCGGCTGGTAGCGTTGAAATACCTGCAGGAGCTTTAGCGCATTATCAAATCGACCCTCGAATGGATACATGGGGTCGTGCACAGTTCCGAAGAAGATCACGCTGCTCGACAGTATTCCAAGCCGAGACAGCCTTTGCAGGTGCCCCTCTAACTGCGACACATTGTTGTCAGGACGAATCGAATAGCGGCTATGGAGGGGCGCTACCGTTCCCTCACTCCCTAGCGCAAGCGGCAGTCCGGTCCATAGCTGCGCACTCTCTAAACGGTGCTGCCCGAACACCAGCCCGTCCTCAAATAGATCAACAGAGAACACCGGAGTTGATCTTGCTCCCTTCTGAGTTGCCCGTTTCATAGTGCAGCCCCTTGTTAACCCGTTCACTCACCTACAACCTGCAATGCTCAAGTCAGCGCGCCTACCGCGAAGCATCATTCCTTCGCGCATCGTCCCCCAAGGTCCCCGTTCAGTCTCCTGGCTCGTCATCTGTCACTGCTATTCGGAGCGCACATAGATTTTACTTCAAGCGATTTAAACTTTAGACGCTGTTATCGACACTTCGATTCAAGTTCCTTAAACTAATCGGTTCTGCCAGCCGAGTTTGGAAAAATAAATTAGTTAGTGACTTCAATGTGTTATGGCCGTGCCCGGACAAACCAACACATTAACGGCCTGGAGGCATTGCCCAATGCAGGAAGGGTGTTTACTAGTATGAGTACGGCGGGTAATAATCCCGCTTCCGCGTAACCGTTTAGAATCGTGTGGTTTTTCTTCCTTAGGGAATAATAGCGATGGCTGGAAGTGTTGGTGAGATCTCGGATTCGAATTTTGACGCAGAGGTACTGAAGTCTTCAATACCGGTCTTAGTGGACTTTTGGGCACCATGGTGCGGACCCTGCAAGAGCATCGCCCCGGTGCTTGAGGAGATCTCAACTGAGTTTTCGGGAAAGCTCAAGATCGTCAAGGTCAATGTGGATGACAATCCGCGAAGCCCCTCCAGCTACGATGTACGTGGAATACCTAATCTCGTCTTCTTCAAGGGCGGCCAAGTCGTAAAACGTGTTATCGGGGCCGTGCCTAAGGATGTCCTGTTGAGCGCAGTCAAAGAAGTGCTTGGATAACCTTCGCTGCAGCGGAAGTGCTACCACCGGCATCGTTTCACGTGTGAGCCACAACCTCCCCTCCGAGCCGGAGGAAGTTGCACCCACACTGCGTTGTGTCGATCGCGCTCAACGGATGTAAGGATTAATTGGCACGCTGTTTTGCGCGCCCTGCAATCATTGACCGTTTCAGGCAATGTAGTGGGTACTATCTGCACTCCACACCCCTCGCAGAAATGACTAGAGCGCTCTTGTGGGTGTTCGCTCTAGAAGTCATTTTTTAAATGGCCGTCCATGGCCATTTAAAAATCGCTCCAAACGCCTCCGGCGTTTGCCTAGAATTGATTTCAGAAATACCTTTTTGAAACCACCTATATTCAAGACGAACTCATGACAAGAATTTCTGAGTCAAAACGTGTCGCCAACACGACATTACTTTTGTGATGCTTTGTAGATCCTTGTCATAGTTGCGTTCCAAACATTGATTCATGTCTGTGACGATCCTTTCTTCTCTTTACTTAGTGAGTTGGTCGGATTAAAAACGTAACTTCGATTTTTCCACGAGGTTCTTGCAGTGAGTGTGAAATCAACCTCCGCCGCCGATGCACCGCCGCTTCCATCATCTCCCCTGCCGCCCTCTTTACTGCTTCTTGAGTTAAGCGCCGCAATTATTTCATTCATTGAGCGGGATATCCCCGTGTGGCTCGAGGGATTTGGTATCATCTTCCCAAAGAAATCCTCGCATGTGCGAACGCGCGCAATCGAAGATAGACTCACGGTGCGGCGCGAATCTAGAAAGAGCATCTGTTTCGAGAAATGCTCGGAGCTGGTGTCCTTTCATCGCGAGCAGTTTGAGGGGCTGGTGGAAACGAAGCACATTACTGCGCATATTTATCCGCAGTTACCCGCCCCAGTGCGAACGCAGCTGAGCGAGCGAGAACTCAACAGGTCCTTAGTGAAACTAATCGCCTCATTGAAGGACGAGGTAGTGCGAAACGGGGTCTCCCGCATGCTGGCAGATGTGGGCGACTTTTACGCATTGCATAATCGCCAAGGTGATAGTTCTGCAGACTGGTTTGCCGGATCGGATATTTTCATAGTCCCGCATTACCGCCGCACTACCCACGTGGAGCCACTGCAACAATTTGAGCGGCCGATATTGCAGAATGCGCACGAGCCGTTTGAGGCAGCCTTCGGAAAACCGGTCAAGGTGTATTCACATACTCTGCCCAAGGGCGAAAACGTTCCAGCAACGAATTCCCGAATAGCGGTGTTCAGCATCCTCCCCTGCGAAGGGGACAAGGATGTGCACCGCCTGATCTTTGTGAGTGACGGGGTGCGCCGGGCGAGCATAGGAGCATCGGCGGGGGGCAGCGAATTTGTGGTGCAGCTTGAGCTCAGCGCGGCAGATCGGGGACTGTACTCCGACATGACCGTGCCAGAGTGGCCTCTTCGCATGTTCGACATCGCATGGAAGCTGCTGTTACGGGCCCCTGAAAGACACCTGCCGCATGGCGCCTGGGTAGATTCGGGCAAGCCGCTCGTGGAGGAGCGGAAGGCTTCCACCCGCTCAAGGAATAATCCCCTCACCGGATGCCTGGCCACGCCCTGCAGCCTGATGAAACATGAGCAGCTTTCTCACGAAGGCCCCTTCCACTTTCTGAGCATCGTCGGACTGTGCGCTGAGGAGCTGGAATTTGCCCAGACCCATCCGATTGAAGACTTGATGGTGTTTCTTCGCCACCGCGATTTCGACCAGATTACCCGCGCCTCGCGCTCCAGCGTGTTGCTGCGATCATTTTTCCAGTCCGCCGCAGAAGAGGCTTTATCAGCCTCTCCACCTCAAAAGCTGGAGGCGGAGGGTGAAACACCTCTCCTTGCCTCGGCGTGACGACAGATGCCCCGTGGTGGTCACTGACGTTTCTCGCTCCTGACATAGATCTCCTCACCACCATCGCATTCACTGCCGGCGCATCGGGGGTGCATGAGCTTGATCAAGATCATCTTCGTGCGTACGTACGGGGAAGCGCCGAAGAGGCAGCACAGCTGGCCTGCGTGCTAGGCCAATACGGCGCGGCTCGTATTACGACGGAGCAGGTAGTCGTGCAGGACTGGCTGCGAGGCGGATGGACCGACCCGCGCCAGGTCGGCGCTTTTACCCTACATCCGATGCTTACTACTGGTGAGACCGAATCCAGAGCCGATCACATTGCGCTCATCCCCGGCATGGGGTTTGGGACCGGCGATCATGCCACTACAGCCATGATACTGGAAGCAATGTCGCGCATACCTGTGCCGACGAGTGGACGCATCTTGGATATCGGCACGGGGAGCGGGGTGCTGGCGATAGCCGCGGTTAAGTTATGGAAGCGCCCAGTGCTGGCGATAGACATCGATGATGATGCATTGGCGAATGCGCTGGAGAATGCGCAGATGAATTGTGCGGCTGATATGATACGCTTTGAGCACCGGTCGCTATCGGAACTACCTGAGGAAGCCTTCCCCGTCGTCCTTGCCAACCTGTACGCAGAATTGCTCGCTGAGTTCGAGCCACTGCTCGCAAGACGCTGCGCTCAGGGCGGTTATGCACTCCTTTCGGGGGTACTTGAGAAGCTCGATCCCGTCATCCGTCAAGCCTTCTCACCCCCCTTATGGCGCTGCGTCGAAGTTGTTGCACGGGCAGGTTGGATGGGGTACGTGTTTACAAGAGAGGTGACACATGAAGGCGGTATTCTTTGAGCAGCACGGTGAACTTGAAGTTCTAAAGTACGGAGACCTTCCTAACCCAGAACCGCGTCGTGACGAAGCGCTGATCCGGGTTCGTGCGGTTGCGCTGAACCACCTCGACATTTGGGTGCGACGAGGGTGGAAGGGGCTGCGTCTCACTATGCCGCACATCACCGGGAGTGACGTGGCAGGAGAAGTCGTGTCGGTCAACGGCCCTTCCAGCTGGACGCCGGGGATGAAAGTCATCGTAAGCCCAGGCATTGTAACCGTCGAGGACGAGTGGACTCGAAGGGGTGAGGATAGCGTGAGCCCTGGTTACAAGATCCTCGGCGAACAGCTTCCGGGCGGCTTGGCGGAGTATGTGTGCGTCCCGGTTGCTAGTCTTTACCGCATGCCGGACAACCTGGCTTTTGAAGAGGCGGCTGCGCCGCTACTTGTCGCAACCACCTGCTGGCGCATGCTCTTTCGTCGCGCGCACCTCATGCCCGGTGAAACGGTGCTTGTGGTGGGAGCAGGCGGCGGGGTAAACAGTCACGCCATACAGTTTGCCCGTGCAGCAGGGGCCGAAGTTATTGTCCTTGCCGGCTCACGTGATAAGGCCGAGCGCGCTCTATCTCTGGGAGCAAAATACTGCATCGATTACAAAGAAACTCCGCGCTGGGATCTCGAAGTCTTAAAACTCACCCGTGGCCGAGGCGCCAACGTAGTGGTGGATAATGTAGGCACTGCCACCATGGCGAAGAGTCTGCGGGCCGCCGCGCGTGGCGGGCGTATCGTCACGGTTGGCAACACCTCAGGCTACGAGGTCATTTACGACAACCGCCTTCTTTTCACGAAACAGCTCTCGATCATCGGTTCAACGATGGGCAGCCGCCAGGACTTCATCGATGCGCTCGAGTTCATGTGGTCTCATAACATCAAGCCGGTCATCGACCGCGTTGCGCCTCTCAAGGATGCCGTAAAGATGCTCGCACTGCTTGAGGAAGGCGGACAGTTCGGGAAAATCGTGCTGAGGCCATAGAGGAACCAGGGCGTACGGGGAAGAAACGGCCGCAGAGCGCCGGCTTTGATCAAGCCGAACCCGCGCTCCCCAGCCTTACTGCTTCCGTTTACTCCCCAGCGCTTCGATACTATACTCCCTGTCATGATCGACATTCGACTGATTCGCGAAGACCCCGCCGGCGTTGTTGCAGCGCTGAAGAAGAAGCTTTTCGATGTTGACTTCACCGAGTTCCTTTCCTGGGACGAGGATGCGCGGCGTCTTACCGCCGAGGTGGAAACCCTGCGAGCCCGGCGAAACAAGGTATCAAGCGAGATCCCTCAATTGAAGAAAAAGGGGGAGAACGTCGACGCCTTGATGAAGGAGATGAAGGAGATAGGCACCCGCATCTCGTCACTCGAAGCCGACCACGCCGCCATCGAGCAACGAATCCATGATTTTCTCTATTCACTCCCCAACATGCCGGCCGAGGATGTCGCCGCCGGGGGCAAAGAGGCCAACGTTGTGGTGCGAACGTCGGGCAACAAACCTGTATTTTCGTTCCAACCAAAGGATCATGTAACCCTTGCCACCTCACTCCGACTTCTGGACTACGAGCGCGGAGCCAAACTCGGGGGTAATGGATTTTGGGTGTACACGGGAGATGGAGCGCTGCTTGAGTGGGCACTACTGAGCTATTTCATCCAACACCATCGCAAGGCAGGCTACCAGTTCATTCTTCCCCCGCATCTCCTAAACTACCAGGCCGGCTTTACTGCGGGGCAATTCCCCAAATTCGAGAATGATGTCTTCGTTCTGCGTCCTGCTGAGGGTGCGGAGCCGGGTCACCTTCAGTTCCTGCTCCCTACTGCAGAGACGGCCCTGGTCAATCTGCATCGCGACGAGATTCTAAACGAGTCTGAGCTGCCGCGGCGCTATTTCAGCTATACTCCCTGTTACCGCAAGGAGGCGGGAGGATACGGATCCACTGAGCGCGGCATGATTCGCGGCCACCAATTCAATAAGGTGGAGCTGTTTATGTACACCCGGCCACAGGACTCGGATGCGATGCTCGAGGAGATGATCGGAAGCGCCGAGCAGCTGATGCAGGGCCTCGGCTTGCACTATCAAGTCTCCAAGCTGGCAGCAGCAGATTGCAGCGCCTCGATGGCCAAAACCTATGATATAGAGGTGTGGATTCCGAGCATGAATGTCTACAAGGAAGTGAGCTCAGCCTCAAATGCACGGGAGTTTCAGGCACGCCGGGGCAGCATGCGATATAAGGATGCTGCCAGCGGCAAAAACGTATTCCTGCACACCTTGAACGCCTCCGGGCTGGCCACGAGCAGGCTGTTTCCCGCGATTCTGGAGCAATTTCAACAGGCCGACGGAAGCGTGCTCATACCCCAACCGCTGCAGCCTTTTATGGGGAAAGATCGCTTGCAGCCCTCGGCATAGGGGCATCGTGGGCCATACCTGCACATAAGTCGCTCAATTGAGCGTGAAGCGCAGGATCCTGCTGCACCTCATCTTCACAGCCAAGACACCGCACAAGGTCGGGAAGTGTTGCCACCTGCTCCTGGATTATGGCAAGCACCGCTTCACCACGCACCATCCGCTTTCCCAGCGGGAGCAATAGCTGCGGACTCTCCGTGAGGTAGCGTACCCGCGCACCCAGGCGTGAGAGCACTGCTTCGACGACATCGGGAGCATGGCCCGCTTGGCCTGCCTGCTCACGAAACAGTGCGCTGATCTCTCCCGCCGCCGCACCAGGATACGGACGGCCCTCGGGGAGACTGACTTTATCACTCCTGCCTGCACGCTCCAGCACGTCGGCGAGCACAGCTCTGGCGCCCTCGCGGGTCTGCAAAGGATTACATCCGGAGAATCGGTACGTTGCGGCCATCGTTGTGTAACCCACCTCAAAGGGTGTTCTGCTGGACACTCGTGGCATCGACGCAATGAGCGTAGGAGGGCTGAGGCCAATCCGGTTCGCCAGGGCGTTTAATGCGGCAGCGCTTTCGGTCTGATGCTTCAGGTGATCAGGCCGCGAGCGGGCCCCGAAGATCCAAACACCAGTGCCTCCGGCAGGGAGATTCATTACCAGGGCCCTTTCCCCGTTCTGCTCGTGCAAGATGAGCGGGCCAGAGGGCCAGCTGCCGGCTACGCGTCCTCTGACATCCCACACCTCTTCGCGGCCACTCTGACCACTGGTGATCCGGCCGAGCGAGGAAGCCCCCCAACCCGCACAGTTGCACACGACTCCACATTGGAGCTGGTAATCATGTTCGCCGAGCAAATCCCGAAACGTCACCGTGATGACACTGCGCCTCCGGCTCTGCATGCTCCGTACTTCGGCATAGTTCAGGCACACAGCGCCTTCCTGACGAGCCATAATCAGCGTTTCTCGAGTCAATCGCTCGATATCAACACAATCAAGATCATGTCGGTGCATGGTGTACGCGGGTACGTCTGCGCGCTTGAGATTGCAGTGAGCAG
Organism: Bdellovibrionota bacterium; assembly: GCA_030584005.1. Taxonomy (GTDB): domain Bacteria; phylum Bdellovibrionota_C; class UBA2361; order UBA2361; family JAFLCA01. The sequence continues at coordinate 1,368,975 of CP129486.1, read as the reverse complement.
ACAAGCGACTGTCCCACGACAGAGCAGAGAGCGTGGACCGAAGCGAAGCCGCTATACCACGGCCAGCAAACGCCGAATCCGCAGCTTGCGTGGTCACAAGATGAGGAGCGACGGTGCGCCAGTCTGCGGCAAGTTGCATCCGCCTCTTGCGCTGTCGGATGAGGCTGGCACCCCCTTGCAATACCCCCAAGTCGAGAATCGGAGGGACGAAGCTCGAATACCCCGAAGCGTGGTGGGCACGCTCAAGCAGCACAACTGAGAGCCCGTGCAGAGCTGCAAGCCAGGCCATTACGGTTCCCTGCAGCCCCCCTCCCACAACCAGCATGTCGAAACGCTTCTGGCGACGGATCAGCGCAACCGTTTCGTCACGGAGCGGGAACGCCCGCAGTACAGAATCCTGCGGGATAGCGGCAAGCATCGGATCCATTCTTGTTACTTTCTCCTCTCTCTATCGTATCGGCAAGGGCCTGTATGCCCTTGCCTCATCTTCATGTTAAAGCGTTACTCAGAACGGATGTCCGCGCAGGGTATCTGTTTTGAGAACCGCCCTATGGGGCAGGAATGGCATCGCAACATGATCTCCCAAAGCACTCCCCCACACTGGCAGCGTAATTTGTGGATAGTATGGGCTGCTCAGTTCCTTGGCATGATCGGAATGAGCGCCTGCCTGCCCTTTATCCCCTTCTACCTCCGCGAAATCGGCACGACCGACCCGGAATCTGTAAAGCTTTGGAGCGGTCTGATACTTTCGGGCCCCTTTTTTGCGTCCATCGTAGTAGCACCGTTGTGGGGTGCGCTGGGGGATCGCCTCGGGCTCAAGTTAATGGTGGTAAGAGCGTTCATCGGTCTTGCGCTTGCCCTGGTCTTCATGGCGTTCGTCACCACCGCTCTCCAGCTCTTTATGCTGCGAGTCGCGCAGGGGCTAGTGAGCGGCTTCATTGCCGCCTCCATCGCATTCGTTTCGAGTCAGGTACCCGAGGAGCGCTCTAGTTATGCTCTGGGCGTGCTGCAAACATCGACTTCGACTGGTGCGATTCTCGGACCAGTGGCGGGCGGCTTGTTGGCTGACACCATCGGCATGCGCAATGTATTTGTGGTAGTTGCGGCGATGTGTCTTGTTTCTGGGGTGGCCGTAGGGCTCCTCGTCACGGAGCATCGCAACACCAAGTCCCACGATACCCGCTACACAACATTTGAAAACATCAGATTCGTGATGCAGCAGCCGCACTTGGCGCGGCTGATGACCCTGCTTGTGGTCGTCCAGTTCACCCTGATGCTTTCCCCGGTGCTGCTGCCGTTCCTGGTAGAGGCAGTGGCTCCCAACACGGTTTTCTTGGCAACAATGACCGGCATACTCCTGATGGCCCGCGGGATCGTGGGAGCGCTGGCGGCACCGTGGTGGGGTAGAATCGCGGACCGGCGAGGTCACGCCGGATTACTGCGGATCGCTCTCCTCACCGCCGCCATCGTATCGGTGCTTCACAGTGTGGCACCCTCCTTCGCTTCCCTTGTGATTATTCAGGCCCTCTTCGGACTCTGCTCCGCAGCCCCCCTTGTGCTGCTCTACGGAGCCGTGAGCAAAGTGTCGCCGCGCGAACGGCGCGGCGGTATCATGGGTGTCAGCAGCAGCGCTACCCAGCTCGGACATCTCGGGGGCCCGCTGATGGGCGGCGCGCTGGCCAGCATCGTTGGCCTGCGGCCTGCCTTCTTGGTGGTAGCCCTGCTCTTTGCATGCATCCTTGCTCTCATTCCCCGCAGCCTTCGCAAACCGAATGACGTGAGTTAACTTTGCTGCTGCGTATCTATGGAATGCCCGGTGTGCTCATATGCACCGCATCCGCGGTAGACACCTGCACCTTGAATACGTGCGCCACTCCCTGTTCGGTGATGGCCTCTATGCGCCAGCTGCCCGGGATGACATCAAAAAAATAATAGTGCAGCGGACTAATCATTCGTCCCTCGATCTCTCCCTGTGCCGCGTCTATACGTACCAGTTTTGCTGCGCTCGGATTGCTGCCCTGAAAGGCAACTTCGAGCTGTAGAGGACTTTTGGTTTCTTGTAGCAGCCGAATCATCCCGCGGTTATCAAATATCCGCAGCTCTTGCGATAGTGCTTGAGTCGACACTAAGCCGCAAATGAGCGCGCCAAGCCGCACCACCAAAAACCTCTCGAATTCCATCACTTCACAGCTATCCGCCGCCTCTCTCGACGATCTGGTCTTCCACGGCTCCGAAGAGCTTTAATGCCTTTAAAGCATCTCACACCACATAATCAATATTCCTCAATTACCTAAAAGGATTGGATCGATCTTCCTACCCACCTAATTGAGAAAGATTAATTTACTTGGATACCTATCGAGAGGAGATCTCGACGTGAAGGTGCAAACGGGGCCAAGGGATGTCTGGTTTACGATCAATGAGGGTTTATTTGAACCGCTCAAGTATGCGACCAATCCGGTCGACAAGAGTACAATACCTATGCTCAGTAAAAAAAAACGGCCATCATGGGCTTAGGAGTTATTATTTCTCGACGATGGCGGATTCTGTCGATTGAAAGCGGGAAGCACGGCTCTTGCTCAGAAAACTCTAGGCGAAACATGATCATGAAAACTGTCCTTCGTAGTCTGTGGGCCTGCTCGGTTGCATTAATGGTCAACTATGCCTGTGTAGCTCGAGCCGATCTGTCCCTAAAAGACCTCGGACTCAATGGATGTAACTATCCTACCCTCGCATCGAACGATGATGGCACAGTGTATGTGGCGGGCTGCCAATCTGTTCGGGGGCTTTATTACTCTCATGACAAAGGGGCAACTTGGAAGCTCGTAACAGAGCTAGAGAATACAACCACGGAGTCGGTAGCGATCGCGGGAAACTATCTCTACCATAGCTATGCTTATAGAGTTCCTCTGAGCGCCTTAGACGACCCAGAGGAGTTCTCGTCCCAAAAGGAGGTCCTTCTTCAGGACTTTCCATACCTCCGTGGCTTCACGCGTCGCGGGGATTTCGCCTTTGCTGCAATTTTTTCCGGCAATCAAGTCGACGGATTTGAAGGGCGAATCATTCGCATACATATTGCCTCGGGCGCAATTACTTCTGTTGCCACTTTTCCTGATCTTGACGGGCTTTCTGCGGTTCTCACCGCCACCGATAGTCACCTTTTATTGAGTGGTTCAATGGGAGAGGGGGGCGCGTATGCGATGCACCGCGCGACGCTCAGCTCGGGAGGAGAAGTCGGAACATTTGAAGATATCACCGACCAGATGGGAGTTCCGAGTCCCAATTTCTCTAGGACGGACTACGACCCAAGTGCCGACAAAGTCTATGCAGCCACCCCGTTAGAAGGAGCGCTATATCGAGGTGAGAGCAATGGAACCGGTTTCAGTCTAGTGTCCGGTGTTAGTCTGGCAGGTATATACCATAGGCAGTTTTGTATAGAAGGGCAGACTCTATTGATCGGAAACTACCGCTCCCTCGATGGTGGTATGAATTTCGAGCAGCTGAGCTCGGTCACAATTGAGGGACAAGACAGTGCTGTACTTGAGGGGATAGGATGTCTGCTAGACCCCGCGGAACCGACTTCTGCGATTATCAGTTCGGAGGTTGGGTTGGCGACAACGTCAGATATTTCAGAGGATATCGGGCAACTTTCCTTCGCGGACGCGAGTAAAGGTCTTCAGGGAGTCGAGCTCGTTGACCTGGCCAAAGATCCCTCAAATCCTTCGACAGTCATTGTAGCTACAGGATCTGGTGTCGCACTATCGAGGAACTATGACTCAGATGCTCCAAGCTGGAATTTCCCGTTCTGCCCAGATGGCGGCTGTGACTCCGTCAGTCGTGTTGCATTCTCGCACTCACAAGAGGGTGTGTTCTATATGGCTTCGGGGCCGAGTGTCTACAAAGGCACTATTGTCGTGACCGATGATGATGTGGATGTGACGTTCGAAATATTTGCGCCAGGCGTAGGCTCAAGCGTTGTATCGCTGCTCGAAACGTCCCAGTATCTCCCTGGCAAGCTTCTCGTTGGGCGGCTCGGCTCTGGGGTAATCGAATTTAGTGAGGATGACGAATCGGTAATCGTTACATGGTTTACTGATCAGACAGGGAGCGCTTTCATCGCCCTGAGTGAAACATTGTACTTCGCTGGACTTGGTTTCCTTGAGCCGGAACCAGACCCTGCGAGCCGTGGTGTCTATGTAAGTGCGGATGCAGGAGCGAATTGGATCCGTATGGTCGACGGTGACTTCAGCGCCCTCGTTCGCCCGGTAGCCTTCTCCTACTCGTCACAAGATGACGTGCTGTATATGGCGACGAGTCAGGACGTTGTCGAGCAGGATCAAGATGATTACCTGAATTCTCCGAAAGGATCTATCTTTGTGCTTAATGATGCAAGTTCGGGCAGCGGCGAATGGCAGGGTCCAGATGCGCCACTTGCAACCTCCGCAAATTTCGGTATCTCGGATGTCTTAACGGTGAGAACTGGCGTTGCATATGCCGCTGCAAATGGCCGCATCTGGCTGACTGTCGATTCCGGCGAGAATTGGTCGCTCGTATTCACGAGTTCACCGCTCACGGAAATCAACACCCTAGATTTTGTCGAGGGACTTACCCAGGACGCCGAAGGCACTTTCCGTCTGAACATTCTCACGGGCTACGGCGCCTTTCAGCTATCCGACTCCGATAATGGTGATGGTGGTGACGATGATGGTGATAATGACTCCGGATCACTCGTGTGTACCGCCCAGCAGCTCGAAGCTACCCAGAAGAATCGCAAACTGGGCTCGCGAACCTTTCAAGCCGTGGTAGTGAACCCACTCACTGCAGAACCACAAGTAGTGCAGGTTCGAGCGAGAATTAAGAATTTGAACGGTGATGGAGAATTCACAACGGTTCAGAAGCGATCGAACTCTGACGGTATAGCGCGGTTCCTAGCGAAGATGAAGGAAGGTAATGCTTCTGCACTTCTTTCGTTTCGAGTGGGGCGGGGACGCTGGACGAACTGTTCGCCTAAAAAGCTTAAGCTAAAACGCAAAGGAAAGGCTTAGGGACAGAGGCAGCTTTCCCTTAGAGGCACCTCGATCATTATTTTGAGGTGTCCTGGTTCCAATACGACCCCCGAACGCGTCTTGCCTCGCATCTGCCGGAAGCGGCCTACCAAAATGAATTTACTTGTGTCAGAGAGCACACTTCACTTTCGGGAGTCTCATGCTCCTTTTTCTAGACACAATAAGATACTCACAAGTTCTATAAGTATAGTTAAGCGGTTACTCTAAGAACGTTTAGCGTGTGCTTAAATGATAAGCTCTGTGTGAGGACCATGAGAAATAGCGTCGGGAATTCGCCCGAACGAGAACCGACAAGCTCCGGGATCATCGGTGAATTTCAAGAAAGAGCCGTATAGTAACGGGGACTTGAGAAACGAAAACCCAAAGACTCAAGCGGAACGCCTCAACGCGCAGCATGAGAACTGAAACCACAAACCTCATACAAAGTAGTAGATCGCTACTGCGCAGAAGTAGTATGGGGGCAGAATATGGGTAGCACTTTACTCACAAGTAAATGTTCTTTTTAAGTCTGCGGGGAGTGTCAGTTCTCGTCAAAAAATACACTGAACTTGATCAACCGGTTCCTCATACTTAGAGGCACGCCGCCTCCCACTGTCTGCGACGACGGGAGATGCCTTATGCAATACGCTGTCTGGAGATGGGAACCTTTACCGGCATGTTGGGAATAGGTGGATGTGGAATGGTTCTGAACATCAGATGGTTAGGGTGGCTGCAACCGATCTTCTGCGACCATGGCGGATAACGTGCTGATTTATCCAAATAATTCCGGCAGGGTGGCACCAGCTCTCGCTCTCCTCTCTCCTCCACTACACATAGAGTAAGCAGACGAAGCAAGCGACACACCTTAAGGTGCCCGGGTGCCACGTTGAGTAGCATTCGTGCAACTGGTACAATTGCAATTCGTAAAGAGGAACTAGGCGGTGCGAATTGTGAGGGGCATTTGCGGCCTTCGTGAGAGACAACTGGTAGCATCCCGATAATCCGCCTTAGCCCGCAAAAGACGACGTTTGTTATGCCCGCACTCGAAGCCCATCACATCCCAGAGTGGAGCAACGCTGCCCTTCCCCACGCGCTGGAGAGTTTGCGCACGTTGGTAGGGATTGAAAGCGTCAGTGAAAACGTAATTGGCGTGCAGGAAGTCCAGGCGGCATTGCAACGGGAGCTTGAAGCCTTAGGGTTGCTTTGCGAGCGGCGTACTCTTACCGATCGCGGCGATGTGGTGATCGCTACCACAGCAGCTGGGCGAGACACGCGCGCGCGTATCGTTCTATGTGGACATGCTGACATTGCTCTCGGATTCTCGGAGGGCTATCACTCGCTGACGGTGGATGGCGAAAGAGCACGGGGTCCCGGAGCCTACGACATGAAGGCAGGCCTCATCGTTATCACCTACGCCTGTCGCGCGCTCAAGGAAATGGGGATGCTCGACCGCCTCCCCCTGGAGATAGTTTTCAACTCTGCTGAAGAGAGCAGCACCCAGGAATCTCGTGACCTTATGCGGCAGGTAGCTGCCGAGGCGCGCGCTGCTCTGGTGTTCGAATTTGGAAGAGACAACGACGCCCTTGTAACGGAAAGGTCGTGCCTCGCCGAATTTATCCTTACGGTTACTGGTCGTAGTGCTCATATGGGCAATGAGTACGCGAAAGGGGCGAATGCGGCTTTCGGCCTCGCAGAAAGGCTTCTTGCCATGGAGCGAATGATTGATCTCCCCAACGGAGCTATCTGCAACGCCGGGCTCATAAGCGTCGAGGCAGAACCGTCTCGCGTAGCAGACCGAGCACGTGCCACCGTACAATGCCGTGCCTTTACTAATGAGGATCTAGAGCGAATCGAGGCAGGACTAAAGCAACTGCGATCTGCCGATGCACGCGGTTGCACGGCCGAACTGGCCCGCACTAAACTTTTCTCGCCCTTGGAGGAGACCCCTGCTAGTCGCGAACTATACGAGCAGTACAAAGCAGCGTGCAAACGCGCGGGATTCGAAGCCGGGAGAGCGCCCCGACAGGGCGGTGTGAGCGATGCTAATCACCTTGGAAGCAAAACTCCCACTATTGATGCACTCGGGCCGAAAGGCGGAGGCGCCCACACAAAGGACGAATTCGTCATAATTCCCTCCATACTGCAGCGAGTCGAAGCGCTTATTTACTTCCTCATCTCCCAACCAGAAGCGAGGCAGTAGACCCTCCTAGAGTATCTGGAATATCTGGCAACCAATATCTGGTGCCACCCAACTCGAATAAGTCAACCACTTCAATGAGATACCACGAATACGTCTACGACCCTGCAATATCTGGTGCCACCCAACTCGAATAAGTCAACCACTTCAATGAGATACCACGAATACGTCTACGACCCTGCCGGCCGAGTGCAAGAAGTACGACTCGATGGAGTCGTGAAGGGTAGTTACGGCCACGATCTAAACGGCAATCGCGTCTCCTCCAATGGCGTGTCTGCGACCTATGACGACCAGTATAGGTTGTTGCAGTTTGGTGATGCGCAGTTTGAGTACAACGAAAACGGTGAGATGTAGACTCGTATCGATTCGAGTGGCACGACGACTTACGAATATGATGCGTTTGGTACGTTCACCTCAGCCGTAATTCCCACAGGCCAAAATATCGAGTACGTCCTCGACGGGACCGGACGGAGAATTGGAAAGAAGATAAATAGCGTCCTACAACAAGGATTCCTTTATCAAGATGCGCTGAATCCAATAGCAGAGCTTGATGTTGCAGGCGCAATTGTCTCGCGGTTTGTCTACGGCTCCCGCGCCCACGTGCCGGATTACATGATAAAGGCCCCGGGGTTACCTACCTGATACTTTCTGACCATTCGGGGAGTCCGAGGCTTGTCATTAACCTTTCTCATCACTAGCGATGGCAAAGCTGATGAGTTTGACGCCTGCCAGTTTCTGGCGCTCATGTCTTGCCACATTCCGAAACCGTACGAGTCTATTATCCGCTACTACGGATGGTCCTCATGCCGAGGGCGGGGAGAGTGGGCAAAGCGCATACCGCAGCCAACCAAGGAGACAGTCCAAGAGCATCGCATAACCCCCTCTGTCTCCTGGGCAAGTTGTATGAAACGTGCGTTCGAGATTAACCCCTTCCAATGTCCCCGCTGCAAAGGAACCATGTGCATGGTCGCGTTCCTGACCAATGAAAAAGAGATCCTCAATATCGCTGATGCGCTCCGAATACCAAGGGCGCAGGCCCCTCCCAACCTCCCTAAAGCTCTTACACAAGAGTTCTTCGACAACCTACCACCGAACGACTTCGCTTGACTCCGCAGGCAGTGTAGCGGTGTACCTGGAATCACTCAGTGCATCGCTTAACCAGGCCAAAAATCGCTCCCCTCACTCCTTCAAGACAGGCCAGAGTGTGCAAATAATCCAAAATACCGCTGTTCCTCCTCCCGCGGCATCAAGCCGCTACCCATCTACCAGCCCGCTTCTACCAGTTCACACTATCTTCACCTCGCGCACTCGTAACTCCTCAATAAGAGTCAAGAAGATTGATTTGCCTACTCCCATCCTCGGGCTTATTGAGCTGCGGGGCGTGACACACCGATCGCAGATCACTTTTCAGCTCAGAGATAATCTCTTTGTCGACTGCTCACGCCGTGTTGTGGCTCATTTACGGAGTCCCAGGCGTACTCACAAGTAACGCATCCGCGGTAGACACCTGCACCTTGAATACGTGCGCCACTCCCTGTTCGGTGATGGCCTCTATGCGCCAGCTGCCCGGGATGACATCAAAAAAATAATAGTGCAGCGGACTAATCATTCGTCCCTCGATCTCTCCCTGTGCCGCGTCTATACGTACCAGTTTTGCTGCGCTCGGATTGCTGCCCTGAAAGGCAACTTCGAGCTGTAGAGGACTTTTGGTTTCTTGTAGCAGCCGAATCATCCCGCGGTTATCAAATATCCGCAGCTCTTGCGATAGTGCTTGAGTCGACACTAAGCCGCAAATGAGCGCTACTGCCGCACCCAACAGCCGTTCTGCCATCTTCATAGTCCGATATCACGGCGCATCTGCCTGCCCCGAAACTGTACTAAATCGCTTGCTCGTAATGCGAGCCGCCTTGCGCCTTCCAGGGACGAGTCTCGCGCCGTCACACTCAGCACTCTCCCGCCATCCGTGACGAGCTCCCCCCTTGCCGTACTGCCAACTCCTGCACAAAATAGCTGCACCTCGCTGAGCGACCGGATCAGCGGTATCCCCTCTATCAGGTCACCCTTACGCGGGGTTCCCGGATAGCCTTCGGCAGCATGGACGATACAGACAGAGTGCCCCTGATGCCACTCCAACGGCGCTGGTCCAACACCGCCGGCGAGATCCCTTAATAGCGGGACTATATCGCTCTTGAGCATGCGGAGAATCGATTGAGCCTCTGGATCCCCCAGTCGCACGTTGAACTCCAATACCTGCGGGCTCCCATTTGTATCGAGCATGAGTCCCGCATACAGAAATCCGTGGAAGGGGGTGCCTCGATGCTTCATCTCTCGCAGCACAGGATGCACGATCGACTCTACCAAAGCCGGAATACTCTTCGGCTCAATGCGCGGTGTGGGGCATACCGAGCCCATACCGCCGGTGTTCGGTCCAGCGTCCCCCTCTCCGAGCCTCTTGTAGTCATGTGCGGGCAGGAGCGGCACGATATGCGTACCGTCGGTTGCAATTATGAAGGACGCTTCAACGCCCTCCAAGAACTCCTCAAGCACTACCTTTGACGGGGAAAATTCATCAAATACGGCATCGATGGCGTGCAGTGTTTCATCGATGGTGCGTGCAACGATGACGCCCTTTCCTGCGGCGAGCCCATCAACTTTAACCACATATCCGCGGCCGGTCTGCCTGACCACCCCTTTGGCTTCTTCCCTTGATGCGCACACATGATAGCCGGCAGTGGGTACCCCTGCTGCCACCATAACCTCCTTCGCAAATGCTTTGGAGGATTCAAGTCGTGCCGCAGCCTTCTTGGGGCCGAAGACTAACAGTCCTGCACTCTGAAACGCATCAACCAAGCCGCAATCAAGCGGGCGCTCCGGACCCACAATAGTGAGGTCAATCTTCTCCTTCAGCGCCAGCGCTCGCAGCCCCTCCACGTCGTCAACGGCCACACGCTCACAACGTGCAACCTGACTGATACCCGGGTTGCCTGGCGCACAGAGCAGCTCGGAGACCAGGGGTGACTGTTTGATTTTCCAACACAGGGCATGCTCCCTTGCTCCATTGCCAACGACCAAAATCTTCATAGCTGCACCAACTCCGAAACTAGTGTCGAAAATGCCTGTCGCCTGTGAACAGCAGGGTAAGGCCCTTGGCGGCGGCAAGAGCCACTACCTCCTCATCGCGCTTGGCCCCCTTTGGAGCGATGACCGCACTGACCCCCGCTCCCGCCAGAAGCTCTACGGTGTCGGGGAACGGAAAGAAGGCATCAGAAGCAGCGACTGCTCCTTGTGTAGAATGGCCATGCATGCGTGCACGCGATAGGGCGAGTTCCGCGGAGTCGATACGGCTCATCTGTCCCGCACCTACTCCAATCAACATGTCGTTGCGAGCAATCACTATGGCATTGGATTTCACATGCGCGCACATGGTCCAAGCTACCTCTAGGTCGCGTCGCTCCTGCTCGGAGAGCGGACGCTTCGTAACCGCCTCAGCATCATCCAATGCGGAGATCTGAACGTCGGGCTGCTGCAGCAAGTAGCCGTCGGCGCAGGAACGCAGCTCCTGCGTTGCAACATCTCGAAGCGGTGTCTCAAGCACTCGCAGATTCTTGCTCGCACGAAGTATCTCGATGGCTTGCGGGGTGTATGCAGGGGCGAGCACGATCTCGGCGAAATCCTCCCTCACCATTGCGGCGCTCTTCTCGTCAACTTCGGCCGAGAATCCGATTATGCCACCGAAGTGACTCCGGGGGTCGCCCCGTTTGGCCATCTGGAGCGCCTCGGCGAGCGAATTCGCCACGGCCGCACCGCAGGGATTGAGGTGCTTCACGATCACCGCGCAGGCTTTGCCGGGAAAACGCTGTCGCAAGGCATTTGTCATCCGACGGGTGGCATCAAAGTCGAGCAGGTTGTTATACGAGAGCTCTTTGCCATTGAGCTGTCGGAAGGCTCCCGCACTAGTCATCCCCAGCGGAGTGAAAAATGCCGCCGATTGGTGCGGATTCTCCCCATAGCGCAGCGATTGACTGCGCTGCAAGACCATTCCTTGATAGCGGGATTCGCCCTCGCTTCCCCGTTCAAAGGAAGAATAGTAACGGGCTGCTTCAAGATTGTCGGCCGCCAGCCATGCAAACACCTTCGCAGCCAGCGTTCTTCGAAACTGCTGCAGCATGGCCAGATCGCTTCTGCCCTGCAGCGACTCTCGCAGTACTTCGGCCACGCGAGGGTAATCGTCGGGATCGATCACTGCGAACACTCCTGCATGATTCTTGGCCGCGGCACGGATCATCGCGGGTCCTCCCACGTCGATATATTCCACCATGGCATCGGGATCGCTGCGCAATTCGGTTTCAACCTTCTTAACGAATGGATAGAGGTTCACCACTACCACGTCGAGCGGAGTAATCCCCGACCTGTCGAGCTCTTGCATGTGAGCAGCATTATCGCGCTTCGCTAAAATTCCGGCATGAATCCGCGGATGTAATGTCTTGACACGCCCGTCCAAGATCTCTGCTTGCCCCGTGTAGTCATCTATCGCCGTGCAGGGAATTCCATTATCGAGCAGGAATTGGCGAGTGCCCGAGGATGAAAAGAGTTCGAAATCCAGTCCTATCAAGGCACTCGCGAATTCCTTGAGGCCACGTTTATCGGAAACGCTCAGTAATGCACCACGCTTCATGTCATGATCTCCATTCCCCAACGATGGGACTGCGGTTAGTCGCTCTACTGCATGAGGCTGAGCCCCTGGCAGGAAAAGGGTAACGCTCCATGCGGGAGCATAGTCAGGGGCTATAGGGAATTCAAGCGCCGCTCCCCCAGGGGGAGTGTTTATTCGCTGCGTGCGGTGACTGAGGCGGTCTGATCGCTGTCCGGCAGGATCTGGTCAAGTTCTTCAAGCTCGCCCACGATTAGCGAACGCTCTCGCAGCAGCTCCTTCCTCTTGATCTCCTTGGCTACAGGGTCATTGCCCGTGAGAACCCGCACATATTCGACCTCGCGACGGAGCTGCTCTAATTCCGAGTCGATTGCATCACGGCGCAGAGTGAGCTCCGATATATGGTGATCGGCATCCGAAACTTCTTTATCAATGGCGCGACGCACCTCTTCCTCAAGCTCATTCATTCGGGCCTTCCTCTGCGCAAGTAGCTCGGCCACTTTCTTGTTCTGAGCCGCATCATCCGGCTGGTACCGCGCTACTTCTGCCTCCTTCAGGTAGGCCCAGGTAGCTCGCTCAAACGCTTCTTTACGATCTTTGACGACGGGGGAAGTCACTGCGACTTCCGATGCGAGATTAATCGGATCGGAGGTGAGAAAGCGCCGTCGTCTCCCGTACCACACGGCGAGCTTGCGAGTTGCGATATCAATCTCAGCACGCACCCGCACCAGTTCATTCTTGAGCTCATCGGCCCTTTGCGATGCTTCGGCCAGAATCTGTCCTGCCCTTCCGGAAAAGGGGCGATCAAACGACTCGATCTTGTCCGACAGATCCCGCAAGAGCTGACGAAGCTCCTGTTTCCGTCTGAGAATGCGCTGCACCTCCTCCGTACGCAACGAAGGGGGCACTAACACCCCTGTGCTACCGCGATCACTTGGGGCCACAGGCTCCACCTTGGTCTCCGAAGGCAGCTCGAAAATGTTCGGAATCTTGGTGCGCACTGCGTTCGAGGGGCTTTCCGGTCCCTCCTGGGTCTCAAGTTCAGCTACCGTTGCGCTGCGCGGGCGTGAGGCGACCACAACCTGCTCACCCTCTTCACGGCCAAAGAGCCCGAATTGGGAGCTAAGAATCCCTATGCTGAAAGCGAGCAGCGCCACCGTGAGGTAAAGTGCGTACTGCCGCCGCCGCTTCGATGCGGCATCCGCCTCCGGCAGCGCGGCAGCGTCGGGCGCTGCGGCCTCCTCTTCTTGCGGAGCCTTCTGGGCAGACTTCTCCTTGGCTGCCTCTTGCTTTGTCTGATTGCCCGGAGCAGCCGCCTCTTCAACTTTGTTCGCATGCGGTGCCGTGCCATTCGATGCATGCGCGGCGCTGTCTGCTGCTATGGTGTCATGCCCATTCTCTTGCCTCTGCTGCGACGCGCTCGGCTGGCCCTCCGGCATCTCCGGTTCGGGGGATATGCCGAGCTCCTCGAGGGTAACCGGATACTCGAATCCCACCTCGACGGCGATCACTGTAATGTTATCCGTTCCACCGCGTAGATTAGCGAGATCGACCAATTCGACGACCGCGTCTTCCAAATCACAGGATTGAATGATCTCCGTAAACTCCTCTGGCCCGACCATGTTGTAGAGACCGTCAGAGCACAGAATGTAGACATCGCCCTGGGCGGGGCCGTCTGGCGAGATCGTGCAGTCCACATCAACGCTCGGTGAGGGACCAAGCGACCTAGTCAACATATGCGACACCGGGTGGTTTCCTGCCTGCTCCGGAGAGATGGCTCCGGAACGCACAAGCTCCATCACCAGAGTGTGGTCTTGGGTTAGCTGCTCTATCACGCCATTTCGGATGCGAAAGGCCCGTGAGTCACCCACATTCGTGATAGCCATGGTGGTGCCGTAAAAGCACAACCCTACCAGCGTGGTGCCCATGCCCTGCAGGGTCGGCTCATTCGTGCCGCGCTGAAAAATCTCGGAATTAGCTTTTTGAATGAGCGCAACGAGATCCTCCGGAGTAACAGCCGCCTTCTCCTTCAGCCCCTCCTCGAGCACCTTAATGGCAAGTCCGGATGCAATTGCACCCCCTTTCACACCGCCCATGCCATCTGCGACGACGTAGTAATGAAAATTGTCGGTTTCAATGACACCGAAAGAATCCTGGTTCTCCTCGCGCCGCAGCCCGATATCGGTTGCGTGGGCGACCCTGAGCGCCTTGATTGGTGATGTGTGGGGTACTTCCGATTCAGAGGTCATGCACGCTACGTTGAATGGGCTTCATTCACCTAACTAAACTTTGATTCACTGGGCCGGGCTCGCCTCGGCACAAGAAGGATATCGGCGTGTCTTTCCAACTATATGAAAAGATTATACTTGATATGCCGCTTCTTTGCCTAACACCAGCCTCACTCAGCCGATCTCATGATCGGTTGGCGGCTCGATAGACCTTCACGGGGTGGCCAGCAGGATAACTTTCACAAGTAATTACAACACCTTGATGAAATAAGCGAACCTCCTCGCCGTTAACTGCTGGCGAAGCTCAACTAACAAAACATCGTATGAGTTGGGCTCCGCAGGTGGCTACCCCTCAATGATTGGATCTTGCCCCTGGTTATGAGGATTCAGAAGAGATCGGTGATATAGGCAGGTGCTACCGCGGCCCTGCCCCCTGCTCGCCACCACCCCGCTCTATTTCACGGTCAGCTATTTCACCATACGGATAAAGGGATCGCTCTTCACGGCTGACTCACGCTTCAACTGCTGCACCAGACGATTCCCCATCTCCCGTGAACCCTCGGGACCGACCATGACTCGGAAATACTCCTCGCCGCGCACATTTGCCCGCTCAATCATAACGGGAAAGCCGGAAGCCTTGAGCTTAGCGGCGATTGCATGGGAGTCCTCAAGCTTCTTGGGGGCAGCGACCTGAGCATACCATCCCTTGGGGAGGACAGAGCGGATGTACTCGGACGAACCGCCAGTGGTCTTGTTTTCCACTGGGGGGGGTGCAGGCTTGGTGGTGCGCGTACTCTGCGTGGCCGCTCCGGCGTTGGCTGACAACGATCCGACCCCCACCCGAGTCGCAGCTTCGTTCTGTGCGGGCTTTGCCGCTTCTATGGCCATCGCTGGTTTTGTATCACCCTTGGCTACTATGACCGGAGAAACACTCTCTGGGCTCTTAGAGGCCGCCGCACTCTTCTCCGCTTGCTCCAATATCTCGCCAAGTTTCTTGTCCTGCCCCGAGTTCAAGGCTGCTACTTCCTGAGCAGCCGGCACCGCGACCTGCTCCTTCTCTGCCAGTTTGGCTTCTTCACCTGCAGGAGCCGCCAATCGTTCTTCAAGCGATCCCGATGGCTCCGCAACGACACGTTCCTCCTTTATGACCGTATCCTCAGGAGCAATCTCCAGGTTCTGCTCCCCTAACCTCGCGTATACCCGCTCCGCAATGTCATCCTCGACAACCCGTTCTTCCTCTCCCGAAGTTAACGGCACCCGCGGTGCATTGGCGAGCGCGCGATCAAGCGCATGCTCAAAGCCAGTGCTCTGACCGGAGTAAAAGCCCAGATAGAACGCACAGGCCATGCAGCCCGTTATTAAGCCCAACAACATGACGACATGCGGTGCCGAGAAAGAGAAGCGTACGTTACTGAGACTCTTTCTGTTGCTTGCAGCTGAAGGTTTGATGGTCGGGGATGTTCTCAAAGGGGGGACAGCATTCATGATACCTCTCAAGCCTTATAGCGGTTCTCACTCTGAATGAAGAAAAGCTATGGGTCGAGTCTACAGCGCAACCGCAAGGGGCGCATCATCGCGGCCATTGCCTCTTAATTCTACCCTGTAGAGACGCTGCTCGATAGCCTCAAGCCTCGATATCGCGCCAAGTTGAACCAGCGGCAGGGACAGATTGTACCGACTGGCCCGCCTGCGATTTTGGGCTAGCCAAATCCTCCACATCACAGCACAGGGCGCAACCCACTGCAATCTTTGATTTTGACGCGAGACACACTGAACAAAGGCCCCGCATGACGCTCATTCGGCCGTTTGGGAGTATGCCTGCCACGAGCGGCGCTTACGACATCAACCCCTGGTAGGCCAAGGAAATCGGTGAGTTCGACGTAGGCGCCATCGCTTCCAATAACTCTCGCCGTCGTACCTTGGCTACGCCAAGTTCCTTGAAAAACTGCTCGGCCGAATCGAAGGGGCTGAAGGTGGCCAACAAAAGGTACATGAGCTGTACCCGCTCCGATCGGTCCTGAGAGTATGAATGCAGCCGTCGCGCATGCTGCACAAAGAGGCTCACATTCGTGGACCGCACAAGCTCACTTGCCGAAATAATGCCCCACTCGTCGAGGTATTGCATGACAAGATCACCTGACAGCTCCTCTGCCACCCGGCACATCTCATTTACCTTGCGGGTCAAGGAAATCGTACCGAGCGATCCCTGGGCAAGCGCACTTTGCAGCAGCGTCGCAGTATACCCTTCCAGAGTAGCACCGAGGCGCGCCGCGTACCGGGCTGCCCGAAACAAGCGGGTCGGGTCATCGAGAAAGCTTTGTTCGTGCAGCACGCGAATGAGACGGCTCTGCAGATCATGCCAGCCCTGCAAGGGGTCGATCACCTGCCGTACAATCTCAGCCACGGGGGCCTCATGACGCACAAGCGGTACGAGTTGTTGAAGCGGCAGCGCCATGGCGTTTACCGAGAAGTCTCTTCTTCGAATATCATCATCCAAAGAACCGGGACTGACGGTAGGCAATGCACCCGGTTTGGCATATACCTCACGGCGAGTGGCGACAAAGTCTACCTCTTGCAGCGGCGCATCAGCGCTTAGCCGCACCTTTGCTGCAAGAAACTCCGGAAAGCGCTGTAGTGTCCCCCCGCTCTGCGTCGCGAAGACCTGTGCCACCTTAAATACGTCGCCCTCGATCGTGACATCCAGGTCATCGTCTTGTTGAGCTTTTCCGAGCAATAGGTCACGCACCGCCCCGCCTACGATGAGAGCGCGGCTTCCCGACTCCACCGCAATCGCCTGGATCAACTCAATCGTAGGAAGAATTCGATTCATGCAGCCACCGTCTTGGCCAGTAAGCCTGACAGAGGGATATACGGAACAACAGCCATGGAGCGCACCTGTGCAGTGTATCCCTAGAAGCACTTCAAAAAATAGCTTCTAGTTTCTCTTTCCACTCCTGGCAAGAAAACGCTTTACTCCTCGAAATAAGCGATCGGCGACCGCCTGACGAAAACTTTCTTTGCCCAGCAATGCTCCGTCACCTCTGTGATCTATGAAGAAAAGCTCCACGAGCACGCAGGGCATATGCGCCCCGACAAGCACGTAGAAGGGGCCTTTTTTTACCCCAAGGCTCCGTACTCCCTTCCACTGAGGATGCAGCCCCTTGAGAGATCCCGTGATGTCCCGCGCCAGAAGAATCGATTCTTCCAGCTTCCCCGACTGAATCAAATCACTCAACATGAAAGAGAGATCGTCTGCAGGCCCATTGCCGCCAAACGCCATGTTCTCCCGTTCCGCCAATAGGGCGCTGGCCTTATCATCGGTGGTATCAAGGTAGTACACCTCAAATCCGGACAACGTATGCTGCGGACTGGCATTAGTATGCAAGCTAATAAACAGGTCAGCTTCCAAGTCATTGGCCATCTGCGTGCGCAGCGCTAGGGGTACGAATTCGTCCTTGCGCCGGGTTAACCGCACATTCGCGCCCAGCCCTCGCACGAGAAGCTGTTCGAGTCGCAATGCAATATCAAGCACGATATCCTTCTCAAGGATCCCGCCGATGCCTTGCGCCCCCTTATCCTCCCCGCCATGTCCGGGATCAAGCACCACCACAGGCGCGCCGGCCTTTGTACTGTCGGCTCGTTTCGGACTTTGAAAGGATTGACCTTGACTGCCGTGCAACAGATCACGGGCTTTGGGCGCGCTATCGCTCTTAGGGTAATTGGCCAGCACAAATGCCAGCCGTTTTCGCACTATTTGATCGAGCCCCCGAGACGAGTGCAATAGCTGCGCTGCTCGCAGCGCCGCGTCATCGGCTACCTCACTCCGACTATACAGCTCCACAACCTTGTCGAACTTCTCGATCACTTGGCCCGTTGATAGCAGAGAAGGTCTGGCGAGATGCATCTGTTCAGCCAGTATCGCCGCACGGAAGAGCGCATCCGGGGCCTGCGCTGATTTCGGCGATCGATGTTGGTACTGCTCAAGGGCGCCAATTAACGCCGTCCACTCCGGCTCCCTGCGGATCTTGACGTCAGTATTGCGAAGCGTCTGGTAGCGGGACACCAGCTCTTCATAGGTATCACCCGCCTGTGCGTCGCGAGGGACGCCGAGGAACAACGCAATGATCATCAGCACGCCCAGTGCCGCCACACCGAGGAAGCGAGTACTGACAGAATCGGCTATGCGCAAGCAGTATCGGTTCATTGTGTCTTGTTACATGCGCTCACCAGCAGCCTACTCATCGAGAAGCTGGCGCTGAAGCTTCTCAAGGAGGGCAAGACCTTCCAGCGGGCTCGTGCGCATAACGTCGATGCTCCTTAGCTGCTCCAGCACAGGATGCGGGGTCTCAACCGGCGTGTCCTTGAAGATATCAAGTTGCGCCTCACGCTGCAGGTGAACCGCTGGTCCCCTCTGCAGACTCCTGGCACGCTCCAAAATTGCCGCGGGTACCCCCGCCAGCCTCGCTACCTCTATGCCATAACTCCTGTCGGCAGCGCCCCTGTGAATTTCATGGGTGAACAGCACGCCATCTTTCGTTTCAACTGACCCAACGGACAGGTTTCCCACCCCCGGCAGCAGAGCTTCCAGCGCCGTCAATTCATAAAAATGAGTCGCGAAGAGGGTCCGACTCCCAATTTTAAGAGTAATCCACTCCACAATGGCCTGGGCGATGGCAAGGCCATCACTGGTGGCCGTACCGCGGCCAATTTCATCGATCAAGAGTAAAGAGTGCGGGGAAGCAAGACTGAGGATCTGAGCTGCTTCCCGCATCTCGACCATGAACGTTGATTCACCTTCGGCAATATTATCCGATGCGCCGAGGCGGGCGAAGATACGGTCAACCACTCCGATACGCGCTGCCTCCGCCGGAACATAGCATCCGATCTGGGCGAGCAGTACAATCAACGCGGTCTGCCTGAGAAATGTGGATTTGCCGCCCATGTTGGGACCGGTGAGCACCCAGAACCTCACCCCCTCGGCCGACATGCTGAGGGAATTTGGAACAAAGGCTAGACGCAGCGTCCGCGCTAACACTGGGTGACGGCCCTGGCGGATCTCAAGCTCAGTTGCATCAACAATTTCTGGACAAACCAAGGATTCCTCATCGGCCCGCTGGGCAAAGGACCTCAGACAGTCAAGCTGTGCCAGCACCTCGCAAAGCCTTCTTAGCTCCCCCGCGAAGGGCTGCACCTGGCCTCGAAGCTCCGTAAAGAGTGACGACTCCAACCGCAGCTGGCGATCCTCTGCGCCAAGAACCTTCTCTTCTAGTGCGCTGAGTGCCTCATTGGTGAAACGATCTGCCTGCGCGGTGCTCTGTCTCCGCACAAAGTCTGCCGGCACCTTCGATAGGTTGGCCTTGGTGATCTCGAAGAAGTATCCCAGGACTCCGTTGTAGCGTACCTTCAATGAGCCTATCCCGCTGCGCTGACGCTCCTGCGACTCAAGCTCAGTGAGCCAGTGTAGCCCCTCCTTGCGAGCGCTGCGCAGGGCATCGAGTTCGGTGCTGTATCCCTCCCGAAATATCCCGCCCTCCCTGACCGATAGAGGCGGACTCTCGACCAGAGCCCGCGTGAGAATCTGCATGCATTCGACAGGCACCGTGATCAGCTCACGCAAGCAGCCGAGAGGTGCCGGGAAATCCGAGTTGTTGGTGCACTGGTCTAGAATCTGCGCTATCTCGCCTGCGGCGGACAGTCCTTCACGCAACGCTCCCAGCTCCGCCGGGGCAGCCACCCCCAATTCAAGACGAGCTGCGATGCGCTCCAAATCAGGTACTGCGTCCAAGAGCTTCCCCATCCGCTCGCGCAGCTGCCCCTGTTCCTTTAGGAATCCAACTATTGCCAGCCGCTCCTCGATGGGGGCGCGTTGTGCAAGTGGCGCGAGCAGCCAGCGGTATAACAACCGCTTGCCCGGGCGAGTTCTAGTTGCATCCAGATACTCCAGCAACGTGCCGCGGGAGCTTCCGTCGCGTAGATTTCGCACTAACTCCAAATTTGCACGGCTCGTCGCATCGATGGCCAACGATCCTTCATCATTCTCAATGACGATTTCGCACAGCCCGACCTCCCCCCGTACTGTCGTTTCCCGGATATAGGAATGCAGTAAGCGGACTGCTCTCCTGGACGTTGCGTTCAAAGCCGCATAGCCTGCAATCGAAGCGATGGCATCACTAGCACTCTGAATCGCCTCACCCCGAAATTTGATGGCAACTCCCGGTAGTGATCGTTCGAGTTCCATGACCCAACCCCGGCGTCTGTCAACGGGACCCTGGCCGTCGTGGGCCGGCAGCACTATCTCGCTTGGCGTAAGTCGAGAAAGCTCGCGTACGAGGTCTTCACGTCTCAATCCATCACGGACGAACACACGACCCTGCTCTACTATTGTGCTCGCGATTGCGGCTTCACCTTCAGATACGATACTCACGCATGCCAGCGTTGCCCCACCCTCCGCGCTGTCACTCTCAGCCAGCAGCCGCACGCCGGGGGTGATCACTCTCTCTAACGAGCGCGGCACGACACCCTTGTCGGGAGCGCCCTGGCTGACGATGGCTACCGAATATCCACGTTCAACTAGACGCCCCAGGTATCCCTCAACCACTGCTACCGGTACGCCACACATCGGTACGGGGTTCGGGCTCTGCTTGTCGCGGGAAGTGAGGGTAAGATTCAACACCCGGGAGGCAGTCACCGCATCGTCGAAGAAAAGTTCGTAGAAATCACCGACCTGAAAGAAAAGCAGGCAGTCAGGCCGTTCCTCTTTGAACGCCAGGTATTGTTGCAGCATTGGAGGGAGTTTCGGCCCGTCTGCGGGAGGACCAGACTCCAAAAGTGCCACTTCCGTCATGTGCGTAACAGTACCTCGCTCCCCCGAAAATTGCACGAACCAGTGAAACGATAATTGGGTTAGCCAAACACACACCGCAATAGGCGGTCGCGATGTTGGCCTCCCCCGTGGCCCATGCAATACTGAAGGTTAAGTGATCGATGGTATCGCTATGAATGCGCCAAGCTCAAAACGAATTGTTTTAATTGACGATGAGCCGGCAGTGGTGTCGGCCCTTAAACTCCTGTTGCAGGCACTCGGACACTTTGCCGAACCGTTCACCGACCCGCGGGTGGCATTAGAAACACTGCCCGCCCTCAAGGACATCGATGTATTGCTTTGCGATCTTAGGATGCCCGGGATGACTGGAATAGAGGTGCTACGCTGCGCTCATGCCAGCCATCCGCATATCCCCTTTGTGCTGATGTCAGCTCACGCGACCGATAAGGATGTAACCGAAGCCAGAAACCTTGGTGCGGTGGGCTACCTCTCTAAGCCCTTCACCCCGGAACAACTCACACGCATGCTTTCAGACATGGCTTCACACCCCCGAGGCGAGTTCCGCTCCTGGTGACACCAGCGCCGCTCGAGTCCGCTCACCCGAAAAGTGCATGAATCAATCCACGATTTGCGAAAAAGCCCGTCCCGAGTTGTGCAGCCAACGGGACTACTTCGCGGCTGCACTAGGGTGAGCTACTTATCGCCGCTATCCATCTTCTGACGCAGCAGGTCGCCGAAGGTCATTGGTGAGGAAGCATCCTCCATGTACTCAGCGAGCTCTTCCTTCTCGTCGCGGCGCTTGAGGGCCTTCACACTTAAGCTGATGCGGCGCTCATCTCGATCAACATTGACCACTTCGGATTCAATGACATTACCGATCGGGAACGCTGCGGCGACATCCTCACCCTTGTCGATACCAAGTTGTGAGTTGTGGACCAAGCCCTCGATACCATCTTCGATCTCGATAAAGACACCGAAATCCGTAATCGAGGTGATCTTGCCTTTAACTCGTGAACCCACCGGGTAGCGCTGTGAGAGCTGGCCCCATGGATCTTCGCTAAGCTGCTTAATGCCGAGACTGAGTCGCTCATCCTCCGCGTTAATATCGAGGACGACAGCTTCGACATCATCTCCCTTCTTGAACATCGACTGGATCTCTTTGGGATCCTTGATCCGCTTCGTCCAAGAGAAATCCGACACGTGCACAAGTCCGTCGATGCCATCATCCACACCGATAAATATGCCGAAGTCGGTGATAGAACGGACCTTGCCGGTGACACGGGAACCAATGGGGTGCCGCTCGCGCAGCTGATCCCACGGGTTGGGCAGGAGCTGCTTCATGCCAAGGCTGATGCGCTGCGCGTCTGCATCAATGCCCAGCACCACCGCCTCTATCTGCTCACCCTGGGTGACGATCTTCGAAGGATTCTTATTCTTCTTGCTCCAGCTCATCTCTGAAACGTGGATCAGCCCTTCAACTCCTTCTTCAAGCTCGAGGAAGGCGCCGTAATCGGTCACAGTCATCACCTTGCCCTTGACTCGTGAACCCACGGGGAAGCGCTCGTGTACAGCAAGCCACGGATCGGCTTTGAGCTGCTTCATACCAAGGCTGACTCTCTCGCGATCCGGCTCGTACTTGAGCACCACCACGGGGACGACCTGACCCACCGAGAGTTTCTCAGAGGGATGGTTGATGCGGCCCCAGGTGATATCACTAATATGGAGCAGTCCGTCGATTCCACCGAGGTCAACGAAGGCGCCAAAGTCAGTAATATTCTTGACCGTGCCCTCCATCACCACACCTTCCGCCAACACCTTGAGGGTCGCGCTGCGGTGCTCTTCGCGCTCATTCATGAGCACGGCCCGTCGTGACAGGACGATATTGCCCTTGTCGCGGGTAATCTTAAGGACCTTAAATTCAAATGTTTGTCCGATGAACTTATCAAGGTTGCGTTGCGGGCGAATGTCGATTTGCGATCCGGGCAGAAATGCCGGGATACCGATATCCACCTGCAATCCGCCTTTAACCTTCTGTACGACTACTCCCTTGATAGTGCCGTTCTTCTTGTAGATGTCTTCTACATACTCCCAAACTCTCTTCTGTTCGGCCTTCTCTTTGGACAAAAGGAGCTGACCACTCTCATTCTCCAACGAGATGATGAACACATCGAGGACCTCGCCCAACTTGGCGAGAGTGTTTCCCTCCGCATCATGGAACTCCTGAGCTCTGATAATGCCGTCGGTCTTAAACCCAATGTCGACGGTAATGTAATCCTTGTTGATACCAACTACGGTACCGCGAACGACCTTCCCGGGGCGGAACGATTCAGAGCGCTCCTTCAAAAGCTTTTCAAACTCAACGGCAAAACTAGACCCGCCGCCTGTCGATGACTCAGAGTAATTACCTTCCATAGCTACGTAATGCTGCCTACGCTTTCAGTGTGTTAATAACGCGACCATGTCCGATCTAAGACCGGCGGCCGATCCTTGTACTCAATCCCCTATCTTTCAATCTAAGGAATTGTCTCGATTCATCGCCTCAGTATCAGCGCACCCGACTGACGCCAGGGGCGGTTCAGAGAGTGCGGCGAATGTCGATGAAACGCTCGTTACGAGATCGCAAGAGATCTCATGAGTGCGGAGCAAGCCCTCGAGCGAGCGCGAAATGATACATAGTATCGAGAACTTCCGTCAACGATTTGGCCGAATTCTCTATCTTTATTGCATCGGCGGCCGGGACTGCCGGGGCAACCGCTCGCCCCTGATCCCGCGCATCACGTTCCCGGATTTCAATTTCTAGCCCTGATTTCAGGCGGTTAAGCTCTTGATCAGAGCGCCTCCCCCCTCCCGCCATCTGCTGCAGCCTGCGTTCTGCCCGGGTAGCCTCAGAGGCCCAGATAAAGAACTTAAGTTCCGCCTCCGGGAAGACTACCGTCCCCATATCACGCCCCTCGGCTACGAGGGGGCACTGTGAGGTAAGGGCTCGTTGCATGGCAAGCAGCGCCTCGCGAAGCCGGGGATGAACCGCAGTGGAAGATGTCGCTTGTGAAACGTGCGGAGTGCTAAGGTCAGCCGTGACCGGTTGCCCGTTCACAAGCACCTCAATGACGCCGGCGCTCGCTCGCAGACTGACTCCATGTGCGGCGAGCATTCTCAGCAGAGCTTCCTCGTCTTGGAAGGGAATCTTTTTCTCAATCGCCAACCAGCCAATAACCCGATACAGCATGCCGGAGTTAAAGTGCACGTAACCCAACTTCTCAGCCAGCATCCGAGAGAGCGTGCTCTTCCCGGACGCTGCGAGACCGTCGACGGTAATAACGTGATGGGTAGTCATACTGAATCAGTGTCGACCAATATATGCACTCACCCGAAGCATACATGGAACTCTGCGGGTCACCAAGGGCTCGCGCAGGGTGCTCGCCAACACTTAGACCGAAAGTGGCACGCACCAGTCCAGGGTGTGGGAAGGCACAGGAGGCCGATTCGTTTATTGCTCGAAGTCCCGCACGAAGAGCTCTTGCCTCAAGTACACGAAGCGCGGGGTAAGTGGCGGCAGATTGGCTGCATTATTGAAGCTCGTATCGTAGTTCCAAACACGATTAGGCGCCGTGTATTGGGGGGCTCCGTAGAGCCAGGCTCCATCCACATGGCGCGGACGGTTGAGACTGACGAAGGATCCGTTGTAGGTGTAGGTGCGCCCGCTCCAGTTCTCATGAAACCGCGGATAGTTCTCGAGTCCGCCATTGTAGGCACCGCCTTGCCCACCCTCTCCCTCCACACCTCCTGTAGTGTCTGTACCGCTGAGGATGGCCAGATTCTGCGTAGTGTTTGAGGCAGGGCGATTCGTAAGCACCTGAGTGCTGAGAGAGTCGCGAAACTCATTTGTGCTGCTGTTAAACCAGTATTGAGACAGCACATTGAATGAATCACTCAGCACTGCGGCCGGAATCCTGTTGGTCGCGTTGTAATCGCCCTGTACATACACCGCTTGATTGGAAACAACCGTCACTCCACGCACCAGCGGGGCTCCTCCCACTGTTGCTCTGAGCTGACTTCCGTTCCTTATGCGTACTCCATAATTATTTGAACTCGCCTCAGAGTTCGGTCCGACAACAGTGAAATAGAGCACGAGACCGCCTTCGCTATCGTCGTCCAATTCCTTCCCTGATCCAAACCAATCGCTGTTATGAAGACAATCAAAGAGGCTTCGCATGTCGACATCGAGCATGCGAATGGTGAGCGCCTCTCGGTTATTATAGAACGCGTTGCTCGTACCTACAGCGCTCAAGGTCGATCCCGCCCCATTCCGCCGCACATAGCCGCTGCAGGCGTAGAGGATATTAGTCGCATCGACATTGACCGAGTCATCCTGGTTTCGCACCTGTACCCCGTTTGTAGAATAGGTTGTATCGAGGTTGCCGCCCGCATCGAGGGCCAGCACAACGCGGAGGTCCGCTTTGTCCCAGTACACTTGCCCCGGCTCTGGATCCAACACCTCGGGTTCGGGAACGGTTACCTCGGGAACTCCTATTTGGATCATACCGTTCCAGCCGGTCACATCGGGGCTCTCGACCTCTACGCGACTGGAACAGGTCGGGACAAGTGACAGCGGATTGAGCGGGTTGTACACCCGCACGGGATTGCTGTTGCACACATTGGTGTTCTTCCTTCCACGGTACAGATTGCCTGCCGTGGTAACCTGGCCCTGTACAGTGAATCCAGGGGAACTATTTTCAGTATTGAGATATAGATCCCCGTTGGTGTGCACAGGACCAGCCAGGGTCATCGTGGGTCCAGGAAGGATCTCCAGGTCCTTGTCATAGAATGCTGCAAACTGAAAGAGCGGCACTAATCGACTTTTGAAACGCAATTCCAGCAGCGCCTCTGTTCGGTCCTGGCTATCGAGAGCAATTGCACGTGCTGTGTACCTGTACTCCTGAGCGTTGAGATACTGATAGCGCTCCCCAGGCGGAATAGTAATGATCACCGGATTACCGGGATCCTCTTCGATGTAGGTGCGAGCGGTCCTTGGGCCAAACCCAGTGTTAAAGACATAATCGCTGCAGGCAAAGTCACCCTCGCCTAGATTCGTGCCCTCACAGGGATCGGTGGAGAGTGGGCTCACCCCTTGCGGTCGATTGTACCCCACGAACACCTGCCGGATCTGTTCCGCTCTGATATTGAGCCCCCCTTCAGCGGTGAAGAAGCCTTTCGTCGAGTCGCGAGAAAACTTGGTACTCGCCAACTCAATATTAGTAGTGACAAAAAGTGCGGCAAGCAGCGCTACCAGCACCACGAGCAGCATCAAGGTGGTGACAAGCACCATTCCTCGTTGCCGCACAGGTCGATATCCTAATGTAGTCATCTCCATGCTGTACCCCATCTCGAACTAAAGAGAGAGAATGTTGCGCGGGAAAAAACGTGCGTTAAGGGTCCGTTCGATACGCTGATTCTTAAACGCTTCCTCTCCGCTCAGAGTAATATCGAGCGCTTCAATCAGTGACCAGTTATCGGTGGGCAAAAACTGGGTCACAATCGCTCCACCCTCAAGCAGCACCTGCACCTGGAAGTCGGTTACTCCCCAGACGACGTTCAGTGGGTTCGCTGTGTCTCCATTCTCAATCAGCCGCAAGTATCCGTTCTCGAGGCTGAATCTCCACTCCTCTAAAATGTACACGGCTCCGGATCCCACGGCATAGTCGAAGGACCAGGTGTGGTCGTCGGCGATGATAAAGTAGTCCGTTCCGGTATCGGTCTCTCCCACGTAGTCGAAGAACTCACCATTCTTCGTGGTCGGATTGAAGATGTACGCTCGCACGCTGCCACCCGCCGCTGCGCGGTAGTTTGACCATGACTGAAAGTTAGTGCCCTGATTCGCGTACATGCATCCGGAGGACACCGCGCCATCCACTGCCAGATATACGCTGGCCACGCTCGTTCCGGCCTCGACTTCGTCGCATACGTTCAAAACTTCGTCCAGCAGATTGCGGCGCAGCACCAGTTGATCCGGGTTCTCCGTGCCCCCGTCTATGATCTCAATCGCCGGGAAATTCGATGGCAAGCTCTCTCCTGCCTGGCGGATGTTCATGCCGATGATATCGAGGCCTGACCGTAGGTTTTGATTAATACGTGTCCGCACAACATCCGTCTGAAAAAGAGCCTGATTAGACAGCGCAGATTGAATGGCGATTCCCAGGATCATCAAGCCAAGCACGGATGCAACAAGCACCTCGATAATGGTGAAGCCGGATTGGCCCTGCCGATAACGAAAAGCCATCTCGAAATCATCAATGATGAGATGTCCTCTAGCGAAGCTGCGCATATACGGTATCCGCCCGAAAGAGTATTTCATCGTTGCGGGTCACCTCTACCCGCAGGTGCCTGATCCGATTCGAGGTGCAGAAGCTCGGTTCTGCGCAGAAGCTGGTCGTCACCGTAAAACTATGGCCGCCGACATCGACCTCGACGTTCTCCTCCCCGGACTCGGGCATCTCCGCAGGATCCTCCAAGCGGTAGGCGTCCAGCACCACCTGCGCAGCGGCTGCTGCCCTCGCGCGTTCTTGACTCAACGTATTCATCCGTACCTGCCCGACGAAGCCCTGGAAGATCGATGCCCCTACCACCGCGATGAGTCCCATCGAAACAAGCACCTCGATCAGTGTGAACCCGCTGCAAGCGCTCCTCCGCGCAGTATGTGGTGTGGCTTTCATTCTCATCACATTACCCTCACCGACCCGCCAAGCAGCACCTCCACCTGCCGTTGCTGTAAATCCAAATCTTGCACACTGATGGTCACATTATCTGAAGCCAACCCTCTTGAGTTGAAGCATACCGTCCACTCTGACTCTACGATTACCGCTCCGTCAGGCATGGTGAGGGTTAACAGCGGGTCATCGGTGAACTCCGTCGCGTTACAGCTATTGGCGAATCGGGCTCGCAATTCCGTGGGGCTGAGCGGGTAGATCTCGTATGCGGAGGTGGCTGTGAGCGCCTTGGCTCGCACCTGTTTGAGATAACTCGTTACATGTGCAGTGCCATTAAGCAGCGGACGGTTGAGCTCTTTCAGATTGCTCACGGCAATCAACAACAAAAGCGTCATTACGCCAACCACTGCCACAAGTTCGAACATGGTGAATCCGCGTTGCCGCATCGCTGCTTTATTCCCACTTCTGGTCGATGCTTCCCGCTTGCTGACTACGAATAGCCCCTAGCGCCCTCTTGGCGCGTGCTCTCCCCGCTCTACGGTATCAGCAAGAGCTGTTCCGAGAGCCCCTGCGGGGGGTGCGCTGTCCACTTGATTCAACAGGTTAGGGCGATTGCACGACGCAGCCGACCCTGACAAAAAATGGTCGCTGGTACTACCCGAGCGCAGCGATTGCACAGCTGTGCCAAAGATGCAGCCCTGTTACACTAAACTGATAGAAATTCGAGTGCCGTGCCGGGAACCCGGACACAGCATCTAAAGATTACTACGGATTTTTCCGATACTCCCTGTGGAGTCGGGGGGTTATCAGAGAGCGCCAAAGCGGACACACTCCGTGAGGCGCACTCGACAAGGTTGTGTGTGAAAAGACGTCCGCGTCCGGGAAACATATCCTCTATACCATTTCGGCGGTCATTACTTACCGAACAGGGAGATATCGGCATAGTGCTCTCTGGCGGCGGCGCACGTGCTGCGTATCAGGTAGGGGCTCTACGGGCTCTCGCGCCATTTCTTGCCAGGGACCCTGAGCAGATCAGCGTCATCTTAGGAAGCAGTATCGGTGCGATTAACGGCCTTGTGTTCGCCGCCTGCCTTAACAAGGGATTGGAGCACTCGATCGAGCTCCTGGACCAGCTCTGGCGCACGAGAACGTATCGCAACACCTTTGCGAACTCCCCTTCGCGCGCCTTTCTCCGCGCCATTCGCGTGGCACTGATGCAGTACCTGGCGCCGGGCCCTCATGCCACCCAGGATTCGATCTTCAATCCTGCTCCGCTGATGGCACAGGTGGATGAAGCAATCGCATCTCACGGCGGCTTAAGCCCCGACAAAAGGGCTCCTCACCTTAAATCGGTGGGAGTAATGACGACGATAGAAGGGATAGAACGCAAGCCAATGCTCTTCGTGAGTACCCACAAACAGGTACAGCAGGATGTCCTCCGAGGAGCCTCTTTTGAGCTCTGCTACGTCGAGGAGCTTACCGCCAAACATGGGTTTGCATCTGCCGCGCTACCATCGGTGCTCCCTCCTGTCGAGCTCGATACGTCCGTGGGCAAGGTCCGTCTCGTCGACGGAGGCATTTCACAGAATGTGCCTGTGGATCCGGCTGCCCGCATGGGGGCACATAGGATTATCGTCATCGATATTTCGGGCCGTGACTGGTGGCTCGATCGCTTTGGCGAGGCCCATGATACCCGTCCGACATGGGAAGTGCCGGCCGGTCACGACACCTTTTGCGTGCGACCCCCCGAAACGCTGGTCGTCCGATGCAAGAAACCCCTTGGAACGATCTTGCGAGAAGCTGTGCATGGATCGCACTCCAAGTTCATTACTGCGGTGGGTCCTACTTGGCCTATCTTTCAGCTGCTAAAAAAGAAATTCGGTGAAGTGGTCGCCTATGAAGTCATGTCCTATGTTGCTCTCGATCAGGATTACCTCACCGGGATCATCGAGCAGGGCTTCTATGAGACCACCACTCTGCTGAGAAACCGCCGCGAGCTTCCCTTTATGTCGGAGGGGAGTGAGGAGCCGCAACCGGAGCCGACAGCGGCGAAGCAGTAACTCGCCCATTCTTTTGCGGGCATTTCGCCGGAACATCTTGAAACTCGCACACAAGATTACACAGCAATTCGGCCGAGGATGATTCAAGATGCACCCGCCATGCGGTCGGTAGGTGGCGTGCCATGAGCTCCGCCTGATGCAAATGGAACTCAGAGCTGGCTGGCCCTGTTACCACTAGGGCTGGGCAGCGGATACGGTGCAAAAAAGCCCTGCCGTCGAACCCTTCCGTGCGAAGACGCAGCGGCAAGCCAAGGGGCATGATCTCTTCGAGTCGATCAATCAGCCGTTGGAATCGCGTAGGATGCGGGCGAGTGGATGCATCGATGAATACCGCCGTCCGCACCTGCTTTACATCAGTCAGTCCGAGATCCTGCAACAGGATTCCGGCAGCACCGAAGGAAACAAAGGAGCACTGCTTGAGCCCCTGGCCTGCGCTCAACTCCATGAGCGCTCTTGATACCACGCGCCAATTCTGATCATTGATGCGCGGGCACTCCACTCGCAGGACACGGGTGCGTTTGACGAGGGCCTCAAGGAGCAATTCAACCCATTCTGCATAGCTCCCGGACTCATGGAGCAGCACGAACGGACGCCCCTTCCCCTGATCCTTCACTACTCGAAGTTCCGTGTGCGCGCTCATAATAGCTCGAACCGTTCTGCAAATGTCGCTCATACGGCTGGTACGACCTTCGTACCCGCACGAGCAGGGGCAATGTCAATCAGCACCAGAATAGTGACATATCTTCTACAGTCAACGCTACTCCAGCGACCCAGGGGGATGCGAAACAGGTGCAATGGAACGCCAGAACAAGAGAATGTCATGAAAGCGCTGGGCCCGGACTTGACTAAGAAATAGAATGAGCGAATGCGGTGTTGCGATCTGTAGCGTATATTTGATCAATTCCCGAGATTATGTAATTTTTCCAGAAGGTGAACGCGCACTGCGGTCGCACATAGGGTCTTTCCAAATCGCTGCCAACAATTTCCGCAGAATTTTGATGAGAGTATAGGGTGGAGCATGTTGGGTAAACCTGGGCCGTTCCAGGTCATCAAGTCCGAAGAAGCTGGGGTGCCTGGTTCCCCCACACAACCTCCCCGGCGACGATACGAGTGTCCAAATTATCAGACCTGTCTTTCCATAGCTGCAGCGGTCAATTGGGACAGCTTCACCTGTCGCGGATGCAATGGTCAGGTCGAAGAGTCGCTCTTTTGGCAGGCTCATAACGCGCAACGTCATGACAAGGTGGCCGAGCAGATCTGCGAAATCCCGCCGATTCGTTATCACTGTTGTGGTGATGGGACGACGCCCCCGATCAAGATCGTAGGCCGATAGCAGGTCCAGAGTGATTGCCCGAGCTGGATGGAGCAGCCTCCAAAGCGGCCACCCGTTTCTCATACAGCCATACAAGCCCGCCAATAAGTGCCAGCACGTAGCTCTTTGCACGCAGCACGATACCCACTCCGAGAGCCTCAGCGGGGGTCGCGCCCAAAGCGGTCAGGAACACAAAAAAAGCACCTTCTTGAATTCCCAAACCAGATGGGGCTACAGGCAGCGCCCCGATCAACAGCACAAAGGGCAGCACTACAAAAAGTCCCCAGAATGGCGGATCCACCCAGCCGACTGCGATCCCTGCCACCATCGTATTTACGACCGTTAGGGTATGGAAACACAGGGACAGGAATAGGGCTTTGGCAAGCAGCGGCTTATTTCCATGGGCAAGCCGCAGCCCCGTCTGCACCTTTCTTAGATGGGGGATCACCTTGGCGAGCGCCTTGAACCGCTCGACCTTTTGCAAGATTGCCGGAGAGAGCGCAATCACCGTTATGACGGCCAAACCGGCGCACAGGGCGAGAACCGCTAACTGCATCAACAACCCTACCCCTTCGACGAACCACATAAAGCAGAACGCCAAGAGCAGCATCGCGACAAGCCCCGTGTAACGCTCTAAGATCGTAGAGGCAAAGGCCTCATGCTGTCCGATTCGCTTACCCACATACCAGCTGCGCACAAAATCACCGCCCACATAGGAGGGCACGAAGATATTCACGAAATATCCAACCACATAGAGGTTGAAGAGCCGGACGAATCGAACCTTGACGCCAAACGATTCGATGAAACAACGCCACTTAAGCGCACTCACCAAGATAAGGGGGATGGAAAGAAGCATGAGCACGGCCACGGACTGCCAGGTGAGCTCCTTCAGGGCTTCCCACAGGGACTGCACATCCACGACATAGATCAGTGCCGCAAGGATCAGCAGTCCAAAGAGTGTTTTGACTGCCTTACCGGTATTTTTGGTGGATACTCGCATGCCCGCGAGGTTCTCAGGTTCTGCTCAATGAAACAAGGGGGCCACACGGTCCGCTCAACAAAAATCAACATGGCGCTAGCTAGAATTCGCTCAGCTATCGGCGCTTTCGTGGTACATTAATTTTTATTGGGCAGAGAGATGAGTCAACGGGGCTATGCTGGGCCTTCAGGACGGAAAGCGGCCTGAGCGCACTCCGAGCATGGCACCGCGCGGGGGAACACAGGAGGGGCATATCATGGACTATTTGGATCAGAGGTCTATTCTGACGAGGGGTCGTTACTCAATTGCTTCATGGATGCGCGGTAGAGCGAATCCAACAGCTCAAAGCCGCATCGGAGTTGGGGAACGCGGCACACCTATGGAAGACAGTTCCCACGAACCGAGCAAGCCGAATCGACCGGTGGTTGAACGTCCCCGCATCAAATACGAAAACCATGAGTGGCCGTACCAAGTTCCGGAGGTGCGGGAATGGGGCTACCTGTAAGGATCCGTTGGAGCGCCGTACATCACAACGGCAACCATTGGACCTTTGTCGGGGGAGGTCAAGGCCGGCAAAACTCATTGCTTTTGGAATCGATCTAGCCCGCTGATTGTATGAAGGCGCACACCTTTCCCCACAGCGGGGACTGGTTCGTGCAATGCGCTGGTTAGCCGTTAGGGAGAAATAGATCTTCCAGAAAGAATGCCGCGAGGCCGGCTTTACCCTCAAGCCCCGACTTGGCATAGATCGACGCGGCTTGTTGGCGTACTGTCCTCTCGCTCGACTGGCGCAGCGTTGCGATCTCCTTGTGCGAGAGCCCTTTGAGGATGAGGAGGCCAACTTCCTTTTCAGCTGCACTGAGCCCCCACTGTCGAAACTGGGCATCAACAGCACTCCCAAGCCCGGCGAGGAGTTCCTTGCTCTTGGTGCGCCACGCATCCCGCTCTATTTCGAGATGCTTGACCCGCCCTTCCATCGCCACAGCGTCCGAACGCCATCGCCGTACCACCCCCACCACCTGCCAGCCGAGCACTACGGCGCATATGGTGAAAGCCATGACCTCAGCGGCGACATGCAGGAAGTCGGATCCGTGAAGAAGGTCATCCCGTACATCCACGGCCAACAGCACCCCCACGACTAAGAGCGCTGCTCCTGACAGACGTTCAATACTCATAGTACTTTTGTCCGATTTGCTATCGCCAACCCGTTCACAACATTACCCATATGAGGCGGTCATACACCTGCTCGATATCAGAAGGTGGACACAATGCCTATGCTACCTCTTGGCTACATTCTTGAGTACAGGAGCATCCCTATGAATACCGCACACCTACACCTCATGTTGGTGCATATACCCGTCGTGCTCGTCCCTATTGCCACGCTTATCTATTTATATGGTGTTTGGCGGCAAAGTGCCGCAATGCAGCGAACGGCCACGAGCCTTTTCGCCCTTGCCGCAGTCGTAGCAGTACCTGCGTTCCTTGTCGGTGAGGGCGCGGAGGAGATGGTGGAACATCTGCGCGGGGTCTCAGAGCGAGCGATCGAGCAACATGAGGAAGCCGCTGAAGTTGCGCTATGGTTGACGGTGTCATTAGGAGTACTTTCAAGCTTTTACCTTCTTGCTCCCTCGTTAGCGCAGCGTTCAAGAAAGGTGCTTATTCCGGTGCTTAGTGTACTCGCCATCGCCTCAAGCATCGACCTGGCACTCGTAGCCAACAAAGGGGGGCAGATTCGCCATCCGGAGATCACAAATAGCTCCAACTCGCAGAAGACTCAGGACTAGGTTGGCGCCTTAACTGCTGCTCTATTGCAACTTGGTCGTCCCTGCGTCGCGGCGATCCCGGGAAAAGCAGCCAGAGCAACTACGCAAGATCCCTATAGACCAGTCGTACATATTTTGAGTACCAGTATCACTGGGAAACTTTCCCATTTCTGGCACTCTCATTGCAATGGCAGTGTGTGAGGGCGCTGCGTTGAACACCAAGTTCAGGCCGGTCCCACAAGGATGCCTGGTAGTGGTACCAGCACCTACGAACGTAACGTCCTAGTAATAGAGAGCTATATATGAAAATCCTTCGATTAGTTGCAGCAGCGAGTGTGCTCTTTCTTAGCGCCCAGGCGCACGCGCAATCCCCTCAGTTCGTGGGCATTGATATCACTTCTACCGATTTGGCGACCGGGGCGATGACCACCACTTCGGTCATCGTTGAAGTAGACTCCGTTAGTCACTCATTCAGCGCCAGTCAGAATATCGGAACAGGTGGCGTGCATGTAGACGGGCAATTGCTGCAGGGTCCCACTCCTGAGGGGCTCGGGGACATGTCCTTGCTCTACGGAGTCTCTAACTTCTCCGACAAGAACCTAAAGGTGCAGGTCGAAGTGGAAAAAATATACGATGAACCATTCCAACAACCAATGCTGGGCGCTTTTGTTGACCTGGTTGACTTCAGTTTCGATGGCCCCCCGGAGTCGGCCAAGGTGAGCATTGAAGTCGACGATCAGGTCGTCCCTGGCACGACACTCGAAGGCGCAGCTTGGATGAGCGACAATATCTATTTGAATCAGGGGATAATCGGAGGTGGGGTGGCAAGCGTTCCCGCCAAGAATATCACCGAAAAGCTCGGATTGACCTTTGAGAAAGAGATGCCTGCCGGCGAGCAGATGGTCCTCTCCACCGTTTTCGAGATTGGAAGCACCGCGTTTTGTGCAGATCTTAACGGCGATGCCATGGTGGATGCTGCCGACCTCGCCATCCTCTTAGGCGCTTATGGTCGCGGCAACAACGCCTTGGATCTTAACCAAGATGGACTTATCGGCGGCGCAGACCTAGGAATTCTTTTGGGAGATTTCGGATCGTGCGATCCGTAAGAGATGCCGACATCATCGAGTGAGCTCTGTGTGGCGTGTGAGAAGAGTACTCTCACACGCCACAGTGCTTTGTGGCGAAGAGACAGTGGTCGAGAAGTGACTGTTGTCACAAATCCCCGGAAACCCAAGTCTTAATCACCCCTGCATAATCTATCTCTTAACGGGCCAGATTTCTGCCATGCGCATCTCTCTACCGTCCCAAATGTTCACGAGGCGGCGCCATAAGCGAATTGGTCAGTGCATCCCTCGTGCTTTCCTTGCCAGATAGATCAGGGTATTTCGCAGAGTATCGCCGTAGAGACACCAAAAGCTCACATTGTGCCTGGAATCATAAATGGGAATTCTTCCCGTATATGAGTTCATGGTAGACTAGGAAGTATGAGAACTTCTGAGAACACGATTCTACTGCTGCGCATGGTATTGAAGCCGTTGCTTCGGGTATGTATGCGATCTCAGTGCACATTTCAGTCAATAGTTGATGTAGTAAAAGTGGCATTTGTGGAAGCAGCAGTCGAGGAGATTGAGCGCACAAGCACCAAGGTCAATGTGAGCCGCATTAGCGTGCTGACAGGATTGCATCGCAAGGATGTCACCAAGATATTCCGTGCGGGGAAGACGGTGTTGCGCAGCACCGAGCCACTGATGACCCGAATTATCGGGCAATGGGAGCAAGATCGCCGCTTCTGTGGGAAATCGGGCAGGCCAAGGGTACTTTCATGCACTGGGGATGATAGCGAGTTTTCTAGACTCGTCAGGTCCGTCACCGATGATGTGAGCCCTGGTACGGTACTCTTTGAATTGGAGCGGAGCGGAGTCGCGGTACGTACCGCGCATGGACTGAAGCTAAGCCGGAGGACTATGCCTACCAAGGCGAATGAGCGCGATAAAGTTGAGTTATTAGGGAGAGATATCGGCTCGATGCTTCAGGCGTGTGATGAGAACCTGAGCGGACCACCATCGCCGCCGCATGCGCATCTGAGAACCGAGTATGACAACGTACGAGTAAGTGACATCCCTGCCCTACGTGCTTTTATTAATCGCTCGAGCGAGGCTTTTCATAAGAGAATCCGCTCCTTCATTGCAAAGCACGATCTCGATATACGGCCGGCCCGTAATGGGGAAGAGGTGCAGGGAGGCGGCAGAGTTGTAGTAACTACGTTTAGTCACACCGAGGAAGGCCCGAATTAAGCATTGAGCTGAAGCATGAGCATTTTTGGAGCAGATATGTATACAGGCAATGAGAGTGGCAGGGGTACCTTTATGCAGCACAATCGAACCTCACCCGTTCAGCGCTATAGCGGGAAGCAGCGGGGTGCTGCGCTCGTTGAATATTGTTGCGCGCTTCTTTTTATCTGCGTTGTGGCAATTCCGGGAGTACAAGCCTTTGCTTCCGAACTGAGCTATCAGATCGACAATTCCACCCTCGCCCTAGCGGACGCCTTCGGCGGTGGCACACAGAGCAGAACCCTTGTGCCTCAGCCGGACGCTGAATCGGAGTTTGAACTCGACGAATAATCCTTCTTACTGTCAGCGATATCGGAATAACAGCAGCCCCCTGCATGGCCGTTTAAACCAAGATCAGCCCAAAGAACAACTGTGGAGCTCATACTCGTCACTGCAGATTCAAAAGATTGCCTGTCTGCCTGGCCCCTCGACGATGTGGTACGGATGGGGACAGACTCGGACAGCCTGCCCTAATGCCTAGGGGATGAGCTGAATAAGTCCAGCGTATCCCTAGTACTTCTCACTGCTTAAGATAAGTGCTACTGCATCAGTGCCACCTTTTACAGGCCAAAGCGCATAACAACGTCGTCTGAACGTCGGAATGCTTGGAGCTGTGTATGTCCAACCCTGTTCAATCGACCGCCATACATCCCCACCTAGGCCAGATCGCAGGGGTCGAAGCCAAGGTTACCGCTGCGGTGACTTCGGGTCGGCTCGTCGTGATCGCCAGCGATGTGGACTCAACTCTCGCTATCGGTGCCGGACACACCCCGCAACAAATTGAAGAGGGTCAGCGGCACATGAAGGTGCTGGTGAGAGAGACGACTGAAGCCGGGATACTCACTATCGCCGTAACAGGCAGCCATTTTGAGTCCGGCACCGCCACTACACCAAGCGTGAAGGACAGGGTTACCAACGGAACCCTACCGGCTTTGGCCACTAAGGGTGCATGGGGCCCGTCAGTCGATGCCTACGTTACTGATGGGGGTGCGCGCCTCATTCATGCTGATGGATTGGGCGATCCCAAAGATCACCAAGAGTATGGAGCTACAATCGAGCGTAGCAAGTTCCCTTATGACCCCATGCTGGCCAGAGCCACGCGCTTTATGTTCCGTGTAAATGGTGTTCGTCTCAGCGCCGATGAAGCAGCGCTGATTAGAGAGTACGATCCGCTTTTCAAGGGGGACCGTATCCATTTTCAGCCCGGCACTGTTGCCCTTCAACATGAACTAGCCGGAAAGATCGCATTTCACTTCTATGCTGCATCGGCCGCACAGCGTGACGCTATTGAAGCGGAGGCCAAGCGCGCCTTTGATGGGGCTAAGATAGTCTGCGGTGAGGAAAAAGACGCAACCACGGCAGCCCGTGGGATGCCCCACTTGGCGCAAGACCTGGCATCCGGTGCTTGCCCGTTGAAGTACAATCTCGACATAGTACCGTTTAATAAGGGTACGGCCGTCGAGGTGCTGATGGGCTGGGTGAGCGAGGCGGTCGCCACAGAAGCGTTGAACCAGGGGAGACCCCGCCCAGAGATGCTCGTTGTGGCGTGTGGTGATGCGGGCAATGACATGCCCCTAATGGATCGACCCGAGGTGACTCATGTGGTGATGGTGGGAGGTGCGAGCAAGGAGCTGCTCCGTCATGCCGATTATCTGCGTCAAAGCGGCAAAGTTGTATATGTCGAAACCGAACCCGATCGCCTCGGTCCCGCCAGCATCCGCGCAGCCTTGGCAGAGTGGGGCTTGACACGCAGCGCCTAAGAAATTGGGGTCGTTACACCCCAGGAAACACCTGAGCGAGGGCTGATGAGTTGGTGCCACGCATCGAAATTTGTCGAATTACAACCATGACGTATATTGTTTCCTACCCCTCAGCAAAGAGTATCCCAGGCGCACCGGGTTCGATCCTAATTTTTAGTAATTGAGATATGTACTGGGGTATTAGACCGTTACATGCGCTGGCAGCACTCGAGAGTACGATTACTTTTTAATCTAGAGACCCGAATCGAGTTAACTTCAGATAGGGAGTGGTTATGCCTAAAGTTGATTCGCGCCAGACATTTGGCGCAGTGTCGTTTACAATCGAGTCCGCTCCTTGGTTAAGAGCAGGCCATAGAGCATTGGATCATATTGTACAATCCGGTAGCGAAAAAGTTCCGGAGAATCAGGCCGATACTATTGTGCAAGAAATGGGTCCAGACAAAGGTAAGCTCTTAAGTGAGCTTCGAAAGATCGCTGCGACCACAAAGGGATTCCTTTATATGGTGGCGGCGGCCGCCCATTTTGAGGATCCACAGGGTGCCGTGAAACTGATGGCAAAAGAGTTTAATGCTGGTGAGGGATTTAAATTTGTAGGTGGAAAGGTGCTATTCTCCAAAGTTCAAAAGCTAGCTCATCCGGACAAGAAGCAAATTACTCCGCTCAAGATCGATACACTGAAGGAGCTGGCTCTTGATTATGTGGGAGGGGATTGGTTTAGGGGTCCTGAAAGACATAATCGCCAGCTCAGAGCATCGATTGATGGTGATGTGAACGAGGTTTCGAGAGCCGTTGATCGGAAGCTCGGGATTGATGCAGATGAGTAAGAGCATATCACAAAGATTGAATCGCGAGGGCTGATTTATCTCGGTGCTCCAGACTGAGAATGAATGCTATGTCAGAAACAATATTCGCAAAGATCCTCAATGGAACAGTCGAGGCAAGTTTTGTTTACAAAGACGATATCGTTTCGGCATTCATGGACCTCCACCCTGTGAATCCCGGCCATACCCTCGTGGTCCCAAACAAGCCGACGGCCGGACTGGCGGACTTAGATGATACGACGGCCGCACACATGTTCAATGTGGCGAGGGCAATTGCCGCTGCAATCCGACGCAGCGACATTGACTGCGAAGGAGTGAACTTACTTCTCGCCGATGGGGAAGCGGCCGGACAGGAAGTGTTTCATGTCCACCTCCATGTTATCCCTCGACGGTCAGGAGACGGGTTTGGCTTTACATATGCTGCTCACAGCTTTCAAATGGCCTCTCGCGCCTCTCTGGATGAAACTGCTCGGAAGATTCGGAATGCCTTCTCGGACTAAATAGTCCCAACGAACTAGGAGCTGGGGTTCTCCCAAATTTCCCTAATCGGTTCAAACGCTAAAGCCCCTCCCCTGCTCCGCCGAAACTACTGACATTGGTGTATTCCTTCCCCCGGGAGAACTGTGCGTTTCCCCCTCCTGTGCGTAGTGCTCCTCTGCCTCATGTGTAGTGGGTCGGCCCATGCGCAGGCCATTGCTGCCAGCGCCTATGACATGGGCTCCCCCCAGCTGGATGAGTACTATGTCGATCCACTCAACGGCGATGATTCGAATGATGGACTCTCATCAGGCAACGCGTTTCGAACCATTCAGGCTGCATGGAACACCATACCACAGGGTGCTCCGCTCTCGCGCGGCGTTCGCATTAATCTCCTTCCCGGCAGCTATGCCGAGAGCGCCATTCCAAACTACTGGGAGTCGCGCTACGGTACCTTTGCAGCTCCGATCATCCTGCAAGCATCAGGAGGACCCTCCACGGCCATCCTTCAGGGCGATATCAACGCCTTTGATCTTCGTTACTTCTATCTGATTGATATAGACATCGAACCCGATCCACCGGGCGACGCACTCCACTTCGAACAAAGTGACCACATTCTCCTCAGGGGAGTGCGTCTTGACGGAGGCAACCGCGAAGCTCATGAGACGCTCAAGATAAATCAATCACAGTACATCTACATCGAGGATTCCGAGATCCATGGAGCTGGCGACAACGCTATCGACTTCGTCGCCGTACAATATGGACATATCCTCAGGAATCGGATTCATGACGCCGCTGACTGGTGCATGTACGTGAAGGGCGGCTCTGCCTATCTCCTGATTGAAGCCAACCGCCTCTACGACTGCGGCACCGGCGGTTTCACCGCCGGCCAGGGTACCGGCTTTGAGTTCATGACCAGTCCATGGCTTCACTACGAAGCCTACGACATCAAGTTCATCAACAACATCATTCACGACACCGAGGGCGCGGGAATGGGGGTGAACGGCGGATACAATGTCCTGCTCGCTCATAATACTCTGTACCGCGTGGGCTCTCGAAGCCACACAGTGGAGGTCGTGTATGGGCTGCGATCGTGCGACGGAGACGCGAGCGCCTGCGCCACACGGGTTAGTGCCGGCGGCTGGGGTACAAGCAGCATCGGCACCGAGGGCGAGCCCATCGGCAACCGCAACGTCTATGTAATCAACAATCTCATATTCAATCCCTCGCCCTTTCAGAGCGCCGACCAGCACTTCGCAATATATGGGCCCCGCACGCCGAACGGCGGGACGAATCTTGCTTCACCCCAACGCACTGACGACAACCTAGTTATTCGCGGCAACTATGTTCACAATGGCCCCGAGGGGCATCCCCTGGGCGTTGGGGATGGTCAAGGTTGTGGGGACTCCAATCCCACATGCAATGCAGCCCAGTTAAACGCCGACAACACCGTCTCAACTGTTGTGCCGGCACTGCGAGATCCAGAGAACGGAGACTTTAGACCACAGGCGGAGGGAAATATCCTGGCCCTGTCTGGTGTTGCTATACCCGATTTTAGCGGAGGGGATCGACCA
The DNA here is from genome assembly GCA_030584005.1 of Bdellovibrionota bacterium. Lineage (GTDB taxonomy): Bacteria > Bdellovibrionota_C > UBA2361 > UBA2361 > JAFLCA01. The sequence goes on along the minus strand of CP129486.1, from coordinate 1,328,254 downwards.
AGCCCCCCTGCGAGTCCCGCGGGCGTGCTTGAGAATACTGTCCTAAGAGACCGTAGTGGCGCGACACGGGCGGGGTCTCCAGTGATTGGTGCGTACGCCACCTCCGATGCTGCGTTCACCCCGGATGATGAAGATGAGGACTCTTCAATCACGATTCGACGGCCACGATGTACTCCGCGGCCGGCACGCCAACGCCAACGCATTCGTTGCACGGTTGTACTCGAGTATGCTGCGGCCATCTCTGAAGTCACTCTCTCATTATCGGGGCGCACCACGCCCATGCGCAGCGCCGACGTGGCGGGTCGTTATCGCGGTCGTACTCGGGCGCCCGCTCAGCCGGGGATATACAGCGCAACGGTATCGGTGACTGCTGTCGATGCCGCCTCTGAGAGCGAAACCTTTGCACGCGCCGTGCGCGTCATCCGTTAAGCGCGCGCCGTATCAATCATCCTTTTCACACACTTCCCGTGCTGCATTTGCGGTGAGCCTTTGCCGCTGCCAACAATTCCGGGCGCTTGGCTGCGCCGCTGCGGATCTACCTTTGATTCCCATTCGGTATTACTATCTGGACCGTTTCCAGCACCACGCAACGGTACGGGTTGTTCTTCATGCATGGTGCTGGCTGTGGAGGATGTCGGTGTATGTTAGTGCATGGATTTCAGAGTGTGCTTCGGGTGACCAGAGCAGCCGAGCTCGAAACAAAGCCATGGAGTGGCGGCTCTACAACGGAACTGCTTCGCTTGCCGACAGACTCGAGCCTTGAAGCACGCAACTTCGCCTGTCGTCTCAGCATGGCACAGGTGACCCAAGATGGCCCATTCTCTCGATTCGAGGGGTACAGCCGTATCTTAGTGCTTCTGTCAGGCGCAGGTATCCATTTGAATATTGACGGCACGTCGCATGCTCTGACCGAGCGATTCCAAAGTGTCGAGATTCGGGGGTCCGCAGCGGTCTCGGCAAAGCTGCTCGATGGTCCTGTTACAGACTTCAATGTGATATTTAGAGCTGATGTTGACGCAACAGTGCAAACTGTTCCACTTGGGCAGGTTTACCGCACTGTGCAGCCCCAACCACCGGCACGTCGAGACAACTCTGCTTACTGGCGTGAATCTATCTTATGGTCCCCCGATGGTGCATTCGAGGTCGAGTATGGCCGCGAGCGGGTGCAGGTGAACCCTCGTGATGTCTTTAGGGTGCAGCACGACCAACGTCCTATCTCTATGGAGGTTCGTGCCCCCAACAAGCCCTGCACAGCCTTGTTAGTGAGCCTCGTGCTGCCCATTGGAGTGGGGCGTTACTAGAAGCGGTCTCATAAATAGAATAGATGGCCCGCTTCTATCCGCCGCAGCCAAGAAGAAAGCCCTATAGTGTGGGGAGCCAAGCAGAAACGGGGGATCCTAAGAGCCCCAGCTTCGCGGCCGCCCGCAGGCTTCGTGCTTCAGTCAGCCGAAACTCCACGTCACCGCCGAGAGAAGTGCTCCCATAGTACCGATCGATTCATCTCCCTCTCCTTAGGCTCACAGTCGCGGATACTCGACTCGCCCCTCACTATTTGGCCGTGGGACACTATAGCGCTCCCAATCGCTTCCTCGAATAATCTTCGCAACCACTGGAAATGCGAAATACTGGCCCACTTCTGGATCGTTATGATAACTGCAGCTGCCACACGCGGGTTCGGCCTTGGTCCCATTCAAATAATCTCTCAGATCTGCGCCCCTCTGATATCCAGGCTTGTTTGCTATATGCGCCATTAAGTTGGCAAAGGCGTAGGCATTCGCCGCAAAGGACGCGTTGTGACTTGAGCCGGCCTCCGAAACATAGGCACTCAACCACTCATCCGAGATGTCAATGTCACTGAATAGAGCGCCCTGCACTAACGATGCATCACGCCGAGCACCGTCGGATCGGTAAGAGTATCAGTACCGATCAATGCGGGAGCCATCCCCTGCTCTTTCACCTGCTGAATGAACGGACCGATTTGGTCCGGCAGCAGAAAAACCACAAGAGCGTCAACGCGCTGCTGTTTGAACTTCAGAACCAACGATCTAAAGTCTTGAGCAGTAGGGGCAAATCCGATGAAGCTCGCGAGTTGCCTTGCCTCAACCTGGACTCGCAACGCTTCGGCAAGTGAACTAAGAAACGGGATCTCGCTATACACGACTGCGATTCTTTCAAAGCCCCTGTCTCTAATGACCTGAGCGAGCGGGCGCGCGTACTCACTAAACGGACTTACGAATCCATACACGTAGCTTAACCCGGGTTTCTTATCCCCGGCGAAGCAAATCAAAGGTAGTGAGCGCTTCTCTGCCAATGCGGCAGTAGCCAGGCAGGGCGCAGAGCCCCACATATAGATCACATCGGCGTTCTCCGCAGAAACAAGGCTATTGAAAGAACTAATTGCCTGGGATGCGCTATAGGAGTTGTCGCTAAAGCGGAAATCGAGCTTGTCGAATTTTTTTGGATCTTCCTTCAGCGCCATTGCAAAGCCCTTGCGGGAGGCTTCGCCAAAACTCGCGTTACCCCCCGACAGCGGCAAGGAAACCCCCACAATCAGCTTGTCGGCGGCTGCGGCGTTGCTGGGGAACAGCGAAAGGATGCCCACATTGAGAAGAAACAACCACAGAGCCGGCAGCGCCATTGCCGCAATGTGCGCACTGTGCCGCTCTGAAACACTCCCACACGAGTAAGTTTTCATGCGTCGCATATCCCTCCCTAGAAATTTAAACACCCAGGGGGCCCTAGAAGTCATTTTTTAAAATGGCCATCCATGGCCATTTAAGAATTGCTCCAAGCTCGGCGCGGGGCCCGAAACGCCCACGCCTCGCTCCAAACGCCTCCGGCGTTTGCCGCGCCATCCCTGGCGCGGCTAGAAGCTATCTAAAAATAGCTTCTAGCGTCACAATACCCAAGCTGAGATCTTCGACACCCAATCTTAAAGGAGTCTGCCTGAATAAAGCGACGAGTGAGCCTCGACAACGTTTTGGCGTTTCAAATTTAAAGATTGTCCCCTCATTACTGGCACATCATAACAACTGCGAGCAAGTGAACGCCTCCTTCGTTCACCAAAACCGATTTCTCGCAGTGTGCGGGTGACAGAGTGACGACTACTTATGCCGCCACGGGAGCGCTGCCGGGGCGCTGCGCTGGGAGCACGATGCCCCAAGTGGCCGCGTTATCCCTGTGGATGTCCTCCCAGGCAATGCGGCACACCGCAGTGCCCGCGGGATCCCGGCCGAGGTCGCGCAGGACTCCCAGGCGCGACATCACGAACCCCACCACCCTCACCTCTTCGAGATCCGGCCCTGAGAGGACAAGCTTGTCCCCGACGAGGGCCCCAGAAACCTGACGGCCAAGGATCATGCTGATCCTCCTTCCTGAGAAGTCCAACCGATCGCGAGCAACGAGCTCTTTGATCGATCGAAGCCAACCCGTGAGCATTCACTCGCTCTGAGCCAGCGGCCCTAGCGAAGGGGCTGTTGGATCGGGGGGAGCACAAGGTCCACCACGGGAGGTGGTCGATACTAGCAGGGTAACAAGGCTAGGCAAACTACTGGTCAAAACACCATACTGTTGGTGCGTGCACCGACTCCGAGGAGATCGTAAGGCCCCGAATCGTCAGCAATCCCCCATGTTGCAGACTGGTGCAGCCGGTTCTCGGGCCAGAGTACCCATCAGCAGTACTGCCTCAATGGGGAGTCACGTTTCCTCATATCCTGCCATAACTAGTATGAGCTTCAGCGGCCTGTCGGGAAACGCCAATAGGTGCGGACTCCTCTAGCCCAGCCGCCAGCGTACCTTGAAATGACTGAACCGTTGTCATCGATGACAGTGGTGCAGCGTGTTCTTAGCCTCTCTATGCACACTCCCCTCTCCGGTACTCCAGCAAGACAACTGCTCGATAGTGCGACGCGGGATACAAGTATCTCTATAGTCGAACGCGCCACCGGTTTGCCGGTGACTGGCCTTGAGCCAATCGTTGGTCGTGGAATGAGCGCTGACGTGATTGTGGCGAACACTTCAGAAGGACGATTTGTTGTACGACTCAAGAATGCCGACTGGCTTGCACACTTTAGGAAGGAGGCCTGGTGTCTTGAGCAAGCTCACAGCGGTGGTGTTCCCGTTCCTCGTGTCATTGACTACGGAGTTGAGAATACGAGGGCTTTCTCCCTCGCTCGCTTCGTAGAGGGAGCACACCCGATTGGCACAGACTGTGATCGGCTGCGCGTGTGGGAGCGACTGGGCCATTACGCCAAGATCTTGAATCAAATTCCAGTCAGAGGTTTCGGCTCTCATATGGTCGCGGAGGGGGTCTTTTCGCTTTCCACCCTCCAGGAGATGCTCGAGCCTGAGATAAATATTGTTTTTCGTGACGCTATCTGGGAGCAACAAGGGATTCTATCAAAGGCGCAGACAGCAGCTTTGCGGCGATCATTAGAGGATTGCTATACGATAAAGGGTCGTAGTGGTGTCTGCCAATGGGACATGTGCTGCGAGAATGCCTTGATGCGCGGTGCAAATCCGGATGACGTGGTGTTACTCGATTTGGATCAAACTGTCTCGGTCATAGTGCCCGCACACCAGCTTGCCTACGTCGCGAAAGCATGGGGACTAGACTCGGCCATTATGCAGGCCTTCTTGCGGGGCTACGGCATGTCTCAGGGTGACTTTGCTGAGGTGCTTCCGCTGGTCAAACGGCTGCTTGTACTCCAGTCAATGCGATCCGTTCGTTGGGCCGAGGATCGCAGTAGAAATTGGCTCGAGAAGAACCTTGCAAAGGCCCATTCGGATATCGTGAGTTATTTTGGTTCGGAGTTGGCGCCGGTATAACCACCCGCGCTTACAGAAGACACCCCCACCCTCTGGCACAAGTGAACCTATGCCATCTGCTATCTTGCTTCCCACATGCGGTAAAGTAGAAAGCACACAAACGGCAGCAGTGGCAGGATCAAGGGAGGAGCAAAGTCCCAGAGGGATCTCCACGAATCGTCAAACGTTCTTTCAACGTGCTCGCTCTCGGATTTGTCACCTTCGGCGCGTAACTGGGAAAGCACTCTTTGTGCAGGGTAACCAACCCAGAAGGCCAATAGAACCCCTATGACGGAATAGGCTATTCTGGACGCTGTTGAAAGCGCGGTGTCTGCCTCAATCGGCACAAGAGAAACAATGACGAGCATCCCCACCGCGAGAAGCCACACGCGACACTCTTGCCGATAAAGGAGCCTGTGCAGCGAGTGCCTAGACTCCTGCCTCAACCCGGATAGATCAATCATATGTTTGGTCCTCAAATCGCTCATATGTCCCATGGAAACGAGCAAAATGCCTGAAAATGAATGCTTACCTCATCTAAAGAAGTTGGGCGGCAATCCATTATTCTCTGCGACTGACCTCCTGAGCGTACCCAGGTTACACGGAGCCACGGGCGGCAGAAAATATCCGTGTGTCAATGCCACCTCTCAAACCAGGGCTGCCGTCACAGGGCCTTGCCCGACAATTATCCTGGGAGGGTCACATCTCCGAAGCTATGGCCGTAATAACATAGCCTGCAGCGCTTCAGGTGAGCAGGAAGGCCCACTACGAACTTAACACGAGAGTTGCCGGCGATCTTATCCGGGTACTCACGGGTAAAGTTGCCATCGATGAAGATTTCGGCGCGATCGACGACGCAGTCATTATCGCTGTATTCTTCTAAACCCTGGGGTGCTGTTTGAAAATCAACGAACTCGATCTCACACGGGTCCCAACATGAGAATGGCGTTGACTCCCCTGCGGCTGAGGCCGGGGTAATGGTCGCGTCGATCTCAAACCACTTGAGCTCCTTGGGCGCATCGTCATCCTCATTCTCCGCTTCCCAATCACTTGGTTGATTCGTACGCAGCACATGGTGGATATCCACCCGCGCATCCTTGAGCACAGCTCCCTTTAGTTCAAAGGCGCCGAAGATCATCTTCTTGACCCTTCGCTTGATGACCTTTACCGCAACGACGCAAAGTCCCACACAAAGGATGAAGCCAAGCAGGGCCCCAGGAAAGCCAAGCACAGCGTAGCCGACCGTGATCGCTGCAAAGAACAACGCAGCAAGTACAAGTAAGAAGATAATTAGCTTGTTCATTGGTTTGTCTCCCCGCTCTTAGGCGCCCGCCCACCGGCATGCTTTCTTGAGTCGACAGCTACCTGGGCTAGCTTGAGCGCTCTCGTCTCTGACAACGATGTACGGGTTCCCTTTATGATGGATTCAATTTTACGAGATCTGGAGTCCGCGCGCCGGGGGGAATCGCTCTGGGCATGGTGGTTTTGGGGATCAGCCCCCTTCTCTGAACGTACCCCAATGCACGGCGGCCTTGGGTTGCCCGTTATCCGTCAACGCTAAAGAGAGGCGCGAGAGCCCTCGCACCTTCAGGGAGCGATGGCCTGTTCAATTACCGAGGCACCCTGAGCTTGGTCGCCTCCATCGACGAGGAATCACTCGGCAACCGCCACATTGTGCCCTCCAAAGGCTTCGAGGGGTTCAACACGTGGCCATGGCGATGGAAATGTGCTGATAAACGTGAGACGATTCTTGCGGATCGCACCCTCCTTCGACTTGCACATCATATGGTTCAACAAAATAAGTTTGCCCCCTCGGTCTATTGGTTACTGGCCCTCACGCCCATAAGCTTCTTGTTGAACTCCAGGGACGGGGTGTCCCCGGCGATTACTTTTTTTGTGGCTGCATTGGCCATTATTCCCTTCGCGACGTTGATCGTGCATGCCACGGAGAAGATCGCAGAACGTACGGGAGAGGGAATTGGTGGCTTACTCAATGCAACCTTCGGGAATGCGCCGGAGCTCATAATCTGCGTCGTTGCCCTGCGTGCGGGCTATGTAGAGATGGTCAGTGCCTCAATCATCGGTGCCATCTTAGCGAACCTGCTTCTGGCCCAAGGCGTATCCTATTTGGTAGGTGGGCTGCGGCATCATGAGCAGGAGTACAATCCAAACTCTATCCGCCTCTACAGCAGTATGATGCTTATTGCTGTCGTGAGCCTGTTGGTGCCGAGTGCATTTGGAAAGGCCCTCGGGGAGTTGCCGGTGAAACGACGATTGCCACGTTAAGTATAGGCGTATCAGTCCTGCTCCTTGCGACGTATGTGCTCTATCTCATCTTCACTCTTAGAACACACGCCGAAATATTTGCTGCTGATGTCGCAGTGCCGCACGATGAAAGAAAGAAGGGGTGGAGCATGCAGCTATCCCTGTTGGTACTCATAGGGGCCTCTATTGGCGCTGCTCTACTGAGCGAAGTGTTAGTAGGATCAGCTGAAGGTGCGGGAAGGGTGCTGGGAATGTCAGAGGCCTTTGTGGGATTAATTTGCGTGGCGGTGGTGGGCGGGGCTGCTGAGTCATTATCTGCTATAAGTGTTGCATCCCGTAATAGGATGGATCTGTCGATAGGAATTTCACTCGGCAGTTCCATTCAGATTGCGCTTTTTGTGGCCCCGGTGCTGGTGCTTTCCAGCTATCTGATAGCACCGCGTCCCTTCCACCTAACGTTCAGCACGCAGCTTTTAAGCTTTCTCCTTCTGTCGGTACTGCTTACCGCAATCGTCGCTGGAGATGGACGGTCGAACTGGTACAAGGGGGTGCAGCTAATACTCCTCTACTTGATTCTTGGGTTTACCCTGTACTTGATCCCGTCTCATAGCTAGGGGCGAAAGTATCGTATGAATGAAAGTCCGCGCGTTTCCGCCATGGAGTCATCTAAAGATCGCGTACTCGACCCCGTCAGTCGAACGTCGGAGATCCTCTTTGGTCTCATCATGGTGCTCTCCTTTACCTGCTCTCTAAGCGTGGCCAACATAGGTCGAGAGGATGTGCGGGAGATGCTGATTGGCGCACTCGGATGCAATCTCGCATGGGGTATCATTGACGCGTTCTTTTACCTTATGAGCGTTGCTGTGGAACGGGGCCGTGAACGATTTCTCCTGATGCAGTTGCGCAGTAATACCGACCAGGCAGTTGCACGTGGGCTGCTTGAGGATATCCTGCCTGAGTTTTTGATAGGTAGCTTTTCGCCAACCGCCTTTGAGGACGTCAAGCGACACCTACTCCGCGCCGCCCAACAGAGTCAGGGCGCTCTGCTTCGATGGCAGGACTTCAGAGCGGCGTGGAAGGTCTTTACGCTCGTGTTTCTGTCTACATTTCCGGTGGCAGTCCCATTCATAATCTTAAATGAGGCCGAGCTCGCCTTGCGTGTATCAAACGCCATCGCATTGCTACTGCTGTTCGCCCTTGGATTTTCCGTGGGGCGTTATGCTGGTAGGCGAGCGTGGGCGTGGGGGTTGGGAACGACTGTGATCGGTGCCGCATTAGTGTCAGTCACTATTGCGCTAGGAGGTTAGCACTCAGTTGAAAAGAATAATGGCAGTTTTCATATTATCTCTAGTCGCTTCACTCGCGCTCACGCAGCACTCAATCGCTGATGAGAATGTCGAATGGAGTTTCGATGCGTCGTTTCAGCACTACTTCCTCCCAGGAGAAGACGATCTCAGCATTCCAAGCGTTTCATTGACAGGCCAGCACGTGATGCTTGAGGCACGACACAACTATGAAAGTCGTGATGCGACCTCGATATGGCTGGGAGTGCCGTTTTCGTTCACCGAGCCATTTGATATCGAGTTAATTCCGATGATAGGCGGGGTATTCAATTCCATCCACGGAATGGCACCAGGTCTGGTTTTTGACGCCTCATGGGAACGCTGGAATGCGTACTCAGAATTGGAGTATGTCTTTGATTTTGATACTCGCGACAATAACTTCTTCTACAGTTGGAGCGAGGTAACCTTTAGCGTGCTTGAGCGCATACGAGTTGGAATAGTGGGCAGTAGAACGAGAGCATATGACTCATCAGTAGAGCTCGATCGAGGTCCCATTATCGCGTTTGATTATGAGAGGGTGACTCTCACTTGCACGGCCTTAAATGTAGATGACAGTGCAATAGTGATCCTGGGCGTTGATGTATCCCTTTGATCGAGGTCCCATAGAGCCCATGGCATTCCGAGCTGAGTGCCCATACAACAACGCGGCGCAAGGGCCTTGAGACTAAGGATCGGCTGAACTTATTCAGCGTATCCCTGAACCCTCAAGGCCCTTCTCGCCGCATTGATGCAGCTGAACTCCTCGTTAGCCCTTCGGAGTAATCTGCGAGATCTTGGTTCCCTGAAGTCCCAAGCCAGCCATCAGGCCCCTCTGCTCGAAGAAGAACGCATATACGCCTTCACGAGCGGTGGTGGAGCTCATTGACCCCGCCAATCCCTTGTCTACTATGGTGATGCTCGGTCCCACGCCGATCTCCCATCCCTCGGACTTGCTCAAGTACTTTAGATCTGAATCACTCATGAAGATAAGCGCGTAGCCGAACTTCTGCAGTCCTGCTTGCATACCGAAAGACGCCGAGGCGGTATTGTAGTAGCCAGAGGCTTTACCATTCTTAAAAAGCACCCCTTCGCCGTACTGCCCCCCCACGATGAATCCACCCTTGGTGATTTCAGGAAATACGAGAACTCCTTTTGCTTTATCCGCTAGAACTTTCGCGCTTGGTGTGGATGCATAGAGTTCGGTTAATGCTTGGCGAGCCTTTTCCTCCATCTCACCGGCGGTTTCGGCCGCAGCCAGAGGCGTCTGTGAAAGCGCGCCAACAAACGCTATGAGCATCAATGATTGCAGCGTACTCTTTATAATATTTTTCATAGAAGTGTTCCTTAATTGACTCAATGACGGTCGGTCAAAACCTCCGCTCGGCACCAATACAATTCCTTTCACGGAAAAAGATCAATCCCTAGGTAGAATGGGCGTTCGGTGCTGTCGCGCAAATTTTGGGGGGTGGCTGGTATCATCCACGTCGCGCGCTTGGGGGCTTCACTTTGTCATCCGATGATGCTGGCCTTCCTACGACTGAGTATGGATTGGTGGGCTACTCCCACAAGTCGCAAGACTGGGACACCCATGCAATGCGCCCCTAGGGTCAGGGTAGCCAGCCGTGACCGCGGTCGGCAGAGGTGAATGATACCGGCTTTGTGGATGTCCACAATTTAGGTCCACAATTTGGGTCACTAGTCGAGATGACTGGCAGTTCATGGGCGACGGTCTATGGGTGTCCAAGTCCACGGGGCACGGGTGGGATTCGATGGGTGTCCCGAAAATGTCCTCCCGAGCATGTCCCCTCAAGGATCAGGTCGGCTACCTCTTCATCCTAGGCACCTGGGTCGAGAACAAGGGGTAACATCCGCTCAATCCACCCGCAGCGCCTCGAGCTCGGCATGCAGCCGCTCTCTCTCCCCTACTATCTCCTTTAACGCTGCGGCCCGCCGCGGAATAATGCGGGCGATGGTCACCCAGCCCTGTCCAATACCGCGAATCGAGTGCACCGCGAGGAAGACCACGCACAGCATGACCAGCAGTAGCTCCATACCCCCCGAGCACCCATCAGGAAAGCAGCAAGCAGCAGCATCGCACTCCATCCCGCGTACAGTAGGAGCCCAAAGCCGAGCTTCATACTCGCCACATACACCGGCTCACTGGCTTTACGCCTCACGATCCTGCCGGTGAGCGTATAGGGAATATAGAACAAACCCGCGCCGATAAATGCCAAGAGCGTGCTCAACAGCGCGGTCAGCGTGAGAGGCTCATGCAACCGCTCACCCCCCCACAGCCCTAGTGCGCGCATCGATGCTCTTAACGCATCAATTCGACGCTGCACGGAATCTCTTAGCTCTGACTCCGGGATCCCGGACTTGCGCACGTCTGTGTTCGAGCGGGCCAGAATGTTCTCAACTATCCTGTGCATGCGCTCCCGGTCATCCGCCGGCACAAGCCCGTCGTAGAACCAGGAGAGCTTCTCGGTAAGGAGCCGCAGCTCCGGATCCGGGAGGTCGACCGTTGCCGTGCGAATGTACTGCTCAATCGACGCAGTGATGGCGCGCACCGCCTCCGGCGAATCGAAGCGGCCCTGATAGTCGCTGCGCCGCACCCATAGCGGCTCGGTCACAGTAAGGGTGACAGAACTTCGAAAAGCATACATGTCCCCATAGGTTACACCGACCGCTTGGATGGCCAAGACCGTATCCTCGGGCCCCTCCTGCAGCGTTTGCAGGGCAATACGTGCCGCGCCGGTTTTCATCGGCAAGATCCTGGGCTCGCCGATGCTTGTCCCTTCCGGAAAGATGGCAACCGCCGCACCCGTGCGCAACTTGGCGCTCACTGCCTTGAAGGTCTCGGCATTCTGGGACATGTCCGCCGTCTCGTGGCGGCGATAGATAGGCAGCATGTTGAGGCGCCGCACTATGAAACCAAGTGCGCCGCGAAAGAGGGTCGCTTTGGCCAGAAAATACACAGGCCGATGCCATAAATGCACCAACAGCAGCGGATCGAGCGCCTGGTTCGGATGATTTGCAACTATCAACACCGGCCCCTCGCTGACTACGGGCGCGCCGCTCTGGATAATGCGGCGAAAGAAGAGGGCCAGTAGTCCACGAACAACGCGACGACCCATCGCGTACTTCATGGCGCGGCCTCCCAGAGCTCAAGCTCCGCGATGCTCCAATCAAAGAGAGTATGCGACCCCGTCTGTACAAGCTCTATCGCGCGCGCATTGACGGCAGGAAAGAAGAACTCGAAGTATGACTGGCCCTCGAAGTAGTACACCATCCCATCATACGCTTGCGGGGTCAGCAGCGTATGGGTTGCACCTTGGGCATCAAGCGCTCTGATCTCTAAGCCCCTCGGGAAATCATGCGGCCACTCAGCTAGATCGTAGTTAATTCTGGCCAGCGCATTATCGATATTGGTAAGCAGCCGTACGATCATTCCCGGTGCCTGCGGATGCGCGCTGCCCCAACGAGTCGCGCGATCGCCATCAATCGCCCGTGACGCAGCCTCCGAATTGAAATTGGTCTCGATCGATACCGCCTCTCTCGGCAGGGACCGCATCGGCACCGTGGATCGTGCTAAATCGTACAACACGACATACCCTGATAACTCGATGCGCGAAAAGGCAATGCCCAACGCTTCGAGCCCCGGCTCGATCAGAACAGCCTGAGCTGGCACCAGAATAAGCGGCATCTGCTCAAGCGGGATTGAGGCAGAGGCGAGTCGATACTCCGGGATGCGCTCTTCAAACGGAGCCTGAAAAACACGAAAGCGCACCCTTTCCTGACTCTCAAAGGCCAGACGGTATCCAATCCAGTAGTTCGTGCGCACCCAAGCGATACCGCGCTCCTGCAGCCAGTCCAGCAGCTCGGAGTGATCGCGTGCCACCCGCTGACCGGCAAACACAAACGGTTCCCCGGGAATAGCGCGTTTCCCCGGATAAGACGAAAAGAGATTCAGCACCACAAGCAGGGTCATCAACGATGTTGCCAGTCTGGGCATACGCCTGAAAAGCGGAGCCACCCCGATTCCGAACAAGACATACAGTCCAACGTAAATGGGCAGAAGGTAGCGGGGAGCCTGCACGAGGTAACCAAATCGGCTCAGGCTAAATATGGCCAGCGCGCCAAGCGGCAGCAAGAGGACCAGCAGCGAAGCCACACCCTGGGTGTGCGACCGCATTGTGCCGAGCTTGCCCAGGGAGCGCAGCACCGCAACAGCAAACACAAGCGCATACAGAGAGAGAACGAGTATCGTCGAGAAAGGGAAGAGGTCGGCTTCATCCCAAAAATTCTTGGCACCCAGCAGCATCGGAAGCGACACCGTGAGCGCCCCTGTGAGATGCTCCATGACCTGGCCAGGCGGTGCAGAGTTCAATATACCCAAGCTAGCAAAGTCGTTCTGCAAGTTGTACATCCAGTAGGGAGCGCTGCCCACAAGAAACGCGCACAGCGCTCGCAGAAACTGCGAGCATAGCGCGGCCAATCCGTCCGGATAGATCCGCAGCAGAAAGGCCAATCCCACCGGGGCAAAGAAGTACACAATCTGATTATTCACCCACCAACCGAGGCCAAGGAGAAAGGCGGCGGCGATACAGTGCACCGAAACCTCACGCGCACGAAGCGCGCGCAGAGCGATGAGAAGCGCCAGGGCTCCTATCACTACTATCTCTATGAATCCGCCGCGCGCCTTGGTACTCCACACCAACAAGCTCTGCGGAGCAGCGGCGGTCAATAACGCTGCTACAAGCCCGGCTCTCTTTCCATCGCATTCGTTTGCGATCAAAAACACTAGCGGCACAAGGGCTAGGGAGAATAGCAGCGGCACGAGCTTCAAGGCGATGTTGTCGAGCCCTAGCATCCAGCCGACGGCAGCCACGAGCAGCGGCTCTAGGCTGCCCATGTAATGCTGCCCGTAATAGAATGTGGGAATGGGGCCGCCCTCCAGCACATGCTTGGCCATGAGCCCCACGATCGCTTCGTCCGAATCGATCACGAAGGCACTCGCGATCAGCGGATCAAGCCGCAGCACGAGCGCCACAAGCACGAGGAGTAGCAGTACCGCGGCATCACGGGGAGTAAACACCCCGGTTCCCTCCACCTCATGCACACTAGTCCACTGACTCACGATCGCTCACCTTGAAAACGCTTATATCCGGCAAACGTAGCCTCGGCGGTTCGCCGCCACGTATAACGTCTTGCCTGCGCGGGGCCGGCATCTCGAAGACGCTGTGCTACCTCCCGATTCTCAAGCACTGCGAGCATCGCTGCAACTGCCTCATCGACGCTCGCAGGGTCAAAGGTCAAGGCGGCATCACCAACCGTTTCAGCCATCGCGGAGGCCCGCGAACTGACCACTGGAACCCCCGCCGCCATAGCCTCCAGAGGGGGAAGGCCAAAGCCCTCATAAAGGCTGGGAAAGAAAAAAAGCGCGGCGATCCTAAAGAGCTTTAAAAGGGCGGCATCTTCCAAAAACCCCGTCTCCACCACATCGGGGCCCAGTCCGAGTTCGGCTACGGTGCGCAGAAAGTGCGGATAACCTCGCTCTTCAGTGTAGCGTCCTACCATCGCAAGGACCGGCGGGGCACGCCTGGCTAAGCGAGCCGCAGCTGCTACCTCTCTAAATGCCTTAAGCATCAATGCGCTGTTCTTTCTGGGGTCGAGACCACCCACGTAGACGACGATCGGACGCTCGGGCGGCAGGCCAAGCGACTTCCGCAAGGCAACCTCATCCACATCCCCAGGATCAGCAAAGAACCGATCATCCACCCCCAGCGGCGTGACCACGATGCGCTCGCGCGGAATGCCGAGAACACGCACCACATCGCGGGCCGTATTCTCGCTGATGGCGAATAGCAGTTTCGCATTGCGAATGGCCCGATTCTCCAATCCCCGCGCGAGTGCATACCGCCACCCCGGCCGCTCTGCCTTGTACAGATCGGCGCACACCAGCGGGATAAGATCCAACACCGTGACGATGCACGGAATAGCGCACCAGGTCGGCGCATCCATATGCGCGGGGAAATGCAAGGCGTTGAACTTACCGCGGGCCACAGTGCTGAGCTGCAGCGGATAGGCGATCTGTTGGCGCAGTGTCTGCCGCCCCGCGGGGACTGCTTGCAGCAGCCTATCCATCGTTCCGGGCAGCCGATAGTGGGTGTGATCAAAGGGTAGGATTTTTAATCCCTGGTCATCCATCTCGAGGAGATGGCGCGAGAGCTCTCGCACGTAGCGTCCGATTCCCCTGTAGGCATGTGATTTGAACCCTTGGTCTAGGGCGCTCAAATCAAGCCCGATGGTGAAGGTCATACAGTTCCCCCACTCTGGCTTGGAAGTGTTGGTAGGAGAGATTCTCTACCCGCCGCCGCCCCGCGATCTGCAGCTTCGTGCGCAACTCAGTATTGGTTGCAACCTCGTACATCAGTTCGGCAATCTCCGGATGACGCTTCTCGCGCACAAGAATTCCGCCCGAGCCCACCGTATCGACAACCGCACTCGATGCATAGGCAATCACCGGCAGGCCAAAGCTCATCGCCTCAATCACCGGCAAACAGAATCCCTCATGTTCGCTCATGCAGAGATAGGCACTCGCCCCCTCATACAGGGCACGCAGCTCTTCATCCGCCATGAGTCCCAGGAAATGCACAGCATCTTCGAGCAGAAGCTCGCGTACAAGGCGCTTGAGTGCGAATGAGTACAGCTCCGTATCGATATCGATTCCGGAGAGCCACAGGGTGCTTTTTGGCTCCACGTAGTGATGCAGGTAAAAAAAGCTCTTTATGATGTCTTCGATACACTTATTGGGGGCAAGCCTGCCCACATGCAGCACATGAATGCCGCCCCGTGCTGCCATTAATGAGCGGATCCCGTGGTTGGTCTCCACGTTCCAGCGGGTTGGGCTGACGCACAGCTCCAGCACCTCCGCCCGCACGCCGTAGCGGGTCAGCTCGCCTGCATTGAAGGCAGAGTCAGCAAGGATGCGCTGCGAGAGCCTGCAAAGTTCGGGCAGTTCCGTGATACCACGCTTAATATCCGCTACCACCCGCGGATTGACCCGTTCGAACCACTCCGGTGGAGTGAGATTGTGGTATATGAGTGTGCGTTCGGCCTTATTGAGTGAACGGTACAGGTCATTCAGCGGCGAACCGAGGGAATAGTGCAGCAACACCCGACCATCGAAGTCCTTGGGAAACTCGCGATAGTCCAAAGCCTGACCCTTAAGCCGCGGGTGGGTGTTAATAGAGTAAATATCGCTCGCGACACCGAACTCACGAAAGCAATCGCGAAGCGCCATTACCTCAGTCGATATGGCATCGCCATAGCTCAGGGTGTGGACTAATTGATGCACAGGTCGATTCGTCATAGCAGCTCTGCGAATGTCTCCCGGTAGCTGTCAAAGACAAGGCTGCCGATGAGCAGCGCTCCCAGACTGACCACGGTCACAAACCCCACCTGACTAAGCAGCGGTGCATGACCTTCCAGGATGGCCGCATGGTACATCATCGTCAGAACGGCGAAAGGGTTCCAATCGAGGGTGAAGCGCCATGCCTCCGGCACCGTCGCGTGCGGATACAGTATCGGACAGAGGAAAAAAAGCATGGTGAGGAGATTCGCGGTGATGTGCTGCACATCCCGCAGCCGCACATTGAGCGCAGCCAGGGCCCAGGTGAGACCCAAGAGCAAGAGCGTTTGCAGCACGATAATTCCGGGAACATAGAGCCAGCTCAAGTGCACGGGCTCACCGGCCAGGTATATGATCAACAGCAGCAGCGGCAGCGCAAAGAGGAAGTTCATAAGGTTCGACAGCACGGCCACGGTCGGCAAGATATGGGCAGGGAACATTGATTTCGTGATCAGGTGGCCGCTTGAAACCACCGAGGAGGTGCCCTCATTGAGCGCGCCCGTCACCCAGAGCCAGGGCAGCAGGCCGCAAAACAGGAAAATAGCGTAGTTGTGCTCGGTCTCAAAGCGCATGTAGTACTGGAATACCACCAGGTAGACCGCCATAAGGCAGAGCGGGTTGAGGAATGACCACAGGAAGCCAAGCGCAGAGCCGCGATAACGCAGCGCTAGGTGACGCTTGACGAGCGCCCACACCAATCCACGATGACGTGCCAAGGCAGCGAAGTCAGAGATCATGCAGCGTCAGCCTCCGCGACGATGAACTCCCAACGGTGCGGCGGCACGATGACGCCGACCTGCGGATGCGCCGAGCGCACGGCAAAGGTGAGCGCGTTCTTGTGGTAGTCATAGGGATAGCCGTCAGCGCGATGCACAGCGGCATCGAGGTGGTAAGTGCCATCAAGCAGTCCGAGCCGTGAAATCGTATAGCGCACCACCCCGCTCCGACCGAGTGCAGGTACCGGCTCACGTTCGATATCGGTGTTGCTGCCATGCACTATCAAGCCGTCTTCACGCTGAATCCCGATGCCGAAAACAATATCCTGAACCGGTTCGCGCACCGCGTAGGCGATTTCGATGTCGAGCGCATCATCAGGATGGAACACTCGCCGCTCTTCGGCTCCGCGATCAATGAGCCGCACAGAGGTGATCTCCACCTCCCGACTCCCCCAGCGTTGGCTTTCGGTGCCGCAGGGCGTCGCGGTTTCAATGCCGCCGGTCGGCTCCGCATCTTGGGATTCACGTTCTTGTGTGAGGAGTTGCTGTTCCTCTCCGCGCTCCAAAAACTCGCGGTAGGCGTCAATGACTCGGCGCGGCTCCCCGCGCTCCCGCACATCACCACCATGAATCCACAGCACTTCATCACACCAGCGCTCGACGGCCTCAAGATCATGCGTCACTAACAGCAGTGTCTTCCCCGCTTTTCTGAGCTTCGCCACCTCGTCTTTGCACTTGGCCACAAAAGCGGCATCCCCTACCGCCAGCACTTCGTCAATCAGCAGCACATCCGGGTCAGTGTGGATGGCAAGGCTAAAGCCAAGCCGCATAAACATCCCCGAAGAATAGGTACGCACCGGGTCATCAATGACCTCGGCCAGCTCGGCGAATTCCACAATGGCGTCGAACCGCTCTGCAATCTCGCGCTTACTCAGGCCGTACATGGCTGCTGCCAAGTAGACGTTCTCGCGGCCCGTGAAATCGGGGTGGAATCCGGCTCCGAGCTCAATGAGTGCCGCAACGCGGCCGCGCACCTGCACCGTGCCGCAGTCGGGGCGATAGATGCCCGTGATAAGCTTAAGCAGTGTGGACTTGCCGGAGCCATTTCTGCCGATCACTCCGACGGAGCTGCCGCTCGGGATGCGCAGCGTCACATCTCTAAGCACCTGGGTGTACGTGGCGCGCTTCGGTTGTCGGGGACGGAAGAGCTGCACCAGCGAGGACTTCACCGTGGAGTACCCGCCCCGTATGGTCTTACGCTTGAAGGCCTTCGACACATCCACAAGGTCAATGGCGTATGTTATAGACGGTCGGGACGTAGCCACGCGTTATCCTACCTGCCTGATCGCACAGATCTGATGCAAATTGCGAAACTGATTATTGTCATCCATGCCATAGCCCACTAACCACTCGGCGCCCGGATACTCAAAGCCCTGCCAATCGGGCTTAAAAGTCTGCGTGTCGAGAATGCGCCGCACCATCACGGCACTACGCACCTCACGCGCCCCGGCTGCTTTAAGTCCCTGAGAGAGCTTCTCCAAAGTACGCCCGGTATCACAGATGTCATCCACTATCAGCACCGCTCTCCCCGCCGCCGGAACTTCGTCCAGGTGCATCCGCAAGTCGCTACGCTGCACCGCATTATCCTCGTAGGCCCAAGTGCGGGTAGGTGCGATCTCAACCGAGCGCGTGATCGCCCGCACCAGGTCGGCATAAAAAAAGATAGCTCCGCGCAGCACCGGAATGGTCAAGATTTCAGTATGTGAACTCTGCCACACCTCTTCGGCCCATACCGAGATGGCGCGCCCCATGCGCTTTACCGCTTCATCGATCTGCTCGCCACTGAACACTTGCTGAAAGTGGGGGGGTAACTGCATATATAATAGTCATCCGAAGGAAGGCCTGGCCAAGTTGAATGTATCAAATGTATTTTTATTTAAGCAGGTGCGGGATGGTACTATACCGAAGTGAAAAACTCAAAATCCTCCATAGGTTAGCTATTTGCGTGAGCCTTGGCTTAAGCACCGCTTGCCAGCAATCAGGAGAGACTGCTGCGTCCCCCACTCCGACAACAGAGCAGCAGGCCGAGGCGGACTGGGCCTCCCATATGGAGAAGGCCTGGCAGGAAACTCGAAAGGCGGTGGAGTCTCTAGCGCCGATTAAGGACAAGGTGACCACTGGGGCCCAGGAGGAATACTCGAAGCTCTTCGGCATGGAATACCACGTGGTGGAACTCGACGCGTCAGAGAGCGCTCAAGCTATGGAAGAAGAGCTGCTCAAGCTCGGCAAAGAGCGCTGGGATTGCTTTCACATTATGGAAAGTGAGGACAAGTTGAGACTGATTTGCAAGCGCCGGCCAGAGACATGGCTTAGGCACATCGGACGATTAGCCCCACTGATGCCGATACCGTAGTGGCCAGCCGACCACCGCAGCAGCAATAGTATGCGGACCAGGATATCGGGTGTATTTCGGTCGTCATGGTGACCTGAGCGTCGTACTGCCTTGAGGCTTCCGAAGAGGTGTTGCCTCCTCGTCTCAGATATGTGGTCGAAACTCACGGCGGCGTTACCGCTATTGCGCGAGCAACCGAACTCAATCGTGAAGATCTCTAGCGCTCCTTCTCAAAGTAGGGAAATGCAAAACTGTCCAGTCTCGCCACTATACTTGAGGCCGTGGGTATCGAACTCCAGCTTGCTCCAACCCAAAAAAGAAAGCGCGCAGCATCGTCCGCAAGAGATAGTCGAGATAGGGAGAGGCATTATCTCCTCCTCCCACTACCTGTGGGCTACCTTCCTAAGAACAAGCTGCGCACCGACCACCATCGCTGTAACTCGTTACTCTCACCCCATTCATGCTCGATGCAGCGGTCGCTAAGCGAGATCGAAGAGCAAGAACTGCATTCCCTCTTTGGACGCACTGAATGTCGCATTCTCATTTTCCAGAGCCACGGCATCTCCGGCCTTGAGCTCAACGCCATTGATACTCCCCGAGCCCTTAAAGAGGTGGATCCATGCACCGCGGTGCGAGGTAATGGGGAAATGGAAATCGGAGCCTGGTTCCAGCGCCCCGCGATAGAGGGTCATATCCTGATGCGACTGAATAACTGCGCGCGGGTCCTTTCCGACAAGCGGGGTCAGTACCGCGCCTGGCAAGGCGGGCGCCTCTTTCTGTTCGTAGCGCGGAGCAAGTCCCCTCTCGGGTGGCACTATCCAAAGCTGTAACAAGTGGACAGGTTCGGTCTGCGACGCGTTGTACTCGCTGTGCCGTATACCGGTTCCGGCGCACATGTATTGCACCTCGCCGGGTTTTAGCTCCTGTTCATGGCCTAAACTATCTGCGTGCGACAAGGTGCCCTCAAGGACTACTGTGATGATTTCCATGTCCTTGTGCGGGTGCAAGGGGAAGCCTCCGCCTGGTGCTATCACATCATCGTTGAGCACTCGCAGAACGCGAAACCCCATATGATTGGGATCATGGTACTCTCCAAAAGAGAATGTATGCGCACTCTGCAACCACTCGAATGCAACCTGACCGCGCTCCTCGGCTTTGCGTACCTTCATCTTCATTTTCTCCACTTGTGGGGCCCCTTTGCTGAGTCTCCCCATGATCAATATACTTGTATAGACAGTGAATGCTTAATCACGAATGGTACGATTTTCTACTCGTTTGATTTTATTGGTGATATTGGCGGTCTCCCTCGCCGCGTGCGGAGCCTCGCGTCCGCCGATCCCTCCCGGTGTGATCCCCACGCAAACAGAGGTCCCGGCTGAGGAGGAACGGTACGGGCAAGATGTGCTCGGCATGCTTACGGAGCGCTATCCGCTCTCGACGCAACGATCAACACATTGATCGGGCGCGCTCTCTAGTGAGCAAGCTCTCGGATGCCGCCGGTGCAGGAAATAACCCCTGGCACGTGTACGTTTTCGAGGATGCATCGGTAAAGAATGCTGCGGCTACTCGCGGTAATTTTATCTTTATATGGTCTGGCATGTTCGATGTCGCCAAGAGCGACGATGAACTTGCTACAGTACTGGCCCACGAGATTGGGCATGTGTTGGCTGGCCACACGCAGCCCACCCCCGAGGAAGCCGTGAGTGAAATGTTGGCCGAGATCGCAGGCGGCGTGACAGGTCAAGTCGTGTACTCACAGGGCGGCTACTATGGAATGGCGGCTGACTTAGCAGCGGTGCTGGTGCGTGAGGGACTCAAGGCCATGATTGTGAACCCAGAATCGCAGCGCAAAGAGCTGGAAGCTGATCATATCGGCATGTTTCTGATGGCAGACGCAGGATATGCACCGGAATCTGCAATAGATTTTTGGGAACGGGTACAGGGAAACCCAGAGTTTGGCGTGGCAGATGCGTTGGGATTCTTCTCCTCCCATCCAAGCTCAGCAGAAAGAATTGCGGAGCTGCGTAAACTGCTTCCCCAGGCGCAAGCACGATTCCGCGGGATTCGCAGTTCGGACTCCTTTGCCACCCTTGAAACAGACGATAGTTTCGCGGTCGACTATGAGGAGGCATCGCGAGTGCAGCGTGATCATGATCGGATAGATGCGGGTGAACCGTTCCCGATGCAATGGAAGGTGCGCGCCTTCTCAACCGAGGTCCACACTGAACCTTATGCGGAAGCCCCCATAATTGCCGAAATAGCTCGCGGCGCACCTGTCAAGGCGGTTGACCAGCGTGGCGACTGGCTCAAGATCGTAGAGCCAGAGCAAGGCTTCGTGCGGATTAAGGATCTCGATCGGGGTCGCTAGTCGCGATTGTGCATGAAGCTGAACTCCGCCTTTGCACCACAGGTGCTCAGGCGAGACACCGCCTATCGACAACCTCACCAGAACACGCGGTGCGGCGGCGGGCACTTTTCCCAAAATCGTGGATTGGTTCACGGAGTTTTCGGGCTAGTGGGCTCCGTGTTCTAAAGAAAGGCCACGAGCCAACCACCGCCGCCCGAACTCGCCACATTCATTTACCATTTCCAACGCCACGGAACCTAAGGAGTCAAAGCAGATTCTCCTCCAGGATCTTTGCATCCCCTTTCCCTCCGCTGTGTCCTTTGTGTTCCCGAGAAAGGCGGCGTGCAGAGGCAAAGCAGCACGCCCGTCGTGATTCAACTACCGGCCGCCGCGGAGAAGAGCGCCAAGTCCCCCTAAACCTTTCCCGCCCATCAACTGGCCGAGTCCGCCCATCCCCATCTTGGAGAGTTTGGACATCATTTTTTTCATTTCGAGGAACTGCTTGAGAAACTTGTTCACCTCTTCGACCGAAGTTCCCGAGCCTTTGGCTATGCGACGTCTTCGGCTCCCATTCATTATTGCCGGATTCACCCGCTCGGCGGGGGTCATCGATAGTATCATTGCCTCTATGTGCTTCATCTCTCGCTCGGCATCCTCCGGATTAACCTGCTTCATCATTTTATCCATCCCCGGAATCATCGAGGCCAGAGAGGAAATGCTGCCCATGCGGCGAACCATGCGCATTTGAGAGAGGAAATCGTCCAAACCGAATTCGTTTTTCTTTAACTTTTTGTGCAGGGCCAGCGACTCTTCCACATCGACCTGTTTGACCGCCTTCTCGATCAGACTCAGCACATCCCCCATGCCCAGAATGCGCGACGCCATGCGCTCAGGATGAAACGGCTCGAGTGCTTCTGATTTTTCTCCCACACCGATGAACTTAATGGCTTACCGGTCACCGCTCGCATCGAGAGGGCTGCGCCGCCGCGTGCATCACCATCAAGCTTTGTAAGGATCAGGCCATCTATCTCAAGTGCTTGATCGAACCCCTTAGCCACATTCACCGCTTCTTGTCCGGTCATGGCGTCTGCCACCAGCAGTATCTCATGCGGCTGCACGGCATCTGAGATCTCTTGGAGCTCCTTCATGAGCTCCTGATCAATCTGCAGCCGCCCGGCAGTATCGATAATCACCGTGTCGAATCCGTGTCCCTTGGCAAAAGCGACAGCCTTAGTAGCAATATCGAGTGGGTCTCTGATCCTTGGCGGATTCGTACACCGTTATGTTGTTCTGCTTGCCAAGGGTATGCAGCTGCTCAATTGCGGCGAGGCGATAGACGTCGGCGGGAACAAGCAGCGGATTGCGCTTTAATTCTTGCTTGAGGTACCGCCCCAGCTTAGCAACGCTCGTGGTCTTGCCCGAGCCCTGCAATCCTACCAGCATCACAATCAGCGGCGGAGCGACGTTTACCGTGAGGGGAACGGCTTGTTCACCCATCATCTCAACCAGCTCCTCGTGGACTATCTTGATGACCTGCTGATCAGGGGTCAGGCTCTTGAGCACATCCTCACCAGTCGCCTTGGCTGCAACTCGATCACAAAAGTCCTTGGCCACTTTGAAGTGTACATCCGCTTCGAGCAGCGCCATGCGCACTTCACGCAGCGCGGCTTCCACCTCTTTCGGGGTGAGTACGCCGCGACCGCGAATCTTCTTGAAGGCCGCGTCTAATTTTCCTTGCAGGGTATCAAACATAATAACTTCTTAAGGCAGGCTGATCTGGTCCACGGATGCCAGGAGGAGGGCCTACAGGTTGGCCAGCTTACGCAGTGCAGCCACCTCACGTAACGCCCCCTCCGGAGTGTCCAGATCCGGAGTTTCCAGAATCACGGGGACCTTGGCAAGTTTCGGGTGGTTAATAAATGCGGCCAGGGTTTTTGACCCGATCAGTCCCTGCCCCAGATTTTCGTGGCGATCCTTCTTACTGCCGCACTCTGTTTTACTGTCATTAAGGTGAATTGCCCAAATTTTCTGCAGTCCGAGCACACGTTCAAAATTGTCGACAATCTCTTCCAAATTCCCCTGCAAATCGTATCCGCTCGCCCATAAATGTTGACTGTCGAGTCCGAAACCGACCCGCTCTTGGTCCTGCACATGCTCGAAGATTGCAGCAAGCTCCTCGACCCGGTCTCCGATAATCTTCCCGGAGCCAGCGGCTACTTCAAGAATAAGCCGCGCCTGAGTATGCGACTCCTTGAGGATCGCATTGATCGCCTTTCCGGCGAGCGCGAATCCATCCTCTTCCTTTTCCTGATGGGTGTTGCTCCCCACATGAAAGATAACGCCGTCGCCCTCGATGCGCGCATTCAGATCGAGGTAGTGAACAAGGGAGACCTTGGCCAAGTGCTGCTTTTGGGGTTCGGGGTTGGCAAGGTTAATCAGGTAAATGCCGTGAAAAAATACCTTCTCAATACCGGAGCCCTTGCGAGCCTCGTTAAACTCGTCTTCAAATCCCTTGGGGTATGGCTTCGTATTCCAGCGCTGGGGGGGAGAGGGGTGCAGCTGTATCGTGTTGACCTCAAGGGCCTTGCCATTATGAATCGCCGCAGCGAGCCCCCCCGCAGTGGAGACATGGCATCCAAGGAAGCGTTGCATGGGTTCTCCTCATGTAGGTGCGGTGCATAGCTTTACACGAGGAGTCTCTGCAGTAAAGGAGAGCGCCGGGCGGAGGAGCCGATGTACTAACTGGGTGACGTCACTACTTGAGTAGATCGAGTGACCGCTCTTGCAACCCTTGGAAGGACTGCAAGGCTTTTTTGGGATCTGACTTGATGTTCAGCGTCGCGTCGCCGACTAACTCGGCGGCCTTATCGACATCCCGCAGGGAATTATTGGCGGCTTCCGTATTCTGGGCCGCTATCTCGAGCGCCGACAATGCCTCGGCTACCGCGGATTTTGTCTTATCTACGGAAGAACGAATCCCTTCGAGTTGTTCGCGCGCAACCGCGACCGCAACTCGAGTATTAAGAATCGCTTCTTTACGGGTCAGAGCAATCTCGTTGAGACCGAATCCATCCTTAGCGCCTTCTGGCAGGATCAAGTCCAGCGCCTTGTCGAGTGTTTCAATCTGCACCTCGACTTCCTCGCCAAGCAGCGGCCGAACCCCGTCACTTACCGCATTACTCGCGGTTTTGCGGATCTCATCAACGAGCTGCTTCGCTTCGCGCTCAAGCGCTTCAAGCCTTTGCGGCGTTGGTTCCTTCTCCGCAGCTTGACGCACGATGCCATCAACGCTCTTTAGGAGCTTATCTATTTCAGCGGTTGCTTCGTCAGCAACATTCACAGCAGAGATGATTTTGTTTACAGCGTCGAGAGATTCCTTCTTAGGCGAGCGTTTAGCCGCGGGCTCGACTTTCACCGGAGCCGGTTCGGCGGCCAGCGCTTTTGCTTCGACCTTCTTTGAATCGGCTGAGATGAGGACACTGGCATTTCGCTGCAGAGTTGCAGCACCAGATTGCGACGCTTTTGCCGGGTTTACTGCCACCCGCGAGACATCCTTGACTTCCATAGGTCAACCCACTTCCTTGTAGCAGGTCATCGCTCCGTATTGAGCGACTTCCGAAGTGGCCTCCATGGGGCGTTACCACACACACCTTATATCGACCCGTTGTGGGGAGACTTGAGAGAATTTTTTTCTTGCCACGACGGGCAACCCGTAGAACGATCTAACCTGTTGATATAATGATATAAAATCTTGGCGCCGCGGTCCCCTTCCGCATATCTGCGGCGAGCTCGAACTCATCTGGCGCTTAAGGACGGGTGTGTTACTCCTCTGGGGATACGCTGAACTTATTCAGCGTATCCCTACAGAGTACTCGGCACTTATCCGTTAACACTATGCTTATCTATCACCGGCTCGGCCAACTCCCCAGAAAACGCCACACGCAGTTCCGCAAACCTGACGGATCCCTATTCCGCGAGGAGCTCATGGGCACGGAGGGCTTTAGCGGCGCGCAGTCACTCCTGTATCACCATTGGGATCCCACACGCTTGAAATCCTCTGAGCTCGTTCGCAGACAGCCAGTGGAACTACTCGAGGATGACCGATTAGAGCCGCGTCACCTCAGCAGCGCGCATTTTCAATCGTCAGGAGATCCCATTACGTCGCGGGTAGTGCTCTTTGCGAATGCTCAGGTCAACCTTGGCCTCGCCACACCCAATGCGCCCATGGATTATTTTTACCGTAACGGCATGGCCGATGAGGTCATCTTCGTCCATGCGGGAGGGGGCATAGTGCGATCAGTCTTTGGCAACCTGCCCTTTCGACAGGGCGACTATATTATTATCCCGGTAGGGACTACCTACCAGATGCGCTGCGAGAAGGATTGCCGGTTGCTCGTAGTGGAGTCAGGGGGCCGCATTCAGATTCCACGACGCTACCGTAATGAGTTCGGACAACTACTCGAACATTGTCCTTACAGCGAGCGCGATTTCAGACTGCCCGAGAAGCTCGAGTGCATCGATGAGATGGGAGACTTTCCTGTTATAGTCAAGATGGGCGATGCGCTGCACAGAGTCGTAATGGATCACCATCCCTTCGATGTGGTGGGCTGGGATGGCCGACTGTATCCATGGATCTTCAATATCGGAGATTTTGAACCGATCACGGGGCGAGTGCACCTGCCGCCACCAACGCACCAGACCTTTGCTGGTGACGGATTTGTCATCTGCTCATTTGTGCCGAGGATGTACGATTACCATCCGGAAGCAGTCCCGGTGCCTTACAACCACTCGAATGTGAACAGCGATGAGGTGCTGTACTACGTAGATGGTGACTTCATGAGTCGCAAGGGCATTCAAACCGGCTCATTTACCCTGCATCCTGCAGGAGTCCCGCACGGTCCGCACCCTGGAACGGTGGAAGCATCGCTTGGCAAGCGAGAAACTCGGGAGCTGGCTGTGATGCTTGATACGTTCTTACCCCTGCGTCTCACTAAGCAGGCCGCGCCATACCTCGACCCCAGTTATGTGAGAAGTTGGATTGGTTGAGCGGCGACGTAATTTCAACCTGCCAAGCAGCATCGCAATCTCCCTCCCCGCGGACTAATGCGCCCAAGCTGCGCCTTCTGCCGCATCATGCTGCCGGAGTTCGCTGCATCGGTTTGCTGTTCAAACGCTGGTTGTGCGCACTTTTCGAACTGCGGTTCAAAAATGGCGTTATTCAACTGCGCACCTCCCGCCCCATCTTGAAACAGCTAACTATACCGTATTGATTGAGTTAATCACTAAGAGATCGATTGTCAGACTGGTCCATTGGCCCTGCCCCCCAGGCTTCATCGGGGAGCGATACAAGAAAGTATTAAGGGTTTTCCACCTTCTGGCCGTCTCAAAAGCTAAGGGGTGCGGGGCAGCGTGGGTAAGCCTCTTTTCGGCGTCCAAGAAAACGCCACTTATGAACGATGACACCTCCTCATATCTGCAGATCCTGACGCGCTGCTGCCCCATGTGCGGAGGACATACCCGCGAGGTCGATCGTACCCGACGAAGCCTCAGGGGCATCTTTGTCAAAACACGTTTCTGTCCCTCCTGTGGAATACGATTCCAGCTCGATCCCTTCTCTACGCTGATGCGCCTCGTTCGCGGAAAGCGTATGCGCCAGCCGTACATCGCTGTTGAGCCGGAGTACCCAACAGTCGACACCGATCTGCACATGGCCTTTACCCCCTCCCGTACGGAGCATGCCGCCCCTCCAAGCATAGAGGTGCGAGAATGCGTCAATAGCCCCAGCAAGCAGTTCGCGTTGGAGCTCGCGGTGCATAAAGGCACTATCGAGATGCATGTGCATCTGGATACACAACCGATCATCGAATCCGCTCAGCACATCCTGCAGCTGGCACGGGAGTTGACGGTGAAATCATTCGATAAGGCGATACAACTCGCCAACGATCGACAACCGGCGAAAGCTACTCAGAACATGGAAGCGGCCTCAAGTCTCACCGCAGATCAACCCTCTCAAGGTTGCTCAGGGGCAACATACGCTGAAACTACATGTACCTCATGCCGCTTCGATGCACGTAATCGGGAGGGTGAAGTCTCATCGCAGGGTATTTTGAAATAGGCAACTCGCTTTGGCCCCAGCGGTCCATTACTCCAATATTTGCACTGTTCCATGAATGTACCGGACTCGTCGAAGAAGTTTGCTTCCAATTCATAGCTTTGAATCACGTCATCGCCGCTATTCTCAATCTCGCCAAGCACCGAGAACACTTCGCCTTCACTTACTATCTCACTGCGCTTGATCCTGAGCTGTTCCGACACCTGTTTCAAAGCCAATCCAGGACCCAGTTGCGGGCCGAGGTACTGCAATCCATACTGCAGCACTGCAAACATTATCAGAAGTCCGAGTCCGCCAAGCACGCCCTGCTTGACCACTCCCATGAGTTCCGAAGAGTCACGCTGTTGTGCAGGCTTCATGTTCATACGGGCCTCATTCCAATACTGTCTCGCCAATTCCAATAACCGTCTCCGCTCATTCGGGTCAGGCAGCGGAATAAGAAACGTCAGCGCCGCGCGAGACGCTATTATTACATAGTGCTCGATCTCCTCGATGCGCCGGATCTGGTCCCAGCCACAACGAACATCGATGCCGCGTGGATTAGTTTCGCGAACTTCCTCTGCGTTCAACAAGAGCGTGAATTCCCCGACGGGAGCCTTTGCTCCATAGCGTTGCATCTGCTTCTTCACGAGTTTCGGGATCTCGCGCTTCATGCCGCGCTTGAACAACGCCAGGTAAAAGATAACAAACACAACAAGCACCGGAATATCAGCAATCAACTGCCATTCGGTTCCGGTGATAACACGATAACTAACCAATGCTGCGAGCAGGAAAAGCACTGTAATAAGGTTGGTGCGGCGCCGCAGGCGCTTTCCCCACTCGGCCACAAACTGCGAATAGTGAAGGTACCAACAATGGTCCTGTTCGCTCAGTTGAAATGAGAACTTGGTCTCCACTGCTGCAGGTTCCTACTAGCGCTGTTAGATCGCCCCCCTGACGAATCGGCAATTCAAAGACAGACTGGACATTCAGTTGGGGAAGCGTTCTATTACCTATCAAGTGTAACAATACTCGATACGCCCTCCCAGCCTGAAATTTGGATGAACCAGTCAGCGATGTGGGGAAAAGTACTCGGAATTATGTGCTCACTTTACGAGTATATAGGAGCTCAAGACAGGCCGGATGGCCCGCGAGCGGAGACCCACAGTTGCTCACACTTTTTCAGGTCACGGGTTCCGTTCCCTACACTAGTGAGGCTAGCGCTCCTCCTCGTTCTCACCGCCAGCATCCCGGCTCTCCATGCCGAAGAACCGCGCCGTTTCAAGATCGGCGCATCCCTCGCCCTCTCAGGGAAGTTGGCATCGAGCGGAGAGCAGCAGCTGCGCGGACTCACCCTGGCGTTTGAAGAAGCAAACCTGGCCACCCCAGGCCTGCTAGAGCTCGTGGCCGAAGATAACCTGGGGGACGCCGGCAAAGCAGTGCTTGGGGTGAAGAAGCTGGTCGCGCTTGATGGAGTAGACCTCGTATTTTCTGCCATATCGCACCTGGTGCTTCCGGTTGTCGATATAGTGAAGCAGTCTCAGATTCCGCTGTTTTATTCCACCTCCGGAACCGATCGTCCCCTTAAGAACTACGATCTCGCCTTCAAGGATTGGTCGGAGGCCTTCGAACAGGGAAGCACTCTCGCCGAAGCCGTCCATAAGGCAGGCCACCGCAGCGTCGTTCTGCTCTCGGAACAGAATGAAGCCTGTGAAGACATTCTGCATGGCTTCGAAGATCGTGCCAGAACGCTGGCACTCAACGTCCTCGCCAAGGAATTATTCCTGCCCGGTGAAGGTGATTTCCGCTCGATTCTATTCAAACTGGCCTCGAAGCAACCGCAGGCATTTGCTCTCTGTGACTTTCGTGACGCGGGAGTTATCATGGTCCAGTTCAAGTCGCTGTCCTTGATGAGCATACCCACCTTTCACGTCTTTGCTCCCTTCCTCCCCGCGTCTGACACCCCCGCCATGCGCGCGCTGTACGAAGAGAACCGTGCGCAGAGCCTGTGGGTAGATTTTGTCGAGGGTGCTCTGGCGCCGCACCAGAAGGCGTTCGTTGAGCGCTTCACAGCGCGCTTTGCCTCTCCGCCGCGTGTTGAGGCCGCATTTGCCTACGATGCTGGACAGGCGATCGCCTCGGCTGCGCGGTCCTGCAAGGGGGTAGAACAGCGTAGTGCCTGCCTTGGGGAGCAGCTCCGGCACGTACGAGTCGAGGGAGCCGCGGGCCCGCTGACCTTCTCGACAAGCCGCAGTTCCAAGCGTCGATCGGTCGTAATCGAGGTACGAAACGGGATTTGGCAGCGTGTGTGGTGAATCTCTGGACCGGGAGCCGCGGCCGTCCGCGGATCGGAATTCAGCCTGTTGCATCAATGATCGAAGGCTGGCCACAATCCATGCTAAGAAGGCGGTACAATAAATTTTGTCGCACTACTTAAGTCGGGGGAATACTCGTGGAACACACCCAAGCATTTTCAAAGGACGTTACCCGCGTCACTCTCGTCGTCCTGTGCATCGGCATACTCATGGTGGGCAGTTTTTGGGTCGTGCGTCCATTTTTCTTCGCATTCCTCTGGGCAACGCTGATCGTGATTCCCCCTCTGGCCCGTCATGTTGAAGCTGCAAGGCTATTTCAAAGGCCGCCGCTCCCTCTCAACGGGACTGCTGACCCTGTCGTTGCTACTCCTGGTAATCGTTCCCCTCTGGATCGCGCTCAGCGCCGTACTCGAACACCGGGACGACATGGCCGGATGGATTCGATCCCTGCAAACTGCGGGCATCCCCGAAGCTCCCCAGTGGCTGCATGAACTGCCGGTGGTAGGATCACGCATCGCCGTGCGTTGGAATGACATAGCACGCTCCGGGAGCGATGAGCTCGTACGGACGGTCTCTCCGTACTTAGAATCTCTTTTGGGCTGGATAGTGTCACAGATCGGCAGCGCCGGCCTTCTTCTTGTGCACTTCCTGCTCACAGTGATCTTTGCCGCAGTCTTGTTCATGCGCGGCGAAGTCTTTGGGCGGGGCGTAATGCGCTTCGCAACGCGCTTAGGCGGACAGCGTGGCGCACAGGTAACCATACTGGCCGCACAAGCGGTGCGCGCGGTTGCTATGGGGGTAGTACTCACGGCGCTGTTACAGGCGGTGCTCGCATCGATCGCCTTTTTGATCGTGGGGATTCCCTACCCCATACTGCTGGCCACAGTCATCTTTATGCTTGCAGTCATTCAGATCGGCGCAGGTCCCGTGTTGATTCCTCTTCTGGTGTGGCTGTACTGGAACGGTCAGATGCTCTGGGGCACCGTGTTTCTTGTGTTCTCGATGTTGATCATGGGTGTCGATAATATTGTGAGGCCCTTTCTCATACAGCGCGGAGCAAACTTGCCCCTGCTGCTGATCTTCACCGGTGTGGTTGGTGGTCTAATCTCCTTCGGTATCATAGGTCTGTTTATCGGCCCCATTATCCTGGCCGTCTCCTACACCCTGTTAAGAGCCTGGGTGGATGAGCTCCCAGAGGAGGCCCAGAAAGAGTGCCACAGCACTCCCTGAGGAGCCCGAGAGGGCCGGCCTGCGCCCCCCTTCCCTAGGGAACCTGGAGGTAACGTCTCCGGTCTCAGTGGTGGAATGGTTCTCTGCCTTGTGCACAATTTGTGCGATAAAATCCTTAAGCCCAGTCGGTAGCCAGTCGACCTACATTCATTAGGAGAACGCGTGGCCTCTAGCACCCAAGAAGCGAGACCCCTTGACGCAGTAATGCGTCGCCTCTTTCGCCCCTTGTTGCGCCTTGCCCTGCGCCAGGGATTCGCATTTCGTGAACTCTGCGCCCTTCTTAAGCGCGAGTATATTCTGATTGCGGAAGCAGAACTTAGAACCCAGAAGCTTCCTACAAACACCAGCCGCGTGAGCGCCATGACCGGCATTAATAGGAACGATATTCTCGAATGCAACCGTAGTCCCGACGAACTTCCACCCTTGGCTCTGAACGTAGTCTCGCGGATCTTGGGCCAGTGGGAACGTGACCGCCGTTTTCAGGACTCCCGCGGCCGTCCGCGCCCGCTGACCTGCACGGGGACCAAGAACGAGTTCGAGAAGCTGGTGGCGTCCGTGAGTGCTCACCTTGGATACTCGACCGTACTGGCAGAACTCGAACGCTCGGGGGCCGTCGAGCGCAGGAATGACATGGTCCGGATCAAGGAGGTCGTGGCGTGGGGATCCTCCGATATACAAAAGGGCCTCGATCTCTTGGCGCGCAATGTGGACACGATGTGCGGTGCAGTGGAAGAAAACCTACATGCGGGCAAACAGCGCAACCTGCATCTGCGCACGACCTATGACAACGTGCTGCTGAAATCGATGGAACCGTTAAGACGAGAAATTCGAGAAGAGGGCAAGGTATTTCATGAGAAGATGCGAGAGATAATCTCCCCGCATGACAGAGATATCACCACCAGCGACACGGACGCCGAAGGCGGTGCACAGGTGGTAGTAATCACCGTCGCTCACATCGTGAAACCAGAGCCAAAAGCTCCCTGAGAATGTCGCAAAAATGAACCGTGCTTCGAGCCGTAGATCGCGGCTAGCACATGTAGCCTTCCGCGCCTTCTGTGCCGCCACCTGCTTCGTTGAATGCAACACGGCTCTTATTGTACCGGCAATCTACGTATGAACCAAAACTCTCGACAGCGGAAACGCTCACTATTGCGATTACGGCGATGAGCATCGCGTACTCGACTAAACAACAACCGCGTTCTGATACTCTTTTCGTTGCCATATCAATACCTCAGGTAGCCCCACTACCGTCCACTAATCCGCCCCCTGCCGAGTTTGCTCCAGGACTTCAACATGAATTCAAGGATACCACTAGCGCGCCCTAGAGGTTCCTTTTACTGGGCTCCCAACTATTCAAGTAGCGCTCCAAGCAGCGCCCCTTCTAGACGGTCTCCTAACTGACCTGAGCTACGGCACCGGTCTGGATAAGAGAAATCCCTATGCCTCCTCCCAAACAGGTGCTTTTCAGGCGGTCCCTACCTAGAGGCTATTCTTTAAATGGCTTCTAGCTGGGCCAAGGATGGCGCGGCAAACGCCGGAGGCGTTTTGGAGCGAGGCGTGGGCGTTTCGGGCCCCGCGCCGAGCTTGGAGCGATCTCTAGATGGCCATGGACGGCCATTTATAAAAGGAGTTCTAGTGCAGCACCCTCCAACATGGATTGAACCGGTCAATCCACCTCCAATCCTTGGATTCAATTCCTCCAGGGGGCGATAACACACAGCAGTACCATGCCGGGAACCGCCAGGGCTGTGCACACTACAAAGAAAATGGGCCAGCCCACCGACGCTGCCAGAATTCCCGAGAACCCCGCAAGGAATGTCCCGGGAATGCTCATGAAACTACTGAGCAGCGCATACTGGGTTGCACTAAAACTCCGATCACAGAGGCTGGCCATGAAGGCCGCATAGGCAGCGGTGCCCATGCCGCTGGCCAGATTCTCAAACGCTACAACCCAGGTAAGGGTCATGGGCTCAACCCCTCGCGTCGCCAGCAGTGCAAATCCCAGCGTCGAAAGCGCCTGTAAGACCCCAAATATCCAGAGTGACTTTGCAATGCCAAGCCGTAGCATTAACACACCGCCAATAAGTCCGCCCGCAATGGTAGCAGCGAGTCCGAACGTCTTGGCGATGGAGGCAAGTTGAATCTTTGTATAGCCGATGTTCAGAATGAACGGCGTGGTCATCGTCGCGGCCAGAGAATCCCCGAGCTTGTAGAGCAAGATAAAGAGCAGGATAACGAGGGCCTGCCTTACGCCGATCCGGACGAAGAAATCCTTTAGTGGAAGCACGATGGCTTGCCGGAGCGTACTCGGGGCATGCGCGCTAGATGGCGGCTCTGGTGCGATTAGGGTCGTAAGAATGCCCACCACCATTGCCGCCCCGATCATCAGATAGGCGGCAGGCCAGGAAACCACCTGGGCTACGAACAGGGCACCAGCTCCTGCCAGCAGCATGCCGATGCGGTAGCCGTTAATGAAGAGGCTCGAACCGAGCCCCAGCTCTTCATCGTGCAGGGAGTCCCGGCGATGGGCATCGAGTACGATATCCTGTGTAGCGCTCACAAACGCTATCAGGAACGCCAGGCAAAGAATCAATGCCAAGTGCTGGCCGGGGTTGAGCAGTGCTAAGGCCGCAAACAGAACAGCCAGCAGCAATTGCGTAATCACCATCCACCCACGCCGCCGTCCCAACCACGGGATGGTGTAACGGTCAATGAGGGGGGCCCAAAGGAATTTGAAGTTATAGGGGATCTTTACCAGGGCCAGTGCGCCAATCAGAGCCAGATCCAGACCGGCATCGGTGAACCAGGCTTGGAGCGTACTGCCGATCGCAAGGAAGGGAAGACCCGAAGAGAACCCCAAAAACAGGGTCACCGCGATACGCCGGGAGGCAAGTGTTGAGAGGACAGTGGACATACCTTTTGACTTTTGACGAACGCTACTATGGGGTGCACAGGCGAGCAACGCGAAAGCGTGCCCGCCCGCGATTGTGCATAATGGCGGGCCTTTCATGCCAGATCGTAGAGTGGCTCACGCGACGTTCGGGCTAAGGGCTCACTTCTATTGCCGGCCACTCCGTGGCATGATCGGGGGCCTATGAAGTCTATTCGCATAGCCTCCGCCGCTCTTAATCAGACCCCTCTCGATTGGGACGGAAACGCACGACGCATCAAGAACGCCTGGGACATGGCCCGTGCGGCGG
Source organism: Bdellovibrionota bacterium (assembly GCA_030584005.1). GTDB lineage: Bacteria > Bdellovibrionota_C > UBA2361 > UBA2361 > JAFLCA01. The sequence continues at coordinate 1,294,159 of CP129486.1, read as the reverse complement.
ATGTCACACTACTTTGTCTTCCGGAGCTTTGCCTCTCTGGGTACGGCTGTGAGGATCGGTTTCTGAGTCCAAGCACAAGCCAGCAAGCGCTCGCCGTTCTTGTTGAACTGCTGCCCGCGACCTCCGGTTTGGTTACCACCATCGGGCTGCCTCTTCATTTTGAGGGGCGTTTTTGGAACGCCGTGGCGATGGTAGCCGATGGGAAGCTGCAGGGCTTTCGCATTAAGTCGGCCTTGGCGGGACAGGGGATTGAGTATGAGCCGCGCTGGTTCACTCCCTGGGAGGTAGGATCGCGGAATGTCTGTTCCGTGGCCGGTCAAGAGATTCCTTTGGGCGATTTGGTCTTCGATCTCGATGGGATACGGATCGGATTCGAGGTCTGCGAAGAATGCTGGAGGACCGATCGACCCGCCCCGCGACTTCGAGAGTTAGGGGTGCAGATTGTGCTTAATCCGAGCGCAAGTTTCTTTGCGATTGGGAAGTACCCGCAACGACGTGAACTCGTACTGAAGTCATCTCAAGAGTTCAAGACTGCCTACGTGTATGCCAATCTCCTGGGCTGTGAGGCCGGAAGAATCATCTACGATGGTCACTGTCTGATCGGACATAAGGGCATTCTCCTGGCCGAATCGGCTCGCTTAAGCCTGTCCGAGGTATCGCTCTGCAGCGCCGATCTTACTATCGAGACACCGGATAGAGCTGCTCCACCTACTCATTTAGCTGTTCCGATGCAGTGCCCCCGGCTGAGCGCAAGAAGCGGGGCCCGCGTCCAGAGCAACCCTACAACCTATGAATCGCCCTTTGAGGAGTTTACTGCGGCCGTCACATTGGGACTCCTCGATTACATGAGAAAATCTAGATCGCATGGCTATGTCGTGTCGCTAAGCGGAGGTGCAGATTCCAGCGCTACTGCCGCCCTGTGTGCATACGCGATACATCGAATGGCCAAAGAGCTACTGGATCAGGAACGTGCAGTCATGTATCCACACCTGGCGTTCGTACATAGGGACCCATCACCCCATGCATGGGTGAAGGAACTTTTAACCTGTGTATTCCAGGGCACACACAACAACTCGCCAGAGACCAGACAGAGTGCAGCTGTGCTTGCGCGAGAACTTGGCTGTACCTTTGTTGAGTTCGAAGTTGATGCACTGGTAAGGGACTACACGAGCATGGTCGAACGGTCTATTCATCGTCAGCTCTCCTGGGAGAACGATGACCTGGCACTCCAGAATGTGCAATCGAGAGTACGCGCCCCTGGGGTGTGGCTGATCGCCAACCTCAAGCGGGCGCTGCTGCTTTGCACGGCTAATCGAAGTGAAGTCGGCGTAGGGTACTCGACGATGGATGGAGATACCGCGGGGGGACTGAGCCCACTTGCCGGTATCGATAAGGCATTCTTGAGAGAATGGGTGGCCTGGGCTGGACACAGCGGTCCCGCTGCGCTGTTTAGGGTTTCATCACTGGCGACTGTGGCCGCCCTCGCTCCAAGCGCGGAGCTGCGCCCCCTTTCGACCCAACAAGCAGATGAGAAGGATTTAATGCCCTATCCGGTGCTCCAGGCAATTGAAGCTGCCGCCATTCGAGATCGGCTGGGCGTGGTCGAGACATTCTTGCGAGTGGCTGCAGAGTTTGAGTCTGCGTATACTGTGGAAACGTTACGCGGCTGGGTGCGGCGATTCTTTGTACTATGGAGTGCGAACCAGTGGAAACGTGAGCGCTACGCCCCGGGCTTCCACCTTGAGGACTACAACCTTGATCCAAGGAGTTGGTGCCGGTTCCCCATCCTGTCCGGCGGATTTGTGCGGGAGCTTCGCGAGCTTGAGGGGGTGCACTACGGTGCTGCCAAGAGAAACAACAGTTCGGGTGAGTGAAGCACAGCTATGGCGAAGACAGTTGCATTATACGGCGGGAATTTTGACCCCCCCCACAACGGCCATCTGACCTTCATCACCCAGCTCCTGGCAGAGCCCGGTATTGATGAAGTCTGGGTACTGCCCTCAGGTCCCCTTCGATCAAAGTCTGCCGAGGCACCGGTGTTGGATCGAGTGCGCATGCTGGAGGCTTGTGTCGGGATCGCCTTTGGAACGGACCCGCGTGTGCGATTGAACTACACCTTTATCGAGCAGAAAGTCCCGGATGAGAGCACGTTCCTGCTTATCCAGTACCTCAAGGAACGCCATCCGGAGTGCGAGTTCCATTTTGCTATTGGATCAGAGCTTATTGCAGATCTTCCCTCATGGAAGTACCCGCAGGAACTGAAACGTTCAGTCTCTTTTCTTGTTTATATGCGGCTGGGAAGCGACGCTAAGGATTTTCTACCGGGCTATCGGCTGCGCCCCCTACAATCGCACAATGAGGAGCTCGTATTCATTTCCAGCTCCAAGATTCGTGCGCTGCTCGCTCAAAACAGATCGGTGAGCGGATTGATACCGGAAAGCGTCTTCCACTACATACTTGGTCAGGAACTCTATGGGCAGAGATTGCCAAATCGTGACCGCTTGATTGGACGGGGTCGCTTCCTGGAGCTTCGTGATCGACGAGGCTGGGAGTTCGTCCATCGCTCGACGGGATCGAACGTCGTTGCGATTGTTGCTATCACGGATCAGCAGAAGGTCGTGCTCGTGGAGCAATTCCGGCCGGCGCTTGGCGGACCAGTGATCGAGCTTCCTGCCGGACTGATCGGTGATGATGGAGATAGTACCGAGTCGGCGCAAAGTGCTGCCGAGCGGGAGCTCTTGGAGGAGACAGGATTCACCGCTCAGTCATGGGATCCGATCTGCCATGGCCCCCCGGTCGCAGGACTAGCTGATGAAGTCGTCACTATGTTTCTGGCCCGAGGTCTCCGGCAGTGCGCCGTTGGCGGTGGTGTGGGACACGAGAGAATCACCGTGCATGAGGTGCCTTTGGCTGAACTCGTAGCCTGGCTTGCCGCAAAGGCCAGGTCGGGCTGCGCGATAGATCCCAAGATTTACGCGGGGGCCTTCTTCGCGGCATCCGTGCAGAAGCAAGGCCAATTGTAGGCGTTATAGGGCCATCCAAGGCCCTACAACGCGCACGCTCAAATGCGTTGCGCCTATTTGCTGGCCCGCGCCCGCACTTTCTCGCTCAGCTCGGCAAACAGCGCCACCGGCAGCGGAATCTTCGTTGATGGTCTCTGAGTAGTTATCAGACGGACGTCTGATAGCAAGAATGTTTGCGACTTCATGGAAACCTCCTTGTCCAAAGCCTTAAGCATCCGCCCTGAAATGCTGCCGATTCATATCAGCCTTGCATTCGGCGTTGCTGGTTATCGCTAAGAAGTCATCGACGAAAGCGGGGGTAGGCTCACTACTTCGGAGCGCTTTTTCCCCGAATGCTCCGATCCGTTTGTATGTTTCTGAGATAAAAGAGTGAGAATTTTTCCTAGCCGCGATTTGGCATGAAAAGGAGCGCGGCCGTCAGGTCGATTTAATCGCTGCTCCTGCTACTCGCTGTAGGTACTGCCTGATTCGTCTTCTAGGGAGCTGATCGCTTTGCTCTATCACCTGCCATACGCGGTCACGAGCAGCACAAGGCTTGGAGCTTAGCTGCTGCCACTGGTCAATGAGGCCTAGCACCCGCATTTTCATGCGCGCACTGCCCTGCTCCCACATCCCGATGAGCTGACCCGCCCAATTCTCCAGGTGCTGGGCTAGGCGCAACGCTGTCCGTAGGGCGGCACGGGACACTCGAGGGTGCGGGTGACGCATGAGCGTCAAGGTGATGCCAAGACAACGCGAAGCGTCCTCCTCGCGGATCGCGCTCCGCGCATTGCCGATGCACTGAAGAGCTTCGATTACCTCAATTGGTGTTAGGTCATTTCGAGTGATGAAACTGCCAAGATAGCAGAACTGATCCACTGCGCGTCCACGAGCCTCCACATTTTTAAACGCCTCGAGCGCTACTACCTTGTCAGGATCAACCAGCCGCGTGACCACAGCGGCAAGCGCCTGCTCTTGTCCACGATCGCTTAGAAGGTCCAAGGTATCTTGCACATACCGCATGCTTGCTCGGCGCAGCAATGCGTCCGGGAGGGAGAATCCTGAAAGAAGGAGGGGCAATGCCTCGTCCTCAAGGGCTCTGCTGCAAAGAAGTGCTCGATGGGCTTGCGCCAAATAATCGGCCGGCGACACCGCAGACAGGGCTTCGGCATAGGCAAGCTCCGCAGCCGCAAGGCGGGCTTCCTCTGCCCCTGCGTGTTCTTTGATTCCAGTCACTAGTGCCTTCGCGGAGGCGGCCAGCAGCTCTTCTCTGAATACCCGTGAGCGCGGATCTCTCAAGCAGAGCGCAACTGCAATCAGCGCCCATTCTATGGCAGCAGAGCACCCGGCTCTTATCTGCCGAACCATCCAGGTTACTGCGGTGTGCCTCACGTACGCACTGGGGTCATTGAGAAATGCGTAGCTGACCCTGGTGAGTGCATGATGAGAAGGGTCAAGCAGCAGAGACGCGAGTTCCTGTGCCCGTTGTTCGGCGCTTCTGCCGCGCAGCTCCATCTCGTACTCACGAAAGGCGCTGCCCCAATCGAGCATCGCCAATAGCCGCTGTTGCCTCTGCAGCTCGGGATCGTCGCTGCAGGCGCCGGGCAGCACCCTGAAGGCAAGTTGGGCACAGAACAGAGGGTGCAGAAGATTGGGGCGCCATCGCAGAAGCGCTGCTCCTGCCGTAAATATGTGGCGCTCTGGGCTACCGAGAGCAAGGCCGATAACAACCTGGGGCAGGATACTTGCATCACGGTGTTTGAGGAGATGGCGGGTAACCGCGACGAAGCCCTGCACGGTTTGCTCACGCAATGCCGAACGACAGAGCAATATCTCTCGGTTGGGGTCCAGTTGCGTGTCAGTCGGATGCTCACCCGAATCGATCGGTAGCGGGAGTGACGAAGTATGGGTGTCCTCAATCGATGTCACGGGGATTCTCGCAGCCGGTCTATTCCAAAGGTCTATTAGGCTTAGAAGCAGTTTCAATAAGGTATTTATGAAACCACTTGTCCACGGATGGCCGTCACCACGGCCGAGCCCTTGGCGAGGCCGTGAAAGCGCTGTTTTGATGGGGTGTTCCGGGGCTCCCGTCAAAACTTGGAGCGATTTCAAAAATGCCAAGGATGGCATTTCTGAAGCCACTTATAGTGTTTCTCCCCTATTCGATGCGCCTTGACGGGGTAACGATCCGCTGGATGCTGTTGCGCTGGGCCATTCCGGGGTACAATAAGTATATGGATCGATTAGGCTGGATAGCCCATCTAAACGCTGGGTCTGCCCTTGAGTTGCTTCTCTTACCTACCTCTCTATGAAACGTCGTCTTTTTGTGAAGGGCGTTGCCTCTTCTCTCCCCCTGGCCCTTACCGGGTGTGTCCTCGGTCGCATTGATTTCACACATTACAGATTGAGGAGTGATCGATTTAAAGACGCGTTGGAGGAGGCTGCCCTTCGAGGGCGTGCGCAGTCGACGTGGACTGATGATGGCCGTATCAGAGTGTTGTTCGTCACGGGAGATGGATATGAGCGCGGATATCAGCAAGGTGCGCTACTCCGTGACGAAGTGCGGGAGAACATTCTCTACATGTATGAGCAGGCCGTCGAAAAGTTTTACAGCGCTGAGATCTTCGCTGAGGCTTACGAGCGTTTGCGGCCTTTTATCCCGCAGGAGTACGTGGACGAGATGCATGGACTGGCCCATGGGGCAAAGCTCCCCTTGGATGTGGTGCATCACTTCCACGCGCTTCCGTCAGTCAGTGAATGGGGTGGCAAGAAGAAATTAAGGGATATAGCCAAGAAAATGTTCAAGGGGATCCCGGAGAGTGAATGGGGGACCTCGTGCAGCAATCTTTGCGCTCATCCGGAGAGCACGGTTGATGGTGGCATGTACGTAGTACGTATTCTCGATTGGGGCCTCCATCGTATCTCCAAGCTGCATGATTATCCTCTGATAACGGTGAATGTACCTTCCAAGGGGTACGCGCACTGCAACATAGGCTGGGTTGGTTTTCTCGGTGCTGTCTCAGGAATGAATGAGCAGGGAATTACCTTGGGTGAGATGGGTTACGGCGATCCACCCAATGAAACGTTGCGTGGCAAGCCGATGCCCTTTCTGCTGCGTGAGGTGATGCAGTATGCCAAGAGTCTTCCGGAAGTGCGAAATATTATCCAGGGGAGTCCTGGCACCAATTCATTTGTATATCTAATGAGTGATGGGAAAAGCCGCCAAGCTGAGCTGTATGTGCGCGATAGAGATCGCTTCCTCGTCTTTCAAGCAGGCGACGCCGTGGAGGACACAGAGAAGACGATGCCGCCGATACCGGGCATCGTGTATGGTGGACATTATGATGAACGGATGGCACAGCGACTCGCTGAGGAGCGCGGCAAAATCTCTCCTCAGTTGTTGATGGATAAGCTCATCCCGGAGTTTGCGATGGCATCCAACTTCCAAAACGTGGTCTATGACCCGATACATCTGCGCTTTTGGGTAAACAATGCGAAGAGTCATGGCGAACGCGCAGCCGAGCAGCCTTATACCCTATTCGATCTCAAATCCGCCCTCTCCCACTTCCGAAAAATGGACACCCAATAACCGCACGACGAGCGCCCAGATCTCGAACTTGGACACCCACAGAGTTTCAGGACCTGATCCTGGAGACCTAATCCTGGAAGACCTAGTCCTGGACACCCATAGAATTTCATAGGACGAGGCAACTTCTGCTCGCACCCTCCGAGAATAGATGTAGAGGAGGACATAGGCATGGGGCAGGCACGCTCACGCATTTTTGACCCGAAGGTAGTGGGTACATACCACTGCATGTCTCGATGTGTCCGCAGAGCCTACCTGTGCGGAGTTGACCCAGTCTCAAAGCGCTCATTTGACCACAGAAAGCAGTGGATTAAAGACCGGCTCGGCTTCCTCACCCAGGTATTCTCTATAGAGCTTATCTCCTACGTGGTGATGTCAAACCACCTCCACACCCTTATTCGAAACAGACCCGATAAAGCCGCTCTCTGGAGCTCTGAGGAGGTAGCAAGACGCTGGAGAGCCCTCTTCCCTAAACGCCAAAAGGACCGGGAGGCCGATGAAGCCTTTGAAATCTCCCTCATCGCTGGCAACCAAGAGCTGGTCGAGCTCTATCGTGCAAGGCTCTCCAATATAAGCTGGTTTAACCCGCTGCCTCTGTGAACCAATCGCAAGACGTTCCAATCAGGAGGATGAGTGCACAGGACGGTTCTGGGAGGGGCGTTTCAAATGCCAAAAAGTTGAAAAGACTAACGGAATCCTGGCCTGTAGTGCCTATATAGACTTAAATCCGGTACGGGCAGGTATCGCTACCACTCCAGAGGATAGTGACTTCACCGCAATTCAGGACAGGATTCGCTCCGCCACACGACTCACTACCCCCGCTCTCATTGATCTCATCCCGATAGAAGAGCTCACCGGCGGCACTCTCACTACCATCGATTACTTCAAACTCGTCGACACCACAGGCCGCGCCCTCATTGCCGGTAAAGCTCACATCCCCTCAGACACTGCTGACATCCTCACCCGGCTACAGATCAAGCCAGACCAATGGATCGATACCATTTCCCACCTAGAAAGCGCTTCCCAAGAGCTTTAGGCTCCGCCGATGCCCTCAAATCCCTCGCTTCTCATACTGGTCAGCAGTGGTTCCATGGAATGCGATCAGCAAGACAAGCCTTCATCTAAAACTCGCCAATAACTATCACCCTCTTCGAGTACCCATCCACGTATCTCGCTCCACTCACACCCATCACCCCTCCATTCCTCCTCTCAACATCAGCCCAACTACAATCAAAGGTAACGTACCCCCCAACTCTCTATGGGCAAGAGATCAATGGTCCACCATGCTTCCAATAAATCTATGGGTGTCCCAAGGTAGCGCGCGTCCCAAAGTAGCGCGATAGATCTATGGGTGTCCCAAAGTAGAGCGCGCTTAGAACAGGGCATCGGCGGTTTGGCCGACGAGATCCAACGGAAGGTGCAGCACAGGACGGATGTACTTACGATAGAGCGTTCTTCGACGGTCAAACTTCTCATTGAAAAAGTCCAAAGCCTCGCTCTCCACGAAGGCTCCGCTAAAGGGTCCGCGCGCGGCCGGATCATCAGACACCGCCATCTTAATCAGTCCCGTATATAGCAACGCCACGTAATGGTCCGCCGGCAAGAATATCGTCTTCGGATACCCAAGCTGCCTGCGAAGCTTGCGTCCATACTTGACCGGCACCGTGCGGTCGAACAACGACAGGATCATCAGCGTGTCACGCCCATCGATGTAGCGCGCCAAATACTTCGGATCCGTTCTTATCTCCTCACGCAACAGCTCAATTACCTGATCCGAAGAGATATTCTTTTTCTCCGATACGTAGTGGATGTACTTCTGAATACGTCTTTGGTTGGAGTCCCTAAACATCGCAGGAAGGTCGCTCCCTCCGAGCGCAAGCACATTATACCTGAGGCGCGGGTCTGCTCCGGCCGTAATCGCCACATTAATCGCTCCACGACTCAATCCTAACGAACCAAACTTTTTCTTCCCATACTCTCGCTCAAACAGATCCAATACTACCCGATCGCGCACCACATTTTTTCGCAACACCTCTTCGATCTGATCGAAATTATCCGGATTCTTAAACTCTTCATTGCGCTGCACGATCGCCGTGTCATACCCGTTGCGTGCGAAATAGTCGGCAAAATAATGCGCAATGGTGTTTTTGCCGCCAAGCACCGGGAATACGAGAATCAGTTCATCGCTTGTTCGATACTTCTGCTCGAAATAGTCAACCGAAGCCGTACCGAATTCACTTTCTATGGTGATACGCTTGATTACAAAATCCTTCTCGTCCTCAATTGGAACCTCGCGAAAGCGCTGATAGGAGCTACCCTGAGAGTAATACGCAGCAAGTTCAGCGGGCATCGCTTCAGGCCCCGCGTAGTCAGTCCCCATGGGGATGGTGAAGCACCCCGAGAGGAGACATAAACTCGCCACCAGAAGAATGCGGAACATAGAAGCCTTCGCGAACAAGGCGCGATTGCAATCAACCGTCAAAACTCGAGCACCTCATGCGGGCACGAAGGGTTCGAGATATCTATCTATTATATCGTAATTCTTCCGACAGCACCGAAGCTTCTACGCCATTCACGCATACGCGTACTGCCGTACACTCAGCTCTTTCGCTCCAAAATTGCGCAAAAGGCCCCAGCCATGCGGACTCGTTGAGGAATTGCAAAATAGAATCCTCGTTCTGTACGCAATGCGGGATCCAATGCAGAGCAAGGAACCAGGGCGAACTCCGGACATTCCTTCAAAAACGCGTCGATTACCCCCTCGTTCTCCTCAGGCTCGATTGTGCAGGTGCTGTACACTACCCGTCCTCCTGACTTAACGAGCGCAGCCGCTCTCCTCATGAGCTGCCCCTGCAAAGCCACTAAATCGTTCAGTTCCGACTCAACGATACGCCACCGAATCTCCGCCTTTCTCCCCAGAACTCCCAAACCCGAGCACGGCGCGTCCACTAAGACTCGATCCACCGGACCTGGCAGCACTACAGTCCGCGCATCCCCCGCGATGCACTCTACATTCGTAACCCCCAGCCGTGCCACGTTCTCACGCACTAAATCAAGCCGATGCTCATGCGAATCGACTGCGTAAATCGTTCCCTCGTTCTTCATGAGCGCTGCGAGGTGGGTGGTTTTCCCCCCGGGCGCACTGCATAAATCGATTATTGTCTCACCTGGCTTCGGATCCATCAGCTCAGCGACCAACGCCGCGCTTTCATCCTGGATCATGAACAAGCCCTCTTGGAAAGAATGCAGATCCTCCCAGCGCAGATCACGATTCTTATGCAATACCCTGAGACAACTGGATGAGTACTTGCAGCCTTCGGTCATTACTCCTTCAGACAACAGCAGCTCAGCAAGAGATCGACAATCAGTCTTTAGCGCATTTGCTCGCACCGTGATCGGCCATCGGGTATTATTCCAAACACACAGTGCTTTTGCCTCCTCAAACCCCCAGCGCTCCACCCAACGGCGCACGAGCCACTCGGGATGACTTGTGGCAAGTGCCAGTCCTTCCGGAGTGGCTGCCTCACCGTATAATTCGCTGCGCAATGTGGCCCTCTGCGCGGCTACTTTACGCAGAAGCGCATTCACGAGCCCCGAGAAGCGAAAGTACTTGCGCTTCTTGGTAAGCGTTACAGCTTCATTAACGACAATTGCCGGTGGTGCGCGATCAAGGAAAAGCAGCTGATAGGTGGAGAGGCGAAGAATAAGCTTTACTTCGTCTGGCACCGTCTCCTTACTTCCCGTGAGGTAGCGTGCAACGACGGCGTCAAGTGCCTCTTGCCATTGCAATGTTCCCTTCACCAAGTGCTGCAGGAATGCGCGCGCCGACGGATCCAGTTCCTGTCCTTCAAAAGGTAAAATCCGTGAGGCATAGGCACGATCGTTATGGACCCGTTCAAGTATGCGAAGAGCATACTCCCGTGCGCGAGGTATCTGCGTTGCCGGCGAACCTTCGATCATAATAGAGTCAACACCACCTAAAGCGTGCCCTCCACTGTACGCTCTATGATCGGCCGTGTCACCCAACGCCTGGCGATGAGCGTAATCAGAGTAATACAGACCCCAAGCAGCGGAACTATAGAGCGCCATGGATTAAAGCGCATCTCCACCGACGGCTGCTCAGCGAGGAGAAACATGCGCTCCCCTTGTCCGCGAAACAGCGTTCCCCCCTCCGCACGCCAATAGGGGAAATAGGAATAGTTGATCCGGTACAGCTTGCCGGGAACGAGTCCATGCATCTCCATTGCTTCGCCGTTTTGTCGCCGCCGTATGTCTGGCATTGGCGGCAGCTCTGATCTTGCGACCTGGCTTCCGAGACGGCGCAGCTGCGCGGTCAACTTCAACTTCGAATCGAAGTACCGTTCCACTGCATGATAGGTATCGAGCTCAACGTTATGGGGGTAGTGCACATCATAATGAGTAAGGGTGTAATTGCGACGATACTCGAAGGATACTCTCGTCTCTGATTTCGACTCCTCGGTGCTTGGCATGGCAGTAGCAGGCTCATTCACAAGCAAGAGAGGAATTGCATCCGGAACTGCATTGACATCTGGAACATCAACCAGCTCAAAAAGCTTCGATAATCCTACCCTGGCATGGAAGTAATACTGCACCAGTCTGAAAGGCAGGGTTCCTAGAGCATCGTGATATCCGACTGCGATCTTCTTTAGAGGCGTGACGGTCGGAATAGGAGGATCGGCGATCTGCACTACTGTATAAATGCCAAAATGCTTTGGTTCACTGAGGGCAAAGGGAGCGACACGCTTAATGAATGGTTCGCGCGCGGCTACAACATGGGTGAAACCAAAATCAATCAACTGCTGAATCAAGAACTCGTCATCGCCGGTGGCGCGCTCTATGAAGAGCAAAGGCACATTGTATGTCTTGGCCCCGAGACGGTTTGCGGTCACCACATACATTCGATAGGCCAGTGATTCTTGCAGATGGGAGCTCACTCCGCTTTCAAATCCTGACCGGCGCCAAAGGTTGGAAGCAATGTAGTGAGCCGTAAGCGGCGGGTAGAGACTGTAGTCAGCCAGGTACTCTACATACACCCGTCCCTTGTCGGGGAGCGACGTGAAGTAGTTAAGCACCGCTTCTTGATCACTGAGGTACGAGGTGGTCCTGTGCGCTTTGATCTTCTCCCGTTCGTAGTGTGGGAAGCGAACCACCGATACAAAACTGCATAAAACTACTATCACGAGCAGCGCATTTCCAATCGCGCTCATGCCCCGTGGAATCCATAGATTACAGAGCACCGAGGCGAGAATTATCGTCCATAAGAGGAAGCAGAACCCGATAAATCGATAGTAATGCAAGCCCAAAGGAATACTCGTTGCCACAAAGCCGCTTGAGAAGATGACCAGTGCAAGTAACTGGAACACGAACAATCCGATATAGAGCCGCGATCTTTGAAAACGAGGCAGCAGGAGGAATGCGGCCGTACAGGCCATCCAAAGAAAGTATGTAATTTCAAGGCGAGAGAAATTGCCATGCCACGCGCTTGCCAATGATTGATACAGCCCCCACAAGGGATAGCGGTAGAAGATCTCAAGAAAATCACCCTTCGGCCTATACACATCATAGGCCGTGAAGTCGCCAAGGTACCAAGCGCAAGGGACGAGCCAGAAGGCGGCAGCACCCACTCCCTGCAGAGCGTGGCGCAGCAGGGTGCGCCGAAGTTCAGCGTGCCAAACGAAGGCGAACAGGAATAGAGCACCGGCGAAGACTGCGGTCATCAGGTGTGACACGATTATTCCTGCCCACCACAACCAAAGTCGTGACGCCACACCGCGAAGCTCGTCACACAGCGCAGCAAGCGACAACAGGAAGAAGTGCCAGGCAAACAGTTGAGCAAAGAGACCGATATTCATCACGGCTGCGGCACCGATGCCAAACCATTGGTGGTCATGATTGATGAACCAGAAGGAGGCCAGTGATGCAATCAACGCGATTACCGGGGCTGGTGCCTCAGGAATGTCTCCTCTCACCGCATGCACCCCGATCGCGCGAATGGCCCTGAAGAATGTCCATGGAAGTAGTGCGAGGCCAAGTACGAGGATAACGTGTGCTGCAAGACGCACCGGGTCGATACTCAACAGCTCCAGGGGATAGGAGAGCAAGGTCGTGCAGAGAACCGGGAGAAATCCGTAGAAGTGAAGGGCCGGATAGCCGGTGAATGTCGTATGGTCGTAAAAGAACCACCTCCCTTTCCACCAGTGCAATCGGTACTGCTCCGCGAGCGCTATATGAGAGGGCAGGTCGACCGAAGCCACCGGGCCATCGGTAAAGTAGAACCAGAACCAGGCAATGACAAAAGCACTCGTCGCTCCCAGGATCAGGCGAGCAAGGAGGGCTGTATTGGCGGAAGGGATTGCACTTCGCACAGTTGGTCCAAATAGCCGATTAAAACCCAGGGCGAGCCCTGCTCTTGTAACGTGCTGGGCTCTCTGGTGCCAAGCTAAAGACTGGGACCTCTACACTCTCCAGGCAGGATTCGTTGACTGTGCGGGTACGCTCTGGAAGGAGGTCAGTGCAGGGGTAGACAGATCAAAATAAGGCATTATTTTTAGCTGCTTAGCTAAATGTCCGGGTGTTCGGGCAATGGCTGCCTGAGAGCAGCAATGTTTGGGTGTCCAGGAATTGGGATGGGGCCAGCCGTTTGATTTTGCTCCGATTTCTCTGCTATAAAGCACACCGGTCGCCGGCGCGGCGAACCGCAAGTGAAGTACTGAACCGAGGAGATATACCAGTGGCCGTTACCCTTCGCCTTACCCGTCGTGGCAGCTCAAAGCGCCCCTTCTACCGTATTGTTGCTGCCCCCAAGGAGAAACCCCGTGACGGCCGCTTCCTCGAAGTGCTCGGCTGGTTCAATCCACGGGCAAAGACGGATTCCGTCTTTATGGAACTCGACCGCGTTCGGTATTGGGTTGAGCGCGGCGCACTCCCCTCCTCAGTCGTAGCCGGACTCATCAAAAAACAGCTCCCTGGCTTCCTGGAGGAACGCACCAAGCACCAGCTAAGCAAGATAACCGCCGCACGCAAGAAGCGTAAAGCTCGCCTCGCCGGTTCCAGCAAGACCACGGCGGGAAAGAGCACCAAAAGGCTAAGAAGGCCTAACTGCTGTACTGCCATCCCGGCAGTCGGGCACATCGCCTCGGAAGGATGAACTGCTCTTGCTGAGGGTCAGCATGAAGATTCGCATCCTCTCCATATTCCCCGATCTCTTTAACGGATTTCTCTCCACGAGCCTCGTCGGCAAGGCGATCGAGCGTAAGCTCCTAGAGTGCCAAGTCACCAATATACGTGACTACGCCGAGCTCCCGCACTGCAAGGTAGACGATACGCCCTATGGCGGCGGCCCCGGCATGGTTATGACGCCAGGACCGCTGTATCGAGCCATCACCGAGGCCAAAAAGGAGCTCCCTGCAGCCAGAACAATGCTCCTATCGGCTACCGGGAGGCGCTTCACGCAAGCGCATGCGGCCAAGCTTAGCAGCGCGCCGGAGCTAATCTTTGTGTGCGGCCGTTACGAGGGGGTAGATCAACGAGTTATCGACATCGCGATCGATGAAGAGATCTCCATCGGCGACTTTGTACTGATGGGAGGAGAGGTGGCAGCAATGGTGGTAATCGAAGCAACAACCAGACTCATTCCCGGCGTTATTGGCAACGCCGAATCTGCGCTGCATGAGTCATTTTCTGATCAAACGAGGGGACTGCTTGAAAGCCCTCAGTATACTCGCCCGCCCGAGTTTATGGGATTGCGAGTGCCCGAAGTACTGCTTTCCGGAAACCACGCGCTCATCTCAGCATGGCGCATCGCGGAAAGTGAGCGCCGCACCAAAGCCCTCCGGCCCGACCTCTTGCCAAAGGACACGGCATCAGATGAATAACATTATTCCCAATCTCAGTGTCGCCCTTTTGCACGACGACATGCTCGACAAGCAGGGCAAGGTCGTCACCACCTCCCTCACCCTCCTTGATGTGCATGACATTGCCCGCAGCGCTCGCACCTTTGGCTTGCAGAGCTTTTTTATCGCGCACTCGCTAAGTACCATGCGTACACTCGCCTCCGTCCTCCACTCGCATTGGCAGGTGGGATATGGGGCAACGTACAATCCAAACAGGAAGGAGGCGCTTTCAATTGTGCAGGTGGTGGCCAAACTTCAGGACGCAGAGCAGGAGCTGTTGCAGCGATTTGGTGCCCCCCCCAAGCTCATCGCCACATCAGCACGCCCCGGGGCTGCGCGCACGAGCTTCGCTGACATGCGGACAATCCTGCGACAGCAGCCCGCAGCCCCATTCCTGCTCATGCTTGGAACCGGGTGGGGTATGAGCGAGCCACTGCTTAATAGAGCCGACTACTTCCTCGAACCAATTCATGGCGTTGCTGATTTTAACCACCTGTCAGTGCGATCAGCTTGTGCAATCATGTTGGACAGACTGATGAGCTCATAACTTTCAGATCATCGGCGAGTCTCACTGTTATGTCGGACACACCCGCTATCCGATGGCGCTTGATCGTAGCCCTCTTGGTACTCCCTCCCCTGGCCTGCTTCGGTCTAGATCTCAGCCATGCCGTCGTCTTATCCATCTTCCTCTCGATAATAGGGCTCTGGTTGACCGAAGCTCTTCCGCTTCCCGTGACTGGCTTGCTCGTGCCCGTACTGTCTGCACTCTATGGGGTGCTGCCAGCCTCTGAGGCCTTCAATTCATTCGGTAGCGACATTTTGTTCCTCTTCCTGGCCTGTTTTCTGATGAGCCAGGCCATGGACAAGTACGGATTCGACAAGCGCATCGCCTATTTTCTGCTGGGGCGCTGCATGCCGGGGACTTCGTTTCGAAATGTCAATCTGGTGATAGGCGTTGCCAGCTTTGCCCTAAGCATGTGGATCTCGAATACCTCAGCCACGGCCATCATGGCGGCTATTTCATTGGGAATACTGACCAGTTTAAATGATCAGGTACGCGACCCCATGATTCGCGAACGCATGGCCACTAGGCTCCTTCTCACTGTCGCATTCAGCGCGAGCATAGGAGGACTCGCCACCCCCGTGGGATCACCACCGAACCTGATCGCTCTGAGCCTTCTGTCTCGCCAAGGCATCACCATCTCCTTCATCGAATGGATGGCGATAGGATTACCCCTGTCTCTGCTGATGCTGGGAGCACTGTTCCTGATCATGGATCGTTGCTTTCCCCTGCGCGACCTCTCATTTCCCGGAATACAAATTCACTTTCTTTCGCTCCTGCGCGCACAGGGTCCTCTGCGTGGCGGTGAACTGCAGATCGCCATCATCTTTGCGAGCACCGTTGCCCTGTGGGTCCTCCCAAGCACCCTGGTCTCGCTCTTTCCAGACAGCAGCCTGTTGCAAACTATCAATGCACGCCTATCAATGAGTGTGGTTGGGCTAATGGGCGGCATCGCCGCCTTCTGCCTGCCGGTTACAACGGCGAGTGGTTTGAGGCCTCATCTTTCCTGGGAAGAAACCTCCAAGGTTGAGTGGGGAACGCTGATGCTCTTTGGCGGTGGGCTTACCCTGGGGCTTCTGCTCGATCAGGGCGGTGTAGCCCATGATATCGGCCAGTACCTGATTCAAGCAGAGCTGTCGAATTTTCTCCTATTCAGCGCAGTAGTCGTCGTAATCTCGATTCTCACCTCCGAGTTCGCCTCGAACACTGCCGCTGCCGCAATTCTGATTCCAATCATACTTGGCGCCACCCTGGGTCAGGGCGCGCTCGCGGAGGATGCAACGTTGTTAGTGCTCGCCGTCACCTTCGCTGCCAGTTTCGGTTTCATGCTCCCCGTGTCAACTCCACCCAATGCGATCGTGTATGGTACTGGAAGGGTGCCAGCTGCAAGTATGCGGCGGGCTGGAGTGTACTTCGATATCTTGGGGGCGCTGCTGATAGTAGGCTACCTTGCCCTGTTGCGCTGATCACCCCAAAGGCCCACCCCAATAAATTGGGCCCCGATTATTTCCAATATAAAATCAATAAGATAAGAACCTCTCCGCGGGGCATGTGCATTAGATCCGGGTTTCGCGTAAGCTGGCTATGTACGGGCGTTGAGTCGAGGGTTTCATTCTCGGCTGAGCGAACAAGACAGCACTAGGCTTGCTGGCCCGTTAGATGAGGTTCACCGTTCGGTTCGTTACGTGGTGATACCGCGAGGAAGTTTCGCGGGATGGACGCGTGGCCTGCTCCATCAGATGTGAGCCCCTGCTCAGGTTTAAAGCTCGGTTGGCATTGTTTTATCTGGTTGCAGAGCTGGGGTTTAACATCATGATCGGCAAAAGGGTTGTGTAGCGCGCGACGCGGCTGCAGAATCCTTTTGCTAATCATCACTCGGCTGTCTTGTCGCTCATCTCTCCTCTTTACTCACAGCCTCCCTGCGGTGAGCGCGGTTCAGTATCTCTTCTCAGCCGTAACCTCCTCGCGTTCACAACCTCCTGAATCAGCTAGGTAATTCTTGCCTTCGCCAGCGGCACAGCACTCTATAAGCAGTTTCAAGAAGGTATCTTTGAAACCACCTGTAGCCCAATCCCTCAAGGCAGAATGCGTACGTTCCGACAGACCTATTGTGGGAAACCAGTACAGATGATGGCACTGGTTATGGGAATTCTTGAACTGCCTGCACCGCCGAGTTCCTCGGCTGTCAGAGAGGATCAAGAGTTACGTGTTGGAAGTTCGGTGTGGCTATGTCAGAGATTCGTATTTCGCCCGAGTCGCAGGCGGCGCTTGTCAAGCTCCTCATAAAGCTAAAGCTCCTTGCTCCGGATATCTTGGCCCACTCTCCCCTTCCCGAGTGTGAGTGCCCCATCAGCTTCTATGCGCGCAAGGGTCAGTTCGATGAGTGGGCTGCTATCGAGAAGGTTGCTACCTGCCTGAATATCCCCGTGCTCCAAGTGGAGCGCGCCAACACCGAGAAGTTGATGCTGCTCATGGATGATCCGCTCGTTCGTCGCGTTGGCATGGAAACATGGCGCGGTCTGCGGGCAGTGCCGTTTGAAATCACGGAGAGCGACGTGACACTCGGCATGGCTAATCCGCTTGAAATGTCGGCCGTGCGTGAACTTGAGTTCACTCTTGGCCTAAAGGTGCGCATAGGCATCGCACAAGAGGCGCAGATCCTCCAGATTATTTCCAAGCAGCTCAATCTATCGGAAGTATTCAGCCTCGAACATATTCTCAACCAGGTAGAAACTGACTTAGCACGCGTGCGAGTCGAAGATGTGCCTAAGCAGGAACAGGGACTCTTCGCCGACGATCTGGACTCGGCGCCGGTCATTCGCCTGGTTAACAAGATTCTCTGGGAGAGTGTCGAGAAGGGTGCCAGTGACATCCACATCACCCCTGAGCAGGATCGAGTTTTGGTGAGAATCCGGGTCGATGGCATTATGCGCGAGCTCCTGACCATCCCCTCCAACCTTAACAAACCGGTTATATCACGGCTTAAACTGCTCTCCGGCATGGACATCGCCGAGAAACGCAAGCCACAAGACGGCCGCATGCGCATCAAGACGCCGCTCAGCACCAAAGATCTACGGGTTTCGACCGTTCCCACGATGTACGGGGAGAATCTCGTGGCGCGCATCCTCTCCTCAGAGCTGCGTCGCCTTGAGTTTGAGAACCTCGGAATGAATCAAAGGGTCGAGAAAGCACTGCGTGAAGCACTCAACTCAACTTCACGCGTCGTACTGGTGACCGGCCCGACAGGAAGCGGCAAAACATCCACGCTCTATGCGGGGCTTCTTACTCTGAATGATGGCACCCGTAATATCATTACTATCGAGGACCCCATCGAGTACAAGATCTCGGGCATCACCCAGATCCAGGTGAACCACAAAGTCGGCATCACCTTTGCAGACGGCTTGCGATCCATTCTACGCCAAGACCCCGACGTGGTTATGCTGGGCGAGATCCGCGACCTCGAAACAGCCGAGGTTGCCATGCAAGCCGCGCAGACGGGGCATCTCGTTCTTTCCACCGTGCATACCAATACCGCGGCCGGTGCGGTGACCCGCCTGAGGGATCTGGGACTTAAGAGCTTCCTAATGGCGTCATCACTCGGTGCCCTCGTCGCACAGCGGCTCGTGCGGGCTCTGTGTACCCACTGCGCCGTGCCAGCATGCGAGGAAGTTATGATGCGCTGTAGAGAGCTGGGGGTCCCGACGGAACATATTCTGCAAGCGAAGGGCTGTCGGGAATGCAGCAACACCGGATATATGGGACGAACGGGTGTTTATAGTTATCTCGATATTAGCGATGACGTGCGCGAAGCCATCCGCACCGAGCAGAGTGAACGTGAATTGGAACGGCTGGCCCGCAACTCGCTCTTTCTATCCCTTGAGGAGGCAGCCCTTGAGCACGTTGCCTCTGGGTTAACCTCGCTCGAAGAGGTGGAAAGGGTCATAGGACCTATCCATGCATCGACTACCCGTCATATGGCGTCCGGCACGAAGTCGTCCACAACGGATGAGCACGGCTCCGTTCATGGGAGGCGCAAGCTGCTTATAGTCGACGACAGTGAGGACTTTTCAGGAATCCTACAGCTCATTCTGCAGAATGAATTCTTTGATGTTGCAACGGCAAAGGACGGCATTGAAGGGCTCGAGCGAATCTATGAGTGGAAACCGGATATCGTGATCTGCGATCAGATGATGCCTCGGATGAGCGGGTACCAGTTGCTCCAGAAGCTGCGCGCGGATAGCCGCATCCGCAAAACTCCCGTGCTCATGCTTACCGCTGCAGATTCCGAGGAGTCGGAGCTGCAGCTCATCGCCGGTGGAGCCGACGATTTTGTCAGCAAATCAAGTGACAAAAAAGTCCTCGTCGCGCGCATCAATCGGTTGATGCAGCGGTCCGGCGTATAGTTGTCCCGCTACTTCCTTTGGGACCCGCTCGAAGAGGATTCCTCGAACAGCGCCTTAGCGGGCCAGTGTACGAGCATGCATGCACCGGCAATCGCAAACAGCAGCGCTGCCTTCTCCGCGCTGGCACTGAGGTAGTACACGATAAAGCCAAGCACAGCCCCGGCTTCAAAACAGGCAAAAGATACAACATAAGCCGGGAAGAGCCGGCTCATCTGCGGATTGGGTTTGGACCCATCCTGCTGAGTCCCTGATACCATCACTGACCGTGCCAACAGCTTACGCTTCAGCACAATGCCGATAACCGGCAGGGCAATGCCGAGTGTGAACAGCACAGTCACCACCTCCCCCGAGGTGCTCGACGTATGCGGGGTGATCATTCCCGACCACACAAGTCCAGCCAATATGACGACAGAGATTAAAAACTGCCCAAGCACCATGACCACGGTGTTGTACATCTGCCCAGGGGAAGGTCTCTGTTGGTGAGTTTGCATAGGGAGGCACTCTTATAGGTAGTTTCAAAAAGGTATTCTTGGAACCACTTCTAGTGCATAGACCGCACACACAGCAGCACAATGACTCCAACACCAATCCGATACCATCCAAAGGGCTCCAAGGTCCAGCGTCGAAGGAGGCTCAAAAAAAACTTAATCGCAAGCAGTGCGGTGATGAATGAAACGATAAATCCTACTAGAAATAGGGGCAGATCCTGCCAGACTAATTCCGATGCCGACTTAAACAGCTCGTATCCTACGGCCGCACACATCACTGGCACGGCTACGAGGAATGAAAATTCTGCCGCGACAATACGGTTCAACCCCACACATAAGCCTCCGATGATCGTGCTGGCAGAACGCGACATACCCGGCCACAGCGAGATGCATTGGAAGCATCCGATCAGGAAAGCCTGGCGAAGTGTAAGTTGCTCCAAACTGTGCACTGACGGGGTGCTGCCCCTGCGCTCCAGGGCGATCATGATGACTCCGCCCACGATCAGGGCGCAGGCCACGGGAAGCGGGAAGAATAACAGGCTCTTGATGCTATCATGGAGCAGCGCGCCGAGAATAAAGGCGGGGAGGCAGGCCACCCCAAGTCGCGCCAGTCCAGCCCAGCCACTAAAGCTGGTCTTATGCTCAAAGGTGCATAACTCCCTAAAACGCTGCTTATACAACCACACGACAGCCAGGATGGCCGTAAGCTGGATCACAATGTCGAAGGTGTGCGCCTTGTCGCCCGTAAAGCCCAAAAGCTCGTTGGCCAAAATGAGGTGGCCGGTACTAGATACCGGGATAAACTCAGTCAGACCTTCGATGATCCCTAAAACTACTGCCGCAAATATCTCATACATGCGCAGTTCAATTCCTCGAAAAACGGCTTCATCCACACGTCAAGAGTTGCTACGGTACAAGAATCGTCGGCGTAGGCATAGCCTTGTGCCGTGCCTGCTCCCGAAACTGCCTGTGAACAGCTGCCCGCTATTGGAGCGGGAGCGCTGCCAAAGTGCGAGCGTACTCATATGGGAATGACCTCTCGCTGGATTGACACACGCACCTCAAATGAGACTGTGCCGGATCCTCTCGCCATCTCTAACTGGGATCATATTGAAATATATTGCGACAACGCGCGCCAGGCCGCCCACTTCTATATGTGGGGATTCGGCTTCCGACCGATCGCGTACCGAGGACCAGAAACGGGTCATCGCGAGAGCGCAAGTTATGTGCTGGCACAGGGGGAGATTCGTCTGGTGCTCACCTCCCCCCTTTCCCCACGCCACCCGATTGCCTCACAGTTACTTTTCCATGGCGATACCGTGCACAGTATCGCCCTCACTGTTCCCCATTGTGAGGCCTATTATCATGAAGCCATGCTGCGCGGCGCCTCAAGTGCCTCAGCCCCATGCCTGCTTGAAGACGAGCATGGCCAGGTGAAGATGGCCTCGATCCGCACCTATGGCGATGTCCAACATCCACTCGTAGAACGGGGCAGTTATAAGGGGGCTTTTTTGCCCGGTTTTGTTCCTTATGAACGGTTCTTCAAGGTGCCCAGCGGTCTCCCGAACGCGGGCCTTACGGCGATTGATCACGTCGTGGGAAATGTCGAACTCGGTGCGATGCAGCCGTGGGTGGACTTTTACGCCAAGACCCTGGGCTTTTCACAGATGCAGAAGTTCTCGGATCAGGACATATCCACCGAGTACTCTGCGCTGATGTCGCGCGTGATGGCAGATGGCAGCGGTAAGGTGAAATTCCCTATAAATGAGCCGGCGCAGGGGAGGCGGAAATCCCAGATCGATGAGTATCTGCAATTCCATCAGGGCCCTGGAGTGCAGCATATTGCCTTACGCACCAATGATATTATTTCCACCGTGACCAGTCTGCGCAATCAGGGCATCCACTTCTTGCGCGTACCTGCCACCTACTATGACGAAGTGCCCAAGCGCGTCGGGGAGATAAAGCAGGATCTGATGAAAGTAAAGGAGCTCGGTATTCTGGTTGACCGTGATGATGAGGGCTACCTCTTGCAGCTCTTCACCAAACCGCTGCAGGACCGCCCTACCCTCTTCTTTGAACTCATTCAACGCGAGGGATCGCGTGGCTTTGGCATCGGGAACTTCAAGGCGCTATTCGAGGCGATAGAACGGGAACAAGCACTCCGAGGCAATCTGTGAGATTCGCGACAATTCGCACCCCGAATTATGTTGATGGCAGACCCTGCCTTGTTTCGCCCTGTGGCAGTGCGCTCTTGCCCATTCCCGCCGATATTGGTCCCTCGCTCTTGCAGATCGTCGAGCGTTGGTCCGAGGTGAGTGCGCAACTGAAGCTGCTGTATGAACAGGCCTGCCAGTACCCGCCCCTTTTCTCCGAGCCCTGCAGCCATCACACACTCGCCGCTCCGTTTCCCCGTAGCTGGGGTTTCCTCGATGGCAGCGCCTTCCTTTCGCATGTACTTCTCGCGCGCAAGGCTCGCGGCGTCGACCCTCCACCTGACCTCCACACCCGCCCCCTGATGTACCAAGGCGGTAGTGACAGTTTCAGCGGAGCCGAGGATGCACTTCCCATTATCGATCCGCAATACGGCTATGACTATGAGGGCGAGTTCTGTGTCGTCACCTCGCACATCCCTCAGGGAAGCACTCCCGCACGTTGCCTCCAAGGGATTGTACTCGTGCTGCTGATGAATGATCTGACCCTGCGGAACCTTGTGCCCATTGAGACCGCCACGGGGTTCGGCTTCGTCCAGAGCAAACCCCCTTCCGCTTTTGCCCCATTTGCGGTGACCCCTGAGTACCTAGGCGCGGCCTGGCAAAACGGTCGCGTCCAAGCGGAGTTGACGGTCCTAAGAAATGGCAAGCTGCAGGGACATCCAAGCGGTGCTCTTATGCACTTCCATTTTGGCGAGCTCATCGCGCATGCCGCACGTACAAGGCCACTTGCTGCCGGGACTATTGTAGGGAGCGGCACCGTTTCCAGTTCGGATGCGGCATGCGGCACCTGCTGCATCGCCGAGCAGCGCGCGCGTGAACAGATCGGGCACGGTCAGCCGCATACTCCCTTCTTGCAGGTCGGGGAGGACTATGAACTGTACTGTATGGTGAATAACCAAAGTATTTTCTGGGTCGATTCGACAGCGATGCATCCCGGCGGGGCAATGATGACACGACGCATGCGATCGGTTCTCTGCTGTCTTTTACTGATCTTGCCCGCCTGCGAACCGCGCGAGAAGAGCCCTCCTAAAGCGCCACCCGCTCAATCCCGGTTCCAAGAGTTCCGTCCGTTGCGGGAAGATCTCGCAGACCCTCTCCCTACTGCCGCCGAAGCGCAGGAGCTGGCCTCCCTGGGATACCTCTCGGGCTATCGTAAGGCGACCCAGGAGGGGGGTGTGCGCATCCTGAACAAGGCGAAGATGGCGCCCGGGCTGACCCTCTTTACCTCAGGTCATGCCCCGGAAGCGCTCTTGATCGACGCCGACGGTACTGTCGTGCACAGCTGGAGGAAGGAGTTTTCCGAGATCTTCCCAGAAGTGCGGCCCTCGGATGACGCGCCAGCGGTCGAACGTACCACCTATTGGCGCTTTGCCGAGGCGCTGCCTGACGGTGCGCTCCTCGCAATTTTTGAGGGGCTCGCCTTGGTAAAGCTCGCACCTGACTCTTCCGTCATTTGGGCACGACTTAACCATGCACACCACGACCTAGAAGTAGCCTCTGACGGAAGCATTGTGGTGCTTACCCGCGAAGTAGCGACGGGCCAGGCCGGCCCATATCTTGATGAGCACATTGTCACCCTCTCTGCCGAAGGAGAGGAGCGTGCACGCATATCTATTGTTGATGCCCTGGAAGGGTCGCCCCTGCGAAGGGAAATTTTGGGCAGTCAACCTCTTCGTGGCGATGCGCTGCACACGAACAGCATCCAGGTCATTCCAGCGGACACTAGGGAGCTTCCGGAAGGAGTCCAGGCGGGTGACTACCTCATATCGATGCGCCATACCCATTCCCTCGTGATCATCTCTAAGCGCACACACAAGGCGGTATGGACATTCAAGGACGACTTTCGCTTTCAACACTTTGCGCGAATCGAGGCGGGCTCTCAAAAACTCATGCTGTTCGACAATCTGGGCAAGAAATCACGGTCACGTGTGTTGGAGTATCGGTTCCCAACAATGCAGCTCATGCGCACGTTTGAGGGACCAGACCCCTTGCTGCCGTTCTTTACCGAGTTCTGCGGCCTGGCCCAGCCTCTCGATAACGGGAATATCCTTATCGCCGAATCAGAAGCCGGTCGTCTGCTAGAGATTACCCCGAAAATACGGTTGTTTGGGAGTACCTAAGCCCCTTCCGGGCCGGCGAACGACTTGAGCTCGTTGCCATCCTGGCACATGCTGCCCGGGTACCAAGCGGCATTCTTGGAAGCACCCCTGGCGCTTCACCATCGGCCAAAGGCGACCTTTCCTCTCCATAACATTTCATGGAATAGTTCGACGAGGAGGAGGTTGCAGTTATGACGACTCGAAGTAGTAATCCCTGGGAGAATGCACCGGCATTGATTACACGCATCACGGTGTGGGTGGCGATTCTGGGCACGCTCTACATCCTGCGCTCTTTTTTCCTGCTGATATTCCTCACCTTTATCTTCGCCTATATCCAAGCCAACGGCGTGCGTCGATTAAACCGTCGCATTAAGAGCCGTCCAGCCAGCGTGACGCTAGTGGGATTGGCGTTTCTGGGTATCCTCATTGCGATCGGAGCGTTCCTCATTCCACAGGTGAAGGAGCAGGCCCAGTTGCTCGCCGACCGGTACCCGACCTATCTGCGCACCCTCGACGCGGAGATCTCTCGCGCATCAAACAACTACCCACTATTGCAACAGCTCTTCCCTCCTCCGGCGGAATCCGACCACTCTGGCCCTGCGAGCGGCGAGTGGAATCCGCGCACCTCCCCATCGGCGCAGCTTGTGCAGCAGTTGGTAGGAGTCAGTGATGGAGCCGAGAGCGGCCATAGCATCAAACAAACAATCGATGTGCTGCGCGACATTGGCAGCTATCTAGGAGCGATTGGCTCGGCTTTTTTCTTATCGCTGCTCTTCTCCTTCTTAATCGTCCTAGATCTGCCAAAACTTGCCGCGAGTATACGATCACTAAAGAAAACGAAACTCGATTTTGTGTACGATGAAGTTGCCGAGAACATCGCGCGCTTCGGTGAAACCCTCGGTCGAGCCTTTGAGGCGCAGCTGTTTATCGCACTTCTTAATACGGTGCTCACCGCTATTGGCATTTACGTGCTAGGGATTGGAGAACAGATTGCGTTTCTATCGGTGATAGTATTCTTTTGTAGCTTCATTCCTGTGGCGGGAGTGTTCATTAGTTCGGTGCCCATTTGTATTCTGGCCCTGCAGGAAGCGGGTGCTACCGGCATGATACTGGCGATCGTGTTGATCACCGTGATCCATATGATCGAGGCCTACATTCTCAACCCCCGCATTTACGGGGCCCATCTGCGAATGAATCCCGTAGTGGTGCTCATTATTCTCACTATCGCCGGGAAGCTTTTCCATGTGTGGGGACTGATCTTAGGAGTTCCGGTGTGCACCTACATTTTCGGGCATGCTATTCAGCGACACCCGCGGGAGTAGTGCAAGCTACATAGTTAATGTAATGGACGCATCGATTCAGGCTGGTCCTCCGAGATTCGCTCTATCCGCCCGAGACTCAGTACTCTTCCCCAATCCCTTACGTAACGGGAAGAACGCTCTATCTCCCGATATCCCAGCGCCCGTGTGGCCAGGGGCTCCTGGAGAGCATCTGCCTTGTCGAGAAAGAGCACGACGAAATCATCGGCGGCCAGGGCATCGACCTCTTTAGTGGCCATGCCCCTACGGCTATAGAAGTTAAGGGCATAAAACTCATTGTCCACTGAGTATATCGGAGACCCTTGGGGGACCCGAGCAGACAAGGTGCTTGCAAAATCGCGCTCCGAGAGCATTGCCGCGGTCACCGGCAGGCCCACAGCATAGCCCATCAGGAATAGCCCGCCGAGAAGCGCATACATGGCGTGACGGGGCTGGAAACGCTGCAGGTAGGAGCGGCGAGCAACCAAAAGGAGGAGTCCCACCAATAATATCACGCATTCTTCAAGCCCTATTACCTCATGCACGGACAGCGCATGTGCCTGTATGAAGCCATCAATGGGCAGCAGGCGGGCAACGATCGTCGCCGCAAGAAACAACCCAAACGCGAGAGACAAAAAGCCGGCGATCCGCGCCGCAACTATTAAGAGCGCGGGAACCCTATCAACTATTGAGAGCACCGAGTGTGCCAAGAGCAACGATATGAATGGATAGGCCGGTAAGAGATACACGCTGCGCTTGCTCTCAGGTATCGAAAAGAAAGTTACGACGACAACGACAATCAGCGCTGCGTATCGTTCGAGAGGATTTGCGCGCTGCCACCACTGCGTCGGGTGCCATAGCCACTTTGTGGACTGCATCCACTGGGCCAATGCGGCCACGGTCCAGGGCAGAAACCCCACAAGGAGGGTAAGCCACAGGTACACAAATGAATGCGAATGCGGATTGTCCTCCGTAGTCCCGGTAAAGCGAGCCACATTTTCATAGAGCAGCTTCGAGAGCAGGGCATCGCCATTCATTACTACCCCGGCGACGACCCAAATGAGGTATGGGATAACCGCCAGGAACGCTACTATGAGCAGCCTTTTCCCGATCGATAAGATCGGCTCCCGGTGCAGAAGCTGCCATAGCGCCAGCACCACGCAGGGGAGGGCGATGCCCACGGGACCCTTGGTCAGAGTCGCCAGCGCCGAAAAAATGATAACTGGCCAGCCAATTCCTCGATATCGATCCTGCTGCCAACGGAAACCGGCCAGGAACGCCAGTGTCAGACAGCACGCAAGCAGCATGTCGACCCTGGCGACGACTGCGCTTCGAAACCATTCTATGGAAGTGACTAGCATGAACACTGTGGCCAGTGCGCGTGCGTGACCATACTCACGCTTCACCACGATAAAGATAGCGAGTGTGGCTACAAACGCAGCGAGCAGTGAGGGCAATCGAACGCTGAACTCATTCAGTCCGCTTGTAAATACCGATGCTGCCGCTGCCAACCAGTGAAAGAGCGGGGGCTTCGAAGGGACTCTGTCCCCGTATACGCGGGGTGAAACGAAGTTCCCCGTTTCTAACATTGCCTGCGCTACGATTGCTTCTCGCGGCTCTCCGCGAGTGTAAAATTCAGCGGAGCCCAGCCACACCATGGCCAGGAGGAGCACCCCTATAGCCCATAAGTAAAACTGCACTACGCTGCGGTCGATGGGGGCGCGTTGTATGTTTTCTGCTACCATGGGGTCTCATTGGCTCGCTTGACCGTCACTATTTATGAATGAAGTGCAGACAAAAGAACAGCCGGGGGATGCTGCAGCTCCGAATCCGGCTCCGGGCCTTACTATCGTCATCCCTGCCCACAATGAGGAACAAGCGCTCCCCCTTTGCTTGCGCTCAATCGAGGAGGCACGCCCCCTTTTCCCGGGCACGCTTGAGATCGTAGTCGTTCTCAACCGCTGTTCCGATGCAACTGAGGAGATTGCCCTTCATGCCGGATGCCGGATTGTTCGCTGTGACATCAAAAATCTCTCTGTGATTCGCAATGCTGGCGTACGTGCGTCAAGGGCACCGCTCGTTGCTACCATTGATGCAGATAGTCGAATGAGTCGGGGCATGCTGGCGCATATAGCAGAAATAATGAAAGATCCCCGTACCATCGGCGGCGGAGTACTGATTCTCCCCGAAAGATACTCCCTTGGAATTCTCGCCAGCGCCCTCATGCTCCTGCCCATCGCACTGTATCACGGTATAGGGGGTGGTTTATTCTTCTTCCGCCGAGAGAGTTTCGAAGCCATCGGGGGCTTCGATGAGAGGAGGCTGTCAGCGGAAGACATCGATTTCATCGTTCGACTGAAGCGCCATGCGCGAAGTCAAGGCAAGCGCATTAGGACCCTTCTGCGCTCCTACATTGTGACCTCTTGCCGCAAGTTTGATCACTTCGGGGACTGGTACTTCGTCACACACCCGCTCATGACCTGGCGACTGCTACGCGGAACCGATGCGGAGGCTGCAAACCGGGTCTGGTATGATTTCTTCCGAACTAAGTAGATATGTTCCCTGCCCCCTTACCTCTCTTCGTCCTATCTGAACGCACGAACAACCCGAAAACTGCATCAACCCATTCGTTCCTGCCATGGGTTCAGCCTCATGCAGAATCGCGGCGCTCTGCCAGGGTCACCCATACGCCGCGAGCACTTGTCGCTTCGGCAGTGACATCTCGAAAGTCAGCTTGGGGCGCAACAACTCGCTCACAGCTTTTGATGGTGCGTCCATGTTGGGCAAGGGTCTCTTTCGCCATGAATTCTATATCATCGACGCTAAGGGTTCGTGTATTGCACGTCACTATCAGCTCCCCGTCAGGCCGTACCGCAAACGCGGCCGCTGCGACCAAGTTCGGCAGGTCGCGCTCGATCTTGAACTCCCCCGCTGGGCCTCGGCCAAAGCTTGGGGGGTCGATGATGACGAGTGCTGCCGCTTGCTTCCCCCGCTGCACCCGCCCCGCCTCCCGCTCAAAATAGCGCAAGCTGTCCTCTGGTATATATTTCATCTCCCGGTGGGAGAGCGCGGCATTGAGAGACTGATTGTGTTTGGCCCAGGTAAGCGCTGATTTACTCACGTCTATCTGCACCACTGGCGAGGCTCCGCCGAGGGCCGCAGCAAGCCCGAGCGATCCGGTGAAGCAGAATGCATTCAGCACTGCACCTTCAAGTGTACGCTCAACCAATCGGCGCCGCACATCGCGCATATCGATAAAAAGTCCGGCACTCTTATGAATTCCGGGACGCACTTCATAATGAATGCCATGCTCGACGATCACGCAGCGCTCGTCGGGCTCGCCAAACGAACGGATGCAGCGCCCCTCGGTAACTATACCTCTCTGCTGGTGCAGCCATAGAAACCCGCCGCGCACTGACCTCAGGTCGGCAATCGCTTCAAGAGCTGGGGGTACACACGCCGCGAGATCAGAGGCCAGCTGTGCGTTGTGTAAATGGCAATTGAGCACCTGATCATAGAGGTCGATCGCCACCTCAGCCACTCCGTCCCCTGCGCCATCGAAGAGCCGCACACAGCTTGACCCCTCAAGCAGCGAACGCCTCAGCTGAAAGGCCCGTTCAAGCTCTATTTTAAGAGAAGGCGCAGGCGACATGCCGATCCGTTTCAGAACATAGGTAAAAAAAAGAGGAGCGGGTAGCTCCTCACTTTACATAACTTGTGACCTCTTTTGAGGCCACTATCGGATATGATCAATTCACAAAGAGCCTATTTCTTAATCGGCTGTTGTGGGCGTGCCTGCGAACCAGGGGGATTCTGTCCGCCTTGAGACGGTGCCTGAGTTGGAGCACCCGGTTTCTTTGGTTCAGTAGGAGTTCCCTTCTTCGTATCAGTATTCATACAATTTCCTTAAAAGCCGAAGTGCACGTGCGCTACTCACCAAGAGCGTGCAAATGACTTCGATGGCGCAATCATAGGCCTGAGCAATCGAGGAAGGCCAAGCGCCGTAACGATTCCATAGTCCAATCGTGGCGTTAAGCTGGTTGAGGCTATGAGACGCTGTTTAGAAAGCGTGCTGGGCTAAAATAGCGCCTCTCGATCCGCCAGGTTAACTTTGGAAACAAGTGTAACTAGCCGCAACGTATACACAAAAAGGCCTCCCCTCGGAGACCGGATGCTGGTAGCCACAACAAGGGACTCATCAACAAAGAGCCCAACAAGCCCAGCGCCGCAGGGAAGCGGGTGTGAGCTCAAATGCATGCGTCTCGTCATTCCGGGAGAAACGATCGAGCAGCCAACGCCCATGTAGGTGAAGGACCTTCGAGTGAGTCCGTGTGCGGAGTGCCTTGCGCGCTTCAACTATCCTTCTGTCCACCGGCAAGCACTTCGAGTCGTTTGTCACGTCCGTGCCGGATGATATCGCCCTCGACCATGTAGATGACGTCTTCGGCGATATTCGTGGTGTGGTCAGCGATTCGTTCAAGAGCCTTCACCACGGAGAGCCACGACACAAGCCGCTCGACCTCATCGGGATTATCGCGCATACGCCTTTGAATCTCCTCATGGAAGCGTTTATTGAGGGAGTCGACACTGTCATCTGACTCCAGCACTTCCCGGGCCAGCTTTACATCAGACTGGACTAGAGCCTCGAGACTCTTACGCACCATGCTCTTGGTTCGATCGGTCATCGGATTGAGGTCAAAAGTGCTGCTTAGGGGCGGAAGCTTGGCAAGCGCTTCGCCGCGCCAGGCAATATTGGAGGCCAGATCCCCAATACGCTCGAGATCGTTATTGAGCTTGAGCACGGCTACTATAAATCGGAGATCCCGCGCCACGGGCTGATGTAAAGCCAATATCTCGAGGCAATCCTCCTCGATGTCAACTTCAAGCTGATCAACTGCCGAATCACTACGGACCACCACCTCTGCCAAGGCCCCATCTCGAGTGAGTACGGACTTCACTGCGCTGTACACATTCTTCTCAACCAATACGCCAAGATTGAGGATCTTCTTCTTGATGGTCTGGAGCTCTCGCTGAAAGTCCTTCACTATGCCTCCTATCCGAATCTGCCCGTCACATAGTCCTCGGTCTGTTTCTCCCGAGGTTTCGTGAATATCTGAGAGGTTCTCCCAAACTCAATCAGCGAGCCCTCAAAGAAAAATGCCGTATAATCAGAAACGCGCGCTGCCTGCTGCATGTTGTGCGTTACTATCACTATCGTATAGGACGCTTTGAGCTCCGCGATTAAATCCTCGATCTTCGAGGTTGACCGCGGATCGAGCGCCGAAGCCGGTTCGTCCATCAGCAGAATCTCGGGTTCGACTGCCAACGCACGGGCGATGCACAGGCGCTGCTGCTGCCCGCCGGAGAGGTCGAGCGCGCTGTTGTTGAGACGATCTTTTACCTCGCTCCAGAGATCTGATTTCCTCAGACTGTCCTCAACGATCTGATCAAGCAGATCATGATCACGCACCCCCTGAATGCGCGGGCCATACGCGACATTATCGTAAATGCTCTTGGGGAATGGATTGGATTTCTGGAATACCATTCCTACCCGCATGCGCAGCTTCACCGTGTCGGTGCTGCGGTGGTAGATATCCTCGCCGTCAATCAAGACCTTGCCTTTGGCCTCCGCCATGGGGATGAGATCGTTCATTCTATTGAGGGTGCGCAGAAAGGTCGATTTCCCACATCCCGATGGCCCAATCAGCGCCGTAACGCGCTTCTCCGGGATATCCAGAGAGATCTTGAAGAGCACTTGATTTTCACCGTAAAAGAAGTCGAGGTTCTCCACGCTAATCTTGGGGCGCTCCTCTACGGCTCCTTCGGGCGGTTCATTTACGGCAAACTGCATCTGATGTCTCGCTGCAAGCAACATAGCTCATCCCCTTCTGCTTTTATCACACCAGCGCCGATTGACCAGCTTCTTCTTCCTGTCGGCCCTCGGCACGCGTGGATCCGATTTGTATGGAGAACTCGCTGCCCTCGCCCGGCGCGCTCTCGACTGAGACCGTACCGCCGTGCAGCTGCGCGATATGTTTCACGATAGCAAGCCCTAAGCCGGTACCCCCATCGCGACGGCTACGCGCGCGATCGACTCGATAAAAACGCTCCCACAGTCTCGGCAGATGCACCCTCTCAATACCACAACCGTGGTCTTTAACGGAAATATGCACCTTGCCCGCCTCGTCCCATGCTCTCACGCGGACTACTCCTTCGGGATTGCTGTACGTAATTGCGTTATCGATGAAATTAACAACCGCTTGCTGAATCAGGGAGGCATTGAGCGTGGCCCTGAGACCTTCATCGCACTCAATCTGAATTGAAATCTTTTTCTCCTGGGCTCTCTGCAATACACCTTCAACTGCTGAAGCCAGTATTGGCCGCACCGCACACTCTGCCCGCTCGATTGTCTTCTCTCGCTCCTCGAGTTTGGAGAGACTCAGCAAGTCCTCCACGATTGAGTGCAGCCGAGCTACTTGTCGTGAGATGATTCCAAGGAATCTCTGCACATCCTCTGGATCCTTGACACTGCCGCTGTAGAGAGTCTCGGCGAATCCTTTGATGGAGGTGATGGGTGTTCGAAGTTCGTGCGATACATTGGCAACAAAGTCTCTCCGCACATTCTCCAGTCGTCTTAACTTAGTTATGTCGTTGATAACGACAAGCGCTCCGTAACCCTCTCGCGGCTGCTCAATGCGGGTGGCATACGCCTTGAGGTATCTTTCCTCCTCTCCCAAAAGGACCACATCTCGTTGGACTGACTGCCGCTTCTCTAGAATCTCGCGGGCAAGCTGTTGAAGGTCTACATTGAGCACCACCTCTTGCAGCAGCTTCCCCTGCATGTCCTGCAAAGACTTGCCGAGGATGTCGGCCGCCCGGCGATTGACCAGCACAATCCGCTCGAACTGGTCCACGACCATTACGCCTTCCTGCATATTGGATATGATCGTCCGCAAGTGATCGCGCTCTCGTTCGACATCTCGGATGCGCAAGGAGTGACTCATCATCAGGCGCTGGAGCTTCGTATGCAGCCGGCGCAGCGGATCTTTGCGAGAGATGCGTTCCAATCGCGGTGCAGATTCTCCCCTCCGAAGCCCCTCGACAACTGACTCCAGATGACCAACTGCACGCCGGACCGATCGCACATACCACCAGGCGGCGCCGAGTGCGGCTAGAATAATGATGAGTAGAAGTCGACCCGGTTCCACAGTGTCGTATTATGCTTCTTTTGCTGGGCGAAAGTAAGACTGCCGCTGCACACGCTACCCGCGGAATCGATATCCAACGCCACGTACTGTTTCGATATACTCTCCGAACGATCCCAGCTTGCGGCGCAGGTTCACAATTTGCACATCGATAGATCGATCGGTCACTGGGTAGTCATCCCCATGTACAGCTGTAACGATCTGGGAACGGGTGAAAACGAGTCCGGGGCGCTGCGCCAAGAAATGAATAATACGGAACTCCGTCGATGTCATCTCGACAAGAGATCCGTTGCAGCGCACCTCGAATCGCGCTGGATCTATATCCAGTCCCTCAACATGCACTGACGCTGATTTGTCGACCGGCTGACTTTGGCTGCGCCGCAGCACGTTGCGCACCCTGGCCACCAGCACTTTCGGGCTGAATGGCTTGGCCAGATAATCATCGGCCCCTAACTCAAGCCCCGTCACAACGTCCGACTCCTCGCCCTTAGCTGAGAGGATGATTATAGGGATAGTGCGGGTGCGCCCCTCCCGCTTCATGGCTCGACACACCTCTAACCCGTCCATCCCGGGAAGCATCAGATCCAGCACTACCAGATCTGGAAGATGTTCTCCGATATACTTCAGCGCTGCTTCCCCGGTGCCTAAGCAGGTCACCGCAAGACCCTCCTTGTCCAAATGGTAACGGACAAGCTCCGAGATATCTTCTTCATCGTCGACTACTAGGATGCGTTCTTTCGGCACAGCCGTTCTCCATGAAGATGCGTGAAGGCGCAATTTCAAGCTGCTTCATCGATACACTTGTAATTGAAATTGAACCATTGCTACAGTCTCACCCGCCAACGCGTGCTGAATTAACACATTTCTAACGAAGGATGAGATGACATGGCCGGCCAAAGACGATTTGTAAGCGATGCCCCAAATGCACCAAGTGCGATTGGCCCCTATTCGCAGGCTGTCGACCTCGGGGATTTTGTGTTCCTTTCCGGGCAGATTCCCATCGATCCGGCGACGGGGAAGCTTTGCGCCGAGGATATTGAAGCGCAAACCCGTCAGGTGCTCAAGAACATTGGCGCGGTACTGCAGCATGTCGGACTGGATTATTCTCACGTTGTAAAAACCACCATCTTCCTGTCGGACCTCAGTCATTTCCAGACGGTGAATGGCCTCTACGGCCAGGTATTTAGCGAGTATAAGCCCGCTCGATCGACCGTGCAGGTCGCCGCCCTTCCCATGGGGGCTAAAGTTGAAATAGAGGTGCTCGCCCGCCGCTAACCGTACGTTTGTGGTGTGATATCAGTTAGTTAGCTATTCCAACGACAGCCTGCCTGAAGCACGACGGTCATAAGTCCCGATAGGTGTGGTGAAGACTCACCAGACGGTAGCCAATGAAGTCGTCCACACAGGAACTCTTAGAGAGGGTCGATGGTTACGGCATCGACGATTCGATAGCCGAATACCTCAACGCCTCTCACCGCGACTTCGAGGTGGCTGCCTCCCCCGTGCAGCCTCGGTGGCTGCAGCGGTTTTTACAGGGTCTTACAGATCTCATTGCAGGGGCCTCCCGTCGGTCTGCCCCAGGTACCACTGCCCAATATAGTAAGCCGGCGTTGGGCCCCTGCAATCGTTTTTCCGTCCTGCGGTCGCGCATTCGATCCCATCCCGCATTCTCCGAAACAGGAACCTGCCAGGCTCCCCTCGGATTCTTCGGTGGAAGGCCGATTATCGGGGAGGGCTCACCAATTAATGGCGGCGTGTATCTGAGCGCTTTGCCACACGAAGCACTGGTTATCGACGCACGCCATGGAGCACTCGATCTCATATTCAGGGAGCTTCACAGCATGGTGCTCGCCAAGAATAGCGCGCGGCGTATGAGCGAGGACCAGATCCTGCAGGAGGTAATTAATATCACCTGTAGAAAACTTTGCTTTGATGAGTCTCGCACGGAGAAACTGACGCTGGTCGAGGAGATTGGACCCGATCAGAAGATTTCTCTCGACCTCTTCATCACTGCCGGTACAGGGGTAGCGCGACATCAGGTGTTGTTGGCGGCCTATCTCGTCGAGTCCCTGAAAGAGCGAGGATTCCTGCGTGGATTCTGCACCATCGACAGTAGCTCCCAACATCCAAGCGGCGATGATGAGCGCCTGGTGTATACCAATGAATCCGGCCGGGTGTTTGTCTTCGATCCAAGAACCCTGGCCCAATCACAGCCCCACGCGGCCTGACGAATTTGTGGTGGTATCAAGCAGTTACAGAGGCAGCCTAGCCTCCACTACGCCCCGTCGCGGCCGCATTATCCGCTCCTCCCACAGGGGGCGCTCCTTAGCGCATGCACTAAAGCAACTGAGTGGCATTTAAAGCCAGATCCGCTATACTCGGCTTATGTCGCTTTCTCATGCTACCCCGCGTAAACGCACCCTGCATCGCTCGCTCGACAGCGTGGGCATGTTCATCTCGCTTGGCTGCGCGCTGCATTGTTTGATGGTGCCGGTGCTTTTGATGTTACTCCCCTTTGTCGGGCTCGGTGTCTTTGTCGAGCATTGGATTGAAGATGTGATACTGGCGAGCTCGGCAACCCTGGCCCTGCTGTCTTTGTGCTGGGGCGCGCGCGTGCATGGTGACCTGCGGCTCTTGGCACTCTTTGCCGCAGCCATGGGTTTTTTCATCGTGGGTGGATTTCATGTGACGGGACTCCTGGAGGGGGTGCTCATCGCCTCGGGGGGAGCCTGTTTAGCGCTTGCCCACTACCTCAATCGCAAACTCTGCATGACTTGTCATGACTGCGCGTGAGCAGCACAAGCAACCGCGAGTGAGTTTTCAAGAATAGAGCCCCTCGATGAGTTCCTTGTAGCGAATCGCAACAACATTGCGCTTCACCTTAAAAGTGGGGGTAAGCGTGCCGTTGTCGACCGTGAATTCATCAGCCAGGATGGCGAATCGCTTGACCTGTTCATAACTCGCCAGCTGCTCGTTGGCTTTCTGGACTGCCGAGTCCACGACCTTGTGCACCCGTTGATCAGTGTGCACGTCTATCTGCCCCGTGTCCTTTAGCGCCTGCTTAAGCGCCTCCATATTAAGGGTAAAGAGTGCTACGCAGTAAGGCTTGCCTTCCCCCAGCAACACGGCCTGGGAGATGATCGGCGACTGCTTGAGCACTGTTTCCACTGATTCCGGAGGAATCTTCTTTCCACCCGCGGTGACGATGATCTCCTTCTTGCGGCCAGTGATGTAGAGGAACCCATCTTGATCCACCTTGCCGATGTCACCCGTGTGAAACCACCCTTGGTCGTCCCATGATTGTCTGGTTGCCGTGGGTCGATTGTAGTACCCCTTGGACACATTGGGACCGCGGAACAATATCTCGCCATCCTCTGCAATTCGTAACTCTATATCCGGCGCGAGTACCGGACCGACGCTGCCGATACGCCGGCTCTCAGCCCTATTCACATTGGTGGCCACTACCGTTTCAGTCAATCCATAGCCTTCCAGGATAATCACTCCCAAGCTCTCAAAGAACTCGCCAACTGGTACCGGCAGTTTGGCTCCTCCCGATACGGCGTACCAAAAATCAGATCCGAAAAGCGCACGTTGAATCTTTTTCCTCAGCCCCCCGGTCAAACGATAGCGCAGCGCATCAGCGAAACTCAGCGCCGTTCCATCGCGCCGAGCAATAAAATGCGCGCGCGCACCTCGAAGCGTAGCGCGCACAAGCATTCCCCCAAGTCCCCCCTTGAGGGCTTTCTCTTCTATGCCTGACTGCATCTTTTCCAGTATGCGCGGTACAACCGGAACGATATTGGCATCGGCCTCGCGGATGTCGCGTGTCCAGGAGGCAGGGTCCGGTTTAGAAGAGCTGCGGCTGGTGATGCCGCAGAACTTGAGCTCCGCCGGTGTAAGGAAACCCAAGTAGCCAATTAACTTGGCAAACGAATGGGCCAGGGGCAGGAACAGCATCAAAGACGGATTAGAGTGGAAGACCCCGCATTGCATGGCCTGGCGCACGTTCGCGAGGTGGTTGGCATGCGTTTGATGCACACCCTTGGGAGGGCCTGTAGTGCCCGAAGTGTACACCAGACTTGCCAGCGACTCCTTCTCTATCCCTGAGACCAGCGCGAGGTCAAAGGGCTTGGAGCTTTGCAGTACCGTCTCCAAATCAACGGTTTCTCCGCTGCCACTGGCATCTCCGTCAAAGAGGATGATCTTCTTCAACTGCAGCCGGGCTTTGGCAGGAGCCCTGTCCTCGGAGCCGGGCACATCGAAATCATGGCTCATGATGCGCTTTAGTTTTTCAAGCTGCTCGATGTTCTCCGCAAATACCACCTGTGTGTTGGAATCGAACAGGATATAGCCAATCTCGGGCGAGGTGAGCGATGGATACACCGAGACGGAAACCGCTCCAAGGGTCAGGATACCTAGGTCTGCTTCCATCCACTCGGGGCGGGAGTTGGAAACGATTGCAACTTTGTCACCCGCTCCAATACCCAAGCTAAAAAGGTATCCGGCAATTCTGCGCACTCGATCTTCAACCTGGGAGAAGGTGCGACCGGTCCATTCCCGGGTTCCATCGTAATTGTTGGGATCAATCTGCGCTTGAGAGTACACCTGGCGATCGCGATGAGCACGCGCATTCGCATAGAACGCCTGCGCAATATTTCGATAATCGTCAGGAGTGCTTGTTCCCATCGCCTACCACCGATCGAATGATGTCAAGGATACCCTCGAACGTCTGCAGAGTACCGGTCCGGGGGCTCGCCGTAAACATATCTTTGGCCCCACCCCATAGTCGGGGGCCGCCTCCATTGCAAAGAATTGCTTCACGGCGATTCAGCTCGGCCTGCGCGGCTTCAATTGGAAAGGGGCTTTGGGGACTCGTGCGAAAGAGATTGTAGGTAACCCGTTGGCGGCCCAATCCACGCACCGAGAGCAGTGCGTCGAGGCCTTCTGAGCAGGCCAATGCCCGCGCGTAGTACCCATACTCACGCAGGACCCCCCAGCCGTTCACCATCGGCGTGAGCTGGTATCGTGTGTTGAGATCGGCCTCGCCTGCTACACCAAAGACAAAGGCACTTACCCGATCCCTGGCCTCACAGATGACTCGGGCCATGCCCTGAGCATCGTGCATGAATAGTGGATTGCGCTGCGCTTGCACGAAAGGCTCATTAATCCAGGCCATCTGACGGACGAGTCTCTCATTCGGTGAGATGGCCGAGGCACCACACCACCGATCTAATCTATCTTCGAGTTCAAACAGCGGGCGCACGGTCTCCTGCACCCCCTTGTACCGCAACAGCTCGGCGTTCTCGAGACTCCACTCGCCAAGTACCACGTCAAGATCCCCGTCCTCGGCATATATGAACATTATACGGCGTCCATGATCGCTCAGCGCGTCGAGTGCGCCGGAAGAAACCAGCTCCATAGCTTGACAGGCACTACAGGGGCAGTTTATCCGGCTCACTCCTTTGTGGTGATCGAGATTAGCGATGCGAGCGGTCAGGTCAATAAACGGCGCGGCATCGAGTATTCCATCAAGAGCAACCGCACAACTATGCCCCGTTGCTCCATAGGCCGCCTGGTCGGCGCGAAAGCGCTGCTCAAATTGCTCGCGCGGCATGCGTTGTCCCGGCACGACACACAGCACCCGATAATGGTCGAGCGGCACCATGATGCTCTCTTGAAGCGACGCGGCAGGAAAGCGAGTGGAGACGAGGTCAGCGGGCCCAGCCAAAGGGGATTCCTCCCCCCAATATTCCAGCGGCTCTCCACCAACAGAGGGAGGCTGACTGGCGCCGTGCAATTGCGGTGGGACAAAACCGGAGGAAACGGCACTGTTCATAACCTACGACCTGTAACGACCAACAAAATCGTACGCCTCCCGTACCAAGGAGGTCAATTGTGAATAATCTACTTAATTTATTGAACTTTTGACCGCCACGGTCTCGGCCCGGGGCATAGCACAAGCAGTCGAGATGTTCTGAGAGGTTCAAACTATTGCAGGAGCAAGTATGGATGAGCGTCGCTAACTCTGCAGTAGATGCTGTAGCTCGACCGACCGGTAGCTGGATGGTTTTCGCACCTTGCCACGATCATCTCGACCTACCGCATAGTACGCGCCATCCACATGCACCACCACCACCTTCACCACTTCAGTGGGCCAGCTTATACCTTGCTGACAATGCCACAGCTCGATCGGCAGTTCCTTGAACTCGGCGGCCCAATCTCCAAGCTTTACGAATTTTTCAAGGTTGTTCTCGCACACGAGCTTGAAGGCCTCGGCGAGCGGCATGCCGAAGGCGAGCGCATTCCACCACATCGTGTAGCCCACATCGGCAAGACCATCCAACATCATAGTCGGGTCCACCCGTCCATGATTGCGGTACGAAACCTGCTCGGGATCGGTGATGGGGGTCTCACCTACACAAGGTGTCACACCGAGCCCCTTGATGACGAATTCCAGCACCTCGGAGAGAAGGAGATGGGCTCCTAAGATACGAAGCTCCTCCGGAGCCTCTTCGGCGGGAACCTCTTTGCGATGACCGGCAAGCTGCATGAATAGCGCCACTCGATCTGCCGCGACTGCACCTTTTGACATACGCACCTCTCCATTATGGCCGTCACCGAGAGATAGCATCATCCCGCCCGATCAGAAAACTGCCTGCGCCATCCCGGAACCAAGTTCCCTCTTTAAATCGCTCTCTGTTTCCTTTAACGGTCCTCGATGCTTCTCCCACCACAGCGCCCTCCTTGCGGCAACAAATGGAGAAATTCCGAATGGTTATCGGCACCAATAGACGCTGCCTGCTCTAGCTTCATACGCGCAGAGAGGGTAACCTGGGCAGTGGTTGATCTGTTAGCCTGGACGTGTGCGTGAACCAGTCTACTGAGCTGGGGTTCGCTAATAGGATCTTTTTGGATAGGGAGTGACAGCAGAGGCTTATGGGAACTGCAACTATTCTAATTACTGGTGCGGCTGGGGAGATTGGACACTCCTTAATGGATCTACTCCAAAGAATGGGGGAGCGCGTAATTGCAATTGATCTGATGCAACCATCGCACCTGCCAAGCGGAGTAGAGTTCCGTAAACTCGACATCACCGATAACACCGCCGTGCAGCACCTTTTTCGAAGCACCGACGTGGACCGAGTGTTCCACTTGGCGGGGCTACTTTCGACGGGCGGAGAGAAGAATCCGATCCTCGCACATAGCGTCAATGTGCAGGGCAGCTTCCATCTCCTTACGGCCGCGCATGAGGCCACCCAACGCAACGGCGCGCCTGTCCGTTTCATCTTTCCAAGCACCATCGCCGCCTACGGCATCCCCTCCCCTCAAATAAAGGATGCGGCAGGTTCGGTTCGGGAGGATCAGTACCTCGCGCCAATCACGATGTACGGAAACAACAAGCTCTATGTTGAAAACCTGGGGCGCTACTTCAGCAACTACTTCCAGCTACTGTGCGCTGAGAACCATCCACATTTAGATTTCCGCTGTGTGCGGCTGCCGGGGGTGATAAGCGCTGAGACGGTCCCCACAGGCGGTACAAGCGACTACGGTCCTGAGATGCTGCACGCGGCCGCCCAAGGCGCGCACTACGACTGCTTCGTCACTCCTGACGCACGGTTACCTTTCATGGTGATGCCGGATGCGGTCCGTGCGTTGATGGATATCGCCGACGCGCCCCGTGAATCGCTCACCCAATCGGTGTACAACGTGCGGTCGTTCTCCCTTACCGCGGAAGAGATCCGTCAGCGGGTGTTGAAGCTCTTCCCAGGTGCTTCCATCGGCTATGCACTGCACGAAAGGCGAAACGCGATCGTGGCGAGCTGGCCTGGTGACACCGACGATAGTGCCGCAAGGAGAGACTGGGGGTGGGCGCCCTCATATGATGTAGAGCGGGCGTTCGGCGAGTATCTGGCCCCGGCAATTCGCGCACGCTATGGGCGGAGCGCCAGAAAAACCGGACCCGATCTTGGCTGTGTAGCCCTCTGAGTCGGCCCGGGTCAAACACTGAAGACACCTCTATTAAGTGAAACCTTATGTTCAATGATCACACACGCCAATCCTATCGCAACGAACTTGAAGAGATCGAACGAAGCGGCCTCTTCAAGAAGGAGCGGGTCATTAGCTCACCACAGTCTGCGCACATCGAGGTGAACGGCAAAAGGGTGCTCAACTTCTGTGCCAACAACTATCTTGGCCTCGCCAACGATGAAACGTTACGCAACGCAGCAAAGCACGCGCTTGACGAGTATGGATTGGGGTTGG
Organism: Bdellovibrionota bacterium; assembly: GCA_030584005.1. Taxonomy (GTDB): domain Bacteria; phylum Bdellovibrionota_C; class UBA2361; order UBA2361; family JAFLCA01. Next base: position 1,253,128 of record CP129486.1, on the reverse strand, counting down.
CATCGGTACGCTTTATCTGCGGAACGCAAACAGTGCACAAGGAGCTGGAGGCCAAAATAGCTTCCTTCTTCAAGACAGAGGACACCATCTTGTATGCATCCTGCTTTGATGCAAACGGCGGATTGTTCGAAACGCTCCTCAAGGAAAAGGACGCTATAGTAAGCGACAGCCTTAACCACGCATCGATCATAGACGGAATCCGCCTGTGTAAGGCAGCGCGCTTCGTGTACGAGCACAACAACATGGAGGACTTGCAGGCAAAGCTCGTTGCCGCTCGTAACGGCGGTGCACAGCGCATACTGATCTCGACCGACGGTGTGTTTTCCATGGACGGCGATGTGGCCAAGCTGCAGGAGATCGTCGCGCTGGCCGAGCAGCACGGAGCGATGGTGCATGTGGATGACTGCCACGGCAGCGGGTTCTTTGGGCCTACAGGACGCGGGTCGGTGGAGCACTGTGGACTGCTGGGCAATGTAGATTTGATTACCTCGACCCTTGGCAAGGCGCTAGGCGGGTCGGTTGGCGGTTTTACCACAGGCCACAAAGAGCTGATTACACTGCTGCGGCAGCGTAGCCGGCCCTACCTATTCAGCAACTCCCTCCCCCCTTCCTTGGTGGTGGCCAGCATCGCCTGCCTGAATCTGATCGATTCAAGGCCCCAGCTCCTGCAGCGCATTAGAGACAACACCAAGATCTTTCGTGAAGAGATGACTGAGGCCGGTTTTCAGATTCGTCCCGGCATACACCCAATAGTACCGATAATGCTCGGTGACGCCGCATTAGCCTCGCGCTTCGCCGACGATCTGCTCGAAGAGGGGATCTACGTGATTGGCTTCTCCTTCCCCGTCGTGCCGAAGGGACAAGCCAGAATCCGGGTACAGCTCTCCGCCGCACACAGTGAGGAGGATGTGCGCTTTGCAATCAGCGCCTTCCGCAAAGTCGGCCAACGTCTGGGGGCGTGTCGTTCATAGCAGCTACCCTGGCGTCAAGCTAACGACATAATCGCGTTATTGCTCTCGAAATTCTTCGAGCCTCTCCTGTACTTTGCGAAACTGCTGTGGGGTGAGGATCTCCCGAAGCCGTAACACATTCTTGAGCCGGCGTCGTTGCAGCTCGGCATCTTCAGCCTGCACCTTATCGAATTGCTCCAGAATGTCGGCATGCGATGCGCCTTGTTTCTTCAGAAGCTGTCTAAGCTCTCGGCGGTCTGCCTCTATCTCCGCGCGCTCCTGCCATAGTTTTCGCTGCTCCTCACGCAACGTCAGCAGCTCCCGCCTTTGCTGCGCTGTGAGATCGAGGCTTTTGATAAATTCCGGTGTGAAGCGCCCGCCGTGCTTGCCTACTGCAGGTTGTTGTCCCCTTACTGATGGGCGGCGTTCTCGATTCTCAAGTCCCCGCCCCTCCTGGTCCCTTGCCGTAAAGCGCGGCGGTTCCGGCTGCGCATAGGCCACCGCTGCTATCAGAAGCAGCATACTCAACACAGATTGAGGAAGTAGACTTCGCATTTAGTACAGCTCCTCGAAGAGCACATCAGAACCGATGAGTTCGTCGTTGGCTCCAACGCCAAGCTCAAAGTCCTGGTACTCCTCAAATAAAAGTATGAGATCTTCATCGCTCGCTAAGGGGGCAGTGGGAGCCCTGAGGAGCAGCAGCAGGGCCAGCGAGGCGAGTGCGACCGAGGGGGCCCCTATCCACCACCACCTCCGTGCACGTCCCCGCTCGCCCATTTCTTGAAAGTCTCCTCGGCGAAGCGCCTGCTTGAGCGCCGTTGGACCGCGCAAGGAGCGCAGCTCCTTTTCGGCTTCCCGCCACCTGCTGCTGTCCGGAGGTACTCTCAGTTTCATCCTAGTCCTCCTCCTCGTCCAAATTCGCGGGGCTCTCTGCATTCTGCTCGCCTAGACACTGCCGCAGCGCCGATTTCGCCCGATGCAGGTGTGACTTTACACTGCCTTCTGCTATGCCCAAGAGCTGCGCCGTTTCGACAGTCGAGAAATCATGCCATTCACGAAGGAGAAACACCTCGCGCTGCATCCGTGGCAACGACCCGATTGCTCGTAACAGCTCATGCCCGATCGGCGACAGCATCTCGATACAGCGCTCCTGGGGCAGGAGCGCACGGAGGGAGAAGAAGCGCTTGAGTGAACGAAGATGATCGTGGCACTGGTTCCGCGCAATCGCATAGAGCCATGCCTTGGCCTTCGTTGGGTCATCAAGCTGGTGTACTGAATGAAACGCCTTCAAGAATGATTGCTGGGTCACGTCTTCTGCGTCTTCATAACTACCTAACATGTGCACGGCAAAGCGAAATATAGGGTCATAGAGCTGCTCCACCAGCTCCTGCCAGAGCGTGTTATCCATGGACTCTCTCGTCTTCGACACGCCACTGATCGCTGACTATGTATGACGGAGAGATCTTCACTATTCGCCGTTCCTCAATATATCGTCCAGCCAGCCGTGGAATCTCGGTTAAGGCGAAACGCTCCCACCAATCCCCACATGCCGTTACTGCAGGCAGGCCTGTCAGCGTTGGCGGTTTAGGGTCCCAAACAGCCTTTCCCTATATAAACAAAGACGCTCGCCAGCCAGTAGGGGTTTACTCGTCGGGAATCCCGCAAATAAGGCGGGGCGGGCACAACTCCAAACTTACGTGGGCCAGACTACGATGTCGAAAAAAGTAGCTGGCTCTGACAACCGAGGGCCTCCTTGGAACGTCTCCTTAGGTACAAGCGAGGGTTGCCCTCGATGTGTGCACTTTTTACAGGGAGAAGCCTATATGAATCGAACTGCGGTGTGGAGCCTTTTATTCTGTCTTTTTGCAACCCCGGTGCTTGCTCAGGAGTGTTCGGTTGAGGATCAGGCGTCGCTCGACCTGTGTACCATTGATGCTATCACCACCTGCCGGGCTGCATACTCCGAGGCCTGCGAACGGCACGAGGCGACCTTAGCAGGTGCGCTGAGCCGTTTTGAGGAGCAGTGTTGTGAGAGGCGATCCGAGGCGCCTCGAAACAGAGCCGGATACGATCTGTGTAAACGAACGTTCTTAAGGCTTACCCGCCCCACTCAGAAACTCTTTGGCTCAGAATTCGCGGCGGCCGTACGGGACAACATTAGAGCGCACTCTTATACTGACTGCGCCGAGTAGGGTGTAACTGCTGAAAGTTTTGGCTTTTGCGCATCGATTCAAGAACCGAGGGGCGGGGGTAGACGCCAACGCCTGCGGCGTCTACCCCCACGGAACCTCGCTTGCTGGTTCGTCCATCAGTTCATGCTGCCTTGATTTGGGTGCGTGCGGCCCGAACTCCCTTGATGAACATGGCGGTGTGGTCGTGGGGGAACACTTCCACATGTCCATGGTCCATCGCGCGTGCAATCTCGTTGAGGATTGCACACATGCGATTGGTGTCGGGATACTGAGGCGCCCTCAGCATCTCCTCGACCTCCCTCCACCGCTTGCCGTTGCCGTTGTTGAGCGCGATGCCCTTGCGGGTCAGTGCCAGGAGCTCCTGGGCCCATGGGGTGTGATGCCAGTCAGGGCAGTGGAGCGCATCGTTCGCCAGGCGCAGGGAGCGCTCGACGAGATCGGCCCGCTGTTCCGGCTGGACCAGCACCCGTCGCCCTTGGATCGCCTTGAGCACCTCGGTCAGCCCTTGTCGCACCAGAGTGCGATTGGGGGTCTGACGGCTGAGGGCGCAGTTGCCCAGGTGTTCCCACAGCCGGGCGAATGACAGAGCGACGGCTCCGGCATCAGCGACATGCTTGTGACTCCTGGGCACGAGGAAGACCGGCAGGTGCGGGACCACATGGCTGAGCGGCCCGTACCAGGGTTCACTGCTGGCCCAGGGCGGAGCCTGGAGTGCACGACGGACGCCGAGTTCGAGCTTGAAGATCGTCTTCCGGCCTTCCGGCTTCTTGGCTTCTCTCATTGATCGACTCCTTGTTCCTTCGACTCCTCGATGGGGGACAGACATTCCATCCCCTCAATCCTGGGCAACAGTCCACACGCACCTATTGCGAAGCAAGCGCGGTGAGGAGAGTACGTACTGCACAGAATTGAAGGGATGAAGCCTTGGCTCCATCAGCAGGATAAAGGAAGAAGATTTCGTCTTAGGACAGAGCGGAACTAACGTAGTATTAGAAAACCACGGGGAACCTTTTTGAATCGGTGCGCAATCTGCCTTCAGGTGGGGAGAATCTCCCTACCAGGGGACAGATCGGCGCTCTCGACTACTCGTGACCGCCTGAGTAAGGAGCACTACAACATTCAATCATCTTTACCAGCTTCCAGAAGTTAAGGAAGTGTGAATCTATCCGGGGCGCCTAGACGAGTGGATAAAAGTGCCATTCAAGCGTGCACACGGCCCAGCTGCATCGTCCGGCTATCCGGATAATGAGTCATCATTGGTCGCGAAAGCAGTACGCACCCATTCCTGTCCCGAGCCGTTTTAACTAGTGAAACACTACCGAGATGTTCGGGGAGAGTATGCTCATTCGCACACCACGGGAGGTCATTGATATGGTGTCCACCGGATCCGGCTGAGCTCCCACCCCAAGCTGCTTCAGTACCTGCTGGGCCAACTCGGGGGGGAAATCGCCGTGCTCTCCTAAGGTCTCCAAGCCTCCATAGTATTCAAGCACAGCCAGAAGCTCGCCAGGCGCCTCGGCATCATGCTCACGGGGCAGGAGATACACGCTAAGATGGGGTTCGCGGTCATAGGGGCTGCCATTCGAAGGGTACAGTTCAACGAACCGCTCTCTATCCAGAGCAAACGGCCTAACAAGCCGCAGACTTGTTGTCTCGTCAACGTTATCGGCTGCGTTTCCTGGCCCATCTGCGGGGTGAGTGTTAAGAGGATCCCCGACAAGGTGCAGTAGCGCCCCATCTCCGTACGGTTCGTCATCGATACCAGATGCACTGGCGTCATCCGTCGAAAGTTCATCGAACGGGAAAAGGGAGAGTTGTTCGGCGATAAGTAGCTCAAGCGGTCTGGGTGCAGCGCCGTTGATAAGCGCATCTACGACCCGAGCATCATCGACTGAGCTGGGCGCGCGCATGAATGAACAAACCGTGCTGGTAAGCGCCTTGTTGGAGGGGAGGCCCGCTGCCTGCGCTAACACACCAAGCTCCGGTGCATCACATGGTCGCACCCCGATAGAGCGAATACCTTGCATCGGAGTGTGCAGATCGCTCGTTATAAATTTACTTTCATATGCTGCAAGCGCATCAAGATCCTCTAGGACACTCTGCCCTGTCGAAGCCGGGGTGATCAGCACGATGTATCCCTCGACAACCAGACACTGCACATTGGGGGAGTCGGTGTGATGAAGCCGCGCGCTTCTTCGCTCCTCCAACCAGGCACGGCTTGTAGTCGCTGTGGGCTGATCTGTTTGAGCGCGATCCAACGAACCAAGACGCTGCACCTTCAGCTCTTCAAGCCGTGCTCTGATTCCGCCTAATCGAAACTCAAGAGTCTGCTGTCTCGTAAGACCCCCCTCAACATCACGAAGCGCGCAAAGATGAATTAAATCGGGACGCTGCGATGGATGAGGGTCTCCTGTAATATCCTCATAAGCACTAAGCCTTGGGCAGGTATATAGCGAAATGAGCGTTCCCGCGGAGTATCGCTGGCTCTGCCTGGCATCGGCTGTCCACTCTAACGTTTTCCCCTCGTGTCCGCTTGCGCTCGCTACGCTGCGCTCGACGATGTTCCAACGCTCGGCAATTTGCGCTGCAGATATGTGCTGTAGGAAATCCTCCCATGTGATGATCAGCGAGCATGGACCGTTGCGGTCTCTCTGCTGCACTATCACTATCGGAAAGAGCTGCCGCGGCATAAGCAGTTCGAATTGCACTTCATGCAGCCGCTCAATTCCGCTACTCGATACCCTGTAGCGCCGTGCCAGGTCTATGATCAGATGGAAGTTATCTATCGGCAGATGCTCTAGGCTGCGGTCATCGGGAGTGCTTCCTCTATCGGCATGCAAGAGCAACAGTTGTAGATCCGCAGCACCGACAAGCGGAAGCTGGTTCGGTCGCATCAGCTCCCCTAGCAGCGCAGCCGCCTGGTCGAGGGACAGACCTTTGATCTCAAGCTCGCGCGGCGCATGCCGCTGTTGCAGTGCATGAAAGGGTATCGCCTGCCCCGGCACTTCGGATGCGAACGATTCGGTCAGACCAGCTACCGGTTGGGGTGCGGATCCACCTCCGCTACTCTCAGCGGGACCGCGATCTTGAGGTCGGGAAAGGTTCAACACAAATAACTACTTTGGTCGAATAATATACTTAGAAGTGACTTCAGAAATGCCCCGGATGGCACTTGTTCAGTGTTTCCCTAAAGCCATATACGCCCCCGGGCCGTGCTAGTCAAAAACAGAGGCACCGGCAAACCAATTGTCCGTGGGACCGACTACTTAGTGGAATCCCTGATCACCCGAATGCCGTACCGAGCTAGCAGTTCGCCACGGCTACTGTAGAGATCGTCAATCGACACCCGGTAGTCGACGAGAGAGCGCGCCAGCGTGGATTCAGCTTCAGCCAGATCTTCCTGAGCATCAAGCACCTCCCTGATTGTCGCCAACCCCACGGCAAAGCGCTCCTCACCATTGCGCACGCTCTCTTCAGCGAAGCGCTTTGCTTCTTCCGCAGCCAGAATACGCTGCTTCCCTGACTCTATATCGCCAATCGCATTACGCACTTCTACTATCGCCTCCTGCATGAGCGCAGATAGGCGAGCCCGCTGTTGGGCAAGTTCAATGCGGGCGCGATTCGCCCGCGCTCGACTGCTCGTATCGCCAAGCGGTTGACGAAACACAATCCCGGCGCGGTAGTTGTAATAGTCACCGCTTTCAAGTTCATCGATCGCATCGTTAAAATCGCCCTCGAAGGTGTCATCCACCTGCCCGGAGAACCCGGCCTTGGGATCCCCACTTAACCCCTCGACTCCTGCACTGCCGATCACATTGATTTCCGGCAGGAGCTCATTTTCTGCGATGCGGGCCGTCAGCTCCGCTGCCCGAATACGATTTCGCTGGGCCATTATATCAGGCCTAACGGAGAGCGCCTTTTCGATCGATTCTTCTACATCCGGCTTCACATCCACGTACGTCGGTTCATCGGTCAATACCAGCTCAGTGGCCGAATGCAGCGTCAAATCGATACCTAAAGATTGGCGCAGTCTGTTGCTCGCAACGAGGAGTGCATTCTTGGTGCGAATGAGATCTTCTTTCCTTAACGCTACCTGAGCGCTCGCGTCGCTGCCAGCCAAAGGCGAGAGCACCCCGACCCTGACCCTTCCCTCGATCTCATCTTTGAACTTAATGGTGCGCTCGAGACTCTTTTCGGCAGTATGCACCTCGAGCCGTGCAAGCTGTTGTCCCCAGTAGCGCCGGATAATCTCCCTGAGCTGACCAACCAGGTTCGTATCATAATCATCGAGTGCCGCCCTGTAAGAGGCCTGACGTACCCGCACAAACATCCAGGGCCTCCCATCAAAGGCCCCTTGCAGCAGCGGCTGCTCCAGCGAGAGTTGCAAGGCACTTCCATAGGCCGGATCAAGTGATGAAACGAGGCTGTCATCCCGGTCTCGGCTGCTATCCCAATCCATCGAGAGCTTGGTTCCCCAGGGGAGTAGCTGCTCTAACCCAACCGAACCCCCAGCGCCGGAGGTAGTCACCTCGCTGCCGAGAATCGAGGAGCCGGAGGGCTCTACCTGGCGCTGCTTGTAACCCTCGGCGACCAGCACGGGATCGAAACGTCCACGCTCCTCCTTAACATCCTCGCGAGCACGTTCAGGATTGAGCCGAAGGACTTCAATTTCAGGACTATTGGTGAGCGCGGTAGCCACGGCCTCATAAAGGGAGAGCTGCAGAGGCTGGGTTTGGTGCGTTGAAGGCTGGGCCCGCAGATCGGACCCCAAGCCGGGCAGAATAATCGCCAACAAGTACAAGGCGAATCGATGAGCGGTTCTCGGGTGCAACATGTGTCCGTTATGCTGTCGTGCTGAAAGAGGCGTCGATGGCCGCAGGGCCATCTCACGATAGATAGCGCCGTCGAGCACACGCACAGCTCCGTTAAGTCGGAGCTGAGCATGCCATGGATTCACAAAAAGCGGAAATGATCTGGGTATGCAAGGAGGAGCGAACCTTTACTCCCTGCCCTCGCTTCATGCGCTACCGCAGTGAGGGATTATTTTGCCTTCTTGGCGCCTTGCTTCTTGGCCTTCTTTGGCTTCTTTTTCTTGGAATCCTTGCAGAGGATCTTCTTCTTGACCTTCACTAGAGAGCTTCCTCCGGTTCGAGCGCCCACCGTCACCCCCTCGGCGCAGGCGATCTGGATTGTAGCCAGCGCATCGAGATTGAGGTCCAGATCCAATAGGGAAAGGATCAGATCGAGCAGCCCTTGCAGCTGACCCCACAGGTCCGGGAACTGAATATCGGGCAGCCCGATACAATCTTCTGGATTGAATCCGCCGAGGTCGATCTGAAAGTCATCCAAGCACTCGTTTATGGTTGCCTGGAAGTCCAGATTGGGAAGCTGGCAATCGCAGTCGAAGCTCCCGACATCAAGGCCTGCCATCAGGCAGGAGCTAAAGTCAGGCAGCTGAATGCTGGGGTCTTGAAAACACTGTGGATTGAATGTCGGAGGGTCAATGCCGATATCAAAAAGATCCCCCAGTGCTTGTATGTAATCACTAATCGCATCGAGAAGATTCTTTATTTGATTGAGGAAATCGAGAATGCCGCCAAGGCAAAGATCCTCCATCAGCTGCTCAATCGAAACCGCCGCATGTTGACTCTCATGCATACGCTCCGACTGCACCACTGGTGCAGCGCCATGTTCGTACACCGCATTGGCCCGCACAGGCAGGACGAACAACAGCATCGCAATCGCAGAAAGAATGAACCTTCTCATTTCAGCACCGTCTGAAAGGTGGGTGACACAGCACGGGCAGAACTTTGCACAAAAGCCAGCGCTCAAGAGAAGTTATGGGGGGATCTGCTGCGGTTGTGGCATCGGCGGCGCTGCGCTGCCCTATATTTTAGCCTTGAAATTTCAACACCTTGCCCCTGAGAAGCCGATTAATGGCGTGCTGCCAGGATGGTGAGCGCCCAATCCTCCAGGACAGACAGCGGATCTTCACTTTCGAACTCGAACTCTTCGGCATCGGCAAAACACCCAACACCCTTAAAGCCGCTGGCCGTTCGTTCGACACGCAGAATCTTGGCCTCCTCTCCGAAGCCCAACCCGCCGAGTAGGATATCCTCTGCCCTCTCCTCAACGCTCTGCTCGGCCCCCTGCTTTTGCTTCGGCATGTCGGTAGCCCGAACCGCTCTTATACAAACTTTGACAGCACCAGAGAGGCGTTGGTTCCGCCAAATCCGAATGAATTGGAAAGCGCATGATTGACCGGAGCGGTACGCGCAGCGTTGGCTACATAATCGAGATCACAGCCCTCATCGGGAACTTCTAAATTAATCGTGGGTGGGACCCGGCCGTCACGAATTGCCAGACAACAAAAGAGCGCTTCGATCGCACCGGCAGCACCGAGGAGATGTCCGGTCATCGACTTGGTCGAGCTCACCATGAGCCCCTTGTGCGCATGCGGTCCGAAGACCTGCTTAATAGCGGCGGTTTCGACCACGTCATTGGCTGGCGTAGAGGTGCCATGTGCATTCACATAACTCACCTGTGCGGGTTCGATGCAGGCTGAGGCCAACGCTGCCTTCATACAAGCAACCGCCCCTTCACCATCCGAGCAGGGAGCGGTAATATGGTAAGCGTCACACGAGAAGCCGTATCCTGTCAGCTCCGCCAGGATAGGCGCACCCCGTTTCTCAGCGGATTCCAACGCCTCAACCACAAGCACAGCCGAACCTTCACCAAGCACGAACCCATCTCTGTCCTTGTCAAAAGGCCGTGACGCCCTGGTTGGTTCATCGTTGCGCGTAGAGAGCGCTTTCATAGCGCAGAATCCTCCAATACCGAGGTGGGTCACTGCGCTTTCCGATCCACCCGAGATCACTACGTCCTGCAACCCCTCGCGGACGATGCGGTAGGCCTCACCAAGCGCATGGGTCGATGACGTGCAGGCGCTTGTAGTAACGTAATTTATGCCCTTGCAGCCAAGGCGGATGGCGATGTTGCCCGGCCCCAAGTTGCTGATCATTGCAGGAATGAGGAATGGCGAGATCTTGCGGGGGCCGCCATCGATGTACAGTTGATAGTACTTCTCAAGGGTGGTGAGGCCGCCGATGCCGATGCCGAGAATGCACCCTATCCTGCTGCGATCACCCTGATAGTTGCCAAGCCCCGCATGCTCCCAGGCTTGGACGGCAGCGCCAAGTGCATACTGCGAAAACAGATCGAGCTTTTTGACTTCCTTTGTCTCTATGTAGGTCAGTGGGTCAAAGTTCTTAACCTCTGCTGCAATGGTCGTACTGAACTGGCTCGCGTCAAAGCGGGTAATTGGTCCTACCCCAGATCGCCCCTGCAGCGCACTATTCCAGCACTCAGCAACTGAATTACCGAGCGGCGAAATTACACCCAGGCCCGTAATTACTACCCGACGTCCAGTCATGGTCCATCCTCACCAATGCTACCCTTATAAGTGGTTTCATGAATGCCAACCTTGGCATTCATGAAATCGCTCCACGTTTTGATGGAGCCCCGGAGCCCCCATCAAAACGTCGCAGCCATCCGTGGCCGCCCTAGGAGTGGTTTCAAAAGGGTATTTTTGAAACCACTCCTAGGGATACGCTCGACTTATTCGGCGCATCCCTAGCGTGTTCAAGATGATGCGGGAGCTGATCGTAATGGTAGGCGCGGCAGGATTTGAACCAGCGACCCCTTGCGTGTGAAGCAAGTGCTCTACCGCTGAGCTACGCGCCTAAACCTACACTCTGCACCGACAACGCTGCATTCTTGCATGAAGCCGAACCCTTGCTCCCACTTCGCAGACTGGTTCATGCAATGCTCAGTTTAGCGGCTGTGGGCCGACCTAGGGCTCTCCCCGTGCGTTATCAAATACCCGTAGACTTTCGCGGCGCTAGGCTAGCAGATTCGGAAAAAGTTTAAAACCGGGGGGCAGGATGCCTCCTTTTATGCATTCTGCCAGTTACCCCCAAGAAACGGCGCGCTCCAATAGTAAGGGCTGATAAGAAGGGACCTGGCTCGTGCGACGTTTTTGTATGCACACGAGCCAGGCGGAGGTTACTCGGATGGGTTTGGACAGGTCTGGGGCGAACACCAAGAGATTGTCGTGACCCGGTATGCAATATGGGTGCTCGCGCAACCCAGGCTGCGTTAGTAACCTCGGCAGACTAATGAACGAGGGCTACACTGAACAAGTGGCCTCAATGGCCCTTGTTCAGTGGTTACCTACAGCGATTAGCGCATGTTGTTTATGATTTCGCGGATGACATCCATCATGCGCTTGGTAGCCTGGGCAAATGCTTGAAAGGCCGTGGCTGCTTCCTCGAACTCCATCTCGGCTATCTTCACCTTGGCAGGATCGCCGGACTCGATAGCTCTATAGAGCGCATCTTTCTTGTTCGTCATCTTCGAGCCCAGGTTAGTGAGCCGAGTCTGATCGCGCTCTGAAGCATCACGTAGGGATCGAGCGCTAAGATTGGGATTAAAAGCGTTTTGGACAGCGTTGGACATAGTATCTCCATTAATTAAATGTGTGTGGTATCAGTTGCCAAGGGACCCCAATTTGAGCCCTGCTCTGCCGCCACATCTATATTATCGGAGTTCACCTGCAATGGTTTCCTATGTCCCAAGACGCTTCACCTCTCTGCAGGGGTGAAGCGGAACACTGCCACACGGTCTCGTCCACTCAGATCCTGCTTGAACCCACAGCACTGCAGGGTAGATGAGCTAAGCTCTTTGACCCTCGCCGCCTGATCGATACCGATCTCCATAAAAGCTACCCCTCCCGGAACAAGCATCCGAGGGAGCAGCTTTACAATCGCGGCAATTGCCTCGACTCCACTCACGCCCGAGAAGAGCGCCTCCTTTGGTTCAAAGTCCGTCTCGGGCGAACGATTCGTGTCGCCCTGGGCGATATAGGGCGGATTGCTCACCACGACATCGAAGAGCTCAGCACAGGTGAACTCATTCCAATCGCCGTGGCGCAGCTCCACCAGTTCATTCACTCCAAGTTGCAGAACATTCTGATGAGCAATCTCGACCGCTGCGCCTGATCCTTCTAGCGCGACGACCTGCACTGAACGGCCCTCAGCGCGCATTGAATGCGCTATCGCACAGGCGATACACCCACTTCCGGCACCAAGGTCGAGCACCCTTGGGGTCCTATCCCCCTGCCATCCGGCTAGCGCTTCGAGTGCGAGCGCCACCAGTAACTCAGTTTCGGGCCTCGGTATTAACACCGCTGGAGAGACCTTGAATGGCAGCCCCCAGAACTCCTGGCTCCCCAGGATATAGGCAATCGGCTCATAGCGGGCTCGGCGTGCAATGAACTGGTTAAACTGGGCCTCCTGTGCAGCAGTCAAAGGATGCTGCGGGCCCGCGATAATCTGCTCCTTTGAGCAGTGCATGGCGCGCGCCAGCAGCAAGAGCGCATCGAGGCGTGAGCTTGGCGATTTCGAAAGGAGATGTTCAGCGCCCCAATTCAGCGCTGCCTGAGCGGAAGTAAAGCTACTCATGACGCCCGCTTAGCCCGATAATTGCGGTTAGTTAGACTCGTCATCTTCGACTCCCGCTGCGAGGAGTCCGCCGGATTGACCTTGCAGCTTGGCTGCTTGGTCCGCATTCATCAGTGGCTCAATCAGCTGATCGAGGTCTCCATCGACGACCGCGTCGACGTTGTAGAGGGAAAGTCCGATGCGGTGGTCAGTCACACGAGATTGAGGAAAGTTGTAGGTGCGAATTTTCTCGGAGCGCTCCCCAGTACCAAGCTGGGCTCTCCTGTCGGCGCTGCGCTCCGCTTCAAGCTCAGATTGCCTAAGATCAAGGAGCCGTGACTTAAGGACACGCAGCGCCTTATCTCTATTCTTGGTCTGAGATTTCTCGTCGCGCATCACCACGACAAGGCCGGTGGGGACATGGGTCATGCGCACTGCCGAGTCGGTGGTATTGACACTCTGCCCACCAGGCCCGCCGGATCGGAACACTTCGACTTTCAGATCCTGCTCGTTCACCTGCACATCGAGGTCCTCTGCTTCTGGCAGCACAGCGACAGTTACCGTAGATGTGTGCACGCGCCCCTGCGTTTCCGTCTGCGGCACACGCTGCACCCGATGCACACCCCGCTCATATTTCAGCCGACTAAAGGCCAAGGGTCCCGATATCAGGGCGATGATCTCCTTAAAGCCTCCCGCCGTACCCTCACTAGTGCCGAGAATTTCGCAGCGCCACCCCTGTCGCTCGGCATAACGGCTGTACATGCGGAACAGCTCCCCGGCGAACAAGGAGGCCTCATCGCCTCCCGCACCGGCACGAATCTCCATAATGACATTCTTGCTATCGTTGGGATCTTTGGGCAGCAGCATCAACTGCAATCGCTTCTCAAGTCCTTCGATCTCAGCTTGCAGCAGCTTGAATTCCTCCTGCGCCAGTTCGCGCAGCTCCGGATCGGATTTCGGATTCTCAATCAGCTCCTTACTGCCGCGAAACTCCTCTTCCGCTTTGCGGTAGGCCCGGATAGTGGCGACAAGCTCCTGAAGCTCCTTGTATTCACGTGAATGCTTCTCAAAGCGAGCGCGGTCCTTGATAACCTCGGGGCGAGCAAGCATTTCGCCTAGCTCCTCGAAGCGACGTTCAACTTCTTGCAGTTTGCCCCAAAGCAGGGAAAAGCCTTCACTCATATTCTGTTGATGCGGGAGCCCCCCAGGATCGTGTCAGTCGACTCTTGGTGGTCGCTGTCCTTAGGCCCTATTAATCCACCGCCCCCCGTAACGCCTTGAGCACATCGATGTAACTCACTATACCGACCAGCTTGTTGGTATGTGCGTCGACCACGGGGACAGCGCCCACCTTGCCCTCGATAAATATATCCATGAGCTCCGAAACGTCATCATTTTCGGACACAGAGATTACACTCGAAGACATGACCTCCGAAACGGGCCGATCAAGCAGTGGGCCAAAGTGCGCGTCACCACTCACAGAAGCAAAGCCACGCAGATCACGATCACTGATGATCCCTATCAACTCAGTCGAGCGCAGCACGGGAAGATGGCGGATGTCATTGTCATACAGTTTTGCAACAGCAACCCGAATTGATTCGTTTGACTGGATTACTTCTGGATGGCGGGTCATAATTTCTGATACTTGCATGGGACTGACCTCCTGCTGCGCCGTTAGGCTATTCCTAGTTCTTCCTCTCCAGGCATGCTCCTGCCTTGTCCCCCCGAGGGGCAACAACGGCACGACAAGTCACGGACCTGGCCTGACTTTATTCCCTTATTGCGATGAGTCAAGCAACTCGCTGTAACGATACCTCGACGCCCCAGCCTGCTCAATCCAATGACGCTAAGATCTCCTTGTGAATGAGGGGCCGGAAATTGCGGATCTTTTTGTTGGAAGACGATGGATGGACCCTATTCGACATCAGCACTATGGAGATCCCACGCTGGGGTTCAAGCCACATCGAACACCCGGTGAAGCCGCTGACCCCCACCGCCTGTTTGGAAAGCCCGGATGAAAGCATGCTATTCTCATCACCCGGAGAATCCCAGCCAAGGTGCCAGCTTTCCGAGGGTTCTTTGATGCCGTTTTCCCAAAAGTGACGCACACAGTCGGGCGACACAAGCTTGCCGCGCTGACCGTGGTAGCTTCGCAAGAGATCTGCGGCAAAAATGGTGAGGTCCTGCGCATTGGTGAACAATCCACTATGCCCTGCGATTCCGCCCATGGCCCATGCATTGTCGTCGTGCACCTCTCCCCAGAGTAGGTGCTCACGCCATGGACATTGTTCCGTGGGAGCAATCATATCGGTGACGGGGTGAATGCCTCTGCGCTTTATAAGTGAGAGGTCAATGAAACTGCTGCTCTTCATGCCAAGGGGCTGGAAGATCCCCTTATACGCTGCTCTGTCCAGCGTCAAACCACTCAATGTTTCAACGAGGCGACCAAGCAGCATGAACCCGAGATCGCTAAACACCTGCGCCCCACCGGGTGCAGATTTAATCTCCAGACGATTGAGCGCATTGAATACAAAATCGCGTGCCCCGCGTGTGGCCAGGATACCAACCCGTGAACCCGCGTTCTCCCGCACCAACTCTTCAAAAAATGGAATCCAGTGCGGCAGACCGGAGCGATGATTCAACAGCTGCTCGACGGTAATCGGCGACTTGCCGAGCACACCAAAGGGCTGAATGTACCGGCAAACCCTGTCCTCCAGCCTTACAAGCCGCCTCTCCGCAAACTGCATGACCAGTGTGGTGGTCACTACCGCCGAGGTCAGAGAGGCCACATCGAATACGGTTTCATGGGTCATGGCGGAAGGATGCCCCTTCTCCAAGAGTGACGACTTCACCCCCACCGCACGCACATAGAGCGGTTTGCCGAATGACGCCACGATCAGCACTGCACCGGGGAACACTCCGTCGCTTACCGCGTCCTGGAGCAGTTCGGTTACCGATTGGAGCTTCGCGGGATCAGCGGAAGGTGTGAGTGCATTGAGCCCCTCGGCGGATGATGGTGCAAATGCGGAGACGGGCTGTGTCATGTGAGAACTTCAAAGAGCGGAGCCGCTGGGTGAGAAATGTTTATAAACCAGCGCGCCTTGAAAACTCAAGGTGATTCGCACTAATCCTAAGCGGCACCCCGAACGGGAGCGCACAATTGCGCGCGCCATGTCCAAGACCACTCACTCGCAGCACAGGATATGAACGCTGTGCGAAGATATCTTTCAGTACATCCTCTAAAGTAGGACCGAGCCCCTTCTCATGCACGCAATCAATGAAGTCGCCAAGCAAAACTCCTGCCAGCTTCTCAAGCTTGCCGGCGAGCGCGAGCTGCATCAACGCTCGGTGCACCTTATAGGGCTTCTCCCGCACCTCCTCCAGAAAGAGTATGCGATCGTCGAAGGCCGGGCTAAATGGGGTTCCAAGAAGGCTTACCAGCGACATCAGGTTGCCCCCGGTGACACGGCCCTGCATTTCGCCTGAGCCAAATAGGATGCTTCTCGGCAAGGCGGCCAGTCGCTCCAACGATCCGGACGAGAGCAGCATCAACAAGCTTTCTACACTGAAGGTGGCGTCTGTGCTTTGCGCTGTTTTCCCGAAGGTAGCTTCGATATTTGGTCCATGAACGGTAGGGACCTGTGCCCTATCGGCAAGGGTCGTTAATAGCACCGTCGTATCGGAAAACCCTATAAAGGGCTTGGGCGCAGCGCGGATGCGTTCAAAATCAAGGTGGGGCAGGATCTCGATGGCGCCATAGGAACCACGCGATGCCACTATACAGCGCACTTCCGGATCCATGAAGAGCTGGGTAAGGGCCTCGGCCCGCTGCTTAGGGGTGTCACTCGAAAAAAGGCACTGGGTGCTGCCGTAATATCGGGTGGGGTCAAGGGCCACCTTGGCACGGTAGCCAAAAGATTCAAGGGCCTTTATCGCCTTATGGAACCACTCCGGATTACTCGGACCCGAAGTGGCAATAACGCCTATGGTGTCCCCGGGAGAAAGACAGGGGCGCCACGATATCGTCTCGCTCTTCGCCATAACACGCTAATGTATCGCCAAATCCTAATCCAAGCTGATTGAGTGGCGGGTTCGGTAACCCCCTGAGTACCCTACCTTTTTATAATGTTCTCGGAAAGCTCGCGATTTTTTCTTGGCTGCACTTGAAAATCCCGAAACCGATGTGCATACGTAAGCCGCCCGTGTGTTAAGGCGACAGGCGGTCAGGTGGTGATGTTGCGGGTCAACATTCTGGGAACGCTAAGTCCCAGTAAAGCGAAAGCGAAGTCCCGTTGTAGTCACTAATGAGAGGCCATCTCCGTGATTGAGCCCACTGAACGCCAGGGTCCGCCGCGGCACATGCGAGGCGCATAGTCGATTTATCGATTCGAAGCCTTCGGCTCTTTCTCGGAGCCGAAGGTTGTTCTAACGAGCTTAAGGAGCTGAATACATGAGCAGCAAACAGAAGAATGGCAAGGTGCGTCCCCTGCAGGACCGTATCATCGTAGAGCGTCTTGAGAATGAGGAGAAGACCGCTTCAGGTCTCTATATCCCTGACACCGCGAAAGAGAAGCCGCAGCAAGGGCGTGTAGTCGCTGTGGGTAAGGGTCGTGTGCGTGAAGACGGCACAATTCAGCCGCTTGATCTTCGCGAAGGCGATCGAATCCTCTTCGGCAAATACTCGGGCACTGAGATCAAAATTGATGGCAGCGAGTATCTGATTATGCGCGAAGACGACGTGCTCGGCGTTCTCGAGGCATAGAAGATTAAGTTGGGTGAGTTTTTTGAACTCTATTTGAAAGGAATGAGTCATGGCTAAGAAGTTAAATTTTGGACTCGATGCTCGCGAGGAGATCCTCAAGGGCGTCAAGATGCTTGCCGACGCAGTACGCGTCACGATGGGACCCCGTGGTCGCAACGTGGTAATTGAGAAGAGCTTTGGCGCACCGACCATCACTAAGGACGGCGTGACCGTGGCTAAGGAAGTGGAGCTCGAGGATAAGTTCCAGAACATGGGCGCGCAGCTCGTAAAGGAAGTTGCCTCAAAGACTTCCGATGTGGCTGGAGACGGCACCACCACCGCGACGGTACTCGCCGACGCGCTGTATCGTGGCGGAATGAAGCTGATTGCCGCTGGGCATGACCCGATGGCAATTAAGCGCGGCATCGACGCCTCCGTGAAGGTGGTTGTCGAGTCGCTGCGTGAGCAGAGCCGTCAGACCAAAGGCAAGGAAGAGATCGCCAAGGTTGGCACTATTTCCGCCAACTCCGACACCGAGATCGGTGAGATCATCGCCGAGGCTATGGAGAAAGTCGGCAAGGAAGGCGTTATCACCGTGGAAGAGGCCAAGGGTCTTGAGACTACTCTCGAGGTTGTAGAGGGTATGCAGTTTGACCGTGGGTACCTCTCCCCGTACTTTGTCACCAACCCTGACAAGATGGTGGCTGAGCTGGATAATCCGTTGATCTTGATTCACGAGAAGAAGATCTCGAGCATGAAGGATCTTCTCCCCGTGCTGGAGCAGGTTGCCAAGCAGGGCCGCCCCCTCCTCATTATTGCCGAGGAGGTCGAGGGTGAAGCACTGGCAACACTCGTGGTCAACAAGATCCGAGGCACCTTGTCCGCATGTGCGGTAAAGGCTCCTGGATTCGGCGATCGCCGCAAAGCGATGCTCGAAGATATCGCCATCTTGACCGGCGGAAAGTGCATCACTGAGGATCTCGGCGTGAAGCTTGAAAGCGTCACGGTCACCGACCTCGGCCGCGCGAAGAAGATCGTTGTTGATAAGGATAACTGCACGATCATCGATGGTGCCGGCAAGAAGGATGACATCAAAGCACGCATTCAGCAGCTGCGTAACCAAATCGACGAGACCTCCTCTGACTATGACAGGGAGAAGCTCCAGGAGCGTCTCGCCAAGCTCCATGGCGGCGTAGCGGTGATCCATGTGGGAGCCGCAACGGAAGTGGAGATGAAGGAGAAGAAGGCCCGCGTAGAGGATGCCCTTCATGCAACCCGTGCAGCGGTTGAGGAAGGCGTGGTTCCTGGCGGTGGCATCGCCCTCATTCGCTCGATCGAGCGCCTTGAGAAGATCAAGGTAAACGACGAGCAGATGGTCGGTGTCAAGCTCGTGCGCGAAGCGCTCGAAGCTCCTCTTCGCACCATCGCATCGAATGCCGGTGCAGAGCCTGCCGTTGTTTGCGCTGAAGTGAAGACCCAGAAAGGCGCGTACGGCTACAATGCCGCTACGGATACTTTCGAGGATCTTTACAAGGCCGGTATCATCGACCCGACCAAGGTGGTGCGCTCTGCCCTGCAGAACGCGGCCTCTGTGGCTGGATTGATGCTTACGACGGAAGCCGTGATTGCTGAGCTTCCGAAGGAAGACAAGCACGCTCATGGCCACGGTCATGGCGGCATGGGAGCAGGCGACATGATGTAATCATGTCATCTCACTCTTGTGAGAAGAGGGGCCATCGTGGCCCCTCTTTTTTTGCGCAGCGTCTTTATCGTAGGCGAGGCACTCCGAGGCGTCTGGAACAACGTGGAGTTCTGCTCCCTTGCAGCCAAAACGGAACTTGGAGCGAGTCCTGAAAAGTCATGAAAGATTTTTGAGGACCGACGTCGCAGTTCCCGAAAGCCTCAAGCAAGTATCCTTCAGGAGAAACTATTGATCGTTCTGAGTGCTGAGCAGCTGCAGCACCAGTGACGGTTGCTGATTGGCCTGCCCGAGCAGAGCTGCGGCCGTATTCTGAAGTATCTGGGTGCGGGTAAGATTTGCCGTTTCCTGTGCGATATCCGCATCAACGATCCGTGCCCGCGCTGACTCGCTGTTTTCCTTGATTGCGGTGACAACTTCAAGGGCATGCTCCAAGCGGCTAAGCGCTGAGCCAAGCACACCAGTTTCGCTTGTCACTCGAGCCAGCGCCTCCTCCAATACCTCAAGCGCATCGAGGGCGCCCTGTCGAGATGCCAGGTTCACCGCTTCCAGGGTGGTAAGCTGCGTGGTATTCGCAAGATATGGGGTAAATTCATCGATACCATTGTGATAGATACCGTCTAGTACACCATCGCCATTGAGGTCGCCATAAACCCCTTCCGCGCCACCGCCGCTGCCCAAGCCCGTTGAAACAACCGCCGCGAAACTCCCCTGCCCATTGCCCGCGCTGATTCCCCATGCCGCCGTACCCACACGAGACAGGATGTCAAGGTAGCCATCGTTATTCGCATCAGCGATCTGAATCTGATCAAGCACTCCGCCGCCGCTCACTACCGTAATTGCGGTACCATAGCCTCCGCCATCCGTAGACAACCTAAGGGTAACCCCCGAACCGCCATAGGCAATATCGTCCAGGCCGTCCTGATTGAAATCGCCGATCCCAATCTGGCCTGCTGCTTCATTGAGAGTAAAGCCAACCGAGAATGCGCCGGCACCGTTACCTAGAAAGGTGCCTAGCGCTGCATTTGAGCCGGCTGCTATATCGAGTTTACTGTCGCCATTAAAGTCACCCACTTTCACCGAGCTGATTGCTCCCGATGTTGAGCCGACCGATGAAGTTGCTCCGAGCACATTTGTGCCCGTGCCTAAATTAAGATGGATCGTACCGGCACTTGACCCGGTGATCACATCCAGGTTGCCATCGCCATTCACATCCCCGAGGGTAACCGACGTAATGGAGTGCGCGACCCCCTGAGTCCTCACTGCAATAAATCCCCCCGAGGGATTGGCGAGGTTGACTGCAATAGTGCTCCCCGCCACTGACACTATATCATCGTAGCCGTCGTTGTTGAGATCGCCGACCGCCAAGGCCGCCGTGTTGCCAAATCCGTTGGTCACGGCAGTGCCGGCCCCAAACCCGCCAGAACCATTGCCTCGGTACACGGCCATATTCCCACCCCCAAGGGCTGAGCGAGCCTCCACCATGTCGAGTTTTCCATCATTATTGAAGTCACCAAGGGCGATGCTGTTACTGATTCCGCCTGTGTAGAGCGCGCCTGTGGGGATGAAGCCTAACGTGCCGGCACTCCTCCTTAGACCGCTATCGAGCGCAAAGGAGAGGAAGCCATCTGTGCCATAGCCGAGCTGTAGTCCAAGGCTGGATGAAGTGCCATTTAGGAGATTCATCTGGCCGAAGCGGGTTGTCGCAATCAGCCGGTTGTATTCATTGGTAAGCGCCGCTCCCTCGGCCTGAAGGGCCCTGCGTTGGGTAAGTCCAAGACTTCCACTTGCCGACTGGGTTGCCAACTCCTTTAGCCGGGTGAGAATTGATGCGAACTGCGATACCGAGCCTTCAGCAACATTGATCGCACTGATGCCGTCATTGATATTCCTAATGGCTTGGCCGTACACACGTGAATCCGCTCCGAGTCGTGAGGCCACGGCGAGACCCGCGGCATCATCGCTCGCCGTGTTAATGCGTAATCCGGATGAAAGTCTAGTGAGTGAGCGCGCGAGGCTCTGTGTGGCGTAGCCAAGGTTTCGTTGCACCCGCAACGAACTTAAGTTTGCTCCAATGGTGAGCGGCACTGATTCAAATCCTTATGTAACCCCGAAACAAATCGAACACGGGGTTGACTCCTCCATGGGTCACTCAGAAGATCGGAGAACTATCAGGAAATACTGATATTTGGCGGCTGTTTTTGGGAATACTGCGGTCCATGCGCAGCTGCCACGCAACGCCGGATCAGGGAGTTAGCGGACCGCAGGGTGAAAAAGATCCGTCAACCTACAATTCGGTAGGAGATTCACCTAGTCATTACCGATGGGTCTTGCTGCACTTAATCGGCGCTAGGGTCGTTGCTCACGAAGGATTCCCCGCGCAGTTCGTCCGCCGATCGCGGGCTCTTATCATGGACATATGATTCCACAAGCACGGCAAGCTTAGAAACACCCTCAACTGTCACCCCCTCCGGGAGAGGTAGATCTGAAGCGAGCTGCATTCGACACATGCCGCCGATGCGCATCAAGTCTGCAAGTGGAAGCGCGCGCAGCGCGTCCGGGGACATATTAATGGCCTGCGAAAATAGCACGGGGGAAGCGGTGGCGGTTGAGATAGGCATAAACTGTAACAGCTCCGACAACAATTTCTTAAAAACGATACTGCCTATTCTGTAGCTAGTAAAGCCATCCGGCATGGCGCCTTTTTACTGAGCATTGGTATCGGAGCGCCTCTACTCCCTTGGCCAGGAATCTCCAGGGAGGGGATCGCGCAGCCCGCTGACGGTATGGTAGCCTCACTATATGATACATCCTCCCATCCTCTCACTGGATCACATAGGGATTGCAGTGCAGGATCTCCACGCAGCACTTGAGCTCTACGAGCGCACCTTTGCTGCAAAGCGCCTGGAACTTGAATCAGTTCCCTCTCACAAGGTCGATGTCGCCTTCATTTCCGTCGGCGATCAAACTATAGAGCTTTTGGCGCCTCGCTCACCTGACAGTGCCATTGCCAAGTTTCTCACCAATCGCGGTCAGGGGCTGCACCATCTCTGCTTCCGAGTTCCGGATATTGTGAAGGCCTTGGAGTTCTATCGCCAGCAAGGTGTGCAGTTGATCGATAGCGCACCGCGCCCCGGCAGTCGCGGGATGCAGGTGGCATTCCTCCATCCGAAATCCTGTGGTGGAGTGCTGTGGGAGCTTGCTGAGGCCACCTGAAACGAGCACTGTGATTGGTTGGCCGTGTGCACTATGACGAGGCGTTGTCGGTGCCGGAATTTTTGCGCAGCCACCAGCTGCCTAGTGCGATTGCGGCAAGGAGGGTAAGCCCTATAGAGCCGGCAAGCGGTAGCTCGCTCTGTGGTCTTGCCTGTGCACCCAACCCTATAGCCGCATATGGATTAGCGGTGTGCAGGTCATAGAGCCCTAAAGAAAGAGGCTCCCCGCTTGCAACCTCGAACAGCACTAGCTCACCTACCTGGTCGCCCGCCTCTGGGTGTCCAATTACCCCCACTTCCCAGGTGCGCATACTGAGTCGTTGTGCCTCACTTTGAGTGAGTACCCGTCGAATCGGCTGTGCGAGCTCTGGCATGTTGAATTCAAGCAGGAATCCCGCCGGCAGTGAGCCAAAGGCAAGACCTGACTCTGTCTGCCGAATGAGGGGCTCACCTGCAACGTGGTATCCCGCTAACGATCGGTCCTGCGGTGCCGGGGAACCGTCGGTGGTCTGCGAGAAAGTGGCCGAGCTCAGTGCCACTGAGGCTACAAGGGTGCAGGTAGTAATGGTGGCCATAAAACAACTCCTAGAGCGGTTACCAAAACAAGCTCCCCAATAGAATGACGGACATGCTTCCAGGTGCCGCTCGACCCCGGACGGTGAGGCGTCGGGGGCCCACAGCAAGGTCACCTGAAAATTGAGTGAACCGCTCCAGGATGCTGGAGAAGGGGTTCAGTCTCATGCGATGTCTCAGTTCGCTTGTACTGCAATCGGGATACTAATCATAGGGGTGGCCCCGGTGATGTACCCCCCGGGTACCGATAACACCCGGGAAAGCCTTACAAAAATGCGGAGATTGCCTAGCAGTAACTGGGTGTTGCTTTGTTTGGCGTAAGATCCTCAAGGTGATAGAATGAGGCAGCGCTTTGCTCCTGGGAGACCTGTATGCGTTCTGTACTCTTGACCTGTTGCCTCATATTTCCTTGCACCGTTGCTGCGTGGGAGCCACAGGCCGGATGCGAGCAGATCATGCAGGAATGCTTCGCCGAAAACGGTGTGAGTCGGTCACAATGTCTGAATGCGGCTGCGCGACATAGCGTGTGCGCTCACTCGGATTTGCGGCACCTTGCCGCTGAACGATGGGCCATCGCTCCGGAGCAGAATCAAGCACCCGCCTTCACCGGCCCACAAATTGTAGACAAGAGCTGTCTTGAAAACTTTGACAACAAGTGGTCCTCGATGTTGATAGCTCGAGGGATCACCCAAGCGGCTATCGAAACATTGCGCCACGAACTGCAGAGCTGCCGCCAAGAGGCACCCCTTGACTTCCCACGCTTGTGAGTGCGACTTGCGGTATACCGGTCTGAAGGACGAACACTCTGCAGCTCGGGCCCGCAGGGCTTATCCTTCCACCCTTGACTGATTCTTTTAATGTTCGGTCTCAAGTAACATGCCTATATCCTTACCGACCCCGGAGCTGATCGCACGGGGTGCATCACTGCTGCAGGCAGGTCAGCTCGTCGGATTTCCGACCGAAACCGTATACGGCTTGGGAGCAAACGCCCTTGATCCTCAGGCCATCGCCTTGCTCTACCGGACCAAAGGTCGACCTCTGCATAATCCGTTGATTGTGCACATACCCTCATTGGAGGAAGTTGCCTCGATAGCGCTCCTATCAGCGCGTGAGGAGTCGCGACTTGAGCTCTTGGAGCCGTTTATCCCCGGTCCCCTGACCGTGGTACTCAAACGAAGGGAGCAGGTGCCGCCGGCGGTAAGCGCAGGAAAGGAGACGATTGCGGTGCGAGCCCCCTCCCATCACGTTGCCCAGCAACTCCTTCGCGCCGCAGCGCTCCCGATTGCCGCCCCGAGCGCCAACAGGTCATCATACGTGAGCCCCACTACTGCTCAGCACGTCTATGATGAGTTTGGAAATGAGATTCCACTCATTCTCGATGGCGGCCCCTGCCAGGTAGGCATCGAGTCAACGGTCCTGGCAATCCACGAGGAAGAGCCGCTCCTGTTGCGCCCTGGCATCGTCACCATAGAACAGCTTGAGTCGAAGTTGGGAGAACCCGTGAGAAGAGCGTCCTTCTCGCCACAGACCCCCTCCAGTCCAGGGCAGCTCCTACACCACTACGCCCCGCATACCCCCGTGGCGTTTTTGGATACCATCGATACGAGTACGCTGCCCCCTCGTACGGCCCTCCTGGCCTTCGCTCCCCCTCCCCCTGAACTCTTGACCTTGCCCTTCCGGGAGATCTGTACCCTCAGCGCTCACGGCGATTTTGAACATGTTGCACGCTGCCTTTTCGGTGCGCTTAGGGAACTCGACAAAAAGCAGCTAGATCTGATAGTCGTTGAGCGCTGCAATGAAGCCGGTGTTGGGCTCGCTATTATGGACCGTTTGGTCCGCGCGTCCGCCACTACAGTCCGCCAAGACGGCAGGTACACCCGCACAACGAAGAGAGCATAAGGTCAGGTTAGAATGGCACACCCTTCGATCTCCTCTGTCGACACGCCATGTGTTCCCAAAGACAACGAAATAGTCGGCGTGTGGCTTAAGCAGCTGCGTACTTTTCCCGATGATCGAGGATTCTTTCGTGAAATCGTGAGGGCAACAGACCCATTCTTTGTAACCGACAGCGGCAAAGCTGCTTTTCAACAGTGGAGTCATAGCTGCATGTCTCAGAATGTGGTGAAGGCCTGGCACTACCATCATGTACAGCACGATTGGTGGTATATCGCAGTCGGCCAGATTGAAACGGTTCTTTTCGACAACAGGCCGGAGAGCCCTACCTATAAACGCAAGCTCGTATTTCGCATGGGAGAATCGCTGCCGCACTCCACCGCTGCGTCAGTATGTGTGCGAATTCCCCCGGGCGTTTTACATGCACTGAAGGTGCTCTCGCCTATCGCCCACCTGTTCTACATTACCAGCGAGATCTACAATCAAAATGAAGAGGGCCGTTTCCCTTATAACTCTTCCTTGGTAGGACATGATTGGGGAAGTGAGGTAATTGTCGCCGATAACGACACCCGCACCTTCGAGCCAACCTCAAGCAGGATTCCGATGGATAAATGTTCTCTCTATAGTGAGCTTCGGTGAAGGTATGAGTTGGACAACCCAGTACGTAATCTTCCGTCTGGCAGAGGATAAGACATTCACACAGGTGCACTCCGAGGATGACTTGAAGAAGGCAAAATATTGGCTTGGATACATCGGCAAGCCCGGTGATGTGCTTTGCCGGACACCGTTACACCCCAAGCACAGTCGCCAGTCCGATCAACCGGAGTACTGGAGCCACAAGACATCAAAGGGAGTGGTTTCTGACGAGCGTCTGTGGCGGATGAACCTGAGTAAGGACGGGATTGAGGCCGTGTTCCCGGGGGCCACTACAGCTTAGAAGTGTGATCCAGTGCTAATGTTGTAACGCCCGTTGCGCTGAGATTCGCACCGTTCTATCGGCGTCACGCAGCGCCTGCGCCAACGCTTCCTTGGCCCGCCAATCACTGCTGCGGCTCAGGGCAAGCACCGCAATCTGGCGGGTATCGGAATCGGGCGCATTGCACAGTTCAATGATCGAGGTAATGGCAGCCCCGTCTTTTACCCCGCGCAGCGCAAGCGCCGAGTAATAACGCGTGCGCTGATCTTTACTGGTCAAATTGGCCAGCAGCGCTGCGATTACTGCTTGATCGGTGCAGCCGCGCAACGCCTCGGCCGCTCGCTCGCTGATGATGGGATTAGAGTCCTGAATCGCTTTGAGGATCGCCATTTCGCTCTCGGGGTAACTCAAACTGCGCAGGGCCTCCAAAGCCTCGTACCGTACACGCCAGGATGGATCGCTTCCCAACGCCGCGCGAATAAGGGCAATCGCACGCTCGGCCTTCGAGCGGGCCAGGTGCGCGACCAAGGCTAGGCGCATCTCCTCGTCTGCTTTCTTCCACACCCTCAGTAATTCAGCCAATCCCGATTTGCCCAACCCCTCCATAGCCGCATCGAAAGCCGCGATACGGACCTCATTCGATCTATCTTCCTCAGCGACTTTCATTAACTCCTCTAGAGTGCCCTCGATCGCGAAGCTAGCCAGGGTCTTTAGTGCAGCACAGCGAATGCTGTCGCCTGAGGCAACCCAGCCGGGGGAAAGGGCTAGTCGTCTCACGAGGCCTTGCGCCCATGCGTCATCAACCCGTTGCAGTGAAAGAACCGCGCGCGCACGCACGGACATCGAGTCATCATAGAGTGCAGCGCGACAAAGCGCCTCGATTGTACGCGGCGTTCTCTGGTGCTGCAGTATCTCGGCACAGGCTTCTCGCACCATCGATACACCATCCGTGAGCAGCTTCTCACTCACCACCTGTTGCTCTAATGGAGAGTGCGCTGCCCCCATCCCGAGAGCGGCCGCCTCTCGCACATAGGGCTCTTGGTCATCTTCGAGCAGCTTTACCAGCACTTCCCTGGCATCCCTAAGCTGCGTGCCACGAATGGCCAAGCAGCATGCTCGCCGCACTTCTGAGGACTCGTCGCACAACGCCTGCTCTGCTAAGTCAAGTTGCAAACTTTTGGAGGCTGTCCCCGCCAGAAGCAGTGCCACCTCGGCGCGCACCCGTGCAACGCGGTCCTGAAGTAGCGGCAGCACTGCGTCCACAATCTCGTTATCTGTTTCACCTTGAAATGACTGCAACGCCCTCAGTTTCACTAATGTCGATGGGTCCTTCAGCAGTCTTAAGCGGGCTGCCCTTGCATCAGGATGCGGGCACCCTCGCAGTGCGTAGATCGCCGCTTCTCGTGTATCCGGCACATGGGCGAAGAGCGCGATATCGACCAGTTTACGTATAGTGCTGACATCTCGAACCCCTTGCAGGGCTACCGCTGCAGCGAGCCGGGCGCGCAAGCTCTCAGAGACAATGACCTTGAGCAATCGATCGCGCGTTTCAACATCCCGCAAGTGCTGCAAGGTATGCGCTGCGGCGAGACCAACGCTTGGTACTTCATCAAAGAGGGTAAGGACGAGCGCATCGCGCACTTCAGTGTCATCACGCCGGTACAGCGCAACCGCAGAGGCCTCCCGTACGGGAGCGCTCTTGTCCCTCAGCCTATCGAGGATCCGTTGTGTGGCGTAGGAGGATGTATTGGCTTGAAGGGCCTGAGCGGCGCTTATGCGCACCTCCGCCACCGCATCGCCCAGCGTCTCACACAGGGCATCGACCACGTCGCGATGCCTTTCATTCTTCAAGAGATGGGCTGCTGATCTACGAAGGTCAGGATCTCCCGAGCGAAGTAGTCGGATCAGACTTGTCACTCGACTGAAATGGGTGGGAGAGTCGCCCTGCACAAATCCCCTTAAGGTTATTCCTCACCACCGTTCGCCCACACCCCCAGGGCATCCCTCACTCCTCTCCCGCATGTCTTAGGGTCGACAGTTTCCCGCTCGTTCTTAATAAAATGGAGTCATTCAGCGCAAGCGAGTCTGCACGGCTGACGACTTATAGTGTGGCTGCAATTGCGAGATTTTCGCAGCGTAACGCAGTTCGCAGAATAAATGTCATTGACCGAAGCTATTGGGGCCTCGCGATTCCTGACTCGCTCTCCGGTAGGTCAGCACACCTTACATCTGGTTCTTGTTCATCACCTGGGCACTTGGCAAAGCCTGATGGGGCTCGCCCCGCTTATGCTTTCATTTCTCACTTCTAATCACGGGTCGCGTTCCCGTCCAAGCGCTTGTTATCCAACGTTAGCACCTGAATTGACTCCCCCGAAACCTGCTTCACTTGCACCGGGAAATGGAAGTGAGGGCCATCCTCCTCGCTGTCTACGAAGGAGAACGTTCCGCCAATACCATTCCTGTTCTGAACTGAACGAATTCTGGTCATAATCTGATCGGCATTAGGGGGTGGGACTACCTTATTGAACAACTGACCTAACATGACAGCCATGTCGTATGCGTTCCCTGCGTATGCAATCTGATAATCGTTTCCGAACGCTGCTACGTATGAAGTGCGAAATGAATCTGTGATTCCAAGATGAGGATATACGGCATGATTCATGCCACCGCCGGCCAAACGTATTTCAGTACTGCTTTCGAAGAAGTCGGTGCCGAAGGATGGAAGAGCAACGCCTTGAGCTGAAAGTTGTCGATAGAAGTTGCTAACTTGTCCCGTAATCAAGAATACGCCTATTGCGTCATATCCGTCGGCGCGAATCTTTGCGATTGAGGTTCGAAAGTCCTGGTCGCCTAGATTGTACCGATCGATTTCCTTGATCTCGATTTCATCGCCAAGCGCTCGTTTGAGGCCATCAAACAAACCCTGCACATATGTATTCTCTACGATTACGACCCCGAGCTTTCGATACCCTCTCGCTCTGAGGTGACTCGCCAGTGCCGCCGAAAAATCTGCAGAGGAATTGGTGGAGCGCACCACATAACGCTTACCTCTCGCCACTCGTGGATCCAGAGTCATTCCGATTAGGGGAACTTTGCGCTGCTCCGCCACGGGAGCTAGGGCCTCCGTGGTCGGGTTCCCCCAATTGAATACAATATTGGCTTCCCAGCTAGTCGTCAGCCGACTAAAGGCCGACACCGCAGACTTCGCGTCCCACTGTGAATCCTCGTATTGAAACCGAACGGACTCGAAAAGCTGCGGGTTCTGGGTGCGTGCGAGCTCGATTCCGTTTCTCGCAGCAAGACCATACTCTGCCAGCGCACCCGACAAAGGCGCGATAACACCGACCCGGAAAGCACTGTCCGCCAAACCGGCAGTGGCCATCAAGCAACCACAAATGAAGGTCAGAACCGACTGATAGATCAAACATTTCATATCGATGTCACTCGCGCTGGATAACGGCTACCCTGAGCCATTCTAACCCCTATAGCACCCAACTCGCCTCTCATCCACGCGGACCAAGATCGGCTCGGGGTCCTGTGCTCCCCTAGCTTCAACTTTGCTCCTCAATCGGTAGGATTCTTCGGATTGGAAGCCTTTGATCCCCGATGTATTTGAGTGCAAGCCCAATATCAGCCATGGACGAAACTTTCTGAGCGACAAAGTCTTGCCACTGTGAAGAAAACTCAGAAGTACGGATAGCAGCGAATACTCTGCCAAGAATTTCACCAGTGCGCAGATTTGGATCGTCTTTTCCAGCTGCTAGCCCATGAACCGTTTTGCCCCCGTCTTCGCGTAAAAAATGCGCAGCAAAGTTCCTGGGCATCTCTTCAAAGGATTTAAGAACGATTTTACTACCCATGGGTTCAACGAGGTGAAGCTCGCCACCGTTCATTCTTACGAGAGAGTTCAAAAATTCGTTAGCAATACCTCGATGCGCTTCAACATCCAGCTCCCATTTTTGAGGATCGAAGACAACTGAAGCCACTACAACAACTGGAGCTCCTTCTGAAGAGCCGCTTTTTGACAACTCGCCAAGCTTAATAGTGCGGGCGTGCTCCGAAGCTTTTTCCATCGTTGTCCAAACATAGAATCCCCGACCCTGTCCGTGACCGTTCGAGAATCTTTCAGGATTGATACCTTGGTCATAAAAACTTTGTAAAATTTCACCCTTCTGCCCTGAGGTTGTGGCATGGAAGACATCGATGATTAAGCGTATCTCTGGACTACGCGTCATTCTACCCGCGTCGAGGTCTCTCCCAATTATTGGTGCCTGGTCGATAACGGGCATATCTGTCAATTCAGTCTGTCATTACCGTCAGCCTAGTTATGGGGACTTACGGGGTGAAGATCTCATAGGGGCAGAAGGCCGAGAATGAGCGGCCAGATTGGACTCGCTCACCAGGTTGTGCCCACGTTGCATTGCAGACTCACCACCAATTCCACGCGGGCGCAATTCTCGTGGAGGAGCGGTTTTCTAGCCATCCTTCTCACCAACGATGAGAAACTTTCTTTCTATACTACGTAAGCTCTCAATAATTGCTGGTAAAAATGTCTGGTCACATTCCAATTCGAAGGAAAGCTGATTTCCGGTTCCAGGTTCATCCCGAACCCAGCACTCTGCCCTAAGGTGTCCGTTGGAATTACCAGATATGGATACCTCAAGCCAGGAATCCATTGAGTCAAGTCTAGCTGAGGTTGTGAAGTCAGTTTGGAGTCTCTCAAGCTAGAGTCGAAAGGATTGAAAGTCATCTGCTCGCAACTCAGCTTGGACTTTGCCAGAAAATGTACCAGCGTGCACCTGTACTTCGGTTTGAAGCCAGTTTCCATCCCAGTAATCAGTAGCGTCAGGATAGGATCGGGACAGGGGCTGAATTGAAAGAAAGTTCGAACTACGACTTCCTAATAGTAGCTCCATGTTGGTTGACACCGAGGATTCTTTGGATGGCATGATGGCTACAGTCTCCAGGAACCGGGTCTCCTGGTCAACACAATCTACCAGGGAAAGCTCAAGATCGACTTCTCTGGAGCAATTGTTTGTTATGTGGGCGCTCCCCTGGACTCTCCTGTACCACCACATTGTTGGCAACGAGGACACTTATAGCGAACTAGCAACGCTAACGCTCCAACCAAAACAAGGAATACCAACATCGCAGTTGCTGCAGCTGGAACCCAATGGGATATCTCCACCAGCAGAATTGTAAACACATCGACGTAGACACTTGAAGGGCCCGCGTAAGTGAAAATCATGCTGGCTAGCGGCCAGCGACACCCGGGGGAGGCCGCTCAGTACTTCAACTCACCGCGAAAGCTTACAGTCTCGCCCGGGTGACCGCAGTTGTTATACAGCATTCTTGCCGCAGCTAAGTCCGGGTCAGCAGGAAACTAATTAAAAACAGCGAGTAGGCGAGTAGCGAGTAGGAAGATCGATCTAATCCATTAAGTTAATTGAGCAAAGTTTGTCTCTGTGGTGTGAGGTGGTTTAAGCGTAATGAAGTTCATGGGATCTGGTAAGGTGAGAGTGCCGGGAGCGGCAGCTGCTGAATGCGAAGAGCTGGATTTCGAGAGTATTTGGGGTGCTGCCGCATGGTGAGAGGCGTAGCGGGGGTGTTTTTTTTTCAAGAGATTTGGGAGCAGGTTTCCTCATGCGGTGCTAAGCGCTGAAGTCGTCAGGCGGGAAGTGGTTGAAGTATTCTAGCTGAGGTGGTCTTGGTATCTTTGGCGGTGCCTGCGCGTGCGGTATTCGGAGAGCATCAGCGATTTTGAGAATCTCGCGTTCATTGGTGAGGAAGGCAACGATCCTCATCTGGCTTTTGCAGCGCGGACACTCGAGAGGGTCTATTTCGAAGACGCGCTTCATGCACGCTGCCCAGCTCACAGAAGGCTCTGTTCTGTGCTCCTGCGTAGCTGACTCGTCCGGGACTGGCGCATGCTTTGCTCGCTCACCTCTTCTGCGACACGA
Organism: Bdellovibrionota bacterium; assembly: GCA_030584005.1. GTDB lineage: Bacteria > Bdellovibrionota_C > UBA2361 > UBA2361 > JAFLCA01. Next base: position 1,221,489 of record CP129486.1, on the reverse strand, counting down.
GTACCACCCATAGTAGCGGGTAACAGACTCATACGGTTTGGGGATGTGGCACGATAGCAGCGCCAGGAACTCGAGCGCATCGAATTCCTGAGTTACCCCATCGCTGGTGGTGTACGCCACAATGTCGTCAGTGATGGAGAGTTTCTCCAGCGAGAGCGGTCCGCGTTCAATATAGCGAGCGACGAACCTAGTACGGTCTGCCTCTTCAAACGGCTCGCCTACCCAGGCGCCGAAGCCGGAGTGTTCTTGGGATAGTATCTGCGCAGGCACCTCATCGGTGATGAGCCCCCGGGTAACAAGCTCAGAGAGGACCCGGTCACGGAAGTGCTCTGCCATACGCTCGGTGTCGATGGCGGGAAATGGGGCGAAGTTCCCCGCGGCATCGAAGGTGCCATCGGCGAGCAGCCCGTGCAGGTGCGGATTAAAGTTAAGTGCCTCCCCGGCAGTCTGCAGTGTCAGCACGAGAGCGGGCGTTCGAGAGTCGGTGCCAAGCACTGCGCGCAGAGCCTCTGCGGCAGCTTGGAAAAGTATGGTGTTGAGCTCCCGGTCGTACCGGAAGAACACCCTCAGCCGCTTCGGCAACGTGAATCCGCAGTGTCGATGCGGCACCCGCTCAAGCACTGAGTCGCAGAGGTGCTCCCCGAATTTGACAGCGCGCTTGGCGTTGCACGACGGACACACTCCCCGCTTCTTGCACGAGAATGCCACCAGGAGGCTGTGCTTGCACGTGTCGCAGTACACCCGTGCAGCGCCATGTTGGAGAAGTCCGCAGTTAAGATATTCATCGAAGGTTTCGAGCACCTCGTCTCGTAGCACCCCGTAGGTCTGCTGGAACCGCTCTTCCCAGATACGCGGGAGTTCGTCTCGCCCGTGGTAGACGATGCGGTAGAGGGGCGTCTCCTCCGGTTGCCTCCGGCGGTAGTGTTGGAGCTTCGCCTTGGCCCCCTCCCAAGTGCGGCAGGTGTACATCCCGCCACACACAACAAGGGTCGTGCCAGCGGGGGTGTGCGCCTTAACTCGTTGTAACGCCTGGGCGTCGTCACTCTCCGGCTGAGGCATTACGCCTCAGGACTGGGGCAGAATGCCTCAGTGCATGCATGCGCGCTGAGAGTTCGGCACCTGGGAGATTAAGTTCCCTCTCTTAAGCGTGCGGCGTTTCCTCCTTCGCTCTTGCCGTTGAGGGATTCGACAAAGCCATTTTGCATAGGCTTTCCTACTCGGTTTTAAAGCGTTCCATAAAATCAGATACATCTTCTGGGTTGTCGACTACAAGGAGCATGTGGACGTGAGTCGCTTCGAATAGGAAGTGGCAGATGCGCACCGGGTGGAGGAACTGGGCTCTCGCGAGACAAGTCCTTACGATGGCCTGACAGAGGGGGTTTGCGACGAGCAGGAGCCCCTCTTCTAGACTGGCCGTGACAAAAAGCACACTGCCGTGTGGATGATACTTTCTCGGTGATGGCATAACGGACAGTTATCGGAGAAATGGCTCAGAAGTTTCCTCCTGTCCTTATCCATCTTCGCTTGTCAGTCTAGGCTCCCTATATCACTCGGGATTCCGAGGAGCCGGGCTCCAGATCAAAAGGGGCCCGCCATCTTCAGAATCTGGTGACGACTCCGTCGATGGCGGGCCCAAAGAGTCTGTATTCAGTTACAGCAGCAAATCAACGAACGGATCCACATCAAAGTTATTGACAAGGCCGTCACTGTTGATGTCACCAACTTCAAGCTGGTTACAGCGAGTATGGAGAAGCCCCCATATCTCTGAATCAGTCAGCAACTGCGCGAAGGCGTCTACATCAAAATTGTTGACCGCACCGTCACAGTTTGCGTCGCCTGGCTGGAAGTGTTGACGATGGAGCTTGACCGGCTGAGAAGGCAAACACACGGGCTCTCCATATTGATCGACACCTGACATGCTTGCCATCAGCAGCGCATTTCCTGCACTGTCGATATCAAGCAGTGCCCCGACTGCACAGATACCTCGGCCATCGCCGCTAAAGTCGCTCTCAAACTTTAGTACTCTGCTTTGCGAAGGGTCATACACGCCCGCAGCTCTGAGGTAGTCTTCATAATTGTTTAGTCTCCCTACCAGGGTCTGATTCGCATTGTTGAGCCCTCTGATCTGATACCTATCGTCTGAGAGACTTCCCAGGCCTGCTTCTAGTGCTGGCGTGATGTCACCAAACAAGCCCCCGCCCCACAGCCCCACGCGACCAAACACGGTCCGTACCGCCACGGTACCGTAATCATCGACTCCGCTAATCATCAGCGCATTGCCGTTTAGTTGTGGGTACTCAACGCTCGTCCCATTGACCGCAGCGACAAATTCGCCGGAAGTATAGTCATTCCCTATATAGAATGCGCCGCCTCGGCTCATTCCCGCTGGGTCTATCCCCCACTCCTCTCCAGGAAAGTCAGTCTGAACACGCTGAACTTCATTATTCAAGAGTCGTAAGAACGGGAAAATCGAATGAAAATTATTTTGCTGATCGTAAAACACTCCTCTTGCCAAAACTCGACCGTCACCAGCTATACCAACTGGATATGAGTAATCCGCTCGTCCACCGGGGAGGAGTTCAAGCGGGAGCACAGCTCCATTTTGAAACACAAATCCTCGGTCAGCGGTTCCCTGTCCCGGCACCGGCACTCTACATCTAAATGCAACAACTCCGGCGTTGCTCACTACTGGCGCGAAGCATCGAGTGGCTCCCTGCGGAAGAGGAATTTCCAGGGTTCCCTCGGCGGGATGAATTCTGACAATATTCTGACTATTAAGGGCAGTTCCTACAATATAGCCGGAATCACTCATGTGCCACGCACTACTTGCGGTATCGATTGGCTCTTCAATGAAGGGATAGTCCGCAAGCGCCTGAGGGGCTTGCCCAAGCATTGTCATCAGTGTGGCCAGGGTTATTATGTTTTTCTTTGCAGTTTTCATATAAGTTCCTATATCAACCTTAATCTGAGAGTTAACCGTTTATCGCGTAGTTCTCTTGGTCTTTTTTGCATTCTTACTGCGCTTCTTCTTCGCTTTCTTGGTTGGCTTTCCAGCTCCTTCCTTGACTGAGGGCTTCTTTACTTCTGGAGTAGTGGCTGGCTTATCTTCGCCTTGCAGCGCGTTGCTGAGCGGCAAAAGCAACTTCATCCCAGACGTAGCGTCCAGGGCTAGAATCTGGCCAAGCTCATTGATTTCAGATGCATCGCGCAGGTCAAGCCCCGCACCACTCGCATCAAGCAATGTCTCAAGAGAGCGTTCTTGCCCATTGGCTTCAACAAGAACAGCATCGAAGGAGCTATAATTATTGGAATGACGCCTCTGTCCAACCATTATAAGTTCTGAGTTGACATCCTGAAGATAGACTAGCCCCTGCAATCTTGTAATAGCCTCTATCCGAGCGGGACTCGCAGCATCAGAGACATCCCATTTCACTAGAAGGGGGCCGCCGGTATAGTCATCACGAGAGCTGCTCACTCCTATGAGTTTCCCAGGGTTGGTTAGCCCAATCATGCGGAAGTAACTTCTACCAAGCGGAGTTGGCACAAGACGTCTACCTTGAGCAATACTCCAGAGGAATGTTCTTAAGCCTGGATGCGGGCTATCTCCGTCAAACCCAGCTACCAATCCGTTACTATTGCTTGCGGTAATCACCGCCCCGGGACGATCGTTTTGGTACTCAGGAGGAGAGACCGCAGGGAAGTGCACTTGGTTAGTCGCTGCGTCTATCACCACATTCAGGTGTGGGCCGTAATCTAGCTTCCCGGCAACAACGCTATCGCCTGAAATAAATTTAAACTCATAGGCTGCGTGGAAGTGGTCGTTATCTGGGGCTGGCGGGATAAGGGGTGCGAGGTCTCGCCTGGAAAAGGACCCATCCGGCTGCCTCGTCCATAGCTTAATATTGAAGCGAGGAGCCCCGTCCTCATAAGTTACTCCTACTGCAGCATTGCCGCTTAGACTTACGTCATAGATAGAGCTCTCTACATCGGGCTCTATCATTCGTAGCGTGCCGTCCGGGCCGATAAAGGCAGCCCTGGACTCGCCTGAGCTTTGACGCATTGATCCGGCAAGGTAACCCGTATCGTTTAAGTGATAAGCATAGAATCCATCGGGTAGATCTCGAACAGAATAGCGTGCCTGCTGCGCTTCGAGAGAAGGAGAGGCAGTGCTTATCGCCAGGAGGCCTCCTAGAAGCACTGATTTTAAAGAGTATCTATAGAATGTTGGGGTCTGGGTACGAGTGGAGAGGCGAGTTCTAGACGATACAACCTTTTGCATACTGATTTCCTTTAGTGAAACAAAAAACCTACTGGTTACCATTAACCAATTCCGCTCATTCGCTCGATTGGCCTGGCCACTTTGTAGATGTGCAATTTCCACACCAATTGGAAGAGTAGTCTATGCGCATTTAGGTTACTAATTGTTCTTAGGCCCTGTAATTTGACTAACCTGTTAGTAATACGAGCATTTCCTGGCATGCCGCATAGCGAATCCAGTACCCGCAACTTGGTGCCAGCACTTCCTTGGTGGTGTGAAACTTGCTTGCACCGTACTACACGGAAACCTTCTAGCGGATGGAGCAAGCCATGACTTCGTTACTTTCAATTATCACAGCAACGTTTTTAGGTCTGTTCCTGCCGATTATCGCCATCATCACCGTTTGTGCATATGTGATTCGCCAACTAAATAGTCTCTTTGTAAACCCCGAACTTAGAGACGCTGTACCAGAGACAACTCCCGGAGTCCCGCTTGAGAAAGTGCGTGCGCTGGCGCAGGAACTTGAACGCATTGGGTTTCGACATCTTCTTAGCTTCGAAGTACCAAGCGGCACGGCAATTGGAATGAATAATTTCTCTATGATCCATGTGAACCAAGCTGGGCTCTTGAGTGAGATCCACTATATCCGCTGCCCGATGCTTATCCGCATCATCACTCTCATTTGCTCTCCAAAGAACTTCCATACGAGCACTCTCGGTCTTACCATTTCTACCGTCCTCTCCGACAATTCGCGCCTCGCAGTGGCTACCTGCCGGCACTCAGCGGCCAATATCGCGCCCCGAGACAAGTTTGTGCTTCTCCCTGATGCTTCCCCCCAAGAAGCGCTTGAGCGCCTGGGACAGGAATTTCAAAAGGAGCTAGCGGTATTTGCGACGCAGAGAATCCAATCACGAGCTGACTTTGAGCGCTATTTTAAAGCGCGCATGGCGCTAGCGCTGGCCCAATCTAAACGGTGCTCTCTCCCCGCAGAAGAACGAGAAAGCTCTCAACTCTAAAGAGTCAAGCGTTCTAAAGCAAGAAAGGGCAATCATACGAAACGGGCCCAGGGAGGACTTTTATTAATCCTCATCACGGCTTTGTTTTGGGTCGAGCGGGTTAGGCTCTCTATCTTTGGTAACGGCATTGATAAGCCAAAGAGGCTCCAAAGCGACAAGTGAAGTGCAAATGGGCCGAGGGCGCAGCTTACTCACGATAGCTGATCCATGTAGCGCTCTCGGCCGCCTTCGCCCCGTGGACGCCGGCGCCCTCGGAGAGGTCGCCCCAATTACTGCCTACCTCGTCGCGCTGGAGACACGACCATCTCCGTGACTGGCTAAAGACTCAATCTCAACAGAAGATACACTACAAATTGGGCCAGAATTATTATCATCGGCCGCACACTCAGGGCTCGATCAATTTTTCTCGCTTCATTCTGGAAGTCCCAAATCTCCTTGGGTAGCTCCGCACGAAGAAATAGTGGCAACTCACTTCCTCGTAGCGTCATTGCCAGAATAGTCACCGCAAATAGCAAAAATAGAAGTATGCTGACTATTTTGCCCTCCCCCTCAAGGGATTCAAAGATAAGGTGCGAAGTAATAGCTGACAGGAAAATCACCCCCTGAGCCCCAGCTAGCGCATAGGCCGATCCTGAGCTTGCCCGGCGATAAAGTGCCTTAAGCACCGCCGGATCTACCTTTTCCCAGTCAACCGGATCCCCAAAGGGGGATGTGATGTTGGAAGATTCCATAGGCCTTATCCAGTTCTGGTTTGTAGCTGCCGCTTCTATGTAGGGGGATTACTTGTCACTCTAAGACAGTGAGGCGCGCGTCCGAAGCAGACGCGCGCCCAATCTGAGATTGCTCTTACTTTTCCGCACCAGTTAGAGAACTCTGAGTAGCAACTTTCCTCGGTAGCAAGGCAACATGTCTGGCCCTTCCACTTAATGTAGCCATGCCGGTAATAACCCCTAGGTTATTCATATTTACTCCCCAAATATCCTCAATCTGAGAATGAAAATCCGCTGTATCAATAAGATCATTTACAATTTGAACCTGACCAGTCTCGATAGAGTATAGAAAAACTCTTAATTCGCCGTTAACGTACCCGTTTCCAAGAACTTGTCGTTGATCATTTACCACATACGCATCATTACTAACCCATCCTGGAAACTCCACAGTCCTGGGCTCCTTTCCTTGTTGCCAGACAAAGAAGCGTCCTGACGCTTGATAGCCAACTATGTCTCCATGGTTATTCATATCATAGGGCCAGCCAATTGACTCGGGCATTAGCTCCGCTTCGTAGTTGCCGTTAACGTCTGGGGTGAGTAAAACCCATCGTTCTTCAAATGGCATATCTCGTTGGGCAAAGGCTAGTATCATTCCTCGGTCATTCAAATGTCCCGCAGACTCTAAGTGCAACCCATTTGGCAAAGATACTCGCTGAGCGAGAAATGTTAGGGCTCCAACTTCATCAAGCAGAACTGGCTCGCTTCGGTAATTTGGATAAAACGTACGCATAGTACCAACTACTTGTCCCCTCGCATTCATGTTGGAGGCGTCGAAAGTATCGTACAATCCAGGCACACTGACCGGCAGAAGTGGGATCATCTCCTTATTGCGTAGGATTGAAACTCCGGCATCGCTGTTTCCAAGAACACGAGTGACCGCTCCTTGGCTCTCAATATCAGCACCATGAAAGAGTTCTATCCCGTCGGAGGACACCAGCGGGCGTAACACTCTCGTATTTAGATCAAAAATATGGGCCTGAGAGTCATTATAGTAATCATTTATCAATACTTCTTGTCGGTCGTTAATGTGTAAGGCCGCGGGATGGGAGGGCCCCATATCCACCACAGTATATCTTACTTCCTCTGCTTGAACTGAAACGCTCAGTTCTAACGCACAAACCAGCATAAGAATCGATACCAATCTCATAACATACTCCTACTAACTTCTAGACAATGCCCCTAGGTACCACTTGATTAGGTACTTCTCATGGGGCTAGGTGCTAATGTGCAAATCTCACACCAACTACGGAGCGAGAACTGAAGGAACAGCGGAACTAGATCACCTGGCCAATGCAACGAAATGGTCGGGGCATCCGAGAAATCCTTAGGTGAATTTCGCAGCACGTTAGTTGGTAAGGGTGCCTCCTTTGGCCCGGCGTTCTCTTACTCTAGAGCACGGAACCCGCAGCTCCCGACACGAAAGTAAGTTTCGGGATCTCGCCTGTAACTGGCTCCGAACGCTCTGCAGAAAAGGCTCCTAGAATATGTTGCGAGTAGGAAGATCGATCTAAGCGAGTAGGAAGATCGATCTAATCCATTAAGTTAATTGAGCAAAGTTTGTCTCTGTGGTGTGAGGTGGTTTAAGCGTAATGAAGTTCATGGGATCTGGTAAGGTGAGAGTGCCGGGAGCGGCAGCTGCTAAATGCGAAGAGCTGGATTTCGAGAGTATTTGGGGTGCTGCCGCATGGTGAGAGGCGTAGCGGGGGTGTTTTTTTCAAGAGATTTGGGAGCAGGTTTCCTCATGCGGTGCTAAGCGCTGAAGTCGTCAGGCGGGAAGTGGTTGAAGTATTCTAGCTGAGGTGGTCTTGGTATCTTTGGCGGTGCCTGCGCGTGCGGTATTCGGAGAGCATCAGCGATTTTGAGAATCTCGCGTTCATTGGTGAGGAAGGCAACGATCCTCATCTGGCTTTTGCAGCGCGGACACTCGAGAGGGTCTATTTCGAAGACGCGCTTCATGCACGCTGCCCAGCTCACAGAAGGCTCTGTTCTGTGCTCCTGCGTAGCTGACTCGTCCGGGACTGGCGCATGCTTTGCTCGCTCACCTCTTCTGCGACACGAGTACCACCCATAGTAGCGGGTAACAGACTCATACGGTTTGGGGATGTGGCACGATAGCAGCGCCAGGAACTCGAGCGCATCGAATTCCTGAGTTACCCCATCGCTGGTGGTGTACGCCACAATGTCGTCAGTGATGGAGAGTTTCTCCAGCGAGAGCGGTCCGCGTTCAATATAGCGAGCGACGAACCTAGTACGGTCTGCCTCTTCAAACGGCTCGCCTACCCAGGCGCCGAAGCCGGAGTGTTCTTGGGAGAGTATCTGCGCAGGCACCTCATCGGTGATGAGCCCCCGGGTAACAAGCTCAGAGAGGACCCGGTCACGGAAGTGCTCTGCCATACGCTCGGTGTCGATGGCGGGAAATGGGGCGAAGTTCCCCGCGGCATCGAAGGTGCCATCGGCGAGCAGCCCGTGCAGGTGCGGATTAAAGTTAAGTGCCTCCCCGGCAGTCTGCAGTGTCAGCACGAGAGCGGGCGTTCGAGAGTCGGTGCCAAGCACTGCGCGCAGAGCCTCTGCGGCAGCTTGGAAAAGTATGGTGTTGAGCTCCCGGTCGTACCGGAAGAACACCCTCAGCCGCTTCGGCAACGTGAATCCGCAGTGTCGATGCGGCACCCGCTCAAGCACTGAGTCGTAGAGGTGCTCCCCGAATTTGACAGCGCGCTTGGCGTTGCACGACGGACACACTCCCCGCTTCTTGCACGAGAATGCCACCAGGAGGCTGTGCTTGCACGTGTCGCAGTACACCCGTGCAGCGCCATGTTGGAGAAGTCCGCAGTTAAGATATTCATCGAAGGTTTCGAGCACCTCGTCTCGTAGCACCCCGTAGGTCTGCTGGAACCGCTCTTCCCAGATACGCGGGAGTTCGTCTCGCCCGTGGTAGACGATGCGGTAGAGGGGCGTCTCCTCCGGTTGCCTCCGGCGGTAGTGTTGGAGCTTCGCCTTGGCCCCCTCCCAAGTGCGGCAGGTGTACATCCCGCCACACACAACAAGGGTCGTGCCAGCGGGGGTGTGCGCCTTAACTCGTTGTAACGCCTGGGCGTCGTCACTCTCCGGCTGAGGCATTACGCCTCAGGACTGGGGCAGAATGCCTCAGTGCATGCATGCGCGCTGAGAGTTCGGCACCTGGGAGATTAAGTTCCCTCTCTTAAGCGTGCGGCGTTTCCTCCTTCGCTCTTATTCCATCAGATCGCTTACGGTACTTCGCAGCTACATCCGCGATGCTGATATGTTTCGTGGTAATCCTGTTAAGGACTTGGATCTTTAGAACATCTCGATTTCCCGTATCGATGTCACTCCCCCATTATTTCACCCCATAACGTTCAGCAACATGCAATTTTTGCAAAAATGGTCCGGATTTCAATATGCACGCTACGATTCATGAGGTTAGCCTTCCTCCCAAGTTTGAGACGTCCAGCGGACTCAAGTCCTTTACTCCCGAAAGAATTGGGGAGTACCTGCAAGCAAATGACGTGTATGTCATAAAAGGAGACCATGAGCCCTGGGAGAGGAATAATCTGGTAAGGGAGATTGGCCGCTCCTTAGCTACTGAATTTGAAAAGAAGGTTGGTGCATTCGTTGAAGCGACACCCGAGCAAGCTCTCGGAATGGTCGCGTCCCTTAGAGCTGACTGCGCGATGGTACGTGCTGCGAACGCTAGCCTTGTCGAGAATCTTCAACCTGCCAGAGACCCTCGTGGTTATGTTTGTGGACAGATTGCTGAAGCGACTGAGCGTCTCGACGCACTTCTTTCGCTCCTCGATGGGTCGCTACGCCCTTCAGTCTCCGACTGGATCTCCGTGAAATTTAACGCCGGCAGCGTGCGAGCCCAACTACAGCAACCATTCTAAATATCTTTGTTACTGAGAAAGTATCTTTGATGCCTCCAGACCTTTGATACTCTGCCCCGCCCAATTGCGGGAATGATGCGGATGGATTTCATGAAATTTGAGCAGCCTACCAGCACGCGACCAAACCCAATCCTAGCAGAATATGCATTGGGAAGATCTTCTATTCGAAATTCGGGAGAACTCCGATTCTTATTCGGAACGGACTCCTTCACAATTCAGGTTAAAGGGAGAGTACACGGGCCCATCACGGAAATCTCTGTAATAAGCGAGCAATTCGCCCCCCTGCGAGCTCTACTCGAATCTCGTCAGGATGTTGGGGCCATCAAAAGAGCTATTGCGGAATCATGCAGGGGCAACACCATTAGACCGCTCATCTCTTACCTTGATGCTTGCCAGACCCCTCTCGCAATCGAGGATAATCCACTCGAGGTCCCGTATTTGGTCGCAGAGCACACTCAGCTTAGGCAGGGCCGACAATATAAAGATGTCATCATCGAAGATCGTGACGCATTCAATAGGCGCCTCGAGCACCTTCCCTTTTTCACGCTGAATGACCTGCATCCCGATTGGCCGGAAAGAAGGAGAGTCTTTCGCGGTACTCTAGATGTTCCGATCGATGAGATAATAGGAAGGTTCTCGACCGACGAGTCGTGGCTGTTTGACCACGATCGTGGTGAGAGCTATATCCACGACCTCGCGCTTGCTATTCGAGATGGTACGGCATTTTGCTATCAACCTGACGGGCCAATCCATCTCGTCAAATGGGGAAAGGATTTCTTTATCGGAAATAATGGTCGACACCGATGCGCCGCAGTCAAGGGGATGCTTTCTCAGCACTCGCTGTCTGTACCCGCAGATGTCGCTGAATATGAACTTTAATCTGGGTCAAGCCCTGTACCCCCCCAACAATCGTGCTAGTCTCATACATGACTGACAGGAGTAGGAAGACCCGGTGCGACCCAAGACGCCATCCTCATTTGGAGCCACTCTTCCACAGGATGCAGCGCTTCCCCAAAGGGACCCGCTTGCCCTGGTTCGGACACTTCACAGTCGCCTAGTTCCGCATGTGCAGCCAGATGATATTCAAACACTTTCGGATGCGGTCTCCCGGGCAGCCACCATTCCGGATGGCCAGCGTATCGAATTCACTAACTACGTGAATGAGTTGCTCCGAGCCACGAATCTAACACTCGAAGTGAAGATTGGGCGTCATTTAATCCGTCCGCTAAGATTTTTTTGTTATCCAATATCAATTAGAATCAAAGTTTTATCATCTGAACGATAACTTCCGTCATCTTCAAGCTTAAGCATTGCATTCACAATCTCGTTGGCACTTCCTTCTGCCAACAAAGCAGAATATCGAGAAACCACACCAAGCAGACCATCTGAGCAAAAAACAACTCTATCACCTTTATTAAGAGATAGTTCTCCCGATTTAATAAAGGCGGCCGATTTGTCCTCTCCGGTAAGTACGCCCCAAGACAGGGGATGAGATTCATTGTTTCTTATTTCTCGGCGTATCGTTTGCTCAAGATTTGGGGTGCCTTTATTAGTTCGGATGTATGCCTCAATCCCTTCCGTTTGATTGACCGTAAGGTTTCTGATTGCTCCGCCCCGGACGAGTAAACCAACACAGTCCCCGATATATGCATAGCGTAATGTGTTTATACCAATGGAACCGACAATCCCTACTGCTCCGGCATAATCATTGATTCCAAAATCGGGATTGGGAAACTTCTCCTTGTTGTAGTTCGCGATGGAGGATCCAGCGACTCGAAGCGCCTCCTCAAGTAATCGAACTGTTATAGGCGGAACGCTATCTGCGATAAATTGACTTGCCTGTGTGACAAGCAGTTGCGCAACCTCTGATGCCGGGCTCGGATTTGGATACATCCCGTCCGCACCCCGGAGGCGACTTACACCATCAGCCAAAGCGTAAATCCTGTTATCTAAATCTACGAGCAGCGCGTCTTCGTTTGGTTTATCAGAAATTGAGCTTTTATGAGAAAGGTGCTGGACCGTTATAACGTGCGAGCGGGAGAGAGGATCTTTAGGAGCGCTATACTGATTCACACATTTTCTCCTGAAGGCTCTCGTGGATAACGGTTATGCGCACCTGAGCCAAACTGGTACGCTTCAAACTGCCACAAAACTCACGCGGTTTCACCTCCGCGTGGCGCGAACTGTTCTATCGCGTCTACATCATGAGATAATCTTTCCATCAGCGATTGATTTCTTCGCCGCCTTAATCATGAAATCATTATGCCCCGTCGCGCCATACTCCCCGTAGGCCCCGTGAAAGTTGTTCAAACTTCGTAAAAACTTCGCGATGTCATTTACTTTAATGGCCTCTATATACATTTTTGCTACATCAAATGCATTCGGCCCCCCTGCCGCAGGACTAACGCCGAACCGTTGCTCGTAATCGCGATAGTATTCCGCAGCCGCGCTGTCATCGCCGGTAACGAACCATGCTCCATTTAGAGTTCCGTCACTTGCCTCAATCTGTTTAGGGTCCTCGAGATTGTGAACACCAAACATCGGGCCAACATAGCCACCGCCTCGAAGTGCTTTGGCAAAAATTGCAGGCTGGGGAGACCAGAGCAAGTTATAAACTGCATCTGGATTTGCCTGTCTAATTTTAGTCACTGCACTTCTAAAGTCGCTCTCCTCGCTGGGAAAGTCTTCCGAATATACGATGTCAACGAACTTGCTCGCAGCAAAATGATCACGCATTGCGAGCATCGCATCGTTAGTTGAGGCAATAATAGCAATTCGATTATACCCGCGGCGTTTGACCTCAGCTACCACCAGCTCATTCTCGACACGCGAGGAAACCCAATGTTTAAAAACGTAAGATTTGCCCGCTACGACTTTGTCAACAATAGACAATGCAACCATCGGCAGTTTGTTCTGTTCGGCTATGGAATTCACCGCCAGCGATGTAGGGGATCCAAAAACAATGAGCCCATCTACTCGATCATGAGAGATAAGCTTATTGACAGATGTAACAGTATTCTTAGGCTGCAGTTGATCATCTTCGAATACGAAGTCCACGCTCTTTTGTGGATCAAACTTCTCCTGGGCCAGAATAATGCTATTACGAACGGTCTCGCCACTTGTCGCTGCGGGTCCCGTTAACGGCGCTACTACTCCGATTTTAAGTGGGTTCGCCCAAGAATCGATCGGTAAGACCGTCGATATCAATACACCCAGTAATAAAGATATCTTAAGGCAAATATTCTTCATACGATTACCTCGGGAAATTTGTCGCGCGACAGAACCGTTTGGCTGAGCGGGAAAGCGGTATTCAACCATTCAAATTTCCTCAACTGTTCGCGGCGCTTTCTCCGCTACAGCCGATTGCTCTACCGCTCTTGATTAGATGACCCCTTTATACTTCGCCCCACCATGCGCATGATCCCACTTTCCTCCATTCCTCACGTAGTCGGGGCCGAGGCAATCACTCGACCTCCACTAAAGCCCTCATCGCTAACTGACTCTAACTCCGAATCTGTTGATCGCGCCGGTTCATTATCCATGAACTGCCAGTCGGGACAGCAACCCATACTTGTATCGTCCCCATCGCGGTTTCCTGTCTTCGAACTCCCAAGTCTCACCGGCATCGATTCATAGCTTAACAAGGCACCCCCGATAAGCGCCGAGTTGAACAAGGGATCGTAGTTGTAAGGAATGGCCCTCTCCCATTATAGAGGCTGAGTCCAGCCTCGTTAATGCTGAACTTTCAGTTACGTCAGTTGCCAAGCTACTCGCCTTCATGACGTCTTCTAATCAAATATCGCATTGCTGTATATCGGCTAAGATAACGCGCGGGTTGCCGCCAGGCAAACCGTCGGGTTGATCCGTTTGTTCTCGTTGCTTAGAAACGCTCCCCTTTCTCTAGTGTACTTCCAACTTCCACAATCCAATTCACGAGGCGACGAAAGTTCTTGCGGTAGCACTGGCCTCGACGAGAGTACTTAGGGTAGTAAATAAAGACAAAGTACACGCAGCATAACAGGAACGAATGCAACTCAGCGGCTGTCGTACGCTTATCTGCAATAAAAGTGTGAAATAATTCCCGTGAAAATTGTTCGCCTTGATGGCGAAACCAGGAGATCGCAAAAAGACTTGCCAGGCTCCAGTGAGCTCTATATTCCCCCCAAGCTTCTAGATCAAAGAGCACGAGGGCCTTATTCTTAGAATCCCAGAACATATTCTGAAGCTGCAAATCTCCGACTTCGAAATGGTAATTCCTTGAAGTACGGTCAAGCTGTTTTTGCAACTTTAGCAGCTCAGCGCGGCGATATATCGGTCGTCGACGTGCCAATCGTACAAGCCTCGCCTCTCCTCGGGGCGGAATCCTGCGAGATTGAGGACGGTATCTGATACTGCGTTGGGCATAACAAAAAGATACGGCCCTCTGTCCCAAAAGAGCTTGAAGTTCCGATGGCAACCGGCCGCGACAGCGGTCAAAATAATCTGAGAGGCGTTGAGTCCGAATAAAGGGATATAGAAATACATCAGGTGAAATGCGCTCTACAGGAACAATCATGCCAATCTTATGAGGAAGGTTCTGTACACTACGGCCAAGCGCAAGCTCACGCTCGAGATTCTTAGCGAGCTCGGGCGTACGAGCAATTTTTCCAAAGAACAACTTACTCTTACCAACCTTATGGATTATACAGTGAATAAACCGTCGCGATGTTGTCTCTCCAAAATCACTCTTTACCAGAATGAAACCGTGCTTGAGAAGGAACTGATATAATGCAGCACGAGTTCGGTAGGGATTTGCTGACTTCATAAACGGATTTCTCGTGATCTTGATACTATTTAGTTCTCCTTTTTTTGACGCAAGGAGAACGGCGAGGATAAACCGCAAATTTGCCGCAGGCAGATTTGTCGGTTTGATCTGTTTGTTAACTTTTCACACGCCTACCCCGCTCTAAATATAAATACTGCGCCAAGGGAGGCAATCCGATGGCTATGCGACGCTCATCGACCTGCGATTCACTGTGAATTGGAAAAGGCTCCACTGACCCGTCAACTAATCTGTACTGCGTCCCAAAGGTCTGAGGCTTCCCCTGTGCTACGAGCACACGATCTTCCGAATACGCTATATTTTGGGGGTCTACCTCGGATGAAGAAAACTCGCTCATAAGTGATAAGGTTCGTTCCTGAAAAGGGCGGTCTAGATCGGCATGCTGCGCCAGAAGCCACGCAGCATATGAAGCTTGAGCTCCAACCTTCGAACGTGTAGGCCAGCCAATCTGATCAATGATTTCCTTCAATCTGGCTGTGTTACTTCGATCTACCTCCGGAATCCATTTTGCCGGATCGGAATCGGCCTCTCTTCGCATCTCCTGGTCAACATGGGCCATTTCGATTAACTCGGCGCGAATTACTGGATACAGGATGCTGGTGTTTACTGTGGGCGGCATAGCTCAGCAATTCTATTGAACGGTTAACATATTGTTCAACAGGATCTTACTATCCTGCTCGCTCATAGTCATCCTCGGTTATCCCACACCTCAAGACAGGAGAATCCCGGGCTATTTGGTTTGATTGCATTCTCATCCTATAGATCAAAAGGAGCAAAAAGCCGGGGCATCTCCTGTTGATCTACGGACGGGAATTGTTTGCCGGTACTGTTTGGATTATTCGGATCGGTAGATCTAGTCTTTGTCAGCCCAAGTGGTCTTTGTGCCGTAGTTTTGTACGTGGATACGCACCCTGCCTCGCAAAACAGACTCCCTCCCATAGAGGACTCCCCCTCCACCTGATTCGCTGGCATCCGTGCGACCGACTGTCTCTTGGACAGAGGAAACAGCGACTCGATTCACCTCGGGCCGCTCACCTATCGAACAATAAGCATCATCGAGAGGCAGAACTATCAAATGTTCTTCTCTGCACTTTGTCCAGACTTACAAAAAGCTGAACACTCCCTTTCCCGGCACGCCGCACTATTCCTTATAACAACGGAGATAAAGGCGCTGAGCACAGGGTGTACGGTATTCCGAACATGCCTGGGATGCCATGCACCGCTCGGATTGCTCAACCTAGGAACTGCTGCACTTCATTGTTGATCTCAGGGACACTTGTTCTCGTGACTGTACTAGAAGCTATTTTTTTAATAGCTCTAGCCGCGCCGAGCTTGGAGCGATTTTTAAATGGCCATGGACGGCCATTTAAAAAATGACTTCTAGAGGTGGTTCCAAGCAATTCGCTACCTATTGAGAAATGACCTTCACTCCCGCAAGCGGCACCCCCTCATAGGTAAAGACCTGCAGATCCCCCGGATACCTGTCGAGCCGGTGCAGGAATGGTGCGTACCCTAGAACCCGCTGTGGATCATGCATACCTGGGCCGCTAAAGATCACGCGGTCCTTCCACTGCGGGGCGAATCGTTTGACCCCCAGCAGTTGAAGGGGCACGTCCCCCAGCACCATTACACGTAGAGGCTGGCGCCCGGGATGAGCCCCCTTAAAGAGCAGATCTTCGAGATCCTCAGAGACAAAGTGTTCGATACCGTACTCTTTCGCTACATGGCCCGGCAGTCCGCCACTTATGCTGCTACGAAAGAATAGTCCGTAGGGCGTGCTCCCCACCGCCAACAGCAGCAGCCAGCCGATCAGTACCCCTGCCAGCACGACTACTGCACGGGGCTGTGGTAGATAGCGCCCCACCACCTTTATAACGCCTATCCCTGCCAAGAAATAAATGCAGAACAGGACCGGCATCGCATATCGCCAACTCTGCTTCTCAGAGGAGCTAAGGAGAAGACCCCAGAGTATCGGCAGCGCCACGATTACCCCAAGTAGAGGAATAAGGTGAAGCGGGCACCGCCGCCACAACTGCGAACGGGTCAAGCCAAGTAAACCCAGGATGGCGCATACGGTGACCAACGATGGTAGATGCATGAAGGCCAGCTCATGGTAACCGTGAGGGTGCACATTGACCGTTACATTGGAGACAAACGCTCGATAGGTCTCATGTGATAGACCGAGCACCCAGGTCCAATAACGGACTACATTTTCAACCACCTGGGGAACCATGAGCAGCGCCATGAAACAGGCGATGATAGAGAAGAGCGCGCACACAACATGGTATCGCGGCCAGCTCCATCTACTTCTCAGCATCCTAAGTGCCAGCACAAAGAGCGCCACCAGAGACAACAGGATGAGAATGGCAAGCAGCGGATTGCTCTGCAGCCAGCGTCCAGTATGAAAAAGCTCCCCCGCCAAGGGGCTCCGGATATTAAGCCGAGTTAGGTAGTCACTGCGGTGCACCCACAAGCGGGTATACAGCAACGAAAATACCAGGTGGCCCACTGCGACAGCCCCAAGGTCGCTCCAGGCAAGAAATCCTCTATCGCCCGCCAGCGTCGCTCCACGCTTCCTTAGCAGCTCGCGAATGGCTCGATAGAGCAAGAAGCATGGAATGAGGAGGACGGCCGTAGGCTTGGTAGCAATTGAAAGTCCCCACAGTACCCCTGCTCCTAGCTTCAGCCGCAAAGACGATCGAAGAATCGCGAAGTGGTAGACAAATAAAGTCGACAGCACAAGGAGACTAAGCACTGCGTCTAAATGAATCATCTTCGAACAGGCAAGCAGGTATGGATCAATGGCAACACCGAGAGCTGCAAAGAGCGCTACCCCGACCCCAGCGATTTCGAAGATCAGCAGGAACAGCAAGGGTGCAATGAGGGTCGATAGTATGACGATGGGAATTCGACTCGCGTCCACCACGCCAAGGTAGAGCGCATCACCTGGTGCGAGGCCAAGTCGGCCGTTCCAGCTTCTTGCTACACGCTGTCCTAATGCGATCAGTAGGGTGGGAGGAATCCCCGGTTGTCCGAGATGGGTTGTCGCCGATGTCGGATCAGATGAGAGCTTCACAAGCACCTTCTCTGCTCTCTCAATCCACAGGCGTTCATCGGTGTAGAGCGGGGTCTCTCCGTAGCCGTAGCACCGCAAGCCCAAGGAGACTATCCATATGCAGAGCGCATATCCGAGTATGCTCCGCCACGTTGTCTCGCCCTTGTTCCAGAAAACTTTCACCGCTTCAACGTCAGAATGCAGTCCCAGGCCGCTCGATATACCTGATGATGCTCCGAATGTCTCTCCCTCTTGCAAATTAGGAGGCGTTCATGGGGGGCACGGGGCAGAGAGGGGCCGCGATAGAACGGCTTTCTCTGGTTGGCGAGGGGCTGGGGGTGCTGCTGACTGCCCTCCTCAATATTTTGCGACAACCGTACGGGGCTCCTGAGTCTAAATAGAGTCGTCTCATAAAGAGGTTACAGTGAAGAAAAGGAACACTCTCCCCGCTTCGCAGATTGGGATTGTTGGCGCTGGCGTCATGGGGGCGGCCCTCGGACGAGCAATGCTTGACACCGGGCTCGCCAAGGCAGCGGGAATCTGGGCCACTACCCGCACGGGGGCGAGTGCCTCGGTGGTGGAGAAAGAGCTTGGAATAAGATGTACCGTTCACCCCCCCACTCAATGGCTGCAAAAGACGAAGATCCTGTTTTTGTGCGTAAAACCCGGACAGGCCCGTGGCGTACTTAAGTCGCTACTCAAGGCTGGTCTTCGCGCCGATGCAGTGGTCGTCTCCATAGTAACAGGGTTGACCCTCGCGGATATCCAGAGCGCTCTTGGGCGCGCCCAGCCGACAATACGGATAATAACCAATACTCCGCTCCTAGTTCGTGAAGCCTGTACAGCCATCACCTCCACGGGGAACATCCCCGCCGAGCAAGGCCGTTTTGTAAAAGGACTCTTCGCCCACCTCGGTCTCGTGCAGGAGGTTGAAGAATCGCTTTGCGATGTACTCACTGGACTGAGCGCCAGTGGGCCTGCCTATATGTACCTCATTATGGAAGCGTTCGCCGACGGGGGAGTGCGCATGGGGTTGGCGAGGGAGACTGCGCTCCAATTCACGGCCCAGATGGTGCGGGGTGCGGCTACGATGGTGCAACGTTCTGGTCGCCATCCAGCAAGCTTGAGGGATGACGTCACTACACCCTCGGGTTGCACCATCGCCGGGCTCTTCGTTATGGAGGATGGCAAACTACGCAGTACACTTGCTCGCGCTGTCGAGGAAGCCACAAAAACTGCTCGCGCCTTGGGGCAGTCGACACCGCCGAAATAATAATGCCAAGCTCAGCAGTTACTGAATATTCAACCCTGGCTCTGTGTAATTCCGCGCCCGCGTCCGGTTGGCTACGAACGGCAACCGAATAATGAACTCAGTTCCGCGACCGGCCTCTGAGTGCACTTTGATGTCACCACCGTGAAGCTGCGCCACTACGTCGTGAACGACCTTGAGGCCGGAGTCAACCCCGCTTCCAGGAGCACGGATCGCTGAAAACTCATCGAATATTTTATGACGTACTGTGCTGGGAATGCCCGGCCCGTTATCGCTTATGCGGATCTCTACTCCCTCTTCAAATTCACGAGTAGTGATACGAATCATTCCTCGGAAGCTCTGAGATTTGCCCACCTGCGCCGCAACCGCATGCACGGCGTTCATAATTAAACTGAGGAACACCAGGTTCAGCTCGGCAGCAAATCCTGAGATATGGCGCAATGACGAAGAAAACTCCGTCACCAGGTCGGCGACCTTCTTCCATTCATTGCGCGTTACCGTGAGCGCATTAGTCAGCGCCTGATTGACATCGATATCCGAACGTTCTCGGGAGCCGGGATGCGCAAACTCGCGCAGTGCGCGGACGACACCGGTCACCCTTTCCACACTTGTCTTCATCTGTTCGATTGCAAGCGGCACCTCGGTCATCAGGTACTCGAGGTCGCACTCCTTCTCGAGCACTCTTGCCGCATCCACCGTTTCAGAGAACTCCCCGCGATTCTCCAGTTCACGAATTACTTTGCGATATGCGTTAATCAGATCGGCGCAATCAGCGAAGGCAGATCTCACGAACTGCGTGTTGTCTTCTATATACTGCATGGGCACCGTCACTTCATGGGCCACACCGCTTGCGATCTGACCGAGAGACTCCATGCGTTGGGCGTTAGCCAGCTGACGGCTAAGAACCTTGTTATCCGTAATATCCTCACCGATTATCACTACTCCCTTGACGAGCCTGTCCGGGGTGAGCAGGGGTGCGAGGCGCAGCTCCGCGATGCGCTCCTGAGCGGAGCGGGTGGTAAACTGGAGTTCCGAGATCTCCACGGGACAGCGCTTATCGACCGCTTCTGCGATCGCGGCACACAGCACCGTCCAATCCCAAGTAATGCCAAGTTTAAAAAGACTCTGTCCCAAGGTACGAGCGGCGGGCACTCCGAAGAAATGTTCAGCCGCCGGATTCCAGGCGGTGATGCGATCCCGCATGTCAATGCTCACGAAAAATCCCGGCATCGAGGCGATAAGGTGCTCTTTGGCTGCCAAGGTTTCCGATACTATCTGTTCCTGGCGCCGCAGCCGTTCCTGCTCAAGTACATACTCTTCATTGAGTTTCACTATGCGCAGTCCCGCATCGAGCCGGACCCGCAATAGGTTGGCGTTTAGTGGTTTACATACGTAATCGTCTGCGCCCGCCTCCATCCCTGCGACTACATCTGCTTCATCTGAGCGGCTGGTAACGAGTAATAGGTATATATAGCGGTCAGTAATACACCGGCGAATGCGCTCGCAAAGCTCCGGCCCTTTGAGCCCCGGCATCATCCAATCAATGAGTGCAATTCGTATATCAG
This sequence comes from Bdellovibrionota bacterium, assembly GCA_030584005.1. Lineage (GTDB taxonomy): Bacteria > Bdellovibrionota_C > UBA2361 > UBA2361 > JAFLCA01. The sequence continues at coordinate 1,200,831 of CP129486.1, read as the reverse complement.
GGTGCTGGGTGAGCGTATCCCACGCCTCTGCTCCGGAGTTTACGACTACCGGCGTACCTCCCCAACGTTCGACAAGAGAGGCGAGTAGATGTGCCGAGGATGGATCATCCTCGGCAATCAGGATCTTGATGTCCGGCATGAGAGAAGTACCTATCATCCAATCATCCCCTTATTTTCTTAGTATCGACTTTCTCTCCCGCCATCACCAGAAATTTTGGGTCAAATTTATTATCAGATGCTGCCCTCTGCGGCTTTTTTCCAAACATTCCGAGAAAACCGTATCTAATCGCTGAGGGGATCTCCTGACAGTATTCCATGCAGCAGCAATGCTCCCCTTTCGTTGGACCGCCGGATCGGGCAGCATTCTGCCCTATGTTCTCGGCGATCTGGGCCCATTTTAGCGCGGTTGTGTCGATATTTAGACGACGCAAGCTGCTGATCCTTTCAGCCATCCCTTGGTGCACGGGGATTGGGCTGTTTATTGTCGCACTTGCCGTGGGGTGGGTCTGGAGCGTCTCGATAGCGGAGCTGCTTGGGATTACAGACTACCTCCCGCGCTGGCTATCCGGTATCAGCGTTGCTGTCGTAACCATCATCATCGCCTCTATCCTCGCGGCACTTGGAACGGTGGGACTCTCTTCGCTATTACTTGAGACATTTATTCAAGTAGTACTCGATATCGAGACTCCCTCTGTCCCCTTTTCAGTGAAACAGCTGATGGTTACCGGGCTGGTGAGCGTGTTGCAGATCGGTCTGCTCCTGGTGCTTGGAGTGATCGTTATAATGCTCTCGTTTATACCCTTTTTTGTCATTCCGGCATTTGTACTGGCTGCCTTCGTCACCGGACTGGACCTTTCGCTCACCGCGCTTAATGTGCAGGGGTACTCTCTCCGACCTGCGTTACGTGCGATCATGCGTCATCCGCTTCAAGTGATTATCATCGGTGCACCCTTGGTCATTCCGATTCCGTTGCTGCCTATTTTGCTCCTGCCAGTAGCCGCACACGCCGCAGCCACCCTGTCCCAGCATTGGCTGAGTTCCGAACAGCCTCTACGAGCGTAGAACCTCCTCCGCCGATTGTTAGGAATTTGCAACAAACATGTACGCTGCACATGAAATCGAAGCTGCTTAGCGGCGCTCTGCATCCCACTCTATACATTGCCTCTTTGAGCAAGGGAGCAACCATGCCAGAGAGAAAACTGGGCTGTAAGTTCAAACGACTCGCCGTTCGCCATACTCCTCGAACCACGAGGTCGCAGAGGTGCAGATCTCCTATGATGGCAGCGCAGTTGGTGACCAACGCACCGAGGCAGGAGCTATCCGATTTCGCGGTGGGTATTTCCGCGGCGCCGAAGCAGCAGCAAGAACACGAGATCGTGCTGCTCTCCCCCCTTACCCTCTTCCTTCAGAAATACGACACGCTCTCACTGCCCCGGGTTGATATCACCCAAGTGTACTTCAAGCAGAGAGTTGTTCACGAACTTGCCGCTCTAGTACTTGATCGCATCGACGACCCTGCCGAACATCGCCCTGAAGATTTCAAGCGTGCGCGAGTCCGGGAGATCCGCGGACCGCAGAGCGCATTCTATCGATTAGAGGTCAAAGGACCTAAGTCATTGACCCCTGCGGGTGTCTTCTCTCGCATTGAGCTTGGAGTGACCATCGATGCCGAAGAATTCGCGGAGCTGCTGCTGCTCCCGAGTAAAGGCTTCACCATGAAGAGTCGCTATGCAGTTCCTTTTGAGATTCACACCGACCGCAATGCAGTGCGAGCGGTCGCTAATCCCGATTTAATTCGAGCAACCGGAGAGGTGCGAGATGGAGTCCTGCGGCCTCGCAACGGAGTTATCAGCTTGCCTCCCTTTGTACTTACAGACATCGAGTTCACTGATCTAAGGCACGCTCAGGCATTCCGTTCAGGTCGGCACACCTTTGCTTTGGCTCACCAAGGTGCAATCGAAGTCGCCTCATTGCCCCAGGCAACACAGAAGGCCCTTAGCGCTTCGCGCATGGCAAAGAACGGCTTCGACCGAGGTGTGGAATCCATTATCCGTAAGTTACAGGCGGCGTAGTCCGAACTATCCACTAGTTCCTTGCCACTCGCCGTTGATTCAGCCACGCATCTTTTGCCACTCGCTCCTTGTTGGGTATAGTGCTTTGATCTACCCACTCCGATCCTTGGAGCAATCAGCATGCATAGTGAGAGTCTAACCAAACATCACGGACTCGCCGCAGCTTTGTTGTCGGCCGCCCTTTCCGGTGTGGCCACGATATTTGCGGCGGGGGCGGTGCGTGAACTTTCACCACTGCTCGTCATAGGAACAGGACAGCTGGCCGGGGCGCTACTGCTGATCGCCATGGCGAGACAGGGCCAGGTCCCCCTCAAGCGTAGCGCTCTCCATGACAACGCATTCCTCCTTATACGATTGATCATACTGCGTGGTGTCCTGTCGGCAGGCCTCTTTGGCATTGGCCTTGGCATGACGGAGTCAATCAAAGCCGTCTTCTTTACAAAAATTGAACCCTACTTTGTTCTCGCCTGGGGAGCGCTGGTGCATGGCGAGCGTCACCGACCAGCCGAGTATGTGCTGCTGGCCGTGCACGTGCTGGGAGCGCTCGTCCTCTCAACTGGAGGTGACCTATCGACTTTCGGACAAAGCCAGCTAGGCGATCTGTGTATCGTAACCGCGATGGCGATCTCGGGAACCACCTACGCAGCTTCAAGAAAGCTGGTGGAGCTTGCGGGTGCGCGCTATGCGGGCGCGCTCACCGTCGGCGGAGGTGCGTGCATTGTACTGCCGATAGCGCTGATTGCCTCTGGTGACCGTCTTGTTACAGCGTCTATGGAAGGATGGCTCTATCAAGCTGTTCACGTGGTTCTCTTCTACGTTGCCGCTTTGCCTCTTTGGTTCCACGCGCTCTCAAGTGTGAAGGGGTGGGTAGTGTCTGCGCTCAGGGCTGTGGGTCCATTGGCTGGGGCTCCGGTCGCCTATCTGCTCTTCGGAGAGACCCTCAGCGGTACGCAGCTGCTGGGCGGCCTTGCAGTAGTGCTTACCTCTGCCTTGATCAGCCGGTATCGCTGAGAGCGATTTTGCACGATCGCGAGGTGGAGTACGTCGTAGCGGAAACTTCCGGCAAGAGAGGTAGGCAAGCAATGGTGCAGGTCCGACAGGAGCCTCCCTGTGTGCCCGTGTCAGAACCATAAAACCGACACCAAGGAACGTTCGGCCTTCTCAGGTTTTGCTCACCCTAAACAGCAGGTAGGCTTCTCTTTGACAGCATTGACCCACTCAGGCCAAAACACCGTTAAATTTGAGCTCCCCCACAAACTCTCCCAGGCGGGGTTTTCTTGGGGGAAATTCCCACACCGGAAACTTATTGGAATTTAGGGGACTTAAGACTGTACAGAGGGATTTGCCATTCACTCTTCGTCTTCTCAGACCATTAGCAGGCCGCTGTCGTCATTCAAGCATTTCGCCAACGCCGACGATGTTTAGTTCGAATTAGTAAAGGGTCAGAATCACCAACAATAGAGAACGCCACATGACACGAACTCTCGCCTCAATGCTCATTGCCATCACCTTATGCACTCCCATGAACGCGTTAGCCGGCCGTCTCAAGGGCAGGCTCAATACAGAAACACCAACCAACTATAAGGTAGTCGTGGTCAACAAGAACGGCAGCTCTAAGGTGGCAACTGTAGCGGAGAATGGTGCCTTCTCTATAGTCGTGAAGAGAGGCTCATCACTTCACCTCGTCACTACCGCGGGAAGATATGCGGGTCCCATCGTGAGCACCAGGAGAGCCAGGGCCTATGCCACCACTTCTGGCGTGAAGGGATCACTCGGAGCAATTGCGGTGGAATCCGGATTTGCGACGGTCAGATACAGGAAAACCATAAACCTATTTAGGCCGAGGCCCGCCGTCACTTTTCATACCGAAACAGGGCCACTAGGTGCCGGAAAGTTCGGCTTGGCGTTAAATCCGGTCGCCGATAGCACGAAGGGGAATGTAAACATTCTCGCGGAATCCGATAACATCGGGGACGATCTCGATCGGGACGGCCTTCCTGATCTGCTTGATATCGACGACGATGGAGATTTGAAGCTCGACATCGTTGATGAGGTGTCTCATGCTCCGTCTGATTTTAACGCCGAGATCACCAGTACTCTTCGACTCGAAATGGACGACTCCCTCAATATAAACGTTGGCAATGCAACCGATGAGCAGGTAGACGCCCTGATTCAAGACAATCTCTTTCTCCTGATGCTCCTCCAGACCAATTCGGACGAGACAGTTTCAAGTGTCAACGTCGACTGCGGGACACTCTCCTACTGTTCCTCCACAGGCACTGCAACCATTCAAATGGATGATCCTCCTATAACGAACGGCTCGCTCTGGAGCAGCTATGACCCCGATAATGACGGACAACCGAATCTCTATGTTCGTGAGAATCGCATGCCGGAGATAAATCTCCGTCCCCAGGCGACCCGAGAACAGATCGGAACCGGTGACACCATATTCTTTAGAATCACGACCTCCTCCGGTGAACGTGTCCTGCCGGCGGTTCTCCCATTCGTGTTTGTGACCGTTCCTGCACTTAAGGAGTACAGTTCCGGTAGTTCAAGCGGCAGCATCTCTTATCCAGTTGCCGAAGGGGGCCCAGGTACTCAAGGGAGCCCGCTTGCGCTCGACACACAGTCTGTAACACTTACCTTTTGGAAGCCACAGCGACGGGCCATTGAGGGCGCGGAGGACCCGGGATACATCGATATGGGCGGACTCCGCTACGGCGTATACCTCACCGCGCAAGGCGAATCGAATGTCGTCACTTGTGATGCATCCGACTACACCAACTTTTCGGACTCGCTCGAGGCCCTTTCCAGCGTAAACGGGGCCCAAGCAGTGGTCGATCAGGCTGATGATGCGCCAGTCGATGTCAACAACACGATTACCTTTACTTTGGATATTGGTGCATGCCTCACGCGGAACTCTATCGACCCAAATGGGAAATCGGTCATGATGGACCTTGTGGCAACGAGCGAGAGCCAGGACCAGGCATCTCAGACAATCTTCTTCCAGCTGCCGTAACCGTTAGCGAGACGCAGGGAATGCCTCACAGGACGGAGAAAAAGATTGGGATGAGACCGAACTAACGACCCACTCCGGACAAACGGCCCATGGAAATGTATATCGAGTGCTCATCGATATCGGCGATACCGAATCCTATGTAAATCGGTAACAGAGGGGTATCGGCGCCCACAAACACCGACCCCGAGTTAATAAGGTCGTAGTTTCGAAGCTGTGGATGTTCATTATGCAGCGTCGTAAGTTCATACGAACCTCCCGCGAAGAACGCCAGGTCAAAGAACGGATTCTCAATTTCGGAGAACCTGTGGAAATAGACCAAGCCGCCAGAATTGTAGTCTGAGGCGGCAAGCGAGCTCTGCAACGTCCCTGACACGTTAAGGAAACCACCTAAGGAAGTGGATCGCTCGATCGGCCGTTCTCCAAAAGTGGCAGCAAATCCATTACGCACGAGGAGGGTATGCCTGCCATAGGTGAGTGGCAGGGAAAGAGCGCCGGTAACCTCCTGGAAATCATTGGGAGCTCCAAGGGTATCGACTGCCGCATTACCTCGCACCGTCACTCGAAAGCCTTGTGTCGGGAAATCGGGCTGATCCAAGTTATCAAGATCCAGGCCCAGACTCACATCCCCGATGTCATATGAGAAATCGTTCAACGCTGGGTCACCCAAGTTGCGCTCTAGCTCTCCAAATCCTCGAGTGTACCCGAATACAACCTCTCCTAAAGTGGATATGGCACGACCTAACGCAAGTGATGCAAAGCCTTCAGTGCGCTGATACTCGGCAATTACATCCCCTCCCGTGAAAATATTAATCGGAGTGCGCCCTATGCCAATCTTGGGCCAAATGAAATAAGGGCTATCCTCGACCAACGGTTCGTACAGCTCCAATGAGAGCCGCGGCTGTTTTCCCAGCTCGCCTTGCGCTTCGAAGTACGCGCCCTTTTTCGTATGTGTATCAACCCGATAGGATCCGCCTAACCGAAAATTATTATTCCCATCGAGATCGTCCTCCAGGGAGAAACCTAGTCGCACATACTGCTCGAGCCAGTCCTTGCCTTTCGCGTCGATCTGCAGCCCGGATTTTCCATTCTCTTCTACCAGACTATACTGGGCCGAGGTAAAGTAACCGGTCTGATAGATACGTTGGATATCCTGCTCTACCTTTTCAGGATCGAACACCTCACCTGCTTTGATCGTCATTAAATCTTTTAGCCTTCTATCTGAGAGATTCGAGCGATTGTTCAGATGAATAAAGTGAATAGTCGGCCGAGCCTCGGCTCTGTGGGTGCGCCTTGCGGCGTACTGCTGGTAGTCCCTCTCAGGTATAGCTAAGGACTGCAGCGCCGCGGTCATGGACTCGGCTGCCCTCTCACCGATGAGCGCAATCTCGGCACCTTTTGGAAAGTCGCTCACTGTATAAGCGCTCACATCCGGTTCGATCACGATATCCTGTGCCCGCACCAGCTTCCTGGAAAGGGTTGCGTTCTGCATCAGCAATAGACTGACCATTTGACCGGATATACTAAGCGGCGATTGTAGGTTCTCGCGGGTAGCCAGTTTGCTCTGCAAATCGACCACTATGAGCACATCCGCCCCCATCCCCAGCACCACGTCTACCGGCAGGTTATTAACGATTCCGCCATCAACGAGGAGCCGCCCATCTATCTCCACGGGAGAGAAAGCTCCAGGTATCGACATACTGGCCCGCACAACCGTGGCCAGATCCCCATGTGAAGGCACGTAGGCTTCCCCCGTTTCCACGTCGGCGGTCACCGCGCGAAAAGGGATGGGAAGAGAGTCGAAGTGTGTGGGTGCGGGGAGATAGCCGAACAACTCCTGAAATAGAGGACGAATGTTCTGTCCCTCCACCACCCCGTGCGGCATGACGAACTTGCCCTCCTTGAAACCCAGTTTCGCCTCACCGAAGATCTCTCTATTACGGCCAGCTTTTAGTCGGTAATCATGGGTCTCACGGGATATTCTTTCACCGAAGAACTCGCCCCAATCCATCTCCGAGAGCACCCGCTCCATCTCGTCCAGGGCGACGCCCGAAGCATAGGCTCCGCCAATGATAGACCCCATACTCGTCCCGGCCACCGCGTGGATAGGCACCCGATTGCGCTCAAGCACCCTGAGTACACCCACATGGGCAAATCCAAGCGCGCCACCCCCCTTGAGCACCAAACCGATCTTAGGTCGAGCAGCATCGGGCTCAGCAGCAGCAAGGCTGCAAAAGCCAACGCAGTAACACACGGCCAAAAGGAACAATGAAGAAAGATTCTTGCCCTTCATCGGGTAGCCTCGCAACCTATTCGCACCAACTCAGTGTCCGCACCGAGCCCTGGGAGAGTTCATTCAGGGCAGACAATACACGCGCAGCGCCTTGAATAACAGTCGTACTCGGTCCGAAAAACTACAGCTCCCTATAAGGGGTTTCTTAAGGGCATTCTTGAAACCACTTCTAGGGAGACACTATCCAAGTGCCCTCCATGGCCCCTGTTCAGACGCTCCAATACGCCCTAGCCCTACACGGTATGGTGAGCCCCTGCCAGGAACGTGGCCCCGACAGCCTGTATCGATTCAGGGGGGAGGTGGCCTGATGCCATTATCCGATTTCGTTAAGATTGTATTTGTCGGGGGCATCGTGAAGGAGTATCAACAGCTCAAATGAGCGGGTTGCGCATTCACGGTGCATGCAGTTGACCGGGGCGGCAGCCCCTCGCGATTGGAAAAAATTCGAACGTACGGAGCGGTGCTGCGATATGCATTTTCCAAAATTCTGGGCACGCGGAGAAAGCGGCGGGGTCTCCTGTTGGCGCTGGTCAGACAGCAGCTTGGCCGATGCAAAAGATCGCGCACAGGCACAGGCTAGGAAGATCGCCTCGAGCCTGTCTAGCAATCGGCAGGTACTGCAGCGTTATGGCTACTCGGATCGACCGCTGCGGGAGGAGATCCTTGAGCAAGTGCACTCGCCCGGGGACACACTTGCCGCCGCTGTTACCCGAAATGCATATGGGTGCCTGGTCTTGAATACGAGTGGGGCAATGTTTCTTGATATTGATGCCGAAAACAACAATCCTCCCAGAGTCGGGATAGTTGGATTGATTAGACGACTTTTCGCTGGGAATGCCTCAGGAGCTGTAGACGCGGCAGTTGAGACAACGAAGAGTAAACTCGAAAGTTGGCTGCAACTCAATCCAGCGTGGGGACTAAGACTTTACCAAACGGCAGCGGGATTTCGTCTCCTCGCAACACATGCTCTCTTTGATCCGGGTAAATTAGGTTCGGAACGAATCTGTGATGCGCTCGCGGTCGACCCGCTATACCGAAAGCTCTGTGAAACCCAACAAAGTTTCCGCGCACGACTCACCCCAAAGCCCTGGCGCATTGGCCTATCCGCGTGCCCCGTGCGCTGGCCCTGGGAAACGCGCGAAGTCGAACAGAAATTCAAACGCTGGTGGGAATCCTACAACGCAAAGGCAGAACGCTTTGCCACCTGTAGATTTATAGGGAGTTTTGGCTCGACTCTCGCTCATCCCGAGCTTGCCGCTCTTGTGACGATGCATGACCGCGCAAGCAAGGCCGAATCAGGATTGCCGCTCGCCTAGGGGCCTTTTAAAACTAGCGTCTAGAAGTCATTTTTTAAATGGTCGTCCATGGCCATTTAAAAATCGCTCCAAGCTCGGTACGGGCCCGAAACGAATATCCTGAATTTCGGGGGATCTAGATCATTGATCTACTGTCATATAACTGCGAGTGGCGCGGCATTTCGAGATTGCGGGAGAGAATGCGACGGCGGAGGAGATTGCCGTGGCGACGCGGTGCGCGCCTACGCAGCAAGGGTTTGTACGCTTTCAGGCGCTTGAGTTGCGGCTGGGCATAGCGCTACGATCGGCACTCGCTGACGAAATCTCATTAATTCAACGCCTGATACATTAAAGCTGCCGCGCTCATTTTTTTCCGCAGCATCCGCAGCCACCTGCACCAGCTTTACCGGCGCATTCGTTCGCCTTACCTTCGCATGCCTGATGCGGTCTCTTCTCGGCGCAAGATTCACAGCGCCCCGCCCGCTCGCCGCAGTCACCCTTTGCACATTGCGCGCATTCACAATGTGGGCATCCGCTTGGTCCCGGACCAGCACCTCGTTTTACGCAGCCTACACAACCCAGCACTGAGACCAACACAACTAGCAAGACATTGCGAATCATTTACGTCCTCCTATTAAGGCAAGTCGCTCAAAGAACATTCGGCATCAATGATTCCGTACATTCCTTCTGGGGACCGCTCCAGTTAGATAAAAAACACTGCTACTGAGCGTGCGCTGCTATCGGCCAACACTCATGATGCTCAGGTCGAGTGCGATGTTAACGCTAGACCGTGCAGCGCGCCAGCACTTCTCGCTCACCTCCCTGCTTTCACTCCTGGCGCCCCTTAACATATGATAAATAGGGGTTGTTGATGACTGTATTATGATCCTTATACTTTTTTGTATCGTTCTGGTCGGACTCGCCTTCATGTTGCTGGAGCGAGTGTTTCCCGATCAAGAGCTCCCTCAAGTGCCTGGCTGGTGGCAGAGGGTGATACTGATTAATGTGCTGCAGCTCTTGGTTGTCTACATCGGTGGACTCACCTGGGATCGATGGTTCGTCGGAAACTCGCTGTTTTCTCTGGCGGCAACACCGCTCCTCGCCCAGGTGGCGATCGCTTACGTTCTGATTACCTTCGTATTCTATTTCTGGCATCGTGCCCGCCATGAGATACATTTTCTCTGGCTCACCTGCCATCAACTCCACCACAGTCCAAGCCGCATTGAGGCCATAACCTCCTTCTACAAGCACCCGATCGAACTGATCTCTAACGGCATCCTTATCTGCTTTCTCAATTATGGAGTGCTTGGCATCTCCGCCGAGGCCGGTGGGTGGACTACCTTTGTCACAGCGTTCGCCGAGTTTTTCTATCACATGAATATTCGTACTCCCCACTGGATTGGCTATTTTCTCCAACGCCCCGAAATGCATCGCATTCATCACGAACGGGGGAAGCACTACTCCAACTTTGCCGATCTGCCCCTTTGGGATATGCTGTTTGGCACCTATAAGAATCCGGTCCGATTTGACGGCAAATGCGGCTTTAAGCCGGAACGAGAATTGGCCTTTTGGGAGATCATGGCCTTCAAGAATGTAAACAATCCCTACCCCGGCAAGCATCGGCGCGATCAAGAAGGGAAAAATCTATGAAGAGCCGCCCGCCGCTTGCCGTGCTATTAGTGCTCTGTATCGGCAGCCTGCAGCTGGTTGGGTATATCTTGCATATCGATGCGCTGCGCAAGCTTGGCCAGCTTTCAGCGGCCTCCCCTCTGCCTCTGGTGTTTTCCCATTTCCGTGGTCTGGAGACCTTTTCCCCGCGCTTTGCGGTGGTGGTGACGACCCCCTCCGGCAGCACGCAGCACATTCCGATTACTTCAGAGAACTATGCCAAGATTGGGGGCCCCTATAATCGCAGGAATGTGTATGGTGTCGCCTTTGCATTCGGCGCAGTGCTTGATCAACCCCATGAGAAGGCCCTCGTCGACGGCGTTCTTCGCCATGGCTTTTGCCCGAATGGTCCGATTCGATCGCTGCTCGAAGAGCATGCAGCTATCGATTCTGACTCCAGTCTCGCCATTCATATTACTCCAAAGGACGGAACTATAGTCTCCATACCTGTGCACTGCGCCACATGAATCCGCTTCATCTCATAGTCTTCCGTTTCCTCCTGGGCGTGTACTTGGTGCAACATTTCGCGCTGCTGATCCCATACGCGGGTGAATTGTTTTCGAATCAAGGAGTTTTCCCCGATGCCACTAGGCTACCTGCCTATGGAGTGTTCCCTAATCTGCTATTTTTCTTTGACGCCCCTTGGTTTGCGCAGCTGTTTGTAGCGATCCTGACCTTGGTAAGTCTTGGACTGACGCTCGCTTGGCGGCCGCGACTCTGCGCCTTTCTCCTGTACCTGGGCTGGGCCATGCTGCTGGCGCGCGCTCCCTTCATTGCAAATCCAAGTATCCCCTTCATCGGTTTGCTCCTCTTGGCGATTGCTATCACTCCCTCTGACATTCATGATCAAAAGTTTGAAAAGATCAGCGCCCCCTTATGGAAGGGGATGTGGGTCTTAATGGCGCTTTCTTATACCGTTAGCGGAATCCACAAGCTCGGAAGTCCGAGCTGGGTTGACGGTTCCGCGATGCAGGAACTCGCACTCAATCCACTTGCCCGCGACTACTTCGTGAACCAAATGCTCGCTGCTGCGCCGCGGTGGCTCAGCCAGTGCCTCACCTGGAGCGCCCTCGCACTAGAGATCCTGTTTGCTCCCTTATGTTTGCTGAGGGTTCTGCGTCCTTTTGTGTGGCTGGCGATGATCGGCATGCACGTGGGTATTCTCTTTGTAGTGAGCTTCGCCGATCTTACCGTTGGCATGCTGCTGCTGCATCTGTTCACCTTTGATAATCGCTGGATCCCGCCCCGGAGCAGGCAGGGCACCACAAACCCCATCGTGTTCTTCGATGGTGCCTGTGTGATGTGCAACAAGTTCGCGCGGCTCCTGCTGAGACTGGACCACGCGGCGCGCTTTAGACTTGCCCCCCTGCAGGGTGAGACGTTCCTTACATCGTTGCCCGCGGCAGAACGTGAAAAACTTCCTGATTCAATTGTAGTGCGGGGCGATGCGGGTGAGGTGCTATCTCGTTCTCGCGCACTCCTGTATATCGGAGACGGGCTTGGCGGATTCCCGCGGATGCTCTGCTTCTTCGCGATGCTGCTCCCGCGCGCCCTCCTAGATGCAGGCTACAACCTAGTGGCGCGCGTTCGTCATCGAGTATTCGGTCGCAGTGCAGAGCTGTGTGCGCTCATCCCGCCCGATGAGAAGACGCGCTTCCTGCCTTAGAGAAGGGCTGCGTAAGTTCAGCGTGTCCCTAGAAGTCATTATTTAAACGGCCGTCCATGGCCATTTAAAAATCGCTCCAAACGCCTCCGGCGTTTGCCGTCCCATCCCTGGCGCGGCTAGAAGCTATTTAAAAAGTAGCTTCTAGAGAGCCGAGCCCATGGCCGTCCGAACGAAGGAGGATAATTGCACTTGAGCCCGTTCACTCAGCCGGCGAATCGAGCGGTCATCAGCAGCCTGGGCCAGTGCACTTAAGTCCGCGGGAACGGCTGTTTCCCCAAGTGTCGTGTGTACACTATCGATCAGCCTCCAACGCTCCGCCAACGCTTCTTGGGTGGGCCTGTCTTGTATTGTGTCTGGCCATTGAATCATCAGGAAAAGGTCGCTTGGCTGCAGAATCTCCAGCGGCTCTGGATCGAACTCCTCACCGTCTTCCGACTCTGCCTCCAAGTGCTCTTCCGACCATTGTTCTGCATCCTCGGAGGGATCCTCGTCAACTATTCCGTCCATATCGACGATTGTTTCCTCCTCTATCGGCGGGGGTTGCGCGTAGATCCTCACAATCGGCAGCTCTGAGTCTTTGGCCGGAGCAAACTCTACACAGCGCAACAACTCTGCTGCTCGTCCGGCATCTGATGTGATCACCTCGGCTACTTTTATCCTGGCTCCTTCTGTGTTGATGGGAGCCATGAACGAATCGATCTCCAGCCGATCAGTGCCGAGAAGAAATGCGCGAATCGCGGCGGCGCTCTCATTGGAGCGCTGAGGCTGTTCAGCGAAGTATCCAATTCGAGAAAGTATGGAGACGATCTCGTGCACCTCGGGCGTATGCACAAGCAGCCTGGTTGGTTCCTGGTGCTGCTTAGAATCGCGTACCTCCAGGTCGTTCTGCTGCAGCCTGCTCAGCAGCCGAAAATCGGCTTCAACGCTCTCCGCGGTCATTCGGGCAGTTATGGGGAGGAGAATGCCCTCCGATTCAATGAACAACACAACAGCTGCTCCGTCTTCACTCTGCAGTGCCTCAAGAAGGCTCCTAGTCAGTGCTGCGCGCTCCTCTGCGTTTTCTGCAGCAACCACCGCAATGTTATTTGGAAACTTACCAACGATGCGGTGGTGGATCTGCGCTACCCTTGTATCGATCTCTTCGAACCTCCCAGGTAGAACAAAAGGCAGAAGGTCCGGGCGCAGCGCCACATGAGCATCCCCTAAAAAGGTCTCCGCGTGCTCCAGGGGATTTCCCAGCCTAACGCTGGCGGCTCCGTCGAATAGTCTATAGGTGATACCCGGCTTCAGCCCCAGCCTTTGATCATAAATGCCCGCTATTGTTCCGTTAGGTCTGAGCGCATAGAAGGCATAGCTTACGGCTTCCCATCTCGACTCGTCGCGCAGGTGGTACCCGTAACATTCCTCATCCCACACCAGACGCAAGGTGAATTCACCTTGCAGCAAATCGAAAGCGAGGTGAATCGACATGTCAGCGGGGCTTCCCCCATGGCAAAATCGGAATCCGCCGATAGAAATGGGTCCGTGCTGTGTTACCTTTACTTCAGTATATGAGGCCAATGAGATGTCGGCCTGACTCTGATTGTTCGTAAGAATCGACTCCACACCATCGGGGGACTCCTGTCCTATCTGCTGGACAAGTTGCTCGAAGAATTCGGCTTCGACATCTGGGAACAGATTTTTGAGAATAATCGCTGTCTCACTTGAGGTAAGACCTTCAAATGCAACCTCTTGGGGCAAGAACTCAGCCAGGCACTGCTGGCGCTGCGCACTGTTCACTTGCGCCGCTTTCTCGGACTGGGCAGACTCTGGCCCACGTGGCTGCCCAGGTCCACAACCTCCCTGACCCTCTGAGCGTCCTTGATCGAACATCCGCTGACCCCATGACGCCCGATACCAGGGCCCACCTGAACCACCTCACGGCACCACAATGCTAGGTAACTTGCTGAAGTATTTAGGATTACTGCGTGCCGCAACCGCTGTTTTATCCGCTCTAGGCAGTCCTGTCAAACGCTAAGTGGGTCACCACTCGCCCGGTAGAATCATGCTACTGCCCCTCACTCAACCTGCCTGGCCTTGAGCTCCAGCAGTTGATTCTTCTGCTCGTCTGATAACGAATCGTTCATCTGGCTAAGCACTGCATCGATTCGAACATCCTCGATCTGTCCAGCCAGAGCTTGAATCTCATCGTAGTCTCTCTGTAGTTCGAGCTTGGCTTCGTCACCGCCAAAGTGCTTGCTCATCGCCTCTTGCATCCTTTTTTGCAGCATCTGACGTTGTGGCTTCAGCTCTAACTCTATGAGGCGCAGAGCGCCCTCAAGCATCTGCTCCTGTGCCGGGTTCAACCGTAATGCTTTGGAATAGAAGGCCGCTTCCTTTAAAATGCGCTGACTGATCAAACGCTCCTCGCGCTGCGCTAAACCCGCTGCCAGCTGGGCCGCTCGCTGGCTGCCCAGAGTGTCGGCAACAGTCTTCTCCAGGATCTCCCGATCTACACTCGTAGCACCCTCCTCAAGAGCAGCATCGAGCGCCTGACGAATCTGCTCCTGCTCCTCCGGCCCGAGTGCCAGCACCTCTTGGATCTCCTTGACCCCGCGCTCGATACCCCAGGATCTCATGCGCACCGAGGGTGCAGCATCTGACACCGTTCCCGCAGGCGCAGATGATCCCGTACTCGTGAGATCCCCATTGCGCTCTTCCTCACGAACGGGCGCAGCTTGATTCTCGGCCTCTCTCGATAACGTTCTGACCAGCAGCTCCGCATTCTCCCGCTCCAGCTCTGCCCGAGCCGCCCCGCATTGCTCCAGCTTGCCCTGTAGTTCAACCAGGGTGTATCCACATACGACCAATGTCACCGCGCAAGAGGCAAGAAGTAATGCTTTCATAGCTCCATCATGCAACTGCCATTCGTTCTCCCGCAATTATATGGAGTGCCTGCAAGCCCCGATACCATCAATTTTGTCTTGAATCCCTGAAGCTGCTACCCTGATCCAACCCAACAGAATGGCCCCTTTTTATGAGCAATCTCTACGACCAGCACAGCACACTCTTCCGTAAGGCCTTTGAGGAGGGGCTCTCCTTCCAACACTATTTGGGGAGCGCATCTAGCTCCGAGCGAGCCCGCTGGATGCAAAGCTACGAATCAGCGCGCCTTTCCGACGAACAACGATCGCTCCTCGCCGCCTTCCGTAGAAAGCAGAACATCCTTGTCCTGTCGGGAATCTGGTGCGGGGACTGTGCACGGTCCTGCCCGCTCCTCGTCAAGATAGCCGAAGCTACCAGCACTATCTCACTCCGCTTTGTCGAGAGTCGCTCTGATCCTACCCTGGTTGATGAACTACGCATCCACGGGGCCAGCAGGGTGCCGGTGGTTGTGACACTGTCGGAAGACTATTTCGAGGTTAGTCGGTTCGGCGATAGGACACTTAGTGTGTACCGCCGCAAAGCATCTGAGGAGTTGGGCCCAAGCTGCGCAATTGGGGGGAGCAGCAGCGCTGCCCTTGATGCGGAGATAGCCGATTGGGTGTCGCACGTCGAGCGTTCCGAGCTTATGCTCAGGCTCTCGGGTCTTCTTAGGGCGCGATATAACGACTAACTCAATTGAGATACAACGGGCTAGGATAAGAATTTCTTGAGTAGTTCCCATGTCGCGCACTCTGCTCATCATCCCTGTTCACAATGAGGCTCCCTCGGTGCGTTCGATCCTCATGGCAACCAGGCGGTATTTTTCCGACCACATCCTCATTATTAACGATGGGTCAACCGACGGAACGACCGATGAACTGAAGAAGCTTGACGATCATTCCCTTTCTATTATTTGCCGGGAAAAGAATAAGGGCTACGGAGCTTCACTGATAGAAGGCTTCCAGGTCGCCATCGATTCGCGATTCGACTACGCAATTACCATGGACGCGGACTGGCAGCACGAGCCGTGCCGTATTCCATCTTTCTTCGAGGCACTGGACGATTTCGATGTGGTATCGGGGAGCCGCTATTTGGAAGCTTCGGACCGCGATAGTGATGCGCCATTGGACAGAAGAAGCATCAACCAGTACATCACAAAACTCATCAATGGAGTTACCCACTTTCAGCTGACAGACTCTTTTTGTGGATTCAAACTCTATCGAACCGAGGCTCTGAAGCGACTATCGCTGGACGAGAGTGGATACGCCTTCCCTTTGCAATTTTGGATTCAAGCGTATCATCATAAGCTGCGCATTCGTGAAATTCCGGTTCCGCGCATTTATCTAGACGCTAAGCGCAGCTTTGGAGCGCACCTTGATGACCCCGCTGCGCGCAGGCATTATTACGAACAGGTGCTGACGAGGGAGTGCAGGCGATGGCAGATACCGTTCTCGCTATAGGAGCCCATCCGGATGATGTAGAGCTGGGAATGGGTGGTACCATCGCATCGCTTGTGCAGCGTGGCTGCCGAGTGGTGATTCTCGACCTCTCGGATGGCGAACCTACGCCAAATGGCACTCCACAGAAGCGGGCCCAGGAAACACGCCTGGCCTCTGAAGCACTCGGCGTGTCCGAACGGCTGAATGCAGGATTACCCTGTCGTGAGATACAGGATAGCATCGATGCTCGTACCCGCGTAGCGACAATTATTCGCCAGGTGAAGCCTAGCGTGCTCTTTGTTCCGCATTGGGAGGACTCACATCCTGATCATGTGCAGGCATCGGCTCTATGCGACGCTGCCCGCTTCTATGCCAAATTTGTGAAGACCACTATGGCGCATGAGCCGCATATCGTGCGTAAAACCTGGTACTACTATTCTATTCATCTGCGTGCGCGAGTGGATCCAGCACTGCTAGTCGATATCTCTGAGCATGTAGACAAGAAACGCAAGGCGCTTGAGGCCTACCACTCTCAGTTCCTCGCTAATCCCCGCAATAAGGAGGTCATTGACCGCGTGCTGCTTGAGAACCACTATTGGGGGGCTCAAGCATATTGCCGTGCTGCCGAGCCATTCACGGCACGAGAGCGAGTGCGGGTAATGAACGGCGCAGATCTATTGAACATGTAGTCAGCCTTTTGAGGGGAATGGTGTGGCCAGCTACGCCCTTGTAGCCACGAC
Source organism: Bdellovibrionota bacterium (assembly GCA_030584005.1). Taxonomy (GTDB): domain Bacteria; phylum Bdellovibrionota_C; class UBA2361; order UBA2361; family JAFLCA01. The sequence goes on along the minus strand of CP129486.1, from coordinate 1,183,738 downwards.
GACCTGGATAGTATTCACTGTTGCGGGGATAACCGCGGCAATCCATGCCGTACTCTCCTCGCGCACCTCCGAGGGAGCCATCGCCTGGGCCATATCTTTGGTCACTTTTCCCTACGTAAGTCTGCCCTGTTATCTTATCTTCGGAAGACGCCGGTTCTTAGGCTATCGTTCGGCGCTTGAGGAGGCGCTAGAAGTGCATGCTGAACAGACCGCATCGATTGCCGAAAGTCTTGTACCGTTCTTCCTCGACTTCAAAGGTCCTCGTGCGGATACCTTGAGATTCCTGGAGGAGATATCGAACCTCCCCTTTACTCATGGCAACCGCGCCGAGCTGCTTGTCGATGGCGAGGCTACGTTCCGGGCGATAATCGAGGCCATAGAGAATGCCCAGGACTATGTGCTTATGCAGTTCTACATAGTCCGCGATGACGCCACGAGCCGGCGAGTACTCGATGCCCTGACAGCAGCAGCAAAACGGGGGGTCAAGGTATCTTTTCTGTATGATGAGATCGGCAGCTGGCTGCTTACTTCGCGCTACTTGCGGGAACTGCGGGAGAGTGGCGTTGCAGTCTCTTCCTTTCGTTCCACTAAAGGGCACCATCTCAACATATTCCAGTTGAATTTCCGCAATCATCGTAAGGCAACTATCGTTGACGGACGGGTGGGATTCATCGGGGGAATTAATCTCGGGGATGAGTACGTAGTCCCCACCCGTCGGTATGGCAAGTGGCGTGACACCCACCTGCGTATTACAGGGCCCGCCGTAATGAGCCTGCAGCTGGTATTTCTCGCCGACTGGTACTGGGCGACGCGAACATTTCTTGACCTGCAGCCGCGGCCGCAAGTCCCCTGCGGAGAGGACAATGTGATGGTGCTCCCTACGGGGCCCATCTATACCGACGAGCGCTCAATCCTATTCATGATCGAGATGATCGATGCTGCCCGTCACCGATTATGGATCGCCACCCCCTACTTTGTACCTGACCCTGCGGTACTCGCCGTGATCCGCCGCGCAGCGCTTCGCCACGTCGATGTGCGGATTCTTCTTCCCGAGAAGGCCGACCACTTTGCCGTGTGGTTAGCGGCATTTGCTTATGTTCCTGAGCTGATAGATGACGGAGTGCGGGTATTCTCCTACATGCCGGGCTTTATGCACCAGAAAGTAATGCTGATCGATGACGATTTGGCTTCAGTGGGGACTATCAACTTCGACAATCGATCCCTTCGACTGAACTTCGAGCACACGGCCGTCGTGCAGAACAAGGCATTCGCTGCATCGGTGGCGGATATGTTGTTAGAAGACTTCGCGCGCTCCAAGCGCCTTACCATTGAAGATCTGGCCAAACGCTCTCAACTCTTCTGGTTCGGAGCACGACTGGCCCGGCTCTTCGAGCCGGTGTTGTAGTTTCACCTTCATGTGCCTGCGGGGTGTGCATGGGTGTGCTCGTGGTGCTCAACCCACTCATGCCAGAGCGCCGTCGCTACCGCCACAATGATTGGTCCAAGAAAGATCCCGATAAGTCCGAAGCTTATTACCCCTCCCAGCACAGCAAAGAACACCATCAGAACATTGAGGCGGGTAGCCTGACTGATGAAGATGGGCCGCAAGAGATTGTCGACGGTGCTCACTACCAAAATTCCCCACAGCACCAGTACTACTCCCCACAGCAAACTACCTTGCACGGCCACAAGGATCGCTGCCGGTATATACACAAAGGGGGTGCCGAAGGGGACAAGCGAGAGCAGCATCGTGGCGCCACTAAGCAGAATGGGAGTCGGTGCCCCAGCGACTACATACCCAATGCCGGCGAGAGTACCTTGCGCAAATGCGGTGGCCAGCACCCCATACACCGTGCCCTTAAGCGTTGCTACCGTTGCGCCCAGCAGTCGCTCAAAACGCTGGCCTCCAATCCTTGAAAGGGCGGAGGTGAATTGCTTGCCGAGTGTTCGACCATGCCTGTAGATAAAATAGGAGGTGACCAGGAATACCAACACCTGGAAGAGAAAGGTAAAGAGGCCGCGGGCAGCCATCCCCACATAACGAAGGATTGTCTCCTGATACTGCCGGGCAAGCGAAATGAGATCCCCCTGGTCCACCGCCTCTTCACGCGGGGTAAGAGGCAGCAGTTCAGCCACCACCTTCTGAGCGGACTCGCCCACCCAGGGGATCGCAGTAGCCATTTCGTGCACCGCCTCTCGATGGGTATTAATCCAGCCGAATCCACTGGTCACCCCATCGCGTACCTCTATGGCCAAGAGAGTGAGCACCGGGACGACAACGCCTAGCAGGAACACTGCCAGCAGGCCCGTCATTACCCCAGCAGCCTGCCCTCCGCTCTGATTGAGGCGTCGTTGCACTGCGCAGTAAAGCGGCCAGGTTGCAAGAGTGACGATAATGGCCCAGGCGATTGGCTTAAGAAACGGCAAGAACACAAAGTAGAGGCCGGCAAGAAGGGCCATCAAAAAGGCAAGTGTGAGCGCCCAACGCAGTTTCTCAAGCGGGCTATTTGCGTGCGTAGTCATACCTTATCAACAAGCTTAATAAGAATAATTCATGTGTTTGGAGCAAGCTCATTCTACGAGGAAACACCAGAAAATCCTATTGCTCTTCGGCGGATCTTTTTCCTTACGAGTGGAGCATATTAAGAACAGAACGACAAAGCGAATACGACCAGGAATTACAGACACTCTTGTGGATGGCTGCAATGCCTTCCTCACTCAGTTTCATGCTGTTACTCGCCAGAATCTCGAACGCAAAAGAACTCTAAGGATAATCCTGCAGTGACTCTCGTATCTCAGCGCTGCTGACATCTATTGCAAGATCCTTGACTACCCTGTACAGACCTGGCAAGGTAGCCGCATGAGAGTTCGTTCATATTCCAGTTACCTCACCTCATTCCTCTTCTGGGCGTAGGCCCAACATCTCGCGCTTGGCCGCCGGCCGATCCACCAATTTCGTCCACAATAGAATTTACTTCGGATAGTTGCTGATCTCCCTGAGACGCATCCGATCCGAGTGGCTTGTCCTTGTCTTACTTCGTGAAGGCACAAGCCTCATCTACACCCATGTTTAAACAAACGGCTTATGCACTCTAACTCTCTCTCCTCTGGTCAGCCCGCACCTGTTCCTGAAACACCAGGAAACCCGCTTTTGCAACCGATGTCATTTGTTCACGGATCCATCTACCGAGCTGAACGCTGCACTGCTCGGGACCTTTTGAACACAAGTTGTAGCATCGTCCAAGAAGCGGACCTTGGATCTCCGCAGGATCACTCTCGACCTGGCTTTCGCTCATTCAGAACCTTCCCTAGTGCGCCCACCTATTACCCACTGGTTGTGCTCAACGCCCTCGCAGAGCTCTACCACGAGTATAATGCGGCCTTCGCTCCTTTGGTTGAAGCAAATCGAGAGGCTTCCTCAGACTATGCACTATGCCGAACTGCCCAGAGTCAAACGACCAACTACTTTGTTCAAATTGATATGCGCGGACTTCCCGATGCCTTTCTCGTCGCTGCTCCAATGCTCAGTAAAGAGGAGATCCGTGAATGTTTGAGACATAATATCTTCGAGATGGAGAACTCAGTCGCGATGTACTACCTCCTTGAGAACGCCTTTGCACGAGAGGGGGCATCTTATTTCTCGCAGCGGTTCCGTCAGGGGCTCAACCAACTGAGACAGCGCAACAAGATGCCGATTGCTGTTCTCGCCGTCACTGATCAAAAGTACGCTGAACTGTGCACAAATGAATTTGGACAGGATCCGATGCTGCCGCTTGCTGATAGCAAGGTACAGATGATCTCGGGATTTGATCGTGTATTCAGCCCCCAAGGCTTCCTTACACACCTCCAGGAAAGGGCCGGAAACTGCGCCTACCAGCTATACGTGCGATCCTCGGATCCAATCGAGAAGCTAAGGAATCCCCAAACGGTGGTCATCCACCCGCTCCTGGCGAGGGAAGAGATAAGAAAAGTGATCAAGGCTCACGCGATCACACTGAACGTGGACAGCCCACATAATGTTGCTGTTCACGCCAGGATCAACGACTCCAAAGCATACCTCGTGACCATGCAGATGGGCTTTCGTATTACGCGCAAGGAGGATCTCGCCGATCCGAGGCTCAAGGCGTATCTTGCCACGGCCAACGATGATGGTTCAGAGGTACACTCCAAGCCCCTTGTGCGTGCCAAGCCGCTTCAAGGGACTTATGGGTGTTACGGCCACTACCGAGGCTCGTTGGGAGATAGTCGATTCATGCGAGATGTCGAGGGAGGTTTGGCCACCCGAGGCGCATATATAGTTCAGCCTGAGCTGCAGAATCCTTCGGTTAGGAATCAAGCGGATGGAGTTCTGTATTCGTATATCGATCGCAATCTGTTCTGCTTTACCGATGAGCATCCATGTTTCCTAGGCGGCTTTCGAACTTACTTACCGGCAGCCTCTGAGGAAGCACGGCGAGGACGGATCCATGGCTCAAGGGAGAGTGTGTACTCAGAGATACTCCCTTCGCCCTAGAGCCACACAAAGAGATTTTGGGGCTCCAACACCATTTACACACAATGATTAAACCGAGAATTGCATGATCCAAACCACGATCTGGGATATAGCGTTTGAGTTATTGGACCATTCTTGGGCGCCTCTGCCACCGAGCATCGCACGCAAATCATACCAATGCTGCAGACGACGACGGTTCAGAGTTCGTCGACGATTCCTGACGTTCTTCCCTACCATGCCCGCCACCGCACAGTGTCCCTTGGAGAAGTCCTCGATAAGCGGTGTCTCGCCGGAGCGCCCGTGGTGCGAAGGCGCAGGTTCAGCTTCATGTAATATGGTAGCTAGATGCATTTCCCAGCATGGCATACTGCAGGCCCAATCACTCTGTTGAGCGCATAGGAGCATTCCTCATGGACAAGGTTACACTCGCCTTAACTAAAAGACTGATTAGAGTACGGTCAGATCCGGGCGCTATATCTTCGTTGCGTCACGCACTCCATATAGCGGTAAGTTCGCTGACTGGATTCACGGTCGAGCGATTCGAGCGCAACAGTTCGCCAAGTGCTCTCATTTATGCATCCTCAAGGCGACCACGACGGTTCAGGATAATCCTGAATGGGCATCTTGATGTGATTCCGGGAAAGCCTGCGCAGTACACGCCGGTCATTCTCCGTAATCGCCTGTATGGCGTGGGAGCAATGGACATGAAGGCAAACGTTGCAGTTCTGATTAAGGTATTCCGCGAAGTCGCGCGGCAAGTCAACTACCCTCTCGGCCTGCAATTGGTCACCGACGAGGAAACGGGAGGATTTGATGGTACCGCCTATCAGATTTCTCGGGGGGTCCAAGCTGACTTCATCATCGCGGGAGAATCAACCGGATTTCACATAGCACATCGAGCCAAAGGCGTCTTATGGTTAAGGATAACGTGCAAAGGACGAACAGCACATGGCGCATATCCGTGGCGTGGGGAGAATGCTGTTTCTAAGATGCTTCGGTTCGTTCGCCGACTTGAAGAACAGTTTCCAAACCCTTCGAGAAACTCACAACAAACCACTATCAATGTGAGCCGTATCGAAACGAGCAATACTTCGCTGAATAAAGTTCCGGATGATTGCAGTGTCTTTCTTGACCTGCGGTTCGTACAGGAATCATCTGCTGTTGTATTGAAAAAGGTGAGAGACCTCCTCCCAGCAGGATTCTGTATTGAGGTGCTGGCGCATGAACAAGCTCTGGATACTCCAAGGGGGAGTCCTTATGTAAGGGAGCTGCGACGTGTAACTCAGCGATTGCGAAAGCGCACGTGCAGACTCTATACAGCGCAAGGTACCTCTGATGCGCGGCACTACATGCTGGCGAAAGGTGCGGGTGTAGAGTTCGGCCCCATCGGCGGGGGAATTGGGACCGATAATGAGTGGGTTTCGATTCCTAGCCTCCTCCAATACGAGAAAATACTGAGAACTTTCCTGCTGATGCGTTGGTAGATTCACTGCCATTCTCGATCGCACCTTCTATCTCTGAAACAACCAAGGATGGAACGAGCCTCAAGTCTTGTGCAGCCTCGCTCCATAAAGGCAGCAGCGTCTATTGAGTAGCAGCTGCGCTCATGTACACTGATTGGGTAGTTGTTCGTACTCTCGGAGTAACCCGTGTCCCGCATTCACCTTAACCTTCCTGATCAGTTCAGGGGAAAACCGATGCACTTTGGCGAGCCGGCCCCCAGCTCCAATCCCTATGATCGCCTCGATGGGTTAGCCGGAATGCGTCACTCCTCCCCTGCGATTCGCGAGGTGGCAGAGCGTGTGGGAGACCTCCAAGCACGGCTTCAGGCAGCAACGGTCGTGGTGTCAACAATGGATGCTCTTCGGTCCGGGATGCGCACCGCTTTTCCTGATTTCCTTGCAGGGACGGTACTTCCGCGACTTGGACCAAACGCAGTCTTTTTCGCTATCGATCAGCAGGGAGAAACACTACTACGCGGAATCTCGAATATGCTTGAGATAATGCCCTCGCTCGCCTTTCTAGAGTCCATCGACAGTGTCTCCCTCGATTTGGTGACTGGCCGCTCCGATCGTCGAGCCATGGCAGCCGGACTGGATATCGCTCACACAAATTACCTTCCCCAACTCCTGAATTGCACTCCGGGCAGCACCGTGATTGACATCAGTAACCGGGGCGATTTTGGGCGAGCTGCATGCTTGGCTGAATACACTGCCCGCGAAGGAGCTCAGCTCATATTGCACGATCAAGTCCCCATGGCGGCGCGCATTACGGGGGACCATCTAGGCGAAGGACTAACCGCGCATATCGTGCTCCCGAGCGTATCCTCGATAATGACAGAGGCACTTCACGCTCTAGCTGGCCGGAAGATACTCACCTCGAAGAACCTGGTCTCCCACGCTTCGGCGAGCACCCTTATAAGCACCTTGGACTATGCGCAAGGAATCGGAGCTGAAACAATCGTTCTCAACCAAGCGCTCGGTATCGCCGAAAGCTCCAATCTCTTGCCTGAGGGGCTGCGCACCTCTAGCCCGCAATTTGCAACGTATGCCATGTTTAACGCCGTGCCATACATCGGCAAGGAATCAGCAGGAAGCCCGCTCGCTGCCGGGATCATACGAGACCAAGCCATCCATACCTACTTGAACGCCACCTTGGATATCACCATGCGTTCCTTGGCACTTCTAGCCGCAGAGCGCTACGGGTTCCCACACCAAAAGGCAACAAGAGTAAGCATCGCTCGCACTCTTCCTGATGACGAGGCCAGGCTTCTTCTTGCCACCTACTATCCCCCCTTCCTCCCCGCGTACGTGAATGGGGAGATCAATACACTGCGTCGTAGTCCCTTTGGCGACGAGATCCTTTTCGACCCGCATGGACCAAAGAATGGGCTGCGGCTGGAGAACCGCCAGATTCATCTCGTGCTAAGCCGCAGCAGAATAGATTCTTCAGTTCGCCTCTCAAGAGACGATTCCCAGGTTACCGAACAAACGGTTGATGTGTTTCGCTGCGCTTCCGACGAATGCATGCGCTCGACCGCGGGCCTTGTGGGAGGACTGTCCACGGTGACCGGGCATCGCTTTCGCATGAGCGACACCGCTAGTCTCGACACGAACCAGCTTAGGCGCGCCGGCGCGGCCGCCGGTCTGCGCATAGTAATGGACGTTCTTGGCGATCAGCTCCGGCTTCCACTACTTTGCCCCGCCCTCGGTGCTGGCTCATCGTCCTTCAGACGAACACTTTGGCAACATTTTGTAGAGAAAGCTCCAATGCCTGCGTAGCGAGAGGGCTGAGCGACTCAACTTCATCGGAGATCCGGCTCGGCTGCGCCCTACCACCCGGTAAATGACGGCAATTCATGGCATCTGGACATTGGAAGCGGTGGCGCAGAGGGCGGTGCGCAGTAGGGTACTCCATCGCGCAACAAGTTCGCCCCATAACTCTGATACAGGGCTACTCGGTTCTGATGGGCCACGTTAGTCCACTCACAAAACTCCTTCGATGCGGTGTTTGGAAACCCTGCCAGAGGTATCGGCTGATGTTGAATACTTTGCATCACAAACTCCTCGGTATGATCGGCGCTTAGAGTAGCATTGATGCGCCCGCCATAGAGGGTGGCATACGGTGTGAGCCATGGCACGAGAACACCAAAGCGGGGATCGGGGCTATCAAAGTCAGCGTCGCTAATGACCGGAATCTGGGCACTTATACCGGCGTATACATCCCGCACCCCCTCTACGATCATGGTAATCTTGCGTCCATGCCGCGCTTCGAGCTCGCGCGCTACATGATGCACGAAAGCAGCTCCTCCAGGGGCATCGAATGCGTCCACATAAAATGCAGTTACCCCGGCCGCCGCCAGGGGTTCGAGGTAAGAGAGATAGGTATCGCGATCCGATGCATAGGTGTAATCCAGGTCCAGTACCCGCCCTGGAGTAAAAAGGTGTCCGCCCCTTCCATCAGATTCTGCCGCATATCCCTCAAGTCCAAAATTGGGGCGGGTAAACCAAAGCGTCTCCACCTCGGCAGCTTGGAAGTGGCTCAAGAACCCCTCTAACGTCTGATCGACGCCGAACCCTATATTGGGATCAAACAGGTGTACCCACGACTCCTTCTGAACGGGACGTGTCGGAGAGGCATAGGTGGAATCAATCGCAGTCTCCCAGAAACCAGCGAACTGATACCATCCGCTCATCGTCGCGACTCTCTCCGGTGGAAAGAGATCGCGCATCTCAGTGCCTGGATAAAAGCGCTTGTTCGTATGGTCATACTGAGCCGTATTAGTGCCCGAAGCAGTTACCATTGCACCGGGCGGGCAATACTGCGGGACCACACTATGGTGGTATTGGAAGAATCGTCTATAGTCCGCAAGCGCTTTACTCCATTCACCACTCGCAGCGACGCCGATCGCTACGGCAACATCCTTCGATCCGCCGGGCGGCAGTTTAAGAAGAAACGTAAGCTCGACCCTCCGATTCTGCTCTTCAAATGTAACTCCATCTGGACGTTGGATCGGACTCACCACTGCGATGCCAACCGTGAAGAGCGGATCAAATTCGGTCGCCTCGCGCCAAAGCGCCACAACTGGAGCATATGCATTCACGCCGGGATACTCCCAGGAGGTGTTCTGCGAAAAGTCTCGGGATATTGCACCGCCCGCCTCTCCGCGCAGCCGCACAGTGCCCTCATGCTCGGGGAAGAGCACGTATGGAATGTTGAGGGGCAGCTCATAGAAACGTTCTTCACTGCTCAAGTTTGTAACGGTCGACTGAATGAGCACACTCTCCTTGGCGGCTACGACGGAGCTTCGTACACGCAGATTCTGTCCATCAGTGGCCTCGATAACTCGATCTGATAGCTCTGAATACTGGATGTGTGAATGCGGCACTGCGCTTCCCAGACTCTGTGCGCTTGTTCCGAAGCGCCATCCCTGCCCCCCACTTTCATCAATTACCCGGATCGAGCTGTGCAGAAAAAAGCGCGTAGGGTTGCCCGCCATTATATCCAAGCCCCTATCCTCGAAGTATCCGATAACCTCGCGGGCCCCCGTTGAACCATCGGACGGATCGTTCCAGTGAATTGATTCGATTACACCGGGGGCCTCTCGTAGCTGGAACTGCGAGCCCTCCAGCCAGCGTCCTCGCCCCATGGTGACCGAGACGTCGGGAATCAGACATCCGCTGCACTTTCTGCCGCAGCGGGGCTACTGCAGCCTCGATCTAAGGGATAATCAGCAATTCCATCTCCGTCATTGTCCACGCCGTCAGAACATTGCCCGCTGTTGCCCTGCTCAGATGAATCGCTGTCAGCGTCGCATCCGGCGTCTGCGCTATCGATGTGTCCGTCACCGTCGTTATCAATCCCATCCTCACAGAGGGTTCGTGCGATACGATTCTCGCGTTGGCCTACCGAACAATCGCTGTCGGCAGCATCACTCCAAGAGTCCCCATCGTTATCTATTCCGTCGTTACATTCATGAATCACAGGGAAGTGGCCATCGGGCGGCGTTGGAGCATCCGGCGAATCCTCGCCATCCCCATCGTTCAATCGACCCTCTACACAATCACGTATCCAGGTGCGGCGAGCACGTAGGGTGGAAAGTTTCTGGCGCATGGCCCTGCGTAGCTCGGGACGAAACGCGTCCTTCTTGCTTTTTCGCAGTTTCCTGATCTCCTTGGCCACCTTGCGTTCCTCGCCTTCAGATGTGGTGGCACGCCACTGTGTGCGCTTGAACAGTCGCTCAAGTAGTCCGCTGTCCCCCTCGGTGATACAACGAAGGCGCGGGTAGGCTGGGCAGATCTCCAAGGCACGAGCGCTGGCCGCACTGCACAGCAGGGCCATGGCAAGGCAACATGCATGAAGAATTCTAGACAGCGCTTTCATTGTACTTTGTTCGGCAGCGTGGACTGTTTCACGCGGTTCTCAGGCTCACCGCTGGGTTCTAGTACCCGCCCGATACCCGCTTCCCTACCCCTGTTGCTCAGCAATTTCGGTGCCTTAGCGGTTAGAGCAGGCAGGAGCCCCTGTTACTAAAGTTTTTATCAATAGTTCCAAATAGTTAGTCAGGTGACAGTGGACGCGCCCAACGAGCTCTGTAGCGCCGCTTCCACACCCTGCAAAGCTTGCGCGAGGCCTCCGGCAAGCCAGCCAAGGGCTCACCGCCTCAGGGCAGCATTGATAGTTATGCGCGAAACTGGCTCGATGGAACGTTTCAGGAGACCACATCCCATCGCGGCTCTAGCCGGCGAGCTTGGAGCATCAGCTCTTCGGTATAATTGCCCTCATGATAGGTTTGGCGGACGATTCTCTATGCGCATCTCTGGTGTCTCGGGGCCGACAGATGATGCTCACGTCTTTGCCTCAATCGCTCGGACCATCATTTCAACCGCGGCCTCACAGTCCAGCCCCTCATCCCGCGCGAGCGTGCGCCAGGTAAAGAAGCTCAGCGCCAGGTGCAACAATGGGCGCTGCCGCGCGCCAAATCCTTTGCCCAGCACGTCCCGATACGCTTCCATATACGGCCCGAGTCGAAGCCCTACGATCTCTTTGGTGAGCGGGTGGTGCTCGGCATCGCGCAGGATGCAGGCCGCTAACTGGGCGTTTCGCTCATACCAACCATAGATCGCCCTAAGTCCTGCACGCAGGCGCCTCGTGCGATCGTGGATGTCGCGCCAGGCCGCGGCATCGGGTAACGGATCGCGCTCGAGCGAGAGCTGCGAGCAGGCCATAAAGAGGCTCCGTTCGTCCGGAAAATGGGCGTAGAACGTATGGCGTTCCACCCCCGCATGCTCGGCAAGCATACTAACGGAAGTTGCCGCCGGGCCGATCCGGCTGTGTAGGTCGACCGCCGCCTCGACAATGCGCCGCCGAGTCTCCGCCTTCTTCTCGGCCCGCCGCCGGAGGGTGTAGGTTCGCGCCATAAAGTTTCACTACACTACCATGTGCAGCGATTATTGACAAGCCCGCCTAGATTTTGCTACACATATATGTGTACTGAATTACAGCTTGTATGGAGAGCGTTATGGAAACTAAAGTTGCCGAGATCGCTGATGGCATATATCGCCTTTCGACCTACGTGCCGGAGATCGCCCCGCCCCGCGGATTCACTTTCAATCAATTTCTGGTCCTGGGGGAAGAACCGCTCCTGTTCCACAGTGGCCTCCGTAAAATGTTCCCCCTCGCCCAAGCAGCCTTGGCTCAGCTGATACCGCCCGACCGGCTGCGCTGGATCGCATTTGGCCATTTCGAGTCCGATGAGTGCGGCGCCCTAAACGACTGGCTGTCGATCTCACCGCACGCGACCGCTGCGCACGGTCGAACAGGCTGCATGGTGTCTTTGAACGACTTCGCGGACCGGCCGCCGCGTGTTCTCGAGAACGGCGAAACGATCGACTTGGGCGGGAAGAGGGTCCGTTTCATCGACACGCCGCATACACCTCACGGTTGGGACGCGGGAGTGCTCTTCGAAGAATCGACACGCACCCTGCTGTGCGGAGACCTTTTCACTCAGCTAGGCGACGGCCCCGCGCTCACGACCGGTGATATAGTCGGGCCTGCGATCGAGGCCGAGGATCTCTTCAAGTACTCGAGCCTAAGTCCGAACATGGGAAGCACACTCAGAAAACTCGCGGAGCTTTCCCCCTCCACACTTGCGCTGATGCACGGCCCATCTTTCTCCGGCGATGGCGGCGCGGCCCTGCGCGCCCTCGCCGCAGATTATGAGCGCCGTTTAATAGGGTAGACACTGAGCAATACGGAGCTAAGGACGGGCTTTTTTTCTCTCCCTGGTCTTCGGCGCATAGTGGTGTGCCCCTTGGAAAGAGAGTTCAAAGATTGAGCGCAGCGCATCTGCAATATCTCGACTTTGTATGATTACCCCTATCCTGTCCTTCCAGGAGACTATGTTCACCTTATCATCATACACCTGGATCTCCGGGCGAAAGGCGAACTGATCGGCCGGCACTAGGCGACTTGTCCTAAGCTCTTTGTGATCCTGCTTCTGGTGCGCACGCGCAAGGGGAGTGTCGGGGTGGATGGAGCGCATGGGAATTCCCCGCTTGGCGCGGCGTCGATAATAGGCGCCAAAGTACTTCGGCATGGCGCGCTGGTTCTCGTCAAAAGAGGCCCACGAACAGATGCCGTCAGTGGCGGTAAGGGTATCTTCGTACACGCGCTCTAATCCCTGCCATCCCTCGTAAAAAGTAACCCGCGGCTTGGTCCCCGCTGAAGCGTGAGACCCCAATGCATCCCCCATCTTCTTAATCACCGCAATCTGACCATCAATCTCTTTCAGGAACGCGCTGCGCCGATACTCCAAGACGCGTAACAGAGCATCCCGCCGCTCCAGCTCGTAGAAGTGGGTATGCGCTCGAACGTTGCGAACCAACAACCCCAGCGTCACGAGACGGTCGAGTATCGTTCGTGCGGTGTTACGCGGCAGCCCGCAAAAACGAGCAATGCGCGACGCCGGCTGTACCCCGTGGTCAGAGAGCGCCTCCAGGACGAGGCGCTCCCGTTCGCTCAATCCAAACGAGCTGCAAAGCTGCGATATCATAACCCCTTCCAAGTGACGGAAAGTGTCCGTCACATACGGCTTGATGATAATTGGAAATCCATCTAGCTTCAATGAAGCATTAACGCGAGGTCTCTATGCATCAAAATTGTGTGCGCGTTCAGCAAGCGCTTCAAGAAGCCGGGCTCCCCTCCCAGGTTGTTGAGCTGCCGGCTTCCACCCGCACGGCCGCCGAAGCAGCAGCAGCAGTAGGCACCACAGTCGCTCAAATCGCCAAGAGCATAGTATTCGTCAGCGGAGCCCAGGTGATACTTGCGATCGTCAGTGGAGCCAATCGGGTGAGCGCCGCTAAGCTTATGCGATTCGTCGGACCAGAGCTTCGTCAACCACGCGGTGAAGAGGTAAAAACGCTTACAAATTACCCCATCGGCGGCATCCCGCCACTCGGTCATGCGGTACCCGTCCGTCTGTTTTTTGACCAGGATCTGTTGCGCTTCCCTGAGGTGTGGGCCGCTGCCGGGACGCCTCACGCGGTGTTTCGCTGTTCGCCGCAAGCACTCGTAAAGGCAGTGACGGCAGAGGTATGTGATCTGCGGGAGGAGTCATGAGAAGAATTGGCTTGAAGGGGCTGCTCAGTGTTGGGTGTCTATTGTGCCCTCTTGCTGCGAAGGCTGAGGAGCTCCGAATTGGTGCAATCCTTCCCCTCAGCGGAGAAGCAGCTGCGCTGGGCGAGGCATGCCGCAATGGTATTGAGATGGCGCTTGCTGATCGAGCAGTTGAGGCGGCGCAAGTATTATACGAGGACGATCGCAATAGCCCGGCCGCATCTGTTACTGCATTTCAGAAGCTCAAGCGGCAGGGTGTAGATGCCCTTATCTCCTGGTCATCTGGCCCGGGCAAGGCGCTGGCTCCACTTGCCGAGCAGAGTCAACTGCCGCTGGTCTCCATTGCGACCGATCCGGAGATAGTACGGGAACGACGCTTTGTGGTGAACCTGTGGGTAACCCCTCGTGAAGAGGCGCGGGTACTGCTCGAGGAGTTGGTCAGAAGAGGACACACTACGATTGCCCGAGTGAGCGCCGAGCAGTCGGGTATGCTCGCCATGCATAGGGCGTTTGATGAACTGAACGACGGCAAGGTCACGGTTGCCTTTGACCAATCGTTCCCCTCTGATGTCAAAGACTTCCGCAGCTATCTCGCACGCATCGCTGCTGCACCCCATGTGCAGGCGATCTTCGTAAACCTCTATGTTGGACAAACGGGGGTGTTCGCCCGGCAAGCTCGTGAAATGGGCATTGCCGTTCCGCTCGTCAACATCGAAACCTTTGAAGATAGGAATGAGGTGCAGCTTTCGGGAGGAGCTCTCATTGACCAATGGTATATTCAGGCCGATGACGCCACGGGTGAGTTCGAACGGCGCTACAGGGAGCGTTTCCCTCAGGCAGCGCTCCTGAGCGCGGGAAGTTGTCACGATGCAGCACTCCTCCTTATGAACGGGAGGAATGCCCAGGGAGGAATCGCCTCCCATCTCCACGGGGTGCAGGATTTCTCCGGTGCCATGGGTACCTTCTCTGCAATGGCCGATAACACTTTCTCTCTGCCTGCAGTGGTAAAGAGGGTTACCCCCAGTGGCTTTGAAAAAGTGTCCTCGGGCTAGCACGTTCAGCGTTAAGTGGGGCCCCGGGGGCCTAAAGAACGACCTGTTTGCACTACTTAAAAGTAGCTAGAGTGAGCCCTGTACACCGACGACCAATTAAACATTCATGAATGCAACAAGCGTGAGTCCCATCCGTTTGGGAATTATTGGCTGTTTCTTGCTCCTCTCTTACCTGGCACTGTTTCCCTCCTGGCCCGAGGATTTTGGGCTAAAATCAAAACCTCCGTCGCAGGACTTCTGTACTCCGCTTCCCGCTGACCGGCCCGTCCCCCCGGACACCCTTACTCAGCCGCTAGGACACAATCGCCTTCACCTTGGTCAAACCGCCCCTGAGGGAAGCACCAAGATCTCGATTCTCCCTGCGGAAGAGTTTGACGGCTGGACGCGTGCCCAGGTTCTTGAGCGGAGAATCGCTGAGGTAAATAAACACAGCTCACTATTGGTAAATAGCTACGCACCAGCCCGCGAAATTTTTGGAGAGATAGTTGATGGTCGACCATGGTGGGGCACTCTCGGGCAGTTCCTTTTGTATTCCTATGACGGGAAGCCGCAAACGGACAGCATTGCGGGGCCATCTGAAGAATCACGGCAGATCTTGAACCCCTTCGTGCTGCTTTGGCCGGAGCTACATTCCGTTTGGTATCTACTTCAAGCAACAGGGCCCTGAGCGCACATTCTTGAGAATGGCACATTTAATCAGAGTGATTTTCCTGTCATCCCCTACCCCTATGAGGTGCGCTGGAACGCTCGCGAAAGTTCAGCCGATCTCTTTATCAATCTCTCCAAGTACCGCGAGAGTTTGCTTCGATACATACCCGACCTACCTGATCCAGTTGGGGGTTGGGAGGATCGAATTGGCCTCAACAACTACAATGCCCGTGATTTCGGCCCGCCCTTTATCTATCCCGTTCAAGAGCAATCGACGAACATAAAAATGTACTGCGGTCGTGGCTCAGGGTACCCTGGAGAGATAACGGAGTTCCCTCACTGCGGCGGTAGCTGCCAGCAACCAGGGGGCTGCAACAATATGAGCGGCAATATGGGGGAAACAGGCTGTCAGGTGGCTTTAACCGGATCGCCGGCCTCAGTTACTTACTTCTTATGGAAGAGTAAGGCTACGGAGCCCGTGAACCCAGACTTCACCTACAGTATCCATTTTGAGTGAGATTCGCCGCATACTCAGCTTTCACTGTACCGGCGCTACTGCTCAGGAACAATACGCTCTTGTGCGGGTGGTACTTTCTTACTCTCATGCCATGAGAGTAGGCGCAGATTTCCAGGAAATGTTTGCGAAGGATCCTCCAATCAGCCTCGAGAGTAGCTGCCCAGCAAGTAGCCCCGGTACAGCAAAAAACTCTGGACGACAAAACGCTACTCTTTTGGCCATACGACAACCGGCAGCCTCTGCACTATGCATCCATTTTTTTCATGAGCCCCTCATGGCAGCTCCGGCCGCAATGCTCAGGCTATTGCACAGGGCAAGCGGCCGACGCGGGCAGCTGCATCCATAGAAACTCCGTGCGATCCAATTGAGCCTGACCACGCCCCCCGCTTGATGGAAAGTTATCATCATTGAAGATCACGATCGTATCCCCCGACCATTTGGCGATCCCTTCTATGGTGACGAAGGGAAAATCATTGAGATTGAACCGGTTGGCGGGGAGATTGAGCAGATCAAGGATCGGTTCCGCCTGGAGCATAAGGGTGTTGTCACCTTTCGACGGCAGCGCTCTCATGATTCGTTTGAAACCGGGTATTCTATCAGGCAGGACTCCGTGCCCTTCATCCGCTTCAATTACCAAGTAACAATCAGAAGAAAGCGCGAGCAGATCGCCGATTTTATGACGTGCAACAATAGGCTCGACACTATGCGGCTTGGCCATGGGATAGAGCCCTCGCAACCGAAAGTCGCGTCTGTGCAGGTCAAAGGAGATAATGGGTAAAAGGCGCTGGTTCTTCGCATCTACGAGCGGCCCCTCCATCATCAACACTAGGGAGTCAGCTCCAGGCATTCGCGATAGTCCCTCGATCCCCTTGCTGCGCGGCAGGTTCGCCGCTTTGTGAGCGTCCGCGCCAAGATGGCGAAATCTTGGGTGGTCGGGGGAGATGAAGATCCGCTGATCCCGAGAATAATCGGCCAGCAGCTCCGGTACCGGTATCTCAATCGGTGGCTCAAGAAGCTCCCCTCGGGAGGAGAAATGATACAGGAAGGGCCCGAACTCATCCCCGATCCAGTAGCTCCCATGCAAACCGGGAGCGATTGACTCTGGGTCGATCTCCGCGCCACTTAAGCGGCTGAGCATGGCTGCGTGGCTTGGGGTGCTTTTGGCACCCCTGCTCATAAAGCCCTGTGGGTCGGTCAGGTACAGCGCTCGTACGACAACCGGGGGGCTGCCCGGCGCATCGAACTTCCACCACACAATTCGAGGAAAGAAATCTGCGGAGTTTTCTCTCAAGCCAAAGCCGTTATCAAGGACCGTTACAAGCAGCTCATCCTCAAAAAAGCCCCCCGATAACCCGCTGATCGGCTGCCCCGGAAATGGAGCTTGTAGTCCCTCAGGAAGCGGTTGTCCGGCATAGGCATGCCCGCTTGGAGGGCCTGCGGTATAGGGCGTCTGCCGCACGACATCGTGGCGGAGGACGCTGACCCCTTGCGCCGTACAGCCGCTCGCTGCAAACGCCACGAAGAGACAGGCGCTCGAGAACAATTTCAACTGCCGCGCTTCTGCTGTGAAGAGCACCTTTACCCCACCAACTCCACATTGGCCCGTGGAACCGTAATCACCTTGCCATCAGCAAGTCGCGCTCGCAGCACCCTGGTGACTGCACCGGTAGCAATCCGCTCGGGCTTGGAGGGCAGCGATAGCACATCAGCAAATAGACCGAAGTATGGGAATCGAATCAGCCGTACTCGCGATCCCTCCTTGAGCACAAGCGGTTCCTGGCTGGCGCGGCTTGACCCGTCGGCCTCACGGGGCACGACAAGCTCCGGTCTCACCGCTCCGGCCCGCACCTGAGTAACCCCCGACATAGAGGCCGCACGCCCGTCTAGCTGCCGCAGAACCTCAAGCACACGAGGAGACATGGGTAGACGCCCGAACCCCTCGGTGATGACCACGGTCATCGGCACATCCTCATCACCGGTAAGCGCTATGCCTAGATCATAGCCCAGGTAGCTCTTCAGGCACTGATCATCTATGGAGGCTGTGACAAGTCCCTTTGCCCCCTGCGCCGCAGCCTTTCGAAGTGATTCAATGGTCGGCCTTGCACCGCCTACGAGTATGCACCCGCTGCAATCAGTTGGAATATCATCGGGGCTAATCTCGGCATCCGGCTCGATCCGGAGCATTCGAAGGGTCCCTACTCGCTCCCCACCAACACCAAAGATGCCCTGGATGAGCGCTGCAGGTGTCTCCACCGTGACGGACCGACCCTTGTCCACGGCAACAACTTTCCCACTCACATACGCCTTCACCGCCATAGGGCGAGGCGGCCGACGAATGCCGATATGCCCCGTTCTCGGCGCAATAAATTCTATAGTGCCACTGGCAGGGCTTCTGAGAACCGAATGCAGCAGACCAAAGAAAGCGCGAAACTCAGCAATCAGAGCCCCTTCTGCAATCTGCTGGCCCTCCTCTACCTTAAGCAGCTGTTGGAATTCCTCGGCGTCAACACCAAGCTCCTCCGGACCGCGTACAAGCACAAGGTCACCCGGAAGCGCGGCCCGAAGCACGATCGTGTCCGAGCTCACCATCTCGCCGACTTTCACATCAACCTCGCCGGTCAGCGGAAGCTCTCGAATTCTTCGAACCAGGGTGTTGGAAAGGATCTGTAAGCCCGGGGTGAATGCCTGCGCCATAGTTACTCCCCTGAGTGAAGCCCTAACGCTTGCATAGTCGCCGTCTGTCTTGTCATGCGGTGGGCGCGCTCCACGGGATGATAAAGCGGCCGATTACGACCATCGAATAGAAACCCTTCCTGGCCGCTGCGGATCTCTTTCTTGAGTGGTGTACCTGGGCCAGCTCCCACATCAACCGTGCGTTGCAGTGGTAGCAGTTCAATCTCCCCCTTGCGGTAGGGAGGTATATCGATGCGACGCACTTCGTCAGCCATCACAACGCCAACGACATGTCCGTCGAATCTCACCTCGCACAGTTCGCGTGGTGTTCCACGATAGACGGGCACCACGGTATGACAGATCGAGATCAAACAATCATGCTCAAAAATCTCCTGAGCCGCATCGGCGTCCAGAGATGCAAATACTCCCAGGTGGGGCATCATAAAGATTGAATCAACCGCCAGCTCGGTCAGGCCGGCAAGCTCGAATCCATCAAGCATCATCAATGCGGCACTCAATCGCTCGGGTGCATGGCTCAGCACTCCGCCTGAGCCAATCACCAGATCGAGCTTGAGCATATCAACAAGGGACTCTCGATTCTCTTGCTGGCTAAAAATGTCCGCAATTCCACGCTGACGCTGCACGCCGCTAAGCCCCACGGCGAGGGAGCGATGATGAGACAGAGACAACCTCAGCGCCTCACGACACACCGCCTGTTCAATCCAGAGATCCTCAAGACTCTGCGGAATGGAGGTGGGACGAATCATCTTATTCCTCAAGCGATCTCTCAACTCCTGTGGCGTGCACTCAAAGTGAAGCCAGCGGGCTATATTATCGATGCCTGCCTCAACTAACACGTTCGCCACGGAATAGCTCATGCCCAGGTTCGCGCTCACCGTACGGTTGAAAATCTGCTCTCCCTGCGGGTCTCTGAACACACTAAAGACATCGGTGGTGGCGCCTCCGATATCGGCACATAAAATATTGAGTCCTGTTCTCTTGGCATGGGCATGTACTATATCGCCTACTGCGGCCGGGGTAGGCATCACAGGCACAGGGGACCAGGAGAGCAGTTTGCCGTATCCGGGAGAGTGGCTCATCACATGCGAGAGAAAGAACTCATGGATTGCATGTCTGGCCGGTCCAAGTTCCTCCCTGCCGATTTCAGGACGGACGTTGGGAACTACCGAGACCTCAGCAACACGACTGAGCAGCGCGTTTACTTCCTCTGCCGCATCGCGGTTTCCGGCATAAATAACGGGGAGGCGTAACGTGTCGCCGAAGCGCGGCCGCGGCGAAGCAGCCAGCAGCAGCTCGGCCAATTCAATTACCTGCTCTTTTGCTCCCCCATCGACCCCTCCGGTGAGGAGGACGATATCAGGACGCAGATGACGTATACGCTCCACGCGCTCATGGTCCTCTCTCCCATCATCCGCGGCCAAAGTATCCAGCACGATAGCACCCGCTCCAAGCGCCGCGCGCTGCGCTGATTCTGCGCTCATTTGACTGACCAGTCCCCCCACCATCATCTGAAGCCCCCCGCCGGCCGAGCTGGTGGAGAGGTATAGGTTGATGCCGTGTGGTTTCGCGCCATGTGCGAGCACAAAGGGATGGCTGCCGTTGCTTTGTGACTTTAAGATCGTCCGCCCGCTTAGCTCCTGCACCTCCTGGAAGGCATTCAGCGCGCCTACCGTTACGTCAGCTACAGGCTCTTCCACGGTCGTTGGAGCTTCCCCGCGATAGGTCTGCCGCCACCCTGCGGCAGTACGTTCAAAGAGCAGCGCCTTGGTGGTGGTGGAACCACAATCAGTAACAAGCACGACATGCAGATCCTGAGGGTTTGTATGCATACTACGAAAGAACCCCCGTCACGGTAGGCCACCATTGGGCAATCAGGAATTGCAGCCGTTCAACCAGCAGCGCCATGCGAGCCATTACTGTGGAACCGAAATATGCGCCAAAGCATACCATCATCAGCCAGCGTCCACCGGATGCGATGCGCTCAGCGTATATGCCGCGCCGCGAAAAGGTGAAAAAGAAATAGTACATGACCAAGATAAGCGTCAGTATGAATACCCAGTTGGTGACGCTTGCGCCCCAGTCCACGATCCCTTCATCGAATACCACCAGCGGTTTGAAGCTCCCCACTATCTGCGGAAGAATCAA
Source organism: Bdellovibrionota bacterium (assembly GCA_030584005.1). GTDB lineage: Bacteria > Bdellovibrionota_C > UBA2361 > UBA2361 > JAFLCA01. The sequence continues at coordinate 1,163,073 of CP129486.1, read as the reverse complement.
GTTGAAGAACCCTTCCAGCTCGGCTCCTCCTGCCATTCCTAACAAGAAGCCGATGGCGAGCTTGGCCACCCAGGCATGACGTTTGGAGTAAACGAAGTAGAACAGAAGGCCGAACGCCATCGGTACGAGATACAGCAGAGTCCACGGATTGTACGGATGGGAGGTCGTGCCATCGGGGAAGGTGATGATGTCGAGCCCCAGCATGGGAACCATCAAGTCGGGCCAGATGAAGTTCTTGAATGAGAAGACTATCCCCCACCCCGCTGCTATCCCGATGAACAGATGTTCGAAGAATCTATAGAATGGATTCTCGCGAATGAGAAAGCTATAGATGCCGAGCGTCGCGATGCCGGCAAGAAGTATGGTTGCTTCCTCCCAACTCATGCCTGAGCGACCCCCCGGCGCGCTGAGCGAACAGCTACCACATTCCCTACGATGACTAAGAGAATGATGAGCAGGTGTGCAACTCCAAGGCTTGTATTCAAGATCTGCGCTTCATCCGCCTCCTGGCGAGGGTATTCTTTGCGCAATCGTGCGGAGTACCAGGCCGCTCCCGCAATCCCTTCAAGCAGCCCGGAGAGCTGGCCTGAGTCGAGGAAGATATAGGCATCAGGTATGCTGATTGAAGTGCATCCATGGACCACTTTTGGCACGTATCCCTCGGCACGAAAGAACCTCAGATACAATTCGAGCATTCCCTGCAATCCCGATATCTCGACTAACAGAGCGATGTCCTTGACGGTCTTTGCGTTGCGAAATGCTGCAATGTCGGCAAGGCGGTTCGCAAAGGCATCCTTGCCGAAAAATGCGGTGATGTCCTCGGAGCGAGCCAACGATTGCAGCACCAAGAAATTGCCGGGGCGGAACCCTAAGTTGACCCAGTCCTCCCCGTAACGCCACACCTCTCCAGGGTTCTCGGCCATCAGCCGGGATGCCACCTTCTCCGGAATGCTCTTGAGAAACGGTTCGGCCTGCACGTACAGAGAGAAGAGTGCCACCGGTATGCGGCGCCTCATCAGGTGTTCAAGGACAACTTCGGCTTGCGAGCCATTTTCGGCCTTAATATTCGGCCCAAAGTCGAAGGCCATCAATACGATCTGGTGGGGTGCTATCTCCACATCTCGAATGAGATCGTAAGCTCGGTCTGCCGCCCTCATTCGGGCGGGCGGTACTGACACTCGCAGAATAAGGGGTACGCTAAGCGCAAGCGCTACAAGCAGATATATCCAACGTCGATGGAGCTCCCTCATCATCGCTCTCCTCGACTGAAGCTCTGTGTCTCAACCGAAAACCACATACGAAAGGCCATAATTAGCCCGGCCACCGCGGCGCCAATCTCGATAGCCCGGCGCGCTGCAGTGCTCGGCGTTGTGAGCAGCCACATGCGAACATCTGGGAATCCATCCCAGAGCCACAGACCAAAGGGAATCTGTCCAAGCATTACGATGAGTGCTGTTGTCATCATCAATGCTGACTCAGCCGACTTAATTCGAAATGCCCGGTATGCAGCGGAGGCGATATAGAAAGCGAGCAGAGAGAACATTGCAGTACCAAGCGCCATGAAGAGCCCGTCCGATAGGAGCGTGTAGAGCTTGGAAACTACGGCCGCACGGTGCTGCTCGATCAGGATTCCTCGATAAGTCGCCGCCACATCGCTCAGCTGCTGGGCCAGGGGAAGCAGCGCCTCTGGGCCAGCCGTCCCTGCTGATATCGTTTCAAGTCCGCCGCGCAACCCGTTGATCTTAGCGTGCAGCTCCGTGCGCAATCCGCGCATAACGGCCGAATCTCCGGCTGGGTTCTCCCGGCGGGCCGCCTGATCAACCCGTTCCACTTCTAAAGTCGCGTTCTTCAGAAGCAGCGCCACTCTTGTTGCATAGGGGGGATCGCTATCCCCTGCCTTTTCATCGGCCACAATACGAGCGGCGAATTCTCGCAGCATCACAAGTCTATCGGCATCCGCGGCAGCCCTCGCCGACGCCAGCCACTCCCCGATCGTCACTGTCAGCATGAAGGCCAAGCCGAAGAGCAATGCCGCGCTGGTAAACCAGCCCTTTCTTCGAAAGAGCAATCGTGACCCATGCACCAGGAGGATATTGATCAGTCCCAGGCCAAAAGTCAGCGCTCCGATAGCTCGGAATCCATTGGTAATTTCATGGTTGTAGCGGGCAAACTGGAAGCCGTTGATGTCTCCCGGTAGAACGAAGCGCAGGAAGAAGTAAAGGCCGCCTATGAAGGTGACAATTCGAATCAGTCGCTGCCTCATGCCGTCACCACGCCTTCCAGATAATCAGCTGTTCAAGATTAGGAATTACCGGCCATCCGAGCACTTCTCCCATACTATTCCAGGTGGCTACGAGGGTGCCGGCAAGTATTAAAACGAGCCACATGAGCTTGGCTCTATCCTGCCCGTATAAGCTGCCAAGCTGCACCGGTTCTCTCGTCAGATAGGCCGACGCGCCGAACAGCTCCTCTCCGATCATCGTGTAGTCACAGGTGCAGATAAAGAAGGGCACCTGCTCGGGATTCACGGTGCCTGCAATCTGCATCGCTCCCATCTGCTGGCCTGCTTCTGCGAGCATCAACGATTCGGCCGCAAAATTTCCCAGCAAAAATGCAGAACCGATACGCTCTCGTTGCACAAGCCCCATGTATCCCGCTGCGAAGGCAAACTGTTCATCAGAAAGGAATTGAATCTGCTTAGGATCGAATGAGGACAGGCGGCCGGATTCTCGATAGGCATCCCGCACAACGTCCTCGGTGACCGCAAGCACCTGAGCATCATTCTGGGGTACCAATAGCTTGCTTCTGAAAGTTGCAGCCTTCTTGGCAACATGAAAGAGCACCCCAAGACAGGCGTAGAGTACCGGAGAGATGCCGGTGAGTCCGCTGGAGAACGACACCGGTCGCCCCATCTCGGCAGCACGGCCGCAAGCCTCATCTACCGCATCAACGGCCTTGATGCGGCGCACGAATAGTTGATGACCCTGCCGTGTGCGCCTGATCCCAACCCATACGGGAAGGAGCATACATAGGGTCAGTACGAGAATACCTAGCGTGGCATGCTCGACAGCCATTACCCTTCCCCCCTCTTCTTATCCTGCACCTGGCTGGCGAGCAGCTCCTCTATGCGCACGGCAAGCGCCTCCACTCGGCCAGGGGTGCTCAACAGGAAGCTCAAAACGCGCAGCCACCGCCCCGATCCAATGAGCGCACACAGCGGATAGATCCCCAAAGCGGCATGGTATCCTAAGCCCCGCAACGGCTTCTGCGCCTCGAGCACGAAGACCGCCAGCGGCCCGCAGCCCTTTTCGACGACCCATCCGGCAACGGCGTCGATTATGGCTCGCTCATCGGCCGCTGCCACCGATTGAAAATCCGAGTGCATGTGCAGCTCGAGCAGCTCAATATTGCCGGTAAAGGGCCCCATAGATCTGTGTTCTGAATATATCGTTTGTCGTGAAAAAGCCCGTCATGGATTGGTTCACGCACTGTTCGGGCTAACCCCTCAGTCACGGCGAACTAAATCGACCATTGGAATAATACCTGTGCCCCGCAAAGGGCGGAAAGGGTTAATTCGCCCTCCCATCGGTCGCGGATGGGGCGGGTGGTACAGGCAACACACCATAGCGCGCTTCCATCTCCTTGCGTCGCTGCCGCAGCCGTTCCAGATCGCGCTCTAACTCAGCCGGATCTTCTGCGCGTGCTTTCTCCATGGCCTTCAGTTCCAACTGAAGCTCTCGCTCCATATTCATACGACGCTGAAACTCACTACGTTCAGCCTCTCGCGCGGCGTTGTTGAGCGCCGTGCTTTCACTGGCTAGGGTTAGCTCCCTAAAACGGAAGTTAAGGGGATTAGGGGCTTGGCGAGCAAGGTTCAACAAACGCTTCAAGCGCGCCTCATCTCGGAGTAAGGCATCAAGTTCACCCTGGACAAAATCGACCTCCTGTTTAGCGGCTACAATGCGTTCCACATTTCCAATCACAGCGGCATCGCGCTTTAAGCGCTCGTGGTTGGCGCGTTGTTTGCTTCTTTGAAGCTGCACGGCTCGCAGCTCCTCGCGCGCCCGTTCTATCGCCTCGCGAAGCGCAGAGGTAGACATTCCTGCTGTGCTCTTATCCTCTGCGCGTACGGTGACGGTGGGTATAGTGGCCAACTGCCCCTGCTCGCTCATCAGAATGACCTGGTAACGGATCGCCCGGGCCCCTGAAGGCCAATGATAGAGCATTCCGGCAACAACGTTGCGCTCCTGGCTATCTCCCTGCACCGATGCCACCACGACTGCTCCCTGGTGTTTGAATGTCGGCGCATCATCCGCGGTTACAAAAAAGTGCGCCTCCGAGGGTACGAAGCTAATCCGTGTACTCGCTGCGAGTACGATTGGTGCATTCTCCTGAGCCTCTGTCAGAGAGGCGGCCGACAAGAACACAAGCAGAGCGGAAAGGAGCTGCTTCATTGCTGCCTTCTCCTTTGCTGCTCAAGCCGCAGGTACGGCAGCAGCGCCTTCCTTTCATTGAGGATTGCTGTCTTGAGTTCTGTAAGTCTGTCGGACTTGGCCACGTCAACATCAAGCAAGCCAAGCAAGGCGGGCGAGGTAGTGCGCAACATGGACTCTATCCAGCGGGATTCCCGCTCCAGTGATTCACGGGACAGTGTAACCAGGCGACCCATTGGGGTCACCTTATGAGCCATACTCACATTCCTGCCGAGAGCCTCGACGCTCTGTCTTGTCTTATCGAGTCGGCCTGAGGCCGAATCAAAGGCTGAGCTTACCTCCGCATACTTGGCCTCAGATCGAGCGCGCAACTGCTCCCTTTCGGTGATTAGTGTGCTGAGCCGAGCTACCTCCTGCTCCTCCCGCTCCAGTTGCGCAGTCAATTCCTTAAGCTCGGATTCAACGGCGTGCAGTTCATCGAACAAGAACAGCCAATGCCGCAAATCAGGGGCGTTCGCGCCGAACTGCATGAGCGGAGCGGCCTGCAAAGTCTCCAGCTGCCACTCTCCGCTACGCCCGCTCTCCGATTCCAGGACTTCGCCCCGATAGAGCCGCCCCGTGATGCGCTGCCCTGTAAAGCGCAAACGCGCCGATGAATGACTTATAGTAAGGGGCAGGATCCACTCTGAGCGTTCGTCATTGCCATCAAGGGCCACATTGACAAACAGCGGGCTCCAGCCAGGCTTGAACAGCACCACAAACAGATCGTTGCTGTGCGCCCGCCGCTCTATAAACAGCGGGACTTCCTCTTGAGGCCCCTCACCAAAGACTCCGCGAACCGAGCCGAAATACTGGCCCACCTCCAACTTGGGGAAACTCAATGTGCGCATAAACCAGAGGTAGGTGCCGAGGAAAAGCAGGAGCACACAGGCAGCACCCGCTATGAGGTGGCGCACAATCGATCGTTGCGCCGCATGAGGGCTCAAAACCCCCGAGTAGACGACTTTACCTTGTTCAGTCATGGCAGGATTGTACGGAGCAATCGTAGGCTACGCCACTACAACCAACCGCCATAGTCGCGATTGGGCTCTAGAAGCTATTCTTTAAATAGCTTCTAGCCGCGCCGAGCTTGGACCGATTTTAAATGGCCATGGATGGCCATTAAAAAAATGACTTGTAGCCCGAAAATTGCGTGAACCAGTCTACGATGTGGGAAAGAGGGCTCGCCTTAGAGTGGTTACTGCCCCCGATTCAAAGCAATAAAAAAGGCACCCCGAAGGGTGCCTTTCAACGCCTTGGCTCATATCAAATGAGCGTACGGCGATTTTCTGCGTTCTGCAGGGTGATTAGAAGTAACCACCGAGCTGAAGCATCCAGCGGTTGGTCTTGATATCATCGCCACCACCTACAGGCTCCTCGTTGAGGATCGCGTAAGCAAGCTGAGCCTTCAACTGATGTTTCCACCAGTAGTAGTTCAAGCTTACATCGACCGAATCAACCTGCTCATTGCCGTCGCAAGAGCCACCGGTGGCCTTGCCATCATCGCAATCGAGGAGGTCATAGCGTGCTGCCACTTCGAACTTCTTAGGCATCAAGAAGTAACCAGCCTGGGCATAGAAGCCGAGAGGCTCGGCCTTCTCACCGCCATCTGGATCCTGAGTCGAGTAGAACAACTCGCCATGGAAGCTGAAACCCTGAGCCTTTGCGTTCAGGTCAACAGCAATATGGTCATAAGTGATGTCCTGCTCTGTGTCAGAGTAGGCATAGGCAGCACCCAACGAAATGCCCATGTCATCAGTGTACTCGACATCGCCTTCGGAGAAGGAGTCGATTTCACCCATGAGGTTGGTACGCGCTGTCACGATTCCTGTGTGCTTGGTGTCAACACCCGCGGCATTGATTCCCTCGCCCTCTGACAGGCCGTTGAAGATACCGGCAGACATGAGAAGCGCGCCATCGGCGAGCTCAGCATGACCAGCAGCACCCTGTTGACGACCAAGGTCAAAGTAGTTTGTCGAGGTCGAACGATCCGGGAACTGCAACTTCCAGGATGATGTATTGAACTGACGGCCAAGCATGGTCTTGAACTGACCCATACGTACCGTTGCCCAATCGCATGCATGCCACTGGATGTATGCATCACGCAGGTCGCTACCCTCATCGTTGGCAAAGTCAGCCTGCAGGTAATACGAGAACTCGTTATGCAGCGCATTACCGGATACGATCAAGCGAGCGCGTTGCACTTCGAAGCTCGAAGTATTGCCCTCACCAGCATCGTCATCATTGTCGGTAAAGGTGTAACGACTCTGGATCTGTGTGTTGATCTTTGCCGACACTCCAGTATCCGGGAACTCAAGACGAGTACCCTTATCGTAATAAACCTTTGAGGCCCCAGCCGAGGAGGCGCCCATTGCCTCGCCCTTGGTAATCACGCCCTTTTCAACGAGAAGCTCTTCGAGCGTCTTCGCATGAGCGAGTCCAGGTGCGAGGAGCATTACGGCAACTAAGGCACTTAGCTTTCGCATTTTTCCTCTTCTCCTTCCAAGAATTACTTAAGCGGAGTTCCTACTAATCTGCGGGGATCTCGTTTCCCCGCAGTACCGAGTTGAACTTTTCACCTCGATCCAAGCGGGAGAAACTGACGACAGTCTCTCACCGAGAGCTATCAATGGCCGTCTGAAACACCCCGGCCAAAGTCCGTAGAAACTCCTCGTTTCCAGCGTGAAAATCACACGGGTTCATTCTTGATGTCAAAACCCAAAGTTTATTTTTAACTTTCGACTCACATCCGTTGTTTTATATTTATGGACTATACAGGCTCAAATGGCTTTAAAACGGAGATGGGGCCATTGTGTCCTGGAGGGTGGTAGGGAAATAAAGCGTATAGACGCGGAACGACGTTATAAATTCATTGTAACTTGCGGATAACTTTGGCTGGGGTACCAGCAACCGCCGTGTACGGCTCTACATCATGGCGCACGAATGAGTGCGCTCCGACGATCGCCCCCTCGCCAATCGTCACTCCGTCGAGCACGGTAGAATGGGTGCCGATCCAACAGTTTGAGCCGATTCGAACCCCTCCCCGCGCCTGCATTGGCCGCTCTATGATTGGCATATCTTCGGTCCCTTCTTGGTGATTGCCCGCCCCGATGTACGCATAAGCGGCAATGAGCGTACTGGCCCCGATCTCAATGCCGGATTGCGAACCAAGGCGGCAGTAGGAGCTCACGTTCACCGCATCTCCCAATTTTATGGGAGCATTCTTGGACACAATCATACTAAAGCGGCCAATGCTGACGTAAGAACCCAGCTCGATCACCCCGCCATCTCGCACATCGAAGGCGCAGTAATCATCTATCATTACTTTGCGGCCGAGCCGCATGCGGCGCGGATTGCGAATCGAAACACCTCTCCCAATGGCGGGTCGTGATTGACAGCGGCCAAACAGCGCTGGGTAGAAAAGCGCGCGGGCCCCCAGTCCCGCCACCCCTGGTATGCCAGAAAGGCCCAACATCAAAAGCTCGTACCAGACAAAGAAAGGCCATGAGCCTTCACCAACCACAAGCTTCTTATAGGCCGACCAGACCGATCCGCCCGCTGCGAGCTTGCGCTGCTGGGGGCTCATTGCCGGAATGTCGGTGATTGAATGCGGTGTCACCTGTTCAGGGGCTGCCATGATAATTTCCGTTACTACTCTGCCTTCACATTATGAAAGACATTCTGCACGTCGTCATCTTCCTCGAGCGCATTAATGAGCGCTTCCACCTCGGCCTGCTGTTCCGGGTTGAGCTCAACAGTGCTCAAGGGAATGCGTTGAACTGATGCACCCTTTACCTCTACATGCCGCTCCTCGAGCGCTCGCTGCATCGCACCGTAATGTTCGAATGACGTATACAGTAATAGCCCCTCATCGGTTTCAAAGATGTCCTCAAGGCCAATATCGATCAGATCGAGTTCGAATTGATCCAGATCCCCGCTGGGCGGATCAATGGTAAAAACTCCCCGCCGCTGAAACAAATAATCAAGCGCCCCGGTCGTCGCCATCTGGCCCCCATGGTGCGAGAATATACCTCTCACCACAGCGACCGTGCGGGTTGGGTTATCCGTAGCCGCCTCGACTACGACGGCCACCCCGTACTTGGCATAGCCCTCATACACAATCTCTTCTAAGGCAGCTCCCTCCTTGCTTACTGCCCGCTTGATAGCGGACTCGACCCGATCCTTCGGCATATTAAGTGATCGAGCTGTTTGGATGGCCATGCGAAGGCGGGGGTTGCCTTCCGGGTGCGGCCCGCCCAGCTTCACGGCAACGGCTATCTCCTTGCCAATCTTGGTGAAAGCCTTAGCCGTCTTTGCCCAGCGGGCAAACATGCGGTATTTGCGTTTTTCGAATATTCTTCCCATAAGGGCGGGTATTGTAGCGCGAAGTGACGCAAGACACTACCGCGGCCCACTATGACACCAGCGCTCGCAACTTCGCATGAAAAAGACCGACGGGACGGCGATCACACTTATCTGTTTCGACCTCGGAGGGGTGCTCATACGCCTGGGCAGCTCCGCCACCTTTCGCTCTATGGCCGGGGTAGATGCGCGTGCGGCGAGTCTATTGCGTGACAACTTCCATAGAGATCAGTCTGACTTTTCTCTGCTCGAGAGCTATCAACTAGGGCATATCGACTCGACCGCGTATTTTGCCACTCTACGCAAGGAACTGCGGCTCGATCTCTCGCTCGAAGAGCTTGAAGCCCGTTTCGTACGGGAGTGCATTGCAGGCGACAATGCGGAGTGTGTGGACCTTCTCGGTCGGCTTCGGCCGCTGATAAAGCTGGCCTGTTTCTCCAATACCTGCGCGGCACATTGGAGCTATATCCTAAAGACCTTTCCTTGGATGAGCTGGTTTGATCTCTCAATGGCCTCGCACCTAGAGGGTCATGCGAAGCCTCAGCTCCAGGCCTTTGAAGCGATCTGCCGCAAAGGGTTAGTGCGGCCTGCCGAGTGCCTCTTCATTGACGACCGCGAGGCCAACATCGAGGGCGCTGCTGCGATGGGCATGCACACCCACCTCTTCCGTTCCGCAGTGGAGCTTCGTGCGGCCTTGCAAGGGCTTAAGATCCTTTAACTTCTCGGCTGCCCGACCTTTTGGATTAGCCCTCCCGGCTCTGGTAGCATAGTGAGCTCTTCTCTTGATATGCACGGTGAAATCACCCGGATATTTATTCGCTATGTCCCCTGGCACCTCCTCTGCTTACTTTCCAGCATCGGAAATCCCCGCCAGCACCGAAGTGCCGCGCTCACTCAACCCGGAACGGTGGCGGGATTTGCATGAGGGAAAGCGCATTCTGATAGTAGACGACAATCCAGATACAGCCCGACTGCTGCAGCAAGCGCTGACACCCCTTTATGGCACAGTGGACCTTGAGACTACCCCGCAACAGGTGCTCCGACGTGTGCGCGATGCGCAGCTCCAGGGAAGGCCCTATGACTGCATCGTCACGGATCTCTACATGCCCGGGAAAAGCGGTATCGAACTGATCAGGGAGCTGGCGGCTGCAGAATCCCTCCCTGCCATAGTTCTGCACACCGCATCCATGATGAGCCCAACAGTAGCTCGGATCTCGGCTCAGATTGACCGATACCGCAGTGGGCAGGCCCTAGCGCTCGCCGCCGGAATGCTCGATGCGGCAACGCAGCCGGGTGGTCAGGACCTAAGCTTCCTCGTTCACTTTAAGCTCGACGGACTGTCTGGCCTGATCGACAAAATAGACGCGGCACAACTCCTGCACCAGGTAGCAGGGGCACAGACCCGCAGATTCTGGAGCACATTTGAGCCAAGCCTCGCACCAACTCACTTCTCGGCAGAAGCGGTGCACAATTTTTGTGAGCATGCGCGAAATTTTGCTGCGGAGATGGGGGCATTATGGCAAGGGCTGATCGCTGATATCTCGCTACAACCGGCCAAGGCAACGGAGGAGCGGGCAGCGCTGCATGATCGAATCGCCAAGGCTATTGATGGGCTGGCGCGTTGCACCTTTACACAGATGCTCGACGACTCCTCTGCCGCGGTGGCGAATAGCTTGCACCGCGCCCTGTATACCATGGCCACCCTCAATCCGGCCTACCTGCCCCCTGCCGATCGAGCGGCCCTCCCCGCAGCCGCGCTACAGGCGTGGCGTGAGCTATACGAGCGTTATCGCCCCAAGCTGCAATCGGTGTACGACGATTTTCTCTCCTACCATGCGCCGGAGTGTGACTTTGTGGCGATCTGCCAGCGCGAGTTCGGAGCCCTGGGCTTTCGTGGTTTGTCACAAACCAAGTTGGACCAGGAAGCCGCTCCCCCACTGCACGATCCTACTCGCAGCATACGCTCACTGATGCCCGTACTTGGTCAGAGTCTGCGTGCCCTCACCCCCACAACCTGGCGCAATCTATTAATCGACCTTTCTTATGTCGCAGAGTCCGATCGGCGCTTCGAGTCGCCCGACCATAGGGCACTTTTGGATCAGATCAACTGCGGGGACTACTTCGCCCTATCCTTTTCCTTTGATTATCCAGGAGCAGATCTAAGCAGCTCTCTGGCTGAAGCACTTCCACTGCTGAGTAGAGAGATGATGCAGGGAAGGCTGCGCATGCGGCAGAGTAGCTGGTTAAACGGTGAAACACGTCGATGGCAGGTCCTCCTTTACATTAAGGCCAACGAGAAAAGTATCGACCAGGAGCGTTTCATCAGGCATGCAGCGCAACTATCTGCCGAATTGACTCGCACTATCATTTGCGAGGGGACAGAGTTCGTGGTGCAAGAGGGGCTGGGGAGGGACAAGAATGTGATTTTAATAGGGGAGGCCCTCACCGAACGAATGCGGCCGGCCCGTGGGGTCATTGTTCATGCCGGCGGACAGGTACTAGTGAGCACAGGTGCCAGCCATCTCGATGCATGCGGTCAGCTGTCGCAGTACCTGCAAGCCTTAAAGGCATACGACCCAGAGGCGGTTCTCCTCAAAACTCCCCTGCCCGATGAAGCAACGGAGCTGTATCGGATCTGTCAGAGATTCAACATTTCATATGCGAGGGCCGACCTGGAATCGACTGAGCCTGAAGGAGCAAATATCGCAGGGCTGCATGCGCTAGTTGATTTGGGAATCGCGGAGGAGCGAATCAGGCTAAGTGGTGCTGGGTTTGCGGAACGCCAATTGTAAGAGTCATCCTGCGTGCTGGTGCGTGCCCAAGCGGCTGAGTGGTTGAGCGCTTCGCAAAGAAAAGCGGGTCCGGAACCTTCGATTTCCGCCCAGCTCCGTTGCGAATTGTCCTAAGGAGACACTGAATAAGTTCAGCGTATCCCTAACCGCGATTGGGCATAACGCTGAAGCTCCGCCTATCGAGGATCTCGCCAAGGCACACCGTGGGGCGGCGGGCATGGTATGAGAAAGTATGCGCGAATACATCCGAGCATTTTCCCCACATCGAGGCTTGGTTCATGCAGTCTTCGGGCTAACTAACCAGCGCCGTAATGAAGCGAAAGAAGGTGGTGAACTCAGGGTGGCCGCGATGCGCCCGTCCACAGGTGGGTTGGACCTCCCGTAAGATCTGATCCCAATTAGGAAGATCAGCGAGGGTGTCAGCAGCCAAAGTAAATCTGATATCGATGCGTTTCCCCGCCTCCAATCTCCCGAGGCGCCAGATTGAAATTCCCTCCTGCCGATCTACGTGCATGGCACGGGGAACTTTGCCGAACATCGCCGCAGCTGGTTTCAGGATTGCTAGTTCAAGCCAGTCCGAATTCACCTGGACAGCGACATCCTCCTGCGCATCCCAGCCGGTATTGCCCACCTCGAGGATGAATAATCGTACACACATCGAGCTCTGACAGCCCGCTTCTATGGTCCAAGGGTTGTAAAGCACTTCGCAGGTGGGACGGTGGTAGATCGAGTAGCCGGTAACGAGGGCAAATGATACGGCTACCAACGCAACACCCCAACGCAAGCCCGACCGTACAGTTCCCATGCTTCCCTCATTAAGGGTCAATAAGAGTAATCTTGCCAGCTCCGGTGTGACCCTGTTTCATTCCCTCTGGATCCTTAATATGGCTTACCCCTCCACTTATGATCTAGTGTGGTGAAACATCGATCTCGTGCAAAATGTCTCACCACACTAGAAGTGGTTTCGTAAATACCTTTATGAGACCACGTATAGGGATACGCTGAACTTATTCAGCATATCCCTAGAGCGAACACTAAAATTGCATGCCTCTTCCCGACATTCTTTGTGAAGTTATGCAGAATAAACTGGTCCATCGACACTTTGCTTCACCGATGCTGCGACAGGTAGGGTTCCAGGTCGCACGGGTCAAGGGGGTGAACCTGGCCCAAGGGCTCTGCATAATGCCGGTGCCTCAATGTGTCATCGAAGCGGCCAGGGGGGCTATCGCCGACGGAAAAAATCTTTATGCCGCAGCCCAAGGTGTTGAGGAGCTGCGAACCGCAATCGCGGGGAGGCTTGCCTCATTCAATCGCATGAAGGCTTCTTCGGAACAGGTGCTGATTACCCCTGGCTCTACCGGGGCCTTCGAGGTCATCTGCGAGGCCTTTCTTAGGCCGGGAGACGAGGTCGTTTCCTTCATCCCCTTTTATCCCTACCACCGTAACACCTTAGCGAGACGTGGTGTCACAGTACGTTATGTGCAGCTCCATCGGCCTGATTGGAGTTTTTCGAGAGACGAACTCCTGGCAGCCTGCTCGGCTCGCACAAAGTTCGTGCTGATTACGAATCCGCATAACCCCACCGGCAAGGTGTTTTCTGAAGACGAGCTTCAATTCATTGGGCAGGTATGCACAGAGCGTGACCTCTTTTGCGTCACTGACGAAGTGTATGAGTACATGACCTACGATGGCAGAAAGCACATCTCACTGGCTGCCCTTCCCAATATGGCCGAGCATACAATTACTATGAGTTCTTACTCCAAGACCTTTGCCATTACTGGCTGGAGGATTGGTTACCTTGTATCCCCGCCTGCAGTGGCGGACACCTTGAAGACCATTGCCGATCAGATGTTCGTGTGCCCGCCTACCCCGCTGCAGCACGGGGTCGCTGCCGGCGTACGCGAACTCGGCCCCCAGTACTACAGCGACCTGCTGGAGAGCTACGAGAAAAAACGCGCTCTGCTCTCCAATGCGCTTCTGGAGAGCGGATTCCCGCACCACCCGCCCGACGGCGCATACTATATCGTTGCCCATACCTCAGAGCGTTTCCCGGGGATAAGCTCGGAAGAGGTGGTGCAGCGTATGATCGACGAGTGCGGCGTGGGGGCGGTGCCAGCCAGTGACTTCTTAGGCCCCCAAGTGCTGGGGGATCCTGAGGCCAGCACGTTTATGCGCTTCTCATGCGCAGTACCCGATGAGATGCTGGCGGATGCGGCGAGTCGTTTGCGAAGCTGGTAAGGGAGTCTACATTCTTACTTAGCCTACTCGATGAACTCGTATGCACCTACATCGGGTTGCGAGTCGCGCAGCAGGTTGCTGTGATCTTCAATCGAGGCCAACTCCTGGTTCCCCGAATTGACTAAAGCTGAGGAAGCGCTGGCCGGGCGAAGATCAAAGGCAGCCGGGTTCATGAACTGCGGATCGACTCCCTCCGCCCCGCGCCTATGGCAGACACCATTATTCAGCGCGGTAGCACCACATGACGCTGCAGCCGCGATACTAGCCGCATTATTAGCAACCACCGCACCAGGGGCTGAGTTCACCACGGCTGTTCCTCCGCTCTCTCCGATGTACACGGAGTTATTGCGAATTGTCACCCGCTCTGTGGGAGCATCACTGCTGCCTGGGGCCCGGTTGGGTGCAGTAATTTGAGTGCCGCCAAAGGGCTGCATCTGAATCACCACGTTGTTTTCGATTATCGCATCGCTACATGCGGTGCATCCTATCGACTGATTGCCTACATTGAGAACCGTGTTGCCCCGAATCACAAGTCCGGGGAATGATTCGGCCGAAGCGTAGCCGGTATCAATTGCGATACCCCAACAGGTCTGCGCTGCGGCGCCTATGTCTTCGCGAATCAGATTGCCCTCGATGGTAAGGTTCGCGATATTGCCATGCCCGACCAGAGATACCCCTTGACACTGACCTTCTCGCATGGCGCTACGATACAGTTCATTTCCGATAATCTTCATCCCGGTACCACCCGAAACATAGATATTGTGATCCAAGATGTAGCGCGTTCCGTTTGACTCAAAGTAGTTGCCCTCGATCAGCGCCCAATGGCCGCCCCCGAAAAAGCCCTGCGTCACGTTGTTAGTAATTCTTGAATTGCGCAGCACCGCCCGCACACTTATCGCGTCCGCGCCCGGATTGAGGGTGTTTGATCCCTGAAGCGCAACGCCGATGTCAAAGCCATGGATATCCATGTCCGAGATGTAAATACCATCGGCATCGTTGTAGGCTCTCACCCCAAAGCCAATTCCTGCCCCTTGCAGCTCAAGATTGATAAGCACATACCCCTCATCGTGATCTGCGTTCCCGCCATCTTCAAAGGCAAAGGCAGAGCGTGAAGGGCTGATCACCTTAGGCTTACCCTCATCGCCTGAAGCCCAAGGAGGGGTGTAGTCTCGTATCGTACAGGGGTCATCCTCCCTGCAGTTGAAGTTTACCCAGCGATCACTCCCCGTTACCGTGAATACACCGCCTCGACAGAATCCTACGGTTGAGCCTGCGGGGAGGGTGCCAAACATCGAACGGAGCCGCTCAAAGGTCCGAACCGGTGCCGCTGCACTCGTACCGGCGTTGGCATCGTCACCGGGGATGCAGCCAGCATCGGCGCCACTGGCGCAATCGCAGGCGAAACGATCGGGAACGCTGCCAATTGCCACGGGATACACTTCGTAGGGCACCTGGGGGTTGTGACAACTTGGGTCGGCACTGTCGATCCTGCCCTCACCATCGTTGTCAATGCCATCCTGACATTCGGTAAGGAACCCATCTTCCCGATCGCGGCCGCGCCCGCATGCTGCGTCACTTTGGTCAATCGCTCCGTCCCCGTCGTTGTCCACGCCGTCATTGCATTGGTTCTGTGAGGGGGCGTCAGGGTCCGGGGTGGCGGTCGGGGTAGGTGTGGGAGTCGCTACCCCATCGCAAAGCTCCGGCCTCTCCAGTGCGCTTAGGAAATCAAAATAATCCTGACTGTTGATGCGTCCGTCTTGATTGAAGTCCGCATCCGGTTGCCCCCCGAAGAAGCGGCGCAAGAACTCGAGATGATCATTGGAATCGAGGACTCGATCGCCGTTCAAATCCGCACAACGAACGGGGTCTTCCATCGGCGCAATCTGCCCTCTTGATAGTGCACGGATGCACTCATTGAGCATTCTAATGCGCGATCTGAGCGCTGCGCTTCTTCGCTTGGAGGGGTGATTACTTGCCCTTACCTCACGCAGTTTGGCCTTGAAGCGTGCACGCTGAGTTCGTGCGCTACCCCGCACTATGAAACGCAGATCGCGCACTTTGCCCACTTCAATATCCCCTGCGTCGCCCTTTCTGCACACTAATCCAGCGGACGGATCATCTGCGACATAGAAGTCGAGCGCGTTCCCCGGTGTAATCTGAACCGGTGCAGCGAGGGCTACAGATTGGGTTACCCCAAGGACAACCAGCGCCCCGCAGTGCCAGCTGTACCTTCTAAGAAAATGCACTAAGGGGGAAATCGAGTGACCAACGCCTCGCAGAGGTTGCGATGGGGAACCCATAAACACTCACCGTTAACTAATAAAGTCCGCGTAATAACCCCCTCCGCAAACACCTTTCGGTACTTATCCGCACCATTGAGCTGCACATCTACACAGCTCAGCTGCAAATCTCCTGCCAGGAGTTGTGGGACGGCCCAAGGGAGGTGGGAACTGCGGGGAACACTGATCTAGCCGCGAAACTGAACGAGTGCTAACCCGTGTCGGGAGAACGCAGGAGGAACTATTGGAGAAATCTCGCTTGCGGCGGGACCAGGGGCGCTGAAAACGCGGGACTGTCCGAACTACAGCATCGCGGCAAGGTCACGACATGCGTCGACGGTAGTATAAATGCCGATGATCTTTTCCCCATCCATCACTAAGGCACAACCAAATTTCTCACGCGCCATCGTGGCAGCAACCGATTTGAGATCATCCGTTGGCCGCACCACGAACGGCTCCGGGATGTAGACATCTTCGACGGTAAGCCGCTCCGGAGAGACCTTGTCGATGGCCAGGGCCAGGGTCACATCGCGCTGTGTGAGAATACCCACTAGTTTACCTGCACTGTTCACAGGGAGGTGCCGCACATTGTGGGTGCGCATCATCTCTTTCGCGGTACTGATCTTCTGATCGACACCGATAGTGTGAGGCATCGCGGTCATCACGTCGCGTATGGTTTTGTTCATCTCCAGCCCCTCCATTGGCTACCGTGAAGCATACAATTGAATAACAGAGAACGCCAATATGTGCCGCTGGAGCACCCGGATGCGCTGAAAAATCAGCGTGGCGACAACATTCGGGAGAGGCAATAGAGGGCGATGATACTCATGGCATCCTTAATCTCTCCCCTATCAACCATATGAAACGCTTGAACGAGCGGAACCGATCGTAGCGCCAAAACCTCGGTTCCTTCCGGTTCAGACCCTATATGCTGAAGCCCCCTGGCTATAAAGAACACCGCTACCTCGGAGGAATGGCAATTAGAGAGGTGGCACTCCTGTCCCAAGGGTTCCCAGCGCTCCGCTGCATAGCCGGCCTCTTCACGCAGCTCGCGCTTGGCAGTTGCGAGCGGATCCTCTGAACCGTCAGATCCTCCTTCAATTATCTCCCACGAATAGTGCTTGGTGGGATATCGATACTGTCCGACAAGCAGCAC
The DNA here is from genome assembly GCA_030584005.1 of Bdellovibrionota bacterium. GTDB lineage: Bacteria > Bdellovibrionota_C > UBA2361 > UBA2361 > JAFLCA01. Next base: position 1,145,774 of record CP129486.1, on the reverse strand, counting down.
ATGGTCATCGTCGGGCAGTGCGATCACACCCACCGCCGTGCGACATGATACCACCCCGTAGATGCCGGGATTGCCATCGGGTCTTACCACCTGGTCTTCGCGCACCGAGATCCAGGCGTTCTGATAGACGACACGACTCGACAGCGTGGTCCAAGGATTACGCTCCTCATCCATCGACAACTTCACCCTCCCAGGCGCTCCAGAGTGGAGATACCATTGGATGTCGAGAGCCTGCCGAACGGTCGATTATGCAGGCGTACCCCACGATATTGGCTCCCATTGATCGCAGCTGCTCGCTCGCCGTCGCAAGCCGCGTACCGGAACACACTACATCGTCAACCACCAGAACCCTGCGATCCTTGACCGAAGTACCAATTAATGAACCATCCGTAGCCAGAATCGAAACAAGTCGTCCACGCGCCACTGCAAAGGAAAAGAGTATCCCAGTGTAGGCCAGTCCTACCACCATATCGAACGCATTCTCATCAAGGTGGCCGGTGGCCTCTGCCGCCAAACGGGCTAGGTCATTAGGGGTCAGCTTACTGCAGTCATAGAACGTCTTTACCCGCAGGTTATCTTTGACCAGCTGCGGAGTGTCGAACTGGCGGGTGATTCCAAGAATGATTTGCTTTGACGTTTCGTCCATACGCGCATGCGCCGTCTGAGTGTTGACCACTATCGCATGAACCGACGTCGCCCGCACAGGGGGAGCCTCTAAGCCCCCATATTCCCAGGCTATTACTACGATTGAGCGGCTACACCTTTAGCTCGGTACTGCTCTCCGGTGACCCGGCCGGAGCGGCGCTGCTGTCCGCCGACTTCTTGCCGGATTTTGGCTTGCCCTCGAATCCGCCCTCTTCTGAAAGCTTGATGCGCAAGCGCAGGTTATTGGCGCTGTCTGCGTTCTTAATCGCATCATCCAGGGAGATACGTCCGCGCTTATAAAGATCGTAGAGCGCCTGATCGAAGGTCTGCATTCCAAGATTGGTGCTCTTCTCCATGGCCTCCTTCAATTCCGCAATCTGCGCCTTGTAAATGAGATCCTTCACACGGGGGCTGTCCAGCAGCACTTCAACCGCGGCGATGCGTCCTCCGTCGACGGTAGGAATAAGGCGTTGGCTGACGATACCGCGCAGGTTCAAGCTTAATTGAAGATAAATCTGCGCATGCCGTTCGGCCGGGAAGAAGTTAATAATGCGCTCCATGGCTTGGTTGGCGTTGTTGCTGTGCAGAGTGGCAAGACACAGGTGTCCCGTCTCGGCGAAAGTCAAAGCCGCTTCCATTGTCTCGGTGTCACGAATTTCACCTATCAAAATGACGTCCGGCGCCTGGCGCAACGCATTCTTTAGCGCAACATGATAGCTCGATGTGTCGAGCCCCACTTCACGCTGCGAGACTATTGATTTTTTATGGGCATGCACGAATTCAATCGGATCTTCTATCGTGATAATATGGCCGCCGCTGTTCACATTGCGGTAATCAATCATCGCCGCCAGCGAGGTTGATTTTCCGCTCCCCGTTGCGCCTACTATCAACACCAAGCCGCGCTTGGTCATGCTGATGTCTTTCAGAATCTGAGGCAAATCCAGATCGTCTATGGTGAGGATGTGCGAGCGAATCTGCCGCACCACAATTCCGATACTTCCCCTCTGCCGGAAGATATTGACGCGGAACCGGCCAAGCGAAGAGTAATAGAGGCCGAGGTTCATCTCATTGGCTTCCATGAACTCCTTCTGCTGCCGATCCGTCATGATCCCGCGCGCAAGATCCTCGGTGTCAGAACCTTGCAGCAGACGGTTGCCAGCCGGACGAACTATACCGTTGATGCGGTACATGGGAGGGCTATCAACAGTAAGATACAGGTCGGAGGCATCATGCTCCACCATCAACGTGAGTAATCGTGTAAAATCAATCATCGAAGCCCCCGAAGTTCGCACTCTCCCTTGCCGGAAGAGTTTGCTTATATACTACCTCGCGCGCGGCTTTCCGGCCATGCCGCGTGCCTCATCCATCTCCTTGAACAGATCCGCATTGCCGCTCTTCTCGATGGCGGTTTCCCTCGTAATCAGATTTCGCTCCACCAGCTCTCGCAGATGCATTTCCAAAGTCTGCATACCGGCGTTCTGGGAGATCTGCATCACGCCTGGTATCTGGTGAATTTTCCCCTCACGAATCAAGTTACGAATGGCGGTGGTACCGGTAAGTATCTCAAGCGCCGCCACACGACCGCCCCCTACCTTGCGGCAAAGGGTCTGGGTGATTATCGCCTGGATTGACTCGGCCAGCATCGCCCGTACCTGCGCCTGCTGATTGGGCGGGAACACGTCAATAATACGGTCCACCGTCTTCGGTGCACTGGAGGTATGCAGTGTACCGAAGACTAAGTGTCCCGTTTCTGCGGCGGTGAGGGCCAATTGTATGGTCTCCAGATCTCGCATTTCACCGATAAGGATAATGTCAGGATCTTCACGCAGAGCAGCGCGCAACGCATTGTTGAATGATTGGGTATGGGGTCCCACTTCTCGCTGATTCACGAGACACTTCTTGGTGCGATGCACAAATTCGATCGGGTCTTCGACGGTCAGAATATGACCTTCCAGTTCGTTATTTATCAGATCAACCATGGCGGCGAGGGTGGTCGATTTACCTGAGCCCGTTGGTCCCGTCACCAGTACCAGGCCCTTCTCACGACGCGAAATCTCGGCAAGTACGTTGGGCATTCCTAATTCGTCCAGTGAAAGAATGCGCGTTGGAATCTTGCGGAATACGGCGCCAAGGCCGCGCTGCTGGCGGAAAACGTTTACGCGAAAACGGGCGATCTCGCCTACCTGCATCGAGAAGTCGATGTCGCTGAACTCCTCGAAGTGCTTGCGCTGCGCATCGTTCATGATGTCGTAGATCATGGAATGCGCGCTTTCTACGGTGAGCGGCGGAGCCTTGATTTTCTTGACGTCCCCAGACACACGCACCATGGGCGGCTCCCCCGAGCTGATGTGGAGATCTGATGCATCTTGCTGCACGGCGAATTGAAGCAGCTGCGTAATGTCCATGCGGAAGTTCCCCCCAGAGACTACAACTCACTTTTTAAATGGCTGCGCATGGCCATCTAAAAATCGCTCCACGCTCAGCGAGAGGCTCACTTGGCCCACATCTCGCTTCGCCCCAAACGCCCACGGCGTTGGCCGAGCTCTCTCCCCAGCCGTGATGCGTCGTGTGCCCCCGGCGCTTTGCGTGGTTGGTGAGAGTGAAGTATGGGCTCAGCAAAACAGCTGCCCATGGCTCCAGTACATAGCCCTTGTATCGGCAGGTAGCGAAAATAAATGAAATGATTCCACAATATTGAAACAGCTTTGCGCCAGGTAAAATAACGACCGGTCAAGCCTAGCAGCATGCCCTTACGAGCTACGCTGATGGAAGGGGGAGGGACTCGCTATGAAATAATTACAGAATATCGATCGTGCTTGAAACGTAGCTGAATTCCTGGCTTACCGCTTCAAGCCATGCGCGGTAGGCCACAGCTACTACGACCGCAATCAATGCAATCAGGAGCGCGTACTCGACCAGAGATGCGCCATCCTCCGTGGTGTCTCGAGAGCGATCTTTCTGGTCGGCGTCCATAGGTATCAGTTAATGCGGCTTATTGCATCGCAAAGATTAGATCAAAATGCAGAAACCGCGTTTGAACTTATTCCGAATTCTCACGATAATCCGCTTTCATTCCTTAGGCAATGGGAGTCTCTAATTCTCTGCATACGAGCGAGAGCGCAAACGCCACCTACTTCATGAAGCAGCCCACTCCTCCGGTCACATCACCCTTTCAGCTGCAGCGCATCATCGGCCTGCACGGCGCGGCACGCGGCCTCTTCATCGCCGAACAGTTCGATACGCATCCGCGCATGCTGGTAGTTGCTCCTGACTCGGATGCAGCAGAAGGCTTACTCACTGACATCGAGCTCTTTGCTCCCGCAGGAAGTGTTTTCTCCCTGCCAGCCTGGGATTGTTTGCCTTTTGAGGCTGTATCGCCACAACGTTGGATTTCGGCACAGCGGCTCAAGGCCCTTGATACTATTCACAGACAGCCCAAATGGATCATCGTAACCACGGCCGATGCGATGCTGCAGCGGAGCGTACCTCTCTCGTTCTTGGAGGCTACTCGCTTCGAGCTGCGAGTGGGAACTCAGATGCCGCGGCACGTTCTGGCCACGAAGCTCACCTTGGCGGGATTTCAGCACGTATCACTGGTCGAAGAGATCGGCGAATTCTCAGTGCGCGGAGGCATCGTCGATGCGTTTCCGGCAACATCGAAGCAGCCCGTGCGCATAGAGCTCCTCAACGACAGGATCGTCAGCATTCGCCTGTTTGATCCTGCCGATCAACGCTCGACCGGATCATGCGATTGTATTGACATACTCCCGGTGCGTGAGGTGGCCTATATCGCACACCTTGATCGCTACAGCTCCTCTGTCAACGAAACAGTAGAGCGCCTCACTATCCGCGGAAAGTCACAGGAGGTCCCGCCGCGGGATATGGCGCGCATCATTAATGCGGTGCGTACGAGCGCGGAACTGCCGGGGCTTGAACTGCTGCAGACCTTGATCATCGGCCCCTTTCCCTCCCTGTTCGATCAGCTTCCCGCCGATACTGCACTGATCGTTTGTAACGAGATCGCGATTCAGAACCGCTGCGATAGCTTCCATGACATAATCGAGGAGCGATATGCTCGGATGCGCCAAGATGCCCATCTTGTACCGGAACCGGATGAGGTCTATCTGTCCATCGCCGCAGCGCGCCACAGTTTGAGGGAGCGCTCTCCCCTGATCATCGACACTGTGGCTGTTCTCGATGCCCATAGCGCCAATATCGGTACCAAGGTCGTACAGGTGCACCCCTTGACCGCGCTGGTCACGAAACTCTCCACGAAGGTAGGAACGGGCAACGCCCTTCTGCCACTCAAGCAGGCGCTGAATCGATGGCGGTCGCAGAGCTTCCGCATCGCCTTCATCGTCGGATCAGCACACCGTGGCGCCCGGCTGCAACGGCTCTTGCTCGGAATCGGGTATGACGCGGAACAGCGTCCGGGGCTCACCCCCTCGCAGTGGCTGCATGCTCCCCTTGCCTCCCCCGTTGCCATCCTGGAGGGACAGTTGTCGGAGGGATTCGAATTTCCCCAGCGGCAGGTGGTGTTCGTCGCAGAGCATCAGGTGTTTCGGGAGCGTTCGTACAAGCGCCGAGTCGCCTCCAGCACGAACATCCGCCGGTTGATGAACTCCCTGGCACAGCTGGCCCCCGGCAACTATGTGGTACACACGGATTATGGAATCGGCGTCTATCAGGGGCTGCAGCATCGCACGGTCGATGGTCACAGTGCTGATTTCCTCCAAATCGATTACCTGGATAGCAAGCTGTTCCTGCCGGTGCAGCATATCGGTAAGATTCAAAAGTTCGTGGCCCCTGAGGGCATGGCCCCTCAGCTTGACAAGCTCAGCTCATCACGCTGGCTCAAAACCAAGGAAAAGGTGCGGCAGTCAGTGGCTGCCCTCGCCGGCGATCTCATTCGGCTCTATGCGGCGCGCTCCATTGCCAAGGGCTGGCGCTTTGATCCGATGGGGGCCGAGGACGAGCGCTTTGCTGATGGGTTTCCTTACGAAGAAACCGCCGACCAATGGAAAGCCATCACCGAAACACTGGCTGACATGGCCGGCGAGAAGCCGATGGACCGCCTCATTTGCGGTGATGTCGGTTTCGGCAAAACCGAGGTTGCGCTCCGCGCTGCCTACAAATGTGTCGAGCACGGCAGGCAGGCTGCGGTGCTGGTACCGACAACGATCTTGGTGGAACAGCACCGAGGCTCCTTTGAGAATCGATTCCTGGGATACCCTGTGCGCATAGGCGCGGTGAGTCGCTTCTACGACAAGACTACGAACGCCCAAACACTTTCCGCACTCGCGGCAGGTGAAATTGATATCATCATCGGAACCCACCGTTTACTGCAGAAGGATGTTACCTTCAAAGATCTTGGACTCGTAGTGATCGATGAGGAGCATCGCTTCGGCGTCAAGCAGAAGGAACGGCTTAAGAGCTTGAAGCGCCAGGTTGACGTGCTGACCCTCACTGCCACCCCTATCCCGCGCACCTTACACATGGCGCTCCTCGGCATCCGCGATATCAGCGTTATCAGCACGCCACCCATTGACCGCCATGTGATCCGCACCTACATCGCCGAGCATAATGGCAACCTTGTGCGAGATGCCGTGCTGCGGGAGCTGCAGCGTGGGGGCCAGGTGTTTTACGTATTCAATCGCATCGAGGGCATCGAGGTCATTACCGCGCAGCTCCGAGAACTTGTGCCAGAAGCCCGCTTCGAGTTTGCCCATGGTCAGATGCGCGAGGACACGCTGGCTAAGATCATGCATCGCTTCATGCAACGCGAATTTGACGTACTGGTAACCACGACCATCATCGAATCGGGGCTCGATATACCCAATGCCAATACCATAATTGTAGACAGAGCCGACCGCTTTGGACTGGCCCAGCTGTACCAGTTGCGCGGCCGTGTTGGACGCAGCGATCGCCAGGCCTATGCATACCTCCTCATCCCGCACGTGCGCGGTCTGGGAGCCGAAGCACAGCGACGACTGCAGGCCTTGCAGGCACTCGATGATCTAGGGCTGGGATTCAATCTGGCTCTCGCCGATCTCGAGATCCGTGGAGCCGGAAACCTGCTGGGTAAAGAGCAGTCAGGCAATGTGTCGGCGGTCGGCTTCGACCTATATACCCGCATACTCAAGGAAGCGGTGATGCACCTCAAAGGTGAAGAGCTGGCTCTAGAGGAGATTATCGATCCGGAGATCAAACTCGGCGTCGATGCGTTCATACCGGAGCTTTATATCCCTGATATCTCCGAGCGGCTCGTCCTTTATCAGCGGTTGGCGGCACTGCACAACTCCGCTGAGGCCGATGAGCTGCTGGCTGAGATTGAGGACCGCTTCGGTCCGCCGCCGCGCGAGGTGCGTTCGTACTTGGAGCTTATGCGATTGAGAAGCCTGCTGCGCAGTGCGGGGATCGATCGCCTCGAGATCAACCGCGGACGTGTCCTGCTCTCATTCTCCCGCCGGGCTCCGATTGCACCCGAACGGGTCCTGGAACTGGTGCGGAAGCAGCGCGACCGATACCGCTTTAGCAGCAACTACTCTCTTTCTATCGCCCTGCCGGAGGAAGCAGCCCAAGAACCGGAGACACTCTATAACCTCCTGGAATCACTGCTGCCGAAAATTCTCGCCGAGGAATCGAGCAAGCCCCCTGCGGTGCCAGCCCTGAACGGGTAATCAGGCCCACTGTACAAATCAGAGAGCCGTTTGCCCAATGCTCCATTGTTCCGTACTATTCACAGCGAACTGGCCGTACGTGTGGGGTACCTGTATGAACCATCGTCCAATCTGCGCCGTGCTCGCACTGTTTGTCTTCGCGGCTGCGTGCGGGAATAGAGCAGCCGCCGCCAATCCATCAGAAGTCCTGGTGGACGTTATCGTGGCCAGTGTTAATGGCCAGCCGATCACATTGCGTGAGCTAGCCGCCCGTCTGCCGCGTGAGGTCGCCGCTCCCACATCTCTCACCGCATTAGCGGCCAACTATCAAGCGATGCAGGCTCTTGAAGCCATGATCATGGAGCGAGTGCTGCTTCTGGAAGCGGAAGCTCGTCGTGTGAACGTCAGCGATGAAGAAATAGCGCGTTACATGGAGGAGGTGGCGACCCGGAACGGAATGGACGTGCAAGGACTTACCGAGGCCCTGGCCCGCGAGGGCAAATCTGTCGACCAGTATAAGGAGCAGATTAAACTGGATATCGTGCGCAGCAAACTAGCCTCCAACTACGTCAAGGCCACCACTAATGTAACGGAGGAGGAAGTTGATCGGTACCTCGACGAACACCCCTCGCTGACCTCCACAGGTTCATCATTGAAGCTTCGACGCATTTTTATTAGTTCGGCGGGCCGCAGCCCCGAACAGGCGCGCCAGCTGCTTGAGAGTCTACGCGATCAGGTCACGGATACGCAGAGTTTTGCCGCCATTGCCGCCGAGCACTCCGAGGGACCAGAGAAGGCGGATGGGGGCTCGCTGGGATTAGTTGCCGAGAAAGACCTGAGCCCGGACGTGTTTGATGCGGTGCTGTCTCTTGAAGCTGGTCAGATCAGTGAAATTGTAGAGGGCGCAAGTGGCTATCAACTCTTCTTGCTCGAAGAGCGGCTCGGTACTACCGATACTGAGGGAGTTGATGAGCGGATCCGCGCTGAGGTCAAGCGTGAGCTGCAGGCGAGGAAGTTCGAAGCAAAGTTGCACTCCTTCTTTACCTCTGAAATCCTGAAGAACCACACCATAGAAAAGAAGATTTAACTTTCGGCGATAATAGGGTAGGAGTTACCCCGCGCCTGACGATGTCGCCTGTGCACTGATCGGCGAAGCATCGCTAGGGATACGCTGAATAAGTTGAGCGTATCCCTATAAGTGGTTTCAAGAATACCTCTTTGAAACCACTTATAGGAGTACAGACAGGAGAATGGTTGCAGTATGACGATTCCATCACATGTATTTCGTGAGTACGACATTCGGGGACTTGTCGGTGAGGAGCTCACCAACGACTTTGCCATGCTATTGGGGCGTGCCTATGGCGAGCTGGCTAAGGAGAGCAATCGCCGCACCATCGCAGTCGGATGGGACTGCCGACCATCTTCAGAATCATTTGCCCATGCGTTGGCGGAAGGCATCTCGTCGGAGGGTCTCGATGTAACCCTCACCGGGATGGGGCCCACGCCGCAGCTCTATTTCTCCATATTCCAGCGATCTCTTGATGGCGGCATCCAAGTCACCGGAAGCCATAATCCCTCCAACATGAATGGTTTCAAGATGTGCCTCGGGACGATTACCTTATCCGCTGAGCAGATCCGAGACCTCGGGAATCGCATGAAGCGACTCAGCGAGCTGCTGCCTGCAAAGGGGCCCAAGGGTCATGTGGCGATGCATGACATTCGCCAAGAGTACATCGATTACCTGATCGCTAATTCACGCGGCCATATGTCAGGCCGCCCGCTTCGTGTGGTCGTTGATGCGGGAAACGGTGTCGGCGGATTGGTCGGGCCCAAAGTCCTCAAGGCCCTGGGCTGTCAGGTGGACGAATTGTTTTGCGAACCCGATGGCAGGTTCCCCAACCATCATCCCGATCCTTCCGTACCCTCGAATCTCAAGACCCTCATTGATCGTGTCCGCTCCACTAAGGCCGATGCCGGTATCGCCTGGGATGGTGACGCCGATCGTATAGGCGTAGTGGATGAGAAGGGCAGCATTATATATGGCGATATGCTGTTGCTTATTTATGCGCGGGCATTACTGAAAGAGCAGCCCGGCGCGACCGTGATTGCGGATGTGAAGTGTTCTTCTCGGCTTTTCGATGACATCAAAAAGCACGGGGGAAATCCGATCATGTGGAAAACGGGTCACTCACTCATCAAGGGCAAGCTCCGGGAATCGAACGGTGCATTGGCCGGTGAGATGAGCGGCCACATCTTCTTCAAGCACCGTTTTTTCGGATTTGATGATGCGCTGTATGCCACCTGCAGATTCGTCGAGATCTTGAGTGCCAGCTCGCAGCCCTGTTCCCAGCTGCTGGGAGATCTAGCGCCTTCTTACTCGACCCCGGAACTGCGGGTTGACTGCCCAGAGCACCTAAAGTTCAAGATTGCAGAGGGCGCCCAAACTCTCTTCCCGGAATTCCAGGTGTCAACGATCGACGGAGTCCGCATAGAGTTTGAAAAGGGCTGGGGACTCGTGCGAGCCTCTAATACCCAACCGGTGCTAGTGATGCGCTTTGAAGCCGAATCTTTGGAGCTGCTGGAGAGCTACCAAACCCTGGTGAGCCAGCGCATCGAGGCACTGAGGGCCAAGCTCGCTGCGTAACCGTGTCCAGCCACGAATGGCCAGGCGCCCCCCTGCTATGGAGCATCGATCGAATATTGAGATTAGTGCCCTTCGTTTCGCTCCATTCGAGTCCGTCGCGATATCGATCCAGCGAGGTTGCCTGACCGTTCTTGAGGGCCCCTGCGCTTCAGGGAAGACCCGTTTGCTGCGCGATCTGCTGTGGGCTCAGAGCACCCACCGGCTCAAGGTGCTGCGCGGATTCGCAATCGATCCAGAGCAAGCGCTGCCGGCTGACTCCACCGCTGCTCCCATCGCTGGACTTGCGCGAACGAGTTACTACTCGGCATTTGCGGCGATGCGACGCTCGTCGCAATCCCTACTCTCCTATCTCGCGGGAGGTCGTGCGACGAATCAGCCCCTGTGCCAGCGCTGTGGGCAGTCCTTCGTACCGATGAGCCTCCTGCAACAAGCAGATCAGATTCTCTCCCAGCATGCCGGAGCAACCCTCACCTTTGCCGTTGAGTTTTGCTTGCCACATGGCGACCAGCTTAGCGGCACAATCATGGAGTGGCAGAAGAGGGGATTCACGCGCGCCGTTACCGATGATGGAATCGTAGATTTAGACATGGTGGAGAGTCCGCCGCTGCGGATTCACATTGACACCCTTGCCTGCGCTGCTGCGGAACGTTCCCGGCTCACGGAGGCGCTTCGGATTGCAGCAGGAATGAGTGCCTCTGCGCTATGCATCTTTACATTAGATGCAGCTGGCACGCTGCAGCAGATCCCTTGGCAGGTGCCGGTACAGTGCCTCCATTGCGGGTTTGTTCCTCCGCTTTTGAGTACTGAAACGCTGCCTATCGGGATGTTGATAGAGCAGGAATGCGCTCGATCTCTAGCCGCGCCCATAGGCAATCTGTTGTACCCGTTTCTATCTGATCTCGGACTATGCGATCTGCCCACTACTACCGGGATTCAGGCGCTCTCCTCCTCTCAGTGGATAGCGCTGCAGTTTGCACATGCCCTGCTGCACCTCTCTACTGACGCCGTCTTGGCACTCGATCGGCCCAGCGCGGGTCTCCCTCGGCCCAGCGCCGAGCGCATGGCGGAGATACTCACCACTTTTTCCGCACATGGCGGGACGGCCATAGTAGCGGATGACAGCCAGGCCTTTGCATTGCCAGGGGTCGTGCGGCTTCGCCTCTCCCCGGGTTTCGGGGCCTGCCGCAGCTGTAGTGTGGAGCAGGCTCCCCCGCTCCGGAAGGATCCGTTGACTGCACCATTCGCTGGAGAGCGCATAGATTCCCGGTGGGCAATGGAGCATCAAGGACAGATTGTGCAGGGACGCTGTGACGAGGCACAGCTGCCAGCGATCAAGCAAGCGATTACACAACTTCTCACGGTGGAAGCAGCGGCTCTGCCCCCGCCACTGCAGGGGCGACTTCCGCGACTGGTCGAGCTTAACGCCCCCGCACCAGCGCAGGGTCCCTACTCTATTGCGGCAAGCGTTATGGAGATCCTTGAGCCTCTGAGGGAGTGGTACGCCCTTCTTCCGGCGGCTAAGGCGGGAGGGTTGGGACCCACTTCCTTTTCATTCACTCCCCGCAAGAAGGGTGAATCCGGTGCCTGCCTATCCTGCCGCGGCAACGGATTTGAAGCAGATGGCCAGCAGTGCAGCTCCTGCGGTGGTCTGCGCTATCGCCCCGAGATTCAGAGAATAGCGTACAGGGGGCTCTCCATAGCCGAGGCCCTGCAGCTCAACGTACACGATGCCCTCAATCACTTTCGCGAGGTGCCCCGAGTTGCATTACCGTTAAGGGTTCTTGAGGCGCTCTCCGTGGGCTACCTTCGATTGGGTGCGCTCAGCGCCGAGTTGAGCGCCGGGGAGCGTTGCCGCTCCATCTTGGCCGCATCGCTGGGCGCTATGCATCCACCAAGGGTGCTCTTGCTCAATGATTTTTTCATGGAATGCAGCATGGAGGACAGGTCGCGTACACTCGACGCACTGAGACCGTTCCTCAGCCATGGAGTAGCGCTTGTGCTTGAACGGTAAAAGGTAGATGCGGCGAGCTACTCGGGCTCCGCGGTGTCAAGGTCCTCGGCCTCATTCTGCATCGGCACGCCGACACGGACGGGGGTTACTTCACGGATAAGCGATACGGGGAGACAGTTCCCCTCGACCATGATGTACTCGGGGTGTTGCTCTCGAAAGCTTGAGAGCAGCCATGCGAAATCTGGATCGGATAGTTCGTGCGCGTAGATCGGTCTAGCCATCTCATGCCTCCTACCACGGGGCAGTATAGTTGATGGGTGACACGACGAACCGTTGATCGAACGGGCCACACACCAGAAAGGGCCAAGCACTTTCCACCAAAATGCTTGTTCCTAAGGAGTATTTCGACCCTTCCCATTTCAAACTTGAGGCGAGTTACAAGCCAAGGATCATAGCTCAGCATGTTTCGTAGTGAGATCTCCCGGAGCGCCCACCATATCCCCTTGGGACATGCGAAAATCTCTGATTAAGGCAGCTCAGCATGCCCACCTTGCTAGGTATGCACCTGTGCACAGCTCCCCATGCCCGCACCTCTACCTGCTGTACTCGTTGGGCCCCTGACTGTTATCTGCCGCCCTTCACTGCTGCCCCGGTCCCGCTGAGCGCATCGCCGAACCGCCTGCTCGGGGCTCAAGATGTGGTATCCCGTACCACCCATGGCAGCCACCGGAAACTTTCTCTCGGATTCCACGAAAATATAAGTGCGACGATGAACCCGTCGACACCCGAGCTAAGGAGGGGGTGCTACACCACCTCTTGGGCACATACAAACTGCCTAGGGAGACACTGAACTTATTCAGCGTATCCCTAGAAGCTATCTCTATATAGCTTCCAGCTGCGCCAAGGATGGCATTTTTGAAAGCACTCATAGGATTAGAAGAAGGAATGCGCCATGACCATCAACAGCAACTACACCCTGCCTCGACCACAGACCGATTTAGCCAACGGTTTTGGAAGATCGGCCTCTGACGCTTCGACTATGCAATCAGGGCTGCAGTACGTGCAGACCGCTTACAATGTATTCGAAATTCTTGATAGCAAGGCGACTGAAGAGGAGAAGATTCAGGGCATTCGGGATACCGTTGGTCTTGCCGTTGCCGATGCGTACACGGGAGGGCTGGCCTCGCAAGCCTATGGACTGATGGAACGGTACTTCCCTGGTGTCATGGAATCTATCCGCGAATTTGACGCCAAGTACAACATAGGCCTCAAACTCCTCAGCAGTCTCTTCGATACCGACAGATGGAAAACTGAAGGAAACCGACTCCGCGATCTGATCGAGAAGGGTGTGCAGATCCCTGAATCGCTGCAGGGGCCCATGCAGCTCACTCGCGGCCGTTCTAAGGAAGAGCTTATCGATCCGAGTGTGCCCCCAGATTTTCGCGGCTTCACCGAGGATGGTCGTTGGGTCAATAACGCCTTCGCCGTCAGTCGCGATGAATCGCTGCTCGCACCCGAGGACATCTGGGGATATGCCACATTCTTCGAGAAGTTCGGCAATGACTGGTTAGGCACATTCAGTGAGGAGAAGCGCCGCGCGATTGCCCAACGTGCGCTCGACCTGGGACTGGTGCGGGAGCATCACGGCACCATCGATGTTACCTGGTCGCCGGAACTGGAGGAGTTCGCCCGCACGGCGTAACGCTGCCCTGCGCCACTCCATGCGTTATCACCTATGCCATATCGGCCGTAGTGCATCATGACGCTCGAAGCTACGAGAATTCAGCAGCGCCCTCTCCCAGTTTCTTGGTAAGTGCTGAGAACCCTTCAATTTCCGTGAAAACGGTCGATACCTTGTCTCTGGTCGGAATAAAAACTCCGTGGAGTGTGTGTGCGCGCGGTACTACTGTCCATATTATTGCTGTTGCTGGGTGTGCCAGCACATGCACAGCAGTACACCATCGTCATCGACCACAACGGCGCGCCCGTTGCCGGAGTTAAAATAGACGGCAACTATGGTGTAAACGCCCTGCCCGCTCGTTTTACTGATGCGCGCGGCGAATTCAAGATTGACGTGGGCGAGCTGCCGAATCCAAACCCGCGCGTTACCTTCACCCACACGGCCGGAGGATATCGTTTTGATAAGCCGGAGATCGTTCTCAACACGTCACAGTGTCCTGGCTATCGCTGCTCCGTAAAGGCGCTTAGCGACGGTGTCGTGCAGGAGGTTGTGCATTGGAGCTTCCGTACCGGCAGGGGTGTGGGAGTAGAAGGCGTTTCGGTTGCGCTTCCAGAAGCGTTTCTACCCTGTGAGAAGAGCACGGACCACGAAGGCTATGTCTTCTTTGCCGTCCCCAAACACACCACCAGCTGTAACAACACAAATACCGAGATCGCCGATAATCTCTATACTCTTTTCCCTCGCTCGCCCTCTGGTCAGAGCTGCGGATTCACGACCCCGCTTAGCAATAAGTTCAGCAGCTGTACCTTCAACGGCGCAGCGTACGGATATGCAACCGCTGAATGCTCTCCTAGTGCTCCACTGCCAATCGGGGCGTCAACGACCTATACGATCGTAGTGAAACAGGCCAACGGCAACGGGGCCTTCACCACCTTTATCGGCAATGAGCGTTTTAACACCCTTTCAATCGGGCAGCGCAGCACCCTCTCCTCTGGTGAAATGACATTCTCAACCGCCATGTTGGGCGTCGCAGCCAATACCCCAATTAACATCGTACCGACGGGAGATTTTCAGTACTATCCACGAGATTTAGTGCTCACCCCCAACTCCTGCCCCGGGAATCGTTGTCCCGTGTGGGCAGTCAAGGACGGGAGTAGTTCAGCGGGAATTGATTGGACCGTCCGGGAGAACGGCAGCGCAAAATCAGGGGTCAGCATCGATAGCCCTCAGATACTGTCGTGCGGACAGCCGCTTAAGCGAACCGACACGCAGGGCCGTGTGGTGTTCGGCGCCAGCGTTAGAGCCGGCTGTAACAACAGCGATGCGAGTCCGCTGAATGACTTTATCTCCTTGAATCCTTCCAGCTCAGGCTGTGCCTTCACTCATGCGAGCGCCACTCCCTTTCAGGTATGCCCTACGGTCAAGGCCACGACTGGCGAGTTCAGCGCGCAATGCGGAGCCCCGGCCCCTGGACAATTCTCTGTGAGCGGCACTGTCGTCGACCCCGACGGCCGCCCGCTCGCATCGGTGCGCGTCCTAGATCAGGATGTACAGATTGCAACGACAGATGCCGCGGGCGGCTTTCGCGTCATGTTGAACGAAGGCGACGACTACAGTCTCCGTGTGCAGCAAAGCGGCAGTTTATTCGATCCGGCGGTGCTCGGGTTGGCCGCGCTTGAGCAGGGTTTTGACGACCTGCGATTTGTGCGGGTAGCACCACTTGGCGACTCACCGGCCCCTCAACCGGCGCCACTCTGTCCCGTGCAGCCCCAGTACATGGTGCGTGGTACGGTGTTTAATCAGTTTGGTGCTCCTATGGCGGGGGTCACCATTCGCAACAACCACGAGGTGGTGACCGTCACCGATCAAGCGGGCCGTTACGCGGTTGCAGCGGCGGCACTCGAAAGTCACTGGCTCACCGCCGAATCGGGAAACTCGTATTTTGATCCGGCCGGTATTGCGATCCCGGAAGCCGTATGCGACCGCGACGAAGCAAACTTCCGCCAGATGGAAGTCGAGCTAAAGCTGCTCTCAGGCTGGGTGCGTGATGCCGCCGGCCGCCCCATGCGCCAGGCCAAGGTGCACGCTGACATACAGGGCGCCTATCGTGAGGTACCGACCGACGAGGCGGGGAACTTCGCCCTGTCTGCACCGATCGACAGCAACTATCGTATTTGGGCCAGCTACCAGGATTTCACCTTCACCCCCGAACTCCACGAGGGCATAGCCGAAGAGAACAGGACGGATCTTAACTTCAGCTCGCAACAGGAGCTGCCTTTAGCGACCCCGACACCAACGCATACTGCCACGGCGACATATACTGCAACATTGCCGCCAACAGCGACCTTCACCCCATCTCATACGCCGACACACACCGCTACGCCCACTATCACTTCGACCTGGACCGTAACGCACACTCCCACCTGGACGCATACAGCCACGAAGACCTCTACCCCCACTCGAACCGGCACACCGACTCACACGGGTACGGCCACCGCAACGGCAACCTGGACACCAACCTTTAGTGCAACTCATACCTCAACCCCTCTGAAATCGGCGACCGCAACCTACACACCGGCAAAGACCTCCACTCCCGAAAAGACAGCGACACCGCTTCCATCAGTGAGTGCGACACCGAGCTCCACGAGCACCCCCGCAGCCTCCCCAACTTGGACGGCAGTACCTTCGAATACACCGACGCAGCAGCCGACCGCCGTGCCACAGCCGCGTCTTGCTTCCCTATGCTCCGAGGATCCTTCCACCGTATTGCGCTGGAGGGTTGAGAACCCCCGTCATGACGCGCTGAATGTGCGCTGGGATATTTACGGCACCGCCCAGGGCGGACTGCTGTACATCGAGGGGCTTTCCAATGCCTCCTTTGCCTCTGTACCGGTGAAGAACAACCCGAATATCGCGCGCATCTTTCTCGGCGATGTACAGCTTGATTCACGCGGCGCCAACTTTGACCGCTGCCCCGTAGAGACCCCCGCTCCGACTCCGACACCAAGCGAGGATGACTCGGAGGAGATTCTCATCTGCCACCGCCCGCCAGGATATCCGACTGACCCGGCCCATAATATCAAAATCAAGGTGAGCGCGTGGGATACCCATCTTGCACATGGCGATACGATCGGACCGTGCGACGACCCGATCACCCCTACCCCGATACCGGACGAGCCAACTCCTGCACCGTCTGCTACCCCGACACCGCAGCCATCGTTCACCCCAACGATTGCCCCGACACCCGTTCGTTATGTCATTAGTGGTCAGCTCAAGGATCCAAGGGGCAATATCATAAGAGCTGAGTCGTCGCTTGGAAGAAGATTTGCCCGCTCTCTACCCAATGATCCCGTGATCGTACTAAAGGCGGAGGGCGGTCAGACCTACCAACTCGCGCTGACCTCTGATTATTCGTATGCCGCCGAGCTGCCGGTCGGCAGCTACCGGCTCTCAGTCGAGAGCAGCCAGTATCGAGTCGCCTCGGTTCCCCGCGTGTTCCGCTTCACTCTCGATTCTTCGCGTAATGAACGGGCGCTCGAGGGGCTGCATTTTGCACTACGACCTGACCAGGTCCGGCTCGTCGATGATGGCGATCGCAAGCGAGTCAACGGGGACGGCAAGAGGAAGAATGACAATCGGCGACGAACGGGAGGAAGACAGCGATGAGTTCCCGAACGCTCCTCATTTCACTCATCTTGGCTGCGTGCAGCGCACCGGCATATGCTGCCGAAGGGGCACCCTTTGCACTCCCTGCCGAGCAACAGTGCGTTGATAACGAGTTCATAGTGAGCCTAGGAGCAGCGAAGGCTGCTCATGAGAGAACGATTCGACAGGTTGCCAATGCGCGCCGCGATGTCAGCGTTATAGATAGAGGTACACGGGCTGCACTCCTAAAGACAAAGTCCGGCATCGGTGCCACGATCTCCTCCCATTCGTCTCAGCATCGCAGGCAGAATATCTGTATTTCGGCTCAACGTGAGCGGCGCGCTCTACTCCGGCAAGCACGGGCCCGTCAGCGGCCCCTTGCGCTCGATCGTATACGCTGCAGCTGCAACGCCCCGGTGCGTATCGCCGTCAATCCCAACGATCCCTACTACTCGCTTGAGTGGGGTCTTCATCAAGCCAGCGATATCGATATGAACGCTCCGCAGGCCTGGGATCGCAGCACAGGCAGTGAAGATCGATACGTCGCCGTCATTGATACGGGAGTCGATTACAACCACAGTGATCTATCGCCCAACATGTGGAGAAACCCCGGTGAGGTAGCCGGCAACGGTATCGATGACGACGGCAACGGGGTCGTCGATGATGTGCATGGTTACAATGCGATTACCGGTTCCGGAAATCCTGCTGATGACAATGGTCATGGCACCCACTGTGCCGGCACTATCGGTGCGCGCGGCAATAACGGCATCGGCATCACGGGAGTAGTCTGGAACACCAGGATCATCGGCGTAAAGTTCCTGAACTCTCAGGGGAGCGGTAATCTCTATGACGCAGTGAAGGCGCTCGACTATGTCACCGCCCTCCGTAATCGCGGCCTCCCCGTGGTAGCATCCAATAACTCATGGGGTGCTCCGGGGCTCTATGCGGTGATCACTGATGCCGTACAGCGGGCGCGCAATGCGGGGGTGCTGGTTATTGCAGCCGCCGGCAACAACAACAGCAACAATGACGCAGTGGCCTACTCACCCGCCAATATCCCGATGGCCAACGTCATCGCCGTGGCCGCCATCGACAGCAACGGCAATCGGGCATCGTTCTCAAACTACGGTGCCAACACCGTTCACCTAGCCGCCCCCGGCGTTTCTATCGCCAGCACATACCCTGGCAATGGCTATATGTACATGAACGGCACCTCAATGGCCGCGCCGCACGTTTCCGGTGCAATTATGTTGCTGGCGAGCTACGCATCAAACCTCAGCTGGGACGCCCTACGGGACCGCCTCCTCGCAACGGTGCGGACCTCAGCACAACTGCAAGGTGTGGTGAAGACCGGTGGCTACGTGAATCTCGAGGCGATGCTCGCTGGACTGCCCCATGCACCTCCGCCGCCTGTCAACAGCACGCCAGCGCCCACGCCGACTCCGACCAATACCCCGACAATGACTCCGACGCCCTTGCCGACGGCAACGCCGACTCCAACCCCAACCCCTACCCCATCGGCACCACCCACTCCGGGCTACTTCACCATGTCGGGACGAGTACTATTCCAAGGCCAGCCCGTCGCGGGAGCACAGGTAAGTGGAACCTTCGGGGGAACGGTGCAACACCGGGTTACCTCGCCGAACGGCGAATTTATCTTTGATACGGTGTACGGGCCCTTAAGCTACTCCGTGGCCGTATCACATCCCAGCTACACCTTTGCTGCCCAATCGGGTCAGCTGATCAGGGATACGTCGATCACATTCGATGGCTCGGTCCGCCAATTCGAGCTTGCCGTCCTCGTGGTAGACAGCGCCATGCGCCCAATTCCTGGAGTAAGTGTTTACGGATTGGGTGCCACCCGAATTACCGACGGAGCCGGCTACATCCGAGTTACTCTGCCGAAACTCGCTCACTATGCATTCAACACCGATCATCCGGAGTACAACTTCCCCGTCTCGCTCCAGGGGATACTTAGAGGCAACAGCACCAGGGTAGTGGTGGGCAAACCGCGCTAGCCGCCACGGATACGGGTCCGTTCAAGCCGAACATTGCATGCACTACCGCTCGAGGCGGCCCAGGGTTCAGCCTCATGCATCATCGCTCAGAGGCGCCGATTCCCCTGGCCTTCCACCGATAGGGGCACTCCTCAAACCCCTATCAGGCTGATATCATTACATATCTGTTCGTTCCTGCAATTTTCCAGGGGGCATTTACAAGCTAAGCCAGTTACGCGACAAACGAGCCTTTATCATATAGGGTTGGTGACCTTAGGTTTAGTGAAGCCCTCTGACTGCACCCGCAATGGGGCTCTGGTTTAAGTAGTAGTGCACCCAATGAACGAAAGCGAACTTACCTCGTCTGACACGACCACTCCTCGCATATATTCTCGAAGCGAGCACTCGATCTCTCGCAACAACATCGATCCGGATGCATTGAAGATAATGTACCGACTGCTGCAGCACGGCTTCAAGGCCTATGTGGTGGGCGGCGGAGTGCGCGATCTGCTACTGGGAAAGACGCCTAAGGATTTTGACATCGCTACCGACGCGCGGCCCCGACAGATCAAATCGCTCTTTCGCAACAGCCGCATTATCGGGAGACGCTTCAAATTAGTGCATGTCTTCTTTTCTCAGCACAAGATTATCGAGGTTTCCACCTTTCGCGATTTTCAAGATGAGTTCGAGGCCGAGGATGAGGCAGAGGGCGGCCCATCTAACGGGGCGTTGCGTGACAACAAATTCGGAACAGAGGCGACCGATGCCCGCAGACGCGATATCACCATTAACGGCTTGTTCTATGATCTCTCGACCTTCTCGATCATTGATTATGTGGGCGGCGTCGAGGATCTAAGGCACGGACTGATCCGCGTAATCGGCGACCCCCGAGAGCGTTTTCTGGAAGACCCTGTGCGGCTCGTACGAGTGGTACGTCACGCGGCGCGCACGGGGTTCCGCATCGAGCAACAGGCGCGTGAAGCGATGCTGGATCTGCATGGGCTTGTCGAGAAGAGCGTTGCGGTGCGCCTATATGTGGAGCTGCAGAAGGATTTAACGTCGGGATACTGCTTGAAGACGCTGCGCATGATGGAGGAGATGCAGCTCCTCGGGCACTTTTTGCCTGAACTCACCGGCTCCGTGCTGGCCGCCAATACCTACCTCTCCAGGAGCTTGTTTCGATTCGACCAATTTAAGAAAGAAGAGGGTGTCAGCTCGTGCACGGCGGTGCTTGCACTGCTCGCTCTGACTCCGGTACTTAGGGAACCCTCATCCTCCCGTCTCATTGAGAGTTTGCACTCTCGCATGATGATCAAGGAATTAGTGAGTAATGCGTTCCCACGTCTGGCCGTACCGCGGCGAGAGCGCGAACGTTTGGCAGAGCTGCTCTTATTGTGGTTTGCGCTGCGCTCCCCTTCCGGCCGGCCGCCCAGACTTTCAAGCATTGCCAAGGCCGGCTGCTTCCCTGACCTAATGCTCTTTGCCAGAGTCATGGAAACAGAAGCCGAGGACGCTGAACTGCTTGCCGAGCTCGAGTCACTCGCTCACAATGCTCCACCGCGGGAGCGCAGCGGCCCTCCTCAGAAACGAAGACGCCGCCGTTCCCGTAGACGCGCCCCTGAGGGCGATACGCCAGAATTCGTCGAAGAGGAGGAATAGGTGAAGTCAGTCGCCTCATCGCTGCACGCGCTGTGTGGCCTCTATGGTCAGAGCGTGATGCATGCAACCAAGGCCCTCTATAGGGGTTGGCCCCTGATTCCGCTTTCGATCGCAGCCTTCGCACTATTTCTCCTGGTGGCAACGGTATTTTCCGGGATGGGGCTGGCGGGTGGATTTATCATAGGAATTGCTTCAATAGTCCTGCTCTCCTTTTACTACTCCTGGCTTTCCAAGGCCCACGCCAAAGAAAAACTAACCTTCGAGAACATCCGTGAGTTCGACGGCATGCTGTTTTCCTCGATCCTGAACGCCTCCTTCATACTTTTCCCGTTGAGCCTGGTCGTTCATATGTTGCGTGGAAACCCCGATACAGTCTGGATCTCTTACTGCTTCACTTTGGCGCTCGCGGTCCTGCTGAATCCGATCGCCGAGATTATTCATATTGAACGCACCGATGGATTTTCAGCGCTTTTTCGCTCCTATTCCTTCGTGCTCAACAATTGGATCGAGTGGTTCCTGCCGATCGCCCTGATGATGCTCCCCCTGGCTGTGCACGGCACTGCCACTGCCGTGCATCAGCTTTCCAGCACCGACCCGTTGTTGCCGGTCCTTGTGGTTGTATCGTCCATGCGCGTGCTGTTTGCTGAGATGCCGGTACTCGGCATCGTCAGCGGAGTGATACTGGCAAACTGGTTCATGTTGTTCCGGGCCGCCCTGTTCGAAAAGCTTGAAAACGGCTCCCATCGACAGCGCGCATTCATGGCCCGTCAGTAAGGAGGCTCAGATATGAAAGTACTTGGTATTATTCCGGCAAGGATCGGAAGCACTCGACTTCCGGCAAAGGCCTTGAAATTCATCGGCGATAAGACCGTGGTGCAGCGGGTATGGGAGCAAGCAACCAAGGCCGCATGCTTCGAGGAGCTGTTTGTGGCAACGGACAGCAGCGAGATCGCCGATTGCGTAAAGGGCTTTGGCGGCTCCGTCCTTATGACGGGCTCTCATCATGCAACCGGTTCGGACCGCGTTGCCGAAGCCCTAGAGTTGCGAGAAAAGGCGGGAAAGCACTTTGACCTTGTGGCGAATGTGCAGGGTGACATGCCTTTTATCGAGCCCGGCGTTATAAGGAGAACGGTACAGTGCTTGGCTGAAGCGGATCCCACATTCGGCATGAGCACCGTGGTCATGCCTCTGTTTGACGAGAACGAGTTTAAGCGAGATTCGGTAGTGAAGGTCGTGCTGGGTGTGGATGGGCGGGCGCTCTATTTCTCCCGAGCACCTATTCCCCATCGACGTGATCCGGAGAAATGTGAGATTTCCCCCACCGCTCCGATTGGGTACAAGCACTTCGGGCTGTATGTGTTCCGTCCTGCGACACTCAAGGCGCTCAACAAGATGAGCCCTTCATTGATTGAAACGCGCGAGGCGCTTGAACAGCTGCGTGCTCTCGCCAATGGAATCTTGATAAAGGCAGCCTTCGCCACACCAGAGGAGATGAACGCTTCCATTGAGATCGATACCTCCGAGGACCTCTCACGGGCGGTAGCGGCGGTGCAATCAGGAAAGGCGCGCTAGGAAGTAGTGTGGCGCGTCTGAACAAGGGCCAAGGAGGGCGCTTGTTCAGTGTCTCCGTAGCCGCTATGACCTGCGGGACTGCTCCCCAACTGTGAGGAATCGTTGACAATCTAAGCACTATCGCAGGGGCCTGCCGGGGTGTTGCTCAAGTTGATAAGTCTCTCCCTTTCCTCAGCTGCATAAAGCTGAGATACTTATCTCCCGTATACAGCGCAGTTTGGCACCCAGTCATCGCCAGGCAGTTCGCGCTCCCATAAACCATTTGCTCCTATGTCTCCACGTTCTACGAAGTTCATATTCGTTACCGGCGGCGTTGTTTCTTCGATCGGTAAAGGGCTCTCCTGTGCCTCTATTGGGGCTCTGCTGGAGGCGCGCGGCCTTAAAGTTACCGCTTTGAAGTTGGACCCCTATATTAATGTCGATCCGGGAACGATGAGCCCGTTTCAGCATGGTGAAGTGTTCGTAACCGATGATGGCGCGGAGACGGATCTTGATTTGGGGCACTATGAACGCTTCATCGGAATGAAGATGTCGCGTGCCAATAACTTCACCGCTGGGCAGGTATACGAGACGGTAATTGGCAACGAACGTCGCGGTGATTATCTCGGGGGAACCGTGCAGGTAATTCCTCACATCACCGATGAAATAAAGCGCCGGGTGATTGAAGCGTCTAAGGGCTTCGACATCTGTATAGTAGAGGTCGGCGGCACGGTGGGAGATATCGAGAGCCAGCCGTTCCTCGAAGCCATTCGCCAAATGCGTGCTGATGTGGGACCGGAGAATGCGCTGTATATCCATGTCACACTGGTGCCCTACATACGCGCCGCCAATGAGTTCAAGACCAAGCCGACTCAGCACTCGGTGAAAGACCTGCTCGGATACGGTATCATCCCAGGCCTCATCATCTGCCGCTCCGAATCGCCGCTGGATGACAAGCTGAAAAAGAAGATAAGTCTGTTCTGCAACGTCAAAGAAAATTGCGTGGTAAACGCCTACGATGTTTCTAACATTTATGAGGTGCCGCTCGTGCTCAATCGAGAAGGGCTCGATGAACGTATCGTCGAGCATCTCAACATCTGGACAGGCGCTCCGAATTTATCTGCCTGGCAGAAGATTGTTGACGCGATCCGCTCGCCGCGTCATGGCATCGTCACCATTGCCATGGTGGGGAAGTACGTCGAGCTTACCGAGAGCTACAAGAGCCTCACTGAAGCGCTCCACCATGGCGGCATTGCCAACGATTGCGATGTGCGCATTGTGTATGTCGACAGCGAGGAGATCGAGCGCATAGGCGTCGAGCCCGCCATCCGGCAGGCAAGCGGAGGTTCAGCGGCAGGAATCGGAGTGGATGCGCTGCTAATCCCCGGAGGATTTGGTTGCCGGGGCAGCGAGGGCAAGATTAGTGCGGCCCAGTATGCGCGCGAGAAGCGTATCCCATTTTTGGGCATCTGCTTGGGACTGCAGATGGCCGTTATTGAGTTTGCCCGCAATAAAAGCGGCATCACCGCTGCAACCAGCGCCGAGTTCGATCCGAACGCCAAGCACGCGGTGATTCATATTATGGAGACCCAAAAGAGTGTGCAAAGAAAGGGCGGCTCGATGCGTTTGGGCGCCTATCCCTGCTCTCTCAAAAAGAGTTCACTGGCCCGCAAGCTGTATGGAAAAGACGAGATTTCTGAGCGGCATCGCCACCGTTTCGAAGTGAACAACGACTACCGAGAAGCGTTGGAAAAAGCAGGTCTCATCTTCTCAGGGCTCTCCCCCGACAAGAAATTAGTGGAAGTGATCGAATTAAAAGATCATCCTTGGTTCATCGGGGTACAGTTCCACCCGGAATTCAAGTCGACCCCGCGCAGCCCACATCCGCTCTTCGCCGGCTTTGTGCGTGCCGCCATGGAGCAGCGCAATCGTGCCCCATCGGCCGGGGCTGCAGCGCCCGGAGATGCCCAACCAAACGGCAGCGCTGAAAAATCAAGCAGCGCAAGAAGTCCTCAGATGTCGATCAATGACCTTCTTGAAAAGGCGTCTTCCCCGACCTGAATTAAGGATCAACCGCACGCACCGGGTACCATGGCCAGCCGCACTGTTTCTATCACTCCGCAACTAGGCGTTGGCATGGGGAGCCCGCTCCTTCTGATCGCCGGCCCCTGTCAGATTGAATCTCTAGAGCACTGTCTTAAGATCGGCTCATTCGTGGCTAATCTGGCGGCTCGATGCGGCTTCTCTTACGTGTTCAAGGCCTCGTTTGATAAGGCCAATCGCACGAGCGTCACGGGACAACGGGGTGTCGGGATCGAGCGCGGCCTAGAGATCCTGGCTAAGGTACGTAACGACCTCGGCGTGCCTGTGCTCACTGACATTCACAGTCCTGAGCAGGCGGCTATTGCAGCGCAGTACGTGGATGTACTGCAGACTCCTGCCTTCTTGTGCCGCCAGACCGATTTACTTATTGCAGTAGGCCGAACAGGCAAGGCGGTCAATGTGAAGAAGGGCCAGTTCCTGGCGCCTCAGGACATGCAGCATGTGGCAGCCAAGATCGCCTCTACCGGAAACGAGAACATTCTCCTGTGCGAACGGGGTGCTTCATTTGGCTACCGTGATCTCGTAGTGGATATGCGCTCTCTGGTCCTCATGCAGGACACCGGCTACCCAGTTATTCTTGATGCAACACATGCAGTCCAAAGCTTAGGGGGAGAATCCGGGCAGTCAGGCGGGGACCGTCGCTTCGTACCAGCTTTGATGCGCGCTGCGGTAGCGGTGGGAGTGCAGGGGCTTTTCTTTGAATGCCACGACGACCCGGATAATGCACCTTCGGATGGCAAGACAATGCTGCCTCTTGAATCGCTGCCCGGCCTTTTGGGGGATTTGAAACGCATGCGTGGAGCGCTCGCATAACGGCGTTGCTGCCTCGGTCGCACTCCTCCCCACTTTCTGTTACACTGCCGGCGGATTACGCCAGCATATGCACATTACAAAACAGCAAAGCATCGCAGGGGCAGTTCTCGTCCTAGTCGCGGCAATCGGACTGCTGATTCTCGCCACTCGCGTGCCACAACAGAGAACGGAGCAGGCCCCTCGCACCCCCATTCAGGAGGAGCAGTCTGCCGCCGCCTCCGCACACAGCGCACCAGGGCAGATTGTGTTGGATAACTTTCACCGTACGGAAACACGCAATGGCTCCCCCATCTGGGAGGTGAAAGCCTCGAAGGGGGTTCTGAATCCGAGCACTAATGAAGCGCTTCTTGATCAGGCAGAGGTTACTTTGAGCCGCAAAAAGGAGCAGCCCACATTCATTCAGGCCGATCACGCCAAGGTCCTCATTCAAGGTGCCACTCTCACCAGCGCGGAAGCCTGGGGAAATGTGGTAGTGAAGCAGCGCGATATGGAGCTACACTCCGACCGAGCGCTCTACGATCTTGCATCCGAACAGGTCGACGTGCCTGGAGCCGTAGAGATTCAAAACTCGCTCTTGCAGATCAAAGGTGTAGGCTTGAAGGGTGACCTTGCATCGCAGGTATTTCATCTGCAACGGGATGTTGAAACCACGATACACAATGACCGCCAAAAGTAGCTCGTTCGCACTGTTCTCCTTTGCTCTGCAGCTGTTCCTGCTTTCGGGGTTATCCCAGGCTGCCTGGGCAGAGCAGCCCGCTATCTCCGCCGCACAGGGCTCCACGGAATCGACCGCATCTAATTTTAATCTGCAGGATGGCCCCACATTCATCAAGGCCGACACATTAACGCTGAACGCAAAGGAGCGAACCTTTCAGTATGCGGGCAATGTAGAGGTAATCCATGGGGACCTCACTATTCTTTCAGATCTGCTCGATGGTAATTACACGGAGAGCAATCAAATAAAGGAGCTCGTTGCCAGTAAGAATGTCAACATCACCAAGGGTGAAACCATAAAGGCGATTTGCGAGAAGGCGGTGTACACAGCCGGGGACGAGACGATCCTGCTGTCCGAGAATCCGGAGCTTCAAGATCAGGGAAGCGTACTCACCGCAGACAGCATTCGTATCCTGCTGAAAGAGAATCGCAGCGTCGCAGAGGGACAGGTGCGAGTGAAGGTGATTGAAAAGGATAAGGATAGTGCTCCACTGAAGCTGCCTGGCCGAAGATAATGGGGACTACAAAATAGAGTATGCAACTTCCCAACGGTAGGCCGCTGCGTGCAGCCTTCTTCGACATTGACGGAACACTGGTAAACTCCAAGGGAACGATCGGGCCAACAACCAGTCAGGAGATCGAACAGTTGCGACGCTCCGGGGTACGAGTGGGGCTGGCCTCCGGACGGCCTGAGTTCGGTGCGAGTCGAGTGATCGCAGATCTCTCCATTACCGATCCCTGCATGTTCTTTTCTGGCGCCTTGGTATGCCTTCCCGGAGCGGCAAGCTCACCGCTATTGGAGGTGTCTCTCGAGGGAGCTGAGGTGCATACATTGATTGAAGCGCTTACCACACAGCAGCTTTACTTTGAGCTTTATTCGCGAAGTGAGTATTTCATAGAGTCAGATCACCCCCTGGCCGAGATGCATGCTGGGTATCTGCATCGCTATCCGGCGATTGCGCCCTTCAAGGATGTCATCGCGCAGAATCCCATACTAAAACTGGTCGCGGCACTGGAGTCCCCCGCGCAGGAGCAGGCCATGCGCGCGCTTTTATCGAGGATGCCTCAAGTGCACTGCGCATTCAGCAAAGGTGCAACGCATGATGACATCCTGTTCGCAAACATTACCTCAGTGAAGGCCACTCGCGACCATGCCTTCCGTGCATTGCTTGCTGCCTGCAACGTCAGCGCAGAGGAAACCTTGGCCGTGGGCGATGCAGAGGCCGATATTCCCTTCTTGCGGCTGGCAGGATGGGGCCTCGCCATGGCCAACGCTCCCCTTGCCGTTCAACAGCAGGCAAATGAGGTGTGCGGATCGGTAGAGCAGGATGGCTTAGGGGAGTGGCTCAAGAAATTGCGCGCTTCTGCATAACATCGTACCTTTACATCCCATGAGCACACTCCACACCTTGTCAGCACAGCACCTTTGCAAAAGCTACGGAGGCCGCAAAGTCGTGCACGATACATCAATAGTCGTTCGTTCAGGCGAAGTGGTCGGTTTATTGGGACCAAATGGAGCGGGGAAAACGACTACTTTCTACATGTGCGTCGGACTCGTCGCCCCCGAGCAGGGAGATGTGTTCCTTGATGAAATGAATATTACCCGCACTCCTATGTATGAGCGGGCTCGCTTAGGCGTGGGCTACCTGCCGCAAGAGCCCTCCATATTTCGCAAGCTTTCGGTGCGCGACAATGTAATGGCGATTCTAGAGTCGGTTGCCTTTCCTTCGGCAGCGGAGCGTACGGCGCGTCTGCATGAACTGTTGGATGAATTGGGGCTCACCCATATCGCCTCCTCGATGGCCAGTAGTTTATCCGGCGGTGAGCGCCGCAGGCTCGAAATCACTCGGGCCCTCGCTCGTTCCCCGCACTTTATGCTGCTCGACGAGCCATTCGCTGGAATCGACCCCTTAGCGATTCGCGACATACGCGATATGGTTTCCACGCTGAGACGCAAGGGTATAGGGATCCTGATCACCGACCATAACGTGCGTGAGACGCTCAAGATCTGCGATCGCGCCTACATAATGGTGGATGGGCGCATCCTGGAAGAGGGGGCACCCGATGATATCGCCTCAAGCGAACGAGCCCAACGCTACTATCTCGGTGATGATTTTGTACTGTTGTAGGGGCGTTAGACCATTCGATGGTGCACCGAAACAACGTTTCGAGCGACTTCGCATACTTTTTGCAGTCACTTTATCCCCCACTCTGCATCAAAAACAGTGAACTTTAACCCAATACAGTTTCAGATTACGGTGTGAGCCTCAGATGGGTTTAGAAACCAAGCTTGTACAGAAACTTGGTCAGTCGCTGCTTATGACACCGCAGCTTCAGCAGGCTATTAAGCTGCTGCAGCTTGGCCGGCTGGAGTACATCGAGGCGATCGAGAAAGAGCTCCTAGAAAACCCCGTACTCGAAGAGGTCAAGGAGGGCGATGCGTCCCCGTCCAATCCTGACGAGTCGCCCGGTCAGTCTGAGCTTGCGGGAAACGAACCCCAGAATCCTGCCAGCATCGAGGCGCCTCCGGAACCGACCCCGCATGCTGATGATCAACAGCACTGGGACGAATATCTTGGACATCTGGGAGATAGCCGCGAAGAGTCTACACCTCGCGGCACCTATGACTTTGAGGATCGCCCATCAATCGAAGCGACGGTTAGCAGGGCCGAGACATTGCAAGAGCATGTCTTGAGTCAGCTGCGGCTCTTGGAGCTCTCCCAAAAGGAGCAGTTCATCGCCACCCATGTGCTCGGCAACCTCAATAAAGACGGATACCTGTGCGTCACCATCGATGAGCTCGTGAATGAAACACGCTGTGATCGCGAGATGGTGGAGCGGGTTGTCAGAACCATTCAATACATAGATCCGCCGGGAGTTGCTGCACAGAATCTCCAAGAGTGTCTGCTCATTCAGCTCGATATATTGGGGCTGCGCGAGTCTCTAGAAGCGCGCCTAGTTTCGGAGCATATGGAGCGGCTCGAGAAGCGAAAGTACGACCAGATCGCAAAGCAGGAGGGGGTGACCCTTGATGATGTATACAAGGCACTCGCCCGTATTCAGAAACTCGAGCCGCGACCGGGTCGGCCGTTTGCGGATGACGATGTGCGTTACATTGTCCCAGATATCTACATTCACAAGGTCGGCAATGAGTATGTCATCACCTTGAATGAAGACGGTTTGCCCAAGCTGCGGCTAAGCTCCTTCTACATGTCGCTGCTCAAGGAGAAGGACGGCGATCAGGTGCCCAACAAGGCCTATCTTACCGAGCGGCTCAAAGCAGCTTCCTGGCTGATCCGGAGCATGCATCAACGCCAGAACACCATATATAAGGTTGCCCAGAGTATCCTGAAGTTTCAGCGTGACTTCTTCGACTACGGCATCGAACGCTTGAAGCCATTAGTGCTCAAAGACGTTGCAGACGATATAGGGATGCACGAATCAACGGTCAGTCGTGTTACTACCTCCAAATACGCACATACACCCCAAGGGGTCTTCGAACTCAAGTTCTTCTTCAGCAACGCCATTAAAACGGGGCAAGGGGATGTCTCCTCTTTTGCGATTAAGGAACGCATTCGCGGCTTGATTGCCGAGGAGTCTGGAGATGCTCCTATAAGCGATCAGCAGATCGTCGAGATCCTGAAACGTGAGAACGTCGAGATCGCCCGACGCACGGTCGCAAAGTATCGTGAAGGGCTAGGTATTCCCGCCTCCTCGCAGCGGAAAAAACTCTTTTAGAAGCACGGAAGGGATTCGCTTCAAACCCTGCAGGCCCCTATTGTACTGCTCTCCTCGGCAGCCCTTTTTGATTCCTTGTACCCCTCCCCGGCGTGCTATAGTTGCATCCGCGCACGGATATCGTTACAGTCCACGAGTTTCCTGGAGGCA
This sequence comes from Bdellovibrionota bacterium, assembly GCA_030584005.1. GTDB lineage: Bacteria > Bdellovibrionota_C > UBA2361 > UBA2361 > JAFLCA01. The sequence goes on along the minus strand of CP129486.1, from coordinate 1,115,824 downwards.
CGAACCATGACCAAGAATAACCATCAAGTGAATGTGCACCTCACCTGCAGAAACATCGATGCTACCGAGGCTCTGCGAAACTACGTCAATGAAAAGATCCCCCATTGTCTGCAGAAATTCGTTCACCATGACACCGAAGCGCAGGTTATCCTGAAGGTTGAAAAGACCCGCCAGATCGCTGAGTGCTCATTTAGGACGGATGGAGCGGATTTTCATGTCTCCGAGGAGAGTGAAAATATGTATGCGTCGATAGACGCCCTTATCGCCACCCTCACCCAGCGCCTGCGCAAGCACAAAGAGAAACTTACCAGCCACTACTAGGCAAACACTGAACAAGTGCCGTCCATCGCCCTTGTTCAGCCGCTCCAAACGCCTCTCGGCGTTTGCAGCGCCATCCGTGCCTGTCCCGTAGAAAGCGGCCCGGACACCACCTCCCAAGGCCACCGATTGTACCGAATCCGTCATGTTGCGCTGAATGCAAGGGTAGACTCGGGCGCACTAGCTCACGGTCGCCCCCCTCGATTACTGCGCCGTAGAGAGCCTATATTCACCCTCCCTTATACCTGCTAATTCCAGCTTGACCTTAGCTCATGATAGCAGTAACACTGGCCCGAATACTCGGTCGACGCTTTACTGAGCATTCACCCCCTCACATTGAGCTCGTTTAAGCCGACTCCGGTAGCAAATGCTGTAGAAGCGATTCTGCAGTAGTGTTTCGCCGACGACCCTCCAGAGCCGCCGAGACTCTCCTGGCAGAATGGCCTCATACTATCGTGGTCTCACTTAGCGTTCCAAAAACGCGTTGGGTGATTCCTAGACATAGGTGTATATCGCAACAAGGAGTGAGCTGTGAGTTCGAAGAATTTTGTGTTTACCTCAGAGTCCGTTTCAGAAGGCCACCCAGACAAAGTGGCTGATCAGATTAGTGATGCGGTGCTTGACGCACACCTCAGACAGGATCCCACTAGTCGGGTCGCCTGCGAGACTTTGGTCAAGAATGACATCGTCGTGCTCGCGGGAGAGATTACCTCTGGATCTGAGGTGGCCTACGATGAAGTGGTGCGCGATGTGGTGCGTCAGATTGGATACAACGATCGCAAGGTAGGATTTTCTCCTGATACCTGCGAGGTGCTGCAATTCTTCAACAAGCAGAGCCCCGATATCAGTATCGGCGTGACGGAAGGCGAGGGCAAATTCAAAGAGCAGGGTGCCGGCGATCAAGGACTGATGTTCGGCTTTGCGTGCAATGAAACTAAAGAGCTCATGCCGCTTCCGATCTTGCTCTCACATACATTGGTTCGCGAACTTGCCGCGGTGCGGAAGGCGGGAGAGGTTGCTTTCTTGCAGCCGGATGCAAAATCACAAGTGTCGGTCGAGTATCGAGACGGCAAACCAGCAAGTATCAACTGCGTAGTTATATCGACTCAACACACCGATGATGTTTCGTTGCAGGAGCTTGAGAGATTCGTAATTGATAGGGTGATCAAAAAGGTCATTCCTCCCCAATACCTCACCCCTTCCACACGCTATCTCATTAACCCGACCGGCCGCTTTGTCATCGGCGGACCAGTCGGAGATGCGGGCCTGACTGGTAGAAAGATCATCGTGGATACCTATGGCGGTTACAGCCGCCATGGCGGAGGCGCATTCTCAGGGAAGGACCCATCGAAAGTGGATCGATCCGCTGCCTATGCGGCACGGCATGTGGCAAAGAATATTGTTGCCGCCGGTCTGGCGGAGCGTTGCGAGGTTCAGGTGGCCTACGCCATCGGAGTAGCCGAACCGGTTTCGATCTATGTAGATACCTTCGGAACAGGCAAGGTCCCCGATCAGCAGATCGCAACGGCAGTGCGGGAGGTTTTCGACCTTCGGCCGCGCGCTATTATCGAGCGGCTTGATCTATTACGGCCCATTTATCAGGCAACTGCCTCCTACGGCCACTTCGGTCGAGACAGCACGCAAGGATTATTTCCATGGGAGGAAACGAACCTGGTCAAGGATCTACAGCAGGCTGTTTAGCACTCTTGGTAAGGCTGAACGAGTCAGCGATAGTACGGGGAAACGGTCGGGCCCGTGTAGAGGGTGTCGCGTCTATTTTCGTTTGGACGGATATTGGAGCTCTCTTCAACGGCTCTAAGGCGCATCCGTCTTAGTTCCTCCTCACGTTCCATGATGGCGTCATTATTGGATTGAATGAGTTCGTCACGGGCTTCAAGTTCGCTCTTTTCTTCCTGAACGGCGTACACAACCCCGAGCACAACACCAACGGGCAGCCCGATACCGGCTCCCAGCAGGGCGCTCGTCCCGACATCTCCATTTGCGATTGCAGATCCGATCAGAGCGCCGGCACCTGCTCCAAGCGCCGCCCCACCGGCACCGCCAATAGTCCCGTACTCCATGGAGTTAGGGGGGGTCTCTCCGCACCCACTCAACGTACCGAGCAACATTCCAAGCACTAAGAGCTGTTTCATTTCAAAAGCCATAGGAGTAGGCCAGTTCCCTCATATACCCTATGTTATGGGATGCCTGCGATCAGATGTGCTGGCACTCCAGGGGCCGTGTGACAGCTCCCTATTCGGCCCTAGCTGCGACCGTGATCCAGGTCGGGCAACCAGTTGATATTACATTGATTTTATCGATGCCTGGCACCAGGCGGCTACAGCTCAGGACTGCTCCAATCAAGATCAGGGCCTGGCCCCATAATGTGAGGGCACATGCAAGAACCTCTGACGCATAACAACGGTAGTCACAGATTTCCCTATAGAGAGTTGAGAAGTCGACCTGTCTTTGTTGTTTGGGATAGTGCTCTATGTTTCAAGACCTGCCTCAGGATGTTGCCAATCCACCGGCAATAGTCGCGCCTGCCCCAGCGGACTCCACCTATGCAATGAGGGAGGGCAATCTAGCCACTACGCAGCCCACTGACCGAGATCTTGTATTTGCCCAACAAGCCGGGGTGGCCCCACAGCAACAAACTGCTCAACCTGCTGCTACTCCCGGGGAAAGGCTGCTTCGATCGGACCCCAGCGGTTTCTCGCGCAATCAGCCGCAGCCCGGCAACGCCGGTTTCAACCCGAATGGGGTGAACATTATTGCCCGTGGCAACCTGCTGCGCGAAGCGCTGGCCAATCCAAGCCAGACCCAGCTTACTCACGATCCCGCTGCGTTCCACCCGGGCCTCGCACCTGGTCATGAACGCAACTTTCAGGATTCCCATGTACGGGTTGTAGCAAACGATCTATATCGCCAACTGGATCGACGATCGTTCATGACTGACCGAGACAAGGTCACCGTCTATGAGCTGATGGACCTGATGGGTCATCGTAATCAGCAGGCCATGTCGCCGCACACGACTCAACTCATGGCCCAAGAGCTGGGCAGACAGGTGCAAGCGAACTGGGTGCAGACTTTCCCTGGGCAGAATGCTCCTGCTGATCCAAAAGTCTGTCTTGCCGCTTATCTCGATCAGGTTGCTCAGGATCCCGCAGCCGCCAAAGAATTCTTCGGTATCGGCACAAGTCAGCCCTTCGATGCGGCTCACGTAGCTGGCGAAGTAAGCAAACTCGTCAACGAGCGTCTGGCCGGCGGCGATCTTGCCGCCTTGCAGGAACGCTTCGTGGATCTTTTCAATCGCCCCATACGTGACCACGAAGTACGGGCTCTGGGGAGCGAGTTGGCGCGGCTTGGTGTCACCGAGGATTCCTTAAGAGCAATTGATCCGAACGGCCGGCTCTTCGTACTTACGAGCCTCTACGGCACTGAGATGTCTCGCGTGACCGGTATGCATAGCGGCCTGGCGCGTGCCGATGAGCCGACGGTCGAAAGCAACGCCCGTAGTATTCCGGAATCGGGAGCAGATCGTTTTCGCACGGCCTACCGGGAGTTGCGCGACATCAGTGTTGAGCAGGAGATGGCTGCGAGTGGGCTCGATAAGACCGGAGACGCCTATATAAACAGCGCGCTCGCCGTGCAGGGTATCAATCCGTGGCACCGCGCAGAAACCTTCGCCCATGCGTTCAACACGGGTGATACGGTGACCCTTGCCGTAGAAACCCGCCGCCTCCCCCAGAACGATCCCGTTGTGGCCGGTCAGATCCGGGAGCTCATGCAGCGGGATCACAATGTGAACCCGGTAGAGCAGATCGTCACCCGCGTCGCTGACCCTGCCGTGCGGGCCGAGATGCTATCACCGTGGCTTGCCCCCGAAGCGGCAGCCCTCAACGCCACCCTCGACGGCATTGGAAGCCGCAGAGCAAACGAACCGGCTTCTACCTATGTTGCCGAGATGGATCAGCGTATGGCACATATGCGCGCTATCCTGAGCGACCAGAATACGGCTTCGGTCATTGTAAGCAAAGTTCCCGATTTTAATCGTCGGCTCGAGGAGCAGCTCCAACTGGTGGCGGCCTCCACGGAACGCAGCCCTGATATAGCCCCGGATGCTGGTCGGGCACTACGAATTGAAGCAGCGGCTACGTACAACGCTCTCAACAATGGAGTCCCCGTCGAGGGAACACGTGGGGCGCTGTTGGCTCTTGATAACGCCCTGACCGGCAAAAACTATGACGATCTCCGTGACACTATGCGTGCCATCCCAGCGGAGCTTCGCCCACAGATGACAGCCCTCTATGAGCGCTATGTGAACCGCTCGGGGACATTCGATGCGAAGGTCACCGAAGCGATGGGGGCCGATAATGCGCGCAGAATCGGCAATCTGCAGCGCGGACTCGATACCGATGCGCTCGTTGACGGGCTTCAGGGTGATATCTCCCGCATTAGTCAGTTGGGAGTGCTGCGCGATGATCAGTTAGCTGAGGTTGCCTGGGCCTATCAGCAGACAACGGGCAGGTCCCTTATGCTTGATGCTCGGGTGAACGTGGCGGAGGATCCGGCAGCCAAACAGGAGAGAGCCAATGCCCTGATCGGCACCCCGGAGCAGCCGGGGCTTGTCGTGCGGCTCTATGGACGGGAGCTGCTCTCCTCTGTGGCCGGGATCCAAGCCCAGCTCGACAATGAACAGGGCCTGATGGCCGTCATGTACTCAGTGCCTAACGCGCAGCTGCCACGACTCCTTGAACTCTACGATATTTATCAGGGGCAAAGGAATGCCGATGGCACAGCGCGCACGAATGTACTAAGGCAGGAGCTGCAAGCACGTAACTATGGTCAAGCACTTCAGCTTCTTGAGCAGAAACTGAGCGGCCAGATTGCCGATGCACAACAGGCACCGGCAGCTCAAAATGGGGCCTCTCGACCGGCAGCAGCACCAGCCGGAGCAGCTCCCGCTCCCTCACAAGAAGCCACCCGTCAGATGATACAGGCCGGGATCATACGGCCCGAAGTGGGACTTGCCGAACCTAAACTTGAGCTTCTCACCAGCACATCCCCGTTTGATAGGAGGGAAACTCGATATCACTTCAATGGAGGCTTGGATGTGGCGCTCAACAACCCCTCGGCCCAGCCCATGGCTGTAGCGGTGAACGTGTTCGTTCAGGGCCCGGATGGAAAGCGCTACACCATTGATAATGGAACTCAGGAGAAGTGGGAGGGCACTCTGCAGCCGGGTGAACAGCGGAAGATAGACATTGAATTTTACGATGGCGGTGCCAACGTTGGCCCCAATGCATCCCTCGTGGTAGAAGTAGTTACCAACGGAAGAGCTGAGGAGTACTCCATCCCGGTATCGACCACCACACGTCCGCATGGAGGCGGGTTAAGGTAGAATCAGTCGTGGCATGCTCATAACGCTTTGCCGCTGAGGTGACTCCTTCCCGTTTGCTACTGTATCCTGGCGAGCAGGGCAGGCGGTGGCGCTTTCTCGCTCACCCTGTGGTCACAAACGCAATATTTCAGTTAAGGTCCTGTGGCATCGACTCTGCGTTGGCAGAATCCATATATCGAGCGCTGCGAATCAGTGCCCGAGCGGCTGCTTGCGTGCATGCAGGGCCCCCCCTCTGATCTGGAGATTCAGATCCTTCGCACCCAGTGTGCAAAGTTTCCGCGCATCATCTGTGAAGGCTGCTGTGGCTCAGGGAGACACCTGCTTGGGCTTGCGGCCAGGGACCCACAGACCCTGTGTATCGGCTTCGAACTGCGATACAAGAGGGCCTTCCGCACTATCGAGAAATCTCTGGAGCAGGGGCTCGACAATGTGCTGGTGCTGCGCACTGACGCTCGCAGCATGCCTGCGCTTCTTCCCCCAGCATCTGTTGCCGAAGTGCACATCAATTTTCCTGACCCTTGGGATCGCAAGCGCTGGCATAAACACAGGGTCCTGTCCCCGCAATTCCTGGATGGGGTTGCCTCCCTGCTCCGGGAAGGCGGCACCTTTCACTATAAAACAGATCATCGAGAGTGCTTCGATCAAGCGGTGGCATGGCTCTCTCATCATCCTGCATTCGAAACTTCGCTGATCACCTATGATCTCTACGAATCACCCCTAGCCGCAGCTAATATTAAGACCGAGTTCGAGTCGTTGTTTCGGTCGCAATCCCTCCCGATTATGGCCCTGGTGGCCTCAAGAAGACCGATCATCGATTAGCGCGGTGTTCTCAAAGCTACCTTTTTGGAACCGTTGATCGCGTCCCCCACCACCAGTGCAAAATTTTTTTGAGGGACCTCTTGAGCCGGGCTATACTGTATTACATTGCGAGGACGTTGGTTCTCCCCTGCTTGCCTGCAGAACTGGGGCAACGGGTTGAAATAACGCCTCTTTTTGGTTTTCGCGGTGGAGCGGTGCGGCCAGGGCAAGTGTGCTATCAGCTCACCCGCGCTGCAGTTCGGACAAAAAAGTTACAAACAGCTTTTTTGTTCCCCTCATCGATATGGTGGGGCATGGATGCCCTGGGAGACCGAGCCCACGGCTTAAGTAGTTCCGCTCATACCTGGGTAAGGTTCGAAGGAGAGAGGTTATTGTATGGAAAGAGTTCGCTCATCAGAAAACACCGGCACTATCGAAACCACGATCGGCGACCTTATCGCCGCAATCAGTGAAATAGCCCTCGCAGCTGGCAAAACAGAGGAAGAGGGTTATGAGCTCGCCTCCATGACCCTGGAGTATATCCTGAGAACCAAGTCACACCGCCCGACTTTGCATTAGAACAGTGGGGCGCGAAGAAGCTGTAATCGTCGCCAAAAGTTGGAGAGGCCAAGAACGCCTCTGTCGCGGCAGCCTGGCCCCAAGATAGCCTGGCCTCGGGATACACTGAATAAGTTCAGCCTATCCCTAGAAGTGTTTTCATAAGTACCTTTATCAGACCACTTATAGTGATGCTGTTTCGGGGTTCTGGCTATTCCGTTAAGATGCCTGGAGGAGTGTATCCTGATCGCCTTCCTTCACAATGAAATCACTGCCGCCCTTTGACATCATCGCTGCCGGCCTTGTCTGCGTCAGCGCGAGCGTCATTACGATCTACACCTTCATACTCTTGGAGCGGCAAGAGCAGCCTGCCTTCCTGCCGTTTGCCCAGGTTGAAGTCGGTGAGCATTACTACCGCTTCCTGCTGGATCAAAGATGTGTAGGTTCGCTTAGAACAAATCTTGAGGAAGGGGAAACCGCGCGACTCGTTGTAAGAGGCGACTTGCGCTTGCTTTCCCGCGGAGTACTGAGAACAGCGCACTACGCGGTACAGTCATCCTTCAACCCGCTTGGTCAGCTGTTTGCCGCACTGGCCGAATTTCGGGTGGGAGAATTCGCTGCCACAGTGTCCGCCCAGCAGGTGAAGCCAATTGATCTGAAGCTTAATGCGAGCGCAGGTGATTGGCGCTCAACCTACACCCTGAAAGTTTCCGGACCACTAGCCCTGATGCGAGATACTCCGACCACATACTCGCTACGCTACCCAATTCGCCGCGTCTCTTCCTCCAGAGGGGTCGAGGAATGGGCTCACGGCATTGTGGAAAGACTCAACCTTACCATTGAAACCAGCGACTCGGACTGCCCTACGAGTGATATCGGGGCTATCCCCGTAGACAATCTCGAAGGGATAGCGCGCAGCTTCCCACTTTTGAGTGGCGGCTATTGAACCAGGTGGCAAAGAGGACCGGAGCGTATGATTGAAGTGCAACAACTAACGAAATCCTACGGATCCTTCCAGGCCGTACAAGGAATTAGCTTCTCAATCAAACCGGGGGAGATATTCGGATTCCTAGGGATGAACGGCGCCGGCAAGACAACCACCCTTCGCATCTTGGCCGGTATCCTCCTCCCCGATAGCGGGTCAGTTAAAGTGTTCGGTGAAGACCTGTTAGCCCACCCCCTGCGGGTCAAGGCCATGACTGGCTATATTCCGGATCGCCCCCACCTCTACAGTAAACTCACGGGGAGAGAATTTCTGCAGTTCGTCGCTGATCTGTACGGGGTTGATGGGGCGACCGCAAACCGCCGTAGTAACGAACTTCTCGAACAATATGCGCTCACCGAGTGGGCCGGAGAGCTCATTGAAAGCTACTCCCATGGGATGAAGCAAAGGCTTGCGACCTGCGCGGCGCTCCTGCATAGCCCAAAGTTTTTGATCATCGATGAACCAATGGTGGGACTCGATCCACATGGAGCCTTGTTGTTGAAGAAGGCCCTCAAGAGCTACGTTACCAACGGCAGTGCAGTCATCCTTTCCACCCATTCGCTTAATGTCGCGGAGGAACTGTCCGATAGAGTGGCCATCATTCACCACGGCTCCATTCTCACCATGGGCACGATCCAAGAGATTCGAAACCATACCGGAAAAGAAGACAAGAACTTGGAAGGGTTGTTCCTGGAACTGACGAGCAGCGCCATGGGTGCTCTAAGCTAGCCTGGAAGATTCCACCTATGGCTCACATCCTCCCACTCCTCCTCAGGCCTAAACTGCTCTCACTGCGCAATCGCTGGCGCAGCGGCAGAGCCACCCAGAGCCTTGCACTACGCGACACAGTGATCGGTTTCTTCGCCGTTACCGTGATGCTTGGTTTGTACAAGGGCGTATTACGAGCCCTCAACTACATCGCCGTAGATCTTGAAATAGCGTATCTGCCCCCCTCGCTCACCCTGAGCTTAATCTTCCTCATGCTGCTTTTCATGATGACCTTCTCCAGCACCGCTGCTGCCTTCGGGGCCTTCTTCTTGGGGCGCGATCTGGAGCTCTTGCTCGCGTCACCCATCAAACCGCTGCGATTCTTCTTCGGCAAACTGGTTGAGGTCACCCTGGCCTCATCGTGGATGGTGGCTGTCTTCGGGATGCCGGTGCTGTTTGCGTTTGGTGCCCACTATGGGGGGCATTGGCACTTCTACCTGATCGCCGTTGCACTCCTGATACCGTTCTTTCTCATCCCTGCCTCAATCGGTGTGATTGTGGCGCTATTGTTCTCCCGTTTTGTATCTGCGGGACGCACCCGCGAGCTGTTTATAGCGGCAGCCCTGCTCTTCATTTGGGCGCTATTTGAATGCGTGCGTCTTCTCGTAGCAACGGGAACCGCGCTGCATGACATGAACAGTGTAATGGCAACGTTGAGAATCTTCGCCTTTACCAGCAAGCCGTGGATCCCCTCTTACTGGCTCGCCACAATACTGGGAGAGAATCTCGAGCCCTTGGGCACCCCGCTCAGACCTTTCTTGCTGCTGCTCCTCGGAGTCTCCACATCCCTGGTAAGCGGAGCATATGTGTTGTATCGCCTTCTACACGCGCGAGCCTTTACCCGCAGCCTCTCCAAGAAAAGCCTGTTCTTCTTCCAAGGAACTCCGGTCATGACAAGGCTGCTTGCCTACATTCCAGGATTGTCTTCCCAGACCCGCGCCATTATTTCCAAGGATCTGCACTCTTTTTCCCGCGACGTTATGCAGGGCGTGCAGCTTCTTATGCTGCTGGGTCTGTGTGTGATTTACCTCTATAACTTCTCTATTATGCGCGGGGTTGAGGATCTCCCCGACAATATTCGCGGATGGTGGCAAGGCTTTTTAATACTGATGCACCTTTTTATGGGGGCATTTTTTATTACGGCAGCATGCACACGTCTTGCCTTCCCATCGGTATCCCTGGAAGGGCCCTCATTCTGGATCGTGCAGTCCTCACCTGTAGCGCTACGAGAGCTATTGCGCGCCAAGTTCCTGACCTGGCTCTTTCCGATTACCCTTCTGTGTGTACTGATATTTACCTCAGGGACGGTGATCCTGGGCGCCTCGCCTGCCGTGGTCATCCTATCGATATTCAGCTGCATGCTGATTTGCTACGGCGTTGTGGGGCTAGCCGTAGGGCTTGGTGCTGTGTTCGCTCATTTCGACTGGGAACACGCCTCGCAGCTTGTAGCGAGCTTTGGCAGCTTAGTCTTCATGCTTGTGAGTGTCTTTCTCGTCCTGGTGAACATGGCACTACTTGGTCTCATTATATACTTAGGGAATAGGGATATGAGCGCCGTAGAGCTCGATTACTCCGTCTGGTTGTTGTTAAGCGCCATCATGCTTGTCGTCATGTTCGCCGTAAACCTTGTGGTCGGGCGTTGGGCGATGCATCAAGGAGTGCTGGCCCTCGAACGCCGGCTGCGGTAAGGGTTAGACCATAAACGTATCATACCTTACCGCTCTTACAGGACCGCATGACTGAATCCTCCTACATTGCCGCGCATAGTTTTGCCTTTAGCGTGCCCCCTAGACGGGTTTCCAATGACGACCTGTCGACATTGATGGATACAAGCGACGAATGGATACGGCAGCGCACAGGCATAGCGCAGCGTTACTGGGTGGATCCTCCCACTACCACAAGCGATCTCGGCGTAGCGAGTGCTCGCCAATCCTGCACCGGACAGCCTGACGCGCTCATCGCGGCAACACTTTCCCCCGACTACTGCTTTCCTGGTATCGGAGTTCTGATCCAGCACAAATTGGGACTCCCCCCCATCCCCGCATTCGATGTGCGTAATCAATGCTGCGGATTTCTTTACGCCCTGCAAATGGCTCAAGCATTTATAGCCGCCTCCATGTATCAGCGCATTCTTGTAGTAGGCGCTGAGGTGCATTCAACGGGGCTCGATGTCAGCACCCGCGGACGTGACATCGCAGTCCTTTTTGGTGATGGCGCTGGGAGCTGTATTGTGGAGCGCGGCAACAGCAGTCAAGCGGAACACTTCGAAGTTATCGGATTCGAATTACACGGCGATGGGAAGTACGCGAGTGAGCTCTGGTGTGAACATCCAGGCAGCGCCCATTTCCCAGTGCGCATTACCAGGGAGCTGGTCGAGTCAGGGAAGATTTTTCCCGCAATGAATGGGAAGAAAGTCTTCGAGCACGCTGTGCGAGGCATGACTGAGGTGTCACGGTCTCTCCTCACATCGCATGGGTTGTCCCCTTCCGATGTGAGGCTGGTAGTCCCACATCAGGCTAATCTGAGAATCAATCAGCTCGTTGGTTCCGAGCTAGGGCTTCCTGCAGACAGGGTCTTTAATACGATCCAAGAGTTCGGCAACACGACAGCGGCTACTATTCCCATCGGCCTGACCAAGGCGCTGCAGGCAAGGCTATTGCAGCAGGGCGACTTGGTGCTGCTCTGCGCTTTCGGCAGCGGCTTTACCTGGGGCGCAGGACTATTGCGCTACCACTCCGCTCTGCCCGAGCGTTGACGTTTTGAGCGGTAAGTATCAGGTACTTTGAGTTCGAAGAGCGAGTCTTGCATCACGGCCGCGCCGTGCAGCTTCTCTACTCGCAAAAGCAAGGTCGTAGACTCTCCCGGGACCTTAGCCTCTATCTCTTCGAGCTGCCCATCCTCCCTATATCCGTAGCGCAATTCGACCAGGGCTGCATGGCTGAAACGTTCGGCAACTAAGGCCTGTTCAATGCGGGTTCCGCGTTGATCAAAGACATAGCGCGAGGTGGACCGCCCGTCCTCGAGGAGCACCGACCCAGAGGGCAATCGATAACCTCGCAGGCTACCATCGTCAAACGGACGCGCAGGCAGCCCCAATGCGAGCCGCAAGAGCTCCCCTGGAGAGAGCCGCAGTCCGGTCGCCTGATGCACCTCACGCGCGGTGAACGCTCCCTCAGAATACCGCTTCTCGACACTGTCGATGACTGTTGCAACCTCGTTCCATAGAACAATCAGCATCACGGCATAGGGAGCGCCTGGAGGGAAGATATCGAGCCGCGCCTGGGCATAGTCACGGCTCGCCACTGCAATGCGGCCCTTGGCTTGGTGCTGGTCGGTGAGTAATTCAAACTGGAATAGGCCGCGAAAACTACGAAAGAGCTGTTCGCGTTGAGAATGGTTGGCAACTACGTCTGCTGTCGCCGCTTGATCAAGTCGAGTGGCCTCCCGTGGAATCGGAGCAAAGTGTTGCGCGCAGCTCGTGCAGAATAGCGCCGCAATAATAAAAAGGGAGGGCGGCAGGGAACGAAAGAGGCGGCACGACAATGCCCAGGGTCTGTGGCGCATGCTCACCTTCAGTTTTGGAGCCTCTGGAGCTTCTCTTCAATGCGCTGCCGCGCTTCCCGCTGTTCGCGATCATCCAAATCCACTTCTCGTTCAAGCGCTCTTTGAAAGAGATCTCTGGCTTGTCCCAATCTATTCAACTTCAGCAGTACTTCACCGTAATGCTCAAGAATGACGAGATCATCGCCGGTTGCCTGCACCGCTCGTGAAAGCACTTTCTCGGCCTCCTCATATCTCGATAGATGAAAGAGTACCCATCCCAATGTATCGAGGTAGTAGCCATCATCGGGGCGAATTGCCAGCGCCTTCTCAACCAGGGCAAGTGCACGGGGGTAGTGATCCGGGTTTCCCTGCTCGACGAGGGTGTAAGAGACAAAGTTCAATGCGTCACTATTGGAGGGATTGATCTCAATTACCTTCTCCATGGCTACGAGCGCTCCCTTTGTGTCTCCAAGGTCATGCAGGACGAGCGCATAGTTAAAAAGCAGCCTGTCATTCTGCGGATCCTCAGCGAGCGCTTCTTCAAGCAGCTCCCGCGCTTCAGCAAACTTTTTGCTATCCCTCAATAAGAGCACGAGATAGGCCAGCAATTGTGGGTTCGAGGACTCCTTCTTACGGGCATCCCGAATGGCCCGCTCCGCACTCTCAAAGTCGCCGCTCTGGCGGGCCACAAAAGCCGCAAAAGTGCGAGACTTTATAAACATCTCGTCGTCGGCCTCAATTTTAAATAACTCCTCGACCGACTCGCGGCTGCGGCCTCGGCTGGCCAGGAGCGTTGCCAGTTGGTAGCGTGCTTGAGCATGGTCGGGTGACTTCGCGAGAACTAATACGAGCTCCCGCATGGCGCCCTCGACACTCTGGTGCTGCAGCAGATACAACGCCAGCCGCATTCGCAGCGGCAGATTTTCCTCCTGCGCCTCTTCATACCGTTCAAGCTCTCGGAGCGCTTCTTGAGCAGTGCCGGGAGATGAGAGGAAATTCTCCACAAACCTTCGGAGGAACACAGTGGACGGCTCAGCGGCAGCAAGTTCACCGCCTAGTGTGATAGCCTCTGCCGTCGCACCCTTCTTCAGAAGTATACGCACAAGATCCAGTGCGTGCGGAGTCGAGCGCTCTAAATCGAATGCGGTTTGATACGCTCGATTCGCCTCGACGAAGCGTTGATGGCGTTCATAGGCCTGGCCGAGAGTAGAATGCACAAGCGCTTCCTTGGGAAAGTGCTTGCTAGCCATCTGCAGGATGCGCACCGCTTCATCAAAGCCCCCCTGTTGAAGTTCAATCTCCGCTGCCAGCAGATAGGGCTCAATACGATTGGCTTCCCCCTGTAACAAGCTCTTGTAGATCTCGGCGGCGTTCCCCGTTTCACCAAGGGCTTCTAGGATGCCGGCATACAGCAGGAGGTGATCGGTGTTCGGCGGTTCCCTGGAGATCAATGGCGCTATGGTTGCGCGCGCCTGCTCTACCTCACCTAGTCTCAACTGCAGCTGAGACAGCTGCACCAATACATCAGGCACCGGCTCCTCAAGCAGCGAACGCACCTTTTCGAGATGACTGGAAGCATCTTCTATCTCCTCCTGATCGTAGGCCAGCTGGCTGAGAAGGTAGTGGTGGTACACCTCTGAACGGTGAGAGAGCTGCGGGTCAAACTTGCGCGTCCTGGAGTCATCGACTGCCACATCAAACTCAGCCGAGGGACCGGGGGATGACACAGCACTGCAGCCGCTTAATGCAGCGACATACAGAATAGTTGGTAGAAAATAGCGATTCATAACAAGCGCATGCGCCCCTTAAAAGGGACCAGGGCGGGATTCCGATGGTTTAAACAAACTTTATGACAAGCACCCATAGGAAGGGCAAGGTAAAAAGGCTTGCCGTGCGGGTTCAGTGGAACGGGTACTGAAGAATTGGTGACCCCAAGGGGACTCGAACCCCTGTTTCCGGCGTGAGAGGCCAGCGTCCTAACCGCTAGACGATGGGGCCACAGAACCAGACAAAACGACTGGAAATGGGGACGCTACCAGAATATCGATGCGAAAGTCCACTCGGCCGCCCTGGCTCCCCATGAATTTGATTTTAACCATGATTTTGAGCTACTTTCTCAGCCTGTTCGCCCGTGGTGCAATGGTAGCACGTTGGGTTCTGGCCCCAAAAATCGAGGTTCGAGTCCTTGCGGGCGAGCCACCACACCCCTTGAAGGAAGGCAGAAGGCAGTATCTACTCCTTACGTTCTGCTGATTGCGAGTTGCCCCATTACTGGTCGCGCTCGTGACGCAACGAGCCCTAGACCGATTCAGCCGACAAGCTCTCGCGATTCATTGAGCGGTCTCGTTTTCCACCGAGCGTGTATCCAGAACCACTGCCCCGGGTCCTCCAGCACAAAGCGTTCGAACAGCAAGCTTGCTCGCTCGGTGATCAACGCACCTTTCTCCTCCGCGGACATCACATCGTTCGCTCGAATATCCTCTATCTCGCACTGAGCAAGTTTGATGCGATAGCGATCCGCACTGAGGTACTGAATACACGCTACACACAATGGACAGTTCGTGCGAAGGGCCGCCAGGCCGATGAGCTTCGTTGTAGCCGCGGCGCGACCCAGGAAGGGGACGAACACGGCATGATTTCTCGTCACGTTGTGATCAAACAGCACCCCAACATCAGTGCCCCCCTCCAGCAAGCTCAACACTGTTCTAACGGCGCCCTCCCGGTCGATCACCCTATTCCCGCGCCGCTCTCTCACCTCACAGAGCCACCGATTCAGCCTTGGAAAGGGCAAGCGGCGTGCGACAAAGGCCATCGGGAATCCAAAACAAGCAGCGCTGTGCGCCAGCAATTCGAAGCTGCTGAGATGCCCTGTGGCTACAAGCACTCCCTTGCCGTGAGCTTGCGACTTGATCAACGCATACTCCGGCACCACTTCATGTTGGACGTGAGAGCGCACCCAGTCCTCATCAAGGTACTTTAGCCGCAGCGCATCGACGATCAGACGGGCAAAACTCAGCAGGGATTGGCGCAAAAGCGCCTCTCGATCAGCTTCACCGCGGTCCGGAAAGACCTGGGCTAAGTTGCTGCGCGCCACCCGCAGTGGCCGCCGCACAAAAATAAATACGGCTCTCAAAAGGTAATAGAGGATCCGTACTCGATGCTCTACCGAGAATAGCCCCAGGAGCGCGCTCAAAGCTCTGGTTATGGCGAGCAATGCAATATCAATTAGTGCGTTCGCCATGACATAGATCGCAGAGTTCCAACCGCAGAGTCGTGTTCATACCGTAGCAACTGCGCCCCTTCAACTCACCGCCTCAAGGTCATGCCTACCCTCTCGCCGCAACTCCACAACTTGAACAGCCCCGTAATGCTCAGATGATCGGCGGATGAACCCGTGGGCAGCAAGAAACTTCTCTAAGGCGCTTACCGCCTCCTCAGTGTGCTTTCCATCCACGAGCACCTCCTTATCCACTGCGACAAGCGTCACCTGCTCGCGCCCTTGCAATGAAGGGAGCAGCTGCTCGTTGCGATAGTCACGATGGCGCTCCGTGCCGATGGTAAAAGGAATCGGTAATGCCTGCAGCGCCGGTGCATACACATGCACCGGCGCAAGCAAATACTCGCGATGATCAATAGACCGGGCGAATCCGCTCCGTTCCGCTTCTATTAATCCTGTATAGAGCAGCACTAAAGGAGCGTTCTCCCTTCGCTCTACCGCGCGCAACGCGCCGCGCCAGTCCTCAACCTTCCAGCTGCGTGCCGCATTAGAAATAATGCTCAAACCAACCACGCAACCGATAGCGAGCACTCGATGGGCTTGGGGCACTATCTCCGCCATTATAATGGCAAGAGCCAGTACGAGGCCAATCGAGTGCCAGAGGAAGTAGCGCTCCAGAAATAGACCTGGGCCGCCACTTAACGACCAGGTAAAGAACACGATCGGGGGAAAGATGTGCCAAAACAAGCAGCAGATGACAAACGGTCGCTGCAACGTGTTGCGAAGCCGCTCAACCGGTTGATTTTGGCTGAGCGAGGCAAGCACTACGGCTATGGCCACCCCAATTAGGCAGAGCGGAGGGAACAGGATGCTCAGCAATCGAACCGCATCGGGAGGTGCTGCAAATGTCAACTCTTGTGTCCGGTAGAAGAGCTGTATCAGCTGATAAAGGCCTGGGAGACAGAGCGCGGCGATGCATCCCACACTCCCTACCATTTCGATATAGGCACGTTTGTCTCCCACGATCGTACGTCGCGGCTTATACACATACCACCATATGATCTCTATCAATAGAACGCCTACGAAGAGGTAGTGAGTGTAGAATGCGGCAACGGTGCAGCCGATAAAGATCCACTGCTGGGTCGGGGAACCATCCTTTAACCAGGCTTGAAAGGAGTGAAACGACCACACCACAAGTGCGAGCGCCAACATATAGGGTCGCGCACTCATGCCCGATACCAGTACCGCATCTATAGTCAGAAACAGTACTACCGCCCACAGTGAGGCCATTCGCTCTCGCCGGTCATCGACAACTCGCCACAGGCCCCAGCCGGCCATCACTCCGGACAGAACGGATAGGAGGCGCAAGCTTATTTCGAGCGGCATCGGCAGACATCGCAAAAGCCACAACAGAATAAAAAACAGCGGCGACTGCCCCTGATAGGTGAGCGATCGGCTTACTGCGGAACCAAGTGAACCATCGGTAATCCAGGCACTAAGGATCTCATCTATCCAAAGACTGGCACCGTAGGGAGCGGTTGCGATGATAGCGGCAACTTGAAGTGCAATCCCGACACTCAGTAACAATCCAGTGCGCATCAAAAGGTTCCTCTAACTGCTTTCAAAGAGCAGGGGCTGCCCCGATTTTGAATCGCTTAAAGGTCATATCAGAATCTCTGAACCCAGACCGGTAAGGGATACCATGCTTAATAGGGATCAGGGTACAGTGTTGCCCAATAATCTTGGCGCCCCTATGGGAATCCCCAGCTCTTCAGCAGCGAAACATCCGCGCACACTATCGGACAGCGGTGCCGCCTTTGTGCAGAGCTTATGGAAGGCGTTACGGGAGGACCGTTGCCCCCTCCCAGAATCCCTTATCAGCACCGATTCCGATCCGATGGATCTCACCAGGCGGATTTCGGAATACTTTGGGCTCTCCTTGGAGGAGACATTGCCCCCGCTGAGCCTACATTCCCCCACACAGGAACAACCTCCCCCTACATTGGCAGAGCTGCTGGAGCGGCGATCCCTCCCCGACCATCCTCATCTGTCGGGAAGCTTCTATACGTCTCAAGCCATCGCCGAAACGATCACTGCACGGGTCGTCGCTGCGTTTCAGGAGCGGCATGCCCGCCCCCCCTCCTCTGCGCTCGATCCGGCGTGCGGATCAGGGGTCTTTACCTCGGCCATGGTGAAAACCCTGGCCAGCTGCGGCATGGACCCTACTCAGGCGCTATTGGCGGTGCATGGCTGGGATATCCAGAACAATGCTGCTGAAAGTGCACGGATTGGAGCAGCCATCTGCCACCTACAGCTCCTCGCACGCGCACCTGAGATGCTGCCATCCCTTTGCGCTCACTATTGCTGCAGGGACTCGCTCTGCGGAGAGGCCGCTCTCGGCTCCCTGTTCCCGCCGGCATCTCCCGACGGATTTGAACTTATCGTAGGGAATCCTCCCTTTGGCCTGGCCAGGGAGGGAAGGATTGACCCGCTTTCCCTCGCGGTGCTCTCTCAACGTTACCGTCACATAAGATCCGGCAAGCTTAACAAGTACCTGCTCTTCGTAGCGCGCTCCCTTGAACTACTAGCCCCCCGTGGAATGTTGAGCCTGATCGTACCTAACTCATGGCTCGGAATTGAGTCGGGGCGAGGACTGCGACGCTACCTTCTCTCAAACTGCTCTCACATCGTGCTGGATCGATTCCTGACCCCGCTTTTTCCCTCGTTGGGTGTGGAAACAATCGTGCTCACCCTGGCCAAGGGCGGTAGTACCGATCGCTACCTTGTCCGAACATTCTCCGAGCCGCTGGATACTACGCCTCTAAAGCAGCAATGGTACCAACTGAGTTCACATGATACGGCCGCCCCATGGCCAATCTCAGGCAGCGCTCGACAACACGATTGGCTGCGGGACATCGAGGCACGATCCATGCCTCTCGGCACTTTTGCCCGCTGTTATGTCGGGTTGCAAGCATATGCGAGGGGCAAGGGCTCGCCCGCTCAGAGTGCGGAGGTTGTGCGATCTCACCCCTTCCACAGCAACAGACCCTTCTCCGAGCACTCCATTCCGTACCTGCGGGGCAAAGATGTTCAGAGATACGCCATCTGTTGGTCAGGAAGCCACCTGCGCTTTGGCCCATGGCTGGCTGAGTACCCGCCGCGCAGCCGCTACGAAGGGCCAAGAGTTATCATTCGTGAGGTCCTGCATAGAAGCCCGTACCGCATTCAGGCCTGCTTTACCTCCAATCCGTTTGTGCATAATCGCTCAGCCCTCATGCTGCTTGACCAGGCTCACCATGATGAGTCGTTGCTGTATGCACTGTGCGCGTTGCTGAACTCTCAGCTTGGCTCCCTGATCATGACTCTGCGAGGGCGAAAGTCGCAGCGGCGACTGTTTCCTAAGCTTGTGCAGGGCGACATAGAGAACTTTCCCATAGCGCCTACATTCTCGGGCATGGTTCTGGAACTTGCCTCACTTTCCAAGAATCTCCACCAGAGTGCTGGTAAAGCCGCTGCTGCTGAGGCCGAGATTGAAGCATTGCTAAGCTCACTGTATGGCTTAGGGAGAGGCGGAATAACTTCAGCGTATCCCTAACGCACGCCCGGATGGCGTGCGCTGCGGACTGAAGCGTAAGGGGTCAGTCCGCGTAGCGACATGAAGCCCGCGCTACGCCCCGCGCGGGCGCATTTTGGAGCGTCTGAACAAGGGCCATGGAGGACACTCGTTCAGTGTGTCCTTAGAACGTGCTGCTGTCCCCTGTAATGCTATCCTGTAGACTCTGCGCTATGCGTTCACCACTCATCTGTTGCCTATGGATTCTATGCTTGTTCTTCAGTGCGGAGCGCTGTCTAGGCATCGTTCCCCAGTCGCTGCCCCGGGCAAGGGTAGAAAGAATCGTCGATGGAGACACCCTACGTGTACACTTCGCGGGCAAGTCCCTGCTTGTCCGCATGATCGGGATCGACACTCCGGAACGGGTTGAGAATGACAAGGCCCGCCGTGATGCTCGAAGAAGTAATCAATCGATCGGTACGATTCTTACTTTAGGCGAGAAGGCTTCCCAGCACCTGGCGTCCATTGTCCCCATAGGCTCGGAGCTCCATGTCGAGATGGATGTAGAGCATCACGACAGGTACGGAAGACTGCTGGCCTACCTCTATACCCCTGCGGGTGCACTGCTGAACGAATCCATGCTGCGTGACGGATATGCCCAGCTCATGACCATTCCCCCGAACCTGCGTCACCTTTCACGGCTGCAACAGGCTCAGTCGGATGCCCGCATCAATCGTCGGGGACTATGGGCCGATGAAGAGGGCGCAGTATTGCTGCGCTAGCCGCTATAATGAGAGTGACAAAGTCGCAGCAGGCTGTTGCATATGGCGTGCTCTGCTATAGTGAACAACGAGCTCAGATTGCGCTTGAAGCCAAACACTTGTTTCCCCCAGCGTAGGCGAGTTCACGCAGTGTTCGGAACATGTCGAATAGTCACATTATGCAGGCCAGCGAAATTGAGATTCAAATTGAGGGAATGGACTGCACCGGCTGCGCCCACGACATCGAACAGAGCCTCAAGCGGAGGGGCTATAAGGATGCAACGGTCGATTTTCTGACAAAACGCGCTACCCTTCTTCTGGCCGACAATCAGCGGTTCGAAGACGCCCTGCACCTGATCGAGGAGCTGGGATATAGGCCGCGCATCCCCGACCGTTATGAACCACCGGAGCCCTGGTGGAGCCTTGAGCGGAAGCTGCTCTTTGCCGCTATTTGGACCGTCCCGCTGCTGCTGCACATGGTGGCTGAGTGGCATTGGTTACATAATCCGTGGATTCAGCTCCTGCTGTGCTTGCCGGTGTTTTTGCTCGGTTGTGCCCACTTTGGTCTTAGTGCGTGGCGTTCCCTGCGCCTCGGCATCGCCAATATGGACGTTTTGATATTCGGTGGTTCGCTGGCGGCCTTTTCTTACAGTCTATACGGGACGATTAATGCCAAGGGCCCGCAGTTCCTATTCTACGAGACGGCCGCTACGATTATCTTTGCGGTTCTGATCGGCAACTATCTGGAGCGACGCGCCCTAAGGAAAGCGACTTCGGCCATCGATGAACTCTCCCGTCTACAAGCGGCAACTGCGCGTCGCATCACGAGCACAGGGCTTGGTGAGATCATTGAGGATATCCCGGCGGCTCAGGTCGCCAAGGGCGATGTGCTCCTGATCAACCATGGCGACCGGATACCAGCAGATGGTGTGATCATTCAAGGCGCCGCGAGCATAGATCAATCGATGATAACCGGTGAGAGCCTCCCCGTTGAGAGCACCCTCGGCAGCAAGGTCATTGGCGGCACCATAGTGGTCCACGGCACTGCGCGCATGCAGGCCAGCAATGTAGGGGATAATACCGTCCTCTCCGAGATTATCCGGCTAGTTCGTGATGCCCAGCGCTCCAAGCCAAGCATTCAGCGACTGGGTGATCGGGTCAGTAACATCTTTGTTCCGGTGGTGATACTGCTCGCAGTCTTGACCTTTGCCCTTTCGCTGGCCTTTGGGGTGACCTTTGTCGAATCGCTGTTGAGAAGTGTAGCGGTGCTGGTAGTCGCCTGCCCCTGTGCCATGGGACTCGCCACGCCTACAGCGGTTTCCATTACCCTGGGCAAGGCGGCAAGACAGGGGATTCTGCTGAAGGGCGGACTTGTCATCGAGCAGCTGGCCCGAGTACAACAGGTCGTCTTCGACAAAACGGGCACCCTGACCACAGGGCAGTTCAAGGTTACGCGGATCGAGTCCATTGGGATTTCCTCGGATGAAGCGCGCTCGATTCTCAAGGCGCTGGAACTGCACTCCTCGCACCCCATCGCTCGATCCATCGTCGCATACCTAAACGGCGTGCAGGCAGCTGCGCTCCACGACCTATTGGAGGTGCGGGGTGTTGGCATGCAAGGCAGTGACAGTTCCGGGAATCGTTACAAGCTTGAGCGCGATCCGGAAGCAGCTGGCCAAACTGAGCTCTGTCTCGCCCTGTATCGCAACGACATTAAGATCGCCACCATCACCCTGACTGATGAGCCAAGGCCAGGGGCCAAGCAAGCCATCCAGGAGCTCGCCGCACTTGGAATTCCGAGTGCCATTATGAGCGGTGACACAGAGGGGAAAGTGGCCGCCTTTGCCCGCGAGTACGGAATCGCTCAATGGCACTCCGAGCAGCTCCCGCAACAGAAACTCGAACTTCTCGAACAGTATGAACGACGCGGCATGAGCGCCTATGTAGGAGATGGTATCAATGACGCACCGGCGCTCGCTCGCGCCACAGTGGGGGTAGCCTTAAGCGATGGAACTCAAGTGGCGGTGCAGTCGGCACAGGTGGTGCTCCTTAAGGGCGCGCTCGAGGCGCTGCCCACGGCTATTCAGCTCTGTAGGGCTGGCCTCAGAACTATCAAGCAAAATCTTTTCTGGGCCTTTGCCTATAATGTCATTGCGATTCCACTTGCCGCGTTAGGTTATCTTTCTCCAATGGTTGCCGCATTTTCGATGATCTTTTCAGACTTTGTGGTAATCGGAAACTCATTACGCTATAGATTCATTGCGGCCAACCTTCGAAGCGGCTGAACAAGTCTACGGAATGGCAGGGAGTTGAACCCATGGTCCACTGCGCCGATGCGTCATAGACATGAGCTCGTTATGACAACCTCGCTCCACGCCATTAGTTCGGTCATGCTGAGCACACTGGTTGGTTTGCTCATTGTGTTGCCGGTACTCCCACAAATGTCACCGACAAGTGGGGCCTTCTTGGGGGCGGCTGGCGCCGCCGCCGGATTCTTAATAGGCCGGCGCCATAGGCAGAGTCGCGGATTTTTTTACTTCTCACTTGTCTGCGTTCTCATGCTCGCCATGCTTGTGTCCTTTAACCTTGAGAGTCCCTAGTGAATAATCCAATGCAATACGGAAGGGAGCTGCTCGAGGGCACCGCTGCCGAGTTACGCCGCGTAGCGGAGAGCCTCGATGGCTCCTTCACACAAGCGGTGACCCTGATCGGGGGGCTTCCCGCTGCAAACCGAGTCGTCGTTGCCGGTATCGGCAAGGCAGGCTTCATCGGCATGAAGCTATCCGCTACCTTTGCCAGCGTCGGAATCCCTTCCTTCTTTCTGCATCCTGCCGAGGCCGCGCATGGAGATCTAGGTCGACTTGCCAAGAATGACATCGTGCTGCTTCTCTCTAACTCAGGGGAAACCCCGGAGATTCTGACCCTGCTCCCCCATGTGAAGCGGAGCGGTTGCAGCATCATCGCGATTACGAGTCAGCCCGGCTCGACACTCGCTGCGCGCAGCGACGTGGTGCTCTTCCTGGGCGAGGTCAGGGAAGCCGGCCCGCTTGGCTTGGCTCCCACTACAAGCACCAGTTTGATGTTGGCCTTGGGCGATGCACTGGTTATGACCGTGCTTCGCAATCGAGGATTTACCAGCGAGCAGTTTGCCCAGCTGCACCCCGGGGGGGCACTGGGCATTCGTCTCAGCCTGGTTAGCGAGGTCATGCGCCGCGGCGAGTATCACTGCATTGTCCCCGAACAGACGGTAACGAGCGAGGTCATTAAGGCCATCACGGCAACCAAAGGGCGCCCCGGTGCAGCGTCGGTAGTCGATTCTTCGGGCACCCTGGTCGGCGTTTTTACCGATGGAAATTTGCGGCGATGTGTCACTGAGGGCAGTGAGTTTCTTTGCCGGCCGGTATTGCACTATATGGGTAGAGACCCTAAGCGCGTCGCTCCGCAAGACCTGGTACAGGACGCCCTGCGCATCATGCAGGAGTTCCAGATTGACCAAGTAGTTGTAGTCGATACACAAAATCGTCCAGTCGGCATGGTCGATATTCAGGATGTTTTTAAGGTAAAATGAGTAAATAGATTCTTTTTGAAACCTTACAACCGAGTCGATACCCATGAGTGACCAAAAGAACGACCAGAAGGGCAAGCCTAGCGCCGGAAACCAGCTCGTCGGCAACACGGTGCGCGGATTTATCAAGCAGCACAATGCGTCGGTTTCATCCCTGCTACACACCGGACGCGGCGTAAAGAAGGTCTCTCGAGATGAGATTGAACTCGCAGTAACGGTGGTGATGGTCGATATTGCCAATTCAGATCAGAACTTCTGCACCAATGAATATGTGATGATTCAGAACGGCTTGCGCCGGTTGTTTGGAACGGACAAGACAAAAGTTCCCAAGCTTGTGCAGGAAGCGAAGCAGATCATCGCCAATATGCGGGGCGCCACCTCCTTTCGTGAAACGCTGCGCGATGGGCTCGACATCCAGCAGAAGCTTGCCGTGGTCGAATGCATCAACGAGCTAATCGATGCTGACGGCGCGCAGGATGGATTCGAAATCTACCTCAAGCAGCGCCTGCGTGCTGCGCTCGGACTGCCCGATGACGACGCGGCTACGCCCCCTGTCGATAGCAGCGGAAAGAAATAACCAAGGACCTGGGGCAGACACGCTCCCGCCGGTACCGTGAGTGGTATTGCAACAACAGCTAAGTGCGGCAGCTCAGAAATTCTCCTACGCTCTCTCCGTAAAACTCCCAATAAAGGGCGCAGTGAGTCGGATCATAAAGTTTCTCTATCCGAACCCGATACTCTATCCCATGTGAGCGGGACATGCCCCCGGGAGCCTAGGGTATCCCGACGGCCTGCTCACGACGCTTGCTGTAATGATGGTCGTGCCCGCGTGTGATGTCACCGAGTGTGAGTGGTGGTGGTCTACTAAACGTAGTCCCGCACTGCACTGTGACAAACAAGGAATGACGTAGGGAGACAGTGAGGTCATATGGCAAGTATTTCAGGTTCTGGGTCCACAAATAACCTTCTTCAGAGTCTCAATCGAAACAATCAAAGTCAAAACAAGGCGCTCGAACGATTAGCCAGTGGGCGCCGTATCAATCGTGCCGCCGATGACGCGGCCGGTCTGGCGATCAGCGATGCGCTCAATGCAGAGGCGCGTGTTCGCACGAAGGCCATCGAGAATGCCGACTTCGCTACCTCACTCACCAATATCGCCGATGGTGCGGCAAGTCAGATCACTGACATTACCGCTCGACTAAGCGAGCTCGCCACCCAGGCCGCCAACGGGACACTCTCCGATGATCAGCGAGCGGCGCTCAATACCGAGTTCCAGGAGCTCAGCCAGGAGGCGCAGCGTATCGTGAGCACGACCGAGTTCAACGGCGTGAATGTATTCTCCGGGCAGAGCACTACGATTCAGGTAGGCACCGACTCCAGCGCCAATTCCACCATCACCTTGCAGAACGGTGACTTGCAGAGCACCGTGAATGCTCTTGCCTCGCTCGATATTGGCAATCAAGCCGGCGCCCAGGCGGCTATTGAAAGTGTCGCCCAGGCACGTAATGAGGTCAGCCAAGCCCGGGGTCAGATCGGCGCCAGCGCGGTACGGGTCGAGGTATCCCAGAATAACAATCGAGTGGCGCGGGAGAATGCGCTCGCCGCCGAGTCTCGAATTCGGGATGCTGACACGGCCGAGGAGACGGCAAATCTCGTCGCCGCACGAATTAGAACCAATATTAACTCGGCCGTACTTGCACAGGCCAATCAAGACCGTGGAAATGTCCTACGGCTCCTTGGGAGCTAGTCACTAGAAGTCATTGTTTGAATGGCCGTCCATGGCCATTTCAAAATCGCTCCAAGCTCGGCGCGGGACCCGAAACGCCCACGCCTCGCGTCGCTACAAACGCCTCCGGCGTTTCCCGCGCCATCCCTGGCGCGACTAGAGGCTACTTAAAAAATAGCTTCTAGGAGTTTCTCCGCAACCTCCGCAACGTCTCTGATACGTTGTGGAGGGCTCGTTCCAGGCACTCCCCCGAAACTTTCTCCCTAGTTTCACGATAATTAGGGGTGCCCATACGTTCTTCTTGCACTCACAGCCGTCGTGTCGGCTCTATACAGGGGCTCATCCTTGTAGAGCTCCTTGTCACTCTGCTCATAGTGGGGTTCCTGGTGACGTCTCTGGCCCTGCCTCAGGGGAGTGCTGCTCTGGCTCGAAGCGCCAGGCAGGTAACACGATTGATCGAACACGCGGTGCTTGCCGCCGATCTGCGCGAGGAAGATGTGCGGATTCAGGTGTATCCCGATGCTCTGCTGGCCCTCGCACAGGATGATACGGTCCTGCTGCGTTACTCTCCAGCTGCTCCCGCACACTTCGTCGACACCCCCCTCGCTTTGAGCATAAGCCCCTCCCTGTGGTGTACGCCGCGCACCATGCGAATCGGAGTCGAAATGGAGCTATGCGCCGTTACCGTATCGCTCCGTTGCCGAGTGCAAAGCAATTGCGGAGAGGCATGATGCACCGCTGCATGGACTCACGGCAACTGCGAGCAGCGCAAGGATACTCCCTCCTTGAGATGCTGTTGGCGCTCACCCTATGGGGCGTCACTATTGCCGCCGTCACTCAGCTCCTTGTCGCTGCGCTGCGGGTAAACGCTGCGACCCGGCATCTATTCACGGAGGTAGAGCATGAAACAACTTGGAGTTTGGAGAAGCTTGCCCGGTCTTCCTGTACGCTGGCCAGCATCGGCAGTGAATCAGCTCGCATCTGCGCGTCATCTGAAACGGAAGGTGCAATGGTCATCATCGGGGACACAAGCGGGAGTGGCGCTCCTTGAAATGCTTGTTGCCCTACTCCTTTTCTCCGTTGCAGTTCCGCTCGCAGCCCCCCTTATTTCGAGATCGTATCAATGGGTGCTCGCACTCCAGCGGCAGCATAGCGCCCTCCTTCAACAGGAGCGTCTCCGCAGCGTCTTTCAAGATGTAATCCACTCTCACGACTCCCACCGCTATCCGCTCTTTCCCAGAGCCCATCACAAGGTGATTACGTTCAGCGATGGGCACCCTTTGCCCTATCACATTGTAGGCGATGCAATAAGTGCTATTGAACTGGCAAGCGATGCGAGCGCGCTGGTACGCACACAGGTGAATCATAATCAGCACATAGATCTGGAGTTCTGTCTCTCCGACACGGCGGTACTTCCACCCGCATTCATGGTTTCGCCGCTATCAGCATGGATCATATAACGGAGCTTCAAGGAGAGTACTGGCCCGGCACGAGCGCAGGCTGTCATAAAGGAAGATTCTCACTGCCTGAGCGCTCTATGCTGTTTACACGGCCAGCAGGTAACGAAGAGTGGCTTTTACTCGTGCCTATCCTGCGCCAATTTACCCTCTACCTGGCAGAGGACGACACGCTCTACTACCTCTCCCATCAGGGTAGCGGGATCATAGAACGCCAGCCTGTACTTGATACGGTGCCTCCACTCACCATCGAGATCCATCGGGGTCAGGATGATCTTTCAATTGAGCTGCGATCTGTGTCCACTGAAGATGCTTTTTCTTTTTCCTTCCTAAGTCGGCTGACAAGAAGAACGCCCTGGAACCTCATCTTGCATGATTCAGCGGCGTTTTAATCTGTGGGGGTAGTCAGATGAGAAAGCCTCTCGGCGCGGCGAATGTTCTTCTGATACTAAGTCTCGGCATCGTGCTTTCGGCTATGGTGGCTGGAGCATATCAGCTCGCTCTATTATCCCTTCAACGCTCCCAGGAGCGCTGGCACGGCGCTTTAGCTTTAGAGGATACCTTTGCAAACCTCCTGGAGGCCCCGCGGCATGAGGGGACTTCAATCGCCGCTTCCGCCAGGAGAGGCAAGGTATCCATCTATCGCCGGCTCATGCTTGCAGAATCAGCGGGATTACTGAGCGGGACCCTTTGGGCCTCCAGAGGGTTCATCGACTTCTCTTCACTGCTTATGAGCGCACAGCCATGTCCCGAAGCGTGCCAGGTACCGAGACCCCAATCATCAGCGCGTTGGTCCAGCCGATGCTGCAATAGCCTCCTCAGGGACGGCCGAGCCCTCGGCAACCTGGTGCTTAGCACACACTCTTTGGGTGATACGGAGAGTATTGTTGCTTCCGGTGCCGTGCTTATCGGCGAGCTGACTTTGAATGGTCCTACTTTCATTGCGGCCGGTGGTGTAGTGCAGATAGGAAACATCCACAGTGCGGCACCCGTGACGATAACCATAGCCTCGGCAAGTTCACCGGTCGAAGTACAGGGACTAGGGAGCTCCGTATCGCTGATCGAGGTCACTCCTCGCGGCGTGAGCGGAGATGAGAATAAAGAGCATGTCATGCCTCCTTTTATTAGCGCGGAGATTCTGGCGTTGCGGGGATAATCAATGCGTGAACTGACATCATCTCCTCACAAGCATTTGCGACGCCAACGGCGGCATAGAACAGTAGAACTTGCAACACAGGTGGTGCTAGATTCAGCTCGTACTGCACACTACCGAGCGCTGTATGCTGGCAATTATCACTGCACTGAGGGCCGAAGCAGACCCTCTTATCGATCACTTCTCGTTGCGTCGTGATATGGCGAGGCACGCTATCGAACTATTCCGATCAAGCGAGATCGTGCTTGCCGTATCTGGGATCGGCCGCGTTCGATCGGCAATGACGGTGGGGGCGTTGTGCGGCTCTGAAGGCGGCATTGAGGCGATACTCAACGTCGGCATCGCGGGCTGCCGTGACTGCGCTGATCTAGGGGGGATATTCCTCATTAATCAAGTGCGGGGGCCTGCGGGAAGCAGGCCCTTTCTGCCCGACATGATTCTGAACCTGCCCTGTACGGAACGTGCCTTGAGAACCGTGGATACTCCCATGTGGAGCGCTGATCCAACGCTCCTTCCGAATGAGCTGGTCGATATGGAGGGCAGCGGCATCGGTGAAGCGGCGAGCCAGTATCTTGCACCTTCCAGAATACAGCTGCTAAAGGTTGCCTCTGACAATCTGGAGCGCACAACATTCACTCGCTCCTCCATTGCGGGGCTGATCGGCTCTCACCTGGGAACAATTGAGACTTGCCTGTTTACCCTGGCTCATCTGACCAACGCATCTACCTCCTCGCTCAGCCCTGACGATACATCGATCCTTACGGAGGTTGCCGCTCGCTGCAGCCTCACCTATCAGCAGCGCAAGATATTGTGGGATCTCGCGACAAACCATCGCGTTCAGGCCCCACGCTCCTCCCTTGAGTTTTTGCTCACTCTCGCTCCTTCAGCAGTCCACTCAAAACGGGAAACCCGCGATGTATTCAATCAATTGAGGAGATCCTTTGAGCGACCGTCCCTTTAGCCATATATACGTAGAGGAGTCGCTCCGCGATAATGACCGCGCCGATGCAATTCTGAAGCGCTTTCGGCATGCGACAGTGATACCGATTGCTGATTACCGCCAACTCTTCATGCGCCCGCGGCAGGAGTGGCGAGGCCAAAAGGAATCTCAAAAGCTTGTCCTGGCCGAGCGCAAGGCTGAGTTTCTATATGCGGGGAGCGCCGTCACCCCGCACTTTGGCTTTCAGCACTTCTTCTATAATACGCTAGCTCTTAACTGCCTTTATGATTGCAGCTACTGCTATCTGCAGGGAATGCTGCCCTCTGCCAACCTGGTCTTGTTTCTGAATGTCGAAGACTTCATTGAGGCAGCACTGGCCCAGCTAAGGCGCACCGCCCCGATGTACCTTTGCTTATCCTATGACACTGATCTTTTGCCCCTTGAGTCGTTCGTTCCCTATACGGACCTATGGCTCCAAGTGGTGCGGGATACCCCGGAGCTCACAGTCGAATTAAGGACAAAGAGTGCGGCTACCCATGCGCTACGGGGGAAGACACCATGCGATAGATATATTCTTGCTTGGACCTTAGCACCTCAGATCGCAATCGATCGTTTCGAGCGAAGGACCCCTTCACTGAAATCCCGCCTCCTTGCGTTAAGATCAGCGATAGACTCTGGCTGGAGTGTGCGAGTTTGCCTCGACCCAGTACTTGAGTTTGAGGGTTGGCAGGCTGCCTATGAAGCACTCCTGGCGGATCTGAGTTCGTTGCCGTTGCATTTGGTGCGAGATGTTTCAGTCGGCACACTGCGAATGAGTAAAGAGCACTGGAAACAGTTTAGCCGTGTGCGCTCTGATTACAGAGATCTCGGCCCCACGCAGCCGCAGGGCCAGTATGTGGCAGCCCCGGGCGAGCACTTAGAGGTGGTGCTCGAGCTGGCGCGGCAGTTCCTACCCAGAGTAGAGCCGGCATGGACCCCTGCTGCTCCTCTGTATATGTCGTAACTCATTGATTCTAGGTGCTATTTTCTTTTTCTCTAGCTGTTACACCATGATCAACAGGCTCCATAACCCTATGTACCAATGGAGTGTGCGTACTTACGCAGGGAGATTGCATGTCCGCCGTTCACATGGAAGTAGCGTCAGCACCATCAAACAGCTATCAGCCATCGGGGAATGATGCTGCTCGAAGCAGCGACCTCGATCGTGTAGGCGGCATTCAGGCTCAAGTCGACGTGGCGCGGCTCTCTAATCCCCGTCTCACCCCCGAGGAGCGGGATGCGATCTATTTAAACCAAGCCACTGTCATAAATGGCGCAACGGCCTACGCAGCAACCATCGTCCCGGATGCTGCCCAGCAAGCGGTTTCAACACAGCAGGGAGAAACAAGACTGCAAGGTACTCGGGGCATCTCAACCGCTGATGCCGCAAGCAGAGTCAGGGATGCGGTACTGCAAGAAGTGAGAGGCGATCTCAGCTACTTGAGCCCTGATTCTCGTGAACGGGTGGCGCAGGATGCTGCGTCCCTGGCCGCGAATTTCGCCGCAGGCCGAGAGGCTGCATTGAGGGCGGAAGAGCAAGATCACGCCGACGGCACTGCCAAGCAGCCAACCCATCGGCCATGGCGCTTTACCCCTGCAAACGACCAGCAGCTCCATACTCCGCAGGAAGCAGAGCACGAAGATCCTGCGAATGGCACCTTCGCCCCCCTGTGGAGCACTCCTCTTCAGAATGGCAGCAGCCCTCAAGCCGCACCGGATGTTGCTACCGGAACACGCCTCGGTCTTTATCAGGCCCCCTCTGCCGCACAATCTACTGATGATCCCTTTCAGTCAGCCTTCGATGCGCTCATCCGGCCCCAGACCAGACCAACACCATCGGCTGTGACCCAGACGGAATCGGTACTCAACGAGGCAGAGGCTGTGACCACAGCAGCCTCGCCGGCCCCGCTGCCAGCCCAAGAGGTAAGCGCTCAGCCAGAGCCAACAGTTGAAGGGCCATTTAGAATATCGAATGTGCGAGGGCACGCTACCTTCGTCAGAAAAGCTGCCTAACCGCTGGTCGATGACCGTCACGATAAGTGCTTTCAAGAGTGCCCTTCTTGGCATCTTTGAAAGGGCATTTAGGAAACCACTTCTATTGCCCTCACGCCTAAGGTACGGGTTAGGATAGGGCATGACTGTTGCCCCATCACCTTCAAGCCCACCTACAGATAGCTACACTGAGGTCCCCTATCCCCGATACTCATTCCCCGAAACCCACCCTGCACGTATCGCTGCGGTTGCCGAGCTGTTTGGTGTGAGCGCTCCACAGGTGCAAAAGGCCAGGATCCTGGAACTAGGCTGCGCAGTCGGCGGGAACGCCCTCGCCCTTGCTGCCGCCCTGCCCCAGACCGAAATTGTGGCCATCGATAAATCAAAATCGCAGATCGAGAGCGCAAAGTCGCTCGCATCTAAGGCCAAACTGACTAATGTCAGCTTTGAATGTATCGATATCGCTGCCCTCTCCCCCTCACTTGGGAGTTTCGATTATTGCATTGCGCATGGACTCCTCTCTTGGATTGAGCCCTCCCTGCAACCTGTACTGTTGAGAACCATTGACTCAGTGCTCGCTCCAAACGGCATAGCCTATGTGAGCTTTAACACCCTCCCCGGCTGGTATTCACGCCGACGAATACGCGACCTAATGATGTTCCATGCACGCGGAGAGCGCCCTGCCGCAGATGCCCTAAAGCGGGCCCGAGAGATCCTGCAGATCACGCACGACGCATTAACCCATACCCCCTCGTCACAGGCCAAATATCTGCAAGAGGAGATCGCGTTCATTCAACGTCAGTCGGATGGTTACTTAGCCCATGAGTATCTTGAGCAGGAGAATGTTCCGCTCTATTTTTCCGACTTCTTGAGGCTCTTACGTGATACCAAACTGCGCTACCTCTCGGATGTAGCGCTGGCAACCATGTGGCCCTCTGAATTCCCGCCGAAGGCGCAGGGACCACTGACCTCGCTCGCTCGATCGGGCGCTGAACTTGAACAGTACTTGGATTTCATCCGCAATCGGTCCTTTCGTCAAAGCGTGCTGGTAAAGGCCCCTCCTACGGGAACGCGGATCCCCACTGCCGACGCCCTGACCGATCTCTATCTTGGATTCCCGCTATGGCGCATGCGCACTCTTGACGATGGCGGGACATCCTTTCGCGATGATACTGGGGTAGAGATGCGGGTGAAGGAACCCCATGTGGCAGCCCTTCTGTCATTGCTTGCCGAGCACTGGCCGGAACACAGGACGTTCCGTTCAATAGTAGAGGAGGGGCGGCGTAAAGAGCTTCTTAAGGACCACAAGGTCGAAGAGCTTCTCATGCAGTGCGTCATGCGAGGGATTGTGCTCCCGCAGCAAACAGCCGTGAGCCGGGGAAATTCTGCAACGCGCATCCAGATCTCATCGCTTGCCATAGAAGAGGCAAAACTGGATGGCCTGGTCTGCAACCGATTGTTGCATCGCTTCCAGCTTACTCCGCGCATGCGGGCTTTCTTTCTGCTTCTCGAAGATGCACCGAGCATGCAAGAGCTGGAAAGAACCCTCTCTCAGCGCATCGCGGGACTCAGTGCGCGGTATCCAGAGCTCAACACAGGGCTTGAGGAGATTGCATCCGCTTCGAAGGAGCTTTTGCCGAAAGGGCTTGAGTTTCTCACCCGTAATGCCTTTTTGAATAACGTATGAACAGTGCGGTCACACTTACTCGGAGGGAGCACGCAGTAGGTCAAGCACCAGAGCCGGCTGCTGTGTAGCCTGAGAGAGCACCGCGGCGATGGTATCCTGGAGAATCTGGGTTCTCACTAACTCCGCTGTCTCTGTCGCCACATCCGAGTCCACGATGCGGGATTTCGCGGTATCGTATCCAAGGACCAGATGTTCGAGGTTAGAAAGTCCGGACTGCAGCCTGCTCAGGGAGGAGCCAAGGGAGCCCAGCTCCCGCTGCACCTTCTCCATGATCTCGTCGATATACCCGAGGGCCTCAAGAGCCCCTTGACGGTCAAGCAGATTGATCCGTGCAATGT
Organism: Bdellovibrionota bacterium; assembly: GCA_030584005.1. Classification (GTDB taxonomy): domain Bacteria; phylum Bdellovibrionota_C; class UBA2361; order UBA2361; family JAFLCA01. The sequence goes on along the minus strand of CP129486.1, from coordinate 1,083,022 downwards.
TTGTACTATCCTGTCCGACCCCCTGATACATAAAGAGATCCGTATTGAGTCCCTTAATGTAGGTGAGAAGGTCTTGAACGCCATCGCCATTGAAGTCACCGAGCGCCGGCACTCCCCCGGAAATGGTGCTGCTTACCTTGGGGTCAAAGGTGCTGTCGTCATTCCCCAGAAGAACATCAACAAAGGTTGTTCCACTCGCAACAAAGTCCAGAAATCCATCGCCATTTATATCAGCAATCTCTACCCCCGCTACAGCACCACTCAGGGCGGTTGTCGAGCTGGAGGTGAAGGCGCTTCCGGTCGAAGTGAGTATCTTAAAAGTCGCACTTGATCCGCCTGTAGAGATAACGTCGTCTAGACCATCGTGATTGAAATCGCCGACCTTTACGATGCCGTTCTTGGCCGTAGCAAAGCCGATTAGATTGTTGCCGCTGAAGCTTCCGCTGCCATTTCCGTAGAAAGCATGGATGTCGGTGTTTGCTGCCTGCGGAGTAACGACATCGAGAATCCCATCGCCATTAAAATCCCCCAGGTCAAAGTTCCTTGTTCCAGTGCCAACGAGTGTCCCAAAGCCGCTAATAGAGCCATCCGAGGCTGCCACGAAGGATCGAATGGAGGTACCCTGGGATGCGACAACATCCAGCACTCCATCGTTATTAAGGTCGCCCAGCCTAATCCCGTCTACGGTCGCAATTACTGACAGGACCGTCGAGCTCGTGTTGGTGAAGGTTCCAGCCCCGTTATTCTTATAGATCTCAATCTGGCCGTCAGCTGTCCCAAGGACAACATCTAGATCGCCATCGCCATCAATATCCCCAGCCGCCGCAGAACCAACATCATCTCCCGAAGCCGTCGAAATGGTAGCTACGCCGCCCACACCAAAGTTCCCATCGCCAAAGTAGATTTTAAGTCCGCTACCACCCTCTGCGCTCGCATAGTCATCGATGCCATCACCGTTGAAATCCCCTGTGAGCACCTCTACCCCCGAGTCAATCCCTGTATCTCCAATAGCAGTAAATGCCCCATTTCCCGCCGCGTAGCTAAGTCCTGCGCCAAGGGTCGTAGTTATCCCCTCATCATTGCCGAATCCAAGCTGTGCAGTAACGTTTCTAGTGTGCAGATTCAGTAATCCAAGTCCATTGAACTTAGTACCCCCAATGATGCGGTTATATTCCTGAGTCAGTGCATGAGCCTCCGTATCTAGCGCCCGACGTTGGGAGAGGGAAAGGGTGCCATTCGCTGCCTGCTCGGCTAGTTCCTTGAGTCGTACCAGCACGCCTGAGAGCTCCCCAACAGCTCCGGAGGCAATGTTCAGCATACTGATTGCATCGTTTGCATTACGAATACCTTGTGAGTACACCCGCTGCCTGAGTCCAAGGGTGCTTGCCACGGCAAGACCCGCAGCATCATCACTCGGACGATTAATCCTAGAACCGCTGGAGAGTCTGTTAAGCGCAGAACCTAATTGATAGGAATTGGCGCCGAGCTGGCGAAGCGCCCGTAAAGCAAACAGGTTGGTTGAGTATCCGATCGACATCCGTGCCGCGTCTCTAACTACGCAAATCCTTTCAATGAAAATCGGCACAAAGGGGGCCGTCCCCAATGATTAGGGGCACTTTTGCCGGCGCTCAACCAGCTGATATTGCTAGCTTTATCGATTAATCCTAGCCTAAATGCACGACCACTGACCTGCGGTGGGGCTTCGCGCGATGTTCCCATAGGAATATCCCCTGCCAACGGCCTAACAGGAGACGATGACCTGTGTACGGAATCGAGAGATTCGATGTGGTGAGCGCGGACTTAATGTGTGCGGGCATGTCGTCGGGACCTTCCAAGCTGTGCGAGAAGTGCGCGCCTTGTTCCGGAACAAGTCGATTGAGCCACAGCTCCAAATCGCGCCGCGCTGTCGGGTCGGCATTTTCCTGAATGAGCAGGCTGGCACTGGTGTGCTGGATGAATAGCGTACACAACCCCTCGGCATTGCTCGATTGACCGACGAGCTGCGCTACCCGGCCAGTTATTTCGTGCAGCCCCTGACCGGGTGTGTGGATCTCAAGGAGGTGAATATTCGACATGCGGTACTAACTCGGTCGCCAAGCGGCAAGGTCATGCACTAAGTGCTGCTCTTTTGAACGCAGATCCTTCATCTCCATCTGACCATCGCTCTTGATGAACAGCACATAAGGTATGCCCTTTCTCTCGGCATACTCGATCTGCTTGCCCAGTTTGAGACTTGTCAAGTAAACCTCGGCTGCAATTCCAGAAGATCTCAACCGCTCGGCGCATGCATTACATTGCCCGCGCTGCGTCTCATCATATACCGATACAAGTACTTGCGAAGGCGAGCGTCTAGTGGATGGCAGTAATTTCTTGCCGATCACGAGATCCATAATGCGGGTGAGCCCTATCGACATCCCCACACCCGGCAGCTTTGCTTTGAGAAAGCTCCCGGTGAGGTCATCGTAGCGTCCGCCGCCGCCTACCGATCCAAACTCAGGGTGATCTGGGAAACGAACTTCCGTAATGAGACCTGTATAGTAGGCAAGGCCTCGCGCCAAACTAAAGTCCAACTGAATTCGCGCCGCAACGGCGCTTGGGAGCAATTGTAAGATAGCCTTCAGCTCCGAGAGACCCTCGTCTAACAGAGCACCTTTCACCGCTAGGAGCGCAGGAAGGGACTCGATCTCGGCGGCAGGCACACATATCGTCGCGCATTTGAGAACGGTGCCGATCGATTCAGCCGGCACTCCCGCAATCTGAGCCAATTCACTGCTGACACCCGCTGCTCCGACTTTATGGAACTTGTCGACGGCCACGATCACTGCCGGATGCGCTTCGGGAGCAATGCCAAGTCCCTGATATATGCCTTGCAGCACCTTGCGTGAATTGATGTACAGCAGGTGCGGGGCTACTGCCATCGCACTAAATGCTGTATCGAGCACCGTCAACACCTCCGCATCAGCAGCCAAAGGAAGCTCATCGCGGCAAATGGTGTCCACATCGAACTGATAGAATTCTCGAAAACGTCCCTTTTGCGGTCTATCCCCGCGCCACACTTTCTGCAGCTGGTAGCGCTTAAAGGGGAAATCAAGTTCGTGGTAATGCTGGGCAACATAGCGGGCAAAGGGAACAGTCAGATCAAAATGAAGCGCCAAATCCGCTTCTCGCTCACCTGGCTCGGCCTGCAACCGGTGCAATCCAAAGATCTCTTGAGCCAGAACTCCCTTCGCCGCTAGCGTGCTGACCAGTTCAACGGCCGGGGTCTCAATGGGTGTAAATCCGAAGCTCTCGTAGACTGCCTTCACCTTCGCTATCAGTTCATCCTCAGTACGCTTGTCCTGAGGCAGCCATTCGGGGAAGCCGGAAATATTGGAGATCTTTGCCATAACAGAACCGTGACCTCGGGGTCTACAAGTGCCAGGCGAGCATATCGCGCTCTGATCCAAAACTCCATGTATTGCAATCCGGCTGCAACCGAGAAAAGTTGCCTTTCGGCTCTAATTTCTCAACAATACCCGCCAATCACTATGGTTGACGCCACTCCACTGCTAAAAACATTCGCCAAGTATCGTTATCGCCGACTGTGCTCCCTGCAGCCGGCAGAGGTGCAGCGGCAACAGCTGCTGAAGCTCGTACGCTCAGCGCAGCACACCTGCTTCGGCAAGGATCACGACTTTTCCCGTATTAAAAGCGTGCGCGATTATCAATCGCGGGTGCCCTTACGCCGCTACGAAGAGTTTTGGCAGCAGTACTGGCAGCCGACTTTCCCGACCCTGCAGGACCTGACCTGGCCGGGCCACATTCCCTTCTTTGCCTTGAGCTCAGGAACGAGTGCAGGCACCACCAAGTACATACCGATATCCCGGGAGATGATCGCCTCAAATCGCAAGGCCGGTCTGGATCTGCTGACCTTTCATGTAATCAATCGGCCAAGCTCGCGCATTTTTGCGGGACGGAGCTTTGTCTTGGGGGGAAGCACCGACTTAGTGCAGCAAAGTGCGCGGGTATGGAGCGGGGATCTGAGCGGCATCGCTGTCAAGACTCTGCCCCTATGGGCAAAGCTGCGATACTTCCCGCCACAACGTTTGGCACTTATCAAAAACTGGGAGGAAAAGATCGAGGTGCTTGCGCGTGAATCGTTGCGTCGACGCATCACCATGCTCAGCGGCGTCCCCACCTGGATACTGCTGTTCTTTTCCAAGCTGCAAGAGCTTACCCACTCCCGGCGGGTCGTCGATTTTTATCCACACCTGGAGATGCTGGTGCACGGTGGAGTCAACTTTGCTCCCTATGTCCAGCAGTTCCGCAGCTTGCTTGAGGGTTCGCATGCTGAACTGCGCGAGGTATACCCCGCCAGCGAGGGCTTTGTGGCAGTGGCAGATCGCGGCTATCAGGAGGGGTTGCGGGTGAGCCTCGATCACCAGCTTTTCTACGAATTTGTCCCGCTTGAGGAGCTAGATAGGCCCTCTCCCACCCGCCACTGGATAGCAGATATCGAAACGGGGGTGAATTATGCAATTGTCCTCACCACCTGTGCAGGACTGTGGTCGTACGTCCTTGGGGACACCGTGCGCTTCATCGACAGAGACACTCCGCGGCTTCTGATTACAGGGCGCACCTCTTATTACCTCTCTGCTTTCGGAGAGCATGTAATCGCCGAGGAGCTGGAGGATGCGACGAGCTTTGCAGCTTCATCGCTCGGTATCGATGTGGTCGACTATTCAGTCGGCGCCCTGTTCCCGCAGAGCACAAACGAGCTGGGCGGTCATCTGTTTGTTGTGGAGTTCAGCCCTTGGCCATCAAATGGAGGCACGATTGAAGAGTTCTCGAAGCTGGTCGATCAACGGCTCCGTCAACGCAATGAAGATTATGATGCGCATCGGGCCGATGGTTTCGGCCTAAATCCTCCGCGCATCTTAGCGGCGCGGCCTGGAACGTTCGTGGCCTGGATGAAGGCCCGCGGCAAACTTGGCGGGCAGAACAAGGTGCCGCGCATACTTACCGATCAAGATACCTTCAAGGACTTGCAGCATTTTGCTGCCCATTTCAGGGGATAATGAGAAGTGACTTTGAAAACCGCACATGTCCTTTCAGAGAATCTACGAGCTGCCGGGCATCGACTTACCAAGGCCCGTTCAGCTCTTCTTGATATCTTCCTCGCAGCGGCATCCCCGCTGAGCGCGCCCCAGCTCATAGCGGAGCTTGGCAAACGCAAACTCCCCGTGAATAAGACAACCGTGTATCGAGAGCTTGAATTCTTAATGTCTCAAGGAATCATCAGGCAGATTGATCTTCTCGATGGAAGGAAACACTACGAGCTCTCATCGGGTGGTGCACACCATCACCACCTTGTGTGTAACCGCTGCGGTACAGTGCAGTGCATTGATCTTCCAAGGGGACTTGACCGAATCACCAGCGCAATTAAGCGCACACATGCCTTCGAAGTAACCTCTCATGTGCTTGAGTTCTTTGGACTGTGCCAACGCTGCAGTAGGCCTCAGAGACCAAAGACCAAATAGCTTGAGCTCGCAAAAAAGGGCCCTTGCTTACTCTTAAATTCAATCAAGCCGCGGCTGGATAATCCCAATAACGTAGATTGCATCATCAAGCTTCTCGGAGTGAGACTCCGGCGCCAGTTTTGGCCCTACCAGAAGCGCGCTAAAGGACAACAGAGTGACCACCCCGTGTCGGGGGCTTAGAGTGGTTTGCCCTTTTGCGGGGATCCCTTAGATGCGCTATCCTGCGACGGCAAGTGCTGATCTTTGGTCCCCACACTCTGTTGGGGGTGACCAGCTAGCCGCGATGGTGGGCGAAAGCGACCATGAGTGCGTGTGATCTACATTTCGACCCTGCTACCAGATGCTGCACACACAAGATGACTTAGTCCTGCAACAGAAGTCACTGAACTGCGCGCCACACCCGCCCTCTCTGTGAATTAAATTGATGGATTGCACAAAAAGGCCAGCGAGATCAGCGAAGGGTAATTATGTACGAGTATGACGGCGTAAGCGGCCGACGAGCTGTAAACGTATTCAAACAGTTCCTTTTCTGGGGAATCCATCTCGCTGCGCTGCTGGTGTTCTGGACAGGTTTTAGTTGGGTTGCTCTTTTGATGTGCGTCCTCCTCTATGTCGTCCGCATGTTCGCGATTACCGGGGCGTTCCACCGCTATTTTGCCCATCGCAGCTACAAGACCTCGCGCTGGTTTCAGTTCCTGCTCGGATTCTTGGGAACCACTTCGGCTCAGAAGGGGCCCATATGGTGGGCTTCGCATCACCGGCATCACCACCAATACTCTGACACCCCCGAAGATATCCATCCACCGGCGATATACGGGCTGTGGTGGGCTCATGTAGGGTGGGTAATGAGCTCACAATACCTGCATCCGCGTCTAGAGTTGATGCGCGACTTTGCCAGGTATCCAGAGATTCAATGGCTCGACAGATACCACTACATACCTCCGCTCCTCTTGGCGACTGCAACATACTTTCTTGGAGAGGCGCTGGCAGTGTGGTTCCCCGCCCTCGGCACCAATGGCATGCAGATGCTGGCCTGGGGGTTCTTCCTTAGCACTGCACTACTCTACCACGGCACATTCTGCATTAATTCTTTCGCACACCTGGTCGGCAGTCGACGCTTCAAGACCGGCGATGACAGCCGGAACAACTTCTGGCTATCGCTGATTACGCTCGGTGAGGGCTGGCACAACAACCATCACCGCTATCCGGGCTCGGAGCGCCAAGGATTCTATTGGTGGGAGATAGATATTACCCATTACATATTGAAGACGCTCTCTTTGCTCGGGTTAGTATGGGAACTGCGCAGTCCCCCCCAACGGGTATATGAAGAAGCTGCCCTGTGCAAACTCGATCAGAGGAACTAACGGTGAGCGCTCCCTCCACCCCCAATAAATGGTGGAATGTTCGCAATGCAAGCTTCGTATTGCTGAGCATACTCGTCACAGTATTTATCTTCCGATACCTCTTCACCATAATTTCATGGCATGACGTGGTGGAGATGATCTCTGCGGCGAAGCTTCAAGGAGTGCTGTTATTTCTCGTCTTCTCCTTTAGCCAAAGTATCGCCAGGACCTGGCAGTATCGCACCCTTCTCGCTATTCACGATGTTGCGGTGCCGAGAATCCCGTTGTTCCTGATAATTCTTGTGCGCAACTTCTTCTCGGATCTGCTGCCAGCGCGCCTAGGGCAGCTCATATACATCTATCTCGTCAACAACCGCCTGCGCATCCCTCTTACACTCGCAACCGCGAGTTTCGCACTCGCCTTCATCTTCGATATCGTGGCGGTTGTTCCGCTCATTCTTACTGCGGTGATGCTGGTAGGCGGCGATGTCATTCCGTTCCGCGGCACATTGGCCATAGCGGCGTGCGTGTTAGCCGCGCTGAGCTTCTTAGCGGTGCTTCTGCTCCCACGCGCCATCATGATCGCGCGGCATCTCTTTCACGACAAAGATAATGCCCATTCATTGCGGTCGCGCTTTGCCGACTTTCTTGACCGCACCAAACATGCGGTGGAGCAAACACAGCGAGCCGGTGTGTATACTCAGGTCTTCATTCTCTCCGCCCTCGTTCGATTTCTAAAGTATACGGCCCTGTACTTCTTCCTTTACGCTCTGTTGGCGCCCCGTGGATATGCGCTGGTCGATTTATCTATAGCCAAATCATTCATAGGGCTTTGCGCCGCAGAGTTTGCCGCCAGCATGCCCATCTCCGGACTGGGAGGATTTGGGCTTTACGAGGGGACCTGGGCCTTCACCTTTCAACTCCTAGGGTTTCCCAAAGAGATCGCGGTACTCACCAGTGTAGCGCATCATCTCTTTACGCAACTGTATGGCTATCTACTGGCACTTGTGTCGCTGGCTCTGCTTCTCTTGCCCGTATGGGGTGGCACGGATGCCGGTTCCACCACTCAAGATTCAAACCTGCGCTTCTTTCTTAAACTTCTTGGGTTCCTGTGCGGAGCTGGGGTTCTAGCATTTCTGGTATTTGCCGCCGCTGAATGAGCAGGCAGCCCGGAAGGACAAGCAGCGATACCCTCATCTACTCTCTCTCTACACAGATCGTTCTCCCACCCTGATCACGGGTAAGCCCTATAACCAGGTATTCGACCTTCTCATTCGTACGATTGGTCATCGAGTGAATCTCCCGACACGCAACAAGGACTGCGTCGCCCTGAGCAAGGGTTATACTATCCTTCCCTACTCGCATTTCTGCTGAACCTTGCACGATCACAAAAATCTCATCCATGTCCTCATGATAGTGCGGAGCGAAAGAGCTCCCACCCGGCAATTCCGCCCAATTCAGCATCTGGGCCCTGCCCTCTGGGAGGAGTTCACGAGGGAAGAGCACCCGCTTCCATACTCCGGGTCGCCGAGAATCCTCATGACTTGCCGGTTCCAATCTCACCTCGTTCTTCCTCACTATTCTCATACGCAATCGCGCTCCGTAATCGCTGAGGGCAGTTGTTGCTTCATTCGAACATTTGCTAGCATTTGCCCTATGAGAGCCCTGACCATCGTTCTATGCGCAATCTTCTCCCAAGTCTTGGGGAATATCACCCTTTCTTCTGCCTGCGCCCAGCAGATGGGGGAAATTGCAATTGAAGATATTAAAACCCAGAAAAGCGCCTATCAAACCCACCAAGAGAGTGTCATCGCGCTCTTTACCGCCGTGCGCGACAGCCTGCACAATCCGCTTAGTGTTCAGAATCTCGCGTTGTCGAAAGACGGTCTGGTGTATCTCAACGCCGTCTACCTGCACTGTTCCGTGCAGAAAGGAACTTGTCCACTGATTCTAGAAGCGCTCCTGAATCTGGATATTCTCCATGCCGCTAAACACGGCACTTTCGAATGCCCTAACTTGACCCTGTTCTGGCGAAACTGGCTTGAGAATGACATGGAGGAGCGGCAAAAGTACCTGGTACGAACAGCTCACCTGCAAACAAGCGCTGCCTTCAACCAGACGGAGCGGCCTAGATACATAAAGTGCAAGGATACCGTCCAGTCGATTCTAACCCCAGCGCCCCAGGCCTCCTCAATCGCCACTGCCCGCTTTGCCGAGGGGTCGGAAGGGCGCAACACCATCAACAGAACGCTCGAGCTGCTCACCACCTATCAGTCCAAAGTACCGAACGTCTTTGCTCTGATTCAGGGCAGTCCGGAGATCGAACCTCAAAACAAGAAGAAGAAGTAGTGCCCTGCCCCCGGCTAAGCGCCCGAAAACTGAACGATCCAATCCAGGCTGCGGGGGCTCCGTCACGCAATAGCAGGCAAACGGTACAAGACCTGTCGGGTCTTCGATACCATGAAAGTCGTTAACTACTGGATTCTCTGAGAGAATTACTGAGGATCCTAGTAAAGTTTTGTAGCAGAAATTCCGACCCGTACCTATGGGATCCTAGAGAACCGATCCCTGTGGACGATCCTGCCGCCGCCAGCAACATCGGCAGGACCACCACTGGCTAGCGCTTCCATGAAACGGTACACCGTCGAAGGCTGGGAGCATGGCATACTTGGGCCACGAACTCCTAGGGATACGTGATTAACCACAACGTCAAATTCTCCCTCCTGCACCTCGATCCGGATGCGTCGGGACGGATTCGCTTTAAAGAGAGCACCATTCCAGTGCAGCAGTTCGGTGAACTGCATCAGGCCCCCTCCCTCGAAGATATCAAGTTTAAATTCCAGGACGGCCTTAAGGTCGATCTCGTTTTCATATCCTACCGCTATCCGGAAGAGCAGGTGCGCCAGTTCATCAAGGAGGTGACTCAAACAAAGCATGGCCAGGAGTGCGTCTTCATCCAAATTGTAAAGCCCAACGATGATGGTTCAACCCTCGCTACGAACATGCTCGCCGGTGCGGACGGAGTGCTCCTTGAGCCCTTCTCTGTTGATGCACTCACCGCGATTGTGGATCTCTCGGTGAAGGTGAAAAAGGAGAAAGCCGAAGCTCGCGAACGGGCGGCCATTACCTTTATTTTGAACGATATAATTAATCAGGTGGACCGGGTCGCTTTTCTCAAATCGCTGAATATGGATGTTGGAAGAACCATGATCCAGCTTCGCCACCTGTGCGAGGTGCTGCATAGATTGGAGGGTGATTCGCTGAAGCTGTACTACGAGCTGGCCATTCAAGCCTTCGAGAGCGCACCACTCCCAACCAATCTTACCTCGAAGGTCAAACGCTACTCCGGTGCCAGTAGCCGGGTAAAAAAAGCGATGGAAGAGAAGCTGCGTAAAGAGATCGAGGGGGATCTCTAGAAGCGCTGACTCGGGAGACTATGAAGCGCTCTCATAAATAGAATAGATGGCCCGCTTCTATCCGCCGTAGCCCAGGAGAAAGCCCTATATTGTGGGGGGCGAAAGAGGATACGCCAGAAGAAAGAACTCATTTATGAAATGGCCTCTAGGGCCTTCCCTATCCTTGCGGTTGCTCTTCGACCCGATCCTCGCCAGACGCGTTCTCTATTCTACTCTCTGACAACGCAGAAAGTTTCCGAAGCGCCTCGCCCTCTGCACTGCTCTCCCAAAGCAGCTCCGCAATTCTCTGGTGCAACTGTGAATCAGAATCAGAGAGCATGCGTTCGAGAGGGCACGCTTTAAGCCGCTCATCCTGCATCTCGTCAGCCCTCGTCTGGATTAGGGGATGGGCACGCGCCGCTTCACGGTACAGGCTCTCCGGCAAGTAACGGTAGCGGCACAGAAAACCAAGCTGAAACGGCATAAAATAAAGGGCTCTTTTCCTCCCCTTCTCATCGTCACGAAAATGCTCCTTCGTATAGGAACTCAACTGATAATATACAGCGATCCTCTCGGCAGCAGTTGGATTCCAGGTGGAAGAAGTTTTTATTTCCTGGAAGATCCAGGGTTTAATAAGCGCGCCACGCCCTATCATAATCGCGGCACATCGTGAGCTGTCCCACCGATCGCGTGCTTCGTACCAGGTAAGGATATCGCCGTTTCCAATGATCGGGATGGGGCTTTGTGACACAATCTTTGCTATGAGCGACCAGTCTGCGGCCTTGGTATAACGCTGCTCGCGGGTGCGCGCATGCAGCGTCACCGCCGAAGCTCCCGCCGCAGCGAGAATATCGACTACCTCCGATGCATTAATCTCGGACTCGCTCCAACCGGCACGAATCTTGACCGTTATCGGAACCGCAGTGGCCGCAACCATCGCTTCAACTATCTTGCCAAGCGATCTGGGGCGCTGCAGCAGACAGGAACCCATGCCCCGACGGATCGCGTCATGAATCGGGCAGCCCACGTTCAGATCGATGAAATCAATCGGCATGCTGCCGAGCAGTGCACATACCCTGGCCGCTTCGTCGGCACGCCCTGCAGCAATCTGTACACCGAATACAGCCTCGTCCGGATGTCGGCGAATGAGCGCCTTCTCACGCCCCTCCCCCTTCAAGAGCTGCCTGGCATAAGCCATTTCTGAGACGGTTATGTCGGCGCCAAAGAACCTGCACAGCCGACGGTAAGGAAGATTGCCACCCTTGGTTAAGGGAGCAAGCACCAGACTACCTTGGAAAGGGATACTCATCGAAGACGATGTATGGCTTCCATGAGTCGACTCATGGAAGCTCGGTGGACCGAGCGCTACGCTGCGAGCTCGCGGACTTTCGCCAACACTGCGGCGTAATCGGGCTCGTCGCTGAGGTTAGCTACGTACTCGACATGACGAACAACCCCGCCCTTGTCAACGACGAAGACGGCGCGAGCAAGCAGCGCCATATCCGTCCAATACACCCCAAAGGTCTCACCGAACCCGCGATACTTGTAATCGCTCCCCGTCATGATTCTTGTCGCTCCCTCAGCTCCGCACCAGCGCTTCTGGGCAAAGGGAAGATCCATGCTCACTGTCAAGATCTGTACCGAGGGAGAGAGCTTCTCTGCTTCCTGATTAAAGCGCTTCGTTTGAAGGGCACAGGTAGAGGTATCAAGACTCGGCACGACCGAAAGAACAAGCACCTTGCCCTTGAACGAGGCAGAGTCAATATCGGACATATCAACTCCGGTCAGCTTGAATGCAGGCATGGGATCTCCTTCATGCACCTCACGACCCGTGACTCGGAGTGGCTTGCCCTGGAAAGTGATCTTCTGATTGGATTTGTTCATGGCCGACCTTTACGCTAAGCGGTTAAATTCAATACAAAACTAGCGCGCTCGAGGCTTAATTTCAACACAAGCCTGCAAGATCGCAAACTTCCAAGGCTTAAGATACAATCAAGCCGCTTGCGTTAGGTCCGGGATGCCCAGGTACGGCAGGCCGCAGCTAGGCGCAAGATTGGCCGCATAGTCTCTACGTAATGAAGGTGTTCTATGAGTCAGCACACAGCCGAGAGCTTCCGCCTGAAAGTTGGACTCGCCGAAATGCTCAAGGGCGGCGTGATCATGGATGTGGTTACCCCGGATCAGGCAAAGATAGCCGAGGATGCAGGCGCCGTCGCCGTAATGGCGCTCGAACGGGTACCGGCCGACATACGGAAGGCAGGTGGCGTAGCCCGCATGGCATCGATCGACATTATCGACTCGATCATGCAGGCAGTATCCATCCCAGTGATGGCCAAGGTGCGTATCGGTCACTTCGCAGAGGGGCAGATCCTCGAACAGCTTGGCGTAGACTTCATAGATGAGTCCGAGGTTCTCACCCCGGCCGATGAACAATTTCACATCGATAAACATGCCTTCCGCATCCCCTTCGTGTGCGGTGCGCGCGACCTGGGCGAAGCCCTGCGCAGAATAGGCGAAGGCGCAGCCATGATAAGAACCAAAGGCGAGGCAGGGAGCGGAAATATAGTTGAAGCGGTCCGTCATATGCGGCGCGTCGTTTCGGAGATCCGGAACCTCACTACTCTGGAACCGGAGCAACTGATGACGGCAGCCAAAGATCTCAAGGCGCCTCTTGAACTTGTGCGCGAGGTAAGGTCACTGGGGAAGCTGCCCGTGCCAAACTTCGCCGCCGGCGGTATCGCCTCTCCCGCCGATGCAGCGCTGATGATGCAATTAGGCGCTGAGAGCGTTTTTGTAGGCTCTGGGATATTCAAATCCGAAGACCCTGCTGCCAGAGCCCGAGCCATAGTCGAAGCAACAACGCACTATCAAGATCCCGAGATACTTGTGCGGGTCTCGCGAGGCCTAAAGGCCGCCATGCCCGGGTTGGAGATCTCCTCGATCCCTGCCGAATCAAGGCTGCAGGAGCGCGGATGGTGAGCCCTGCCCTACCCCCGGACTCTTCGGATAAACCCCTGGTGGGCGTACTTGCCCTGCAGGGTGACTATGCGGCGCATGCCGCAATGATGGCACGTTGTGGCGCAGCAACCGCAGAGGTCAGGGCCTCAAGGGATCTGCAAGGACTTGATGCCTTGGTACTACCAGGGGGAGAGTCCACCGCAATGCTTAGATTGATGGACGAAGCGCTCTGGCAGGGTTTGCACTCAAAGATTAGCGCCGGTCTGCCGGTGCTTGCCACCTGTGCAGGAACAATCTTGCTCGCTGATTGTGTTATTAATCCCGCCCAACGCTCGCTCAAACTCCTCCATGTAACCGTAGAGAGAAACGGTTTCGGTCGACAACGGGACTCCTTTATCACGACGCAGCTAGATTGGAGCGGTATAGTCACCGCCTCAACAGCGCAAGGGCTTCCCTTGCAGAATCAAGAAGGGGTTTTTATTCGAGCACCTCGAATCGTGAGCCATGCGCCCTCTGTCAAGGTCCTTGCTCGTTGGCGTGGTGAACCCGTGCTCGTCCAGGAGGGGACAATTGTAGCGGCAACATTTCACCCGGAGCTGTCGCATGGCCCCTCTCCTCTGCACCGCTGGTTTCTTGGACAACTACGGACGGGCGAAGATGCGGTAGAGCAGGTTGCCATGGGTGCGAAGCTGTGCTCCGATAGCATCCATGCGTCTGGAAACTAAGGCCATGAGATCCCTAACTCCACTGTGTTCAGCTGCTATGGCCCTTCTCGGAACGCTATCTCCCATATCCTTGCGGCTCTCCCTTACCGTACTGTTAGTCGCTATCCCGGCACCGCTTGCGGCTCAACAGTCCAGTGCCTTCGAAGGGACTTGGGAGGTCGCCGGGAGCTTAGAAGACGGCAGCTCCCCGTATCAGGGCAGTACCAGGATTCGCGCGGAGAACGGCGCATTCTTTGTAGAAGCAGAAGCCGGCGAGATTCGACTCTCCGGCATCGGGATGATGGACGGGGATAGTCTGTTTGTCGGCCTAGGTTCATGGACGCGCGGTGCAAAGGCGGTCGGCATTTTCAGTTATGCCCTGTTGCCCGACGGTGTACTCGATGGCCGCTGGTTCAGCATTGATGGCCAGGGCGTAGGGTACGAGAAAGGTGTCTCAGGCGGTCACGAGGGGCTGGTTGGCAGCTATCAGGTGCAAGGACGCGGTCCGGGAAACAGCGGTGCCTATCGCGGTACCCTCACTATCTCGAATCGAACCCCCGGTTACTGGTTTGACTGGGATCTCGGAAAACTAAAGTACCGTGGCATCGGCATAGAGCACGCTGGTCAATACTACAGCTCGTGGTGCATCACCGGAGTGTGCATACTCGCCCGCTACCAGATTGCCGGTGAAACACTGGAGGGCTCACTGCTGCGATCAGACTCCCCCTTAACACAGAAGGAAAAACTCACCCGCATCATTAGCCCCCAGGCAACACCCTGAGTCTCGCCAACCATTCACGGGGCACTCCTGAAAGATTTGCGAACGGTTTCAGGTGCATAGCTCCGGTAGCTATAAATTTCGACCCAACTTTACCTCAATATAGTAACCTTAACTTGAGGCGCGTGAAGCATCCCTCAAATGACCTCTGCGCAGTGATAACGAATGCGGTGCATCCTGAACCTTGGAACCTACTGCAATGGCACATTCAATCTCCTCAATAAAAGCCCAGATACTCGCTGCCTTGCGTCATGCCGAAGCGGAGGAGGGCCTGTATTTTCGGAATTTCTACCAGCTGCATGAAGAAGATGAACGTGAACCAGTCCAGGGAACTCAGGTCGAGATTCTTGATGCCCTCAAAGATCTGATCGCCGAAGGCCTCGTAAGTGCCGATGACTCTGGCCCAGAACTCGTGTTTCATCTCACTCAGGAACATAGAACGGCTCTGTAACCGCACCGACCGGGGTAGTTTTTCCGGTTCTCAAACCCCTCCTCGCGGGGAACCTCTACCCTTTCTCATCCACCACTTTTATTTGATACTTCGTCGCTGCATCGCCAATACCATCCTCAATATTGGCTCCCCGGGCACTGTCGAGGCCTCAGGCCTCGACATGGGATTCCCCATATCTCCCGCGCGCACCTCCGTGCGCGCAGGTTCAAACCCCTCCTCGCGGGGAGCCTCTACCCTTTCTCATCCACCACTTTTATTTGATACTTCGTCGCTGCATCGCCAATACCATCCTCAATATTGGCTCCCCGGGCACTGTCGAGGCCTCAGGCCTCGACATGGGATTCCCCATATCTCCCGCGCGCACCTCCGTGCGCGCAGGTTCAAACCCCTCCTCGCGGGGAGCCTCTACCCTTTCTCATCCACCACTTTTATTTGATACTTCGTCGCTGCATCGCCAATACCATCCTCAATATTGGCTCCCCGGGCACTGTCGAGGCCTCAGGCCTCGACATGGGATTCCCCATATCTCCCGCGCGCACCTCCGTGCGCGCAGGTTCAAACCCCTCCTCGCGGGGAGCCTCTACCCTTTCTCATCCACCACTTTTATTTGATACTTCGTCGCTGCATCGCCAATACCATCCTCAATATTGGCTCCCCGGGCACTGTCGAGGCCTCAGGCCTCGACATGGGATTCCCCATATCTCCCGCGCGCACCTCCGTGCGCGCAGGTTCAAACCCCTCCTCGCGGGGAGCCTCTACCCTTTCTCATCCACCACTTTTATTTGATACTTCGTCGCTGCATCGCCAATACCATCCTCAATATTGGCTCCCCGGGCACTGTCGAGGCCTGAGGCCTCGACATGGGATTCCCCATATCTCCCGCGCGCACCTCCGTGCGCGCAGGTTCAAACCCCTCCTCGCGGGGAGCCTCTACCCTTTCTCATCCACCACTTTTATTTGATACTTCGTCGCTGCATCGCCAATACCATCCTCAATATTGGCTCCCCGGGAGGGATTCGAACCCCCGACAGGGTGGTTAACAGCCACCTGCTCTACCGGCTGAGCTACCGGGGAACTTGAGCGACTTAAGAACTACTCTGGAAAATACGGCCATGTCGTATCCAAGGAGACTACATGGCACGGCCTGGAATATTCCCGCGTAGGGGCAAAATAGTCAAGCTGGACAGGCAGTTCTAACTATCAGTGACGATACTGCGCCCTGCCAGAGCCCGCGATAACGTTACGTCATCGGCATACTCCAACTCTCCACCCTTAGGCATTCCTTGCGCCAATCGCGACGCCGTGACCCCTAGAGAACGTAATGCACGCGCGATATAGAGCGCTGTCGCATCACCTTCAACCGTCGAACCCGTAGCCAATATCACCTCTCTCACACCACCTTCTTGTACCCGCTTCAATAGTTCGGCAATTCGAATACTCTCCGGAGTACGACCCTTCAACGGTGACCAAAGGCCATGCAACACATGATAGCTGCCCCGAAAAGACGACGTGCGCTCGACGGCGAGCACATCCATAGGCTTCTCAACCACACATAAGATCGTGCCGTCCCGCCCCCCATCCGAACACAGCGGACATCGTCCCTCCTCTGCAAAGAAGAAGCAGGTTGAGCACCAGCGCACCGCTGATTGCGCCGATGAAAGCGCCTCCGCGAGCTGAAGAGGATTCGCATTGCTCGACGTCACTAGGTGATAGGCAAGCCTCGTCGCAGTCTTCTCCCCAATCGACGGGAGGCGCGACAACTCCTTAATTAGTCTCTGCAGCGATTGGGGGAGAGAAATCATGCGGGGGTAGCTGCTCCTAAGCTTGCAAAAGCAATCGTAATCACCAGCCTACAACCCGGGAATCGGCAATCCACCCGTTACCTTGGACACGGATTCCTTAAGCTCCGCCTGCACGCGAGTAAGCGCTTCGTTCGATGCCGCCACGATGAGATCTTGCAGCATCTCGACATCTCCTGCACTCATAACCTCAGCCTTGATGGTGACGCTCACCAGCTGATTCTTTCCATTGGCCACCACCTGCACAACTCCTCCACCAGCACTACCCTCGGCAGTGAGTGCGTCGGCCTGATCCTGAATACGTTGAAGCTCGCTCTGCATCTTCTGCGCTTGCTTCATCATCTGCTGCAAATTCCCGGGAATCCCCTGAAATCCTTTCGCCATACCTACTCCTTAATGCAATAACTCCGTCACAACGATACTTCACCCATACGGCATCACTTGTTCAATGCGAGCGGGACCATACATCGGCCGAACCGCATACGAATTCTTGCACCTCAATGACCTGCCCCGGCATTCCTCCCGCATCGTGGATTGGTGCACGCCATGCTCGGCCTATAAGTGGCCTCATAAGTACCATTATGAGACCATTTCTAGAGCGCATCCGGAAATGCGCGCTAGGCGCTTGGAAGGCCATTTCCGGATACGTTCTAGTCATTCTCCCGAAGCTTGATCTCCTCGATATTCGAACCCGGAAACGCCTCCTGCAGTTTGCGAACCGCCGGATGGTTTGCCACCGACTCCCGCGTCTTTGCAGCCTGCGTGGTCTTTGCCTTGACCTCAACACTGTGGAGCGACTCGCTAGGGAGCTGCTCTTCAATCCTGAAGCTTATATCCCACTCTTCACTCTTCGAGAATTCCTTAAGCCCTTCTCTCAAGCGTTGCAGATTCTCTGGCTGTTTAAGAACCCCTACCAAAAATTCGGAACCGGCCAGGATCAAGCGGTTTACACTGAAGGTGACTACCACCGCTCGCTTCAGATTTTCAGCCAACATACGGGAGCGAGAGGCCATTGCTCTCACAAATTCACCCCAATCCAGAAGTGCGGGCGGTGGTTCGCTCGGCACAGCAGGACTGCTCCTTGGCTTTGTCCCGTCGTGCGATACGAGACGAGGAGTGCCTTCCGGGCGAGGGGTCCCCGGGCTTGCGGAGCTGCCGCCTCGCCGTATCTCTTCCACTAAACTCCGCATCTCCAGCGCCGGTTCCCGCGTTGCAAGACGCACGACCAACGCTTCAAGTGAAGCCTTAGGAAAAGCGCTCCGAATTGCCTCGTCAGTGCCCTGACGCGCCAGATGCACGAGATCCTGCAAGTCCGCCAATGATACCAGTTCAACCTGCCGCAGTATCTCAACTGTATCGCTGCCTTCCCCGCGCACCTTCCGCAAGGCCTTCTCTCCACCAGCCTTGGCAACGAGCAGTTCTCGCCAGTACGTGATGAATTCTCTCAGGAAAAGTGCTGAGTCAATTCCAGACGAGAATGCCTCGTGCACCTCGTCGAGCGCCTGGGCAGCGTTCCGTTCGAGGATTGCACGTGAAAGCCTCAAAAGCGCCTCTCCACCGACGGTGCCCAGTACCTTCGTTGCATCTGCCACCGTGATTGCATCGTCACAGAAAGACTGTACTCGCTCCAGCAGTGATTGAGCATCCCGCATGGAACCCTCGGCAAAGCGCGAAATGAGACGCAGCACTCCTGGCTCCACCTTGAGCTTCTCTGCCTTCACAATCTCTTCTAATCGCGCCTCAAGCTGCTCGTTGGACAGGGCGCGAAAATCATGACGCTGGCATCTAGAGATGACGGTTTCCGGAATCTTATGCGACTCCGTCGTTGCAAGCACAAAGACGGTGAAGGGAGGGGGTTCTTCGAGTGACTTGAGCAGCGCATTGAACGCCGCCAAACTGAGCATGTGCACTTCGTCGATAATATAGACCTTATAACGAGAGCCTGGAGGCGGCGGGGAACGGAATGAGTCTATCAACTCTCGCACGTTATCGACCGAGTTATGAGATGCACCATCGATCTCGCGTACCGCCAGACTGTTGCCCTGGGCGATCTCGAGGCAATTACTGCACTCGAGGCAGGGTTCGAACGAGGAGAGATCTTTACAGTTGAGCGCCTTGGCAAAAATGCGTGCAACCGAAGTCTTTCCTACCCCTCTTGGTCCGGCAAAGAGATAGGCATGCGCAATTCGATTGCGCCGGATTGAATTCATCAATGTTCGTGTCACATGTTCCTGCCCCGTAACCGTGGCGAAGGTCCCCGGACGGTACTTTCGGGCTATAACCAGATGTGACGCAGAGGACTGTACGGGCATCGCTTGAACTCTACCTTGCACTGAATCCGAGTATATCAAGCTGGAAAAATTGTGATCGTAGCAGATCGATCAATACTTTCCCGGAACTAAAACGGCTAATGCGGCTAGAAGCCATATCACAGAGGGAAAGCTGTTACGGTTGCTCCCTTCCGGGCCTAGCCGGGTTCACAGAACCTCTCGCATGTCCCTAGCCGCGCTTGATTATCGATCAGAACCTGAAAAATAGAAAACTAGACCGTAGACCAATAGAGAGTGCTTCCCAAGTACAATCGACAACCCATCGGGTTGACTGCTTATTTGAGGGTGTTCGCTCTCCCTTGTCCTCCTCTGGGGGATCCTCCCGACGGTCGGACACCTCCTCACTCAGTGGCACCCAATAGATCGTAATTACCCAGATGAGTGGGGCATTCGGCCCCACTCAGTGGGTCATTGGGCCCCCCTGCTCTCCTTATTGCTCCAGTATTTTCAATAAGTTACGCGAGCCGGCAGCTGGTGCGCCGTTTGCCCTACCCAGCCCTATGACTCCTACACAACTTCTCTACCTGAGCCGCGAATTGGAACTTGGACGACCGCTCTGGTCGCTGCTACGCGCCAACGAGTGGATGGTCCAGGCACATCCGATTCGCCGCGAGATCGCACGTCAGGCCTGTGCCCTGCTCAAGCACAAACTGCCGAATTCAATCCTTGAACCACTGCGAGCTGGGGCAACACTTGGTTCGTTCTCGGAGGAGATTCAACGTCAGCTGCGCCATTACAAAGAAAGACCGCGCCGAATGCACATGCAGTTTTCATCAAGCGAAACTTTTGCAAGAACATTCATGCAACGCCGGGAAATGAGGCGCGGGGGAAATGCAAGAGTGGCCGCTGGGTACGAGCACTATCTCACTCATCGCTAAGGCCGAGCACTCGCCGAAGCTCAAGGGCTCGATCATAGGCCCTTGTCACCTCCATGAACTCTTCCGCGGCCCTCGCGTCGTTGCTTCCGCGTACTGAATCGGGATGGATATCCTTGATGCGCTTTCTGTATTGAGCCTTGATCTCCCTCAGTGCTGCTCGCGAATGAATACCAATCGTTGTGAGACACCGCTCATACTCAAGAAAGGTTGGATTCAACATCTGCCTCTGCCTGAGCAGTGAAAATCCTCCCTCAGACTCCTCCCCCTCAAGCTCCGAAAGTCCCACACCTTGAAATGCGCCCTCTTTGGAGCGTTGATCCTCAGCTTCGATCTGGGACGCCTGCTTCACCTCCTTTTGCCGCGCTCGTATGCGGATGGCAAGACCTACTATGATGAATCCCAATGCCGTCAATAGTAAGGTCCAGATGTCTTTGGAAAACTCGGCCCAAAACAGCTTGAGTCTCGCTACAAAGGGTACTCCCGTGCGAACCTCGCGCATAATCGATCGCGCCTCATCCAACTTCTCCTCGTTCAGAAGACGCGCAGTAAAAGCAATTCGCAGAGAGTCATTCTCGCTGCTGGGGTCTGCTCGCAGCAACAATACCTGACGCAAGTAAAAGTCGAACTCCGTCATCACCACAGGAAACTCCTTGGCCATGGAACGCAGCTGCCGTTCCAGTGCAATGATATACGCGGTGCGTATCGCATCATCCTTTGTGGCCAGAAAACGGAGCATCAGATTCACCGGACGGTAGCCAATGATCGAAGTCCTAGAGGGAGCAAGTTCAATCAGCGATCGCTCGACCAGCGAGTGAATTGTGGGCGTTCGTCGATCCATGTCGATAAATGAAAGGGCTAAAAGCGCGCTGCCCGCATCCTTGTTCTCCAACGCCTGCATTGCTACCGACTCAGAGCGGGCCTGCAAGGCCGTTTGAATCAATGGCTGCACTAAAGGACTCTGCACAGTAGCATCGGCCAGGGATCTCAGCGCTTCAAGCGATGAGGTGCCAGGCTGTTCCAGGGCTCGACCAACTTCACTGCACACTCTGCGGAATATGCTTATAAAATCATCCTGAACCCCCAATATCTCAGCACTTAATGCAGAAAGCGCCTTCAACTGTTCAAGATCGGCCCTCATGCCGGCACGAGACGCGTGGGCTACGAGCTCTGCGATGACACCGTCCCGAGCGACCACGATTAAGGCCGAGATGTTCTCTTTGGGCCAGCGGGGCTCGGAGGTCGCCACATGAAGGATCAAGGTTCCTAGGAGGAGCCGCGGCAACTGGGTCATCCATGACTGCACCAGCAGCTCTTTGGAATAGGCAAGCGGGGTCTGCCGGTCCGTCAGCAGGGTCTGCACCAACTCCCAAATATCCCCGTCAAGATTCGGATCGGGGGTGCGCGCAATCGATTCCAGGGTAAGAAATGCAACTTCCCTAAACTCCGGCTGGATGCCGGATTCAAGGACAGTCCGCACCTGATCGGCCGTAAATGGAACTCTTCTTCCGGCGGCAAGGTAGCGTCTAAGGGCCGCCGGGGCTACCTTATCCTTGGCAATGACCGCCGACTGCCCAAAAACAGTAAGCTCGCTGGTCCTGTTGTCGAGAGTTCGCACCTTATCCACGGGAAGCGGTACTGTCGCTACGAGCACCTCGTCAGCTCTTGCATCGGCATGAGCAAGACACAGCACGGCGCAAAGACATGCCGCAGCCAAGGAGCTCTTCCATATCCCTGGACACTGTGCAGAGCGCCATATCATATGGAAGAAGCTGCGTAGCCGCGATATTGGACGCAGCTGAACCCACCGCGGGAAGCAGTATGAGGAATTGCGAACGCAGACCGGCTTGCCGCAGGACCAGCGCAGCGAGCTCGCTGCACTTTTTCGAGCGCCTTTAGGAGGACAGAATGAGCGAATAGTTCCGAGCACCTTTTCCCGCATCGTGGACTGGGTAATGCCATTATCAGGCTGGGTAAACACGCGAGGTACACAAGTAAGAATTGCCCCGCACCTTACCACGAAGAACCACATTTTCACCGTGCGGAATAACGCGCAAGATATGGATTGCGCCATGATACAGCAAATCCCGCATCTCCTGCCCGTTTCCTCGCTGCACAGCCATATCGATGAGGCTCTAAGGATACGCTGAACTTATTCAGCGTATCCCTAGAGCCATTAGATCGGCTTTCTCACCGGGGAAAGGCCAGCAAATCGAGGCATGAAAGGGCGGCCGCTATGCCTTGGGGGGAAGGATGCCATATACGGTGAATGAGAGGCGTTCATCATCCCTACTATCGGTGGTTACCTCAATGGACGCCCTCAGCTCCTTCTTAACGCGGCTTGGATCGACCGATACATCAAGTACATACAGGGTTCCTGGCTTTATCTCTTTCACCGCAACGCTCACCGCACTGTCGGACGATCTCGCCGAGGTCACCTTTACAGGCTGGGCCCCGATGTTCTCCACTTTCACCGCGCGGGACGCCACCTGCTGCCCCTCCAAGATGCCAAAGGAAAGTGTACTGGGCTTCAGGCGAATCGGTCCCTTTATCGCCGCAAATACCGGCACATTGATCGAGCTCTCCCGTGTGCCGCTCACACTAACGATGATTCGCTCACGCAGCTCGCCTCTGGGGGTATCCGGGGCAACTTCAACCTCCAAAATGCGCTCTCGAGCCGCTGATTTCTTCTCCCTCACGCTCAGGTACTTGGACATGGTACGCACGCCGGTGATGGCACTCTTTGAGCCCTCACGAACTTTCACAGAGACCGTTTGCGTCCGGGTGGCACCGCTATCCCCCTGTACAATATCCCCAAAGAATACCCGGCGCGGCTCGATCACCACATCTGCTTCAATTGTCCCACGCAGTGTCAACACAAGGGCAGATTCGTCTGGATCATTCGTATGCACCCGCACCGTTTTAAGCTTCTCCCCCGAAAAGCCCGCTGTATCGAAACTCACCTTGATCACCCCCTCAGAGCCAGGGGAGATCTTCTCAGCTGACGTTGCGCTGGCCGTGCAGCCGCAGGAGGGGATTACCTCATGGATGAGCAGATCCGCATCTCCGTCATTCCTGATAACAAAGTCATGCTCGACTTTCGTTCCTTGACTCACCGAGCCGAACTCATGCACCTTGTTCCCGATCGCCGCACGGGGCCTCCCGCCCTGCGCGAGCACTATCGCCGGAACTGCCAAAAATCCAAGAATAACAACGATTAGGCTGAGACTGCGGAACCGCATGCTTTCTCCTCGGCAAAGAGATCAACACTTTCTAAGAACTTGGTGTAAATGTCGCCGCTGCGAAAACGGGGGTGATTAAGGATACGCTTATGAAGTTCGATATTAGTTTGAATACCATCGACGATATACTCGTCCAGCGCTACCAGCAGCTTATCGATGCATGTAGCCCGATCGCGCGCATGCACAATGAGTTTTGAGACAAGCGAATCATAATATGGCTGCACCGTATACCCCGAGTAGAGGGCCGAATCCACCCGCACGCCGTTTCCGCCGGGCTGATGATAGGCGGTAATCACTCCGGGACTCGGGATCATGCGCCGTGGGTCTTCCGCATTGATGCGCACCTCGATTGCATGGCCGCGCACCTCGATATCCTTCTGAGAGACTGAGAGCTCACGGCCGGCGGCGACGCAGATCTGTTCCTTGACCAGGTCCATGCCCGTTACCAGTTCAGTCACCGGATGCTCGACCTGCAGCCGGGTGTTCATCTCGATGAAGTAAAAGCGTTTGGCGTCTAAATCTACCAAGAACTCCACAGTACCCGCATTCGAGTACCCGACCGACTTTGCCAGCTCGACCGCACATTGCTGCATCTGCTCGCGCATCTCATCGGGAAGCCCCGGGGACGGGGATTCCTCTATCAACTTCTGATAACGGCGCTGAATCGAGCAATCTCTCACACCAAGATGGATCACATTCTGATGGCGATCACCCATCACCTGGCATTCCACGTGACGGACCTTCGGTAAATACTTTTCGACGAGCAGATGGCCGTCTCCGAACGCGGCTTCAACTTCACGCTGGGCCATCGTGAACTGCGAGGCAAAATCTTCCCGCTTCCAGACAATCTTCATCCCGCGCCCGCCGCCACCGGCACAGGCCTTCAACAAGACGGGGAACCCTGCATGTTCCGCGACTTTTTGGGCCTCAGCTACATCCAGCATCCCACGACTATCCCCCGGGACTGTGGGTACACCGAGTTTATCGGCTTGTTTCCGAGCACGCGCCTTATCACCCAAGGTACGCATGCTGCGCACCCCTGGCCCTATGAAGGTGATACCACAACTAGAACAGATCTCGGCAAAGGAGGCATTCTCACTAAGAAATCCATATCCCGGATGAATGGCTTCAGCGCCTGTGGCCACCGCGGCTGAAATTATTGAGGCCACATTGAGATAGCTGTCCTTAGATAGAGCGGGCCCCACACACACACTTTCCGAGGCCAATTTAACATGCATCGCCTCTCTATCTGCCGTCGAGTGTACAGCAACTGTCTTAATCCCTAGCTCATGACAGGCGCGGATTACCCGCACCGCGATCTCGCTACGATTTGCAATAAGGATCTTACGAAAGGGCGGCTTCATTTATCCCTTCGGATCAATCAAGAACAACACTTCGCCAAACTCTACAACCTGTCCATCCCCGGCCAGGATCTTCTCTACCTTGCCGCTGCAGGGAGCCTCTATCTCGTTCATGAGCTTCATCGCTTCAACGATACAAAGGGTGTCTCCCTTTTTGACCGTGGCGCCGGGCTTTACGAAAGGGTCCTTATCCGGGGCAGGACGGCTATAAAAGGTGCCAACAATCGGTGATTCAACCTTTGATAGATGGTCCGAGTTCACCGATGCGCCCGCACTGCCATTGGTAGCGGCGAGAGGGAGGGGGTTGGCGGCCGCAGGGATTGCGGGCTGTACAACTGCGTATCGCTCATTCACCCCATTGCCCGCGGTAATTGCGGAACGGGCTAGCTTTATGTGCGTTCCCTCCTGTTCAAGTTCGAACTCAGTCACACCATTCTCCTTAAGAATGGCGATGATTTTAGCGAGATCCGTTATGTCCATGCACTTCATCCGTTCACTATGCCCGACCCGCCTTGGTCGATATAATCCAACTGGTACTGCAGCAATGGTATTGCCGCTGCCAGACCGAGGCCCTACCCTCAAGACGAAGGGCGCTCATGGGCACACCGACAGTGCAGCCTTTGTTAATATGCTGCAAGCACTGCGTTATTCAACGCTGCGGCTAACCCTACGGCTAAAGATTTCCTCGGTTTTCGTGCTGCATCATGCCATAAGTGCCCGGTTAACTCTAGCTTCTAGACCCGCCTAGTCGCTGGGAAGAAGCTGCAACCCATTCAATAAATTCAGTTATTCGTTTCCTCGGGCAAGCTCTTCCTGGATCTTTTCGCTCCGATGCACCCCCGCTGGTTCCAGCGGAGAGCAGCGGGAGTATCTGCTCCTGAGCGACCCCCTCTCCACCACGTATTCGGTTCTGGTGCGCACTATGCCCTGCGCCTTTCCTGCGAGCCCAATCAGACCCTTCCCAGGTCAGGGCTTCTGCTCCTTATGTTCTAGGTCTTCTAGCGCCTCAAAATCAAACTCACCTTCTGCAAAGGTCTCAGAAGAGCTCTTGGAAGCTGGTTCGGGCTGGACAGGGGAATCGCTAACCTCCTTGAGTTTCTCATCGGGGGCCAGTTTCAAGAGGAGCTGTCTTAGAAACTTCCTTTGCGGATACTCAGCCTGCAGCTCTCTTATCTCCCGTACTGCGAAAGGGGTAAACCCAAGTTCGAAATATAATCGGGCAAGCAACAGCCGTCCCCGTGAGTTGTCTGGGGTGTGGGAAAGTCCGCGCAAGGTAATTAGTAGAGCATCGTTGAGTCGGCCTGTGCGGCGCAGATAATCGCCATAATCGACAAAGACCTCATCCCCCGGATCGGAGGCCAGTATCTCAGTATACTCAGTTTCCGGGCTCTGCATGAGTTACTCAGCTCTTCCGTGGATAAAATGCTCAACGGTCCACCGCAAGGTATTATCGAAACGGCAAGCGGACCTTAGATGCGGCCGCCGCTCACCATGACCACGCAAAACTGCCACAACAGCTCCATAAGCGGTCTCAAAAAAGTATCTTTGAATCCACTTCCAACTTACCAAAAAAGAAACCCGCTTTGCAGCGGGTTTCAAGATTCAAGAGGCATACCGATGCCTTCTTGGGTCAAATGGTTGCTATAATCAACCGCCGCATCTATTGAAGTTGCCGAAGCTACCAACGGTGCTTCCATCAACTTCAAATTCACGACCATTACCGTCTACTCCGCGCACGGTGATGGTAATACTCCTAAACCCTAGCGAAGACGGGATAGCAGTAGAACGTCCGGTGAAGAACTTCTCACCGCCGGAAGCGTTGGCAAACAGCGTGGTCACAGTGGCCTCACCCTCAGCCGGTACCTCACGGTTCCCTAAGAAGGCTAGTGGGCTTGACACATATGCCGCAGTGCCCGAGCCACTTGCATTAGGCACCCGATAGGTGAGGCTGGTTAGCGTTACGGCCCTATCAGTGGTGTTCTTCACCAATATCTTAATCGAGGTGTCATAGAACGGTTCCGGATCGTCTGTATCAACATCGCCATCGCAATCAGATATGCCGATCACGTCCACTGAGGATCCCTCGCTTGGCCCATCTACGAGGACTGCGCTGGTTATCCGCACATCGCCATCATCCGGATCCGCTACCCCTCCTGAGCCTAGGCCGCCCTGAGGCGCACCAGCGAATCCATCAAAGCCTGCGGGAGCCTCTCCCGTACATACAATCGTCTTGAATTCACGGAAGTTCGCCCCGCCAGGAAGACGGCAGCCCAACCTGAAGGAACCAGGCGCCGCACATCCGATGCGACCGCTGATCTGACCGGCACCGTCAGTGATCTCAACGCTGGTGGTTGGTTCTACTAACGCTAAGCCGATCTCAGTAGCACAGGTCACCCGAACATTTGCTACCGGCTGGTCATCCTGATTGCGCACATAGGCATGGAAACCAGTGGTTTCTGCAACGGGCAATCTCTCTTCATTAATCTCAACCGAGATTCGCCCAGCCGTATCCTCGCCTGCTACGAATTCAGACCCTGAGAAGTCCTCATCGCCTCCCGATGTATTTCCTGAGTTACACCCTGCGGTGTAGAGCGATATGGCAAGCGCTCCAACAAAGCCGGCGCCGAAGGCCGCGACGGAAGATAACTTTCGAGCCATAAATGGTACCTTTATTGAGTATAAATCCTAATCAGTCACCCTTAGAGCGTTGGAACCTCTTCTTCTTCTTCCTCACCTCCATCATCCGCGGCTGACCCTGGGTTAATGGTTGTTTCAGGGGTGAATTCTACAAAGAACACCTGCTGGTTGCTCTCGAGCCGATCTCCCGCTGAAGTCACACCGGAAGCAGTCACCCGCACTTCCATGATAAATGGAGTTTCAGGGAAGCTGTCTCGATTGAGGTTGATAAAGCTCATCACCGCCGGCGGCACTACATAAATATTGTAAAAGCCCTGGTTACAGATGGAATCAAAGGAGGGAGGCAGAGTGGTATCAATTACCGTCTGTCCGCCGCCGCTGCTTGAGGATGAAGAATCCCCAGCCGTACCATCGCCTGGTCCTAGGATACCGCCCAGTGAGGTGGTGGTGCTCGGCGGATTCACATTCGATCCTGGAACGTAGAAGTCGAGCAGCACCCTATCTGGGCGAATGGTCTGACCAGACAGGTTATTCTGCAACCCAAGGGCTGCAACGACTCCGCCTGATTGATCTCCGGAAAATCCCAGCGGTTGAACCGTACCAAAAAGCCCCTGGGGCGGAAGATCTCCACACTCGAAATCCTCGTCATCATCGAACACGAAGAATCCAAGGTTTGTGAATGAGGTTCCCTGGTCGTTGCCGCTGCTGCCGCCGCAACCGTAAAATCCGGTGACGAGGGCACCAAGGGCAAGGTACTTACAGAGCTGCGCGAGTTTCATACTATCGGTCCCTTAATACTAACTTTCACTACGAGGCCATCTTCATTGCGGCATCATCAAAACTTCCCTCAATGATGCGCGGGGTGATGAAGAACAGGAGCTCTTCATCGCTGTTATCTACTGATTGCCGGCGGAAGAAGGTTCCAAGCACCGGTACATCTTTGATAAACGGCACGCCGCTGACCGAATCCCGATCAGTGATCTTATAGATGCCGCCCATTGCAAAAGTTTGCCCACTAGATACGAGCACAGTCGAATTTGCACTGCGCTCAACTTCCGATGGGATCCCATCCACTTCGCGGTCGCCGAAGGTGCTGGACTTAGCGCGCACATCCAACAGTACGTAGTAATCGGGGGAGGCCTGAGGAGTGACCTCAAGTTCGATACCGATTTCTATGGCCTCAGTGGCGGTGGTCGAATTACCGGCCGCAGTAGCACCCTGGCCGGTTGCCACGGAGAGACCGCCATCCGGGGTCTTCACGCGAATCTTCTCCACGCTCTTGATAACCGCCTGCTTGTTGTTGGTCGTTGCAACTGCGGGCCGGCTGATGATGCGAACCCGTCCTTCCTGCTCCAAGGCAGTGAGACGTGCCGACAATGACAGGGTGCCGTCTGCGCTACCCAGGAGCAGCGACACGGCGGATCCCTCAGAAGCGCTTACCGCGGCTGGGAATCCAGAGCCCACACCCCCCGGAGCTAAACTACCGCCAACCACCACGCTGTTGGGGAAGTTGTGCCCCGTAGCGTTGCCTGTAGCAGGCGATTGAATGCTTGAGAAACCGATCTCAGAGCCAAGGTCGCGCAGAAGCGATCGGCTGGCCTCAACGATCTGAGTTTCAAGCAGCACCTGAGGAGTTCTAAGGTCGATCTTGGTGACGAGCTCGGCCACGTTGCGAATACCCTTACGGATATCCTTGACGATGAGCTGATTTGTGCGGTCGTCGTAGGTCACCGAGCCGCGCTCCGAGAGCACCGTCTCAACCAACGGCTTGAGCTCCGCCGCCCGTGCATAGCTCACCCGTACGTACTTCACCCCAAGCGGCTCGAGCTCTTCTTCAGCCTGTTGCGCCTGTTTGAGTGCTTCGCGTTCGGCACGCAGTTTCTCAACAGGGGCAATACGTACAACATTGCCCTCTTGCACCTTGTCCAGACCATTGGTCTTCAAGATCACATCGAGAGCCTGATCCCATGGAACATCAATCAACCTCAATGTTACTTTCCCTGCAACATCATCGCTTGCAATGATATTGAGGTTCGACACCTCTGCGATAATACGGAGGGCGTTATCGATGTCAGTGTCTTGCAGATCCAAAGATATCAAACGACCCGTATAGCGCGGGGTCTCGTCAAGCAGCGCTGCAAACTCATCCGTGCTTGCAGGATTGGATGCTGCGGTTGCTGTCTCCTCGGCTGCGCTGTCGGTCGCTGCAGCGGCACCTTCCTTTGCTGCCTCACCATTGGTAGGAGCCTGCGCTCTCATATCCGCGTAGGCACCCTCTGCCTTCGCAACAACGATCTTGCGGCCACTCGACTCCGCACTTAGTGACACCGTCGGAGCGGTGAAAATGCGCAGTGTGGTGCTCCCGCCCTGAGTTACGGGCCGGACCGACCGAATTGCGCCTGCAGATGGCGGCGCGACTAGGGTTTCCGACGGCAGCTCGCCAAGCGAAACGCCCTGTAGCGTCAACACGTACTCAGAGGGGGCAGTCCGCTTCAGTGAAAACTCAGAAGGAGTGCTGGTTTCTGCGATCAGCATATTCTGGGAGCCGTCAATTGGCTCGATTGAGAATCCAAGCAAGGTGGTCGACGCAGTTGAAATCGACTCGGCAGGTGTAATTGCTCCGGCCATCTCTTCATCGGCCAGCGTCTCGGTTGATGCCGAAGACGTATCCGGCACGCTTGCTGATGCCATGTCAGCCGATGGGGAACTCTCAGCTTCCAGCGAGGTCATAGTCGGTTGGGTCGGGAAGCGCAGCTCCAGCGCGCCATTGCTCCACTCCGCAACGGGCGATCCGCTCAGCGAACCCTTCACGTCGAACACTATCCTGGTCTTATCAGGGTGGGTGCCGGTACGGAGCCTCGAGATAACTGAACTTTCAGGGAGGTCATACACCTTACCTCCAGGCAAGGTGGCGCCGGAAAGATCAAGCACTACCCTCGCTGGCTCGGATAGCTCGGTCACCTTATAGCCGGTAGTGGCATCAGCGCCTTCAACTATCACCGCCTCGTAGCCGGTACCATCGACGAACGCCAACCCGACATGGCCAGCGGCTGGCTCAAGCAGGGAACGGCGATTCTCAATGAGCGGGGCGATAGATGACGCTGTTGTCGCGGCGACTTCGGTCGTCTCTCCATTGGACGTGTCGCTCTCAAGGCCGGCGGCATCGATGGCGCTTGGATGGCGTGAGGCACAGCCGCACACCACTCCACATACCGCTCCCAGCAACAAAGCCGGAGAACCATACCGAACAGCCACCACTCGACACGCCTGTGCGAATGTTCTTCCTGAATTCCCCTTCATGGGCACTCCATATCAACCAACACCAAAGCTTTTCACTTCCCAGACTAAACCGAAACACGACCCCGAGCGGTTATTGCCATCGGAGCGTTGCGGAGATGAGCGCATCTCATCGCATCAGGAGCTGCATGGACACTGCCTGAACAGCTCCCCAAATTTCGAGTCAAGCATTACCCGACCCGTATACCTCGTTCGAAGTTGGCAATCCACTCGCGGTGAACAAATCCAACGCCAGTGATTCCTCCAACAGGGGACTGCGATGCAAGCAATAACTGAGAAGAGTTTGGTAGGGAGGTTAAACCAACGCGATCACCAAACCTTTCTCGAACTGACCCAGTAACCCCTTACAAAATCAGAAGACGTGACCTTGCTCTCGAACAATTAGAGACAAGCTCGCGTAGTGTCAATAACAAATTTCCCTAAGCTACTGACAAAAAAGCGGTTTATCACCCCTCCTTGCCCGTGCAGATGGCAACGATCGGGCTGCTGCCTCGGCTACTACCAGCAAAGGTGCAACCACGAGCGCCCTTCCACGCTGCCACGAGCACACTCCTACTTCGATGAGCTGCTGATCCTGAATGCATTCAGATTTCTTGAGGTTGCGCCTAAAAACAGAGTACGGCCCTCAATTGCAACGAACGCAGTAGAACACTGTTACTAAGATTGAAACTTGCGGTTAGGTCGTCGCTTTCTTGCCGCGCTTGCGTCCGCCCTTGGCGTCCTTGCCCTCGCCCACTTTCGGCCGTTCTGACTCGTCTAAAAATCGAAACGTCGTTGCGGTACAGGTGGTTTTCAATGGAATGGACTCGAGTTGCGCGCCCACTCCCAGAATCTCTTTGTCTTCTTTGAACACGGGGTTCGCGATCGCAATGTCACCGATATTAATGATGCGCTGCATCTGCCCTACCTCATCGAAGAATGCGGCAACCTGATGGTAGGTGCCGCCAACCGAGATAGACACCGGCACCTCCGCATAAAAATCTCTGATACCTTCCGGTCGAGGCTGGAAAAACTCGATCTCCAGACCAGCATCTCGCGCCAGGCTGTTCACGGATTGAAGCAGATCGGGTATCTCGCGTTTATCTGGCAGCTCCTTCAACGCTTCATCAAATGCCTCGTTGAGAGCCCGCACCTCGGCCTTATATTTCTCGAGATTTCGGGCAATTCTGGTTTCTTGGGTCACTTTTGAGCGCAAGCGTTCAACTTCGACTCCCAACTCTTCATGCGCGGTGACGGTCGGTGAGAGGCTGTACTGCCAGAACAGAAAGCCTACAACGAGTATTGTGCCAATTAAGATGGCTAAACGTTGCCCTCTCGGTCTGTTGGCCAAAGATTCAAGCGCCGGATGCATATCAATACTCCATCAAATCAAAGCCGCTATTCGAAGGATCGGAAGCTCTCAATCCCATCAAGCCCAGCCACGAAAATGAGGCTAACTTTTCTTCCCTTCTGTTTTCGAATCAGCCGGTTCCTGCACCAACGCAGCCACCTTAGGAAGCCCCATGTATGAAATGGTGCACTGCAGCGTAAAGCTGCGCACCCGGTTTCCGTACCCTGGCTTATCGGTATCGAAGGCTTGCTGCTCCTCCGGTGAAAGGTCGTCGTAGCGCTTCAACGTGTAGGGCGCATCTAAATCGCTGCCGGAACCTTTGCCGGGCTTGCTTGTCTTGGCGGACGATGATTGCCGGGAGCGTCCGCGCTGACGCACCATGAATGCTTGTGCCGTCTCCTTGAGGTTCACCTCCAAGAAGTAGGGCGATCGCTCTAGATTTTTCATGAACTCGACTATGGAAGGATTATCCAATGCAATCCCCGATATACTGAGCTGTCCCTTCACCTCCTTCATATCGTTGATCCACACTTTCTCAGGGATGGCGACATTGATCTCATCAAGCACCCGCACAGGGCCCTTCTTTGAGAGTTTCAATTTGGCGATAACGCCAAGCTTCTCATCGAGCTCCAGCTTTCTCTTCTCCAGATCGCGTACCTCAGTCGTTTGCTCTTCAAGGGCGGCCAGCTGTTTCTTCAGTTGATCGCGCTCCATCGTCAGGTCTGAAACCCCCGAAGCGATAAGCTGCTGCACTGCGAGCAGCACCACTATCAGCAGAGCAACCGAGCCCCCATAGGCGATCACGAATATTTTCCCGGAATTATCCTGAACTGCAGACTCTCCGAGCAAGTTGATGCGTATCATCCGTGCCTCATCAATGTGTGATCTTTTCTACTCTTCAATCTCCGGATCCTCTTGATCTCCCGGCTCCCGAAAAGCCAGTCCTATGACGACCGACATCAGGGGCCACAGGGTCTGCATCGATTTCTGATTCACATTATCGCCAAGAGTAAGTCCTATCTGCGGTTGAAGAATCGATGTTTCGATGCCGGTCTTCTGCGCAACCTCGGCTACAAGATCTGGGAATAGCGCCCCGCCTCCCGAAATAAGAATACGTTCGATTCCGCTGTCCGCTCCTGATGCATTCCAAAAGAAGCTCAATTGGCGATTACACTCAAAAGCAATGTGCGAGGATACTTCGCTCAACGCCTCGCGCTCTTCCAAGCTGACCTCGGCGCCGCCGGCAATAGATCGCTTGATCTCTTCGGCTCGCTCCACTGTCACACCAAGATTCTCCACCAATGCATCAGTGAGCATCTTGGTCCCCACCTGAATATCGCCATTAAACATAGGTTCGCCATTCCTGCAGATGCCGATGCTGCTATAGCGATGTCCCATGTGAATCAGGACCACGGTTGAGGCTAGGGAGTCAGGGCTCGACAATTCATAGGCGTTCTGAACGGCGAAATAATCAACATCGACTACTCCAGCCCCAAGGCCGGCAGCGGAAAGTGCGGCCATATAGCTATCAAGCACCTCGTTTTTTACCGCCGCTACAAGCACATCCAGCTGACCCTTGCCTGCACTACCAATCACATGAAAGTCCAGACTTACCGCCTCGATATTGTGCGGAATCACGTTGCGTGCCTCAAAGACGATGTTATCCCGCAGCTCTGAGAGCTTCATCCGAGCAGTCTTAATGCGCTTGGTGAATACCGCAGGAGCCGGCATTGCCATGGCAACGCGTTTGCCCGCGAAGCGTCCTTCCGAGAGCAGCATGGAGAGTTCCTCTGCCACCTTCTCCGGTCGTGACAGTACGTAACCGTTGAAACAGTCCGCAGGGGTGGGTCGAATGGCAGCGTCAACTATGGTGTAAGGTTGAGTGCTGCAATCCATCTCCAACAGCTTTATGGAGCTTGCCCCGATATCAACAGCAACAAGGGATTCGGCGGGCCTTACCAGATTTGACAACCAACTACTGATTCCCATGGTTCTTCAGAGTCCTTTCGAGAGGGCGAAGTGCGTGACCCGCAGGGGTGCTCTCACCTGACGGCAGCCTCCGCCTCGGTTACACGAGTGCCTATACCTGTTGCAACATATATTAGAGTGGATGATGGGCTATGACGATGCAGGAAGATGCCTGAGCACTATATAATGCCCCAGACCAAACAACGGATTACTATTACTCATAAGCGGGTTGCTCCACCCTGTCGAAAATTCCTCGTTAATTATGCAATAGGTCCGGCATGTGGCAGCGCCGTTACAGCAGAAGAAAGTCCGCCCACTTGACCCATAGGTTTAAGATCCACACAGCATTTGATTTCTAGTCAGAGAACGGTCAAGATCCTCCCTCAGGTCTTCACATCGTTACACGAGCTGCCATGGATTCTCTTGCCCACGTTCTCGTGCCCCCGTTGCAAGATCCCCTGACCTACCTCATTCCCAAAGAGCTCGAACACACCATCGATATCGGCTACCGGGTGGCCGTACCCCTTGGCAAACGAAAGGCGAGCGGGTACGTAGTTGCACGCGAAACGGCGGACACACAGCGCCTCCAAACCGCATACCAAATTAAACCGGTCTCTATTTCCCAGGAGAACCAGCCCTGCTTTGCCCAGGATCAGCTCAAATTCTTCGAGTGGGTCGCTGAATATTATGGTGACACCGTCTCCAATGTAATTGACGTGGCTGTTCCCCCTACAACCCCTCCCAGAGAGCAGCGTACGGTACTTCTCAGACAGCAACCAACGGAACGACTTCGCGGGAAAAAACAACATGCAGTCGTAGATCTGCTCGCCTCCGCAGCAGGCGGAATCTCATATGAGAGTTTGACAAGACGGGTCCCCGGTTGTGCAGCAGCGATTAGGCGACTGTGCGAACTCGGCATCGTTGAGGTTCAAAGCTGCCGAGACGAACGCTGGCAGGACACCGCACCGGTGCCAGAGTGGGCCAGCAAAGAAGTGGCACTCAATCAGGCTCAGCAAGAAGCGCTGCAGGCAATCTCTGCTGCGCTCGGTGCAACTAAGCCCCACACCTTTCTACTGCATGGCATCACCGGCAGCGGCAAGACCGAAGTGTATATTGAGGCTATCCGCACGGCCCTTGCACAGGGGAAGGGGGTGCTGGTGATTGTCCCGGAGATCGCTCTCACTCCTCAGCTGGTTGACCGATTTCGCGGCCGATTGGGAAACGCCATCGCGGTGCTGCATAGCGCTATGCCACCGAGGCAACGTTGGGAGTCCTGGCGCGCACTGCTCAACCAACGCTGTTTCATCGCTCTGGGAGCTCGTTCAGCCGTTTTCGCTCCCGTACCAAACTTGGGTCTCATCATCGTGGACGAAGAACATGACGCGTCCTTCAAACAATCGGAAGGATTGCGCTACAACGCGCGAGATATGGCAGTCTTGCGCGCCCGTTTACATGCATGCCCCGCCGTTCTGGGTTCGGCAACACCGGCTATGGAATCGCTGTGGAATGCGCAGCAGGGAAAGTACACCCTGCTTTCACTCCCGGCCCGCCCTTCGCAGGCCTCGGGGGTAAAGATTGAAGTCGTTGACCTGAATCATTTGAAACCATGGGAGATGTGTTCCCCGCACGTCTCACCTCCTCTCATGCAGCAGTTGCAGGGCATTATTGAGCGCGGCGAACAGGCCTTCATCCTATACAATCGCCGAGGGTTCGCGAGTTACCTGCAGTGCGAACGCTGCGAGGAGGTGCTGTGCTGCCCTAATTGCAGTGTCTCGCTTACCTTGCATCGCGAGCTCCGCTCGTTGCTCTGCCATTACTGCGGCCTCTCGATGCACATTCCCGAACATTGTCCCGCCTGTGAAAAGGAGAACGCGAGACTGCAGCGTCGAACCGAGCCAAGCCCTCTCAAGGAACGCGGTGCGGGAACCGAGCGCGTGTTCGAAGAGCTGCAACAGCTTTTCCCCGAAGCGCAAATAGCCCGCCTGGATCGCGATGCAGCCTCGAATATCGAGCAGTATCGCGCCATTCTCGATTCGGTACGCAGCGGCACCACTCAAATTCTTGTGGGTACACAAATGATCGCTAAGGGCCACGATCTACCGAACGTGACGCTAGTCGGTATCGTCGATTGCGATGTGGGATTGCATATGCCTGATTTTCGAGGGGGTGAGAAGGTGTACCAGCTCCTTACCCAGGCAGCCGGGCGAGCTGGTCGTGCGTTGAAAGGCGGTCATGTGATCCTGCAGACACGCGTGCCGAAGCATCCCGCTATCATGGCAACGGCCTCGCAAGACTATTCAACCTTCGCAGCTTTGGAGCTACGCGCGAGGCGCGCACTTGGATATCCTCCGTTCTCTAGAGTGCTACGCGTTATCGCCTCCGGCGCTGAAGCTCAACGACCTGGCGACTGCCTGATCTCGTTGCGACGAGCGGCCGAGCAATGGCTTAGCAACCAGAAGGTGCACATCGAGATCCTAGGCCCCTCTCCCTGCCCGCTTACCCGACTGAAGGCCCAGTGGCGCTGGCACATGCTGGTCAAAGGCCGCAGCCCTTCTGAACTCGTGCGCTTCATGAAGTTCTTGCTCCCTGCGGAACGTAAAATTCCGGGCATCAAGCTGACGCTCGATATTGATCCGCAGGAAATGCTCTGAGTCACCCTGTTTATGCTCGACACCCTCGTCATTGGCACCAGCAATCCCGGGAAAAGGAGAGAGATTCAAGCACTGCTTGAGGGCTCATCTCTTCATCTCGTCTTCTCCAACGTTGCAAGCCCCGAAGAAACGGGCAGCACGTTTTTCGATAATGCCCTGATAAAGGCGCGGGCCACCGCAGAATGTGAGTCAGCGCGCTTCCCCCCGCATACCTTTTTCGCCGGAGAAGACTCCGGGATATGTGTACCCGCATTAGGCGGTGCCCCGGGGATATACAGCGCTCGCTATTCCCTGCTCCCGGTGCATGCGCAAGCTGCCAAGCGTTTTGGGGCGGGATCAAGTATCGATGTCATGAACAATCAGTGCCTGCTCGAAGCGCTCGCCTCCCTGCCAACATCCGATCGATCCGCTTATTACGAGTCAAGACTTGTCGTAGTCAACGCCAGCGGTGAGGTGATTGGCGCTACTTCCGGACGAGCGCATGGCGTGATTCTCAGCGCGCCAAGAGGGACACAGGGTTTCGGCTATGATCCGATATTCCAGGATTTGCAGGGCGACTGTTGGGGCATGCTTGACCCGCAGCTGAAGAACAGGCGCAGCCATCGAGCCAAAGCCTTCGAGGCATTGCTCACAGTGCTTCGCCTCGCTCGATAGTTTCATAGATACCCGTGCTGTGCGAAGTCCGTTGGGTATACCTATTGCGTATTGAGTTCTTACAGCTTTTGCAGCTGAGCACACACAGCCGCGGGACTTCGGCGCGGGAGCACACTGCCATTTGGTCGCACCGTGACTCTGGCGCTGCTCTCCTCCTCGCCACTTACGACAACAGAGAAGCGTATCGGCATGCGTTTAGAGACCTTTGGGGCTCTAAACGCGCGGGTATAGGTGCCTGAACTTTCTGTCTCCGCCGCAAAAAGTTCGCCGCAATCAGTTTTCCCAACTGTGGCTTGAATCGAAAACTGCACACCCTCGTTCTGCGCTGAGCTCTCCACGCGCAATCTAAGCTTCTGCCGCGAAGTCGCTGAACGTGCTCCGCCCTTGGCTGTGCGCACACTCAATGTCAGGTCATCATCGCCACCTTGAGGCCCGTCACGCCACTGCTGCAGCAACGCGCGTAGTGCATCAGGCTCGTTCTGGGGGCCGGAGTTCCCTTGATGATCCTTGCTGTTGATGCCATGACATGAAGCACACACGCGGATCTCTCCGGGCTGGAAGGTCAGCCACAATCGCTCACGCACTATCCCCTTCCCCGAAGCATCGGTCATCTGGTAGGTGAGCGCTCGTTGCGCCGGGACAAAGGCCGCCATCGAGCCATCTGCGGCGATGGCCACGCTTCCGGCAGGGCCGCTTGGATTCTCTGGGTTGGAATCGATAGAGCGCATAATCTGAGCCAGCACTCTTCTCCCCGCTGAAGGATTGCTGGTACCACCGTAGCCTCGTACCTGCAGCCCTTCAAAGAATTGCATGTGCGCGACCGAGTACACCTTCCCGCTTTCGGGTATCGTTTGAGTGTCAGAGCCTTCGACCTGAAGATTAATGGGCTGCTGCCTATCGAGCTCATCACGGCGGGTGACATTCCTGCTCACCACGAGCGCCAGATTGTTCTCACGCAGGTAATCCTTAAGACTTTCGACGCTCACACCTTCCGCATCAAACACGGCCTGTTCGGGGGCCGGAACCTCGGTCGTACGGGCGGCCGGACGGGTCCTTGCAACTACCTCCTTTGGTTGCAGCTCCCACATCGTCACGTTGTTGAATGAGATCAGGGAGTCGGGGCTCCAAAAAGAGAGGGTTTTAGTGATACCCGAAGTCAGCGTTGTTCCGGGAATCTTGACTCCCCCGCTCGGCACGAATGTTTTCAATCGAAAGTCATAGCGGGAGGCAGGGTTGCTGGAAGTTCCAATATTGGTGTCTTGCCGAGTCGTCGCGGCATGCGCGGCGATCAGTTCACCGTTGCTCATGGGGAGAGGATCTCGGCTCATGCCGATGTGGTGCACTGACGGGGTATCGTCGGTACCAGCCGTGTCCTCGTGGGTGACATAGGTGACCTGCAT
The DNA here is from genome assembly GCA_030584005.1 of Bdellovibrionota bacterium. Classification (GTDB taxonomy): domain Bacteria; phylum Bdellovibrionota_C; class UBA2361; order UBA2361; family JAFLCA01. Next base: position 1,044,330 of record CP129486.1, on the reverse strand, counting down.
CTGATCCGCCGGCAGTGATGGAGCGCCATCAATATAGACCAGCTGACCCGAGGCGTGGGTACCAAACTCCGGAGCATTTACTCCGTAGTACCGTCCAGGGAGTGCGGCATCTTCAGCGATCTGGAAGAAATTCTCGATCGAGTTTTGGTTCACCCTGGAGTACTGGCCATAGTACTCGATAACGTTGGCATCGTCGGTGAAAGTCGCCGGAATATACGATACCAGTTCATGGCGCCCGATATGATTGAGAGTCTCCATCTCCTCCCCCGATTCGTTTACCTGCCACGGAAGGAAGTGATTGAAGCGATGTCGGCCCAAGGAGCTATCTGCATCGGCATCACAGTCAGCGCGTGGTTCGGGATACACCTCGGTGTCATCATCAAGCCGTGCTGCATCAGCGGCTTCACTCGCATAATTGAAGGCCTCAAAGCTGGGCTGTGAACACCGATTCTGCTGGTCTCGCTGCATATGATCCCAGCGTGTAAAGATTATCCGTCCAAAGCTGTCGACAAAGGGATTGAAATCTCCCGAAGGCGCGTGGTCGAGGATCTTAAGGTCGCCACTTACCGGATCCAGGCTCCAAAGTCCCGTATTAGTCGGAAAGGATTCGTATTCATCACGTTGGGGATAGAGATGAGGCTCTCCGCCACGCGGCCTGTCGGAGGTGAAAATTATCCGATCATCGGTGCCGTAGGTGGGAGACACATTATTGTACTCCTCCGGTTGATTCGGAACCTTGGCTATCACGGGCGTCTCGCCCTGGCCTAGCCCGGTCACCTCATAGAGCTGCCAGCGGTACTCATTCACCTCATACTGCTGAGCCGGTGCACCCACGACCATGCTGAAAATAACCTTCTGGCCATCCCAGTGCACACTAGGATCGCGGACCGCTATAGCCTGCGCCCCCTGCAATCCGCTCTGGCCATACCCGGCCGCCTGAGTGAGGTTTTTAAGTGTGCCGTTCGGATATCGAATATATAGGTCGCCGCCCCGTGGAACTGCCGCCATCGTAGCGAGGTGATTTCCGAACGTCGCATTCGCGGTGCCAAAGTCCTGCGGCCAGGGGGGTTGGGTCACAAACACAATCGGGTTCGATGGTGCCGCATTGCTCGATTGTGGCATCAAAGAGCCGATGAGCAGTAGCAGCTGAAGGAAGAGAAGCCACCCGGCCCCATGAACACAACGCTTCGCTCGCGCGCGGCAGTACACGGCTCGCCTACCCATAGCAACCTACACTACACATTAGAAGCTTCGTCCACCCTCGATTCGACGGCGTGTGCGAAGGAGCGCTTCTACCTAAGAACCGCTCTAAACCCGACAATGAGTATCGACCTTTGAGCGGGTGAACCTTATGAATTGGGGCGCCTAGCCGCTATCGCGGATGAAGCTGAACCAAGAGCCAGGTTGCGGATTGGTTCACACCATTTTTGGGCTACGTAAATTTCTCACTACACTGAAGACGCTGCGCTGGGAAGTCTGTCCGCTAGTGTCTGCACGAGTCCGCCAAAGCTACCATTTGACATTATAAGTAAGAGATCCCCCTTCTTCAGAGAACTAAGCAGGTGCTCGGCAATCGCCGCGGGGTCTGGCAGAACCTGCACGGGTTTCCCTGAATGTGCAATTGCCTGTCCCAGCTCACGCACGTCGAGCAGATCGTTCGCCGTGTCATGCACCGACGGTGTCACATAGCTCAACACCACTTCATCAGCGGTCGCGAAGGCGCTCACGTACTCACTCTGAAACACCTTCTTGCGGCTCGTATTAGACCGCGGCTCAAACACCGCCCGGATTCTCCTCCCGGGGAAGCGCTGGCGAACCGCCGCAATCGTTTCACGTACTGCAGTAGGATGGTGTGCAAAGTCATCAATTAAGGTGCAGGCGCCTTGATCGAACCGTATCTCCTGTCTGCGTTTGGCCCCTCGGTAGCTGCGAATGGCCTCGACAATGCGTGGATCGTCGTTTCCCAGATCCTCAAGCACTATGTATGTTGAAGCGGCGTTACGGGCATTATGCAAACCTGCCAACTGCAGTTGCAGGTTGAGCGCCTTGTGGCGCCGGGAGTCGAATAGTTCCACCTCTTGGAAGCCGTCGTGATAGCTGCAATTCACTATGCGTACATCCGCATCTTTACTGACCCCGTAAGAAACGAATCGTGGTGCATTGGGGTGAGAGCGCCACAGCGCGAGCTGTTCTCGAACCCCTTCATCATCGAGGCAACACGCAACCAGTGAACCCGCGGGCATCGCAGCGATGAGCGCCCTGAACTGCTGCTTTATCTCCTCCAGCGAAGAGTAAATATCAGCATGGTCGAACTCGATAGCTGTCACGACGAGACTTTGCGGCTTGTAAAAGTTGAACTTCGGGACCTTGGCGAAAAAAGCACTGTCGTACTCATCACCCTCCACTACACTCACCGCCCCCCCATCAATACATAAGCTGCGCTCCAGACCCTGCAGCGCCGCTCCCACGAAGAATGAGGGCTTTGCCCCGAGAAACCGCAGTGCTACCGCAAGGAGACCAGTAGTGGTGCTCTTTCCGTGAGTTCCGGAAACCACTATCGAGTGACGTCCCTGAATTATCAATTCATAGAGGCAGCGTGGGAACAAGGTGTAGGGTATGCGCAGCCGCTCTACCTCCATGACCTCGGGGTGACCGTAGCTCACCACGTTGCCGATGACGACGAGATCCAAATCTTTGCTGATATTATTCGGGCTATACTGCTCGGCCACCTGTACGGCGGATCCTTTGAGGAATGATCGCATCGGCTCGTAGAGCTGTTTATCACTGCCTGAAACGCGGTAGCCGCACTCACTCAGTGCAACCGCGAGCTGCGCCATGGCTACTCCTCCTACACCGATAATGTGAACACAGGCACCGGGGGCGAGGGTTGTCAGCGGCGTGACACCGGCGACAGAAAAGTAGTCTGAACTTTGCACTGGTATTGTCATCGAATGAGTTCCACGTCATGCACCCGCACGCGGCCCGCCTACACTTGGCGGGGAGAACATATACAGTACCAACTTTGCGGTCGACGCCGATCAGCCCTTCGCTGCGCTGGCAAGCGCCTCGGCTTCGGAGAATTTCTCATACAGCTGGGGCATACTCGATATCCAGCGCGTCATAGCGTCGCTTCATAATCAAGTACTGCTCATTGCCTTGCTCGATCAGCGTCATTAACTCCGTCGTCTTTTGCTCACACTCTAGAAGCTCGGCCTTCATCGCATCGATCTGCCCCTGCATTTCGGAGGAAAGCTCCAAATCTTTGAGGACTTTCTCCATCTGCTCTGAAGAGCTTGCAATCTGCGACTTGAGCTGTTCGTTCTGCTGAACGAGCTCCTGCGCCTTGCGGCGGAGAATTGTAAGCTCCTCTTTGGTCTCGAGGCCGCTCGCTTCCAGTTCACGCTCTATCTCCTCAAGCTCACGCAGACGGTTCTCTACGGTTTCAAGTTCTGCCTGCGTAATCGTGATTCGTCCGCGCTCTGCTTTTAAGGACTCCTGAAACCCTCGCAGCTCCTTCATCCGAATGCGCAGCGAACCGACATCGACCATCCCACCAAAGAGGGTATCAAACTTGGCCGCCAAGTCCTTGCGTTCCGTCTGCACCTTGAGCAATCCCGGGAGGGCGCTGGCCGCAGCACTACCTTGTTTCTTAAGCAGAACGAAGAGCCCTGCCGCCAAGGCAGCTCCCTCGATAATTCCAAGTATGATGAGCACTGCTAATCCCATCGCGTCCCTATCCCTCGTCCTGCGAACCCATCGCCCGCTTCACCACAAAATATGTGTCTGAGTCTCCCCCTCTCAGCTCGATGCGCCACTCTCACCCTCAGCCGGTTTTTCTTCTTGTGGCTGCGGCACTGCCTCACCTTCCGGAGCCGCAGCTCCTTGCGCTTGTGCAGCAGGCTGCCCCTCGGCAGCAGCTGCACCCGCAGAGGTCACCGCACCCGAGATAGCCGGACTATCTCCCTTTCGAATCTGCAGCTGAATACTTTCATCAACGATCAACGGATCGTCAGCGTCGATAGTGGTCTTCTGTGCTATTTCCTCGAGCTTCTTAAGCGCTTCCAGCACGTCATCGATTGCCTCGGCTTCCGGTACCACCGAAGCACCTTGCGCACTAGACTTCTTGGCATGCAGGAATGCAGCCCCCGCGCCCAACAGGATTAAAAGGGTCATTCCAAGGAGATAGGGAAATATCGAGGGTTCCGGTTGCTCCTCCTCCTGGGCCGGCTCTTCGAGTACGATCGCTACCTCAGGGGCTTCCCCATGAACCTCATGGGTGTAGTGGAGGGGTAAACTTTCCTCTTTTACGGGCTTACCGCGCTTGGCTTCCCCGGTGAGCTGCGCCTGAAGCTCGTATGGTCCCGGAGCAGGCAGCAACGCCACGGGAGCCGTGTAGCGCAGCCCCCGCGTATCCGCCTTAGAGGTAGGCAGAATCAGTTTGCGGCGCTCGGCATCCACTGCAATCAGCTTGAGATTGATTTTTTGCAGCTGGCTCGCCTCCTCGCTCAAGGTGATTAGGAACTTAGGACTATCTCCCGTAGGGCTCTCTTCCTTATGTTCGCCTGCGTGCTCCTTTCCATGCGCATCCTCTCCTGCCTGAGCAGGGGGCTGCACTGCTTCCTTGGTGATTGACAAAGACACCATGCGGGGACGCACACGGAAGGAGATCTGCTGGCTGCGCTCGAACGTGGGAGCGCGCGCTATCACCACTAGCTTATACTCGCCCTCCTCAAATACGGTAACTTTTCGTGAGAACACGCCGTCATTTGCCACAAGATCGCCGTTCGTGCCGTCATCAACCAAAAAATCCTTCTCGATGGGCTCTGCGATACGATCGGTCGGAGAGATTCTGAAACCAAAGGCGATGCTCCCCGACATGCGCGGTAATACAACCGGCTTCTCCGCCTCAAATAGTCGCGCCTGAATGAGCGCCTCGGAGCCCGAAAAGATCGTGGCCGGGAAATCGCTGGCAAGTTTTAAATTAGTCAGCACTGTCGCGAATCCGTCGTTCTGTGCCACTCCATCAATCACCCAATCCCCCACCTCGGGAGCATGTATAGTAACCACCTCGAACTTTTGACCGGAGAACCACTTGAGATTTGGAGCTACTGCTCCCGCGTTATAGACAACTCCCGTTGGAGAACGAATCGAAATATCCCCGCTTCCATCTCTGCTGATGTAGAAGGTGGCCTCTTCCACATCGCCGTCGATTTTGAAGCCTTTACTGGTCAAGGGGAGCACCTGCGGTTTCTTCACTGCCAGGAATAGATCGGCAAATGCCTGATGGATCGTCTCGGCCGTCGCCGCGAACAGATTCACTCCCTCAGTGGCCACGGCAATTTGGCGCAAGAGTCCTTGATCGGCCATCTCACTGAAATAAAGGGTATGCACCTTGATGCCTTCGGCCTTCAGCTCCGGGAGCAGCTCATTAAGGAGCACATCAGTGCGGCTATCGGCCGTACCAAACTGCTGCGCAGGTTCCATCTTTCCGTCAGAGAGCAGCACAACCACCCGCATTCCATCATGCGATGTGCTCTCCCTTAAGATCTTCGCCGCAGCTTCTACCCCGGATAATAGGTCCGTATAGATGCCATCTTGCCCCACCTGCTCAATGCTGCTCTGGACTGCCGACTGTTGTGCTGGATCATATTCGGAGAGCGGACGTAACACCCGGGCTGTGTCGGCAAAAGCTACAATGGCAAGTTTGTCTCCTTGCTTCAGAAACTGGGTGAACAGTTTCGTTCCTTCGTCTCGCAGCTTCTTGGGGTCCGTCAAACGCATACTCCCCGAAGAATCCAGCACGAGTACCGCCTCCACTGACTCCGAGGGAAGTTCCGAGCTAAGCTTCTGCGCTTCCTCACCAATGCCTCTGGTGGGGAGAAGCGCCAGTATCAGCGTGAACAATATGACAAGCCTGTGAATCACTGAATGTCCTAGCCAGCGTCTCGCATTTCTCTCTCGTTCTTCCCGCACTGCCGTGAGGACTTTTGTGAAAAGTGCTCTTTGGAGCTCTTGGGATACAAAATCTTCTAATCTCTGAGCACATACGTTGTTTGAGTATGCGCTACCACGGTGTCAGGGAATCGAGCATGATCCGCCCCTGCCCTGACATCTAAATGCCAAGGGCAGCGCTGGGGAGGTCTGGTTCGTCCCTGATGCCTGTTGCTAGGGATAGGCTGAACGTATTCAGCATATCCCTAGAAGCAATAACTCATCGAAAATGCTACTAGTATAGACTATCTTTGCTGCTGCACTAATGTCTAGCCAGCAATATTGCGCTGGAGTGCTCTCTACACAGCTATCGGACCCCCTTGCACTTGGGACGATTCTGAAAGGGAGGAGGCCAGCTGAGAAGTGCGCTATAGTAACCACGAATGATTTCTACCCACGCTTACACGCAGCAAGGGGTCTCTAAGGCCTCTCCCTCACATCCCCGCCTGCTATTTTACAGGGAGCTTATCCCGCTTCTCGCTCATCTCTGGCCAATCCAGGTTTGGCTCCCGTTGGTCTTGTGCCTCTTAAGCGTTGGCGAGGCCAGGGCTCAATCGGAGACGCCGCTGCCATTTCGCATGCCGAGCATGGCGGAAGTGCGCATGATAAAGAGCGCTCTCATTAAGACCACAAAAGGAGAGATGGTGTTTGCGCTCTTCCCCGATGTGGCGCCCCACCATGTAGCAAACTTTAAATATCTCGCCGAGCAGGGGTTCTTTCGGGGGAAGAAGATTGACCGAGTTATTCCGAACCATGTGGTGATGTTTGGTGAACCCTCAACGACCGAGTCAACGAAGTTTAGTTACAGCCTTCCCCCGGAGTTCAGTGATCGAAAACATCTTGTAGGCACATTAAGCATGGCACGCGATCCGCGACCACAGCAAAGCAACAGACGCCACTCCAGCGCCACGAGAGTGCACCTGCTGCTTAGTGAAAACGCCCGCATGGATGGAGACTTCAGCGCATTTGGTCATATGCTGAGCGGCGAATCGGTATTGAAATCTCTCCGTGAGGGGGATGCCATTTTAGACCTGCAGGTGTTTGTGACCCAAGGGCGTTAGTTTGAACAATGGTGGCCCTGAAAACGGGCTAGGCAATTGGAGCGAAGCGAAGCCCGCTGCACCTCCCTGCGGGCCGAGGTTGCAGCCGCGTATAAACTGCCAGAAGCCTGCTTTGTAGAACACGCACAGTGCGTCGACTCGCTGTTCTGTTCTTTGTGTGTATAGAGTCGTTGCTGAAAAAGGAGCTAAGACCGTGATGACGGTACATTTCTCTCAAGAAATGTGCTGTCGTGATTTGCAAGGCTTTGCAGCAAGAACGTGCACGCCCGGATGGTCGGCGCAAACGCCGTAGGCGTTTGGGCGACCCGTAAGTTCGCGACAGCTTTGTCGTGAACTTACGTTCGGAGCAGCCCTGAAAAACCAAGGAGGGTTTTTCAGGGCCGACTATAAAGAGAATCCACAAACAGGACAGCGAGGTTTTCTACGGAGCAGCAGGAGCCCCTTTACAAAACGACTTCTATCCTAATGATCCTGCATCACAACCCTCTTGGCGAGTCTCGATCAATGCGCGTCGCGCTTGTGCCAAGAACGGCTTCACTGAACGGGGAGCAACACGTCGAGCTGCCGCCAGTTTCCGCTCATCGATCTTAAAGCAAGCTCGTTGGCGGGCCTGCTGTGCGTTGCCAGTAATAGCGCAGCAGCGGGCGATGGTCAGCTCCTGAATATCCGCGACCGACATACCGGGAGCATAGTTATCTTCGCAATCAGACAGGGAGTTCCGACAGGTAACCCCTGAATTGTACAAGCAATCGCCAAGGGCATCGGTGTCGCACTCTTGGGCCAATGCGGGTGATCCAACCAAGAACGATACAGCAGCGGTCACGGCAATTGCTCTGAGATTCTCTGATAGTTTCATGGTGCTTCTCCTTTCAGGGGGATGTTTCAGCCGACCGTAGCAATCAGATCTCAAGCTGTCAAAGCTTAAGAGCAACTCCCAACAAAATTACTGCTGTCATCCCCTAAACAACTTCTACCTAGGATGTAGTTTGCTCTCGAAACGTTGCGCCCGAGATCTGATAATGATTGCGCGTCTCCGGATATCAGGCGGCATCTCGGATAATCCAGGATTGAAATAGCCTGGATCGAAGATCGATAAAACAAGGATCAATGCTTGCTCGTCACTCAGACCCGCTGGAGTTGTGCTAAAGAATTTTTGCGCCGCTGCTTCTATCCCGATCACCCCGGGAGCGAAGGGAATCACGGACAGATAACTATCTAAAATCTCTTTCTTCCTCCAAGCAAGCTCAAGGAGAAAGGCCGATACGATCTGGCTGTATTTTCGGGACAGCGTTCTATCATGCTCTCCCCTGAGCACTTTGACCAATTGCATCGATATGGTGCTGCCCCCACGACCATCTGCCGGACCGTCAACATACTGACGAATTGCATCATTGAGCCGGAAGTAATCAACACCACCATGGAAGTAAAAAATCGGATCCTCGGCCGTGAGCAGATACAACACGAATCGATCCGATAATGTGAAGGGCGCTGCCCTCCTCTCCGGCAGCACCTGCCAAAGTGTGATACCGACGTACAGGACATGCAGCGCCAGCAATAGAGCAACACTCCACATCAGCCCAAGTGAGTGTCTCTGTAAGGGTCCTCCAGCTCTGTTCGGTCGGTTGAAGCGAACGAAGGAGCAGAACCCAGAAGCAGAGCGTTTGTAGTGACATTGTGTGAGAATGAGAACGAGAGTCCTCCTACCTCGCTATGCGTCACTGCGGCAGCCAAGACCCAGCCCAGCATCACGCCGGGCGGTAAGACTACGGAGTACTTTCCGAGCCTGCCCAAGCTGGATCTGCTGAGCACCTTCCACAACAGAATAGAGACGGCACACACACCAAGCCATAACCCCGCCGTGCATTGGCTGGAATCGTTGAACCCTGAAGCGCTTCATGGATACGCAGGCTCTGCTGGCTGCAAAAGGCGTAAAGAAGGAGGGCGGGAGCGAGCCAGGTCATGAAAAGGGAGGGGGGAGGAGCTCGCAACGTACTGGTGAAGCACAGGCACTGCAATGCACTTGCAACACCGAGCGACCACCATATGCTGTACTCGCCCATGGCGAGCAGTAACAGCACCCGTCTGCCCCCATCGCTATGATCGCACTTCGCAGGTAGATGCGCGGCGATGCGTTACCTCTGAACCGCCATGCATATCGCAGCATGTCCAAGCAAAGCGGTAAAAACAGCACCACCGCTGCCCCAGCGCGCGAAGGGACGAAGCGTAGCCTGATGGCTCTCCCAAATAATCTGGTCGAAGAGCGCGAGGCACAGAAATAAATCGACAAGCAGGTAACCAATCACGCGAGCCATCGTCGGACTATATATTGTTTCAAAATGCCATTCTTGTCATTTTTGAAATCGCTCCAAGCATTGCTGAGGCCCCAGAGTACCCCATCAAAACGTCGCTTCCACGACCTGGCCGAAGGTTCGGCCGTGGTGGCGGCCATCCGTGGCCACCCTAGAAGCTATTCTTTAAATAGCTTCTAAGCCGCGCCGAGCTTGGAGCGATCTTTAAACGGCCATGGACGACCATGTAAAGAATGACCTCTAGAGTTGGTTTCCAAAATGCCTTTATGAAACCACTTATACGGCATGAAGTGTGCGCAGGCTCTACAACTCTGGCGATTCCAGATAAGAGTCAGCACTACCCTCGCCGGCCGAGGCGCCGGTTCCGGGTTGAGTGCCGGGAATAAAGTAATCGAGTGACGCTCCCCGACTGGCCTGCATCTACCAGGGTTCCGCTGTGCTTATTTATCCAGGCTGGTTCAACTCCCTCTGGAATCGGAAAGTCATCAGGAGGAAGCTCTTGCGCCGCCACGGCTTCTAGCCCCAGCCGAGCCGCTTCCTCCTGCGCTTCCGCATTGAGCCGTTCAAGGACCCTCTGATCGTCATACTTCAAAAAGCTTCGCATAAAGTCCAACCAAATTGGTGCCGCCACCCGGCCGCCGGTCTCTTTGTCACCGATACTACGCTTCTGATCGAAACCTACCCATACTCCTGCTACCCAGTGCGGAGTGTAACCAACAAACCAAGTATCCATCTGATCGTTCGAGGTGCCCGTCTTGCCTGCAACCGGGCGGCCAAGCTCTTTGACCCTATATCCCGTGCCATGCTCGACCACTCCCTTCATCATGGTCGAAAGAATAAAGGCGCTTTGCTCTTTGATGACTTGCTGGGCGCGATTCACTCGATCGTTTTCAAAGTCATAGAGCAGTTTGCCGTCACGTCCTGAAATTTTTGTGATGAACGTTGAGTCGAATAGGATGCCTCGGTTCGCCAGAACGCCGTAGGCGCGCGCAAGCTCCAACATGGTCACCTCGCTGCTGCCCAGAGAGATCGAAAGATTCTTTCCCATCTTGCTCTGAATGCCTAAAAGCCGGGCATAGCGAATCGGCGCTTCAACCCCTATGCGCGACACAATGTCGGCTGATACCAAGTTTCGCGATTTCTCGAGGGCCAGGCGCAGGGTAATCGGACCTAAAAAGTGCTCATCGAAGTTGGCGGGAGACCATAGTTCATCACCCACTTTGAAGGTGCATGGAGAGTCATACACGATAGTTGCCGGTGTATAGCCGAAGCCGTCAATGGCGGCGAGATATACTATCGGCTTGAATGCCGAACCGGGCTGGCGCAACGCCTGGGTCACACGGTAAACTGGTTTCGTTGGTAATCGTAGCCTCCCACCACCACCGGCACCTTTCCGGTCAAGGGATCGATCAATACGATGCACCCCTGTACCTCCGGGGTTTGATCAAGAACGGCTTCAACTCCCTCGCCATCTTCGACTACCCGGCGCCCCTCTTCTTGGCCAGCCGGCGGCGCGTCCGCTGGTGCGGGGATAGCCACCTCAATCACATCTCCTATGCGAATCGCAGAAAGAGGTTCAATCCAACGCACCGCATCCTCCTTGTCGATCTTTTTCTTGGCCCATTGCAGGCTCTTTGCTGAGACAGAGAAAGTGCGCCTTCCGGTGAATACCTGAATCCCTTGCGGGGTTATGCGTTCGACAAGCGCCGGAACAACTTGATCATAGTACAGAACACTGCCGATTCGTTCTTGAATCGGTCAAGGAACAGCTCTCTGTCTGCTCCGCCTATCTGAGCCAGCGGACCTCGCCATCCCCGCCGCTTGTCAAACTTCCCGCAGGCCCCTCTGCAGCGCCTGTTCAGCCATCGCCGTGGCTTTCAGTCCACCGCTGTATGGATGATCAAGCCATCACTATCCAGGTCCAAGGAGCGCCATGCCGCATGCTCATAGAAAACCCTTCGAATCTCTCCCACATAGTAAGGCGCCGCATAAACATTCTGCGCGTTGAATGGGTAGACTTTGACCTCCTCAGCGAGCGCTTGCGCAGCCTCTTCAATCGTTATGAACTGTGCCTTTACCATCTGATCGAGCACATAGCCCTGACGCTTTTTGGCTGCCGGGAGGTTGGTGAGGGGCGAGTATTTGGAAGGAGCCTTTGGCAGTCCCGCCAGGAGCGCCGCTTCGGCAAGGGTTAGTTCAGCAAGCTCCTTATGAAAATACGAGCGAGCAGCCGATTTAATTCCGTAGGCGCCGTTTCCAAAAAAGATCTGATTCAGGTACAACTCGAAAATTCCATCCTTATTAAGCCGCTTCTCAAGCTGATAGGAGAGTATGGCCTCCTTGGCCTTGCGCCTGAGACTTCTCTCCGAGGTGAGAAGCAGGTTCTTAACGACCTGCTGGGTAATGGTCGATCCGCCCTGTCGCATCGAGCCCGTCTCTAGATTCTTCTTGATTGCTCTGAGGATGCTGACAAGGTCGATGCCTGGATGCTGATAAAAAGCCGCGTCCTCGGCCGCTAGAAAAGGCATTACGAACGGGAAGGGGGACCTCTGCCAGCCTCACGGGGTAGCGCTTCTCTGTATAAAACTCGGCAATCAGCGTGCCGTCGGCGCTATACACAGAGGTCACCGCCGGGGGTCTGTAGTCCTCAACGGAGCTCAACTGTGGCAGATCTCTCGTAATGTAGAAGTAACCCCACACACCCGCAAAGGTTCCCGCCACGAGGCTGCACATGCCAAGAAAAGCGACGATGAATAGAAGTCGCTTAAAGAAACGTTTCAACATGGGGGATAAACCAAATTTGGGCCTTCATCGGAACAAAGAGCGCCTTCGCTAACTTTAACGTGTCAGCACAGCTAGGGCTAGAGCGCTTCCCGAAGTGAATGTCCGGAATTCCTCATTCCGGACATTCTTCTCGGAGACCGCTATAGATGCACTAGGGATACACCGAACTTATTCGCGGCTTCAGGCCAATATCCCCGTTATTCAGATGGTGGCTCGCTCGCAGCCGGCTGGGGAGGAGCTTCGGCTGTCTTAATCAACGCTTCATACTTAGGAATGACTTGACGGAACGTCTTCTCCTCAACCACAAACGGCTCCTTCAGCTCGTCCACTGCTGCGAAGTAGCGCTTCTTATCTTGCTTCGTGTCAGACAGGGCGCCAATAACAAGCGTGCGCTGAGTGATACTTCCCTCCGATGAGGACAACTCAACGCCAATCCGTACACGGGGCTTAGCAAATCCAAAATCCCTGCCCTCATTCGGAAAATCGTCCGCCTGCAGCTCGGCAAGTCGCTGCAGCGCCTCGCGGATAAAGGGAGCGTCTCCAGGGGCTCCATTGACAGTCCATTCATCGCCCTTCTTCTCTACCGTTATGGTTTGAGCTCCTTGCTCTTCGTAGATTACCTTTGATACAGCATCAACCGGAAAGCGCAGCAACCGCCGCTCCCTGAGATCATTGACCGATTTGACCAGCAGCCCGAAAGGATCCCGGGCTTCCACACGATACACGGTCCGTTCTCCATCTCGCTGCAGATCTCGCGCAGTATCGGCGGCCCCCGCATCCTGACGGGCCCCAAACTTCAAGACGAAGGGCGGCTTTGACTCGTCTTTCAAGAAGGCACTAAAAATTCCCGCTGGGGCATTAAGCCCGTATTGCTCGAGTTTCTCCACTCCATCTTCCACAAACTCGCTCACACGGATCGATCGAAGATCCCGGAACAGGGCCGAGACCTTCTCGGCGCTTGCGCTAAATCGAGCGGGTTCCACGATGCTCCATGTACCGGTTTCGTCTCTCTCCAGAGCCACGCGTTCCGCTGATTTGTCGATGACAAGACGCTTTACCTCGGCTTCATTGACCTCGAATGGATTCCTGTTCCTAAAATCAATCGATTTCTTGCTTGCCAGTTCGAACAGTGCTTCAGGAACCAAATGGAGAGAGCCTTTCGACCCGATCTCCACATACCGCTTACTCAGATACTCGTTCTTCTTGCCGAACTTAAGATCAACGCGCTTGCTACCGCTGTACACACGCAGTTCCGCAAGCGGATTGGCCAGCCCATACAGCGCCTTATCCGCCTCTGTCTCTTCCTCTGGAATCTTGTTGTCCAGTTTCAGTTTCACCACCCCGTCGATGAGACTATTAAGTTGGGCTCGATCAAGCCCCCCGACCTCTACTCCCTGCAAGCTCCAGTCAGCAGTGCGATCTTGCGCCAGTGTTGATTCCTCCCTATCAAGAGCGAGCCGGTCAGATAGATCGACCTTTTTATTTTCTAAGGTAAAAGTGCCGCTCGAGTTTATCAGTTCAATTCGTTCAATGGCCTTCTCACCCAGCCCCTCCAATGCATAGCCGGCCAACTCCTTAGCCTGCTCCCCAGGCACCACTACCTTGAAAACAAGGGCACTCAGGATCGCGAGTAAACAGGCCAGAACTATTGATTTGCGAAGGCTCATAACGACCTATCGGATTACAAAGTTTGGTAGGCAGATCTGCGCCGCCACCAAACGAGTAGCCCAAACAACAGCAGTAACTCAGGCAGGATAAAACTAGTCGTAAACAAATTGACCATCACGTCCTGGGTTATCGGGGCCTTTGGTGAGCGTAGTTGCCGTGTTCCAATAGACACTCCGCCTTCCTCGCCAATCAACGTATTAAGAGCGTTCAGGATAAGATCGCGATTGGCGTAGTTTGATATCGTGGCGTTATTAATCCAGTCGCTATCTCCGAATACTACGACCCGCGAAATCTTCTCGAAACTTGCCGCCGAGGAGTCGTCCTTCTCCTCTCCCCCATCTGCGGATTTGGCGATAGCTCGCTCGTATACCGCCGCCAGCGGTAGAGGACCACGAACATCGGATGGCTCTAGGTCAGCGCTTGGCTGCGGACTATCGAATATGGCTGCCAAGTTCGTTTCACCCCAGGCATTCGGACTGGTCTTGAAAAGCTCGGTTACCGTTGCTCCTTCCGGCAGGTTGTCGGCCTTGCGCACACTCGATGCGGTGCTAAAGAGCGTGGGAGTTTGCTCTGAGAAGCCCTTCGTAATCTCATGGGTGGTGTAATCAACAACCAACGGCAATGTGCGAAGCTGCGGCCCCTGAAAGAGGGTCACTACAGGCTCAATCACCACGTTGGACTCCACCACAATCCCGAACTCCGCGGCGATCGTCCTAACGTCATCCGTAGTCCGCGGATCGGTCATCATCAGCAATCGCCCGCCATCCTTTGCATAGGAAACGAGCATGGCACGCTCTTCCTCCCTGAGCGGCTGCTTCGGCGACACCAGCATCACCGCGGCTGCATCTGCAGGGAGCTTCTCGTACTGCGCGAGCACAATAGGCTGAATAGAGAGATGTTCATCAGTCAAACTGTCACCGAGCGCCTTCAAACCAAGCTCATTCACCCCATTCAAGTCAGGCTGACCGTGACCGGTCACGTAGTAGATCTTCTTTGCCTCTCCGCGCACGAGCTTCAGAATTGCATTGGTCACCGCTGATTCAGAGGATTCCGACAAGCGGCTCTCTTGACGGGAGGTTTCTTCTCCGTACGCCACGTACAGCAGCTGTCCCGGCTTCATGCCGTATATATCCAAGAGGTGGGGCTTGGTTGTCGGATTGATGATCTCGGTGCTGACCTTATCCCGATTCTCGCTCTTGTAGAGCTTTAGCAGATCTTCCAGCGCTTGATCCTCGGCTCCGCCTTGCTTAATGGCGACAAGCTTTAAGGGGCGCTTCAAGTTGCGAATAATATTCTCGGACTGCGAGGAGAGGCTAAACACCCCCTCCTCGGTCAGATCAAAGCGTTCATTGTAGCGCACCCCAAGCCAGTTCAAGAGCACCAGAATGCCTGCAAATACTACTGAATACACGACCGCATTGACGCTGTAGCGAGCAACCCTGCCGGTGAGCGCCTGGCGCGCCTCTTTGCTATGCCTGGCACCGTAGTAGATGGCCCAAATGACAAGGAGCAGAGCGCCTAAAAAAAGGTGGGTAAACATCAGCCACTGCAGGGCCGTGCTCACTACCAGCGATCCGAGAATGCCGAACAGCAGGACAACGAGACCAGCATAGCCAAAAAAGCGGGACCACATCGTCATGTTTCTACCTCCTTGATCGTTATCCCTGTCAGCGCCATCGGTGCGCTTCGAGCGCGCGCAGCGCCACGAACAGTCCGACCGTAATAAGACTTACAAAGTAAATTAATGTCGAAGTCGAAATGATTCCCCGAAACAGATCTCCTGCCTGCCGCGCGGGGGAGATGTAGTTCATCACCTCTGCTACCGCCCCTCCTACGGACTCCGCCGGTGAGTGTGCAACATACAGCAACAGCAAGACCACTAAGCTGCTCACGCCGGCAACGATCTGATTCTCAGTGAAGGCCGAAAGCGCCAAACCGACCGCCGCAAAGCCCAACGCGCACAGATACAGCCCCAAGAAGCCGCTGAGTACGGGGAATAGCTCAGGGCCGGGCTTGCCAAACGCTACGAGTAGCAGCGGGAACATAGCGCCCAACAACATCATCAGAAACAGCACGAATGCCACCGCTAAAAACTTGCCAAGTACGATCTCGAAAATCGAGAGCGGTGAAGTTGCAAGCAGCTCGAATGTGCCACGACGCTTCTCCTCGGCAAAGGACCGCATCGTGAGCATCGGGATAAGAAACACCAGGATGACGAGGAGGGTATGGTAGAAGCTCTCTACTACCCATTGATTGAGATTCGGCAGCTCCATCCCCGGATAGGGCATCCCCGAGAATCGCTGCAGAAACATATTGTACATCTGCAGCATGTTGAAGAAGAAATAACCGCACAACAGTGCAAATCCCGTGATGAGGAAATAACCCACCGGGCTGACGAAAAACGAGAGCACTTCGCGCCGGAACACCGGTACTGCGCCTTTCATATTCCCCCCCCTTACGCCGCTTCCTTGGAACCAGATCCTTGGGCATCTTCGCTTACGCACTGCATGAACAGCTGCTCGAGAGTTGCAGCAGCCCCGATCTCCGCGAGCTGCTTCTCAAGCACGACCCGACCTTGGTTCACAATAACTACCTTGTTACAGACCATCATTACCTCCGGCAGAATATGGGTACTCAGCAGCACCGTATGCCCCTGCCCGAGTGTTTTGATCAGCTGCCGAATCTCGACGATCTGTTTCGGATCCAACCCACTAGTGGGCTCGTCGAGGATAATGACCTTCGGATCGTGAATGATGGCTTGGGCCAGACCCACCCGTTGCCGGTAGCCGCGGGAGAGGTGGGCACAAAGCTTATTGCGCACATCACCGAGAAAACAGCGCTCGATTACATCCGAAACGCTTGCGGTGAGGGATCGTTTGGGCAGCCCTTTGATGCGGCCAATGAAATGCAGATACTCGGTTACGGTCATCTCCGGGTATAACGGGGGGTTTTCCGGCAAATACCCTATGTGCCGCCGCACCTCATCCGCCTGGCGCTGAATATCAAACCCCGCAATCCGTGCCGATCCCGCCGTCGGAGGAAGATATGTAGCCAGCATGCGAATGGTGGTCGTTTTGCCAGCACCATTGGGGCCGAGAAACCCCACTATCTCCCCCTGAGCAGCGCTAAATGTTACATCGCTCACCGCGATATAGTCGCCATAGCGCTTCTCAAGCTTTTGAACCTCAATCATATGCTATCCCCCACTGTACGGAAGCAGTCGATCGCGAAGTGTTGGCTTTAAATATGCCGTCCTTGACCCCCGAAAAGGAACTTCAAGAATGCAATTTTAAAAATATTTCAGGGCCCCTCTTTTGTCCTGAGGACCCTACCGGTTCACAAACTGCGGCTGGTGCGCACTGTAACCACTCAATGCAAGATTTCAAGTACTTCGCCGTTGCTCTCAACAGTGCAACGCCATGCGGCAGCACATACACCCGCAGTAACACCTCGAATCAACGGTGAAAAGTGAATATCCGATATCTCCCTGCGACACAAGGAGGAGGCCGTGAAATAGAACTGAATCGGCTAGGACGGATTACGGCTCGTCAGAGTTAAGCACCTGACTGATTGAACCATCACACTCAACGACATATTCCTTGCCGTCGATGCGCATCTTGCCCCGGGTGCAGGCGCGTTGCTTCTGGCTTTGCCCCTTGTTCTTTTGATCGGAGAAATCTCCCTGCGCAAACTGATCAGCAACCGCTGTCTTGTCATCTTCAGGCGCGCGCATAATCAGAGCCAACTTGCCAAGCTGCTGGGCCGTACGTATTGCGAGGGCGTCCTTCGGCACAACATCGAGGGTTACCGTTGACTTCTGTACCCTAGTCGCACCAGGAAGGTTCTGACGTTGCTGCACCGTTGTGGTGTCACCACCAAACGACAGCACCCGAGCGTTCTGGACAATAACTTTGGTGGTAAGCTGCCCCTGTTCATAATAGGTCAACACCACATCGACCCTGGTGCCAGGAAGGGCATGCCCCTCGATACCAGAGGTCTCATCGACATTAATTGAGACTGCCCGATTGCCTGGGGTAAGCGGCAAAGTGATCCGGGCGGTGGGTTCCCGAGAGAGCTGCGATCGTAATACCGGTGAACCTGGTTCAAGGTTGACCCGTGCATAGAGCCCGCGTAGCTCCGCTACATCACGAATCGCCCCTTCAGGCACCTGGTTGCGCGGCCAGTACATCTCTTTGAACACAACCTCAGAAAGGGAATCGCTCGCTTTCACCATCCGGTCAGGGGTGAGTAGTGTGACGGTACCAACGGTTGCCGGGATAGGGCTCGCATTGGAGCCAGTCTGATTCGCCCCCGCATCCTCGCGAAAGCTGAATACGGCAAATAAAATCACAAGGAGGGAGAAGAGAAGTCCTGCGGCGGCGATGAAGACCAGCTTCTCCCGTTCGCTGCTCTTCGAAATAATAGTGCGGGTGCCAAGCACAGGATACTGCTTTCCGAATTTGGAACTCATGGCGAGTGAAACCCTTTAAATAATCCGGCATCCATCGATGCCATTCCCCACAGATCTAAGATGTCGAGTATTGTTCGTTATCTGCTTCTAAGTTTCGGAAACAACTACCCCTTTACTTAAGCACTATAACCTCTCTCCAACCTACCCTGCAAAATACGGACCGCTTCCAAGTATGACTAATACAGACAGGGGTCACCAAATCAGAAAAAAACCTATAAGGTGTAGCCGGTTATCCTCATAGAGGAATTAGAAACATCATTCTAACGCGGCAATGGTGGCCACCCTCGCGGTACCATCAAGAAAGTATCGCATACATTACCATGGAACAGCGGAATGGCTGTCGCCCAACGAGCACCCCTTCAAGGCCCTGCTTAGGATCTGCCTCCAGGAGCTTAAGGCATTCCAAGCAAGGCTGCGACTATCCGGGAATACACTGCAAGACCGCGCTTGAAGCCATCTACGGGGATACGCTCGTTGACTGAATGGGCGAGCGCAAACCCTGGAAAATCCGGGGGGAAGAACAGCGGTGCGCAGCCCACCGGAAGCATCCCGGCCGCCGCATAGTGAGCATTATCGGAGGAGGCAGGAAGCAGCATGGGTACACTGCGGCCAAACACTCCCAGCTCTTCCCAGGCACTCTGGGTGCGATCTGCAATCTGTGTAATGAGCGGGTGCGTGCTTGATACCTCATATCCGGGAGTTCCTCGAACACACTCAATTTGCAGTTGAGCAGCCAGCTCTCGATGACCGCCTATCTCTAAGGCCCTTTCAAAAAACTGCTGTAAAAGCGCGGTGAAATCCGCACTGCTCGTTGCAGGCGAGAGCCTGCAGTCGAGATCGCAGAACGCGGCCTCGGGGAGCACATTCAATTTGAAGCCGCCGCTGATCCTAGTTGCCGCGATGGTGTTGCAGATCATGGCGCGAATTTGCGCCCTGAGCTGTGCGTCATCGATCAGCGAAAGTGCCTGCTCCGCTGAGGCAGGATTACCGAGGGCAGTAAAAAGCTGCTTGGCCGGTTGCTCCACTGATTGGGCGATCTTATCCAGGAACTGCTTGGCCGCATCGCAAAGGGAGTACCCGAAAAAATTGTCCTCGATGCAGGTGAGGGCGCGAGCGAGTGCTTGGATACTGGAAGTGCCATAAGGAATGCTGGCATGCCCAGGAGTTCCATGCGCGTGCAGCCTGTAATGGAAACTTCCCTTCTCTCCCACCTGGATCGGGAAAAAAGTCTTTCCCGCAATCGGCAAGTTGAATCCCCCGACCTCGTTAAGCACGACATCTGCGTCTACCAGCGCTCGATGTTCGCTCACTACAAACTGGGAGCCATGTGTGGCATCGGCTTCCTCATCGGCAAGGAAGGCTGCCTTGAGCGGGAGTTTTCCGTAGTGCTTCTTGAAATGACAAAAGAGCGCCAAGTCGTAGGCGGTCTTGTACTTCATATCCAAGGCGCCGCGGCCCCATAGGCATCCATCAGCCTCCCTTGCGCTGAATGGGGGAACCTTCCAGGAGCTTGGCTCTTCAACTGGAACGACGTCGACATGTGAACTAAGCAACGCTATAGCGCGCTCTCCCGGGTCAGTGAGCGTAGCTATGAGATTGGGGCGTGACTCCTCGAGCCCCACTATCTCATAGCTTATCCGCGCCTTATCAAGTTCGGCGGCAATCCATTGTATCGCTTCCTGCTCATCCCCAGGGGGATTAGAAGTATCGAACTGCAACAGCTTCTGGAGAAAGCTGAGTGCCATCGATGAGAATTCATCATGTGACATGAGGATTGACCAAGAGAGTATCGCGATCCACTATGGTCGCATGGCAAATGTTACACCACGTCCACCATTTTCACCCATCATCCAACGGACGTTTGCTTTTTCCAAGGCATTGTCACTTACTGTGGCCTGTTTTCTTGTCTCAAACTGCACTGTTGTCCAGCCCACAAAAATAGAACCCAAGCCGGCTCGCTCACGGCCCTTGGCGACAAGCCCCAGCAAGGTCACCGTAACCGATCCCGAGGCCGCTGCCATAGCCCCCTCGCCGACCGACACCGCAAAATCAGCTCATGATGATATCGAGATAATCTGGGCATTGCCCAGCGAACCCGTAGAAGGTTTCGTCATCCGCTATGGGACAGAGGAGGGAAAACTCGACAAAGAGACTCGGATCCTATTTAGTGAAGTCGAGCAGGTCCCCGATCCTCAACACGGCATGGTACTGCGCTACGTGCTGCGGGCGCTCCCAAGAAATATGCCGATCTTCATTTCTATCGCAGCGTTCTCGATGAACGAGGAGTCTGCCCCCAGCGCCATTCTCAGTGTCCCGCCCGCGATCTGAAAATAGACCAATTTCATAAGGAGAAATCTATGAGCACCGATTACCGCCAGGCACGAGAACACATCAATACACTAGGTCGAAAATTTGGGGCTGAGCTGCCCTCCGTTGCAGGGGCCTTCGGCCAGCTGCACAAGACTGCGCTCGGCCCCGGCGCACTCGATCAAAAGACCAAGGAATTAATGGCGCTGGGCATCGCCATCACCAGCAAATGCGAAGGCTGCATTGCATATCATCTCCACGACGCCCTAAAGGCTGGGGCTACTCATAAGGAGGTAGTTGAGACGATCGGAGTTGCAGTGATGATGGGTGGCGGCCCGGCCATGATCTATGGTGGTAAAGCCCTCGAGGCGCTGCACCAGCTTTCCGCTGAGGGATAGAGCGCGGCGAGGACATGTAGACCGAAAATTGCCTTGACCATTCCACGCTGTCTCAACAGCCGCATCCTCATGCGCAGGCGCAGCCCGATCAAATCGCAAAGTACGCCGCTTGCGGATGGTGGGTGATAATCGCCGAGGTCGATTGCTCCGGCACCAATTGGAACTCAGAGGTAAGGCTCATGCCAATCTCTTCGGGTTTTAAAAGCTGAAATATGAGCTTCTGATCTTCAAGGTTCGGACAAGCTGGATAGCCGAAACTATATCGTTCACCTCGATAGGTTTGTCTCTGCAAGGCATCGATGGTCAATCCATCCTCACCGCTAATCCCCAGCTCTGCGCGGATATGCTTGTGCCAGTATTCCGCCAGCGCCTCAGCCGTCTCGACGGACAGCCCGTAAAAGTGCAGATAGTCCGAGTATTCGTTGGACTGAAAGAGTTTCTGACACATCTCACTGGCGATCGACCCTACCGTAACCAGATGGAAGGACACTACGTCCATACGGCCGCTGTCTTTCCTGGCAAAGAAGTCGGAGATGCAGCGACGCTTCTCGGCAACCTGTCTTGGGAACTCGAATCGGCACAGTTCTTTGCCATCCCGCGCTGGCGAATAGACGATCAGGGTGTTTCGTTCGCTCTGACATGGAAAGTATCCATAGGCCACTCTGGGAGTGAGCCAACCGCGCTCGATCGCTCGTTCGCACCATTGATGAAAGAGCGGCTCGACATGGGTTCTCAAAAAATCCTTGTATTCACGGGTGCTCATACTGCCCAACCTGTACTGCCACTGATTTGCAAACAGGGCGCGCTTATTGATGAAGGGGAAGATCTCCTTAAGATCAAGCGCGTCTTCCCGAACATAGCGAGCTCCCCAAAATGGCGGTGTCGGGATCTCAACACACGGTTCGATGTCACTCGCCGCATACTCTCGGGAGCGCTCAGCTACACGTGCCTCACGTTCGGCGCGCATTTCCCCTCTTCGTACGCGCGCCTCGTTCACCTCCGTGGTGAGCACAGGCTCCTGCACATGTCCCGCAATCTCATCCATGAGTTGCAGACCGGTAAATGCATCTGCGCCATAGAACACCTTGCCTGTTTTGTAGCTTTGCCGCAGGTCTACTTCCACATAGGCGCGGTTGAGCGCTGCGCCTCCGCAAATTACCGGAATCGAAAGGCCCTTCTTAGCCATGAATTCCAGGTTCTCTTTCATGATCAGCGTTGATTTCACCAATAACCCGGAAAGTCCAATCGCATTCGGTCTGTGCTCCTCTGCCGCAGCGAGGATACTCTCTATCGGCTGCTTGATGCCGAGATTCACAACCTTATATCCATTGTTAGAAAGGATAATATCGACAAGATTCTTTCCGATATCATGCACATCACCCTTGACCGTGGCCAGTACCATGCATCCCTTCAAAGGGCCTGAGCTTCGCTCCATGAACTGTTCCAAATAGGCAACTGCGCGCTTCATCGTCTCGGCGGACTGCAGCACAAAGGGCAGCTGCATCTCGCCCGAAGCAAACAGGTCCCCCACGGTTTTCATTCCCTCCAGCAATATCTGATTTACAATCTGGAGGGGCGGATAAGTCTTGAGAGCCTGATCAAGCTTCAGCTCGATACCGCTGCGCTTCCCATCTATGATCGCCCTCTTGAGCTGATCCTCTATAGGCCCGACCTCCGCATCATTGCTCTCTGCTGCAGCCTTCGCTCCTTGCAGCTGTTCGATGAACCGGAACAGCGGATCGTAACCGTCTCGACGCCGGTCGTAAATCAAATCTTGGCATAGTGAGACCAGTTCCGGGGCTATCTGATGCAGGGGGAGAATCTTGCGGGCATGTACGATGCACGCATCCAAGCCATGCCGTAGCGCTTCGGCAAGAAATACCGAGTTCAAGATCTGTCTTGGGTACGGTTTCAGCCCGAACGAGATGTTTGATAGGCCGAGAATGGTGCGCACACCGGGGAGCTCACGCTTAATCTTTTCTATTCCTTGCAGGGTTGCGACTCCTGCCCCACGCGAGTCCTCATCGCCGGAGCCGATAGTGAATGTCAGCGGATCGAACAACAAAGCTTCTGGTGGGATGCCATGTCGCTTGGTGCAAAGATCAAAGATACGACGGGCTACGGCAAGCTTACGCTCCGCAGACTTAGCCATGCCCTCTTCATCAATGGTGAGCGCAACGAGCGCCGCTCCGAAACGGGCGGCAAGACGGCATACGTGATCAAATTTTTCTTCGCCGTCTTCAAGGTTGATGGAATTGATGATCGGGCGACCGCCAATCAGCTTGAGAGCCGTTTCCATCACATCGACCTGAGTGGAATCAATCATCAAGGGTGCCGTGATCTGTGAACTGAAGCGTCGAACGACCTCCGACATGTCGCGTGCCTCATCACGACCGACATAGGCCGTGCACAGATCGAGCACATGCGAGCCTTCCTCGGCTTCGCTGCGCCCCATCTCCACGATACCCTCCCAGTTCTCGGCAAGCAGAAGCTCTCGGAACGCCTTGGAACCGTTCGCGTTGCAGCGTTCCCCTACAAAAAGCGGAGAACTCCCATCTTGGTCGAGGGGCACCGCTTGAAAGGTTGAAGAAACATGGGGCGGATAAGTGGCGCGCCGTGCTCGCGGGGCCAAACTTCCCACTCGCTCATTGAGCGCCCGAATGTGCTGCGGGGTGGTACCGCAGCACCCGCCGGCCATCGCAATACCGAAGTCGCGCACGAAGAGTTCGTGATAGTCGGCGAACATCTCAGGGGTGAGATCGTAGACGGCCCGCCCACCCACATTACGCGGCAGCCCGGCATTGGGCAGCACAGCCACGGGGCGTGTGCTCGTCGCGCAAATGGTGCGCACATTCTCCTGCATCATATCCGGACCGGTAGCGCAGTTCAGTCCGACCATATGCACAGGCAGCGCTTCGAGTATGGTGAGAGCGGCCAGCACTTCGCTGCCGACTAGCATCGTACCGGTCGTCTCTACCGTGAAGGTGACACACACGGGAACTTGCCGGCCCACCTTCTTCATCGCATCTGCCGCGCAGATTACGGCGATCTTCACCTGCAGCAGATCCTGACAGGTCTCGATTTGGAACAGATCGATTCCCCCCTCCAGCAGTCCTACCATCGCTGGGAAGTATGATCGGTGCATCTCATCGAATGTGATATGTCCTAGGGTAGGGAGTTTTGTTCCCGGTCCCACAGAACCGGAGACAAAACGCGGTGTGCTGTAGTCGGCAGCGACTTGGCAGGCGAGCTCAGCGGATCGCTTGGCAATCTCGTAGGTGCGGTCTCCTATTCCGTACTCGTCCAGCACCACCACCGAACTGCCGAAGCTGTTGGTCTCGATAACATCTGCCCCTGCGTCGAGATACGCCGCGTGAATCTCCTTGATGATAGCGGGACGGGTGATACAGAGATACTCGTTGCAACCCTCAAGCCCCGCAAAGTCGTCAGCATTCAAATCATACGACTGGATCATGGTGCCCATGGCACCATCACAGATCAGAACCTTTTCTTGTTGTCGCTTGAGAAACTTTTCCAAATGCAATCCAGGGGCAGGCTGCAACGCTGATTGATCGTTCCCCGCTCTTAAAGGGCGGAAGGTCATTTATACTTCAGTTCGGTGGTGGAGAGAAGGCGCTTCAAGTCGAGGCCGGAGGGAGCCCGTCTCTGTGCGGTCCGCTCAAAGGATGCCCCGCTGCGCCAAGAGATCGCGCAGCAGCTCGGCCTCCTGTGGAGTTGCAAGAACGGGGTCCAGCGAGTGCGCCACAATGCGCTGGGCTCTGCGCAGTTCGTTTAGCAGATCCTGTTTCTTGGGCGGCTTCACCAGGAATCCGCTTGCGCCTGCCTTGAGGCAATCGATGAGTGAATCAGCCGTGCCGTGCGCTGTAAGCACGATGATCGGGATGTTCCTTAATGTCGAATCCGTCCTCATTTCGGTTATTAGTTCACGCCCTGAAAACTCCGGCATTTTGAGGTCGGTTACCACGCATACGGCTTCATTCGGATGCGATCGCAGCTCATCGAGGACCTCGCGCGCCGAGCTGAATCCCTGGACATTCCTAAACCCAAATGATTCCACGAACGAGCAAATTATGTCTCGTGGAGAGTCGAGGTCTTCTACGATACATACCTTCATTGAGGAGCCGTGCGCGGCAGCTCCTTCCGCCGCCTCTTTGAGTATGCGGCGCAGCTCAGGAGCAAGCTCGGCGTGCGTAAGCACCTCGGCTCCCATCAGCCGCGGTTCATAACGCTGATGCAATGCGATTTGATCATCAGCAACGACAATGAAACGCGCGAGACCCTGTTTGCTCCATAGCAGATTGGCAAGTTCCTGCTGCTCCACTATCGGAAGCGCCGCAGGGACTAAGACGGCATCAAACACTCTCAGCTGCAGCCATTCCCGAGCAATCTCAAAATCATCCACTCTCTTGAATCGAAGCCCGTCTTCGCGCAGATCATCCGCTACTCGATCGAGTGCGGCGTTGTGCAAGAAGCCAAATGCGAGGATGTCGGGCATGCGCTTCTCCTATGTTGTGGGGCTCTGTTCGGAACAACGCAGGGCAAGACTCCTCACCTCCTGCACCATGGGCGCAATCTCGTTCCCGGTTTTTCCCGCTTTCAGTGCCTGCTCCAAGTGCTTGCATACTTCCTGGAGCTGCTTCTGTCCAAAGAACCCCGCACTCCCGCGAAGCCTGTGGACAAGCTGTATCAGGTCAGCGCTGCCGGTCTCACTCTGGAAATCTGCCAGTCGATCGGCAGTGCTCCGACACTCTTCCAGGAACATTGAGAACGCCTTGCCAGACCACATCGGAACCTCCTCTCTCGGTAGCCTCAAAATTGCGTGCGCGAGTCCACAATGAAGGAAAAGGTTCCACTTCATGCGCTATCGCGGCGAGCCTCGGAATACACTGCATAAGTTCAGTGTATCGCTAGTAGTTATCGTTCAATTTGCGGTTTTGCCTAATTGTCGTACGCCCTTGTCTCGAACACGCCTGAATATTCTCGTAAATTCAAATAGATAGGGACAGTATCGGGTTGTGCCGGGCTCTCATGTCGTCTGTGGGCCTTAGCTCCCCTCCCTATCGTGCCGCTGTCCTATACGCTTTCCATAAGTGACGCTATGAACTATATCCAAAGGATCTCAGAACATAACCGTTTCTATTAACTTGTATCGATCCAACGGTTCCCCTATGAAGAAGCTATTCCCCGTCCTTGCGCTCGTACTGATTGCAGTCCTGGCATGGTATTTTAGCACCGCCCCAGGAACTGATGGCGCCGCGAGCACCTCCTCACCATCCCAACCCGCCCCCAAGGAGGTTTCCGGCCAGTCGGGTAATGATAGAGGCCCCTCTTCTTCCCCCCTCGGTGGAGCAGTCACAACCCTTGAAGAAGAGGATGATGAGGATCTTGAAGATGTCGATATTCGCCCAGCCACCGAGATATACACCTCTGCTGAGGATGCGCTCAAAGCAGTAAAGGCAGGAGCGAACACCTACGATGATATAGTGCTCGAGCAGTTCACGATGCTCGACCCAAAGTGCAGCTGGTGCCCCGCCTTCTACGAGTCGGTGCGCGAGTTGACCTTTTCCCCTTCATCGACCCCCGATCAGAGGAGTTTTTATTCGGAGCTGCTTGCCATAAGCGGCCGAGTCGAGAATGTGAGCGCCCTCGTCGACGCAATAAAGAACGCCCCCAACCAGAGCGAACGCGATATTTACTCAGAGGCTCTTGAGCTCACGATTGGAGGGGATGAAGTAGTGAAGTATCTCAATGAGAGCATGGCTACTCAGGATCCCCAGCTCAAAGAATCCCTTGTTGCTGCCATGACGAATCAGGGATCCCGGCTCGCCGCCGAGCTTCTTTACAAGCAAACCATGGAGGCTGGTGATGCAGATGGATATTATTCTTTGGGGATCGGATTGGGCGAATTTGTTCCTGAGGACGAGGCCCTCCCGCTGTTGCAGCAGTACGCCCTGCAGAGAGACCAGTACTCGCATCTGCCTATGAAGGCACTGCTGAACGGGGGGTTACCAGGACTGCGCATCGTCTTCGATATTTTAGAGAGTTCCAGCGATCAAGAAGCTGACAAGCGCCTGCTGCGGGACGCCGTCGATCATGTAGGATACGATGAGGAGACAGAGGCCTATCTCAAGCAGATGGTCCAGTCGGCGAAGAATCCTGTGGCCGTCGCATTCGCCAAGCAAGTATTGGAGGACTTCCAGGGCGACTTGGACGAGGAAGTGCTCGATGAAGGGGAAGAGGAGCCGGAAGACTAGCCTGGATTACCTGCGCTTCTTCAGGATCTCCGTATGCAGTGAAAGAACGTGACCGGCGACTCCCCGGGAATAGACCCTGCTCCGATGTGTAACGCAATGCGCTGATCTCTGTGCTTCGATGCTGCAAACAACTGCTCACTACTCATGGTATCGCAGTGTCGATCTCTTCCACCGATACGGTGCCTGGCTCACCCTTGCTTCGATTGCCCTGATCCCGGTAAAGCTCTCGCTGGCCCTCATTCCGATCATTGCACTGATTCTTCTCTTCCTCTTCGCAACGGGGGTTCGTGCGCTGCCTCGATCCTTTACGGCCATATCCCATTTCCCGATATTGGTGGCGCCCTTGATAGGCTTCTTTGCGGTTGCACTAGTATCATCAGCGTTCGGGATTCGACCCTCCGCAAGTATCCCCGATCTGCTGTCGTGCCTTTTCTTTGTGGCCGCCATACCGGCATGGCACCAAAGTTGGACCGGACGAGATCCGCGCATTCTTTTGCTCGCCCTGTTGTCCGGACAGCTGTTCGCGGCCATTCACAGCGTTGTGAGCGCCGCCTCTCCAACAGCGCTGCCCTTTCGATTGATCGGAACGGTGAGCGAGTCGGGACAGCTCGCTCTTGTTGTTCCCGTCACCTGCGCACTGATGTTCTCCTATCGATGGGAGGCTGGTCGAAGCAACCTGGGTACGCTGAGTATGACCTTCCTCTTCATTACGACGTCCTTCATACTGTGCGCCTTTGCGCCCCAACTCGGAGCATCCACGAGCATCGCAATAATGCTGATTGCTCTCACTTTGTCTCTAGCTGTCATGATAGGCATCCGTGCTTGGCAAAGGGGGCACAAAGATTTAGTGATCGCCGCAGTTATTGCACCGCTCGTTGTAGCCGCGCTTGTTGTGAATCTGAAACGCGGCCCCTGGGTGGGCGCCTTTCTCGGCTCTCTGCTCTTTCTGGCAGTGTATCGCCGCCGTTGGGTTTTGCCAGGTATGCTCGTAATCGCGCTGTGCCTGTTGCTCGAGCCAATACAGCAACGGCTCCTCGCGTCACGATCCGACTTTTTCATAGCAGGCGGGCGTAACGAGATCTGGAGCATCGGTCGAGAGCTTGCCTTGCGGTTTCCCCTTGGCATCGGATTCGACAACAGCGCCTTCCTGCGCACCTTTTCGACCGAAGTGCCGCCAGAGCTTACTCACTTCCACAACAATCTACTCAACATATTAGTAGAGACCGGGTGGTTGGGTCTTGCGGCGTTCGTTGTATGGATCGTCGCTGTCCTGCGATTCTGCTTCCGCAAAAGGGCAACGGGTCAGTGGAGCTTTCTTTTGACCGGCATAGGGTGTGCGGTATTGGCGTGGCAGATAGCGGGGGGTCTCGAATACAATTTCGGCGACAGCGAGGTCCTATACGTCGTGTATGTGCTCCTGACCGTTGCCTCACTCTCCCAGACTGCCCACGAGAGTGAGGTGACTTAGTTCACCTCTCCAGATGGCGACCAGAGGGAGCACTCGAACAGCATCAGAAAAGTAGTCAACTCGCTGGGTTGTCGATTCATCTAGGGACGATGCGCTGAACACGTTCGGCGTTTGGAGCGTCTGAACAAGGGCCATGGAGGGCTCTTGTCCACAGTGTCTCCCTAAACTGGCGCACGCACCCTGCGGGCTAGGCTTTGCCGTACAGCCTTATCATGCGCTCCAAGAGCGCAATATCATCCTGAAGCTTGCGTTTAATCTCCAACGCGTCGCGTTGCACGTACGAAAGCTGCACGACTGAGGTTGCACTCTTCAACTCACGCGATAGATCCTGATGCGTGCGTCCACGGGTCGACACAGCCTTTGATGGCCGCACCTCTACGGGTGATTTGATGCGTGTATATTGCCCGATCAGCTTCTCTCGTATTGCCAGGAGATCCCGAACTCTATGCAGTTCCTGGGTGACGTTGCCCTTGAGACTATCTACCGCGCGCTGGCGAGCGGGCGATTCCGCGGGCTGCTGCGATGCTCTAGTGCTTTGCTCCGTTGCGCTCCGTACTGCCTGTTCATAGCGCGCCTTGAGAACGTCCGATTGCTCGGAAGCAGACTTCAGCTTCGTCTGCAGCTCCTCAATCTGAGCCTTGTAGCGTTGCTCGTTCTCCTCCGCGCGCATTCCCGCCTCCTGCAGCGCGATATCCTTCTCGCGCAAAGATGCGGCGTACAGCTCTGCCTTCGCGCTCTCAGCCTTCGCTACCGCTGGTCCACAGTCAAGCACCGGGGAGGCGCTGGCGGCGACACGGGATGCACCTGCGGCCCGCATATCGGCAAGGGCCTGCTCGTAAGCAGCGACTTCCCGCTGATGATTCGTGCGCATAATATCGATATCATCACGGGCGCTTAATAGTTCCTGTCGCACCGTGGCCACTTGGTCGTCACAATTTGCCTCCTGCGGTGCCCGCCGCGACAAAGCCAGAAGATCTTTCTCGGCGAGAGTGCCCTGAGCTGACTGACCGCTGCCCAGCCGTTCAATAATCTGCTGCTTTTGCTCAACCTCGTTCTCTAAACCGATAATGCGCCGATTGAGGTCAGCGACATTTAGCTCTAACTCCGCGATGTAGTCGACGAGCTGGTTACCTTCACTATCCGTACGGAACGCTCGGCCATCGGGAAGACGTCCCTGTGATGGCTCCTCGACCAAGGCAGGCAAGGGTGTCCATAGGAGCACACACAACGAAAGCAAAAGCGCCGGTGATCTTCTCATGATGACCTTCTCCGTATCGATGTCCCTCTACTAAATCGCCTCAGCAGCTCGGTTCAGCCAATGTGTATGGCTCTGTTGAGGCCATGCCTAAGCCGCCGTCGCTATCCAAATACTGCCTGCACTTATGTCCTGTCACTATATTTTTTATAGGCTCAGAAGACCTCTATAGACACACTGAACAAGTACCGTCTATGGCCCTTGTTCAGCCGCTCCAAACGACGCCCGCGCGTGCGCTATGGATTTCAAGATGGTATTCATGAAACCACTTCTAGCAGCACCGAACCCCAGCTCAATCCGGCACCCACCACCGCCACGGCTATGCGTTGTCCGGGCTTCATCATATCCCAATGCATACCGAGAACCGCGGGGGCCCCTGCTCCTGCTTGGTTGCCGATGTACGATACATTGTGCCAATGATTCTGCGGTGGAATATCACGGTTGTTGCAAATCTGCTCCAGCATAGTCGCATTGGCCTGATGGCCGATGAAGATGTCGCGCTTCCAGTCCAGGTTGAACTTCTCTTCGAGTCTCTTCACAAGCCGTACCGTTTGCCGAACTGAAAAATCCCTTACTGCACGCCCATCCTGGTGAAAATGACCGTAGGTATCCACCACGACGGCCTGCGACCTGGTTGGATCACTGGCAAAGTACGTTTCCAAAACCTTAAGGCGGCCGCGCGCGCGCGGCGCTACTACCCATGCCGCCGCACCATCACCCCAAATTGCCCCGTCCGAACGATCGTTGTAGTTCACATGCTGGGTAAGCGTAGCAGTAGAAAGTGCGAGGATATAGTCAGGCAGGGCCGATTCGTCGAAGCGATCCAAATAATCGCAATGCAGTGCGAAGGCAGGACAGGCCGTAAAAACGTCGACTACCGGGGCCGTGATGCCCAGCGCGTCGGCCAGTCGCTGCGCTTCGGAGGGGTAGATCTCCTTAGGTGTGCAGCAATTGCATATGACCATGCCGATTTGATGAGGGGATATACCGGCCCGCTGCATTGCCATAGTGGCGGCATTCACGCCAAGTTGATGCGGGGTGTTCTCGGCGTGGGCGAGCGCCTGTTCTGCATCCTGATTCCTCGTTTCGGATATATATGACAAAGGGAGGCTGGTGCGGCGTTCGCGGATGCCGATCTTATCTAGAATCCATGCTTCATTGGTACCCACGTTCAGCTGCTCAATGAACGGATTATCAATCACATTCGTTGGATGGCTGAAGCCTATGCCCAAGATGTGTAGCACTGTGCCCCCTTCAACAACGTTCCAGTTCGACAATACCGCCAAGGCCCTCATAATCGGCGAGTGCAATGCACACACGTACGCCTCGGTTCAACTGTGCTGCGCGCTTCGCAAGCACCGCCCCCGGAAACGCACATAGACAATGACCGAATAGAGCCAAATCTTCCGCAACCCCCATATCGCTCATGCCGAAACGCAGTGCGAGCGGCGCTATCGATGCTGGTTCAAAAGCATTACAGATTAAGAGAGCGTTTTCTGTTGTTGCGCGCCTCTCGAGCACATTGGCGATCAGCTCCTCAATCACCTGCGGCGCCCCCTGATCCATGCGGATGTGCCCGTAAAGCGGAAGCACGAACCCTTCACGCGCCGCGCTGACTCTACGCTGCTCGGCGTGCACTACTCGCAAGAATCCTTGGTGCCGCTTGGAAACCACAAAGGCGTAAGCGCCATCACCTAAGTAACTGCCCGCGATCCCTGAGCGATAGTCGACCCTTTGGGTCGGAGCACTTGCAGCCACGCACAGCACATATTCGGGCATCCTTTCGACCTTCCAATGCAGCAGTGCGTGCATCTGACTGGCCAACGTCGTTAATCCGGAGCTGACATCGAATGCATCAATCTTCTCCACCAAGCGATCGCCCAGCCTCTGCGATTCTCCCGGTGTCACCTGGAGGGGGGTATCAGTAGCTCCAATTATCATCCCAATCTGTGAGCGTGCTATTCCGGCCTGCTCGATCGCCATAAGCGCAGCTCGCAAGGTGAGGTCGGTTGGAGTTTGTACGAAGGCGGTGCTGCCCCTCTTTGGGTCGGCGTTTCGTTCAGTCAGCAGGTAATCGAGTTTCAGGGCGGTGCGGCGGGTAGTAATCGTGCCGCTGGGCGATACACCTCCGAGGGTACGCAAGATCTCATTCGAGATCTCACCCTCTGGATATGCAAACCCAGCACCTAAAATCGAGAACACCGTTTACCTCGTCCGTTATTGCAATTGGGCCAAATTTGAACAGGCCCCGAGCCATTGCGTGAACGCCAACCTGGACCTTGGGTGCACCAGTCAGCGATAGCGGCCCTTAGAGTATCGCGTCGTCCCCAGCATTTCAAATCGACTCCTTAGGGGGCTAATACGTCGTTAGTAGTGGGTGGGAGAAGTCGTTCAAAAATAGCTCCTATGGCACATTGCCCAGGCTCGGCGTACAGTGATTTTCTATATATTCCCGGCAGGTTACTGCGGATTTGGCTTATGGCTCACAGCACGCGACATCTTTGGTTGGGCGGGGTTCTGATAGTGTTGAGTTTGCTGGCGGCAAACTGGCAGTGGGGTAGACACAAGCAAAAGGTGGTTGAAACAGGGCAGATCGTATCAACACTCGCCCTCCCCGCAATCAACATTAATGAACTGCCATCCGATGGGCTGGCTGAGCTGCAATTTCGTCGGGTCCAGGCGAGCGGACGCTTTGACTATGAGCATGAGTTCGTCTTGAGAAATCGCCGCTTGGATGGGCAGCCGGGGGTGTTCGTAGTAACCCCCTTGCTTCTTGACGACACTGGCCGGGCCGTTCTGGTGAACCGAGGTTTCATTCCCCTCGCCCAAGCATCACGAGAAAAGCGAAAGCTCTTCCGCGGTGAGCCGTCCCAGGTCCAGGTTCAAGGCATAGTACGTAAACCGATGCGCGGCAGGCTATTTGGACCGCAGGACCCTCAACTCAAGCCGGGTGATGCGTGGCGAGATACATGGTTACGCATCGATCCCGACCTTATTCGTCCGCTGCTCCCCTACCCATTGCTGCCTGTATTTGTGGAGATGACCGCCTCTGGAGACCCCGCGCTTATTTTTGACGCGTTGGTGGAAAAGAAATCCGGCCGAGATGAGCTGCTGAACATGAGTGGACGAGCCGACGCCTTGGGACTGAAACCCTTCACCAGTACCACCCCGCTCCCTGCTCATGTTTTGCTACCGCCCGATATTCATCGTGGATACGTGGTGGAGTGGATCTTCATCGCCTGCTTTATTGCTGCCACTACGCTAGTCGTGCACTTGCGGAAGAGCTGGGGCTCTTGGGGTACCCAGCAGAGCCTGGAGCGATTTTGACGCAGAACAGGAAGTCCTGCGTCGAATTTTGCGGTTCACTTCTGATTCGGGAGACTAGTAGTCTGGAATCCCTGCGAGGAGTCCCTCGATGTGCTCTCGCGGTGCATGTCTCTTTAGGACCGTTCTGATAAATCCTCGGGCCAGTTGCCGCATGCCCGGCGCCATATCTTCCCCCACCTCTCGCGTTCCTTCAACAAAGCGATCTAGTTCGCCGCGGGCGCTCTCCACAAGACTACTCGCGGCAAGTGCGACTCCGCGGCCAAGATGCAGGAGTGCACCGCAGTAGCAACCCTCAGCGTTATCGGTGACAAGCTCTAGCCCGCGATTCGCCGCTTCCCTGGAAACGGAGATGTGATCGGATAACCCTGCACCGAGGGTCGCATGAGTGGCGAGCCACAACAATGCGCTTCCCCACCACGGCACACAGCTCTCTATGTGCGCTTGCCATGTATCGGTAATCTGCTGGTACTCGCCAATTTTGAAGAGCAGGTCCGCATAGAGGGCCAGGGCATTAAAGCGCAGATCCTGATTGTCGGCCGCTAACTGGGATGTCGGCTGCAGCGCATCGACGACATGGCTCGCGATGCGTGCGGCCTCAGCATACCTCTCCTTATGGGAGAGAAGCAGTGCCTCGTTATAGCGCATCGTGATTCGAAGGATGGGTACTTCAAGTTGTGCTGTTTCAATCCGCTTCTGCGCGTCTCTCAGCGCATAAAGCCCCATCTCGCTTTCCCCTCTTCTGTCGTAGACTAGAGCGAGCGCATTCACGAGCGCTGCATACGGCTCGGCATATTCGGGCACACTCAGCTTCTCGCGGGCCGCACTGACCCCTGAGAGCGCGTATACTTCAGCTTCATCAACTGCTCCAAGGGAGAATGCGACCTGTGTGCAGACAGAACATATGCGCATAAACAGCGCTCTATCTGTGCTTTTCAATAGGCCTGCATCGCTGAATAATGCCTGGGCTAAGCGCAAAGCCGCTGCCGTATCACCGGCCCCCTGGGCGCGCTGACATTCCTCAATGCGCTCTTCGAAGATCTGCGTAACGTTGATCGTCGTCGCATGCTCGATTGCTGCGGGTACAATTCTCTGGTTCGGATCCTTAGGACTATGCGGGGTCAACATACAACATACGCCACAACACTTACGGCCTAGACCTCGGCGCAGCCGTGTAAGAGATGTTTCGATGAGGTGCTCCGGGTGGTGGGCCCCATCAAAACTTGGATCGACTTCCTAAACGCCACGCATGGCATCTAGGAAACCACTCATAGGGTAGTATGCGGGCCGGGCTAGTCAAGCAGGAGATGACTGCCAATCAGACCAACCAGGGGATCGATTGCCCATCCGGAGGGGAGTGGCTTACAGGGGGAAATGGCCCCAATGGAGGGCCGAAACTGGGAGTTGAAAAATTCAATGGATAGGTATATCCATTGAAGCAAAGATATTGCTCGCCCAGGGGGTGAGCGCAAATGAAGGGGAGTATATGAACAAGCGATTACTGGCGGGACTTTTGATCAGTTGCATAGGTGTCGGAGCTTCCGGCAGCGCTCTTGCCGATCGGCTTGACGACATGATTTCTCCTATTGCAAATCCCCTGATATTCGAAGATCCGCGCATCATCTCGGAACTTCGCCCGGCATTTGCTTACCATGAGGTTCAAAAAGGATTTGTGACCGGCGGCGGGGATGTGCAGCTCTATGCATTGCAGGCACGCTTCGCTTTGACCGATCGCTTGGCCCTTATCGCCACCAAAGATGGCTACATCGACTTTAATCCCGAGGAAGCACTCACTGACGAAACGGGCTGGGGGAATGTGGCTGGGGGTCTTAAATACGCCTTTTATGAGGACCGCGAGTGCGCGACTATCGCCACAGCCGGTCTGCGGTACGAAATACCGATGGGCAATACGGATGTATTCCAAGGCAATGGAGACGGGTCCTTCAACCCATTTCTGAGCGGAGCTATGGCGTTGGGCCCAATCAATCTTATGTCTTCGTCGGGATTCCGTTTTGCAGTCGATAGTGACGACAGCAGCTTCTTTGACTTTAACCTTGCAGCGAGCACACAGTTATTCGACATACTCTATCCGACCATTGATGTGAATCTCGTTCATGTCTTGGATGCGGGGTCCCGATTGCCGATCGCAGACGAGGGTTTTGACCTCTTTAACTTCGGATCCTCAGAATCAGAGGGGATCACCACTGTATTGGGAAGTGCTGGAGCCCGCCTTCGCCTTGCCTCAAATATCGACTGGGGTGTCGCCTATCAGTTCCCTTTAACTCAGGGAGAGGGTTCGAACCTCACGAAGTGGCGCATTACCACAGACCTGATATATCGCTTTAATATTTGAGCGTGCTAGAGTGCGCGCAGGCGCCAG
The DNA here is from genome assembly GCA_030584005.1 of Bdellovibrionota bacterium. Lineage (GTDB taxonomy): Bacteria > Bdellovibrionota_C > UBA2361 > UBA2361 > JAFLCA01. The sequence continues at coordinate 1,008,639 of CP129486.1, read as the reverse complement.
TTCAAGCAAAGGGGTTGAAAATGGGCAGTGAGCATCACCCGCTAGGAGAGGAGTTCCCAGAGTTCCGCCAGAAGATTCACTATCTGAAGCAGTCAGACGCGCACTTCAGGGGACTGTGCGATCGCTACGAAGAGATTGACAAACAGATTGCGCGATCGGTGGGCCGTATCGACCTGCACTCCGAAGCAGGGGAGGAGAAGCTGCGTAAGGAACGGCTGGCCCTAAAGGATGAGATTCTGCTGCTGCTCAAGCGTCCCGCCTAACCGTGACGCAGCATCAGCAGAAGCAATCTCCTGCCTCTACCAGGTGTTGAGTTTCCCGAACTTGAGCTCTACGGTGACCGATAGAGTAGGTCTACGGGGAGCAATCTCGAAGTTCCGACCAGCGTGGCGAAAGATATCGCCTGGACGCTCCTCTTTAGGCCGAAAATCCAGCTGTACCTCAAATGGGTCAAAGCTTGTATCAATTGGCACGGTAGCGGGGTCGATCTCATCGACCTCCACCGCATTAGGTTCCACACTCATATTCCCCCCGAGTTTGAACCAGTTATGGCGTTACAGAAACAAATCAGCGTTCTATGTATGATTGCTTCAGAAAAGTTCTGATCGGTTATGTAACATATTGAAATATCTACATCTTCATATCAAATGCGGGGCAGCGATTGTGGCTGCCATGGGCGTCTGCCCATACCGAACGGCTGGTTCAACCTGAGGGAGAGCGGCGATAGTACATGAACTCCCACCATCGGTTCATGAAGTTTCCCGGCTATGGAGCAAGCCGCACGATCCGCCAGCCTCCTTTGCGTCGTCGATACTCTATGCGGTCATGTAGTCGGCCGGGCCGGCCCTGCCAAAATTCGACTCGTAGTGGGCGTACCGCGTATCCACCCCAATGAAGGGGACAAGGCACCGGGGAGCCCCGTAGCGAAACTGCAACCTTCTGCAATGTGCTCTCAAGAGCTGCTCGATCATGGATAACGGTACTTTGGGGCGATACGAGTGCTCCCAATTGGGAGTCACGTGGACGCTTCCTGAAGTAGCGTTGACTCTCGGCGCGTGAAACCTTATGTGCCAGCCCTTCGATGCGTACCTGACGCTCCAGCTCCGCCCAGTAAAAGGTCAACGCCACCCGCTTCTGCGCGGCAATGTCTTGCGCCTTGCGGCTCGTATAGTTGGTAAAAAAAACGAACTCTCCCCTTCGCAACGATTTGAGCAGCACACAACGGGCAGAGGGACCACGGGTCGGATGTGCCGTGGCAAGCAACATCGCGTTCGGTTCGACGATGCCTGAGTTCACCGCATCGTCGAACCACCGCTTAAACTGGGCTACCGGAGATGGCGAGACAGAAGCTTCATCGAGCGTTGCCCGACGATATGCGATTCGCATACGGTGCAGCTGCACCCTCGAAGGCGCTGCCTTCTTACCTACCACTGCAGTGAGGCCGCCGACTGATACTCGGTAACACGCGTTTCAAAAAAGTTCTTCTCCTTGCCGAGGTCAATTGTCTCCGACATCCAAGGGAACGGGTTCTTTGAACCATATTGTGCCTTCAGTCCTATACGCTCGAGCCTCCGATCGGCAATGTACTGAACATAATCGCGGAACATCGGTGCAGTCAGTCCAAGAATACCGCGCGGCAAGCAGTCTACGGCATACGCATACTCAAGCTCTACTGCTTGTTGAATCAAATCAAGTATGTGCTCCTGGAACTCAGGGGTCCATACCTCTGGGTTCTCGGCCTTAATCCCATTAATGAGATCGATGCCAAAATTCAGATGGATTGTCTCATCCCTCAAAATATACTGGAACTGCTCTCCAATACCGGTCATGCGATTTTGCCGATGAAATGAAAGGATCATTACGAACCCACTATAGAAGAATATGCCTTCCATAATGACGTAGTACCCGATCAGATCCTCCAGGAATTTTTGCTTGCCTTCGAATGTTTCGGTACTGAAGCCCGGCTGCAATACATCGGAGGTCAGCGCCATCTCGAACCTGTCTTTGTTTCGAATAGTGTTGACCTCATTATACATGTTGAACACTTCGCCCTGATCCAAGGATAGAGATTCAACTATGTAATGAAAGGTGTGGGTATGCACCGCCTCCTCGAATGCCTGACGCAGCAGATACTGCCGGCACTCGGGATTGGTCACATGCTTGAAGATAGCGAGGATGATGTTGTTCCCGACCAGGCTCTCAGCGGTGCTGAAGAACCCCAGATTGCGCATAATCACAAGGCGCTCATCGGCACTAAGGTTGTTCGATTTCCAAAGTTCGATATCCTTGGCCATGGATACCTCGGTCGGCAGCCAATTATTGGCGCAGCCATTCAGGTAATGTTCCCAGGCCCACTTATACTTCAACGGCATAAGCTGATTGACATCAACGGCGTTACAGTTGATCAGCCGCTTCTGGCTAGCCTCGAAGCGCCCCTCCGGTTTCTTGCTTTCATTCCCGGATGCATCACCAGATGTCGTTCCTTCATCACCAAACTGCAGCATACTATCCTCCATTACTGATCGGCTCGAGCTTCGAGACCGCAATTACCACACTCAACCATCACCTAACCCGACACTACATTTACTGGCAGCTCTCACAGTCACCATCAAGATTGCACACTGCCTTTGGCATTGCCGCCGTCTTTGCCTCCACAGCGGGCTGCGCGGGAGCTACCTCTCGATCAACCTGCACATCGGCTGAGGCGGACTTGCTCTTCATCCAGCGCGGCTGCAGCCCTCTCTTATTGATATCGGTAGTGGATTTCTCAATCTGCGTTGCTGCCAATGAGCGCAGATAGTACGTGGTCTTGAGCGCCTTGCGCCATGCCAGCATGTACATGTCGTGAAGCTTCTTTCCGTTCGGCTCACTAATATACAGATTGAGCGACTGGCCCATATCAATCCATTTCTGACGACGACTTGCACACTCAATCAGCCACTCCGGCTCGATCTCGAAAGCCGTTAGGAACTTACGCCGCACTTCCTCCGGGATGCGCTCGATCTCGGCAATCGAACCATCGAAGTACTTGAGGTCGTCAACCATCTGTTCATCCCAAATACCATGCTTCTTGAGCTCCTCGACCAGGTACGTATTGTGAACGATGAACTCCCCGGAAAGGTTCGACTTCACGAACAGATGCTTGTATTCCGGCTCAATCGACTGACTTACCCCCGTAATATTCGATATCGTCGCTGTCGGTGCGATAGCCATGACGTTGCTGTTACGCATGCCATGCTTCTTAATCGCCGAGCGCACCGGGGACCAATCAAGAGAAGCTGAAATATCAACTTCGACATGTTGTTCGCCGCGCTCATTGACCAACAGTGCCAGCGTATCGATCGGCAACATACCACGCTGCCATTTAGAACCCTCGTAACTGGGGTAGGCACCGCGCTCCGCTGCAAGCTCCGTGGATGCGAGAATCGCAAAGTAGGAGATCGCTTCCATACTTTGATCGGCAAATCGCACCGCTTCCGGACTTGCATAGCTGAAGCCTTGAATATAGAGCGCGTCCTGGAAGCCCATAATGCCAAGGCCCACTGGACGATGCTTGAGATTGGCGTTCTTTGCCTCGGCAGTCGGATAGAAGTTAATGTCGATGACATTATCCAGCATGCGCACCGCGGTGCGAATGGTCGTCTCAAGAAGAGTGCGGTCAAGCCCATTCGCAGTACAATGAGTTGCCAAGTTCACCGATCCGAGGTTGCATACCGCCGTTTCATTCTCGGAGGTGTTGAGCAGAATCTCCGTACACAGATTCGAACTATGAACCACGCCTACGTGATCCTGCGGTGACCGAATGTTGGATGGATCCTTAAAAGTGATCCAGGGATGCCCTGTCTCGAAGAGCATGCTTAACATTTTGCGCCACAGAGTCAGTGCTTCAATCTTCTTAAAGAGCTTGATCTCTCCCCGCTCCACCATCTGCTCATAGGCAAGATACCGTTTCTCGAATGCTTGCCCATACAGATCATGCAGATCGGGCACGTCGCTTGGACTAAACAGTGTCCACATGCCGCGCTCAGCCACACGCTTCATGAACAGATCGGGAATCCAGTTGGCCGTATTCATGTCATGTGTTCTGCGCCGTTCATCCCCGGTATTCTTACGCAGTTCAAGGAAGTCCTCGATATCAAGATGCCAAGTCTCCAAATAGGCGCACATCGCACCCTTGCGCTTGCCGCCCTGGTTCACCGCCACTGCAGTGTCATTGGCGACCTTGAGGAACGGTATTACACCTTGACTGCGGCCATTGGTGCCCTTGATGCGCGCTCCGGTGGCCCGAACGCTCGTCCAGTCATTACCCAGGCCACCAGCCCATTTGGAGAGCATGGCGTCATCCTGCACGCACTTGAAAATATGCTTGAGGTCATCCTTGACAGTGGTCAGGTAACAGGAGCTGAGCTGCGGATGGAGTGTTCCGGCATTAAATAAAGTTGGAGTACTGGAGGTGAACAAGAAGCGCGAGAGCACATTATAGAACTCTATAGCCTTCTCGTTCTTGAGAGCACCCTCATTGACCGCCAATCCCATCGCCACCCGCATCCAGAAGATCTGCGGGGTTTCTAGACGCGTATCCTCATGGTGGATGAGGTATCGATCATACAGGGTCTGCAGTCCAAGATAGGTAAAGTTCAAATCTCGCGATAGATCGATGGCGTTGGCAATTTTCTCTAGATCAAACTGCAGCAACTCGGGTGCAAGACGCTCTACCGATATCGCTTTCTTCAAATATTCATGGAAATATTCTCGATGCCTCTTGGTCAGTGCAGGGTCATGCGCTTCTAGTCCCAGCGTTTCCCTATAGATCACATCAAGCAGGAGCCGCGCGGTGACATAGCTGTAGGCGGGCTCTTTCTCGATCCGGCTTCTTGCCGCGAAGATGTTGCAGGTATCCACCTCGGAGATCTTGATTCCCTCGTAAAAATTCTTAATCGATTCTTCAAGGATAATATCCGCGGAGACCAACTCCCGGTGATCGCGGCAGGCGAATTCAATGCGGCGCCTCAGCTCGGCTTCCCTCACAATGACGGGACCGCCGTGAGCGTCTTGAGCTTGAAACTCCCGCCCGACTGTTTCCAATACGAGCTGCCTTCGCTCTATTTGCACCTCGTCGCTGGGCGCAAGGATCGCCGCCGCTTCCTCTCGCGCCCTTAATTCAGCCCGCTTTGCGCGATAAATAATGAAGTCTTTGGCCTCGCGGAAGAAGCCTTCGGCCATCATCTGCCGCTCTACCTCGTCCTGAATCAGCTCAACGTGGAGGTTTTGCCCCTCCTTGGCGAGCTGGACAGCACGATTGACGACCTTGTTTGCGACAAGGTTGACCGCATCTATGAGGTTCTGTGGAGTTGGACCTTCCACCCTATGGGCCGCACGGAATGCCTTTTCGATTGCCGACGCAATCTTCATCGGATTGAATCGAACCAAGGTCTTTCCATCCCTACGAAAGACCTTAAGGTTACGCGGTGAATCGTCGCGCAGCGCTTTATGCTCATCACGATAGATAATGTAGGATCGCGCCACATCATAGTGCCCGGTGTGCATTAACTTCTCTTCCACCAGGTCTTGAATTCCTTCCACCGTCAGGGAAGAACCCTGGCGAGCCCGTGCCCGCGCTTCTTTCACGACCTCATCTGTCACGGATTGGACCGTGGTATAAATATCGTGGGGGAGGGGTTCGGTAATTGAGATTCCTTTGACTGCCCGGAAGGCCGCCTCGACCGCGGTCGCAATACGATCCCTGCGAAACGGTACAAGCATGCCGTTACGCTTTACGACCGTCATATACTCATCACCAGGGGCCCCGCGCTTGAGATTGAGCGGCGTGGTCTTCGCAGAGGTAGAGAGATCCTTGGTGCTTTCTACCTTCGCCTTGGACACTGTCCCCTGCACTGCTTCATTATTGTCAGCCGCGCCACCTATCACATCACCCCCTACTTCCATCGTCCCTCCCTCCTTCTACGCACGCCTTTATGACAGAACACTCGATAACTCACGAAGCTGTTGGTCGCCCGGCCTTCGCACTCACTCCCACGTTGCGGTGTAGCGTCATACATGAAAAGAACACCCCGCCCGCAGGCCAGATGATCAGAGTCAGCCGCTCTTTTTGGCCACTGACCCTGCTCTCACTCCAATTCCACGCACAAAACTACCCCGCACAGCCCAATGTTTCGCTGCAATCAACAAAACTGAGATATCGTTTCTTTAGGGTTATACTTCGTGGTCTTTTGGATTTTTACCACTACATGTAGTGTCACCACTACACTTACACTACAACATATATGTGCTGAGCCCTTTTACTGTCTATGAGAAATTTAATTTAACTAAATCGAGCCGTCATACCGACACACTAAGACATTTAATTCGCTGCACAATTTGTTGCCGTTCCGTTTTGGAACATCGCTTTATATTCAAGTACTCAACAACTTGTCCACAGGAGAGGCGAGATTATGCCGGTTAACATATTGAATTTGCTAATATACACATCGTCATTAGTGTGGATAAACTCGCCGCACCGTCCCCGCTTGTGGAAAACTCAAATATAAATAGCGTAACCGAGCCGTTGTGCCCTCAGTATTGTGGGAATCGCGTCCTCACCTGGTAGAGAATCTATTTACATTATGAATCAAAGCGCAGACCAAGATCTCATGCACAGCCATGGGCTCCTCAACTATATATACGCGGGGCTCCAGGGAAAGTTTGCGGCACTCAATATTCTTCTACAGTGCCAGCACCCATCAACTTCACCCCCGGCGCTCGAGGAGGTCCAGCAGCATATTAATCGGGTACGCGAATGGGTAACCGAACTACATCGAGGGGAGTCCATAGTATCGCAGCGTTGGGATAAGCCTGAAACATTCGATGCGATGCGAATCGTCGAACTGCTGCGGGCGCTCAAACGCGAATACGCGGAGATCTCTCACTCGGTACTCTCGCTCCTCCAGAGCACCGATCTTCCTCAACGTCCTCATGACGTGCAGTGGTTGGTATCGACCTACGCCCGCTATGCGTACTCAAGAGACAATTACATTCGCGGCTTCATCGAGTTTGGAAGGGAAACAAAGCGCCCGCAAATGGTCGAACAGTATGAGGCACTACTCCCAAGCTCGAGCGATGAAGTAAGTGTTGCGCACGCATTCTTTGAGGCAGCCAAGCAGCCCCGCACATGGAATCAAGAGTTCTTCGACGCCCTCTATTTCCAGTCTCTGCACATCCCCTACATTTATCGCACCTACGTACATGATATCGCCCAGATGCTCTCTCAATTTGAGGGTGGATTCAGCTTTCAGAGCGCAGGGTTTTCGGCACCAGAGATTCAGAGCTGGAGCGCGGCAGGATTCGGCCCTGTGCCCGCCGGTTATTGGCGAGCCTATGATTTCTCTCCGGAGCAGGCTGTGGAGTGGCAGCGCTATGGGGTTTCCGACCCTGCCTTTGCCGCCGACTGGCGTCGTAACGGCTTCTCTCCCGGGGCGGCCGTACCCTGGCTGCAATTTGGCTTCTTTCCTGCCCCAGCAAGAAAATGGGCCGATGCCAATTTTGAAGCGGACCGCGCTGCCCGCTTGATTGAGAAGGGATACCAAGACCCTTCCCAGGTCCCGTAGCAACAAGACTACCTAACGCAGTCAATGCGTACGCAATGCTTGGGCTAACCTCTTGAAATCAAACTTATTCGCCCTCTTACTCGTCCTTGAGGGCATGCCGCAGGTACCCCCCAACCTGTAATCCGAATAATAGGGCGCTCAACCAGCATCTCAGTAATAGAGCGCTTCCCGACATCTGGTAGCACCCTGTACTCCTGTTGGCGATTGGTTCATGTCCGAACTTGACAACATCATTGCCCCGGAAATTAAAAACGACGCTTTCTACAGCGCCATCGTTCGGCTTGCTCGCGAGGAGAAGCTAACCAATGTTCTCGAGATCGGCTCTTCAGCCGGAGGGGGTAGTACCGAGGCTTTTGTAAACGGGCTCAAAGACAATCCTCATCATCCACGCCTCTTCTGTCTCGAAGTTTCACGGGTACGATTCCAGGAGCTCAAGAACCGCTATGCGCAATATCCGTTTGTGCACTGCTACAACGCTTCCTCGGTCCCGTTGAGCGCCTTCCCCAGCGCTGAAGCCGTAGCCCAGTTCTACCGCTGCACACACTCCAAGTTAAACCAATACCCGCTCCAGGAGGTCTTGCGCTGGCTGGAGCAGGACAGGCGTTACATACAATCAGAACCAGTACCCCAGGATGGCATTGCTCGCATTATGCGCGAGCATTCCATTACTCACTTCGACATGGTGCTGATCGATGGCTCAGAGTTTCTAGGTCGTGCCGAGTTCGAGCTCATAAAGGGCGCCCGCATCATCCTGCTTGATGATATCTGCACCTATAAGAACCACGAGGTGCACCAACTCCTGCTGGCCGATGATCAATACGAGCTGATTGAGGAGGACCAGTTCACCCGCAATGGCTACTCCATTTTTCGCCGCAAGCAGCCAGCGATCGCGGCGAGTCAATCAGCAGCAGAGGAAGTAGTCGCGGCCGTCCAACAGTGGCCGGCAACCGCCCTCACCATGCAGGCCATCAAAAACCACCGCCAGCCTAAGCCCGCTGCTCCCCACAAACTGCCGATTCACTTTTTCACCATTGTACTCAACGGGGAACCGTTCATCCGTCATCATATCGAACAGTTCAAGAAGCTCAGTGGACCCTGGCACTGGCACATAGTCGAAGGGCTCGCCGCGCATGCTCATGACACGGCATGGTCTCTTGAGAACGGCGGCAGGATTGACTCTTCGCTGCATGACCAAGCTCGCAGCAATGACGGTACGAGCGGCTATCTGGATGAACTGGCGCGCCAGTACCCACAGCAGGTGACCGTATACCGCAAAGCTCCTGGGGAGCTCTGGGATGGCAAACTCGAAATGGTGCGGGCGCCATTGCCCAACATTCGATCAACCGCCCTCCTCTGGCAGGTCGATAGCGATGAGCTGTGGACTACTGATCAGATTGAGCGGATGGAGCAACTGTTCCGTGAACAACCTACCAAGACCGCTGCTTGGTTCTGGTGCTGGTACTATGTGGGGCCGGAACTCGTGGTGGGAACTCGTCTTGGCTACGCGGAAAACCCAAACCAAGAATGGCTGAGAGTCTGGCGCTACTCGCCAGGTATGCAATGGGTCGCTCACGAGCCTCCGATTCTCGCCACCCGCGATGAGAGCGGGCGATATCTTGATGTCGGGCGCATCAATCCCTTCGTCCACGATGAGATGGAGCGCCATGGTCTGGTGTTCCAACACCCGAGCTATGTGAACGAATCTCAGCTGCGTTTTAAGGAGCTCTACTACGGCTACAAGGATGCGGTGAAGCACTGGAGGCGTTTGCAGGAGCAAAGTTACTTCCCCCAGAAGCTACGGGAGTACTTCCCGTGGGTCAAAGACGACACGATGGTGGTGAAGGCGGCAAGCATGGGCCTCCCGCCAATCTTCTCAGCCGGGTCGCCAACTGGGATTCCTGCGCCTGCCACATCCCCTGCCCAGGTTACTGTTTCAGCCTTTCGTCCGCGTATTGCGATTGATGGTGTGTTCTTCCAGTACAAACGCACGGGCATTGCGCGGTTATGGAGTAATTATCTCCAGCAGTGGGCTGCTGCTCAGTGTGCTTCGGATATCCTGCTGCTCGATCGCGGCGGATCCTGCCCAAAGTTCGACAACATAAAGTCAATTTCAGTTCCCCTGTATGACGGTGCACGGGGTGATGAGGATAAGCGTTTCCTTGAGCAGCTCCTCCAGGCACAGGGCTGCTCGCTCTTCGTGTCAACGTACTACACATCGCCCCTCAATACCCCCTCAGTGCAGATGGTGTACGATCTCATCCCTGAAGCGCTCAAGTGGGATATGCAATCAGCCAGTGACTGGCGCGATAAGCAACATGCTATTCGTAGAGCGCAGGGCTTCATATGCATCTCACAGCATACACTCCACGATCTCATGCGTTTCTATCCTGAGGTGCAGGGAAGAGCCGCCATCGTGGCCTACCCCGCGGTAAGCTCCGCAGAATTCTCACCTGCTTCCGCCAGCGAGGTTGATCGCTTCCTTAAATCACACAGGATTGAACACCCCTATTTTCTCATGGTGGGCCCTGATGTTGGCTACAAGAACGCTGAAATGTTCTTCGAGGCATTCCATTCTCTGCCCTGTAAGGATGGTTTCGAAGTAGCGTTGGTTGGAGGACATCTCCATGATCACGCCCTTTCTATTCTTAAGGGTCAGGCGCGGGTGCGCAGAGTGCAGTGGGATGATAAGGAGCTGCGGCTCGCCTACAGCGGTGCAGCGGCTTTGGTATATCCTTCTCGCTATGAAGGCTTCGGCTTGCCGCTGCTTGAGGCCATGGCCTGCGATTGCCCCGTCATTACAACCCCCTTTACCTCCATTCCCGAGGTAGCGGGAGAAGCGGCGCTCTTTGTCACCAGTGCTGCGGAGCTTGCTGATGCGCTGTGCGAGGTGCAAAAACCCGCCATTCGCAATGAGCTTAAGCGACGAGGATCAGAACAGCTCAAGAAGTTCTCCTGGTCAAGCTCGGCCCAACAGATTACGAGCTTCCTAAGGGGCTTTCTCCCCCAAACAAACCTCGTGCAGCTTGATGAGCATCCCGTGCAGAATTCATTCGAGGCAGCCGCTCGCCCTCAGGCATGAATCTGCGCAAGATTACCGGCGCACTGTAAACCAAGGACTGAGCTGCTGAGCGCCGCTGTTTGTCCAACGAGTGAGCCTGGCCTTGTAGCGGCCACCCGGCAGCCGCAGAGAAACCTTCTTCCTGCCCTTCGCCTCCACTCGGTAGACCCCTCCGGAGGAGTGCACCTCAAGGTAGAGCGTCCCTGCTGCCGATCGGCGGGGGGTCACGACAACACGCCCTCCCTGCACTGACACCAAGGGTCTCGGCATCGCAGTTTTTGTGATCGACAGCACCGTGCCCAAGTATGGCTGTAGTGCCTCGCCGATTCGTTGAAAATTCCCTCCCGCGAGCACTGCACCGTTGATGATACCGAGGCATAGCGGTGAGCTGTCGGTTGCCGTCCCCTCCAGCAGTACTGCCGCGGTAGTACGATCAAGAATTACGCTGTCGCTCGTGCTCTGGTCATTGACCTCATAATAGCCGCCTGCTACCAGCAGCCGCTTCCCCATCGGAGCTACATCGCGCGGAGCATAGTCAAACTGCGGGGCGAACGACTCGAGGGCCCCGCTCTTGGCATTGAATGCGACAAAACGCGATCGTTGAGCACCTGCGGCAGTAGTAAAGTCCCCGGATGCGTACACCACCTGCCCGTCTGCGGCGAGGTCAAATACTGCGTCATTGACCTCAGGCGCACTCTCTAGTGCCAGGGTCTTCGCATTGAGCGCTACAAGGTATGCTTGCGGAATGCCATTTCCGGCAGCGAAGTAGCCTCCAACAAATACTCGGTTTCCTGCCGCTACGATGCTGGTAACCTGATTATCAAAGCTAATCTCATGTGGGACTAATTGGTTAGTCTTGAGATCGATTACCGCAAATCTACCAACACTCTCCCCGAGCAGTTCGGTCACATAGCCGCCCACATACAGCCGACCTTTGTGTGCATGCAGCGCCGCCACGCTCCCTGTTGCCCCAAATCCACGCACCCAAACCCGATTCTTAAGGTCAAACTCTGCCAGGCCATACTCATACTCGCCGTTGATACTAACGAAGAGCGAGCCACCTACGAAGAGCCGATCACCCACCCGTTCCATCGCCAGGACATCTCCTGCAAAGCCGGCAAACTCCTCGCTGCTCACTTCATCCGACGAGTTCAGCTCCAGCAACCCAGAACGGGCCTGCATGTCGCTCCCGAATGTGGGGAATGCGCCTCCTATTGCGAGCCGGCCCCCGGTTGAATAAGCGGCTGTGTAGCCTGGATTGCTCAGCGGCACATAGGTATCGGTGAGCGACCCATCTGCAGGATCGAATGCAGCCATGTTGACACGGGCGCTGCCGTTCACCTCTTCAATCTGTCCAACGATCGTAATCTCCGTATCTTTGACTGCGATGCCATTGCCGTAGAAGCTATAAGAGCTTTCAATGCTAGTGTTTTGAAGTGCTGCCGAGGTGGCATCGAATGCCGCATAGCCAACTCGCTCGTTGCCATCGACCGTAGAAAATGTCCCTGTCACATGAATCAGCCCATTGTTGAGCACGATATCGCGTACACTCCCATTGAAGTCGGGTGCCGCTGAGACAAGAGCTCCGGTGAGCATGTAGTAGAAAGCAAAGTAATTGCGTAGCTGACCGCTTGTTTCAGTGAAGGATCCTCCGACCTGCAAGACAAGATTGCCACTGTTATAGGCCAGCGCCTTCACGGGAGCGTTCGGATTGGGCGCCCAAAGCTCCAGAACATCATTCGTTGAGGCATTGACCAAGGCCAGATTTCTTAGTGGTTCGCCGCCGACCGAGGTGAACTCTCCCCCCAGGACAACGCCGGTGCCGACCGCTGCCAACACGTCAACGTATCCATCAATCTCGACATCGAGAATCGTGGCTTCACCGGTGGTGAGATCGAGGCCTGCGAGAGTATCCCGCGCCTCACCAGCGATGTAGGAAAACGCTCCCGCAGCAAAAAGGGTAGTATTAGAGCGCGCAAGGGCCCATACGCTGGTGTTCGGTTCAGGTTGAAATGTGGTGTCAACAGCACCATCAGCGCTTATCCGGATGAGGTTGCTCAATCCGCTCGTCAATTCCTGGAAGTATCCGCCCACATACCAACCTCCAGCTCCGTCTGAGATAACTTTATGCACTACGCCAGCTATTGAGCAGCTGCAGTCAAACTGCTCCCCGTTCTCATCAATAAGGGCGAGCGCGCCCCTGGCCTCACCTATGTACTCGAACGCCCCCCCTGCCAACAGCTTTCCACGGCCATCGTCCTCAAGCGCATAGACATTGTTGCTCACTGCCGGAAGAGCAGCGGCAGAGGTTGGCAGGATAAGAATGAAGATAATTGCAAATAGGTGTCTCATGAGACAACTATTCGGAGTAGTCGCCACTTACCTAAACAGCTTTTCCCGATCGCTCATTCGCTAAACCCGCTAACCGAACGAGAGTTTAGCAGCGCACTGCCTGGGCTGCCCCCGAAAAAATCTTCAAGAACGATTTGGCGCTTCCCATCGCTTGCATTCCCGAGCCATCAAGGAGGCAATGGCTTGCTGGGCACACAACTTGCACGGCCCTCTGGTGCGGCGCTGAACCCTGGAACCACTGTTTTGGTTCCGCTCCGAAGTCCCCTATGATCTACAGGAATTTCGTACTCGCCACACTGAGTTTTATCGTGGTGATCCTCATATCACCGGAGGTTCAAGCTGCGCGCTGGCATCAGGTTGAAAGTTCTGATGTGGTACATTTCCGGGTGAAAAGAGGCACGCTCCGCATCGCCTGCATCAATCAAGATCTCGTGCTCACTAGAAAATCGTCCAATCGCGGGATCATCTATCGTGTTCTGCGGCTAAGGGACTTCATTCGTAATGGTTTCCCCAGAGCTCGTGCCACCCTCAAATTCGAACGGCTCACAGAGCGCTGCCTAGATGAATCGGGAGCGCCGCCGATCGCAACGCCTACTCCCACACCAACGGGCACTGTCGCGCCAAACCTCACCGCTACCATCGAACAACATGGAGTTCAGTTCCAGTTTGCTAACCCGGTGCCATACGGCACCTTCGCCAATGGCGACTATTGGGTCGTAGGCCCCGTCACCCTAACCGCCATCTCTCCCGACTACACGGGCACGCGACACGGCTTCGAGATCAACCCGAGCTCGATCAATCTACAGGGCTTTGACTCCCGCGCGCCGAGTTTCGATGCAACGCTCGTCCCGACCCTGCCCCTCGTCGTCGCACCGGGTAGCTCCGTGGTCAAGGCGATAAGTATCGACGTCAATGAAGCCACCTGTCGCCCCTGTCTGCAGACTGCGGCAGTGCTTACGGTACTTGCCGAGTCGCCGCCAAACGGTGGAAGCGATTTCTTCCGCCCAGGGTACTTCGGCAGCATTAAAGAGCTGCACTCTACGGAGCACTTGAAAACGGAGCTTCTACCGACCCTGCCTCAAGTGGCGGGCGCCCCTAGTCTGGAGACCATCGCCAGTCAGTATGCACGGGTACAGCTCGATCACAAAACCAATTGGACCGGACGATACCTGCACCCAAGCGACAACATGCCGGATTACGGCTCGTCAATCTCCATTCGCAATTCGGATGCCGCCTTGCGCTTAATGCTTGACGATTCGATCGAGTCCAAGCGCCAAGCGATAATCAACTACGTTCAGCATGGACTCGATGTGTACTACACCCTCATCCAAGGGGGACTGTGGCCTGCAAATGGTGGTCATACCCTGGGGCGGCTGCTGCCGATGGCGTTTGCGGCGGTGATACTGGATGACCAATCGATTAAAGATGCAGTGCAGAACTCTACTCCTCAGGAATTCTGTGAAAATCTCACTGTCTATTACAGCGCGAACGCGGGACGGGCTCTGTATGGACAGCAACCCGGCGGTTCGGGCGGGGGGGCGTATTGGACGAATCTCGTCTTGGATACCGGGTCACGCACTCAACGCGACCCATACGGCTACATAGATGGAGGGTACAGACCAGGCAGCTCCTACCAGTATTGCTGTATCTCCATGCCCTATAAGGCCACCGCGTTGGCGGTAGAGCTAATGCCGTCAATAAAATCTCTCTGGCCCAACTCACATCTGCTCGATTACGCGAAGCGTTGGGTCGAATTCGGCGCGTGGACGCAGCCAGATCCCTGCGCGCCCGCCGAGGGGAGCTGCTCGGGCGGAGATAATCCGGGGGCCGCGTGCAACACGGCAAATGAGCTTAGCACCTGCACGGGCGGGGGCACCTGCACCTTGAGCATGGATAACTATGGGGTCACCTTTGGCGACGACGGCGCAGGCGGATGCATTCTAGACAGCAACCCAAGTGATGGAATCGGTCGATTTCCAAATGCACACGGAAGCTCCGCAAACAGCGGCTACTATGGGAGCGCCTTTAGCAACACCATGTGGGATAATTACTACCCGAACTAACCGCACTCCTGTGTTCGTCAAAGTGTTCGCAGCGCCACGAGCTCCAAGCTACTCCGCTATACTACGAGCTGCTCGCAATGGACCGAAGACGCGGGCTCTGTTCAATCACCTCACGCAGATAGTGCGGGGGGGTTGCTGCGCCCTTTCTGATGGCGAGTATCTCCATGACTTCATGAGTTCCCTGCACGACCGCCACCATGTAGAACCAGCCCTTTAAACCTTCTACCTGCTCGACAAGCACACTGCGTCCTCGCATCTCGAGACGGTGGGTGTGGATGGGGCCGGTCCGTCGCGGATTCAAAAAGGCTCGTGTATAGCGCTCAAATAGGGTGGGGTAGCCCGAAACCTCTCCACGTTTGAGCGCGCTAAGGAATCCCTCACTGCTCTGCTGCTCCGCATGGGGCACCACTACAAAGCGCAGTTCGGAAGCACTCTCTATATGCTCAAACTCTCCGATCATTCCCTCCGCAGTGCGAAAGGTGTGAATGGGGCGAATACCTTGAGGCAGCGGGCCACCCCAAAACTCCTCTTCAGCGAGAGCGGCTTGCTTCATCGAGCTTCTTGTAAAACTCAACACCAGTGCCAGCGCAATAACCGGTGCAAGCAGCAATGTGAGTATCGCGAAGCGGCTCGCTGCTGCCTCCGCGGGCTGGGAGTGTGCATCTTCTATCGCTCGCTGCCTCAACATGTTTCTCTCTGCATTCTAGTGGTAGATGTGTAGAGCGCTTCTCGCAATCAATATCCGAAATTAGGTGTTTCAGATATTTATTGGCGCAGCTAGACGCTATTAAAACTAGTAGCTTCTAAGGATACGCTGAATAAGTTCAGCGTATCCCTAGCAGTCACAATGCCCTACGCACCGCTCCTGAGCAAGAACGCTGCCGACGATTATTCCCTCACTGTGCTCCCTGAGATCCGCAATACAAAAAACCCCAGGAGCGCCGAAAGAAGCGAACCGACGAAGACCCCCAATCGTGTCTCTACGAGTAACTGCTCGGACGAAAAGGCGAGCCCTCCGATAAAAAGGCTCATCGTGAAGCCGATGCCAGCCAAAGCCGCTACACCATACAATTGCAGCCAAGTGGCTCCGCTGGGCAGCGGGACGATGCCAAATCTGATCAGCAATCCAGAGAAGGCAAAAATACCTAACTGCTTGCCCAAAAAGAGCCCTAACACGATGCCAAGAGGCAGCGGGTCGAGCAATGCGCTCAACGTTAATCCTTCAAAACTGAGCCCCGCGTTTGCAAAGGCAAAGATCGGCATAATGCCAAAGGCGACCCAGGGATGAATCATATGTTCGAGGCGGGTGAGCGGGGAGCGATCGCTGTCATTCGGCGACAGAGGGATGGTGAGCGCAAGACATACTCCCGCCACCGTCGCATGCACGCCACTTTGCAAGATACATAGCCACAGTAGGACGCCCAGCAGCATATAGGGGGTCAATCGCTGCACCCCTAACCGTCCTAACGAGATAAGCACGATCATAATCGCGGCAGAGAGCCCCAGGAAAAGCAAGGAGATATTCTCGCTGTAGAATAGTGCAATAATAACAACTGCACCGAGGTCATCGATCACCGCTAACGCGGTGAGAAACACCTTTAGCGAAAGGGGCACCCGACTCCCCAGGAGTGACAGCACCCCCAACGAAAACGCAATATCAGTGGCAGCAGGGATGGCCCAGCCACGCACCGTTTCTGGATTCTCGACGTTTAGAATCAGGTAGAATAATGCGGGAACCAGCATTCCTCCCAATGCAGCGACTGCCGGCAGCATCGCCTGGGCTCTCGAAGACAGCTCTCCAATCAGCAGCTCACGCTTAATCTCAAGTCCCACCAGGAGAAAGAAGATCACCATCAGACCGTCATTGATCCACCAGTGCAACGGTTTTGAAAGTGCTCCTCCTAACCCCACCTCAGTGTGCAGCAGCCAATGGTAAGCGGATTGTAAGGCAGAGTTCTCAAATATCAGCGCCAACACGGCGCTCACTACGAGTAGGATCCCCCCGGCTGACTCGAGCTTTAAGAACTCTTTTATCGGTGTTAGCTTCATGTGGCTCCGATTGATTTGGTGTCTATGAAGGCCCTCAGTACTTTTAGCGAAATCCAATAACATGACAACCCCAAGTGACTATGCGCTGCTCGATTCTGGCGAGGGTGAGAAATTAGAGCGTCTAGGCCCGGTAACTCTGGCCCGCCCTTGTAGTGTCGCGCTGTGGAGACGCCGCTGTCCTGCTGCATGGAGCGGAGCTGCCCGCTATGCCCCCAAGACACATTGGCTCGGAGCGCCAACCGAGCCATGGAAGATGCAGCTCGGCAGCGTGCATTGCCTGGTGCGCTGCCAGAACAACGGTCAGATAGGAGTCTTCCCCGAGCACCTCTCCTACTTTCCCTGGCTCTCGCTCGTCACCAAGAGCGTTACGGAAATGAAGGCGCGACCCGCACGGGTACTGAATCTGTTTGCCTACACGGGTCTGGCCAGCATTCTCTGTGCGTTGCAAGGAGCAGAGGTGACCCACATAGACAATTCCAAGGCAGTGCTCTCGTGGGCCAGGGAGAACGCGGCTATGAATCGCATCCCCGCTGAAAAACTGCGTCTCCTCTGCGATGATGCATTAGCCTTTATCGAGCGAGAGGCTCGGCGCGGCAATCGCTACGATGTGATTATCGCTGATCCGCCAAGTTTTAGCCGACCGACCAAGGGCAAGAGCTGGGATCTGGAAGAGGTTGTGGGGCCGCTCCTTAAGTCCATGACTGCCCTCTTTGAATCGACGGGCAGCGCCCTGGTGCTGTCTAGCCACCACCAAGCCCTTACGGCAACAGTGCTTCAAAACCTGTTATTTGATTTTGTGGCCGCTGATACCAAAACGATTCCACTCGCACTTAAGGAGAGCAGCGGCATCAGGACTATCCCCTCCGGCACCGCGCTATGTGCCTTAACCGAAGGGCTGCAAGGCATCGGATTGCCTTGAGCTATGCAGCAACCATCAGAGCGCTCGCTCACAGTGAACATTTGCGTGAAGCCGCACCCGTGGCAGAACCCGCCTGTCCTCAAGACCTGCTCCGTCCTAGAAGCTATTGTTTAAATAGCTTCTAGCCGCGCCAGGGATGACGCAGCAAACGCCGGAGGCGTTTGGAGCGACGCGAGGCGTGGGCGTTTCGGGCCCCGCGCCGAGCTTGGAGCGATTTTTACATGGCCATGGACGGCCATTTAAAAAATGACCTCTCGGGATACGCTGAACGTCCGAGACGCGCCTGAACGTGCCGCCCTATCGGATCCTCTGCAATCCCCGGCATTGCCCTGTCTCCATTTCCTCGGTCTACCCTCTTTCATTTCCTCAATCAGAGCTTGATGAAATATGCAATGCCTCGTATTTTGCCTGAGGATATACATTCTCACCAAGGTTCTCGCATGCATCACCCAGCGCTCCGTCGCTCCCTCCATGGCGGCCTGCCCCTCGCACTGGCAGTGCTGCTTCTGCCCCTGCTCCCGCTCGCTGCATTCATCCTGTTTCCCGATCTGTTTACTAAGTACATCCCCTTCTTCGAGAAGAGCCCCCCGGATCTTGAGTTCGTGCAGAAACCTGAAGCGCTTGGACTTGGCAATAACCGCCTTGAACTGAGGGTTCACGATAAGGGAGCTGGGATTGATGAGATCACCGTGCGGGCAGAGCAGCAGGGACGAAGCTACGACCTGTTTCGCCAGAGTTTTCCCCGCCCCAAACCGCTTAACCAAGAGGTCGCTATTGACTTCAACCCAAAGGAACTTGGCATGCGCGAGGACGCGGTGCGCATTAAAGCATCAGTCTTTGACGGGAGTTTTTGGAGCAACGGGGCAGAAGAGCAGTTCTCAAGCCGCATCATTTACTCAAGGCCGCGAGTTGAGGTGTTAACTTCACAACACAATGTCTCGCAGGGCGGAGCGGGGCTCGTTTTCTACCGGATTATAAGTGGAGAAATTCGCGAAAGTGGCATCCGGGTTGGGGAGAAAGAATTCATTGGATTCCCTGCCTCACTGCTCGGGCAAGAGTTCAAGAGTGACCCCGCGGTCCATTTTGCTCTCTTTGGTGTGCCCAAAGACTTCAAGTCACCGCCACTTAAGATGCAGGTATTCGCCCGAGATATTGGGGGTAACGAAGCGCTGGCGCCCATGTACTTCCGTGTGCGTAATGTCGCCCTGCGAAGCGCCCCCATCAAATTGACCACGGAATTTCTCGCTGATAAGGTTCCGGAGCTCCTGCCCAAGCATTTCGCCGAAATCGGCACTCAGCCGCCCTCCAATGGAAACTCGTCGGATCCGCAAGCGCTGTCGGAGGGCTTCAAGGTGATCAATGAATCGCAAAGGGCAATCAACGACAAGCGCATTCGAACTGCACTTAAGGACACAGCGAAGGAGCGTTTGTGGGAGGGAACGTTCAATAGGGCGGTGATGGGCTCCCCTACCTCAAGCTACGGGGAGCAGCGCAGCTATTCATTTAATGGAAGAGAGATTTCGAGGTCTTCTCACGACGGCATCGATCTTGCCGCGGTGGCAAACACGGTTGTACGGGCAGCCAATAGCGGTCGGGTAGTGTTTGCCGAGGAGCTCGGCATTTATGGCAATACCGTACTGATTGATCATGGTTTTGGCTTAAGCACCCTGTATGGCCATCTCTCGTCAATCACGGTGGCTGTAGGAGATCGCGTTGCTAAGGATGATCAAATCGGGCGCAGCGGCATGACCGGCCTGGCTGGCGGCGACCACCTCCACTTCGAGGTGCGCCTCCAGGGCGAGCCGGTGACCCCAATTGAATGGTGGGACACACGCTGGATAAGAGAGCATATCGATGAACGCATCCTGTCCATGGCAGCAGGTTCCGACGGATTGTAGGGTCGTCTTGAAGGATTGTGTCACTGCACCGTGTGCAGTTATTTCGGGGACTTAACAACGAGTCCACGATATTTATGCGGATCGTCGAGATTGGGTCGAAGTTAGCGCGTCCACATTGAATACAATAGAAGGGGCTGGCACAATGAGGTCGTCATGCATTCCCACCCTTCAACACCGCCGCCTACCAAACGCAAGCAGCAGAGCTACCAGATGCTGGTGGATGCGGTTGAGGACGTATTGCAGGTTGGACGATTGACCTTGCGTGCCCACGGCACTTTTCGCGACCTGACAGTGACTCTCACCTATGATAATTCCCTGAATCTCGGCGTGTGGATGCTGAGCAGCTACCGGCACGGTATAGAGCAGATTCACTCGCCGCAGGGTCCGATCGAAGTCGAGTATCTTAGAGGAAGAGCTTCTTTCACCTTCCGCCGAAGATCGCTCCTGGGACGTGCGCTCTTCGCACGCAAGGTCAAGGTCGAGTACGATCTGGGCCTCGTAGGAAACTGCCCTACCCTGCGCATAGTGGAGCCATCAGGTGAGCGTCACTACCCCTTTGCCCGTCGCGACTGGCGCTGAAATGTCTTGATGAGCAGGCCCACACTCTCACACATAATCTGGGACTGGAATGGAACTCTCCTCGACGATCTAGCTTTAAGTCACCAACTAACACTCGAACAGCTGCGTGCAAACGGAATCGCGCCGATCTCGATTGAAGAGTACCGGGAGCTTTTTACTCATCCCGTCTCCTTGTTCTACTACCGACTGGGGTTCCACCTCTCACCGCTGGACTTCCCGCGCCTCTCGCACGAATTTCACCTTGAGTACGCGAGGCGCCGACATGGTGTGAAACTGCACAAGGGAGCGACCGAATCTTTGCGGCTATTCAGGCAATATGGCTTAGTCCAGATAATTCTGTCAGCTCACGAACAATCCCTGTTGGATGGATCTCTCGAGTTGTTTGGACTTAGAGGGCTGCTGGATCAGGCGTGGGGCATGCGTGACACTATCGGGCATAGCAAATTCGAGAATGGCAAGGCTCTGCTCTCTACCTTAGGGATACCGCGAAATCAGGTACTGCTGGTGGGAGATACGGATCATGATGCAGAGGTCGCTGACAAGTTGGGGCTTCACTGCGCACTGATCAACCAAGGTTATCAGGATCGGTCCATCCTCACCCGCACAAGAAAGCCCATCCTCTCTTCATTGTTTGATCTGCAGGATTGGATCATGGAAGGGTTTCAACTGCCTGCCCTCCCCCTACAAGCGGCGCGCGGTTCACCGGGCTGCTGACACTTCTTTTTTCATAGATGCGGTTTTTGCGGCGAGCGCTATACTTGCCTCGGTCTATCAGCACGCGGCAACGGTTCCCCTATGCAACTACTACCTCCAGTCGAGTCCAGATCGCTACGCAGTACCATCTTCCTACTAGCCCTAACACTGTCATCGGTCGCGAACGCTCAGAGCATTCCCGATAGCCTCAAAGAGTGGCTCCCCTGGGTAGCGCAGCGCTTCCCTGAAAGAAACTGTGCGCTCGTCCACAAAGAGCGCGTCTGCGTGTGGCCTAAGTCTTTGCGCTTGGAGGTCTCAAACAAAGGCGCCACATTCGAGTATATCGTCTCCCTTGATCGAGAGGGGAGCGCACCCCTTCCAGGCGGAGGCGATGCGTATCCATCTGATATCACGGTGCGCAGCGATACTACCTCCGTAGAAACTCGCTTGATCTCGAAAGACGGCAGGTTAGAAGTTGCGCTCCCCGCGGGCACCTTCCGGGTAAATGGCACCTTTCAATGGGATGCTGCTCCGCGTGCAATCCGCTTACCTGATGGATTGTCACAGCTCGAACTCATCCGCAACGGAAAGGCGATCGCAACACCGCGCATCAGCGACGGCGCAGTATGGCTGGCCCAAGAAGACACGGTAGCGAATGTGGAGAATGATTCGTTGACGATTGAAGTATCGCGCCTGATTGCCGATGGCGTGCCGATGCTCGTCACTACGGCGATCGATCTGCGCGTGAGCGGAAAGCCACGTGAACTAACCCTGGGGACAGTCGTGCCGGACGGCTTCTTTCCGGTGAGGGTGACCTCGCCTCTCCCCTACCACTTGACCGGGCAGCAGGCGTTTGTCCTCCAGGCACGCCCTGGGAAATACCATATCAGGATTGACAGCGTAACGGGGACGCCTCCGCAGGAGCTAAAAACCCCAGATCGCAGCAAGGTAATCTCCGACTGGCCGACCGAGGAGGTGTGGACCTTCCAGCCCCAAGAGGATTTAAGGAATGTAGTCCTTTCGGGTGGTCTTGCCATTGATCCGGAGCGCACCTCTTTGCCTAGTGAGTGGCGGCACCTGCGGGCTTTTCTCTTCAATGCCGGGGAAGCCTTGCACCTCCAAGAGGTGCGCCGCGGGGAGGAAACGAGTCCCCGTAACTCCCTCTCGGTAGATAAGACGCTATGGCTTGATTTGGATGGCAGTGGCTTCACGGTGCGTGACACAATCCGGGGACAAATGTTCCAGCAATGGCGGCTCAATGCCCACCCCTCGGTGCGCCTGGGGAGAGCCTCCGTAAACGAGCAGGATCAGTTGATCACGAACGACCCTCTGTCGAATGAGGCTGGTGTAGAGCTGCGCGAGCAATCTCTCTCTATGGTTACTCATGCACGAATTGAAGATGCTTCAATCGATCTTCCCGCTTCGGGGTGGCAGCATGAAGTGCAAAGCGTGCGCGCGTCCCTCATGGTGCCTCCAGGTTGGACCTTGCTGTCTGCGCCGGGCACGGACCACGCCACGGGATCCTGGCTGGCATCCTGGTCATTACTCGATGTCTTCTTGGTGCTCCTTGTCGCCGTCGCCTCCTTTAAATTACTGGGAATAGCTGCGGGTATCCTCGTTGGCGCGGTTTTGATTCTTAGCCATGGACAACCGTTCTCGCCCCTGCACCTGTGGTTTCATCTTTTGGCGAGCTTGGCGCTGATGCGTTACCTTCCCGAGGGGTCTGTGCGGCAACTTGCAACCTGGTACTACCGGCTGACTCTAGGTCTGGTGGGTCTCGTCGCAATTGCCTTTGGTGCGGAGCAGATTCGAGTCGGCCTTTTCCCCCAAACCTCGCTCAGTGGCGGTGTCTACGGATTCTTCCTCGAGGGGATGCTCTATCTCGCGGAAAGCTCTGTCATCACCTGGCTGGCCTGCTGCTTGCTCATCGTACTGGGCGGAGCCGTCCTGGTGGCACTCGCAAAGGGCGAGATTGGAAAGGCCTTCCGTATGGCGTTCTTGGTGGCCGGAGTATTCATCCTTACCGTGATGCTGAATGTATTTACCGCCGGGATTGGCATGCGTGAGTCAGCATATCAAACAAAGTACTTCAACACTGAGGAGGCACTGCAAGATGAGGCAGCGGTGTACGAGCGGGCCGCGGAAGGGATGGTTGCTCCCCTTACTTCGCGTTTGGAGAGTGGTAGCGCTGCGGTGATGTCAGCGCAGAACCTGATGAGAAAGAAATCCTTCCAGCAGGATCCCAAAGCAGTGATACAGACCGGTCCCGGCCTTCCCACCTGGCGATGGCGTCAGTTCAATCTGTCATGGCAGGGACCCGTCTCTCAATCCGACACCTTTTCGCTGATGCTTATCGGCCCCAAGGCTAATCTGTTCCTGTCGCTGTTGCGCGTTGTCCTGCTGCTCGCATTCCTTTGGCTCCTCATTAAAAGCACCCGCCGCTGGATAACCGCGACCGCGCTTCTCATCTTTTTGGTGATTCCTGCACGGACGATTGCTCAGGGCTATCCATCGCAGGAGCTACTTCGCGAACTATCGGAGCGACTCGTTGAGCATGACTGCCCGGGTGATTGCGCAGTGATCGAATCGATGGAGATTGAGGCAGGTGAGAGCTCCATTCGCATGCGCGCTCGGGTCTCGGCCAGGGGAAATAGCGCCGTTGGATTGCCTGGTCCGCTCTCTCAAATGACACTACGATCCCTGATCATTGATGGATCGCCAGTATCGCATATTCGCAGCGACAGCCAGGGATTTATATGGGCACGCCTCTCTGACGGAAGCCACTCGGTTGATGCGTCATTTGATGTTCGCCGTCTCGACATGTTTGCCTTGCAGTTTCCTCTGCGCCCGCTCTTCACCCGTGTGCGCTCCGAGTACTGGACTGCGGAAGGCATCTCGGCAACCGGCCTTGTAACCGGAAGCCTGCAGTTGCTGCGCAAGGCTCGTTCGAACACTTCGTCTGAAGAACAACAGGCTGCCGAGGTGTTATTGAATCCTTGGTACCAAGTCACCCGTATCATATCGCTCGATCTCCCTTGGACAGTGTCGACTACCGTGACCCGTCTCTACGTGGAGGATCGACCGACTATTATTCGAGTGCCGCTGCTCGACGGAGAGCAGGTGAATGATGACGCGGTGAAAGTTGATGGCGCCCAAGCCATTGTGCCCTTTAGTCGGGGCTCTTCTACGGTGAGCTGGCAGAGCTCGATCGCAGAGCAAGAAGTGCTGCGAATCAAGGCGGCACAAGCGAACAGCGCTATGAGTGAAACCTGGGTGCTTTACTGCTCACCAATCTGGCGTTGCAACGCCAAGGGGATTAATCCTACCTCCTCCATCCAGAATGGAAGCGCTGGCTTTCTCTGGCAGCCCTTTCCTGCCGAATCAGTCGAGGTCCAGGTCTCCAAGCCCATGGCAGCCGAGGGTGAAAGTGTGACGATTGAGTCGGTCGAACACACAGTGAGCCCCGGCAAGAAGCTTATGGAGGGCAGTATATCCATGAGCATTCGAGCAAGTCAGGGCGGCACACAGCCGATCACCCTGCCTCAGGATGCCAAGCTCAGTAGGTTATTAGTAAACGGTCGGGATGAAACGTCTCGGGTACAAGGGGTATCGCTCTCCATTCCTCTTGAACCGGGAGCTTCGACTATCAACATCTCATATATCCTGCCGCGGGATCTCAGCATACGCACGGAAGCGCCCGCCATTCAAATTAAGGGTACTGCCTACAATGTAACCACCGTGATGAATGTGCCTGCTTCGCGCTGGCTTCTGCTTACCACAGGGCCGGTGTGGGGACCGGTGGTGCTGTTCTGGGCTAAACTGATCGTCGTACTCATCGGAGCTTGGATCCTGGGGAAGGTCCCCTTATCCCCTATCGGCACAGCTTCATGGATCTTGTTGGGACTTGGTCTGGCTTCGCTGTCCATTCCCTCCATCGTAATTCCGGTAAGCTGGCTGCTCCTGCTCGAGCTGCGCCGCAGGAAGCAACCGCAAGACCGGAAGCTCTATAATGCCTCACAGATCGGCTTAGCGCTGCTGACCCTGGCCGCCCTTCGAGTGCTATACGAGGCCATTCGCACAGGGCTAATTCTCTCGCCCAATATGCTGGTGAGCGGTAACGGATCAAGCAATTCGGTCCTGCGCTGGTATGTTGACCAGTCCGAAGGTGCGCTTCCTGCGGTATCGGCGCTGTGGCTCCCCATGTGGGCCTGGCACACCGTGATGATTGTGTGGTCACTATGGTTAGTCCTCGCACTCCTGCGCTGGCTCACTCGCGGATTTGAGAGCCTTTCGGTGGGCGGACTATGGCGTAAGGCCGAGGAGAAAAAGGCTGCTTAGTAGCCAGTTCGTTCACCCGTTGAGTTGCTTCACGAAGTGGGCTGCAATGTGCAGGTCGGCCGCTGCCGCGTTGTACAGCCCGGCGTCGCGCTTCAAGAGCCTGCCCTCGCCATCCAGCCATACCCATGCGGGTACACTGGAGCCGAAGGCCTGCGACCAGCGGCGTTCATAGTCGAGGTACACATTGAGCGGAATGCTCCTCGCAAACTCATCTATAGAGTCGCGGCTATCTCTTCCCACGACAACCTTCAATCCATACGAACCCTGTTGCGAGAAAAAGGCGTCGAGTGCCTGGAGGAACCCCTTTGATCCCCGACAGGCGCCGCACCAAGGCGCCAGGTATACGACAAGACAGCGATCCTTGCCGTCGCACTCATCCTGCACCGCACCATAACTCGCTGCCGTCGAGGGAATGCGCTCCTGCAGTGCGGGAAGCCTTTCCCCAACGTCTCTATCGCCGCCTCGCAGCAGGAATACCGCCAGCACCGCCAGGACAAGCCCGAGTTTTAGAAAAAAAGAGGCGTTATCTGCATACATAGAGCGCATTTACTCTCATTCCGGTGCTTTAGTCCCGTTTGGCCAAGGCACGCTCATGTTGGGTGAGCCTCGCCTTGCGGATTCGCACGACCTTGGGAGTAACTTCGACATACTCATCGTCCCGAATGAACTCGATAGCTCGCTCGAGCGTCATGTCAGAAACGGGAGTGAGTATAATATTCTCATCACGACCTGCCGCGCGTATGTTTGTCAGCTTCTTGGCCTTTGTGGGATTCACATCCAGATCGTTATCGCGATTGTGCTCCCCTACCACCATGCCCTCATACAGCTGATCACCCGGCTTCACAAACAACACTCCTCGCGGCTCAAGGTGAAACAGCGCATATGCTACCGCCTCGCCTGCTCGATCAGACACAAGAGAACCGGTCACTCGGGAGGTGATCTCACCCCGAAAAGGCTCGTACCCGGAAAGGTACGAATTCATGATGCCCGTGCCCTTGGTGTCGGTGAGAAATTCGGTTCTATAACCAATTAGGCCTCTTGCCGGAATTGAAAACTCGAGGCGCACCCGTCCGCTTCCGTGATTCACAAGGTTGACCATACGGCCCTTGCGCGATGCGAGCTTCTCCGACACTGCACCCGTAAAGCGTTCATCGCAATCGATAAACAGATGCTCGATCGGTTCCAGCATCACCTCCCCCTGCTGTTTGAGAATGATGTTAGGACGGCCGACGCTGAGTTCGAAGCCTTCCCGCCGCAGGGTCTCAATCAGAATCACCATCTGGAACTCACCGCGCCCTTTGACGATGAAGCTTTCATCCCCTGCGCTCTCGACTTGCAGCGCCACATTGTGCAGCGACTCTTTCTTAAGGCGCTCCCCAATCTTGCTTGCCAAAAGAAACTCGCCATCCTGGCCCGCCAGCGGGGAGGTATTGGCCATAAAGCGCATCGAGATGGTCGGTTCATCCACGGTGATGCGTTTCAGCGCCTTGGGTCGCTCTTTGGTACAGATTGTATCGCCGATCTCAACCTGCTCAACGCCAGCCAGAATAACAATATCGCCTGGGCTTACCGATTCCACCTCTTTTAGCCGCACGCCATCATACACCTGCAGCTTCGTAATGCGGAGTTGCTGCGGCTTGCCCTGCCTATCAATGCGTACCACATCCTCTTTAAATTTCACCGAACCATGCACTACCTTCCCAATGGCCAGCCGCCCGACATAATCGGAGTAAGAGAGGTTCGATACCAACATCTGGAACGGTTCGGCAGGGTCATAAGAGGGCCCTGGAATAGTGGCGAGTATGGCGTCAAACAACGGTTTCAGATCGGTCCCTCGCTCATCGAGCGTTGGAGAGGCCACGCCGTCACGACCCACCGCATAGAGCACCGGGAATTCAATCTGATCATCATTCGCGTCGAGGTCTATAAAGAGATCGTACACCTCATTGAGCACCTCTTTAGGCCGCGCATCTTTACGGTCGATCTTGTTGACTACAACTATGATCGGAAGCTTCCGCTCAAGGGCCTTCTTAAGTACGAAACGGGTCTGTGGCAGCGGCCCTTCCGAAGAGTCCACGAGCAGTATCGCCCCGTCTACCATCCCAAGGGCCCGTTCAACCTCTCCTCCAAAATCAGCGTGTCCGGGGGTGTCAACGATGTTTATCTTTGTCTCTCCCCAGATCACGGAGCAATTCTTTGCCGCAATGGTGATTCCCCGTTCGCGCTCAAGGTCCATGCTGTCCATGACCCGTTCGGACACTTCCTCACCTGAACGGAACACACCACCCTGCTTAAAGAGCTGATCAACGAGAGTTGTCTTTCCGTGGTCTACGTGGGCGATGATAGCAATGTTGCGGATGCGCGTATTGCGCTCGAGTGTGTGGTTCATAGCGTTCCTGACAGGGTTCGATGAAGAGGCCCTTACCAACGGTACGCAACAGAACCCGAGAATAAACGTTGCTGACCAGGAACGCCGGGAACTTCCTCGAAATTCTCATCGAAGAGATTGTCAACCGCTACAGTGACATCCATCCCCGAAATCGAGGGGGGCATCCAACGAGCCAAGACGGTCGTAAGTACCGGGTGCCGCGCTCCCGTGCGAAGAGCATTAGCCTCCTGCACACGATACTCGTTATCGAGCCGAAGCTCAAACTGGTCGCACAGCGACCACACGGCGCCAAAAGTCAAGCGGTGCTTGGGGAAATTGAGCGCATAAAAGCTCGCATCGATCGAATCCGAAGGGTATGAATCGTCCTTCAATAAGTACCCGTAACCAGAAAACAATCTCACCCGCTCGCCACGCCACTCCACGATGCTCTGCACGCCAAACGTATCAATATCCACGTTCTGCGCCACACGGGCAGCCGCCGGACTCTCTCCGCTCTTATAGGTCCAATCAACCAGATCATCGTCTTCCCTCCCGAACACCGCGAGAGTTCCAGCGAAATCGGAGATGGCAAGCGTTGCCCCCGTCTCAATATTTCGAGTGCGCTGGCGTGCCAGCTCCGCATTTCCTCTAAAGAGGCCCCCGTTCGGATTGGAGTTGAGGGCTGTGTACCCCGGTACACGCGTTGTCTCGGAGTACTCTACATACACCCGCTCCACCATAGACTCATCGAGCAATAACTGCACTCCGCCAAGGGGCGACCACTCATCTTCATCCCGATCGGTGTCGTCCCATGCAGTGCCGCCATAGATCACCAGGTCATAGCCTTCCGACAACGACACGGTGTACTCGGGAGCAATGACGACCCGCCCGTAGGCCCGCGAATCGAAATCACCGAACACAAGCGCTGAGGATTCGATCTCGTCAAAGAGGATCTGCGATCCGTAATTTAAGGCCCAGCGATCATAGCTCTCGCGTCCGCTCGCACCCACGGAGTACACACGCGTACGGTGGCGATAGGGATTAAAGAGTCCCGGCTGAAAGCGGTCGAACTCATAATCATCACGCAGATCTCGGAAATAGCCGGAAAGTTCAAAGTAGCTGTCCTCGCCTGTGGTGACACGATGATTGAGTGCGGCAAAAGTGGTATCCGTATCATCCTGCTCTATGCCGCTCGATCCAACCGCTTCATGAATCTCGCGTACCGCGTACAGATAGGGCCAAGAAAATTCCTTGTTCTGGTAGCCAACAAGTATATCTGTCTGATAGGTGTCCCCTACTGCTTGGAGCCTGCCGCTAAAGCGCTCGAATTCATGGTCGCCGTCGGTGCGAGTGCCATTGCCTTCCGACCTGGCTGCCGATACATCAATCCCCACTCGACTGCCGTCATCGAGCCTGCTCAGTGCGGCCGCGTACGCGTCCTGAAAATTGAGATGAAAATCTCCGGCGCCCGCACGAATCGTTCCTCCTTCTTCAATTTCACGGAGGCCATAGGAGAGCGTGCCTGCGGTGCTGTTGAACCCATACAGTGCCTGTTCGCTCCCCGTCAGCACCTGCACCGGCCCCAACATGCGCGGATCTACAGGCAGTTCTAGCGTATAGTGGCCGGTCTGTGGATCGTATATCGATGTCGATCCAATCCGAACTCCGGTATCCTCGAATATTCCGCCGCGAATAGATACGTCACCCTGCGCTTCACCAAAGTTCCTTGCCTGTAGATCAACCTCAGGCTCGTAAAGAAGCTGCGAGGAGATCGCGGTGAAGGTGCCCGGTGCCTCTGTCACGGCCACCCTGGGCGCATCTACTTCCACAGTGAAGTGAGACTCCTGAGGTTCAGCCTTCAGGACCGACGCAAAGATCAGTCCTACAAAAAGAACGAGATAGTGTCGATAATTCATGAGAGGCTGACTTACCCGATTGTGCACCTCATCTCAAGAGTTTTGTCAGTGCACCGGACCGCGATCAGGGGATGGAATACACCTCAAGTGGAAAGCGCACCCGGCGTTTCTGATCGAGTCTGAGTAAGCCAAACAGTCCGGGAGAGCGCAGCGCCTGCTCCAATTGATCGGCGAATCTTCCCTTCCCGCAGCGCGGGGGCGCGATACGAGTGAGAAGCCTGGCTATTTCATAGCCATGCGCAGCGCTGTACAGGGAGGCTCCCGGATATCTGTTCCGATAGCGTGCGGGGAACTCCTGTGCAGGTTCAACATGATTCACATACCAGCTCCCGGTGAGCGCTCCTCTTGCATCCTCCTGCGCAGTGCTATCGGCAAACGAGCTAAAGCCAAAGAGCGGCAAATGAATTCCTTGCGCCCGAAGCTGTCGTGCAAACAAGCCCAATTGCGGAGTAAGCAGGATCATCTGCACTCCCGTAGCATGCGCATTTCGCTGCATTGTCATTTTAGAAATCACCGTTGAAAAATCACGGATATCCGGTGCAACTTCGTGCTCCTCGACGATGACCTTCTGCGCTCCCTTTGCTTCCAAACTTCGCAACGCCTCCTGGATGCTGAGGGACCAGGCATCGGTCGTCGCTATGCGAATCACCTTGCGCATGCCACGCTTGAATAGCTCCTGAAACATCACCCTCGCTTCGTCTTCCGGATGGTTCCAGAACAGATACGCCTCTCTGTGTGCCCTAAGTATCTGGGCGTCAGAAGCGACAGCGATGCATGGGATTCCATGTCGCTCTAACACCGGGGCCAGCGCATTGCTTGTGCTCGATGATATGGAGACAACGAGGTCCACCCCTTCAATGCGAAGTTTGGCAAGGGCCGCGAGCGAGCGGCGAGGCTCCAGTCCGTCATCTTCAAAGCTAAGCGCTAACGCACCTTGAGCACTGTGATCAGAGAGCCCAAGTTCAATGCCGTTTCGGAACGCTGCTCCCACCGCAGCCGACGGGCCGCTAAGGGGCAAAATTACCCCTACCCGAAGCTGTCGGCAGCCGTCCTGGGGACTGGTGTCTGCGACGGCTTGGGAAACAACCAGCACTGTGAACAGCATCAACCACAGGAACAATGCGGCCATTCGGATTGACATAACACCCCAATATTCCTGTATCTTTTAATTAACCGATTGGCCCTGGTTTACTAGCGCCACGGCTCTCAATACTCTGTGAAGACTATGGCTCACTTTGCCCCACCAACCTCTTCGATCACCGGCTTGCAACTACCTAGCTCAATTCCCACTGACAACCTAGCCGAATTGAGCATGCGCGCGCTTGACCCGGAGCGCTCTGCATTGGAGCGATTCCAGGCCGCCGATACCCTCTCGCGGCGGCATCACGAGCCCCCAACCACAAACGGAGAGCCATATGCCGAGTCACATCTCATACATGATGCCGCATTAGTGGGACTCGAAGGCAGAGCGCATCGCGTACTGGCTATTCTTACCACACTACCACCCGCCACCTTGCATGAGGACGGCCTGAGGCCTGGCGCCGCAGGCACTCCGGGATCTTTGTACTCACACATGCTGGCCGGCTTTGGCCCGAACCTGCTGCGCCTTAATTGGTTTGCAGCAAGTCCACTTGCCTGTGCCGATGCCGCAGCGACACAGTGCGATCAATACCGTGATTGCGCGCGATTCGTTCAAGTGCACCTTGAGAACACAAAAGATGCTCTGCGATACAAATCACCCGAAACGCAGCAAAACTTCTTGATGACCGCATACTCCCACATAGACCGCTCGGTGCGAGAATTCTTCCCAGAGATGAAGGCCACAGTGACCATCGCTGAAGTGTTCGCGGCAGATGTGCGCGGTGTACATGTCGATAGACCTTTGCGGGGCTACCCCCTTGCCGTTCACGATGAGGTCTGGTGCCCGATAGTGCTCCCTGGTCAGGCATTCGCAGCGCGTTCCCTGACCATAGAAGCAACGTGGCATGGATTCGACCCATCCAGATCCCGCCCCCGCCTACTGTCACTCTCGATTGCACCCGGACCAGTAGAAGGGGTTCCGGGGAAACACCTCTCCCAGAATGAGCGGGCGCTCATCCGAGACATCGATAAGAGAAGTACAATCCTTGATGTCCACAGGTTAACCCCCGAGCTGCTGCCAAATCTAACTCCGGCTGAGATCGAGTACGCTTCGCATGCGCTCGCCAAGAACATCCTGGAGACGGCTCAATAGCGCGCAGCACGGCAGGCGACTAGGGAAACACTGAACTTTTTCAGCGTATCCCTGGAAGTGGTTTCATGAATATCTTTTTGGAACCACTTATAGAGAAATGCTGCCGGGAGGGCTCGATTTTACATGCGAATCCGTTTAAAAGAGGCGGCATGAAGAAGCGTCCTTCACAAGCCCCGCACGCGCTCGGTTGCTCCGAGAATGCCTCGTATAAGCCGGGGTTACTTTGCCACGCCCAGGAGAGTCCTTTGATGCTCGATGAAACGGGAGCACTCGCTAAGGAGCTCGAACGTATCCTTAAACTGCCAAGTCCTGAGAAGGAACAGGCGTTGCTCAAGTTCCTGCTCGATTGTGCCAAACCAAATGGAGCGGGCAAAGAGTAGCCCCGCACTGTTCAGTCACCCTGCCTGCGCCTGTAAGGAAACAATCTTGCCGCTTCGATCGTGTATCGTGCGCGCGTCATGGGCAAGCAGTCTCGGATTGTTAGGTTTAGTGAGCACAATCTGATAGTCCATCAGTAAGCGCGTACCAAACTCCGCTTCACAAGATGCCAGATAAAACTCGAACATGCGTTGAAACTGCTCGTCCAGCCGCAATGCACGCAATTTTGCCGTATTCTCCATGAGCTTCATGCGCCACTCGCGCAAAGTTCGTGCGTAATGCGGGGCGATATTCTCGACAGCTTCGACGTTGAACGTTGAGTTGCGGTCAATCGCCTCAAGTAGTGCAGACAGTGCAGGCAAGTGGCTGCCTGGAAAGATGTAGGTCTGAATCCAATCGGTGCGACTGCAGTATTCCGCGTACCACTGGTCGAGCATGCAGATGACCTGCACCACCGCCATACCATGCGGAGCAAGCAAACGATCACAAACGGCAAAGAAGGTGCCCAGGTACTGTCTCCCCACGGCTTCCAGCATCTCTACCGATACGATCTTGTCGAAGGTTCCCTGCAAACTCCTGTAGTCGCAGAACAATACCTCCACCTGTCCTTGCAGTTTCTCCCGAGCTATGCGCTCTTGCACATAACGATACTGCTCCTCGGACACGGTAAGAGTTGTCACCCGTGCCCCGTACTCTCTGGCCGTCGTTACGGCCAGAGTGCCCCAGCCGGAGCCAATTTCAAGGAGCCTATCTCCCGGCATTACCTGGGCCTTATCGAGTACTCTGCGCACCTTGTTCATCTGGGCATCAAACAGCGGCTGCTCGGGATACTCATACACCGCTGATGAGTAGGTCATACTTGGGTCAAGAAGCAGCGAGAAGAAGTCATTGCCAAGGTCGTAGTGTTCGTGAATATTTCGCCGGCTGCCTTTGATCGAGTTGCGCCGCAGTGCGTGACCGAGTCTCTGGATCCAGCGCATCGGTCGGACAATCTGGAGCTTTGACTCTGCACCGAACTCCTGACACTCGAGCAGGATGCTGATCAGTTCCACCAGGTCATCAGTCTGCCACTCTTTCGCCACATAACTTTCACCGAATCCTATGCTTCCTCGCAACGCG
This sequence comes from Bdellovibrionota bacterium, assembly GCA_030584005.1. Taxonomy (GTDB): domain Bacteria; phylum Bdellovibrionota_C; class UBA2361; order UBA2361; family JAFLCA01. The sequence continues at coordinate 975,072 of CP129486.1, read as the reverse complement.
ATGCGCCACAAGGCTCTGAAGTTGGAGAATGTGATGGTGGCCTGCCGCGGAGCGTCTGGCGGACCGAAAAGCCGAACCGAGCCGTCTGGAAATCGCACCTTGAGGTGCCCTTTGCGAATGCTGCGAAGGTAGCGATTGACCGCCCAAAGACCTAAACGCTCTCCAAGTTTCGGGTGACTCGCAGAAACAAGTGAAGTGAAGGTATTCACAATAGCCAGCCCCCTACTTTGGGAGTCTCTAGAGCGTTTATTCGAACGCTCAGTAGCTCCCAGCAACAGAGCCCTAATCTGCCACGATCGCCATGGCTAGTCATCTCAAGACTGATCGAACTAGTGCATGAAGCCAAGTCCGTGAGCGGAATCGGCAACGGGCACCTTTCCCCACCTCTATGGATACATCGAACAAGTGTCCTCGATGGCCCTTATTTAGACGCTCCACACTACTGCCCGCGCGCGGCGTAGCGCGGGCTTCGTGTCGCTACGCGGACTTACGCTTCCTTCAGTCCACGCGCACGCCATCCGGGCGTGCCCTAGGGATATGCTGAACTTATTCAGCGTATCCCTAGTACAGACCTACCCCATTTCCCGCTACGGTTTTCCCGGAAACCAGGGGATAAAGGTGCTGGTACGCCTTTGGTAATCTCGATATGCGTCGCCCTTCGTGGCCAGCGCCCGAGCCTCGGATGGGGGAATGCCGGTCACTTTTAGGATTAGGTACAGCATCGTAAGGGGCGCCAACATCGCCAACCACCAGTTCGCACTGCCAAGGGCAAGAACGGCATAAGAGATCCAATGCAGCCACTCGAAGAAGTAGTTGGGATGCCGCGAATAGCGCCACAGCCCCACATCACACACCCTGCCGGCGTTGGCCGGATTGGACTTGAATGCGCCGAGCTGGGCGTCTGCGACACTTTCACCACCTACCGCCAGCACCCAGAGCCCTACTCCAATTGTATCCCATACCGTGAAGCACGGTACGGGGTTCATCATCACTACAAGAAGGGGCAAGGATAAGAGCACGCACAGAAATCCCTGGGCCTGAAAGTAAATGAAAAAGTTTCTATTTGCATTCTCGCCCCACAGGGCGCGTAAATCGGCATATCGCCCATCCTCTCCGGCGACCGCCACTCTTTCTTTGAATAGGTGCGCGCCCAATCGTAGCGCCCAAAGTACCATCAGCGCGGCGATAAGGTACTTTCTCGGGGGATAGCCATTAAGCAGACAACAGTACACGACAGCGAGCAGTCCAAGGAGTCCGGCTCTTCCAGCATCAACGATATCGGCTTCTCTGCGTCTCAATGCCTCGAAATACAGCGCCACCATGCTGGCAGCACAGATCACCCAACCGATACCAAGGATTCCTAATTCGCTCATGCTTCCTCAAAAACGATACACATCCCAGCTCATCTCAGGGTCTACATCTGACAGTTACACTACCATCGCCGATATCCACGCCGACCGTTATCTGATCAGAACGCAGGGCGAACGCGCTCTCTGCGTGTCGCACCACTTCGCTATTGAAGCGTGCCCCGAGGGCTCGCGCAACGATCAGTCCGAGCCGCTCGCATTGTGCCCGGGCAGGGCATCCGATCAGCCAATGCAGTGTTGCTGAGTCGATCGCCACCCTATCGCCCCTCCATGCCTCCCGGGCAAACTTCCCCTCTCTTTCATTCAGCCAATGCGCAACCCAAAAACCGAGAAATGCGGCGCCAACTCGATCCTCGAAATAATCGTCCGAGGCCTGATAGGGTGGATCGGGCCGCAAAGGGTGCCGGTATCCGGCAAATAGGATCTCGGCGCTGGACCTGGGCAGAGAGCTGAGACGCTCCCGTAAGTGCAGCGACTTGCTCCTCACGTAGGTAGCCCCCGCACTATAGGGAAACTCCAAAAGCATCTTTAAGATCTCCGGCAGCGCTATCGCGGTAGTGCTCTTCACGGCGTCCCTCGAGCTTCCCCTCCTCGTTATTGCGATCTGCACTAAACGCCCAAAACGTTCATGTGTGCGCATCCTCTCCTCAAAGAGCATCGCATCGCCCTCCAACAGCGCAATACGCGCTAATAGCTCATCTGACGTAAGGGATTGATCGCGTATCTGCTCTAAGCGCCGCTCACGATGCTGCTGCGCATGCCGCAATTCATGAGTCAATGTATCGAGTGCCTCTATCTCATCGAGTCCCTCAGCAAGGATGATATTATCCGACAGGGAGTCGTAGAAGCCGCTCGAACTCGCAGTGAATAAGTGCAGCACCTCATCAGCATAGTTAAAATTCTGCGGGATAACTCCCAATGTCTTATAGATCCGCTCCTCCCCACGCACGCGTTGAGCGGAAACCTCACGGAGAAACATCTGGCGAGAATACTCATGAAACGCAGCCGAAGAGAGTACGAGGCATCCCGGCGGGGTGAAAGCGCTGAGTGGTTCGATCTCTTCCGCAATCTGCACCAAGGCCGGGAGGAACTCACAGTATTCGGCGTCTGATAGCGCGGGAGAGAGCAGGGCAGCCGCGACCAGTGCGCTGAACCATCTGCGGCCGGGCGGTTCTCTATAGCCTCTCTTTAGCCACATAATCCAAATGTTCCGTACACCTCAGCTGCCTGCAGATCCGCTTTGGAGAAGCTTCCTCTAGGAATACACTGAACTTGATCTGCGTGTCCCTAGGCCGCTAATCGCCAACAAAATTAACATATTAGCATCAAAATACCACAGCAGCATGGAGCCTGGTGCCGCCATGGCGCTGATCAAAGTGACAATGCTGAGACATGGTGCTATATTCTTATCAATAGCTGGGCATTCACTGAGCACCCTTCGAGCTTTCCGAGCAAGTCACTTCTGATTGCGTTACCGAAAACTTGTTGGTCACCTCACGTTGAGCGTCGGGTAAGGCTGCAGCCTTTTCCTTTACCGGGAATGAGGACCTTGCAGCACACTATCCGACAATACCTTGCTATCTTACTGTGAAGTGGCTCGTAGTTGAGTCGCTGATCGGTGATTCGTGGAGGTGACCGCGTTCCATTTCGTCTGACACACACTCCGAGACCACGTCAAATCGACCTGGTACTTTCGGCAGTGCTTTGATTAGTGGAAGAGCGCGATCCCCTTCTTCTTTAAGTTGAGATTGAGACAGTTTGAGAGGAATAACATGACGAGGCTATTTGTGGGCAATCTGTCCCGCGATACAAGTGAAGATTCACTACGGGCAAAGTTTGAAGAGTGCGGTACCGTTACCGGTGTCAGCATCCTCTTCGATCCAGTTACTGGGCAATCCCGTGGGTTCGGTTTTGTAGAGTACGAGAGCGATGATGGTGCAGACCGCGCTATTGCCGAACTCAATGGCGTAATGCTCGATGGCAGGAACCTCCGTGTCGACAAGGCCCGGCCTCGCCAGGAAGGTCGCGGCGGCGGTGGTGGTGGCGGCGGCGGCGGTCGTGATCGTCGCGGTGGCCCACGTCACGGTGGTGGCGGCGGCGGTGGTGGTTATGGTGGCAATGGCGGTGGTTCTCGCCGCGGTCGCTTCTAGACGCGATTTGTCTACATAACCAAGACCAGTTAAGGTCGAGCTCTGATCGGGCATAACCGCCAGAGCTTGACCCAAACCGGAAGAAGCGCGGCTCGCCCGCGCTTTTTTTATGTCAAAATCTGAGAATGTCGACCAACATCGCAGCGACGCTCCCAGATTCTTCCCATGCCGCATCAGTGGCCTGGGCAAAAGACGGATATAGGGCGCTGCCGACAGATTCAGCTTCACATAATATTCGGGCTATTTCGGTTGCTTGAAGGCTTATTTTAGAGAGCCTCTTTTCTGGCCTCAGGGATCGGCTCCTCTTTATCGGCGTTCAGATTAAGCATCTGCACTCCGGGCAAGTACTCTACTGACTCGATCTTATTCAATGCACCCATTCTGTGCAGCACCTCGTTGATTCGCTGGGCTGCCTCATCGATGGCGCGTGCATTCTCCCGACGAGACGATGGTGTGGCGCCATCTCTGGCCAGGAGGAACGTGTTGCTCACGATTACGGAGAGCGCATTGTTTATCTCATGCTGGAGCGCTACGGCCGTATCACCCAGCAATGCCTTCTTTTCATTGACCAGCAGCTCCTTCTGCAAGGATCGGATACGTACAAAGAGCACTCCTCCCAACACCAGGAAGACCACGCTCGCCACTCCCATCTCCAACAACACCAAAAACTTCCTCTCTTCCCGCTTCTCTACACTCTTCATCATCATCTGCGAGAGGTTCTCGGAAAGGATGGCCGAATTTTCATCGAACAACGCCCTGGCAAGACGCACCATCTCCCGCGTTTCCACACTCTTGGGTTGAGAAGTGAGCGAAGCCTCTAGCGAGCGTGCAAACCGTGAATGTTCCGCCTCCACAGAGCGGAAGACCTTCGATAGCTTGGTTAATCCCGCTATGTCGACAAAGTTTCGGCTTAGATCCTCCAATCGTTTGCCAATCGCCTGCACCGCATCCCGCTGCAGAGTGAGCATGCGCAAAATGCGCGGAGTGAGCTCTTCGAGCTGCTCCTTCGCTTCGGGCTGGGTCCCGCTTAGCCGCATAAGCTGTACCGCACGCTCCCCCTCCACCGATATCTCAAGATGGGTATGAAGCAGTCTCAGCACATCGTTGGAAAGTGGAACTATCTGGTTCGTCAGGAAGTGAAACTCTTGTTCGGCCCTAAAGATCTGATGCAGTCCCACGAGGTTTGCACCGATGGCGAGAATCCATATGGCGACTAAGCTGCGCGCAAGGAGGCGCTGCGAGCGGCTCTGGCCACGCATCTTCTTGCTCTCATGGTGTGCATGTGCGGTCAATGCACGCTCCTCATACTTAAGCCACGGGCAATACGGTTGGGGGCGCTGCTGTGAAGCGTATCACAATCGCACGCTGTTCGGAGCCCGGTTTTACCAAGGCTCTTCGCTCTGCGCGCTGTAATGTCTTGATACCCTTATTTATCTTTCCAGGTATGCTCGATAAAACCAGCGCGCCCGGAGCCACGCTTGTACATTTCGTAGTGATCCTGCTCCTTCTTATAGTAATTCTGATGATACTCTTCTGCAGGGTAGAACGGTCGCGCCTCAAGTATCTCAGTCACAATGGGATCCTTGAACTTGCCGCTCACAATCAGCGCTTGACGGCTCTGTTCGGCGAGCGCTCGTTGGGTCTCGTTGAGCACATAGATTGCAGTTCGATAGTGCGTGCCTCTATCGGCAAATTGCCCGTCGTCCTGAGTAGGATCAATATTGCGCCAGAACACCTCCAGCAACTTTTGGTAGCTTACCCGCGCTGGGTCGAAGGCAACCCGCACCGCTTCGCGATGTCCGGTACCGCCTCGGGAGACCTGCTCATAGGTGGGGTTGTCGAGCGTACCCCCCGTATAGCCTACGATCGTCTCAAGCACCCCTTCGGTATTATCGAAGGGAGGCTCCATGCACCAAAAACAGCCCCCGGCAAAAATTGCATACTCGGGTCTCATCTGTTCCTCTGCTTCAACCATCATGGTCATCATCACTACGACTAGGGCTATAAATGGATATTTGAGCGCAGAATACAAGCGCATACTGACTCCAATGTTTTAGCAACGCTGACCTTGAAGAAGCTCCTTTTTGACGGCCTGGCGGTCAAATTTCTTCACCTTTATTCGCAAAAGGGATGCCCAGCGTCCGACTGTGCTGGGCTGAGATGGGCACTACATGCCGCATGAGAATGACGCGCACATCGGCGGGCAAACTCGATGATCCGACTCGAAGCGTTCAGCTCCTCCTCTAAGTTTACTATAGCGTCACGAAACGAAAGCGCTCTTACATCGCACTTGATAGGAGGGTTAACAAAGCGCGGGAGCGCTGCGGCTCGACGAAGAGAACCTATCCATCTCAAACGAACTTTCGACTTGACCGGTTCCCGATGCAATCTTCCGCTTAACTCAGTGAGTGAAAGAGAGGGAACGATAAACGGCACACTCAGCGCCCTCTTGACGCCATCAGCCTCGCCTACTGTGGCTGACCCGGGCACCGCGCAGGTACCGGCCATGCCATCCAAAGGAGACGCGCTTCGTACTTTCAGGGTGCCTCGGTCCATAGACGCTGACTGTCAAGAAAATCTCAGGCCACTCAAGAGCACGTCGTGAAAGAGCAGTAAGTCCCCCTAGGGATACACTGAATAAGTGCCCTCCATGGCCCTTGTTTAGTGTATCAGTAGAATGTGTACCGGATTACCAAACTCAAGTCGAGTCAAGCATGATCGAGCTCATATGGGCTCTGTACAAACCGAAAACACTAGTTGACTGCATTCTTGAACGCGCTACCCTTCGGGCGTGGATTCAAGGGAAGACGGTGTGATTCCGTCGCGGTCCCGCCGCTGTGAAGGGCTGAGCTAGCTCAGTATACCCCACTAACGCCACTGTTCTGGGAAACCATTACGGGAAGGCTGGGGATAGAACCTAAGCCAGAAGACCTATCCACCTACAAAGTTCCTGGAGCTTTATCCCCTCGTGGAGTGGGGGAAGAGGCGGGCATTCATATTTACTACGTTCACTGAATTCATTTGGGGGTCCCTCCTTATGCCTCGTATTGCTCGGTCTGTATTAATCACGATCACGCTTCTCACCCCTGTCAACAGCGGGCATGCCGAGTCGCAGCCCCTGACGGTCGTAGTCGCCGCGAATCGCGTCCCAACCGATAGGGACAAGGTAGCAAGTAGTATCACCGTAATAGGTGAGGAGGAGATACTTCGTTCACAAAAAAGCACGGTGGCGGAGCTTCTCCGCTCCGTTCCAGGGGTTGATGTGGTGCAAAGCGGCGCCCCAGGGGGAAATGCTGCGGTTTTTCTGAGAGGGGCAAACTCTGAGCACACCCTTGTGTTAATTGATGGAGTGGAAGCCAACAACCCGCTCACCCCCACCCGATCGTTTAACTTTACCAGTCTTACCATTGATAACGTCGAGCGTATTGAAGTCCTGCGCGGACCTCAGTCCACACTCTACGGATCAGATGCTCTGGGCGGGGTCATCAACATCATCACCAAGAGGGGTCGCGGTGCAGGCGCTGCGAGCTTGTCCGTTGAGGGGGGATCCTATGAAGCTTTTCGTGAACAGCTGCAAGCCAGCGCCGATCTAGAGAGCATTGCAGTGTCGCTCAGCGCTTCAAGGGAAGATGTGGATGGGGTCTCCTCTGCCGCAGAGCGCCTGGGGAATTCCGAGGATGATGCCTTTGCCAACACTTCGTTTGCATTGCGTCTAGATAGTGCACCGACCGAGCACCTGAGCCTGCTCGGAACGATTCGCTACACCAAATCAGACAGTGACCTTGATAACGGCGGTGGGTTCGGGCAGGACGACCCAAATCGCAACTTAACAAATGAACAGCTGTTCTCCCGCGTTGCTGCCAAATGGGAGGCTATTCCAGAACGTACGGAGTTTGAGCTGGGCTTCTCATATGCCCATCAGGATACCGATGATGAAAATGACCCCGATGACGCACACCCTGTCGATTCTCTCTACAGTGATTTCCGGGCGATTACTACCAAAGTTGACCTCACATCGACAATCACACTCACTGAATCCGCCCGACTATTGCTTGGAACTGAAGCAGAAAAAGAGCGTGGGGCCAGCGCTACTGTCGGCACCAGTAGTTTTGGTTCATTTGAAGATATGCTGACCGGTCAGGATCTGCAGTCCTATGGGTATTTTGCGCAACTCGATACTCATCACACGGATGTACTTGGCATTGCAGTAGGTCTTCGAGTCGATGACTATGAAAGCTTTAATTCCGAGACCACGTGGCGCGCTGCACCTTGGTTCATGATTCCAACTTCGGGAACCCGCATTTTTGGCACCATCGGCAGCGGATTCAAGGCTCCCTCCCTGTACCAGAGATACTCAAGCTATGGGCGGCCTGACCTGCGGGCCGAAGAGAGCCTTGGGTGGGATATCGGTTTCGAGCAGCCCATCCTGCATGAGCAGCTCTCCGCCGGCTTTACCTACTTCAAGAACGATTTCGATGATCTGATCAGTTTTGACCCAGGTACGTTTCTCTTCGAGAACATCGCCGAAGCCTCCAGCGCCGGATTTGAGACCTTCATCCAGTTCGCCCCAAGCGAACAGCTCTCCTTACGCATCTCACATACTTACACTGATTCCGAAGATGAGACTACGAATGCCGCCCTCCTTCGCAGAGCTCGCAACAAGGCGGCTGTCGAACTGAGCTACACTCCACACTCAAGCTTCAGCGTCGCTACAATCGCCCGTTATGTCGGAACAAGATGGGATAACGACTTCTCCGCCTTCCCTGCAACTCGTGAGCAGTTGGGCAGCTATGTAGTAGTGGACATTATGGCCCAATACCAGCTCAGCAAAGCCGTGAGTGTGTTTGCTCGGATCGAGAACCTCTTTGACAAAGAGTACGAAGAGGTGTTGGGATTTGGCGAACAGGGCATCGGTGCATATGGCGGTGTGACCGTGCGCTTTGGCGATATTCTGTAGTCGCGGTACTTCGAGTCGATATGTAATCCAATTGGGTGAAGCTGTAGATGCACACTACGACGAAGCACGCTTGGAATTGCACCTCTTGCCTGTTGCAGAGCATGCTGGCCATAGGAGCGTTCCTTATGCCCCTTCTTGCTGCCGCGCAAGATCACTGCTCCCGCATAATCCCTCTCTCACCCAGTCTCGCCGAGATCGTGTATCAGCTTGGTCTGGGGGGGCATGTGGTGGGACGAACCCGCTATAGCCACTATCCGCCGGAGATTCGTAGAGTGACCGCGTTGGGCGGTCTCCTCGACCCGAATCTGGAGGCAATCGTAGCACTGCGCCCCACGACCGTACTTGCCTTAATTGAGTCTAAGGAAAGACTACGGGCGCTGTCCTCCTTCGGCATTCAGCCGCTCTTTTTTGATCACCGTTCACTCAAGGACATTTTGTTCTCAATCCGAGCTCTAGGAGAAGCATGCGGGCGTATGCGCGAGTCAGAGGCCCTCGTTCAACGATTGCAACACAGCATCGAAGCTGTTCGCTCAGTCACCGCACAGCGTGACGCTCCCAGTGTCATGATCGTAGTCGGCGGAGAGTCCGCCCAGGGGAACTTGCGCAATGTGTTCATTTCGGGGAGCGACGGCTACTACTCCGAGCTTCTCTCGATAGCACGGGGTACGAATGTAATGCGCGGCGTCACTGCGCCCGCCTCTGGCTTCTCCCTAGAAGGCATAATAGAGCTCAATCCTGAAATAATTATCGAGGTGCAGCCTCCATCGACTGACTCCAAGGGCACGTTGCAGGCAATTCGCCGGGCCTGGTCACAACTCCCCTCACTATCGGCTGTGCAGAGGGGCAGGGTGTATCTCCTCGATAGTGACTACGCTACAATACCGGGTCCTCGATTCGACCTGCTGCTGCGTGACTTCGTACGGCTTTTGCACGGAGAAGAGGTGGCAAAGGAGATCCTATTGTTGCATGAGTGAGGTTCTGCTTTCGGTACAACAGCTGACCTGCGGCTACCCCAGTCGGCCTATCCTGAGCGATGTAACGTTCGAGATTCGAAGCGGCGAATGGATTGCGCTCTTGGGACGAAACGGCGCAGGAAAATCCACCCTTTTAAGGACGCTGATGGGACTGCAGCCCTTCACGGGGAGCATTACGGTTGCCGGCGATGCCATAGGGACTCTATCGGCCACCAAGCTAAGTCATCGCATCGCCTATCTCCCTCAGCACACTGCTGCCCCTTCCACGGCCTCGGTGCGTCAGCTTCTTCTCTTCTCACGTTACGCAAGGCAACGCTCGACATGGATCTTCGATCACCACGATACCCATATCGCTGAACGTACCATCGACCTCTTGAACCTTGGCGCCATTGCCGATCAGGAGCTGAACACGCTGAGCGGCGGCGAGCTGCAACGCGCCATGATCGGAAGCTGCTTAGTGCAGGAGCCGCAGCTCTTGCTCCTTGACGAGCCCACGAGCGCCTTTGATCCTGTGACCAAAGCGGACGTCTGGTCGATACTCCACACTTTGAAGGAGGCAACTGACCTGACCATGCTTGTAGCGACGCATGACCTGACCACGGCGCTTCGCAGCGCCAGCCGAATCATGGCCCTTGCAGACGGATCGATTGTCTTCGACGGAAGCGCTGCAGCGATACTTGAGTCGGCTCCATGGCGTCGGGTGTATGGACGCAATCTTCGCACAGGCAGAGACGATTTGGACGGCTCACCAATCGTGTATGGAGTTGAATGAAGCGCCTTACCATCCTGCTTCTGGCGAGCATCCTCAGCGTAACGACGGCCCCATTTGTGGGGATCACTAGGATTCCGCTGGCGGAGCTAGTGGCGCCCGCTCAACTTTCAGTCGGCCATGACATATTCTGGGGAATGCGGGTGCCCAGAGTCATCGCCGCTTTTCTAACTGGTGCCGCACTGGCCGGTGGCGGGCTGGCGTTTCAGGTCATTTTCCGCAACGTTCTGGCAACCCCCTTCACCCTCGGTGTTTCGAGTGGCGCTGCGTTCTTCGTTGCTCTCTACTTTCTCATCGGCGCTCCATTCGCACTGCTCGGTCTATCGGGCAGCATGGTTGCGTCATTCTTGGGGGCGCTGTGCGTACTGCTCATGATTCGAGCCTTCAGCGGAATGCGCGGCGGCAGCGCTACGGACACGATCCTCCTCGCCGGTGTCGTGATGAGCTACGTCTTCTCCAGTCTCATCATCCTCGTTCAGTATCTGAGCGACTTTAATGCCCTCTTCAAGATAGCGCGTTGGCTGATGGGGGGATTTGAGGGGGTGCTGCTTGCGGAGAGCGCTCCGCTTCTTCTGATTGCGCTGGCCTGTCTCGCATCTATCGTCGCTCTTGCTCCCCGCTTGAACTTGCTGGCATTCGGCGATGATTTTGCCGCCTCACATGGAGTGCCGGTACGCTCGACTATCTTGCTCGTACTCACTGTTACCTGCCTTATGATTGGAGCCGTAGTGGCCATCGCTGGGCCAATCGGATTCGTAGGAATTATCATCCCGCAGTTATTTCGACTGCTGTGGGGAGCTGATGCGCGTTGGGTCATGGCCGGGTCGGTGCTCGGGGGTGGTATATTCCTGGTATGGTGTGACGCCTTCGCGCGCATTGTGCTGGCCCCTTATGAGATCCCAGTCGGGGTGATTACCTCCCTGATTGGGGGGCCGTATTTTCTGGTCCTTCTTTGGAATAGTTTGCGACGGCACGTTCGATAGTTGTATAAGGTTGGCCAAAGCCAGACAACTGGACGGACCAATCCACGATGTCAGAAAGGGTGGGAGGAGTTGCTGGCGAGTTCCATGGTTACACTGAACAGGTGCCGCTGCGGCTGACTATCTCGGTAATAGAAAAGGCGACCCGCATGAAGCTGCTTTCCGCGATCACCTCATTCGTTCTCCTCGTTTTCACTTCGTTTGCGGCTTTGGCTGACCAGCGGCTGCGTGTCGGCCTGATCCTTCCCCTGTCTGGGGAAGCATCGAGCTGGGGGCGGACATTCCAATCCGCATTTGAGATGGGGCTAGAGGAGCTTTCCCCGGCTGAGCGAGCTAGACTGCAGATCTTTACCGAAGACGATCAACTGCAGCCCAAGAATGCCGTGAGCGCATTTCACAAGCTGCTCGCTCAACATGATATCGATGTGGTGGTGAATCTTTCGTCGGGAACGGGCAATGCGCTGGCCTCTCTCACCGAACAGCGCAAGATAGTCCTGGTTGCCATTGCATCAGACGCCGCTATCGTTCGAGGCAGAACGCACGCCTTTAACTTCTGGGTAACACCGGAGGAGGAAGCCCGTGTTCTAGTGGATGAAGCGCGCCGTCAAAATTACAAGCGCATTGTGCGTGTCGGTACCATCCACGATGGTGTAAGCGCCGTCAACAAGGCCTTTGACCAGTTCAACGCCGGGAAGATTACGATCGCACTGGACGAGGAGTTTCCCAGTGATGTGCGCGACTTCCGAACGACCCTAGGAAAGATACGAGCGCTTAAGGACATCGACGGCATTATGATTGTGTTGTTTCCCGGTCAAATGAGCGCCTTTGCCAAACAGGCCCGGCAGGCTGGAATTCGCTCCACCTTCTTCGGTTGGGAGATATTCGAAGATATCAACGAGATAAAGGCAGCACAGGGTGCACTAGAGGGGGCCTGGTATGTAAACGCCGCCGATGCACGGGGGGACTTCATGCAACGCTTCAGGGCGAAGCACCCCGAGCTCTCTCTTTTGGGCTCGGCCAATGGCTATGATCTGGCAAAGCTGTTGGCTTCAGCAGCAGGGCGTGAACCAAGCGTCGAGGGAGTCCGTACCTTCCTTGCCGAACTGAAAGACTTTAGTGGAGTAATCGGCACCTACTCTGCAACTGGTGACGGACGATTTTCTCTGCCCGCAGCAGTCAAGCAGGTTCGGAATAACGATTTTGTGACGATTCGCGGCAATTCCTAGAAGGCACTATTTAGTTCGGCTGTTAAATGGGCTCCTAAGAATTCTCCATAGCTGCTAACACTCTGACATTACGAGATTCTTTGGTGGCCCAAGAAACTTGTTGGTACTCTTAGAGCTGTTCCGGTAGACTTACTAGCGGGCCTGGTTTCAGCCCATCAACTAAGCGCCTTTTCATTTTTCGGTACCACTACTATGAGAGCTTCCTGTCGCTACTTGTCATTATTCTTGTGTTGTCTCTTTCTTACTGCTCCCTCTTTCACCCAGGCAGAGAGCAAAGGGCAGTGCATTAAACAGGCCACCAAAGAACGTAATGCCTGCCGTGACGAGTGTAACCGCATCCGCGAACAGCAAAGGACCGGCTGCTTGGTGCCGCCCACTGAATGTGGCGATGTATGTGCCGCTGCCTACGACGCCTGCCTTGCACCGTTGAATCTGCAGAAGGATGACTGCCGGGAGAGTTGCAACGATACCTATGACGCCGCGCGCGATGCTTGTGCGGCTACCTGCGCATGCTCAATAGGCACTGATTGCAATAATAACGCCTGTTTCGGAGTGTGTGTGGATGCTGCGGCAATAGATAGATCAGAGTGCACCACCGCCTGCTACAGGAATCCTGAGTTCAGAAACGGAGTCAAGGAGTGTGCACGCGAAGCCAATCGCTGTGGTAAGGATTGCAAGCGGGACGATGATTCGTCCTCAAGCTCCGATGACGACGGCAGCTCGTCATCGACCTCGGATGATGGTTCTTCATCCTCCTCTGATGATTCCTCTAGCAGCACATCTGACGACTAGATCGGTAAAGTTGCTTCTTGGAAATAGCAAAGACCAATCACTGAAAAAGTGATTGGTCTTTTTCTTTGTAGGGATATGCCGCACTCATGCAGCGTATCCCTAGAAGTCATTTTTTAAATGAGCTCCTGCCCAATTAAAAGGCGCTCCAGGCTCTGCTGGGGACCCCAAGAGCCCCAGCTCTTCGTCGCTCCACCTTTCCTCCCTTCGGTCGGACCAGCACTGCCGAGATGAATATCCGGAGTTAGGGCCGATTAGGCGCTGTCGCTCCCCTCCACCAGCCCTTGAAGGGTCATTGCACAACCCCACTCGCTGCTGAATTGCTAGAAATGGTTTCAAGAACTCCTTTTTGTAATCAGATATAGTGTTATCTGATAGTTAGGGCGTTATTTCTTATCCCCGCCAGCTCCTGACATCGGGCTTAGTGCGAATTTTTGCTACGAGTGATCCCAGATTGATCGCGCCAGAACATCAAACACTCCGGGGTATCTGACGATTTTGATAATGACTACGCATGGATGCGGTAAGGCGAAAGTGATTTCGATCAATTCAAACATCGCGGCAATGCGCCTCCAGCGCATCTTCGGAGAATCCTCCGCGAAGCTCGGCATATCTTTCGAGCGACTCTCCTCTGGTCAGAGAATTAATCGTGCATCCGATGATGCCGCCGGCCTGGCTGTCGCAGATCAGCTGCGAGTCCAATCAAGGCTCTACTCGGGAGCGTCTCGTAACGTGAACGACGCCATTTCTGCCATCAACATCGCCAGCAGTACCTTGGGGGATCAAACCCTAATCCTTGAGCGCATGCTCGAGCTCGCTGAGCAATCCGCTAACGGTTCCTACTCATCAACGCAGCGTCTCGCCATGATGAAGGAGTACCGGCAGCTGAGCCTCGAGTTCGGCCGTCTGGGAGACAGCACGAAGTTCAACGGTCTTTCGCTCCTCCTGGGAGGGCGTGGTTCAAACCTGAGTCGACTCACAATACAGACGGGCATCACCGGCAGCACCGACTCCACCATAGGCGTGTCGCTTGGCGACAGCGGCACCCTCAGTGGATACATCAGAGAGGGGTATGCATATGGCAGTGGAATCGCCCCTGCTGGATTCTCTGAGTATACCGAGAGCTCCATGTACAGCATCAATGGATCAAGACTTGCCCGGTTCACCGTAAGAGATGCCTACGGGGCCGAAAAAGACATCATGATAGCGCTTGAGTATAGTAACGGCACCTACACTGCAGCGGTCTTTCAGAATGTGGGTGATACTGGTGTATTAGGAGGTTTATATCAGGATGGATCATCACTAATAGGAAATGATCCGACCAAATGGGTTCGTATTGCAAACCAGAGCGCGGAATTCACCGTAAGTAACGGAACGGGCAAGGTCAATGGAAGCGGGTTTGCCAGGGTCAGCTACAGCTTCGATTCAAACAAGGATGGGTCATACGAGTCTAACGGAAGCCTTACTCTCGATCTAAGAGGGCTCACCTTCTATGCACCTCCGTCGTTGGGAATGTTCGAAAATAGCACTGGAAGTAACTCGGGAGTATCGAACATCGACTTTACCGGAGTTGAGACAACCGCAAGGGCTCTCGATGCAATTACGGTAATCAACAATCGGCTTGTTGCGCTGCAGCAGCTCAACGGTCAGTTTGGCGCAACACAAAGCCGCTTGGAGCAGGCCTTAGCGGTAGTAAGCGCATCTCGGGAGGTGACAAAAGCAGCCGAGTCCTTAATCCGCGATGCCGATATTGCAGCGGAAACAGCCCGCCTGACCGCGCAACAGATCCTACAGCAGATGGGCAGTAATGTGATGCGGCGGGCAGCAAGGCTGCCTGAGTTGGCCCTTGAGCTTTTGCGGCCACCTGAACGCTGAGTTCAATCCGTCAACACTCCGATTAAGTTCCATGCTTCAAAATCCGTGAATTCTCCACTTCTGTTTCTTGGCCTGATTCTTGCCTCCGATGACTCCAGGGAAACCTCCGGGGTCATCAGGATGTCTAGGGTCACTAAACTGGTAAGCTTGCAGCAAGCATTGCAAGGTATTAGCAAGCCTTTCACCTTGCTTGCCCTGTGTGGGTTCCTTTCCTATGGGTTTCTCCTAGGCAGCCCCTCACCTGCACTAGGAGCAAGCCGTAAGGGAACGAAATGGCAGATCATCTCTCCTGACCAGGAACTCCGGAAACTAAAGCGCCGTGTGCGTGGCGCAAGTGTGTACTGCGCGGCGAAGACACCCGTGTTTGTAAAGGCGTCACGGAAGACCGGGGTCGTTCGAATTCGACCGGTTTCTCGGGAGGACGTTGAAAACGACGGAGGCGCAAGGACACTCAAGCGGTTGCGCCGCGCCTGCGCTCGGGTGGCGCAAGACGATCCCGACCCTCCCCAGGATTCTCCATCACCGACTCCCACCATAGCCCCCCCCACCCCTGAACCAACGGCTCCGCAGGGGCCACAGGCTTCTCCGCTCGCCCTCGACAACTCGAAGTCAGGCATCTCTCTCAGTCTCTCCGGTCAGAATGGAACCGATTGGGTGGTTGAGCAAACGTTTCACGAAGCATCGTTCGGAGACCAAGTTATCTACCTCAAGAGTGATGTCAGCTTCACGCTTGCCCATAACGAGCGCAACTCGATCATGAAACGCGATGGCACTTCTATCCCTGCCGTGCTTGGAATTGGCGGGCTTGATGGAAACCCAGAAACGAATGATGCGGGGAATATCCATTACAAGATCGACCGTGACATGCAGTCTCATCTATATTCCACCAAAGGGAGCGCCCTTATCCCGCCTTTTGCACCGCAGTACCTCCAGCCATTCCGGCTCGACCTGGAGACCTACGACGGCACACTGCCTGTACTCGGCAGTATCGGCGACAATGGCGGGCCCTGGGGAAGCACTCCGCGAGGGACGAACAATCGATTCGCTTACGGGCAGCTTGATCCCTTTGGCACGGAGTGCCATACGCTCACTTACTGGGATGACGACGAAGATCTCTTCCGCATTCGCAATGAGGATTCACACCGACAGGGAGCTTCAGATGGACATTGGATCTATGTATGTGTGAATCCGGCTGTCCCCGTTATCCAAATGATTGCTCCAGAGGGCGAAGAGTTCTACACCACTCCGCTTAAAACGTATCACATCCCTAAAACATGGAAGCAGACGACCTATCTGAGCGCTGGAGTGCTCATAAAGTTTTTTAACCTCGCTACCAGTGACCCTCTCTATGTACGGGTTAACGAGGGTTCTTGGATGCGGGTTGCCTCTTCGACAGTAGTCGCTGGTGACCTTTTCCAACCGCTAAGCACAGTCCAAACCCTAGAGGTGCGTAGGGGTACTCACGGTCCTTCGATAGTGAGAGAGGTTGTGCTTAACCCAGACTACCCCGCCCCCAACGAGGAGCATGGCTTCCTGTTGTGGGGAGATGAATTTGAGCGCGCGGCAGTATCCCAGAAAATCACGGCGATACAACCCTTCAAGCGCTCTTACGAGATATTCACCAATAACTACTATCAAGCCTCAACTCAGCCCCTTACCGATGTTCGCGGCGGCTGGTGCAGCGGCGCAGGCCAAGCAGGTGCTGCGCTTAGCAACGCCTTCACTGTTGCAATCGATGGCCCTGAAATGAGATTGCCCCTTGCGCAACTCGCCAAGCAGCGCCTGCTCCGGGCCGCTCGTCTTGAGCCAGTGGGCTATGAAAATGATGTGGGCAGCGCCACCCCTTCCAAAGATTATCTGAATGAACTTGGGCAGACCATTCAGACTTTTGCCGACCTTGGGATCGCCTATGATCTCGTTGCCGCACATTTGCGCCGCACACACCATCCGGACGGAATGTCGCCCATTGAGGAGCTGCGCATTCGAGATGGCCTGGCCGAGATCGCCAAGAGCACACTGCAGTTTCGCGATAACTGGAGTGCTACTCACGGAAGTGGTGACACCCACTGGGCCCATGGCTATGAGCTTGCGATAGGCACTATTGCCCTTGCCATGCCGACCTACAAGACGCCTTACTTCGGAGTAAGCGGAGCAGATTTCGTCACACACAATGATCTCAGTGACGAGAATGGAGAATTCTGGAACCCGCTGCCGAATCAAGGTATCTCCTGGTATGCGGCCGCCACTGATGCGGAGATTGAAACACCAGGATATCCCAACAATAGAGCGCCACTGCGATCAGAGTTTCAGATCAGCGATGACGGATACTGGACCGGCCCGAATGATCTGCAAGCTGATGGAGACCGCTACACAACTGGTCCCATGGGAAACAGAATTGTGGATGTGAAGTATGGGGGGCTTGCGAATGCCGAGAGTCGGGTAGAATTAGTAGAAATGGACGGCTATGAATCTCCTTTTGTTGGCCGAATTCACGCGCTTGACTTCATGCGTCGCCTTAAAGGGGACACCCAGCAACAGAGTGCAGTGACCACCTATATTCGGCGACGATTGCTGAGTGGCTACCGCCGTCTGAACTGGGACCCGCTCAGCGAGCAATACGACGCCGAAAGCCCCCGTATCGATGGTTCAATTCTGGCCTTCAATAATCACTATGAGTTTGCAGGACTCCCGAGCGCTCGGGCCCAAGTTGAGGAATTCCTGCTTAACCTTAATCGTTACTACGGGTTCGCTCAGGGAAGCTATCCTCCCTATATAGAAGACGCGCGTAAGTCGCTCTATAATGCGTATACACTGGCGCTATTCTGGGATCCCTCTCAGGTCATCGTTGCCGATGCAGGTAATAATACTGCGCCAATCATCAAGCCACTCTTTAAGTACGTGCTCGAACCGGGGGATTCACTGCGAAAGCAGATCCTAGCGATGGACCTGAACGATGAAGCGGTATCGGTGCAGCTCTTCGGTCTTCCGGCTGGGGCCTCTTTTAACCCGAGCACTCGAGAGATCACATGGACTCCCAGTGTAGGTGATGTCGGAGTGTACCGGGTACTGGTGCGGGCGACTGACGGAACATTAACGACCGAGCGCCCCTTCCCGCTGATAGTGAAGCAAAACGCAGGGGCCGGCCCCATTCCAGCGGCTCCAAATACAGTCACCGCTTCAGTTGGCCCCTCCCTCACCGCGGAACTTTCATGGGAATCTCCGCCGGGAGTGAGCGTTGCCGCCTTTATCATCTATCGCGATGGCTCACTCCATGACATGACACTTGGCTATGAGACCACCTATGTAGATCGAGAGCCTCTTCCCCCAGGCTCACATACCCGATACGACGTAGCGCTTCTTGCAAGTGACGGCTCAGAGTCAATGGCGGTGTCGGCAACACCCGCTATAGTTTCCGTGCCACGCTGAGGTCCATCTCGCTTCTATCCGGCACTGCCAAAAAGCACCCAGCAATTCAGATTCATCCGATCTAATAATGCTGGTAATGGACAGCCGATTCTGATGGAATGCGTCAGAACGTCCCAGTGAAAGTGCTGTCAGGAGATACGGATAATGATCAACCGCTACCCAGTTTCCGCTGCAATCGCACTAGCCATCGCCCTTATGCTTATGCTGAGTTCTGGACTCTCCGCCCAACCGGGCTGTTACAACCTTCAGAGAATAAATGGGAGTGATAGATATGGTTTCTCAATCAACAACAGCGGAATAGTAGTTGGGACAGAGAACCACTTTATAAACTCTTTCAGCCGACAATCCCTGATGTGGGTCCAGGGTGTTGAGATTCCTATCGGCGGGGCCTTTGGAGGTCTAAACAACTCTGCCGTATCAGTGAATGACGTGGGGGATGTGGTAGGCAATCTAGAGATCGACCCCTATCGGCAAGCGTACACGACATATGTGTATAGACATGGTGAAGTCTCAATCATCGAACTGCCCCCTTCAATGCTGTCAATTTTCCCGGCAGCAGTACGAGGTGATGGAATTGTGTTGGCTACAGTCATTAACAGCGCAGGAAAGTATCTCCCCGTTATGGTGAAACAAGTTGGCTCCAGCCAGTTTTCGTTTCATGTAATCAACCCAGCCACCTCAGCGAGTACGGAGAATCCTGATCTCGGCTATTTGGCGGCGGATTTCAACGCTCGGCTGATCACGCTGACAGAGTTCTCCTTGGAGGGGGCTCACCTCACTGCATTCAGGGCCGCCATAACGAAAATTGAAGATAAGGCCCATACCATCTTCAGACTCCCCTTGGCTGATGGTTACACTGCTTCGGTGGCTTGGGCGATTGATTCTAAGAACAGCGTCGTAGGGGAAGTTTTTCCTGATTGGTACTCTTACTATCGTCCGGCGTTGTGGAAAGATAATCGCCTTATCGATCTCGCTCAGGGCAACTCTGATTGGATGGGAAGCGCAACGGATATTAACGATCATGAGCAGGTAGTGGGAAAACTATGGAATAGATTCAATTCTGAGGATTCCTCTTGGGCTTTCATTTACGAGGGTGGCGAACTGAGAAATTTGAATGAATTGCTGTGCCACCCCTTGCCTGCATGGGATAGCCTGGCCTCGGCCAGGGCCATCAATGATAGAGGGCAGATTGTTGTGGCGATTCGCACCAATTATGGTGAAGGAGACAGCACCTATTCCGTAGGCGTTTTGACTCCACGCGCTTAGGTTTTAGGGAGTAAGGATATCCCATCCGAGTACCACCCTGCGGCGGTGCATCTGATATGGTTCTCGGAATTGCGCAGCAGCTCCGCATTTAGTCAGGATATGCGCATCGGTCTGGAAGTGTTTTCAAGAATGCCTTTCTAGAACCACAGATAAGGAGTCGTTGTATGAGTTCATTTGCTACGCCCCAGCCCAACGATCCTAATCCAGATAACGGTACAGATCGAAGCGGCCGTACTGACGGGTCGTCGGATCCCTCCTTGGAGCCCCTGGTGGACTCGGCATTCGACAAGATGCCTCTACCATGCTCGGCAGCAGTACCGGTATCGGCAGCGCTTACACCAGAGATGATCCGAGACCGTCTGGGCAGTCCGCAGTATGGCGCCTGCTGCCGAACTATCCTGCTCCTTGACGCGATCGCCCCTGAAATTCGTCTCCCCGTTCTCGAACTCCTGATGCAGATCAAGCAGTCTGGGGGGAACTCAGATTATGTTGCTGCTATCGATGGCGCACTATTTGAGTCGTCTTCAAGCCGCGAGCTATTCGAACGACTCTTTTTGATTCAGCGTTACCTTTCCACACCGGTAGGCCCTGGTTGTTCGATCGCAATAGGGGAGTTTACCCGTAGTTCCTCTGAAGCACCCCTTCGGCTTGGGTATGAACTACGACACCCTGGACATGACGAAGTCACCACAATTGTTGAAGACGATGGCTCGGCCTATGGCGCCTACGCGTATGCGGCCTATCGATCGCGTGATGAGACACACCATGTTCCTGGCTCCGTGGAACAAAAATATATTGAATGCGATGTTGCTCCGCCGGACTGGGCACGGGCTGATGTTCCGGTCCACTCAATAGACTCGATATTAAACTGTGTAATTGAGCTGTCGAATTTGGCTGGACAGAGTCCGCGGCAGAGCGCGTTCTTACGAGCACGAGCGCCCACCATGCTTGGCAGTTTCGAATTGAACGGCCTAGCGATGGCCCCCTTCTACCCCTTCCAGATTGGCGATGAGCAATTCATCATCAGCGTGCGAGGTCCCGATACCCCCTCCTATCATCAACTTTGCGCATTCGCATTCAAGGGTCGGCAGATTCAGGTCCACCCACGCTCTGACTACGAGAACCTTCTATCGCTTAGGGGGTATGAGCACTGGGATTTGAGCCGTCGCACAGGATCCGACTTTGCGTTTCCGAGTCAAACTGCTGTGATCGAGAAGCTTAACGCTCGCAATGTGCTCTGGCGCTTCCCCGATCGCACTGTATGCGAACTCGACCCTCAGGGTGTGTTCGATCGTATAACAGCGCTAAGAAAGTACTGTAGAACCGCACTCCCTCTCATCGAAGCTCTAGCTGGACAGGATAAACTCATCAGCATCTATGCGCTCGGCGGTTTCCTGTGGCGCGAGGCCCCCGCAGACGTCGATCTTGTGCTGATAGTTGATAGAGCTGGCCCCGTAATCAGTCAAGGATTTAGTCCCCTGCCACCGCTGACCTATCGGCGTAGCAAGCTGCCTATTGATCTCCGCATGGTTGGGCTACCTTCACTCAGCGCGGCGCTGTGGGGTGCCGCAGCGCATGACGGGCCACGGCTTCGACAGGAAGCAATTACCCTGTACGGTCAATCAGTGCTCGTTGCGGGCAGTGATATCTTTGAAGGGAGGCGCCTGCCAAGGGCAAACATAAGGGGGCATTTAGCATACCTTGAGCAATCGGCCCGCGAGGTCGAAGCGCATCACCATGACCGCCGAAAAGCAGCTTCCTATCGCGCGGTGGCTAGTGCCTTCCAACGCGAATTGGCGGAGGAGCAATGTATTCTCCCCAAGTTCAAGTCGGGGCTGCTCTCACGGGTAGGTTCCTGGTTCAACGCTGCCCGTTAGCGCCTCCCCGCATCCTGGCCGGACGGTGACATCCCTCGGTCTGACTGCCCGGTATAGGAACCTTTCTCCTCGTTTGCGCGATAAATCACCTCCGTGGTATCCGCCCATCGAGAGTGCTGAACAAAGGATTACGTCATCAATATGATGGAAGCATGCACCGGGGACCATCTCCCAGCCCAGCACATCTAGGGATACGCTGAACTTATTGAGCGTATCCCTTGGGGTGCGGGTTAGTACGAATAACTCAAATTCGGCACTCCGCGGGCACCTTCAGCAATCACCAGTTGATCAAGGCTTTCGATATGCCGCACACTGACATACAGCACCTCGCCGAGTCGCTCCAAATTTCCGGATGCAAGCAGTGCCGTGTGTGTCATCAGAATATGACTGTAACGTTCAAATACCTCTGCTGAGATAACCAGATTGACATACCCCGTCTCATCTTCGAGCGTAATGAACAGAGTGCCTTTCGCGGTTCCAGGCCGTTGGCGGGTGATGGCAATACCGGCAACAATGACATGATCTTCTCTCTTTCGTCTTTGCCGCCACATAGAAGAGTGCGCGAGATCGGGGCCCTGCCCCTTAAGCGCTGACGCTGTGGAAGCTCCTCGCCACTCAAGATCCTGCCTATAAAACTGCATTGGGTGGGCCTTGAGTGACAGCCCAGTGGCTGCATAGTCAGAGAACATATCCTGCTGCAAAGAGCTGCGCGGCAGCGCTATCTGCTCTTTGCAGCTTAAACTCGCATCAAGAGGAACAAGGTCTTTAGGCAATCGGTGCAGCACCCACAACGCTTCACGCATCGAGAATCCGTACCCTGCAAATCCATCGGCACGCGCAATCGCTTCAAATGAGGATCGTCTAAGAGTTGTGCCGCGGACACGAGCGGCACTACGTACTGCCGCCCACAGCTCATCAAGCGACCAGCGGGCACGCGACCGGCTGACTTCGGCAATAAGTTCCCCCTCTCCTTGTCCAAGCCCCCGCACGAGGCACAGTCCCAGCCGAAGCCCTGCCTTGCCCTCTTCATCTCTTTCAATGGTGCAGCCCCATTCACTCCTTCCCACCTGAATTGGCAGAACTCGTACTCCGTGCTCCTCTGCATCACGCACTATCTGCGAGGGAGCGTAGAATCCCATCGGCTGACTATTAATGAGCGCCATGGCAAAATGCGCGGGATAGTAACGCTTAAGCCATGCTGACACGTACACCAGATTGGCAAAGGAGGCGGCATGGGATTCCGGAAAACCGTACTCACTAAAGCCTTTAATCTGCTCAACACAGCTATGCGCGAACTGCTCGGAATAGCCATTGCGCTTCATCCCCGCAATAATGCGCTCACGGAACTGCTGAATAAGCCCCTTGTCACGTTTCCAGGCGGCCATTGCACGTCTTAGCTGTTCGGCCTCCCCTGGGGTGAATTGTGCAAGCACAATAGCGAGCCGCATGGCCTGTTCCTGGAATATAGGCACTCCCAAGGTCTTTCCAAGGATCTCCTCGACACGTTTATCAGGAAAGTGCGGTTTCTCGAGACCGTGGCGGCGTCTAAGAAACGGATGCACCATATTGCCCTGGATGGGGCCAGGACGAACAATCGCTACTTCAATTACGAGATCGTAGAAGTTCTGGGGTCTAAGCCGCGGAAGCATCGACATCTGGGCACGCGACTCGATCTGAAATACCCCTACGGTATCAGACCGGCAGATCATCTCGTAAACTTTGGGATCCTCTGCAGGAATCGTAGCCATGCTGAGAGACTCTTCCCGACCCGCATTCACTGCCGCAAGCGCTTTGCGGATACAGCTCAACATCCCAAGGCCCAATACGTCCACCTTGAGCATTCCGAGCTCCTCCACATCATCCTTATCCCATTCAATAATGGTGCGCTCTTGCATGGCCGCATTACGAATCGGAACTATCTCTTGAAGCGGACTCTCGGAAATGACAAATCCACCCACATGCTGTGAGAGATGGCGCGGGAAGCCAAAAAGTTCCCGACTCAGCATGATGGTGTGCTGTAAAACCGGATCCGATATCTGTAGCCCAATATCGCCTAGATCAATCTCCGAGATCTCATAGGCAGTCCAACGGTGAATTGATTTCGCAAGCCGGTTGACTACCTCAACGGGCAAGCCAAACACCTTCCCCACATCTCGTACGGCACTACGGTGCCGATAACTGATCACTTCGGCAACAAGTGCCGCCCGATGCCGCCCATATTTTTGGTACAGATACTGGATTACCTCCTCGCGCCGCTCATGCTCGAAGTCAATATCAATATCAGGAGGCTCAGCACGTTCCTTGCTCACAAAACGTGCAAATAAAAGATCGATCTTTGCCGGATCAACTGCAGTAATACCAAGGCAAAAGCACACTGCGGAGTTGGCGGCCGCGCCGCGCCCCTGACACAGAATGCCGCGTTCATTGGCAAAACGCACGATATCGTAGCAAGTGAGAAAGTACTTCTCGTACTTCAGCTCCTGTATCAGGGCGAGCTCTTGGCAGATCAGCATGCGCACCTTCTCGGAGATACCGCGGGGGTAGCGCTCTCGTGCCCCGCGCCATGTTAAGCCCCGCAGATACTCGGTGGCACAGACTCCTTCTGGACATATTTCATGCGGATACTCGTAGCGTAGCTCATCCAGGGAGAAGTGCAGCGTGGCCGCAATCTCCGTGGTTCTGTGGACTGCCTGCGGAATGTCTCGAAACAACCTATGAAGCTCCTGCGGACGTTTTAAGCAGCGCTCCGCATGCGGAAGGAGCAGGTAGCCGGCCTGCTCAATGCTGCAGCCGTGCCGAATACAGGTCACTACATCTTGCAGCATGCGCCGTGACCCATGGTGATAGTGTACGTCATTGACTGCTACAAGAGGCAGGCCCAGGTGATCGGCAGCAAGCTGGATAGCATGTCCACGACGAGTATTGTTATGTGAGTAATTGCGGGTGATGGCGATAGAGAGCAGCGCTTCAGCGGGCAGGGCCTCCTTGATGATGCGACCTGCGAAGACAAAGTTTACATCGTCATTCTGTGTGACGCGCACCGCACTGTGAGCAATGCCCGGCGGCACCAGCACCACCGCCATATCCTCAACATGCGCGAGAAAATCCAATAGTGTCAGGCTACAATGTGCCCCCTCGGCTCGACGTTTTCCCAAGGTGAGCAGCCTGCACAATGCCCCATACCCATTGCGGTTTTGCGGATACACCAGCAGCGTGATGATAGGCTTTCCTGCCTTGGGCGGAATCGGCCCATCGAATTGGAGCTGTATCTGGCAGCCTACATAGAAAGGGATGCCCGCGTGCTTCGCCGCAGTGTGCGCCCTGACGACTCCCGCTAACGTAGCATGATCCGTGAGCGCGATACCGTGATACCCAAGCTCGGCAGCCTGTGCAATCAATTCCTCAGGATGACTTGCGGCCTGAAGAAATGAAAAATTGCTCGTTACTTGAAGCTCCACATAGGGTGGCGCGCTGTCATCTTTCGCAATCCCGTCAGGAGGTTTCGGCGGTTTATATTTATAGTAACTTATATCCGGCATGCGGAATTTCCCCTATAAGTGGTTTCAAAAATGTCCTCCCTGCACAGCTAGAAGCTCTTTAAAAATAGCTTCTAGGGATGCGCTGTAGGCATTAAGAGAAGATCCCTTGCACAAACCATCTGCTATTCTCGCGGAATATCCACAGCCACCTCCCTGATTCTTCCTGCACCTTAAAATAATCACGCTGCGTAGGTACGCGGGCCATTCCCCGCTGCCACCATGGTCCACAGATACGTTCAGGACCCAGTCCCGTCAGCACCTTGCAGCGCCTCCCTCGCCACAGCAGCATCGATGGCGGCTTATCGGGAAGTAGCGCCATCACCTCTATCGGTTCTGGTGTAAAAAGGTGCGTAGGGCGTTCGCTGGGATGAAAAAGCGGCGGCGGTGTGATCGGCCTCGCGCCATGTTCAATCGGAATAAACGAGAAGGATTCTTCAGGCAGGTATGCAGGATGCAGTACCGCAGTGCGGACTCTGCCGCGTCCCATGCGCACAGTGTAGTGATTAAGAAGATTCGAAGCGGCCTCTTCACATTCCATACAGAGGTGCTGCAAGTAATCGCGTTGTTGATCATTGACGCGCGCGACACCCTGAGCACGAATTGCTACAGAGTGCACTGGCCCCGCCACATTGAGTCTCTCTATAACCGGCCGCACTACTGCTGAGAAAACGGTGAAATCTGCCGAAGATCGGAGCAGCGAGAGCTCCTTCTCTATACGCAAAAGCTCCTGCTCCTGATTGCGATACTGAAAGGCGATGCGGAACGATTGCGCCCCTCTTTTGCCACGCTGCAGTTTTTTAAAGAGCTTTGCAAAGCAATTGTAGACTGCGGCTTGCAATGTCTCCTGGTTCTCTATAGGAGTTTCATACTCTTGCTGTTCTTCAATAATATGGGGCGCAGTCACTGCTTCAATATGCTCGATGCGCAGGCCTAACGCCTGCTCCAGCCGCAGCAGCACTTCCCCTCCAAAACGCACACTCAAGGTGTTTCGCGGGATGCGCAGAAGATCATCGATAGTTGCAATACCGAGCTCTTTCAATTTGTTTTCAGTGCTACCGCTGAGACGGAGCGCCGCGATCGGCAGCATTGCAAGGGCATCAGCCAAATGTCCCTGCGCCAGGACTTCGATACTTGATACAAAATGATTGCGCTCTCCATACCGTGAAAAGGCCCAAGCTGCTCCTATTGTTGAAGCAATACCAAGTCGTGCCGTCAGTCCCCATCGCGCAAAAGCTTTTGCGATCTTTACCGCAAGCGCATACTCGCCGCGATGCCAACGCGCAGTGCCGGTAATATCCAATAAGAGGCCCGTATGGCGTGCATCTACCCGCTCTACTGTCTTGTGCTGTACTGCCTGCAAAAGGGAGCTATCAAGCCCCACAACTGGAGCAAAACGCGTCAGCCAGCGTGCGAGTTTATAAAGACGGCGAAGCTCTACATACGGCTGCCATTGCACCACCGTACATTGCGGTACAGCGGTCTCGGCAATTGCCTTCGCGATCGCTAAATGCATCCCGCAGCTGATGCCTCGCTCATAGCCGAGTCGTGAAGTGCGTAATACTATCGTTTGTTGCACAACCTCTTGGACAAGAAGCACTATGCTTTTAGGCGGCGTAGATGTGCTTAAGGACCGTTGCAGCAGGAGCACTTCGCTTGACCACAGGGGGAAGTAGATGGAGAGATAACGCTTTTCCTTCTTCATAAAGCCCCTCTACTATCCACTCAACTTTCTCCATTTCACGATTGCGAAATTGGCATAGTGAGATGCTCCAACGCGGCTCAATGCCCTCGCTCACCACGGAAAGCACGCGCCATCGGGACAGAGCTGCACTACGAACTGCAAGCTCCTTGTAGGGACGCATAAAGAAACCCATGCCGCCTCCATCACGAGCAGCAAGAGCAAAACGTCTCGTAAGGGCGAAAGAAAGTTTTTGCAGAGGAGCGATCACAGCTGCTACTGCGGGAGACCGGAGTGCAAGCTCAATCGCCCACAAGCGCATCTGTATAGATGGCGGATCAAGAAAGACCGCATTTGAAAGAAAGGATTCGGGTGTCGCTTCATTCTGTAAAGCATGTGCAACTACATGCGGCGTGGGCCAGCACTCCCGTCCGATCCACAATACAAGTTTATTAGGTGCAGCGGTTGTACTGCTTTGCGCGGCACGCATCACATTACCAGCAAGTGCGCAGAGCAATGTGGCCGGCTGCGTCTCTGGAGTAACGGAGAAGAACTCATGTACGCTCCCCCAGGGCAGCCCACCCTGCGGCAGCGCGCTATCAATGGTGTGCACTCCAAATGGTGCGACAGTCCTTGCTGCTTGTCCCGCCCTAGGGGTACTTTGCTCCGACTCCTCGGCAAGCCAAAGTGAGCCACGCAATAAAAGGTCCTCGACCGACACAAAGTCCATAAAATTATCGCTAGTTATATTAAATGGTTATATTTAGTTATTCTAGTATTTTTCTATATCATATTATGATGATATGAGCTTTGCTGGAGATGTCAAGGAGTATGCGTTAGGAAGGGTTTTAGGGGGGTAGAAAAGCCTGTTCGATCAGCCAGTCGCCCTCACAAAAGTTACGTTGTTCTTTCTTGCTGTTTCATGCGCCCCTGTGCTCGATTTGCACCAGATTGATGCCCTACTGTATCCTACTAGTTATGAGACCATTGGCGGCCGCCTGCATAAAGGCCCTACTCACCCTGGGTGGTTACTGCGCCGCTACTGCTCCCCTCGCGACGAGTGCCAGCGCTGATGAATATGCTCACCGCCTGATCGCGCTTGCCCCCTCGCTCAATTATCAAGTAGCCGCACTGGCCCTGAAGTCTATTCGTTGTGCCCAGGATACGCTGGAACAGGGATCTCCCGAGGTGCTCGGGGTGATTGACTACTCCCTTCCCTCAACACAAAAGCGTTTCTGGCTATTTGATCTCAAACGCCCAAGACTCTTGCTTGAGGACTGGGTCGCGCATGGCAAGAACAGCGGCGAGAATGAAGCACGATTGTTCTCAAATGCGATAGGTAGCTTGCAATCAAGCCTCGGACTCTTCAGAGTTGGCCAGCCATACCGCGGCAAACACGGAGAGTCGCTAAGACTGCTTGGACTTGATCGTGGATTCAATGACCGGGCCATCGATAGGGCCATTGTTCTGCACTCGGCTTCCTATGTTAGTCCCGAGTTCATTCGCGCCCACCAACGGCTGGGAAGAAGCTTCGGCTGTCCCGTGGTAAGCCCTCATATAATCGACCAAGTAGTTGATGCATTTAAGGGCAATGATGGCTTTCTCTTTTCATTTTATCCGAACCGGGAATGGCTGGAGCACTCCCCGTTACTGACGCAATGTGATTAAATCAGGCGCTGCTTCAGAATTGTCCTCCTGCACTTGTAGAACCACATGCAGTGCCTTCTTACCTCCCTGCTCGCACTCTTCATGCTGTTCGGCGGCGCATCTGCTCCAGCGTTAGCTCACGACAAGATCGAAGAAGAGATATATCGCGCAGCAGAACAAGGAGTTGCCTCCTCGCTTGCACTTGCTGCGCACGGATTTGACTCCGCGGCCCTCGATCGAGGGTTGCATGCTTGGTACGCGGAGCGCTCGTTCCTGCCCCTCTGGATTGAGGGCGCTGCCCCCTCAAAGAGAGCAAAGGAGGCTCGTGACGCAATTAGATTTTGCAGCAAGGATGGCCTGCGTCCGGATGACTATTTTATCAAACACATTGATGCGCTCTGGCATCGAACCGATCCCAAAGGTTTAGCTAAACTCGATCTCTTGCTCACCGTCGCCGTCGCCCTGCTTGCCGCCGATGCGATCGAAGGGCGCATTGAGCCTCTCGAGATCGACAGTAAACTCTTTGCCCACGCACGACCGCCTCGCCCCAATCTCGGAGCGATCGTAAAGACCATCGTATATCGCCAAGACATCGGAAAAGCCATTGGCGAGAGCTTCCCTCGACATCGGCAGTACGAGGCGATGCGGGAAGCCTTGGCCCAGTATCGAGAGATCGCGGCAAAGGGTGGATGGCAGACAGTGGGCTCGCACAGGGGCTCCTCGCTTGGTCCAGCGTCAAACAAGGCAGATCTTGCCGCGCTCGCCTCACGTTTGCAGGCGAGCCACGATCTTGCTCAAGACTATGTATCAAGGGGTTCATTCGACGGAGATCTGCAAGGGGCCGTAAGCCGCTTTCAAGCACGCCACGGCCTTCCCGCGACCGGAGAGGTAGGAAGGGCCACTCTTGCCGAGTTGAACATTCCCGTTGAGGCGCGCATCAAGACCCTCTTAGTCAATCTTGAACGATGGCGCTGGCTGCAACGCGATGTCGCGGAAGCAAAGGAAGTTCTTGTGAACATCGCAGGATTCGAGCTTTTTGCCCTCGATAGAGAAGAGATCGCTCTGCAGCTCCCGGTGATTGTGGGAAAGACCTACCACGCGACCCCAGTGTTCAGTGAGTTCATTCGTTACATAGAAGTGAATCCATACTGGAATGTGCCTTCATCAATCGCCGCTAACGAGCTGCTTCCCAAACTCAAAAAAGACTCGCACTACCTATCGAGTCAGCACATGCGGCTGTACGATGGCTGGCACAGTAATGCTCGCGAGCTAGCGCCCTCGACAATGCAGTGGAGCACTATCTCCCCTAGGCAAATGGGCAGGTATGCCATTCGTCAAGATCCCGGTCCTTGGAATGCGCTCGGCACGCTCAAGTTTGTCTTTCCAAATAGCTTCAATGTGTACCTCCATGACACCCCTTCCAAGGGTCTGTTTGCCGAAAGAGCACGAGCCTTTAGTCATGGATGTATCCGGGTGAGCGAACCTGACAGACTTGCCGCGTTTCTGCTTGATAGTCCCGCAGACGCGTGGAATCGAGAGCGGGTGCGCCATGTGGTTGCCGACGGTGCGCGGAAGATCATCAAGCTACCCACGCCGGTGCGTATCCACCTTACCTATCGAACCGCCTGGGTCGACCAGGATGGCATCGTGCAATTTCGACCGGACATTTACGGAAGGGACGCGTTGATGGAAGATATCGTGGCTGGCTAACCGCTACTTGGAGAGGAAGATGATTCGACTTGTACCGCTCATAGTAGCAGCCTGGCTGATACCTCTGATGTCCCCTGCCGAAACGCGTATCGGGGTAATCCTGCCACTGAGCGGTGGAACGGCAGTCTGGGGTGAGGGTATCCGCCGCGGCATTGAGCTTGCGGATAAGTCGAATCCAGGGTCATTCCATTTCATCTTCGAGGATGAATACTTTTGCGACTCCGCAAAAGCAGTTGCCGCTGCGAAGAAGTTGCTGGAGCTTGATTCGGTGCGGATACTAATCACCGGATGTCTCAACGGAACGAAGGCGATTGCTCCACTGGCGCGGAGCGCCGGAGTTCCGATCTTCTCGGCAGGGTTCCTTGATCAAGCGAGTCTCTCGGACTCCAAGTATATCATCAGCCTCTCTGCTCAGATCGGCAGTGAAGCAGCCGTGCTTGCGCGGCAGCTGCGTGCAGTTGGATTCAAGAAGATTGCTCTGTTCCGTCATGATGACTCTTTTACCGGGGAGTTCATGCAGGAGCTCGCGAAAGGGCTGCAAGGCGTCTCGGCGCCCGTGCTCACTGACTACGCCGTCATTGATGCTACCTTTCCATGGAGTTCCAAAATAGCACTCGCCAGATCTGAGGGTACTGATGCCTTTCTCGTATATTTGGGCCAAGATGAGCTTCTGAGCTTTATGCGGGCTCGCCGCCAGCTGAAGGATGCAACTGCGGTCTTTTCGGGGTACATTATCGAGAGCAACTTCAATCCTCAGGAGTTTGGTACGGAGCTCAACGGCATTCGATATACCTATCCGCAGATTGCCGAGGCAGAGGATGGCCAATCTCAGCTCTTTCGACAGCAGTTCGAAGCACAGTTTGGCAACGCAGTGAGCCCCTCCATTAACGCCTACTTCGTGTTCGACGGTCTCACCGTGCTTGCCTCTGCTTTACGCGGCTGCCGCTCCGCTTCCCTCGATTGCCTGTGGCCCCATTTCCACAATGCAGGCAAACATCACAGGGGAGTTTCAGGATCATTCCGCTTCTTAGATAATGGCGCCATTGAGAGAGCCTTTATCCTAAAGGAAGTTCAGGGGAGCACGTTCATTCCAATCGGCGGCAGTGCTCGTCCGACCGGAGGGAATACCCCGCGGAAGGATAATAACTAGAGCGCCCATTTTTGTTTTATGACCAACTACGTACTGAGCATCCCTGCGCCCTTCTGGCTTTTACTGTCTGCCGCATTCTTTGCGGGCGGCGAGTATCTCTCCAAAGTGTGGGCCAACTCCCCCAATCTACCGACAATGCTGTTGGTAATCGGCGTGTATGCGCTTGGCACCGTCGCATGGCTGCCGGCCTTGCTGCACAAGAATGAACTGGCGGTAATGGGTACCGCGTGGCTCTTGCTTGCGACAGCGGCCACTGTCGTGATCGGAATCTTTGTGTTCGGCGAAACCCTCAATCCTGCGCAGTGGTGCGGAGTGGGGCTGGCCCTGTTGGCCCTATTTCTGCTTTCGCAGTAATCGAGCGATTATTGCATGCTCTTAAGTCTATAAATGGCTCGCTTGTTGTAAGCGGCCACGTAAATCTCCCCATCCTGATCTTGGCCAAAGGAGCTCAGGTAAAAGGGCAAATGAGTAAAAAGCGACTCGGCATGCCAATTGCCCTCTTCATCCTCAGTCAACGTTCGTATGAATCCATGGGTAAAATCTCCGAAGATATACTTCCCTTCAAGAGCCGGAATCTCTGAGCCACGATAAACATGTCCGCCGATAATCGCGGTGGTGCCGAAACGAAATGGCGATGGACGCCCGTACGCGTATATGGGCGGAATCAGATTCAGCCCCGAGGTGTCACATTCATTACCATGGCTAAGCGGTCTATCTCGATCGAAGCACTCATTTGCTTCTAAGATGCTCCAACCGTAATTGCCCCCCGCTTCTATGATGTTGATCTCTTCATGCAGATACTGCCCTACATCGGCAGCAAACAACCGCCCCGTCTCTGCATCGAAGGAGAATCGCCAAGGATTCCTTAGCCCATAGGCGTAGATCTCCGGTTTCACATGAGCATGGCCTAGGAATGGATTGTCGGCGGGGATCGAGTACGGATCTCCGGAATTCACATCGATCCGAAGTATCTTTGCCTTAAGGGTCTTGAGACTCTGCCCTGTTCCGAACGGATCACCAATGCCACCGCCGTCAGCGATGCCTATATAAAGGTAGCCATCCGGGCCAAAGGCTAACTCCCCCCCATAGTGGTTGTAGTAATCGGGGTGCGGCATTGAAAGTAGCTTGCGGCGTGATTGAGGGTTGGCCCTGTTTGGATCAGAGTCGCTTACTCGGTATTCGTAAATACGGATGAAGTTTCGTTTATCTGTGTAGAAGACGTAGAACTTTCCATTCTCGCTGTATGAGGGGTGAAAGGTGAGCCCCAAAAGCCCCGTCTCGTACTCAGTCGCTATGAACTCCTTGGAGGGCAGCTTCTTTGTAAGATTTAAGAAAGGAGCTGGCAGAAGTACCCCATCCTGAATGATACGAATTTTTCCGGTCTGCTCCACCACAAAGATGCGGCCACTGCCGTCAGGTGGAATAGCGATCCCCACTGGATGATCAACTCCTGTCGCCACCAATTCGAGTTGCATGCTCCCATCAACTGATTCGATTTGGGCAGGAGGAGCGGCGTAGGCCCGTGCGGCACTCACGACATTGCACGCCAGTACAGATAGCGCCAAAACGATACACGGAGCGAGCGGACTATGGGGTTTCATAAAGCGTACCAGAACGTATACTGATTCACTGCACAAACATCACTGTGGATTCTCCAGCTACGAAACGAAATCGGCAAGAGCAATATAGCGGGGGTAAATCGCGAGTAGAATTGTAGGATTAAGTTGCGTATGGCTCTCCGGCGTGCAGCTGAGCGATTTTGCACGAGGCTTAACTCATGGCAGTCTGCTTTCGGAGTTCCGTGAGGTCGAGGGGAAACAACATGCCATATGTGAATGTGAAGATTACAAAGGGTGTGACGAGAAAGCAGAAACAGGTGATCGTCAAAGACATTACCTTACTCCTTCAGAGGGTCCTGAACAAAAAGCCGGAGCACACCCACATCGTCATTGACGAAGTTGAAACTGACAATTGGGGGTTCGCCGGAGTGCTGACGACGGACCTAAGAAGAGGCAAGCAAGCGGTGACCCGCAAAAATCCACGGCGCTGAGAGCGTCGGCTCGACGGCTCAATAGCACTGAAGCGTCTCTTGGCACATCGTGGTAGATCTTTCCCCGTATGGGAAAGTCTCCTACCACGATTGTTGTTGTTGGCACCGGGATAGCATCTTCGCTCCTTCTCGCTGGGCTGCTTGAAGATCGAAGGCGAAAGATTCGGGTAATCGTTCTAGAAAGAGGCCGCCAGGAGAGTCTTTCCTGGAAGTTGGCCAATCGACACAACGTGCAACCTCATGGGGTGGTATCCGAGCTTCGCTACAGAGATACCTTCGAGAATCTCTCACCCCGCAAGGAGTGGGTGTTTAACCTCGGATTTGGCGGAGGCTCCAATGTATGGTGGGGGTGTACCCCGCGCTTCCTGCCGAAAGACTTCAAGACCCACAGCCACTATGGAGTGGGATTGGATTGGCCACTTAGTTACGGGGACTTGGAGCCCTTTTACTCCAAAGCCGAAGAGCTGATGCAGATCGCAGGTCCAAGCGAACATACGCCGTTCAAGCGATCTCGCCCCTATCCCCTGCCTGCTCATAGGCTGAGCAGTGTCGACGAGGCCCTCTTGAAGGCGCACCCCGACCACTTCTTCGCGCTGCCGACGGCCCGCGCAAGCAGATCCACTCCTCATCGTGCTGCCTGCTGCGCCTCAGGGGTGTGTTTCCTATGTCCGGTGGGGGCCAAGTTCACCGTTGAGCAGGAGATGGCCGCACTGTATCAGGATCCACGTGTAGAGCTGCTTACCGGTGCTGAGGTGTCGCACCTTGAGATAAACAATGCAGATGTTACCTCGGCCTTCGTTAGTATTGCCGGACGTGACAGGAGGATTCAAGGCGACCTCTATTGCCTCGGTGCAAATCCCATCTTTAACAGCGCCATTCTGCTCAAGTCAGGCTTCACCCATGCGGCATTAGGCCGTGGCATTGCGGAGCAGCGATCCATATTTTTCCGTGCGCGCCTTCGTTCTCTGCGCGGATTCGATGGGGGCACCTCGATAACCGGGCATCACTATGGCTGGTACGACAGCGCCGCGCGTTCGCATGCTGCAGGATGCCTGATTGAAACGTGGAACGTACCGCGAATTGCCCTAATCGGCGATCCCAGGAGCGCATTTGAGTTTAAAGCAATCTTTGAAGATCTGCCGCACTCTGACAGTAGAGTTACCCTCTCCGCCCAGGGTAAGCCGCAAGTCAGCTACCATGGCACCACCGCTTACCTGCGAAAAGGGGTAGAGCATTTCTTCGCCACCCTCTCACCATTGCAGGAGACACTTGGCATCGAGGAACTGCTCCCTGCAACTCCTGAGCAGGCACTCAATGCGCTCTCCCGCACGGAGGGGCATATCATCGGCGGGCATGCCATGGGCAGCAACCCGGCAGTAAGCGTTGTGGACAAATATCTACGATATCATAACAGTCAGAATCTCTACCTCCTGGGAGCGGGGGTCTTCCCTACCATATCGCCAGCAAACCCGTCGCTCACCGTGGCAGCCCTTTCATTGCATTGCGCAGACCATCTCGCCGCTCTGCTTTGACTCTCTTCCTGAACTTTGCGCGCTATGTGAAGATGTCAGCATGAAGGAGCAACGAATTTCAAGACGCTCAGTGCTCCTAGGCTTCCTGCTTGGGCTCGTTGGGCTGTGCGCGGCATACCTGACTTTTTGGCGTCGACACGTTGAACAGAATACTGCGGCCCCTTCCCTTGAGGATCTCCTTGCAAGAGGGCTTGCCAGATACAACATAAGAGCGACAGGGATGCGCAGCTTTGTGCAGGAGCTGCAGCAGGTACCCCGCTCAGCTCGGTCGCAGCTTCTGCCCTGGTTTGGCTATGGTGCGCCCCTTGAAGATTCTCTTGTGCGTGGATTCTTGCTTTCCTGTGATCTCTCGGAGGATGCGGGAGTGCGCCATGCAACCTTCAGGAAACTCTATCACCCCTACCACACAATCTGCGCGAATCCGTATGCACGGTTTAGCTCTTAGATTCCTGGTCAAAGGAGAGCGCAGCGACAGTGTCCTCTCCAAATACCTGATTGGGCCATGGACATGTCATCCAGAGGGGGGTGCCCAGGAGAGACCGCTTTACGTATACGAATAGATGGCGATTCCCCCAAAGTGCGGTCCCACTCATCCTGGCTCGTTCACTCCTGGGGAACACATGCAGATCATACTGACAGTACTTGGCAACGGCATCTCCAGAGCGGGAGAATGATTTGAGGAACTGCGGATAACCGATCACGAAATCCGGCTGTCGCTCCTCTATGAATCCAGCGGGAATCGCCCCTATTGAGCCGGCCACTCGCTCCTCTGGAACCTTCATCGGGTGAAAGCGCAGCGCTTGCGGAGTGGCCAGCCCGACCGCATCAAGCACAGTGCCCTTGAACTCCCAGCCGAAGCCGCCAATTTCGGCCATCATGACGACTGCGCCGGGGTAACTCCGTTGGATTGATTGCCCCAGTAACCGGTAGCTCTGAACGCGAGCACCCCATCTCATCGCCATGCTGTCACTGCGCCCCCTCAATACATCGTCTATTTCCATGAAGGTGGGGATAGTGAACGGGAGACTCGCAACGATGCAGATCGCGGCAATCGCCCTGCTTCTTCCGCATCGACTGGCCAGCATTCCCAGGAGAAGCAGCAGGGGGACTGAAACGAGCGGTGCATACCAGGGAAAAAAGAGCACTGACTTAATCCGATAACTGAACACGGTGATTATGACGCTGCCGCCAAGCAGCCAGAACATTGCCCGCGGTAGTTCTCGCCACTTCAAGGCCAGCACTCCGATCACTGCGATGAGAATACAGGCAGCCACTATGGATCTGTCTTCATCGCCAAAGAGCGCCAGATAAACATGCTCCCAGAACACCCGTGGAGATATTTCATACACGATGCTCTTGGCGATGATTGACTGAGGGATCACCGCGCCGAAATGGAGATAGAGCCAGCCCAACATCATCGCGGCAACTATCAGCGGGGGCAGGACCACACTGCCCCATGAGCCGCCAGGGGATCTGCTCTGCCAAAGCAGCGCGATAAGCAGGGCAGCCCCACACTCCGGTCGCGTGAAGGCTGCAAGTGTCAGCAGCCCAAGCGCCCCTTGGCCGTGTTTCTCGATCGACAACACACCCGCAACAAAGAGCAAAATGGCGGTTGGCGTCTCCATCAGGTCAGCGGCCGCGGGCAGTACACTCAGCACCGCAAGGAGGGCAATGGCACACCTCAGTGGTGCCGTTCCGGGGAACCGGCGCCAGAGCAGCACCGCCAAGCTCACCACCATCAGAGCGTTCCAAAGTTGGACCACCCAGAGCTGCGCACCGAAGAGTGTGAACAGCCCCGCAAGTATTAGGGTGAATAGGGGTGAAGAGGATGCATTGGCTGGGGAATCTAGATTAAAGTACGCGTACCCGGCATCAGCAAGGTTTCTCGCAATACGCGCATGGATGAATCCGTCATCATTAATATAGGGAGTAGTGCCAACGAGGTACAATCCGACCAACAGTAGCAGCGCGGCCACGACGACACCCGCAATGAGACGAGCCCTATTCGGGGAGCAATGATCAGTGTTGTTCATGCGGTTTGTGGAACTTCAGGGGTATAAATCTCCCCTTCCGATACAGGTATGCTGGGTGATTCGGGTACAGGGCAGCTAACTCGTAGTTTCTTTCCCGTAGATCTCTTGCAATCAGCAGGGGACCTCGCAGGTAGGGGTCATTGTGGAGCAAATGCGGCTCGACCAAGGTATATCCCAAGTTATCGTACTGTATCTCTGATAGGCAATCGCCGGGTATGGCCTCGACTCGATCCGTGTACATGCGGAAGGTCTTATCTTGGTTCACCAGCACCTTCGTCACTGCACGAGACTCCGCCAAGAGCTGTTGGAGCTCTTTGACCACCTGGTGGCTCGGTACTCCCTCATTCAAAAAGTAACGTGCTCTAGCACCAAGGTCGCAGTGATCGGTGCCGCGATACACCTGCTCAATTAGCCACGCAGGCACGCCAAGCTCCCGTAAGTTCGAGATGATCCGCGCCCCGTAACTCACCGGCACAAACACGAGTCCTTCCCTTATGCCCTGATCGAAGGCCTCCGCGGCAATATCGGCCTTAAAGCTCTTAAGGCCGGAGTGATAGATGGTAAGCCGGGTGGGTGCGCCTATAAGGAGCATATAGACTATGTTGACCAGCAAAAGGGCAGAGAGAATGTGTCTTGCGGCAGCATTCCCAAGTCGATACTCGAGCCTCTGAGACCCGAGCCAGAAGAGTGAGCGCACGAGCAGAGGGAGAAGAAAAACCAGCCCGACAAAGAGGTAGCGCGGTCCAAGAAATGAGTCTCTATGCCAGTAGAAAACATATGCCAGAGGCTGTGTGAGAAAGGCGATGAGGAGGGCCCGGTCCCACCAGCCTAGTTTGCGGGAGAGCATGAGAAAAAGCCCCACAGGGAAGAGTGCCGGTATGAGCGACTCAAACAGATACTCATGCAGCAGCCCAAGATTGATGATCTGTTTTACAACACCGGCCAATGCGGTGTGCTCTTCTCCCCAAGGAGAGAGATGAAATCCGATATCATGACCCGGCCCCCACAGCTTGATGAATCCGGGAAGCAGCGCTTCCCCCGTGGTCCGCAGGTTGTAATAGAGATAGGGGATGACTCCGCTTACCCCCCCAGCAGCCCCGCAATGACCGAGCCGAAATTGCGGCGTGCAATGAGTCCAGGCAGCATCAACACAGCAGCGAGCGGAGCAACTACCACGAATTCAAGGCTCCGCGTCGCAGCGCCGAGTCCAACCACAAGGCCAAGTGCAAAAACTTTTGCAGCTGTGGGCTCACTTCGCCAACGTACAAAGAGATTCAAAGCCCCCGACATCCAAAGAAAGGAGGTCACATGATTCATCATGCTTGCCGACATGGCGATGAAGAAGCAGGACAGGAGGAGTAGCAGCGCGACGACCTCGGCGTGCCTCTGGTCATACATCCTCCTGGTTGCGTCGATGAGCAGCCACCCGGCCAAAGTGGCGGCTAGTGTGCTCATGATCCAGGGAGCCCCCACCCCTGCTCCCAGGGCAAGCAGCAGCGAGTGAATCGGAGCGTACTGCGCATACCACTGTCCGCCATCCATCAACATATGCTGGGTAACAAAGAAGGCCTCAAGCGCGGGCTGGGGGGCAGCCATCATGCCGGCCGCGAAGAACTTGGCCTGCAAGAGCTGTACAATTACATCGATCAGGTGCGGCTTGAAGGCGAAGCAGTACCAGCCTGCCAGTGCGCTGAGGGAGAAGCAGAGCGCTATGAAGAAGCGTTCGGCGATACGTCCTAGACGCAGCAAACCTCCTGCAATTAGGCTGCACCAGGAGGGTAGGCTGATAGCCATCAGCCAAGACAGCGCTGCCACTATGAAGATACTGAGCAGCCATTGGTATGGCGAGAACGCATACTTTAGATCTACACTCTCACCGCTCAGTTGATACAGCGGCACAAAGGGCAGGATGAGCAGCAAGAGTCCGAATATCTGCCTGCTACGAGTGAATAGTGCGGTCATGGTGATTTGTACCGGTACATATCACCCCTTCATAACGTGGCGGGAACCATCAAAAAAGCTCAAAAGTGCCGAACTCACCCGGAGGGGACCTCCCCATGAAGCTTAGTCGAAGAACCTTTGGCCTCGGTCTTGGCAGTCTCTCTCTTCTTAGCGCGTGCGCTCGACCCTTAGGGACAATCGCACCCTGGTCTACGGCACAACTCGTGAATGACAGCCAATCACGATTGAATGCCACCTGGGTCAGTCAAGTCCATACGCCTTCCACCCCCTCAACCGTGGCAGACCTTGTGAGACAATGCCGGAGAGACGGCATGCCCCTTGCGGTGTGTGGCGGGCGGCATGCCATGGGAGGCCAGCAGTTTCGCAGCAACGGCGCCCTGTTGGATTCCCGCTCGCTGAGCAGCATCGGCCCAGTTGACCAAGCGCGCCGACTGGTCACCGTCGGCGCCGGTGTGCAGTGGCCGGAACTCATAGATGCTCTCGAAGCGCAACAGGGTGGCCGCGACGCCATGCTCACGATTCGGGAGAAGCAAACGGGCGTTGATAAAGTGTGTCTTGGGGGAACCATCGCGGCGAATGCTCATGGTCGCGGCCTTCATTGGCCTCCCTTCGTGCATGACATAGAGCGCATGACGGTGGTGACCGCGGCCGGTGAAGTCGTTGAATGCTCCCGCCGTGAGAACGGGGAGCTTTTCTCATTGATAGTGGGAGGGTACGGACTCTTCGGTATCGTCTGCGATGTTACTTTGCGTCTGGTGCCGCGAACAAAGGTGCAGAGGCATGTCGAGGTCATACTGCTGCGCGATCTCCTCACCAAAATTGAGCAGCGAAGAGCGGCAGGATACCTTTACGGGGACTGCCAGTACTCAATAGATCTGCGCGGCTCTGCTGAGGAGTATCCCGGGGTTTTCAGCTGCTACCGGCCGGTGGCCGACGATGTTGAGATCAGCGCTGCTCCCCTCAAGCTCAATACTGAGGACTGGATCCGCCTGTACGGATACACTCGCACCGACAAGCGGCGCGCCTTCGAAGAATATGCCCGTTACTATGCGTCTACCAACGGACAGGTGTATTGGTCTGACCGTCATCAGCTCGCCGGAACATTCTTTGATGCATATCGCTTAGCCGTGCAGGATAAGAACGCTACGGAGGTATTGACCGAAGTATACATTCCCTACGATGCGTTGTTTGACTTCTTGCGAGCAGCCCGCGATAGATTGATAGGGATGGGAGCCGATCTGACTTACGGCACTATACGATTCATCGAAAAGGATCAGGAAACCTTCCTGGCCTGGGCCAAGGACCGCTGCGTCTGTATAGTGTGCAATCTCAACGTGACGCATTCCACAGCCGGTATTGAGCGGGCAGCCGCTCAATTCAGGGAGCTGATCGACCTGGCCCTCGATCACGGCGGGCGCTATTTCCTGACCTACCACCGCTGGGCAACCACACGGCAGGTAACGCGCGCTTACCCCCAATTCACCGACTTTCTGAAGCTTAAGTTGAAATATGATCCAGCCCTCATTCTACAAAGTGATTGGTTCAACGCCTATAAGCACATTTTGACCGTGTAATGCCTGCTCTAGCGCAACAACAATTTCCGCCAGCCGATCGCCCTCCCCGACAGGCCTTCTATGTGGTCGTAGTTGCTGTACTCACCAATACAGTACTGGCTCTTATCAAGATACTTGCCGGAATCCTCGGAAATTCTTACGCCCTCGTTGCCGACGGGATAGAGTCCGCGCTCGATGTAATAGGATCATTGATCGTGTGGCGCGGTTTGAAGGCAGCTCACCGCCCCTTCAACGAGGACTACCCGTATGGTCAGGGCAAAGCCGAGCCCTTGGCCGGTGTCGTCATTGCCATCATGCTTATGGGAGCGGCCTTCTTGGTCGCCGTGGAAAGCGTGCGTGAGATTATCGTGCCACACCATGCACCTAAACCCTTCACCCTTCTTGTGCTGGTGCTGGTCGTGGTGAGTAAGGAGATTCTGTATCGTCGGGTCAAGGTCACCGCCGGCACATTGGAGAGCTCGGCCCTACATAGCGATGCCTGGCACCATCGCTCGGACGCCATCACATCACTCGCTGCGTTCATAGGCATCTCGGTGGCGTTAATCGGCGGCCCCGGTTGGGAGGCTGCCGACGATATCGCCGCTCTCCTCGCAGCGGGCATAATAGCTCGAAATGGCTACCTGCTTATCCGCACCCCGCTTGCCGATCTGCTCGATGCTGCCGTGCATCCAGCCATAGAGGAGAAGGCCGCGCTCATCGCAGCTGCGGTTCCCGGAGTCGCGCTGGTAGAGAAATGCCGGGCTCGTCGAAGTGGCGTATATTATTTGATTGATATTCACGTTATGGTAGACGGGAGTTTAACAGTGCGCGAGGGCCACGAGATAGCTCGAGAGGTTCGCAAGGCCCTCTGCCAATCCGCACTGTCGATTCGCGACGCTTTAGTGCATATAGAACCGGCCGAATCTTGAGGACTCTCACATGTGGAATTTCCCACGCTTCTTTGTTTTGTGCTGCATGCTGCTAGCCTCCCCAGGCTTTGCTGCCGACAATCGGGTAAAGGTAGGTGCGATTTTTTCCCTCTCCGGTTGGGGCGCAGAGGGCGGAGCGGCCGAGTATGACGCGCTGCGGCTCGCCGTCGAGGATATCAATCAAAGCGGCGGAATCCTCGGAAAACCCGTCGTTCTTATCACTGAAGATAACCGCTCCGAGCTCCGAGATTCCACTACGGCGTTCAAGAAGCTCGTAACCGTTGACCGAGTGAGCGCCGTTATCGGCCCCAATTGGGCTGAATTTGCCGAAGTAATTGCTCCGCTTTCCCACTCGATGAAGGCTGTCGCGATCTCTCCTTCGGGGTACAAACCCGATCTGTTCAAACCGCAGGGATATTTTTTCTCGATGTTCCCTCCCCCCGAATCAGCAACGCGCAGCATTGTCGACTATATTCTCAGATTAAAGATTAGTTCTCTGACGATTCTCGTCAGTGAAAATGCCTACCTGTTGGGGCTGCTGGAGGCACTGAAGAAACAGCTGCAGCAAGAGTCAGATGCAAAGGCAGCGCCACGGCTTGAAGTACTGCGCTTTAATCCGGGACACCAGGACTATCGCAGCACCATCGCCAAATTGAAGAAAGAACGGGTAGGCGCTGTCATGCTGCTCTTGCTGCTCAATAGCGATCTCGCGCCGTACCTAAGACAGGCACAAGACCTTGCGTTCGCGCCGCTGACCTTTACCTCTAACGACATCGTGTATGATGAAGTAGTGACCAAGGATCGATCGCTTGCCGAGGGTGTGATTTTCTTCGAGTACTTTGCTCCGGGATCCGCCACATTCACCCAGCGCTTTCGTAAGTTTGCACATCGCGAGCCCAACTTCGGTTCGGCTAAGGCTTATGATGCGCTGATGATTCTAAAACGAGCCATCGAGGAGTGCGGGCTCGATTCAGAGCAGATCGCTCGTTGTATCCGCAAGGACCAGTATGATGGCGAGAGCGGCCTAGTCCAATTCGATCGTCTAGGCAGGATTCGTTGGAAAGAGAGCAATACATACCTCCTGCAGGTGCAACAAGGAGTCTTCAAGCCGCTATCTCACGCTCCGACAAAAGAGTGACTTCGAGCAGCCTGTCGCATGAACCTTCTTAAGAGACTCGACATATTTTTGGTGGCAATAGGGGTTTCTTTGTTCTTGGCTTGGTTCGCCCTGCATCGCGTCGTGGCACTCGATGGCGGTTTCTATCTTTACGCCGCAAAACTTGTCGGTCAGGGGCAGCTCCCCTACCTGGACTTTTTTTACCCTCAGATGCCCGTCCTTCCTTATTTCTATGCCCTCTGGGGCGCGCTCATAACACTGAGCTGGGAGTCCGCACGGGTCCTCTCGGCGCTATGTGCTGCAGTCGCGCTGCTTCTTCTATATAGTTACGCCAAATCGCAAGGACGCATACTCTCGGCGCTCCTCGTGTTGACCATCCTTAGCGCAAATTACTTCTACCCCTGGATGACGATTGTAAAGAGCTATTCACTGACCTTCCTGACTCTCACCGCTGCGCTTTTTCTATTCTTCCGTCAACGCACCTCACGGCTTGGCGATCTCTGTGCGGGGCTCCTCTTTGCCCTGTCCGTGCAATCTCGACTCTACGTAATTGCAGCCCTTATCGTATTCGCGCTCTGGCCTGCGTGCGACGGCATAAAGACAGCAGTTCGGCGCATGACCTATTTCAGTTTGGGATTCTTCATATGCTTTGCCCCTACTATGTACCTTGCCGGACTCGACTGGGGCGCCTTTCTCTACAACAACATCGGCTACCATCTTGAACGCACCGCGGTAACGCCAAGCGAAGAGCCCATGATTCAGCGCACGAAGATCCTTTCGATCCTGCTTGGTATTCGCCCTTCTGCAGAGCACCCCGGGCTCCTATTCCCAGCGCTCATATTGGGTTCACTCCTGCATGTGGCACGACGCTTCATGCTGCGTTCTCTTCCCGATCCCTTCGTGGCCGCTGCTATTGTGCTGTTCGTGGTGAGCTTAGTGCCCACGCCAGTGTATTTGCAGTACTTCTGCCTCGTCCTTCCGGGGTTTGTTCTCGGCAGCTGGCTGTTTCTCGCAGAGAATGTGAACGCACGCTGGATTCGATTCGGCATCCCGCTCGTCTTGTTGCTTCACAACTTGTACTACCTGCCCTCTGATATTGAGCGATACACTGAATCAGGCGAGGCGGTCATAGGAATTCGATCCAGGGAGCAGGCTGCCACCTGGAGCATCCGATCGATTCGAGAAGTTTCGGAAACGATCGATGCCTATACTGAGCCGGGCGAAGAGGTGCTGGCTAACTGGGAGGGTTTCTTTGTGGAATCGCACGCGAAGCCTCTTCTTGGCACAGAGAATCGCTTCGGCGTTTTGATCGCCAAGCACATGGGGGCTCTGTCACGTCAGAAGCTTCGCGTGGTGGCGCCATATGAGATTAAGAATCTGGTAGCCAAAGGCGCCGTCAGGGTAGCCGTTACGGGAAAGCGCAAAGGCCCCAGTCTGCGCGCAGAGGAGCTGGAAGCGCTAGGCTTTACAGAAGTAAGGCGAATTGGGCTCAACAGCGTTTATGTTGCAACGCCAGGGACACGTTGAATTTATTCAGCGTATCCCTAGGCCATCTCATAAATGTGTTTTTCTGGCATATCCTCCTTCGCCCTTGGCCCCTCACAATAGAGGGCTTTCTCCTGGGCTACGGCGGATAGAAGCGGGCCATCTATATCTATCTATGAGAGCGCTTCTAGAAAGGACGAGCTAAAGGCACCCTCTCAGGAGCACTCGCTCTCTGACGTCGGCACATCGCTCAGCGGAACAAGCGGCCCCTTGGTGCATTCATTGATCTTCTTGCGGGCAATGCGTCGCTCCCGCGCCCGTTCACGAATACGGTCACGGCACTGCTTCACCGAATCATCACATGTTCCGCCCTTTCCTTCCCGTAGGTCCTTGAGCAACCTTCGCATATCCTTGCCGAACTTATTGAGGCGATCGCGGAAATCCTTGAGTTCTTCTTCATGTATCGATACGAGAATACAGCCGAGCGAATTACCGCACTGCACGACTCTATCTCGGATCTTTGTCACCACCTTCGTCATGTCCGTAGTAAACAGTTTGGTGCTCGATCGCACTTGCTGGAGCACAGAACCATCCCTTCCCGTTACCCTCCTGATGGTGTTGCGTACACAGG
The DNA here is from genome assembly GCA_030584005.1 of Bdellovibrionota bacterium. GTDB lineage: Bacteria > Bdellovibrionota_C > UBA2361 > UBA2361 > JAFLCA01. The sequence goes on along the minus strand of CP129486.1, from coordinate 930,400 downwards.
TGCGGGAGTCACGTACCGACTCGATCAACGTATCTTTTAACTCGGTAAGGTCATCCTCCGTGCAGGCAACACAGGTAGAACCGTCACCTCCACAAATACCACACGCATCCTTGAGTTCGTTGTTGCCGAAACAGACGCCACAGTCGTCCTTGTCCAGATTGAGTCCGAAGCAAACTCCGCAGTCGTCCTTATCCTGGTTCGATCCACCGCACACTCCGCAGTCATCCACAACCCGTCCTAACTCATTCGGAACCAGGGTGCAGTTTCCATTGGTGCGGATGCTCTGAAGGCCTAGATCCAGATTCGGAATCTGACCGTCTATCTCAAGAGTGACCGCCCCAACCGAGTTCCATGAAGCGCCCCCGTTTGGACCCTGTGCCGAGAAGGCCGCAAAGGGGATCGTCACCAGACCAGCTCCCCCAGCCGGGCGCACAAGAGAGGCCCGAGAAAACGTGCCCCCACTCGGATCTGACGAGTCATAGATCGTTACACGGAGGGTCACCTCGAAATCATTCCCGAGGAAATCTAAAACAATCGCATCACCGTCATCTTGACCAAAATCAATCCCGCCCAGTCCTGTGGGATCGAGATTTTGCGGATTGTTGTCCCCATCCCAGGTGACTAGCGACTTCGCTATCGCACCAAACACCTGTGAATGGGTCAGTATCCCCCCGGCCGTCAGTACCTCAGCCCCTGAGCCCTGAATTCCAGAAATCAACTCCAGCCTAAGGGCGCGTGTACCACCAACCGCGCTCGAATCGGTTATAAGTGCATAATCGACTCCGCCGGGCTGCGTTTCCGAGGCCTCTCCCGCGCCATTAAACTCATCGATAGTGAGGGCGTGCGCCGTGGTGTGGGGGGCAGCCATAAACAGAGCCAGTGCCGTCAGGCGGGTAATTGTTCGCATGATTGAAACTCTCAAGCTGTTACAGGTGAGACACATCCAGGAGGGTGGATGGACACGAAACTATGTTCTGTAAGTAAGCAGGATTGGGTGATTTGAGCAAGCCACAATCTGCTTGGCCGCCATAGTCCTGTTAGGTATCGATCCACTCGTCACGATAGCGCGAGGGGTCGTTCATATCGTTGCCAAGGAAATCATCCTTGCGCTCCTCACCGATGACCACGGGATTCTTGATGCGCTTCTTGAGTCCAGCGCTGAACGAGCCGCCCTTATTCCGCTCGTAATCGGCCTTGGTGATGTCGAACTGCTTCTTGTTGTACTCATCCTCAATGCGCTTCTTCTTCTCTTCCTCTGCTGCAGATGAGGCTAGGTCGCCATCTCGACGATGCTGGCGCGCTGGATCCTCTTCAAAGGTCCGCGTCGGGGGTCGTGCCATTGGTCGATCCGGATCAGTCTCGGGACGATAGCGCGGTTCAAGCTCGTCTCTTAGCGCCGTATCCTCCCTCGGATCAGTGTGTGTAGTGGGTCGAATTCGTACCGCTGCCTGCTGTTCCGCATGGACCAGCTGTTCGACTTCGTTCACCCGCTGAGTAATTACATCCACATCATCAGTCTCCGGACTCAGCACGTAGGGTCGGCCGTCAATCTCTATGCTGCGAGAGGGTGCCTCAATCTCAACCGGGGTAAGAAGCTGCTGCAGTTGATAAGCCCGCATCTGATCGAACAGACGGTCAAGCTCGGGGTTGCGATCGAGGACCGCTACTGGACGCATTGTTTCGACCTGTTCAATCAATGGAGCAGGCTGCGGGCGAGCGAGCGCTTCTGGCTCTGCCACCACAATGCGCGGTTCTTCCATCAACAGCTGCAGCGGATCTGCTGCTCTTTCCTCTATTGCATTCGGAAGGGGTTCGGCAACTCGATTCTGCGTCTCCAACCTGCCGAATCCCTCTCGGCTTGGGGAGCCCTCTGGGCTAAGCCGCAGAATAGGGCCAGTCTGCGCTGCCACCTGAGCGGGAGCCGCAGCGGGCCGGCTACGCACCGGAGCATCTAGTGTCGCCGTTCCACGACCTGATCCGCCGCCAAATGGACCACCGCCTGGGCGATCGCTGTCCGGACTCCATCCCGTTGAAAAATCATCAAAATCGGCCCCATCGTCATCGCCGTACGAGTCTCTCCACCCCTCGGCAGAGTCCTCATTGGCAATAGCTCTCGGCTGCTCAACAGGCGCCTCAATTGGTCCGTCCTGAATGAGGAATCCAGACTCCAGGACTTCACGATTATTCTGCAGCATCAAACCATGCTGCCGAATCTTCTCAGCCAACTCATCAAATCTGGCTATATCGTGGGCTGTTCTGCCTGCGGCCGCTACTTCGTCAAACGCCCTTCTGCGTTGGGCCAGCAGCTGCATCTCGTCGCTGAACACGGTTGTATCTTGGTTCCGGGCTGCTGCCGCATCGTGCTGCGCCTGGAGCCACACTTCATACTCCCGCGCAGTGGCACGCAGCTCTGCAAGTTGTGTGGCAAACTCAGCCCTACGCTGAACCACGGCGGCATCAGTCTCGGGGAGAGTTGAACGAGGCGCCATCTCTGGCCCCTCGGGAAGCGGACCGCGCAGCGCTTGCTGGGCAATCTCGCGCATACGCGCCTCGCTGCGTTGGGCCTCCGCCCGCACCTCAGCCGCCCTAGCCTCCTGATAGGCGCGCCAGGCTGGGTCATTCGGCTGCAAGGGATTCTCTCTCGGAATCTCGATACGAGCCTCGAGTGTCTCACGCTGGCGCACGAGGTCTACAAGCTCCTGCCTTGTCTCATCGTGCCATGCGGCGAGCTCCTCGGGGGTCATCCGTCGGCCGGGTGAAAGCTCGACCTCTGGCAAGGAGCCCGTATCAATATACCTCTGCTGTTCAGCAGCAATTCTCCGAAGGCCCTCGATGCGTCCGTTAAGCGAGGCAAGCTGCTCTTGCGGAGTCTGCTCAGCGACCGGCTGTTGCCCTCTGCTGGCCGGTCGCTCCTGCATGATTCGGTCCTGCCGCGCAAAGGTCTCTGCTCGATCTCGATCTCTCCGCAGCGACTCGATCTCACCTTCTCGTTGCCGGATGCCCTCTTCGATCGCACTTCGCGGGGCCTTCACACCCTGGCCAAGATCGATGTTGCCATCGGCGTCTACTGTGCTCAGTAGCCCACGTTCATGGGCAAGCTGCGCCTCGGCGGTGCGGAGCCTCTCCTCGACCGCAGCGACACGCGGATCAAGCGGAGCGGTCGGCCCCCCCGCTGCTGCGCTGCCATCTGGTGCGGATTGAAGGAGCGGTGTCCGTCTTGGCGAAGCATCCACTACCTCGACCGAGATCGACTCTATCGGCTGGTTATCTGACTGGTCTCGTTCCTCCTCCTGACCCGTTACTCGGACCTGCGGAGCTTCAGCGCCACTGTCCGGTGTGCGCACCTGTATGCCCTGGCTCCGTGCAAACTCCACCAACCCGCGTTCCAGTTGGACAAAGCCATATGCATGGCGGGCCCTCAGCCCTGTGCTAGAGAGCGGCGAGGCAGCGAATCGATCAGCTATCCCACTCACCAGTTCACGCAATGCGCCCGGCCGCTGCTCTATAAAGATCCCTCTTAACGCACGAACGGTCTCCGCCCTGCCCTCTTCTCCGAGACGCATGTTCTGAGCACGCACATCAGCCGCTACCTGACGATTCGACACCGTCGCATCTCTTACCAGATCTTGGCGGTTGTCTTGATAATGAGCCTCGGATTGCCGCAGGGCTTGCGCGTAGTAAAGCCTTCCGCGCTCCATGCGAACGGAGCGGGAGAGGCTGCTCGTATTGTATAGTCCCGAAAGATGGTGCCCTAGATCTCCCAGCCCATCCCGAGTAAAGAGGGAAAGCGGGTCTCTCAGCTGACCGACCAGAGCATCGGCGTGACTTCTGAAGCTGCCCTCAGTAGTGGAGACCCTGAGCGCTTCCACGTTGAGGTTTCTTTGACGTCTGGCCAGTGCCGAGTCGTCTGCGCCTTCAACCGGCTTCCAGCCCAACTCGACTCTTCGCCTCAGGGAGGAGAGCTCACCGGTGACGATAGCTCTGTCTCGATTGGCTGCTCTGAGCGTCTCTGAAACCGAACGATCGATCGAGGAGTTCGTTGCCACCGCATCGAATCCATCCAGCATTCTTGAAAAATTGGGGGCCCGCAGCTCAAGGAAAGAGAGGAGTTCCTGGCGCATCTGCATGAATCCTCGTCGTCTCTCGGCAGCATGTTCGGCAACCCTTGAAGCAAGCTCCTGGGCGGAAGCCATGGCGCGCTGAGCCCGTCTTGAAAGCTGCTGAGTCTCCTCGGGACTGGCGTCTATGCGTTGGTCCTGAAGGCTTCGAGTTCGCGCTCTATCCGCTTCAATGGTGACCCTCGACTCATGATAACCGCGCAGGGCTTGACGAACATCGGAGTTAACTCTTGTATGCGCGGGTATGTCGGCTTCGGCTCTGATTATCCGGCTAAGGCTTGGAGCTCTAAGGTAAAGCGCGTTTCTTAGCTCCTGGGCGACTCTATGAATATCTTGCCTAATGCTCCTTGCATGATCAGCTAATACCCCCGCAAAGTGATTGGCGCGCTCAACAGCCAAGGTCTCCCGTCCTCCTGTGGGCTCCTGATGGCGACGCGCCTCAGCGTTGGCCCTCGAGAGATCAGCGCGATGCTCTCCCCGCACGTCAAAGTAATGGAGCGCATGTTCACGGGCTCCCTGCGCCAATCGGGTGTGCGATAACACCGTTCCAACACCTTCTACAGCTCGTCCAATCTGCGGCGCTCTTAGATCGCGAATGGGTGCAAGGATCTCATTTACAACTGCGCGGTATCCCTGCCGTCTTGCCACTACATCTTGTGCCCTTGCGCGTGCTGCCTCACGTACTTCAGCGGCATGCTGAGACTCGTGACGCGGCGAGAGACGCTCGGTAACTCTATTCTCAATGCGCTGGTCGTTGTAAGCAGCCCTGTGATCTCTGTAGTCCCGCCTCGCCGTCAGCAAGTCTGTGTAGGATGCCCTGCTCGCGCCCTCGCCAAGCACGACTTCAATTTGCGGACGGGGCCGCCAGAATGCAATATGGCTGCTGCGCGATGCTTCTATGCGCGCGAGTCGCTCGGCACTCTCGCGTAGTGCGGCGGCGGTCTCTGGGCTCACTGCATGCCCCTCCCTTGGGCCCAAAGCTTCGGTGCGTCTTTGGATCCTCTGCTCAAGGTTGAAATTAGCGCGGGCCTGCTGGTACTCCTGCCCAGCCGCCCGTCTTTGCGGGGAGAAGGGGAGCCCTTCCTGAAGCTTCTGCCATGCTGCGCTAAGTCTTTCTCCCCGCGGAGCATGCATATCGATAGGGGCAGTTAGTTCTCTAAACAGTGCACCCACCCCCTCTCTAAATCCCCTGCGCGCTTCAGCGTAGCGTACGGCGGCCTGATCAAGTGCTCGGCTCGCCGGCGTTGCCTGGTCCTCTGAAACTCCCGAACCGAGTCGCTGCGCATCGCGCCTCACCGCTATCTGATCACGCGCCTGCGCTCTTACCTCGCGAAATGCTCTTTGCACCTGCGCTCCTACCTCGGAGAAACGGGTCCCGGAGAAGCTATCGGTTACCGCCCGTCGTATCGTTGACAGATTAGGAAGTCGGCCGTCAGCAATGGGGGCAGTTAGCTCCTGTATGACTGTTCGTCTTGCCTGCGCTCTTGTCTCTTCAATCCGTGTTTTCTGTTCAGCGACTGCCCGCATCTCCGGCGAAAGAGTGCGAGCCTGGGTGTTTCTCGCCACATTGCCCTCGACTACGAGCCGCTGCCTTGCTTCCTGAGTGCGCGCTGCTACCTCCCTTAATCTTGCATTTGACTCCACAAAGGCGCGGAATTGATTACCCACTTCCTGTGCTCGATTCGCAAAATCACCAAAGGGGAGTCTAAGGCTCTGGCGAATCGTTTCGCGTATTCTTAAAAGACGCTCCTGCTGCGCCATTCTATACTCGGCTTCAGCAGTAGAAGCATTAAGTGCGGTCTCCCGAAGAGACGGGTCGATGTTCTGTACTCCTTCAACTGCCCGCTCCACGGATCGGATCGTATCAGCCGTAACCCGCACATCAGCGGCACCCCGATTTGATGCCACACGTGCTTCCACCCTATCGTGGAATGTCGGATCATGGCCGGCATCAAGATAGAGTCCATCGGCGATTCGTCGATTCTCCGCCGCGTCGTGAATGGTTTGATCAATCCGCTCGGTCACCTGCGCTCTGAGCTCTCCGCCTACGGAGCTATTACTCGGCGTTCGACCGGTCTGTGCCAGGTGCTGCCGCACCGCCATGTGGCCCTGGACCGCTCCGATACCAGCAAACCCCACCTCAGAGATGAGGTTATCGACGGAGAGGTTTCCTTGCACAGCCGCAGAACCAAGGCCGACGCCTGTAGTAAGCGCTGCCTCACCTGAGGTGACCATCACCCGGCCAAAGCTCGTCGTAGCGGAGTTACGCATCAGCTCAGCTTTGCCGCCGATGCCCCCGGAGAGGAATCCCACAGCGCCGCTATGTAGCGTACTGGAGGTAATCTCTCCCAGGGTGAAACGTTCCCGCACTATCTCGCCATTCTCATTCATCACCTCGCGGCCGCCTTCGACGACATTCGTCACCGACATGTCGGCGGCAGTGCTAAACATGGAGCCACTGGCACCGGCGCTGCCTGCGGTCAGCAGTGTGGCGACCTGTGTATCCTTAAGCGGACTGCCCCTTAATAAGGTGCCTATCCTGTGTGATGTGCCAAGACCGACCACCACAGAGGTCGAAGCGATGCCGGCTGTCTTAAAGTCGTGGTAAGTCTGATCTCCCAAATTGCTGAAGGCCTCGCCGACTGTGGCATTGCCATACCCCACATTGAGAGTCTGCTCGGTAATGTTGCCTACCGAGCCGGCGGCAGTGACTCCGAGCGTTCCCAAGACCACCGCCGCTGTCTTCCCCCCAACAACCACTGTCGTACCAGTTGCAGTCATCACGGTCGTGCCACCCAACGCCGTAAAGACTCCGCTCAACGCCCCAGGAGCGATAGCTCCACTAGCAAGCCCTCCCGTCGCGATAATAGCACCACCGGCTATAACTACAGTCCTTGCAGTACGGAGGTAACGTTCATAGTCATTGAGCGCTCCGATTGAGCTATCCAGCCCGCTGCTAAAGCGCTGTAGATCCCGCCGCATCTCGTCACTTACGACCATTAAATGGCGACTGCCCAAAGCGCCGAGCGAGTCACGCATTAAGCCATTGGCCTGGAACCGCAGCTCCTGAGCCTCCGCCGTATTCCCGGCGCTGCTTTGCTGTCTAGCCTGCTCTAGGAGCAGCAGAGCCTGCTGACTAAGTTCACGGGATTGTCTTAGCTGTCCCTGGATCTCTCTGGCGCGGTCAAACTGCCGGTCAGACTCACGCCAATGTGCATCGGCAGCCTCAGAGATCTCGGCGCGAGTGCCCGACACCATTGACCAGAAGTTCACGAGCCCGATTCCGGTCATCGCCTCATGCTGCTCCTCAAGCCGCATGGCGTTACTGACGGTTCCCTGGGCAAGCCGGGATTGTTTCATTGCAAGTTCATTGAACTGATTCTGCGCCCGCTCCAACACCACCTGCTCTGGTGACTGATAGGGTCGACCGATTAGCGCCTCATAGCGAGCGATGAACTCGGGGTGCGCGGCGGGATCATATCCCCCGGTCAGCCCGTAGGTATTTGAAATGGGGTCTTGGCTGCGAAGGGCCCGGTCAACCGCAAACACTGCGGCGCTCAGTTGATCTCCCTGTTCAATGGCTTGCAGCTCCCTTGGATCGACTACTCCCAGCTCAAGCCTGGAGAGCACTTGCAGCTCCTCCTCGACGGTGAGGGTATTTACTGTTGCATCAGCACGAACGGCTTGCAGCTCCGTATTGACTCGCGCTGCGGCATCGCCGGAATTGGTAAGTTCGTTGCGGCGTTGGACCTCACCTAGAACCGAAACGCCGTGAATGGTGCGGTAGGCCTCGACCGCTCTATGCACCTGCTCAGCAGTTCGGAGCCGTGAAAATGTGGTGAATGCCTGGTCCGGCGCGACCCCTTCGACTTTTAGCTCTCGATCTAGTGCATTAGCCAGCACAATGGCTTGAGCATCACGCAGCACTAACTCTGCCGTAGCGCTCTGCGGCAAAGCGGCAATCTCGGCATCGAGGGAGACCCCTCGCTCGGCCTGATAGGCATGTCCCAATGACTGCCACTGCTCTGGGTTCATTTCAGCACGCATACGGGCGAGCGAAAGGTAGTCCTGTCGCTCGCGCGCGCGGGTAAGCAGATTGTCAACTGTTGCAACCGTATCGGTACGGAACGTGCTGACCGTTTGCTGGATCGCCGCTGCCTGCGCCGCGTGGTCAACCGGCCGGGCAGTAAGCTCGAGCTGTGCGCTTTGCTGGGCTACAGTTCCCACCGCAATCGGCGCCGCTCCCATCGCCGCATCTATCACTTCAGACGAGAGCCCTGCCGGGTGATGCCGTCTTTGGTAGGTCGCGTTGTAGGCATCATGTACGGCAGAATCTTCCCCAAACTCGCGGCGAATCGTATCAACTAGGTGGCGACCGGTTGCCTGGTCATGAATCCGAAGAAAGATGCGCATCTGCTCGTAATCGAGCCTTCCCAAAATGGCGTGCACTCGATTCTCCGGGTAATCTTCGCGCAACGCCTCTTGGAAATCTGCATGAGCCTGCTGCACCCTGCGGTAGTCCTGTTGCCCTTGGTCTCTGCCGCTCTCAATCTGTGCACGTACCAGATCGGCAACCGCGGGATTCGCCTCTAGGAATGCCGCATGCTCCTCCTGCAAGAATTGATTGAGTCGATTCTCGGTTCCTCGCGCGGAGCGCAGCTCGGCATGCAGGCCGGCATCGCGCGCCAGTACTCCCGCTCTTTCAATCACAACCTCGGCACGTGCGGCATTCTCAGCTCGTTGCAGCCCGGCTTGCACCTCCTGTCCTAACGCGGTGTGCTGCAGCAGCTCTGAAAAATTCTGCTCTAAACTTGTGATCTGGCGATTGAGTTCTTCGAGCCTCAACTGTCGCTCATACTCAAGCTCTCTGGCATGCCGATCACCAAGCAGGGCGCCTCGCTCTGCATAGAGCGACTGAGCCTCCGCGTACATTATGGTTACCGTTTCCTGTGTGCTAAACACTCCAGCATCCATCAGGCCGCGCAGAGTCTCGAAGTTTCCTCGTCTCGTTTCCCGTGCAATGAACTCCTCGGCACTGATTCCGGCCGAGAGAATAAGACCTCGAACATCCTGCGCTCGATTCTGCTCTAAAGCGCTCTTTATGGCCTCATTGAGAGAGTCGTTGCTCAGTCCGAGGGAGAGTGGCGGAGCCTCTATCGCCTGCAGAATCCGGCGCGCACCCTCTTCCACTAGCTGTTGATCGTCGATATGCGCGGCGAGCAGCGCGGTGACTGCCTCGTGCGTGGTCATTCCGCTATTCTGGAGTGTGAGTAGGGTGTCGTTGCCCTTGAGCGCACGTGCGATCTCTTGCACCATATTAAGCAACTGAGAGCTGCTGACCTGCTGGTTTACTCCCTGCTGCTCTTGGGCTTCCTTGAGCGCTCTTGCTAATGCTTCGATTTGCTCCTGGGGGACGACCGTCTCAAGTTGCTGTATCACTACATCGATTGAGGCTTGGCCACTGGCGCCCTTTTTCTTTTTCGAAGTGCTGGTCGAAAGCGAGTTGCCCTCCTGGTTGGCTAACTCTGCTTGCAGTCGCTGCTCTGCAGAACGATCGGCAGCGTGTGAGACACGAGCGCTATTGAGCAGCAAGTCTGCTCCGAAGATCTGCGAATTCTCGATCTGCTCATTTCTTTCACGCAGCTGTTCGAGATAGCTCTCAGCATGCGCACGGTCGCTTGTGGAGGGGGTAGCGTCCGTCAGTGAAGGTTGGGATTGCTCTGCGCTGATCGAGGCAGCATCAAGATCTGTCGATGCGTTGGTGACCGGCTCGGCCTCAACCGCAGCCGTCTTGAGCATGGCCATGAACCCCCAATGAGCAGAGAGAAAAACTCTAAACCTTCTCTATAGTTATTGGGCGTTTGCTTCATCTGAATGCATGCGGCTGAGACGGGCGCTCCTACACACATACTATTCTAATGATATCAATACGTTAATGCGCTGCTTGGGCCGAGTCAGTATTCGCCTTAAGCGCAATCAATCGGTCAAGTCATGCACTATTGCGGTTTAAGCACTGCCTGTACCGCGCATCACATCCAGCATCGAGAAGCACCTTCCGCTCGCACCTTCCTGCATCTTCCGCCGCAAAAAGTGCGCTGCGAGCAATGCACCACGCGCATAGGCCGATCTGCCGCAGACATTGTGTATGAGCTCTATGTGCGTATGGCTTTTCGGCACATCAATCTGGTAGCGGTGCCAGCCATGCCCGCCGAGAAATTCATCAGGAACGCCGAGTCGACGTTGCCGCTCCGGATCGCGAATGCTCTCCACAGCGTTAATATCAAAAGCCATTCCAAGCTTGGCAAAAGATTGACCGAGTCGTATTGCAGTACCGCTCACATCACGCTTTTTTGATTGATGGCTCTCCGTTACTTTCAGATGAGCCTCGGAAAGTAATCCCGGAAACTCATTAGCAGCCCACTCCCACATGGCTTGAAGCAGTACTATCTCGGCGGCCATGTTGACTGCTATCACGGCAGTGGTTGAGCTCTCGGCCACGAATGTGCTGAGCTTCTCCGAATTGCTGCCGGTGGTGCCGCATACGAAAGGCATCCCCACGGTGCAAAACAGTTCAACATTTCGCTCCACTGATTGCGGTGTACTGAACTCCACCACCACTATGCCGGGATGGGATTTCTGCGCATCGATCAGACAACTACGATGGTGTGCGGGGGGAACCACCTCAAAGTTCCCCTCGGAGCTTGCGTATGGTCCCGCATGACGCTCGCTGCCAAGTGCACGCGGATAAATCTCTATATCCTCCTGATCTTGCGCCGCTCGCAGTACTTCCTGACACATCTGTCCGGGAAGGCCGCTAAGGAGAATAGGGACGGCCTTCATGAGCACCCCTTCGAATACAATGCCGCCGAGCGCTGATTAGCCAATACGCAGTATGACTGCCAGGCGATTCGCTGCATGCTGTGCCGCCTCGGTAGCGTGCTGTGGATCGGTACGGAACGGATTGTCTATAAAGAGTCCGGCCAGAAGTATGGCCAATAGCACTATTGGAAACAGGGCATAGAGCCAGGTCACCGGATTCTCAAACTTGAGGTGCATGAAGATCGTGGCAACCAACAGCGCCTTGATCGAGGCGATAATCATCGCCACCACCGCATTCATGGCGCCAAAATCAACCTGGGCCGCAGCGACCGTGACTACTGTAAGAATGAGTAGCCAAATCAATATCGCAAGATACGTCTTGTATGGAACGACGTGGCCGAGTTCTCCGTGAAAGCCTTCGCCGTGCCCTGAATGAGAGTCGTGATGATGCGCTGACATGAGCATTCTCCTAAGAAATTCGAATTAGCCTACGAGGTAGAGCAACGGAAAGAGATATATCCAGATCAGGTCGACCAAGTGCCAGTACAACGCGCCGACTTCTACAGGCGTATAGTAACGCTTGGAGAATCGTCCTTTACGCGCAAGATTGGCTGCCCATGCCAAGATGGCCATTCCAATTATCACATGCAGGGCATGCAGTCCCGTCATGCAGTAGTAGAGCCCAAAGAACATGCGATAAGAATGATTGAACTCGGGACTATTGAATGCCCCGTGCTCCCCCGATGTCCCAGGGAAGAGTCCATGCGAAGCCTTGCCCGTCCACTCGAAGTACTTGACGACAAGGAATATAAGTCCACATCCCAGGGTTATAAGAAGGTAGCGCACCACTTTCTTATTGTTGTTGTGCTGCGCTGCATCGACCGAGAGCGCCGCGTAAAAGCTGCTAATCAACAGCACACAGGTGTTGAAGGCCCCTATCTTCCAGTTGAGTTCCTTACTGGCATGGTGAAACTCCGTAGGATAGGCCCAATGGAAGAGCGCGTACGCGGCAAACAATCCGCCGAAGAGCAATATTTCGGTGGCAAGAAACAACCACATGCCTAATTTGGCTGCATCGTATGCGGTAGGCACATCCATGTGATGAATGTCTGGCGGCTCCCCTGCCACCCACTCAGTGCGGAACAATCCGTGACTCATAAGTATCCATTCCCCTTAAAGTGAACGTTGCAGCAGGCGATTAATGTGCGCCTGACTTAAGCGGCGTTCCATACCCATAGGTCCAATCGGTAACGATAGGAGTCTCCACAAAATTCTCCGTGGGCGGAGGCGATGGTGTCTGCCATTCCAACGAGAGCGACTCGTAAGGATTAGCAGGTGCGTAGTTCTTGCTGAAGATCCAGGCCCACAAAAGGTTGAACAACGCGAAGCTATAACCAAACGCATTCACATAGGCGCCAATAGTGGAGAGTGAATGCATCGACTGGAACTCAGGAAGGTAGTCGTAGTAGCGCCGCGGCATACCCTCCATACCGAGTCCGAACTGCGGAATGAAGGTCAAGTTGAAGCCTATGAACACAAGGATCCAGGCGATCTTTCCGACTGTCTCGTTGTACATCTTCCCCGTCATCTTGGGGAACCAGAAGTGCAGAGCGGCCATCAAACCAATCACCGCACCGCCCTGAATCGTGTAGTGGAAGTGCGCCACTACGAAATAGGTGTCGTGATAAAAAACGTCGGCGGCCAGCGCAGCCAGATAAATGCCGGTCGTCCCTGCCACCAAGAACAGGAACACAAAGCCCATGGCGTACAACATCGGCGTATCAAAGCGGATAGAGCCCTTATACATCGTGCTGACCCAATTGAAGACCTTGATGGCTGTAGGGATAGCAACCGCAAAGGTTATTATCGAGAAGTAAATCGCGGCGGTGTCGGAAATGCCGGCTACAAACATATGGTGCGCCCACACCACAAAACCGATAATGGCGATGGCAAGAGAGGAGAGACAGACGATGCGATAACCAAAGAGCGGCTTTCTCGAGAACACCGGGATAATCTCTCCCACTACGCCAAAGGCCGGCAGCACCATGATGTACACTACGGGGTGCGAATAGAACCAGAACATGTGCTGGAACAGAACCGGATCCCCTCCTAGCTTGGGGTCAAATATGCCCACTCCCATAAGCCGTTCCATGATCAGGAGCAGCAGGGTAATGCCGACCACGGGCGTTGCAAGGGTCTGAATCACTGCCGTGGCATAGGTACCCCACACGAATACCGGCAATCGGCTCCAGGTCATTCCTGGCGCGCGGAGCTTATGCACGGTTACGATAAAGTTAAGTCCGGTGAGAATTGAGGAGAATCCGAGGATGAACGCAGCGGCCGTCATCAACACCACCGACGTGCCCGTGTCCATGCTGTATGGAGTATAAAAGGTCCAGCCCGTATCGACGGGATTCGCCAACGCGGCAACGCCGAAAAGCGCCCCGATCACATATATGTAGTAGCTCAGTAGATTGAGGCGCGGGAATGCGACGTCCTTGGCGCCAATCATGAGGGGCAGTAAAAAGTTACCCATCGTGGCGGGGATGCCCGGCACAATAAATAGGAAGATCATCAGCACGCCATGCAGGGTGAACAGCCGGTTGTAGGTATCAGCGCTCACCAGGTCGTGGCCCGGAAACATCAACTCCGTCCTCATCACCAGAGCAGCAACTCCACCTGCAAAGAAGGAGAGAAGAATGGTGAAGAGGTATAGAAGCGCTATCCGTTTATGATCCGTCGTGGTGAGCCACGACCACACACCCTTGGGATGGTTCAAATAGTTCTGCGCTGGATTCGCCGCATGCTGGTGACTAGTCATGGCCCCTCTTACTTCAAACTCTTAATGAATTCCGAAATATCCTTGATCTGCTCCTCACTGAGCTGCCCTTCATAAGGCGGCATCATGTTTTGATAGCCCTCTGCCACCTTGAGCCCAGGCTGTAGGATCGATTCGCGGATGTAGCCTTCGTCCACAGTGGCGCTGCTGCCATCAACATGCTTCTGAGTCGCCCCGTAGATGCCCTTGAAGCTTGGGCCCACTAACTTGCTGCCGTCTATAGAGTGACACGTAACGCATATCTTTTGTTGATACAGAAGTTTGCCGCGCTCAATGGGACTCAATGCAGCAAGGTCAACGGCAGGTTGAGCAGCGGCGGCAGGTTGCGCCGCAACTGGCGCTGAGCCATCGAGAGATCGGATGAATGCAATGAGATCATCAAGCTCCTGAGCACTGACCTGATCGGTGTAATTCGGCATCAAATTAGGTGGATAGCTGTCTACGATATGAGCATTCGGTTCATAGATTGATTGGCGAATATACTCATGATCGACCGCGTACTTCTTACCGCTGTCATACGTGCCCTCTCGACCGTAGGCCTTTAGGAAGCTCGGGCCTACAAGGCGGCTACCATCAAGACTATGACAGGCATTACAGCCATGCTTGTTATAGGCAGCCCTGCCACGCTCAGGCGGGGTCATCTTAAGGAGGGCTAACTCCTCGCTCTTGTCATCGAGCCAGGTTTTGTACTCCGCCTCCGACACTACCCGCACCTTGGCCAGCATCATGGAGTGATCCTTGCCGCAATACTCGGTGCAGAACACTTGGTACGTTCCGGTCTTTACCGGTTTAAATGCCGCGTATGTGTAGCGGCCCGGGATAGCATCCGTCTTCACCCGCATCGCCGGAACGAAGAAGCTGTGCAGAACGTCACGGGAGGTAAGCACGAACTTTACATGCTGTCCGACCGGGATCACCGCTTCGCCGGTCGTCTTTTTGCCGTTGTCATACTCAAAGTCCCATTTCCACTTCTGGCCCTGCACGTTCACCGTCACTACGTCCCCATCCAGCGGGACATGCCGGATGTCGTAGAAGTACTTCACTCCGTAATAGGCAACATAAATACAGATTATGGTGGGTACTATAGTCCAGACCATCTCCAGGAGATGATCCCCTTTAATCTGCGGGGTTTCATGATGCTTGCCGTCCCTCTGCCTATAGCGGATGGCAAAGTAAATCATCGCTCCGCAGATCAGCACGGTGAAAAACACCGAGATGTCGGTAATCAGATAAATCAGCCAGTCAATCTTTGGAGCAACCTCTGAGGCTTGCTCAGGCATCATTCGAAACATGACGACTCCCTTCCACCAAACACTCGCGATATATCAAAACACCACCGCTAATCTCCAGATGCGGTGCGGGCGAGCCTTCTCTCACGCAATAGAAGTTTAATGATAAGCCCAGCCAAGAATAACAGTGTCGCTATACCGGCGAGACGCATAAAATTCCAGGCGGCCCACGTATACTTGCCCTTTGTGGGATCAAATCGAAAACAAAAGAGCAGTACGTGATCCAACGCAGATCCGATCTTGCCCTTCGCCGCTTCTACAAGAGCAAGGCGCAGATCGAAGCTCGGAAATGTAACCCCCGTGAGATACTGAGAGATCTTGCCGTCAGGTGTCAACACTACGAGCGTTGCCGCATGCGCAAATTCTCCGCGATCGGGCAAAAACCGGAACCCGATACTCTGCATAAGCGGTGTAATGCTCTCCTCTTTCCCCACCAGGAAGTGCCAGGCTGTGCCGTCGCCCTCTGGGCGAAGGAGCTGTGCGCGATACTGTGCCGCCTTCTCTGCTGCCAGAGACGGTGTCTCGGCGGCATTGAAGCTCACCGTAATAACCGAATAATCTTGTCCAAGCACTAAGTCCAAGCCGTTAAGGGCCTTCACAGTGCCCTCCAGCAAAAGCCCGCAAAGGCGCGGGCACTCATAATAGGCGGGGATAAGGAGGACGGGTCGAGCCGGCAGCATCAGTTCACGAAGCGCCACATTTCTGCCGTTGCTATCGCTAAAGGTGAGGGTAGTGTCCACCTGAGCGCCCCTATTCGGCGTGATGCCTGCCTCCTGCAGTTCTGTACCGGGGCTCTCAAGAGCCCTCGTCAGTGCAGGCTGTAGGAGCAAGAGCAGCGCAAATATGCAGGGGGAGAACCTCATATTTCCTCGTCTATCGATACGGTTGCTCACTATTTCTCTTCAACGCGCCGCCATGATAGCCACCGGCGATACCGCCCGCCTTTATCATGACGTGTCAGCTCCAACTGCGCGAAACCCTTACAGCGGCCACAGACTACTATATTGCTACCTAAAGGAAACCAGTCAGGAGCTAGGTTTTGCAGCGCAGAGGCCCTCTACTAAGGCCAGTCAGGCAAACCCCTGATTACAGCGCTATCTAGCCAAATTTTTTAGATAATTTGTTTGCTTGTTGTGCCGCTCGTTACGTTACGAACATTAAAATGAGCAGAGAACAATTGCTAAATTTAAAAAGCATTTGATTGATGTACCAAACTATTCCTGCTACTGTCGAACGCTTCTGGCCATTGGCGACTTTCTTACAGCGGGGATCGAGTATGGAAGACGTTTGGAAGCAGTTCGAGGAAAACAGCATCACCCACAGCGGTGCGCACCACTTATTGGCCATCCTTGAGCTCAAGGACTCACGCGGCTATGCGCGCGTGACCGATGTGGCACGCCACCTTAATATTACCACTGGCAGTGCTTCAACCAATCTCAAGTCACTCAAGACAAAGGGCCTTGTAGTCGAGGATGAGAATCGGTTTCTGGTGCTCTCCAAGGAGGGGGAGGCTCTTGCACGCGCAGTGATCGCTCGAAAGAAGATCTTGAAAAAATTTTTTCTGGAGGTGCTTAACGTCTCCGGCGAGCAAGCGGAGGTCGATGCCTGCAAAACTGAGCATCTTATTAGTCTTGAAACTACCCGCAAGCTCGAACGTTTTGTAAAGTCATATCAAGACAAGTTAGCAACGAATTAAAGATGGGCACACGCTATGAAAACCACGTTCCAAACCGCTCTTAAAGATGCCATGAAGGCCCGAGATCAGGTGCGCGTTGAAACTATCCGCGGCATTTTGAGCGCCATCGACT
Source organism: Bdellovibrionota bacterium (assembly GCA_030584005.1). Classification (GTDB taxonomy): domain Bacteria; phylum Bdellovibrionota_C; class UBA2361; order UBA2361; family JAFLCA01. The sequence goes on along the minus strand of CP129486.1, from coordinate 913,527 downwards.
ACGAGTGTTTGCAGAAAGGGACTGAAGAGCTTGCCGAAAGCGTCATCACTGAGATCGTAAAACGGGAGCTAAAGAAGAGAGCCGAGGAGAAAGAGTTTGCCGAGAAGAGCGGGCGAGCAGAACACCTCGATCGTCTGCGCCAAGAGGTTGCGGTGCTGGAGTCATTTCTTCCGCAGCAGCTTTCGACTACAGAGCTTGAATCAATCATTTCTCAAATGAAATCGAAGGATCCATCACTCAATATGGGTGCTGTCATGAAGACCCTGAAGGAGTCATACGCGGGTCGCTACGATGCCAAAGCGGCGAGCGAGCTCGCCAAGCGAATCGCTGGCTAGCGACTTCTGTAAGCTATTTCTGAGCCGTCTACGGCCCCGTGGCGCTGCCTTTATCGGCGAATATCGGTGCCTGCTTGTTGCAGCAACGAGAGCACAAGGTCAGGCGCTTGGTTGGCCTGCGAAAGGACCGCCGTGCTTACCTGTTGAAGGATCGTGGCGGCGGTGAGTTTCGCACTCTCTTGGGCTACATCACTATCTCTAATTCTGGCCTCGGCAGCTGTCTCGTTCTCTCTGGCTGCCCTTAGTACATTGAGGGCCGTTTCCAATCGGGCAGAAACCGCGCCAATAGCGCCCGCATAGGAGGAGAGCTCTGCTAATCTAACAGAGAGAGTTTCAAGCGCCCGCTGCGCACCCCCCGCGTACTCAATCCCCGATGCTTCAAGAGAAGAGACCTCGCCATCGGTCGGAAATATGGCGCCTACAAAAACCAGTCCGGAAAAATCCGGCACATAACTGCCACTTCTCGTCCCGCCATCAAAGCTCAACGTAAAGACGGGAGTTGAATATGATTCGACGCGACCAGTTGCCTGTGAGATAACTGCGCTGAATCCACCCGCATACACCAGATCATCCTCTGCGCTTAATACCTCACCGGCAGCGCCAGCTCCGCTCTGCGCACCCACCCCGCCGGTGTCCGAAACCTTTTGATATACTCGGTAGTTTAGCTGGACATTCCCCCCGCCCGTAGCTTGCTGATTGGGATAGAGATATATGTCCCGCATCTGACCGTCGGAAGAGGTTGCGGCAACGCGAATCGGCTCTGCTCCATAGTGCTCATAGAGCTCTTCAAAGGTCCCCGAGTCTGCGAATAGCGTCAGCGCGCCCGGGCCAAGCTTTACTGAACCGCTCAGGTTGCCTGTATCAACCCCTGAAAGCATCAAATTTGAACTACTGCTCCCATCAACTCCCACCTGAAGATTCATTCGGGAGAGGCCGTCTGAGCGCAGTCCTCGCAGGAGCTTTAACCCATTAAATGTCGTAGCATTTCCAATCCTTCCAAACTCCCCCACAAGTGCTTTGTACTCGTTACTGAGAGAAGCTCGCTGTGCGTCTGAATAGGATCCATTCGCGGACTGCTCGGCAAGCTCATAGAGGCGCATTAGGATCGCTCGCTGCTCCCCGAGCGCACCGTCCATAATCGAGAGGGCCGAGAGTCCATCAGATGCATTTCGTATCGCTGCCCCGTATATCAAGCGATTAGCTTTGAGACGTTCGGCGATCGATAAACTCGCTGCATCATCGCTAGCTCGATTTATGCGCGCCCCACTTGAGAGGCGAAGCAGAGAGTCGGAAACCCGTGAGGTAGCATTGGAGAGGGCGCGCTGCGCCCGTAATGAAAATAGATTGCTACCCAACGACAATGACACTTCGAGTATCCTCCGCACAGTAGGCGAGATGGGGCAGCGTATATGGTGTCGTCGCTTTGGTCCTTATCTTGAACGTTTGGGAGCGCTTCTTGTGAGCGGTCTTAAAATATAAGAAGATTTCGTACGTTTTTAGGAGCTGCAGTGGGAACTTTTCGAGCTGCTCATGATTTTAGCCATTCTCAAGCCGCTCTCTTCCATTGGCATGAGCGCCCAGGGGCTTTCCAGAGGCTTAACCCTCCCTGGAACCCAGCCCAAGTAATTCATAGTGATGGGCATATACGAGACGGCGCCCGGATCAGACTGAAGATTCAGCCCCTCTCTCCCTTTGCCACCACATGGGAGTTGGAGCATCAAAACTACAATCCGCCTCATCAATTTCAGGACCGGCAGATCCACGGACCCTTTGCCTCTTGGGAACACACGCATCGCTTTGAGTCGATTGCGCCATCGCTCTGCAGAGTCACCGATGATATTGCCTACCGCCTTCCCCTTGAACCGCTCGGTGCAATCGGGGAATCGCATGTACAGACACAGCTTTCCCGCCTCTTTGCGTATCGCTATAGGGTATTGGAAAGCGACCTGGCGATACATTCGCGCTACCCGCTCCCGCCATTGAGAATAGCGATCAGCGGGGCCTCCGGATTAGTGGGATCGGCTCTAAGCTCATTCCTCACCACAGCCGGACATAGTGTATCGCCAATTGTTCGAACCAACCCGCGTGATGGGCAGATCTTCTGGTCCCCGCGCGATGGGGTCATTGACGCAAAGGCCCTGGAGGGAATGGATGCGGTTATTCACTTAGCAGGAGAGAACATCGCTTCCGGACGCTGGACAGCAAAGAAGAAGGAAGCTATTGAGGCGAGCCGCATAGCGTCTTCCGAACTCTTGGTACAGGCGCTCAGGCGCCTTAAGAATCCGCCAAAGACCCTTATCTCCGCATCGGCGGTCGGTTTTTACGGAGATCGAGGTGATGAGCTGTTGACCGAGGAGAGTTCCAGAGGAAACGGATTCTTGCCGCAGACCGCTGAGCGCTGGGAGCAAGCATGTCTTAAAGCGAGCGCCTGCGGTTGCCGGGTTGTCATGGCACGCTTCGGGGTAGTTCTCGATCCGCGAGGCGGAGCGCTTGGCAAGATGCTGCCCGCCTTCCGCATGGGGGTCGGTGGAACTTTGGGCAGAGGCGAGCAGTGGATGAGCTGGATTGCAGTCGATGACCTTCTTTATGCCGTTGCTCACCTGCTCCATTGCAGTGATGTGCGGGGTGCAGTCAACCTATGCTCTCCCGAACTCGTCACGAACCGCCAATTTACGCAAACACTCGCGACACTTCTTGGTCGCCCCGCATTCTTCCCGCTGCCAAAGGTGGCACTACGCGCCCTGTTCGGAGAGATGGCTGATAGCGCACTGCTTGCAAGCACCCGGGTCGTTCCTAAAAAACTTGAAGATTCGGCCTTCCATTGGTGTTACCCTGCCCTAAAAGAGGCGCTCTCCCACCTTCTCGGACTGCGCGAGAAAGATTGATGGTATTATGAAGTACTGCACCTTGACCCTGCTCTACCTGCTCCTTGTGATTTGTCCACAATCCCTAGGTGCCGAGTCGCGCAAGGTCGGAGTTATTGCCCCCCTCTCAGGCCCCCTCGCTGATGTGGGAGAAACGGTACGTCAGAGTGTGCTTCTGGCTGACGAAGATTATGACGCTCATAGCAAATGGGAATTTCTCTTTGAGGACGATCAGTTCAATTCCAAGGTTACGGTAGCCGCGTTTCGAAAGCTCGCCGATATCAACGGCGTGCAAGCGGCGATTTCTTTCGGTTCGAGTACCTCGATTTCAATTTCTGATATTGCGGAGCGAGCTAAACTTCCCCTCTTTACCATCGGCATCTCCGACAAGATGACCGAGGGCCGGCGCTATGTCTTTCGCCATTTTCCCACGGCAGGTCGTCAACACTCCGCAATTCGTCAGGAGATGGTTCGACGCGGTTACAAGCGCATCGCTCTCGTAACGATGGCGCAGGATGCCATGTTGAATATGCGCGAGCTTATGCTTGCGGACTCGCCTGCAGAGATAGCGTTTTCTGAAGAAGTACTCCCTTCCGATAACGACTTTCGAAGTATTGCCGCTAGAATTAAGGCCAAAGAACCGGATGCGGTCTATCTCCTGGTCCTGGCCCCCAATCTGTCTACCCTGGCACGGCAGCTACGAGATATCGGGTATGGCGGGCAATTCTTTGCCGCAGCCCACCTGCAAACAAAAGCAGAAGTTGTCGCCGCACGTGGCGCCTTGGAGGGCGCCTGGTTTGCTACTGCAGACGACGGACCGAGTGCGGATTTTGTGAGCCGCTACTATGCCCGCTTCCACACTTATCCTCATCCAGATGGGATGCATGCCTATGATATTGCAAAGATTCTAATCGGGATCGGGGATAGCGCCGATATTTTGTCGGCGGTTCAACGCCAATCGGAATTTCACGGCATCTTTGGGCGCTATTCTTTAGGTGACAAGAACACTTTTGAGCTGCCGGTGATGCTGAAAACAGTCAAAGAAGGAACATTTGTCGCGCTTCATCCCAATTCCTGAAAGTGCAGTGCGATGTATGCCAAAGTGCGATGAGGCAGATGAGAATATTAGTGACCGGGGCCACGGGATACATCGGCGGTAGACTCGTGCCCCTTCTGCTACAGTCTGGTGCTCGGGTGAGAGTTCTGGCGCGAGAACCTAGAAAGCTTGCCCGCAGAAATTGGCCAGGGGTCGAAGTGTTTCAGGGTGATGTGCTTGTTCCCGAAACTCTGCCAGCGGCTCTTAAGGATATTGAGATCGCCTATTACCTAGTGCATTCGCTTGCTACCTCTGGAGAGGATTTTTCCGAGCTAGATAGAATCGCTGCGACCAACTTCGCGAATGCAGCTAAGAGCGCTGGGGTAAAGAGAATCATATACCTGGGCGGACTGGGTATTACAGGATCAGATCTCTCCGAACATCTGCGCAGCCGGCACCAGACCGGAGATGCGCTTCGCTCGACCGGCATCCCTGTTACTGAGCTACGCGCTGCGATCATTGTCGGTTCAGGTAGCGCCTCATTCCTGATTATCTACGATCTGGTAAGAAAGTTGCCCCTAATGCTCTGCCCGCGCTGGGTCAAATCAAAATGCGAGCCGATCTCCATTCGCCAGGTCATGGCTTACTTGGTGGGAGTGCTTGATGAGCCACGGACAGTGGGTCAGACACTTGAGATTGGCTCGGGTGAAATCCTTACCTATCAACAGCTAATGGAGCAGTGCGCCGAAGTGATGGGACGAAGGTTAAGAATTCTTACCGTGCCAATACTCACCCCGAGACTTTCAAGTTACTGGTTGAATTTAGTGACGCAAGTGCCAATTAGCTTGGCGCGACCACTCGTTGAAGGTCTGCGCAATGATGTCATCTGTCGGGACAAGCGCATCCGGGAGTGGATCAAGGTGCCGGACATTTCATACAAGGAAGCGGTACGGTTGGCCCTGAGTAAAATGTCTGCACACGATGTCGAAAGCAGTTGGACTGATGCCAACACAGCTCGCGCGGGAAAGCCGCAGATGCCCCAAGGCGAGCCTCTTAAGGATGAGCGCACTAAGACCTGCAGAGCTCCTGCCAACAAGCTCTTCTCCGTAATAGAGGCGATCGGGGGAGAAAGCGGGTGGTACCATGCCAACTGGCTCTGGCGGATTAGAGCCGCGCTTGATTGGCTAATAGGAGGAGTCGGAATGCGCCGGGGTAGGCCCGATCCCAGGAGACTTGAAGTCGGGGATCCAGTTGATTTCTGGCGGGTGGAGGATATCGAAAAGAATAGACGATTAGTGCTAAGAGCAGAGATGAAATTGCCTGGCACTGCGAGACTGACCTTTGAAGTCGAAGACTGCGGTGAGAGCTCGAATTTGAGAATAACGGCGCATTTCTGGCCCACACCAATATGGGGCAAGCTGTACTGGTTTACAGTGCTGCCACTGCATCACTTTGTATTTGAGGGGCTGCTGGAACAAATCGTTAGTCGAGCGGAAGCTACGCAGCCGTGCGGCGACGGTTCGTAGCCTCGGTTGAGGCCATACCAGCTACAAAGTCGGCGGCAGCGACGGCCCCCACGGTCTGATTAACATTCGGCCCTCCAGGAGTACGCACGTGCACTCGCACATTGCCGCCTGCCTGCTCGCTCATCGCACAAAGCCCAGGCCCAAGCGGTACCACCGTAACAGCACCCGCCCCAAAACGAACAGTAAGAGTATCGGCCATTGGGCTATTCTGGAGGTGCGAGATCACTCGCGCAGCTGTCATTTCACCATTGGGGCTCTGAATCCCGCCCGACATCTTATCGAGCCGCTCCTTAATCTTTGCATCTACCGCCTTGTCCGCGGAGAAGACTGTGCTTGGGTCATAGACGGAGCCCTTAAAAACTCGCAGCACCTCCGCATCAGGAGCGTTGAGCAAGAAATCCTGTAATGTTCTACAGCCCGCAAAGTCAGCCCCTCGGATATCACATCCACGCATGGCAAACCGATCGGTAATCTGCGTGGCATTGACCGCAAACTCTGCATTCTTAAAGTTGGCACCGCGAAGGTCACAGTGGTCAAAAACAAGCCGCTGACCCACATTCCTGAGGTTCTGCATATTCATTCGCTCAGCGGCAACCTCACGGAACTCCACCACACCTTCGGTCACGCAATTAGACAAGTTTGTGGCGACGAGAGAAGCTCGAACTCCCCCTGGGCGATCGACAAACGAAAGGTTCGATAGCTTCGCCCCTTTCATATCAAGGCCCGCCCAGCTCTGGTCCACTATATTCATGTCGCGCACTTCGATGTTTCGGAGATATCCGACACTGGAAAGTACGCACATTATCTCGGAGATAATTTCATTTGCAGTCTCAGTGCGAGCGGGCGTAATCGCGCCACCGGCGCTGCGGCGAGCAAGCCCCCCAGGGGTCGTATCTGCGGGCTCACTATGATAGAGCGCTAATGCCGTAGAGGGAGGCGGTGGCCGCGGCCCCGTATAAATAGCCAGCGCTGTAGTAGCAGGTCTCTCGCTTGCAGATTCCGGATCGGCCGCAGGAAGCAAGCGATGCGCAGGCATAGAAGCTGTGCTCAATAAAAGAGCCGCGGTGGCATTGTGTAGCGAGCCTGTCGCCGGCAGCTGCTGTGTAGCTTGAGATCTTGCCGCTACATCACGGCCTTCCAGTATGTCCTTGATCGTTTGCATGAGCCGGTCAGAGGCGATTCCAAGGTCTCCTACCTTTGGCAGATCGAAAACCATATTCCCTTCGGATGTTTCAAGCCGTATCTGGCCTACTCCATCCTGCACTGAGAATTGAGCACCAAGCACTCTTGGACCGACCGGCGGATTGTGCGTGCAGGTTACATACTCGCTTGTGGTAGCTCCTCGACGCTGCTGACTCACCACGAAACTAGCGGCGTTTTCCCTAACGAACGCAGAAAACATCAATGAAACATATGTGGCTTCCGCGCTGTTTCCTGGCATCGCAACATTATTAACTGGAGAACTCCGGTCTGGAGTAATGTGTGGATTGTGTGGATTAACGTGTCTCATAGGTACATCAAATAGGCACTCCGCTCAGGGCTCTTGCCAGGCAAGGAGTATAGTTACGAGTTAACCGCTACACAAAACCAATGGGGAAACCTAACACTTTCGTTATGTTGATCGCTCACCGCGGCGTATCCTCGGATTGCATCGAAAGCTCAAGTAATTCCTGGAACTTAACGAAAATCTCTTAGAATCATAGTATGCCATTGCGAGGGGCAAGGCATTGAAAATATTGATTATTGGCAAAGACGGGGGTCAGCGAGTGCGCATTAAGTCGCTGCTCAAGGACGTCCTTGCCAAAGCGACCATGGATGCCGCCGCCGCACCTCAAGAACTCCTGGCCAATAAGGATCTGGTATTCTCTGAGTATCTGCTTATCTTCGCTTCGATCGACCTCGGCGAGTCGGGTGTGACGCAGCTCCTTGAAATGGCCACCCAAGTCAGCCCGACCTTCTCAAAGCGCATTGTTTTAATCGTTCCTCCTCGCAGTCAGAGCGGCAATATTCTTACCCAGTGGCTTCAACGCGGCGTGGGCGGCTTTCTTTTCGAACCACTTTCACTTGATCAGATCTCGGAACTGGTGGGCCGTGTTGCCCAGAACATCGTCGAGCATCGAACAGTCGATGTAGCTTCAGTCTCCATTAAGACCGATATGATGGCGGCAGCAGCCCTGATCGATAGACTCTATAAGTGTGAAGCCACTGGGTTGGATGCCTCCCTAGACCAACGCAAACTCGATACGATCCATAAATTACTTGGTGAGCACTTCCAAAGTTCGCCAGAACGGTACGAGCGTTACCTCATCGAGATATTCTCCTCAGTCGAACCCAGTGTATTAAAGACTCCGAAGGTGCGGCGCAAACAAACTACGCAGATCAAGGTCGAACACCCAGGAATTGAGGTCTTCAGACTGCTGCAGCGCAGGAATATATCATCTGAACGAGCCCAGAACCTCCTTAGTATCACTGAGCAAGAGCTTACCCTCCTCTGCCAAGGTAATTTTGATGTCACCCCTGAAATGGCGGAAAGACTTGCCCGTGGCTTCGGTGGTACCAAGCAGACCTGGCTAGAACGGCAGAAGCAATATACTCAATACGCCAAATCCATTAATCCAGATGGTTCAAATGCTAAGCAGGTATAAGCCCTGCCGAACTCGTCTGTCGTACCAAAGTCCGTCCTGGATGCTCTGGCTGCGGACCGCCGCCGTCGATTCCTTGTAGCTCTGCACTACCAACGGAGGGGACCGGAAACGGCGAGGCCGTAGGGCTGCGCCCTCATTCACCTAGAAGCGGTCTCATAAAATAGAACAGATGACCCGCTTCTATCCGCCCTAGCCCAGGAGAAATCCCAATATTGTGGGGGGCGAAGGAGGATATGACAGAAGAAAGAATACATTTATCAGATGGCCTCTAGGGATACGCTGAGTAAGTTCAGAGTATCCCTAGAACGAACCCACATCAGAAACACCGCGCGATTCGAAGCGGCGCAAGATTGGCGCTCTTGGCACGCTGTTGGTAAAGTCACCGGCGTAGCTACCCCGGTTTAAGCGATGTGCGTGCTTTGATGAGGATACCATGACTGACACCCTGCTCTCCCGCTTCCCCTTTTTGCTTGCCCTGCTTCTCGGCGCGAGCCCCCTTGCTGCAGCAGCCTTGACTCCCGCGAAGAAGGTAGCAAGTGCTGAGTTAAAACCAACTCAGGGAAACTCGGTTCAAGGACGTGTGACATTCATAGCACTGGAAGAGGGCGCAGTGCAGGTTGAGGCGCTCGTAAGCGGCCTCACCCCTGGCAAACATGGCTTTCACATCCATGAGGTCGGAGACTGCAGCTCCGCGGACGGCTCCTCTGCGGGACCACACTTTAACCCCCATGGCAGTGCGCATGGTGGTCCTCAATCAAAAGAGCGGCATGCAGGGGATCTGGGCAATCTTGTAGCTGACCAAGATGGCATAGCAAAGCTTTCTCTCGCTCAGGTGCAGTTGTCACTCACTGGAGAGCACTCAATCCTGGGCCGTTCGATTATCGTGCATGCGGCGGCGGACGATCTCTCCACCCAACCCACAGGCAACTCGGGAGCTCGACAAGCATGCGGGGTGATCTCCATGGCCCCATAGCGAGCCTGAAATGCTGGGCTATTTGGCTGCGATCTTGACCGATCCCGCTAGCTCCAATGGAGCGATATAGAGCACTTCTCGCTCCGATCGCGCGATTGTGGGGAGATCCACGGCGGCAGGTTCGAGTACAGACGCTCTCCTGATTGCATCACCATAGCGCTTGGCAAGCCCCTGCGTGAACATTTCAAAGAACTCCTTGCAATCTTTCTCACTATCCCAGACGCTCCGCCAAACTACCCAGCGCCTATCCTCTCGACTCACAATCGATGCTCTGTCGCCTCCCCAGCCGGCCGCCGCATCAGCGGCACCAAGCTTGTCCCCTGTAAGGTGGGCGAGCAGAAGGACCGTAACGAATTCACCAACTACGTCGTGGTAACTCTCTGTCGCTCCGTCAAACAGCACCTCGGCACTCGAAACTGTGCGGTATTCATCTTTCATCTGTGAAATATACTTTTCCGGGTGCAGAATCTCCTCGGTTGTTTGGGGCGGGCGCTTGAAGGCCTGGTCAATCGCTCGATAACCTCCCTGCTGAATAAGCTTATGCGCGAAACGGATGCCGCTCGTGTAAGGGAAAAGAAGCATTAACTGAAGCGGTTCTGGAACTGCGGCCCCGACCACCATCGCGCCGCCGATCACATTTTGCATCATAATGCCCTGTACATTCTTCTCTTCACGCAAGCTCGACTGCCCCGCTATCCGGCGTGAATAGTCCATCATCACCGCCGTTGCATCTCCCTCCACCAGAGCTGATCGCGCGAGCAGGGTGTCGTTTGGAACATCTAAGGCATGCACCATCTTTCCTAGATCGTAATATTGATCTTGAAGCGCATGGGTCAATTCATGCACGGCAATCGGGGTTTGAAAAGCCGCCGGAAGCCAGGCGGCCATGACGTAGTGCTTCTTGTCCGGATCGTAGTAACCGCCAAGCTGACTCAAATACAGCTCTACAATTCCCTGCTTGTAGTCGAACTCTGCAGGAATAAATCCAAGACCCTTCAGTAGCTCCTCCTCACCTTTGAACTTCTCCTTTGGAATCTTCGTCTCGAGAGTTGTAAGGAGGTAGTTTTTTACCTCCTCCTTCCCATGCATCAGACAGGGGACTGACCCCTTCTGCTTGAGCCCTCGAATGCTACTAGCCGCAGCTATAGCCGGCGCAGCGATTGAGCAAAGTTTATCCTGCGCTGCGACACCAAGGGGATGAACGAGCAGGGAAGCCGCTGTAAAAATGACAAGTAACGTTTCTTTCATCTGGTCTTCTATGCGTAAGACAACTAGGCACTTGTAAAGGACGCCAAGAGCATTTTTCATGTTGTCACACTTTCCCGGCGAGCGACATCGCGCCAACGCACTGTGGCTGCCCAAGAATTACGTAGTCTCGTCAGCCATACTTTCGTGGCCAATCACTTGCCCTGCGCGCTCGGTTCAATGTGACTGGGAAACCCGTGCTGACAGGGTTCTCATAACAGGTCCCTCCTCTTAACCTGTAACCTACTGATCCGATTAAGGTAAATTCCGGGACTAGTGGCCCTTGGAAGCGGCCGCAGGGCTGGCACGATTGTTGAACTATAGGCCTTTGATGTCGGTGTGATCCCGAACACTTGAATCCAGCTATAGCCACGGCAATCGTCGCGGCAGCTTGGGAGTATTGCACCAGCCCTAATGGAGTGAACGTTTTGAGATTGCGCGAGGCTCTGCGCGCCCCACTGCGGGCGGCTGCACAAAGACCCTCTCTGCTCGTGCTCCCCGGAGCAATCGCCCTTGCTTGCGCTGAACTTCGGAAGCTTCCTAGCGAAGAGGTAATCGCCGCTATGCATAAAATGCTGGATGCTCCCGCTCTGGCGACCCTTCGGGTTGCTTTGCATGAGGCCTGGCCATTCCTGTCTATCGGTATCGCGATACTTCTCCTGTCATATGCAGCTGCATACGCAGTTGCCACCTTAGAGTCGGAATCTCGTGCGCCAGGACTTGCAAGAACCCTTGTAGTTACAGTGGCCCGAGCGCCGGCAGTGATTATCGTATCAATACTTGCTCTGCTGCTGCTGCTCCTCCTCCTCGCTCCGGGCGTAACCGTAGTGGCGCTTTTGTACTTTGACATTCCGCGCGGCATCGACAAGCTTCCTCTGAGCTTCGCTGCGGGCGCTGTATTCGCTCTTATTGTGCTCGCCAGCTTTGCCCCCTTGGCCCGGCTATTCGTCGCGTATCTAGTCGCGCTGACCCAACGGACATCGATCTTTAGCGCACTCTATCTCGCTCGCTTGCTGACCCGCAAACGACTGGCTGGGCTTCTGGCACTACTCGCTATCTCCCTTTTCGCCTATGGTTCAATTGCGCTCGGACTGCTGGTCGTCTCCTCATTGGAGCTTAAGGAAATCACCATGGATAGCGTGCTCGCACTAAGTCTGTTTGCCCTTGCGCTTGGACTCTGGCATTTCGTTGGAGCTTCCTCCGCCCTCGTCCTCGCTTGGTACAACACCCTCTCACACGAACATATGCGCACCCTTACCGAGGCCTTTCGGCTCGAACCGCCCGTATCTGCCTTGAAAGTTGCGCAGGAGCGCCGTCGCCCTCGCCGACCGCGCTTTACCTCTGCCTTGACTCAAGAAGAAATTCGAACACTTCTGCTGCACGCTGAATAGCGTCCCGCACACATTGCACTGAACATCACCCCGCGTTAGCTTTCCGTAGACACGGGCGATTCTAGGGATACACTGAACCCATTCAATGTATCCCTAGAAGTGGTTTCATGAATACCTGTTTGAAACCGCTTATAGGTCTCTTTTGCGGAGAGGATGTGGTTTTGGATGGCAAGAATTCTCTCCATGTATATGGAGCGAGAGAGAACAACCTCAAGGATATCTCTCTTTCTATCCCGCATGACGAGCTGGTGGTGGTATCCGGTGTATCCGGTTCCGGAAAATCCTCCCTCGCCTTCGACACTGTTTACGCAGAGGGACAGCGCCGGTACATCGAAACGTTCTCCCCCTATACTCGACAGTTCTTTGACAAGGTAAAGAAACCCGCCGTCGATAGCCTAGAACGGGTACGACCAGCCGTTGCAATCCAGCAGCGTACGCGTGTCACCAGCTCCCGCTCTACGGTAGGTTCAATGACAGACATCGTTGACTACCTGAAGGTGCTCTGGTGCAACATCGCTTCTCCCGTATGCCCCCAATGCCAGGCACCGCTCTCAAGGTGGTCAGTGAGCAAACTGGCTGAGCACTTGTCCTCCCGCTATGCGCAAGAAAACCGTCCAAAGTGGTATCTGGCAGCGCCGGTACGGATAGAGGATCCCCGCTTCATGCCGCAGGAACTTGACCGGCTCAGTGCACTTGGATTCTCCCGCCTCCTTACTTCACAGGATTTTGCGGTAATCTCCCTCGATGCGCTCGCCACTTCGCCGCTAGAGCACCCCGCGCTTCTCCACAATTCGACTGATCAAGGGAGTGAAATCCTTGTGCTCCTTGAGCGCATTCCCGAAGGCGGTGAGATTTCTCCTGACATTAGTCATTCGATAGCTCAGGCCTTCCAGCTGTTTCATGGAACGCTTGTCCTCATCTCCTTCCCCCACGGATCAGCGCGCCGGGAATCCTTCCGTTCCGAGTTCGTGTGCGACCTGCATGGATGCTCGGTGCGTTCCCCTAAGCCTGCCATGTTCTCACCCGATCACCCCATGGGGGCGTGCGACCACTGCCGGGGATTCGGAATGGTGCTGCGGATTGATCGATCCCTCTGCGTGCCTGACGAGCGTAAGAGCATTGAACAACACGCCGTGCAGTGTTGGTCGGGTCCAGGCACCCGCGCCGAGCATCGCCGGCTGCTGCGCTTCTGTGAAGCTCAGGGCATCCCCATCGACATCCCTTGGAGCCAGCTCCCGATGCAGACGAGGGAGTTGATATTCACCAACAAAACCCGCGAGTTCATCGGCGTAGAGCACTGGTTCAAACGCAAGGAGCGTAAGGCCTATAAGATGCATGTGCGGGTGTTTCTCTCCCGCTATCGATCGCAGTTCGTATGCCCTGAATGCCAGGGATCTCGGCTCAAGCCAGAGTCGCTGGCCTATAGGGTCGGTGCGTGCACCATTTCTGAGCTGTGGCGCATGCCGATTGCGCACCTCCTAGAGTGGCTTGACTCGAATACTCCTGTGCAGCTACCTCGCGAGCTGTCCGATGTTGTCAAGGCCTTGAGGCTGCGTCTTGAGTGCTTGGTCGCATTGGGGCTTCCCTATCTCTCGCTGGATCGTCAATCCCGCACCCTGTCGGGGGGAGAAACTCAGCGGGTTAACCTCGTGGCGGCCCTGGGAAGCGGCTTAGTGTCGACTCAGTTTGTGTTGGACGAGCCCACAGTAGGCCTGCATCCCCGCGATACCAAGGCGCTCATACGCTACATCAGAGAGCTGGCTGCCCAAGGCAACTCGGTGATGATGGTTGAACATGATCTTGATTGCATTTCCGCCGCTGACAAGATCCTCGAAATGGGACCTCAAGCCGGCTCGCGGGGCGGGCAGGTAACGTACTTGGGGTCCCCATCCGAATGGCCCGGCATCGCGCTCTCCCTTCCCACACGCCACCCCTTCTCACCGCAACGGTTCATCAGGGTGCGCAACGCCCATGCCCGCAATCTCAAGAACCTTTCGTTGGATATCCCTCTCGATGCGTTCGTTTGCATAAGCGGGGTGTCCGGAAGTGGGAAGAGTACCCTCGTGCACGAGGTTATCAAGAATGCCTTTGAGCGATTCATCAAAGGCCAGGCGACCGAGGCAGCGATTGGATCGGTCGATGGACTCGAACAGCTTCGCTCGCTCGTTATCGTCGATCAATCTCCGGTCGCACGGAGCCCTCGCGCCAATGTAGCCACCTTCTCGGGCGTTTGGGACGATATCCGCTCCCTTCTCGCCGATACTCAGGATGCGCGCATGCGACGGCTTTCTCGCTCTGCCTTCTCTTTCAACGTTGCTGCGGGACGCTGCACACACTGCAAGGGCGCCGGATTTCTGAAAGAGGATATGCAGTTTCTGAGCGACGTGTACGTTCCATGTCCAGAGTGTCTTGGAAAGAGATTTTCAAACAAGGTGCTCGAGGTGCGCTGGAATGGGAGGTCAGTGCATGATCTGATGAGCCTGACCATCGATGATGCTGCCATAGTGTTCCAATCTCATCCGCGCATCCGATGCGTTCTCGAGAATTTCTCGCTCTTGGGACTTGGCTATCTCACGCTCGGCCACCCCCTCAGCGAACTTTCAGGCGGAGAGGCCCAACGCCTAAAGCTCGTCAGTTACCTGGCCGATGCGGGCGAGTCGGGAACGCTGCTCATATTTGATGAACCAACCACTGGACTTCACCCGCAGGATGTGTGCCGCTTGCTTGAACTCTTTTCACTGCTCCGGTCGCGCGGACATTCGATCTTGTGTATTGAACACAACCTAATCATGCTCTCGCAGGCCGATTGGATCATCGATCTCGGCCCCGAAGGAGGCGACGGAGGAGGTCGCATCGTTGCCGAGGGAACTCCTGGGCAGCTGCTGCAATGCGCCTCAGCCACTGCGGCCCATCTTGCCGAGTTCTTCAGCACTACGCTGCAACACCGCAGGTTTTCGATTGCTCCGGCAAAAGTGCCCTCGCCGCCGAAAGATAACACCGCGTGCATGCTGCAACTGCGCGGCGCGCGCCATCATAATCTGAAGAATATCGATCTAGATCTCCCCTTGGGACAGATTGTTGCGCTCAGCGGCCTGTCCGGCTCGGGTAAATCAACCATCGCCAAGGATATTATTTACTCCGAGGGCCAGCGCCGTTATCTAGACTGCCTCTCCCCATACGCCCGGCAATTTATCCATGAGCTTGAAAAGCCGGATATAGATGCCCTGCAGAATGTGCAGCCTTCGGTGTGTGTACACCAGCATACCTTTCAACCCTCACGGCTCTCCACAGTCGGGACAATGAGTGAGGTGTATAATTTCCTGCGCCTGCTCTTCGCCAAGGTAGGAGTCCAGCACTGCCCGGACCATCCGGATCAAGAAATATCCGCATTGAGCGCTCAAGAGATCGCTGCCGAGCTCGCAGCGTGCGGCGACGAGCAGCTGCGCCTGCTTGCGCCGATCGTAAAGAATAGGAAGGGCAGCTATCGAGACGTTTTTGAGCGGGCGGTTTCTCTAGAAATAGCCGAAGTGCGTGTTGACGGGCGCTTCGCTCCTCCCTCCAAGTTCGATCAGGGTTTGGTCAAATCCAAACAGCACAACATTGAATTTGTAGTCGGTCGCTTCCGGCCTTCGACACTCCCCAAGGAGGTGCTGATCGAGGTGGTTGAGCAGGCGCTCGGGCTTGGCGAGGGCACCTTACTCATTCACTGCTCGCAGAGTGAACGCGTAGTGAGCGCTAAGCGCGCCTGCGCGCACTGTCGCCGCGGATTCTTTAAACCGGATCCCGAGGATCTTTCGTTTCATTCAACACGCGGGCGCTGTCCCTCCTGTGAAGGAACAGGCACTGCTGCTGATGGCACCGCCTGTGACGAGTGTAAGGGCGCGCGCATCTCGGCCATGGGACGAAGCCTCACTCTCCAATCCGAGAATATCGGCCAATGGTGCAGTCGCGGTGCGCTCGAAGTTCAGGCGCTCCTTGATCGGCTCAATCTTGCTGCACGTGATGCAATGGTGGCCGCACCGATTTTGCATGAGCTTAGATCTCGGCTTGCACTCTTGGCTTCGTTTGGCCTTGAGTACTTGCCGCTTCATCGCGACTGCAGCTCCCTCTCGGCCGGTGAACTGCAGCGCCTGCGTTTGGCCACGGCAATCGGCACCCCCTTGAGCGGAGCGATGTACATTTTTGATGAACCGACTGCAGGGCTGCACCCACTAGATAGCCGACGGATTTTCAAGGAGCTGCAAACCCTGAAAGAGCGAGGGAACTCGGTCTTGATCATAGAGCACGATGCCGACATGGTAGCAGCATCGGACCATATCGTTGAGGTTGGACCCGGCGCGGGGCGCCAGGGCGGAACCATAACAGCCCAGGGTCCGGCCGCTCAGATCCTGTCCGATCAAAGCACTCTCACGGCCCAGTGGCTCTCTCGCCCCTATGGGATTTCCGCTCCGGCATTTACATCACCCTCTGCTGCGAAGCTTCGAGTTCGCCGAGCAAGCTGCAACAACATCAAAGATCTCAGCTGTTCAATTCCGCTCCACTGCATGGTGGTAGTGGCCGGTGTTTCGGGAGCCGGAAAGAGCTCTCTTGTGCATGGTATTGTGCTTGAGGGCATTGCCGCCTCCACGGCGCTCAGCAAGAGCAGAACCCGCAAAGTTCCCTGCATCGAAGGGCATGAGGGGATTGACCGCGTACTCACGGTGGACCAGAGGCCGATCGGGGCAAACTCCCGCTCGACCCCTGCCTCATTTCTGGGTGTCTGGGATGAATTTAGAAAGGTTCTGGCAGGGACTCTCGAGGCGAAAACACATGGCTGGGGTCCTGGATTCTTCTCCTACAACACGGGAAAAGGCCGCTGTCCGGAATGCCGCGGGAGTGGTGAGATCGTGCTCGAGATGAGCTTCCTGCCGCAAGCGCGGGTGCGATGTGAAAGCTGCGCTGGAACCCGCTACGCGGAGGCGGCATCGGCGGTGCGTTATCTCGGGCTCTCAGCGGCCGATATTCTGGCTCTTACCTTCGAAGAGGCGCGGGATATCTTCACAAACCATCGCAAGATTCATCAGACTCTGCACAGGGTGTGCGAACTTGGTCTAGGCTACCTCGCCCTTGGCCAGAGTTCCTCAACTCTTTCGGGGGGAGAGTCGCAACGACTGAAGCTTGCTTCCGAACTCATCGCATGCGGCAACGGTCACACCCTTTACGTCTTGGATGAGCCCACCACGGGACTGCACCGTGCAGATGTGCACCGGCTTCTGAGATCGCTCCATGAGCTCGTGGGCCTCGGCCACACTGTGCTCATCATCGAGCATGATCCGGATGTAATCATGAGCGCCCATCACATTATAGAGATGGGACCGGGTTCGGGCGAGAAAGGCGGTCGTATAATCTATGAAGGTCCGCCTTGCGATCTGCAGCTTGCAGAGACCCCCTGGGGCGGGGTCATGCGACAGGGTGAAAAGCTCAGAAAGGCTGGGTAGTTTACCGTGAATTAGGGGCTCAGCCGACAGAATGGCTGATATACCACAGTGGAATCAGCGATTCTGATGATTCGCGGTGCAGTGAGGGCGCGGCGTGACGTTCCCTGTTCATGAAACGCAATCGACGGATCGCATGAGCGTCATGGAGAGCTACTACGGTAATGGATTAACTCCTTGCGCCTTGATTGAATTCTGCAATTCGCAGAGAGGCCCATCCTAATATCACAGGGATTGCACGTTGTATGGGCCCGTGAGAACTGGAGCTGCGCGTCGAAACCGAGCACCGTTCTCATGCGCTGGATCGTGCGCATGAGCTATTGTTGAACTTCCGGCGGTCACTGCACGACTTCCGAGTGCTCCCCATACACTAGAAACCTCAAAACTTCAGGTCAGTCCTTCTGAAGCAGCTTTAAGCTGCCATACAAGGGGAAGATGCCCTCCTCCCTGGATTAAGCACATCTGAAGTTCATCGAGTGGCACGGTTTTTATCTCGCGCAGCTCTCCATCATTCTTTTCAGCGAAACGCCGCCGCACCTCAGCTGCAGAAACTGCAAGTTGGCAGTCTGCAATAAGGCCGACGCTCGACGTTCGAGTACGCACAATGCCAAGCAGCGCTACCGACTGTACTACGCCCTCTTCGATGTTCAGTTCTTCATTGAGTTCATTATAGAGCAAGCAGGCGAGATCCTTCCCAGAGGCGAGCTGAATCTCATCCGCCGACAGCACACCGCCAACTAAATCAAAAGGGCGGGTTGCTGTGGTCTTGCCTGAGGGCACGCCAAAAAGCGCAAACCCGTCACTGGAGTGAACAAGACTGCCCAGAAACATGTTTTGAGCCCATGTCTCCTGCGGATACTTGCTCCTCCCGCCAATCAGGCGGAACGAAATAGCATCCTTTGCCTGTATAGTGCTGCATCTAATGCACAAACCTCTCTCTTGCCGCTCGCAGTTCTCAAAGCGGTAGAGCAGGCCGTCCCATACATTTCGACCTACACGGTGTGACTCTTCTAGATAGTGGCTCCAGGTTTGCTCTACAACTTCGTAAAGCTCCTGAGGGATGATACGAGTAGAGTGCGGGAGCAATTCCACCGTGATGCAATCAAATGAGGAACAATGTTGGATGAGTATTTCAGAGTCTGTTGCCGTTGCGCTCATTCCCTAACCTCACTAATGCATCTACGGCCGTTTATCTTGGAGACCTTTACACAACCGAAATCCCTGTCTGTTCGATCGAGGCAACCAATCAACCTTTCGCCTATTCATTGCTTGCCACCCATGGACCTACCGAACGAAGAGCACAACCTAAGGCCCTCGCTTGAATCTCGTTAAACTCATCCACCCAGAAAACCTCTTAATTCCATAATCCCACTAAGAAAGATTGATTCATTTAGATACCAAATGGAGCATCAGCTCTTATGGCGTCCCCTCAAAGGCCAGGTCCCGTGGTAACAGAGGAGATCCTCTTCTGACTGGAGGAAGATTCCTTGTTCACGACCTGAGCTCTCCATAGCAACTAATCCCCAACCGTTCTTTGCTCCGCCTGAAGTTCTATTGAAGCAAGTGCGGTTTTCATCCCCTTGCGCTTCTTCTTCTTTTTCCTTTCACTCGCTGTAGTATCAGCCTTTAGCGAGTCGAAGTAGCGCAACGCATCCCGCATGAATCCATAGCCAAGCTTGGCCGGGCCAGACTCGTTGATGTCCAGGATAATCCCATCCATCGAAAGCACCTCGGACCAGTTCAGCGTGCTGGGGGCGAAGTTGCGAAAGTTGCCCTTGCCGCCCTTTCGCTCCTGTCGATAGTAAAAAAGTAATCGGGTGTCATCGGTGATGAAATGCTTTCGGAACTGCTTCTCGAGGCCAAAGAGGAAGCTTGTGCCAATCAGCAAGAGCTTGGGCTTGCGCTCGGGAAACTCCTGTCGAGCCCTTGATCTCACATAAGGGGTCGGCCTGAACAATCGCTCCGGGAAGAGCAAGTTTGCAATCTGCACGAGATCGCGTTCATGCGCTTCGGGCGTGGGGCGAAACTCATAGTCCTCGCACGGTAGTGCGGGGAATCCACGTCCCCAGCTCCTATCAAGCTCCCTTAGAACCGCTCGCGCAGCGATGCATGACCCTATGTCATTCCAGTGCGACCCCGCTGGCTCGAAAAACCGAAAGGGAAAGTCATCCTGCACCGACTTCAGCAGCTCCGCGGCATCTACAACCGGTGCATCAAGCTCCTTGATTACCTCCTGTGCAACTTCATAACTTGACTGCTTCTCCATGCGACGAGCCGTGTGGTACTTGTCCGGCAGCAGCTCCGGATACATAAAGATCAGATTGGGGTTAATCACCGCTACGACGGGGATATTGCGCGCCGCCATCTGCTCCTTCAATTCTTTGAACTGAGTAAAAGCTCTTCGAATCAAATTCCTTGGAGGATCCTGAACACGGTTAAAAGCGGCCTTGTACATCATCTGCCAGAGATATGACTCGTTTCCCCCTTGCACCGAAGTGCCGTAGTCGGTGGAGATCTCCCCTGTCAATCGGTACACAAGCTCATTGGAAAGGCGAATACTCCATGACCAGAATGCCCCGCTTTTGAGCGCCCATTGAGAGAAGCGCGCCTGATACTTCTGATTCCACCAACTCTCAGGTGTAAAGGTTGGAAATGCTGCTCTCTCGGCCATGCCATGAATACGCGCTCGTGGAATAATGTTGAGCCACGCATCGGTCATGGGGAATACGAGCAGTGCTGCAAAGACAAGCAGGGTTAGGATCTTAACCCACCCGAAAGACTGTACCGGTGCCGATTCTTGCATAACCCTCAAAACTGGAAATAAATGAAGGGGGAGTAACTTCCTGAACCGATCATCACCATACTCAGAACAAAGAGTGAAAGTAACAACAGCGCGCCGACCAAATCGCTTACGGTCGAAGGGCACCGCTCCACCACCTTCCTCGTACTACTCAACACCCTCTGAGTTTCGAGGAAGACACAGAACACCGCACAGACCATGAATACAAGGATTCCATAATCGCTAATGATAGAAGATCTAGAAATAGTGCCTGCCTGCTCGCCTGCCGTCCAGGGGCAGAGCATTATCTGTATGAACCGTCCTGCTCCGGTCAGAGTGTCGCTCCTAAAGAGCACCCAGCCAAAGCACACCAAGACAAAGGTAATCGCTCTCTTGATTACATAGGGCAGTCTAGCGAATGACGCACCGAGACTCGTTCTATCGAATACCAGGAAGAGTCCATGATAGAGCCCCCACACGATAAAGGTCCAGTTCGCTCCATGCCAGAGACCGGAAAGTAAGAACACGATCCATAGATTGCGGTAGGTAAGGAGTGTACCGCCGCGATTCCCTCCAAGCGGAACGTATAGGTAATCCCTCATCCAGCGTGATAGCGACATATGCCAGCGTCGCCAGAACTCGGTGAAAGAGGAGGCCACGTACGGTCGATCGAAGTTCTCCGGGAAACGAAAGCCAAACATCCTGGCAAGCCCAATCGCCATATCGGAATATCCGGAGAAATCGAAATAGATCTGAAACGCATAGGCTAAAGCGCCAATCCATGCATACGGAGTGGTGAGCGCTTCCGGGGAAACTTGAAACACATTGTCTGCAACGGCGCCCATGGGGTTGGCAAGCAGAACCTTGCGCGACAGTCCCAATATGAATCGGCGCATTCCTTCGTAAAGATCAGAACCACATACAGTTCGGCCCACCAACTGGGCATCAATTTCGTGATATCGAATTATCGGTCCTGCGATGAGCTGCGGGAAAAGCGAAATATACAGTATATAGTCAATAAAGCTTCGCGCCGGTTTCGATGTGCCCCTATACACATCAACGATGTAGCTTATCTTATGAAAGGTGAAGAATGAGATCCCTATGGGGAGAGCTATATTCTCCCACCCTGGTGGCTGTACTGAAAGCCATTGCAGCACCTCACGGAATTGAGCAACAAAAAAGTTGGCGTATTTGAAGTAAAGAAGGAGCCCCGTGTTGAGCACTATGGAGCTCCAAAGGACTGCCCTCCGGCGGGCAGACCCATCAGGGTAGCGGGAAAGGAGCAGCGCGAGCCCATAGTCAACCGAGGTGGAGACCAAAAATAGAGCCACGAACTCCGGCGCACCCCAAGCGTAGAAAAAGACACTGGCCACTACCAGTACGGTGTTCTTCAGCGGGCGGGGAGCAACAAAATAGAGCCCAAGAACAAACGGAAGGAAGACGAATACAAAAGTGAAGGAGCTAAAAACCATGGATAAATAATGTTCCGCCTTGATTTCGGCTTTAACGCAAATGGGCGCAATGATACCCTAATCGCCGGTGAGCTTGAAGCCTAACTCTGCGTGGTAGTACGCGACCGCATGTCCCCACACCAAGATTCCCCACCAAATGACCAGCCGCAGGAGTTCGTGCTTCTCCATGGAGGCACACCACGCACCGATTTTGCCAGCATCTTCTTGCTGCTGGTTTTGCTCCTGCTTTCCAGAATGAGCGTACTGAGAGCCTTCGATACGACCTTCATCGGAGGGCTGCAGGGGGATGCGGGATTATATGTATGGTTAGTGAAATCGAACCTGCGCGACCTCTTTACTCTGCCCTGGTTTAATACAAACGCCTTCTACCCGTATACCCTTACCCTAGCCTGGAGTGACAATTTTATTCTGCCCTCTTTTGTGATCGGGGCCCTCGGCGCGGTTGGTATGCCGCTTGCTGCCTCCTATAACCTGGTGATTCTCACTGCTCAGTTTCTAAATGGTGTATGCACCTACCTGCTGTGTCGAGAACTTACCGGCAAACCCCTTCCCGCTCTTACTGCCGCAGTTGGATTCATGAGCTGGTCGTTTCTCGGCGCCCATATGGGGCATCCTCAACTGCAGTTTGCCTTCTGGCTGCCGCTTTCACTGCTGTGCACCTTTCGCTTTATGCGCTTCCCCAGAACACGCTCGGCTGTCTGTCTGGGGCTCTGCTTTTCTGCCGCTTTTCTCTGCACCGTCTACTATGCGGTCTTCATAGCTCTATTGAGCGCGCTCCTGCTTGGCTCGGTCATCTTGATGCGCCCCCAGAGATTCAGGCAGCGTCACTACTTACGATTTGGTGCCGGCATCATCATAGGAATCATCCCTATGATTCCATTCCTATGGCCCTATTTACAGATCCTTAGCACTTTTGGCGGTCGAAATATCTACGAGGCATATTACTTTAGCGCGACCCCGCTCTCCTACCTTTCAGCATCGAGCTGGAGCTGGCTGTATGGACAAACGGCTCCGCTCTCTCACGCCGAAGCCAACCTCTTGCCTGGGTTTGTTGTTTTCTTTCTCGTCTGGTTTGGAGTGAGGCGGGTCTGGGATGCCCCGCAGTTGACCGCCCTTAAGTACGCGCTGATCGCTGCCCTCGGGCTGCTGTTCGTCAGTAGTCTCATTCCTGGTCAAATGGCTCGTTATCTAGGCGCCCTTTGTTCCTGGTTCGCCATCATTTTCGCGGTGCTTCTTCTGAAACGTCTTGCCGAGCTGGAGCGCAGAATGGGCTTTGCCATCCTTACTAATCGTGGGCTGCTTGGCTGCATCGCGTTATGCGCCCTGATCCTATTTCTCATCTCTCTGGGGCCTTTGGGTAATCCGGAAAAGGGGCACTTTGCCCTAGGGGTGTTCCGATTCTTCTACGAAACGGTGCCAGGATTTGGCGCCATTCGAGCAGTGAGTCGCATTGGTATCGTGGTCGTGTTGTGCCTGCTGGTGCTGAGTGCTCTCTCCTTGTCATATATGATCGATAGGTCGAAGCTCAGAGCCTATGTGGTAGTGCTCCCGCTCCTACTGCTCGTAGCTGAGAATCAGATAGATCGCTATCCACTGGAGAGCGAAGTGCCGGCGGGCTCGGTCTTTGAGCAGTTAGAGCGCCTACCCAGAAGCAACGAAGCTGTGCTGATTCTTCCGTGGACTGAACAGTTGAAGGAGGACGGTCGGGTTGAAAGTTGGGGAGCGTTTGCCAGGTATAACGTACAGTACATGCATTGGGCCTTCTCGCTCGAGCGGCCGCTGGTAAATGGGTACAGCGGCCAAAGATCCAAAATAATGCGCGAGTATCCCAAGCACTTCCGCACCTTCCCGAGTGCTCCCTCCATTCGCGCGCTTCAATCAATTGTTGGGCTACGGTATGTCGTGTACGTCTCCCGCTTCGATCCCGCGTTCAATCCGTCCGCCTTTCAGAAGCAGGTGCAAGCATTTAAAGAGGAGCTGGAATACCTCGGGGGCGACGATTCGGGCAACCATCTTTTCCGGGTAAAGGGATCCCGTCGCTTGACCGACGAGTACTCCCTGCTGGTGCCATCTTATCCGAACGGCACGGTAACACTTGAGTTCGTGGCACCGTCATCGGGAGTCGCTGAAGCTCACACTATCGTTGAAATCTTTAACTCCGAACAGCCTGAAGAGCCTGTTGCTTCTACTATCGTGCGGCTCGATGGCCAGCCGGCTCTTTTCTCATTCGCGGTGCCTTCCTCAGGCCAGCGTGTGCGACCGCTGAAGCTCATATTTAAAGTTCAAGACAACCTCCCTGTGTTCCTTACCGGACACCGCTATAACCATTAGCAGCATTTCGCCGGCGATAATCGTAAGAGAGTTCGACCATGGATTATACAACGCTCGGAAGAACGAACTTGAAGATATCACGACTTGCCCTGGGCGGATGGCAGGCCCACGGATGGGAGAGGTCATCACCGCAGCTATTCAAGGCTGTCGTCAGCTGCGCTTTCGATAGCGGCATCACTCTGTTTGATACGGCTCCGGCTTACGGAAACGGCCTTTCAGAGCGTCTGTTGGGAGAGGTGTTGTCCGGTAAGCGCGCGCAGGTGGTGATTGCTACAAAATTTCCGCACACAGCGGATACCCCCGCTAAAATACGAGCGAGCCTTGAGCGGTCTCTTCGCGACCTAGCCACCGATTACGTTGATATCTTCCAACAACATTGGCCGGCCAAGTCTCTTGCGGCTGATGAGATGTTGATCTGCCTTGAGAGGCTGCGCGATGAGGGAAAGATTCGCGCTATTGGCGTTTCAAACTGGATGGAACCGGAATGGGTTGAACTGCAGAATCCAGAACGGATCGATGTTCTGCAGCCCTGTTACAACCTGCTCTGGCGCTCGATAGAACGGGATGTGCTCCCTCGTTGCATTGCCCACTCCATCGGCGTTCTCTGCTACTCTCCTCTCTGTCAAGGATTGCTCTCGGGAAGGTATGCGGAGTCGCGTGTTTGGACGGATTCTAGGAAACGCAACCGGCTCTTTCAGCCGCAATTCGCAGAGCAGAGAAATCAGGTGCTTTCAGTGCTACGGGCAACCGCTGCCGATCACGGCGCTACTCCCGCACAGGTTGCGATAGCCTGGATTCTCTCACAACCGGGCATCAGCAGCGTACTCCTCGGCACATCTGAACCGGCTCAACTGACCGAACTTATGGCTGCCCTTGAAATTCGGCTCTCTCCACCGGAGCTGCAGGCGCTTAGCGCGAGCTCTGACTCTTTCGCTCGCGATTGGCCCGCGCATGACTCTCTATGGGGCTGGCATTCGAAAGCGTAGCACGGTCAGTGCGGGCGCTCCTATACCATCGCTCGATCTTCTTTGTGCGCACGAAGCACTTCAAACACGGCCGGCAGTATCGACACGATGATGATGCCGAGAATAACTAGAGAAAAGTTATTCTTGACGACTGGAATGTTGCCGAAGAAGTATCCGGCGAGAATAAATCCAAAAACCCATAGGAATGCTCCCACGATGTTGTAAGCGAGAAAGCGGCTGTAGTGCATGGTGCCCACTCCGGCAAGAAAGGGAGCGAAGGTTCTGACGATCGGAACAAAGCGCGCAATTATGATCGTCTTTCCGCCGTACTTCTCGTAAAATCGCTGTGTGCGCTCCAGGTACTTGCGCTTAATCCAGCGGCTGTCGCGCTGGAACACCCGTGGTCCTATGTACTTTCCAATATGATAATTAACCCCGTCACCCAGCACGGCGGCGACAAATAGCGTAACTAAGAGCACCTCTACCTCGAAGAAACCGCTTGCGGCGAGCGCCCCCGCGGCAAACAGCAAGGAGTCACCGGGGAGGAACGGGGTAACGACCAATCCCGTTTCACAAAATACTATTACTATCAGTAACACAGTGGCCCAAATGCCATACTGGCTGGCTAGTTCATGCAGGTGTTTATCGAGATGTACGAACAGGTCAATTAGCTGAGTTATGTACTCCATAGGCCTCACCGGAATGAAACCCGATGAAGATAGCCTAGCCTACGCTTGATCGCAAAGACGCTTTGACAGAGGTCAATTGGAGAGCAAGAGGACCTTCAGGCTTTGCGGTAACTTATAGAGCGCGGTCAAAAATGGTGTCTTCGGATGTGTCCTAATTTGAGCGCACGGTAAGCGGCATATTCCCCGCCTGTTCGCGCAGGTTAAGACAATCGTTCAGACACTGGCGTACCGCTTTGAAATAGTTGAGCGCCTTAACGCTGTCCTCCTTGGCGAGATCGCCTGCGAGTTCAAGGTACAGCACCCCGACCTTCTCCCGTGTACCGAACACTCCGGTCACATGCGAAACGAGTTCTCCATACATGAGAACATTGTCCTGCTTGATCGGCACACTGCAGGAGAGCGCTTCGAGCACCGGATGGCTGAATGGGCTCGCGTTGGAACAACGCATGCTTTTGAAGCGGTCGAGGGACGCTTCTCCAATCCGTACTTTGGGGACCATCATTGTATTGTTGGCCTCAGCCATATAGATGCAGCCCCTGCGAAAGCCAGCAGCGGGGATCACATCTCCGACCAGTCGATTGAGCGCCTCTATCGACATCGAGCCGCCTTCGATAAGCTCGTAGATTTCGGTGAACTTTTGCTGCACTGGAGGGGTGCATTTCCTTATATGCACATTCTCCTGGAACAGTTTCTTGCCAAGCGCAGACAGCCCGCTCCCTTCTTTCGGAGCAATGAACTCTATGATCTTCTGTTCCCCCAGAATAATCGGGGAGCTGCCGAAATTATCGGCAATGCGCTCTGAAATGAGCTGTAGTCCTCTTGGTCCTAAGTAGTGGTTTATCTTTCCAACAACGCGATCCCACTCGCGGGCAGACACCGCGTAGTGCTTAGGGTCAGAGGCACGGGCAAGCGCCTCTCCTACCTCACAGAATCCAGCGATGTTCTCACCGGTATACTTGAGCTCTTCATCCCAGCTTGAAACGTCTGATTTCTTTGTATCTGCCCCCTCGAGGGACAGGTAATCGACCCCTAGCAGCAGGCTCGGGCAGCTGTTCCAATCGATGGTGAGGCTCAGGCCGAGCAGAGTCGGAGAGAACCCCAGGTATTTGCGCAGGGCCAACTCCAGGTTGTTGTTGGTCGATGCAACTGAGGTCAACGCCTTGGAGAAGGTCCGCGGATAGTTCCATGCGGCAGCAATAAATCCGAACTGCCGCAACATTGCGCATGAGTACACCACTTCCGCGTCAAAGTCCGTTTTCTCAGCGAGAAGTTCAGACGCGCTGCAGCTGATGGCCGCATGCCTCAACCGCCCCTTCTGGTAAGCATCGGCCTGATCCAATCTATGGGTCGGTGCAAAGTCACTGGGGAGGGTGAATAGATCGCGAAGCTTCGCGCTTTCCAGGTTTCTTAAAATTTTTGCAGGGTGCTTACTTCTCTCCTGTCGCTCTGCGATTTCTCCGAGCCGCTTGAAGCTCCACGTATACAGCCCAATGTCGGATTTTAGATCTTGAAGCAACCGCGAACGATCCCCGTCATACAATCCCGAGGATAGTTTCTTTGTGAAATCCGCAAACGTATCGGTCTGGATCGGGATCCATCCCTTGGACACATACTGTAGTGCCTCCTTGAATCCGCCGGTCGTCCGAGTTGACCCACTATCGGTTGCCATGCTTCAAATGTCCCAGTACCTCACGCGGCGAGTCCTCGTCTGAATGCATTGACTTGTGGCAAGGTAACCGTAACTTGAACACTGCATGAACCACTCCACGTGGTGGCCCCCTGCGCACGATTGCTCAATGCGAGAACTCTGCCTGGAATGATCGACTCGGCGCGAGTTTACATTGAGTGTTTTTCTGATATTTGCGCAGTGAGTAGATGGAAATACGCAAAGAGGAGAGTCCGCTAAGAGTTTTTCGCAGTATTGGAATACGAAAGCAGGGCGTCCCTGGCATGCGCACGGGACCTGAGAAGGGCGCATGCTCCTAGGGAAACGCTCTAATTGACAGGGTTTGCCTGCACAATTACCTTGCCGTCCCGCACTATCACCTTGAAGGTCAACTTTTTAGCCCCGGTCTTTTCCTTTGTTTCCTTTGCTCGCTTAATCAAATTCTTCTTGAACTTATCGAAGTCCAGATCCAATTCCCTGCCCGTTTCACGCTTAAGGGCCTCTCGGTAGCTTTGAAAGAGATCTTTGAGCCCTCGTTCAGCCGCCCCCCCGGCCGTTTGGGCAAACTGCTCTTCTCTTTCCGCCTGCTCTCGAACCTGAGCCTTAAAGACATCCTTTACGTAAACTCCGGCCTCTTTTTCACGCATGACCCTTTGAAAGTACGTATGGAAGCTCTGATAGCGATTCTTGAGGGTTCTCAAGCGAAACCCCATCTCCGAGCTTTTGAAAGGAGCGCTATTGAGAAGCCGAATTTGCCTCTTTACCGTGTCATGCAGTTTGTCCGGTGGAAGTGCGGCGATTCCTGTAAAATACAGCTCGAACTGGGTTTTTAATTCGTTAAGCTGTTCCTCTAGCAGCTCAAGCTCAGCCCGCAAATTGAGGCGGGTCTCCAACCGCTGGTCCATGGAACGGACGTCAGAGCGATCAAGGAGCTCCTGCAGTTTGGCCTGCCTATCGTCATTCTCGGGCTTCATTGTAATGAGTACTGGTGACCCCCTCCCACTGATGTACTATCGTAAGGTCATCCAATAAGATTAATAGTTATTCGTAGATTTTATTCTTAAGTCATGGAACCACTCGCAATTATCATTTTGGCAGCAGGCAAGGGTACCCGCTTAGGCGGGAATCACTCCAAGGCACTCCTGCAGACCTCCCAGGGGCCCTTGCTTGAACTCTGTCTTAAGACCGCACTCTCATTATCCCCGGAGAAGGTAATAGTTGTGACTGGTCATTGCCGCCAAGAAGTCGAAGCGCTCGCGCGAAGCGTTTCGCCTCAGGTCACCTTCGCCTTCCAGGAGCAGCAACGAGGAACCGGAGATGCTGTTCGCGCAGCGCTTCCCGCTTTAGAAGCGTTCAGTGGTGACGTGTTGATTCTGTACGCAGACATGCCTCTCGTCAGAGCCTCCTCTCTGCAGGCGCTAAGGGAGCTTCACCAACGTGAGAAGGCCACGATTTCCCTGATTACGGTCCAGACAACGCTTTTCCACGATTACGGGCGGATCGTGCGTGATGAGCACGGCCAGATAACTCGCATCATTGAGGCTAAAGATTGTTCCCCGCAGCAGCTTCTCGGCATAGAGCGTAATCCGGCGTATTACATGGTTGATTCCGCCTTCCTAGCGCCTGCCATCACCTCCATACGGCCGCACAATGCCCAGAAGGAATTCTATCTTACCGACCTGGTCGAGATAGCAGCACGAGAGGGCCAGAATCGCTCGACCTTGGTGGCTGCGGACCCGCTTGAGTTTCAGGGGGTGAATACCTGGCAAGATCTAATAACAGTCGAGCGCATCTTACGCGATCGCCGCGTACAGTTCCTGCTTGAGCAGGACGTTACAGTGCGCGATCCAGCTTCTCTAATCATATCGCCAAAGGTCCGCCTGGGCAGGGGATGTGTGATCGGCCCGTTCGTCCACTTGGAAGGCGCCACAATTATCGGTGACGGAGTAACGATTGAGGGCGCCGTCTGTCTTACCGACTGCGTCGTTGAACAGGGGGCGGTGATCAAGTGGGGCACCCGTGCTACGGGAGCGAGTATCGGGCCTCATGCCGCTGTGGGACCTTTTGCGCACCTGCGCGCCGACACGAAACTGGGCTCGCATGCAAAGATTGGAAATTTCGTTGAAACAAAGAATGCAGTCCTAGGAGAAGGTGCCAAGGCCTCGCACCTTACCTATTTAGGCGACTGCACTGTTGGCACAGATGCGAACATAGGCGCAGGGACCATTACCTGTAACTATGATGGGGTGAAGAAATCACGCACTGAAATAGGCGATTCCGTTTTTATCGGCAGCAACTCCGCACTGGTGGCTCCTGTATCGATCGGCAAGGGCGCCTTTATCGGCGCCGGCTCAGTCATTACCAAAGATGTAGAGGCGGGAAGCCTTGCGGTTGCCAGAGCTCAGCAGATCGAGAAAAAGGGTTGGGCCATTCGGAAGAAGAAAAAGTAGCTGTTAGATAATTGGCGCCAGCTTGGTTTGGGCTCTGATTGGCTGGCAAAATAGCAGCCTCGCAATCATGATTCTTCTTCAATCACGATGAATGGGTTGTCGCCAACCGACTTCTCCACACAGATGGCCGCCTGAGCGGCTCGCGAAAGATACTGGTCCGGCCGGGTCTCTGTAGCACCTTCAGTGCGCTCCGAATTTCTCAGGCGACAGGGAGTGCAATTCGCTACCACGCTCTCCGGAGGACACACCCCTCCCACCAGTGCAGTTTTACAACAGGGGAATTCAGCTATGCAGTTACCCTCTGTATCATTGTCATGATCGATATAGTCATCCACATCTGCCCCTTCCTCGCTTAAGAGGTTACAAAAGTAGCCCCCTGTCTGATAGGCAAGATCGGCCATCGCATATATCGGATGTCCAAAGGAGAATCCGGGTACTCCCAGGTTGTTAAAAACCAGCTGGTCCTCTTCCGAGCTGGTCGAGGCCTTTACCGCTCCATTTTCCAGGTAGTAGCTGACGCAATCAAACAGATCTTCATCCGCCGGTTCACTGTAAAAGCTCGTGCAAGGTGCGATCCCATTATAAATTGATGCATCGAGGAAACAGCTTTCGCTCTCCTGATTGGTGTCACAGCTCGGATCGGATTTTACATTGCGATAATTAGGCCGCACGGTATTGCCGGCAAACATGACACTGACCAATATCTGGCGCTCGCGCAGCGCGTCCAAGGCCGCCTGAACCTGCGCCTCTCGATTGGGAGCAAAGTATCCCCCTAATCCGGAGATGCAATTGACCTCTTCCTCCGGAGTCATCCCAGGCGTGGCCCCATCCTTCCAGCACGACGGCATGCCATCGGTGGCGATAACTACCACCTTTCTTGAGCCATCGGGGCACTGTTCCCCCATCATCTGAGCAGCTTCCCAAAGAGCGCCATACAGATTCGTTCCGGAGTACAGTCCCTGCGCGTCGGAAATGACAAGCGGAATCCATCCACGCGACACGGCGTTGGGGGTTTCCGGTTGTTCGACCAGGTTCCCCTCTTCGTCGACACGTCCAATGTTCTCCAAGTTTGTCAGATGGAGCATGAAACCCAGATTCTTACTCAGGTACTCAGGCGGTTCGGGAAAGGCGCGCAGTATTATGTCTTCGCTGTCCGGAACAGGAAGATTCACAAGGCCGGTAAAGGGCCAAATATAAGCTTGATCCGCTGCCGAAGCCTTCTCCATAAGGAGCCGCAATCCTGCATTGAATCCCAGGAAGAAAGTAGTCATCGGTTCGGGGCGTGTGTAAAGGTCGACGGTGACCCTGCCAAAGGGAGAGGAGTGCATGCGCGGTTCCGAGCCATTCACGAAGCCGTAATCCGACCGGTAGTGCGCCCCTCCAGCTTTTGCGGCTATGGCCTCGGCCCCCGTGGCATCAGCTCTGCTTGTGTCGACCGGCTCCCCTAGCATGTCCGGCATATCAAGGTTGCTGTCCAAATGGCAGAAATACACGGGGCCTGCCAGCAGCTGTTGTTCTCCCTCCGGATCGTAGGTGTCCCAGGCCTTGCAATTAGGCGGAGTGACCCCGTCGTGATACAGGTCCTGCCGCCTCAACGCCCAAAGTCCTAAATTGTGGACGTCCGGTGCCCCGAAGTCCGAAATTCCGTTTTCATCCACATCACGGAACTCTCGGAACCACATCAGTGGAAATGGATCGGTGTTAGGGGGCGTAGGATAGCCAGGATGCCACTCCCGCCAGAATGGCTCATCCGCGCTCTCTATGACCGGGTGTGTTTCTCCAACGGCTGACCGTGAGACGTCCATCAGAAGTCCAACGCAACGCTCTACGACGGCAGCAGTGGCGCGAATCGCAACCCCTACCGAGGTGACACCGAGCACTTGGGTAAAAAACCCCATGAACTGATTGTCTGACGGTGTTTCGATCTGCAGGCGCACCGCACTGGCACGCTCTGAGTTGTTAGTGGCTGCGAGTGTACAGAAACAGGGCTTGCTCTCGTCCATCATCTCCGCGCAGTGTTGCTGAGCAGCGGCTGTGCAGGAGCTGATGGCCGCGTTCCTCTCGGTGGCATCTTCTATCGGCTTAAGCCACTTGCCAAAGGTCACCTTGCCCCCCGCGCCCACGGCTTCACTCTCACCAACACTAAAAGAGCCAAGTTCACCAACCTGCCCCAGCGGCCGGCTAAGTCCGGGGATTGCGTTTGCCCGCAGAATGTCCTCGGCTCTACGGATCGCTTCGTTGCGTTTCCCCGCTTCAGTCGACTCTTCTGAGCGCGTGTACTGTTCAATTGCGCCAAGCGCTGCGAGATTAGAGATTCCCTGCACAGTGGAATGGTGCGCGGCAACAAATCCCATTCCAAGAACCAATGCGCAAAAGGCGGTAAGCACCACCGCAAAGGCTGCAGCGAGTACTAGGATCATTCCACGTTGCGGGGTACGCGATATCGTCATCATGGGGGTAGAGTGCACATGTGTATCGGTTGATCTAGGAATATTCTTTAGAAATCGCCCACTGCACCGGTACAGATCTCTAACCGGGCCCTGGCAACCCGCCTGTACAGGCACAACCCGGACAACCGCCGCACTGCGCACAAACGTTGCCTGGCGCGCCCACCACGCATTCCCCAGGGCCGTAATTGCCGTCACAGGGAGGTTGGGTGCATGGATCGACCGTGGTGGGAGTCGGAGATGGCGTTGCTGTATGGGTAAAGGTCGCGGTTCGGGTGGGAGTCACTGTCGGTGTTGGCGATGGGCAGGTGTAGCATCCTACCATTTCAAAGGCGTCAACGCATTTGTCGCAGCCATCAGGACCCATCCACTGATCTTGATCGCACGCATCCACGCAGCTACTCAGAAATCCAACCGCTCCTCCCGCGCAGCCACATCCTGTGGAAACACAGAGCGAACAGTTCGCCTCGTTCACCGGGCCAGCGCAGTTGTTGATATTACAGGTCGGCGTCGCTGTAGAAGTGGCAGTAGCAGTTCGGGTGTGGGTCGCAGTGCCTGTGGCAGTTCGAGTATTGGTTGCCGTTCGGGTGGGAGTGGGGGTGCAGACATTGGTCGGGCAATTGGTCGGCGTGGAGGTCCGCGTGTTTGTGGCAGTGCGGGTTGCAGTGTGAGTTGCGGTATTGGTGCCCGTAGCCGTAGCCGTGCTGGTTTCTGTAGGTCGTGGAGTATTAGTAGGCGCAGCTGTGTTAGTTGAAGAGGGAACCGGAGTTGAGGTTGGTTCTAGTATCTGCGGTACGGCCACCCCAAATGCTCTCGTTTTCTTATAGGCATATTGACGAGCCGTAATTCGAAAGTCGGGCAGCAGGGGAGTGACGGGGTCAAGCAGCACTTCCAGTCGGGTTTCTATCGGAATAGATTCAAGGAGCGCGGCCCAACTTTGACCTTCATGCGGCCACCCAAGATACTTCCCTTCGCCAAACTCTCGACCTGGATGATCGACCTCGCCAGTCGGATTGCCACCCGCATCAATCCGCTGTGCCCTCTCACCGGGTCTCAAAAATGCGGCAAAACCTTCAATCGCCGCGATTCCAGGAGTTATGGCATTTTGCCCCGAGGCATAGGTTGCCGGATCGTACAGGCGAAAACGCTGAAGTTCGGCGGCGCTGGAGCTCGCCGTCGAAGCTACCAGCGACGCTCTGGAAACCGCTCTATCGATGATGCTCAGGGCGCGATTCCTATACCGTACGGCATCCTCGCAAGGCTCTCCCGTACTCCCTGGACAGCCTGCCGCAGAGATGTCCGACTCTATTTCTATCTTGGTCGCGTAGTCCGCTGCCTCCTGCGCTGCGTAGTGCAGTACAATATAGGTGAAAAAGTACCGGCCAAAGTCAATCAGCAGTAGGATTACGAGTATAAAGATGGGGAGAGCGAGTGCCGCCTCAACGAAGGAAGCGCCATGCTCGCGCCTGGGATGGAAGTGCCGGAGGGTCATTAGCCCCATTGCTAGCACATAGAGTGAGTAGCATAAAGACAGGGATAGCGCGGGCAGTTCTATTGGCCGACTCTTGTCGTATATGCATTGCTTAAAGCTGAGCCCATGGCAGGACGGAGCGGGGGCAAACGCTGCTAGGGTCCTGGGTGGCTTGTAGTAACTGGGATGCGTCCCTTTTGTCCGTCCGGACCACCGATGGTCGAACTTGAACCGCCCCCCATTGCCAAAACAATGCCCTTAACGTTGGCTTTGGTTGCTCTGCTGAAATTATCAATCGTGGCCAGGCACAGCATGCACACAACTGCGATGAGCACGCCGTACTCAAACGCCATGGCACCCCGTTGTCTATAAGTGGTTTCGTTATTGCCAAGGATGGCATTTTTGAAACCACTTCTAGGAGAATTTCCTACCATCTGCTCCTCCATCCGGCCCCCATACCCAGATCGCGATCCATGGTCCGCGTGCTCCAGGGAATATGGCTACTCCTGTCATCTCATAGAGTTGCGAATGAATTCCGGCCCCTCGGGCCAGGGCAGCAAGCGCTGGCGTACCTTCATCCCCTCTTTATGGTAGTAGTTCCACTCCGAGCCCTCTCGACACGCTCTACCGCTGAAGTGCAGCTTACAGAGGTCAGGGTTACCCAGCCTCCTACTGCGCGCTCTCGCCTCTTCTCGGGGTTGATGTCACTGTCGAACTTGGCAATATACTTTCGCGCCCTGCGGTGGAACTCCTTTCCCTCATCGACCAGCCACTGTCGAATTTTTTGCACGCTATCCACAAATATACTGTCATAATGCGTTCTGATATGAAGATTCGAGGTGCGGTTAGCCTCATTCACATTCTGCTCCACAGCAGTAATCATCGTGTCGATGTCCTCAGAAAGCAGCAGAAATCCCTTCCTCACATCACTGCGCGTCCGCGCCTCTCGCCGAACAAGTTTTAGCCCTCTATCAGTGCGTTCCACACACCCCGCACGTTCCAGTTCGAAAAGAATGGTTCCGGCATCGGTATGGGAACACACGGATTCTACGAGCTTCCGAAACTGGTTATTCGACCCGCGATAAGTCAGCGTCCGCGGTTTCCCGGATGAGGAGGCAAAGCGCCGATCGCCCTCCCACTGGCCGATAACTCGCCATAGGATATTCTTTGAGTCGCTAGGCCTGCCCTTACGCTCCTCAAAGATGTCCTTGAGTTCCTTGCGATGAATTCCCGTCATTATGCTGAGTCTGCTTATGTTGATCTTCTCCGTGTGCTGCTGGATCTCGTCGTGCGCCACTTCTACAAACACCTGTTTGGCGACGCTCATCACATCCTGGATGGTGTGCGAATGCCGAATACAATAGCGTATTATTGGCCGCAGCAATAAACCGAGAAACTCTACTCCGCTTTGCGCCATATCCGACTCCATCCGCAAACTGTAAAATATTCGCGAATATATATAGGATGCGGCGCAAAGCGAAGAGGCTTTATTATTGCCGCCTATCGATTCTGCGGCTCGCTGGCAGCCGGTCCGCAGCCGCAGTACCAGGCTGGCAAGTTCACGAACGGGATAATCAGCATTTTTAGCTGGCACGCTCGTCCGGGGAGACACGGCGTCTCGGTTGCCGTGCAGCTCAGACCGCTGCGGTCCCAGCTATCCCCAGTCTTTCCGACTAAGCCCTCCCCAAGGGGCGAGCTGCCATTCCTGCCATTGGCGAGGAAATCCAGTAACTCTTCCGATGGGGAGAGGGGACCACGAGGCAAGGCATAGGGGCAACGGCTCCGCACAACTCGTATCTCATCGTTGACAATGATTATGGGGCGACCGAGCACCGCGGTGCTTTTCACTGTAAATACTTTACAGTTATTCTAACAGCCTGATATGGCAGCTGCTTTCCCGTTATTTTGCAGCAGGCATATTCGGTGACCTTTAGTGACTGTATCTCCTGGACGGGTGGCATAGCGGTTGCTTCGAGCGCCTAAGGCTGTCCGTCCTCGTGCTGGAACTCGAAGCTGCTATTATGGCGTTTCTCAGAATAGGGAACTCCCTCATTATCTGTTCGCTCACCATTGCTGCGGTGGTCGCTTCAACTACTGACGCCGTGCCGCAAGAGTCGCAGGATGAAGCGGCACTATCGGTCGCCATGTTCGTCGATGCCGCTCTTGAAGAGGATTGCTTCGGCAACTACAACATAACGTCCCGATCTTGCACCGGCACTGACGGATATGCCTTTTCCACTCTGAAAAAGGGCGCGGGCGCCTTGGGCGTTATTTCTTCCCGTCTATTGGTGCGCGAGGGAGTGTATCGTGAATCCGTTGCAGTGAACGCGAACGGTACAGCAGTAAGGCGCCTTTACTTGACGAATTTTCCGGGTGAAGAGCCGATAATCGATGGCGAGTACCAGCGAGAAAATTGCGTTGTTCTAGGCAGCACCAAGTCTCCTCATGGCGGCCACTATGTCACCATTGAAGGCTTGACCTGCAGGAATATCACCTCAATTACCGGAAGCTCCGGCGGCATACTAGTCGTTGGCACTATGTTTGCGGAGATTAGGAAGAATCACATCTATAATACAGGTCCCCTTAGCACTAAGGTGCCAAGTCCCGGTATTCGAGTCATCAGTCCGGGGCAGTATACGCTCGTCGAGTATAATCATGTTCATCATATCGGAGGCGGAATCGGCACACGGTATACTGATGGTGACTATCCTGGCGCGCCAAGCTTCCCGACAATTCGCGGCAATTATGTGCACCATATCCAAATGGAGTGCGAGAACGAGCCCGGTTGCACTGGCGCCTCCTGCTGCGATCAACAGAACTACGCTGCCGGCATTGTATTCTCCAGTCAAACCATGCACGGACTTGCCGAGCACAATGTCGTACACCACACCATGGACATCGGTATTGGAACATATGAGACGGGGGGGAACATCGTGCGGTATAATGTGGCGTACCTTACCGACATACCAAAATCGGGAGGGGGGAATGGCGCAGGCATTAAAATATTCCCTTCAAGCGGCCCCTATGTGCTTGGCCCTGATTACGTTCATCACAATATTTCGTTTTTCAACCGATTCCGCGGTGTTGAGTTCTCCACTGCAAATGTATTCGGCATCCTCGCCTATCATAACCTCATATATCGCACATTCACGATTGGGGTGAGCGGTACGGTTAACGGCACCCATTTTATGAATAGCGCGAGCTTCGCCAACACCTTTCAAGATATCAAGGGATATTCCGCCCCTAACAGCCTCGTGTATAGCAACTACCTGTCTCCAGAGCATCTCGAGTCGCATTTCCCGCACTTAGGGCTTCTCAATATAAACCTGAATCCCTCCGCGATCTGGC
The DNA here is from genome assembly GCA_030584005.1 of Bdellovibrionota bacterium. GTDB lineage: Bacteria > Bdellovibrionota_C > UBA2361 > UBA2361 > JAFLCA01. The sequence goes on along the minus strand of CP129486.1, from coordinate 876,420 downwards.
CCGAACAGGGCTGCGTTCCGATCGCTACGGACATTGACGGTGACTGTACCCCGAATATCTTAGAGCCTCTTAACTTCGGAAGCTGCGACCAAGGGGTGCAGTGTCTCATGGACGCAGAAGAAGCCGTTGGGTTTGCACGTCAAAGGATGAGCGTGGTCTTCACACCGTCAGCCGATTCTTCACTGCCGAACTCGGGGAGTGATCTTTCGAAGGTGCTCCCGCCTGGACTGCAAAAGTACGTCGATTTTCTTGGAAACTCTATTTCTCGCCCTAAACCGGATCGCGGTGCCACTGAGCGCCCTTAATCTCACAACAACGTCACCTCGTTGCGCGAAAAGCGCCGAAAAGAATTAGACAGAGCGATTGGGGAGAGGGCTGGACAGTCTCCGTTCCTATAACGGCTGATTCGCAAATTTTTGAGGTTTGCTCCCGTACTGAAACATAGCAAGTACGTAGCACGCTCCGGCAATAATTACCAAAGACTTGATGCCAAATAGCAATGATATCATTTCAATAACTGCACCAGTGCAGCAACCGAGAAAATTGGCTGCCAGATCCCGTTCTATTAAAGGGGTAGATTCAAGAATCTTCAGAAAGATGGCGGTCCCAAAAGGAACAGGGAGAAGTGCTATTGGAAATGCGAGGGGTCGGTAGGCTGTGCCGTCAGAGGAGTTAAACCAATCGAAAGGGAATAAATACAGAACGATCAGGGAAACCACGAGGGGGAAATAGAATGAACCAGCCTGGAGGGCCGAAAATCTCATTACAAACAAATTTGAGAGGAAAACGAGCCCTAAGATCGAAGCAAACACTAGTGAGGTCACAATCCAAGTGTTCCCGAAGATAAGCTGTAGCTGAATCACCGCGCGGGTTTCCATCAGCATGAAGCCAGCACCAAGAAAGAACATCCGAATTCCACTATCGCGCAAAGGTGATTGTGATTGCCGAAGGAAAGTTTGATACAGAATGAAAAATGTGGCGAGCAACGCCGCAATCATTGAAAGGTAAGGCCTAAGGGGAAGTCCCGGTGATTTCAGATACAGGTGTGGCCAGTCGTCCGTTGCCGGTGCAAGTACAACCGGAGGCGAAAGATCGACGGGGGAAAGATGCACTGACTCCGCCCGATTGTTAAGAGCAGCGGTCGATAATGTTAAGCTTCCGACATCTCGGAAATACTCCTGAAAGGCCTTAGTATTGCCGGCTACCAAAATAGTGAGGTAATGCAACTCCTCGTCGGGCCCAATGCGCTTCATATTCGGTACCGACAGTACGAGTGGCCTTTCACCAAACGCTCGTTCAAGCATATCTGCCAATCGATGGACTAGCCAGCCTTGCCGAAATAAATTGTATGCGACAAAAACGCCGTCGGATGCCAATACTCGCCTGACCTGGGCAAACGCTTCTGTAGTGAATAGGTAGCTCTCTAATCGTACGCCACTGAAGGAACTCGTGCTTAGCAACGAGTCGACCAAAGCATAGACAATTAAATCATACTCTCCTCCTCTAGCTTGTGAAAGAACGGTGCGTCCATCCTCGTTGATCCTATGGACACGTTGATCTGAATACGGTCGGTCAGGGTGGTGGGATACTCCAATAGAAAGAATTACGGGATCGATCTCAACAGCATCGACATGCTGAACACCTTGTGCTACCGCTGCAGCTACATCATTGCCTGAGCCAGCTCCTATAATCAGCGCTCTACGAAACGATGGCTGATCTGTTCTGCTTCTCAGCTGGTACACTACTCCGTAGCCGGGCCCTGCTTGTTCCAAGGGAGCCATCACTTGGTGCCCAATATTGTCCACGTTAATGGCTCCATTATAGAGGACGTGATCGATACGGTAGTAGGGGGACCAGTACGATCGCACATCATCAGTCCAGGAGTGACTAATAACGGCGACGAAAAGGACCGATAAAAAGGAGAGAAAATAGTGTTGTTTACGCAACTCTCCAGCTGATCCAAGAAGGAAAATCGTCCCGCAGAACACCAACAAGAACCATAGCTCTGGTGATGTGTGGAAATAAGAGAGCAGACCAAATGAGAGAATCCCTGCAAAGCTGCCCAAGACATTCATCGAATAAATCTTTAGCTTATTCGGCGCACGAATCAGTAGGCGGGTCAAATACTGGCCGAAGCCAAAGGATAGGACTGCGAGCATAGCGGTGAAAACCGCCAGTACTGCCTCCAATGGAATAAAGAATTTGGCTAGATCGAAACGACTACGCTCAGTACCAAAGAATAGTGCTTGCGCATCCGTCACCCGGCCGAAATCTACCTGCGCAACATTGTCGCTATATTTGAGTAGAATGCTGATTAATCCTGCGGAAATAAGCGCATAGAGAATTAGCCTGGGAAAGCGCGCAAGCCAAGACGGATAGGTTTGAGCGGACATTAGGCCGCCCATGGCCAATCCCACTAGGCAAGAGATCCAGATCAGCCCTGAAAAGTAATGAAAGAACGGAATGAATGTGCTGAACCATCTGATTGCGAGGAGTTCGAAAAGCAGCGTTATGAACCCGATGATGAAACTATGAACCATGCATTACCGTACATCGAAGGTATGCAGTGGAAAAGAGGCGAACATGAGTCGCCTCTGCCTGTTCTGTCTCTCCATAGGAAGATGCCGGCACTTCCGGGAGAGGTAACCGAGACTCGAGATCTCATAGCCTAAAGCTGACTACACGATCCCTTAGCAATCCGGAGCAGGGGTTCGCGACCCAGTTTATTCGAATATGCTGTCGCGAATGATTCCCACACTCATTGTTTCCTACGGCATTACAGCCAACCGGTGGAGAGACATAAACATAGAACAGTAAACATCGGTAAGAGGCTTGGCGATTACTGTCGATACAATTCAATCACAGCAACGCCGCACATGGCGCAAGGTCTAAAATACATCCTCGAAGTTGATCAAGAAGCTCCGGTGCCATGGGAATAGGAATCCGAAGGAAATGTCACGCTAGACTATTGCCTACATCCGACGCGCCGAAGGACCAACGGATGCGGGGGACCTGATCGCCCAAATGTGCGGTGCTGGTTTGCCTAAGGTCCGTGCTGAAACAAGACTGCCTTTGCTGATATAAGCTAGTGACCGCTAGCTCCGCACTACTTGTCCGCTTGCCAACATATTCGTTTCACAGTTGCTTTCCACTAATCGCTACTTACCTCCCGGCGAGGTTCCTGTTGGCGTTGTTCCTGTGCCGCCTGTTCCTCCTGTACCGCCAGTACCGCCTGTGCCTCCAGTCCCTCCAGTACCCCCGGTGTCTCCAATATCCGGCAAGGTGTCGATTGGCTCAACGACTACTACCGTTGGATTCTTGGCAATACCTCCACTTATATCACCCTCTTTTGAAGGCGGAATTATCGGCTCTGCTTCGTCAACTTCTTCGGTCTTATCGTCAGGACTCACGCACTGTCCGTCGTCATTGTAGGCTAGCCCTTGCGCAGCGCAGGGCCCATCGGCAAATTCTCCAAAGCCCTCCGTCGTCGAGGTACCGAGAGTAAGGAGCGGGGCAACTAGCTTGGTGATAATCGTGTTGGCACCATATGGAATGAGGGGTGTCACTTGAAGAGAAACCTGGACAGAAACCGTCCTCTCCGATTCATCGAACTCCGGATCGTACACCTGGTGACCTGCGATCCGACTGCTTGAGAATCCCATCTCTTGCATCTCGAAAAGCTCGTTTGCTACTCCGATCGCCCGGGCCGCGGCAATCGAACGCTGGCTTTCCCCCGCCGCACGCGCTGATTCAAAGGTCGTTCGACTTAGCCATGAAACCGAGCTCAGCATGTCCCCATAATGGATAATGGCAAGTATGCAGCCGAGATAGAGGGGGAGCGTGAGCGCGGATTCTATGAGAGCCGCACCGGCATTAGCTCGACGTGAGTTTGACCGGGACCACTGCCGCATGCGCTTCACCCTTAAAGACCTACAGGGAGAAGGTCGGTTATTCCCTTAGCAAACTGGATAATGTGCGGCGAAACTTTAGTAATTCTAACGGGCTGCGAGCTTTGCTGGTCAACAGAATAGGAAGATCTGGTGGATCTCAATAAGAATAACTACTACGCCGCAGAGACCGCAGCCTCTGAACAAGAGCAATTAAGGAAAACTCGCCCGGATGGCGCACGGACGAACTGCACCGCCTCCTACGTCCGGGCGAATTGGGGTAGCAGTGAAGCAGTCGATCTGTGGTTTCAGAAAGGTATTTATGGAACCACTTCTAGGCATACGCTCAACGTATCCCTAGGATTTTGCATCAAGCTGAACCTCCGCCTGCGCACGACTTCTGCTCCAACGAGACTAGAAGCTCTTCGCGGCGAACCAAGACAGAGGCTCAAGCTGTGCAGCTATGAAAGTGTGCAGCTCCGGGATCGTTTCTCACAAGGAGAGCGGCGAGGAGGGCGGATTGTTACTTTGCGCTCTTACGGGATTTCTTGGTTTCCTTGCGGAGTCTCGCCAACCTCTTCTTTTTGAGCTTGGCGTCCCGACTGTTGCGCTTGTTCCAGGTCTTTTTGGTTGGTGATGCCATGATTTTCCTCTTTAAAAACTAGTTTGCCCTGAACAAGTATGTCCCGGTGCTTTGCAGCGTCCTAGACATTCTCTCTCCGCTCCGGACAGGGCGGAACTTTAAACAAATGTCCAATACCGGTCAAATATCGAGGTTCTTGATGCGGAGCGCATTCTCCTCAATGAATTCCCTGCGCGGTTCTACCTCATCCCCCATTAGCACAGTGAAGATATCGTCTGCTTCGATCGCATCCTCAATATTCACCTGTAACAGGATGCGATTCTTCGGATCCATCGTCGTCTCCCAGAGCTGCTCCGGGTTCATCTCGCCAAGACCTTTGTAGCGAGTGATAGTAAGGCCCTTACGGCCGCGTTCATCAATGAAGGTCGAAAGTGCTTCGAGGGTTGCAAAACTCCCCACTTCCTGCCCGCTTTCTTTTGCGGTCAACGGCAACTTCCCAAGAGCTCGTGTTTCCTCATAAATATGTCTCAGTTGCGCGAATTCCGAGCGCTGAAACAAACGACCGTCCAAGAGGGTAGACCTTTCGACACCGCGATACCGCGATTCAACGACTATGCCAAAAGGCTCGCTCCCCGTTTCTCGTATTGCTTGCAGACCGGGGAGGGTGCCAAGCGCGGCGGACAGGCGATCCTTCAAAGCACCGACCGCAGAGGCACTGGCGAAGCTTTCCGCAGAGAGATCACCGAGCATTGCCAACTCGTGAACAACCCGCGTATCCACCCGTTCAAAGGAGAATGGCTCAAGGAGGGAGCCTACCTCACGTAGTTTCAGCAGGTAGTGCTTCAAATCATTCCCGTTGGTAGTCACACCATCCTTTGAGGTAACGCTCATCTCCGCCACTGCACCGGAAATGATGATATCCACGAACTCGGATTCATCACGCACATAACGCTCGGTCTTTCCTCGCTTTAACTTATACAGCGGAGGCTGCGCGATATAGAGATGCCCCCTTGCAATGAGCTCATTCATCTGCCGGTAAAAGAATGTGAGGAGTAGCGTGCGTATATGGCTGCCATCGACATCGGCGTCGGTCATTATAATGATCTTGTGGTAGCGCAGCTTCGACACATCAAAATCAGAGGATCCGATCCCTGTGCCAAGCGCCGTGATAATGGTGCGAATTTCCTCGAAGGCCAGCATCTTATCGAAACGCGCCTTCTCAACGTTGAGGATCTTGCCTTTAAGCGGCAGTATCGCCTGGCATACCTTGTCTCTCCCCTGTTTCGCCGATCCGCCTGCAGAATCGCCCTCAACGAGGAAAAGTTCCGCTTCCTCAGGATTCTCATTTTGACAATCTGCTAATTTCCCCGGCAATGCAGCCGAATCCAACGCCCCTTTACGCCGCACAAGCTCGCGGGCCTTGCGAGCCGCTTCGCGCGCCCGCGCTGCTTCCAATGACTTTGTAATGATTGTTTTTGCTATCGTAGGGTTTTCTTCCAAAAACTCCGAGAGACGCTCTCCTACGGCCTGCTCAACAAACCCTTTCACCTCGCTGTTGCCAAGCCGCGTCTTTGTTTGCCCCTCAAATTGAGGCTCTCGAATTCTGATGCTCACCACTGCGGTGAGCCCTTCACGGGTATCATCGCCTTCTATGCCGTCACCGTTCTTTAGTAGTCCGCTTTTTTGGGCATAGGAGTTAATAGACCGAGTGAGTGCTGCCTTGAAGCCCGCCAGATGTGTCCCACCCTCTGTAGTGTGAATATTATTGGCGTAAGTAAAAATGTTCTCCTGATACTCATGGTTATACTGCATCGCCACTTCAAGTTCCGTTCCCGCACTTTGTGCCTTGATATAAATAGGCTCGGGAAAGAGCGGGTTCTTTGCTTTGTTGACATGCTGAACAAAGCTCCTGATTCCGCCCTCATAGAAGAACTCCTGCTGCTTGTTGGAGCGTTCATCGAAAATCTTGAAGCGAACCCCAGCGTTTAGGAAAGCGAGCTCGCGTAGTCGTCCGATCAAAGTTTCGAGGCTGAACCCCTTTACGTCGGTGAAAATTGTATGATCGGGATAAAATTGAACTTTTGTTCCAGTCTTGTCCGAGGGCCCAATTTCTTTGAGCGGCGCTGCGGGCTCTCCACGGTTAAATTGCATGGCGTACTGCTTCCCGTTCTGACTCACTTCGACTTTGAGCCATTCGGAAAGTGCGTTAACTACCGAAACACCGACTCCATGAAGGCCGCCGGAGACTTTGTATGCCTGTCCCTCAAATTTTCCCCCGGCATGCAGCTTGGTCATCACAACCTCAACGCCGCTTACCCCTTCCGTCGGGTGAATACTCGTTGGAATGCCCCGACCGTTGTCCTCAACGCTGCATGAGCCGTCGCTCTTCAATACGACGATTATTTCGTTGCAGTAGCCGGCGAGAGCCTCGTCTACCGCATTGTCCAATACTTCATACACAAGATGGTGATATCCGCGATCTGCGGTGTCGCCGATGTACATTCCGGGCCGCTTGCGGACCGCTTCAAGGCCTTCGAGAACCTTGATAAGGCTCGAGTCATAGCCCCCAGAAGTTTGCGGGGCCGCGGAAGGGTTCACATTATCCATAGAGGGGACTACCAGGGAGAGGGCCGATCGACGCCAGCACGATATGCCGAGCGTTGCATGCCCCGAAAAACATCATAAGCTGCTGAATTATAAGCAAAAAGAGCTTGCTTGGTAAAGACCGATAATTATTGATTTACGAAATATTCCAATAGGTTAGCGGGACACAAGATAAAAATAAGAGGATATATATAGTATCGGTAGTGCATATCTACTCTAACCATCGGCACAGGTCAGCACCCCCCGTTCGACCCTAATGACCTTATGCTCACGCTTCACAAGCAGCTCGTCTCGTTCGAGCTCTGTTCCGGTAATCACAAATTGCCGCTGCTCTGAGTACACGGCATTAAAGAACGCCGTTCGACGATCTCTATCAAGCTCAGCATCAACGTCGTCGAGAAGCACCACGGGGCTTTCCCCCCTCTCCTGCTCGATCACTTGAATGGCCGCGATCTTAAGTGCCAACACAAAAGTTCTTGCCTGACCCTGCGAAGAAAAGCTTCTGGCGCTGCGTCCACCCAATAGGAAGCGCATATCATCTCTATGTGGTCCATAGAGGACACTTCGCGAGTTAATCTCATTATCTGCGTGGAGGGATAAATATGAAGTGGCATCATCTTCAGGTAACGTTTCCTTGGGGGTGATTCTTATCTCCCCGTCATCGCAGGCCAATCGGGAATAATAGTCTCTAATCAACAATTCTAGTCTACTAATGAGCGCTCGGCGGGCCTTGATAATCGGACGCGCAGATTCCACGAGCAACTTGTTCCACGGCTCAAGCGAGATTGAGCTTGCACGCCCCTGCTTAAGTAGCAAGTTTTTCTGACGAATGATGCGCTGATAGTTGACCACGTGAGTCATCGTGTGAGGGAAAACCAGGGTGGTGAACGCGTCTAGGAAGCGTCGGCGTTCAATGGGCGGTCCTTTTACAATTTCGATATCTGAGGGAGCGAAAGTAACCACCAGCAATCTCGCAATAAAGTCACTTATGCTCTTTACCCTCTCTCCGTGTAAATACAGCTGCCTTTCCCCATTCTGGAAACTTACGCCTATTTGGAAGTTGCCCTGGGACTCCTGGACCTCAGCAAAGACAGACGCTTCCTTTTCCTCCCAGTGAATCAACTCCTTAGAGCTCGATGTACGGAATGAGCGCCCTCGTGATAAGAGAGCGATAGCCTCAAGTAGATTCGTCTTCCCTTGACCATTCTTTCCCACTACCAGATTCACCCTCGCCGATAATTCAAGCGAGGTATCTTGAATATTTCTAAAATGGAATAGGGTTATTCTTTTAAGCTGCACATGTAGGCCAAGAGTTGCAAAGAGGGGTCGGCAATACGAGGAATAGCGCTTGAGATAGCCGCCGACTTTTATCTCCTGACGCTATTTATCCTACTCAGTGGGTCTTTGCTACCTTAGGTAAGACGCATCGGCATTACTATGGCCATGCATGCATCGTCTCTTTCAGATGAAAATACACCTGGTCCAAGCTCACCGTGTAGGTGCATACAAAGCGTTTCTTCGTTTCCAAAAGAGTTAATCACATCTAATAGGTAGCGTGCATTAAATCCAATAGAGAGTTGTTTTCCCTTGTAGTCTGTCTCAACCTGTTCCTTTACCTCTCCCAGCTCAGGAGATGAACTGGAAAGGGTAAGGTCATGTTCAGAAAAATCAAATCGTACCGCCTTTGATTTATCTGAGACGACTAATGCCACTCGTCTCAATGCTTGAGCAAGTTCTGAACTAGGGATAGTAACCTTGACCCCCTCCCCTTTAGGCACGACCTGTTGATAATCGGGAAACTGTCCTTCGATTAGACGCATTGAAATCTTTGTGTCACCTGAGTCAATGATAAAGAATCCCTCGATAATCCCTATTCCAATCTCGCCATCTCCCTTGTCATCAAGAATCTTTCTTAGCTCCCCAAGACCCTTTCTGGGTACAATTACGGAGCCTTGAAATTCGAGCTGTGACACCGGCCTACTTATAAGTGCAAGCCGATGGCCATCGGTAGCAACCATGCGAAGGTTCTTATTGCCCTTACCCTTTCCGGCTATTTCAAAGCAGATCCCATTGAGATTAAACCGGGTTTCATCAAAAGAAACCGCATAGAGGGTACGCTGCAGCATCTCGGAAAATACCGCCGCTGAAATACGTCCTGAAACATCAAGATTTATACCAGGGAGGCTTGGATACTCATCAGCACTCACCGCATTCAACTTTACCTGACTATTTTTAGAGGAGATTACAAATCGCTCCCCGTCCGCCAATTTTATCGCTAAGTCCGTATCGGGAAGCTCCCTAACGATCTCGGAGAGGATCTTGCCATTAACGGTGGTGCTGCCTGGCTTGCTTACTTTAGCTACCGCCTGGGATACGGCAGTCACTTCAAGATCAGAAGCCGATACTCGTAGTTTCCCATCAGAAGCCGAAAGCAACACATTCGACAGTATCGGCATGGTGGTCTTTTTCTGAACGACACTGTCGGTCACCTGAAGCAGACGCATTAAATCATTACGAGGAATAGTGATTTCCATAACTTCTTTTTATCACCAATACGGGGCTAGTCTTATTTTTTATCTTTGTTTGCTTGCGAAAAGACTCTTCGCAAATGTTTTTGAATTCTAGCAAATCAAATCAAATTTACTACTTAAGATTAATAATCTAGTAGTAGTAGTAGTAGTAGGAACGAAATAGAGACAGAACCGCATCAACTAGTTGAATGGAATCAAAAATCACTTGTGTAAAACCTGTGAACGACAACAGTGAATAGCGGGTATACTCAGCGCACATTTCCACACCTCTCAGCTCCTCCCCGCCTAGCGCTACAGATATCCACATAAAGTGCAAAGGATACCCACAGCTTTTACCGGGAAAAATATAGTATTATTATGTAGTTAACCAGTATATCAACAGCATCGCTGGCGGCCCATGAGGACAAGGTGAACAAGCAGAAGCGGGTATTCTTAGGGGGCCTCGAACTACCTATTTAGTAATGCCTGCTCAATCTCCCGAATCACCATGCGCAATTCGTCGTCGCGAGAAATTTTATTGGCAACGACGTTGGCAGCGTGAATCACACTTGAATGATCACGACCTCCGAAACAGTTTCCGATCTCGGGGTAGGACATAGTTGTATGCTTACGGCAAAGATACATCGCGATATGACGCGGGAATGATAAATTCTTTGTTCGTCTCTTTGAGATCATATCGGAGACTTTAATCGTGAAGCGCTGAGCCACTACGCGCTTAATGTCATCAACTCCAAGTTGCGAGGCGACCGGTGCGAATAAGGGCTTCAGGACCGACGTAGCAAAAGGAAGCGTTATCGGCTGGCGCTGGAGGCTCGAAGCTGCATGGAGTCTGGTAAAAGCTCCCTCCAATTCGCGCACATTGGAACTCACCCTTTCAGCGATAAAGTGCGCTACATCCTCGGGTAATGGACTTCCATCAAGTGCTGCCTTCCTTTTCAAGATAGCTACACGCGTTTCAAAGTCGGGAGCCTGAAGATCTGCGGTGAGTCCCCAGGCAAAGCGTGTTTGCAGGCGCTCCTCGAGGCCGGGTATTTCGTGTGGCAGCTTATCAGAGGTAATGACTATTTGATGTTTAGCGTTATAGAGAGCGTTGAAGGTATGGAAAAACTCTTCTTGAGTCCGCTCCTTTCCACACATGAACTGAATGTCATCTATAAGCAGCAGCTCAATATTTCTAAGCCGCGTCTTGAACTCGTCCATCTTCGCATTTCGCAATGCTTGAATCAGTTCATTAGTGAATGATTCCGAAGACATGTAAAGAACTCTTGCCGAAGGATTGCGTTCGAGAACGACATTGCCGATTGCGTGCAGCAGATGGGTCTTTCCAAGCCCCACCCCACCGTAAATGAAAAACGGGTTGTAACTCTTGCCGGGCTCCTCGGCCACCCGCATAGCAGCGGCATGGCAGAACTGATTGCTGTTTCCGACTACGAAAGAGGAGAAGGTATATTTCGTGGATATCCCTGCCGCTTTGGCAGCATCTTCGTGGGAGATGGCGGAGCTCTTCCGTCCCGCTCCCGCATTCTCCGATTTAGATACCGCAACGCGGCGTACTACCAGCGCATCTTCTGAGGCCCGGATGTCCTCAGAATCCCTCTCCCTTACGGCAATTCTCAACTGAAGTTGGTCCGGGTGAAGGGCGAGCACCTCAGACATTACACCGCGAATTTTCTCAGAAAATTGTGCCTCTACCCTGTCACGCACCAGCTTCGAAGGCGCGCTAAGAGCGACGCTACCGGTACTTTTGTCAAATACTTCGAGTCGAAGAGGGCGAATATAAGCAACAAACAGCTGCCCATCCATGCGGGAACGGAGGGAATCAAGCACATGCATCCACAACGCGGAACCATCCGGTGGCAGGACGGTGCTGGGAGAGCAGGACGAAAGTATAGTGTCGAGCGTAGAAACAGCGTTCTCCATACTACTTATTTTCTTAATAAAGGTAATGGCAGGTTCTCGCGACTCCGAAGTACCGAGGGGTGGTACTTGCGATTACCTTCAAAGTGAAAAAAAGGCTTGAAAGACTATAGTATGAGGAGGCATTTGCTCGTTTCAACTGAAGCACACATGAACAAAACGAATTCGCCACTGTGGACTACCCCCTCAAAATGGTTGCACTGCCGACCGCTTAGACCATCGGTTCTCAACGTGGCCCTGGATGATGACTTCCCCCGAATTCACCCAATGTCGACTTAGTGTGCACCGCTACTACATGACACCATCCCATTTCCCGCACCGTAGATCGGAAGAAAGTATGCAAGACTCTCTTCTCATACGCAGACTGTCAGGTATATGGGATGAACGCTCTATCATCGACTGTGTGCACATCACTCAAAACACAGTCGAAAGACGAGGGGGCAATGTAAAGACAGAAAAGATCAATTACAAGAAATTTTGTGAGGAAAAAATAATATTCACTGAACACAAATGAAATCAGACTGTTCGAAAACTTTGGTTGCTTGAATTACAAATCATTTAAAGTTGATCATCAGGGGTAAGGAACGATCGCGTTGTTCAAAGTCAACGATCAGAAGGACTTGAGTACTGCGAGCGCGAGTTTTTGAAAGCAGCACATGTTCATCAGATTACAACTACTCTTTGCCGCAGCCTGCCTTGTGCTGTTGGGCGTTCTTAATGCATCTCTTTTCGTGGATGCATTGGGAGCGTTTACTCTAGGAACACTTGCTGTCACGAGCGTTGTGTGCGCGAATGCAGCGATATTTATTGCACTGAGGGATAAAGGTGGTGGGACACTTGTCCCACCAGAGACGGCGCGTAGAGGAAAAATTTTTTTCCTCTTGGTGGTAGTGCCGATAAAAACGGTGCTGTTATTGGCCGCACCGGCGGCGATCCTTTTGGTGAGTCGGGACAAGGCACCTTACTTTATTGCCGGAGTCCTCTCCTTCATTCCTACAGCGATGATTTCTTGCTGGTGGATAGGGGAAAAGGAGGCAAAGGACCAAGATTTGCAATAAGCTACATGATCTTATATAGGCTTAGCTATGGCCGGCCAGCATTATAACTATTTTACCCACTTTACATCTGACCCCAATCTCCAGAAGCTCTCGCTCGCGGTTATTGTGGGAGCCGGATTAATTCTTCTTGGGCGACGAGTGACCGCCTCCGTACGTGCCAGCGATCGGGGGGGGGCAGTGGCATCAGAGGCGCTAGTGCCGGCCAAGGCATTCAGCGTCGCAGGGTTCTTCGACTTCTTCGTTGAGGCGTTTGTTAATTACCACGACTCAGTGCTTGGTAAGGAGAACAGGCGTTACGTTGGCTTCAATGGCACCATTTTCCTGTTCATCCTGACGTTGAATATCTTGGGATTGATCCCTGGAATGCCTGCTGCAACGACCACGGTATGGGTCAACGTCGGTATGGCGCTCGCCGTATTTATTTATTTTAACTACCTCGGCATCAAGGCCAATGGTTTTTGGGGCTACCTAAAACATTTCTGTGGTCCCATTTGGGCCCTTGCTTGGTTCATGCTTCCCCTGGAGCTTTTTAGTACGGCGCTGAGGATCTTTACCCTCAACTTGCGCTTGTACTGGAATATAACCGCAGACCATCTGGTGCTCGATATTTTTACGGGCCTCACCAAGTTTGTTGTTCCCCTAGCCTTCTATGCCCTAGGTACCTTCGTGGCCTTTATGCAGGCCTTCATCTTTACTACTCTAACGATGATCTATATTCTCCTCGCGACACAGCATTCAGAGGACGAACACCACCATTGATTTGTAATAGTTTCGCGATATAGCGGTTAAAAAATTTTTATAACTTGAGTAGTGATCTAGAAGAAAAAAGGAGTCGGACATGAAACGATATCTATCAGTTGCCTCTCTCGCAGCGATCGCGGCAGCATTTAGTCCAGCGTTAGCCTTGGCTGAAACCGGCGGCGCCACCAGCAGCATGATGCCTATCGGTGTAGGCATTGCGATGGGTGTGGCGGCCTTAGGCGGCACCCTTGGTCAGGGTAAGGCGATTAGCGCCGGCCTTGACGCGATTGGCCGCAACCCAGCAGCGTCGGGCAAGGTTTTTACCCCCATGCTGGTTGGTCTGGCGTTCGTTGAGTCTCTCGTGATTCTCTCGTTCGCTATCGCCTACCTTTTGTTGGGCTAATTCGTTTGTTGTGAAAAAGTCCGTCGAGGACTTTTTCACTCCCGACCACTCCCGTCGATTCCAACGAACCAGCCGGCATCTCTAGTCGCGGCGAGCGATTACGGGTATTCGGCGTTCGTGCGCGCCATTCATGCCGCGCTACGTCACTCCGAACACTTGTAAGGAATGGAGTGTGGGCCCCCCGATTCCCTACCCATCAGAAGGGGTGATTTCACCATGCTATATCAGCCACTGTGTAGGCTAAGGGATACGCTGATCGGTGTATCCTTAGATACCAAGTTCAGGGTGAACTAACCGCAATGTTGCATGATCCCCACATCGTAGACTGATTCACGCAAATTTCGGGCTAATCTGCTTATGGTGAGAAGATCCGGGGAGGACTTTCTTACTGCCAACAGTTCGGAGAGCTTAGAGCCCTTTCGCTTCAAGCCAGCGCTCAGCTTCTATTGCTGCCATGCAACCGGTCCCTGCTGCGGTGACAGCCTGACGAAAGACATGGTCCTGGACATCGCCGCAGGCAAAGACCCCCTCAACCGGCATACGAGTAGAGTTAGGGGCTGGGGTAAGGTAACCATTACTGTCCATAGGCAGAACCCCTTTAAATAGCGACGAGTTTGGGGTGTGGCCTATCGCGACGAAGACAGCATCAACAGGGAACTCTCTTGTAGCTCCGCTCTTGGTATCTTTTAAAGTTACCGCCGTCACCCCGCTGGTCTGAGTTCCCAAAATTTGTACGGGAATCGAGTTCCATACAGCTTCAATCTTGGGATTCTTGAGCGTGCGCTCCTGCATAATCTTGGAGGCCCGCAGCTCGTCCCTGCGATGCACCAGAAACACCCGCTCTCCAAATCGAGTCAGGAAATTCGCTTCTTCGCAGGCCGAGTCCCCGCCGCCTACCACCATGATGCGTTTGTTGCGAAAAAACGCGCCATCACAGGTAGCGCAGGTTGACACTCCATATCCTAAGAGCTCCTTTTCGCCTGGGATACCCAGATAGCGCGGAGAAGCTCCAGTGGAGATAATTAATGCGTCACAGCTCCAGGATTTACCTGCGGAATGGAGGGTAAAGGGGCGATTCTTCAGCTCTACAGAGGTTACCGTATCAACTACGGTTTCAGCACCAAAGCGTTTGGCCTGCTGCTCCATCTGCTGCATTAGGTCGGGGCCCATTATGCCATCTGGAAATCCAGGATAATTCTCTACATCCGTGGTAGTGGTGAGCTGACCGCCCGGGAGTGGGCCATGTATTATTAATGGTTTAAGATTGGCACGCGCGGTATACACAGCGGCGGTGAGTCCCGCAGGGCCGGATCCCAGAATAATTACACGATGGTGACTAGTTGAGTTCATGGGCACTAAATAATGACCAGACATCATAGGATCAGGAAGCTTCTTATTGCAAACCGCGGGGAGATCGCACGCAGAATTCGACGCACGGCTGAACGTATGGGGGTCCAGACGGTGCAGCTGCTCTCAGAAGCGGATACCGAAACCCTTTTTGCTAGGGAAAGCAACGAGAAGATAGTGGTGGGCCCACCCCCCGCAGCGCTCTCTTACCTTAATATCGAGGCAATCGTACGGGCCGCCCAAACGGTGGGGGCTGATGCAGTACATCCAGGGTACGGGTTTTTGTCAGAGAATGCGTCGTTTGCTGCCGCCATTGAGAAGGCGGGGCTATGTTTTGTTGGTCCTTCCTCTAAAAGTATAGCTCAATTAGGCAATAAGATCTCCGCGCGGGAGCTGGCCCGTAAGGCCGGAGTTCCGACAACACCTGGGGTCACCACCCCGTGTGACGACGAGACGTTGATAGCAATGGCCGAGGAGATCGGGTTCCCGGTGTTGATTAAGGCTGCCGCAGGGGGTGGAGGAAGGGGCATGCGCGTTGCTTACTCGGCCCATGAGTTTCGAGAGATGCTCCCGCGGGCCCATGCCGAAGCGAAAAAGTTCTTCGCGGACGAAACGGTGTTTTTCGAAAAGTTCATCCAGCAGCCACGTCATGTCGAGGTACAGATCTTTGGCGACACCCATGGAAATGTGGTGCATTTGGGGACCAGGGACTGC
The DNA here is from genome assembly GCA_030584005.1 of Bdellovibrionota bacterium. Lineage (GTDB taxonomy): Bacteria > Bdellovibrionota_C > UBA2361 > UBA2361 > JAFLCA01. The sequence goes on along the minus strand of CP129486.1, from coordinate 860,635 downwards.
TCAACGCAGCGACGCAACCAGAAGCTTGTTGAAGAAGCACCGGCGCCGAATTTGCGCCCCTCGCTTCGCGAGGCTTTGCATCAAGCGGCCATTGCAGTGGCCAAAGCTGCTCACTATTACAACGCCGGTACCGCCGAGTTTTTGGTAAGCGGAGATCAGTTTTACTTTCTTGAAATGAATACGAGGATCCAGGTTGAACACCCCGTAACAGAATCCGTTACGGGGCTCGATCTTATCGAATGGCAGCTGCGAGTGGCCCAGGGAGAACCTTTGCCCCTGCCGCAAGCTAAGATTAATTTTACCGGCCATGCCATCGAGTACCGCATGTACGCGGAGGATCCAGCTCGAGATTTTGCTCCCGCCGTAGGGAAAATAGATTCCCTCTCATTCCCTGAGACTTCGTATATCCGCTCCGATATCGGATATAGCGCAGGCGACACCATATCACTGCACTATGATGCCATGATTGGAAAACTTATTGTCACTGCGAGCTCGCGCCAGGAATGCATTCGCCGCAGTGAAGAGGCCCTGGACTCAACCACCATAGGCAGCATTCCTTCGACCCGCGACTTCCATCGTTGGCTTGTAAGGTTATCAGCCTTCCGCTCTGCCCCCCTTTCGATTGACTCCATAGGCAAAGAATTTGGCCCAGCATCCCTAAGGGAATTAGAAGCCTCATTCGTGAAGGACGCGGCATTTGTTTCAGCCCCCCAAGGCGCCGCTCACGTGGAGTGGCTGTCATATGAGAGAGATGAACGCATTTCGATTAGATTGCTTCACCGATCAGATGGGCTTTTTGTGGCAACTCCGGTTCATAAGTCCGGATTGTTCGCTGCACCAAAGAATAGGCGGGTTTCCAATGGGCGGCATACCGCGATTCGCTGCTTAGTCGAAGAGGTCCTAAACACTCAATCGGTCGCCGCATTATTCCCAGATCTTGAATGAGCTCTAGAGATTCTTCACCCGTCCCCGCCAAACGGCGGAAGTTGCAGATACTGTACGAGGACAGTGCGGTGCTGGTTCTCGATAAACCGGCATGCCTGCACTCAGTATCCCAGGCAGACAGCAACGAATCGCTGGCCAAAGCGCTTGAGCGCTATTTTCCTAGCCTCAAAGGAGTAGGTGGGAGGACCGGAGAGGCGGGGCTAATCCAAAGACTCGATTATGAAACAAGCGGAGTAATCATTGCAGCCAAAGACCAAGCAACATGGAGGTACTTAAGGGAAGAGCTCAAGTGCGGGCAGATTCAAAAATGCTACCTGGCGGTGCTTGAAGGAACGCTCTCAATGCCCAGAACCGTGAGATCCTTTTTAGGACCGCGCCACCGTGGCTCTCGCAAGGTGAGCTGCTGGGAACGCAAACCCAAGGGGGTACGGGCGCTTGAAGGAGAGACGGTGTTTTCTCCGCTCGGGAATTGGAAGGGATGCTCGGTGGTGCGGGTAAGTGCGTCCGTGGCAAGACGGCATCAGGTACGTGCCCACGCAGCTCTAATCGAGCATCCCCTAGTCGGCGATGTCTTATATGGCAGCACCACGGCTCTTCGAAACGTGTTTGCTGCGGAGGAGGTGCCCCCCTTCTTTTTGCACGCAGAGCAGGTTGCATTTCGACTTCCTGCCGGTAAATGGACGCAGGTGCAGGCTGAACTTCCGCACTATGCGCGCGATGTGCGAGAGCTGGCGTTGCGGCAGACCATTTCGTCCACTCCATAAGTGATTTTATAGATGCCATCCTTGGGCAGTTATGAAATCGCTCCAAGTCTCATTGAGCCCCCGGCGTAGCTTGAGGCGCGCTAGAAGCTATTTAAAAAATAGCTTCTAGAGATGGGATACGCTGAGCGTATTCAGCCTATCCCTAGAAGAGGTAGCGACTCAGTGCAGGTAGGCCGTTTCCGCTTCATCGCTTCGGGTAAGGGCTGTGACGATCTCCTGCAGTTTGATCTCGATGTTTCGCATGTTTCCACGCAGCTTTTCGTCAAGAGCACTCCGCTTGCGGTCGAACTCCCGTAATGCCCAATCCTTGTTAGAGGGTTCTTTACGCAGGGCGGCCACCTGCTCCTCCAGCTCGAGGAGCGCTCGGTGAAGCTGGCCTCTATCCTGCAGCAGCGCTTCAACTACGCGCACCACCGTTATATTACTCTCCGTTGCATTGAGCTTCTTTGCGAGTACACCGAGCACGCTTAAGTGGTGATTGGTAATTGCGCTGACCAGACCCGGGGACGAGGGGTGCGGTCGAAGGTAGAAAAGTTCCTTTAAGAATTCCACAGAGAGCTTGGTCGCTGGGAAGGAGGGACTTCGCATCGACAGTAACTGTCGAGAGCGGCTTCTTAGTGCGAAATAATGAGGCCACAAATGCAACGCAGGAACCTGGGGCAAGGCGCGAAGCAGCACAGCCGCGAGAACGGCGATAACGAAAAGACCGGAGGTTGCAAGAACAAGTGAGAGTGCCAAATGAATTATGTATCCGGTAGAATGCTACAGTGACTCTCATCTTAGCAGAGCTGGTTTATGCTATGCACATAAAAGCTATTCAGCCTGAACATTACACAAACTGTTGCGCTGGCTCACCGCGCTTCATTACAGCTGATAGTTCTCGCATAGATACTCTGCGAAAGGAAAGCAGCAGGTTAGTCCGGGAGAGACGGCGTTTAATATATGGAGATTCTCCCGACTACCCTCGATCAAAAAATCCTGCACCAATTCGCCATTTACACGGTCAACAAGTTGAGCCCGAATTCCAGGCGCGGTGTACTCGCGGAATTCGGAGGCATCTATCTGGTGGACGAGCTGCTGGGCGAGCCGCACGAGATAGGGCTTCCAGTACTTCCTGATCTCTTCAAGTGCCAGGGTGCGAAAACCGGACCGATTTGAAAGAAAGAGCTTGAGCTCTTGCCACAAAATAGCCGGTACCTCGTGGGGTCGAAAGCGAGAAAACCCCTGATAGCTCTCTCTCCAGAAGGCTGGAATTGCAGTCGGTCCGATCTTGATCTGCCCGTCGACCGTTTTCGTAAAATGCACCCCCAGGAAGGGGAGCCGGAGATCGGGCACTGGGTAAATGTTGGTGCGGATGGCATCGCTGCTGCCTGAGTACTTAAGATAGAGCCCCTTAAAGGGTACCACCGTGTAGCGCCGGCCTACCCCCTGTGAATGCGCGATGGCATCGGCATACAAACCCGCGCAGTTTATCAGTTGTGCCGCCCGGAAGGGTTCTCGAGAGGTGGTGAGCGTGTTGCCGGCGTAGCTTCGAAAAGCATGCTCGAATCGAACGGTGGCGCCTCTGCTCCTACACTCACTTAGAAGTGCCGCACACACATCCTTCGGATTGACGGTGGCGGTGCGCGGGGAGAAGAGCGCCTTGTCGATGGTGCGAGCATTTGGATCAATCTTTGCAGCCTCCGCCTCCGTGATGAGAGAGACCTCCGCACCGTTCTCAAGCCCCCGCTTATGAAGCTCGTTCAGCTGTTGGACATGAGCCGGCACCGTTGCCACCACTAGTTTACCGCACTCATTTATCCGCAGCCCCCGCTCGAAGCAGTACTCGCGCAGTGCGCGGTTGCCGCGCACGCAAAAACGGGCCTTCAGCGATCCCGCCTTATAGTAAAAGCCTGCGTGGAGCACCCCGCTGTTTCTTCCTGATGCATGAAACGCTTCGTGTGATTCTTTATCAATGATCAGGACCTTTCGCGCGGGATCTCGTTTCAGAATTTCCCGGCAGATTGCCAGTCCGATGACACCCGCTCCGATGATTGCCGTGTCGAATGCAGGGATCGTAGGGTGGTTCATGGCAGGCTCTTTCGCATCAGAAGGTGCGGAATAGTGTTTTCTAGAAACAGCTCCCCTACTCGTTCATAGCCAAGTCGATCATAGAAGCCAACAGCGGTGTCCCGCGCATGCAGAACAATCTCTCTAAAGCCCCGCTGCTGCGCGGCGGTTTCAGCAGATATAACGAGAGCCTTTCCCACCCCTGCACGCTGCAATGTGGGTGACACAGCCACCTGACGCATCTTAACCCGTGAACTATCGAGGGGCATGAGTAAGAGGCAGCCAACGACTTGGCCGGCTTGTAACGCAGCAAAGTGAAGGCACACAGGTTCCTTAGCCATCTCCTCGGCTGAGAATTCGAGTCCGAGCGGGGCGCGGAGCACCTGATAACGGAGCTTCAGGGCCTCCTTGTACTCTGAGCTGTCGAAGAGAATCTCACGAATCGATAGCTGGTCCATGCGGCTCGTTGCTACATCTTAAGATAGGCATATCCTTGCAGCTGCAAGTCCACTACTCGAACGTAGGAGCCTGCAACGGTCTTCACGCCCTCAAGGAGATCAGACGGGTTCATTTTTCTGAGCTGCATTGTCTCGCTACACGCTTCTATGCTGACCCCGGCGGCCATAAGCTCTTTGAGCACCGCGAGGCTGCGATTCCCCTGCCCCTTTTTTGGCATCCGGGCGAGTAGCGTCTCGTCCTTAAACAGAGCTAATACCCCATCACCGTAAAACACCACGCTCATTGATATCTCCGTAGCGGGTATGCCAAGGCGTTTATAGTGATCAAGCAGGTAGCGCACATAGTAAACGGCCTTGTTGATGCCCCCCTTCTCACTGGTCGTATTGGTGTGCAGTACCACCTTAATATCCTTGGTCTTTAGGGGCGGAATTGGGAGCTGGGGGTCCGCTGCTTGGGAAATAGATGGAGCAAGTGAGCACAGCGAGATCGCAGCGATCATGATTCGAAGGAAGAACGTCATAAGAGGTACCTGCGTGTTTTGTCGAGCACTAACTCAGTAGCATCCTTCACCTTATCCCGCCAGAGAAGAGGGGGGCTCAGAGGTCAGTTGAGAGAAAATGTCCTCAACGCTTAGAATTCGGTCGATGCCGCTCACGCTCTTGCCTGCTTGATAGTAGTCTTTCGTGCTCATCCCTGAGTGCATTGAACGCTTGAACGCCATCACTGAGCGCACATTGTAGAGGAATCTGAGCAGATGCCTCGTCCTTCGATAGCGAAAGAGGAAGCGGCTTAGCGGGCCGACGGTCGTTCCCACCTTCGCGACATAGGGTGTTCGTATCACTGAGAGCGGCACACCGGTAACGCGCTCTGTCGTCACAATGTCGCCTTCCCCCGCCTCTACGATCGCTTGTTTGTACTCGGGCGGAGCCGTGCACTCGATGCTGGCCACGAAGCGTGTTCCAAGCTGTACGGCCGCATAGCCAAGCGCAAGCGCCTCCATAACATCGGTGCGGGTACTGATTCCGCCGGCCGCAATCAGCGGTTTACCGAGCGTACAGAGGGACTCGTAAAGCTCCCGCATTGAGAGGGTACCGGCATGGCCTCCCGCCCTGTTGTTCACACAGATGAAGCCGTCCACCCCGCATTCCAGTGCGCGTAGTGCCCACTGCCGATGGGTCACGTCGTGAAAGACGAGCGCTCCTTTCGCATGCGCCTTCTCGACTACCCAGTCCGGCTTTCCGAGCGCGGTAACAAAGAAACGCACACCTTCATCTAGGGCGATATCGACCCAGCCCCGCATACGTGACTCATACAGGCGCGAGTTCTTCTCAACAATGACATTCATTCCGATTGGGTTCGCGGTGAGGGAACGAATGTAATGCAGTCCGGCTCGAAACTCATAGCCATGCACGTACACGAGGGAGAGAGGCTGCACTATCCCAAGCCCTCCGCAACGAGACACGGCAGCCACTAGTTCGGGGTTGCTGCAGGGATACATGGCCCCACATAGTATTGGATAGGTGATGCCGAGCTGATGGGTAAGTGTCATGAGCTTGAAGGAGGTGGACGAACCAGCCATGTGGCGGTTGCTTCAACTACGATAGCGCCGTCTGCGTCGCGTATCGTTGCTGATATCTGTTGTGATGATTCGTTGAGCGGGATGGCATCTTTAAAAATACTTTCAGCGCAGATCGCTCCGCGCGCTTTCTTCAGATACCGCACCTCGAAGGTGGTCACGATCCCCCGCATTCCGCGAGGCAGCTTGCTGTGAAGGGCCAACCCGCTGGCAAGTTCGGCAAGGTTCATTAATGCGGCGGCGTGGATTGAGCCGAGATGGTTGCGGATCCTTCTTCTCTCTTTAAGCTCAACGAGGGCATAGCCTGGTTGATATTGAAGCACTTTGGCTCCCAGCGAGCCACTGTACGGAATAAAGAACCCGAGAGCCTTTGAAAAGATCCAGCTGCCCATAGGGAGAACGGACAGTCTGTCCCAGGTCGAAAGCAAGTGCGAGGGAGAGAGGGCGCGGTGTAGCATCGGAGAGAGTGTAATGCATGAGCAGGACTGGAGAAACCGCATTCCGCTTGGGTCAACACCACATACCTGTTGCTGGAACCTAATGCTTGCCCCAGACTATCAGTGGCATCATCAACCCTCCCGGATTCCAACATGAAGGAAGAAACCAGGACTATCCATCCCGACACTAAGAGTCCCCCGCACGACAATCCGCCCCTCGTGTATCCGATATATCAAAGCGTTAAGTTCTCCCTTCCTTCAGTGGGCGAAATTGAGAAGGTGTACCGAGGATCTCGCGAGGGGTTCACCTACTCGCGGGTCGCGAACCCCACCGTTTCTGAGTTGGCATCTGAACTGGCAGCATTACAAGGGACAGAATGCGGTCTTTGTTTTGGATCTGGTATTGCCGCCATCCAATTCATGTTTCAGGCCCTGCTCTCGCAGGGAGACCACGTGGTGGGGCTTCTTCAGTCCTACCGCCCTACGCGAAGCGTGCTGCGGCATGCCTTCTCGAAATTCGGCGTCAAGTCGACCTTCCTCTGCGCGGGGGACTACGGAGCACTGGAGAAGCTGCTGAGAGACAGCCCGGCTAAGCTTATCTTTTTCGAGAGCCCCACCAATCCGGTCCTGGACGTTGTGGACATCGAGAGGATAGCCGCGCTGGGTAAGGCTCACGGGGCGACCGTGGTGCTTGACAATACGATGGCCGGATTTCATCAGCATCGTAAGGTGCCCGTTGATTTGTATCTGCATAGCCTGACCAAGTATGCCACCGGCATGGGCGACGTATCGGGTGGAGCGATACTCGGATCGCAAGCGCTGATTGACAGGTTGGTTCCTTACTATGTGAACTTTGGCGCAGCGCTTGAACCGCTGGTGGCTTCCTTGATGCTGCGAGGACTGAAGAGCTATTTCCTGAGGTATCGCGCTCAAGCAAGCGCGGCCCTCGAACTGGCCCAGTGGCTGGAAGGGCGGCCAGGAGTGGCGGGTGTTCGATACCCCGGCCTACCCTCGCACCCTCAGCACGCCCTTGCCAAGAGACAGATGCAAGAATTCGGCACAATGGTATGTGCGCATCTGGCCTATGAAGAAAGAGAAATGAAGAGCTTCCTTGATCGCCTGCACATCTTCAAAGTGACAGGGAGCTTTGGCAGCGTTGACTCGCTGGCCGCACCGGCCAAGATGTTCTACGGGGGCGATCTGACCCCCGCAGAATTCGCACAAAGTGGGATTACTCCGGGGACGGTGCGCTTCTCGGTGGGATTGGAGGCGTTGGATGACCTCAAGGCGGATATTGAACAGGCGATGGTCGTTTGAGAGGAGATCGTTCTGGCGCGTCTTGAAAAGGAGCGGCAAAATCTCAAGAGGAGTAATGTTCTTGAAACCATTCAAATGTGGAGCGCAAACCCTCCTCGACCGGGGTTAATCGGAGGTTGGGGAGCAGACCTTTCAATTTGTCGATTACCAGGAACTTCGAAGTCGCCCCGACGTACTTGGAACTGTCGTACTGAATGTGAGTCGGATCGTATCCGCACCAGGAGCTGAGCTTTTCAGCATACCAACGTATGGAGTGTTCGACCCCGCTTCCTATATTCACCAGCTCATTGTCGACGGAGTGAGCTAGACGAAGCATCGCCGACACAAAATCATCTACTAGAATCAACTCTCTCCTTTGAAGCCCGTCGCCCCACAAGACGACCGGCACATTCTTGCGCTTGCCGTCTAAGATCTTGCGCATGAGGTCGAAGATAAAGTGCATCTGTCTGCCGTCGAGATGATACCCCGTGCCGTAGAGCGTGGAGGGGACTACCATGAGATAACGTTGTCCATACTGTTTGTGCAGGGCTTGTAAGCCAACAAGCAGCATGCGTTTGGTGTATCCGTAGGTGAAGAGACTGTCGATCGGATCCCCCCGCAGAAAAGAGCTTTCGATATGCGGGGTCCCCGGCTCGTAGCAGCAGCTAGTACCGATTGCAATGAGCTTGGCCTGCGGCTGCCGCGAGTGCCAGTACTCCAGCACGTTAGTGTTTATCTGCTGATTGATTATCCATTGCTCCCCTGGGTGATAAAGGCAGAAGTCACCTGCTTGGGTCCAGGCTGCAAGATGAAAGATCATGTCGAAGCTGCCGTGCGCGGCCGCGAGTAATGAACCCGCCTGCCTTAGGTCGGCTTGGGCCGAGTTGGGAGCGATGATATCGTGCCCCTCCAAAGCGAGCGCTTTCAGTAGATGTTGTCCCAAGAACCCCCTGCCACCTGTTACGAGGATGCGCATGGTTACTCCTTGGGATTCACCGGGAAGTAGAACTCGACCCCGCGGGCGATCAGAGCGGCATTATTCTTTAAAATTTCACCCTTAAAATTCCAGGCCAGTACAAGGTACACATCGGGCGGATTGGTCAGCTCCTCTTCAAGCACAATCGGCAGGTGTGTGCCCGGCGAGTAAAGTCCTTTACGGAGCGGGTTCTTCTCGACCAGGCAGTCCAGGTACTGCGCGCCGATACCGCAAAAGTTGAGGAAGGTGTTGCCCTTGACCGGGGCCCCCATGCCGAAGATGCGCTTTCCCTCTTTCTTCTTGGCCGAAAGGTAGGCCAGCGTGTCGGTCTTCATTCGCTGCACCTGCTGGGCGAACTTCTGATACCAGGAGAGGGAGTTTGCCCCTGCTTTATCCTCTTCCGCGTACAGTGCCGAGAGTCTGGGGCTCACGGGGCGCCGTCCAGCGTGGCTGACGAAAAGGATCATTGAACCCCCGTGAATCGGTGCAAGGTAGCCATCAAAGGGGCTCAATCCGTGTAGAGCTAATAGCCGCTCAACCGTGCGCAGGGTGTAGTAGAGCAGATGCTCGTGATAGATCTGGTCGAAGGCCAGATTCTCGACAATGCTCTTCATGTAGAGAAACTGAATGACGAAAACCCCGTCTTCGCAAAGGACGTGCTTGATGCCGCGGGTGGCGGAGTGCAGCTCCTCCAAATGAAAGAAAACCCCGGCGGCGTTGATAACATCGAATTTCTTGGGCAGCTTCCTTGCGCACTCTTCGTTGAAGAAATCGACCACGGTGTGGATGCCGCGCTCTTCGGCCATCGCCGCTACGCGGCCGCACGATTCGACTCCCACTGTATCGAATCCAAGATCCTTGTACTGCACGAGCTGTGTCCCGTCATTGGAGCCTATATCGAGGACGCTGGGCGAAGTTGCATGGGGAAAGAAAGTGTTCCGTACATATCGCGCCGTTTCGGCGAAGTGATTGGCAAGCGTTTTTGTTGTGCCGGACACATAGGTATGATCCGAGAACATGACCTCCTTTGGCACCGTAAAATCGAGCTGGACACAGCCGCAGGATGAACAGTACACGAGGTGCAAAGGGTATAGGTGCTCCTTGCCGACCTGCTCTTTGGTGAGGAAATCGTTTGCCCACGGCTGGAGGCCGAGATCGAGCACCGGGATAAAATCGCTGCTGTCGCAGACTCTGCATTGTAAGGGGCGATCTGTCATACGAGGGTACACTGTACAATGCCGAGGGCACGCCTACCAGCGCTGCAATCACACTATTTGGGAGACGGAGTTACTTCCTCAAGCTCCTTGAAGCGCGAAAGATTCTCGAGGGACGGCCCCTCCGCGGGAAGACCAACACTTACCTGACTGTCTGAAAAGATGATCTGGCTCCCGGAAAATTCAAACCGGAAGGGTACATGAATAAAGTGCTTCAGCGCTGCACACACGTCCTTCTGCTTTGCCGGCGGCACAAACAGGAGCAAGAACCCTCCGCCACCAGCTCCCGTGAGTTTCCCGCCGATGGCCCCCGCTTCAATTGCGGATGCATGGATGTTATCCACCTCGGGGTTTGAGACCATGGTACTGAAGCCTCGCTTGGTGTCCCAAGCTTCGTGGAGCAGCTCGCCAAGTGCGGTAATATCATGACGGCTGTTTAATATTTCCAAGCTCTCTTCAACCAGGTCTCGCATGATGCGGAGCTGGCGCTTCTTAGCCTGTATGTCATCGACGAACTTCTTGGTGACCTCGGAGGAGGTGCGTTTGATTCCCGTATAGAAGAGCATCAGATGACTTTCCAGCTCGCGGATCCTTTCGGGCGGCACCGTTACTGGAACGACAGAGATTTCTCCATTGGGGAAGAAGTCAATCTTATTCAACCCGCCATAGGCAGCGGAGACCTGATCCTGAGAGCCCACCGCTTCCTTTAACACGTTCTGCTCGAGATGAATGGCTTCCATCGCCAAGTCATATTTATGCACCATGCGGCCGTTCAGGCCGTGGAGGGCTTTCAGCAATCCCACCGTGAATGCCGAACTGGATCCCATTCCGCTACGTGCGGGAAGGTCGCCCACGGTGCTTATTTCGAGGCCCCGCGTCATCTCAAGGTGCTGGATTACGGCACGTACTGCAGGATGAGTGATCTCTTCGACCTGTTTGCAGTACTCAATCTTTGACCATACCACCCGGTACTTGTGGTCAAAGAACGGCGGGAGATAGCGAGCTGAAAGATAGCAGTACTTATCGATTGTAGCGGCAATCACCGCGCCGCCGTGGCGTCGGTACCATGAGGGGAAATCGGTGCCCCCGCCAAAGAGAGATATGCGATAGGGCGTGCGTGAGATAATCATAGAACCCCCTTAACCTGCGGCGGATGCCTCCTCGAACAGCGATCTTTCAACTATCTCGCAGATGATATGTTCGATAGCGAGATGAGTTTCTTGAATATGTTGCGTGTTCTTAGATGGGACCGATATGCACACATCGGCCAGATCCTTGAGGAGACCGCCTTCGCCAATGAGCGCGATCGTTGATACCTTGCGTGCGCGCGCCTCCTTGAATGCCGCGACAACGTTGCCCGAAGTGCCGCTGGTGCTGATTCCAAGGAGCACATCGCCGGGTCGACTCAGTCCCTCCACCTGCCGGGCAAACACGCCCTCCCATCCGCAGTCATTCGCATAGGCGGTGATAAACGAGCTATCGGTTGTAAGAGCAATCGCTGCAAGCGCAGCTCTTGGAAAATCCTTTGAAAGCCGGCTCATGAATTCGGCAGCAACATGCTGGCAGTCAGCAGCGCTCCCGCCATTGCCGCACAGCAAAAGTTTATTGCCTTTGCGGTAGGCATCGGTAATCAGGCTTGCGGCGCGCACCACGTCGTCTCGGCAACAGGCAAGCGCTGCTTGCTTCACCTTAAGACTCTCCGCCAGCCGCTGTTCAAAAATCTTTATCGCGTTCATGCGCCACGCTCCCAAGTTCTAAAAAGTGCATCGGCTTGTTGATAGGAATCGGGGGTGCCGATGTCGATGAATATATCATGGGGACCTTCAAAACCCACGAAGCGATCTCCAAGCAGCGACGGAAAGACCTCGCGCTCAAGGGAGATCGCTTTGCCCTTGGGCAGCGATTGTATAAGTTCCTTCTGAATAAGGTATATTCCGGCATTGATGAGTCCCGCTCCCTGAGAGGCTCCCTTCTCTTCAAAGCCGACGATGGAACCGTTTTGGGAAACTCGCACACATCCGTAGCGAGAGGTGTTATTGACACGGGTAAGATAGATCGATGCTCTTGCCTTGGCCTGCTGGTGAGCGGAAAGAAATGCGTTCAAGTCGGCAGCGCAGTAGGAGTCTCCATTCAGGACGAGCATTGGATCAGATTGCACGAGCGGCAGCGCGAAACGCAGCGCTCCCGCGGTGCCCAACAGCATCTGCTCTTCCGAGTAGGCAAGGGTCATCCCATGGAAAGCACTGCCGAATGAGGCGCGCACCTGTTCGGAGAGGTACCCGGTGCATAGTACGCAATGGCGGATTTCTGCCGAACTGATTTGATGAAGCAAATAGGAGATGAAGGGACGTCCCGCTACTTCCGCCAACACCTTCGGCTTATCTTGCACGACACTGCGCAATCGGGTGCCGAGCCCTCCGGCGAGGATGACCGCACTGATATCCGATATCCCGCAGGGCACGCGCACTCTCCGTTAAACATTTTTCAGCGGATTGCGACGCAGCATCTGAAATGCCTTCAAAAGCTCCTTTATTCCAGCATCTATGGTTCGAGTCGCCTCGAAGCCAGCCTCGCGCAATCGTTGATTTGAAACTATATAATCTCGCTTATCAGGATCGGTTCCCACCTCGGCGAAGTGAATATACAGCTTTGGCACGTATTCCTTAATGCGGTAAGCGAGCTGCTCCTTCGACATGTTCGCACTGTCGATTCCTAGGTTGTAGGAACGCCCCGCCATCTTTGTGCTGTTCTTTATGCAGTGCACGAAGCAGTCGGCAACATCTCGCACATGCACGAAGTTGCGTTTGAAATCCTTCTCGAAGATCACAAGAGATCCTTCGGTAAACGCGAGATAGGTAAAGTTATTTACCAGGAGATCGAGGCGCATACGGGGAGATGCACCGAACACGGTCGCCAAACGCAGGGAGAGCGCGTTGGGCGAGTCGAGCACTGCTTTCTCCGCGGCCACTTTGGTCTCGCCGTATAGTGAAATCGGTTCAAGCGGCGTATCCTCGGTGCATGGGCGGTTGCCCTCTTGCTGGCCGTAGCCGCTATTGGTCATGGGCAAAATTAACAACTGCGAAGGGCTCCTGAGCTTATTAACCAGCTGCACCGCTTCAAAGTTGATCGCCTTGGCCATCCAAGGATCACGATCGCATGCCGGAGCTCCCACCACGGCAGCCAGGGGGCAGATCACATCTGCGCCGGCTATTAGCTTCTTCATGAGCGACTCTGAACGGCAGTCGCCGAACACAAACTCATAGTTCTGATTGGCGCACAGATGCAGGTGAGGGTGCTGCCCGAAGCTCAGATTGTCGAGCACCGTAACGCGATATCCGGCATCCAGCAGGTGTTCGCACAGAATCGATCCAACGTATCCGGCACCGCCGGTAAGAAGCACATGAGTGGTCATAGAGAAAGAAAAACTGTAATTTCAAAGGGTTGAATACTTTGCCAAATTGGCGTACGGATCCCTATCACGTATTTTGATGCGCTGAGGAGGATCCTAACAGCAACTTTTCGCGATTCGAGCCGTCGCTACCCCAAAGGCGGACATGATGTAGGGCGCCTCTAACCGCATAACATATTAAAATAACAGTATAATCGAGAGATAATTGATGACCCCTTGGAGCCCCGGGCAGCCGGAATCTTTAACGCTAAAGGAAGTGTTACGTCGTTATCAGGCGGGACCGCAGAGCGGCATTTTCACCGATGGGAGCGCGGTGCCCAATCCAGGTCCGGGAGGGTGGGGTGTCGTGCACGTTGAGCAGGGAGAGATCAAACTCCAACTGCACGGCCGTGAGGAGTCGACTACGAACAACCGCATGGAGCTTACCGCCCTCATTCAAGCCTATCGCGCAATACCGGCAGATCTCGAGGTCGAGATATACAGTGATAGCGAACTCTGCGTGAAGACGATTAATGAATGGGCTCCGCAATGGGAACGTAACGGATGGAAGCGGAAATCCGGCCCTATAAAAAACTTAGAGCTCGTACAGGAGCTGTTGCGTCTGCATCGGGCGCACAGAGGTGCTCAGTTGAAGTGGATTAAGGCCCATAACGGCTGGTTGTGGAATGAATATGCCGATGCACTCGCCACTGCGTGGATGCGAAGCGAGCTGTAGTCCAATGAAGCTATCCGCGCATCGAATCTCCAGCTTCCGTCGCCTCGTTTATGATTATTATCGTTTGCATGGCCGCCGGTTGCCGTGGCGTACGACACGAGATCCTTACAGGATCCTCGTGTCAGAGGTGATGTTGCAGCAAACGCAGATTGCGCGCGTGCTTCCCATATACCGGAGATTCCTGGTGCGTTTTCCAAATGCAGAGGCGCTCGCCCGGGCCTCGCTGGCTGAAGTGCTCAGTGTATGGCAAGGGCTTGGATACAATAGACGCGCTCACTACCTTCACCAAACCGCCCAAACTTTGCAGGTCAAGTACAAGGGCAAGGTTCCGCGGTCCTTTGAAGAATTAGAGGCGCTTCCCGGTATCGGTGAGTACACGGCGCAGGCCGTGATGGTGTTTGCTTTTAATCAATCGCACCCGCTCGTCGAGACCAATATTCGATCGGCGATACTCCAAGAGTTCTTCCCAAGATCCCGGCGCGTGTTGGAGCGCAAGGTGCACAGCATTGTGAAGCAAACCATCGATTCCAGTAATCCGCGAGAGTGGTTTTACGCTCTTATGGATTATGGAAGTCATCTTAAGTCTCTTTCGCCGGGCATCAATCAGCGCAGTGCAGCGTATCGCAAACAGTCTCCTTTCAGGGGCTCGCTCCGCCAAACGCGAGGGGCAATACTGCGCACCCTTACCATGCGAGGAGCACTTTCAGTTTCTGCGTTACGGCGTGTCATGCCGGACCACCAGGGACTTGAACAGGCTATTGGGAAGCTCTTGAAGGAGGGGCTTTTGCTGCGCAACGGGCACGATCGCCTGAGCATTCCCGGTCAGTCTTCAGTATCTGCCCGCACATCCGGTGCGCGCGAGTCTAAGCGCTGAAATGGGCAATGCCTGCAGCCGCTGCCACAACAGTAGCCGCGAGCGAGGTGAGCTATTCTCGTCATCACCATGTAACCAGTGCGGGGATCTCTGTAAATGAGCTCTCCTTGGCGGCATGCCTCCGAATGGAGCTTCTCAATATCGGTTTCATCAGCGTTCATAGAACTGCACTGCCGGGCAAGACTGTTTAGTGAGAGGCGAGTCGTAATACCATATGAAATCCCATTTGGGGATCGCGTTCAGCGCTCCAGTCCATGGGCCCATTACCGCTGCCTCGTGGAAAGTCGAGGCAACTAAAAAGGTTCTTCTCTAGTTTAAACCCGAAGTGCTTTGCTTTGGAGTGCCACCAATCCTTTCCCTGAACAATCTTATGATATACCGCTCCGCTTTCTTCGTCGGCGCATTCGAAGGTCGCCACTGAGCATGCGAAAATGCCGTCAGGCGCCAAGTGGCTCTTGATGTTTTCAAAGAGCTGAGGAAGCTGCTCTTCTTCCATATGCTCGAGCACCTCCCACATGCTGATTACTTCGAACTTGCAGGGGGTGCCGTCGATCTCATGACTCAATTGAAATGGCTTGGTTATATCACAGGTGAATAGGTTGTTCGGAATCAAGGGCCACTCGCCAGCTCCATGGCGTTTTGGATAATCGCTGCCCTCTAGCCCGATCGCCATATGACCGCGGGTGAGAAAGTCGAAGACAAGACCCCCGCCGGCACAGCCCAGATCGAGCGCGCGCAGCGGCCGCTGAAAGATCTGTTCGCAGCGTCGTACAAATCGAGGATAGTGCGTGTTGTCCTGCCTTGCGCCCAGGGGGCTCTTATGATCGTCGCTGTGAATCGCAACGGGATGCTTAGTTGCTAAGGTAACGCGGGGCAGGTCGCGCTCCCCTACCGCTCGTAACTGCTGTTCACGAAGTATGTTGGTGAGGCGATCTATAGATTGTTGCAGGTAGTCTTGTCTTAGCTGCACCTGCAAGACTAACTTGCTCGTGGACACCACGGCCTCAGACATTTTTTGAAGGAACTGCACTAGTTCCTTCGTCGCGTCATCTTGAGTGCGTGCCATATGATTCCTGCTATAGCGCCAACCGCTGAAAGGCTGCATCTGTGGCCTTTCAGCATCTTGTAATTAGATGAGCGTATAGAGCGGTTTGTGCAGAAAACACCACCCCCTTTGCGCTAACTGTACATCGGCGGTGTTGTTGAGGCTATTCGTGCGGCCAGTTGTCCGTACTGCTTCGACCAACTCTGATGGTTGGTCAGGATCTTCTTCGCATAACTCCTTGGGCCAGACGGAACAAGCGCGCGGTTCTTATTAACTTCAAGCACCTTACCCGGCCCCCAGTTATAGGCGATGAGAGCAAGCTCCCTGTCTCCACGGAACATCTTCTCCAAGTATTGAAGATATGCGATGCCCAGTCGAATATTGTATTCGGGTTCGGTAAGTCTCGATGGTCCGTGCCAATCTTTGCTTACCTTGGCCGAGATGTACTTTCCCGTCGAAGGCAAGAGCTGCATAAGACCGATTGCACCCCTGTGAGATGAGGCGAAACGATTAAAGGTGCTCTCGGCCTTTATGATGGCAGTAACCAATAGCGGGTCATAATTATGCTCGTAGCTCAAGCGCACGATCGCTTCAGCAATCGATCGAATCTCAGACTGTCTCACTCGGTGTGAACGGTGCTGCTCGATCAGATCGGCAACGTACTTTATGTTGTGCTCGAATCGCCTGCGGTCCTGGGCATTCATCTGCTGCAAGAATTGATCACGGCTGCGCCCCTGATACTGCAGCGAGTGCTCAACCTCCTCTAAGAGCGCGGCTACCGAAGGAAGCTCGTGATGAGAAAAGTGCTTGACGATTAAAGCTACGCTGACCAGCAATGTTGCAGTCGCCGTGCAGAGAAAAAGGAGAATGAGCGCCTTATCCTGCTGCACCTCTTTGCGGCGCACAGCAAGAGCCCGGGCCGCGGCAAAGGCGTGGGGGGCCATCGTTGGTGAGAAGGTCTGTGGCTGCATAATCCTATATCCTGCGGGCTTTTCTTATCGCTTCCATGAAAGCGCCGCTAAATGGGCTTATTTAGCAAAATCGGAGCCGCGGCACACATTTGGCCCCCATGAAAAAGTCCGGGATTTTTATTTTTATGAGTTGTTTTAGGTGGTTATATAAATTGCGGATATTTCTGTGCAAAGGATCGGCGATTTCCGCTAGTTGCAGGTTAGCCATTTGATCTTTCGACGATTAATATGGCAGTAAACATTGGTATGAACCAGCAAAATTCAAACACGGTTGTAGTAATTGGAGGCGGTCACGCTGGGGTAGAAGCTGCCTCTGCTGCGGCTCGATTGGGGGCAAGTGTCATCCTAGTGACACTGCGCCGGACAGGCATCGGGCAGATGTCCTGTAATCCAGCCATTGGTGGCGTGGGTAAGGGGCATCTCGTCAAGGAGGTGGACGCCCTCGGCGGTTTGATGGGGCGTGCGATTGATGCGACCGGCATTCAATTTCGTACTTTGAATGAAAGCCGCGGTCCCGCGGTTCGAGCAAGCAGGGCTCAGGCTGACAGAGACCTGTACCGCAATGAAGTACGACGACTCGTCGAATCCCATCGGGGTATCACCGTGTTGGAGGGTGAGGTCGAGGGCATCCTGGAGCAAGGGCGGGCTGTGCGCGCCGTTCGGCTTGTCGACGGCTCCGAGATCCCCTGTCGTGCAGTAGTACTTACTTCAGGCACCTTCCTTAGGGGGCTCATGCACACAGGCATGAAACAAACCTGTGGAGGAAGAAATGGCGATCGAGCGGCCAATGGACTTAGTGCTTCCCTTAGATCCCTTGGTTTTGAGCTTGGGAGGCTTAAGACCGGTACACCGCCTCGGTTGAGACGTTCTTCTATTGATTTTAGCAGGCTTGTCGAGCAGGCAGGCGAAGCGACTCCAAAACCGTTCTCTTTTCTTAATTCGAAGATCACGCAGCCGCAGATCAGCTGTTGGATGACCGCAACCGATCAGCGTACACATGAGATTATTCGTGCGAACCGCGATCGGAGCCCTATGTTCAATGGGCAGATACGATCAGGCGGTCCTCGATATTGCCCCTCCATAGAGGACAAGGTGTTCCGTTTTGCGGACAAAGAGAGGCACACAATATTTTTAGAGCCGGAAGGGTATGACTCGGACATAGTGTATCCTAATGGTATTTCGACCAGCCTGCCTGCTGACATACAAGAGCAGTTTGTACGCACCATCCCGGGCCTCGAATCGGCGGAGATCCTGCAACCGGGCTATGCCGTTGAATATGATTTCATCGACCCGCGTTCTCTGTATATGAATCTCGAAACAAAGGAGCTGCGCGGCCTCTTTCTCGCCGGGCAGATTAACGGCACCTCCGGGTATGAAGAGGCGGCGGGGCAGGGAATTATGGCCGGCATAAATGCGGCGCGCTATCTTCAAGCACAAGATCCCTTCATCCTTTTGCGCAGTGAGGGCTACATCGGGGTGATGATTGATGATCTTGTTACGAATGGTGTTGATGAGCCCTATCGAATGTTTACCTCCCGCGCGGAGTATCGACTTACCCTGCGAGAAGATAATGCAGTGCAGAGGCTCTCCCCCACCGCCCGAACTCTCGGGCTGTTGGACGATGCAAGTTGGCAGGTGGCTTCGCAACGCATTGCTGAGGTGGAAAGAGGACGCAGTTGGTGCAAAGAGTTCCGGGTCAAGCCGACGCGAGAGAACAATGAGTGGCTGGAAGGAGCAGGCAGCGCTGTGCTCAAGGACAGCGTTCTTGTATCGGTTCTGACGAGGCGCCCGGAGCTATCGCTGAGCGATATTCTACAGCACGTGCCTGAGGCCCCGACGCTCAGTGCGGATAGCATTGCGACACTCGAAACGGAGTTCAAATTTGATGGCTACCTGAGCCGGCAAGAGGAGGAGGTAAAGAAACTGCGCGATATCGAGCGACAACGGATTCCGGAGGGCATCGATTACGCAGGCATTGCGGGTTTAAGAATCGAATTTCGACAGAAACTGGAAAGACATCGCCCCTTTTCCCTAGGGCAGGCCATGCGCATCCCGGGCATGACACCAGCCGCGATTACCCTGCTAGCAATCCATTTGAAGCGGCTTGGACAGATCAAAAAGCTTGAAGCGGCATGCTGAGCGGCTAACCGCGATTTTGCATGAGCTGCTAGGGGGCCGGCCGTGGCGAAATCAACAAGGCCGATCGGTCGGTTCCCGAGACATCGTCAGGTCCAGATATCCCCAGGAGAGATGCCACTGTAGTAGCAAGATCGTGAAGAGCGAAGGGATCTTCGATTCTCTTTGGTCCAAGCCCCGCACCCATTAGTATTACCGGCACCGCGCGATCTTCAGCGCTTATCGTGCCATGACCTGTCCTCTGATCAGGCGCATCGATGACGGATTCCTTTAGAAGCAAGTAGTAGTCCTGGCTTCGCGAAGGGAGGTGAGAATTGTAGTAGTACGCTAAGTCTTTATCGGTTGAAAGCTGATCTTGGGAAGCGCTCTCAATCTGTGCGGACGAAAGTACACGCGCAACGAAATCACAACGAGACAGCTCTTCTTGCACATGTTTATCTAATTCCGCACGGGGAATAGATTGAGCGGCCTCCTGGGCGAGGTAATACTTCGCAATAAAGAGCGGGCTGCGCTGAAATGCCTCCGCGATTCTCTCTCCCGCGTTCTGGACGCAGCTATAGTCATCCGCTGAAAGTCTCCGCACGGACTGCCCTTTCAGGCGTTTGACTTCGGGGAGAGATTTTATGCCGTGATCGGCAGTGACTACAATCAAGTAGCGACCCCGTCCCACATTTGAGTCCAGGTAATGAAAGAGCTTTGCCAAGGAGCTATCGATCCGCAAGACGCTGTCGAGGATCTCCACGCTGTCCGGTCCAAAGGCATGCCCTATCCGATCGTGTCCTGATATGCCTATAGCGAGATAATCGGTCGAGGAACCTTCTCCAAGGTTGTGCTGTTTGAGTGTAAAGAGGGCTGCGTCAACGGTCAGCTCGTCCAGTATCGGACTTGATGCAATGTCGCTGAAGAAATCCTCACTTGGCGCAAGACTCAACCCCCCCAACGAGCGGGGGAATCCAGAATGGAAATCACCGTAGTCAGGTGCCACTAGGCCGAACCGATCGAGCCGTCCCGCTTTCTCGATGCTTGGATGCGCCGTCCAGGAGGAGCCAAAATAGTTGCGTGCTGAGACTGCGGTGTTGAGCGCGGAAAGCCACTTTTCATCGATTGCTTGGTAATAACTGCTTGATGCAAATGCGCCTTGCTCTGGCTCGAACCAGATGGCGCCTTGTGCCGAGTGTCCGCCAAGGAGAATAGCAGAGCGATCCTTACCGGCGACACTGAAGGCCCGAGAGTGTTCATCGCTCGCCTTGAGCCAATCGGCGAGGGTCGATCGCAGTAGCGTCGAGGGCGCCCTCCTATGCGTGCCGTCCTCTACGCAGTAGCGTATGTCCTTGGAGTCCCGATCAAGCCACCAACTTGCCACGATTCCATGCTCTTTTGGATGTGCGCCCGTGACTATCGTTGCATGACCCGGACAGGTTTCAGTAATTGCATGCTGGAAGCTTGCGTTCGTGAAGACGACTCCATGTTCATAGAGGGACTTTAACCCACCTGAGAGCAATGGCTTGAACCGCTCGAGATAGTCGGGGCGAAACTGATCAATGACTAAAACGACCACCAGTTGGATCTTCGCGGGAGCTGAGGCGTTCAGTGAATAGCTGATCGCCAGCGTCAGGAGGAGCGCAAGTGCAAAGAGCCTAAATAGTCTTGAGAGTTTCATCAGGCACTACAGTATAGGCGAGTGCCTTGGGGGGACAATGTACGTATTGTGTGGAATGAAGAGAGAGATGTAGGAAGTACGGCGCCCCTCTAGCGAATCAATAACCTTGCGGTCTGATCCCCCGGCTCTTTAACATCAAAGCGGAGTGGCGCCCCAGGCTCAACCCTAAGGCGCCACTCCTGCGGGGGGAGAGACTTACTTCGATCTGCGCTCACGGACAATTCGCTCTGCGACCTCGTTGCGATGCACCGGGATCTCCTTGGCGAACTCGAATGTGAGCTTCACCCGGCGGTTGTGGATCTTGGAGACATGCACCTTGCCCAGAGGGCAGTGAGGATCTCCGATCACCATCGACTCACCTTCCTGGCGACTTACCTTGAGCATATCCGTTGCTCCTTTCTGGGTCTGGCCAGTAGTGATGACAGGTTCGCGACACCGAGTCAGGAACCTCCTGGTCCAGGGATCAATGGTATTGGAAAAATACCACTCAACTCTGGACCCAAAAAACCTATACTCCGATACGGGCAAGCCGTACTTCCAAGTGTACCCGTATAAATGAGAAGAACATCCGTACGCTAGTGTAATCTTTCAAATGTCGTTACATCGGCTATCCCTTCCCGCGATGCATTGGGTCCGTGTCGAGTGAGCGACACGGCTCGTCAGGCTAACTATCAGAGATTATTGAATGAATTGACAAATATGAGCCGCCCTCTGCAGGTCTTGTCCGGGGCTGGCTTGAGAGATGAGCAAATATCTGTATTCTCTCAGTTCTGAACTAACCGCACTATTGCGTGAAGCTGAACCCGTAACAGGGAAACGTGTAAGGAATTGTTGGCGAACGCTCGCTTGCGGCGCGAACAGGTTCGCGGATGAGGCGGGCCTTTTTGAGCGCTCTTGCAAAGTAGAATGAGCGAATGATTTCGAACACTTTTCCCGGCATCGTACACCGGTTCACGCAATTATCGGGGTGGCCGTTAAAGTAGGACTAATGCGTTATCGCCCCTCATTTCAGAGTATTGTCTAAGACACCAAGGTGCCGTGGGCGCCAGTTTTGCTTCGACCTCCATGGCAAAGTCTCTTGTAATCGTTGAGTCGCCCACTAAGGCTAAAACTATCGGCAAATTTCTGGGTAAGGAATTTGAGGTGCTCGCTTCATATGGCCATGTGCGGGACCTCCCGAATAGCGCTGCCGAAATTCCCGCCGCAGTGAAGAAGGAAAAGTGGTCGCGCCTCGGCATAGACATTGAGCATAAATTCGCCCCTCTCTATATAGTGCCAAGCGAGAAGCGTAAGAGGGTCCAGGAGATCAAGGCGTCACTCAAAGAAGCAGACGAGCTATTGCTCGCGACTGACGAAGATCGCGAAGGCGAATCCATCAGCTGGCACCTTAAAGAAGTTCTCAAGCCAAAGATTCCGGTGAAGCGTCTCGTATTCCATGAGATCACGAAGGAGGCCATCAAGCATGCCTTGGAGTCTCCGCGCGAGATAGACGAAAATCTTGTGAAAGCCCAAGAAACTCGCCGGGTGCTCGACAGGTTATATGGCTACTCGGTCAGTCCCCTTCTTTGGAAGAAGATGCTTCCGCGGCTAAGCGCCGGCCGCGTACAAAGTGTGGCTTTGAGGCTGCTCGTTGAGAGGGAGCGCCAACGCATCAATTTCCGACGCGCCCTATACTGGGATCTCAAGGCGCTATTTGCAAAGACCAAGGAGGAGGGATCGTTTGAGGCGGAGCTGCTTGAGGTTGCCGGAAAACGGGTGGCCTCGGGAAAGGATTTCGATCCCTCGACGGGAAAGCTTGCCAAGCCGGAAGGGATCGTTCTGCTCGACGAAGCCTCTTCATCGCGTTTGCGTGACAAACTCAAAGCTCTGCCTGCGACCGTTCGTTCTATTGAAGAGAAGCCATATGTTACGAAACCATATGCACCGTTCACCACGAGCACATTGCAGCAGGAGGGCAGTCGAAAGCTAGGATTCTCAGCGCGAAAGACAATGACTACCGCGCAAATTCTCTATGAGAACGGTTTTATCACCTACATGCGCACGGATTCGACATCGCTTTCGGATGAAGCGTTGAACGCAGCCCGCACTCTGATCGCCGCCGAGTTTGGAGGAGAGTATCTTTCACCGCAGCCGCGTATTTACAAAACCCAGGTTAAGAATGCTCAAGAAGCGCACGAGGCCATCCGGCCCGCGGGCGCCGCATTCACTGCGCCTGCAACAGTAAGAGATCGACTAGGCCAGGACGCCTTCCGTTTGTACGAGCTGATTTGGAAACGCACTATCGCATCTCAAATGAAGGATGCGGTAGGGAAGCGGGTGAGTGTAGAGGTGATGTGCGAGGAAGCGCTCTTCCGAGCAAGTGGCAAGACCATAGAGTTTGCCGGATTTTTACGCGCCTATGTGGAGGGAGCGGACGACCCCGAAAGCGAGATTGCCGATCAAGAGCGGGTGCTTCCCCCTCTTGAGGTCGGGGAGACCCTTTCATTCAAGAGCTTAGAGGCGCTCTCACACGAGACTCAGCCCCCTGCTCGTTACACGGAGGGTAGTCTGATCAAAGAGCTTGAACGTTTAGGTATCGGACGTCCCAGCACGTGGGCCACTATTGTCGATGTGGTTCTCTCCAGGACCTATGCGTTCAAAAGAGGAAATGCATTAGTGCCAAGCTTTCTCGCCATGGCGGTAACCAGACTCATGGAGGAGAATTTTACCAAGCTGCTCGATTATGAGTTTACTGCCCGGCTGGAAGATGATTTGGATGCGATCTCTCGCGGTGAACACGATAGCCTGACCTATCTGAATACCTTTTATCACGGCAATGGCCATCCGGGGCTGAGCACGTTAGTTGAGCGCGGCGAGAAGGAAATAGATCCGCGCGTCGTATGCGGCCTTCCCCTTGGCACCGACAGCAGCGGCCGATCAGTGGAGGTGCGAATCGGACGCTACGGCCCCTTTGTCTCGAATGGGGAGCAACGCTCCAGTCTTCCGGATGGGTTGGCCCCGGATGAGCTCACATTAGAGCGTGCCAATGAGCTCCTGCAGCAAGCGGCCAAGGCTCCCGAGGCGCTCGGCGTGCATCCGGAGAATGGCGCTTCTATTTACCTGAAGGTAGGACGCTTCGGTCCCTATGTACAGATGGGCGAGATGGTAGAAGGAGGCGAGAAGCCCAAGATGGCCTCACTCCTTCCTGGCATGAAGCCTGAGCAGGTGGACTTTGAGATGGCACTGAAGATCCTCTCTCTGCCCCGCTCACTAGGGGTGTTTCCCGACACGGGTGCGGAGATAGTCGCCGCCAACGGCCGCTTTGGTCCGTATATTAAAGCGGGCGTGGATACCCGCAGCATACCCGCAGATCTCTCCCCTCTTTCTATAACACTTGAGCAGGCCATCGAGTTGCTGCGGACACCCAAGGCGCGCGGTCGTCGCATGCAGGCTCAAAGTTTGCGAGAGCTGGGGAAACACCCTGCCTCACAGGCTGCGATTTCAGTGAAGAGCGGTCGATATGGTCCCTATGTGACAGATGGGACCATTAATGCGTCTCTTCCGCGTGGTGGCAATCCGGATACGATTACGATTGAGGAAGCGATCTCCCTGTTGGAGGCTAGAGCGCGTCAAATCGAAGAGAACGGCGGACAACCGAAGAAGCGTAAAACTAAATCCGCCGCAAAGAAGGCATCGTCGGGAAAAGCAAAGGGAAAAGGGAAAAAGAAGTCCGAGAGTGCCGCCGACGCAATGGCCTGAATTACTGCCACTAGGGATACGCTGAATAAGTTCAGTGCTCTCCCAGAAGTCATTTTTTAAAGAGCCGTCCAGGGGCATTTAAAAGTCGCCCCAAGCTCGACGCGGCTAGAAGCTATTTAAAAAATAGCTTCTAGAGCACGCACCAATTGATAGGAGTGAGGCCCTGTTGGGTAAGAAGTTGATTGGTCTTCGAGAAGTGTTTGCAGCCAAAAAAACCACGGTTGGCGGAAAGAGGCGAAGGATGCGGCGCTTCGAGCACATGATGCTTTGATCGGTCTATGAGCTGGCCCTTCTTCTGCGCATGTGATCCCCATAACAGAAACACGACACCCTTGCGGTGCTGATTGAGCTCTCGAATAACTTTATCGGTGAAGTGCTCCCAGCCAATCCCGGCGTGTGACTGTGGTTTTCCCGCCTCTACGGACAGTGAGGTATTGAGTAACAGCACTCCTTGTCTTGCCCAATGTTCAAGGCAGCCGTGAGGCGGCGGCTGCACGCCAAGATCACTTTGCAGCTCCTTGAAGATGTTCTGCAATGAGGGCGGAGGGGCAACCCCGGCTTTCACCGAGAAGCAGAGTCCATGCGCCTGGTTGGGACCATGGTAGGGATCCTGCCCGATAATAACGACCTTCACTGCATCGAATGGGGTGAGTTGAAGCGCATTAAAAATTTCAGAGTTCTTCGGATAAATAACCTTCCCCGCAGCACGCTCTTTTTCTATGAAATCCATGATGGACTTGAAGTATTGGGCATGCCGCTCACCCTGCAATACATCCTTCCAACTGGGAACAGGAGCGACTGGTATTGACCGAGGATCAAGCAGATCCAGTTGACCTTCCATCGGAGTTACCGTTTTGAGCCACTCGTCTTAAAGTATTCCACCGTCCGTCTAATTCCATCAGCAACTAAGACGGCAGGATGGTATCCAAGCGTTTTTGACGCTTTGCTTATGTCAGCCCGTGATCTGTGAATGTCACCCGGCCGGAAGTTGGTAAAGCGCGGGTCGGCGGGATTGGTTGAGCTAGCCGAATCAATCATTGAATAGAGGTCAATCAATGAGGTCTCTCCGCCCAACGCGATGTTGAACACCTCGCCTGTGATATTGGCCGGAGTGGTAGCGGCAAGCAAATTGGCTTGCACTACGTTGTCTACGTAGCAAAAGTCGCGTGATGTCGTGCCATCGCCAAAAATGGTGCATTGCTGACCGCCCAGACGGGAATGAATCCAGCGTGGAATCACCGCCGCGTATTCTCCCTCAGGGTTCTGGCGCGGACCGAACACGTTGAAATAGCGCAGCCCCACCAGGTCCATGCCGTATAGTCTGCAAAATACCTGTGCATACAATTCGTTGAAGCGCTTCGTCGTCGCATACGGTGATTGCAGCGACCCAAGAATGTGCTCGACCATCGGAAAGTGGGATGTATCTCCGTACACCGAGCTTGAAGAAGCATAGACGACACGCCTGACCCCGCACGCTCGCGCGGCGAGCAGCAGCTGAAGGAACCCTTCAACGTTGACCCGATTAGAGAGCACCGGGTCTTTGACGGAGCGGGAAACCGAACCAAGCGCTGCCTCATGCAGTATGAGCTGCGCTCCCTTGGCCGCTTCGAGGCAGCAAGCAGGGTCCAGGATATCTCCCTCGATAAATCGAAAACGGGCGATGTGCTCGGGGGAAAGGGAGCGAGCAAGAGCCTCGAGGTTCTCTCTTCTTCCGGTTGAAAAATTATCAAGGCCGCACACAAATTGATCGTATCTAAGGAGCGTCTCTACAAGATGCGAGCCTATGAAACCCGCCGCACCCGTGACAAGCCAGTGCAGCGGTTGTGCGCGTAACGCAGCGAGACATGTCGCATACCTATCACTCATAAGCTCCAATAGGTAACTGATTCCGGGAAGTCCGCTCTGCTGTATAAAGACTTTACATCCACTAATATCGCTCGATGTCGCAGCATCCGGCAAAGCGCTTCCGCTCTGAGCGACTTAAATCCGTCGTGGGCTACAGCAACGAGAAGTCCATCGAGATTCGTCAATGCATCCAATGGAGCGAGGTGAATACCGTATTCGCGCGTTGCTTCCTCAGCGTCGGCAAATGGATCGTGCACGAGCACTTCAATGCCGAACTCCTTGAGTTCCTGGATAATTTCAGGGACCCTGCTGTTTCTGACATCGGCCACGTTCTCCTTGAAAGTCATACCGAGGATGCCGATGCGACTCCCGCGGACTTGGAATCCATTGCAGGCAAGAAGCTTGACGGTGCGCTGTGCGACAAATACCCCCATGCCATCATTGATGCGTCTTCCGGCGAGTATCACCTGAGGATGATACCCCAGTTGTTGAGCCTTGGTGGTAAGGTAGTAAGGGTCAACTCCGATACAGTGGCCGCCGACAAGACCGGGAGAGAATCGCAGAAAATTCCATTTTGTCGAAGCGGCATCGAGTACTTCACGCGTTGAGATCTGCATGCGGTCAAAGATCATCGCCAGTTCGTTCATCAGCGCTATGTTGAGATCGCGTTGAGTGTTCTCGATTACCTTCGCTGCTTCCGCAACCTTGATTGACGAAGCGCGATGCACCCCTGCCGTTACCACGGCTCCATAGACAGAGGCCACAAGGTCGAGGGTTCTAGCGTCTTCTCCGGAAACGACCTTGACTACCTTCTCCAAGCTGTGCAGTTTGTCCCCGGGATTGATACGTTCCGGTGAATATCCAAGCTTAAAGTCTCTTCCTTGCACTAGGCCGGACACCTTGGCGAGCCGCGGTCCGCAAATCTCTTCGGTTACTCCAGGGTATACCGTGGACTCGAATACCACGGTGGAGCCTCGCTGCAGTACGGGCCCGATTAAATCACAGGCGCTCTCCAGGGGGGACAGGTCGGGCGTCCGGTTTCCATCTACCGGGGTCGGCACTGCAACGACAAGGAAGTCGCAGCGCTTGAGTTCCGATGCGTCGGCAGTGAACTTGATGGCGCTGTCCTTGATCTCCGCCTCAAGGCCTTCATGGGTGACATCAATACCGCGCTTCAGCCTTTCGATCTTCTCGGCGTTTACATCGAACCCGACAACACCGGGAAAACGTCTTGCAAAGGCCAATGCCAGGGGTAATCCGACGTAGCCCAGTCCAACAACAGCGATGCGCGGGGAGCTGCTCATAAACACATGCAAATTGATAGGCGAATGCCTTGAGTTGTACCCCAGCCGGAGCAGAAAAGGAAACGCCAAAAGGAGGGGAGAGTCCTTGCCGGAAGAACCAAGCAGCGAGGCGAACGCTCGAGCGCGCAGACTGTCGCATCCACCTATCGCGCCATTGGGCCTAAAATTGCGACCAAAGATACTGGTTCGTTACTTCGTGATGGAAGCGAACCTCCTCTGTTTTGACAATTGTTCCCAGCTCCCGCGGACAGCGATCGGCACTGGCGAGTTTTCTATCGACAAACTTCTCGCGGTTGTCCTCACCGATCATCTCCCCAAGATAGGTGCTACCCTTGAAAAGGCGCACGGCATCATAAATGTTCCCAGGAAGGAAGCGGGTGCGGGTTCGACGGTTCTCCGAGGTGAGCGCCTCAGTCATCGGTCCACGTAGTCCCGTGTGGAGCAGGGTCAGGAAGGCCAGATAGGGACCGGCATCGGGGGCGACCGATCTCACCTCAATGCGCGAAGCTTTCTCATTGGCGAGGGGCACCCGAATCATCGAGGTTCGATCCACTGCCGATGATTTGATTTGATTCGGCGCCTCAAAGTGCGGATCAAGCCGTCGATACGCGTTCACACTTGGATTGAGCGCCAAGCAGATGTCGTTGGCGTTGTTGAGTATCCTATCGACGAACTGCCATGCAAAGCTCGACAGCTGATCTTCTCCCTTGGCGTCGAAGAATATGTTCTTGCTCTCCTTGGAAATGGAGATATTGCAGTGCATGCCGTTGCCATTAATGCCCGATACAGGCTTCGGCAAGAACGACGCAGTAAGCCCCATGTTATTGGCGATCTGGCGCGCCGTGAGTTTGTAAAGCTGCAGTTGATCCGCGGCGAGCAATGCATCGGTATATTTGTAATTCAGCTCGAATTGGGACGGAGCCACTTCCGGGTGATCCTTTTCGTTCTCGAAGCCAAGACTTCTCTGCGCCTCAGCGAGTGAATCAATGAAGAGCTTCAAAGGATCTTTGGGCAGCGAATTGAAATATCCGCCGGAAGAAACAAGTTGAAAGCCCTCATGCGATGTGTAGCGCTGCTCTGCATTGACACCCTGAAAGAGAAACCCTTCGCACTCCACCGAGATGTTTGCTCGGTAGCCATGCTCGCGGGCCAGCTCATCCAAGAAGAGCTTCAATCTGAATCGCATGTCGGAGCCATATGGGGAACCGTCCCGATCGCGGATGAGACCAAAGACCATCACCTTGCCAGGTCCGAATACATCGGAGGGGAGCCAACGAAAGCTTCCCCAGTCAACGGAGAGTCTCAGGTCGGATTCACGCACCACCGAGAAGCCGCGAATCGAGGAGCCATCAAAAGTGAGGTTGTCATGCGAGCTAAGGAGGAACTTCTTGTCATAATCGAGCATGTGGAAGCGCCCCTCCAGGTCCGAGAAGCAAACCGTCACCGCTTTGAGTCTTTTTTCGTCGAACAGGTAGCGCAGGTACTCTTCCTGTAAGGTGTGATCGGCCGTCCGATTTTCAACTTTGCGCTTTGCCTCCAGATTTCGCTCCTCAAGCTCTTCATAGGGGATTTCTAGGAAGTTACGGAGCTCAGGATTGGTCATAAAGGTCCTTTTATAGCTAAAAACAGGAAAAGTTAGCTTTGGAATAATCCAATTAATGATAATCTACAAGCTAATTATACTAAATATTGTAGAAGTTAGGTTAAAAACGACAAGAGTAGGAAGACGCCCGCGCTTCATACTGCACGCAGTAATATCAGCGAGTTAGAGAATATCAGCGCAGTTCACCTGACAAGGTCATCCACTTGCTCTGGAGCATTAACGCCCCGGGACGCACTCTAGAAGCCCTTTGCCGATACTAAAGGTTCGCTGAGAGTCAAAGCGGTACTCGCCGACAACTCCGCTGTAGGTAGTGCCCATGAGGGCCTCTCGGAGCGATACCTCCTTAAACAGGGACCGTTCAAAGGCACGATAGAGGAGAAAGAGAGTGTCGTATGTGTTGTCGGCGAAGGCTTGCGGATCGGAACCAAAGGCGGCCTTGAACTTGGCAGCGAAGGCAACTTCGGATGGAGTAGGTTGAAACGTTTGAGAGTAGCAGACGTCCCCGTATACCTTATCGTGATTGTGAAGGCGAAGAGTGTCCGCAAAATGGTACGATGCGTAAACGGGAGCTGTGATTCCCAATGCTCTCATCTGTCGAATAAGAGTATCTAAATCTGCCCTGTTTACTAGAAGCACCCAGAGCCCGGGCTGCAAGGCCTTTAAGGCCGGGAGCGATGCCCGCCAGTCATTGGCGTCAAAATTCACCCCCGGAATCTCTCGCAGAACGGTGATGCCCTGTTCATTCAACACCTGTCGATACGCAACACGCTGCGCCTCTCCCCAGCTATTGTTGGTATGAATGATTATACTTGTCGTCGTTGGTTTCTGCTCGAGGTATTCCCCAAAAATGCGCGCATGTTCGGCTACCGAGATAGCGGTGCTAAAAGCGGCACCCCCTGACTTCTTAAGATCAAGGCATTCAGGAATTGTTGAAGTATTTATGATTGGAATCTGATCCTGTGCGGCAAGCGGGATCACGGAGTTCATGGTAAAGCTCCATGTCGGACCCACGACGGCATCAACACCGCTGGCGGCGAGCTTTTTGTATGCCGTAACTGCATTCTTTGCCTCCGTGCCGTCATCCTGAACGAGAAGCTCGACTCGCGTAACCCCGTCCCTATTCAGCTCGTTGGCGGCAAGCTGAAGAGCTTGCAACGTAGTCTTCCCGTCTTCAGCGGCAATACCGGTAAGAGATTGGATGACACCAACTTTCAGGGCACGCTGCGGAGAAAAAGGATCCGCTTTGGTTATCTCGGGGCAGGCCAGCGCCCAGACATGCAGAAGCACAATACAGAGGGCGGCTCTCATCTAAAACTCCACAGTTTCGTTGACAGGATCGCGCACTGTAAGGAAAGACCAGCTCTGAGTGTGCGCACGCTGCGCGAGCGATGCCAAGACAAAATGTACCAAAGGAGAGATCCGAAATCGACAAGCCAGCAAAATACTCTTCCTGGAGACCGCTCTGGCGGCACTAACGGCTACCACTCTTACTTAGGCAGTCTCCTAGTACGGTCTCGATATCTCTAGGGATACGCTGCAGTTATTCGCCGTATCCCTAGAAGCTATTCTATAAATAGCTTCTAGCCGCGCCAGGGATGGCGCGGCAAACGCCGGATGCGTTTGGAGCGACGCGCGAGGCGTAGGCGTTTCGGGCCCTACGCCGAGCTTGGAGCGATTTTTAAATGGCCATCCATGGCCACTTTAAAAATGACTTCTAGCGGCGGAGCTGCTTCGCCAGTGTTTCCGTCTCTCCGTGAAGCATTCTCCAGCTCACTTTATCTTTGAACCCAAGCCGCATGTACCATGAGGCAGGAAAATCGAGATCTGCAAAGGTAATCGACTCCATGATGGTAGCGCCGTGCTTTTCCCGCGCTGTCGCGATGAAGTGGCTAAGGAGAGCCTGTCCAACTCCACGGCGCTGCGATTCTGGAGCAACGAAGATCTCGGTTTCAACCAGATGGGCGCCATCCCACCAGGGTTTTAACAGTCCGCATATTCCGCCTATGGCTTGGCCGTCGATCTCAGCGATGAATGCTAGTCGGGGCTGAGCGTTCAGGAAGAATGACAGGAGCTCCGCTGCGCGTGCTTCTGTCCAGCGTTCAGAGGGATCAACAACCTTAAAGGCCGCAACATATATGGCGGCAAGGGGGGCGATGTCTCCGTGTGAAGCAGCGCGAATCTGCATTGGAATCTCCTTATGCATGAACCAATCGGCGGCGCGGGGAAGCGTGCTCAGCACTACGCGCTCATTCTATGCCGGCGAAGGCGCTCAATAAAGCTCCGATCGTCAACCTCCTCGGTTACGCCGCAAGTCGGAATTCGCCAAGCAAGGGCAAGGCAGCATTCTGTTCAACCAACTGTCCTAATGAGCGACAGCCTGGATTGTGGGAATACTCTTCGTCGCTTCTTCTTTAGAATCCGAGTAGTCACGTGCGAGCAGCATGTAGATAGAGGGCACTACGAATAGGGTAAAGACCGTTCCGATCGTCATCCCGCCAACGAGCACGGTGCCGATGCTGTTACGGGCCCCCGCGCCTGCCCCTGAAGCCAGGATCAACGGAAAGTGACCAACTACTGTTGCCACCGAGGTCATGAGCACCGGTCGAAAGCGCGTCACGGCGGCCTCTTGGATAGCGGTCAGTTTGTCATGCCCTTTCTCCTGGAGCTGATTCGCAAACTCGACAATCAAAATACCATTCTTGGAGACGAGTCCAACCAGCGTAATAAGACCGACCTGTGAATAGATATTGATGCTTGTGAGATCAAGGAATGGAAACAGTAATGCGCCGGCAAGGGCCAGCGGTACCGAGCCGCAGAGAATGATAAAGGGATCACGGAAGCTTTCAAACTGCGCAGCCAATACGAGAAAGATCACCACAAATGCCATGGCAAGAGTGCCAAGCAGTGCGTTGCCCTCTGTGCGCAGTTGCCTCGACTCGCCGGCGTAATCCACAAAGAAGCCCGGGGGCAAGATACGCGCTGCTTCGGCTTCTAAGAATGAGAGCGCTTGGTCAATACTCGCTCCAGGTCGCGGTGCCCCTTGGATCTTGGCGGCGTTGAGCTGCTGAAATCGATTCAAGGATCGGGGAGTGACGGTGCTATTGATGCGGGCGAAGGTTGAAACGGGGATGACCTGTCCATTAGGGCCGGAGACATAGTAGCTGGATATCTGATCCGGATTGAGCCGTGCTGAACGCTTCACCTGCGGGATTACTTTGTAACTCCGCCCCTGTATAGAGAAGCGATTCACATAGTTGCCTCCTAAGTAAGCGCTGAGATCTTGTCCTACAGTGGTCAGATCGAGCCCGAGCGCTGCAACCTTATCACGATCAATTACTATTTCACTCTCTGGCTGATCAAATTTGAGATCAGTGTCCGCAAACATGAAAAGTCCGCTTTCAAACGCGGCACCCACGAGCCGGTTAGCGTATTCAAGAAGCTGAATCGGCTCGGCGGTTGAGGCGATGATGAACTCGACGGGGAAATCACTTCCTCCGGGAAGCGGCGGCGGAGTGGTAACAATCGTGCGGATTCCCGGGATCGAGGAGAGCATGCCCCATGCTTGCCCCTCCATTTCAAGGGTGCTCCTTGACCTGTCGCTCCACGGTTTAGTCACCATGCCGCCAAACCCAAAGGTGGGAGTCATCAGCTGGAAGGTGTGGGCATACTCCGGAAAGGAATGAAAAGCCTGTACTACCCGCTGGGCATACAGCGATGATTGTTCGATTGAGGAGTTAGGAGCGGCCTGAATGATGCTAAAGAGGACCCCTTGATCTTCTCTGGGGGCAAGCTCCTTGTTGGAGAAGAGATAGAACGGGACTGTGAGAAACATCATCACCGCCGCAACTGTAAGGACCTCGGCACGCAGCCGAAGTGTGGCCTGGAGTGCGCGACCGTAACGCTCCCGCAGCCGATTGAAGAAATCACCCACGAACCGGCTCACCCGCGAGGGGGTGTGATTCTTGGAAACGAGCTTTGATGACATCATGGGAGAAAGGGTAATGGCGACGAAGCCCGAGACGATCACTGCTCCGGCAAGGGTAAAGGCGAACTCACGAAAGAGCGCACCTGTTAACCCGCCTTGGAAGCCAATGGGGGCGTACACGGCGGCAAGGGTGATGGTCATGGCGATTGTGGGCCCCATTAGTTCGCGTGCACCCTGAATAGCAGCATCGAAGGGCTTCATGCCGTCCTGCACATGGCGCTCGATGTTTTCGAGCATGACGATGGCATCATCGACCACCAACCCCACTGCTAAAACAATGGCCAGCAGGGTTAAAAGATTAATGGTGAAACCGAGCGCAAGCATGAACAGCCCAGCTCCGATCAGCGAAAGTGGAATGGCGACCACAGGTACCAGCACCGAACGGAATGAGCCGATAAAGAGGTATATTACAACGATTACTATGAGAATGGTTTCAAGGAGAGTCTTGGTTACCTCATTGAGCGCGTCATTTATGTAGGCCGTGGCGTCGTAGGGGATACCCGACTTCATCCCTGAAGGGAGCTGAGCCTGAATTTCCGGCATCACAGCGCGTACATTGCGGATCACCTCAAGTGCGTTCGCATTGGGAAGTACCCACACACCCATGAAGGTGGCGCGTTGTCCATCGAACCGCACCTCTTCGTCGTAGGTCTCCGCTCCCAGCACCACATCGGCAACATCGGAGAGTCGAATCACCGTAGTATTATCCTCGCGCAAGATGAGCTGCTTGAAGTCGGAAAGGGTTCTGAGATCGGTGTTCGCCGTAAGGTTGACACTAATCATTGAACCCTTGGTGCTCCCCACCGCAGCGAGGTAGTTATTGCGGGCGAGTGCTTCGCGCACCTCACTAGGGGTCATCTTGAGAGCTGCCAGCTTGTCCGGCTTTAGCCAGACGCGCATGGCGAAGGTGCGAGCCCCCAACACATCGGCCTTCTGCACCCCTTTCACGGCAGTAAGTTTTGGTTGGACCACCCGTACGAGATAATCGGTGATCTGATTCTGTTCCAGGTCATCGGAGTAGAAGCTCAGATACATTGAGGCGAATCGGTTGTCTGAGGACTCAACGTTTATGATGGGGGCTTCCGCTTCCGGTGGCAGGTCATTCCTCACCTGAGCGACCTTGGATTGAATTTGGGTGAGCGCGTCGTTTGTGTCGTAGTTCAAGCGCAAATGAGCTGTAATTGTGCTGACCCCTAACTTACTCGACGACTCCAGATACTCGATGCCATCTGCGCTTGCGATGGCTCGTTCAAGGGGGGTACTCACAAAGCCTCGTACAAGATCTGCGCTCGCCCCCACGTAAGCGGTCGTCACCGTGACCACGGACATGTCACTCTTGGGGTACTGGCGTACATTGAGGGTTCTGAGTGCCTCGATACCCGCAATCAACACGAGGAGGTTCACGCAGGTAGCAAGTACTGGTCGCCGTACAAAAATGTCAGTGAATTTCATGGCGGACTCTCTACACTAAATATCGGCTGGGGTGGGGTTGGCCTCATTGCTAGGCTGGACGGAATTGTCTACCTGCACCGCTGCACCAGGCCTGAGCTTGAATACACCGGATGTTGCAATCTCCTCTCCTGGCTTGAGTCCCTTGATTATAGCCACCTGATCTCCGCGTGTTTGACCTGTCTGCACGAACTGTTGGCGTACCGTTAGCGTCTCCACACCGTCTGGGCTCGTCTGCTTTTCGATGACGTACACTGAATCGCCGTAAGGGGCATAATTGATTGCGGTCGCGGGCACCGTGATGTACTTGCGCACTTCGGGCTGTACGACATTTGCGCTCACAAACATGCCGGGCCTCAGCTTGCCTTGATCGTTGTTGACCGTGGCTTGTACCCGTACGTTGCGCGTACTGGGATCAACTTGAGGGTTTATGCCCGTGACCTGCCCTGAGAAACTTTCACCCGGGTAGCCGTCAACAGTGAAGCGTACGGTGTAGCCAGGCTGTACACGATCGATCACCTGCTGCGGCACGGCGAGATTCAAGTAGAGAGAATCGACCCGAAACAACGGCACTACAGCCTGCCCTGCATCCACATACTCGCCAAGGCTGACCTCACGTATGCCGGTCTTCCCATCAAAGGGAGCAACGATGGTTTTGCGCGCGATCCTTGCCTTCATCTCATTCACAGCAGCCACAGCCTGATCAAGCTCCGAGGCGGCTGTATCGAGATCGGCCTGAGGTGAAAGCTTGCGGGAGACCAGAGCACTTAGTCGGTCGAAGTTGAGCTTAGCGAGTTTGGCTGCGGCCTCGGCCGAGCGAAGTCCTGCTTGTTCCACGGAAACATCCAATTGCACAAGCACTACACCTCGTTTCACCTCCGACCCTGGCTCGAAATTGATCGATGCTACCCTGCCCGCCTCTTCAGCGCTGATGGTGACTCCTTCGATCGCTTCAAGGGAACCCACTACATCGATACTTGGTTGCCACTCTTCGAGCGTCACTTTCATCGTCGAGATTGCATCGGGGGGAGGTGCAAACTTACCGCTTTGAGCGATGGCAATAGAGATGGCGATCGCCTTATACAGCACGAGGCACCCCACAAAGGCGGTGCACCCTGCGATCACATAGAACATAGGCGTGCGGATCTTGTGCTTCATACCGATCGACCTTTCTTTCGAGAACCTCTGTTATGTCGTACAGGCCGAGCAGCCGCGGCCTCTGCTAGCTGCTCAGCGCACCAGCGTAAGTTCTGGGTTCGCCCGCGCATTCTAGGAACGAGCGCAGCAAGTAGTGGACGGTACGTAACCAATGCATCTACCTGGGCAAACAGGCCAAACGCGGCGAATTGAGCCTCAAGCGATACTGTCTTCTCGCCGCGCAACTGAGCGATGAGCCTTGCGATCCACTCAAACTGAGGCCTGATCGCAGGGGCGATCACTTTGGGCAGCATGTCGCTGCCGCGAAGGCACTCTTGGGCTACGACACAGCATTGCCAGCCATTCTTTGTTCTCCTGCTCAACGATTCACTTAACAGATGGCTAATGGCTTGCACCAGCTGTGCGTGGGGATCGACCTGCCGCTTCGCGTGCATCGATATCTCGGCGTAGCGAGGAGAGGCGCAGGCCCTCTGTACTACCTCTCGGTACAGCTCCAGTTTGCTGCGGAAGTGGTAATTAATGAGGCTGTAGTGTACTCCGAGTCCGGCTGCGAGATCACGCACGGTAACCCCTTGAAACCCCTTCTCGGCAAAGCACAATGCCGCGGCATCAATGATGCGCTCACGGGTGGCCTGAGATTGTAATCGGGGAGTAGGGGCCGGCATAGGCCCTTATTAAACACTTGTTTAATGAAAACGGCAACTGCGCGACCTGCCAGGCCGCACTTTTCACTATTTTTTCACTGAATGCAAAAGGCTGCCCGAGACGCTGTCGAGGAACTGCACTGGGGCTTCTCCCTCGATACGGTTGAGGACCTCTTGAACAAACTTTTCTCGAACTGGTTCCGGCATCGCATGCATTGGGAAGTCGCGGAAGTAGATCCGAATCTCGCCCTCCTTATCTTCGACGCCCACGAACTTTGGTCCGGCCACCGGATGGGAACGCAGGAAGGAGATCACGGGAGCAAGGCGATCCGCATCCTTGCGGGGCGGTGTCTCTCCAAGAAAAGAGGCCAGGCGTGATTTAGCTTCCTCGTTAGGGGCATGCTGAAGAGCGATGCGGCCAAATTCCCTCGCTTCATCCTGCCTCCCTGCCTGCATTAACACGATCGCCAGATATGCATTGGCCTCGAAATGTTGGCTGTCGACACTCAGCACGTTGCGGAGCTCCTGCTCGGCCTTCGCCGCATTGTTCATAAAGGTATAGGTGCTGCCCAAACGAGCACGCGCTCTAAGGTCCTCGGGCTTTTCCACCAGGTAACGTGCATAGTACTCGGCAGCCTTATCGAAGACTTGCCGGCGAAAGGAGATTTCAGCCATGCTGAGCAGCGCTGCTTGATTGACCGGGTCTATCCGCAGAATCTGCTTGAGCGCCTCGATTGCTTCGAACAGAAGATCCGGGGCGGCATCGGGCGCTGCCTGAGTGTGGTTGAGAAGTGCCGAGGTGAGCGCGCTCCACGCCTCCAGCGAATCCGGGTTGTCCTGCGTTGCTTTCCTTAGCGCGTCGAGATCCTCTGCGCTCATAACCTGAGCCTGCGGCAAGGGGGGAGCGCTCGAAGCCCCGGCTTGGGCCGCTTGAAAGGGTTGAGAGGGCAGCTCTCCTGCCAGCTCTTGTTGTGCCGTCCAAAGAGCGTAACCCACGAGCAGGGCAAGTGAAATAATTACAACCCAGCCACGCAAAGAAATACGGACGGCTCTCTGAACAGTTCCACAGAAGCTGCAGTACACTGCCTCTAGGGCGATCTCCTTGGAACAGCGCCGGCACTGGGCAGGCTGTCCTGCGGATGTAACTTGGATGTTAGGAGACATGGGCCTCCGGGCTAGGGTGCAGATGCGGCTTGGAAGTCCTCGGCTCATTCAGATCTTCGAGTATCGAATCGAGCACCATCATCCCGGCAGGGGTCAGGGCCAAGGCTCCGTCATTGACGGCGAGGAGTTTCTGTTCTGCGAACACCTCAATTTGGGCGGGGTATGCTTCGTACACGGTTTGCCCAAAGCGCTGCGTAAACTCAAGCAGGGAAATTCCGGCCGTTTTCCTGAGGCCCAGATAGATAAAGTCGAAGATAGCCGCCTTAAGGTCGAGCGCGTCGCGCCAGGCTTCCGCGTGGCCCTGTGCCGATGCATCCCTAATATAGCGATTGGGGAGGGCCACGTTTGACCAACGCACTGGAAGCAGTGGCGCCCCCTCCTCTTCAGTCAAGTATACGGCGCTGTGGGCTCCCGCCCCGAGTCCCATGTAGTCTCTGCTGTTCCAATAGGCCAAGTTATGCAGTGCTTGTCGGTGTGGTTGGGAAAAATTGCTCACTTCATAGCGCGCATATCCACGAGCAGGAAGCGCATGCTGAATGCTTTCCATCATATCCGCCACCACGTCATCGTGAGGGATTTTAAGTTGCCCCTTCTTAAAGGATGCAAAAAAAGGTGTCCCCTTCTCGATAGTGAGGGAATAGAGGGAGAGATGTTCAGGTGCAAGCTTTAGGGCGATGCTCACATCCTCCTCGAAAGCCTTCAGATCCTGATCGGGGATGCCATACATGAGGTCGAGACTCAGATTCCTAAAACCGGAGCTGCGTGCGTTCATCACCGCTTCTTCGGTCTGGGCCGGGAGATGAATCCTCCCCAGCTTCTTCAAGAGCTCGGCGGAAAAGGACTGTGCGCCTATGCTCAAGCGGTTCACTCCGGCCTCACGGTAGCCGTGCAGCGACTCCAGCGACACGGTGCCGGGATTGGCCTCTAATGAAATCTCGATACTGTCTTCTATTGGGAAGCGACTGCTGACTGCAGCAATAATCTTTAGAATCGTTTGAGGTTGAAGGAGTGAGGGTGTCCCCCCGCCAAAATACATGGATGAAACGGCTCGACCGGACCACTCCGGAAGCGACGCGCGATAATCAAGCTCAGCAAGCAGCGCACTGGTGTACTCGCGCTCGGGGATCGTCGTCACCGCATAGGTATTGAAATCACAGTAGGGGCACTTGTGATAACAGAATGGTATGTGAAGGTAGAGGGCGAATGATTCGTCCCTGACAGCAGTCATGTATAGAATTCCGAAGTTAACTGGTGCATGAGAATCCCTGTGGCACACATCACACTAAAGCATCAGGGTGTTGTGGGAGCCCGTCGCGTTAGCGCTTCATCCTGCGGCGCGCTTCCCTTTGAGCTTCAATCTTTGCCCTCACACTATCCGGCTCCTTACCTGGCTTCTGGCCATTCCCACTGTCAGGCAACACATTCTGATGGGTGACCTGCATCTGCTTTTGCAGCTCCGCTCTTCGTTTTGCCTCCTCCTCTAAATGTCGAATTAGTTCGCGAGGTTCGGGAACCGCATAGAAGAAGAGCTTCCTGATAACGGTCTCCTTTACCGAGAAGATGAGCTGCTGGAACAGAAGAAATCCCTCCTTCTGATACTCATGCAGCGGATTCTTCTGGCCATAGCCACGCAGGTCAATGCCTTCACGCAGCTGATCCATTTCATGGAGATGCTGGTTCCAGAGATGGTCAAGAGTTTCGAGCAACGTGTCCTGCTCCACCGTGGCGATGGTGAAAGGCTTGTCCTCGAACCCGGCAATACGCACCCGCATAGATCCGAAGTCGCGATTGCAGATTTCTTCGAGTTCCCGCAAGCGCTCCTGGAGCCTGATAATCCGGTCCTCGTATCCTGCTTTGGCTGCTTTACGCAGGGTATCAAAAAGCACTTGCTGATCGAGCTGTATGTCGGAGGCAATCTTGAATTCGCTGTTAAAGAGGAAGGTGAAGCGTTGCTCAAGCTGTTCGAGATCCCACTCCAGGGGGCGTTTCGAATCCCCGCACACCGCATTCACTGCTGCCTCAACGAGATCGTCAATCATCGAGAAAATCTCGTTGCGCAGATCTTCATTGAGCAGGATGCGGTGGCGCAGGTTGTAAATTACCTGGCGCTGCTTGTTCATCACATCGTCATATTCGAGCACGTGCTTGCGCATCTCGAAGTGCATTCCTTCCACACGCTGCTGCGCTCTTTCAATAGCGCGGGTGATCATGCGGCCATCGAGAGCCAGCCCCTCTTCCCAGCCCATCTTTTTCATGAGCTGCCGCATCTTTTCTCCGCCGAACCGCATCATCAGATCGTCTTCCAAGGAGACGTAGAATCGTGAAATTCCAGGGTCGCCCTGACGACCGGAGCGTCCGCGCAATTGGTTATCGATGCGCCGGGATTCATGGCGCTCTGTACCCATCACGAACAATCCGCCGCACTCCCTTACCTGCTGATGCTCGGCTTCGCACAGCGGCTTGAAACGGGCAAAGCACTCTTGATAGGCAGGGTTTGAGCGGTCACGCGTTCCAGTCTCCAGAAAGGATAGCCCCTCTGGATTTCCCCCCAATACAATATCGGTACCACGGCCCGCCATGTTGGTAGCGATCGTGACGGCACCCTTACGGCCCGCCTGGGCGATAATCTCCGCCTCGCGCTCATGCTGCTTGGCATTCAATACATTGTGGGTGATGTTCTTGTTCTTGAGGAGCTGTGAGAGATACTCACTTTGCTCGATGCTGATGGTTCCTACAAGAATTGGTTGACCCTTGGCATGCACCTCCTCGATATCGTTGACGACCGCGTCCATCTTTTCCTTGCGGGTACGGAATACACGGTCACTCTGGTCATCGCGCACCATGGGACGGTTTGGCGGAACCAAGATAACTTCAAGGTTGTAAATCTTCTTGAACTCGGCTGCTTCTGTATCAGCGGTGCCGGTCATGCCCGAAAGCTTCTCATACAAGCGGAAATAGTTCTGGAATGTAATCGATGCCAGGGTTTGATTCTCTCTGCGAATCTTCAAACCTTCCTTAGCTTCAATTGCCTGATGCAATCCATTGGACCATGCGCGACCGGGCATCAAGCGGCCGGTAAACTCGTCAACGATGATTATCTGGCCGTCCTTCACCACATAATCCACATCACGCTGCATGGTAGTGTGCGCTCTGAGGGCCTGGTTCACATGGTGCACCAGGTCGATATTGTTGGGATCGTACAGGTTCTGCACTTTGAGCAGCTCTTCGCACTTCGCGATCCCCGCTTCAGTCAGGGTGGGCTGCTTGGAACGCGCGTCAATCTCGAAGTGTTCGCCCTTAATCAGACGGGGAATAATCGCATTCACCGAGTAGTACAGCTCGGTCGAATCGCCGGCTGGTCCTGAGATAATGAGCGGCGTGCGTGCTTCGTCAATCAGAATAGAGTCGACCTCGTCAACAATCGCGAAGTGGTGCCCGCGTTGGACAAGGTCAGTAGCCGCGAACTTCATGTTGTCGCGCAGGTAGTCGAAACCGAACTCGTTGTTCTGGCCATAGGTGATGTCTGCGCCATACGCAGCGCGCTTCTCCTGCTCTGCCATCCCCGGGAGGACTACACCGACCGAGAGCCCCAAGAACCGATATATTTGCCCCATCCACTCCGAATCACGACGCGCGAGATAATCGTTCACCGTGACGATATGCACCCCCCTGCCGTTCAGAGCATTGAGATAGGCGGGGAGTGTAGCCACCAGGGTTTTGCCCTCTCCTGTCTTCATCTCGGAGATCTTTCCCTGGTGCAGTACGGCTCCGCCGACCAGCTGCACGTCAAAATGACGCATGCCAAGCACCCTGCGAGAGGCCTCGCGTGTTACTGCGAAGGCCTCCGGAAGGATCTCGTCGAGAGTCGACCCATCGGCAAGCTTGGCGCGCAGGATACGAGTATGATCCTTGAGGGCGGAGTCATCGAGTGCCTGCATGCGCGCCTCAAGCTCGTTCACCGAACGAACGAGGGGATCTATTGCCCTGAGGACACGGTCATTTCTCGTGCCGAATATCTTTCTTGCTATGAGGTTCAGCATGGTGCAGTCGGCAGCAAATCGAACGGGGTACTAAAGTGCGAATCATAGAATAATTGCTGGCAGCGAGCAAAGGGAAGCCGCGGCATTTAATCGGTGGTGACGGTCGTTCGCACCTGCCGCAGGTGATAACTAATAGCATCGGTCAAGGACGGGGGTGTTAATTCGGTCTGCACTGCATAAGGTTCTAATAATGGCGCAAGTGTTTCAGGCAGGCTCCCCTCTCCGGTTACCGTAACCTCCGTGCCGAGTCGGTTCACGATGTAATGGGGGAAGCGCTGACGAATCCCGTCGGCCTGCTCCTCCGGCTTAGGAAGACCTGAAATACGCAAAGTATGTCCGCATAGTTGAGCGGCTACTTCCTGGGTGGGACCAGCCGCCTCGATCTGCCCTTCCCTGAGTACGATTACTGTATCGGCCAGGCGCTCTACTACATCCATACGATGAGACGAGAGTATTACCGCCATACGCGCGCTTTCGGTGCTCATCAAATCAGCTAATTCGCTCGTGCGCTGAACGTCAAGTCCATCGAAGGGCTCGTCAAACAAGAATAGCTTTGGTTCAAGCAGAAATCCGATGGCTGTCTGCACCCGTCGCCGCTGTCCTTTCGAGAGTTCGCGGCCGAGCTTGCGCATGAGTGGAGCTATGTGCAGCTGTTCAATGTAGCGACTCCCGTCCTGCTTATAGTAGGCTGCATTGCCGTGCTTTATTCGGCACCAAAGCTGGATATAGCTTTCGACTGAGATATCGGCAAACACGGCGCCGTTCTCCGGGCAGAACGCCATATGCCGCTCCGGCAGTAAAGGAATAGAGACGCCATCATCGTGATAGGTGAATCGCAAGGAACCGTGCAGAGGTTGCAGCAACCCCAAGGTCGCCTTGATAAAGGTCGATTTGCCCGCCCCGTTATGTCCCAGGATGGCAAACACATGTCCCTTGAGATGCAGATCCGCACAGCGCAAGCGGAACCCTTCATCATACTGGATGACCAGGTTCTCGATATCGGCATGCAACCGTTCAGCGTGACTCATAGATCCTCTAGGTGGGCTGCGAACCAGCGCGCATTACTCCTCAGCGCGAGGATCAGTAGGCCGGTTGTAAGCAGCATGTGAATCAAGATGACCATTGTGCCCGGCTTGAATAACGGGGCGACAAGAATGGGTGCGATTCCTAAGATCGGGGTGCCGGCGGTGATGGATCGCACGAGATGTGCGGTCGCACCCTCGAATAGAAAGGTAAATGCCCACACGAATGCGCCAATGATACAGAGAATCAGAGGGACATACCGATAAGCAAAGCTCAGCAGGTGAAAACGATGCTTCAAATCGGCTACTGAACCAACCAGAGTGGCAAAAGCTAATCCGGCCACTATTGCAAGAAGCCATATCGCGAAGGTCAGAAGATTGTCTCCCAATGCAACCCTTACGCTGTCCATTTTTACGAAATCGGCCAACGATATGATTAGAAACGGAATGGCGCCCAGCAGGAATGCGCCTACTCTAAGCAAGGTAAGCGCCCAGATCGCTCCATAAAATCGCTGTTTGCCGATGGCTGCCACCATTGGGAGCAGCACTCCGCTATAGGCAAAGTAGTCTAACACCTTGCGATGAGCTTTAAGTGCAAGCCATAGCGCTATCACGACTACCGCCGCGATATTAATGATCAGGAGCATTACCGGAACGAGCTCGGAGAGGGGAACTACAGAGTTGAAGCCCGGCAGTTCGAGATAATTTTTGCCAAGCAGTGCCATCATGTCATCGTACCCTTTCATCACG
Source organism: Bdellovibrionota bacterium (assembly GCA_030584005.1). Taxonomy (GTDB): domain Bacteria; phylum Bdellovibrionota_C; class UBA2361; order UBA2361; family JAFLCA01. The sequence goes on along the minus strand of CP129486.1, from coordinate 817,407 downwards.
GCAACATACTGCTGTCCAAGTTCCGGATGATAATTGAGAAGATTCACCAATATGAATGCCCACACACTGGTCAGTCTGGTGCGCGGTGCGGCACCCGTGAGATCGATAATTATATCGGGGTGACAGGATCTGCAGAGGTGCAGCCTCTCAACATTTCCTTGGAATGCTTGCACATACTGGGTGGGGTCAAACGCGGCCGGATCGAGTACCTGAAGGGCTACATCCAAGCGATCGGGCTGACACTCGCTCGTTGGGGGCACTTCAATACGGGTTGCCGTATCTCCCTGCTGTTCAATCCAGCGGCAGACCCGAATTGAGGGGCGCAATCCACCCTCTCCGTACAAGATGAAGCGACCTATGTTGAATTCCTGCTGTTCCCTGAAAAAGTGCTCAACGGTGGAAGAGTTACGTTGGAACCCTTTGAGTGCAATGCCGGTAACAAGAGCCTGCACATACACGATGCCGAGCCCTATAAGGAGTGGAAAAAAGAGGAGAGAGAAGAAGAGCCGCGGGATGCGTACAAACTGAAGCGCGAGCTTAAAAGACCCCACAAGCGAGCCTGGGAAAAATGAAAACCGATTAACACCTTGGGTTTGGGGATTAAAGCGGCCCCTGTCCCCCCACATAATTAATAGTATACAGTTCTCTTATGACTACTCCAGAGACCCGTAACTTAGCGATTCGCACCGTAATGATGCCTAGGGATACTAATCACTTGGGCAGCATCTTTGGAGGACATATTCTTAGCCTATTGGACCTTGCCGCTGGACAACATGCGCGCACCGTGGCGATGAAGAAGTACCTCACCAAGGTGATGAAAGAGGTGAACTTCATCGCGCCGGTGTTCGTGGGAGACATCGTAAGCTTCTACACTACCACGGTAAAGAAGGGCAGAACGTCAATCACCATTAAGGTGGACGTAGAGGCGCTGCGGGGTGTCGATACGGCGCAAACAATTCAGGTAACGACTGCTGAAGTAGTGATGGTAGCGGTCAATGATAAGAATGAGCCAATCACGATATAGGCTCCACATCTCTCACGGTGAACTATAGCGGCCCCCAAAACCAATCTCCGTGTGTTCGGACAAGGCAGGCAAGTGTTCGCTCCGGTAGGACGAGCGCCGCCGAACTCAGTATCCGGAATCAGCAATTCCGACATTCATTCCGGGCTAGCGGAACAACTGTTCGAATAGCAGCCTGCTTTTGCGGTAAATTGTCCCCGGTTCTAGACTCTCTCGCGGGCCGGCGACATTCAACACACGCACTCTATTCTGTGTAAGCCACTGGCGGAACGTATCCACATCAGGCGGTGCGTGCATATCGAGCACGAGATAGGCCTTTCCGTATCTCTCAGCAAGCTCTACCGTAAGCTTGGTGCCCCCTTCGACGAATCCGGTGGAAACCACGAGTGTGGCATCAGAATCGCGCACATTCCATTCGGTGCGAACGGCATACTCCTCCGAGTCGGTCTCAATCAGCGGATATCGCTGGTCGATGATGCCGTCCTCTGCCAATCGCCCTTTGGGGCACCAGCCGCCACAGGAGATGCCAAGCGTAAGGCAAACGTCCAACACAGCTCGATCGACACCGGTTTGTCCTCCGGTCACGATCTTCGTAATGCCGCTATCTTTCAGTACCATCGTAACACCGCAGATAAAGTACCGAGAACAAGTGCCGGTGGTAACCGCGACTGGTCGAGGCAGCTCTAAGGCTAACTATTAGCCGCACGGCCCTCTTGTTGGTCCAGGGTAAACTTGCCTCTATGTGATTCGAAACGCCGAATCTCAAGTTCAAACTGCTCCAAAAGTATAGGGGAAACATTTCTATCGCGGAAGAACTGAGCATACTCCTGGAATAGTGCCAGATTTGCGTGGTAGCTGCCGGAAGACCATTCAGTCAATGGGCGTCCCGAGTACAACATCTTATTCCCCGCTGCGAGCGTTGAGATCTTGGCGGCACAGGCCACAGAGGCCAGGTCCCTATCTCCTCTATGGAGGCTGCGAAGAACCACCATCTTGCGTTGCAGCCAATTACCTTCCTGGCTGCTTTTTTGTGGTTCGGTCACTCCCTCAATGAGTTCTAGTACCCGTTCCCCGAATAGGCATTGAACCTCAGACTTCAACAGCGCCAGGTCCGGGCCCTGTACATACCCTTCAAAGAGATCGTGCAGGAGCCCCGCCACGACAACATCTCTCGACTCCCCCGCCATGATCAAAAGAGTGCCGACTTCAAACTCATGCATGGAAAGGGGGATGGTCTCATAAGGTCCCCACTTTCTCCCGATATGCTCAAAGTATTTTGAACTGAGTTCGGCCGCTCGGCGTATAGCAACTAAGTCCGAGGGGAAAAGCGGCGATCCGTCGGCGCAAGGAGAGTTGATCGCACCAATTCCATATCGCTCACCGTACTTGGCGCTCAACCGTTGGGCGCTGCTTTCCCCGAGCACAAAAGAGGTGAACTGCCTCGCTTCACTGAGAAACTGAGCCAGCAATAGGGGGGACACGCCGGCCTGGACAAATTGGTCGATCTGAGGTCCGAGGTTTGCAACAATCCGCGGAAGTTCAAGTCGCTTTAGCACACCAGCAAACTCACCGCCTTCCCCTTCTGCGCCATTGCCCGATGACGCCCTTTTGAAGAACTCATTAGCCTTGGCTAAGAGGTCGAGTTTGATGGAGCAGCGCAGTGTTGCAATATCCCTCCCTTCTGCGGCATTGCCACGTTCTTTGAGATGAGCCGCCGCTAAGGCATACGGATCGGAGGTTGGATGAGAGACTGCGCGAATGAGGGAGGCTACGGAATCGCCGAATTTACGTTGAATTGTGCGGTGGACTGCTTCGCGCTCCTGCTTGAGGGGAAGAGAGAGCGCATTGCTCAAAATGCCTGCGACAACCAGAGCTCCGCGCTCGCCAGCGAGGAGGAGCACCAAGCCTACATCAAAGGAGTGCTCGCATAGGGAGACCTTCTGTTTCCCGATATCGAGCTGACAACCGGCGAAGAACTTTGCCGCGAGTTTGTAAGCATTTCGTACCGACTGCACATCTGCAAAGGTGAGTGTCTTGTCGGAATGCGTGCCCGGCTCGCCCCGCTGGTGAGAAGCGGTGTCGGGTGGTGTGTTGCGCGTAGCAGCGCCATCGGAAAAGGCCAATGACGAGAAAGGAACGGACTGGCTGGCACTGATTCGCATGATTCGTTACTCGCTTTTCATGAGTGTCCGGTCGTCGACACTCGCGAGGTTAAAGAATCACGGTGGGCTTTTCACAGATCAGAAACGGGTTCTAAGGAACTTCTAACGACGCGCTTATACATTGAAAACACGTCGTGCTGAGATCAGAGTGCGTCAGGCAAGAGATCGATTGTGGTTACGGCGTCAGAGTACCATTTGTTTCGGGAATGTCAGGGATTCGTTACGCGCGCGTTATGATCAGGCCAATCGAAAATCGGTCTTGGCGGTAATACTGCGGGCAAAGTGCGCCAGTAGTTTAGCAGAGTTTTCAAGATCAAGGAGGTCACACACCTCCACCTGTGTATGCATGTAGCGGTTCGGAGTCCAGCTTGTGCAATCCCAAATCCCTCAAACCAAGGGTTTCGCGGCGTGCACTCGCCGTCCAGGCGAGGACCAAGCGTTGCCATAAATGCAGCTCGTGCTAAGCGCGGGCCACTTATGAAACTATTTTTAGGCGAGTTCCACTTCAACCTGAACCTGTGCATTGGCGTCAGCGTCTGGCCTAATCTTAATGCACGTCGGATGGATCACAATCGCATCAGCTAGCTCCGGCAGTATTCGTTTCAAGACTTCATGTAATGAGTCGGTACAGGTAATGGACAACTGACTCACTGGTGTATGGGGTCCGCGATTAGCCTGTGCTTTGTGCTTTCTCACTACACCCAGAATTTCAACTGCTAAGCGATATGCGAGATCATCGCCTCCGTGCGGCAGTTCATTAAACTCCGCTGCCTGTGGCCATTTGCTGCGATGAATCGACCAATGTGCGTCACTTTCCATGGCGAAACAACGGCTCCAAAGCTCTTCAGTAACATGAGGGAGTACTGGCGCGAAGAGACGTAGGAAGGCTCTGATCGCAACACTGGCGGTAGCAAGTCCCGAGCGGCGGCTCGCTTCGCTGCTTGTGCTCTCATTATCAATTCGACTCTTTACTATCTCTAAGAAGTTGTCGCAGAAGCTCCAAAATGCGTGCTCAGCAGTTTGTAGTGCCAAGGAGTGCTCATAGCCTTCGAACTGTCGACCACATTCTAAAACATCAGCCTTCAATGAGTGCATGAACGCAACATCAATATCCGAGGTTGCGTCCTTCAAAGTAAATGTCTGAGTTCGCATTCCGTGGGTCTTGCAATGCATGTCGATAAAGCGAGTGGCATTAAACAGCTTTAGTACCAGCTTTTTCCCAATCTTGAAGATGCTGGTATCGAAGATTGTATCAATGCCTAGGCGACCGCGCGCTGCCCAATAGCGAATGGCATCTGCCGAATGCTCTTCGATAAGAGCCAATGGCACAATTACGTTACCCTTGGACTTGCTCATCTTCTTGCGATCCGAGTCCATTATGAATCCGCTTATCGCCGCGTGATGCCAGGGCACCTGCCCCTCATGCATCCAAGCTTTTACGATCGTGTAGAAAGCCCAGGTACGGATAATCTCATGAGCCTGTGGCCGCACATCCATCGGAAATAGCCGACGATGGCGCTCTCCATCTTGCATCCAGTGACTTTGGATTTGCGGCGTCATTGAGGATGTGGCCCAGGTATCCATTACATCTGGGTCGGCCATGAATCCGCCAGGTTGGCCGCGCTGTGCTTCGGTATATCCGGCGGGTACATCTGATGCGGGATCGACCGGGAGGCTCTCGGCAGGAGCGAATATTGGGTTGTCCCAATCAACGGCTCCATTTGCCTGTAATGGATACCAGACGGGAAATGGAACTCCGAAGAATCGTTGACGGCTCACGCACCAATCTTGGTTGAGCCCATTTACCCAATGCTCATATCGCATGCGCATGTGATTTGGGTGCCATACAATCTTACGGCCCTGTTCGACGAGCTGCTCCTTAAATTCAAGAAGTTTCACGAACCATTGTCTGGATGGAATAATCTCAAGCGGCTTGGTTCCCTTCTCGTAAAACTTCACTGAGTGACGGGTTTTTTCTGGCTCGTTAACGATTCGACCGGCATCTTTGAGCTGCTGCACGACCAGACGGCGGCACTCCTCAACCTTGGTGCCCTTTAGTGGCGCATAGGCGTTCTGCGCTTGGGTTGGGTCAAGGCTGGTGAAATCACCAGAGGGGGAAAAAGTTGCTTCTGCGATGCGTCCATCAAATCCAATGATCTGACGGAGCGGCAGCTTGTGCTGTGACCAAATCTGCACATCGGTAAGATCACCAAAAGTACAGATCATCATTATGCCTGTGCCCTTGTCTTTTTCTGCCACTTCCGACGCGATGATAGGCACGGGAGCACGGAATAACGGAGTAATCGCCTTTTTGCCAAATAAGTGGCGGTACCGTTCGTCCTCCGGATGAGCAACTACCGCGATACAAGCCGGGAGCAGCTCGGGGCGCGTGGTAGCAATGGTAAAGTCTCCACCCCCTTCCACATCAAAACGGACGCTGTAAAAGAGCCCATCGATTTCCCTATCCTCAATTTCTGCTTGCGCGACCGCGCTGCGAAAATCGACGTCCCACATCGTAGGCGCGTAGCGTTGATAGGCAAACTTTTTCTTGATCAGATCAAGGAATGAAAGTTGAGAGATGCGCCGGCAGTGGGCATCGATGGTTGCATACTCGAATCGCCAGTCAAAGGAGATGCCCTGACGTTTAAAAAGCTGCTTGTATGATTTCTCATCTTCGATAGTCAGAGCGGAACAGGCATCTACGAAGTTGCGACGAGATACGGGCTTAAGCGGTCCGTCCCCTGCCGGTTGTGAGGGGTCAAATTTTAATGATGGGTCAAAAGGAAGCTGCGGATTACATCCGATACGGAAAAAATTTTGTACACGTCGTTCAGTAGGGAGACCGTTGTCGTCCCAACCAATCGGATAAAATACCTGCTTGCCGGACATGCGTTTGAAGCGGCCCAAAATATCGGTCTGCGTGTAACTGAAAATATGTCCGACGTGTAATGAGCCGGAGGCTGTGGGTGGAGGAGTATCGATTACATACGAGTCTTCGCGGTTCGCAGTGGGTTCCCATCGGTACACCCCTTCTTGTTCCCATACCTGCTGCCATCGCTGTTCGGTCTGGGTGGCTTCGTAGGAGCTTGGAAAGGGGTCGGAGGGTGAAAATGACTTCATACGCATTTTATCGCTTCGATCTGCTTAGGCAGCCGGTCTATACCTGCTGCTTTCGCCAATTACTTTGGAGACTTGCCAGAGTAGCGAAGGATAAAAGGCAAGGCAAATGATGATTGCCATCCTTGGCAGCATGTCGTGGGCCCCCGGATTCGTTCGCGGCAAGCATGCAGATCAGTGGCGAACTTGCGGTTATAGACGCAAGTGACGACCTGCCATGAGCGGCTAAGCAACTATTTTGTTCCATGTTTTCCGTTGCTCGCTGAGCACCCTGGCAGACCAGTAGCGTCCACTTTTAGCCATTGTGGTTCACTGGTGACGTTTGCTTTTCAGGATCCGGCTTTAAATGTGAGAGAATCGCTTGAAGCGTTTATCGAGCTGCTCTTACGCAAGGCCCAGATTTGCCATATCCCTCTGACCAAAGGGGTCAGTTTTGGTTTTAGTTGCCCACGGATTTCAGCAGCAGCGGCGATGGCCGAAGCCTCTCGACCGTTCCTTCGCCTTGCGGTAGGCGATGGTGGCGAAAGTTGCGCCGCTGAGCTTACGGAGCTGATCATTGACTCTGCTCTCGAGTACAGGGAGCGAATAAGGAGGCTTATGTGAGCCTCGTCGGATGTACGCTGGTGTTACTGCCGGTGGATTGTGGATTACGCCAATCGAAAATCGGTCTTGGCGGTAATACTGCGGGCAAAGTGCGCCAGTAGTTTAGCAGAGTTTTCAAGATCAACGAGGTCACACACCTCCACCTGTGTATGCATGTAGCGGTTCGGAATTCCAATTGAACCAGCAGCAACTCCAGCTCGTGAGACCTGAATTGCATTCGCATCGTTGCCGAGAAGTTTTGGAGATGGCGCAAGTTGATGCGGAATCTTGTGCTTCTTGGCGGCTGACATGAGCAGTTCGGCTACTTCGGGGTTGGCGTTGGGACCGCGCACGATCGCAGGGCCTGCGCCAAGCTTGCATGGCGCCGCCTTTGGATTCTCTGTGCCGGGATTATCGGTGGCAAATGTCACATCAATTGCGATTCCGACTTCCGGATCAATCGCATATGCCGCGGTGCGTGCGCCACGGAGCCCCACCTCCTCCTGCACTGTGCTCGCCGCGAAAACACCGACATTCACATTCGCTTCTGAGCAAAGCCGGGCCGCTTCAACAGCAACGAACAGCCCGACCTTGTCGTCGAGGCCCGGTGAACATACCAAGTTATTGCGCAGCTCCGTCACTCCAAGTTTGAAGGTCGCACAGTCGCCGATCTGGACAAGCTTCTCTGCTTCCTTTTTGTTCTTTGCCCCGATATCGATCCAAGATTTATCAATATCGATCTTAGCTTTGCCGCGCTCCTCCTCGGTTTGCAGGTGAATCGGCTTCCTTCCGAATACGCCGTGAATGGGACCCTTCTTGGCGTGAATGGTGACGTGGGATCCGGGCAGAACTCCGGTGTCAATTCCGCCAAGAGCGCTCACGTAGACATAGCCCTCGTTGGCAATGTGGGTGACCATGAAGCCGATTTGGTCGCAGTGACCGGCCAGCATGATGCGGCGTTTGGCTTTTGGATTTACTCCTATAATGAGATTGCCATGCAGGTCTCCCTCCATAGAGTCGGCGAACCCTTTGGCATAACTTTTCACTACTTTTTGAATCGGTTGCTCATACCCAGTGGGGGAAGGAGTGGTAAGAAGCTGAAACAAGAAGTCTTTTGATTCTTTTCTCATGTATGACTGCTCCTATAACGGCAGCTGTGCCGTGCTTCAGTTAGACGCAAGGAGATACCGTAACGTATCGGATTTTATCCTTATGCATAAGGCATTCTTTTGAAACAGCACTTTGCCTGGCGCAGGCTGGGGGCGATTAAAAGGGGTAGCGAGCGTCGGGAAAGGCTCCTCCACCTTTTGCTTAATTGAACTCACGTCGACGAAAGAAGATTGATGCCAAGCACAAAAGCACACCAGCATATCCGGCGGCGTAGGTGCTGTACCAGATTGCGTGCTGCAAGGAGAGCCGTTCTCCGTACACGATGCTATTGGCGATGCTCAGTTGGTGAAGATGGGGCAATACCCAATACACCGCATGCAGCAGCGACTTGATGGCTCCCGTAAGCTCCATCTTGTCTGCGAGGTGCAGGAGATACTCAGCCGACCGACCTGCCAGAAAAACTCCTAGGGTGAACAATCCTGCCAGCAACGGTGTTACTACTATCGATGAAAAGAAGATTGAAGCGGCGCACACCACGACCAGTTCTAGAAAAATAAAGTAGAAGGCCTGGGGCAGCAGCCAGTCTGGCACCCCTGAGAAAAGCCATACAAAGACCATAAGCCCGGCGCCCATCACGACTACCATCACAAGTGAGGTAAAGAGCATGCCGAGAAACTTTCCCAGTATGAACTCCGAACGGTGCACGGGTTTGGCTAGGATGTTGTAAACGGTCTTGCGGGAAAGTTCTTTGTGCAGCAGCGCGGCGCCCACGATTATTGCGTAGCCAACGGTAAAGACAGAGATGCTAAAGAGACCAAAATCCTTGATCACTCGGATCTGATCTCCGATAGTCACTGTTCCAAACAGTGCCGCGATAGCGATTACGAATGCCGCGAAGAAAAGCACTGAGTACATCACCTTGCTTCGCATGGCTTCTCGAAAGGTCGTTGTGGCAATTGCGGCTATCTTTCGCATAAGCTTAATCGTGTTCGCTGGAAAGTCAGTGTTGCACCACGCTCATGAACATGTCCTCAAGCGAGGAATGGCAGAACTCCCACCGTTCAATAGTGCAGTGGCGATTGAGTGCGAGGGCTAGCGCTGCCCTACCCTGCTCCTCTGATTCGAATTCCAGCACTAAGGTCGGCCCCTGCGGTCGAGTGCGCGTGGCAAGTTGCAGCAGGTCGGGCGGCACTTGCCCCTCCGTTCGCAGCACAAGCTCATAGTGTCCTTTCAACACCTCATTGCGCTTCTTGAGATCGATGATTGATCGAATCTCCCCCTTTGTTGCTATGGAGGCGCGGTCACACAGATACTCAACATCACTGAGGATATGCGAAGAGGTGAGAATCGTTACGCCGTCCTTGCGTAGCTCAAAGAGCAGCTGGCGGAATTGTTGCCGGCCTATCGGGTCAAGTCCGGAGAAGGGTTCATCGAGAATGAGCAGCCGCGGCGATGCGATGATCGCTTGCGCCATCGCCACACGTTGGGTGAGACCCTTAGAGAGTGAGCGCATGCGGCTCGAAGATCGTGAGAGCATATCCAAGCGCTCGAGGCTCTGGCTCACCGCGCTCCGTAAAGCTGCTCCATGCAATCCGGTGAGCGTTCCGTACATCTCAAGCGTTTCAGCGACGGTGAGGTAATCGTAAAAATAGGGCTGCTCAGGAAGGTAGCCCACTGATTCGCGGGCAGCGGTATCAAGGCTGGAACGCCCGAAGATGCGAATGTGCCCTACTCGGGGGCGAATGAGTCCCAATATGCACTTAATAGTAGTAGTTTTCCCCGCGCCATTTGGTCCAAGGTAGCCGAAGCATTCCCCCTCTTCTATGGAAAGGTTTACCTGCTTCAGTGCGGGAATCTTCCGCCTCAGGAAATCGGTGTAGTAGAAATAGCTGAGGTTTTCGATTTCAATAGCACGCATAGCCGCACATCACTTTGGCGCCTCACTGGGTGTTGGATTGTAGCGCTTGACCCGGCGTTCAGAGAGAGGCTTTCTCGTTGAGGTCGTGCGTACCGCAGCGCTTTCAGGATCGAGAGTGTAATGTCCGCCAAAGGGGTCAACAAGGGGGAGGTCTAGTGCGAAATCCTGCTTCAATTGTTCGAGCGAGGAGACTCTTCGATCGCTCGAATGAGCTTTCTGTAAGGCCTCATTCCAGCGCTGCAAGTCCCGCTCCAAGATTACATCCTTGACCCTGTCTTTCAGGGCGTTTCGTTCGGCGTCGCTCTTGGAGCGCTCAATCATGAAATGCAGGAACTGCAGGGCGGTCTCCGGCCCCTGAGAGAGGGCGATCTTCTTTGCTGCAAGCCGCTTGACAATAGGATGGGCATCAGGGAACTCGGCTGCCTTTACAAAATCTGCCTGCGCTGCCACGTCGTCCTCGAAGAAGAACATGTGGAACACACCCCGTAGATACCAGTAGATCCATCGTTCAGGGTTGTGTTCAATCGCGGTGGATAGGAAATCGAGCCCTTTTCTGGGCTCCTTGTTTTCCCAGGCCAGCATTGAGCTGCAGAACTCGTAAATGTCGGTGACCTTCGGGTTAAGGTCTGTCACCAATCGACACTGGTGCTCCAGCCAGCGGTAATCTTTATCACCACGATAATGAATTCCAAAGTAGTTGATGGTGTGGAACCACAAGTAATTAGAGAGCGCGTTATTGTATCCGAAGGCGATGAAGCGAACCGCACCGCGGTGGGGCAAATAGAGCGCCTCGTCTCTGCGTGCATTGATAGGTGCGCGATGCTGCTGCTCCAGGTACACCGATGACGTTACTACCGCGGTGATGGAAATTACCAAAGCTGAGATAAGTGCCAGCATCGTCGTCGTCGTAAGTGTAGGCAGGCTTGATCTCTATACAACGGCAGAAGTACCGATTCGGGCAAGCAAAAAAAAAGGGAGCCCGAAGGCTCCCTTCCACTAGACTAGCAGTGGGCTATTAGCAGCCGCCACCACCAGGAGTTGGGTCAAGTCCGCCCGCAGCGCTATCCCAGCCGTAGCCAGTACCAGCGGCGTTGCGGCTTCCATTTGGATGGAACGCACAGCCCGTGAAGGACTCTGGCGGTCCAGCAACGGCGGTCATAGTGATGTCTACGCCATCAGAGAGCTGTACGCCCGGCAATGTCGCATCACAGTCTGTCTCGTCGCAATCGGCATAGGTCTCATTATCAGCGAAGTATGCCTCTTCACCGTTAGCCGCATTTCTCAGATCGCTCACCGAGCGGGCATCAAAGCCGCGTTGACGGTAGGCGGAGAACTGCGGAATCGCGATAGCAGCGAGAATACCAATAATCGCCACTACCACGAGGAGTTCAATTAGGGTAAATCCCTCTTCCTTCCTCTTCATAGTTAGTCTCTCCTTTCGAGTTGTTTCGAACTGTTCTTGTGGACTAGTTCTCAAAACTGCCCATTGAGAGAGAGGAAGCGTGGGAGTGGCCCTGGTTGTGAGGATACTCCTGTCTTGACCTCAAGCGCTCTCAAAGTGCTTTCCGAACTTCCACTTGAGCAAGTCGGATGCCAGCCAAAAAAAGTTGAGGGGTTTTGATTTCCGTTGAAAATTCAGCAGGTTGCTTGCGCTCTGCAAAACCCGCTGCAGGTGCCCCACTGTCAAAAATTGTCACTCTGACAAAAAATGTCGGCACAGATTTGCCTACTCGAATGTGCCGCATCTCAGTCATTCGGGGCAAAAATTGACCAAGGCCCCAGTGTGTTCGTTGTTTTCAGGGGCCGCCGTGATATCCTCGGCACGCAACGCTATCGGGGAGGTGGATCATGGCCCGTTCAATAAAAGACAAAGACAGCTTCAAGGCCTTTGTTGCCTCGATCGAGGGCAAAAGCGGTTATCAGCGCCCCCAGGCTTTCGGGCTAGGACTTGCTACGCAAAGTGGCGATGGCGACATCCTTGAGGTTTTCTACCCCTCCCCCAATTTCGAGTCCAATTTTGGCAGCGCTGCGGTGCTCGCGGAGATACTTGGACATGCGGGTGGCACCGCCTCGTATACGCCAAACTTGGAGCAGCTCCGTGAAGTGTTGAGCTGTTTTGCGCCTTTTGATGGTGAGAGCGGGCATCGCAATATCGATATCCTGAAGAGACTGATTGATACGGCCGCCCAGGGCCTCCCTTCCAATAAAAAAATAGTTGCGGCCTTCATTGCCCCGGGCACAGATCCTAGTGATGTGTGCGAAGCCTATCTGAGGCTTCATCTTTTCTCCCATCGCTTAATCAAGCCTCACGGCATTAGTGTGAAGGGGATCTTCAAGGTGCTTCCGAATGTTGCCTGGACGGACGAGGGGTGTATCGCCATTTCCGAGGTGCCCCAACGGCAGCTTGAGCGGCGGCTGCGAGGGGGCATCCTCACCGTACACTCTGTCGATAAGTTCCCGCGAATGACTGATTATGTCATTCCGAGCGGGGTGCGGCTCTGTGACGCAATCCGCATTCGTTTGGGTGCCTATATTGGCGAAGGGACTACCTTCATGCATGAAGGGTTCTGTAACTTTAACGCGGGGACTGAAGGCCCCAATATGATCGAGGGACGTATATCGTCTGGAGTGTTTATCGGTAAGGGCTCCGATCTTGGGGGCGGATGCTCCACCATGGGCACCCTCTCGGGCGGCGGCCAAGAAATTATCTCCGTCGGAACGGGATGTCTCCTTGGTGCCAATTCCGGCATCGGCATCTCACTAGGCGATGGCTGTACTGTTGAGGCAGGTCTGTATGTGACGGCCGGCTCTAAGGTGACCCTAAATGGGGGCGCTGAAGTAGTAAAGGCTCGTGACCTTTCCGGGATTAGTGACATGCTTTTCCGCAGGAACAGCGAAACCGGAGCCATAGAGGCCTATTCGACCCGCAAGATGGCAGAGCTGAACGCGGAGCTGCATACAAAGCAGTAAAGACGGGAGGTTACTCTCCCCTTCCCATCCCTATTAATCACAAAATTCTGGGCGTCACTGCTGAGAAGCGCTGCCCATGCGCCTATCCCCAATGAAGGTTCCATAATACTGGGTGCTTCTTGAAAGCGCACTGCCCGCCTCGCCGGACTGCGCTGTGACAATCGTGTCGCTACTCACATGCCCCAACCGAATCAATCGAACAGCCCGCAGACCCGGCTTGACCTTGCGGAAGCGGTGTGCGCGCGGCACGGGCTTATGGTTGCATCTCGGATATCAGGCAAAATCGACGGAGATGCTGTTTTCAGCAAAGCGCCGCAAGGCTCCGATTCCGTTTATGAGCTTGTGTTCTCTCCGCCCAACTCCGAAAAAAGCTTTAAGTGCGCGCTGGATATCCACGGGAATGTGGTCAGACTGGAGGGGCTCGATGTCATTCACCCGCACTCAGCTGAACAGGTGCTCGATTATTGCTTGCAAAGATTACACGCGGCCCCCAAAGACGAGATCTCCTTTTCCTTTGATGCCGGGCTCCTGCTGGCGCTGCATGATAAGGCGCACACGCTCCTTGAGAACAGCCCGCAAGGACTCCTTTTTGATCTCAGCGAGTATAGCTGGGGCGAGCGTCCTACAGTTGAGGAGTTGGCCACCATCGCATCCATCCTTTCAGCAACAAGTATCAACCCACTCACCCGGGAAGTAATAGTAGATAGAACGCTTGGTGATGCCATAGTCGACGCATACCCCGGCGATCGGACTACTTTGGTTACCTGCGATGGGATCACGGTGCGCTTCACGGTCAGCGCGACGGGAAGTTCGGTGCTGATTGCTGCAACCTCAGACAGAGTCAACTCGCAGTTCCAGCTGCTGCGATTGGATTTGACTGCTTCTCAAGCGGGAGAGCCGAGGGGTGTCGGAACTTTTATCACCCCTGAGATCATAGAGGTGAGAGATCTCACACCCGATGCACTAGTCGCGTTCGATTGCAGCTGCCACCCGGCCGCGGAGACGCTGGGCGCCTCTTCCGCTTTCGGACGGGAGCTTTATAGGCGGCTCGATGGCCTGCTGCAAGGTACCGATACCTTCTCCAATCTCACCCTTTCCCCTGTGCTCCCGATAGTTCTTGTGGCCCGAGAGGCGGGATTGGGTCGCTCGATAGGCATGCTGCTCTTCAATGCCGATTCAACCGCTGCGATACGGGTGGATCGAGAGGGAAGAGCCGAGATCCTGTACAATGAGGGGGAAGTGAGCGCGACTGAGCTGCGGGCCGCTGCGCGCTTTCCGCAGGGAGAGGCCCTTGCTGTGGAGACTCGCCTCGGCTCTGGTTGGGCCGGACTTGTTGATCGAGGCTGCTTCCAGAGGGAGTTCTCATTTCTAAGCCGTGACGATGACTCACCGCTTGTGCGGCAGCTGCGGCATGAGCCGGACGGTGAGATTATGCGAAACTGGGGCAGAATGAGACCGCACATTCCGACCGCGAGTCAGTTGGATCGCGTCGAGCAGCTGCTGGCGGCCCCGTTTGTAGCCTCGGCTGACCTAGAGCAAAGACGGCAAGACGGCGACATAGTGGTGACCATACGGGGGGCCGTCGACCCGCACTCACAGGGGCGGACCCTTGTCTTTGTAAGGGCAATCCAAGAGCTCGCTCACGGTGCCTTTGCCTGTCTTGATATTGAAGGTCGCAATATTGTTGCGCGAGCGGCTGCAGAACGGGGGCAGATGTTCAGCCCTCAACGTGGCTATTATGTGGGAGAGCTCATGTTTCCCGAGCTTGTGCCGGGAAAATCGTACAGCTTGGGGTACCTTTTCTAGCGCAGCCCAGAACGTCATGGTGATGAAGTGAGAGAGGAGAATCCCAGCGCAACAGCCCGATTGGTGATGTCTGCACTGCTTGTGCTGGCCAAGCGATCGGACAGTTCGCGCGCGTTTTCTGCGCGGCTTCGGGAATTTCTGCTTACTCAGGAGTCCGCAGTGCGCAGAGCAGTGGGAGGATTTTCTCTCTTCACGCGCTTCCCATTCGACGCTATGGCTGGGGTGCTTGAACGGCTCTTCGTGCCAGGTCTCTTTGCCCACTTCGCTGCGCGCAAGAAGAGGATCGAGGATCTGGCCTGTGAGGCGGTGCGTCTTGGCGCTAAACAAGTGGTCGCGATCGGAGCAGGGCTTGATCCGCTTGTTTCACATCTGCTTGATCGTTTCGAGGACTTGAAGGGATTTGAAGTCGACCATCCGGCCACCCAGCAAGTCAAAGCCGTGCTTCTTACTGAGAGCAAGCTCATAAGCCCTGTGCTGGTTCCGGCCGATCTGGCCAACGGCACCCTTGCTGATGCGTTGCAACGATGCACCGAGTTCTCAGCGGCGCTTCCCACGCTCTTCATCGCCGAGGGGCTCACCATGTATTTGACGGAGTCTGAGGTGAAGGCCCTCCTCTCCACCGGTCGAGCTCTGGGACTCTCTTCGGAGGGCTGGATCTTTACCTGTATGACGCATCGTCGAGGCTCCTCGTTCCGCTTTAGCAGTCAAACGGCGCTAGCCGACGCCTGGCTGCACCTCAAGGGGGAGCCATTTACCTGGGGCATCGAGCGCCAGGGTATTCCGTTGCTGCTTTCCTCCTTGGGATTCTCGAATGCTCAGATAGTCGATGGGGGCTCGGCAGTAGCGAGGGAGAGTGCCGCGCAGGGGGAAGATATCGTGTATATTCCCCTTCCTACTACTGCTCGCGAAGCTCTGACTCCTGATCCTCCTGACCCTGGAGCCCATACTTCTGCAGTCGATAACGAAAGGAACGGAAGTTGATTCCAAGGAGCTCGGCGGCACGCTTCTTTGCTCCGCGCGCCTGAAGCAGCGCCACTTCGAGATACTTTCGTTCAATCTGCCCCCAGTATGTCATCGAGCTGGACCGGAAGTGCGATGTCATCTCGTTCAATGATCGCGGTTTCACGAGGTCCAGCCTCGACTGCCGATGCTCCGAGACCGACTTTTTGAAGATGCTCGGGGAGGTGTTCGGGGAGGATGACCTGGCCGCCCAGAACGTAGGCGCGCTCCAATATATTCTCTAACTCACGCACATTGCCCGGATAGGAGTAGCTGTTGAGGAGCGCCATTGCGGCCGGTGATATCGTCGGCAGGGTGCCGCCTTGCACGATTCGATTCAAAATCGAGGTCATCAGGAGAGGCAGATCCTCTCGCCTGTCACGGAGTGGTGGAAGGCTGATGCTTATTACATTGAGACGATAGTAGAGATCTTCACGGAACGCTCCGCGCTCGATCTCCTTCTTTAAGTTACGATTCGTCGCTGCAATGATGCGCACGTTGATAGGGATATTCCTTCGAGCTGCCGACAGGACGGATCGTTGCGCTCCTGGATAGTCCGTAAGAGTTTCACCTGCATTGAAAGGGGCAGCTCCCCAATCTCGTCCAGAAATATTGTTCCCCCCTTCGGCCTGCCGGAAGAGACCGATGGAGTCTGCATCGGCGCCGGTGAAGGCACCCCGCTTGTGGCCAAACAGCTCGCTCGCTCTCAATCAAGGTTTCCGGAATCGCCCCGCAGTTGACTGGGACAAAGGGGCCTGACGAATGCAAGCTTCCCGATGAAGCGCCTTAGCCACGAGTTCCTTACCGGTCCCCGACTCGCCGTTGATCAGCACGGTCGTGTCTGTCGGTGCGACCCGTTGAATCAACTGGAACACCTTCTTGATTACCGAGCTCTCCCCTACAAACTCGGTCAAGCGCGGGAATGCGGAGGACCTCCTCGATTTCATTGGAGGCTAAGAGCTGGGCCATGCGCTCATGCACGGCGAGAAGTTCTTGAGCTGAGTGAAGTTCGGTAACGTTACGCAGGGTAACTATGTAACCCGAGAGTCTACCTTCGAAATCGGTCAACTCCGATCGGGTCATCGTAACGTGCAGTGGGACGTCACCTGATCTGGGGATACTTATCTCCTCAGGCCATTCGTGTGCGCCGAGAGATACCCCCTTTGGGCACGAAGGGCCGTAGAACCGAGGCCAGTCGCTCACCCTTGAAGGATTCCTCCGTCCCGCCAAGCAAAACCACTGCCGCATTATTGATGCTGCGAATGCATCCATGCGCATCGGACACGATCACTCCATCAGAAATGCTGTTGACGAGCTCGGACTGATGGTGGCCTAAGGTGGTCAGATCCTTCCTTGACTGTTCCGCCAGGGCAGTACTCACGATCAGTCTTCGCACCAGGTAGGTTGTGCCTATTGCTACCAGCACCATGCTCGACGCGAGCCCGATGATCTGCAGGGCCAATCCGCCGGGAGGCCTTTCCAAGCGCAAGGCCCCAGAAGGCAGTGGGAGCCAGCCATAGAGCGCTCCGTAGGCAACGAGCGAATAGGCGCAGGTAATCAGTGCAGTGATCACGAGCGCTTCGGCGCCCGCCCCGCAAGGATGGCGGCAAGCATGACCACAGGAAGATACAACGGAATGAATGGACTCGCGGATGCGCCGGTGAGGTAAATAACCCCGGTAGCGATCGCGGCATCAAGAGCGAGGAGGATCAAGCGCATAGGCCGCTGATGCGTCGCCCAGCGTCCAGGAAGACCCACCCGCATCCCAAGCAGAAACAGGGCCGCCAATGCGATCAAGCATGCGTCGCCAAAGAAGGTGACATCCGTCTGCAGCAGTCTGTTAACTATCACCAGCGCGAGCGCTCCTGCCATAAGCAGCAAACGCGCGCGCGCGATCGCTGCTAATTCAAGCGACGGCGTGTGGGCAGAATGTGCTGCAGGCTCTGCGTACACGAGTGAGTCCCTCTCCTATAACTAACCGATGACCGTACCCATCTTGAAGATTGGCAGGTACATGGCGATAACGAGCGCTCCGACAATTACTCCGAGCACCAATATCATGATCGGCTCAATGAGCTGTTTCATACCAGCCACCGCTGTATCGACTTCATCCTCGTAGAACTCGGCGATCTTATTAAGCATGGCGTCGAGGGCACCGGTAGATTCTCCAACCGCGATCATCTGTACAACCATAGGCGGGAACACGTCCGACTCCGAGAGTGGTTCCACCATTGATTTACCCTCTGAAATCGCGATACGGGCCTGTTGGACGTCACGCTCTACGACCTTGTTGCCGGCTGTGCGTGAGCATATGAGCAGAGCTTCAAGAATTGGGACGCCCGAGCTGAGCATAGTGCCCAGTGTGCGGGTGAAGCGGGCAACTGCTACCTTCTGAATAATCTTGCCGAATATAGGCAGTTTGAGTGCGATAGGGTGAATTACCTCTTTGCCGCGATCCGTTCTGGCGAAGCGGATGAAGAAGAAGGCACAAGTTCCCAAGGCCCCGAAGATCAAGTACCACCAGGCCACGAAGAAATTAGAAAAGGTCGATAACCAATTGAGTCGGCAGCGGCAATGCGGCGCCAAAGTCGGCGAATAGTTCGGCGAATGTGGGGATAACGAACAGCAGCAGCACCGCCGTGACGATTACTGCGGCAACCGATAACCACTGCCGGATAGATCATCGCCGTTTGAATCTCGCGCTTGAGCTTCATGGCCTTTTCGAGATAACGGGCGAGTCTCTCCAATATCACGTCAAGGATACCGCCATTCTCTCCTGCTGAGACCATGTTCACGAACAGATCATCGAATTGTCTTGGGTGTTTGGCGAGGGCAGCAGCGAATGTCTCGCCGGTTTCAACCGACTCTTTCACTGAGTTCAGAACAGTCTTGAATGCTTTCACGTCCTGTTGACGTCCTAGAATGTCGAGGGCCTGCACGATAGGAAGCCCTGCATCGATCATGGTAGCAAGCTGACGGGTGAAGATGACGATGTCCTTCCCCTTGATCTTGCCGGCGAATGGAGACAGCGTGACCTCGCGTTCGAGTCCCTTACCTTTCTCCCTAATCTTCTTGGCATTGGGAGTTATGCGTTGATTCTTGAGGATATTGAAGACGGCTTGGATGTCGCGGGCTTCAATCTCTCCGGAGACCTCTTTACCCTGAGAGTTTCTGCCTTCCCATACAAAGGTAGTCATAGTTTGTACTCCGTCAATCTGCGGCGGTTACACGAAGCACCTCTTCGATGCTGGTAACTCCCTCTTTTAATCTCTGCAGTCCGGACATGCGCAGCGTTTGCATGCCAAGACGAATGGCTTCCCGTTTTATCTCTACGGCCGACGCGCCGTTTAACACGAACTCCCGTAGCTCCTCCTTCATCGGCATTACTTCATACAGTGCAATGCGGCCCTTGTAGCCGGTGTTCGCGCACTTATCGCAGCCACGAGGTTGTTTGATAATGAGCTGCTTGGCCTCGGCGGCGGAGATCCCGACGTTGATGAGCGCTTCAGGGTTGACCTGCTCCTCGACGGCGCACTCCGGGCAAAGCCGGCGCGCCAAGCGCTGCGCGAGAATGAGATTGATTGATGAGGCGACCAAGAATGGCTCCACCCCCATGTTGAGCAGGCGATTTATGGTCGACGGTGCGTCGTTGGTGTGGAGCGTCGAGAGCACCAAGTGGCCAGTGAGCGAAGCTTTAATAGCGATTTCAGCGGTCTCATAGTCACGAATTTCGCCTACAAGGATGACGTTAGGATCTTGACGCAGAAAGGACCGCAGCGCCGAAGCGAAGGTGAATCCGATATCATCGTGCATCTGGGCCTGGTTAATGCCAGCTATGTTGTATTCAACCGGATCTTCGGCCGTCACTATGTTTGTGGTGGGCTTGTTGAGCTCTGAAAGGGCGGAGTAAAGCGAGGTGGTTTTGCCTGAGCCGTCGTCGGTCCGGTAACGAGCACCATGCCGTAGGGTTTCGAGATCGACTCGCGGAAGTCGTCAAGCTGCTTCACTTCGAACCCCAGCTTGGTCATATCGAGCTGCAGGCTTCCCTTATCCAGTAGTCGAAGCACGATCTTTTCACCGAACAGCGTTGGGAGCACACTGACGCGGTAATCCATCTCTCGGCCGTTTCCGAGCTTCAGTTTGATGCGACCGTCTTGGGGCAGTCTGCGCTCGGCGATATCGAGCTCGGCCATGATCTTTACACGCGAGGTGATGGCGTTCTTTAGCTTGGTGGGAGGGCGCATGATCTCATACAACACCCCATCGATGCGGAAACGAATGCGGAAGGCTTTCTCGTAGGGTTCTATGTGAATATCGGAGGCGCGCTTTTTGATGGCGTCAGTGAGCACCGCATTGACGAGTTTTACCACCGGCGCATCTTCAGTGGCTTTCTCGAGTTCGACGATGTCAACGTTGTCCTGCTGCTCGACAACTTCGACATTCTCGGACTCAAAATCGTCGAAGATCTTATCGTAAGAGACATTCGCTTCGTAGTGCTTCTCAATCGCTTGGCGGACCGCGCTCTCTGGCGCCACCATGACCTGGATATCGAGTCCGGTGATGAACTTGATATCATTCAGCGCAACGATATTGGATGGGTCCGCCATGGCCACGGTGAGTGAGGACTCCTTGCGGACGAGCGGTACGAGCACATGTTTTTGTGCGAGATTCTGGGGGATAAGACTCAGCAGCGTGTCCTCGATTGAATACTCTTCGAGCTGGATGATGGGCACCCCATACTGCTGACTGATTGTTTGAACAAGGTCCTCTTCCGAGACAAAGCCGAGCCGGACCAGCTGTGTGCCGATAAAACCGCCGGCGCCATTGGTGGACTCCTGCGCCTTGGCAAGCTGCTCCTGTGTGACGAGTCCGGAACGGACGAGTAGATCTCCGATTCTCGAAGTCATGCCGTAACTTCCCTTCACGCCCGCGTGGACGGTGATTACTCCCCGAGTACGGTTGCATTCAGCCGGCACATCACTTGGCTTGAACGACCGTAGGCTTCCATATAGCGAGAATCCGGCAAACCGTGCGCACCCATTACGGCGCGGAGCTGTGCCGAAATTTCTCCCTGGTGACAATATTCGGCACCGCAGGCTAAGAACTTGAAAACTCTTCTAAGGGATGACCCGATACCCCCGGCACTCGAGCAGGATCAAAAATTGTCCCTTTCGCTAATAGTGGATAACCTCTCGTAGTTGCTCCGATATGTTATCGGAAGGGGGGCCCCATAGTTTCTCGATGCATGTGCCTTTGAAAGACTATCCGGAGCTGGGTGGATGATTTGAATTGTTGTGATGTTCCTCGTACCCTGATGTGCATATACAAACCCCGAGCCTATGGTGTTCCGTAAGAAATCAAAGAAACCTTCGACCAAGCCCCCTGGGGGGGAACGCACGAGCCATACTGCGCCACTGGATCAGGGGGCCAGTGAGACCACCGTTGAACCCGAGGTGGTGGGCCCAGAGGAACTGCCGGGTGAGCTCGAGCTGGATGAGCCGCAGAGTGAAACCGAAAAGGGTATCGAAACCAAGGCGCTCATACGGGGGAGCGGGGCTCCTGGAATTTCTGACGCCCTTACCACCTATCTCAGGGAGATAGCTCAGTACCCCCCCTTAAGCCGAGAGGAAGAGCACGACCTGGCGGTTCGATATGTGCAGAAAAAAGATCTCGATGCGGCCTACCGTCTTGTCTCTAGTAACCTATGGTTGGTGGTGAAGATCGCCCGTGAATATGAGAGAGCAGCAAGGAATCTCCTCGACCTCGTACAGGAGGGGAATATGGGGTTGATGGAGGCTGTCAAGAATTTCGACCCCTATCGTGGGGTGCGCCTCCCGTCCTATGCCGCGTGGTGGATCAAGGCTTACATTGTGCGCTATCTCATCGCTAATTGGCGCATGGTTAAGATCGGGACGACTCAGGCGCAACGCAAACTCTTCTTCAATTTGAGCAAGGAGCGTGAAAGACTCGAGCGTGAAGGGTTCGTGCCCACCGCCAAGCTGCTGGCGGAGAAGCTTGATGTACGGGAAAGCGATGTGGTGGAAATGGAGCAGCGCCTAGGAGGAAGTGACGTGAGCGTGGATGCTCCGATTGGCGAGGATGGTGGCGCGACGCTGCTCTCAGTACTTCCCGATGCGGCATCGAGCGCCGAGGACCTTTTGGCCCAGAAGCAGTTCAAATCTCTATTGAGTGAAAGTCTCGCCGATTTCTCGAGGTTGCTTAACGAGAAGGAGCGACTTGTGCTTGAGCAGCGGTTGCTCTCAGACGAGAAGGCGACCCTGCACGAAATAGCCGAGCGTTTGTCCGTGAGCGCGGAACGGGTTCGGCAGATAGAGAATAAGGTCAAAGAGAAACTGAAGGAGTTTCTGGAGTCCCGCTTTGAAGACTCCGGGGAGGAAGTGTTTTAAGCGCGTTCTATTCGTGCTCCGGTGGGGTTTGCGGTAATGAACCGTTGGATAACACAGGAAACGCCACTGTCCTGCCTGGCCGGCCATAGCGTTCCCGTCCCGCGTTTACATCGAGGGGTGACTTGACAGACTTGATCGCTTATCGTTTCAAGGCATCGCTTGTGAGGACTGGAGTATCGCTTAAATGTAAAAGTACAGTGTGGCAAAGCATCGACGACTGCTGATAATCCTTCTCATTCCTGTAGCCACTGCCGTGCTGACCATAGCCGCTGCGGGTTGGTTTGACCTCGTGGGCAGTAACCTGGAGTTTACCTCTCCGTCGATCCGCTTTGTAGAAGTACCCCGGGGGGTAGGAACCACTCCGGTGAGTTTGCTGGTCGAAGTGCGGGATGAGGGAGCTGGGCTTAACGAACTTTCGGTGCGGGCAATTCAGGGCAGCCAGAAAAAGGAGCTTTTCTCTACTACCTTTGAAAATAAGAAGTTCGCCCCTGTTCGAATCGAGTTTCGCGGAGAAGAGAGCCAGCTCCTTGAGGGTCAGGTGCAGATTGAGGTGCGCGCTAAGGATAGCTCGATGTTGGGCAATACCTCTCTCGCCTCATTGCCGCTGCGGGTTGACTACCGACGGCCCAAGGTCGTGCCGTTAGTTGCACCTACGGTTATCAAAGCGGGGAGCACGCAGCTCGTATTTTATAAGGTCTTCGACGAGGATCTGGGACTTTCAGGGGTGAAAGTTGGCACGGAGACCTTTCTAGGGTTTCCGGCACGGAGTTTAGATGGCGATTTGCAGGATAGCGCCCTCTTTGTTGCATTCTTTACGGTGCCACTTGGCGAATCAAAGGCATTTCCGGCGATTAGGCTGTTTGCCGAAGATATTGTCGGTAACGCCATATCTGAACTGCTCTCTACGCGTGTTCTGCCGCGTGCGGTAACTGGGCGTTCAATCGAGGTGAGCGACGAGTATCTCCGGCAGTTTGTTGAGCCCCTTGCCCGTGGCTACCTTGCCCAATTGACTGGGCAAGCTCTCTTCGATCCGAGCACGGCATTTCAGTTTGTCCACGCGCAGCTTCGGCAGTTCAACGAGGATCAGCTCATTGCTCGACTTGAAGAGAGTCCGCGTTTTGACCGCTATTGGCAGGATTTCTTCTCTACCCCACGCGGCCGGGAGCGAATGGCATTCGGCGATGAACTTGAATTTCGTCAGCAATCGCAAACTTTAACCAGGATTCGAAATAATTCGCTTATCGTTGATCTGCCGCAAGGGGTGAGCACCGTAGAGGCGGTGAATGCGGGGGTAGTAGTGCTTGCAGAGAACCTTGGCTTCTTTGGTAGGGTTGTTGCGCTGGACCACGGACTTGGGATTAGCTCGGTATACACGAACCTAGAGTCTATCCTGGTGAGTCGCGGGGAGCAGGTGATTCAGGGTCAGACCATCGGAACGGCTGGACAGAGCTGGTATGCGAGCAATATGCAGTTGCAGCTCCAGATGCGGGTGCACGGCACTCCTGTGGATCCCTCGGAGTGGGTAGACCGCGGCTGGTATGGATCCCAGATTGAGGGCCGCATCAACGATGTAAAGCGCGCGCTTGGCCTCGCCGTGCTGCAGCCACTAAGATGATTCGAAGCGCGTCGGTTATAAATGGTAATGGTGTCGGGTAGAGATCGGAAACCGATTACCGTTCCTTCATAGGTCTCTCCCCAGGTTGCTCACCACGGGAAAGGCGAGCACGAGATACTCATTCTCATTGAACTTTATCTGCGTGAGCGGAGTGTAATGCAGTTTGGATTGAGCCGCTTTAAGAGAGCGGGGATTGGCTCTGGAAATGAAGGTAACACCGACTTCATACCGCTGTCGCGTGACATTGCACATCGCATCAAAGAGCCCCTCAAGTATCCCGCGTCCCCGGAACTCTTCAGCAACGCAATAGGGGCCTGAGATGAAAGTGCGCCAGCTGCTCAAAGGCCGCTTATGGAACTTGAGTTGCGGGAATAAATCTATGATTTGAGAAACGAGCGGGAAACGTCTGTTGAACTCAATCGATTGGGCCATACGGTAGCCGGCTAGGGTTTGGCCGACCTTTGCCGTAACAATAGCGAGATCCTCTATGACCTCAGCCAGCATTGCGGCTGTGAATTCGATCGAAAGAAATCCGTCCTTCAATTTCTCGGGAGGAAGTTTCCAGCGCAGGTTCTGCTCCTGGAGTGCAAGGATGGATTGAAAGTCCTCAGGGGTAGCGAGTGAGAAGGTTGGATTGGGGTGCATGAGTCAACTCAAAACTCTTTGGACCAGTGAAATGGGTCAAGCGGTGATGTGAACCCTGACCAGAGTATAGAGCCACCCTTTTCAGGGCTCAAATTCCACTAACTTGGTGCCACTTCCACATGGACGTCTTTGCCTGCTTCCGGTTGTCGGGAAGTATTCGATTGTCAGCACACTCTGCGCTACACTTCTCGGCCGTTAGAGGGTTGTTATGTCCGCCTTTGGTAGCGCCTTTCAGTTTCCGCCGAATCTAGTTGCAGCAATATCTTCATATGGATTTGTTGCCCCGCGTCCGGTACAGGAGGCGGCAATACCGCTGCTCGATGCAGGGAAAGACGTGGTTGCGCTGGCCCAAACGGGGAGCGGCAAGACGGCAGCATACCTTCTGCCGATTATTCGAAGACTCATCGACCAAGCCAACGGAGGAGAAGCACAGGCTCCCTATGCCCTGGTGGTGTTCCCCGTGCGAGAGTTGTGTGTACAGGTGGCCGCTGAGCTGCAGAAACTTACCCCCCCTGAATTCAATATTCGAGTGCTCCCTTTATATGGGGGTATGCGGCGCAAAACAGGTCTGGTGGATGGGCAGCCCCCGCATGTAGTGCTGGCCACTCCCGCTAAGTTGGTCGATTTTCAGATGCGGGGTCTTGTCGATACCAGTCACATCAAGATGCTAGTGCTCGATGAGTTCGATCGTGTATTGGAGCACGATTCCTTCCAGAGTTCGCTGCAGGCGATGCTGCGAAGGGGTTACATACCGCCGGTGGGTGAGCGGGTGACAGCGCTCTTCTCGGCGACTATGTCTCCGCGATTGCGCACTGTCCTTCCGGAATGGGTGCGCGACTTCACAGAGCTGCGTGTCGATGACCGCAAACCGGTAGTAGAGATCGCGCATCGGGCAGTCCGACTAGTTGGGGAAGGAGGAGTTCCCGTCTTGCGGAGACTGCTTGCCGAGCGCAACGGCGCGAGCGGTAGGACGCTAGTCTTTTGCAACACCAACGACCGCGCGGAGGAGCTCGGGCACCGACTTCGAGTGCTTGGGTTCCCCTGCGCGACAGTGACCGGCAAAATACCTCAGCCGGAGCGACTGGCTCGATTGAGACAACTGAGATCAGGCGAAGTGCCGCTCGTGGTGTGCAGCGACGTGTTCGGGCGAGGGATGGACATCGACGGTCTAGACCTCGTAGTAAACTATGACTTTCCTAAGACTGCGGACAACTACAAACATCGTGTAGGTCGGACTGGGAGAGCCGGCCGTAGCGGTGAGGCGGTGAGCTTGCTGCGACCAAGCGACGTTGATAATTTCATCCGTTTCACGAGCGCGCTGAAAGTCGACTTTCAGCTCTATACACCCCCCGATCTGTCCATCCCCAGTGATCCATTTCAGCAGGCGGCGCTGGTGACCTCTTTGGGGCGAACCATAATAGCTTTTCGCCACGAGTATGTCGTATGCCCCCCGGGCGGAAAGGTCGATGCCCTGGTTTCT
This sequence comes from Bdellovibrionota bacterium, assembly GCA_030584005.1. GTDB lineage: Bacteria > Bdellovibrionota_C > UBA2361 > UBA2361 > JAFLCA01. Next base: position 791,575 of record CP129486.1, on the reverse strand, counting down.
CTGATTGGCGAGCTTGCCTCGACGAAGCAGCTGCGCGTGTTCCTTAAGAACAGAACCTCCCTTGAAGCGCTGGCTACCTCACTTCGTGAGAACGGAATAGGGTTCAAGCAGCTGAGTCCCCACAGCGGGGAGAGAGATCTTGCTGATGGGATTCACAGTTTTCACCAGGCACAGCCAGGGCTCTGGCTCATCAGCGATGAGTTCATCACGACTTCCGACTTAGCCCAGCATATTGTGCCGACAGCCGATGCAGTGGTTATAGGCTATGACCTTGCGGGGTCGACCAGGCTGTATTTAGGGCGGCTCGGCGGCTATGATCACCTGCGGCAGGCCGGTCTGTGTGTGCATCTGGTGCATGAGAATGAGCGTTATGCACTGAGCATGCTTCGCAAGAGCGTTGGGGTGCAGCTCGAAGAGAGAGCTGGCCGCACTATTGCCTGAGCCCAAATCGATCGCATTAACAAATGTGAGGAGTTGAGGGAGTGTTCCGTGATTACACTGAACACGTTCCATCCATGGCCCTCTTCCCCATATTGTAGACTGCTCCCCTCCAGACTCACTGGTTGATACTAAAGCGGTCCCCGAACATTCATTTCGGGAAGAGCGCTAAGCATCCAAAAATCCTTTTGGTTCCGTGAGATTGGATGCCACCGTGTTTGGTTGGTACGGGAGTTGCTGATACCAGGTGGGGGCCCAATCAGGGGCTTGCTAGTGGTCGGGAATATCCCTGCATTTGGTACGCACGGTGCGCTCGTCGAATCTCCACATACGTTGGAAGTTGTTGATATTGCTATTGACTTGCCTGGCCGTGCCCTCGCGGGATCTGTACGCCCAAGCGGCCGCCAGATTAGTGACCATAGAAAATAGTAATGGGCGCTATGTATGCGAGGTTGGTCCCACCCCGGCCATAAAGCTCAGAAAATCTCTTAAACCGGTGTCGGTGCAGCAGGTGCGGGTGAGAACAAAGGCCCGGCTTGCTCAACTGGCCACAGATCCCTCGAAGGTGCGACGCTATGAAACATTGCGCGCACTGTTAAGGGAGCTGCGCCAATGTTTGCGCGGCGAGGGACGCTTCGCACAGACGGTGCCGCCCGCGGATGACAACGAGGATCAGACTCCGCCCTCAGACGATGCACCGCCTCTTCCAACGGCTACCCCTACGCCGACTCCTACCCCCGAGCGAACCAGACCGCCCTTGCTTGAGGCGGACAGGCGCATAGTGGTGCAGGCGTTTAATTATTACTACCCCGACATGCCGGTAGCCGAGCATGAGATTCTAGGGAACCGCATAGAGCTGGAGCTCCCCAGAGGTCAGACCGGGTATGCGACTTTCCTGTATGAAGCTGCTTATGACCGCGAAGAAGTACAGGTGCGGCCTCTCGATCTTTTCGCTCAGAACGGAGCCTTCATTCCACGAGAGTCGGTGAAAGTGGGTGTAGTAGAGGTGCTCGATCAGTACCGCAGTATTTCGACCAATCTTCAAAATATCTGGCTGCGAGGAAATCACCTTGAGCAAACGGAAGATAGACGAAGGGTGCAACAGAAGGTACAGGCGCACCAAGGGCAAGCCCCCCTGCCCTTTCTCGTGGTGCCGAATCTGAGAGACTTTCAACTTCGAACCAGATCGTCGGTAGGATCGTTGGTGCTGCCGAAGCGCATAGCCGCATCAGCTCCCGTAACAGCAGGAGAGCGGCGCCAGTTTTGGATCTCAGTGCAGGTGCCGCCCCACCTCGATGTTGGCGCTCCACAACGCGTCTTTGATGGGGCGCTTGAGATTGAGACAGATGGTGCTGTCTCATCGCTCCCCATGCAGGTGACGGTCCATAATTTTGAACTCGACAGTCTTGAAAGACACAACAAGGCCTTAGGGATCTATAGGGCTGTAACTGAGCTGCCGGCTGAGTTTCGTGATGCGGCCCTAGAGGATCTTAAGACACACAATGTGAACATGATTATAGATTCCTCCATCTATCCAGCCGACTATGAGCGGCTCATTGCGGCTGGCTTTGACGATGTGGTGAGTCTTGATGGCGGACTTAGTGCGCCGGAACTCCAGTACGTTCAGTCTTTGGACCTGCGCAACTTGGCCCTCTATACCCGTGATGAACCGGAGTACCTCGTGGATGATCCGAACAGCGGCACGGACGGATGGGATGTGTTTGTGAGCCGTTACAACCTGCTGTCACAGGCTGGGATGACCAAGGCGACGGCTGGACTCTATGCGCCCTCGAATGATTGGTACTTCTGGAACTATCCGCATGAGTGGTTTGCGATAAGCTTTCGCACGAGTTGGAACTCAGATCATCCAACGGTGAGCTACCTGAACTCATTAGCGAGCAATCCACTTGCACGAATCGCCACAAGGCAGGGCCATTACTCCCCAACCTTATCGGAACGATACTACCTAATGACAAGGCTTCTCTATGGACCATGGCTCGCGCTGTCGAATCTAGATTTTGGGGCGCCGTATGCATATGCCCCCAACGTACAGACCACAGATATCCTTGGGTACACCGAATGGGAGGGGGTGGCGTTCCCTGTGCAATTCACCAATCCCGATGGCTCGATCGCCTCTTATGAAATCCTCTCCAATCAGGTGTGGGACGCTTTCGGAGATGCCGGTAAGATGTTTCGCCTGGTTTTGATGGGGCGCAGACTCGCCAATGAGGTTGGCACGGCGGCCGATAGAGATCGGTTTGAAGCGCTTGTTGCCCCCTATCGTTACCTGTTTCCCCCCGGTTATAGGATTGACACTTTGAATTTCAACAGCGATCTCGATGAGTTGCAGCGAGATCTGCTCGGGCTGATTGGTGAGCTAATCACACGCCCCGCTCCGTAAGCAGGGTCGCTGGTTTACTAGCTGCCCGCCCTTCGTTACATTAGCCCCACTATTTCCCTGATCGTAGACCGGTTCGCGCAACCTCCGGGGTGAGCGGGCCGGTATCCGAGAGTTCTCGAAGTGTGGTGTCGCCTATGACTCATCCTGCAGTTTCATCCCCCACCGCGCTCCCTGCATCATTTACTTTCTCTCCATCTGGATATGAGCTGCGTGCTGCCGAGGCGCATACAGCCCCGCACAACACCACGACACTGCGGAATGCCGTGATGAGCATCCTCCAGGCACATCGTAGCGAGCTGGACGGCTCGGTGGTCGAAGCGCTTGAGCGCGTGGCCAAGAATCAGGGAGTCATGGCGGCCGCCGACTCTCCGACCCTTTATGATGCTGCCTTGTCGTTACTGAGGATGAATCGATTGTCTCCCCGCGAGTCTGCCGATTTGGTGGCGGCGGTGCGTGGGATGACGATTGGGCTTAGCGCCGCAAATTGCTTCAGCTATTAGGGTGCGGCACCCACGCCATGGTCATTTTTTATCAATAGACCTATAATTCCCGGCACCTTGGCATGGCCGTGACTGCATGATGCGGACCGATGTCGTCCTCCATCCCGCCAAGGTTTGATGGCGCCCCGGGCGTAGCATGGAGCGTTTTTCAGTGGGCGGGAGTTCATTTAATAATGACCTCTAGCACACCGCGATCCTTTGCTTCGACCATTTGGCGATTGGGTGGGTTTTTAAGATTCAGTATGGGTAAGTTTATCAGCCTCATATTTGCTGCAGTGGTTGTATGTGGCCTGCTAGTCTTTCAGGCGACTAGAAGCAGCGCAACCACGATGCATCTTCCGTCCGAGCTTGGCGGCGCGAGCCCCGGAGAGCGCGTACGGGTGGCCGGGCGGGTGGCCGATTCTGAAGTAGTGTATGAAACCCAACCTGCGTTACTTTTGAAGTTCCGCATAATGGATCCTCCCGCCGAGGGAGCAGAAGCGGATGCGGGAGGGAGGAGCGTCGCGGTGACCTACCGGGGAGTGAAGCCGGATATGTTTGCGGTCGGAAGAGATGTCATCCTTGAGGGCTATCTGCGAGGGGGAACCTTGGAGGCGGATCAGCTTATGACTCAGTGTCCCTCGAAATATGAAGCGCCCGATCCGAGCTCTTACCATAAGGCCCCCTAGATGAACTCCTTTGCAAACTTTTGCCTGCTCCTCGGCTGGCTCTTAGCCCTGACCGGATGCCTATCAGGGTGTACTGCCGCCATTTCACGGAGCGAGCGCTGGTTTCATACGGCGCGTAATGCAACGATTTTGTGCGGGGTGGTCTCAATGCTGTCTGTGGCGGGGCTGGGGGCGCTCTTTCTGCAGGATGATTACCGCAATCAATATGTGTGGCAGTTTTCAAATCAGAGCATGGACTGGATCTATAAGGTATCCGCGATCTGGGGCGGCATGGATGGCTCTATGTTGCTGTGGGCGGGTATTCTTGCGGTGAGCACCGCAATCCTGGCCTGGCAGAGTGTGCACCCGCGACGTCAACTGATGAGCTGGGTGCTGGCAGTCGCAAACTCATCCACCCTCTTCTTCCTTACGGTGGTTGCTTTTTTTACGAATCCATTTCGGGCCATTAAGGCGCCGTTTATTCCACCGGATGGGAACGGACTCAACCCGCTTTTGCAGAACCCGTACATGGCCGTGCATCCCCCGCTGCTGTACTTGGGCTTCACCACGTTCGCCATCCCATTTGCTTTTTGTGTTGGTGCGCTCTTGGCGGGGGACAGAAGTCCGGAGTGGATCCGGCTTGCCAGGCGCTGGACGTTGATTGCCTGGATCTTCCTCACCTCCGGCATAGTGATGGGGGGACATTGGGCCTACTTGGAGCTCGGATGGGGAGGTTTTTGGGCCTGGGATCCTGTAGAGAATTCTTCATTCCTCCCATGGCTCACGGGGACAGCCTTCCTGCACTCGGTGATGGTGCAGGAGCGAAAAGGCATGCTCAAGATGTGGAATTTGTGGCTTGTTGTTGCCACCTACGCGCTGACGGTGTTTGGGACATTCCTCACCCGATCCGGGATAGTCCAGAGTGTGCACGCCTTTGCCTCGACCGATATTGGCTGGGTTTTCCTACTCTATTTGTCCATCATTGTGGTCTTTACACTCGTCGTCAGCATTCGCAGCCGCCACATCTTGAGACCAGAGCGCAAAATTGAAAGTTTTCTATCCCGCGAAGCGGCCTTTCTACTGAACAACCTGCTTCTACTGAGCATCTGCTTCGCCACCTTCTGGGGTGTGATGTTCCCTGTGTTCTCCGAGGCTATCACCGAGAAGAAGCAAACCGTAGGGATTCCTTTCTTCAATGCCGTGAATGGCCCCCTGTTCATCGTGCTGCTCCTGGCTATGGGAATCGGTCCTCTTGTTTCTTGGCGTAAAACGACCTGGGCAACACTCCGGCGGATGTTCACCATTCCTGCCCTATTCGGTTGTCTCAGCGGTGCAGCGCTGCTTTTTGGCGGAATCGAAGAACCAAAGGCGGTCACTGTGTACGCAGTGTGCGCATTCATAGTTGCTGCGCTCGTTATGGAGCTTCACCGCGGGGTCAAGGCGCATCGGTCGGGTAGTGAGCTAGGGTACGTTGGTGCTGCCGGTGCCCATGTACGTAAGCACTACGTGAGATATGGGGGACACCTTGTTCATTTAGGGGTGGTGGTAGTTGCAATAGCAGTCTCCGCGTCCCTCATTCATAAGACCGAGCGGGAGTTCGCTCTTCGCAGCGGCGAATCGATAGAGGTTGGACGGTATCGATTGTCGCTGGCGTCTGTAAGGGAAGGTCGCGAAGCGAACTACGAGTATCTGGAGGCGGAAGTTTCTGTGATGGGACGGAGTGGTGAGGAGTCGTTGGGCGTTTTGAGGCCCCAGCTTCGATTCTATCCCCGTAATCGTGAAACAACGACCGAAGTGGCGCTGCGTATGGGGCTGCGTGATGATCTGTACCTAGTCCTCGCCGGGCTCGATGAACAGGGGACCCTGGCCTCTTTCAAGGTATACATCAACCCTCTGCAAGTGTGGTTGTGGTTTGGCGCAATGATTATGACTGTGGGCACCGTGGTCGTGCTTTTGCCGCAGCGCGACCGTGTCGCCGCACGAGCAGCCTTGGGGGTGCGTTCGGAGGCGATCTCATCATGACACTTGGTTTCTGTCTTTTGCTGGCGCTCATAACGGCCTATCTCCTGATCCGCCCTCATTATCAGTTTCCGCAGCAATCATTCGATGGTATTTCACCTGCGGGTAGGGAGGATGAAATGGTAAGGTCTTTTGAGCTGCTCGCCCAATTGAGGCTTGAGGAACAGCTGGGAAAGGTGTCCTCCGCGGAAGCGCAGCGCATCGCGGCTCGGTCCAGTGATGATCAAGGGTGATGTTCCACACACTGCGAACACCTTTCCAGATCGTAGTTCGTTATTGGTAACGTCATGACTCTCTCCGCGGACAGTGTGTGGAAGTACTACGATGCAACTCCGGCATTGCGCGGGGTGTCGTTTAGCTGCTCCGAGAGTGAACGTATTCTGATCATAGGTGCGAACGGATCAGGCAAGTCCACGCTCTTGCGCGCATTGGCCGGGACTCTATCGTTGGATCGTGGGATTGTACGGCGGCCCCCTGGGACAATAGGCTACTTCTCCCCCGAATTGTTTCTGTACCCGGCATTGCAGGTGAGGGATCACCTCAATCTGTGGAGGGACGCAGTGGGCAGCGCAATGTGCGATCAATCACTCTTTCAATCGTTCGGCTTGGATCGCCTGCGCTATTCTCTCGTACGAGATCTATCCTTCGGACAACGGGTTCAGCTTGCACTTGTCCGCACGTTCATTCGACCGCTCGACCTGCTGGTGCTCGATGAGCCGACTACTGGGCTTGATGAAAGTGCGGTTACAAAGCTCCTCAATCATATACGACAGAGCAGATCGCGTTATCAGCTAGTGGCTTCACATGATTTGCAGCGATTCCTCCCTTGGGCTGACCGCGTGCTGCTGTTGGAAGAGGGGCGATTGATAAAGGAAGGGATGGCAAGCGATTCTCAGTCTCTGACAGATGCGGTGGAACGCTATCGTATCAGCAATCGTTAAGGTCTTATGTTGAGAGCCCTGTTTTTCAAGGATTCACTGCTTCAGGCGCGATCGGCCGAATTCCTGGTTCTTTACTGCGGTTTCAGCATCCTGGGCAGCGTGATCGTATCGTTCGGCGTATCGCAGCTTCTATTCAGCGTTGAGACACTCCGGCGAGTGGCCCCTACCCTCGTGTGGTTGATCTTTCTCTTCACCGCAACCGCATCAGTTTCTAAGCTACAGGAGCAGGAGGAGGACTTGTGCGGACAGCAGGGACTTCTCCTTCTGGGGGTCAGCCCGGTTTCAATGTACCTGGCGAAGCTTTTGAGTGCGGTGGTGCTGCTCTACTTGGGGCATGTGTTGTCCTGGTGCATCGTCGGGATGCTCCTCAACCTCGCCATGCCCGCGGCTTGGATGACAATGATGGCGGTGTCATTCGGGGTGATCGTTTGTTATGCGAGCATGGCTCTTCTACTAATGCCGATGCTGCACGGGTCGCGCTCCAGGCAATTGCTGTTTCCGCTGATACTTCTGCCGCTGCTGGCGCCCCTCTTTTTTTGCGCTATCGAGCTGTGGTCGATCTTACTTAGCTACGGTGCGATTGACTGGGAGGAGCCATGGCTCTCCCTGCTCTTTGGCATGGTGGTCGTGTACCCCGTCCTTGGGGCTAATATGTATCAATTTGTGGTGCGGGAGTAGGAACTCGACCGATGCATTGAAAGTAACCCCCGACTGGTGTAGGTGCTTAGTATGTCTCTTGCCTCCCAATCTCCCTCTGCGCCTGCCAGCTCTACAGTAGAGCGGGCTATTGTATCAGTAGCCCTGCTTGCGCTCTTGCTGGCCAATGCGCTCGTATTCCTATATGTGCCCAATGAAAAATTTATGGGCCCCGTGCAACGTATCCTCTACTTCCATGCAGGGAGTGCCACGGCAACATACATTGCAATATTTACAGTGTTTGTCTCAGGGGTATGGTACCTGGCTACCCGTGACGGTAGAGCGGACGCACTTGGACATGCGGCGAGCGAGGTGGCTTTCACCCTTTGCACTGTTGTCATGCTCACCGGAATGATTTGGGGAGAGGCTGCCTGGAATACAATGTTCCGCATGGAGCCGCGCTTAGTGAGCTTTCTCTTTCTATGGTTGCTGTTGCTTTCCCTTGTGGCTCTTCGGCGCTTTGGCGCCGGGGGCAGCGTGCAAAGCCACTGTGCAGTCCTCGGTATTATTGCAGCCTTGACCGTGCCGCTTGTGGTGTATTCGATTCAACTGCTCCCGCAAGTCGCGCAGCTGCATCCGCAGGTTGTGGCACAGGGTGGATTGAAGGAACCGGCGTTCAATCAAACTCTGGCGGTATCGATGGTGGCATTGACGCTCTTTTCGGGGGTGCTGATTTATCTGCAGATGCGGGTGAAACTTTTAGAGACCGAAGTGCGTCGTCTGGCAATGGTATGTAAGTGAAGTGAGGCCGCAATGGACATGGTACCCAACACGTTCCCCAGTCTTTTTATCGGATACTCGGTGATTTGGGGGCTAGTGGCAGCGCTGGTATGGAGCTCCTTTCGTCGGGTGCGACATCTTGAACGAGAACTCGAGCGACTCAAAGAGCAGATAGGGAACTCGAATCGATCGGCCTAAGAGGTGTGTGTGGGTGACGCAAACGAGGTCATTATCCACGACGCCGCGTTTTGTATTGCCCTCGCGCCGGATGCTGCCCCCCCTGAGACAGAATGCCCTGAACTGGCCCTTTTTGGCCGGTCGAACGTGGGCAAAAGCACCCTGATTAACCGGGCGTTAGGGAGGCGAGCGCTGGCGCTAGTCTCCAAGACTCCCGGCAAGACACGCACGGTGAACTACTATCGCTGTATAGTGTCGGTGTCTCCGCGGCTTGTGCAAAAGGAGATTTTTCTCGTTGACTTCCCTGGATTTGGTTATGCTCGTTACTCCAAGGGATTGCGCCAAGCATTTAATCGCAGCACCGTTGAGTATCTGCGCGGCAGAACGCAACTCAAGGGAGTGCTGTTGCTGATCGACATTAAGAGAGCGCTCAGTCAGGATGAAGAGGCAATCATGGCGCTGGCTGCGGCACGCGCCCTGCCCTTGTACGTCGTTGCCACGAAGATGGATCGCTTCGGTTCCAATGAGAGGCGCAGGTTATTGCAGGGTTTCCGCAAGGCGCATGGAGTGGCGCCAATTGAAGCTGCTAAGGACACCCGGTTCGATGCTCTTTGGCAGCAGATCTCCCAGAATCTTTGATGGTGTGCAGTGTATTGAGGCACGGGAGCAGATTATCCACGTGTGCCGATGAAGTAGCTGGAGAGAGCACGATGAAAGAGGCAGTCAATCTTGTGGGTTGCCGATGCTTCGGGAGAAGCGATCTCTTCTTGCCGCCTGCCCAGGCCGCTGACAACCCCTGGCCCGAGGGAGCGCTACAATGCCGGGGCACTTTCAGGGCATTGCGTTTGGTGGTTGCTCTACTCTTCATATGCGCGGCGTTGATTCCGCAGGGGCTACAGGCCGAGGAGGAGCTTAGGATCGGTGCGATATTTAGCCTTTCGGGTTGGGCGCAGATCCCCGGTACCTTGGAGCTGCATGGGGCGGAGTTGGCGGTCTCTGATATCAATGAGCAAGGGGGAGTGCTCGGGAAGAGGCTTCGTCTTGTGGTTGAAGATGGGGGTTCGGATCTCAAGAACTCCGTCACCGCATTTCAAAAGCTCAAGGCCTCATTCTCACCACCTGTGCTGATAGGGCCTAACTTTGCAGAGTTTGCCGAGGTCGTAGCGCCCTATGCGCAGGCGGCAGGGATGGTGATGATTACCCCATCGGGGTACACCGATAACCTGACTATGAATAGGAATGGCGTTTTCACCCTGAACGAAGGATTCGGCGCTCAGATCGCAGCGGTCACACGGCACATTATAGAAAATAGGTACAAGGAAGTAGTGATCGTGCGAACGCATGGTTCATACTTCGATGGCATCGCCGATGCAGCCTCCACCCAGCTTGCCGCGGGCAATGTGCGGGTGCGGGAGGACATCGCTGTAAACCCGAAACAGGAGGAGTATCGATCGATTGTAGCGAGAGTCAAAGCCGCCCAGGCTCCCGTCGTCATAGCATTGCTTCAAGAGGGTGGAGACCTTGCGCAGTTCTTCAGGCAAAGCAAGGAGCAGAAGCTCGAGGCCATAGTTTATACCTATGATGTCCTGTTCGACTCGGAGATTAGGGATCGTATGGAGCTGGCGGAGGGAGCGATCTGCTATCGCTACACGAACAATGCTTCGGAGGACTTTACCCGGCGTTTCATCGACCGGTTCAAGGTGGCACCACTCTACACCTCAGAACGTGCCTACGATGCGGTGCAGCTGTTCAAGAAGGCGTTGGAGTCCTGCGGCGGCAACTATGGGCAACTCCCTGAATGTATTCGGAACACGCGCTTTCAAGGACAAGGTGGACCAGTCGCATTCAATCGGCACAATGTTCTTGATCACGGCGGGACCGCCACCAGACTTTTTGCAATTAGGAACGGGAGATATGAAGCACTTCACAACGGGGAACGCACTGAGAACGGAGCAGAGCTACCCCCGTCTGTGGCACATACCCCGTAAAAAGTACCAAATGGTGAGAGCTGCCAGCTTGATTGCCCTGCGATCCAGATCAACATCAGGATTCACTTCTACGATATCGATTGAGCGCACCCTCTCACACGAACCTGCTTGTTCGGCAGCAGAGAACCAAACTTCAGGGTACATTCCGAAGCTTGCCGGCGCGCTTACACCGGGGGCAAACGACGCATCCACGGCATCGACGTCGAAACTCGCCATCACCGGGTAGTTGAAACGACGGTATAGGTTCTCAATCGTTCCAAAATCCAATCTGTCCTTGAAGAAGTAATGTCCCCCATTTTCTTTGATGAACTTCAAGTGCTCGACATTGGCGGAGTATGGAAGAACCCCGCCCACTCGGTAGTCAACACAGCAGCGTGACGGATGCAATATCGCCTGACGAAATGGAGAACCAGAATGTCCCTTGCCATTCACGAGCTCGCGCACATCCGGGTGCGCGTCCCAACTTAGTAACGATACACGGGTGGCGTTATTGACGTAGCCGAGAAAGTGGCCATAGGAGGTTTCATGTCCACCACCAATGATGATCACGATTGAGCCTGCAGCAAGGTAGTTTGCGACCACGTTACCTAACGATTCCTGGTCCTTTTCTAAGTCTCCACTTAGGACTACGTTGCCAATATCCTGCATCTGCTCAATCAGTCGAGTAAATGCGACCGGCTGTTCTGCGTCAGGGGTGAAGGCGAAGAGCGCTTCTCGAATTGCGTCAGGGGCTCGTCTGGCCCCCTCCCTGCCGCCGTTGCGCTTTACCCCTTCGTCGGACTCAAAGCCGAGAAGAACCGCCTTCGGCGTTCGTCCGTCTGTAAGATTCCGGCCAAGCAGATGCCCGATGCGTGGATCGCCACTTTTCATTGAGGGGGTGGCGGCCTTAGAGGGAGCTAACATCGATGACATAGTTGGAGGGGTCATGGGTCCCGTACTGTAGACCAACATGGGCGAATTCGGAAGTGTTGGTTGGGGACCCTTGTGGCAGCCAGAGATGGCTGATTTGTGCGCTTTGCGGGATTGTGTAGGGTAAGCCAGAAAATTGCATTTGAGGGACACCTCGCGATAGTCTTGCCGTCTGCATGGATACTCAACTGACGACTAGTCCCACATCCTACCCAGCCCTTGATCGCTGCTTCGCTTCTCTCGTGGTGGTTGCGGAAACGGCACTCTTTATGCACGGAGCACGGGGTATCCAGAGCGCCGATCAACGCCCAACTGCTGTAAGAGGTGCTCTGCGCTACTGGTTTCGTGCTCTTGCCATGGCCAAGGGGCCGAAACGAGAGGCGATGCTGGTCGAAAGCTCGGTATTTGGCAGCCGGGATAGAAGCTCTCACCTTCTCCTCCAGATGCGAAAGCTTGAGGCCATGGCAGCGCAGGGACCTCAGTTGCCTCACAAGGAGGACGAAAAGCATCGCCAAGTAGCCGGCTGCTACCAAGCGGGTGCTCGATTTGAGATCAAGTTATCGCGCAGTTTGACGGCAAGGGCGGATCCGAGAGCAGAGTCCGCGGTGCTTGGGGCAGCCTGGGTCATGTTTGCGTTAGGCGGGCTTGGCGCACGCAGCCGACGTGGTGCCGGGAGCTTCCGCCTTGAGGGCGTAACGCCGTCTTGGGAGTATCCGCTGCTGTCGGAATGCGAAGACGCATCGACTATGGCCAGCTGTCTGTCGCGAGGACTTCGCCAGGCCTCCGATCGTGTCGGGGAGCTATTCCCGGGAGTGGCTTTGCCGCTCGATCACCAGATTCCGGCACTCAGTTCTGATCCTTTGCGTACTCGCATTGTGGTTGCACCTTTTGGCGAGGGTGAGGAAGAGACGCAACGTGCCAAGCTGATGATCATGCTGCGGGAGTTTAAGAATCCGGCCTTCGGACTGCCGCTCATGCAGGAGGGAAAGTGGGTGCATGCTGCTGATCGTAAGATACAGCACTTCTCTTCCCCGTTATGGGCGAGGCTGCACCGCGGCAAGGATCAGTGGTTCATTGTGCTTACACTGATGCTGCCGGTCCCTGATGCTCCGGGAAGCGATGTCGAGCGCATTCACGCGTTTATGAATAGCTTGAATGGTCGAGTTGAAGTTCCATCTAACGGCGGAGTAGACGCCGAAATTAAGTAGTGGTTGAACGGTTGAACTACGATGAACATGCAAGAGGCATTTCCCAACTCAGACGCTCCGGCAAAGGGCGCGCTCTTTTTCCTGAGCGAATCCCCTCTCTGTCCTGATTCCCAGGGCCTCCAGCATGGGACGGTTCGCGCGGCCAGTGTGCACGCGGCGCTGCGCCAGGCCATGCGAAGCCGCAGCGAATCGTTAGTGAACGTAGATCCGCATATTCTTGGGACAGCGTCGCATGGTGAAGGGGCCATCGTTTCTCTCTCTGAGCTGCTGCCGGTTGCGCTGCCGCTTAGGACGCAGCGCGGGTTGTTCTGCTGGGGCACTTCGCCAGGGATCCTGCAGTTGATTCATGCGGTGCTGAGCGCGGCGAACCTGACAGCTCCTCCTTCGGTCCCGCAGATTGAGGGAAGTGACCTCTTGTGTGCCCCTTCGAGTTTCTGCCTCGATAGTGGTTGTATTGGGCTGGAAGAGCTTCGTTGTAACGCCAAGGAGGACGCGCTGGTAGTCGAGTGGGCGGACTGGCTTGCTCGTTTTGCACTTCCTGCAAGCAGTGCCTTAGAGTGGTGGCAGGCAAAGCTGAAAAGGGATCTTGTAGTGCTCTCCGATGACCTATTCAACTCGCTTACGCGGCGAGCTCAAGTGAAGATTTGGCATGGGGAGAAAAGCACCCCTTCCATTGCCTTTCCTGAAAATTGCTTGTTCATGTGTAAGGTCGGGGCAAATGCCGCTGAGTGGTCGAGCATCTCGGGGATACTGCAGCAGGTGAAACTGGTGCGTCTGGGGAGCGACCGTGCGACAGGGCATGGAGTATGTCGTACTCGTTGGGTGATATAGAGCATGAGCACTGAAGCAGCTTCGGAAATTTCCGCGATTCATGAGGGATTTCAAAGATTCCTCATCGAAAACTTGAGTCGACATGGGATCGGACCCTTCTTCGGGTTCATGCTGGGGCATCGAGCTCAGCATTATAAATTCGTTCAGGAGTATCTTGCAGCGGGATTGAAGAACCCAAACAGTGACAGATCCGTTCTCGATCAGATCCTGGAAGCATCTCCACTTGAGTATTTGCGATTAGAAGAACGAGCCATGAAGCTATTACTCGAGATCCCGATAGCTGGGGAGGGCCAATCATGACGGAGCGGCGAGGCAAGGTACTATCCTACAATCCGACCAATCGACTTGGTGAGATTCAGCCTGAGGGCACAACCCTGCGGGCGCGCTTCTACCTACCGGCGGTAACCAACCCCGATCCGTTGCCGAAAGCTGGTGATGTGGTTACTTTCGAAGCTCCGGAACCCCGTAAGAATAAGCAAGGCAAGTCCGTACAGGGAGACGCCACAAGTGTCACGGTGGTCGAGTACGCTCCAGCACCTCCGCCCAGGGCTGCTACTCAGGCACGCCATCCCCGCGATACTCGCGGAAGACCTCGTGATTCCAGGGGCCGTTTCCCGAGAAGAGAAGGGGGAGTGCGGCGAGATCGCAGTTCCTCCGCGCGAGAGGGCACTCGTAGTAGAACAAGGACCGCAGACGGGAAGCCTGCGCAGGAAGCAAGGCCGCCGAGAAGGGAGGGAGGTGCCCGCAAGCCACGTCAGGCACGCACGGCGCCCCGTACTCAGGGACGGCGCGGCGCTTTTGCACGTGCGCGGCTGTTGGTGCCTGGAGCAGCATCCGCCGAGGTGCTGGACTCGCGCTCTTGCCACCCCGGATTGCTGATTGAGCGTATGATCGCCTGGCCATCGCAAGGGCTGCAATTGTCTGAAGCGCAAAGACGCTATTTCCTCGAACGGGCCGTGATTCCGACACAACATGCCGTAGCTGAGAGAACGATGCCCTTTGCTGCGGTCCGACGCCGTCAGGAGGAGCTCTTATCTCTGATTGAGGAGAGTGGAGAGGGCGTTTGGTCAAGTCGTTTGCGGCTTAGTACGCGACTGGCACTTTCTCTTAATGCCCGCACGATTCTGGGGAATGTCGGCGGCTCCTGGCGGTACACAGACGCGATACCGATCATTCCGGGCACGCTCCTGAAGGGCACATTGAAGGCGTTTCTTCATAGTGAAGGCGCTTTCGATGAGGTGTCCCCGGTTGCCAAGGATGCACTGATGCGTCTGCGATCAGTGCTTTGTGCGTCTGGAAGGGGGCGTGTGACCTTCTATGATGCGATAGCAATTTCAAGGTCCGCCTTGCTGCAGACAGACGGGTTACTCTGTACGCAACCTGGATGGTACTCACAAGGCTTCGATCCGCATCCAGGCCAACGAGGGCGCAGCTCCTTTTTCCTCACAGTCAAGCCAGGTGCGGAGTTTCTGTTTTCTATCTCGGTAGCCGGACCCAAAGAAGAATCGAGGACCATCGCCCAGGAGTGCGGCTGGCTGCTCCAGCAGCTGGCATTGCATGCCGGATTGGGAGCTTTGACCGAATCTGGGTATGGGAGATTTTACATACCTACACCGAGATCGGAGGGTGCAGCGGACTTGGCACCTGCTGTTGAATCAGTTCCGGCGTAGCTCCCGCTTCGTTGCGCTCCTTTGAGCAGGTCATTATAGTGTTCGCTATCTTGGAGGCGGCTATATATGGAAGCTCATGATGCAATTCGGTCCGTTCTTGGCACAGCTCAATTCGTGCTCTTCGCCTACCTTAAGGATCTTAGCTCAGCGGATCTGATGCTGCGTCCGACAAAGAACGCCAATCATCTAGCCTGGCAGTTAGGACATCTCCTCGTGAACGAGCATCGGGCATCCGAAGCGATGAAACCGGGAGTGCCACCGGCCCTGCCTGCCGGCTTTGCCGAAGCACACGGGAAGGACAAGGTGACAAGTGATAATGCAAGGGACTTCTGGAGCAAGGAAGAGTATCTAAAGCTCTTCTCAGAACAGCGCGAGGCGACCCTCTCGATTCTTGAGAGCTTCTCCGCGAGTGAACTCGATAATCCGGGCCCTGAATTTATGCGAGCATACGCACCGACAATCGGGCTTGCGTTGATGATGGCGGGAGTCCACGTCTTACAGCATGTGGGCCAAATTGCGGTAGTTCGCAGGACCCTCAATAAGCCGGTCGTAATTTAGTTCCCCTGAACATTTCCAAGGAATCTGAGTGTAATACCCCGATTCCTTGCAGATCAGAATCACTGATTTCGCCCCACTCCATCAGTAGTTCCGTAGGGCTATGCCCTCCTTCACGATGCATCGACTATGGGAGGGCCCCGGATTGAAGCAATGCCTCGAATTCTTTGAGTGCGGGGAGGTAGCCACTTAGTCGGCGCGGTTCAGCCACCTTAGGAACCTCATCACTCGAACACCATTTCCATGCGCCGAGTTCGGGGTGATAGCGATCGAGTTGAATGTCCCGATCGGTCCCTAGAAATTTGACAACCCAGAATGTCTGCTGCTGCCCGATCCATCTACCGATCGCGTATGGAGGCGGAGTCGCAAACTCATATTGATGGGTGGCTTGCAGCCTGGTCACGATTCTGAATTTTTCTGCATCTGCGCCTAGTTCTTCTTGCAGCTCTCTAAGCACGTTCTCCTCCAGAGACGAACTCTCCTCCACTCCGCCCTGTGGAAACTGCCATACACCGGGCGAGTTTGCGCGCTCGCCTAGAAAAAGCCTGTACTGCGGGTTGTAGATGAGCATGCAAACGTTTGGTCGGTACGGCAGAGAGTTCATAGGATCGGAGCAAGATGATGTGCTTTCTCACGAGTCGGCCCCCGAAGCGCCAACTACATCGATGTATTGCTGCCATGATATGGCACCGTCGGCAAGTAGGGCTCGGGCGGATTCGGCGCGTACTGCCGTATCACGGCCGTCGGTGAGGAGGACCCCGTCGCGGCTTACTCCTCGCACCGTGGTGGCCGTAGCCAGCACAACACGCCCCGCATACCCAGTTCCATTGCATTGGCCGCATCCCACCGGCTTTCTAACCTCAAATGGGGTGCGTTGAGAAGCTTTCAGATCGAATGTTGCGCAGCGGCAAAGCTTCGCAAGCAGCTGCTGCTGCACGATTAGTTTCAAGGGTCCGTGGAGTAAGGAGCGGGAGACCCCCATACTCTCGAATCTGCCAAGGCACTCATCGGCGGAGGCGGCATGAAGTGTGGAAAGCACCAGGTGCCCGGTAAGCGCCGCTTGCACGGCCGCCATGGCGCTTGGTCCATCGCGCAGCTCCCCAACTAGGATGACATCAGGGTCCTGGCGCAACACTGCGCGCAGGCAGCTTGCATAGTCCAGCCCCTGGTGAAGATTGACCTGACTCTGTGAGGCACAAGGGAGTTCTATCTCGATGGGATCCTCCACAGTGCAGACATTGAGACCACGCAGTGCCGACTCCTGGATCATCGAATACATCGATGTCGTTTTGCCTGAGCCCGTGGCACCGATAAAGAGCACGAGTCCCTCTTGCTCCTGCAGCATCGATTGAAGCGCCCGCTCCACCGGGGCAGAAAAGCCCAGTGATGCAATTGTGGGATAGTGGTTCTGCCCGAGGATGCGAAGTACTGCTTTTTCGCCGTGCAGGGTGGGCAGAATGCTGAGTCGAAGGTGGAATGTTCCATGATGCAATGCGAGGCGGAAGGCTCCATCCTGAGGGCAATCGTGCTTGCTCACATCGAGTTTAGAGAGGACCTTTAATCTCCTTATAATCTGGGCATGACTCTGGGAGTTGCCGAGGGGGGATTCATGGATATGCAGATCTCCATCGATGCGGAGCTTGAGAAGGGTGCCGTCATTGGCAGGGATCAAATGGATATCGGAAGCATGTCGGGCGACCGCATATTCGATCAGCGTTGAAAGAAATGCGCAGATAGACCCCTGTCCTTCAAAGATGCTGACGGGAGCGTCGATTCTCCTTCCCGTTTCGCGCTGCATCGGAAGTTCTCTGGCTGCCGAGGCCAGCTTCTGTTCGGACCCTCGATAAGCAAGGAATATCGCTTCAAGCACGGTGCCGTAACTTACCTTGATCAGCTTGACTTGTAGTTGGGTGGCGAATTGCAGTTCTCGTAGTTTCTCGGCGGCATCTTCATAATCGGCAGCGACAAAAAGGGTGCGCTTCTGATCCTTGCCATTTATCGAAAGCGGGAGTGCATGCATACGCACCGCAATCTCATAGGGAACGAGTGCGCGAGCTTCTGCGGATGAGCACAGGCTCAGTGACCGTGCTGATACGATGTCGTCCGTGGCGTCGATGAATTGTGAAAGCGGAGGTGATCCGGCATTGTCCTTGCACCAGAACATAAGAAACATCGACCTACGAAACTCTCACCCGCATGCCGTAGAGGAGGATAGGGGGTAGCAGGCTTGTGGGCGAATATCCAAAGCCGCTTGCACTCAAGAACTCTCTCATAAGAATTGTCGTAGATTTGAGCGGAAAGTTTCCTCTGTGCACCTAGGATGAGGGCGGCAGGAATCTGGTTACCAGTGACCTTTTTGCGCCCTGTCCAGAACAGATCGAGAGTAAAGGTAAACGAGCGTAGGTAGGCTCCCGCATAAGGGGCAGCGGCCGTAACAACAGTGTCAATGATCTCAGAGGGATAGCCAGGAGGTACGGGAACCAAAAACGGAATCTGGAAAATCGGTGTGGAAATTGCACACCGAGAACGCCTAGCGGAGGATTGCTCCTCCGGGTTTTTTGTTTGTTCAACTTAGGAGGTTGATTCCATGAGTACATGTACTCGCTTGAGACATTCAGGGCACGGCATTCTTGCTCGTGCTTTTTCCTACGCCGCATGCACGATAGGCGTACTATTTGCGAGCGCATCAGCATACGCTGAGCTGCCGCAATGGTATACGCAGGAGGATCTAGGGGTAGATATGGTCCCCTACTCCCAAAATGCACGCGGACAGATTCTGGGATTTAGGGGATCGCAGCCAGAGGGTGATGCCCGTCTAAGGACCTTTCTTCTCGATCCGAAGCAAGGGTTAGTAGAGGTTGCTCCTCCCCCGCCGGACCAATTCATCTCCGAGTTCCATATTTGTAAGCCTGCTGCCATGCTCTTGAATGATCCAGGGCATAATCTGTCCCACGTTTCGGCATATTCAAGCCGCACATCCCTGGATGATGAGGGTAATGCAGCGATCGAATGCTTGGGCACCGTGCGTGATGGAAGTCTTAGCCTGTGTGGTTATGCGGGCAGTCCCCTTGTTTGGGTTCGCTTCAACTTCTCAGTTGAAGAGGGCCTGGTAAGACGAGGTGGACCTTATGCAACTATTGGTCAAGATTGCGCGAGTAGATACGGCCTCTCTGCTACCTCGCCCAGTTTGTTGCGCGGCATGAGCGGAAATGGGCTTACAGTCGGTAGGTCCTATACGCGGATCCCGCGACCTGGAGTGGTTGATGATATGCTGCAGGAGTTTCCAGCAGCAGAAGAGATAAGTCTTGATTACCACACCGAGATTACTGCCATAGACAACTCGGGAGACCTTGCTGGGTTCTCTCGAGGGATGAGCTCCTATCCGCAAACCCATGGCGCTGGATTCGTGCGTCGTGGCGGTGAGGAGGTTGCTCCGCTTATTATTCCCGGGCTTACCTTAATCAGGCCTATGGGGATTAATAGCGCTGGAGTAATTCATGGCAACGGAGGGGGCGATTCCTTCGTTGTCAGAGATGGTCAGGTACTTCTCATGAATGAGCGAATACCGGCGACTCGTTGGGAACGTGTGAACACGTCGCATGTGACGGATGTTAACGAGAATGGAGTTGCTGCCGTAGTTGGCACAGAAAACTACGTAGGAACCACCCTGTCGATACCATTTCTTGTCGATAGTGCGACCGAGGAGATTCTCGCACTGCGCGAAAGTGTTCGCTCCTTCGAGCCGCAGCACCTTGATCCATATCGGATGGCTCTGGGCGATCAGGTAATGCCGGATGGGCACCGCATGTGGTTTCCATCGATGCTTATCGACGACGAGAATACGCTTATCGTGAGAGGCAAGCGCCGAGGAAGCCAGGAGTACTCACTCTTCCGGCTCACCCCGCATCGAGTCGGACAATACCCAAGAGGTGACGTTAACTGTGACGGCGTTCTCAATAACTTCGATATTGATGTGTTCGTCATGTTGCTGACCCAGCCGCAACGGTATCCTGCAGAGCACCCCAACTGCGACAGCCGAACGGGTGATCTGAATGGCGATGGCGCTGTAAACAACTTCGATGTCGATGAATTCTTGGAGCTCTTCCAAGGGTAAGTCAGAGATTCCTACAGGGGTACCGGGATAGGCATATTCCGGTACCCCTGTTCTTTTTTTAACGCTACGGTTTCTTTACCTGCCCGACTGATTGTGGAAGATTGGGGGGCAGTGTATCAGCGTGCATCGAGGGGGTATTCCGAATGATGCGTCAAATCACTCTAGTGGTAGGCCTTACTCTTGTTTTTGCATCCTGTGGAACAGCTCGTGTTCTGAACAGCGGCAGCACTTCCCAGCCGGTCAGCAAAATAGAATGTGTTCCACCTCAGAAAATGAAGCGCTACACCGCATTTCATATTGAGCAGGTTCATCTCTTGAGCGGCGATCGGGGTAGCCTAGTTCCTGTGGAGGGGCGGGAGGTCCGGGACCTCGAAGCAACCTTTAGGGAAAAGCTCATTCGAGCTCTGGGAGACCGCTATACGGCGTTCAATCATCCGACGAGCGGGGTTGCATTGGTTGAGATCTCTATTGTTGATATCTCTTCCGATAGTGCCATCCTGAACTTGCGTCCGGGGATGATAGTTCCAAACGCGTATAGAGGAGGTGCGACTATGCAGGCCTCCATAACCGATTCGGTCACGGGCGCTACGCTTTGTGAGATTCTTGATTCAAGGCAAGGTGGCAGACAAGGTTACTTTTCCGGCCTTGGCAAGTGGGATGGGGCAAAGAACGCCTTTGAAGAGTGGGCGCAGATGATTGCGCGACTCTAGGGAAACACTAAGCAAGTGCCCTCCATGGCCTTTAATCAGTGTCTCCCTGGCGTGTAACGGTCCTCCCGCATGCCGAATGTTGGGGGTGCGGCCCCCACCCCTAGGGCGCGCTCCGACACGAACACTAATCCCCATAATATCAGATAGTTACACGTTTTTGTTGTAACGCGGATGAATTCCCTGTATATTTACCCACATGCTGACTCGCATCATCATGAGCAAAATTCGCTCTTCAAAGAGGAGTCTCCTACTACTTGGGCCCAGGCAGGTAGGCAAATCCACTTTAATCCTGTCGTTGCAGCCAGATCTCATAGTCAATTTGGCGCGAGAGCAAGAGTTTCTTGATTTCGCACAATCGCCTGATCGATTGGAGCGGATGGTCATCGATAAGATAGCACGGACCGACCGCCAGGTGACTGTTTTTATCGATGAGGTACAGCGACTTCCTTCGTTGCTCAATACGATACAGGTGATATTGGACCAACGATCGGCGCAGGTAAAATTTTATCTCTCAGGATCCAGCGCTCGTAAGCTAAAGCGCGGGAACGCCAATCTTCTTCCAGGAAGAATTCATACCTATGAAATGGGGCCTCTCTGTGCCGCAGAACTCTCTGGT
Source organism: Bdellovibrionota bacterium (assembly GCA_030584005.1). Classification (GTDB taxonomy): domain Bacteria; phylum Bdellovibrionota_C; class UBA2361; order UBA2361; family JAFLCA01. Next base: position 770,435 of record CP129486.1, on the reverse strand, counting down.
AGCATCTCAACAGAGGTGGCGCTGGCAACAGGGACCTTGCCGGGGATCTGGTTCGAAGATTCTGCGAGTGAGCGCGAAAAGACACTAAAATCATACTCTGCAACCTACCTTAGAGAGGAGATACAAGCAGAGAGTTTAAGCCGCAATCTTGAGGGCTTCGCTCGATTCATTGGCATACTTGGAGCATGGAACGGGCGCACTCTTGATCTATCGAAACTTGCTCAGGCGGCGCAAGTCTCTCGAACATCGGTATCTCGATGGTTTGAAATCGTAGAAGAGACATTAATTATCAGGCGCGTTGAATCATACACCACAAAACTCTCCCATCGTCTTGTGCGCCATCCAAAATTTTATTTTTTTGACAATGGGGTCGCAAACGGACTTTTAGCTAACTTCATTGTCTCCGCCGATCGTAAGGGGATTCTCTTTGAGAATCTTATTCTCTCTCAACTGCATGCCACCGCGATGGCCTATGATACGCCCATTTCAGTAGAAACCTTTCGCACAGAAGCAGGAGTTGAGGTTGATTTTGTAGTTCGGCTGAGTGGCAAACTCTACGCGATAGAGGTGAAGAGTTCTCAGCAAGTAAGCACGCATGACCTCAAAGGACTATTGAGATTTAAGGAAATCGTAAAGGAGCCCTGTGAATTTCGATTTTGGTACACGGGCGATAGAGACCAGCGAATTGGTGATATCGAGGTGAGCAACTGGGTTTCAGGGCTTACGCGGCTGGGATGGGGATCAGCGAAGTAACCTTTGACGTTCACTGTCCCGGGGTTACTTTTGGCCGTGGGATCCTGAGTGGTAACCACTGGAAATTACGAGGGTAAGGTCCAATAGTGGTTCCTGATTGAGAATCAACGAGTAGCCCCGGCACACAGCTAACGAGACAGAGGTAACGAGGAATTTACTTGTGTCTGAAATACACCTCCCCTATCTAAGCAGTCAGCTTTTTCTGGACACGGTAAATACTCACAAGTTCTTTGAATATAGCTGAAGGACGCTGCTAAAAAAGACTAGCAACCGCCGATATGATGAGTTCCTTTTTAGGACCGTGAATTAATAGCATCGAGTACTCGCTCGAACGAGAGACGACAAGCCCCGGGGTCATCGGTAAATTTCATGGAAGAGACGTACAGTAAGGGCGGCTTGGGAAACGAAAGCCAAAAGACTCAAGCGGAACGCCTCGAAATTCAGTCTGAGAACTGAAGCCGTAAGCCTCAGACAAAAGTGATAAGTCGCGAAAGTGCGCAGAAGTAGTTTGGGACTCAGAATACGGGTAGCACGTTACTCACAAGTAAATGCTTTGCAGCATTCTCGCACCCAGTTGGATGCAAGTGAGGGCACTATTGCAGTGGTGGGGGTGCGACGGGGCTGTGCGTAATGGCGGTCTGAAGGGTAGGGCGCCCTACGAGAAATCAGGCTTCATCACGAAATAGCATAAGGCATAAGGTTTTTCTCTAGTCTTCCCAAGACATCAGGATCACGCGGGATAATAAAACGCTCCCCGGTCATACGCTCGTAGAGATTGAGGTACTTAATTGCAAGCATCAGCCGAACTTCATCATCAATCTGTGGCCGTGGACCGCCATACTCAAAGCCCCTCTCTCTGAGCCAAAGACGGAAGAACTCCTTGTCGAGGCTCTCTGGCTCCTGACTGTTCCTCAGGCGAGACTCATAGCTTTCTGCAATCCAGTAACGTGAGGAATCAGGTGTGTGGACTTCATCCGCGAGGGTGAGAGTGCCGCGCTCGTCGTAGCCCATCTCATACTTGGTGTCGACCAATATCAGGCCGCGTGCTGCAGCAATTTCTTGACCGCGCCGAAATAGTGCGAACGCCTTGGACTGAATCTCTTCCCACTGCGCTGGTGTGGCGAGCCCCCGCTCGATAATCTCGGCGGCACTCACCGGTTCATCGTGCTCGCCTTTGGTGGTCGGGGTGAGTATTGGACCAGAGGGGAGTCTTTGATTTTTGACTAGTCCGTCGGGTAGAAAATTACCACAAAACTGCCGTACCCCCTTTGAATAATTTACCCAAGCCGAGGTCCCCGTTGAACCGGCGAGATAAGCGCGTACTACGATCTCGACCTTCAACATCTCGAGTTTCTTTACTACTGCGGCGTTTTCATCTGGTACTGCAATAATATGATTGGGTATGACGTCAGAAACTTGCTCAAACCACCACGCACTAATCTGGTTCAATGCTTGGCCCTTGAGCGGTATCGAGCACCAATTGATGTCAAAGGCCGACTGACGATCAGTGGCGATAAGAATGCTGCGATTACCTTGGGAGTACACATCACGAACCTTGCCCACATACTTAGAACCCAGATTCTTGAAATCCGTAGCCTCAAGTGTCGTAGACAGGAAGGGGCGAAGTGCCTCGGGTGATATAGTGTATGCGGTCATGCGGGCAAGGCTAGCATGGAAGGTCCTCAGAGTAACGAAGTTAGAGAGATCTCATACGTTTCAAGAGGAATTTACTTGTGTCTGAAATACACCTCCCCTATCTAAGCAGTCAGCTTTTTCTGGACACGGTAAATACTCACAAGTTCTTTGAATATAGCTGAAGGACGCTGCTAAAAAAGACTAGCAACCGCCGATATGATAAGTTCCTTTTTAGGACCGTGAACTAATAGCATCGTGTACTCGCTCGAATGAGAGACGACAAGCCCCGGGGTCATCGGTAAATTCCATGGAAGCGACGTATAGTAACGGGGACTTGGGAAACGAAAGCCAAAAGACTCAAGCGGAACGCCTCGAAATTCAGCCTGAGTACTGAAGCCGTAAGCCTCAGACAAAAGTGATAAGTCGCGAAAGTGCGCAGAAGTAGTTTGGGACTCAGAATACGGGTAGCACGTTACTCACAAGTAGATGCTTTAGGGAAACACGGAGCAAGTGCCCTCCATGGCCTTTAATCAGTATATCCCTGGCGTGTAACGGGCCTCCCGCGTGCCGAATGTTGGGAGTGCGGCCCTCACCCCTATGCGAGAGCCGCTCAAGGGGTGGTGGTCCCCCGACAGGGTTGAATCACTTCGTGGCGCGCGTTTCAAGCGGAGAGAGATCTCAGCGTCATTCATAGGAACCGCCGGATGCGGAGCCGCATGTCCGGTGGTGTGGGGACTGAGGACGCTGAGTTACTCAGCGTTCTTGGTTACCCGATTATACTGCTTCCCTCAATTTACATCTTAAAATCGCAGGTTCATTCTCATCGACATAGTCATTCCAATGCTGCTCTTGGCCTTGGGGAACTTTAGCGCGATCGACCCTGAGGGGAAGCCACTCAATTTCATCAAAGCCTGCTTCCTTAAGAAGTTGTACATAACGCTCGGGAGGATAGTAGTGAATGGTGACTTTGGTCTGCACTGTCCCCGCGCGCATCTTAATTACTTGAAGTCTGTCACCTTCCTCTAGGGGCTTGTCCTGCACTTCCGGAACAATCGCACGATCAAACTTTCCAGGCGGGCGGAGTGGGGAGAAAGGATTGTTAACTGCGGCCAAAAACGAAGCACCGGGGCGAAGACTGACGGACACGTTTCGAATCATGGTTCTCAATTCATCGACTGAACGCGCATAATGCAAAAAGAAAATCCCTATGGCGACATCAAATTGTCCGAGATTCTGAGCGACGGCAAGATCTGCCTCCCGGTATGCAATGCCATGACCAGATCTTTTGGAAGCGTCTGTGAGCAGATCACGCGAGGCGTCAACCCCTAAGACAGAACCGACACCCATCTCTGCCAATAATCTTGTAAAATCGCCGTTACCACATGCTAGATCCACCGCAGCTTTGCCAGCGATGCCGATTTCAGAAAGGTAATGTCGTACGGTTGGTTTAAGGACTATCTCTCGTGACGGTCGCTGGTCGATTGAAGAGATGAATTCGAATGCCAAGTCATGGCCATAACCAGTCTCGCCACGATCGCCATGGGAACGTGAATTTTGATCCGTCGGGGAAGTAACTTTTGCCATGATCAACAGCGGTATAACGGCTTAAATGAGCGGCGGTACTCCGTCCGCTCGATTTTTGTGTTATGCCGCGACATTCACGCCCGCCTTAAAATCTTTCGGCCTTCGTCTCTTCGAATCGCAGCGTTTACAATTATATCGCGATTGGTCAGCTCATCAATCCAATTTGGACCTGGCATAGGCGTATCGGGCAAGGCAAGTGCAGCAAGGAGATCTTCATGAGTAACTGCCGATGCAAAACGTTGTGGCCGTTCGCTGTATATGTTTCCCAGGCAAACTGAGCAAGGAGGAGCTAATGAATAGAGCTCCCAGTCTCGGCTATTTCGTAGCCTTACCGAGCCTAAAATATTGCTTGCGAGGATTAGAGCATTGGTCATTTCATGCCCTCCGATTCCTGGTGCATCGACACCGACAGAAATTAGATCTCCGTCCGCGTGAAAAACGGCGGCAGCGAGAGGTGCTCCGACCTGCTGCTGCGCATTATTACGCGCCAGCTCAAGGACAAAATCCATGCGAGAAATTGAATCTTGATACTTTCGTGATTGAAACTTGTGCTGATTCGCGATGACCCAATCAGGTATCGAAATTATTCCAACCTCATCCCATGTGCGCATAATTTCAGGCGGCATAACGGCAAGCCTGATGGGGCGCGACCCACTCAGGCATTCACAAGTTGCCATCAAGTCCTCGACGGGTCGCGCTCCCATCGAGGCGTTTGTTCTCTCACCCTTTAGCAAAACTATCCGCATCCTCAAACTCAGCTTCAAGTTGAGCCCTGCAGGTATGCGGAAAATCCGGTGGTAGACGTAACGCTTTATCAATCAGTGAGGATATCGCAAGGACTTTCGCTCGCTCTTCCCTGGGCATCTCACTCAACGTCGACTGCTCCTGACTGAGAGCAAAATTACAGGCAATCGTTGTCGCAGCATCGCCCCTAACCACGCCAGAGAGCCTAAAGTTATCGAGCCAAGAAAAATTGCCCATTATTCGAACGGTTTCCTGATTCATCCGCGGAGACTTAATCTCATATACCACCTCAATCGCTCGTGCAAATTCCACCGGATTTGTTCTGCGCAAAAGCTTCGGCACGCTATCCCACCGGTGCGGCGGGACGATGTGCAGCAAGGCCAAGGTATGATCGAAAAACCACCTGCCCATAACAGCGCTTGCAAGCATCGCATCTCCGGCAGCCCGTAGAATACGAAGCTGCGTGAGAATTTCGGTGCGGGAATCTCCCCCTAACTTGACCTGTGAATCTGGAGATATGGCAATCTTACCTTTGTAATAGTCTTGTAGGTTCATGCCCGCAGTTGAATGCGCGGCAAGAACCGGATGAATACCAAAAACGATTTGGGCCAGATCCAAGTTTGGATCGGATCGTCCCGAATCACCAAAAGCGTAGTTCTCAAATCGTGCGAAGTAATCACGCGCAGCAATGGGAAGTTGCACAAGAAACTCTTCTTGAGCCGTTCCCAACATCAAACGCACGTTATCCCGTACATTATCGACAACCGGAACATCGGCAGACTCAAAAAAGTCCTGGCACCAATTCGCTGTATGTAGGAGGTGGTGCCGATATTCATGCTCAAGAGTGCCGGAGCCAAAAAGATTGCCGAAACGCCTGGCAGCTTCAACATCAGAATCGGTGCATATCTCGGAACTACGTATGCAAATAATAGGAGGTTTGAACCAGGGAACAAATCCAAGTAGGCCATCGGGCATTGCTTCGTCCGGCACTTCGGCGACAAAACTAAACGGTAGCCTTGAAATACGTATTGCAGCATCAAGTGCTTTCACTGTTGTCTGGTCAGCGAATCCCCAGTCTTCCGTGTAGATTCTACTTAGTTCGGAACCGGTTAAGGGACAATTTCGATAGGGCCACAGTTTCTCATGTTGAGCCATGAGATGGTAAGCCGTTAGTTCTAATGTTGCGAGAAATCGGGCCCGCCAGTCCTTGGCAAAAGCAGAGATCTCCTCGTGCAGTTGAAAGACCTTTTCATAAAATTCAACCACATCCTTATCACGTAAAGAATCCACCTCGAATTCATACCGGCTTACAGCGCGAACGAGATACTCCGATCGCAGTCTTACATCGCGGGGTTGATCACTTTTTGCCTGGAGAAGCAAACGAAAAAATCTTTCTCGTACCTCTTGGGGCGAGTCAGTCAGCTTGATATCGAGAGCCACTTGCATCGCTGTACCAAGAACTCCTCCAAGCTCTCCCAGGGCTCTCATTGTCATGCGTGGTCGACCGAGCCCCTCGTGGGACTCAAAGGCTTTCGGTTCAAAATGCTTGGGTAGTTTCGCACTGAAGAAATTAGGATCCGAGCGCTCAAGTACGTTTGGCGACGTGATACTCGGAACTGTTAAGCCCCTATAAGAAAATTGAGCGGACATGTCGGTCATTTTATCAATCTTACGGCCTTAAGATAGTAGAAGGGACGCCTATAACCGACCGCGGTATGGGTGAGAGAACGGCTCTAAATGAGCCGCAGTTTACTGTCGGCTCGATTTGGTTGTTCTCCGCAATTACGCCTCAACAATACGCCTTCCATAATCTTGCATTGAACTTATGAATTCAGTCGCCTTTTCGCGCGCCGTGGGAAGATCTTCTATCAGAAGCGCTTCAATGACATATCTTAACGGCACAAAATCGTCGAACCCGTCAATATCGCGATGATAACCATTCGCACGATTATAGCTGATCATGGCAGCAGCCGAAAACGCAGCGCTCTGCGAAAGTTCACCACTTGCAAGTGCATCAATAGCACGGTGAGCGTGACGTGCAGCGGCAGCAACTAGAGGAAGTGCGAATTCCATTCCACCATTCTCAACTTGCCCGCACCATGCTGATCTCGTCCATCCTTGGACCACGTCGGCAATTGTAGACAAACTATCCTCTCCGGCGGGCGGGACTGAATGACTAGTTGTTGGCATATCCACTTCCTCTTACATCAGCGGAGAACGGCTTAAGTGTGCGGTTTTGGGCCCAATGTACCATTTGAAGAATTACTAATCTACGCGGGGCCGAGGTCGGCTCCAGGGTTTTGTTCTGTTTCTCAAGATTCATCCTTCGCTACAAAAAGCGTATCCCTAAGAGACAGTGCAAATTGTGGAGCGAAAGTTCTTGCGAGTTCTTGAGTGCGAGCAGCTTGCCATGTTTGATGTGCTGACGGAATTACGGGAATGCCAAGTGCTCGTTGTACATCAGGTGTTTCGCTGAGCAAGGCCGAGACCTCTGCTACTAAAGAGGGATCCACCAATTTAACATATCGCCGGGTGTCGCTTACGCTATAGCCTTCGGGGGCCTCTCCTCCCTCCAAAATCTCAAGAGAAAGTACTTTTGTTCCTGGAGGTATGGGAGGGAGAGCGGTTCCTAAAGGAAGTAGTTCGTCTTCCAAGTTCAGCCATGAGTCGTCACTGATTAAAGCAATTGCGTTTGTGTAGCGAGCACGCAAGTCGTCAACAGATATCGCGTCGTTAGAACCACGCCCAAATTCCAATTCAAGCGAAGGAGCTCTTGCTGCTGCTTGCCTAACAGATGCGGCATATTCGCCATGGAAACCAAGTCCTTTCACGGTTGCTACTGCAGTCATTTGCGCCTACCTCCAAATTAGAAACAGAACGGTTTGGCTGAGCGGGAAAGCGCCACTCAACTATTCAAATTTACTAATTCGTGCGCGGCGCTTTCTCCGCTCGAGCCTTTTGTTATGCGCCCTTTACATTCAAAAAATGCGAATACTGCGCCGAGTTTCCTTCTTCTAACGAAATCGTCCATCTCTTCATTAGATTCCAGATTCTCTCTTCTTGATCATCGGTTTCATCAAAAATTGATTGCTCGTCCTCAAGAATTTCGCCTTCGTTAACCGATTCTTCACCGTCAATTTCCAAATATCGTCTTTGCAAAACCTGATCGTACCATTCAAATCCGTACGTCATGCTTGCACCTTCAGCTATAAACGTGAAAGCTTTGCCACCATCAGCACATAGTCGTTCGAGATTTCCTTGGACTATAATGTTGTTGAAGCCAGGCCCCATGGAAAGGGGTTTCCCGTCCCAACTAACCATTGGCATGTAAAGAGCGCTACCAAAAACGACGCTCCACTCTCGAACGGAAGCAATCGCCAATCCGTCATTTGGCCCTAGCGAAAGCGCATTTGAAACGGAAATGGTTTCTGAAGCTAACTTACCATTAAGGCCAAACTGACCCAATAAGTACTTGGGGTCTATCGGGCGACCAATGTTAATTACGATTCCGCTTGTATGCAAAGACATCCTAAATCCACTTGGCGCATAACGGCTCGCCTGTGCCGGCGCGAAGCGCTCGGCCACCAGGCAGTTGTTATGCCGCCTCCTTAACAGCGGTCAATATACAGTAAGGCGAGTGTTTAACATATTCCTCGCCGAGGGTTCGATCGGCATTCGTGCCATTATAAGACTTCCATTCTTCGTGACTGGCGAAGTGCGGTCGTATCTTTTCAGAGAGAGTTAAGCCTGACCCACGAAGAAGCTCTTCATATTCTTGCACTGGATGATAGATATTCGGCACGACAATGCCTGGTAACTTACGCCAGATTTTTTGTCCCGGACGAAGTTGATTCTCGGATAGTACGACAGAGACATGCGCGCCCCCGCTTACTAGTGTGGCACGATAAATACTGTCCAAAGGAGACAGGCACTCTGCCATTTCCTTATCTGAGGGATTTGATAATGAAGCCGCGGCTTTCTCAAGTGATTGACGCGCGTTGGTCGTTGGTATTCCAGACGTGAATAAAGTGCTGAAAGAATCAGGAATTCCGAAGATAGCCTTGCCTCCTTGACGAAGAATGCGAGCGGCATGGTGGACGTGTTGTTTCAGCTGTTGAACAGACAGTAATGGCCCCACATTAATGCTCAAAGCAATGTCAAAGGTTGCATCGTCGAACGGAACATTTGTCGCATCACCCAGTTGCACCGTGACCCGCGTTGACAGTGTCCAGCCCCCTTAATTTGTACCAGTTCTAATTAGAGATTTCTCCTTTTGTTGATGTTTAAGCTTTCGAGCCAGGAGAGCTGGAGGCAGACCGACTACTCCATGGGGTCTCTCGAAATTGTATTCATGTTTCCATCGTGTCACCTTTCGTTGCGCATCGAAGATGGAGGAGAAGATCTCTTCGTTGAGGAGCTCATCTCTGACCCGTCCGTTAAACGCTTCGATGAAGGCATTCTGCTGCGGCTTTCCTGGTTGAATGGTGATGTGGCAGACGCCTCGCTTTGCGCACCAACGCTCAAATTCAGCGCCCTGGAACTCAGGCCCGCCGTCGGTTCTGATAAAGCGCGGAAATCCGCGAAACGTCGCCACTGCATCGAGTCTCTCAACAAGCTTCCACCCAGGGATAGACGTATCAGCATAGAGCTCCAGACACTCCCGGGAGGCGTCATCGATGAGCGTCAAGAGCCGAAGTGCTCTGCCCGAGGACAAGGCATCACTCATAAAGTCCACTGACCAGCAGTCGTTTACCCATTCGGCAACCACCATCTGCGCTCTCTGAACCACCTGCTTCCTGCGCCTCTTTCTCCTTATCTGAAGCTTCTCTTCGCGGTATATCCGTGCCACCCGTTTATGGTTCACCTGCCACCCGGAGTGCCTTAGCCTTCGGTAAATCATCCGATAGCCAGCTCGCCGGTACTTCTTTGCGAGGAGAATAATCTTAGCCCGAAGCCTCTCGTTCCTGTCACGCTGCCGCCGGTACCGAAGAAGTGTCCTCGATGCCCCCACCAGTGTCGCTGCCCGACGCTCAGAGAGGTTCTTCTCTTTACGAAGAAACTCAACCGCTCGCCTCCGCTCATCGGGCGTCGCTGTATTTTTCGAGAAGCGCCTTTAACGCATCAATATCAAGCTCCTTATCAGCTACTATCTTCTTGAGCTTGCGGTTCTCTTCCTCGAGGCTTTTAAGCTTCCGAAGATCAAGCGCCGTCATCCCCTCGTACCTCTTCCGCCAGTTGTAGTAGGTCGCGTCGCTTATCCCGTACCGCCTACATACCACAGCCACTTCTCCCTTCTGCGCCTCAGAAAGAATCCGAACTATCTGCTCTTCACTGTATCGTTTCTTCATGGTTTCTCCTTTTACCAGAGAAACCTCTACTACAAACTGGTATTAATCTAGGGGCTCACAGCCACAGCTCTTCAGAGCTAACTGCTTGTCTAGTGCGAGCGACCATCTCATCGGCTATGTCAAATGCATCAACGTTCCAACCCAATCGAGCGGCGGTTAAAGACCAAAAACCGGTGCCGCAGCCCATGTCGAGAAGACGGCCGGGAGCTTCAACTGTTAATTGCTTTGTTATAGCGGGATCGAAGAAGAGAGTTCCGTCAGGACCATGAGTTCTGTTCGCGTAAGTTTTGATTTCGGCTTGTGTCCATTGGAGTCTTTCCAAGAATTCTCAGCTCCTAATTTCTAGGCGGCATAACGGCTAGCCTGTGCCGGCGTTTACGCTCGGCACGAGGCGTTTGTTATCCGTTCTCTAAAGTTAAGGCTTCATCCCCCGGTCACGGGAAGTCCGCCACGAATTCACATTCAACACTCCACCGACAATCGATTCGCCACGCTCATGAAGGCTCGCGAGTTCACGCTGCTCATGCGCAGTTAAGCGCTCGCGCTCCTCAGGCTGTCTCGAATCGATGTAAGACGCAGCCGCAAAAGTTAATGAACGATCCGGAAATACAGATCGAAACACAAACTCAACACGGGGAATGTGAAAATCTGAAGTTACAACTACTAATTCTACCGGATTGTAGCGCTCAACAATAGGGCGGGACTGCAGCGCGTCATCCACGGTATTCCTACTTAACGCAAACTCTACAAAAGCAGCCTCGGGCACGCCGTTGGAAACTAAGATTTGTTTCGCGTATTGCGCATTGGGCAGGGCAGTCCGATTAAAGTGCTCGCCAAACCCACCGGTGAGTAGAATTTTCCACCCGTGAGAACCAAGCTCGGAATATCTCTGAAGTGCGCATTCGATACGCCCACGGCCCATCTCCGACAGTTCACCTTGATCGCTGTTGGGCGAGCCGAGAACTATGATTAGGCCGGGCAATTTTTCCATATTCGATTGGACGGATAACGGTTTAAGCCAGCCGTGGCCCGTTAGGGCAATCGGCTGGGCTTGATTGTTATCCTTGGTGTTATTGGTCATAAAACTCATAGCATCCCCAGGACGGTAAGCCGGGAAGTGGAGAAAGCTTATTTTCAAAGCCCTCTCTCCATTCACTTTTTCTTTTGGGATCGATCTGTGGGTGTTCCTCGGGAGCGATGACCACCTCACGTTGATAAAGATAATAGGAACAATGAAAGAGTCCCTTAAGCGCATCTCTGGAGGTTTCGGCTTCAAGTGCGTCGGAGGTAAAGAAGATATAATTCGTTCTAGGATCCCAGAATGAAATGAGTCGAAGTCTCGGTGCAGCGAACTTAGCGGGGCTGAGGTCTATTCCTGCAGCGGGGTGCTCAAAAAGCTCAGCGTGAATTTGGTGTGCCTGGTTTAGAAGATTAAGCCGTCCCTCGATCGATAATTTAGTCCACTCATCTTTGGGCCACCCCTTAAGCGCCATTATACGATCAGTCAGCAGTTTCTCACGATCCACAGTCTCATCTGTCATGGTCTTGCTCCAAGGATAACGGCTAAAATCAGCCGCGCGCGATGCGCGTCGGCTGGATTTAGTTGTTATACCACCATCCAAATCTTTCTAGTCATCGAACTTCTCGATCCCCCTCACTATTCCTTCAGATGTATGCACCTGAAACTTCGAGAAAGGAATCCACGGATAGGGAAAGTATTCGTATGTAGTGACGAAATGAGCGCCGGGCGCGGGCTTTCCATCTGCGCCTATAACTTCCCAAAATTGCCTGACGTTGCTGGGAGAGCCCAACACTGGGACTACTCGAGCAACGGAGTCTCCAACGAGGGCAGCCTGCTTCGACTTCTTCTCCAAATTTTCATTAAACCATGTCGTGTATGGGCCAAGATGTGCCGTTTCGTATGCCGTCGCAAGGAAGAGTACAACTAGACAACAAAGTACACCCGCCGACCAAAGGAAGGTTCTAATAAGCTTGGGTTGGGTTATGCGCAAGCGACACATCCTCGAAAAAATCGCGGGTGGTATAACGGCAAAGGCGGACCGGTTCGGGGCCAATCCGCAATTCAAATTACTACTTACACTCGCGGCCCCGAATCCGCGTCGCGCCGTTTGTTAACTCGCCTTTCCAAACTCATCTACAATGGTGTCAAGAAGAACTCTAGCACTGTCCACACGTCGAGCGAACGTGCGATTAACCTCCGCGGCGGTCTGGGGATAGTCGGAATCTGATGGGCTCCTCGAACGGTTGGTAAACCACTTATCTTCGAATTTTCCGTCTATTGCACAGCCGTCGGAACGATCTCGGAGGGTCACAAAAGAACTATATTCATTCTCTCCACTACGCTTATATTCAACAGTTACATTACCAAGAGGTTTATCGCGGGAGTCATTAATTATTCTTAGCTGGTCGCCATAACGAAGTGTAAAGGTGCGCTCAGTCCAGTGAGGACCAGTTTGCGTGCCACCATTCGCTGGATCGGTTAGCTCACAGAGCTTGCGCAGGCGATCTGCATCACTGATCGCAGAATTTGGAATTGGATTAAATAGTCCGCCGGTATCAAAGTAATATGGCAACGACTCAATTGGAATGGCCGTATAATTATTCGCAGATCTTCCAACTGCTGTACCGGTGGAAGCATTGAGCGATGGCACCTCTTCAACAACTCCACCGCGAAGCACCGCCGCTACGGGCGAAGTAACTCGGTCGAGAACCTGTCCTGTCGCATTTGCCACAGCCCCTCCGATGGTCGGAGCGATAGCGCCCGCTGCTGCAGCACCCAAAGGGCCAGCAAGTTTTGTTCCTGCCGCGACGGTAGCACCTGACGCAACATTTCCCGCTGCGCTGGCGGCCTTGCCTCCTGCCGCGTCGATTGCATCCGCGGCTAGATTCCTCACTGTTTGAATCATATTCGCTCCATCCCAAACTGTCTCAAGGGTATTATGGAGCGATTTATAGTGACTGTTTCATTTGCGAGTTAACATAGTACTTACGTGTTCTCGTAAGTAATCTTATCAAGTCTCGTGAGCTGACTCTACCGACCCTGTGAGTCTACGAGAGTCTCTTGAGGAAGCGTCCCGCCCAGTCCCTAGATTGCTAGTAATTCCAATCGAGTGTATCGGCCGTGGGAATTATCGGGCCTCTCACGAGGGCGTAATCACGAGACCCCCGGAACTCGTGAGTAACCCAGTGTACTCACGAGAGAGCAGAAACTCTCACCTTGGGATTGCGAATATAGAAATATGAATGCCCCTCGAATCCCAGCGTTAGTCCCTACCGTGTAAACTGCAGGTGAGGCGCTGAAATTTAACTTCGACTTCGCCAAGGCTTTGTCGGGACGAGCCGGTTCAAGAGGATTCCGCCAAAGCTTTAGCGACGGCGGACCATCTGCACGGACTCGTAGCCGATGGCACTTTCGATGTTGCCGGGAGCTTCAAACCGTTTCCTGCTATCGATGCCGAGCGTATAGCCGAGCATTTCCGTGACCGGAGGTTGGGCAAATCGATTTAACCATTTGAGCTAATTGGTCAATATTGTCCTGGGGTGTGGGGTTGGTTTAATTGTGTTGAAGGGCGGAATGGCCGGCGAACACAAGAGCGCCGAGACAGGCGGTGGATTGCTGGGAAGTGATGGATTTGGAGAGGCATTGGGTGCTGCGGCGTTGGAAGGATGCTCGCGCGGGGGTTTTTTGTAGAGGCTTAGGTATAGGTCTCCTGAAGCAGCGCTAAGCGCCGAAGTCGTCTGGTGGTAAGTGGTCGAAGAATTCTGGTTGAGGAGGGTGTCGTAGCTTAGCAAAGTCCGGGGACAGCACATATCCAAGTGCGCAAAGAGTATAATGTTAACGGCCAACGGGCGCCAAGAGATGGCGCTCCGTTTGGGCCGGTTTGTTATGCATCACCGTCAAGTTCAAATGCAATCTTCTCGCGCGCCGGCAAATACTCAACTACGACGACCCGGGTAACTCGTCCGAGAATCGGGAGGCGGCTGATGGCAATATCAACAGCATCTCTCAGTTTTGTCTTGGGCAAATCATGCGACAACGTACTGTGAAAGACTGCCAGCTCGGGTCTTGTAAAATCGAAGCATTTTGTACCTTCGGAATCAAGTAATCTGAAGAGTTCGGAATGCCATCCACAAAGGGACAAGTTTGCCGCCGGGCCGAGATACATTACGAGATTCCCATTGCTCTTGGGGAAAAGACCGACCGTGGAAAGCTGGACTGCAATGGGATGGAACCTCGAGAACAGGTTGGTCAGTTGTGATTGAATTGAATCAAGCTGACGCCCTTCTGAGCTAGCAAGGGTGATGTGGGGCCGTACGCCCGGAATCGCCTTTGACTCATCGAGTCCGGCACTTCGTAGTTTCTCGATCAGCTCAAAGAGTTGTTGCTCAGTTGCGTCGTCAAAATGTAATTCGATTACTTGATGCATAACGGTTAGGATAACGCGCGGGTTGCCGGCAGGCAAACCGTCGCGTTGGGTATGTCTCCTATCCTCCGCCACACACCTGATGCATTACCAGCGGCGGGGACGCCTGCAGGGAAGTATTGAGATCAAGTGGTAGCCTTGTCCACTGCTCGAATATCGCTCCGATTGCACGACCTTCATCGCGTGGACAGTGTATATCCTCTGCTGCCACTAGCTCTTGATGCACAGCGCTGGCACAGGTCGGAATCCCTGCTCCCCCCTGCCACGCAGGCTCCGCGGCAGTACAGTCCTCACTATCACCAGCAGCACAACGCCGCGGCGGACCCGCACAGCACACCGCATCTTCGTGGGCAGTACCCGGATAGCTGTAACGTTGCAGTCCTTCGCTACACACATCGTCCTCATGGCGTAGCTCAGTAACAACCTCGTTCGACTGCTGGCTCACACAAACAGTAGTATGGCACTGGTCGAGTGGCACCTGAGCACACGTTGAACCTATGACGCCAAAGCCCGCGGAAGTGCGACCAACCAGAGGCTTTTCGCACGCGATCGGACGCATGCATGCGAGCTGCAGGGCAAACGTCTGTCCGCCATTCTCATCTGCATTGAAAATCTGATAGGGCGGAAAGCTCCTTGATATCATCGGTACATTCCAAAACCACGGGGAAGTTGCACCCTCATTTCCCACAATACTGATGCCGTTTGGAGCGAATGCGCGAATCTTTACCTTAAGGTGGCCCGTATCTGTCTTCGCGTGGCCGTATCGTCGCCTGAATTCCTCGTCGGGCAGGCCCCAGGCATCGGCTGGTATTAGATTGTAGTTGTCGCTGAGCTGGAAGTTGATGGTACGCGGGGACGCGCTGACCCCTCCAACGAGGGGCGGCACATTTGAGAGCGTCTTAGAACACTCTGAATCTTCAACCTCTACCCGCACGCCCCGGACACCCATCGAATCATACGGGACAATTTCGGAGGAAAAATTGGCTCTTATAACTCGATCGACCGAGTCATAGTATGCCGCAACCACATATGGCGCAAACTCCACGGCGACCCCATCGTTCCCGGAGAGACGGAGCTGGCGATACATTTCAAAACCATTTTGGTTAAAGTGATCGCGTTGAATTCGCCGAGCTGCTTCCAGATAAAATCGACACCATTGCTCGGCATTGTGATCAAGGCCAGGGGGTGGTCCAGTAAGGTCAAAAGAAGTCGTCCCCCGTAGAGCAAACGAGCCTTGGATGGAGCCCGCATACATTCGCGTGACCATTTCAAGCCCATCGGAAGCACAACTCCTCCCATTGAAGGGCTCACGTGGTGGATTCTCTTGGTCATCAAAGGAGTCAAGATCAATGCAGTATTGGCTCTCTCCTTTGGTATCATTGGCGAGCAGCCTCATTTCATCTTTTAGGTAATATGTGATACTTGATAATTCCCTCCGCTCGTCCGGGCTGAGATATTGAGAACAATGGGGTTCACTCTCTCCATTTGCGAAGGAAATCCATGAAACAGTTGGTGTTCTGGAGGCAACCACTGCATCCATGAGATTCCCATCGCTTGCAAAGCTACCCACCTGCGTGCCGCTAAAGCAAGAATTCTGGATAAGCGCCGCTCGCTCTCCAAGATTCTCTGGGGAGAAAAAATTCCGTCGCAGCGAGATGTCGCAGGATTCTGATTTTGGATCATAGTCCCAGCATACGCCCCCCGTGCGATCACACCGATCAGCGCCATGCTCGCCGCAATAGACCGACTCGTATCCAGGTAACCCCAAGGTACGCGCCCACGCACGCATGCGCTCACAGCATGCATTGCGTGTCACCACATGGTCCCTTGTAAGAATGGCACTGCGGCCCGGAAGACCGTGCGCGTGCAGCAGTATGGTCTGTGCGCCCCGGAGAGCCCGCGCCGCGTCTGGGGGAGAAGCGAGCGCGCTACTGTTCATGTCTATAGTACAGATGTCATATCCGTAATTTCGAAGAACCCCCTCCATTAGTGAGGTATCGTCCGCCAAAGAATTAGTGTCTATCCCCTTTACGTGAACCACTCCTTTGGTCTTCGGTGTGACCGTAATCACTTCACCACGAGGCGCGCGTGGATACGGTGTGCTATCAGAGATTGCTGCAATCACCTCACAGCTAGATGGAATGCCAGCGGATTTCCTGGTAGACGTATCAAGCAAATGACCAATACCGAATATGTTAAAGTAAGCGATTCTACGCGCCGCATCATTTGACAGACTTTCGTCGGCGGCACGAGTAAGCGCCTGAGAAATACTCGCTCTCAAAACAACGAGCGGCTCCTTTGCCTCCTCTTGCAACAACACAAAGGAGCCCTTGTTTACCAAATCACGGAGCTGAGCGGTGAGTGCACGGCGCTCAGCTTCGGGAGTAGCATATTGATTCACGCGTGAAGGTACGAGGGCAACATGAAAGCTTGACTCCGCCTTGGGAAAGACAATCTCAACAGAGGATTCTTCCTGATTCAGTTGGAAGTCCCGAATATGAAGTAGTTGCTGATAGGCGGTAAGCAGTGTATTCACCGCGACGAGCCCAGCCTGATGATCCTCCTCAGTAATACCGCTTAGTAAGGAATTCCCAAGTCTAGCCCGTACAGCGCGGGTATAAGTACAGGTAACGCTCTCATGAACATTAGATTCGGTTAGTGGCGGACTATGAGTTATTTGACAATCGCCCTCACCACTGCGGACAAGAAGATGGTAGCGAGGATCTCCCTCTCCAAGACCAACTGAGAAAAGTTTAGTGGAAGGAGAATAGCTGACGCTAATCGAATCTGCGTTGGGAGTAAGCGTCGTGGCGGTCACTACTCCCCCTCGAATGGGAGAATGATCGAGTACTCTCTTGAGCCCCAACACACTTTCTTTGCTCCACAAAGTGGATTTGTCACTGATTTCGTCAGTGCGAGAGAGATGGATACGAAGAATCCGTAGCAACTGCTCGTGGCGAGAAATGAGCGGTGAGGGCTGGTCTGTTGCTACTTGTGCATCAATCGTTGGTACTGAGAGTACAATCCACAAAAAGAGGAGACAGAACTTCGCATATCGAAACATATGTTCGGAGCCCCCAAAAAACCGACCGCTCCACCTCTCCTAGAGTCCTCTGCCGCCATTAGTAGAATCCTTTTCGTGGGGCTATTTGCTTCAATGACTTAGGCAGGGGATAGGGGGATAGGAAAAACGAAACTAATCGATGGGAATTATTGGAGAAGTTCTGAGGGGCTCGACGATGTGGTTTAAGCTGACTGAAGTACTAGGGAGAGTTTGGTGTAGGTGGCGAGGTTTAAAGGGCAAGGATCATCATGGGCAGCTGTTCACGGAGGCAGTTAGGCTTGAGGCTGCCGAGGGGTTAAGTTTGGGAGTGGTTTTTGGGGGTTGTCAGGCGCAAGTGCCCTTCGTCCGCTAAGAGGGGAAGTCGTCAGGAGGTAATACGTCGAAGAATTCTTGTTCAGGTGCATGAGGAATTTTGGGTGGCGCCTGCGCTCGCGGAATACGGAGAGAGTCTGCGATTTTGAGGATTTCCCGTTCATCCGTGAGGAAGGCAACAATCCTCATCTGACCCTTACAGCGCGGACACTCCAAAGGATCGATCTCGAAGATGCGCTTTATACAGCTTGCCCAACTTACCGATGGGGCCGAGCGCAGCTCTGCCGCCTCATCTGACGGCGGGACTGCTGTATTTTTAGCGCGCTCACCCCGCGCTCTGCAGGAGTACCACCCGTAGTAACGAGTCAGAGACTCGTATGGCTTAGGAATGTGGCATGACATGAGTACCAAGAACTCCAGTGCATTGAATTCGTGCGTTGCCCCGTCATTGGTGGTGTAGGAGACGATATCATCGGTGACAGAGAGTTTCTCCAGTGATAGCGGTCCCCTTTCAATATAGCGCGCGACGAACCTAGTACGGTCCTCATCCGTGAACGGATCACCGACCCAGGCACCGAACCCGGAGTGCTCCTGTGATAGTATCTGCGCAGGCACGTCGTCGGTGATGAGCCCCCGGGAGATGAGTTCAGCCAGAACCCCGTCCATAAAGTGCTCGGCGATGCGCTCGGTATCGATGGCGGTGTAGGGAGTGAAGTTCCCCGCAGCGTCGAAGATGCCGTCGGCAAGGAGTCCGTGCAGGTGGGGGTTAAAGTTCAGCGCCTCGCCTGCGGTTTGCAGGGTGAGGACGAGAGCGGTAGTTTGAGTATCTGAGCCAAGTACTGAGTGCACGGCGTTGGCTGCTGCCTGAAAGAGAATGTTGTGCCCTTCCTGGACCGCGACCCGGAGGCGTTCCTCTTCTCGCCGGCAGAGGCCGTCGAGGACCACCGAGCCACGCTTCGAGCGAATCGCAAAACACCGATGACGCCCAGTCAGGCCGCGAGACGACGGAAGGTCGCCCCGCAGCGTGCGGCGGGCGAGAAGTACGACCGCAGGAGCTACGCTTACGCCATCGTCCGCGGTTGCGACCGCGCGTTTCCGCCACCAAAGAAGCTCAACGCCGAGGCGCGTCGCGAGTGGCGACGCGCTCATCGATGGTCTCCGAATCAGCTACGGCACTCCGCCGCGACCGAGCTTCGGCGGGAGTTCGGAATCGAAGCCGCCCGCGTCGTCTTGGGGCATACGAGCCCTGCGGTTACGATGATTTACGCGGCGGCGGATGAGAAAGCCGCGGCAGAGATCATGAACCGCGTCGGGTAGGCCCCAGTCCGTGCCGCCGGTTCGAAATTCCACAGGAACTCGCAGTGGCGGATTTACCGGACCAGCCGAGGCATCGAGCAGCAACGGGCAGTGACGGAATCCGATTGCCTGACTCCCGCTACCCGACTCACCCTCCTCCTCCTCCTCTTCCTCCGAAGGTAGCCGAGCACGCCGACTGGTATCGAGAGTGGGCGGCGCGGGCCGTCGGCCCGCTGCTTGACCCACTCTTCGCCCGTGCGCTTGCGGCGCAACCGGGGGAGAGTCACTTCTACGCGCGACTCTTCACTGACCGTTCCACCGTGCCAATGTGCGAGTATGTCAGGTCCGGAGCGGACCCGCGCGAGGAATCTGACAGCTTCCCCTATCGTGTTCGCCGCCCCGGAGAACGAGTCGCCGTCCTGATTCACCTTCGCACACTCGACGAACCGCTATTCGGTTTTGCGGGCGAGCCGCTGCCCGCCCATGAACCCGCTCTTCGCGACTTCGCTCGCGAACGTGAGCGGGTATGGAGGGAGCTCCGCGCTGCGGTGAACGGTTTGCTCCCTTTTCCACCCGGGCGCGAGCTCTTTGACCTTGCGGGGCTCGATAAACGCCTGATTTTCGAGGAGGAGTTTGACGTTCTTGTATGCGCGGGTCCGAGGCACCTCAAGTCCTTTGGGCTCTCTGGCGGGTCGAGCGTCCACCAGGCCCCGAACACAGCCTTGCTACTGCCCGAGGCCCAGAGCTATTGGACACTCGCTGACCGGGTGCTCGCCGCCGCCCGAGAGTACGGCGGCGAGCTCATCCTCCAGGTGGCTTTCGTTCCCGCGAACTGGCAATCTCGCTACATGGAGCGGGGACGGCAACAACAGGCACCGAGCGGACTGCGGCAGTTCATCGAGGAACGGTTGGGGAATCCGGGCGACCTTCGCCCGTCGGACGCATTCAGCGGGTTCCCGGAAGTGCGGCGAGAGTTCGGCGAAGAGCTAAAGGAGCGGCTAGAGGAGCGCGTCTCGCGTGTGACGCAACTCCTAAACCAGGCCGGGCCTAAAGAGCGTCGTGCATTCGTCGCTGCTCTTCGCGAGGAATTGAACTCCCTGAACCTCCGCGTCGTCTGCCCGGCGTGCGAACAGCCGGCAATCCTGAGGTTCGGCCGCACCGGGACCGCGAAGGATGGCGCGTTTTTCTTTGAGCACTCGACGGGTGGCCGGAAGACATCCCACGGTGTCACCACAGCCGTCCCGACTATCACGTTCGTTTCTAAGCCACCAGATAAGCGCATGAAATAGCGAGGGTTACACCCTCACGCCCGAAGGTGCGCTTGACGATACGCCCATATGGGCGTATTATGAGTGCCGGCCGCAGTTGAGCCCTGCGAAGCCGAACGAGGTGAGGCTCGAATGCCGACGCTCCGTTTCGATATTGAGCGACTCGTCCCGCTCCGTGATGTTCCTCGACTCCTACCGGTGCGCCCAAATGGCCGACGGACTCACCTTTCAGTCATCTATCGGTGGACCAGTTCGGGAGTGGCCGGCGTAGTCCTCGAATCCATCCGCATCGGGGGCTCGACCTACACGTCCGTCGAAGCCCTCCAACGTTTCGCCGAAAGGCTCTCATCCAGGAATCGCGCGGCCGAGATTCCGCCTTCGACAACCGGCGGTCGCGACCCATCGCTGACGGCCCGTCGAGTCGCCGCCGAACTCGGCATCCGGAACGACCGCAGGCCGGAGCTGAGAACTTACCGCCCAGGGAACGCTCCATGCTGACCCAACCAGCGTGCGGCTTCGTGGTCTCGACCGGGCGATTCGCGGCCGCGCCGGGGCCGGGCGCACGGGCCGATGCCGTCGCTTTGCTCCGTCACGCGCCCGTGCTCGGTTGCCCGACCTGTCCGGCGCTTTTCGCCACGTCTGCCCGGTCCGTTTCTCCCGCGGGCGCTCGCTGCCCGTCAGCCGGGAGTGAACGGGCCAGCGTAGGCCCCCAACGAAAAGGAGAAACGCGATGACGACCAAGAAACCCGCACACACGATTCGGCTCGGCAGCATCAAGGCGGCCATTTGGGCCAACGAGGCGAAGAACTCCGGCACGCGGTTCAACGTCACCGTCTGCCGGCTCTACAAGGACGGCGACGAGTGGAAGCAGTCCGACAGCTTCGGTCGCGACGACCTTCTCGTGGTCGCCAAGGTGCTCGACGTGGCCCACACCTGGATTTTCGAGAACGCGAGGTCTCGGGACGAGCACGAGAACTACTGAACGTTCACCGTGGCGCGAAAGCTCGCTAGCTCAGCGAGCTTTCTTTTTGTCCCGGCGAAGGAGAACCGCGTGGACCGAAAGCCAGCAAGCCGCTCCGACTCGGGTCCGACCCGGCAGCAGGGTCAGGAAGCCGCCGACTCGTCCGCCGTACGCCGCGGCCAAGGGCCTGACGGCCTCCGCGGGGCGAGCCGCGACGACGACGGCCGAGTACGGCAGCAGCAGGGCGAGGTTTGTGGAATGGGGCAGGTGGTCCACGTCGCGCGATTCCGGAACGTGAAGGCCGAGGTTTGCCGGCTGGAGACGGAACTCGGCGTGCAACTCGTGGTGCAGTTCTTCCGCCGGCGAGGCGGGAGGTGGCGACCGCTGGATGGCGCGTCTCCCCACTCGACCGCAACGAACGCCGCCGTCGGCGCGCTCTCCGACGAAGTGCTCGGGTGGATTCTCGCGCACTCCCCGGCGCTTCCCCTCTCACCGGATACCCCCCCGAATTGAATTTGCTGGAGCAGTCTCATGGAGAGAAAGCATGCAACTTCGCCCACCGGACCGGAACATCCGGCGCGTTGCGATGTTCCTGGCGATGTTCCCCGCTTTCGTGCCGTAACTCACGACAGAACAACTGGTTGCTCTCGGAGCACCGGCAGTAGTTCCCCGGCTTCCAAGGGTGCAAGAACCTGTGTGCGCGGCAACTCGCGAGCGACCCTCGTCGCGCGCCGCGAACTGTTACTCGACACGCTTGCTTCGAAGGTTCGGCTGCTGACCTTGGAGCAGGTGGCGACGCTTTGGTCGCTCGGCAGAGTGGATAAACGGGTGGGAGTCCGGGCGGCGCTCCAGCGCCTTGCCAAGCGCGGACTCGTCACGCTGTCGGCCGTCGCCATTCAGGAACCCGTGGCACCGGTCCAACCGACCTTTCGGTGGGAACCAGGACTGCCCGGCCCGTCGCCTACCAAGCTCGCGGGTGCCGGCCGCCCCATCCGGCGCGGCCCAGCGAGGTCTCGCACGACGTACGCCTGGCCGAGGTCTATCTGCTGTTCCGACGTACGCGACCCGACGCCGCCCGACACTGGCTCGCCGAAGCCGAGCTACTGGCGCGCGGATTCGGGGACAACGCGCCGCTGCCCGACGCGATGGTCGCGTCGCGTGGCGGACGGCTCGTCATCGAGGTTCTGGGCCAGTACCCGGCCACGAAGCTGGCCGAGTTCCACGAGTGGTGTGACGCAGAGGAGATTTCATATGAGTTCTGGTGAGTTGGTACGGCTCGGCGTGAGCCTTTCTCCCCGACATCGCCGGATTCTCGAACATGTCGCGGCGTACCGAGTGTCCCTGCGTTCGGTCATGGAATCGACACTGTTCGGCGGACGTGGCATGCGGAAGGACCTGGCGGCGCTCTGTGCGGCCGGTCTGCTTTGTTCGCGCCGGCAACTCAGCGGGAGCCGGTCGTACTACCAGCTTTCGCATCGAGGAGCCCAAGCCCTGGGGCTGTCGAGCTATTGGGCTCGCCCAATGGGGATGCAGTCGCTCGTCACAAATTTGGGGCTGCTCTGGTTCTGCTGTATGGGCGAGTACCCGCGGCGTCGCCTCACCGCCGCGTCCTACACAGCGTTCTTTCAGGGTGAGCGCCCGGCAGGGCACCACTGCGTTGAGAAACGGGGCGAAGAGTATCGCCTTTACCGCGTGTTCATCCCGATGCCGGGCACTCCCCGCCGCTCCATTATCGCGAGCGTCAAAAGCGCTATCGAAGCCGCACTCGATGACCCGGCCCGCGAATCGCTTGTACGCGAACGGCGATTCGTGTTCGCCGTGCTCGTGAGTCACGCCGACCGCAAACGTTCGCTCTTTGACTCCCTGCGGAGGACCGAGCTCGATACGGAAGGCGTGCCGCTCCTGGCCCGCGTGAAGTGCAGCGTGGAGCTCGTGCCGGATTTCTTTTCGGGTACCGCAAACACAAGGAGACCTCGCAATGTTCGGATGGAAGAAGAAACCATCGCCTCTCAGCATGACGCCGGAGACGATGAAGTGGCTCGGTGAGCACGGACCAGTGCCGGCCCCGAAGGTCGTCGCCGGCGGACCCACCGGGTACTTCGCGAAAAAGGTTGACCTCACGCCGGCTCCGCCGGCCAGTTTTCGGGACGAGTGGTGGCGGTCGCTCGCACCGGAAGAAGCGTGGCGGATACTCCAGGGCGTCCGGGCGGCAAAGCTCTTCCCGGCGGACAGCGCGGATGAGTATCTCGTCTACTTCGACCTCCTGCGGCGCAGCCGCGGGCCTTTCTCCAATCAGGTGTTCATGGGCGTCCAGGGCGGCGGTACGGCGCCGGTGTTCATGAGCCGGGCCGCCCTCATGCTCCACGGCTACATTCTCGGCACGACCGGCTCCGGCAAATCGACACAGGCCATCGCGAACCTTCTGTTTCACCTCACGCTCGGCCATGACAACGGAACGGAGTATGAGCCGCCGCCGGCCGTGCTCGTGGTTGACGCCAAGCCTGACGGTCGCGGGCCGCTCTATCTGTCCCGGCTCACTCAGATGCTCTCGAACATGCGAAGTCGGTTTGAATTCGGCGACACCCGCAATCGCTTTCAATTCCTCACGACCAACACCACGTTCGCGAGTGCGAGCCTTGACCCGCTGGCGGGGTTCCGCGGCAGCCACGACCCGCACTTCATCGTCGAAACCATGATGCTATTTCTCGGGCTCGTCTACGACCCGGGCTACGGGTCCGACTACTTCACCTCGACGCAGCGTCACACGGCGCTTCGCGCCGCCAAAGAACTGCTCGAAAGCGGACAGGCAGCCGGCGCGTTCACGCTCAAGAGCTTTCTCGCTAAGTTGAGACGAACCCTAAAGTCAAATCCCGATGCCGCGCATTTCGTTCGCGACCTGGACAGCTTCGGAATGTCCCAGCGCGTGCAGCTTGGGGATGAGAAGAAGCCGACGCTCGACTTCGACCGGCTTCTGGAGGAGCGGGGATTCATGTACCTGCACATTGACGCGATGACCAAGCTGCTCGGGCGGCAGTTCGGCGCTTTCGCGTTGCTGAATCTGCATCTCGCGCAGCGACGCCGGCGCATTGCGGGACTCACGCCGGCGAAGGTGTTCGTGTTCATCGATGAATTCCACATGCTCGCATGTCAGCCGCTCGTCGACTGGCTCACCACCGCCCGTGATAACGGAATCCATGTCATTCTTTCCCACCAGGCGCCTGAGTCGCTGCCGAAGACCATGTCGTCGGGCGACCTCTTCGCCCGCGTGTTTCGGAACTGCGGTTTCGCACAGCTCTACAATGTTGAGCACCCAACCGTGCTTGAGTCGCTGCGTAATGTCGCAGGCGAGCGCATTCGGATTCTCAATTCTGAGTCGCACACGCACAGCGTTCACTGCGGTTTCAGCAATTGGTCGTCTACGACGGACTACGGGCAGGGGACGGCGACCGGCTGGACAGACTCGACGGGGCGCACGCGCCGCGAGGAGTACGTCTCGCGGCTTGACCCGGAGACCGTCCGCCGCGTGCATTCAACGGGGCGCTGGTTCCTGCTTCATGTGAAGGAAGAACCGGGTGATTCGGTCACGCCGCTCGGCGGCGTGCCAACGGCGGTCGAAGGGCTCTTTCCGCTGCGGAAGGCGGCGGTGGACGAGATGAGTGCAGGCATATGGCCGAAAGCGCCTCCGGAAGATGGCGAACCAGGCGACGAACCCGAAGCGCCGAAACGCAAGGGACCGCGCCGCAAGCCGAAGAGTCCGGGAACGGGCCGAACCGATGAGGACTTGAAAGACGCCTTCGCCGCGGCGGCGGGCTGACGCTTCGCGTGCGGCGTTGACCGTGTGGGCGCGGCCCTGGAGTCAGAAGGAGATTGACCTGTGAAAATTGTCCATGGCAAAATCAAGCGTAGGTATGGACGCGAAAGAACTCCCCACTTGGGCTCGTCGCCCGCTCATTCACCGTTGCGTCAACGGGGTCGAGAGATTCACCGATTGGCTTTACGCGGACATTGGCGACGACCGTTACGTCGAAGGGCCGGACTGGCTCAAGCTTGGACACTGGCGCGGTATCCTTCTCGGCGGCCTGCTCGGTGCCGTCGTCCTTATGTTGTTGAGGCAACTCGTCCAGTTCCTCAGCGAATGAAACAGGCCTCCCCCCAGAGGGAGGAGGCCCGGCTCTATTACTTGCCAAGCAAGTCTCGGAGTCCTTCCACTACGCAGAAGAACGCCGGACAGGAAATGGCAATTCCTCGCAGCCGATCGAGCAATCGGCTTACGGGTGAGCGTTCCATCACCACGTACACAATGTTCGGGTTCGGAACGACCTCAATGTCTCGTACACTCTTCATTGGGGATAGGAAAAACGAAACTAATCGATGGGAATTATTGGAGAAGTTCTGAGGGGCTCGACGATGTGGTTTAAGCTGACTGAAGTACTAGGGAGAGTTTGGTGTAGGTGGCGAGGTTTAAAGGGCAAGGATCATCATGGGCAGCTGTTCACGGAGGCAGTTAGGCTTGAGGCTGCCGAGGGGTTAAGTTTGGGAGTGGTTTTTGGGGGTTGTCAGGCGCAAGTGCCCTTCGTCCGCTAAGAGGGAAAGTCGTCAGGAGGTAATACGTCGAAGAATTCTTGTTCAGGTGCATGAGGAATTTTGGGTGGCGCCTGCGGTCGCGGAATACGGAGAGAGTCTGCGATTTTGAGGATTTCCCGTTCATCCGTGAGGAAGGCAACAATCCTCATCTGACCCTTACAGCGCGGACACTCCAAAGGATCGATCTCGAAGATGCGCTTCATGCACGCGGCCCAACTCACCGAAGGTGCTCCTTTTTGTTCCTCAGTCGTAGCGCGGTCTGGGACAGGCCTACGCTTATCCCTCTCCCCCCGCGCTCTGCAGGAGTACCACCCGTAGTAGCGGGTGATTGACTCATACGGTTTGGGGATGTGACACGACATGAGTGCCAAGAACTCTAGTGTATCAAACTCATGCGTAGCCCCGTCGTTAGTGGTGTAAGAGACGATATCATCGGTGATGGAGAGTTTCTCCAGTGATAGCGGTCCCCTTTCAATATAGCGCGCGACGAACCTAGTACGGTCCTCATCCGTGAACGGATCACCGACCCAGGCACCGAACCCGGAGTGCTCCTGTGATAGTATCTGCGCAGGCACGTCGTCGGTGATGAGCCCCCGGGAGATGAGTTCAGCAAGAACCCCGTCCATAAAGTGCTCGGCGATGCGCTCGGTATCGATGGCGGTGTAGGGAGTGAAGTTCCCCGCAGCGTCGAAGATGCCGTCGGCAAGGAGTCCGTGCAGGTGGGGGTTAAAGTTCAGCGCCTCGCCTGCGGTTTGCAGGGTGAGGACGAGAGCGGTAGTTTGAGTATCTGAGCCAAGTACTGAGTGCACGGCGTTGGCTGCTGCCTGAAAGAGAATGTTGTTCAGACTCCGATCGTACCGAAAGTAGACTCTGAGCCGCTTTGGGAGCGTAAAGCCGCAGTGTCGATGAGGCACCTTCTCAAGGACTGAGTCGTAGAGGTGCTCGCCAAACTTCACTGCTCGCTTGGCACTACACGACGGACACAAGCCTCGTTTCTTGCAGGAAAATGCTACCAAGAGGGAGTGTTTGCACGTGTCGCAATAAACTCTCGCAGCTCCGTGTTGCAGCAGTCCGCAATTTAGATACTCGTCGAAGGTTTCAAGTACCTCGTCTCTCAGTACTCCATAGGTGGGTTGGAACTTCTCCTCCCAGACCCGCGGGAGTTCGTCTCGCCCGTGGTACACAATCCGGTACAGTGGCGTCTCTTCCGGCTGTCTCCGGCGGTAATGTTGGAGCTTCGCTTTCGCCCGCTCCCAGCTGCGACAGGTATACATCCCGCCACACACCACAAGATACGTGCCAGCGGGGTGTGCGCCTTAACTCGTTGCAACCCCTACGGTTCGCTACTTACCGACTGAAGCATTGCGCCTCAGGGCTGGGGCAGAATGCCTCAGCGGGTGATCTACTTAGTGAGAAATGCAGGCGTGCGGCTATGGATGGCCATCCTTACGGGTGCATTGCCGCTGCGCTCAGAAATTCGATCGAACGGAAATAATCGCCTTTGCCGTCCAGGCACTATAAGATTCACTCAACTATGTAGAATCCGTCACCGATGCGCCGAGCCGACGCCAATCTTAACTACCGATCAGATCCGCACAGATTCGCGCAGTATTTACAGAACCTAAACCGAGATTGTGATGGACAGCGCAACTCATTCGCGGTGAATCTGTACGCGCCGAGAAAACTTGGCTGTCGTTCGCATTCATGCGCACGAGATATAGACTCTTCATGAGAGATCCCCAGATGAGCCGACGCAAAAACTACACCATCAAAAGTCTTCTGGTTATCTCCATTTCCCTTGCAAGTGCAGGCAACGTTCTCTCTCAAGCACCTGACATCGCCGCGAGGATAAAGACGAACAACAATGGTATAGGGGTTTCTCCCTACACGACTCACACTGACGTCACTGGCTCCTGGTCAGGCTCTTTTACCGACCATATAAATTCCCCGGGCTATGCCGGAGCAGATGGTGAGGTAAACTTTGCAGGCAGCATCTCGAGCTCTTCACTCACCATAACCACCTCGGCAGAATGGAGCGGAGAGACTGCTCCAACGGGTAGCTCTTATTCAGCCGACATCATTGGTGGCCAGAATTATCAGCTCTGGGTGCAGGGACATCCGACAGTTCTGATTGAAGCATCCAACACCGGTAGTGTGGTGCATGACAGTAGTGGCGTCGATAACCGCGCTGGCGTTACCGGCCCCTACCCAATCTATCACACCACGACTTTTTCAAATTCCACTGGTACCAACAACACCGTCAGCAACACCTACAACTACTCAGCCTCGCAATCACTCCTTGTAAATCTCAACTGTAACGACACAGGGAGTGAGCTCTTTCCCTCCACATATCCTGGTGTCTACTACAATCAGGTGCTAAACAACGGGAGCTACGATGGATTTGTAGCCAAAGCCACCGTTGGCCGCGGATTATCAGGTTCAGTGTTTGCAACCGGCACGACGGTGTTGAGCGTGACCTTTGGCGATGACGACCCGATAGCTGAGTTCAAACCAGTCACGGTGAACAACGTTGTGGGCGCTACTCCACACAACGGCGATACGATACGCGTAGAAAGTGACTCGTATGACCCGGATAATCAGAGCGAGAGTGCACTTGCCGGTATCTGTACTCATGCCTGGAAAGTAACGCGTCCCGATGGAAGCTTCTCTACCGGTTCGTCCACATACCTTGAGTTCACCGCCACCTTCCCAGGCGACTACCTCGTAGAGCTCACCGTGACTGATAATGAAGGAGTGCAGGTAGAAAACAGCACCACTGTGCATGTGAACCCCCGCACCCCCGGAGGAAATAACCCTGATAGTCGCGATGAAGATGAACAACCAGTCTACAATCAAGACTGTGGTGGTGCCGCCTCCGGGATGGGTGGCTATGGCGGTGGACAATCAGCCGCCGTGAAGGTGTACCCAAACAGTGGACTTGTCGACACGGTGATATTCGACCCCGTCCGTACTCGCGGATACCCGTTGCGCAATCACATCCACCTCAATACCCAGTCACAACTTCCGGAACGCACCACGAGTTTAGGGAATGGCGTATTTACCTACGGAATCGCGATAGCACTTGGTGATGTGTACAACGATGAAGGTGAACTCGAAGCACACTGGTTCTTGGTAGACGGTAACGGGAACGAGATCGATTTTGGTATCGCTACCTCAGCACCAGTAGCCCCGGCCGGCGTCTATTCGATACTCACACAGGGTACAGGCAGCTTTACCCTCTCTGAAGCTGGACCCCCAGACAAAATTCATAAAGCAGGAAACTTTACCTATGAATTCGATGGAGGAGGACGGCTCACCTCAATCACCGACCCCAAGGGGAATGTACAAACACTGACCTATGACGAGTACACAAACCTTATCGCTGTAGAGGATGAAAGTACCGGGAAGACGTTAGAGTTTACCTACTCCGGTTCAAGGATAAGTGTCATCTCCGAAGCCGATGGCGAGTCGGAGACCCACATCACTTACACTGATGGAAAAATTACAACCATCGAGATTAAAGACTCCACTACAGCAGTAATTCGCGAGTTTGAGCTCACCTACGATACAGAAGGCAGAATCGAAACCTTCACTCGAGACAGTGACAGTAGTAGCACCATCACCTACTCCTACGTCTCGGGCGGAAATGGAGTGAGTCTCGGGAATATCTCCACCACCCAGGGCGGAAGTAATTTTAACTATGTGACAGCTCCGCCCACAGGAGGGCAGTATCGCGTCACCCGCACTAACAGTAACAGTGGCGCTGTGCACTTTGATTTTGATGAGTACGGGAACTTCATAAAGTTGACGCAACCGACTCACTACGGAGCTACTGGCAACGCCGTCTACACCTTTGGCTACGACGGTAACTTCAACATGACAAGCTCTCAAGGCACAGGGACAACCTACACCATTACCCGCACCGCCAAGGGGCTTCCAGCACAGATCACAGACTCAGCCGGCAATTATGTGCTTTACACCTACGACGGGGTGAACATCACAGAGATTGAGGATAACATTGGAACGCTCTATGAGTTTTCCTATGAAGATACGAATCAACCTAATGTCGTCACCAAGATTGAAAATGCAATCGGTGGTATTTGGGAGCGTGAGCTCAATAGCTTTGGCCAGATAACCGAAGTCACTCCTCCCACCGGTTCAAAGCTTGGCAGTACCACCTACGTCTACGATGAGAACTCCTCATCCCCGACTTTTGGGTATTTGAAAGAGATAATGAACGGCGAGGGAGAGGTTACAACCTTTGACTACGATTCTTTTGGTAACCTCTCAGGCATTACCACTTCTCCAGATGGTACGACAGAGGTCACCACTACGATACTTTACGACGCAGCACAGCGCCCAATTCTTGTCACCAATGACGACGCTACAACTCAGGAATATCTCTACACGGGACGGGACCTCTCGGAGTCAACAGACGAAGAGGGCACGACAGTCGAGTACGAGTGGTGCAAGGCCTGTGGTGCGCTCTCAAAACTCATTGAACCGTTAAGCCGGGAGCATGAGTGGGCCTATGATGCTGACTTTGATGTGACGACATTCACCGATGCCAGGAATTACGATACGACCTACGTCTATGGTTCAGCCAAGGAGCTCCAAAGCATCACCTTCCCCGACGGGCATGATCTTACGTACCGTTACAACAATAACGGGACGCTGAAACGCTTTGATTATGACTCTGCCACGAAACGGATTGAATTGAGCTACAACTCAGCAGGCAGGCTCTCCTCATGGGATCCGTACGATGCAGCAGCGACGGATTTTACCTATAACGCCGATGGGACGTTAAATACCGTCACGGCTCCAAATGTTGACTTCACCTTCTCCTACACAGACGACAGGAGAGTAGAATCGATATCGCACGATTATTCTGACCTCTACATAACTGCTGCACAGGTGGTGGAGTACACCTACTACCCTGATGGCTTAGTAGAGTCTCTGACCTGGAAGAATGGAACTATCACGGTGGCCACCTGGACGTATGACTACGATGCGGCAGGAAGGCTTATTGAGATTGAGGATAGCTTTGGCGACATCACTACCTTTAGTTATGACGAGCAAGGGAAGCTCCTCACGCAAACGAACGAAAACGGCACCGAGGTAAATTACACCTATAATGATTCTCGTGGTTGGCCCACCGACATCGTGCATGAGGCCGCGAGTACTCCATTTGCGAGCTTTGCACTTGAGTATGACGGTGGCACCGACACCGTGGGGAATCTAACTGAGGTAACAGAAATTGACAGCGGAGTTGTGTCGTATGAATACGATGCGCTCTACAGGCTCACCTTGGAGGCAAAAACCGGAACGGGAAGTTACTCCAAGAGCTACGGGCATGACGTTAGTGGGAATGTCACGACCGTAAACAGCTCTAGCTTTGCCACCTATGATTCCTCGAACAAGTTGTCGACTCTAAGTGGCGGCTCCGTAACCCATGATTTCTTTGGCCAGGTGAAGACCGCATCAGGTACGGGGTTACCGACAAGTACCTATACCTGGAATGTGTCGCAGAGACTCGCCTCGCAAAAGCTTGGTAGTGGCTCGGTTAGAAACTACTGGTACGACGCATTTGGGAGGTTAGTACGGACGAAGGACTCTGGGCTTGCCACTGTGTACATCTTTGATGGGCAGCGCGTTATTGGGGAGTACTCAGATGGCGCACCCTCTGCAGTCTATACCTGGGGCGCTGATGGGGTGGTTGCAAGGCGTGTGCTCTCAGGTGGAGCGCGGCGTTGGTATCACTATGGGCCCCAGGGGGAGACTAGGTATCTTACCGATAGCTCGGGCAG
The DNA here is from genome assembly GCA_030584005.1 of Bdellovibrionota bacterium. Classification (GTDB taxonomy): domain Bacteria; phylum Bdellovibrionota_C; class UBA2361; order UBA2361; family JAFLCA01. Next base: position 738,634 of record CP129486.1, on the reverse strand, counting down.
TGTCACTGACACCTATAGGTATACTGCGTATGGGGTGCCGCTCTCTACGTCCGGGAGTTCTCTCAATCCGTTTCGGTATGGCGGTAAGTTTGGTTATTTCTATGACGGGTTCACCGGAATTTTGAGAGCCGGAGAACGGTGGTATGCGCCGCACTTGATGAGGTGGATTTCTAGGGATCCAATTCTCTTCGATGGCGGGTATAATGTGTATGAGTATGTAAGTGGCAGGGTCACGGGATACGTGGATCCGGATGGAACTGAATCTCTGTCGCTTCGTGATGTGAGCAACTTTGCTGCGGGCTTCGGAGATGATCTTTCATTTGGCGCGACAGGTTGGATTCGGGACCAGTGGAATGAGCACATTTGGGGATTTGATCCAGTAGATTACGACTCAACCGCTTATAAAGGAGGGGAAGTTACAGAAACTGTCCTGACCTGTGTAGGTGGCGGAGCATTAATAAAGAAGGGATTAAAGAATAAATGGGTAAGGGAAAAGGCCTTTCGTTATGATGGCTGGGGGCGGTGGATAGAACGTGGCGCTTGGAAGGACGGTTACCACTTTCACTTAGATCCTACTTTTTCAAAGCGTCTTATGAGCCATCATTTACCTCAGCAACGTAAACAATGGCTCAACCACTTGAAAGCTATCTTAAAGGGACATTAGATATCATCTTATGTGTAAAGATCTAATAAAAGGACTCGAGTTTGACCTCTCTCCTGGCGCATCTCCGCTCGATGTAGATCTTGTTTTGGCCTCATCTTCATTAAAAGCGATTAGTGTATACGAGTACAAGACTCAGACGCCTCCGTTTAATATGTCGCTTGTCCAGGAGACAGCGGTCCAATCGGTAAAGCCAAAGCAACTGGGGCAGTTTTTCCGTGACGCCCTGTACTCAAACCGACTCACCTTAGTAGGATTTATCTCCTTGAGTGAGGCCCGAGAAATTTTAAAAAACTATGAGGTCCATGGGCCTGTATTCCTTTGTAAAGGTTCGTACATCCCTCCAGACAATGCATTAAAGGGTGATATTTATATATTCGATAAGCCGCCAACACTGTCCACTGACAAGTCTTTGGTCTCCATATTTTTTAGCCATGATGGCGACCCGGCATATCTTTTTGAAGCGGAAGATTCTTAGATTCTCCTCTCCATCTCCGCAGGTGAGATGAGAGATACCCAGGGCCCATCTCCTACGCAAGGTGGCTGAGGTGATTACCTGGGGCGATTTGATTATGACTCCGCCACGAAACGTATTGAGCTTAGCTACAACTCAGCAGGCAGGCTCTCCTCATGGGATCCGTACGATGCAGCGGCGACGGATTTTACCTACAACGCCGACGGGACGTTAAATACCGTCACGGCTCCAAATGTTGACTTCACCTTCTCCTACACAGACGACAGGAGAGTAGAATCGATATCGCACGATTATTCTGACCTCTACATAACTGCTGCGCAGGTGGTGGAGTACACCTACTACCCTGATGGCTTAGTTGAGTCACTCACCTGGAAAAATGGCACTACTACCGTTGCTACGTGGACGTATGATTACGACGCGGCAGGAAGGCTTACTGAGATTGAAGATAGCTTTGGCGACATCACTACCTTTGCGTACGACGAACAAGGAAAGCTCCTCACGCAAACCAACGAAAACGGCACTGAGGTAAATTATACCTACAATGATTCTCGTGGTTGGCCTACCAACATCGTGCATGAGGCAGCGAGTACTCCATTTGCGAGCTTTGCTCTTGAGTATGACGATGGCACCGACACCGTGGGGAATCTGACTGAAGTCACAGAAATTGACAGCGGAGTTGTGTCGTATGACTACGATGCGCTCTACAGGCTTACCTCGGAGGCAAAAACCGGCACAGGAAGTTATTCTAAAAGCTATGGGTATGACGTCAGTGGGAATGTCACGACCGTAAACAGCTCTAGCTTTGCCACCTATGATTCCTCGAACAAGCTCTCCACCATTAGTGGTGGCTCTGTAACCCATGATTTTTTTGGCCAGGTGAAGACCGCGTCAGGTACGGGGTTACCGACAAGTACCTATACCTGGAATGTGTCGCAGAGGCTCGCCTCGCAAAAGCTTGGTAGTGGCTCGGTAAGAAACTACTGGTACGACGCATTTGGGAGGTTAGTACGGACGAAGGACACTGGGCTTGCCACTGTGTACATCTTTGATGGGCAGCGCGTCATCGGCGAGTATCAAGATGGAGCTCCTTTGGCGGTCTATACCTGGGGTGCTGATGGGGTGGTTGCGAGGCGCGTTCTCTCAGGTGGGGCGCGGCGTTGGTATCACTATGGGCCACAGGGGGAGACTAGGCATCTTACTGATAGCTCGGGCAGTGTAACTGACACCTATAGGTATACTGCGTATGGAGTGCCGCTTTCGTCGTCTGGCAGTTCTCTTAATCCTTTCAGATATGGCGGTAAGTTTGGTTATTTCTATGACGGGTTCACCGGAATTTTACGAGCCGGGGAGCGGTGGTATGCACCCCATCTCATGAGGTGGATTTCTCGGGATCCAATCCTCTTCGAGGGAGGGTATAATGTATATGAGTATGTAGGTGCCAGGGTCACGGGGTTTGTGGATCCGGAGGGCCTCATGCCGAATTGGAATCTCGTACCTCCGCAGCAGAAAAATTTGTTCGACCATGCATCTAGAGTGATCGAACCACAGTCAAATCCGAAGGAGTATTCGATCGCTGCTCACTCGGATGGAAAGCGCTTTTATGGACCTAATAATGAGATGTATACTGCGGATCAACTTGCTGACATGATTAAAAGCCAAAGCGATATGTATCGGACACTGAAGGCTGCGGATTATGTGAAGTTGTACTCCTGTGAAGCAGGAAAAGGATATAATTCTCCTGCTTCTCAGTTAAGTCGTGCTTTGAATAAACGTGTAATAGCTCCTGATGAACTTCTCTGGCCTTCTGAAGACCGCAAGGGATGGACTATTGCTCCTCGCGATCCCAATAATCCGAATAAACCTCATCCAAGCAAAAGGGGGACTTGGCGTGAAGTTCTTCATTAATTCTGTGGTAGCGAGCATTCTAGCCCTAGCCCTTATTACAACCATATCTGGTTGCACAAAATCTGGGACATGTTTACATGGTCGATATAGGAACGGTGAGTCAGGAGCCCTTTGCGCTGGTCAAGATCTTGTGCTCAGCGAGAACCAAATCAGTAGCAGGGAGACCGCTGCTAACGCAGGCGATTTGGAGTCCGCTAAATTGCTTGTTCTGCACTTCAGAGCAATGAAGGACGAACAGTCAGCGCAAAAATGGTTGAACCGCGCTGGCCAACTAGGGAATAAGCATGCTGAAGCACAACATGCAGATTATCTTGCCACTCAGGCCTCCTCCCGTACTGAAGGGATTGAGCGACTGATGCGTGCAGCGTTGCAACAAAATGCCATGGCGGCATATTTCTTAATGAGTGCTTACACGAAAGGGAACTATGGCCTCCCGATTGATAACGATCACGCTGTTTTTTGGGGCGAGATAATGAAGAAGAATGAGAAGTATAATTCCAGTGTCCCCGGCGTGGTCAGTAATGACCCTTAGGGCGAGTATTCCCTAATGATTAGAGACTCCGAAACATCCCCTCACTTATCTTGCGCGGACAGTGTTGAAGGGTGAGCGAATTGTCGATGGTTCGATAATCGCGGTACGGAATTGGTGGAACAGCACAAACTAGCCCGCGAAATGCGTATCCCCCTACTCTTCCTCCCTTTCTTCTGCGTGTAAATAAGTTCAATGACTCTTAAATCGAGTGATCCCGGATAATCAGGGACTCCTGACAACGCCCTCAGTTGCGGAATTATAGTGAATCTCACTAAAAGAAATCTCAACGCTCCGGTCAATATCTGACGTGTAGCTGAGTGTTCTTTGGAAAGAACGTGGCGCTTGGAAGGAGGGTTACCACTTTCACTTAGATCCTACTTTTTCAAAGCGTCTTATGGGCCATCATTTACCTCAGCAACGTAAACAATGGCTCAACACTTGAAAGCTCTCTTAAAGGGACATTAGATATCATGTTATGTGTAAAGATCTAATAAAAGGAATCGAGTTTGACCTCTCTCCTGGCGCATCTCCGCTCGATGTAGATCTTGTTTTGGCCTCATCTTCATTAAAAGCGATTAGTGTATACGAGTACAAGACTCAGACGCCTCCGTTTAATATGTCGCTTGTCCAGGAGACAGCGGTCCAATCGGGGATAGGAAAAACGAAACTAATCGATGGGAGTTATTGGAGAAGTTCTGAGGGGCTCGACGATGTGGCTTAAGCTGACTGAAGTACTAGGGAGAGTTTGAAATCTGCCTGCTCGACAGGATTATTCTACCAGAGCGAGTTACTCCGCCTTCTGGTACATGAATCTATGAGCAGTGATATCACGACCTTTTGCCGGTTTAGCGCGATGGAGCCGAAGTTCTCTCACTACGCAGACCTGAAAGGAGATCGCCGCGCGCCTCTTGTGGTCACGCTACTGCAGGAAACTTCAAGCTACCGCCACCGATAGAGAGCGGTGTTGTCATGTCAGGTCTGGGAACGAGCGAAGTCTAAGCTCCAGCACTATCGCCGGAGGACTCCAGAGGGGTTCGCTGTATCGAATTGTTGCGCACGGACGCGACGAGCTGCCACGGGTGTGGGAAGAGCGGTTTCAGCCAACCTACGGAGTGCTCCGGGATGAGGTGCTTAAGACCTTCGATGAGTATCTCAGCTGCGGACTACTTCAACACGGCGCGGCGGTCCTCGAATGTTGCCTGGCACCAGTACCCAGGACAGATTCGACGGGGCGCACGCGCCGCGAGGAGTACGTCTCGCGGCTTGACCCGGAGACCGTCCGCCGCGTGCATTCAACGGGGCGCTGGTTCCTGCTTCATGTGAAGGATGAAGGAAGAACCGGGTGATTCGGTCACGCCGCTCGCGGCGTGCCCAACGGCGGTCGAAGGGGCTCTTTCCGCTGCGAAAGGCGGTGGTGGACGAGATGAGTGCAGGGCACATGGCCGAAAGCGCCCCCCGGAAGATGACGAGCCAGGCGACGAACCCGATGCGCCGAAACGCAAGGGACCCGCCACGCAAGCCGAAGAGGTCCGGGGACGGGCCGAACCGATGAGGACTTGAAAGACGCCTTCGCCGCGGCCGCGGGCTGACGCTTCGCGTGCGGCGCTGGGCGTGTGGGCGCGGCCCTGGAGTCAGAAGGAGTTTGACCTGTGCAAATTGTCCATGGCAAAATCAAGCGTAAGTATGGACGCGAAAGAACTCCCCGCTTGGGCCCGGCGCCCGCTCATTCACCGTTGCGTCAACGGGGTCGAGAGATTCACCGATTGGCTTTTTGCCGACATCGGCGGACGACCGCCATATTCACGGGCCGGCGTGGATGAAGCTGGGACATTGGTGCGGAGTATTGACCACACTGATGGTGGGACTGATACTCTCGATTCTCGTGCTGGGTCGCTAGCCCCTATTGCAGACAATACAACGGGGCCCTGTCTTTCGACAGAGCCCCGGCTCGTTCAAGCGGCCAATTAGCGTCCGCACACCATCCCAGATCGGGGACAGATGCGACCAATGTGACCGCAATTACCTTCAGCCGGAGGTTAGGCAAATCGATTTAACCATGTGAGCTAATTGGGGCAATATGGTCCTGGGGTGTGGGGTTGGGTTAATTGTGTTGAAGGGCGGAATGGCCGGCGAACACAAGAGCGCCGAGACAGGCGGTGGATTGCTGGGAAGTGATGATTTGGAGAGGCATTGGTGCTGCGGCGTTGGAAGGATGCTCGCGCGGGGGTTTTTTGTCAGAGGCTTAGGTATAGGTCTCCTGAAGCAGCGTTAAGCGCCGAAGTCGTCTGGTGGTAAGTGGTCGAAGAATTCTGGTTGAGGAGGGTGTCGTATCTTAGCAAAGGAGCGATATGCATCTTACGACGGACCAATTCATGGCAGAGTTTTGTCCGACCTCTTTGACGCAATGCAGAAGCATATGTGGAAGTTCGAGCGTCTTCAGTCCTACCAGGAACCAGACAACACCAGTTACCAAGCATTCACACGAGGTGATATTGAGGAAGCAAAGAGGTTGATCAGTGATAATTGTGGCGAGAGAAACAGAGTGGTTTACAAGAGCAGGTCGAGAAGACATCGCGCAAGTTCGAGTAAGAGCTGTGGAACTTCCTCTTACTCCATATCTGAACTGGGAATTCTTGACCTATCAAGTCACTGCACGATTTGGGCAGCGGATCCTCGTAACGGACATTACGAACGATGCTCCTTCAAGCCAAATCGCGAAAGAATCTGACTTCCTGATATTTGATAACAAGGCTGTGCTTGCACATGACTATAGTCGAGATGGGTTGCTGCAGGGTGCTTGGCTTATCGAAGACCCACAAGCAGTAGAACGCTACGTGCATTTCTTCCAAGAGGCTCGGGCGCGTAGCATTCCATTAGGGGCCTTTGAGCGGTTACATCTGGACCGGGATGACGACGCATAGGGCAACTTTGTCTGAACAATCTGAACCGTGCGTCGCGAGTTTGGTGAGGGGTTAGGAAACTTTGGTGTTCGAATTTCGATAACCTCGGGCTTCGGCGTGCGTTGGTACGCACCAGAATAAGGATGGTTTCTCTTCCCTATGCAGCTTTCTTCTGCTTTTTCGCTGGAGTGAACTGTAGCTGGATCCCTACTGCCTCAAGAATTGACGACAGGCTCGAAAGCTTCGGATTCCCCTTCTTAGAGAGACTCCTGTAAAGATTTTCACGATTGAGTTCCGTTTTTCGAGCAAGGCTAGTCAGGCCCCCGCGCGCCTCCACGACGTCACGAAGCCCGAGGAGGAAAACTTCTTCTGAATCTTCGAAGCAGGCATTGAGATATTCAGCAGCTTCGTTTGGATCCTTAAGCTGCTTAATCAGTTCAGTTCTATAGTTTTTTGTTGGCATCCTTGTACTCCTTCCAAAGTAGCTTTGCTCTCGTGATATCTCTTGACTGGCTCCCTTTATCACCACCACAGAGAAGGATAACGACTGCGCTGCCTTCTCTCCCGAAGTACACTCGGTAGCCTGGGGCCAAACGCGATCCGTAGTTCCAGCACTCCAGCTCCTAAATTCTTACAGTCACCGAAGTTGCCAAGCTCAATTCGATTTAACCGGGCCCGTATCACTGCCCGCCCTTTGACATCCTTAAGACTCAATAGCCACTCAAGAAACGGGCTTTTTCCGTTGTCAGGTTCGTATATGACTATCGTCGGCTTCCCTGAAATAGTGTAGTTTTAAAGCTACGGTCTGTCAACCAGGCCAAATAAGGGTAATCGGGCAACCATGAGCACCCAACGACTGGTACGCACCAGCTTTACTTGGAGCCAAACTACCCCGACTCGGCTCCATTCCCTACCACCTCAAATCGACTACAATACAAATATAAAACCCTGACCATTAACCGAGTTAGAAGAAGTGCCAGCAATGCAATTAGGATGGAATTACCGGTGATTTCCCAGCCAGCACTTTGCTTAAACAGGGGCAGTATGAAGACGCAAAAGGTGATGAGATACAGTGCGCACGGGGCAAGGGCTATGACCAAGCCATTGCTACCAATCGATAGAGTCGCCCCGCAATGATGGCAAGAATAGTCGGGCAATGAGCTCCGAGAAAAATCATCGAAAAACTTCTCCCGTGCTGAACATACCTGTGCGGCGCACTTGGGACATCGAAGATAGATTGGCACTTCCGACGTCACTGATTCTTCCTTATTGGGCAGTTTCGTAAACAATACAAATGGCGCACAACACTAACCTCAGATACACGCCCACAACTCTGGAATTCCTACGAACCTCCGCCGGAAACCACAGCGTCCAACCTCGCGCCGAGACCGAACGCATCGACAAAGGACCTAAGTTGGGCGAGCGAGTGGGATGATAGTTCATTGACCTCAAGGAGACGACTTACGTCATTAAGATCCTGAGCACCACCGGCATACAATTTCAAAAGTAGCAGTCCTTGTAGCCCCACGATAGGAATATCCACCCCCCCAATTGGGGATAGGAAAAGGGGATAGGAAAAACGAAACTAATCGATGGGAATTGTGCATAGGAAAACCGATCCAACCATCTGTTGTGATTGGGCGAGTTGATTCTGAAGTTGGACTGAAGTTTAAGCTTATTGAAGAGTTGGTGAGCGGTGTGGGGGAGATTCTGGGAAATAGCCGGTACGAGGTGGCGCAATGGTTTATATTGAGTTGTCAGGGCTGATCGGACTCGGTTGGAATGGTGAAGTGCGGGTGCGAAGGGTATTTTTGCGAAAAGTTGGCGTACCCATCCTCATGCGGCGTTAAGCGCCGAAGTCGTCTGGTGGTAAGTGGTCGAAGAATTCTGGTTGAGGAGGGTGTCGTATCTTAGCAAAGTCCGAAAACTATCAACGTCTCATCTTAGACGTGTGGGGCTTCAACAGCAGAGCCAGGGAATTCTTCGCGTTTCAGGGTTTTCGTTCTTGGATAGAACGTATGGAGATGATTGCGTGACTTTAGGGAAACTCGGAGCAAGTGCCCTCCATGGCCTTTAATCAGTGTCTCCCTGGCGTGTAACGGGCCTCCCGCGTGCCGAATGTTGGGAGTGCGGCCCTCACCCCTAATAAGTCGCCGCGTGCGCCGAAGTAGTGTGGGGCCAAGGATATTGGTAGTAGGTTATTCACAGGTAAATTCTTATTGATAGACACTGTTTGTCTTCAATAGATTCTCCACGTGAAAAAAACTTCCCACGTTGCTGAATGCCACGTATATTGGAGTCAACGAACCGCTCATGTGCCATACTCGAGCGTTGCCGGCCTAGGGATTCACAACTGCGTATCTCCGGTTTGGCCACAACGGAATGAATTGCGCAGCGATGACCAAGCTCTTCTTCTCAATTTTGCTTGTGATGGGCTTCCTCGTCTCTTCGAGCGCTGCGTACGCGGATAAGCTCTGCATAAGGAAGAAGATTCGAAGTAGCGACACCGCATTCGCAAAAAAATTTCGGAAAATCTCAAGCGGCAGCTGTCCCCGAGGATTTAAAGAGCTCATCGATACGAGTTCGTTTCCGGGAGATGCTGGAGCCGACGGCGCAGACGGTCAGGCGGGAGAGCTTCGAATTTATGGGAATGGAGCAAGAGGAGCGCTCTCGGTTTCAGGTGCAACCGCTCTTACGGGAGCGAATCACCAGTTTACAGATATAACTATCAACCCAGGAGCTGTTTTCACCGTTCCCTCGGGAGCCGTGTTGAGGTGTACGGGAACTTTTACCAACAACGGCACGATCACGGTCACTCGCTTCGCCGCCGGCGCCTCTCGCCTTGGTGCATCCAATTCCGACATAGAACTCTCCGCTTCATCCGCCCATCCAGGGAGTACGGCTTGTCCTGCGGGATCGGGAGCTTTCGGCACGAACGCAGACACCGTGTTGGGTGCCCCGGAGGGATGTGGGCTGAACCAGGTATCAGCAGCTAACATTCTTGACCCGGGGCCCGCTCGGTGGAGGAGGTGGAGGAGCCGGGGGAGCGTCGACATTCGTCGTTGGCGGATCGGGAGGCGGTACGCTTACGGTTCTGTGTAAGACAGCAATCGCCAACTCCGGGATAATCTCCGCAACCGGAGACGATGGGTTCTATGCGGGTTCGGGCGGAGGCGGTGGTGGAATCGTCCTTCTTGCTTCTCCCGGAAGCATCACAAATTCTGGAACTATTACGACGGACGGTGGGGCAGGAGGAGATTCGGATATCGGATCCGGCGCCGGGGGAGGAGGTGGTGGTGGAACGGTACATTTCATCTCCCCATCGATCACACAGACAGGCTCAGTTACGTGCACCGGTGGGGCTTACGGCGATACCACGACGGTACCGACGGATACACGACGCTTTGGCGGCGGAGCAGGGGGAGATGGGTCCGGCGCCGGAGGTCGCGGCGCGACGATACTAGCGGATAATTCGAGTGCAACGCCGACTCAGGGCGCGCAGGGGACTATTCATTCAAACATTGTCGGATCCCACGGCGCTCTTTTAAGTTTGCCTATGAAACATAGAGTATTTCCCCACGAATCATTGAAGGAGGCCTTCTCCATGATGAAGTTTGTATTTCCCATTTTAATCGGATGCTTTCTCGTCGCGGTCGAGCATGCGGAGGCAGCCAAAATATGCGTCAAGAAGAAGACGCAGGTCGGGTTTACCAGCTTTGCCAAGAACATAAAGAAAGTCGATAGCGGGAATTGCCCACGCGGTTTCAAAGAGCTCATTGATACAAGCTCATTTCAAGGTCCGGCAGGGTCTGACGGTTCAAATGGAGCAGACGGAGCGCTTGAGATTTATGGAAATGGAAATCAGGGTGCGCTTATCGTCACGGGCAATGTTACCTTGCCCGCCGGAGATCATCAGTATACCAACGTTACCATTGATACGAGCGCTACGTTGACAGTTGAATCCGGTTCAACGATTCGTTGTACGGGAAGTTTTGAAAATCGCGGCACACTTAATGTGCCAGCATTCACATCGGGAGCAGTTCGCTCTGACGTGTCGGACACTGATATTGAAATCTCGGCATCAGCACCTGGCCCAGGCATTACCTCGTGCCCGGCGGGAAATGGTGCGTATGGAACGAGTGCGGCGATCGTACGAGGGGCGCTCAATGGATGCGGCATTCCCGAAGGCTCATCAGCCCAAATTCTTCGCCCGGGCGCATTCGGAGGCGGCGGTGGCGGAGTTGGCGGCAGTACGAGCCTCGTTGCCGGAGGAGCGGGAGGGGGAACCGTCAGGGTTCTGTGCAAGACATCGATCCAGAATAGTGGATTCATTTATGCCGTTGGCCAGGATTCCCCCTCTCAAGGGGGAGGAGGAGGAGGAGGAGGAATTGTGATATTGGCCTCTTCCGGAAGCATCACAAACACCGGCGCTTTGAGCGTATATGGAGGAGATGGTGGGGATTCGAGCGCGAAATCCGGTGCGGGCGGCGGCGGTGGAGGAGGTCTCGTGCACCTTCTTGCTCCCACGATAACACAGAACGGAACAATCGCGCTTGCAGGTGGTATCGGTGGAACACTTTCAATCGCGACCACCGCTGCAAAGCGATTTGGCGGCGGGGCCGGGGGAGATGGAACCGGCTACGGAGGGAACGGCGCCGACATCAACACAGATAATTCGAGCACGGCGGGAGAAGATGGACAGAGTGGGCTCTCTTTTCAGACGTTAACCGATCCAACCTCACTTCTCTAACCGATATAGGATACCGGAATGAAATTACAGAACATTTTTAGTTCTTACCTTAGCGGGTATGGATTTATCACGGGCAAGAATCATTTGGATATGTCGCGCTGAAGGGGGCTCAAAAACAAGCGGGGCGAGAGTTTCTTCTCGCCCCGCCAAGCTTGGATTCCAAGCGTTCAGCTCAATTATGAGCCTCTAATACTTATCTTCTTCGACGCCGATTGGCCGGCCTTTGACTTTGGCAGCACAATCGTGAGGACTCCGTTACGATATGACGCGTCGACCTTATCTTCCTCAATCTCACAGGATAGGGGGATAGACCTTTGGAAGCTTCCGTAGCTTCGCTCTGTATAGAGGCGGCGTCCTCCCTCATCCTTTTCTTCATGTTCAGCTCTCTTCTCACCGCGAATAACTAAGGCGTCACCAGCTAACGTGAGCTCGACCTCCTTCTCTGTCATTCCCGGGAGCTCAGCAGTCACTCGGATCTCCCGTTCCGTCTCGACCACATTCACCCGTGGATTGAAGGAGCCAAAGCGCTCTGACACTCCACGTACTGGATCAAGCTCGAATCCAGAGAAGGGGATAGGAAAAACGAAACTAATCGATGGGAATTATTGGAGAAGTTCTGAGGGGCTCGACGATGTGGTTTAAGCTGACTGAAGTACTAGGGAGAGTTTGGTGTAGGTGGCGAGGTTTAAAGGGCAAGGATCATCATGGGCAGCTGTTCACGGAGGCAGTTAGGCTTGAGGCTGCCGAGGGGTTAAGTTTGGGAGTGGTTTTTGGGGGTTGTCAGGCGCAAGTGCCCTTCGTCCGCTAAGAGGGGAAGGCGTCAGGAGGTAATACGTCGAAGAATTCTTGTTCAGGTGCATGAGGAATTTTGGGTGGCGCCTGCGGTCGCGGAATACGGAGAGAGTCTGCGATTTTGAGGATTTCCCGTTCATCCGTGAGGAAGGCAACAATCCTCATCTGACCCTTACAGCGCGGACACTCCAAAGGATCGATCTCGAAGATGCGCTTTATACAGCTTGCCCAACTTACCGATGGGGCCGAGCGCAGCTCTGCCGCCTCATCTGACGGCGGGACTGCTGTATTTTTAGCGCGCTCCCCCGCGCTCTGCAGGAGTACCACCCGTAGTAGCGGGTGATTGACTCATACGGTTTGGGGATGTGACACGACATGAGTGCCAAGAACTCTAGTGTATCAAACTCATGCGTAGCCCCGTCGTTAGTGGTGTAAGAGACGATATCATCGGTGATGGAGAGTTTCTCCAGTGATAGCGGTCCCCTTTCAATATAGCGCGCGACGAACCTAGTACGGTCCTCATCCGTGAACGGATCACCGACCCAGGCACCGAACCCGGAGTGCTCCTGTGATAGTATCTGCGCAGGCACGTCGTCGGTGATGAGCCCCCGGGAGATGAGTTCAGCAAGAACCCCGTCCATAAAGTGCTCGGCGATGCGCTCGGTATCGATGGCGGTGTAGGGAGTGAAGTTCCCCGCAGCGTCGAAGATGCCGTCGGCAAGGAGTCCGTGCAGGTGGGGGTTAAAGTTCAGCGCCTCGCCTGCGGTTTGCAGGGTGAGGACGAGAGCGGTAGTTTGAGTATCTGAGCCAAGTACTGAGTGCACGGCGTTGGCTGCTGCCTGAAAGAGAATGTTGTTCAGACTCCGATCGTACCGAAAGTAGACTCTGAGCCGCTTTGGGAGCGTAAAGCCGCAGTGTCGATGAGGCACCTTCTCAAGGACTGAGTCGTAGAGATGTTCGCCGAACTTCACGGCACGCTTGGCGTTGCACGAAGGGCAGAGTCCTCTCTTCTTGCACGAGAAGGCTACAAGAAGCGAGTGCTTGCACGCATCGCAATACACCCGTGCCGCGCCGTGCTGAAGAAGTCCGCAGTTAAGGCCCCCGGTGGGAACGGCGAAGAGAGAGATTCCCCTGCCACCACTGCTCCCCCACCTCCTTCGCTGCTACATAAAGCGACTTTATGAACTCAATAAACTGGACTCTCATGGCATGAGAGTTATCGCAGATCTCCAGCAAAAGTTTCCTTAGGCTCTTTGAATCAGGCGTGAGAGTTACAGTCTCGCGAGTAGCCCCGGTACAGATGAACTAGCTTCTCGATACCCTCACAAACTGACCGTGCGCTACGACCTTCGCAACGAAGCCCTTTATCGTTCCTCCATCGGAGTCTATTGAGAACCGACCACTCGCCCCGTCATAATCTTTGAGCGCATAAATTTTTGCCTTGCTGCATGATCGGTCAAAGTTACACTCGTGAATCGTACGTGCAAGAATAGTAGTAGCATCATAGGCGTTGCTTGCGAGAATCAATGGCCGCACACCATACTTCTCAACGTAAGCACTTTGGAATCTCTTCACGACAGCGGTCTCTTCAACCGGCTCTGGGACGAAAAACTGCAATCCCTCAGCGCTTCCCTGTGCGGCTTCGATGACGCTTGGATCCTCGGCCTCATAGATTGCAAGAAACTGCTGCTTGAGACCAAGCTGCTTGGCTTGTCGAAGAAGAGCGCCCAAAGAACCCCCAATGTGGGCAGCCAATACTACATCGGGATTCTTGGCACGTAGGGCCGTTAGGTCCGACCGAAAATCGTTAGTGCCAATTGGTGACGTGGCTGTTGAGACAACCTTCCCGCCTAGTTCTTCGAAGCGTTGCGTAAAATGACGCTTATAATCCTCCCCAAAGTCTGTAGTTAGGTAGAGGATACTAGCGGTTCGAGCCTTGAGCGTATTAATCGCATGCTCGGCTAACTTATGTGCTTCACTTCGACCCTTGATGTTGGTTGAAAAAATATAATCGCCCGCGGACAGGATGTTATCCGAGGTACAGGCGGTATGAAACGATGGCAGCTCGTGTCGCTCTATCTCCGACGCCATTGGTGGCATGGCAAGCAAGCAATAATTGGCGGCCAGACCGTCAATCCTATCCTGTGAAATAAGCTTTCTTATGGCAGTCACAGCCTGCACCGGCAGGCATGCATCTTCATATATAAGCTCAATATCGATTCCTTCGGCCTTCAAGTGATCTTTGGCGAGCTCTGTCCCCTTCCGGATAATTTCTGAATAACTGGCAAAGTCACCGGTCAATGGCGCCGTTACCCCCAGACGAATAGCTCTAGAGGTTGAAGAGCCCTCAGCAAGAGCCGAACTCCAAGGCATGCCGACACTCAACGCGATCGCTAGGCTTCGCAAGGCGACTCTCATACAAGACCCCCAAATGCATATGCAGAAATAGACATGTCTTATCACCAACGAACTCGCAATAACTCTTGCCGAGATTACTGCTGTCCCACCAATCCAACAAACTTTCGTGACGATCCCTCTACTCTTCGTATGGCAGGAGAGTAAGAGCTATTCCCATCCGAACCAATGGAAAATTCGCCTACTGCGCCAGGGAACTTTCTAATCGTAGTAAGCACTGACTTGAGTTCGCTTGCCGAGGGTTTTTGCTGCGGAGACCTCTCATAGGCTGTCACCAGAAGATTCACGATATCATAGGCGTTTGCACCCTTAGAAACTGGTTCCTTACCATATGCCTCCCGATACTGTCGCATGAAGCCGTCCGAGGCATACATTTCACTCACATACGGCGCACCCTCTACCAATCGCAGGTCCTGTAGATAATCAAAGTACCCGCTAATAAATGCTGATCGATTCTGTTCACGAACTTGACGCACTAGTGTGTCGATCGCTGGCATCACAGCCCAAACAAGATACGCGTCGGGGGACTTCAGCGCACTCCTTGTGATGAGCGCGCGAAAATCACTATCACTCGGATTAAACGCTTCATCTGAAATGAGCTCGATACCCTCTTCTGGGGCGATAACTCGCAGGTATTGTGCCCCTAGATTGAACCCTGTTTCCTCCATATGGAAGAAAGCCACTCGCTGCTTTTTCTCTGACTTTAGTAGGCGCAATGTCGACCGAGCAATCTCATCAACCATGGCTTGATGAGAAAGCACATACTTGCTTCGTCGGGCTAAACTCGGATCCCATGAAATTGTATAGTGTAGTATGTTGGCCCGCTCTGAGATTGGAATAACAATCGACGCAGTGGGCGGCCACAGCGTAAGCACTACATCAACCTTGTCGAAATCAATAAGCTTGCGTGCAGCAGTCGCACTCTTAGCTCCATCTAGCTGATTATCTTCGAAGAACAACGTGTATGAATAATTTGATTGTGGATCAATGTGGCGGATAGCAAGTTGCATGGCATTCTGAATCTCGACGCCATGTACAGCCATATCTCCGGTTAGGGGAATAATCGCCCCTATCCTCACCTCCGGTTTCAATTCTTCCGCAGTCGCCGAAGCGGAGGCGAACCCAAACAAACAGGCAATCCAGAATACTTTGAAAGCACTAGGTGTCATCAATGCCTCAGTGAATACCAGGGGAAGCTTTCTAAAAACGGGCCATCTCAAATAACAGAAATGAATACATGTACATTCTACAACCTACTGCTGAAGTGGGGGATAGGAAAAACGAAACTAATCGATGGGAATTATTGGAGAAGTTCTGAGGGGCTCGACGATGTGGTTTAAGCTGACTGAAGTACTAGGGAGAGTTTGGTGTAGGTGGCGAGGTTTAAAGGGCAAGGATCATCATGGGCAGCTGTTCACGGAGGCAGTTAGGCTTGAGGCTGCCGAGGGGTTAAGTTTGGGAGTGGTTTTTGGGGGTTGTCAGGCGCAAGTGCCCTTCGTCCGCTAAGAGGGGAAGGCGTCAGGAGGTAATACGTCGAAGAATTCTTGTTCAGGTGCATGAGGAATTTTGGGTGGCGCCTGCGGTCGCGGAATACGGAGAGAGTCTGCGATTTTGAGGATTTCCCGTTCATCCGTGAGGAAGGCAACAATCCTCATCTGACCCTTACAGCGCGGACACTCCAAAGGATCGATCTCGAAGATGCGCTTCATGCACGCGGCCCAACTCACCGAAGGTGCTCCTTTTTGTTCCTCAGTCGTAGCGCGGTCTGGGACAGGCCTACGCTTATCCCTCTCCCCCCTTGCTCTGCAGGAGTACCACCCGTAGTAGCGGGTGATTGACTCATACGGTTTGGGGATGTGACACGACATGAGTGCCAAGAACTCTAGTGTATCAAACTCATGCGTAGCCCCGTCGTTAGTGGTGTAAGAGACGATATCATCGGTGATGGAGAGTTTCTCCAGTGATAGCGGTCCCCTTTCAATATAGCGCGCGACGAACCTAGTACGGTCCTCATCCGTGAACGGATCACCGACCCAGGCACCGAACCCGGAGTGCTCCTGTGATAGTATCTGCGCAGGCACGTCGTCGGTGATGAGCCCCCGGGAGATGAGTTCAGCCAGAACCCCGTCCATAAAGTGCTCGGCGATGCGCTCGGTATCGATGGCGGTGTAGGGAGTGAAGTTCCCCGCAGCGTCGAAGATGCCGTCGGCAAGGAGTCCGTGCAGGTTGGGGTTAAAGTTCAGCGCCTCGCCTGCGGTTTGCAGGGTGAGGACGAGAGCGGTAGTTTGAGTATCTGAGCCAAGTACTGAGTGCACGGCGTTGGCTGCTGCCTGAAAGAGAATGTTGTTCAGACTCCGATCGTACCGAAAGTAGACTCTGAGCCGCTTTGGGAGCGTAAAGCCGCAGTGTCGATGCGGCACTCTCTCAAGCACTGAGTCGTAGAGATGTTCGCCGAACTTCACGGCACGCTTGGCGTTGCACGAAGGGCGGAGTCCTCTCTTCTTGCACGAGAAGGCTACAAGAAGCGAGTGCTTGCACGCATCGCAATACACCCGTGCCGCGCCGTGCTGAAGAAGTCCGCAGTTAAGATACTCGTCGAAGGTTTCAAGTATCTCGTCTCTCAGTACTCCATAGGTGGGTTGGAACTTCTCCTCCCAGACCCGCGGGAGTTCGTCTCGCCCGTGGTACACAATCCGGTACAGTGGCGTCTCTTCCGGCTGTCTCCGGCGGTAATGTTGGAGCTGCCCCTTGGCGCGCTCCCACGTGCGGCAGGTGTACATCCCGCCGCATACAACAAATTGCGTGCCAGTTGGGTGGACAGATTAACTCGCTGTAACGCTTAAGCGTCGCGACTTACTGACTGGGGCATTGCGCCTCAGGGCTGGGGCAGAATGCCTCAGCGGGTGATCTACTTAGTGAGAAATGCAGGCGTGCGGCTATGGATGGCCATCCTTACGGGTGCATTGCCGCTGCGCTCAGAAATTCGATCGAACGGAAATAATCGCCTTTGCCGTCCAGGCACTATAAAGTCTAAGCGCTTGTTCCTTTAAAGTGTAAGGATTTCCCGAAGCTTGGGGGTTGGACGGCAAATCTAAGGGAGGTTAGGCAAATCGAATTAACCATGTGAGCTAATTGGGCAATATTGTCCTGGGGTGTGGGGTTGGTTTAATTGTGTTGAAGGGCGGAATGGCCGGCGAACACAAGAGCGCCGAGACAGGCGGTGGATTGCTGGGAAGTGATGGATTTGGAGAGGCATTGGGTGCTGCGGCGTTGGAAGGATGCTCGCGCGGGGGTTTTTTGTAGAGGCTTAGGTATAGGTCTCCTGAAGCAGCGCTAAGCGCCGAAGTCGTCTGGTGGTAAGTGGTCGAAGAATTCTGGTTGAGGAGGGTGTCGTAGCTTAGCAAAGTCCGAAAACTATCAACGTCTCATCTTAGACGTGTGGGGCTTCAACAGCAGAGCCAGGGAATTCTTCGCGTTTCAGGGTTTTCGTTCTTGGATAGAACGTATGGAGATGATTGCGTGACTTTAGGGAAACTCGGAGCAAGTGCCCTCCATGGCCTTTAATCAGTGTCTCCCTGGCGTGTAACGGGCCTCCCGCGTGCCGAATGTTGGGAGTGCGGCCCCCACCCCTATTCTCAATCGAATTGAATCGTTGGGTTCATCGGTGTACGCTGCACGGGTTCAATGTGCGGGGCTAACTGTGTGACTTCAGGGCGCCATAATGGTGACATACGGAGAGTATCTCAAGCTGCAACAGATTTTGAATGCGCAGGCACCCTCTAGTGCCGTAGGGGGAAAGGCTGCCCATGATGAGATGCTCTTCATCATCGTGCATCAAGCCTATGAGCTTTGGTTTAAAGAGGTGCTCCATGAACTCGACAGTATCATTGAAATGTTCGCCGGGAACTTCGTCGATGAAACGAGCATCGGCACGGCTGTGGCGAGGTTGCAGCGGATCATTCAGATCCAGAAGCTTCTGATCGAGCAGATTAAGGTCATCGAGACATTAACCCCGCTCGACTTCTTGGATTTTAGAGGATACCTGCCGGGAGCTTCCGGCTTTCAGAGTGTGCAGTTTCGTATGATCGAGAACCGGCTCGGGTTGCGGAGAGAAGAGAGGCTGCTCTACGCAAACCGGCCTTACGATGCCGACTACAATGCCGAGGAAGTGGCGCAGGTCAAGCGCACAGAGAGTGAGCCGACCCTTTTCTCGGTCGTTGAAAGATGGCTGGAACGCACACCATTCCTGCAGGGCCACGGCTTTGAGTTCCTCACCGCGTATCGGCAAGCGTTTCAGCGCATGGTGCAGAATGATCGCCGCACCATACAGGAGTCGACGATAATTTCTGAGGACGAGCGCAACTTGAGGTTGCAGATGATCGCGCAAACCGAGCAGCTCTTCTCAAAGGTTCTAAACGAGAAGAGCTATGGCGAGAAGCGTGAGAAAGGCGAGGTGCGGCTTAGCTACAATGCATTCTTGGCCGCGCTCTTCATCAACCTCTATCGCGATCAACCGATTCTGCATCTGCCCTTTCGCTTGCTCACGCTCCTTACTGAACTCGATGAGTATCTGAGCCTTTGGCGCTATCGCCACTCTCTTATGGTCCTGCGTATGTTGGGGAGTAAAATGGGGACAGGTGGGTCATCAGGGCATGACTACTTGAAGAAGACTGTAGATAAGCACAGTATCTTCGGCGATCTGTTCGGCATCTCTACGTTGATAATACCGCGATCGGAGCTGCCTCCCCTGGGGCACGAGCTCGTTCGGGAGTTAGGGTTCTTCTATTCACACGTCTAGCGCGCAGGCTACTCGCTCTGGTTCACGCAGATATCGGACTGGAAGGCCTCCCGAAGTGCATGTTCGGGGGAGAAATGTCGTCTGAGAGTGGGCGTGCGGCGATCTCACTATACGCGGCTGCAGCACCGTAGACGGCGTAGCAATTCATCGACGTCATTGGAGTCGTGATACAGTCCGATACCTATGCGCAGGAGATCTCCGCGTGTATCCACCATTATGTTATGGGAGCGCAGCTCAGAGCACAGTTTGTCGGCTTGCGGTGTCCTAAGGCTCAGAAAGTGCCCGTGCCAATCAGGATCGTGCAGTAAAACCTCACAGTTCTTAAAACAGTCCGGATTCTGCTCTTCTAATGCTCGCAGCAACTGCGACTGCAAAGAGTGCACATGCCCATGAATCTTTCTAGGCTCAAGCTCCTCCCGTAGAAAAAGGTTCTGCACGGCGTTAAACCGATACAGCCCCGATGGGTCGAACGTTGCTCCCCAGAATCGAAATGCATCATCGGCAAAGGGCATTTGACCTATGTTCGATTGTTGATCGGTGAGAGTCGAGAAGGAGGCAAACCAGCCGGTGTTCAGGGGGCGCAACTGGCAAGACGGTGGAACACACAAAAAGCATGCTCCTTCTCCTGCTTGCGCATACTTATAGCCCCCCGCCAAGAAGAAGGCTCGCTCGGCAACTCCCTTGAGGCTGATCGGCAGAGCGCAGAAACTGTGATACCCATCGAACACTATGCTGGTCTCTGGCGGGGCGGCGTCGACAATCGATTGAAGATTAGAGAGGGCATACCCATACTGGAAGAATACGGTGCTGCAAAAAACGAGATCCCACTGAGAGGCCTGCAGTGTGCTCTTGAAGCGATCCTCGAAGGTTGCAAAGGGCTCTACCGGCACTCTCTCGGCCGTGACACGCCGCAATTCCTGGTAGCGTTGGAGCTGTCTCGAGAAGCTATGAAACTCCCCATCTGTGGTTAGAACGCGAAGGGGTCGCTCCTCGGGAAAGCAGGATAGGAGCCGCACCACAAACTCATGGGTGTTGGGCGCAAAGGCGATAAGGTCCGGTCGCGGCAGCTCAAGCAGCCTTGCTATATGCGACTGCGCTTCGGGAATCACCGATCCGAAGATAGTATCCCATTTATCATCGATCTCCCTGGCCGCGTCGTCCCAGACCTGAAGCTGAGCATCACGAGTTACATCAGGCCATAAGTGATGGCTGTGTGCTGCAAAGTGCAGCCTCTCCGGATTCGTTGAAAGGAAACGCGAATAGAGATGCTTATAGGAGCGTATCATTGATCATAGACCCTGAATGTGCGTACCATAACATGTCTCGCATGGAGGTGAAGTGCCTTATATTTTAAGTCCCTGCATTCCTGTCGGTGTTCCCGGACTTTTCGGCGAAGGGCCCGCCTACGAGCGTTCCGTGCTGTATGACATTCACTCGAACGATCCGGCACATCCACCGGTGAACTATGGGATGCATTCCCTGAGGCCGCACAGCATCCCGCATGTGGACTTTCCCGCGCACATCATAGAGGACGCCGCAACGGCAGAGTGGTTTTTTCAAGAGCGCACGATGCGCAGCTTTTATGGACCCGTACTGGTAGTGCAGCTTCAAGGAGGAAAGTGGGTGGACTCCGAGCGTGCTGCGGGCAGCTCGGTATGGCGCATTTCGGAGCAGGAGCTTCGTTCCGCAGTACAGAGGGTCAGCGGATCCGCTGAGGTTCCAGAGAAACTCTTTATTACTGCCCGCGATGTTCCAAGGACGAAGCACGGGTTTCACGATTCGCGCTTCGTCCTAGTGCTCTCCGAAAGCGCCGCCCACTGGCTCGCCAGCAACCCGCGCTTTAATGCATTTGGTACATCGTGGAAATCGAGTGATTTCGAGCCCGCTTCTCGCAACAGACCAGTCCACCGCATATTGTTGCGCCAGGCATTACTGTTTGAACAGCTTAAGCTCGACCATGTCCCGGAAGGGCAATACTTTCTCTCCGCGTTTCCATTGCCCCTGGAGGGAGCCAGCGAGTCTCCCTGCACACCGGTGTTGTTCGAGAAGTCTGACTGGCCAGGATAAGGAGCGAGCGATGACGATGAATCCAGGATTAGCCAGTAAGATTGCAGAGCTCAAAAACGGTGCAAGTAGTTCCATTGAGGCGGCAATTGGCATCGAGTTCCAGCACTACGATCCGGAGCGAGTGGTGGCTCGTATGCCTGTTGATCAGCGCACTCGCCAGCCTTTCGGGCTTCTGCATGGCGGAGCCTCCGTTGTATTAGCAGAGTCACTCGCATCGGTGGGTGCATGGCTCAATGTGGATGAAAAGAATTTTCATGTTGTGGGAATCGAGATAAATGCCAATCACCTGCGCTCCGTGCGTGATGGATATGTCACAGGCACCGGCCTGCCTATTCATAGGGGAAGAAGCACGCAGGTATGGGAAGTGCGAATTGAAAACGACCAGGGGCAGCTTGTGTGCATATCACGCTGCACCTTGGCTGTGGTGGCAAAGGCCTAATCAGTGCGGAGCGTCACGCGAAATCGCGGCTAGCCGTGCAGGCAATTTTCTGATTAACCGTTCCTTAGGCGAAAGCGCTGCAGCTTTCCGGTGTCGGTCCTTGGCAGTGAGGTGACGAACTCAATCGCCCGTGGGTATTTGTACGGAGCTATCTCTGACTTTACAAAGTCTTGCAGCTCCTTAACTAACGCTGGACCGGCTGCTGTTGGATTGTGCAACACGATAAAGGCTTTAACGATATGGCCTCGTTCTGGATCAGGACTTGCCACGACGCCGCACTCTTTCACGGCGCTATGACTGAGCAGGACATTCTCAACCTCTGGGCCGGCGATGTTGTAGCCTGACGAGATAATCATGTCGTCAGCCCGTGCCTGGAACCAGAAATAACCATCCTGGTCCTGAAGGTAGGCATCCCCCGTATAGTTCCAGCCTCCGCGTACGTACTCCTTCTGTCGTTCAATATCATCGAGATAGCGACACCCGGTAGGTCCACGTACGGCGAGTAATCCTACACTGCCGCGCGGCAGCTCATTCTGATGTTCGTCTACGACTTTTGCTTCATAACCAGGCACAACCTTGCCGGTTGCACCCGGCCGGATCTCATCTTCGGATGACGAGATAAAGATATGCAGCATCTCAGTCGCACCGATTCCATCTATGAGCTTGATGCCCGTTGCCTTAAGCCAGGCTTCATAGGTAGGCAGAGGAAGTGTTTCACCCGCCGATACACACTTCTTCAGGGACCTGATGTTATACTTCCCGACCGCTCCCAACATCGCGCGATAGAATGTGGGAGAGGTGAAGCAGATAGTAGCTTTATATTGCTGCATCGCGCTAAGGAGCTCTTCCGGTGATGCCTTTTCGAGCAGCAGGGTTGATGCCCCAATGCGCATGGGGAACAGCAGTAGCCCACCGAGCCCGAACGTAAATCCAAGCGGCGGAGTGCCACAGAACACATCATCCTTATTTGGTTTCAGCACATGCTTCGGAAACGCATCGCAGATAGCAAGAATATCGCGATGGAAATGCATCGTAGCTTTTGCCTTGCCGGTAGTACCGGAGGTGAATCCGATGATTGCAACGTCATCGGATGCCGTTTCAACATTATCGAATGCATCACTGTGCTTGTTGATGAGCGCATCCAAATCACCGGCTTCTGGAGCTGGACGCCCGTACACGAGGGTGCGCTTCAAATCGGGCGAGGCTGCCTGCGCGTGGATAAGCTCATCCACGCACGAGTATGCGCACAGAGCGAGGTTCACCTTTGCTTTGGCGATGATATATTCAAGCTCGCGAGATCGAAGCATCGGCATGGTCGTGACGCATACCCCGCCGGCCTTGAGTACCCCAAACCAGCAGGCGGCAAGCCATGCCGAGTTTGCTCCACGCAGCAGGACTCTTTGCCCAGGCAGCAGAGCGCAGTCTTTCACTAGTACGTGGGCAATGCGGTTGGCCTTTACAAGCAGATCCTCATAGCTCCATATGCCGGAAGGAGTGTGCAGAAGCGGTCGCTTTGCATATCCCGACGATACCATGCGATCCAGCAGCTCCGTGGCGCAATTCAAACGATCCGGATAGACGCCGTCTATATGTATGAGGTGCGGCCAGAGTTCCTTAGGGGGAAGGGCTTCGGATGCGAACGCATCCATATGAGCACTGTATTTCATAGTCAGCTACTCCTTTGGAACCACGGCGGTTGCTTCTATCTCTATAAGGGCGCCTTGCTCTAATAAATCGGCCACCTGGATCAAGGTCATGGCAGGGTAATGACGCCCCATGTACTCTCGATATATCTCCCCGATGCGTGGAGCCTGGGCTAGGTAGTCTCGCTTGTCCTTCACATACCAAGTCATGCGGGTTACATGCGCGGGACGGGCGTTGCCGGCTGCAAGGACTGTTACCACGTTGTGCAGCGCTTGACGGGTCTGTGTTACCACATCTGAACCGACTAGCTTCCCCGTCGCGTCGAAGGCGATCTGACCTGCAACAAACACAAGCCTCCCCTCTGCGCTGATTCCATTAGCATAGCCCTTTGGCTGGACCCAATCTGGTGGCTGTAATATCTTCATGTCACTTCCCTAAAATCTGGCCCGCAATGATCAACTTCTGCACTTCCGAGGCGCCCTCGTAAATGCGAAGTGGTCGAATATCTCGGTAGAGACGTTCCAAAACACTCTCTGCGACAAGGCCTGCGCCGCCCAGCATCTGCATGGCTCGGTCAATGATCAACTGCGCGTGCTCTGTAGCGTACAGTTTGGCCATTGCTGCCTCCTTCGTTACTCTCTCTGCACCGCTGTCCTTGACCCAGGCAGCCCGGTACACCAGAAGGGCGCTGGCGTCCACTTCAAGCGCCATGTCGGCGATTCGTTCACGAGTGATCTGGAAATCGGCAAGGTTTTGGCCAAACAGTTTGCGTGCCTTTGCATGCTGGCAGGCCTCATCAAGCGCTCGCCTGGCAAAGCCAAGGGCAGCCGCGCCTACACTCGAACGAAACACATCTAGTGTGGCCATTGCGATCTTGAAACCCTCTCCCGGATTTCCCAAAAGATTACGGGCGGGAACTTTGCAGTTCTCGAAGACGAGCCGCCCTAAGGGGTGGGGGGAGAGAATATCGATGCGCTCGGTCGCAAGTCCCTTCGAATGCGCATCGACTATAAAGGCGCTCAGGCCCTTCGCACCTGCTGCTTCCCCGGTGCGGGCGAAAACCACATAGAATCCGGCAATGCCAGCGTTTGATATCCAGTGCTTGGAGCCATTAAGTATGTAGTCCCCCCCGCGCTTCTCTGCGCTGCAGGCAATCGAAGCTACATCAGAACCGGCCTCGGCTTCGGAGATGGCAAACGCCGCTATACTCTCGCCGTTTGCAACACGCGGGAGGTATTCCTGTTGTTGAGCGGGAGTGCCGAAAAGCGAGATTGGTCCGCTACCAAGACCCTGCATGGCAAAAACAAAGTCAGCCATGGCTGAATGGTATGCAAGGTGTTCACGACTGAGGCATATGGAGCGCACATCAAGCCCTGCCGCTGCTGTGTTTTCTAGTGTGGGGACGGCAGCGGAGAGGAGTCCATGCTCAGCCAGCTTCCGCACCAACTTCGATGCGATCGTATACTCATCGGAACCCTTCGCATCATCGGCTATCGTATCGCCGGCCGCTCGCAGTCGTTGGGCGAGTTGGCGGTGGTGCGCTTCGAAGAATGGCCAACTAAGGTAAGAAGTATCCGCCATGTTCTCAGTTTCCCTGGAAATGGACCTTCTCTTTGCTGACAAAGGCTTTATAGGCACGTTCAAAGTCCTTGGTGCCCATGCAGAGCGCCTGTGATTCCGCTTCGGCTGAAATTGCGGTGTCGATACTCATGGCAGCCTCGTGGTCAAGCATCCGCTTTGTCATAGCGTGGGCAAATGTCGGACCCTGCGCGAACTCCATGGCCTTGGACTGGCAGCTCTTTAGAAGAGCGGCAGGCTCCTGGATCTCATTAAAGAAGCCCCATTGCAGGGCTTCCAAGCCGTTCATTACCCGCCCTGTGTACAGAAGCTCGGCAGCACGGCCAAGCCCTATGATGCGCGGGAGCAGCGCGCAGGCCCCCATATCGCAGCCGGCCAGTCCTACTTTGGTAAAGAGGAACGCAACCTTACTGCGCTCTGTTCCGATGCGTAGGTCGCTCGCCATGGCAATAGCGGCACCAGCTCCGACACACACACCATCGATGGCCGCGATGACTATCTGCGGCGCATGACGAACAGCTTTTACGAGATCGCCTGTCATAGTGGTAAAGGCAAGCCGTTGCGCAGGAGCCATCTGCACCAGGGGGCCGATTATTTCATGCACATCACCACCGGAGCAGAAATTATCCCCTGCCCCAGTTATGACGACCGCCTTTACATCCTCGACCGCGCTAAGGCTGCGGAACAGATCGCGGAGCTCGGCATACGATTCAAAAGTGAGGGGATTCTTGCGCTCAGGACGATTAAGGGTAACCGTGGCAACGGTATCCCGACATTCCCACAGAAAGTGCTTCGGGCTGTATGCGCTAAGCTTCATGATCGCTCCCCTCATCCTATGTAGCAGGTAACGGATGTGAACCGTCTATTACTATTGCCTCACCGTTGACGCTGCTGCTCTCCGTCGAGCAGAGTCGAACAATAACCTCGGCGACTTCCTTGGGTTCGACAAAGCGCTTCTCCGGCATTGTACCTTTTAACTCATGCTCAATGTCGGACTTCGTTCGACCGCTCTTCTTGGCAGCATTGTCGATTGATTGCTCCAGCAGGTCGGTCTTTGTATAGCCCGGGCACACAGCATTAAAGGTGACTCCCCTGCCCTCATACTCAACGGCTAGGGCCCTCGTCAGTCCAACGACGCCATGCTTGGCGGCACAGTACGCAGCGACGTACTTAAACCCACGCAGTCCGGCCGTGCTCGCCACGTTGATGACCCTTCCCTGCCCAGCCTGCAGCATCGAGGCGATGACTGCCTGTGAGCATAAGTACGTACCGGTGAGATTGATGTCTATCATCCTTTGCCACAGGGCGAGATCGCTCTTATGGAAAGGGCAGCTCTCTCCTACCCCCGCATTATTGATCAGGATCTGTACTGGGCCATGCCTTTCGGTGATATGGGAGAAAGCCTTTACCACGCTTTGAGCATCACCCACATCGACTGATTCTGCAGATGTGGAATTGGGGAACCGCGAATTCAAGAGCTGTGCGGCAGCAGTGAGGCGGGCTGGTTCCCTTGCGAGTATGCTCACCCGTGCTCCAAGCGCGGCGAGTTGCTCTGCAACGGCGAGCCCGATGCCGCGGCTTCCGCCCGTGATGGCGGCGTGTGCACCATCGACGAAGAGCGAACTGGTCTTCATAGCGCCGCCGCCTCCTTGGCGCGCTGTATGTTGGCTTCAAACTGACCCTTGGCCGAAAGATATTGGGGCGGCCACCACTGCTCGGCGTACCGCAGTTCAGCAGCGGCACGCTGCGTCCAGTGCGGATCGGCAAGATGCGGTCTCGCCAATAGGCAAAGATCGGCCCGTCCGGCGGCGATAATGCTGTTTGCATGATCAGCCTCAAATATGCTCCCTACGGCCATCGTTTTGAGCCCGACTTCGAGACGAATGCGTTCGGCAAAAGGCGTCTGGTACATCCGCCCATACACGGGCTTCTGCTGGATGGAGACCTGACCGCTTGATACATCTATCAGATCCGCCCCCGCTTCCTTGAAGTGGGCGGCAATCTCAACGGCAGCTGCTAAGTCCGTTCCTCCGGGGACCCAGTCGTGCGCAGATATGCGTACTGAGATCGGCTTCTCCTGAGGCCATACAGCGCGCATTGCCCTGAAGATTTCAAGGGGGAAACGCAATCGATTCTCGAGCGAACCGCCATACTCATCGCTGCGTTTGTTGGTGAGGGGGGAAATGAAGCTTGAGAGCAAGTATCCGTGGGCGCAATGGAGCTCAAGCATGTCAAAGCCGCATCGAATACCCAGCATGGTAGAGCGCACGAAATCATCACGTACGCGTTCCATATCCATACGGGTCATCTCGCGCGGCACTCGGCTTTTTGGGGTGTAGGGTATCGCCGAGGGAGCAATAATCTCCCAACTGTCCTCTTCAAGGGGCAGATCCATGCCCTCCCAGGCCAGCCGTGTGGATCCCTTCGGTCCCGCATGTCCGAGCTGGAGACCGATCTTAGCCGGACTATGTGAGTGCACGAAATCCACGATGCGCTTCCAGGCGGCCAGGTGTGTCTCATTATAAAGTCCGGCGCACCCGGGGGTGATACGTGCGTCTGCTGAGACGTTGGTCATCTCGGTAAAAATGAGCCCTGCCCCGCCAAGTGCCAATGAGCCGAAGTGAACTAGGTGGAACTCCCCAGGAGTACCCTCTACCGCGCTATACATGGCCATGGGAGAAACCACGATGCGATTCGTCAGTTGCATCGAGCGCAGAGAACAGGGGAGGAACATCGGTGCACGGGGCTTTTCAAAGCAGGCCCCCGTCAGGTGTTTGGCGAGCCAGGTTTCGTAGCCTTCGAGATATGCGCGGTCTCTCAGCCTGAGATTCTCATGGCTGACTCTTTGACTACGGGTGAGAAGACTGTACGCAAATTGCTCCTTCGGTAGCTGTGATCTGAGCGCGACATTTTCGAACCAATCGGTGCTGTTTCGGGCCGCACTTTGTAATTTCAGCACCTCAACGGAGCGCTGTTCTTGGTAGCGCGTGAAAGCTTTCTCTAAAGACGACTCTTCCCTCAAGCAGTGCACTAGGGCAATGGCGCTCTCCATCGCGAGCTTGGTGCCGGATCCGATGCTGAAATGGGCTGTGGCAGCGGCGTCACCCAGGAGCACGATGTTCTTGTAAAACCATTGTTCGCTTCGCACTCGCACGAAGTTTATCCAAGCAGCCGAACCGACCAAGTGATCGCTGTTGGCGATGAGGCGAGCGCCATCCAGGTGGTCCGCAAAGAGCTGCTCGCAAAAAGCGATGCTCTCGGCCTTTCCCATTTTATCGATACCAGCCTTCTTCCAAACTTCTTCAGGACACTCGACAAGAAAGGTGCTCAGTTCGTTGTCGAACCTATAACAGTGCGCTTGGAACCAGCCGTGCTCGGTCTCCTTGAAGAAGAAGGTAAATGCGTCGAATACTTTCTTGGTCCCCAGCCAGGTGTAGCGACAGATTCGTTTTTCCAGATCTGGTTTGAAGAACTGAGAGTACTTCTCTCTGGTGCGACTAAAGATGCCATCCGAGGCAACGATCAGGTCGGCGTTGGGAAAATCTTCATCATCGACCGGTGTGCCGAAATGGAGCCGTATCCCTAAGGACTCAGCCCGATTCTCTAGGATCTGGAGCAAACGTATCCGAGCTATCCCGCAGAAACCATGTCCCGAGGACCTGACCACTCCTCCTTTGAAATGCACCTCAATATCATCCCAGTGTGCGAGGGTGTCCCTGATCTGGCTACAGGTCTCCGGATCGGCTGCAAGGAAGTTATTGAGCGTAGCATCAGAAAATACCACTCCCCATCCAAAAGTGCTGCCGCGAGGGTTCCTTTCATACACATCGATGACAGATTCGGGATCTGCCAGTTTCATGAGGATGGAGAAATAGAGTCCCGCCGGACCTCCGCCGATGCATACAATTCGCATGGGCGCATGGTATCAGACTGCCAAATATCCTCAATTGGAGTGTGAGGAACTCACCCCAAAATTGAATCTAATCAGGGCGCGGGCTAGCCGCGATGCGGATTGGCTCATGCACCTTTCGGGATAGAAGCACGGAGCGTCCCGGGCTGGGGCTCGCGAGGCCCCCTGCGTAGCTTGGAGCGCGTTCTGGTTGGGTAGGAGCTCATTTAGAGAATGACTAAGAGGCTGAGAGCCCAGGGCCGCATTCTCATTGCATCGGCTATAATGCGCTTCGTCCTACCAGCCTATCTATGGCTTCAATACGGTGCAGCTTCTTACTAGCCTGCTGCCATTCTGGAGTGTAGGTGCTGCCGTGGGCGACCAGGGTCTCCAGCTCCTTGCGGTCCTTGCCATATCGCTCCATATCGATCTCTTCTTTCGTATCGACCGAGTCGGCCAGGATTTGCAGTACCTGGTCACCGAATGAGCAGAAACCACCGGCAATAACAAACTTTCGCGAACTGCCCTCGGCCGGTTCTACCTCACAGATGCCTACACCAAGCACCCCCACATAACGGGTGTGTCCAGGCAGAACACCCATCTGTCCGTTGGCCGACGGCAGTGTAACCGACTTGACCTGTTCATCAAGTAGAAGCCCGGTTGGGGTCAATAGTTTGAGGGAAAACGTTTCCATATGCTACCCGCAAGGTTACGGCGTTATGCAGCTGCCGCGAATTGGGCTGCCAAACGCTCAGCCTTAGCCCGCGCATCCTCAATGGTACCGACCATGTAGAATGCCTGCTCGGGCAGATCGTCGTGTTTTCCATCTACAAGTTCCCCGAAGCTGCGCACGATATCGGCGCGCTTGACGTAGACACCTGGTATGCCGGTGAACTGCTCGGCCACATGAAACGACTGCGAGAGGAAGCGCTCAATCTTACGAGCCCTGGCCACGGTCAGTTTATCATCTTCCGACAGCTCATCCATTCCCAGGATGGCGATGATGTCCTGAAGATCCTTATAGCGCTGCAGTGTCTGAATCACGCGGCTGGCTACACGGTAGTGCTCCTCACCAACAACGCTTGGTTCCAAAATCGTTGAAGTTGATGTGAGAGGGTCCACGGCTGGATAAATTCCCTTTTCCGAAATAGCACGAGAGAGCTCCACACGAGCATCGAGGTGCGCAAAGGTCGTCGCCGGCGCCGGATCGGTGTAGTCGTCGGCGGGCACGTACACTGCCTGTACCGAAGTGATCGAGCCCTTCTTAGTGGAGGTAATGCGCTCTTGTAGCTGTCCCATATCGGTAGCCAGCGTTGGTTGATAACCGACAGCACTCGGCAAACGACCGAGCAAGGACGACACCTCTGATCCTGCCTGCAAAAAACGGAAAATATTGTCTACGAACAGCAGCACGTCGCGGTTCTCTTCATCGCGGAAGTACTCGGCGACAGTGAGGGCAGAAAGACCAACCCGGAATCGCGCTCCTGGCGGCTCATTCATCTGTCCATACACAAGGGCTGCTTTCTCTATTACCCCTGATTCCTTCATTTCCATCCACAGGTCGTTTCCTTCACGGGTGCGCTCCCCTACCCCGGCGAACACTGAGTATCCACCGTGCTCCTGGGCAATATTATTGATCAGCTCCATAATGACGACGGTTTTGCCGACTCCGGCACCGCCGAAGAGCCCGATCTTTCCACCCTTGAGAAAGGGGCAAATCAGATCGATGACCTTGATTCCCGTTTCGAGGATCTCCTTTCCGGTCGATTGCTCGTCGAAAGAGGGCGTGGGTCGATGAATGGGCCAGCGTGTATCGGTATCGACTGGTCCCATCTCGTCGACCGGCCGGCCAATCACGTCGAGAATGCGGCCCAAAGTTTTCTGGCCTACCGGCACCGAAATAGGAGCGCCGGTATCAATAACTTCCTGGCCGCGCACGAGTCCCTCGGAGGAGTCCATAGCGACGCAGCGCACCACATTATCACCGAGGTGCTGCATCACCTCGAGGGTAAGGTTATTGGGCTTATCATCGATGCCTGGATTGGTGGTGAGCAGTGCGTCATAGATGCTTGGGATGCCACCCTCCTTGGGAAACTCTACGTCAATGATTGCACCAAGCACCTGAGAAATCTTGCCCTTGCGTACTGCACCAGAATGGGACGATGTCATACACTCACTCCTCGTTCACACGAACAATAAAAAATATTCCTTTACTTCATTGCTTCGGCACCGCCGACGATATCAAGCAGCTCTGCGGTGATACCACCCTGTCGGAGCTTGTTGTAGAGCAGTTCAAGTTTTCTACCAAGTTCACCCGCATTCTTTGTCGCGTTCTCCATCGAGGTCATGCGCGCACCATGCTCACTGGCTTTGGCATCAAGGGCTGCTTGACGAAGTTTTGCTCGCACCATGCGGGGTACAAGGGCAGAAAAAACCTCCTCGGCGGATGGCTCAAAGAGCGTATTTCCTTCAGGCGAAGCTGATGTGCTCCCTGCTGCATTGAGGGCATTCGCATCGAGAGGGAGCAGCTTCTCTAAACGCGCCACTTGGGAGATCGCCGAGCGGAACTCTGTAAAGAGAACGTAGACCTCATCAAACTCCTGATTGAGAAAGGGAATCTCGATCTTCTCGACTACCTCATCTATTGGCCACTTGGTAGCGTCCTCAGGGAGCGCATCCCAGCTCTCCCGAATGGGGCGGCGGACCCTTCTGAAAAATTCCCCAGGCTTTTTCCCCAAAAGCAGCAGGGCAACATTGGACTCCCCTACCTTCTTATCCCACTCCTGGAGGAAGGCAGCGGCTTTCCTGTGCACGTTGGAGTTGTAGCTTCCACAGAGACCGCGGCTTCCCCCGATGACCACCAGCGCAACTCGTTTCACCTCGCGCTGCTGCATAAGCGGATGCACGAAATCGAGGGTCACGGCCTCAGACTGCACAGAGGCCAACACTCGTTGCAAACCTGTTGTGTACTCCCTCGCCCGTGTTACCGACTCCTGAGCTCTCCTCAGCTTGGCGGCTGAGACCAGCTTCATAGCGTAGGTGATCTTTTTTGTGTTTCGGACGGAGATGAGCCGTCTTCGAATTTCCTTTGTTCCTGGCATGGTCCTCTATCTACTGGGATACTGCGCTACTCGCATCAACGCCGACATAGTCTCAGGCCTGTGCATGCGATGCACCACGCGGCGACGCGCTTCGTGCATGGCCGTTTGACTGGGCTCCCCCACTTGGTCTGGATGCTCCCGCAGCACCGGCATTAAGCCCTGCAATAAAATCCTCTACAAATGCAGAAACAAGCTCCTTTAGCTTCGCCTCGACCTCAGCGGCGATCTCCTTCTTGGTGCGTATTGACTCAAGAATATCGTTGTGGGCCGATTGCATATGAGCGTGCAGGGCCCTTTCAAATGGGCGCACTTGGTTTACGGGCAGCTTGTCGGCATAGCCATTGTTGACCGACCAAATCGAGATAACCTGGAGCTCAACCGGCATCGGTTTGTACTGTTCTTGTTTAAGGATCTCAACCAGTCGTTGACCACGAGCGAGCTGTGCTCTGGTGGCCGGGTCGAGATCTGAACCAAATTGCGCAAAGCCCTGTTTTTCTCTGTATTGGGCGAGATCAAGACGCAGAGTTCCCGCCACCTTCTTCATGGCTTTAATCTGGGCGGCTCCTCCCACACGCGAAACGGAGATACCCACGTTCACCGCGGGCCGGATGCCCGAGTTAAACAAGTCCGCTTCTAGGAAGATCTGACCGTCGGTGATCGAGATAACATTCGTGGGGATGTACGCAGACACATCGCTGGCCAGCGTTTCAATTACCGGCAGCGCCGTTAGCGACCCTCCACCGAGTTTATCGCTCAGTTTTGCTGCACGCTCGAGCAGGCGCGAATGGAGATAGAACACATCTCCAGGGAATGCTTCGCGACCGGGCGGCCGGCGTAAACACAATGAGACGCTGCGCCAGGCGATAGCGTGTTTGGATAGATCATCGTACACCACTAGGGCGTGCTTACCCTTCCACATGAAATACTCGCCGATGGTGCATCCGGTGAAGGGTGCTAAGAAGGCGAGTGGAGCAGGCTCGGAGGCAGTTGCGGCAACGACGATGGTGTGGTCCATGGCACCGGCTTCTTTGAGGCGCTCAACGACCTGGGCGACCGAAGACCTCTTTTGACCGATCGCTACGTAAATGCAGATAACACCATTTCCAATCTGGTTAATGATGGTATCGATTGCAACGGCGGTCTTGCCCGTCTTCTTATCGCCGATAATGAGCTCACGCTGTCCTCGTCCGATAGGAGTCATCGCATCAATCGCTTTGAGACCCGTCTGCATGGGCTCATGGACCGATTTTCTGGCGACGATGCCCGGGGCCTTCAATTCGATACGGCGTGTCTCCGAAGTTTTTACCTCGCCAAGGCCATCGATGGGGAATCCGAGGGCATCAACCACTCGCCCCACAAGGGCTTCGCCCACCGGGACCTCGGCGATGCGTCCCGTTCTCTTTACGCTATCGCCTTCACGCACGCGCTGGGTATCTCCCATCAGCACGGCACCGACGTTCCCATCTTCTAGGTTCAGAGCGATGCCCAGCAGACCACCGCTGAACTCGATTAGTTCTCCAAGGGCCACTTTGTCCAGGCCATGGATACGGCAGACACCGTCACCTACTGAGATAACAGTTCCTGTCTCACTTAGCTCCGGTGTGGAGGTGAATCCGGTAATGCGGGCCTTGATAATCTGACTAATCTCATCTGCGCGTATGTTATTCATGACTTACTCCCATCTCCATACTGAAAGCTGACCGTGGTCTGTTCCTAGCGATAGCTCACCCCATTATCAGATTGCATGCTCTGTGAGCATCGCCGAGTAGAGCTTGCGTAGTTGGCCCTCTACGGACCCATCGAGCAGCCGATCGCCCATGCGGAGCTGCATGCCGCCGAGCAGCGTCGGATTGACCTTCCACTCCACCGTCACTTCACGGCCTAACTTCTGCTGCAAAGTGGCGAGTATAGAGTGCTGCTCATCGGGGCTAAGCGCCGTGGAGGTCACGGCCTCGAACGACAAACTACGGCGAAACTCATCGACCAATTTGTTGAACTCGTGCGCAATTGCTCGCGACACGCCGATGCGGCCGTTCTCAAAGATCAGTGCAAAAAAAGTGTGTATCTGTGCATCGTGGGGAGCGATTCTCGAGATGAGATCAATAACGACCTCTTTCCGTACACGGGAAGGCACTGAAGGGTTATCGAGTAATACCTGCAGCTCATGATGTCCCTCATATGCATCGGCGATGGCATTCAATGCCTGCGAGGTTGCGTCGAAGTGCGAGGGCTCTTTAAGCTCAAAAAGAGCTTTCGCGTATCGCTTGGCAATTCGTTGTGATGCGTGCTGCATACTAATCCGTCGGTGAGAAATCCCTCTTAATACTTACCCTACTGTACGATACTCCGACTTTGAGAAAGCACCTTAGCGCGCAGGCTCTGGTCGATGCTCGGATCGATCAGCTTATGAAGATGTCGTCGAGCTTCATCGATAATCGACTTGGCGAACTCTCGATGAACACTGCCCTCGCTCGCCCGCTTCTCGGAAGCTGCCAAAAGTTCGGCCTGCGAAATTATTGCGCGACAGCGTTGTTTTGCGTCATCGAGAATCTTTCTGCTTTCGGCCGTAGTATCCTCGAGGATTCTTGCCTCAATCTGTTCGATCTCCGATTCGACCGCAGCAAGTTTAGCCTTGGCTTCGGAAAGCCTCTTGTAAGCTGCTGCGGCGGCGCGAGTCCCCTTCTCTACCGATGACGCAATACGTTCGCGGCGGGCGGCCCAGCCGCGCAGTGCGACACCGCGTAACAGGAAGAACATGACGAGGCAATAAAGGATAAAGTTGGCGTAAAACCATCCCAGATCAAGAATACTTGGTTGGTGCGATCCGGCGTCACCCGCAGCGAGTGCTATCGACGGCAGCGCCAGGAATGCAACCGCCGCACCTGCGAAGAGCAAAGGAGCAATGCGCTTGCGCTCGCAGCAACCGGCACGCACTGGCGCGGGCATGCTGCTCGTTTCACCACCCATTTTGCAAAAAAGCTGCTTCATTCTTGTCCTCTAGGCCGAAGGTTTTGTTGCTGACATGTCGCCAATAATCTGCTGAACAGTCGCTTGTACGAGCATGGCGCGATTTCGTTCTAGCTGCTGCTCAAGGTCCCTGCTGGCCGCCTGAATGCGGGAGCGCGATTCCTCAGTGAAAGCCTGTGCTTGATGCTCTGCTTGGCGAACAAGCTCTTCCGCCTCCTTCTTTGCTTGCGCTATGCGGTCCATCTTTCGCTTCACGAACTCTGCACGTGCGACGGCGATCTTGTGCTCGCGCTGCTTGTCGATCTCCTGCGCTTCTTGTTCTGCATTTGCGGCCTCACTAAGCGCTCCGCTAGACGCAGCATCGCGGGCATCCAACAGCGCCACGAAGGGGGCGAACAGAGACTTGCTCAACAAACGAATGAAGATGGCGAACAGTACCGCACATACTAAGATCATGCGGCCATCTTCAGGTGTAAGATCGAATATTTTGAGAAATCCTTCCATCAATCCTCGCTCCGCTCGTTGCCGATGCAATTACCAAAGGAGCCGCTTCCCTACACGAACCCCCGGGCGGCAGATATGTAGTCGCTCATCACCTCCGGCGCTTGCGCCAGTTACATCTAAGGAGACCCTCATCAGCGCTCTACGACTCTGACGAAGTCAGATACAGAGGCTAGAAGCCGCTGTGCTAGATGGGTTCCTGCCCATTTAAGTAGCGCTCCAAGCTAGCCCGGGGGCCTAAAGCGCCCCGGCTCCGCGTCGCTCCAAACACCTTCGGCGTTTGCTGCGCCAACCTTGGCACAGCTAGAAGCTATTCAAAAAATAGCTTCTAGGCAGACGCGCTCACCTTTTCTCCCGCAAGTGACTTCACGACCCCCGTGCCACTTGCGCTTGATATCGAAGTTACCGCCGGCCCATTCATTGAGCATTTGCCCTCGAACACGACCCCCTCTTCGATACTCAAATTCGTACTCGAAATATTCCCTGTAATCTTCGCAGGCCGCCGCAAAGAAAGCTTTTTTGAAGCGATGATGTCACCGTTTACGGTTCCACGGACTACGATCTCGGCGCCGGAAATTTTTGCATTAATAATGGCAGCTTCTCCGATGGTGAGTCGATCCTTTGCGGTGATCTCCCCTTCAATATGGCCATCCAATTCGACTGGCCCTGTGAAACTGAGATTGCCGACGACCTTGCAGCCCTTGCCGAGAAATGCTTCGACTTGACCGGATGGGGTTGAAGTTATTGGCGGAGGTGTAGATGTTGAACTCATAGGGCGCTCGGCCTCCTTTTCCTCACGAAACTTTCCAAAGCTCATAACATTACCGTGCTAAAAGCATTAAGCTTGGTACTCAGCGGAGCACGGCAAAAGTAGCGTTGTCGGGGGGTTAATGTCAAACTTTCTCCCTCGCTTGTGGTGATAGAGCGCCTGCCGAACTGCATGCGTTCAGGACTCCTAAGGGCTGATATTGACATCCGCAGCGCCCCTGCTCGCCTTAGCTTTGCGCGAAGGCGGGACGGGGTTGTGAAACTAAAAGCGTGTGAGTTCCGGCACACTTCTTTACAACATTCGGCGAGAGCGGCGAGACGAGATGCAAGAAATCAAAGTTGGACAAGCTCCCCTGCCTTGCTCGCTGGGCTCCTTATGAAAACAAAGAGCAGTGAGAACAGCGAGTTGTAACTGTCGCTTTCTGCAAGGTAGCACAGACGAGACTTCGCTTACGACCAATGAGCGAGGGATGGAAGATGGCCTCATGGCTGAGTAGTCTGTCGGATACCTATAAGGGAACAACGATCACTCTTTGCACACCGTATCTACGATCCGCCCGAGCTCTTGATCGGAGAAATACTGAATAACGATGCTCCCTCTCCCAGAGGTATGATGTTTTATCAACACCTTAGTGCCAAGAGTTCTCCGCAGCCGTTCAACAAGCTCCCCATAACTCTCTGATGAGTCCCCTGCCAGCACAGCAGCTTTCGAGGAGCCGTTGCTGGGTGGGGTGCTTGGTAATGTAATCTCACGGGCAACAATGGACTCCAACTGGCGTACGGAGAGATTCTCGTTCAGCACCTTCTTGGCCAAGTTCAGCTGTAGCGAGGGCTCTCGCACCGTGAGGATCGCCTTTGCATGCCCCATGGAAAGGGATCCCTCTCGAATCATGGCGATTACAGCCTCTGGCAGCTTAAGAAGTCGCAAGTAGTTGGAAATGCTTGCTCGGTCCTTCCCTACCCTGGTGGCGATATCCTGTTGGCTTAGATGGAACTCATCAGAAAGCCGCTGGTAAGCTCTCGCTTCTTCAACTGGATTCAAGTTCTGACGCTGGACGTTCTCAACCAGCGCCATCTCTAGCGTCTCCTTGTCCTGAAGTTCACGGATGATGACTGGCACTCTAGAAAGCCCCGCCGACTTTGCTGCTCTCCACCGCCGCTCCCCCGCTACGATCTCGAAGCGCGAAGATTCCAATTTACTTGGTCGAACAAGAACGGGTTGTATTACCCCCAGCGATTTGATCGATTCTGACAGCTCCGCAATCTCGCGATCGGAAAAATCTTGGCGGGGTTGGTTTGGGTTGTTAATCAAGGCCTCGATTGGGAGATAGCGCACCTCGCTCTCGTAGCTAGTGGAGGTGGCTTGAGGTTGTGGTTCCGCAGAGCGAGGCACTGAGGGGGTAACAACACCGTCCATAGGAAACGGAACAATGTTCTCTTTGCTTGTCTCAATTGGAACTGGGGTTGATATGAGTGAGCGCAGCCCCCTGCCCAGCGCCGTTCTACCCTTCTTCTCCACCATAATTGAACCCTTGTTTTGATATATAAAACACTAACATGTTCCACGTGGAACGTTACTGACCCATTGCCATCTTACTGACGGAAGCTCCCGCGCCCAGTCGTTCCAGAATCTCCTTTGATAGTTCGCGATATGCACGAGCCCCGCTCGACTCAGGATCGTAAATGCCAATTGGCTTAGCGTGACTTGGGCATTCTGATAATCTTATGCTTCTTGGCACACGCGTTTTAAACATGAGCTGCTTAAAGTGCTCCTTAGCTTCACCCTCTACCTGGACTGCCAGATTCGTCCTGGCGTCGAACATGGTCATGAACACTCCAAGTATGCTGAGTCCGGGATTAAATGTTTGTCGAACAAACTCAATGGTGCCAAGTAAGGCGCTTAGTCCCTCAAGTGCGTAGTACTCAGACTGAAGGGGAATAAGAATATAGTCGGCCGCTCCGAGGGCATTAAGGGTGAGGAGTCCCGATGACGGAGGGCAATCGACTATTATGATGTCGAAAATTGGACGAATCTCACTGAGTTCGGACTTAAGTATGAGCTCTCTGCCAGGTTTCTTCCCCAGCTCGATCTCAAGACCAACCAGATCCTTTGATGCGGGAACCATGCTCAGATTACTAAACTCGGTAGGGACTATTAAAGTCCGTAGCGATACTCGACCAAAGAACATATCCAGGAGATCAGCACCCTCATCGTGAAGGGCGACTCCGAGGCCACTGGAGGCGCTTGCCTGTGGGTCGAAGTCAATCAGAAGCACCTTCGAACCAGTCAACGCAAGTTCAAATGCGATGCTAATTGAACTAGTGGTCTTGCCTACACCACCCTTTTGATTTGATACAGCTATTACTTTTGCCATTGAGGGCCCACTTAAGATTGCACCCTTGAGCTATCATGAGGAAACCGCTCTCTGCAATTGGAAAGTTCATGTTCCACGTGGAACATATAATTGGGTCTCGGACACCTATGAACACGACGGCACTGCACCGATGTTCCACGTAGAACATTCCTACCAAAGAACTGGCTACCTGATTATCCCTCACTACAAGAATGTTCCACGTGGAACATTTGTCAGCTGTGGCAAGATCTAACGCACCACGATAATCCTCGGGCGGGTTACATGACCAGTACAGGGCTCACTCAAGTCCATCTCTGCAAGATCATTCGGAAAGTAGTGAGCAAGAGTAGACAAATGACAGCAGACCACAACTAAATTAGAATTAACTCTAATAATATCAATGGGTTATATTGCTGCAACTCTTCGTGCAACCGCTGTGAGCGCGTTCTGGAACATCTCGATGTTAGCGTCAGAGTGCTGCGCCGAGAATATTGCCCGCACGGAACTGCTCTCTCTCGGGAGGGAGGGGATCAAAAGCTCCGTGAGAAACCCTCGTTCGGCCAGGGCATAGTGCAGCTCTCGACTATCGTTGGAGCGGATCATGAGCAGGGGCGCAGCGGGGACCACCGCAGTCGTTCCAAGTCCAAGTGCACGAACCGTTGAGTGAAGTCGCTCCGCTCGTGCAATGCACATGCGCCGATCTAGGTGCGCCAGTTCAATCGCTTCAATCGCCGAGTTCGCCGCTGCTGCAAACAGGGCAGGAAGGGCAGGGTCCACGGAGATGGAGCGAGAGCGTTGCAGCAGATAACCACAAACGAGAGCACTACCGGCGACGAAACCACCGTAACTATGAAGAGTACGAGATAGATCGCCAAAGCGGCAAAAAACTTGGCCGGCCAGTCTGAAGTACTCGCAGGCTCCGGCTCCGCGTTCGCCGACCATACCGAGAGCCGTACTCTCGTCCACGATTAAATGAGCACCAGCCGCGGTGCAGATCTGCGCGATTTTGCGCAGATCGGACAACATGCCGGTGATAGGGGAGAGACCTTCGGACACGACGACCCGTTCCCCAAGGGTTGATGTGGAGCCAAGCACCCGCTCTAGAGTTTCAGGTTGATCACTCCGGAAAGTCAGTGTGGGCGCATGTGCCAACAACGCCGCATCGATTACGGGCGACTGCAGAAGTTCATCAATTATGATGACATCATGCTGCTCCAGAATGGCGCTGAATAGGGTCAAAACCGCCTGGTTAAGGCTGGACAGAAGAAGTGATGACTCTACCCCGAGATACCTTGCCAGCTGCTCCTCGCACACAACATGCTGGGCGGTACTTCCTGTCGAAGCCCGCGAAGCGCTGCTTCCAGCGCCGTCAGAGTCAAAAACTCGTCGGGTAGCGGCCTGGACACGGGTATTTCCGGCGAACCCATAGATGTCCCAGGACGTGAAGTCGATAAATTCTCGACCGCGGATTGAGACAGTGCCAGGTCGTGGCCTGGTCGCCACGTCAACGCAGCGCAGCCGTCGAGATTCCTCAAGTTGACGGATCTCAGCTTTGAATCGATCGATGAGCGACATGCCGCAAGCTTGCATCTGGCAGGGACATTACGCAACTTATTCTCGCAGCAGAAGAAACTGCCGCGTTCCGAGTGAAGAGTCGCGCACTGCGTCACTTGTGTGTGGTGAGCAAGCGGTGATGGCAATCCGGGTTCGTACGGAATCAGATGAGTGAACTGCACAGAAAAGGGCAGGGGAGGCGCTGCCGACACTTCGACATTGTATGGGCAGGCTTTTAGCTTGATGCAACGCTGCGGCCAGGTACGAGATTGGCTTCGCTCATCAGAAACGCTTCCAGGAATCCGTCAATCTTGCCGTCTAGCACATCGTTGACTGCCGAGGTTTCATAGTTGGTCCTCAAATCCTTCACTAACTGATAGGGTTGCATCACGTACGATCGGATCTGATTACCGAACTCAATGCGTTTGCGTTCGCCTACAATCTCGTCAAGCTGCTTTTCAGCCGCCTTGCTCTGCAGCTCAAAAAGCTTGGATTTAAGCAGCTTCATTGCGACATCGCGGTTCTTATGCTGTGACCGTTCGTTCTGGCACGCAACCACTATGCCCGTTGGGATGTGGGTAATGCGGACAGCAGAATCGGTCTTATTAACATGCTGGCCCCCGGCACCTGAGGATCTATAGGTATCGATGCGTAGGTCCCTTTCATTCACCTCGATGTCAACCTCTTGCTCGATATCGGGACTTACCGATACGGCCGCGAAGGAGGTATGGCGGCGGGCATTGGCATCAAAAGGGGATATCCGCACCAGCCGATGCACGCCGGTCTCCGACCTTAGATGTCCGAAGGCAAACGGACCTTCAACGATGATAGTGGCGCTCTTTATACCCGCGCCTTCACCGGCCTGATAATCTACGAGGTGGCATTTGAAGCCCCGTCGTTCCGCCCAGCGCATGTACATTCTGAGCAGCATCTCCGCCCAATCTTGAGCCTCGGTGCCACCTGCACCGCAGTTGATCTCGACAATGGCGGCGCTTTTGTCCCAGTCGCCGATCATCTTTCGCAAGAACTCCTGAGCCTCGAGCTCCTGCGTAAGTTGGGAGAGGCTGCGCGCCGCTTCGGTTACGAACTCGGGAGCACTATCTTCGCGAGCCAGTTCAAGGGCGGCCTCGGTATCACCGGCGAGCTGTTCTAACCTCTTGAAGCCGGATACGGCCTCTTCCAGCGAGGCCCGCTCCTTGAGGATGCGCTTGGCCCCATCGGCATCACTCCAAAAATCATTGCCCTGTGTTATCTGGCCGATTTCGTCGAGTCGTTCACATTTGCGTGCGATGTCAAAGAAACCCCCTCAGGGCTTCAATGCGCCCCTTACATTGGGTCAAGCGATCAGCTATTTCACCGGGAGTAAGTTCTTGAGACATAATTAAAATTGCTTCCTTGTTGCTGAGGCTATCAGGATTCGACGTTACGATCGACTCCTTCTAGCCAGCCGCGGTGCGCCTGCTCTTTTTTTAACCGAGGCATACGCTTCACGATCGAGTTCTGGGTAAAGTTCCTCCAGCACCTTCTTCTCAATAGAACGCATTCTGCGCGCAACAGAGCTCGGCACCTTCTCATGGTCATGACCGAGCAGGTGCAGCAAACCATGCACGGCCAGCCGCAAAAACTCCCGGTTTGGCGGCTGACGATACATACGGGCCTGTCTGATCATTGTGGGCAGCGAAATGACAAGGTCACCCATCAACCCGGGCTGTACCGTCTTCTTGCGCGCTTCGATCAGGAGTGGGAAGGAGAGCACGTCGGTCGGTTTATTCTTTGCGCGAAAGGTCCTGTTGAGCGCCCGCATCTGTCGATCATCGCATAGTGATACCGAAAGTTCGATCTCCTGATGATGACTCAGTAATGGCGACCAGGGGTGCTCAAGAGATTCCAAGACGCTTAAGATCTTCTTTAGAAGCTTCTTTATCCTTGGACTCTTCACTTGCCATCCTGGCGCGTCGAGCCGCAGTAAAACTTGCCACCTCAGCCGAGGGAGCTTCTCCTTCCTGCGGCTTTGATTTTTCACTGAGCTTTTCGACCGGTTCGGCATAGGCGATGCGTTTATGATGAATGCCGGTTAATACCCGGGTGAATGACTTTGCAATCAGGTGCAGATCCCTAAGGGTTAATTGTGATTCTTCCAGTTGTCCGCTGGAGAACACTTTGTTGATCATCTTCTGGACCATGCCCTGAATCCTGTCAACGTCTGGCTCACTCATGGTGCGGGCGGCTGCTTCAATTCCATCGGCTAGAAGCAGGATGCCTGCTTCACGAGTCTGCGGCTTGGGGCCGGGATACGTATAGGGGCTGGGATCAACTTCTGCATCAGGATCCTGCTCGCGGGCCTCTCTGAGCGCTTTCTCATAAAAGAATTCGATCATCATCGTGCCGTGATGCTGCCCAATCATATCTTGAATGGTCAAAGGCAGCCCGTGCTTCTTGGCAAGCTCAAGTCCATCCTTTACGTGCGATCGTATGATCAAGGCAGACATGGAGGGGCTTAGTTTGTCATGGCGATTCTCCTCTGCCAGCTGATTCTCCACGAAGTACAGGGGTTTCTTCGTCTTCCCGATATCGTGGAAGTAGGCGCCGACCCGTGAAAGCACAGGATTTGCGCCTATCGATTCGGCGGCAGATTCGGCCATCATCCCCATGACCATGGAGTGATTCCATGTTCCGGGTGCCTGCACACTCAGCTCCTTTAAGAGCGGATGATCGAGGGTCGCCATCTCGATAAGCCGCATATCAGTGGCATAGCCGCCAAGGTACTCAAATACAGGAGTCAGGCCTGACGCGATAAAACATGAGAGAAACCCATTAAGCAGACTACCTACGAGTTTGACGGCGATATCAGAGGTCGTGTCATCACCATCAAGAAGCACACTACAGAAGGCGATGGCGAACGCGAAGAGAGATACGTACAAGCCTCCTTTGAGATATGCCGAGCGAGAGCGAAATTGCGAAAATCCTAGGCAAGCAACAAAGGTCGTAATCAGTGTATAAGGAGCCAGCAAGAACTCATGGGGATAGTACACCCCAATAATCATGGAGATAATAAGGCTGTATACGAGACTGTAGTGCAGTCCTAATACGCTCTGCAGGAGTAAAGCACCTGCCGCAAAGGGAAACAGGTAGGCAAATGAGGTTGTATCAACTTCAGCAATGTAGCGTACCCCTTTAATGTAGGTAGAAAGGCTTACCGCGAAGATCTCTCCAAGGAATATCGATACCACGCCACCCACGAGCACTGCGGCTAAACACAGCGTATCCTTATAGGAAGCTCCAAATCTGGGTAGCGTGACCTGAGCAAGACGAAAGATTACCAGTACAGCTATGAACACAATCGCCACGCGGGCGAGCGCCAAGAGGGGGTCGGTTGTCGGCACGAAGAGGTGGAAAGCGCCTTCGGCGGATACGGCAGAGAGGGCGGCGAGTATCAGCCCCTGCGGCGTGCGTAACAATGAACTAACTACCGAACCGGTGGAAGCCATAGCTCCTTCTTGAATAAATGGAAATTAGATTGCGGCAGCCGAATCAGACGACTGCTGCAGTGGAAGTGCGCCCAAGGTATGGCGAACAGGGGGCGCCGCCACCGCAGTGTGTGCGGCATTAGCGCTCGTAGCTTCTTTGGTCGTATGCGGCGACAATTCTTGATACCAATGGATGACGCACGACATCCTGCTCACTGAACTCGATAATACCTAACCCCTCTACTCCACGCAGGACCTGTAGTGCGTCGGTTAACCCTGATATTATACCACGGGGCAGGTCTATTTGCGTAATATCCCCTGTTATCACGCACTTAGACCCGAACCCGAGCCTGGTGAGGATCATTTTCATCTGGATGGGGGTCGTATTCTGGGCTTCGTCCACAATGACGAAAGCGTTCGAAAGGGTGCGTCCGCGCATGAAGGCGAGGGGAGCTACTTCAATGGTGCCCTTGTCTACCAGCTCTTTAGCCCTGTCGAACTCCACCATGTCGTGCAGCGCATCGTAGAGGGGGCGTAGGTACGGATTGACTTTCTCGGCCATATCGCCCGGCAGGAATCCTAACTTCTCTCCTGCCTCCACCGCT
This sequence comes from Bdellovibrionota bacterium, assembly GCA_030584005.1. Lineage (GTDB taxonomy): Bacteria > Bdellovibrionota_C > UBA2361 > UBA2361 > JAFLCA01. Next base: position 694,472 of record CP129486.1, on the reverse strand, counting down.
GGCCGACACAGCACAATGCGTTTCACCGTCTTATTGATGAGCGCCGAAACGGCAGCTGCCATGGCTAAATAGGTCTTGCCAGTGCCGGCCGGGCCGACGCCGAATATTAGGTCATAGGCCTGAATCGATTCGAGGTATTCTTTTTGCCGAAATGTTTTGGGTACAATTGATCGCTTGCGCCCCGGTATCCGTACCTGGTCCCTGAAGAGCTCTTCGAGTCTACGGCGCCGGTCTGCCGAGAGCATCTTGATGGCACGCTCTACATCTCCGGGCCAGATATACTCTCCATTCGCGATAAGCTCTCTAAGTTGATTGAGCAGATCGGAGGCTAATTCCACATCCGAGTCATGCCCTGTGAGGGTGAGCCCGCTGGTACTGCGCCCCACTTTAAGGGAAAGGAGCCGCTCGATAGTTTTTAGATTATCGTCCCGTTCTCCCACTAGCGTCTGTAGAACGCTCGCGTCTGGAAACTGAACCGTTACTTCCTTATCTGCAGCCCCGTTTTTCTTCTTCACTTGATCTTGCTACTCCACAAGTTCACGAATTTTTGACAATGCTGCGGGAATGCGACTCGGGTCGAGACCGCCTGCTTGAGCGAAGTCGGGTCGACCACCACCCTTGCCGCCACTCACCGCCGCAGCCTCTTTGACAATATTGCCTACATGCAGCTGCTTATTAAGATCAGAGGTAGCACCTGCCACCAGGGTTGCCGAGCCGTCATCGACGGAAACCAAGGCCACGATTCCCGATCCGATTCTAGTCCGTAAGTTATCAACCAGGGTGCGCAATGTATCCACTCCCATTCGCTCTACCTGAGCCGCGATCACTTTGCGACCTTTTGCTGTCGTGCTGGCCTGCGTAAGGAGCTCATTGGCAGCGCTTGACGCTACTTTTGCCCGAGCGGAATCCAACTCCCTTTGGAGATCCCCAATGCTTGCCTGCAGCTTCTCGATCCGATCAACCACCGTATGGGGTGAGGATTTCAACCTCGAAGCGGCGGCGTACAGCTCGCTTCTCAGTGTGCGGGTTGCCAAGAGGGCACCTTTTGCACTTACACATTCGATACGCCGTACCCCTGCCGAGATGCCGCTTTCCTCCGAGATCAGAACAAATCCAATGTCTCCAGCACGTTGCACGTGGGTGCCCCCGCAGAATTCAACCGACTGTGGGCCAATCTGGACGACGCGAACTCGCTCCCCATACTTCTCGCCGAATAGAGCAATAGCTCCTGTTTTACGAGCCTCCTCTATCGGGAGCACCTGGGTCAGCACCTCGAAGTTGTCCCGAATTGCCTGATTTACCCGCTCTTCAATCTCATCTTTTTGAGCAGGACTCAGCGGTTCAAAGTGAGTGAAATCAAAGCGCAGCATCGAATCGTCGACCCGCGAGCCTGCCTGGTGTACATGGGAGCCAAGGACTGAGCGCAGGGCCATGTGGACGAGATGGGTTGCGGAATGGTTAGAGCGGATGCTTGCGCGCCGCGCCGCGTCTACGGCCAAATGCGCTGACATGCCGGCAAGTGTGCGCGGGAGCTGACCTTGCGCGACCACGCAGCTGTGCTGGAAATAATCTGATTGAACCTTCTGTACATCGATTACCCGCAGTGTGGCGCCATTAATGTGGATCTCTCCCGAATCGCTGACTTGACCTCCCGATTCCGCATAGAAAGGGGTGCGCTCGGTAAAGAGGGCCAAATGATCGCCCTCTTTAAGCGGGGAGGACAGGGAATCATCCTCGGTAAACGAAGCGGTAATGGTGCTGTCGCACTCCAGCTCCGAATACCCGATGAACTCGGTTGTTTTTCCCCCAGCACGCTGGGTCGTGAAGCTAATGCCGCGAGCAGCGCGATCCTCCCTTGAGCGCAGCCGCTGTGCGGACATTGCCTTTTCGAAGGCCGCAGTGTCGACAACAAGACCGAATTGCTTGAGCGCATCTTCAGTAAGATCGAGAGGGAATCCGTACGTGTCATGCAGCAAGAAGGCAACCTCACCGGAAAATTTTTCCTCCGGCCGAAACTCGTTCTGCTTCCCGCTGCAACACGGTGAGGCCTTGTTCCAGGTTTCGCTGAACTTCTCCTCCTCTGCAGTGACTACTCTGCTGATGTGCTCTCTTTCTCGCGAAGCTCCGGGTAGACATCTCCAAGGATATCGGCAACGACGCCGGTGGCATGCTGCAAGAACGGCTCCTGCAGCCCCAACACGCGACCATGACGGGACTGCTCGGCGCAGAACGCGGCGCAAAACATAGCCGCGGCCATCGCTTGATGGGTGCACGCCGTCGGCGATAAGGAAGGCAATTGCACGAGAGTGATCGGCAATGACGCGCATCGCTACATCTCGCGCATAGGGCACATCCGACCGCAGATCGCGCACCGCATAGGAGCGACCGTCGTAAGAACAGCCGCTCAAGCTCTCGCAGCGCGAGATAATAGGCCGCAGCGAATCGGTATCATAGTTGCCCGGAAAGCCATTGACGACTGATACCACGCGCTCAAGTCCTGCACCCGTATCGACGCACGGTTTCGGCAGCGGCGTAAGTTCCCCCTTGCTGTTGCGGTCGTACTGCATGAATACGAGGTTCCAAATCTCTAGGTAGCTCCCATCCTCCTTGCGAAAACCCGCTTCGCTCTGTGCTTTGAGATCGCTGCCGAGGTCACACGTGAAGCTCGGTGCATGGCCCGCAGGGCCCCGTATCTCCCATGGCCCAAAAGTTATCCTTCTCACCGCAGCGCAGCACCCGATCACTCGCCACCCCTGCGCGATCAATCCAGAGTTTCCGAGCTTCTTCGTCCTTCTCAAAGATGGTCACCCAGAGTCGTTCTTTGGGGATTCCCCAAACACCGGTTAGCCAATTCCCAGGCAAAGTCAATTGCTTCGGCCTTAAAGTAGTCGCCGAACGAAAAATTACCGAGCATCTCGAAGAAAGTATGATGGCGAGCAGTGACTCCCACATTCTCGAGATCGTTGTGCTTGCCTGAAATGCGCATGCACTTCTGACAGGTGGTGGCCCTGGTATAGGGGCGTTTCTCCGAGCCCAAGAACACGTTCTTGAACTGATTCATTCCTGCATTTGCAAACAAGAGGGTAGGGTCATTCTCCGGCACCAAAGAGGAGCTGGACACAATGGCATGCTGCTGTTTCGCAAAAAGTTTAGGAACGATGAACGGACGTCGGCTGCGCGCTGCATAAAATCAAACCAAACAGAGGGAGTAGCTCTCAGAGGAAATATGCCGGAAGGAGGTCTCTTCGGAAGCCCTGCTTCGTCCTTGCGGAATCCCACAGCTCTCATACCTAGAGGCCCTCTCATAAAAGTATTCTTTCTCTCTGAAATATCCTCCTTCGCCCTTGGACCCCCCACAATAGAGGGCATTCTCCTTGGCTACGGCGGATAGAAGCGGGCCATCGATTCTATTTACGAGACCGCTTCTAGAGCCATCATTCAAAAATTATTGGACAACCCTACGGGGCGCTCAGCCAGTTGAATGAAGCGCTCTCTTCTTCCTTTAAATCTAGCCTGGTTTTGCCTTCCCTTCAAACACGCAATTGCAGCACTACTCTTGGCAGGCCGCCTGCGATCGCCGGGAGCTTGCAGCAAGTGCGGTCAGGGCTCGTGTATGATTCCATTCGGCAATGAAGATGTGAGTTTTGCCCTTCTCGGTGCGCGAACTGGCCCAGGCAATCTCGTCACCAGAGGGGGAGAAAACGGGCAGCCCGTCAAATCCATCGCGGAAGGTGACCCTGACGGGCTCCCGACAACCCTCAACGTCGACGATATACAACTCGAAGTTGCGATGTCCGTGTACACTAGTCGCAAAGGCAAGGTATGCACCGCTGGGGTGGTAGAAGGGTGCCCAGGATAGAGCGCCTAGGTGTGTAATCTGCCGTTCGTCTGAGCCATTCACTGCCATAGTGAAGATCTCGGCCGTGCGGCCGTCGGCAGAAAATCTTCTCCAGGTAATACGGTCTCCACGAGGGCTGAAGAATGGACCTCCATCATAGCCGGGAGTGTCAGTGAGCTGCCGCACCTGGGTACCGTCGGATCTCATAAGATAGAGTTCCATAAAATAGGAGGGGTCGCGATCGCGCAGGGCAACCTCAGAGGGCGAGAGGCGGGAGCTGTATGCTTTACGATTTGAGGCAAAGACGATCCACTTTCCATCTGGGGAGTAGCTCCCCTCCGCGTCATATCCCAATACTGCAGTGAGGTTGCGGGTACGCCCTCCATCAATCATGGTTTCATAAATGTCGTACTGTTCATCATAGTCCCATTGGTAGGGCCGGCTTGTGTTTGAAGCGCGAGCCTTCAGCTCATCGGCTTGGCGCTGTATCGAGCTAGGATCAGAATGGGTTGAGGCAAAGAGAACCCGATCGTTGGAGGGGTGCACCCAGCTACAGGTTGTTTTGCCAAAACCAGGGGAAATCCGAGTGATTTCTCCAGTGGCGCGCTGCAACAGATAGATCTGATAAAACGGATTGTCCCGTTCGGCTTCCGCTTGGAAAGTGAAGAGGGAGCCATCGGCACTGAAATACCCCTCACCCGAGCGATGCCCGATGGTGATGAGTTGGCGAGCCTTGCCCAGAAAAATGCTCTCTTCGTTAAGCAGCAGATCCGGCCGTGATGCCGCACAGCCCTGCACTAAGCTGACAAGCGCAATGACTATCCCAATGCGGAGCATAGAAATTCTCCCGGTATACTCCCAGCCAATCTCTACTCGGAAAGCAGGGATGGGGCGATATCGACCTGCGACTGGGCCTTCAACTGCGCTACAAGCGATGCCACCATAACACGGCCCAACTGCTGCGGTGCCTGGGCCTCATATCGAGGACGCAATGAGTTCTGCTCCTCCTCGCTCGGCGCACGTATTTTATCAACGTAGAGCACTAGGAACTTACTGTCCGACGAGACAACTTCAGCGCCCACTGTCGCCGGAGTGTAAATGGAGAACACGAGATCCGAGACCTCTTCACTATCAAGTGGTTCCTGTAAACCGGTTACTCGCGTTACTCCCGTGACGGTTGCCGAAGTCAGCTTGCGTGCATTGAGGGCGCCAGCCCAGCCTTGCGGGCCGCGTGCCTCTTCCAAAAATCCCTGCGCCTCAGAACGTGCGCGGGTAACGGTCTGCTCTTTCTTCCAATCGGCGACCACGGTGTCCCTTACCTGGTCTAGGGAAGGGAGTTCGATATCGCGGTGTTCAGCGACTTCGACAATCAATGTTTCATCCCCGATGTCTGCCACTTGCTTGGACGAAGCAGCATCCTGCAGTACTTTGCGGGTAATCCCAGCAAGGGTGGATTCGGGATCCTGGGATTCCGTGAGCAGCCCATCTGATGACTTCACTGAAAGCTTTTGGGCCGCGGCAAACTCAGCCAGACTGCTCTTAGACCCCTCCCATTGCTCAAGCAGCGCATAGGCATGTTCATTGACGAAGGCTGGGGCTTCCTGTGCACGCAGCTCCTGTTCGATTATTGCGCGCACATCTGAGAGCGGCTTGGGCGCGGCGGGGCGATACTCCTCAACCTGGATAATATGGAAGGCCGAACCGGCATCGACCAGATCGCCAAGTCCCCCATCTTTTAGAGAGAACGCGGCGCGTTCGAACGGTTTGGGCATCTTGCCCGCGCTTACCCAGCCCAGGTCTCCGCCGCTGGCGCGGCTCCCCAGGTCATCAGAAAACTCCAAGGCTAGGGCCTCAATTGATTCGCCCGCACGGATGCGCTGCAGCACCTGTTCCGCTTTCAGCTTGATCTGATCCTTTTGCTCCTGAGAGCTGTTGTCGGGGATCTTGAATTCTATGTGGCGCACCCTCGCCTGCTCGGGGTCGCTGAACCTCTTTTCATTCTCGGAATAAAAAAGTTCGATATCATCGTCGGATACCGGCACTTGCGCCAGGAAGTCCTTGGGTGAAAGCCGAATATACGAGTAGGCAACGCGCTCCGGCAGCTCATAGCGTGTCTGGTGCTCTTCAAAATAGCTCCGCAACTCCTCATCGGCGGGAGCGGGAACTGCAGCGGCGTACTGGGCGGGGTCAAAGGCAACGTACTGCAGATCATACTTGCTTTCCGATTGAATCATCATTGATTCAATCTCACGCTTGGAGGCGATCGCTGCATGCTGCAAAAGCGAGAGCAGTTGCATCGTAAGCAGCTCCTTGCGCATGTGCGCCTCGAACTGCGCCGAATTCATTCGCAGCTGCGAAAGCATTGACGCATACATTCGACTGTCAAATCCCTGCGGGAATTGAGTGGCGATGGCCTGCACTAACTCCTCGTCTCCGACTCGGAGGCCTAGATTGCCGGCGAATTGGCCCAAGATTTCGTCGTTAATCGTTTTGTCGACGACTTGCTGCGGGATGTTGATGTTAAACTGATCGATCAGCTCGTAGTAATTGTCACCCAGTATTCGTCGATAGTGGTTTTCCATTAGCTCGCGTGCCCTATCGACCTCAGGAAATGAAATCTCCGTTTCGTTTACCTTGATGGCATACGCGGCAGAGTCCCGACGCGCATAGTAGTCGAGTCCGAATCCGGTCATGATTAACACCACGACGGCCAGGATCAGCACTCCCAGAAAGGTGCGGCGATACTTGTGAAATATTTGCAGCATATGAACCTACTCCTGCGATGGGCTATTGATCGATGACCGTAGAAGGACGCTGCCATTCTAACGGGGGATTCCTCCAATGGAAGAGGGGCCAGGTATCTTTGAGCACCTCCAAACAGATGGGCACCATACTTTCGGTGCTCAAGAGGCTAATCACCGGGATCGTTTTATCAATCGTACGCACGGCGGCAATACCCTCATGCAGATCAAACACTCCTTGAAATAGGATGATATGCTCAGGGGGTACCTCGACAAAGAGCACCACCGTGCCATCTGCGAGTCGATGGGGTAGGGGTAAGCTCTCCATCAAGAACTCCGCCGCTTCTTGACCGCATCCAGAATAGCGTTGTTGACGAGTTTGGGATTTGCGGCACCGCGGCTCAGCTTCATCACTTCACCGACAAAAAATCCATGCAGTCTGTCATTTCCCTGGGCGTAGGCGTCAAACTGCGAGCTGAACTTGCTTATGGTATCCGTGACCAGCTGTTGAATCTCATCGGGATTGGCAATCTGCTTGAGCCCCTTCTTCTCGATTATCTCCTGGGGGCTTTGTGAGGTCGCAAACATCTCCTCGAATACTGATTTAGCCATCTTCCCGCTAAGGACCTCGTCGTCAATCAGTTTGATGAGGGCCCCAAGGTCAGCTGGTTTTATCGGAGAGTGAGCAAGGGTCAGAGAATTCTTGTGGAGGTAGCCGAATAGTTCGGAGGTTACCCAGTTGCAGGCCGCCTTAGCGTTCTGGCAGATATCGAAGACGGCTTGAAAGAACGCCACGTTCTCGCTTTCAGCAAGCAGCACACTGGCGTCATAGTTACTGAGACCGTAGTTCTCGGTTAACTCCTTTCTCCACTGATCGGGCAGCCGCGGCATTGACCCCACAATCTGATTGACCCAGCCCTCTTCAATGATAAGAGGCGGCAGATCCGGGTCGGGAAAGTAACGATAGTCAGATGACTCCTCCTTTCCTCGCATCGACCGGGTCACATCGGCGGCACTATCATAGAGGAGGGTCTCTTGTACGACCTTCTGCCCGGCTCTCAACAATGACGTCTGCCGAGCAATCTCATACTCCAGCGCGCGTTCTACAAAGCGGAAGGAATTGAGGTTCTTGATCTCTGTGCGGGTGCCGAATTTTAGCTCCCCGACCGGACGCAGGGAGATATTCGCATCACAGCGCAGGCTTCCCTCTTCCATATTCCCGTCACTCACCCCAAGAAAACGCACCATCTGCCGCAATGTGCGCAGGTACGCCGAGGCTTCGGCGGGTGTCCGCAGGTCGGGCTCAGACACGATTTCTAGAAGGGGCACTCCCGCACGGTTCAGATCGATTAGTGAAGTCTCCGTACGGGTATCGTGCATATTCTTCCCGGCATCTTCCTCCATGTGGATTCGACGGATGCCAACGGTTCGGACGGCATTCTCAAAGTGCACCTCCAACGAGCCGCGCTCGCAAATGGGCTCCTCAAATTGAGAGATCTGATAGCCTTTGGGAAGATCTGGATAGAAGTAGTGTTTACGGGCGAAACGATTGAACCTTCGAATCTCGCATTTCGTTGCCTTGCCCAGCATGATTGCAAACTCGACTACGCGCCTGTTGAGCACAGGGAGCGCACCCGGAAGGCCTAGGGTTACGGGATCAATAAATTCATTAGGGTCACCGCCAAAGCGAGTCGAAGATCCACAGAAGATCTTGGTTTCCGTGGCGAGTTGCACGTGCACTTCTAAACCGATCACTGATTCAAATTCCATGCTCATTGTGGTACTCGCGTGTGCCAATCATGTTGCTGTTCATAGGCGTAGGCCGCGCGCAGCAATGTCCCCTCATCCCAAGGCTTTCCAATAAGCTGCAATCCAATGGGGAGTTGGCTGCTACTAAACCCGCAGGGAAGGCTCAATCCCGGAAGTCCAGCCAAGTTTACAGTAATGGTAAACACATCGCTCAGGTACATAGTGAGTGGATCGTCGACCTTCTCACCGATGCGGAAGGCGGGGGTTGGAGCTGTAGGGCATGCCAGTAGGTCGCATTGTGAGGAGAATACTTTGTCGAAGTCGTTCTTAATCAGTGCTCGTACTTTCTGGGCACGGAGATAGAAGGCGTCGTAGTAACCGGATGACAGTACATAGGTGCCGATCATTATACGGCGCTTGACCTCGGTGCCAAAGCCTTCTGAACGGCTGCGGCAGTAAAGATCAATGAGGTCCGTAGGTTCGGCAGCTCGATGACCGTATCGAACGCCATCAAAGCGAGCCAAATTCGATGATGCTTCAGCCGGAGCGAGTATGTAGTAGGTTGAGAGCGCAGCTTCCGTGTGTGGCAGATCAACTTCAACAAGGGAAGCGCCCTGACCCTCGTACCATTGCAAGGCAGCTCGCACGGCCTGCTCTACTTCGGGGTGCAGTCCCTCAATAAAATACTGCTTGGGCACACCAATTCGAAGACCCTTAATACCTTGAGTCAACTCCTCACTCCAGCTTGGAACAGGAACATCCATCGATGTTGAGTCAGAGGGATCAAATCCAGATATCGTCTCTAGGAGATGTGCGCAATCTTTGACCGATCGGGCAAATGGACCTATCTGATCGAGCGAGGAGGCATAAGCAACAAGCCCGTAACGACTGGTGCGACCATAGGTAGGCTTCATGCCGACTATTCCGGTGAACGAAGCTGGTTGGCGGATTGATCCTCCAGTATCACTGCCAAGCGCCAACGGTGCGATGCGTGCAGAGACCGCGGCTGCAGAACCGCCACTTGAGCCCCCTGGCACATAGGCCTTATTCCAAGGGTTCTGCACCGGGCCAAAGGCAGAGTTCTCGGTTGACGAACCCATTGCGAATTCATCCATGTTGGTCTTGCCAAAGAGCACTGCCCCACTCTTGCGTAACTTGCTGACGACTGTCGCGTCGTATGGCGACAGAAAATTGGCGAGCATGCGGCTGCCGCAGGTAGTCTTGGTTCCTTTAACAAGAATTACATCCTTAATGGCAACCGGCACACCTAAGAGTGGACCGCGCTCGCCTGCGCGACGACGCTTGTCCGCCTCCTCTGCTGAGGCGAGAGCTACATCACTGTAGAGATCGAGGAACGCATTCAATCCGCGCTTTGACTCCGCGCGGGTCAGGAGCGATCGAGTAAGTTCTACGCTTGAAAGCGAGCCGCGATCGAGTTCGGATGCAATTTCAGTAGCGGTGAGAGAGGCGAGGTCAGTCATGCAAACATTCTATAATTACAGGGCTACTCAATGATGAGCGGTACGCGGAAAAAACGTCCCGATTTATCGGGGGCATTTGTGCTCACTTCGCCTTCAAATGGCAAGCTCGGAGTTGGAGTATCTTCACGAAAGACATTGGATGCGCCATGCACATGACTTAGCGGTTCCACCCCTTCAACAGAGTAGCTGTCGAGCTGCTGCACATACTCGAGGATGCGAGAGAGTTCAGCGGCATAACGGCTGGACTCCTCAGGCGTCAGGGTTAGTCGAGCAAGCGAAGCGATCTTGGCTACGTCATTATCTGAAATCATAGGTCTTGTTTCCTGAGCGCACGCACGCGACAACTGCGCAGGCGGCACTACTAACACAGAATAGAACGACGGACCATAGGACTCCACCTCTCGGCGCTGAGCTCGGGCTCTATGCTACAGCTGCCAGCAACATCACCGATTGGCTCACGCAGTTTTGGGGAGGGAGTTTTCGCGCTCGTGCGAGCCTTTGAGCGCAAAAAATCGTTCAGATCGTGTTTGCCCGGTTTATCTTCGATCCAAGCGGTGATATTTTTGGAACTTCGGGGCCATCTGATTAATCCATTAAATTGAGAACTTTGCGCCGTTTAGGTGGCAGGATCAGACCGTTACCGGTTTGAGATGGCGAGCAATACAGAGGTTTAAGTGGCGAAACAGCGTTCTGCATCCGGTTATGATTTCGATCTGTTGGTGATCGGCTGTGGTCCCGCTGGTCAGCGTGCTGCCGTGCAGGCTGCCAAGATAAGAAAGCGCGTTGCCATAGTCGATGAACGCGAGGTGGTGGGGGGCGTGTGTGTGAACACCGGCACGATCCCCAGCAAGTCCTTCAAAGAAGCAGTGGTGTACCTCTCGGGATACCGGCAGCGCAACATTTATGGCGCCGGATACAGGGTAAAGAACGAGATTCAGATGAGCGACCTCACCTTTCGCTGCAATCGCATCATGCAGACGGAGATCGAGGTCATCAAAGCGCAGCTTCAACGTAACCATGTTGAAGTTATCAATGGTCATGCCCGCTTTGTCGATGAACATACGGTCGAGATTGTCTCAGCACTTGGCATGTCTACGATCCGGACCGCTGAGAAATTTGTTGTTGCAGTTGGAGCTCGACCGCACCGGCCGACCCATATTGCATTCGACGGAGTAAAAATTTTTGACAGTGATGATATTCTCAAGATGCAGGAACTCCCACGGCGTATGACCGTAGTGGGTGGTGGTGTTATAGGAACCGAGTACGGTTCAATGTTCGCGGCATTGGGAGTCGATGTGACGATTGTCGATGCGCGAAAACGTCTCCTCGGGTTCTGCGACGAGGAGATCATCGAATGTCTCCAGTATCAAATGCGCTCGATGGGAGTAACGCTGCGGCTTGGAGAAGAGGTGAAGAACTGTTCGGTGCGCGCCGATGGGCAGGTCGTAACCGAACTGAAGAGCGGCAAAGTTATCGTCTCGGATGTGGCGCTCTTCTCGGCAGGGCGTCAAAGCGCCACCGATGATTTAGGGCTGGAGTCTCTCGGTGTGCACATCGATGAGCGTGGACGACTCAACGTCAATGAGCATTTCCAAACGAATCGAGATCACGTTTACGCAGCTGGGGATGTAGTAGGATTTCCTGCTCTTGCCTCCACCTCGGGGCAGCAGGGACGTATCGCCGCCTGTCATGCATTCGGTATAACCGACCGCCGGATTGATGTACCTCTTCCTTACGGCATTTATTCAATTCCCGAGATCTCCTATGTAGGTTTCAATGAAGCGGAACTTACTGAGAAGGGCATTCCATATGAAGTTGGGATGGCCTGGTACCGGGAGATAGCGCGCGGACTGATCATCGGGGATGAGAATGGCATGTTGAAGATCCTGTTCCATAGAGAAGATCAGCGGGTCTTAGGCGTGCATATCATCGGAGAGTCGTCGACCGAGCTTATCCATATCGGCCAGGCGGTAATCGCACTGGGCGGGGGCCTCAATTATCTAATGGATGCCGTTTTTAATTACCCCACACTTGCAGAGTGCTATAAGGTTGCTGCATTTGATGGCTATAATAAACTGCGTGCCTGAGCCCGGAATCACGGCCAGACCTGTGGTGGTGCATGAACAGCGATCTTCGCTACCTGCGAGCCTTTTCTAGACTGTTTGCAGCGGTCTCTCATCGCATACGAAACCCGCTGAATGTAATCTCAAATGAGCTGGCGTTCTTGGAAGGCCAGAATCCCTCTGAAGATGTTGCACGTGCACGCAAACGATGCAGGGAGATTCAGGACCTTCTAAAGTACCTGTCTTTTGAAGAAGCCACAGATGCAGTCACCGAGTGTCGTTTGCACGAGATCTGTTCCCCCATCACTGTCCGCGTCCATGTGCCTGATGCGGTCATCGTTGGCTCAGCGGCACTCCTGACACGGGCTTTTCAGGAGCTTGCTCGGTGTGCGGAACAGTTGGGGGCTTTCATATCATCAGCAGCAGTGGAGCCCGAGCATGCGGTTCTATGGCTGGAGGGGAGGCATCACCGATTCGCCGCAACGTCAAAGCCTAGCGAATCTCTCAGTGAGCTCCTGGTATCGTATTGTGGGCTTGATGAGCCCGCCAGCGCGGTATTTGACCTCCTTTGGTGGGCCATGGGAGGCACGATTGATGCTGTTTGTGGGGATGGTACAGTAAAAGTGCATCTAACTATTCCCTTGCGGACCAAGTGCAGCTCATGAGTAATCAAACAGAAGGCTCCCTTCTTCTTGTCGATGATGACGGCGATAATGTGCTGTCGCTTTCAAAATTGATTAAGCAGCGCCTTCCCGGGGTGTCGATTTACGGTACGACGAAGGCGGATGATGCGCGTGTACTGGCCGAAAAGTATCGCCCTCAGGCAGCGATCATAGATCTACATCTCGATGCAACCCAGGGGGTAGACGCTGGTTTTCAGTTGATCTCTGACCTGCAGCGCGGTGACGGGACGCTAAGAGTAATCGTATTGACTGGCCACGGGAGTCCGGCCTTCGGCGTGCGGGCACTGGCCTTGGGAGCGGCGAGCTTCTTAGAGAAGCCCCCTGAAGCCGACCACGTGTGCGCTCTTGTTCGCGACGCGATCGCCCAGGCGAATTTGCGGCGAGCCTACCAGAGCCTTGCTTCGACCGCGCAGCATGCGAAGTTTTACTTCATAGGCCGGAGCGAAGCGGCGACCAGAATTCGAGAGCAGATTCAATACGCGGCCAAAACGACCCAGGCAGTTCTGTTGTACGGCGAAACGGGAACGGGCAAGGGGCTTGTTGCCCGTTCCATCCATGAGCAAAGCGGTCGTCATCCGTTTGTGAGATATCAGCCTAATTTCGCAACGGCTGATCTGGTCAACAGCGAGCTCTTCGGACATGCCAAGGGCTCCTTTACCGGTGCAACGGAGAGTCGGCGTGGTTTGTTAGAGGAGGCCCACGGCGGCACACTGTTCCTCGATGAGATCGATGAACTGCCGATGGAGATCCAGGTCACTCTATTGGGGGTTTTGCAAGAGCGCGTGTTCCGTCCCGTGGGCTCAAACCGTGAGATTGCGACAAACTTTCGTCTGATCTGCGCGACAAACCGCGATCCGCAAGAGGCGATCACCGCGGGTAAATTGCGAAGAGACCTCTATCATCGGCTCGCCCATGCTTCAATCGTACTGCCGCCGCTTCGCGAGAGGCGAGATGACATCGCTGCGCTAGCCCAGCATATAATCGCAAATCTAGCCGGACAGCATGATCTCACCGTGCAAGGCAGTACCGACGAGGCATTGGCGGTGCTTGTCTCCCACTCCTGGCCGGGGAACGTGAGAGAATTGGAGGCAACTTTGGAAAATGCAGCTTATCGGGCACAGTTTGAGGGTGCGGTGAGGATTGAGCCGCGCCATATCGCCCTTCCTGCCTCGATGGGTGAAGGTCAAACTCGCGCTCAGTCACTGCATGACCAGGTGGAGGGCTATCGGAAGCAAGTAATCAGCGAAGTGCTGCGGCGTCATGGCGGCAATGTTTTGAAGACGGCACAGGAACTAAAGCTTGACAGAACCTCGCTGCGCAGGATGCTGCGAAGGCTTGATATCGCCCATGACTGATTTTCGGAATTTTCTAAACGCACTCCCGCAATGGAGCGGGAGCGGCGAGTTCTCGCTCGGCTGCATACGCACGTTGCTTGCTGCTCTCGGCGATCCTCATTTAGCGGTGCCCGCTCTGCATGTTGCTGGAACGAATGGCAAGGGTTCGGTTTCAGCTGCGCTTGCTTCCATTCTCGGAGCAAGCGGAAAGAGGGTGGGGCTCTATACCTCTCCTCATCTTGTGACGATGAATGAGCGCGTAGTGATTGATGGACTACCGGTTGATGACAGCCTGCTTGAGGTCGCAGCGCTTCGTATTCGCGCCGTGACGGTGAAAGAGGGGCTCGTTCCATCATTCTTTGAAGTGATGACCGCAATTGCGTTTTGGAGCTTCCGCGAACTTGCCCTAGATTACGCCGTATTAGAGGTGGGGCTCGGCGGACGGCTCGATGCGACCAATGTGATCGACCACCCGTTGGTGAGTGTCATTACGACAATCTCCTTTGATCATGAGCATGTGCTTGGCGATACCTTGGCAAAGATTGCTGCTGAGAAAGCCGGAATCATTAAGCCCAAATGTCCGGTCGTTAGCGGGGCGCTTCCTGCGGAGGCAGCAGAAGTAGTATTGGCCAAGGCTACAGAGCTTGGTGCGCCATTGTACCGGTGCGGCAGCGAGTTCTCGTACCATACGCGTGAAGATGGTTTTTTGTTCAGGAGTGGGGAGGACGAACTGCCATTTACGCCGAGTCTTAGAGGATCGCACCAGGGGCACAACATGTCTCTGGCCATACAGGCTGCCTTGCTCATCGAGAGAGAGGGTCATCGGGTATGCGCCAATCAGGCGATACAGAGAGGGGTTGCTTCGGTGTTCTGGCCCGCGCGGCTGGAGGAAACGGTCTGGCGAGACAGGCCGCTATTAATCGATGCCGGACATAATCCTGAGGGCATAGGAAGCCTCTGTGCATACCTTAAGTCTCGCGCAGCCGCCGATCGACGGTGGAGAGCCGTCGACTGCTGCTTCGGCGCAATTTCTACAAAGAATTGGCAGGCTATGGTGGAGCTACTTTTGCCGCATGTGAGGGAGTGGCGTGTGCTTGAGCCGGCCTTCCACAAGGCTGTTTCAAGCGATGAAATCTGCCGCTTTTTACGGGCCCGGGGGGCGGTAGCACACGACTTTGGCACGCGCTATGCGGAATGTCTCTCTGAAATGGACACCGACGTTCCGGTTCTCTTCACCGGCTCGATCTATCTGATAGGAGCTCTTAGGGACCTTGCGGGGGTAAAGATGAGAGCGCTATGGACGCCGCGATAGTTCACGCTAATGCCCTTGCTGCTGCCATGCAGCAACTTCCCTAAAGGCATTCAGGATGCTGGCGGCATGGCGCTTACTGGGGTCATGCTCTGTATAAACAATCTTACCGAGGGCGGCGAGCTCAGTGCGGTATCGAGTAAGTTCTTCACTAGAACCCCCGACAAAGCACACACATTGAATGCAGGGAGCCCTCGCAGCAACAAGATCATTTGCTGCGTCACCGTAGTACCAATTCGTGATACTCATGGCGCCACCGTCCTCCATCGTGTGCAGGACATCGCAGGCGCGTCGAACAAGCGAGTCAAGATACATGATGGGGAGCCCCTTGTGCACGGGGGTGACGTCCAGGCAGTAACGAGTAGCGCAATAATCCTGACCAAAACGGGAGTTTCTCACATTATTGAAATCCTCCTCGACGCAGCAGACGACTGGAAGAGGTGAAAGCTGTTCCCGAAAAAGCTGTTCAATTTTATCGCGCTCATCAAGATTGGATGCGTAGAAATACACGCTCACTCTTTCGGGATGGGCTCGGCCGTCAGGGTGGATATGCGGCTGCAAAAAAACTCTGAATCCTATAGACGAAGGATCCACCCAGCCCCCCTTGGCGGCCTCTTCGACCTGACGGATTCTGTCGAAATCTAACGGAGTGAAGCGCTGTACACTTGCGAATATATTATCGTTGATACGCTGTATCAGCCACCAGGCGTCCTCGAGCACCTGCTCTCCTCGGAAATGTTCCATGCTGCGCCGCACATGTGCAGCGAAGCGCTCGTCACGCGAGTAGTTGCCATCGCTTGAACAGGCCATCAACTGCGAACCGCCGTCCGTAGCCAAGGCGTGATGGTATAAGGGGATCTCCCCATTCTCTAAACGATGGAGAATGCTTGGGCTAAGAGCAGTGTCGATGGACCATGTAACCCCGGTGTTTGGAATGAGGAGGGTTCCGCGCTGCTCCAAAAACGCCAAAAGCTCGTGAAGCGCCTGGCGGCTGCTGCTCTGCACTTCCGGAGGTGTGCCCCGTCCTGCCAGCAAGACTCCATCGATGTCCGAATACACCACTTCAAGCTTGCGATCTCCCCGCATCCAGGCATTGAGGATGCCGTCAACGAGGCGTTGATGAATGGCTAACTCCGGTACGGTATCAAGAACCTCCTGCCTTAGGCCGTCTCGACGCGCCTCGGTTGCAGCTTGGAAGTTGCCCTGCGTTCCATCGTGAGGAGAAAATAAAGGTGATGCCATGGGAGTCAGCAGTAGAGAGGTATTACAACGCGCTGTAGTTTCTCAAAATTAGCGCGGCTATGCAAAGAAATGCGTGGGCCGGGCAAAGGGCGTAAGTACCTTCACTCACAGCACAATTTCACTATGTGTTGGCCTTGCGGATGTTGGCCTGCATATCAATGATGAAATCGCACTGTTTCGAAATTGCATTCAGTTTCTCTTGCTCAATCCCTAAGACCAGCTCTCCAAAGGGAGTAATCGGATCTCGAGCCCGCTTTCGGCGATGCTCTATTGTTTCTGTGAAGTTTGTTTCCAAGAACACTCGCCGTGTCGTATTGGCCACCGTACATGACCATGTTCCTTCCAGCAGCAAGATGTCTATGCCGCCGAAGTCAACCAACAACCTGTCATTGAAAACGTAGTGTTCGGTGGTGTCCATGATGCGAAGCGGGATCGAAGCCACGCCCTGCTTAAACTGATTCACAATCTCCCCGATGCGGTTGAAATCGATCTCATTCTTAGTGCCCAGGTATCCAACCAGCGCCGCTCGCTCTCCCTCCTTGAACAGATCCTCTCGATGCTGGTCATTCGCTCGAGGAGGTCTCCACGGATAATTGTCACAGGAGAGGACGTAGGCCGGGCGGCCATGCCGTATGAACGAGCTGCCTAGCAATGACGCAATCTCTGATTTTCCACTGCCCGAAGGGCCTCCGATCGCTAGCACTGACTTCTTAGGGAGCTCCCGTAAAAGCGCAAAAAGAGCCTCTGCCCTCAGACGGTGCGAGTCGCCTATAAGCGGCCTATCACCGCGCATATCTCCACGTACTAATACCTCTTCCTCTGCAGACTCAAGAACGGCGGAACTCATATGAAAGTCCTATAGTCAGTTACAAGCCGCCCGTTGCGGCGGGGCTACGTACAATCAAACAAAACCGGCCGTATTTCAAGTTCCCGTTGCTGCACCGGTCGGAGTCCGAAAAGCGTGCTGCATTAGCCGCTTCGTCGGAGCTGCACAAAATTTGAATGCAAAAGACTGCAAAGTTGGTTCAAGCAGCGGTGCCAACCGAGGTCCTCGGTGTACTCTATTCTTGTGGCCAGACAACTCTACCATCGACAAAGGTAAAGCCGCCGAATTTCTCGAGAGCTTTCTGCAATATCCCGTCCCAGGCGTACTCTGGAATCACCTGGTGATATGCGCGCTCCCCGAGCTGTCGGATTGGCTCTCGCCCCTCAGCGGAGAATGCGTATGAAATGAGGTGTGCAATGGCATTAATATCCCCTGGATTAAAGCGCACAACGCCGGTTCCCCAAGAAACCGTTGACCCACCAGGAAATGCAACCTCATACGGCTCTGAACCTTGCAGTACATTCGTCCCGATGGGCACGATGGTAGTGCAAAAAATCGGGCAGCCACTAGATGCCTGCTCATGAACCGCCATACCCCAGGTCTCCATCTTTGCCCCTGAGATAGCAACGTCGGTGATCTGGCATAGAAGAGGGCATTCCTCCCGAGCGTCAAAGTTTCCCTTGAATATCACCTTGCCTTGGAGACCAAGCTCAACAATACGTTGACGCAGCTCTCTAGCGTACTGATTATCAACTTCGGAAAGACCGCTCTCCTGGGGATCAGCGATATTCATAACCAATATTCGGTTTCTTCCAGGATCAAGCTCAAGCGACTTGGCGAAGCCGTTAATGACATCCAGTTTCCCCTTCGTGGACACAGTTCTGCTGTACTCGAGGACCATCTCGGCCCCTTGCAGATCCTCCACAGAACGCCCGGAGAGCCTCGAGAGCTCTCCCCAGATCCTATTGTAACGCGGGTCCGTGCGACTGACTCCTGCGGGTCTAGGATGGAATAGGGATGTGTCAACGCCTATGGGAAGGATCTCATGAGCGGGCAGGTGATAGTGATGGGTGAGCGAGTGTGAAATTTCAGGCGAAGTCGACAGCACCCGATCAGCATGGGCATACACGCGAGCTTCGGTGCGCGCCCTATCCTCGATATGGAACCGCTCTTCTACCGGTAATCCCGCTTTCTGAAGGGTGTCGCGCTTCAAATAGCCCGTAGAGTGCGGAACGTGCCATACGGGCGGGCGTTCACCATTCTGGCCTTTTATTATCTCTGCAGCTATACGGGTCGTTTCACCGCCATCGGCATAATGGCCGATCATGAGGACTACCTGTTCCTTTTCTAGCTGTCTCAGTAAATCCTCCGCCAGCTTTGGGCAACGCCCTTCCTTCTTCCGCGATCCTGCCATGGTTAGGTCATCAAACTGCTCTAAACCAGGGGTCTCATACATG
Organism: Bdellovibrionota bacterium; assembly: GCA_030584005.1. Lineage (GTDB taxonomy): Bacteria > Bdellovibrionota_C > UBA2361 > UBA2361 > JAFLCA01. The sequence continues at coordinate 675,749 of CP129486.1, read as the reverse complement.
TCCTCTTTGACGACGAAGCCTTCATCTCCGTCATCTAGAAAAAGGAGATCGCAGCCGTCGGCATGGTAGTGCATTCCGACCCTCACGAAACCATGGATGGGATGGTTGGGGCCGCCGCGGTTCACGTTTACTACCTGGAATCCCATCCGGGAGTAGGCCTGGGCGGTCTGATAGCAATAACCATCCTGTCCGCCGGTATCAGTGAGTCGTCCCATTATTAGAAGCGGCCCGGGTTCGTGATACCCCTGTGTACTCACATTCACCACCAGAGGCTTCTTACTGCGCTTGTCGAGAAAGTCCTCGACTCGAGAGAGCACTCCGTCGATCTCATGGGCGAGGTATCCACTGGTCAATTGGGTAGGAACTGCATCCTCGGGCAGTCCCAAAAAGGCCCGTAGGGCGAGGCTTGAGAAGCGGGGGCCTGCTGCTATCTTGTCATGCACCGCAACGTGGATCGCTACCGCTCCAGGAAAGTCCTTAGGACGAACAAAATGAACCTTCTGCACGGCTCCATCATCAAGCAAAAGCTCTACGGTCACGTATTTGTGGTGACCCATCACCGCATCGACTCGACGCAGGAGCTCTAGCTCCGGAATTTCCGGCACCTGCGAAATCGAGGGGTGCTCGGCTTTGGAGGCAAAAAGCAGTTCCTTACTGAATCCTTCACGGGGCGAGGGAGTGGACACCGAGGGGCTAGGCGGGGTCGAAAAGCTTGGAAGTCCCGTGGTGTTGGTCGTAGTCGCGGGTGTAGTCATGTAGGTCGTTTCTCCGTTTAAACCCGTTTGCATAGCGGCCTAGCCAGATAACCCTTTAATCTAAAACCAAGTTATTTTGCCAAGCTAATGTATCATGCAGCCAGAGCTAATCAAAGGCTAACAATTGACCAAACTACCGACCAAAACTGGATAGTAAAGGAAGGTAACTCCTTGAACCTCATGGCGATACTTTGCCGGTAACGCGCCTCTGAATCGAAGCTCCATTTAAATTAACCAGTTAGGTTTACCTGAGGAGATCGTTAAAGATGAGACCTGCTTCGTCCGGGTGAGTAACGGGGATACTCGGTACTGTCGAGATCCTCAGGCATAGCGAGAAAAATCTTTCTAACACTGTGTCGGGGAAGGCACCGCCTATATGGTCGTTCCAACCATCTCGGCGAGGAAACAATCCGCAGCCACCTCCGATAATAGTTACATGGATGCATGCAAATCACCTGCTATCGCCACGCAGATCTATCCGCCGACTCTCCGTCGATATGTTCTCGCCCAATCAATGCAGTCACTGATTGTGCCCGCCCGCCGCGTGGGAGCTGGATGGGGGGAGGCAGTTGCTGAGGAGCAGCTGCAGGTGATTGACCGCATCCTTGAAAAGACCAGGGGATATGCGACAGAGGACAGGGCTATCATTTTGGCCATTGTCCGCCACGAGTCTGGATTCAATCCTCGGGCCAAGAACAACTCTTCGACCGCACATGGGTTGTTCCAGGTGATTGACGGGACTTGGCGTGGGCTGGGCTTTGAAGCCTCGCAGCGCTGTGAGACTGAAGCGCAGATCGATGCAGGGTTGGCGCTCTTTAGGGAGCATGCGAAGAGACTCCCCTTAGCCTCGTTGATAGATCAGCCAAGGGCCGTCCAGATCTACGCGCTTCATCACGACGGCCCCAGCCTTGCTTATGGTGGCGATGAAAGCGCCAAGAAAAAGGTACTCCCATGGGTGTCGCGGTTCAAAGGAGCCATCGAGCGGCTTAATCGATTGTAGGAGTCGAGCGCGATAGCGGCTATTCATTTATTTATGAAGCAATGGTATAGCTAGGGGTCCTTTCAGAGCCGCCAGAAGAAAGAGCCGCATGTGAGGATACCGCCAAATGCTGGCAGGAGTACTTTAATCACAAGGTAAAGACGTATGGGACGGGGAGACGCTCGCACACGAAAAGGAAAAATCTTTCGTAGCTCCTATGGGCTAACCAGAAAGAAACGCAAAGCTGCTTCCAAGAAGACCCCGGCCTCCCCATCACCGGCTCCGAAGAAACGAAAAGGGTAGCCGCGCTTCTTCATGAAGTGGGAGTCATGAGATTGGATTGGCCTGGGTCGAGCGAACACGACCGTAGGAGCACCTTCACAGCCATTGTTTTTGGTGCTCGCGCTGATTAGCGAATGAGACTCACGCTACCAGCTCGACTATCTTTTTTGCTCCCCAAATTGCCCCTATCGTTGCGGTGAGGTTGGTCGCCACCATGATGAGCAGAATCCTGCTAATGCGATTCCGATACATACCCCGCAACGAACCTATGTCATCGACAACTGTCTCGAAATCGCCCACTTGAGGTTTGCGAAGCAGTGCCTCGCTCAAACCGGCAAACCACCCCGCTGCTAACAGCGGGTGCAAGGTGGTAATCGGGGCGACCACAAAGGCAGTGAGCACTGTAAGAGGATGAGCAAGGGTTAAGAGCGCCCCCACCGCTGCCCAGATCCCAGTAGCCCAGACCCATGCTTCGAGCATCGCCAGGCTCATTTGGCCGCCCGCTGACAGCATGCCAAGGGCAAGCACTGCTAGAAAGGCCAAGGGGATGCCCCAGCCAATTATCCTGCTCGCAGGAGATGGTGGTGGTATGCTATCGAGTGCTTCAATCGAGTGGCGCTCAGGTAACTTGTGTAACATGCCCGGAACGTGACCGGCACCAACCACCGCTACAATTGAACTGTCGGGGAGTCGGCGGAGCTTCTCCGCCATATACGTATCACGCTCGTCGATTAGCACATTGCGGATACCGGGAAAGTCGCGTGAGAACTCACCCATCAGGTCTTGGAGCGCATCGGCTGATTTGAGCCGTTCTATCTCCTGCTCGGAGACCGTATCCTCCTTTGTTGATGCAAAGAGAGCAGACAGGAGCAGCTTGAAGACGCTCCACATGCTCATAGTGGCCCAGGCGCGACGAAGGGTCGTCTTTACGTCGCGGTCGATGAGCGCAATACGTGCTCCAAGCTCATCTGCGCAGCGCGAGGCGGTCAACATCTCCTGGCCTGGGCGGATATGAAGCTTATCGCCTAGCCTCTTCTGATAGTTTGCAATGAGGAGTTGGAGGAGGAGTACGTAGGACTTCCCCTCCCGAAACACTTTGATTATGTCGCTCTTCTTCCATGCCTCTGGGTCGCGCAATGAGGAGTAGCGCGGCGCACAGAGCTCCACTGCGACACACTGGGGATTCACGCTGCGGATTACCTGCTCGACAAGAGAAACACTGGTGGCGCTCACATGAGCGGTGCCGATCAGGTATATTGACTTCCCATCCACCTCGATGAGGTGCACGTCCGGTCCGAAGGGGTGCGAAGCGCTCTGCAACATAAAGATGCGGTATGGTGATATGAACAGAGCGGCAGTGCAACCTCTCGCCTGGCTGGCGAGACTAACGGGTTGCCAACCGTTCTATGAGGATGCTTCCTTGGTGATGATCACAGGCGCGTTAAGGGGTCGAATTGCGGCCAACTGCCATATACGCATAATAAGATCTTCATCAAGAACGAGATCCTCTGAAAGTACCTGTTTCCCGTCGAAGGCCCGTAGTGGTCTTGAGAGCCGCATTCCGGGCTCCAGGGAGTTGAGGGGAATCTTGGCCTCGCCATTTCCCACGGGCTCCTCACGCAGCTTGCGAGCCTCCTCCAGGAGTTTTGGATCTTCGCGGATTGCCTTGGGGAGGAGGAGTGCCGAGGGTGAAGCGGCGATTGATTCAGAAAGGAACTTCATCAGGGAGGCGAGTATCATTGGGTGGAGCTCATTAAGCTTGCCCGATTTAAAGCGCCTCAGCAGGTGATAGGCACTGCGGGGGCTCCAGAACCCTGATTGGAAGCAAATGCGATCGGCAAGTTCACACCCCATCACCAGCGAGGCGCTTAAGTAGGATTCCTCCTCTTTGATGCTTTCTTCCCCTCCAATCAGTCGGCCAAGCAGTGCAAGGAGGTTTCCCAGTGCTGGCTGCTGATGATCAATAGCGACTTTCATCGCCCCATCCTTAACTCGGCTGCAGATCTCCTTCCTCAAAAGTTGTGCGTTTGATTTGGCATAATCACGCCAGAGGAGATCTTGGTCTTTGCCCCGAAATGCACAACCGAAGTAGAGACAGAGCGATTTAATGGTCAGCCGCTGTTTGTCGGGAAATTGCAGGGCTGTTGCAATGCGGTCAGCAATAAACGCGGTGCGGAGCAGGTGGCAGCGGGTCCATTTGCCTCCCTCGGAATGCACCACCCGCAGTGCTTCCCCCTCGGCGCCCTGGGGAAGGATCTCCAGCCGTTGGATGCGCTCCTCATGCGAAAGGGTAGGGTAGAGGTGACCACCGAAAACCTTTTCGGTGAGGTTGTTCTTTTGCAGCAGATTGAACAGCAGCTCAGCTACATTCGTGTATTCTTTGTAGAGAGCGTGTTGAGGAGCAAGTGTTTGCTGCGGCGTGACGCTTTCGGGTGGCACCACTGTTTCCGCGGCAGCTTTGTCTCTTCGCTTTGTCTCCCAAGTCCGGATGACGTAGGCAATTCCTTCAATGATGTCATTGGTGGTGCAGGGACGGCTCACCGCAGCAGCAACGGGGAAGCTCTGGTTAAGAATACGCTCACTTACATCTACATCGCGACCAATCAGCACCAGCGGGACGGCCTGGAGAGACTTTTCGTCGATGAGTTGGCGGATATGGCGGACCGCTTCATCCTGTTCCTCTCCCGTATCGACTACCAGTACGGGGTTGTCGATGCGTTGACTTGCTGACACCAGCTGCCCGAAATCAGCGACTACATGAACATGGAAACCCTTACTCTGCAGATTCGATCGAAGCTGTTCTGGACTTGGTGAGGGGATGTCATAAAGGATCAGCTCGTAGTCCGACTTACTTGTAGATCGCATACCGTATACCGTGTCGTAAGACGCTGTCCTTTGCTGTGTGGCACTGACTTCCCACATCCTCAAAGCTATTTCTGAATAGCTTTCGGAACGTATCCCGAAAACGGCCACGCAAAGAAGGGGCCCCGAAACACCCAATCTTTGCGGCCTTCCAAACGCCTCGCGGCGTTCGAGCAAGCCATGCATGGCTTGCTCAGAGCGCATTTCCGGATGCGCTCCAGACTAGTTCAGGTAAGGTCCGGGCTAGCCGCTAGGAATCCCGCGATTGCCGTAGCAAGGGCGTTGCCTGAGCCAGCTCAACTGGAAAATCGACTTACCCACAGCCCGGCTTGAGGAAATTCGCTACTTTTTGCAGCATCCTCATGTATATGAGTTTGTGGCTACTTAGAGAGATTTGTAAATGACTTTAAAGCATCAAAGAGTGGAGCTGAAAGTGCAGAGGCTCAAGGCCTCGGACAAGCTGCGGTGTGATCTATTGGTGGTGCTCTTCGCGCCGGAACGGCGGGGGCTTTCGCCGTCAATACGACAGGCTCTTTCCCGCCAGAAGAGCGCATTAGTTGCGACAATTGAACGGGGACTCGCCGACTGGAGCTCCGAGGATGAGAGCTACCTGATACGATCGAGCGGCCTGCCAGGGATCCAAAATATTCTTCTACTCCAGCTCAAGGAAGATGACGCTGATACGTTGCCGCGGCAGTATGCGCGGAGAGTCGGAGAGCACTGTCGTTCTATTCGAGCACAAAGCGTCGTGGTGCAGCCCAACCGGGCCAGCCTATTCTCACGCACTGCGCTGGAGATGTTCGTTGAAGAGTTTACTCTTAGCTTCTATTCATATCGAGCATATAAGTCAGAGCAAGCATCGAATTATCGAGGGCCGCGAACGCTTGGACTTTTGGGGTTACCCGCGGCCATCCCTCACGCGGCGTCATCGGCTCGGGCGATCGCGTCTGCCTGTGCATTCGCGCGGGACTTGGTAAACATGCCGCCCAGTGATTGTACCCCACGCTATCTGGCGAAGGTCGCTGAACAAATTGCCCGAGAACAACGATTGCGTTGCCAGATCTTTGACGAACGGGCACTCAGAAGAATGGGAGCGCACGCCATCCTGGCGGTCGGATCGGGAAGCGCCCAGGAATCGTATCTTATTCGGCTTAGCTATCGTCCAAGAAGGACAGCACGCGCTCCGATTGCCTTGGTGGGAAAGGGGGTTACCTTTGATAGTGGCGGTTTGTGCATCAAAACGCGCGCCGGCATGAGTCACATGAAGGCGGACATGGCAGGAGCGGCAGCCGTTCTCGGGGTGATGCAGATAGTGAGAGAACTGGAGCCCTCGAATGAAATCGACGTGTATATTCCGGCTGTCGAGAACATGTTGGGGTCGCATGCGTTTCGGCCCGGGGATGTCCTGCGATCGCTTTCAGGGAAGACCATAGAAGTACTGAATACTGACGCCGAAGGAAGACTCATACTTGCCGATGCGCTCAGTTATGCGGTCAAGATGGGGGCGCACACGATAATAGATATCGCGACGTTAACCGGTGCCTGTGCGACAGCTCTTGCCGATGGATATGCAGGACTCTTTTGCAATGATGAGAGGTTGACAGCAAGGCTCGTAGCCTGCGGGGTTCACAGTGGTGAGCCTGTATGGCCACTCCCTCTGCCCGCGCGCTATCGCAAGTATTTGAAAAGCTCAGTTGCCGACATGAAGAACACAGGCACTGAACGCGGCGGAGGTGCTATCACGGCCGCGCTCTTCCTGCAGCACTTTGTTGGAAAGGCGAGGTGGGCGCATCTCGATATTGCCGGCACAGCATATGCCGAGGATCCCGACTTTTTCGGGGTGTGCGGTGCTACCGGTTTTGGCACCCGCATCCTCTCCCATTTTGTCGCCGGCAGGCCCTTATAGCCTCCCTTCATTTTCGAGAGGAAATGTTCTATTTTTAGGCGCGTCACCGCACCGGTGCACTATCGCCTGGCCGAAGCTCTGTGCCGGGGGAAGAAACCGCGATTGTAGTAAGGTATGCCGTTATGACTGAAGCGCAGATTAGCCAGGTGAACATCGAAGATGAGATGCGGCAATCCTATCTTGATTATGCCATGAGCGTAATCGTGGGAAGGGCCCTCCCGGATGTTCGTGATGGACTTAAACCTGTGCAGCGGCGGGTTCTGTACGCCATGCTGCGTGAGGGCTTGGTCTCAGATCGTAAGCACTCGAAATGCGCAGGCGTCGTTGGAGAAGTCCTTAAGAAGTTCCACCCCCATGGTGACTCTTCCGTATACGAGGCGCTCGTGCGCTTGGCGCAACCATGGAACCTGCGCTACCCGCTCGTTGATGGCCAGGGAAACTTCGGCTCCATCGATGGAGATCCTCCGGCGGCATATCGGTACACAGAGTGCCGAATGACCAAGGTGGCAGAGAAGCTCTTGGAGGATATTGACAGTGAAACGGTCGACTTTCTGCCGAACTTCGATGACTCCACACAGGAGCCAACGGTACTCCCCTCGGTGCTTCCGAATTTGCTTATTAACGGAGCCGACGGCATCGCTGTAGGAATGGCCACGCATATTCCTCCGCACAACTTGCGCGAGGTGATAAATGCCACAATCGCGATGATTGAGGATCCGGGGCTCTCCATCTCTGCGCTTATGGACATTATGCCGGGCCCCGATTTTCCGACCGGTGGAGTGATCTATGGAAAGGCCGGGCTGGCCGCCTCTTATCAGAGCGGCAGAGGGGTGATTCAACTGCGCGCAAAAACACACCTTGAGAATCTGAAGGGCAAGAGCCGAGAGGTTGAGGCTATTATCGTCACTGAGATTCCGTATCAGGTGAATAAGGCTCGACTGATTGAACGCATTGCCGAGCTGATGAATGACAAGCAGATCGATGGTATCGCCCGTATTAGAGACGAGTCTGATCGCAGCGGGATGCGAATAGTTCTAGAGCTCAAGCGCGATGCAACCTCAGATGTAGTGCTCAACCAGCTCTTCAAGATGACCCCATTGCAGAGTAGTTTTGGCATTATCAATTTAGCAATTGTTGATGGAACTCCGCGCGTTTGTCCAACCGGTGAGCTGCTGAAACATTTCATCAATCACCGCCGTGATGTTGTCATTCGCCGCACTCAATTCGAATTGCGGAGAGCTCAGGAGCGCATGCATCTCCTCGAGGGATTCCGCATAGCCCTGCTCAACATCGACGAAGTGATCACCCTGATCAAGGCAGCCGATACTCCGAAGGAAGCCAAGGATGGATTGTGTCAGCGTTTCGAGCTCTCGGCACTGCAATCCCAGGCTATCCTCGATCTGCGGCTGCAGAAGCTTACAGGAATGGAGCGGCTTGCGGTGGAGAAGGAGCACCAGGAGCTGGCGAAAGAACTTGAGCGTCTAAGGAGTTTGCTGGCAGACAATAAGAAGATAGACGCGGTCATTGCGTCCGAGTTGGCGGCGATTCGGGATCAGTTCGGCGACGATAGGCGCACTGAGATCGTCGAAGCAGGGGCTGATATTGAAGTTGAAGATTTGATTGAGGACGAAGAGATGGTGGTAACCATCTCGCACCTTGGATATGCCAAACGCACCCCCGTGTCCGTGTATCGTGCGCAGAGACGCGGCGGAAAGGGGGTAACCGGTGCTGCTTCAAAGGAAGAAGACTTCGTAGAGCACCTGTTCGTGGCTTCCACCTTGGCGTACCTCCTCGTGTTTACTTCACTTGGGCGAGTCTACTGGTTGAAGGTGTATGAGATTCCCGAATCTGCGCGAACGGCGCGGGGACGAGCCTTAGTGAACTTGCTCGACCTGAGGCCGGACGAGAGCGTTGCGGCGATATTGCCGGTTCGCGAGTTCGCTGAAAATCGCTATGTAGTGATGGGAACAAGCTCAGGGATAATTAAGAAGGTCGATCTGATGAGCTTCTCGAATCCGCGTCGAGGCGGGGTGATAGCGTGCTCGCTCGATGACTCTGATCGATTGATTGGGGTGCGTCTCTCAACCGGGTCGGATGATGTACTGCTCGCTACCAAGCTGGGCATGTCAATTCGATTTACTGAAGATGATGTGCGGGCAATGGGCCGTGCGGCTCGCGGAGTGATGGGCATTCGTCTCGATCAGGGAGATGCTGTCGTGGGAATGACCGTGATAGCCAAGGCCGGTCAGGAGAAGTTGCAGGGGTATAAACGGGTCGATGAGTCGGGCACTCTGCTGACTGTGTGTGAGCATGGCTACGGAAAGAGATCAAAGCTCGAGGATTATCGGGTGCAAACCCGAGCCGGTAAGGGAGTGATCGATATTAGAACGACCGATCGGAACGGTAATGTGGTAGGAGTCGCGGCGGTAGCTCATGACAGCGGACTTATGCTGATTACATCAGCGGGTAAGGTTATTCGTATTCTTGCCAAGGACATTTCGGTGATTGGACGCAATACTCAGGGCGTCAAGCTTATTGAGCTGGATCCGGAGGAAAAGGTTTCGGCAATCGCACCGCTCATGGAGCGGGAAGATGAAGATACCCCGTCGGATCTGGTGCAGTAGGACCCTATGAAAGAGCGTATTGGTGTTGTTGGCTTAGGCAATTGGGGCACGGCGTTAGCCAATCACCTTGCGTGGAGCGGGCATCAGATTATCGGTTGGAGCGTCCAACCTGACGTTGTGTCTTCCATCAATGCGCAGCATCGGCACTGCCAGTGTCTTACCGACATAGAGCTCCATAGCTCGATGAGGGCAACGGGTACGCTCGACGAGTTATCGAGCTGCAGTACGCTGCTCATTGCGCTTCCCTCGGCTGCCCTGTCTGAGGTGCTCCCTACACTTACCTTTCGACCGAGGGCAATCGTTAGTGCGGTCAAGGGTCTTGAGCGCACGACATTGCAAACTCCATTGCAGTACTTCAGCAAGGTGCTTGGAGATACCGTGAGCTATACGGTCATTTCCGGTCCTAGTTTTGCGCACGATGTAGCGCGCCGCATGCCTGCTGGTGTAGTTGCCGCTTCGACTCATGAAGACGAGGCGCGCCGCATTGCTACGATGTTCACCACAGAATGGATGCGCGTATATATCTCCACGGATACACTCGGAGTGGAGTTAGGGGGAATAGTCAAGAACGTGATCGCCCTGGCCGTGGGAATCTCCGATGGAATGCAGCTTGGTGATTCGGCGCGCGCCATGCTTATTACCCGCGGACTCGCCGAAATAATGCGGTTGGGGGAGGCGCTGGGTGCTCAGGGGACGACCTTCATGGGGCTCTCGGGCTTGGGCGACCTCGCAATGACAGCAACAAGCGATCTGAGCCGGAATCGCCAGGTGGGACTGCGCCTAGGTCGGGGTGAAGCTTTGAGCGATATTATTTCTTCCCTTGGTTCGGTGGCCGAGGGAGTAGCAACGTCGCGTGTGGTCTCAAGTCTGGCCCGCACGCATGGCATCGAAATGCCGATCACCGATCAGGTTGCCGCGGTCGTTGATGGGCGGATCACCCCGATTGAGGCGGTTCGTGCCCTTATCACCCGCCCGCTACGGCGCGAGTTCTAGGGATACGCTGAACTTATTCAGCATATCCCTAGGAGCCCGAAAACCTTGGCTTGAGCAGCAGCCGCAGATGGCGGGAGTGTTTTCATAGACGCCATTCATGGCAGGCGCATTTGAACTCGCCCCATCCTCGGTCGAGCACTTGAAACTTGCTCCCCCCTTGCCTACACTGTTGCACTCATCGCCTGATATTGAGTGACGATATGAAAAGAACCCTTGCGGCGTTCATTGAACTGGCCAAGCCGCGTATCTTGTCGATGATACTAGTGACCACGTTCGTCGGCTTTGCTTTGGGAAGCCAGGGTCCCATCGACACGCAGCAACTTATTCTTACCTTGCTTGGCACTGCGCTTTGTTGTGGCGGAGCAGGGATGCTCAATAACTTCATAGAGCGGGACACCGACAGGCTTATGGAGCGCACCAAGAACCGCGTGTTGGTGCGGGGAGTCGTAGCACCATCGGACGCCCTGGGCTGCGGCGTCTTGTGCGTGCTGCTGGGGACTACTCTATTGGCTCATCATGTGAATTTGCTGACCGGATTCTTGCGCTGCTCACGGCGTTCTTGTATGCACTGGTTTACACCCCGCTCAAGCGGATCACATGGCTTAATACTCCCGTGGGAGCAATCCCAGGCGCGTTGCCTATCCTTGGCGGATGGTCGGCCTCTGCGGGCGGTTTGGATGCCGGTGCGTGGATCCTGTTCGGCATTCTATTCCTTTGGCAACATCCCCACTTTTATTCGATCGCCTGGATGTACCGGGAGGATTATGCACGTGGCGGATTCAAAATGCTGCCGGTGATTGATCCGGACGGTGTGCGCACCTTTCGGCAGATCATTGGATTTACCTTGGCGCTGATACTGGTTTCATTGCTGCCGGTCGTCTACCAAAACGCAGGGATACAGTACACAGTCGCCGCTCTAATCCTTGGCGCTTACTTTATGCACGCCGGAGTGCGCCTGTTCCGCTCTCACTCTGTTCAAGATGCCAAAAAGTTGCTTCGGGTCTCGGTGGTGTATCTACCATTGCTGCTCGTAATGATTGTGATTGATCGCGGTATTGTCTAAATGTCTCGTTCCAAAGGTACAAGCCTCACCTTGTTTAGCTTCATGGTGTTTGGCCTTGTTGCTGGCGCTTTTCTGGCGCGACTTCAGTTCGGGGAGCATTCCTCGGATCATCTACCTACATACGGAACTATCCCGGCGTTCAGTCTCCAGGACGCCACGGGCGGTGCATTCCAAAGTGAGAGTATGCGCGGGAAGGTATGGACACTGAATTTCTTCTTCACTTCCTGTCCCGCAGTGTGTCCTGCGGTAATGGGGCGCCTCTCTTCCATCGGTATCACACAACGTACTGACGAATCATTTCGCTTGGTGTCCATTACTGTCGATCCCGAGACGGATGATGCCGAGACGCTGCAGAAATATGGCGAGCGGCTGGGTGCTGACGGGATGCAGTGGCTCTTCCTGACTGGTGAGCTGGATGCGATTCGGGCACTTCGGGCGAACTCATTGAAGCTTGATTCGGGCGAGGAGGTTGATCTGCACACCACGCGTGTACTCTTGATCGACAAGCAGGGACAAATTCGAGGATTCTACCAGGGAGTAGAAGATGCCTCGATGAAGCAGCTGCAAAGAGACATACAGCTTCTGATAGCCGAGTGAGGTCACCGGCCAGGATCTGCTCTGTAGAAAAGTCACTTTTGTCGCCGTTTTCTTGGCGCATTCTCCCTATACGAACAAAGAGAACCGTGAGAACAGCGAGTTGAAACGGTGCATTTTCTACAAGGCACCAGGATCGAATCCTTCCCATCGCATCGTGGGTTCGTTCATGCGGGTTTCGGGCTACGGTTCATCTGACTCGTAGTCAGCAACGTCGCAGAGGTCAGCCTCTTCCTTAACCGTATCGGTGCGGTTACGCCACAGCCACCATAAGAGTACCAGCGCACCGGTTCCCAGGAACAGCAGGGGAATAAGCCACGCAAGGAGAGCGAACCCAGAGAACGCAGGTGTGGCTCGAATCTCATCTCCGTACTTTGCTGCAAGTTCCGCTACAATCTGGTCAGCCTTCTTCCCGCGTTCTGCCTCCCTTAGAATCTCCAGTTTTAGCTCTGACGCACTGGCACTTGGACAATCTGCGAGCAGCCTCCCCGGACAAAACGGGCTCATCACCTGCCGCTGCACTTCGTCTGCAACCGTTACCGGAGTTTCCGCGAAGCTTGGCGGCGAAGCGAGGAAGGCTACCACCGCAACGATCAGAGCGGCGGTACGCATTTCAAGCTGATGCACCATACTCACCTAAATATTGGCGTATACGTGAAACGATATCGGGTGGGGCGGGTATTGCTGTCTTGTTTCCTTCAAGCGCCGCAATAATCTCATGTATAGTCAGGAGGGGATATACCTGCACACCGAGTTCCGATTGCGCCTCTGCCACCGCCGAGCGACTGCCCTTTCCGCGTTCGCAACGGTCAACTGCGATAACAACACCAACTATATCGACTGCTGCCGTTGCTCGGAGAAACGGCACGACCTCCTGCAGTGTGGTACCAGCAGTAATCACATCCTCCACAATAACTACACGCTTACCGGCTTCAGGTTTCATCCCGACAAAGAGGCCCCCATCACCATGATCCTTGGCCTCCTTACGGTTGAAGCAGAATCCCACATTGCGGTTGAAATGCGTGGCCAGCGCCGACGCAGTGCTTACACAAAGAGGTATTCCCTTGTATGCCGGTCCGAACAACAGATCGGGATTAAGTCCAAGCGCGTCGACATGCTGCGCATAGAATGTACCGAGTCCAGCAATTGACGCTCCATCTTGAAACTTGCCGGTGTTAATGAAATAGGGAGTTTTTCTCCCCGACTTGGTTACAAAGTCACCAAAGGTGAGGGCTTTGCATTGCAGGAGGAATTGTAAGAACTCTTGTTGGTAGCTCTGCATGTGAGTACTCCTTCCTTTTGAGTAAGAATTACCGATCTGAGTGCAATAGCAATGATCGGATCTAAGGGGGTGAGAATCCGCAGCATCCCCCTAACCACCTGATTCCGCTAGACAATAGCGGGGCCCCGACCTTAGTCAAGGTGAGCCGGAAATATTCCGACTCTACAGGTAAGATTTCTCAATGACAACGGGCCCTAAGGAGCAGATGAAGGAGTCTATACCGACGCCACAAGGTGAGAGCATCGTTGGACACACTTTTGCAGATCGCTTCACGGTGCGGGAGCTTCTGGGCACAGGTGGGATGGGTAACGTGTATCTTGCAGAGGACAGGCTCCTTGCGGGTGAACGTGTCGCGCTCAAGATCTTGCACAAAGACCTGAGCCTTGATGACCGGCATGCGCAGCGATTCCTTAGGGAAATTCGGGTGACCCGTCAGATCACCCATCCCAATGTCGTCCGAACATTCGATGTCGGAGAACATGATGGGCAGCTTTTCTTCTCGATGGAGCTTGTACAGGGGACGACCCTTCGAAAGATCCTGGATGACGGGGTGCTCACCGTTGAACAAACCCTCCCGCTGATCTCGCAGATTCTCAAGGCGTTGGATGCTATACATGCCTCTCAGATCATTCATCGAGATCTTAAGCCCAGCAACGTGCTCATACTCGCCGATGGTGTTGTAAAAGTCATGGATTTTGGCGTAGCCCGTCCCGCGAGATCCGATTTAACGGGTCAGCATGAAGTAGTGGGAAGTGCGTTGTATATGGCCCCTGAGCAATGGGTCGGCGGCGATGTGGGACCCGCTACAGACTACTACGCACTCGGCGCGCTATGGTACGAGCTTCTGACTGGTGTTACTCCATTCGAGAGCGAGAACCCAGCTACGTTGATGTATCTGCATTTGCAGCAGGCAGTGGTTCCGCCGATTGAAGTTGTTCCGGAGATACCAGTCAACATCAGCAACATCATCGTCGGACTGCTGGCGAAAGATCCAGTGAAGCGTTCATTAACTGTGGAGCGGCTGAGGGCATTGCTGGCGGCCGTAGAAACCGGCGCAGAGGTTGCCTCTTCCGCGACTGACCTTGGCCCCAACCCAGCGGATGGTCTCGAGGACCTGTCGCTCGATCTGGATGTAGAGCCGGCGACCGATCGAGCGGTAAGTTGGCTTGAAGGGAATGCGTTTGTTCCAGTACGGGCACACAGCCCGGTCAAGCTTCGTCCCGTTGAGGCAGACACGGTATGGAAGAAGGGGCTGCGGAGTGCTCAAACGTTGGGCCGACGCTGCAGAGTTGTGACAAGACCGCTCACCTACCTGGTGTGTGTCATAGTAGTGCTGCTTTCTCAGCATCTACTTTGGGATCTCGTACAGCAGTACATCGGTCCGGGAGAAATGGCATTGAGCGGCATGACCAGGGTCTTCCTGTATACATTTCTGGCCGCAGTGGCAGCGATGCTGCTCGCCCTCACCCCCTGGATGTGCGCACTGTACTTCCTTACCCCCGCACGTCCCCACTTTCGGGTGGCAGTGTCCACTGGTGTGTTGGGAATCGTCCTTCTCGCCACGATGACCGTGGGGCTCGTTTCCGGCCGTGCGGTGTACTCTCGAGACAAGGATACTGAACTCTACAGGCACCTGGTTTCTGCTACGAGTGATGCAACGGTGGCGGTTGCTTCTGCAGTGCTTGGACGTCCCCATCTGCCCTCTGAGCGTCTTGAGGGCACGTATGCGGCGTCGGTGCGGCGTGATTGGTACCTGGGGATGAGCCTGCTCGTGTTCGTCACGATATGGATTGTTCCTTTGTTGCTAATTCGGACGGGGGGATACTTCTTCCAGCGAGGGGTAGAGATCTACGCATCGGTTGCCCTGCTCGCGAGTGTGGTGATTGCCATGCAGTGGAAACTCCTTCCCCTAGATGATTGGCTCTGGCAGGGGTTTGTCTCGGATTCCATAGTTCTTAAGATTGGCCTGGCCAAGCTCCCGATGTCGGCCCACATGATCGCGGGAACGCTCGTCTGGTACCTCACGCTCGGATGTATCCTTGCAATATTTCTCGGCAGAGGCCGTCGCGATATAGAGCAAAATTAGCCTCACGCAACATTGCGGCTAGGTGGGGGTCTCATCCAGGTCAGCGCCCGAAGCTTCTTGGCCGACAGCGCGTGCGATTGGCGTCAGTGGAACTGCTCCCACAACCAATTGCGCCCCATCCTGTAGCGACTCTATCTTAATGGAGGCCACGATGATCTGCTTGGACCCCATCTGAATTGAGGAAATGACCTCCCCAATCAGACGGCTATCTCCCTTCATTTGTACAGGAGCGCCAGGCTGCACAGCCGTGTCTGCATCACCCCGATAATAGCGCAGTTCACGGGGTAACTTTCCAAGGGCGTACAGTCGCTCAATAGCTTCTTGCCCCACATAGCAGCCCTTGTGGAAAGAGAGGGCCTGCTCTAACCGAGCTTCGGGGAAGAATGAATTCTCCTGAATGACGTCAGGGAAGGTAGGAATGGCTGTTTCAAAGGTCGACCAACGCAACTTTTCGTGAGGAGAGAGGATTGCTCCAGCTTTCGAGCAACGCTGCATGAATTTCTGAGTATGCTCCTTGGGTCCCACTAGATCGCAGCCCGGATAAGCCGTTCTGGACCGAGGTATGATCACCTTCTCTCCCAGCCATGCTCCCTGTTTGCCTAGTTCATAGTGGCTTGAGATGAACTCCCCCAGATCAACGTTGACCTGCCTGTCTACAGGGGGGTACCAACAGTGCAGCACTGAGAGCCGGTCCGAGCAGTCCTCTACGCTCACTCGGTCCGCTACCAAAAATCGCTTGAACTCGGCCATGACATGTTCCCGATTGCCGCCGTCACACAGCAGCAAGAACAGTTCCGTGTCGAGTCGGAATACATGAAAGAGCCCTTGAGTGCGCGCTTGCGGTGAAAGGCACGCTGCCAATACCCCCTCGCATAAGTTCAAAGTGCGAATAGAGTTGGTGAGCCGTGCGTCAAGATACCGCGGACTGTCTCTGCCCGAGACTAAAAGTATGATCGGAGATGGAAGGAGAGTTATCTGCATCGGACTATCCGCAGCAATATTCTGGAAGGGCAATTCATACGTGCTCGTCAGCAACCGCGCAACGTTGATAGGTTACAGGCATCACACCTATTAAGCCAAGCAATTTGGGTGAAATGCGGCTCTTTTCCAGTGCGTGCACTACACATCCTTAACAGACTGAATCGAATCTCTAATCAGCTTCTATTTAAGCACCTTGCCGATGCGTTCTATGTCGTTCCAAGACCAGTAAATAAACAGCGCGCGGCCCTTGATGCGTTCTATCGGTAAGAATGGATCGTTCCAAAACCGGGAATCTTTCGAGTGATCTCGGTTGTCGCCAAGTACAAATACCTTTCCGGAAGGGATAGTCTCCGGGTCGAAGTTCCCCTCACGAAACCGCACCGGATCCCAATGTGCGTAGGTTTCTCGTAAAGGCTGGTGGTTGATGTACACCCGGGTGTCCTTGACTTCAATGATATCGCCTGGTAACCCGACGATGCGTTTTATAATGTTGTCTTTGGACTCATTCTCCAAGGTGGTCGGATCGTCAGGGCGAGTAAACACCACAATGTCCCCACGCCCGTGGCGCAGAGTATTGGTAGACCGTTTTTGAGAGGAAGGGAGCCCGCAGGCCATAGCTCAGTTTGCTCACAAGGATATGATCCCCTTCCTTCAGGGTGGGGCGCATCGATCCAGATGGGATTTTGAACGGCTCGACGACCGATGCACGCAGGAGAAATGCCGCAGCCAGGAAGATCGCTAATGTTCTTAGAAATGAGCACCTCGCCAAGATCGGTGCGCCATTTGGGAATCGCGCTGCTCTGGGGAGTCACCTCCTGCGGTGAGTCCAATTTGGGAGCTTCTTCCATGAAGTTGTAATCCGACGACCACTTCCCTGACAGCATCCCTCACCAAAGCTCGCTGCATGGAGCTCCTGAGGGGGAGATTTTTGGGAGGATAGCAGGTTTAAAGGAGCGGTTACAGGCCCCGCAGTCGTCTCTAATGGATAGGGAGGGGAGCGGCAAGCGCAGGAAAGTCTGGGTAAATTGAGTGTATTCTCAGAACTGGCCAACCCATCCCCAGACCTTCTAAGGCCGAGGGTTTGGTTTCCTGTAATATCGCGGCTAAGCGCTGAACTGCTGCTTACGGCCGAACACGACGGTAGAACATTCGACTTCGATGACCTCGCCCTTTGCAAGCACCGTAGATACAAAAATACCGGGCTCAAAGGCTCTCTCTTTGAGGATCTCAACCTTACTCTGATCCGGTATGGTCATCCTTGCATGTATCGAGAAATTGATCTCGGCAACGACGTGCCCTGGGGTATCGTCCAGCAATTTTGTGATCATCCCGTAAATGGGGTAGGTCGATCCAACCTCAACATCACCGGACTTTACTTCAAGACCAAACTTTTCAAAGAAATTTTGCTCTTCCATCCGAACCTCAGGCAAACACGCTAAAACATACACGCTATATCCACTAATCCGCAAACGGCAAGAACTGCTTCAGGTAATCCCACAAAGGGAGTGTGTGCGCATTTAGTTAAGACGGCGGAATCGCTAACAAATCCTTGTGTGCAAAGTGAAAGAATCAGCAAACTTCGTAGAGGCCTAATCCGGCAAAGGTGACGGCGCAGTCGGATTGATAGTCTACAGCCTGCTGGTAATCGAACACTTTGGCATCATAGTGGATGTGCAGCCGCTTCAAAACGTCAAGCACCGTATAGATAGTCGGAAAGCCGCATATTCTGCGCGCATCATTGTCGCTGGCGATATGTTCGAATAGGGCCTTTGTGTCCTGAGCAGCGATAGCGCTCAGATACTGCTGGTCACGCAGGCGTACCGTTTCCATAAACTCCGGAGATAGAGGACTAGAATCTCCGAAGTGTCGACCAACATGAGCCATGTCTACTCCAGCGAGAAGAGTCACTGGATGGCCTTGTGCTCGAAATGCCCTCAGTAGCTCGGTCAGCCCCTCGGCGAATGCGCAGTACTCCTCGGAGCTTTCAGGCAGTACTCCCTGGGAAACGAACTCATGAAAACTGCCGACGAGAATTGGGATAATCGTGCTCTCCCTGGCGATCATGGCGAGGAAGGGCAACTGAAGCTCAAGAGAATGTTCTCTGCGGTGCAGGAACTCATCAGCGAATGCACGCTCCTTACCCAATCGCAGTGCAATCGACTCTACGGCATCCCGATGGCAGCGTATCGTCCCAAGGGGGGTCGCAAAATCCTTCTTCGTAAGGTGAAAGAGCCGTTTACTGAACTGGTGGGATGTTCCAATCAGGACGTACGTACGAGGTTCGGCGGGCAATTGAGCGTAGCTCCGCCCATAGCAACTATGGCCACGCCGATAGTCGATATGAGGAGCGACAAATCCGACCATGGATCTTGCGCGCTCGGTGACAAGAGGAGTCCCCAGAGACAAGTACGAGGCGACCTCTTTTCGTAGCGCTTCGGGCTCCGCCGCATAACTGATGCCGGCGAGGGCGGCCGACCGCACTGCGCCATCACGAAAAGACTCTCTCGCGTTTC
Source organism: Bdellovibrionota bacterium (assembly GCA_030584005.1). GTDB lineage: Bacteria > Bdellovibrionota_C > UBA2361 > UBA2361 > JAFLCA01. The sequence continues at coordinate 656,829 of CP129486.1, read as the reverse complement.
GCTCTGCAGAGAAATAACTGGGAGTGGCGAGGAATAGATGCTTCTCAAGCAACTCCGCGATCTCCATTACAAGCGCCGGGGTTACGCCGAACTGGGCAAAGCGTTCTGCAATCTGCTCCACGCTCAAGGAGCCATCGAAACATTGCAGAAGTGGAGCAACGGCGCTGTGCAAGGCGAGGGGCTGCGGGGTGATGCCAAGGGGGCATTGCAGAATAATTGCCTCCTTATCCCCGAACTTCTGCAGTCGCACGTCCAGTGGCCAACGCAATTTCGGATACTGGAGCAAAGACATCTGATTCATTTGCCGATACAAAAGCGGGAGAAGATTCTCCCCAGAATATCTTCGGTGTACGTTTTCCCGACGAGTTCTTCGAGGGACCGCAAAGCCGATCGGATATCCTCCGCCACAACCTCAAGGGGGGTGCTATTCTTCAGCCCACTCACCGCTCTCTCCAAGGCCCCTTCCGCCTTGGCAAGGCAGTCACGATGACGTTCATTGACCACAATCGTACTCTCGTCGTTGCTCTCGGGAATACGGCCCTTAAGCTCTTCTACGAGCGCGTCTTGGAGTGCTGCAAAGCCATCCTTGGTCTTTGCCGATAAATAGAAGTTTTGGGCGCAGATCCGCGAATCACAGACGATATTTCCAATCGAGTTTGGATTCAGATCAATCTTGTTGATCACCAGCCAGATACGGCGGGCTTGCCGCTGCAGCAGGGGCAAGACTTTTTCCCACGGTCTGTTTTCGTCCGTTGCATCAGCCACCAGGAGAACGAGATCCGCCCAGCCCACCCGCTCTTTGGCAAGCTCAATCCCCATCTGTTCCACTTTATCGTCGCTCTCTCGAAGACCAGCTGAGTCGCAGAAGACGAAGCGATAGCCGCGCATCTCGACCTGCTCTTCTATTATATCGCGGGTGGTTTCCAGAAATATCGGATACCAGAGCGCGCGGCCGCCCCAGGATAAGATTGAGGATGCTGGATTTACCGGAGTTAGGAGGTCCACACAGTAGGACTCGAAAACCCTCTCGAACAACATGGCCGTATGAGTATGAGCCTATTAACTCAATCAGCCGGTCGCGCGAGCCCTCAAGAGCGAGCCTTAGCGTATCGCTTTTCTTCGTATCGATCGGTTCCTCAGGGAAATCAAGGGTTGCTTCTATCTCCGCGAGTACGTCCCTGAGCGGCTCCCCGATGAGCTGTATGGAGTCGCTGAATCGTCCTTTGAGCTGCTCGCCAGCGATGCGTAATGCGGTATCGGAGGTTGCGCTTATAAGAGCAGCGATGGCTTCGGCTTGCACCAGATCAAGCTTGCCATTAAGGAAGGCCCTCTTGGTGAATTCACCTGGCTCGGCCGGACTAATCCCAAATGCGAAGAGGGAACGAAGAATACGCTCTACCAGGCGCGGACTTCCGTGAAACTGAAACTCGCCGACATCCTCGCCCGTGTAGCTATTCGGCCCCGGCATATATACGGCAAGCGCTTTATCTATTATCTGCCCCGTTTCAAAATCCAAGAGGTCCCCTAAGATCAGCCTCCGTGGATCGTCAACCGGGTTCTTCTTCGATTGAAAAAGCGATCGTAGCGCCACCTTGGTGCGAGGACCGCTCACTCTGATAACGGCGAGCCCGGCAGGGGCAGGTGCTGTAGCCAGTGCGCCGATAGTTGAAACCTCAGTCATGAGCAGCCGTTGTTGGATTGATTCATCAAGACAAAAACCACCTTCTTACTTGCCCCGAACTTCTCAGTGTATCTAGCTCTTCGAGCCGCGCCAGTGCGGTCGCTACAGCAACGTAAGCGCATATGAGCAGAGAAATATGACGATACCGCCGACCGCAGTTGCCCTGCCTGGCGACAGCTTCGATGGTCGATACAGGGAGATCTGCTGGATAATAGACATGAAGTTATTCACTAACCAATACAATACAAGACCGGCGGGTAGAGGGATTGCGATGAACATTATCGTGAATATCACCGGCATGAAGAGCAGTACCTTGCGTTGGGTTGGATCCATGTTTGGCGATGGGGTAAGCCACTGCTGCACGAACATGCTCGCCCCCATGATCAGAAGCATCACAGGAATGGGAAGCCCCAGGATGTGTAAATACTCCGGCTCAGAGAGATCCTGAATCCACAGGGCGAAAGGGGCGTGCCGGAGCTCAATGGCGTTCAGCAAGGCATTATAGAGCCCCAAAAACACCGGGATCTGGATCAGCATCGGAAGGCACCCCCCGAGCGGATTTACCCCCCGTTTCTTGTAAAGGGCCATCATCTCCTGATTGAGCTGAGTTGGGTCCTTGATTCGCTCTCTCAGAGCCTTAATCTCCGGCTGGAGATCCTGCATGGCCTTCATGGAATTCAAACTTGCCTGGGTCAGGGGCAAGAATATGGCCTTTATGCAGATGGTGAGCAGGACAATTGCCAAGCCGTAGTTGGAGAGCAGACTGTAGAAAAAATCGTAGCACTACCAACAATGGGTAGGCCAAGAAGGTAAACCAACCGAGGTCGATGCTCTTCTCAAGAGACAAGCGGGCCGGCTCCATCTCGACATGCTGCTTCGGTCCCGCGTACACCGAGAAACTACCACCGGACTCGCTCCCCGCCGCTCTTACCAGGAAATCATAGTTGCGGTTCTCATAGCGCAGCTGTCCGCTCTGAGGCGCAATGACGGTGGCAATAAAGTAGTAGTCGCCGACACCGATCCATCGGCCCGTGATGGCCTCCTTGGTCTCAGGACTGATCGCCGATAGTAACTCCGTAGTCACACTGGAGTCCTCTAGGAATTTAATCGAGGACTGGTTGTAGCTCTGCTGTACTATCTCTTGAGGCAAGTGATAGCTCCATTCAAGCCATACCTTTGTGCCATCGAGGACCGGCCGTTCCACCGCGACTTCAAGGTTAAAAAGATAGTTGTTGCCGAAGAAATGAAAAATCTTTCTTATTCTGGAACCATCTGCGGCTACTCCGCTCATACTGATCGAGACGTCATCATGTTCAGCGAGCCTGACTATGCCGTCTTTCGGATCAACCGGGCGTGATATGCCATCGACCTGATAGAGAATGGATGCATCGGATTGATCGCCAAAATACACCCCTAGTGGGAGTGGGGAAGACGAAGTGGAATGTACTAGCTGATAGGGGTCCTCGGCAGTAGCCTTTGCTTTATGCCGCAGTAATTGCAGCGAGCGAGCACGTGCACCCAGGTGCACGAGCTGAACACGGAACTTGGTCGTTTCGATAACCGTGACCGGGGCCCTGCTGATCTCGTCAGCGCTGGGGGCTGAAGCGATATTGGCCGGCGCAGCAGGAGCCGACGCTTGCTGAATAGAGCGCGCTGGGGGTTTGTCCAGTCGCAGTGGAAGGGGTCTGAGTTACCGGACTCAGCGCTTCGGAATGCGTGGGAAGCGGCTCCTGAGCCGGAAATACGAACCTCCAGTAGAAGATCACTACCAAGAGGGATAGGAGAATTGCTAGCTGGGTTCTTTTGTCGTCCATGAATGTTGCTGTCTTCCAGGCACCGGATCAAAGCCGCCGTTGCACCAGGGGTGGCATCGAATCAGGCGATGCCAGGCGAGCTTCGCTCCTCGTAGCGTCCCGTGCTCCAAGATTGCTTGTTCCGCATAGGCAGAGCAGCTGGGGGTGAATCGACAGTGATCGCCAAGTAACGGAGATATGAGGTATCGATACAATCTCAAGCATGCAATGAGAGGGTTCCTCATACTCCTCGTGGCAGGGTCGTTCAAAGTTTCATCCCCAGAGCCGAAGATGTGCTCCGACCAATGCCTTATTTCGCCAGAACCGACAAGCGGCGCCACGCCATAAGGATGTCGTTTTTCAAAGCCTTGTACTCTGCTGTGGCTGCATTCTGTCGTGCTACAACCACGATGTCAAAATTCCCAAGGAACATCGCGCGATGCATGCGAAAAACCTCCCTGATACGGCGTTTAATCCGATTACGAACAACTGCGCGCTTATCAACCTTACGGCTCACCGTCAGTCCGAGCCGCGATGTTTGAAGGGTGGAAGGCGCAACGTACACCACCAATAAGCGGGTAGCCCACTTCTTGCCATGGTCGTGCACATTAGAGAATTCGGCGTGGCGCAGCAGACGCGAAGCTTTTGGTAAGCACTGATCAGACACACGGGAAGCAGAGTAGCTCAAGGTGGGTGTGCCTTCACGCCTTATCGACGCTGTCCCTTACGGGGGGAAGTCACTGAAATGCGTTTGCGTCCCTGTTTGCGGCGAGCGTTGAGGACCTTTCTGCCCCCCTTGGTGCGCATGCGGCGGCGAAATCCATGGGTGCTCTGGCGGCTTTTGCGGCTTGGTTTATATGTTCGCTTCATAAAAGGTGTCTCACAAGATACCCGCGCAACGTCAGCGCAATGCTGTGCGAGATTACGGCTGCACAGCGTTCCCTAACCGCACTCTCTCCCTCATCGTCGACTGATTCACGAGATACTGGGCGAGACGGGCTTCTTACGTGGCAACTACTGCCACCACGCTGCTTCTCGGAGAAGGCCCCGATTTATAAAGAGATATTGCGGAAAAGGCAAACATCAGTAGTGCTGCCAGGGATTGGACAGGTGGGCTTGTACATAGTCAGCCACCGCCCCCTCGATCGAGGTAAAAGGTTTGGCGTATCCGGCTGCTCTTAGCTTCTGCATGGGAGCCTCGGTAAAGTATTGATATTGTGAACGAAGTTGGTCGGGCATATCAATATACTCGATGCGCGGCTGAACTTTGAGCGCCGAAAAGAGTGCTCCCGCAAGGTCGTTCCAACTTCTTGCTTGCCCGCTGCCCAGGTTAAAGAGCCCATGCGCCGATGGGTTGTCGAGGAACCACATGACGACGTCTGCACAGTCCTTCACATATATGAAGTCACGCTTCTGGCCGCCATCAGGGTATTCCTTGCGGTAAGACTTATAGAGGCGAATAGTTCCGCTTTCCCTGACCTGTGCATAGGCCTTGTGCAGCACGCTACGCATCTCACCCTTATGATACTCGTTTGGTCCAAAGACATTGAAGAACTTGAGGCCAACTATATGCTTGAAAAGATTGCGTTGATGCGCCCACACATCGAAGAGGTGCTTAGAGAAACCATAGGCATTGAGCGGACGTAATGCGTCCAATTTGGTTTCGTCGTCGGCATATCCAGCAAGCCCCTCTCCATACGTTGCCGCGCTGCTTGCGTACACGAAGCGGATTCCGTGTTTGATCGCATACTCGCATAGATGCTGGGTGTACTTGGTATTGTTGCGCAGGAGATATCCGGCATCACTTTCAAGGGTGGAGGAACAAGCCCCTAGGTGAACGATTGACCTGACCTTGAATGGGAGAGCATCGCTTAAGATATACTTAAGCAGTTCATCACGATCGAGATAATCCTCGAATGACTTGCCGACTAAGTTCCGCCACTTCGATGAAGAGGCTAGGTGGTCTACAACGACAATGTCTCGGCGACCATGATCATTGAGATGGCGCAGCACCGCACTCCCGATAAACCCTGCGCCGCCTGTGAGAAGAATCATGAACCAAGGCTAATACGGTTAGGACACGGGATCAATCTCGCCCGAGCGTATTGCGGCACCGAGCCGTCGAGGGTCGCTGCTCATTCCCCGTTCGACCGGGGAGGCTACTTTGGCCAGTAGAACCGGGAACTCCTTGTCCCCGCTCCCTTGAAGGGGTAGCGACACCTCGTACCACTTGCCTGCTTCGGGCAGGCTCACATTTATAGGAGTGTCGGCAGCGATGGTCACTAACTGGGCCGGCCACGGCGACATTAACCTGAACTGAGCGTGGGTGCTGGAGCTATGAGGATCCCGGCGTATACGCAGTAAGGCTACTTTCGAACTGAACCAGTGGTGTTGATCTGCTCCCGTCAGTCCGAGATCGCAGCGTCCATCGGCTGGAAGGGCTTTACACTCGATCGGTGCAATTGACGGTTTGAGCCGGGTCAGGCATGTCTCTTTGCACGGCAGAGCGTTCAACAGGCTAATCGCGGGGTTTCTGATGATTCTCTGCAGATCCATTGAGCCGGAGAATTCCTTGGACACTTCATACAAACCAGAGGCAATGAAAGGTTCGCGCAGCGGCGTGCGCACCGCAAGAACTTCGTATCCATCAAGATAAGCCTGCTCTGGACTCAGCGTGCGTTCATCGACAACGTTTACACCTGGGAGAGCAAGGGTTGCCCAAGGAAGTTGCAGCTTGCCAGCGACAGCAATCTCGCGGCTTCGTTCTTGGGACTGAATCCACTCAACGAGAAGCGCTCGTGACTCGGTATGTGAACGCAGCTCTGCCCGTAGCGCTTGAAACTGAGATGCGGGGGCTATGAGGAGCACTGCCCATAGAAAAACTGATGCCATACCTCGTAATGCCACCGGAATGATCGGGATACGAGAGATCGAATCAACCGCCAGTGCTACAAGAAGTGAGAGCCACGGAATGAGCACCATCACGTTACGGGTGAAGTTGGCTTTTTGGTTCACCATCAAAAGAAAGAACAGCACTCCAAAAGCCAATCCGACGATCAGTCGCCGCCTTCGTCGGATCACCACACTTGCGGCCCCCAGCCAGAGGAATAGCGCAGCAGGGAATCCGATTGCAGAACCCTTAATCCATTGCCAATAGAAGGCAGCTTGAGGGAGACCTGGCTCTGCCGTGTGGCCAACATGGCCCTCGACACCGTAGTGCCAAATTTCATATGCAAAATGATCCAAGAAAAGCGGGAGACTTGTCAGGATAAAGGGAGACGCGACGAAAAAGCTCAAGCCGCCAACAATTATCACTGCGAAGGCAAGCCCGGGACTGCGGACCGGCCTAAGGATAGCGGCAAGTGCAGGGACGAGAAGTATAGGGAGCGCATTGTACTTGGAAGAAACCGCAAAACCTGCGGCGACTGCTGCAAGCCACAACCACTTCCGGTTCTGGGTTCTCCTAAAAAGGAGCGCGAGCCAGGTGCTCAGCAGCGCAAAGAAGCCCATCGGAGTGTCCACGCCGATGACGGCTGCCTGATCGATATGAGCGGGGGATAGTGCCACCAACAGCCCTGCGCCGAACGCCACTAGCGGTGAGAATGAGAATTCGCATGCAATCAGGACGGTAAGCAGCACAGCGCCTACGGAAAGCAGCACCGAGAGTGCACGGTTCCACTTTACGATCCCCGGATGTGACGCCGTAAAATTGTATCCAGCCAAGCCGTAGGGATCGCGCGTCCGAATCTCCTTGACCGACCGAATGTGGCCCTCACGAACATTCCACAGGAACGCTGTGGCTACCACCGGCATGCGGAGATAAAAGTGCAGGGAGGGCTTATGAAAGTACTGCGGGTCCCAACGCCCCTCCTTGACCATCTCGACAATGCGATTGAAATGGTGTGCCTCGTCCTCAGCGTAGAAGTAAGGGAGATGTGCGGAAATAAAGGGGGCACGAACCCATAGGGCTATAACGGCAGCCGCGATCAGTGGAAGAAGGTACCCTGGTGCGAGGATATGGAGTCGCGGAGTGGTCTGCATGAGCTCAGTATGTGTCAGCACTCCCGGGCTGCTGCTGGAAGTTTCCCGATGGATCAGAGTACACTGAAAAAAATGCTGTCACAATCGGTTCCTGGTTCCTGCAAGCGATGTGAATTATAGCGTGTTGGGGCCAGCCCGATACTTTCGTGGGTTCGTCGACGATGTGGCAGAACGTAGTGGCACTTTTCCTAGGATGGTCTGGCTTTATGCACAATTGCGGCTAAGAACACCAGCATAGTGGCTGCGAAGAGAGGGAGACGTCAGGTATGTCGGCATCTGTGGCGAGCGCTTTAGGATTCAGGCAGGAGGAGAAGGGGGTCGGCTGCGCGGAGCAGCGTGCCCTGGGATTTTATGCCAAGTGCGTGGTGGCAGCCGTGCTCCTGCTCATATTGAAGGGGGCGCTCGTCACCAGCAACATGGCTGGGTTAGCCGTGCCTGACTGGCCGACGACGTTCGGTGAGAACATGTTCTTGTTTTCTCCGGCTAAGTGGAAGGGCATCATTTTCTATGAGCATGTGCATCGACTGCTCGCCTCAATTATCGGGTTACTGACCGTTATTCTGAGCATTTGGATCTCGCTCGTTGAGAAGCGCAGGTCGGTGCGCATCATGGGTTGGATTGCCGTCGTGATGGTAGTGTTTCAAGGTGTGCTGGGAGGTCTCACCGTCCTGCATCTACTTCCGCCATTACTTTCGGCATCACATGGGGTAGTCGCGCAAACGTTTCTCCTGCTCACAATCGCCATTGCCTACTCATATGCGAAGGAGACTCCCTACGCTCCTAGTCAGAGCGGCGTCTTTAGGATGGGTCTCGTGCTCTTTGTCCTTGCCTATTTGCAGCTCATAATTGGCGCGCTGATGCGCCATCATGGAGCGGGATTGGCTGTCCCTGACTTTCCGCTCATGGGCGGTTCTCTTTGGCCTGCCCCCGGCATCCTGCCGGAGATTAATCGCATGCGCCAAGAGCTCGGGCTCGTCCCGGTGGATATGGCCGCAGTATCGCTACATCTAGTGCACCGAGTCCTTGGCTTTGTTTTGCTGGGATTCGTCGTCTTGATCGCCGTTCGCACGCGGGGAACGCTTATACCTGCGTCGCTGCGGCGCGCTGTGACCGTTCTGGGCATCGTTACAACGCTCCAGGTTGCTCTTGGGGTTGCAACCATCCTTTCAGCCAGGGGGCCGATAATAACAAGTTTGCATGTAGTAACGGGAGCGTTGTTCCTCGCCGCCAGCTTCTGGTTAGTGCTGCGCACATACCCTCGCGGCGGTTTGCGCACTTACTCCAAAGCAGGGTGAACGCGTACCCGACATCCTGGATTGGTCCTTGGAGAATCGCAGCTAGAGATGCACTGAACTTATTCAGTGTCACCCTAGCGTAAACACCAAAAATGAATATGCGTGTATCCGGAAAAGGCCGGCAATTCTAGTGTTCGCTCCAGTTGGGGGACCCTTCCTACGGTTGGACGGGCGCTTACGATTCTTTGAGCATCTCTTTGAGATGCTCAGTAAGAAAGGAGCGAACGGTATCCACAATCACTTGTGTTGTTCGATCGACCTCAAGGTTCACCCTGTCACCGATCTTCTTGAGCCCGAAGGTCGTAAGTCGAAGCGTTTCAGGTATCAACCATACACAGAAGGTGCTGGAGTCTCGATCAATTGAAGCCACCGTCAGGCTTGCCCCATGCAATGCGACATACCCCTTAGCGAAAATGTAGCGCATCCATTCCGGCTTAACCTGAAAGTGGATTACGTAGTTGTTCTCTGGTTGTTCAAGGCGAACTATTTGGGCTGAGGTATCGATATGCCCGGACAGCACATGTCCCCCTATCTCTCCTCCCCTTTGCATCGATCGCTCAATATTCACCTCAGCGCCAGGGGAGAGGCCTCCCAGAGTGGTAACGGTGAGTGTCTGTTGCATTACGTCGAAGTCCACAATGTTGTCTTCGATTCGGGTCGCTGTGAGACAAACCCCGTCGACACAGATGCTGGCGCCGGTTTGAAGATTCTGTGAGGCGGGTGTCGGAAGAGCTATGCGAAAGGTCAGCAGTCCTGGGCGAGCACTGATCTCGCGTACAATACCCCTCCCTTGAACGATTCCTGTGAACATGGTGAAAAGCCTTTACCCAAGGAGAGCCGACAGTGTTCAAGAACACCACGCAGGGTATTCTTGGACACACTTTTAGCAGTCTGACTGGAGTACAGCAAATCGAGCAACGGGGCCTTTTCTATGAAGCTCATCGAGAGATCACTCATGTATCAGGGACTCAAATGGCAGGTCTTACGTGATACCTATGAGACTGCTGAAGGTAAACGGCACTGTCACGAAACGGTCAAACACCCGGGAGCAGTAGTGATTCTACCCCTGTCACCAAGCGGTGATATTTACTTTGTGCGGCAGTACCGTCACTCGATAGAAGCGGAGCTGCTGGAATTGCCGGCTGGCACCCGTATTCCCGGGGAAGCCCCCCTTGCGTGTGCACAACGAGAGCTGCGGGAGGAGTTAAGTCTTCATTCGACTGCATGGATTCCGTTTGGCACGCTATATCCGGCGCCCGGTTTCTGCGATGAAAGGCAGTTCCTCTTCGTTGCTAATGATTGCTCACACTCACCAGGAGTGCCAGACGAGGATGAGATCATAGAGCCGGTTGTGTTATCCAAGGCTGAAACTCTGGAGGCGATTGCACGGGGGGAGATTCAGGATGCCAAATCGCTAGCCTTGTTATTTAAGGCGCAGATCTGCGGACATTGCGGCTTCGCTTCGCAAGGCCGCTAAAGAAGCGATGCGCATAGAGGAGAGTACTCACTTGGAGTGTGAATCAAGCTGCGCGACGCAGTGATGCTTGTTCGAAAATGCGTTGTGGCGAGGGTACGTTGAACCCGCTTCCATCGACTATCTCAACCGGGAGTCTATCAAAACGCATGGCATGACCATCTGGTGTTTTTATCTCAACGTCTGCGAGGACCAGCACAGCAGGAGTCACAATCACGCCGTTCTCACCCAATGCGCAGGCGCTTTCGGGAACAGCGATCGTTGAGCCAGCTTTCGGGGTTATGATCCAATCAGGGTGATGGGGAAAACGGAGAGTGCCGCTTAACTGTTCGGCCGGGAAGGTTAGTTCGGTCGCCTTTTGAGCGATCGAGGACGACGGGGTCGGTAGGGTGGAGATGCTTGTTGCCACCATAAACTACGATTCTAGTAAAAATGCTCCCCCGAGCACCGGCACGACGGTATGAAACAGTTATGGGCAGTTCTCGCTGTGAGGTGATGCATAAATAAACGGGTAATATCGGGCAGTTATAGCTTTCTTTGTATGATTTCATGGGGGTATTCGTCCCATGATTGTGCTTGCCTTGACTACCCGAAGAAGGTAAACGCTGTTTGCTAAATGAAAGCTAATAAAGATTGAACCGGATACTTGTGGAAAAAATAGATAAGATTCCGTAGTTCCCGTAATACTTGTGAGCTTCGAGTCGTGGTAGTGTACCGCCTCCGCTAGCTCGTTCGGGTAATCGCAACTTAGGCAAGTTTTGGTAGTGCTCCTATGATGGCGAATCCTAATCCATTCTCCAACAATCCTGCTCGCCGATTAGATGGCGAAAGGGAAGCTGCGCTGCGAGAGGTCGATCCTGCAACTCGTATTGCGATTGAAGGGTTTAAGGCAGAGCGTACGGCCTACTCCGCCATTGGAAGTGCGGGGTTGCGGCGCGAAGATGTCGCATTTATTCGACACGAACCTGCCTTTGGCCTGGGGAGTTTGAGGCTGATCGGTGTTAACAATGCTGATGGAGGAGTGCGCAGTGCATTAGTCAGGGAGTGCGCGAGTCAGATCATAGGGAGGGATGTAGAAGGGAGCTATCGGCTTACTGCCGTTGAGTTTGCGCGGCTAGGAGCGAAGTGGACTGCATTGCTTACCGCCTGGCAGCACCCAGATCAAAAAGATGTAGTTCACAAAGATCGGGTGAGCGAACTGGAGCTTGAGGGACCAGGTGGTGAGACTCGGGGTCTCTCCGGAATGTCTGCCACTATCATGAATGACTGGCCGAGCTTGGATAGTCCTATTGGCTTCACAGTTCCAGACTTCAACCAATTTGGTGATGACAGATCAGAGCAACGTGAGCGGATGGCAGAGTATGCAGCGCAGGCTGAGTTTGCGCTCAAGAGAGCACGGCTCTTTAAAGGGGTCCATTACGATGATATTCAGGTTTCCGATGAGCCGAAACTAGAGGTGATAGCGATCTCTGGAGAGCTCGAAGCTATTGCGATTCAGCAGGTACTGATTCGAGAGTTGCATCACTTTTCAAGTTTCTGTAGGTACCCCCGCGCTAACTGGCCCTTGACTGATAAATATGAGGTGGTCGCCTATTGTCCTTCCTCGGAATTTACGACAGTTGATGGTCTTCTCGTCCCCAAGCCGATCCGTCTTGACCTCTTCGCTCGGATTAACCGATTCGATGTGACCTGTCCTGAAGCGGCGCTGGGGGGTGATGCCTCCGCACTTGAACGATCTTTAGAGTTTGTCAGAGTGAAGCTGCGCGATAATGGTATTATGCTTCCTCATTGTGAGATCAGCAGGGCTAGCACCAATTCGATAACAATACGCTTCGATGATGGCCGACCTATGCTGCACACCGCAACTGGGCGTAGCATGGTCGATGTGTTGGATGCGATTACCGAAGCAGCATTTCGCTACCAATCAGTGGGCTCGTCCAACATAATGCAATGAACTCATTGCGCCATAAAAGCCAGTGAGCCTGTAACGAGCACCTCATTTTAGTGCAAGCTAAGGCCTAGAGTTTTTCTAGCTATCCCGCTTTGCTGGATACATAGCGCGGTATCCGATGTATTATCGACGGCTACTATGTCGTTGGAGCATTCAAAAGCGCATTTGCTTGTTGAGAAACCTGTCGTCGGTGTACCTGCTCTCGATTGGTACCAATCGTTCTGGAGCGAGTTGCAGAGCCTTGTCGAAAAGCGAGGCAGGGGCTTAGCCGAAGAACAGACGGGAGGGAGTAAGGATGTTGCTGAGGGGATTGACCAAGACATCCGGCTGCTTATCCAGCGGCATGCAAGCCAGCTGAGGGAGGATCCCGCCCTGCTCCAGCAATCGATAGCGGAAAGTCTGCAGCTGCAGGATCGGGCATACGCCGAAACGGTTGGCCGGGAGAAAGTTGAGCTCGTCATGCGCTTGCAGGCGCTTGAACTGCGTGCCTTTGAACTTGGCCAAGCACTAGCAAACGCGCGGGGCCGTGCATACGACCCGGGACGTGTACGAGATCTGCAAGAGGAGACGAAGCGGCTTTATATCGGCTATGAAGATCTGCTCTCACAATTCCCGACATTGCGCAGCGCCATTGAGCGAGTGAGGAGGGATGGCGAACGGTGTGGAGATCGACGCTATGTTGAGGCGGACCGAGACGCGATGTCTCTGCATGGCAGCATGAGGTGGTACCACGCCAACGTTGGGTCTGCTCATCGGATCCTCATGCAGCGAGAACCAGTTGACCGATGCAGCATTCTAAGGGTCTTTGAGGAACGATATGGCATGTCTTTCGTTGAGTGGGCCGACCGTGCCTTTTTCTCCTGGAGAGCTCGACTGTTGTCATTCTTTCATTTCGGAGCGTTGGCAAGAGCGTTCAGCGAACGGTGGGGGGTCGAGGTAGGGATTGCCGACGTAGTGCGGGAAGAGCGCCAACATGGCCGCAGTATGCGGGCTGGATTCATCGAGGCACTACGCTCGTATGTGAACGAACCGCATGCGCAGCGCACGAGAGCCCTCGTCAACGACAATCGTATCGAGTTTGCTCGCTGCTCCCTCTTTGTTGAGATAAATCGAGGCGTATCGGGGTTTATCGCGCTCATGGAGCTGCTGCAATCACTCTCCAAGCCGGAGCGGACACAGGCGATGCGCGCACTCACCCCGCGACAGTGCGCTTTCCTGGTTCGTGGTGCAGAGAGAATAGAGGACGTAATAGAGGCGCGCTTTCCCAGGGTCCAGGCCAATGCGCTCCTCGCGCTCTCTCAGGGCAAGGAGCTCGATGCGGCGGTGCATCTAGTACCGCTGCTAGGGACGGAACGGCGATATGTATTGGAACTCATGCTGCTGTTTGAACGTATAGTGGAGGCGGGAGAGGGTAATGTTCGCGATCGATACCACGCCATTATGGGAGAACCGCTTACCTCTCAGGGGCTGCGCGAGAGGGGGCTTGCAGCACCAGTAGTTGACTGGGTCATGGCTACTGTAAGCGGTGACGAGTATGGTGCCGGGGCTGCGCGTGCTCACTGTGCCTGCGTCGGCATCAGCTCGGAATGGCCAGGCGAGATCTTCTACCGCTTCTCCGCCGCCGCCGATCAGGAAATTATTCGCCGATATGAGCATCAGTATCAGAGCAGCTTCTGGAGCGATTCATTACGGCGGCTAAGGCGTCCGGACGAGATCAAGATCCTGCGTTCCTTCGTGGAGCGCGGTACCCTTACTTCGGCAGAGCTCGTGCGTCACTGCCTCGATGGATTTGGCGCTGATTTTGAGGGAGCACGCGAATGCTTGCGCGGAAAAGATGCGCGAGTTCAGGAGAGCATTGCCGACGAGTACCGCAGCAAGTTTTCTAGATATGATTTTTCTTTTGGAAGAGTCTGGCGAGCTACGCTTCGGGTAGCCAAGACCATCCTGCGCAGTGAAGGCAGGATAGGGGAGTGTGTGCACCAGGGCGTGAAGGTGTTCTGGTGGAGTTTGCGTGTGCCGCGAGATCTTGATTGGGATCTGGCACGTGAGTTTGGCGGACACCAGCTCTTTGATTTGCGACTGCTCCGCAAAGGGCAGCCGATGACGGTGTTAGGAGCATATGACCGCCTGCAGGAACGTCTAACCCATGAAAGAGTGAGGGGCCTTGAATGGCTGTTTCAACGGATCGATTCAAACGGCGTGCGTTGGAAGCGTGATAGGCTGTTGTGTGAGGAGCTGGCAGAGCGCATTCGAAATGGCCATGCAAGCGAGGATGATAAAAAGCGGCTTGGTGTTCTGATTGACCTTGTTTACAACGGCTGCGACGCTTTTCGCGAAGCGAAGCTGCGACTTGCAAATGTGGTAGTGAATGTCGCCTCGATTGCGGAGCGCTCTATGCGACATCATACCTTGGCGCCGCGCCCCGTCATCTCGGTCATGTCGGGAGCGACGCTGGGTGCCTTCACCTTGCGCACGGTTACACGGCGCCTTATCCAGGGTCTTGGGTATAGCCGGCGGGACCTGCAGGTAGACCTGGTACTATCCCTGATCGAGGGGGGCACACTGTTGTGGGGGCGCACAGTAATGTTATTCCGCCTTGGGTCGCCATACATTGATACGGCGGTTCGACAGTTAGTCGGACTTGTCACCAAGTCCTTTGCACGCCACCAGGTTACCTCTCGTTGGGGCAGGCTGCATCAAGCAAAGCGCTCGCGGCATGTAATCTTGTTAGGCGAATTGGAACGTCAACGCGATATGTCGGTGAGTAGCAGCGCATCTACCGTCAATCGAGGATCCACCCGAGATTCCAATCCAGAGCAAAGCTTGCGCACGTTGTGGGAGGATGCGCTCTCCCTCCGTCTCCCCGCGTGAACAAGTGTACGACGTGGAAAGGAGTACTTGGAACTATTCGCCCATTCATGGCTCGCGGCAGCCTGCTCAAGAGGCCCACTTTGTGAGCTCCCCTTGTCATGCTGTAAGTCAGCATTCGTCAACAATTCCTCACCCTTTCTCCTGCCATGCCCGCTGCCGTTCGGTGTGCTTTGGCGAGCTCCTCGATAGGCGGAGGTTCAGCTTCATGCCGATTCGCGGCTAAGAATCATTTCTAGATGGGTGGCAGTCGGTTTAGAGAATGAGTTATACATGACCGCAGGAGGCCCCATGCACCGAATTACGACGCTCATTATTGTTATTACAGCATGCGCCGCCACCTCGCTGATGGCGCAGGCGGATGACCCATTCTACGATCTCAATGCCGCGCTCGGCATGGCAGTGCAGCAGGGGGATCTCGCCTACGCCGAAAAAGCACTGCAGCTAGGTGCCCACACCGAGCTGCCGGACAGTGAGGGTCGTACACCGCTTCTTTTGGCGGTGAAGAAAGGTGATATCGAGCTTGTGCGGCTCCTCGCCTCGCGGAATGCGCGCATCGATGCTTCCGATAACAAGGGCTACTCGGCGCTGCACATCCTGGCAGGGGAAGATGTAAAGGGTGGTGATGCTGTTGCTAAAGTCTGTATTGACTACGGGCATCCCCTGAATCCTACCGATAAGGCGGGCAATACTCCGCTGCATCTGGCAAGTGCTGCAGGCAATGAGACCATGGTGAGACTTCTAATTGCAGTGGGAGCCTCTGTGAACCTCAAGAACAGCGCAAATAAAACGGCAATGGAAGTCGCCAAGAGCGATGAGATAAGAAAGATTATGCAGGTGCCGGCTGCCGCCACGAACCCGGCGGCGAAAGCTGATAGACCCGGATAGGACTGTGGCAAGGCAATCCTCCCTACTCGGCAGGGTCACCCTTTCCCTTGGGAGCCTGCTCGTTTCGCTTTTGCTTATCGAGCTCTATCTTCGGGAAGAGGTTGCTTTTGTGGTTCAGCAGGGCGCCACCACGGCAAGTTCATTTGAGGCCGATCCTGAATTCTTGGTTACCACAAGTAGCCGAGGTCGTCGCTATGTTCCGAATGCTCATGTAGTGATTCGCAATCACTATCTCTCGCAGCGTGACATTGAGCTGCATATCAACTCTCTGGGGCTCAGGCATCGGGAGCTCTCCTCGCCGAAGCCCGAAGGCGAAAAGCGTATTCTCGTCCTAGGCGACTCCATAACCGCCGCCGATTCCGTACCGGATCAGGAAACCTTCGTGCGAATTGCCGAACGGTCGCTGCATCAGGTGCACGTACCGTCGGTTCAGGTAATAAATGCCGGCATCGCTAATGTCGGTATTACTGAGGAGGTGAATCTATTCGAGGATCTTGCTCCTCAGGTCCAACCAGACCTTGTAGTGCTTGCCTTTTACCTAAATGACAGTCGTCCACCATGGGGTTTTGCCGGTGAAATTGGCGATCGGGGCTGGATCCGTCGCCACAGCATACTCGTAGATACCCTGTTCGTCCGCTTACAGCAGTATCGTTGGATTCAGACCCATGCACGGAGGCACCTTGAATGGGTCCCGAGCGCTGCACGGCTGCCGTGGCGCACGAGTAAAGATGCCTTTGCCGAGCTCGTGGCACAGGCCCGCTACGATTGGGGATCTGCCTGGCTCGAAGAGTCTTGGGATGTCGTGCGGCGTGAGCTGACACGACTGCATTCGCTCACGGATTCCGCAAAGATTCCTTTAGTCATTGTGGCCTTTCCTGTCCTCTTTCAACTTGAATCGGAGTTTGAGGATACTGCGCCGCAAACGGAACTAAAAAAGATCGCCCATGCCATTGATGTTCCGGTGTTCGACCTCTATCCGATTCTGAGGTCCGCTGAGGCCTCTGCGCTTTTCTATGATCATTGCCATCCAAACCCTGCCGGACATCGGGTCATCGCGGATGCCATTACTCCCTTCCTCGGCGCACAACTTAACGCAATTCTTTAGATTGCTCTTATAAGTGGCTTCAAAAGCAGCTCTTTGATACCACTTATAGCATCCTATGACGTTTGTCATCAGAATGTCGGTCGCGGACTTTCTCACTCCAGACCGCTCCTGTCGATTCCAGCGAACCAGCTGGAATTTTTGGTCGCGGCTAAGCCGGCACGAGCTCTGTAATGGTCTCCACGTGGTGTGTCTGGGGAAACATATCAAGCACGTCGGTGTGATGTACCTGGAAGCCATTCTTGCTGAGAATTTGCAGATCACGGCCCAGAGTTGGAACGCTACAGCTGACGTACACTATCCTTTCCACTTGATTCGGCGAGGCTCTTTGTGCGAACACCTTTGCGCCGGACCGTGGGGGATCAAGGAGTATGGTGCCTCGCGGCGTATAAGATCTCAAGAATGCTTCCGTACTAACTGCGAGAAAGGTGATGCGATTCTGAAGCCCTTCCTCCTGAGCTCGGAGCTGAGCCTGGCGCACCAAGGTCTTATCCACCTCTACGGCGGTGAGCTGTGCACCTCTATGTGCCAATGGTAATGTGAAGTTACCCGAACCAGCGTATAGCTCAAGGATTGGGGAAACAGAGAGCCGCTCGCATATGGTTGATACGAGCAACTTGTTGGCCGCAGCGTTCACTTGGGAAAAATGACCGAGAGTTTCAGCGTCTTCACTCTCACGTTTTTCAATGCTCTCTATGTGCAGGGATGGAAATATGCCCCTGAGCGAATCCAGCTGTCGGTCGTTCTCCGCTGTTGGAACTCGCGGCTTGATGAGAATTGATGGCCCTTGTTGGGTCTCTTCTATGATCACGCCGGCCACCAAAGGGGCGAGCTTACCGATCGGCTCTACCAGCAGGCCGATTGCCCGGTTGATCTCTGGGCTGCTGATAGCGCATTGGGCGATTGCGACTACCTCGCCAGATCTAGGGCGGTAGAACCCCATGTTGCCAGCCGCATCGACATGTAACGATATTCGGCGACGATACTCCCAACCCGGAAGCTCAGCTCCGATCAGCGTCACTCCCTGTTGCGGAATCACCTTGAACTGTCGCAGCAATGTGCTCTCTACTAGTGCGCGCTTGGCTTCCCGCTGCGCTTGCAATGTGATGTGTTGATAGTCGCACCCCCCGCATGCGCCAAAGTACTGGCATCGCGGGGAGGTCCTGTAATCGGATGGATGGAGCACCTGCAGCAGCGCAGCCTCCACGAACGTTTGCTTATCGTTGACGACTCGTGCACGCACCCGATCGCCCGGAGCGCTGAATGGAACAAATCCACGTTTGCCCTTTAACGCAGTCGGTCCATTGGTCACCGTACCAACTCCGCTGCCCCCGTAAGCGAGAGCCTCAATCTCCAATTCGACGATACTGTCGGTCATGATGGAGTACCGTTGCGGAGAGGATGACCAGCAAGTGCACGGCGTATTACATCAAGGGCTGTTGTCGCTGCATACGTGCGGATTCTTCCCCGGCTGCCCATGAAGAAATATCGGAAGGCCTGACAACTATCATTTGTTGCAAGCGCCACATAGAAGGTTCCTACAGGTTTCTCCACACTTCCTCCGCTTGGCCCGGCGATCCCGGTGACAGCGAGTGCGTAGGTGGCTAGAAACTTGTCGAGCGCGCCGCGGGCCATCGCTTCCGCACATTCAGCGCTCACGGCGCCGTGTCTGTCCAGGATTGATGCAGAGACCCCGAGTTGATCCACTTTGACCTGATTTTGATAGCTCACAATCGAACCATGGAACACCTCAGAGGCGCCTGCGACCGAGGTAATCCTGCCCGCTATCATCCCTCCGGTACAGGATTCTGCGCAGGTAAGTGTATGGCCTGTGGCCTTCAACTGCTTGACGAGAAGGGCCTCAATAGACTCTTCCGGGTCCTCGGTAAACACATACTCGCTGCCAATTGCGGCGCGCGCCTCGTTCAGGGCGGCATGTACGGACTCGGAGTCCCCGCAGGGAGATACGAAAGTGAGGTGTACCTCAGGGAATGATGCACGGTATCCAACATGCAAACGCTCGGGCAGCACGATCCTCTCAATCGCAGCAGCGACATCGGACTCGGTCCGTCCAAATATCTTGAGCATCCCGGTAACCTGAGGAGTGAGTGATTGAAAATACTTGGAAAGCAGGGGCAGCACTTCAGCAGTACACATATGCAGGAGTTCGTGCGGTACTCCTGGAAGGCAGAAAATCCTCTGATTGTGGCTCGCCCTGCATAGAGTGAACCCGGGTGCTGTGCCCTGTGCGTTAGGAAGTACCTCGGCCCCCAGGGGAAAATCGGCTTGGCGCAGGTTAGTAGCATTCATCGTGCGTTTGCGTGCGGCAAAGAAGCGTTCTAGATGCGCAGCCACATTTGGGTCCCGCTGCAGTGGCACGCCAAAAAATTCAGCGACGGCGTCACGGGTGAGATCGTCAGAGGTTGGACCGAGCCCCCCGGACACGAGGACGCATGTGGTGCGGGAGAAAAGAAAGGAGAGCGCGTCTTTGATTGCACGAGCATCGTCATTGACTGTTGCTATCGATTCGATAACAAAACCCCTGGCACGCAACAGGTCGGCTAATGTGGATGCATTCGTATCGCGTACTCTCCCATCGAGCAGTTCATTGCCAATGGTGAGAATTGCAATCGCAGGGGAAGATTGATCAGGCATGCGTGTGTAACGTAGCACATGACAGCATCGAAATCTTCATCAGGCCCGTGCACGGCTCCAAGGTGGCATCTATCGGCCTACGATGCGTGGAGAGGTGTCAAGTACCCTGTTGCGGTTAGGCGGCAGCTTTGCCCGTCTCGGACTTTTCAGCCGCTAGAACTACGCTCTGGTGTTCGCGCTTAAGGGCGTTGAGTGCTTGAGCGAGGACGGTTTGCGGAATCTGCTGAGAGTTAACGACAAGACGGGGCAACTGTGCGCCAAGCGGGTCGACATAGGTTCCACGGTCGAACAGTTCAAAATGGAGATGTGGGCCAGTGGCAAGGCCGGTGCTGCCCACTGCTCCGATAACCTGTCCGCGCGATACTCGAGTTCCCGCTCGGAGCCCGGCGGATATCTTAGAGAGGTGCATATATTGGGTCGTGTAGCGATCGCAGTGACGAATTGTCACCATATTGCCGGCTCCTCCATTATAACCGGCGCGAACAACGACTCCGTCACTCACGGCGCGCACGGGCGTCCCGACAGGCGCAGCGAAGTCTACACCGCGATGTGGCTTATGGCGCTGCAGTACGGGGTGGAATCGAGCCTTGGAGAACACTGAAGAGATGCGCGAGAAATTGACAGGATAGCGGAGAAAGTAACTGCCGAGCTGCTCTCCCCGTTCATCAAAATAGTAAGCGTTGCCATCGGTGCCCTCATGTCGGACCGCAGCAAGTAAAGCTCCCTGCATGCCAAGAGATGCCATTTTGAGCGGCTTGACTACTAATACTTCTCCATCCGCGGCAACCAGTTCTTCATATACGAGGGTGAAGGTGTCACCTGGCTGCATGGAACGGTGAAAGGAAACGCGGGCGCCAAAGAGGTCTACCACGTCGTCAATTACGTCGTAGGGAACGCCCAGATTGACCGCAGCATGGCTGATCGATGATGTAACCGATCCGGATACGGTGCGCTCCACAGCGGTGGTCGGCAACTCTTCATAACGTGCCGCGTACTCCGTGCCGTTCGTCGACTCTAGGATAAGTAATTTCCCTCCCTTAAGTTCGCGCTCCATGCGGGTAATTGCAGCTGTGCCGCTATCATCGTTGACGAACAGGCGCAGCTCATCGCCGGGTCGGATCGTGAGTGCCTCTTTATCAAGCGCCTTGAGTGCTCGTTCGGCGGCTATGGCGGAGGCATACGCAGCGCCTGCCTTAGTCCATATCTTTGCTAATGTGTCACCGCGTTGGACGGTATAGGTCTGCGCATCCACTTGGGGTGGGGGCGGAACTTGCGAGGGCTGTATATCGCTGTGGGGTACTACAAGCTGCTCAACCTCCGACGCGGCAAGCTCCGAGGATGACGGCGCGATTGCAGGTAGTTCAAATGCGAACTCATTCGCAGGACGAGCAGATAGCAGGTATATGCCGATCCCCAAAAACACTGCTTGTGCGGTGAGGGTGATCAGGATCCAGGGGAGCCATCGATCACCAATTCGTGACGCTAACAAACTTTACCTACCTCAAAAGTGACGCCAATCGCCATCAAACGTTGTTCGAAATATCCTCGATTGGGAAGCGTGTGAACGTTATGCTATTGGATGTCGGACCCAGCCCCGCTGTCGTTTGAAAATGCAACCATTCAAGCAGCAGGCTATCGACACGCAATAGCTTCTCCAAGCCAGCTCCCATTTGCGTTAGGTCGTCAATATAGAGAATTCTCTTGAATGTACTCAAGTGCGGATTTGACGGACAATAGGTTTTCCAAACTTTGTTTGTGCACTTCGTTGGTACACTAACCGGTTAAGCGCCGAGGTGTCGGCCACATTCCCTTAATGCTGGCGCGGCTCACAAAGCTCGAATCAGAATTAAGGTTAGGACATCATTCTGCTATGAGCATCCTTGCCCTCGATATCGGTGATAAGAGAGTCGGCGCTGCGCTCTCGCAGGGCCGGCTGGCTCGCCCGATAGGATGGTTTGAACGCGGTAGGGGAGTAGCGGAGCGACAGATTGTCGAGCTAGTAGCCAAGGAGAAGGTAACCCAGGTCATTGTCGGCATCCCGCTGAATGCGGACAACACCTTGGGTCCGCAAGCTCGCAAATGTGTGAGATTCGCCCGCCGACTGCAGCGACGTGTAACGGCAGCGTTCATCTTTGTTGATGAGTTTTCCTCTACCTGCGAGGCTTCTGCCCTTGAGGGGATTGCTCAGGGAGGAGAGAAGGGGGTGCTTGATGCGCGTTCCGCATCTATACTCTTGCAGTCTTTCTTAGATGGAAAGACGGTGCCTATTGGGGAGCATGTGCTCAACCAGGAGGTCGACCAATCGATATGATTGTGTCGGATTGTGGCCGATGACTTTTCCCATGGCAGCAAGTGTTCGATTAAAGTAGCAACCATGCGAACCATTACTCGACTATTCTTGTTTATCGGGATCCCGATAATAGTTGCAATCCTTGCCTATGGGTTCCTGAGTCGTGCCTTTTTACGAGCAGTTGATGCCAAGAACACGAGTGTAGTGTTGGTTGAGATCCCCCAAGGCTCCTCATTCAAGGATATTACAAGGCTCATCAAAGAGCGTGATGTGGTCCGGCACGCATGGGCGCTGGAGATTCTGGCTCGGGTGCGCAAAGTCGATACTGACATCAGCGCCGGCGAATATGAGTTCTCCCCCTCGATGACCCCGTTAGAGATCCTCAACAAACTTATTAAGGGCGAGGTACTTAAGCGTCGGGTGGTAATTCCCGAGGGGAAGAGCATATGGGAGTATGGGACGCTCCTTGAGCAGGCCCAGCTCCTCCCACAGTCGGTATTTGACCCCGCGCTTACCGATCGCAGGCTGCTGATCGCTGCAGGCATTAATGCAGACAGTTTCGAGGGATATCTCTTTCCCAACACCTATGAATTCTCAAAGCCTGTTACCCCTAAACAGATCATTTGGCAGATGCTTGAAGAGGGAGAGAAGCGTTGGACCCCGGAAGTCAGTGCGAATGCCGATGCGCTAATGCTGTCGCGCCATGAGGTCATTACGTTAGCGTCGATCATCGAGAAAGAAACGGGGAAGTTTGAGGAGCAAGCCACCATTTCCTCTGTGTTCCATAATCGCTTAAAGCAGGGGATGAAGTTGCAGTCGGATCCAACGGTAATTTACGGAATTAAGAACTTTAACGGCAACCTGACCAAGACGGATTTGGAGACTGATCATCCCTATAATACGTATACACGATGGGGGTTACCCCCGGGACCGATTTGCAACCCCGGAGAGTCCGCGATCAAAGCGGCGGTCGAGCCGGCGCAAACCTCTTACCTTTACTTTGTAGCTGATGGTATGGGGGGCCATATTTTCTCGGCAACGCTTGAAGAGCACAATGAAGCTGTGAATCGCTATCAACGCGGACGCGGAGCAGCGCCGCAACCGGCTCCCTAGAAGTAATTTTTTAAATGGCCCCGTCCAGGGCCATTTAAAAATCGCTCCAAGCTCGGCGTGGCGAGAAGCTATTTAAAAAAGAGATTCTAGGGATACACCGAACTAGAGCTCCCCCTCGATGAGGGGCCCCGCATGCGAATCGAATGAGGATCGGGTATAATCAAACCTTCGCTCACGTCAGCCTGCGCTGTGGGCTAGAGGATGTTGTGTATGAGGGGGACTCGAGCCCAAGTCTGGCTTGCTCTCCGAAGGGGTGCCCCGGTGTGTTGGTTTATGGTGGTGTAGAATGCGGGTTTTTCAGCCTCCACAGGCCAAATGAGTTCAAATCTTAATCTGCTCATCGATCGCACAGGAGCGCGCCTTTTTGTACGCCGCATTCTCGCTGCTGCGCTCATCGCCTTTACCGTTATCGCTGCAAGCGTGCTCTTGCTCGTGATCGGCAGCTTGATTGCCTTCTCCCTGGGCTTGATGCTCGCCCTGCTTGCGTTGCTAGTTCTCGTTGCGCTCCTACGTGACAGGCTCTGGGTACGTCGTCCGGCTGTGGCCGACATCTGCCGAATCTTAGAGGGGGCGGTCCCAGCAAAAGATAGAAGTCTCGCCTACTCAGAGCTCACCATGCAGAGCTCCGGAGATGTGCGCAGCAGCATCATTGAAGGACAACTCGAGGAGCTTTGGGCAAGCCTTACTCCCGAGAGGGTGGTACCGTTTAGACTCTCTCGTGTCGAAAAGGGCTGCCTGGGATGTAGCGCAATTCTGATTGTACTCGCGGTTCTCCTGGTCAACAGAGACGAGAAACCTAATCCACAACTTGCTCTTGTCGAGCAGGTCCTGGAGAACGCAGCGTTACCGCAAGCGGTGAGAGCCGAAATGGAGGCGCTCAAAGAAACCCTGCAAGAGGAGCCCTTAGGGAGCGAAGAACTTTCGCAAGCCCTGCAAAGCGCCGAGGATGCGATAGCCCAGGCGCTTGACGAGATGGAGTCAAAGAGCTCCGAACAGGTGACCACAATAGTCGAGGAGCAAACTCCCCCAAGCCTAGTGGAACCAACCCCCACTCCCGATCCTGCAGAAGCGCAATCTGTAACGCCCTCTCCCACACCGACGTCACAGTCTGGAGATTCCTCATCGAGCTCCTCTTCCTCATCATCGTCGTCAAGTGGGGAGGACTCATCCGAGCCGCAATCCGGTCAGGGGGAAGACAAGAAGGATCAGCAGTCAGGCCAGCAGGGGGCAAAGGAGCAGCAGCAGTCCGGCAGCTCAGAATCGAAGGAGGCTCAAAGCAAGAGCGAGGGTGAGGACGGAGCCGGCGAGGGCCAGGGGCAGGGGGGGCAGGGAGAGAAAGAAGGACAAAAGCCCTCTGATGGACAGAGCGGCGGTGAAGGGCAAGGACAGTCTGCACAGCAGAAGGATCAAGAGGGCTCCACTGGCGATGGCTCGACTGGCCAGAAGGAAACAGGATCCACGGAGTCGGGTGACCCCGGGCAACAGGCTGTAAAGGAAGCAGCCGAGGTAGTCCAGGAATTGAAACAGCAGCAAGAGAATGCGGCCCGTGAGGGACCAAACAAGCAGGGTCAGCAACAGCAAGAGGGCGATTCAGCTAAACCAGAGCAAGCAGCGCAGGGCAGTGCAGGGGGGAAGAAAGAGGGGGAGCAAGCATCCGGCCAAGAAAAGGCGGAGAGCGATGCACAACACGAATCTGCATCAGGAGCTAGGGAGGACAAATCTCAGTCAGACACTGGAACCGGCACTGACTCCGGGCAGGATCAGGAGGAATCTAAATCGCCGCCTCAAGACGCCGGCGCGTCAAAAGGACAACAGTTGACCTCTGGGCCGAATCCGGAGCAGGAGGGTCCGCAAGGAGAGGGGCTCAAAGGGCCCAAAGGTTTCGAAGAGAAGAGCATTCCATTAGGTGATGAAAAGTTTGATACACGGTTCACTTCAGCAGAAGGAGTGCGTGCCCTTAACCCCAAGGAGGCCTCCGCCCGAACTGACCTGGCAAACGTCCAATTGACCCGACCAGATACTCAAGAGAATATTGTGAAACAGCAGGTACCGCCGGAGTATCAGGATATTTTGCGAGACTAGAAGTGGATTCATAAATATCTTTGTGATGCCACTTATAGGTTGAGGAGCCCAGATGACCGAACAACACACAAGTGATGGCCTTAGCTCGAGTAGTCCCGAGGAGCTCGAGGAGGCAATTTATGAGTTCATTCAAGTGTTCTCTGATGCCGAGAATGAAGTCAGCCGCATGATGGTAGGAATGAAGGACATCATTCGCGGCACGTTAAGCGCCATATTTGCGGGCGGGCATGTGCTGTTGGAGGGAGTACCGGGACTTGGCAAGACTTTGCTCGTGAAATCTGTCTCCACAGTGCTTGGACTATCGTTCAAGCGAATACAGTTTACCCCCGATCTGATGCCATCCGATGTTACAGGCACTCAGGTCTTAACAGAGGATGAGAGCGGACGGAGATCATTCACTTTCAAACCGGGTCCCCTGTTTGCCAATATAGTGCTTGCCGATGAGGTGAATAGAACCACTCCCAAGACGCAAGCAGCATTGTTGGAGGCGATGGAGGAGAAGCAAATCACGGTACTCGATCAAACCTATACACTTCCCAAGCCCTTTTTTGTTCTGGCAACTCAGAACCCAATCGAGCTGGAGGGGACCTATCCACTGCCGGAAGCGCAGCTCGATAGATTCTTAGTGAAACTTCTAGTGTCTCCACCCAGTAGTGAAGATTTGAAGGAGATTCTAAGGCGCACCACAGGGGTGCATATTCCGGAGGTGCGTACCCTCCTTCCCGCGGAACAGATGCAGGAGGTGATTTCGCGGATGCGGTTGCTCGTACGAGAGGTGGTTGCCCCAGATCCCATTCGAGAGGTGGTGGTGCGCATCATGATGGCGCTCACACCGGGCAGTGACTATGCGACAGACAAGGTGAATAAGTACGTAAGGTTTGGTCCGGGCCCGCGCGGAGCTCAGTCGATGGTGCTGTGTGCGAAAGTAGCGGCTCTGCTTGATTCACGAATTAACCTGGCATTTGAAGATGTGAAGTCAGCAATGGCGTCGACGTTACGCCATCGCTTGATTCTGAACTTTCAGGCCGAGGCTGACGGAGTGACTGCCGATGACATTATCGAAGAGGTGCGGAGCGCCAAATAACATAGATGTTACCTGCGAACTTTACCCCGGCATATCTGCGGCAGCTTGAACTGCTTAAGATCCGCTCTCGGCGCGCCTTCTTGGGGTCACGTCAGGGTGGACATGTATCACCGAAACGTGGGCATGGAATCGAGTTTGCGGACTATCGTAAGTACGAACTCGGAGATAATCCGCGGCACATTGATTGGGGAGTGTATGCGCGCAGCGATCGTGTGTATGTGAAGCGATTCCAGGAGGAGCAGGACCTCTCAGTGTTGGTGCTGCTGGATGACTCTGCCTCGATGGATACGCCGTCGGGCAGCGGCAAGTGGCAGCGTGCCAAGGATATAGCACTCTCATTTGCGTACATAGCACTCATGCAGCAGGATCGCGTGTGCGTTTCGATTCCCAGCTCCGGCGATCAACCTTTCTCATCAGGCCCAAGAGCGATTCACAGGATCGCAGAGACCCTGGAATCCGCGACCGTAGGCGCTCAGTACGACTTTCTGTCTTCGGCGCAGCGGGCAATCAGTCGGGTGGGATTTCCTGGGGTGGCGATCTTCATCTCCGATCTTCTGATGCCCTTGGAGAATACGATTGCGATTCTCGACGCTATGCGGGCCCGGAATCTCGACATTACCGTGGTGCAGCTGCTCGGCCCCGAAGATAGAGAGATCTCTGAGGGTGCAATGGTAGCCGTTGATAGCGAAACCGGCGAGCAGCTTGAGATCGTAGTGGACCAGCGGTTGCGGGAAGAGTATCGCGCTCTGATGGATTCATTTAATGCGCGGTTGGTCGACTACTTCCACTCGCATAGCATTGCTTATGTGCTGTGTGATGCGCGGCAACCGCTCACAGAGTTTGTTGTAGAAAACCTAATACGCACAGGGCTTGTCGTATAGCCTCTAAGTAGGGAAGAGCGCACGCATGTTGCAATGGGGATTCTTATATCCGGTGATGCTAGGTGCTATTCCGCTTGCGCTTGCTGGCTTAGTGTACGCATACCTTCGACGAGGTTCGGCACCCCGCAGGATAGTTTCAAGTGTGCTCTTGCTGAAGTTGCTGCCCCGTCAGCCGAAGTACCGCAGAACCTTCAAGCCGCCAACTCGCTTCTACTTTGAGCTACTGCTATTGCTGCTGCTCGGGTTTGGTGCAGCAGGATTATACTTCCGGGGTACGGCCCAGCGAGTCGTAGTGGTGCTTGATTCCTCGTTGAGCACCGCGGCACGGTTTGGGGATACGACAGTACATGCTGAACTGAGGGAACGCGCAGCACAGTACCTGAGCGCACTTTCTTCTTTCAGTGAAGTGGCTGTACTGCAACCTGGAGACAGCGCGCTTGGCGCATTCGTTTCTCCAACCGAAGCCCAGGCGCTCGTGGCGAGCAGCACGGTTCGTTACGTGGAGGATCGGCTCGCCCAGCTTGTGACCCAGGCATTTTCAGCCCCAGCAGTGAATGTCGTAGCGGTCTTCAGCGACATCGAAGCTCCCTCGACAATGCCCGCGAATCTGCGCTGGCAGACCCTTTCACTAGCCTCCCAGGGACTGCGCCGTGACAATATTACCATTAGCGATGTCTCGCTCCAGCCGCCTAGCCCCCTTGCCAAGGGTCACACGGCACAGCTTCGAGTGCGCTCGTTTGCTGAGCAGGCTGCAGAGGTGCGCATCGTATCGGAGGTGGTAAGAAGCATAAAAGAAGTTTGGCGTCCTGTGCCGCTGCGCAATTTTGATATTGAGCTGAAGCAGGGTGAGGAACGGATAGTTCCGATAGAGCTGCCGGAAGCGTCGGCAGGAATCGCCTATCACTTTCGTATTGAGCCGGTCCTCAGCGACGGCACGCGAGGAGATGTGCTTCCGCTCGACGACAGCGCGTGGGTTACGGCTCAATCTACGGGTACCCGAGTGGCCGTGGTCAGTCCACGCTCACTCGCGGAACTTGGACTAGAGAAGCTTACTCTTTTCGATTTCGAGTCCACCTCGATTGAGGAGTTGAAGAAGCCGCGTGGGGCAGGGGGACATGAGTTCGGATTGGCGATCGTGGATCGAACTCCGCTCGACTTCATTCCAACGATTCCGACCCTTCTTTCGCTTTCTTCAATGCCGGAGCTCACGCTTGGCGAGTCTCCACAGCAAGGATCAATCAGCGCATGGAGCGAGGGACACGATGTCCTCTCTTATCTCCAGTTTGGCGCATTGGGAAGCATTCAAATATTGCGCATCACCTCGCCTTTATGGATGGAGCCGATTGTAGAAACTACCACGGGAGCGGTGGTTGTCGCTGGCAGCAAGGACAACAGCCGCTATGTTGGGCTTGGTCTCGATATATTTCCATTTCGAGGGTCACGAGATCCTTTTTCGAGTGTGTTGCTGTTGAACAGTCTGAAATGGCTTGCGCGGACAACGCTGACCCAAGGATACCGAGTCCTCAAGACGCCGATGCTATTGACGGGGCCGCTGCATAGAGTTGAGGTGGGAAATGGAGAGGTGCAGGAACCAGTGGTTGGGGAGCCTTTTGCACTGCCCACTCGCCCAGGCCCCTTCATAGTGTACCCGGAGGAGGGGGATCGTAATGCTACTTTGCTTGCCGTAAACTTCTTTAGTCCTGGGGAGTCGGACCTCCTGACCGCCACAGGGATAGTTCTACCGACGGTTGAGGAAAGGGCAGAGCAGATGCCCTCGGTTTCTGGCATCGCAGGATGGCTTGCACTGATTGTGTTCTTCGCATTGATACTTGACGTAGTCCGCTATCTGATCCCCGCACGACCCCGTGCAGGTTCGGTAGGGGCATAGGTTCGGAGTGGGCGTTAGGACTATGCTCTTCTTCTCACATGCATCTCTGCTCTGGTGGGCAGTGCCACTCGCGCTGGCCACGGTCGTGCTGGCGCTTCTGCAGAGAAGACGGGGCGTGGTGCTTCCTTGGAGCAGCGGGGTGTTGTGTGCGGCTCTTTTGCTTCTGTGCCTTGCCCTTGCCGATCCGCACTATGAGACGACAGAACATTCAGCAGATATCGTTGCCCTGGTAGATGTGTCTGACTCGGTCGACGGGAGCCTCGGCGATGCGCTTGTTGACTCCCTGCGACGCTACGAGGACGCGGGGAACCATGTCTCGGTCCTTCCGTTCGCTCATTCTGCAGCACCGTATGCGATACCGTTGAGGGATATCGACTCCTTTTCGGCTCTAAAGAATTCTTGGAATCGACTCGACCCGGGAGAAACTAACTTCGAGGTGACTCTCGACCAAGCACTTCGATTGGGAGCAGCCGAAGTCTTATTGGCGAGCGATGGTTACCAGACCAAGGGGGATGCCCTCGTCTACTTGGACTCTCACCCCTTGCTCAAAGTGCATCCGCTAGTGCCCCCGCACCTTCAACAGCCATCAGAAGTACGGATCGAACAGCTGCATGTTCCGCTTCTGGCCCCCGCTCAGAAGGCTGTTCCTATTCGAGTGTCCGTGACCAATCGCAGCGAGAGAGAAGCTCGAGCCACTCTGCAAGTCTTTCATGACAAAGAGAAGGTGCATGATGCTCCGTTGAATCTTGGGGCCCGCGAGAACCAGGTGGTCATAGTGCAAAGCGATCCTGCCCAGGAAGGGATTAAGGAGATCAGAGCAGTGCTGGAGTTTCCGGACGGTGATTTTTCACCCAGCTCGGCCATCGCTTACCTTTCCTCCGAGCAGCGTGAACGCATACTGTTAATCAATGGCGGCAAGGACGATGAACGTCTCTTAAAAGGTGCTCTTGAAGATCAAGGCTTTCGGGTGCAGTCGATCACCTCATCCGGGGGCGGGCTTGTACTCCCTGATCTGAAGCAAGTATCAGTGATTGTCCTCAACAATGTGCCAGCCAACGCTTTTGCACGATCGGCATTGGGAGCAATTGCCTCTCATGTGAAGAACGGTGGTGGGCTCGTAATGATCGGGGGTGATCGCAGCTTTGGACTGGGAGGCTACATTGGGACGGAAGTTGCCGCCATTCTGCCGGTCGAGCTTGTGCCCCCGCAGACCGAGAAGAAGCGATTGAATGTGGCTGTGCAGCTTGTACTAGACAAATCCCGCAGCATGGCCACTGATCAGCGGATCGAGTTCGCAAAGGAAGCAGCAAAGGCCGTCGTAGATAAGTTAAAAGATGACGATTATGTGGGGGTGATTGGATTCGATGTCGCTCCGTTTAACGCCTTGGATATGGATCGGCTGTCCCGCATTAGGCCCAGGGCGTATGAGCGAATTGATCGACTCTTTCCCACCAAGAGTACGAATCTGCTGCCGGCTCTTGACGAGGCTCGGCGCGCACTGGTCAAAGCCGATGCGGGACGTAAACACATGATCGTGCTTACCGACGGAAAGATTCCCGACTCAGGACCCTATTACCTTGAATTCGTACGCCAGGTTCGGCTGTATGGAATTACAGTCTCCACCGTGCTTGTGGGAGCTGAAGGAGATGACGGGCTCCTCAAGAGTATGGCAGAGGTGGGCGGTGGAGGATTTTATCAAACGTCGGATCCTCGCAGTCTGCCCCGAATATTTCTCTCTGACCTTCAGGTGAGCACGGGTGAGAAAACGTTGCGGGAGCAGCAGGAGTTCCTTGTGCGGAGAAGTGGCGGGCGCGAGGCCAGCACCTCCATCGTGAGCTTCCCTCCGGTGCGAGGATACGTACAGACTCGTCCGCGACCGGATGCACAATTGGAACTTGTGACGATGAGCAAGGATAAAGCCGAACCGCTCCTGGCCTCCTGGGATGTGGGGAAGGGGCGTAGTATTGCGTATACCTCGGACGCTAATGGTCGTTGGTCAAGCTACTGGGCTTCTTGGCCTAAGTTCCACCTGTTCTGGTCTGAGATCTTGGAGGCAGCGCAGGGTACTGAGAGGTCAGAAGGCAAAGATATCAAGTTCGATCTGCGCTACTACCTGGAGTCAGGCGAACTGAAGCTGGACACAACACTCTATACCAAGGGCGCTGTCGCCTCAGTGAGTGCCGCTGTCACACCGCCCAGTGGAGGGGTAACGGAGGCGCTTTTTACAGAAGTAGCCCGTGGGCGCTTTGTAGCTGCACTAAAAGAGCCCAAGGCAGGGAAGTATGAAGTGACCCTGCAGGTTGACGGCCAGCTGCTTACACCGATAGCGTTCCATCTTCCCGGCGATCTATTTGGAGAGAAACGCGGGGGTGGAATTGATGCAGCATTGCTGCACGGAATCGCTGCCCAAAGTGGGGGCATTGTGAACCCAAATCCTGATCAGGTCAGTGGTGTGGGGCGGGAGACAATCCAGCGCACTGCCCTTGCCCCCTGGATCCTGTTACTAGTGGGAGTTCTCCTCCTCTGTTCTATCCTTGTCAGGGAGGTTGGCCCTTTCCTCGCTTTTCGTCGGATATGACGTGCAGCTGCCCGCAAGCTCATTGCAGGTGTGGGGCTGGGTGCTCTCACGGAAACAGCGCCGCGCATGTCGCCTGCTCAAGTTGCGTGACGCTCAGTTGAGATACCGTCAGGTCAACCGAGCTGCTCAATCCGCGGTTCAGTTCACGCAGCAGCCTCACCTGGGCGCGCAGGGTTTTACTGACCATTTTCCGTCCTTCCGGTCTTGAGGCAAGCTCATTTGAGCCGAGGTTGCGCAGTTTCCGCTGTAGTCGGAGCAATCCGACTTTCTGGCTCACCGGTACCTGCCGGATGCCGAGCAATCGATTTCCGGCGTCTTTGACCCCTGCGAGCAGCCTTTCCGCCGACAGTGGGTTCATTAGGGCCAGGTCAGAACTTTGGGTCACCGTTTCAAGTTCAAGCACTTCAGTTATGAAGCGACCGGAATCCCGTACCCTTCGACGGAGTAAGGAGACTTTGGAGTTACCCGAGCCAAGTATGCGCGTTGCGATTTTAAGGGAGCGCTTAACCTCTTTCATGCCGACTCGGTAGGCATCCACAAGCGGCATCAAGCTTGGTGCAGTGAGCGCACTGCCTAACTGACACTGGTCTAAGCCATAAGCGACAGTCAGGGTGGCGGTGAGGCGCTGGTTTTCATACCAGGTAAGCAGTCCCTGGGTCTGCGATACGTACTGCACCACAACCGGGCGTGTTCGGCGCACTATGAAGTATACGGCATATCTTCCGGCCTGCGGCATCTGGTTGCCAACCACCTCTATGAAGTAACGCCAACGTCCTAGCGCACTATCGAAGTCGCTTTCAAACTTTATAGCGCCGATGGTTTCGTCATGCGGGGTCTGCGCACCGGGACTCACCCACTCGATAGCAAAGGGGTTTTCAAACGGATTCTGCAGGGCTGTTTGATCGTCCGGGTCAGTGGGGAACAGCTCGAACTTTTTGGATTCTCCCGTGTTCACCGTGAGGTAGTGACGGTCATTCTCAATCTCCAGCGCTATTGCCCTGCCATCCACCACATAGGACATAGCCCGAGCGAAGCGGAAATCAGGATTCCCGTTTACAGCGGACTCAAGATACTCAGGGATATTGACTGTATACCAGCGGCTACGATTGACCCCGTCCAAAGCGTATTCAGAGTAATGCTCGTATCCGAGTCCATAGACCACCTTGCTGTCGACGGTCTTTTGTATGAATTGCGCTCCCAACTCATCAGAAAAAGAGTTGATGTCCCGCTGGCCTAAGAACTGACCGTCTGGATAATACTGTTCGTCGAAATCAAGATCCTGAATGGTTGATACGGTATTAAGGTTCTCCTGGCAGGGAATTTTCCCAGGCGAGACAGGTTGAGGAAGGGCGGGCGGATTGAACCCGGTGAGGTTTTGACAACCTCCTCCCGAGCCTCCCGATAAGATAACCCCGACACTATCACCCTGCTGGGCGAGCGCAGTGCTTGCGAGAGCCCACATGCAGCATGAAGCGAAAACTAGGGTGCGCATACGTGTAATCTCCAATTACACCGGCACCAGCGGCAAATCCCCAACTAGAGTTATTACAACTAGTTGCAAAGATTTAACATAGTAGCTGTAGGCTGCTGAAAATACGAGATTTTTGTACGAGCCCGCTCGCCTTCGACGCGCATCTTAACCACAGTCTGCAATTGCGTTTCTGTTTGTTCCACCTATGTCCCTAAATGATCCCATACTCGCATTGCTCCTCGTTGCGGGAATGGCCATCCTTATACAGCTGGGTCTCATCGTATCAATGGCGCTGGCTTTGCGCGCTGCTGCCCGTGAGCAGGCCAAGCTGCACACCGAAGTATTCGGTCTTGTGAGAAAGCTTGAGGGATTGACCCTCAGCCGTCGTGAACAAGTCATCAAACACTACAACAGGATTCTTGAGACTTTGAGCGCCCAATTGCCGACCACCGTTGCAGCACGGGCCGGTCAGGTCATTTTCGATACCGAAAGCCGCATGTTGGAGCAGCTCGCGGAACTTGAGCCGAACTTGAACGCAAACGAATCGAGTAAGCGCAAGCTCGATGAACTCATTCTCTCCATGGAGCGGCTTGAGCAGACCTTAGTCAGCCTCACCGCTGAAACCGTACAAAAGGTGATGGTGGAAGGCCGCCGCTCACTCCTAGAAAGTGACCAGTTCGATGACTCGATGGCTGCATAAACGCGCAGTAAATGGCAAGAGCTGCGATCTCGTTCTAACTTGTGTATAGTGACGCAATGGCGTCAGTAGCAGTTGCTTCAGATATTCTCCGGCCTGTTCGAAGGCGCATCGCCCTTCGCGAGCAGCACCCGAGGATCGCCCAGGCCATTGCCCTACGCCATAACCTGCATCCGGTGGCAGCTCGTGTACTCGCCGCTCGAGGGTTTCGTGACGATGACTCCTTGTCCCTATACCTCTCGCCCTCATTGCGTGAGGGGCTGCCTGAGCCTGAAGGGCTGAAGAACCTAGACGCGGCGAGTCAACTCATTGCCTCGACGATCAGTCGTGGAGAATCAATCGCCATTTGTTGTGACTTTGATGTCGATGGGCTCTCCGGAGGTTCACAGGTCCATCACTTCCTGCATTGTGTGGGAGCCGATTCAAAGGTTTTTGTGCCTGATCGATTTACGGAGGGATACGGGCTCAATGAGGGCATGGTGCGCTCAATTGCTTCCGAGGGAAGGAGGCTTCTCATCGCCATTGATTTCGGCACGACCAACGAGGCCCAACTGAATCTGGCGCGGGAGCTAGGTCTTAAGACGATTGTTATTGATCACCACCATGTAGGAGCGCACCGTCCGGCAGCCGATGTGTTTGTGAATCCCCAACAGCCTGGGTGTGGATTTGCCGAGGGCGTACTGAGCGCATCGGGGCTGGCCTGGTATCTCCTCGTGGCATTGAGAAAGGATCTACCAGCGGCGCGTAGTGTTGACGTACGTGAGTACCTTGATTTGGCCTGCCTCGGAACAATCTGTGACATGGTTCCCCTGCGAGGTGCAAACCGAGTAATTGCAAAAAGAGGACTGGAGCAGCTTGCGAAAAGCAAACGTCCAGGACTTCGCGCGTTAATGAAGCTCAGCGGGGTCAATAGAGAGGTTTCCTGCTATCACGTCTCCTTCGGTATCGGTCCCCGGATCAATGCCGCGGGGCGCATGGTCCATGGAGAGAGTGTCATTGAGCTGCTTGCCACCTCTGATAGCGTGCAGGCGGAGAAACTGGCACATCGCCTGAATCGACTGAACGCCGAACGCCAGGAGATGGAGCAGCGGGTCAAGGAGCGGGCCGTCAAGGAGCTTGAACGGCGGGTAGAACTCCCCAGCGGGATCGTGATCTGGGACCCGGACTTTCATACAGGCGTTGTTGGTATCGTTGCTCAGCGATTAGTAGAGATGTTTTATCGACCTTCAGCAGTGATGGGGGTCGACCAGGATGGTAACTTCAAGGGTTCGGTGAGGGGAATTCGAGGACTGAATGTGGTGGAAGTACTGGAGGCGACGGCGCCCCACCTGATCAAGTTTGGCGGACACGAGGGCGCGGGAGGTTTCTCGGTTACTCCACAGAACGTCGCGGCATTTGCCGACGCATTTGATCGTGAATGCCGACTCCGCATGCGCACTTTGGACCTCGAACCAAAGGCCGAGGCTGATACGATGATCACTCTAGGAGAGCTTGATGTGGAGTTGGTCGAGCACTTGAAGAACTTTGCCCCATTTGGCATGGGGAATCCTGCTCCCTCGGTGCTAGTAGAGGGACTGAAGGTAAAAGAAACGAGAGTGCTCAAAGGGACACATCTCAAGGTATTGCTCACCGACGGTACCCGGTATCTTCAGGGTATGTTGTGGCGTGAAACATCGCACCCCGCACTGCTGCCGGGAAAGATCGTGCGGGTGGTCTGTCGCCCTGAACTGAATACCTATGGTGGTGTTACGGATATTCAGGCCAACATTCAGGCGGTGGAGTAAGCATCAATGGAACTGCTATGAAGTCTGCTCTTTCAATATTCGAATATGGGCATCGTTTTGTAGTCGAGCCCTCCTCAACATTCCTAAGCGATGACGAGCGAAAGCAGATCGCTGAACTGCAGCCGTTTGGTGTGATGTTTCGCAAGAGGAATTTTCTTTCGAACGCTTCCTATAAGGACTGGCTGTCAGCCTATCGGGAGCTATGGGCAGAGATTCGAAGCCTTATTCGTAATCCCCATCCCCTTATATGCATAGATCACGAAGGCGGGAGAGTAATTCGCCCCCCGGAGCCGATTACGCGATTCCCCTACGCGGCGTGCTGGGCACATCGCAGCGCCGAGGTGGCTCATGCGATGGCATTGGAGCTACGATCTCTGGGGATCAACTGCATTTTTGGCCCAGTGGTTGATATTCATTCCAATCCTGATAACCCGGTGATTAACCAACGCGCCTTTGGACGGACCGTTGATGAAGTGCTGCAGGGCGCGGTGCCCTTTGTAAGAGCGTGCGAAGCAGCAGGCCTTCTCACTTGCGCCAAACACTTTCCCGGCCACGGGGATACGAAAAGTGACTCACACTTCACCCTTCCTGTGGTTGATAAGAATCTGGACGAACTGCGAAGAGTGGAGTTGGTGCCATTCCAGGAGATGATTCGCATCGGCATCCCAATGGTGATGACCGCGCATATATTGTATCCGCAGTTGGATCCTGGCCGGCCGGCTACCCTATCCACGTTTTTCCTCGAGAGTCTTCTGCGAGGTCAGCTGGGATTCGATGGAGTGGTTGTTGCTGATGGTCTGGGAATGAAAGCTATATCGAGCAGCTTAGGCGATGCCGAAGCAATCACTGATGGATTACGCGCTGGTCTAGATCTGTTTTTAATGGTCGGCGATAACCTATCAATCGCGGACGCTCTCACGCTTGCAGAGCAGATGCATGCTTCGTCTCGATCTGTGCCCAAGGAGTTACTTGCCCGTTCCGGCGCCCGCATCGAGAAGCTTCGCAGCCGCTGTGCGGTCTATCCAGTCATCGAGCTTTCCCAAGAGGAACTCTCTCAACACGCGGCGTTAGCTGCGGAGCTGGCAAGCGGGACCCCCTGGGGGTGCTTCAATCTGCATCTGCCCGGATTCGAGTGATTCGAATCTCCGCTTCTGCTGTTGGCTCAGCTTCACGCTGGATCGCGGGTGGTAATCGCCCCAAGAATTTTGCCCTCAATACCTTTGACCACACGCGCCATGTTCTTGGCTGCGTCATCGATTGCTTCGAGCGCCTCCAATGTAGTGGATGATGCACCGGAGGCAGCTTTGGCCACAAAGACCATGGCGACAATAGCCTGCAGCGGATTGTTGAGATCGTTTCTTAGGTCAGCTCCTAACGACTTAATCGTTTCTTGGAAGGGATGACCTCGGCGCTCGAAGTCTAGCAGCTGCTGCTTTGGGTTCGATGGGGCAGCGAGAGGGCGTGTCGCTGCAAGCTGATATCTTGAAGGATTCCCCACTAGAGGCAAGACGCTGGCCCTATCGCCGACAACGACTAAGTCGGGCGGGTTTGGCAACGTATCAAGAGCTTCCCGGAGACGCTGCACCCCGCCGTCGGGAAGCACCGGGCTGGAGACGACCAAGTCAATCCGCCGTCGCGCCACAATCAGCTTTGCCAGGGCTATGGATGGCGCGTACATGATCGAGCATCCTGGCAGCCGCGCAGTAATCTCCATCGTCATTTGAGTCGCCATTTCGCGGCTGGCGTTCAGGACGAGCACGGCGGCCTCGCTGCAATTCAACAGCTCAGACCGCTTCTGTCGACTTTTGTCATTCACTTTATGGCGCTCCTGGGCAGTTGAGTCAGTAAGAGTAATAGTGAGTGTAGTCCTACGCAGAGGATGCTCCTTCATGCGCACGATTCGCTTAATGAGCGGTGCCGCGTGGTACATAATGCAAGGGGGTGCGTACGTTCGCACTCATAGAGATGCAGGGAAATCCGAATCGATTCGCCCTATGCACCTTTCAGGTTAGCGCGGCTTTGGGAGAAGCGATTGGGCCACACGCACCTCGTCTTTGGCTTGGAGTTCAAGGTGGCTCACCAGTAATGCCGGAGAGATGGTGGAGACAGGAACAAATCCAGACTCGGCGCCG
This sequence comes from Bdellovibrionota bacterium, assembly GCA_030584005.1. Taxonomy (GTDB): domain Bacteria; phylum Bdellovibrionota_C; class UBA2361; order UBA2361; family JAFLCA01. The sequence goes on along the minus strand of CP129486.1, from coordinate 619,081 downwards.
CAGAAGCTGTTATCGATTTCACGCTGGTCGCCAACGGCCGTAATATTATGCAGAGACTGGAGCGGTGTTCCGACAAAATTGACCCCCCGCACGGGCACCTCCTTGCCATTCGGGTAGAGAAGAGTCGCGTAAGAGATCTCTCCGTAAAAGGCCTGCGGATCATGGCGGGTTGTCTCGGTTTCGCCACTTGAGGTGTCATATATGATCATGCCATAGGGCTTTTTCTGGCGGCGAATCTCTCTGATTAACTTGCGCTTGAGCTCCTCCAAGGGCACCGTTTTTTTCCCCTCTATCTCCAGAACTCCCATTCGACTCACTGGTCTCTGTGAGTCCTTATTCCGCGCGTGCCCATTCGAACTAAAGCCTCTCTTCTTTAACGCGGCTCTGGTCGTAAGAAAGTCATTCAACTTACCGCCCTCTACGAGCAGGGTAGGGGTGGCTGCCGATCCTTCGTCATCAAATCGGTAGTATCCGGCACAACGTTGCCCGTTGAAGCTTCGCATCCGCGGATTGTCACGGACGGAGATATCAACGTTCAGTATCTGGGTTCCTACTTGGTCACGAAACGTCTGCCCTTCATCGTTGGAGAGTAATCGATTGCCCTCCAATCGATGACCTAGAGCTTCATGAAATAGCAGTCCTGCAGGCCCGGGCATCAGGAGCGCCGGTCCTGAATAGGCATGGATCTTACGCCCTCGCGCCATGCGCAAAAGCAGCTCATGCTTTTCTTTCACCAGTTTCTCAAAGCGAGCGAGACCTGGAAGTTCCTCCATTTCACAACAATTGATCACCACGTCCTGTTCAATATGGGATCCATCCCGAAGGAGCTTCTTCATGGTCGCAATCAGCGCCAGGGTTTGCGAATGCTGCACGATGATGCGTTTTTCAGTGCTCACGAAAATCTTTGTTTCTTGACACGCTTCGAACTCGACCCAGCTTTGAGACACATGGGGGAGATCTGATACGAACTCCGACGCTTTCTTACAGAACTTCACCCATTTCTCTTCATCCACCGGCTCTGGATGCGAGTAACTCACGTGGTGGAGCGGGGGTAGCTTGGTAAAGGAGGGTAAAGCCCGGTTCGCATCAAAGGTGGAGATGCTAAGTGCTTCTTTGGTGTTGTAATCGGTGAGTGCTTCCCGAAAACGGGCCTCGACCACCCGCCATACGGCGTGTCGAAACTCATCATTGACGCGGGTGTCGATTGGCAGCTTGCTTAGGGAGACTGACTCGCGATCTTCGTCCTCGTCGTTGAGACCGCCATGCGCAACCTGGTCATAGCGATAGGATCCCACGCGCAAATCGCAAAAGACGGGCCGCACTCTCTCCGAACTATTCTTATATATAGAGCCGCGACGTGCCTGCACGGTGAAGTTCTCAATGTCGCGCAGCAGAAAAGAGCAGTAATAAGGTCTCGGAAATCCTTTTACTTTTAACCGTAGTGCACGAGTGGCCGCTCGTCGTAGTAGGGGTATGATTGCGTCGATAGCCGAGCGGTTAAGCATATATAATTAGGATACGGCAGCGGGTCAGACCGATACAACGCGACGGCAATCGCACATTATCCAGTGATAACAATAAGTTGGCCATAAGATGGCTAACCCTGGCCAGGCTAACAACCCGGAATGACCAAGTAATATCTTTTTGCGCTGGCAGCCGCTCCGCGCAGGGAGTTTGACGCCTGTCGTCTAACTAGTTGATATTTAAGAGGTTGCGACTATCACTGTGGGCAGTTTAAACAGCTGAGCACCAACTGAGCGGTAGTTGGGCGAGCGGTCTGCGTACTCAACGTCTGGGGAGGGGCAACGAACTCTCCAACCCCGAATCCATCAATCTTATCAGGTCCCTGAAGCATTACCGCACTTCCACCTGCTGGCTGATAGACGAGAGCCGGCTTTGTTGCCTCGATAGGTTTGGAATTCCGTACGAATACAGAGAAGGATCCGTCACCGAGGACCTCACTTACATCGGATATTTCGAGTTTTGGCGCGCTGCAAACGAAGCTAAAACGGGGGCTGGCATCTCGGAAGCCATCGTAGCAGATAACTGACCCGTCACCATCGGGACCGGCAGCACAGTTTGCACCCCCATGCTTGGCACAAGTAGTGCTCGTTACCTTTGGCAGTTTTACTTCGGCGCGCATGATATCAGGAAGCTCTGCACGTTGAGCATTAGGGGCGCTTTTGGCCGTCGAGTAGTGAGTAACGCCATCCTTATCTACCCATTTATATATCTGGGCATTGCCTGAAATCGGTGCAATGCAAAGAAAGAAAAGGGAAAAGGAGAGAAGTCGCGAAATCAACATCAGAGGTGCCTTGTTAGATGAACCCGCAAATTGCGTGAACCAGCCTACAACGTGAGAGAAAGTGCTCCGAACTACGCACGCATTCTACCTTTGCAAAGGCGCTCAAAAGGGCCCGGGTGGTAAGAGATCCTGGGCCGGTGCGGGCACAGCTTGGAGCGGTCCTACAAGGGCCATCGATGGCACCTATTCAGAGTATCTCCAGAACTCGCCGACAACTCCCCGACCTTTTTCTGCCACGGGTTCGGCTCCATGCAATGGTAGCGGTTAATTCGATACCAAGCTCCACGAGTATCGCCCATCATAGGGCGCTTGTTTTCACTTATCAATTCTTCGATACAAGGTACTCTATTCCCGTACCCAAAGCCCAAGCATAACAGCCCTGATTCACCACCAAATTAAAGCCAAACAGAGGTTGGAGCTTTCAGATTGAGCTTCCCCACAACACGGTCGACAGATAGTCCCTGGTATCTTTGGAGGGCGTTATGCACTTAAAGCGGATTGCAGCTATCCTTCTCCTCTCGATCTTTGCTTCTGGCTTGACCGCGCGCGTTGACGCTCAGAACCACATTACCGTCAAAGGCAGGCTCGATGGAGGTGCGGGGTATCGTGCACTCCTTGTCTCCGCATCTGGAGAGAGTGTCCAGCGTACCCTTGGCTCTACCGGCCGGTTCAAGTTTAACCGTCTGACGAGAACTTTCCTCAGAAACGCGACGCTGCACTTTGTCGCAGATGACGGTAGTTATTACGGTCCGACTGTCTTAGCGGGGAGTGGCGGAGAAGTGTACCTGGCCTTCAGCGGGCGTCGGGACCGCGAAACCGGAACGGTCAATCTTGGGGTTATTCAGATGAATGACCCCGGCTATGCAAGGCCACGCAGAAACGTGGCGCGAGGATTTTATACCAGGGAGCGGATTACACAGGCCGCTGATGGAGTTCCCGTAGGGGTGCAGTCTCGCGGCTTGGTGCAAATTGTTTCCTCTTCAAGCAAGACACGGGGAGTGCGCATTCATGAGGGTGAGGAAGGGGGCATTGACACCGATAGTGATGGGATTCTCGATGTCTTCGATCCAGATGACGATGGGGATCTTGTTCCTGATTATGCCGACCCCGAGTCAGCGGCAACAACGGCCCAGGATTCCCCCTTTACAACGCTCTATCTGGGCCTTGGGCAGACGCTAAATATCAATGCTTCTTCCCTTACCCCGGAACAGATTGACGCGGTCGTCGGAGGAGAGGATCAGTTTGTCCTCATTTTTTACATCCCCATTGCTCCGGAAGATGTCTCGGTGATCACCGGAGGACACGTTGTCTGCGGCTCACCACTTCTCTATTGCCGCAGCACTGCCGATGGCGGTGGAACGGCGGTGTACTCAGGCGTTTCCGAATCTGACAACAGTCTGCGAGGTCAGTTGTGGACCGATCTTAATGCTGACGGCAGCGGATACCCCAATCTCGAATCGATTCGTGATGGCCAAGCCATGGTTGCGGGGATTCAGCCGCGAGTAGGCACTGCTGAATTTCGCCCGGGCGACGTATACGTAGTTGAGTTGGTGAGTGCCGATGGAGCGGTCGAAAGCAGGCGAACATTCACCCTTCCGCCCTATTTCATCACAGTGCCTGCCATTAAATCCTATGATGCCGGTTTCGGAACGGTTGAGCTGGACTATCCACTGTCGGGCAGCACGGCTGGTGCTTCCTCTGGAAATCCGATTGTGCTCTCCGGCTCAGGAGCGCTGACACTTACTATGTGGCGACCGCAACGTGGCTCGGTGAGCGATTATGAAGCATCAGATATTATGGACATGGGACACCTTCATTACGGTGCGATAGTGGGAGGAGTGGCACAGGAGTTTACCTGCGCGGGCTACTATAGCGGATTGAGTGCTACGCTAAGTGAAAACTCCGCGGCACTTGGATCGGGTGATAGCCCTTTGGCCGAGAATGGGGCAGTCTTATGGCCGCTCGACGACGCTGCTGCCGATGCCGTACCGTCGGCATCCAACACATTCACATTCACCGTGAATTTGCGCGACTGCTTAGGGCGAGCCGGTGTCGCGAGTGGCACTTATCCCGTTACCCTAACCGCCGCAGGAGAGAATTTTAGCGGCGGTGCGAATCGTGCGGCAGTCACTGTTTATGTGACGATTCCATAGCCTGCCGAATAACGAAGTACGAGAATTCGTTACACGTTTGCCTGGATCAAGTACCTCTGGAAGCTTGAATTGCCTCATAGGTTACAGTACCGCGCTATCTCTTGGAGAGGTGCGGCCTATTGCGGTGGTTCAGTTGATTACGGAGGTTTATGCTACGCAAATTCATTATTATTGGGGCCCTGCTCTCCAGCGTTTCTATAGCGCAGGCGCAAGAACTGGAAGCACGGAGCAGTATCACATTCGACAGCTTTAAAGGCGCAGACAGTGCAGTGTCGATCGGGGCGCTCACTGCGGAGGATCTCCAAGGAAATTACGGGGGTACCATGTTCCCCACTCGCCCCAAAGCCATTGTAACCAGGCCCAACACCCGACTCACCTGTATCAATACAAGTCCCTATCCTTTCGACACCGCATTCTTCCTTGATGTAACCGGAAAGCGGGCCACCATGTATTTCTTTGGTGGCGCGGTAGTGAAGGGGAGATTGAAGGGGCGTTCGTTTACAGGGAGCGCCAAGATAAATGGAAGGACCTATCGAGCTGCGCTTAAGGGGATCTCACCGACTCAGGCAAATGCCACCATTACTGCGGTGCAAAAGGTGATGCCGGGAGCCATCTGCGAGTATCCATCTAAAGGTACGGTGTATCGTTTTTAGGGATACACTTAACAAGTGCTATCGATAGCCCTTGTTCAGTTACTCCAAACTACGCCCCAGCGCACGCCCGGATGGCGTGCGCTGGGGATACGCTGAAGTTTCTAGAATCTATATACCCCTTAGCGTTGGGAACTCACCGGGAAGAGAAAATCCACGGGACTGCGTGCTTGCTTGCAAATCCTCTTCTCAAGAACGGGGATCCAGAGCAACTGAATTACTCCGAGACGGATCATTCTATCAGGGCGCTCGACGCCCTCTCCTGTGGAGCTATCTCGTTGTTTGCTACTACTCACAGCAACGCGATGCTCGACCACACTCAGCCTAGTGGCTATCCACAACTTATCTTAGGGCACTCGTGTCAAATAGCGGAGTTTTCTGACAGTTCCGTTATGCGAGGCTTAGGTCGAGAATTAAATTCTTGGAGTTCAATCGCGCTTAATATCGCGACAGTACCCACGCAGGATCATGGCAATGCTGGAATTACCCTCACCCTGCTCGGCGCACGCTTCAGAGAAGCGGTGATGTTGCGGACGGGGCCAGATAGCCTTTGAGCCCACACCGATTTCCACCCTGCGAGCGAAAGTGGTAACTTGTTCCAGTCATGAGGGTTGGCAGCTCTCGCCGTTATACATCCTTTGAGTGCAGCGATGGTACGGAAGTATAGCTGGACTGAATCAACCAATCTTGGCAATGCAGCAGTGGACGGCGTGAAGGAATTCCTATCATCCAGGGCTGCGAACACAGGTTGGTATCCGATCAAACTTGTCGAGTCCGTCGAAGACAATCAGAACTTTCGAAAGCGAGATATAGATCTCCTTGTAATCGCGCGTGTTTCGGGAACCCTGAAGACCCTTTCAATCGAAGTCAAAGGCGATATCAATGATCACACGGGGAATTTTTTCCTTGAAACGATCAGTGATGTAAAGCGTAGAACACCCGGAGCCTTTCTTGCGACGACTGCGAAGTGGTATTTTTATTATTTCTTGCGGTCCAAAACTACTTGAGAGGATTAGAAAGTGGTGGCATGAGACGGGATTGATCCGATTACTCTCTCCAAGTGAGCAAACCTTGGTTAATTCAAGCTATGACAATGAAGAGTTGATTAGAAGAATGTCGTGGCGAGGAGAGGCGGCTCAGTTCCTACTTTGGGCCTTGGGAGTCTTCAAAGAACTTCCTCTACCTTGCAAGGGCATTGATATTGTCGATGTTCTTTGGCCCCATATCCCGAAGGCATTGTCTGAGGATCCCGAACCTTTCTTTTCAGCTTCAAAGTTGCGCCCGATCGAGGAGGTTTTGGATGAGGTGGACATTATTCATCGCATGAACTGGGCTTGTACTGATCAGAGGCTTGGCGGTCAAGAAGTGCCGAAGCTGAATCATACTGTCGTTTGGGAGCGGGCATATGCGAGTAATTGGTTGGTTGGATATCCGGATGGGTACTTAACTACTCAAGAATGGGACGAGGTAGTTGTTGATACGTGACAAGGCGTAGTGAACATTTCCTGGAGGACAAATGAATCTATCCGATTTGAGATCCGCGAATGGATTTAGTACTTTGATGTGGAAGTGAGTCTCGAACGGGTGATTTTAGCCGTCTGTCGTTTGCAGATCGAACCAAATGATCAGCAGAACAACCGCAATCATTCTCTCTCTAATTGTGCTAGCCGTCACCCGTGTCAGCGTAGGGGAGGATTCAAAGTCTTTAAAAGTAGCCGCGTTGCTCGGACTAACAGGGGGCGCAGCCTATCACTCCGCTGGTATCCGCAAGGGAATTGAGCTTGCTGCGGAGGATCTGAAGGCACGTGGATGGCAAATCGATCTTCGGTACGAGGACGACCAAACAAATCCCACCAAGACAGTTTCAGCCATGCAGTTTCTATCCAGCCAAGGCTATAAAAGTTTTATCGGTCCTACCTGGAGCTTCCAGGTGAATGCGGTGAGAGAGATTGTGGCCAATAATGATCTTGTGGCAATGGTGCCGGCAGGCTCGTCCGAGATTAATGGCGGGGCAGCACAAGGAGTCTTTAACCTCTGTCCCTCACGAACTCAGCAGGTGCCGTACCTCGTCGAGTGGCTCAAAAGACAGGGCTATCACCGTGGCTTTATCGTTACACCTAACGGTGATTGGGGCGAAATTCACCGGCGCGTTTTCGCTCGTGCCGTGAAGGACGCAGGGGGTAGCGTGGTTGGTGAGGAGCAGTTTGATTACGGCATTGATATCTCATCTTTAAGAACGATCCTGCTCAAGGGTGCTCAGGTCAATGCTGACGTTGTTTTTACCACCGGTGCTGGTGACGACGTGGCAAATGTTGTGCGGGCCCGGAATGCGTTGCATCTGAGTTTCTCAATTCTCAGTACCGCTGATATCCGTGATGCATTAGCGCTCAAGCTCGTGTCTCATGCAGATGTTCAGCAAGACGTGTTCGCGATTGGTCTTACGGTTAGTTCTGATTTTAAGATGCGCTATATGGCTCGATTTGGTGAGCAGCCGAGTCTCTATTCGGATCGCGGATATGATGCACTTATGATATTGGCGGAAGCGACAGAGCGAACGGACGGAAGTCAGAACGCAGTGCGAAGCTTTTTGAATTCTGGCGTCGAGTTTTCGGGAGTTTCCGGTAAGATTAAGTTCGATAACCGCGGAGATGTAGGGGCTGGTGATTACCAAGTGTTTAAGGCAGCCCTATAGTGCCGAAATAACAAACGACGCGACGCGGATTCGGAGCCGCACACAAGGGTGGAGATTCAGTGGCGAACTGGTCTCAAACCGGTCCGCCAGATTTCGCTTCCTGCGGGATCTTCACGATCTTTTCCTCGCTGAATCGACTCTTCGTCACTTTTACTCCTTATCACATTTAAGAAGGAAAACTAACTTCTGGGCGGACTAAATTTCAGGGGGGATCTCAAAGTAGAAGCCTCGGCGGGGAATGAGCGTGCGGTATCATTCTATCTTAGGGAGGGATTTAAGAGATACAATATTATTCTAGAATGGGAGGCATAGCACGTCTCGTGCCGAGAGAGGGGCGTTGCCAGCCTGCTGCACAGCCACTCCGTTGCGTTGCTCATACTATGGTCTCGATGTCCCAGTTTTCAGGTGCGGAGCTAGAGAGCGCACTTTCAACCTTCTGGATATCAGCTCCCATAGGTGGCGTTGCTATTTTGATCGGAATCGTGTGGTTCTCCCGGCTTCAGTTTGCGGATCCTGATTCCTTCAGACTGGCGATAGTGTACTGGAGTCTTTCTCTAGGATCTCTATGTCTTGGTAACGTATTAGTTCCAGGTCTGGTGTGGAACTCTCCCGGAAGTGGATGTTTCTTAACCGGAGTTCATCATCGATGGATACCGGGAGTCGGATTGTCTACACCTGCTCACGTAATGTTGCTCGCTGTTGTGGCAGGCATCCTGGGTAATAGACATGCTCGTCGCTCGGGATCGATGCTGCGATTCAGCTCCCTGGCGTGGTTGCCAGCCTTCTGGCTATCGGGTAATGTAATTGCAGCAACCTGTATTGGGTATCCGGGTATGAGGGAGATTTACCAGTTTCTTCTGCAGGGATATGTGATTTTGTCTGGAATTTTTCATCTGCGCGACATAACAATGAGCTGGTTGAGTCCGGTTGAAAGCCGGCTCGATAGCTAATCTGTAGGGCTTCTATGATGAGAGCAGTATTGCTAATCGCGGGACTGACCGTTGCTTTTTGCTGCGCAGGGACTGCTGTGGCAGAGACCAATTTTAATGCGCCCCGCGATATCGCGGAAAATAATGTGAAATATTTCATCGTAGGTCAGCCGCACGCACATGACGATTTTTTTACTTCCATTCTCAAGGACAAGTATAACATTACTGTAATGCGGCTAGGTTGCACCCCCGGAAGTCAAGAGGCCGAGGCAGCTTCGACATACAATGACGAGGTTGTTTCAGTTCTTGGCAAAAAGTTCGGCCCTGATTTTATTGTTGAAGCAGAAAATGAGGCCAAGACTAGACTTAAGGAGAGCAAGAAACCCTAACATATGTGTCGATCTGACCCGGGTTCACGTGCGACTTTTGAAGGTTAGTTTGTTGCAGTGAGCCCATGCAGACCACACTCGCTCGATCTCGAGCCTGTCCGATAAGAAGTAACTTATGCGAGCACTGACCCTACTACCCAGCACCACGATGAATGAGACAAACTGTGAGTTGACGTACGTTCAACCGCAGCCGATCGACACCGTGCTGGCGCTGAAACAGCACGCTAACTACTGTGCAGCGCTCGAGAAACTCGGATTTGAGGTCACCCGCCTCCCCGCTAACGAGGATCTGCCGGACAGTGTATTTATCGAGGATCCTGTTGTTGTTCTAGACGACCTTGCGGTTCTCACGTTGCCCGGCAGCGCATCGCGAGTCGGTGAGGTCCCAAATATCGAAGCGGAGATTCGAAAATTTCGTCGCGTTGAACGAATCACCCCACCTGGCACCCTCGAAGGAGGAGATGTGCTTTGTATCGGCCAGCGTATCTTTGTTGGAATTTCTACTCGGACAAACCTGGCTGGATTCAATCAGTTCCGCGAGTATGTTGCGCCGCTTGGCTTCGAGGTGGTGCCAGTCAGAGTGCCTGGCGCACTTCATTTAAAGACTGCTGTTACGGCTCTCGATGACTCGACCCTGCTTATCAACAAAGAGTGGATCGACTCGGCCCCGTTTAAGGGGTTTCAAATGTTCAACGTCCCGCTGACTGAGCCATTTGCCGCGAACATCATCGGCGTTGGGAAGCGGGTCCTGATGCACGAGGGCTTCGCGGGGACTCGCGCAATGGTGGAAGCATTGGGATTCGAAGTATTGCAGTTGAATATTTCGGAGTTCCTGAAGGCGGAGGCAGGTCTGACCTGCATGAGTGTGCGATTCCGCTGAAACGGATCTTCTTGGGAAATGGTGTGACCGAGAGAGTCATATATGTAAAGTGCACACCGTGCCTTCTGCGTCGGGAATGGGAGACTGATTAAAGAGGAGCCCGATGCAGACTCGGGGCAGCGGACGGATTGTGGTAGGTAAGTTTTCCAGTATCCCCCAGCAGGGACGGCCTTCGCCTCTATGCAACTAAGGGAACGTCTATGAGGGTGCGCATTTTCTTTTCGCTGCTCTCCTTGGTCTTGGTTTTGCCAAGTTTGTGCGACGCCGAGCCTTGCCCCCCTGGAGAGACTTGGGTGGCGAAGGTGTATAGCCCGGGGTCAAAAGTGGCACCCATCATCTGCAATCTTGGAGAGCCCCTCCCTCGATTCCGCGAGAGGGGTGTGGGGGGCCTCTCGCACGCGCGTTCGTTTTGCAAAACGGCGGCGGTCAGCCTTTCGAAACTGCCGGAGGGCGTGAGCTATCGTACAATGATCTCTTGTGATGCCCCTGTGGTTCCTCGCGAGGTAATTGCGGAAGTTACCGTGGCCTCTGATGGAATACGGAAAGGTTCACCTGCGGTTATCAAGATTCATGAAGGTGGCATCGCAGATCAAGTCAGCATCGAATGTATCAGCGATACTGAAATAGCCGCATTAAGGGAGTATTACTCGGATTCGCCATGCTGGTAGGATGCGTAAAAACTCGCACCACGCGGAGGCGACATAGCCAGGTTTTTGTGGAAGTATGTATTTGCGTACTGGTGGCCCCGGTGCGCATAGACTTTTTAACCTGACCCTGAGTATACGGATGACTCCACGTAGTCTTTCAGCAATATCTCTCCTGTTCATCTACTTGTTCGGCAGCATAGCCTACGCTGCACCTGCGGATGACAGGCCAACGAGAATCAGAATCGGAGCGCTGATGCCGCTTACAGGCGAGTTCGCGATGCCAGCATCGGCTTTTCGAGAGGGAATCGAACTCGCTCTTGAACATGTGAACGCAACGGGTGGAATTAATGGTCAAAGATTAGAAGTTCTGATTGAGGATACCCGATCAGATCCGAAGACTATCGCTTCAATAGCATCTAAGTTTGTCCACCTCGATAAGGTTATCGCCGCAATCACAACCTCTTACCCAGAAACAGAAATTGGGGGAGGAATCTTTCAGGCCGCAAAGATCCCCAGTCTCGCACTATGGGACTCTAGTCCTCAGATCGACTCCATGGGGGACTATGTTTTCGCCATTGGTCCTTGGACTCCGAGCGATGCGGAGGTGTCGGCCGGGTTTGCGATTAAGCAACTCAAGTCGCGTAAGGCAGTGGTTTTGAATACGGTTGAACACTGGTCAGAGTTGGTCGCTGATTTGTTTGAGAAAGAATTCTCAGAACATGGAGGCTCGGTAGTAGGTCGATTCAAGCACAATCCTGGTGAGTCTGATTTTAGAACGATTTTGTCGCGAGTTCGTGCGTTGAATCCGGAAGTGATCTATGCACCTCTCGCGAGTGACGTGCTGGCCTTTCACAAGCAGCGGCGTGACGCAGGAATCGTAATTCCCGTTATTTCATCCGGGATAATCAGCGACGAGCACGTCCGGCAGGGCGGCGTGATTCTTGAAGGAGTGTTTCAATCCCAGATCGCAGACCCAAGTCGTACCGAGACGCAAGAGCTCGCTCGGTTGTATAAGAGCAAGTTTGGCCGCGACCTTTCAATGGCCTGGTATGTAGCCACGGGCTTTGACTCCGTGAATCTGTATGCAAGCGCGTTGCGCAAGGTGGGAGCGAGTTCCGAAAGGATCAAAGACTATTTGTATTCGATCCAAGATTTTCCGGGCGCCGCACAGAGCATAACTATTTCGCCTGGCGGCTCCTCACCGTATCTTGTGAACATGTTTAAGATTGAGAATGGGACTTTTAAAAGGGTAATGTAGTAGGGGATACGCCTGACGCCAGGCGAAGATGGTTGAAGGCATCCGCCTAGCCCGAAAATTGCGTGAACCAGTCTACGATGTGGGAAAAAGTGCTCGAAATCAGTGGCGCATTCTTTGCTTGCAACGGCTCTCCACAATAATGCAATTCAGCAGTATTGTCGGTGCTGCCGCAAGCAAGAATTCGCCAATAATTCCTCACACTTATTCCTGCCATGCCCGCCGACGCACCGTGTGCTTTGGCGAGGTCCTCGATAGGCGGAGGTTCGGCTTCATGCAACATTGCGACTAGTAATATCGTTCTGTGTACGCGCTTATTTGACCTATGAAAGATCGTGTGAGGGTTCTTGACGCAGCCATTAAGGAGCAGGCCGGTGCGTGGTTGCGGTCACGAGGCTTCATTCATGACGGCAAGCGCGCTTTCCGAAGAGCCTCATTGTCCAAGGAGCTGATTCAAATCGTTGAATTCCAGATTGGCCTAGGCGCTGTCGCCGGGAAATTTACCGTCAACCTCGGGGTCTATTGGCCTAAGCATACATATATTGATAATGGGGTTTCACCTGAACAGGCATTGCCGCAACATTGCCTGCCTGAATTATCGCAACGGCTGGGAAAACTTGTTGAAACACCCCTCACCCGCTTCTTCTTGAAACTCTTTGGCCCGAGGGATGTATGGTGGAAGTGGTTGTTCGCTCCTCGTGACCTCTGGTGGAGGTTTTCCGAGAATGAATCTGTCACTGAGCTTGCAATTCAAGATGCAATAGCGTCAATAGCGGAATACGGCTTGCCCTGGCTTGAGCGCAATAGTACGGAGTTAGCCGCGGAGGGAGCTATTCGAGCGCTTGAGAAGCGAAAGTTGGACAGCAATAAAACGCTAGGCAAACATTGCAGAATCATCGGGTCGACCTCGGCTCGTGTGGATGAGTAGTGCTTCGAATGGTACGGCGGGTCGAAACGGTTCAGGGTAGCCGTTATATGCGAGACTGCGATATAAGCATGCATTGCTCATGAATAGCGTAGTTCTCTCCATTAACAGGATATTTCCTATTAAGCCACGAATAGAGAAAGTCGATGGCCCTGCTTGCCTTTCTTTGGGTGAACTTCGCTTTCATGAATGAGCCTGCGCCGGCTTCTGTTGCGCGTTCTTACCGGGAGGGACGGATTACTGCTCTCCCTCCTGATCTTCTGCGGGGCTTTCAGCAAGGCCGTACTCCTTGAGTTTATAGAGCAAGGCTCGGTGCGAAATCTCGAGGATCTTTGCAGCATGCGTTCGGTTGCCGCGGGTTTTGCGCAGGGCCTTGCGGATTAACGAGATCTCAAGCGCACGACTATGTTGCTTTATGGATAAATTGCTCTCATCGAGCGTATCAAAGGGCGAGCGTTCGATAGTGGAAGACTCTCGAACGTGGTCAGGGAGGCTGTTGAGATCAATGCTGTCACTATCGCTCAGCACCATAGCGCGCTCGATACAGTTCTCGAGCTCGCGCACATTTCCCTTCCAGTAGTACCGGGTGAGTGCTTTCAGTGCATCGGGTGAGATGCCCTTTATCTGGAGAGATAGCCGCTTGTTGTGCTTCTTTATGAAGTGCTCGGCCAGCACGGGAATGTCTTCGGTACGTTCTCTTAACGGCGGTAGTTCTATCGTTACCACGTTCAGGCGGTAATATAGATCGTCCCGGAAGCGCCCTGCACGCACATCATCATCAAGGTTTCTAAGTGTTGCCGCGATCACACGTACATCCACTGGTATCATCTGTTCGTCGCCAACACGTCTAATCTGCTGTTCCTGGAGCACGCGCAGTAGCTTCACCTGCAAATGCAGGGGCATTTCACCGATCTCATCGAGGAAAACAGTGCCTGTATGGGCCTCTTCAAAAAGACCGCGCTTATCACGAGTTGCATCGGTGAAGGAGCCGCGACGGTGCCCAAAAAGTTCGGACTCCATGAGATGCTCTGGAATCGCGCCGCAGTTGATCGCTACGAATGGCTTGCCTCTTCTGGGGGAATTGTGGTGGAGCGCTCGAGCCAGGAGTTCTTTGCCTGTTCCGGACTCGCCGCAGATAAGCACTGTGGTATGAAAATTTGAAAGCCTCTTCACCGTTTCAAAGACACGCTGCATCTGCGGACTCTGCGAGATGATGTTGCCGAAGTTGTAGCGCTGTGAGATCACAGAACGAAGCTCGGCATTTTCAGCGCGCAGTCGTTCACGCTCCTCGATCTTTCGAATTGTCAGAACGAGCTCTTCGAATTCGAACGGCTTAGCAAGATAGTCGTATGCTCCGGCACGCAGTGCCTGCATGGCTACATCTGCACTGCCAAAGCCGGTCATGGCGATAATCGCAGCATCGGGCGCGAGCGCTCGTGCCTCACGGATGAAATCAAAGCCATTCATTCCGGGCATCTGGATGTCGCAAAGTATCGTATCAAAGGCCTCATTCTGAAGTATCTGCAGGGCTTCCCGGGGAGATGCCGCCAGGCGAGGCGCAAATTCGGCGTGCGTCAGGGATAGATTGAGCGCATTCCGAAAGGATTCATCGTCATCAACTACGAGAATCGAAAGCGGCGTTGCATGTTCCATGTCATTCCTACCGCTCATTCTAGTTTATTGGCAGGGGGACTATAAGGGCTACTATCCAACGCAGCCACTCGGTATGCGAGAACATATAGAGTATGGCACCAGCAGCAAGGTAGGGACCGAAGGGTAGGTGGTGGGACATTTTCTTTCCGCCGACGAGTATCATCATAATGCCCACAACAGAGCCCACCAGTGATCCGATAAAAATCGTATAGAAGGAACCCCACACCCCCAAGAATGCTCCAAGGAAGGCCAAAAGTTTCACATCGCCGAGCCCCATCCCCACTCTTCCTTGAATGCGGAAGTATCCTTCCGCCATCAGCCAAAGGAATCCTGCTCCAAGAAGGGATCCCAGAATGCCGTCGACAAATCCGGTAGCGCAGGGATATGCAAACCACGAGAAGAACTGGTTTGCGGTAGCGGTGGCGAGCCCAAGTGCTATGCCTGGAAAGGTGATTACATTCGGAATAATAAAGTAATCGATATCAATGAAAGAGATGACAATCAGTGTTGCACAAAGTCCGTAGATGACAAATGCAGTTGGCGTGAATCCAAAGTGAAAGAAGCTTAGCCAACAGAAGAACGCGGACATCAATTCAACGATTGGGTAGCGCGCAGAAATGGGGGCCTGGCAGAGGCCGCAGCGGCCCCTAAGGAGTAACCAGCTAAAAAGAGGAACGTTGTGAAACCAGGGTAATTGAGCACGGCAGGCTGGGCAGAAGGATCTCGGAGGAAAGAGAATGGAAACCGGCTTGCCATCGATGAACTGTTGAGTAGGAAGACTCGGCAGGGCTTCTAACCCGGGTTCAACCTCTTCTTCTTCATCAGGCCCAATTGCAATCGAACGGCCGAGAGGGATCCTGTATATGCACACAGAGAGAAAACTGCCGATAACGAGGCCGAAGATGATGCTATTGAGTTGTATAAAGAGAGATATGGTATCCATGGCCCGTTACGCTTCGCGGAACAACGCCTCGAGCGTGTTCTCAGTGATTTGATGCGCATTTTGTTATCAAGTATGAAAGTTTTTTCGCAGTCACAAAAGCCATAAACATCAAGCAGTTGGATTGCTATATGAAACTCTTTGCGAGGGTGGTACTTTCCCGCTGTTGAATGAGGCGCTGGGGGGACGCCCCTGCCGCTCTATTGCATGCAGCCACACGTTATCCTACATCGTGGATGGCGCAGGCGGTTTTTGCGTAACTACTGTAGATGGAGGAGGAGTAATGGAGGTGAAGTCGAAACTCTTATCGGGTCTTTTGTCGGGATCTCTACTGCTGCTTGGCAGCCCGGCTATTTCTTTTGGCGATCAGCACTCTATTGAGCATGGCCGCTACATTACGCTGCTGGCGGGATGCAACGATTGCCATACGGCTGGATATGGAATGAATAATGGAAACATTCCCGAAAGTGAATGGCTGAAAGGTGATCCTATTGGGTGGCGTGGGCCTTGGGGCACAACATATCCGATTAACTTAAGGAAACTGGTATCCGGACTCTCTAAGGAAGCCTGGATGACCCTTGCTCGTAACTCAAAGGCCCGGCCTCCGATGCCGGTCTACACCTTGAAGGCTATGAAAGAAGAAGATCTGAGCGAAATGTATGACTACATTCGATCTTTAGGAGATAGCGGGGAAGCAATGCCGGCGGCATTACCACCGGAGAAGGAGCCCACCACCCCATACATTCATTTTGTTCCGGTGACGGCCAAGGCAAAATAGGACTCGCATCTCTCTAGGGGAAACACTGAACGAGTGCCGTCCATGGCCCTTGTTCAGCGTATCCCTAGGCACTTTAAAAAATTCTTTTGAAACCATTTCTCGTATTGAGCCGCGCGAGACGGGCGTTGCCGCTGGCGTAGCGCACAGCTGGAGTGAATTCTAATGGAGTGAAAGAATCAACAACGCATAGACGTGATTCCGCATGAGTGTTTCCTCGGCGTGGAATGCGTAAAGCCGATTTCGGGGAGAGTAGTGCAGCGTATTGTCAGAAGGAGGCGTGGACTTGACCATGGACGAGGTAATAGAGAGTGCACGTCTCTTCGCGCATGGCGCGCTTGCCACGTACGATCCCGGGCATGATCCATCACATGCAGAGCGGGTATTGCGATTGTCTCTATTCATTAGTGATAGAGAAGGTGGAGATAGAACGGTTATTGCACTTGCCTCACTACTCCATGATGTGGGCGACCATAAGTTTACAAACGGACACGAGATGGCAGGGCGACGCGCTATCCAGCACTGGATGGAGCAGCAGAAGCTAGCCGAGCCGATCCGCGAAGGAGTGCTCGCAGTCATCTCCCGTATGGGCTATCGGGGTCCGGACTCCATTGAGCAACCTCACAGCGTTGAACATGCGATCGTTCAAGATGCAGATCGCCTCGATGCGATTGGAGCAATTGGGATAGCGAGGGCGTTCTCGTTTGGGGCCTTTGAAAAACGATCTTTCTTCGATCCGAGGGTGCTTCCGAAAACCAGTATGAATGCTGATGAGTACCGCAGTCATCGTACGAGCTCGCTCAATCACTTCTTCGAGAAGCTTCTGCACCTCAAGGGCCAGATGCTCACCGATACAGGCAGGCAGATGGCGGAGAGGAGGCATCGCATGCTCCAAGAGTACCTGCGCTCCTTCCTTGATGAGTGGTTCTTGGGAGATGTCCCGCGCCCCTGGCAAGAGCTCCTAGAGATACACTGAACAAGTGCCGTCCATGGTCCTTGTTCAGGCGCACCAAGCTACGCCCGTGCGCGGCGTAGCGCGGGCTCCGTGTCGCTACGCGGACTTACGCTTCAGTTCGGGTAATCAGCGTATCCCTAGAAGTGGTTCCATTGAGACCTCCCTGAAACCACTATGAGATTCTTGACTAATGCAACTAGGTTGCATAAAACCCCGATGTGACTCCCCGCAGCACCCTCACCTGAGGACACCATGATGCATTATTATAGATACCTAGCTATTGCCGTGTTTGCCCTTAGCGCTTGCCTCCCCCTCTCCCGGGTGAGTGCCGAGCAACACAGTGCCCCCACTCTTGCGGACCTCCAACGTACGGTTGAACGGCTCACCAAGGTGGTGGAGGAACAGCAGCGAAGAATCGATGAGCTGGAGAGGAGGGACAACACAGCGCCCGAATTACCACCAACCCAACTGTCCACTGCAGGTGATCCCGTCAATGATTCGAAAGGCCGTCGCCCCGTGGCGCGTGCCTTCAATCCGGACATCGGGGTGGTGGCCGATATTGTAGCGACCTCGACGGAATCAAGGGAGGATGATGAGGGCAATGACACCATAAGCGTTCGACATCTAGAGCTAGCCCTTGGACACGACGTCGATCCTTATTCGCGGCTAGACGCTACCATCGCCTTTTCCGATACAGAGGATGTGCACCTTGAAGAGGCGTACCTTACCCACTTCGGGCTCCCTGGATCGATACGAGCGCGCATTGGACGCATCCGCCCCAGGATCGGAATTGCAGCAACACTGCACCGTGATTCACTCGATGCGGTGGACGAGCCATTGTGGGTGACGGAGTATTTCGGAGCCGAAGGATGGAATCGCACTGGAATTGAGACCTCCGTCTTCGCACCGTTGCCTTGGGAAGAGGTCACGCATGAGGTTATTGTGGGTATATTGGAGGGGGGTATAGGGGAAGAGGGGACCCTGTTGGGTAGCACGAGAAGGCGGCCGACTCCCTATGCGCGGATGCGGAACTTCTGGGAGATTAGTGACATATCAGACATGGAGCTGAATGCTACGTTTTTGATGGGCTCGAGCGATGAGGATTCATCCTATGAGGTAAGAGGGTTTGCCGTCGATACCGCGTGGATCCGGCACCTTCCGGGATCGCGCCGGCTGAAGTTCATGGCGGAGGCGTTCTTTCAGGATCGCTCTGCAATGAGCGAGCAGGATGAGGATCTCCTCGTTGAGGATCAGGACGTCGAGTTCAGGGAGTCACCCATTGGTGTATACGCGCTCCTCGACTATCGCTTTGCCGGCCAGTTTGGAGCGGGCACCCGTTGGGATTATGTTGAAGCGATCAATCATTCCGATGAGGAGATCCGCACAGGTGATATGGCCTGGAGTGCCTATCTCACTTTCTATCAAAGTGAGTATGCACGGTGGCGGGCACAGTATCAGCATGTTGATTTTGCCGAAGGCGGCAGTGACGATAGGGCCTTCTTGCAAGGCACCTTCGCTATAGGTACCCATAAGCACCAGATACGATAATGAAGCACTTACTTCTCTTTTCTATCCTTTTTGGCGCATTCGCCTCGACGAGAGTCGTTGTTGTTACGGCAGAAGAGCCTTTGCGGGTAGTAACCACTACAGCCACTTTTGCCTCCCTGGTAAGGGAGATAGGCGGAGAGGTGGTGCGGGTTGACAGCATTGCTTCGCCTAAACTCAATCCACATTTCATTGAACCTCGCCCCAGTGACGTGGTGAGACTAAAGCGAGCCGATCTATTCGTTCACAGCGGCCTTGATCTGGAGCTCTGGCGTGGCCCTTTGGTGGATGCGGTGGGAAGGATAGAGATGCGGGCCGGAGGTGAGAAAGAGCTCGGTCTTGCCTCTGTGGTTTCGATACGTGAAGCCTTACCGGAAGGGATCACCAGATCAGAGGGAGATATTCACCGCAGCGGCAATCCGCATTTCTGGCATGCGCCAGACAATGTCATAGCAGTAGCAAAGCTCCTCGCCGATAGGCTGGCCATGGAACGTCCTTCCTTAGCAACGGTCTTTGCGCAGAATGCTGAGCGCTTCATCGAGAGTATTGTGCGCGCAGAGGCTGAGTGGCGCATGCACATCGCGTCGTTCCGAGGACGGGAACTTGTCGGCTATCATAACGAGTGGCCCTACCTGATGGAATTCTTGGGGCTTCGCATGCGAATGTTTATGGAGCCAAAGCCGGGTATCGCTCCAACTCCGCGCCATATCGCGGTGCTTCAGCAGTACATACAGGAGCACAAGGTAGCCGCAATCGTGCAAGCAACCTTCTATCCAGATGACGCAGCAAGAGCGATTGCGGAGACTATGTCGATTCCGCTGTTAAAGCTTTGCCAGAACATAGGCGAGCTTCCCGAATGTGCGGACTATCTTTCAATGATGGCCTACAACGTGGGACTTCTCAAAAAGGCCTTGGCTGCGCGATGATAATCAAGCCGGGGGCTCCTGCCTCGCAGTGCCTACGGAGCGGAGGTCATGCAAGAATTTATCGAGGTCATGTGGGCGCCCTTCACGGCATGTGCCCTGCTGACGCTGATCCATGCCTACTTGGGATTCCACGTAGTCAGCCGTGGAGTGATCTTTGTTGACCTGGCAATGGCCCAGATGGCAGCGCTTGGCTCGACGTTGGGAGTGCTGGTTGGATTCTCTCTGCATTCGATAGAGAGCTTCCTCACCGCCTTCGCAATGACGGTGTTTGGAGCCTGCCTACTTACGGCAGCGCGACGCTTTGAGAAGCAGGTTCCCGTCGAGGCGCTCATTGGCATTTTGTATGCTGTAGCGGGTGGTGCAACCATTCTTGCGCTTAGTTCCAGTGCGGAGGCAAGCGAAGAGCTGAGATCAATTCTTGTCGGCCACCTCCTTTTTGTCAGTTCCTCTGAATTGTGGGTGATGCTCACGATCTATGCTTCTGTTGGTTTGGCACACTGGTATTTTCGAGAAGGATTCCTGTCAGCGTCTCGTGCGGCTACCTGTGCTGAGACCAGTTCGACTGCGCGCGCTTCCTGGGACTTCTTTTTCTATCTCACCCTTGGGTTAGTAGTAACGAGCTCTGTCGAGATCGCCGGCGTGCTGCTTGTATTCTGTTTTCTTGTGGTACCCGCAGTATGTGGAGCTCTGCTTGCTCACTCACTTCGGTCGCGATTGATAGCGGGATGGTTGCTCAGTTTTGTAGCCGCTCTTGTTGGCGTCGTGCTTTCCTATGTGTTTGACCTGCCCACGGGTGCCACCATTGTGTGCGTTTTTGGCCTGACCACCCTCATTTCATTGCTGTATGCGGGCTCAAGAGGCGCGCAGTGTTCGCCGTAGCGAAACGATATCGACCGCGGCACGAGCTGCTTCGAGGCCTTTGTTGAATTCATTGTCGGCGCTGCGTTCAAAAGCCTGTTCAAGGGAGAGTACGGGGAGCACCTCTACGATGATAGGCATATCCTCACGCAGCATTACGTCCATGAGACCACGCAGGCATTCATTTCGCACCACTTCATAATGGTCAGTGGCACCTTTGAGGATAATGCCAAAAGCGATTATTACCTCGGGGCGAGGCGTCAGGCGGCAGATCGTCTGCGCAGCAATCGGCAGCTCCAGAGAACCGGGGACCCGATGTATCGTGGGGTCAGATGCCCCGCACTGGACAAGCAATTCGCGGCAGGGGGCCAGCATGCGATCGGTAATGTCGCTGTGCCAGGATGCCTGCAGTATGGTCACGTCCGCGCCATCGATTCGTGGCAGACCATGACAATCAGATTTACGCTGTGCCATTTGAAGTACGCATCATGCGGCTACTTTCTCGCGGAGTTTGGTCAGCAACCCATCGAAGCCTTCCTTGCGGATAATACCTGAGAACTCATTGCGGTAATTGGCGACTAGTCCAATGTTCTCAATCACAACGTCGTATACCTTCCAGCCTCCATCACGGTGGATGAGTTTATAATCGAGGGGAAATTTTTCATTACTCGCGGTCACCGTTGTCTTAACAAGCGAGCGGGGAAACTCAGCGCGCTCGCTCACAATTTGCACGGTTTCCTGTGATACAGTCTCTACCCGAGAGAGGTAAGTGCGGGCCAGTAGGTCCGAAAAAACCTTGACGAACTCAGTGCGCTCCTCGGCTGAACGTTTAGTCCACTCAGGACCCAAGGAACGCCTGGCCATTTCCTCAAAATCAAAACGTTCATTGAGCGTTTCGCGCAGCTTCTCTCGGCGCAGCTTCTTATTTTGATCTCCGATGTACTGTTTGTTGATCTCGATAACCTTGTCTAGTGTTGCACGCACTTCGGGGAGAGCGTCGGAGGCAGGGGTATTAGCAAACACCTGGACGGGTAGCAGGAGGGCTAGACATATCAGAGTAAGAATACGAACCATACAATAGTCTCCGTCAATCAAGAGTCTGCAGCGCCATCTGTTACTCAGCGGTAGTGCTGGTCTCCTCTCCCTCTTCGTCTTTTTGCAAGCTATGAATTATCTTGCCGATTACATCCTCGAAATCAACCACAGATTCTGTTTCGATAATCTTACCCCCCGGAGGTAGAGTGACTTCTGAGCTCCCTCGGGATATCTTGATATAGCGATCGCCTATGATTCCCTTTGTGCGGATCGCGGCAATATCGTCATCTCGAATTTTTATATCGCGTCGAATGCGAAGCGTGACTAAGGCGGTAGGATCTTCTAACTCGATGTGCGCCACTTCCCCCACCGCCACGCCAGCGATCTCTACTGAAGCTCCGAATTTTAAACCGGCAATGTTATCGAATTCCGCTTGCATCTCATATGTGTCAGAACCAAATAGTTCCAGCTCCCCGAGGCCCATTGCCAGGTAAGCGGCACAGGCGAGCCCTAGAGATGTAAAGATTCCTACGAAGAACTCCACCGTAAACTTTCTGTGGGGAATGGGGATATCCGTGGTGCGCGCCGGCATTGCCGCAGCGTCATTGGATCTTGATTGGTCCATCAGTCAATCCTTTCATAAACTGCTGTACCGCGAGATTGCTGGTACGTATGAACTCCTCGGGGGAGCAGCATTCAATTACTCTACCGCCGAGCAGCATAGCAACTCGGTCCACCACCTGAAAGACCTCCGGGATTTCATGGCTTATTACCACCCCAGTGAACCCCCAGCGTTCCCGACAGTGATTGATTAAATCGTACACCTCTTGTCCGACCACCGGGTCCAATCCGGTATTGGGTTCATCGAACAGGAAAATAGACGGCTCCATGATCAAGGCGCGTGCCAGGCCCACTCGCTTGCGCACCCCCATAGGAATCTCCTCGGGATAGGAAAGGAGATATCGCTCAAGGCTTAATGAGCAGGCCGTATCGATTACCTTTTTATGGACCTGTTCTTTGGCCAGGGAAAACCGCTGCTCTACCGGGAAGGCGATATTTTCGTATACGGTGAGAGAATCGAACAGCGCCGCAGATTGAAAGAGCACTCCAAGTTGTGCTCGTATCTCGTTCTTTTCGTGCTCACTCCTAGCACGAGTAATGTTCTCCCCACATACGAGGATCTCGCCCTCGTCAGGGTCCATAATCCCCATAATCAGTTTCAATAGCACTGATTTACCGACACCCGATGGTCCGACGATGGCAGTAGCTTTTCCAGCCTCTATTTCCAGGCTCACCCTATCAAGCACGACCTGGGGGCCAAAGCGCTTTGAAACATTTCGAATTGAGATCATGCCGCGCCCACCTACTCCATGAAGACGCGTGTGAGAATACTGGTCAGGAAGTAGTCGACAACCAGGACTGCAACGGAAGCGGTAACCACAGATTGCGTCGTGGCTCGATTCACGCCCACGGCACCAAAACCGCAGGTATAGCCTTTGTAGCAAGCCACCCAACCAAATATGAAGCCAAACACCACTGCTTTGATGAATCCAGAGTAGACATCAAGTGAACTCACGGCGGATATCATTTGGGTCATGAAGGTTCCGGAGCTTAGTCCCAAAAGACCCACTGCTACTGCATAGCCACCGAAGATCCCTACAGTGATGAACATGCCTGTGAGCAGTGGTACGGCAATAATTCCAGCGAGCAAACGCGGCACCATAAGGTACTTGAGGGGATCGACGGCCATAGAGCGGAGAGCGTCGATCTGTTCGGTGATACGCATTATACCGATCTCTGCGGTTATGGCGGAGCCCGCGCGACCGATCACCATGAGCGCCGTGAGTACAGGTCCAAGCTCGCGAATCAAGCTCAGGGCAACAGCTGAACCGACGTAGGCGGTGGCACCGAACTTAGCGAGCGTATACTCACCCTGTACCGCCAATACAGCACCGGTAAAGAGACCGATTAGTGCGATTACGAGTGTCGAATTCGCCCCGATATGAAGGAGCTGAGCAATAAAGAGGTGAAACTGATAGGGGGGCCGCACTGCCTGTCCAAGGGTACGGAACAAAAAAATGCAGGATCTTCCCCAGTTCTCGCTCACGTCCATCACGTGGCGACCAATCGACTCTGTAGCGGCGACAAATGGCATAGATGACAGGTTTAAACTAATGTCCGCAATCGCGAAATACTTTCAGCGGTGCTCCACCGGCACCAGCTCTTCGGCTGCCAGGGTCACTTTGTTCTCCTATCCTAGTCCGAATAGAATAAAGAGCAAAACCCTCCCCAGGCTGCCTCCTCACATTCGACAGCCGCGGCTTGATCCCTGCATGCCTGCAGGGAGGCTCTGGGGGGTCAAGAGAGCTAGGGATGCGCTGAATAAGTTCCATGTATCCCTAGGAAGTCATTTTTCAATTGGGCTCCTGCCCAATTAAAAAACGATCCAAGCTTCGCCGGGGGCCCAAAGAGCCCCGGCTCCGCGTAGCTCCAAACGCCTCTCGGCGTTTGCTGCGCCATCCGTGGCGCAGCTAGAAGCTATCCAAAAAATAGCGTCTAGTTTAGCGTTTGCCGATTGCGACGACATAGAACTCGTTTGACGTCGAGCGGGTCGCATCAAGCTCTTCCCTGATAACCTTACTAAAACAGGACCTTAGGGACTTGATAATCTGTTCGATGTTGCCGCTTTTGAACACTTTGCAAACGAACTTTCCTTGAGGGCGCAGCATTGTTTGAGCAACTGATAAGGCTAGCTCAACCACCCCTTCGACTGCCGCGCTATCAACCTCTTTTATCCCTGTGAGGTGAGGGGACATGTCCGAGAGCACGAGGTCAAATCCCTCTGGGGCATGCATTCGGGCCATAGCCTGGATTGCGGCATCTCGTACATCCCCCTGGAGCAGCACTACGCCAGGCTTGTCAATTGGATCAGATGCTTTGAGGTCAATTCCAACAATACACCCCGGAGGTTTCACTTTCTCGGCCGCCACCTGTAACCACCCACCCGGCCAACATCCCAAATCAAGGATTTTGGCATTTGGTGTGAGTAGGTTGAACTTAGCGTCAAGTTCTTTGAGCTTATAGGCAGCACGTGAGCGATACCCCTCGCTCTTTGCACGCTCGTAAAAATGATCCTTGCGGTTGTAGCGTCCCTTCATCAGCGCTTTTTGCTCATTCGCACCCACTTGCGGGCAAGTTGTATACCTATCTTGATTCTCCTGGCCAGGGTGCCTCTCCCGTAACCAGAGAGTTTCGGCGTAACCAGAAGATTCCACAAACCAGTCAACGGTGTCGGGAAAAATTCATTGGATTAGTCGCCCATTCTAGGCCTGCAACGGATGGCTTGAATAGCACAGATCACCAACGGTACTGGCCGCTCAGCTGCCCGACAGCAACTTTCTACTTCGTTGATTGGATCACGCAACTTCCGGACCGGGGTCCACTAGCGCACTCTTACCCCAGGTACTGTCGGGCCATTCACTCCCTGTGACGCAGCGAATCAGCAAACAACGTTAAGGTGGCCCAGGGATAGACTTTTATTCCTGATTCGGCAGCAAGCCCCGCCTGCGCAGGCAATAATATCTTATATATTCATATAGTTACTGGCGAGTCCAGGGACACCTACATTTTTTGGACTATAGAAAAAGACTTGAATAACTGTGCTCATGTTGTATATAGAAAAACTATAGAAGTCATTGTTTGAACTGTCAGAGTCATTCGGATCACGTCGGTCCGGCTCGGAAGTTGAAAAAAGCTTCCGATAGCAGGGGAGGCAGTGCGATCGACGCAGGCAGTGAGGCGATGCTCTCGACTGCTGGATCGAGGGGCTGGTGTTTCTTAAAGATTGTAGGGAGGCAAGAGTATGGAACTGTTTCAGGGTATCGCACTCGATGTTATGGCTCTCATCCTCACGATGATTTATCTCGCCAGGCTCCTCTATATCTCCTTTAGAGATCGGGGGGTAAGCAGGATTCCCAACTGCTATCAGCGAGGCTTGAAACTTTCCTTAGTGCATCAACAGGTGCCATTGCGGCGCAGCTGGATGCCCGGTGCTGCCCCGGCGCGGCTCTAAATGCAGATATGGGCAGTGTTGCATGAGGCGCAGGAGACGGGGCAATAACGGTAACGGGGTGAGGCAGTTCTCGGGCTGGATTGAATCGTTTCAGTATACTTCCATTGTAAAGTCGTTCAGACTAATTGGGTGAATAGATCAGTAGCAGCATTAAATCCTCCGCAATTAGAGGCGGTCTCCCATTTTGAAGGTCCCATTCTGGTCCTTGCTGGTGCAGGGAGTGGGAAGACTCGTGTACTAACCCATCGAGTGGCTCATCTTGTTGGGCAGCGCAAGGTTTCACCTCAGCAGATCCTGGCAGTAACCTTTACGAATAAAGCAACCGAGGAGATGCGTGAGCGTCTCCGTCAAATGCTCGGGGAGGGGGCTGAGAAGCTTTGGGTTGCGACGTTTCATTCAGCAGCCCTGCGTATGCTGAGAAGACACGCCAATCTTTTGGGATATATGCGCGATTTCGTTGTCTATGACGAAGACGATGCAAAAAGCGTTATGAAGGCTGTTCTTAAGGAATCGGGAATAGACGAAAAGCGGTACCCACCTCAGCTATTTCTACGAGCAATTGATCAGGCCAAGAACTCCTACATTCAGCCACATCAGTATGTGGTCGAGAAGAATAATCCATTCTCATCGATGATGAGAGACGTGTATGAGCAGTATCAGACACGACTGCAGCAATCGAATGCCATGGATTTTGGCGATTTGCTGGTTAATGCCTTGCGCTTGATGGAGGAGTTCCAAGAAGTACGCGAACTGTATCAACGTCAGGTGCGATTTCTGCTCGTTGATGAGTTTCAGGACACCAATTTAGTGCAGTATCTGTTAATTAAGCGATTCGTGGAGAAGCACCACAACCTGTTTGTCGTCGGTGATGATGATCAATCGATATACCGGTTTCGTGGCGCCACAATTCGCAACATTCTCGATTTCGAGAAGGACTTCCCAAAGGCGCGCGTGGTTGTTCTTGATCAAAATTATCGCTCAAGCTCCGTGATTCTGGACGCAGCGAATGCTGTAATTGCCAAGAACCCGGCTCGCAAGCCCAAGCGCCTTTGGACCGCTCAGCAAGGCGGCGATCCCGTTCAGACCTATGTGGGTGAAGACGAGAATGATGAAGCGCGATTCATCACTGAGGAGATACTGCAGCTTGTAGAGCAGGGAGTATCATTGAAGGATATCGCGATCTTCTATCGTACAAATGCCCAGTCGCGCGCACTTGAAGAGGCGCTGCTCATACGAAGGGTGCCCTACCGAATTTTCGGCGGCATGCGTTTCTATGACCGCAAAGAGATTCGAGATATCATCGGCTATTTACGGCTAATCGTGAACGAATTCGACTCTCAAGCCTTCCTTAGGATTATTAATAATCCACCACGCGGCATTGGGAGTTCAACCTTGCGCTTGGTCCAGGAGCTGGCCAACAGCAGTGGTATCAGCTTGATCGAGGCGAGTAGGATACAGGGCGTCAAGCACAAAGGACTCGCCGCATTCATGGAACTCTTTGACTCCCTTACTGCGGAAGCTCGCCGAATGCCCCTGCATGAGTTTATCAGAGACGTAGTCGAGCGTTCAGATTACGGCCCCCGTCTAAGGGCTATCGGAGACCCGCAGAGCACCTCTCGCCAGGAGAATATTGATGAATTGATTGGACTCGCGGCCACCAGCATGGATCCCGCGCAACAACCATGGGACAACCTCACTCAATTTCTAGACCGAGTGTCGCTCACCAGCAGCACGGACATCCCTTCGAGCGCTTCTGAAGACAACGAGACCAATCAGGAGGCGCTGAAAAGCAATGTGTGTTTGATGACTCTGCACCTTGCGAAAGGCTTGGAATTTCCCTACGTGTTCTTCAGCGGAATGGAGGAGGGGCTGTTACCGCACTATCGCTCCCTCGAGGAGCCGCAAGGAGTTGAGGAGGAGAGGAGACTCTGTTACGTAGGGATTACGCGGGCCATGAAGCGGCTCTATATTTCGAGGGCTCTTACAAGAGGGTTGTTCTCCTCTGGAGATAGTTACGCGGGCTTCTTGAGACCGGTATCCCGCTTTGCCTACGATCTGCCCACGGATCTGATGATGCATCGAAGTTTTGATTTCCTCACAGGCGGTTATGAATTAAGCCAGTTTGATCTGAACGAGGAACCGGAAGAGAAGGCTCTGGGCGACCTTGTATGTCGCGCCGATGAACTGGAAGACAAATCGAAATTACGCTGACTGATACCTTGAGCTGTTGCCCCATCTCGCGGTGGAGTTAAGCATCAGGCAGCTGCGGCCAGCCAAGCTCTGCAGCGAGGACCTGCCTAAACCAATCAATTTGAGCCGATATCAGGTGATAGTGATATTCGAGTTCGTCGGTAGCAATCCCCGATGCCGGCAATGTGGAACTCAGCACTAGAAAATGACCAACGAGGCTTACTTTGACACCAACGAGCCCATCGGCGATCTCTAACGCCGCGACAAGAACATCGTGTGCCGATCGCAGGGGTACCGCTGCAACATTCACTCCTAGATAGACCGTCGTATCCGAGCTCTTTTTGAGCCCCTCTAGAAGAATCTCGAGTTCCTGACGCTCTCCCAAGGTGATCATCCAGCGAATACTCTCGGCACTGGCCTCTTTCTTTGATTCATCCGGATCGTGGCCGAGCAGGAGGATGAACTCCTCAATCGCGCGAATCGGATCGCGGCCACCGACTATCTTTCTGATGTTTGCAGCGGTGAACTTCTTAATCTTTCCCATGATGCATCACTCTATAAAGACCTTTAGGTTGAGATACATTAGTCGCGATGGTACGCGGTGCCGCGGAGTATACTGAAGGCGCGGTATATTTGCTCTAAAATCAATAGTCGACAGAGATGGGCGGTGAAGGTCATCTTAGATATTGATAGTACCGAATCTGCGGCTGTAAGGTCGGACTCCTCCCAACCATCGGCCGGCCCGATAAGTATTGCAAGCCGCGAGATGCCCTGATTCATGCGGGTACTCAACAGGTGTGCGAACTCTTTCGAGCTCATCGTATCGCCTGCTTCATCTAGCATTATCCGCGTGCAGCGGCCACCGCGTTCCTCCAGCTCCTTGAGGACCCGTGATTTGCGACTTTCAACTTCAGACCGTATCTCAACTCCGCACCAAGAGCTCAAACGCTCCACGTACTCCTGCTCCATTGCGGCAATGTGACGGCCTGGTGAAGATGCAAAGCTAATAATTTCGATGCGTAACATGCCCTAACCATAGACCCATCACACTGATATTCCCAGTCGCGGGAAGTTCTATCGGAGCCCCTGTTGTATCGCTAACTACCTAATATTAATCATCTTTATGACAACTCATAAATCATTCAAGTTCTGAGATGGCGCTACCGATTCTTCGTAATGCAGAACGGATTCTCGTCATTGACCACGGAAGGGTCGGCGTGGGCACCGCAGGTGCCTCGTAATGCGACATCAACCTCTAATCTGAGGTTGGGGGACCGCGTTACGTAATTAGGAAACCTGTCACTCAGCGCCAGAGGCGAGAGTGGCATTAGTCAAGGACGAGGTGTGTCATGAAAGTCGACAAACTAGTCGGACTTTTGTTTCCCCGCACCAGCACTGGTGCGGAGCGAAAGGAAGTCCAGAAGCCTGTTGCAGCTCCTCCAGCTGAACCGTCTGACGCAGTGACAATCGCGAAGAACTTTGGTGCGCAAGCGAGCGATACGGTAGCTCGTGAAGCCAAGGTATCACGATTGAGCGAGCAGGTTCGGTCTGGCAGTTATAAACCAGATCTTCGTGAGGTAGCCGCAAAGTTGTATTCGGATCTCTTGTAGCCTCGGAGAAGTCTCGGACGGTCGCACAGATTCGAGTGTAGGTTGTATCTGCAATAGCGGGGCATGGCTCCGCTATTTTTTTGCAAGAGCTTGCGAGGAGAGCGCGCGAGCACAGGTTCTCATCCCTCTCTCCGTCGTCACCACAACGGTCAGATTCCTCACATATTGGCAGAGAGAGCCGCCTCTCTCTCAGATTTGGCGGAGAGAGTGGGATTCGAACCCACGATAGGTGTTACCCTATACACGCTTTCCAAGCGTGCGCCTTCAGCCACTCGGCCATCTCTCCAAAACTCGCACTGCTGTGGCGGAGAGAGTCGCCTCTCTTTCAGAGAGGCTGGGATTCTCGACCTTGCTTCGTGCTCGCCTTCGCGAGCACAGGTTCTCATCCCTCTCTCTCCGTCGCTACCGCAATGGTTAGACTCCTCGCATATTGGCGGAGAGAGTCGCCTCTCTTTCAGAGAGGCTGGGATTCTCGACCTTGCTTCGTGCTCGCCTTCGCGAGCACAGGTTCTCATCCCTCTCTCTCCGTCGCTACCGCAACGGTTAGACTCCTCGCATATTGGCGGAGAGAGAGGGATTCGAACCCTCGATACGGCTTTTGACCGTATAACGGTTTAGCAAACCGCCGCCTTCAGCCACTCGGCCATCTCTCCAAAACTCGTACTGCTGTGGCGGAGAGAGTTGCCTCTCTTTCAGAGAGGCTGGGATTCTCGACCTTGCTTCGTGCTCGCCTTCGCGAGCACAGGTTCTCATCCCTCTCCTTCCGTTGGACCTCCTGCGATAAGACTCATCCACAGTGGCGGAAGGAGACGCCTCTCTTTCAGAGAGGCTGGGATTCTCGACCTTACTTCGTGCTCGCCTTCGCGAGCACAGGTTCTCATCCCTCTCCTTCCGTTGGACCTCCTGCGATAAGACTCATCCACAGTGGCGGAAGGAGACGCCTCTCTTTCAGAGAGGCTGGGATTCTCGACCTTACTTCGTGCTCGCCTTCGCGAGCACAGGTTCTCATCCCTCTCCTTCCGTTGGACCTCCTGCGATAAGACTCATCCACAGTGGCGGAAGGAGACGCCTCTCTTTCAGAGAGGCTGGGATTCTCGACCTTACTTCGTGCTCGCCTTCGCGAGCACAGGTTCTCATCCCTCTCCTTCCGTTGGACCTCCTGCGATAAGACTCATCCACAGTGGCGGAAGGAGACGCCTCTCTTTCAGAGAGGCTGGGATTCTCGACCTTACTTCGTGCTCGCCTTCGCGAGCACAGGTTCTCATCCCTCTCCTTCCGTTGGACCTCCTGCGATAAGACTCATCCACAGTGGCGGAAGGAGAGGGATTCGAACCCCCGGACCCGTTTCCGGGTCTCTGGTTTTCAAGACCAGCGCCTTCAACCACTCGGCCATCCTTCCCACATCCGCAGCCTCGCAAAATAGCCTATCTAATGAAATACAGGCAAGAACTGGGACAAAAAGGAGCTAAGACTGAGGGCATGGTCGCCCAGCTGGGTCAAGAACACCCCACCTTCGTACATAAAACAGCTCAAAATTTGAAGATTACCCCTCGATCTGCTACCTATGAGCATCGCCGCGCCCGTAGCTCAGCTGGATAGAGCGTCTGGCTACGAACCAGAAGGTCAGGAGTTCGAATCTCTTCGGGCGCTCCATCACATCCTTTCAATTATACACCCCCCACCCCAGCCCGATGAGCCACCGACAAGCGATCGCGCAACAATGGATGGAGGAAGCGCTTAATGAGGCCAAGTTGGCGCAATCCAAGGGAGAGGTACCCATAGGCGCTATTGTGGTTCATAGGGGTAGCACCATTTCTAGGGCACACAACCTGGTTGAGAGCCTGAACGATGCAACTGCTCACGCCGAAATATTGGCATTGCGCAAGGCTGCTAGTGCCCTCGGTCGCTGGCGGCTGCAGGACTGCAGTTTGATAGTAACCCTTGAGCCCTGCAGCATGTGCCTTGCCGCGGCGCGACTTAGTCGCATTGACGAGATCATATTCGGGGCATTAGACGAGCGTTTTGGCTCTGTGGGCCGGCCCAGAGACCTTTCTAAGGATCCCCTTTGGGGTCCGACGCCGAGACTGCTCGGGGGTGTCTGTTCCGACAAGTCACTTGAGCTAATGCAGAGCTTCTTTAAGGAGCTCCGTGGCCGCTCAAAGAATAGCCCGAGCGAGTAACCCGAGAGCACAAGAATGAGTTACTGACCGCTCTTGAATCTTCGCATGTTTTCTGTTTCAGTCGTGAGACAGCGGAGAGATGGCCGAGTGGCTGAAGGCGCCTGATTCGAAATCAGGTATACCGGCAACGGTATCGGGGGTTCGAATCCCTCTCTCTCCGCCAATAAATCTGAACGAGAGGCGACTCTCTCCGCCAAATCTGTGAGGAATTTAACCGTTGCGGTAGCGACGGAGAGAGAGGGATGAGAACCTGTGCTCGCGAAGGCAGGACCGATTCTTTAGAGCGTGCAGCATGTCTTCCCCTAACCCCAATTGGAAGCCCGGACAGACGGTCAAGTCTCCTGTGTCCGAGATGGTGACCCTTGACGCAGATAAATTAAGCCCGCCGGAACTTTACAAGCTTATCATTGGTGCGGTTGTTCCTCGTCCGATAGCCTTTGTGAGTACCTGTAACAGTCAGGGACAGGTCAATTTGGCCCCGTTCAGTTTTTTCACTGGTGTGTCAAGCAATCCTCCCTGTCTCGTATTTTCTGTCGCAGTGCGACCCAATGGAGCAGGAAAAGACACCCTGAGAAATGTTCAAGAAACGGGCCAGTTTGTGGTCAATAGTGCAAATGAGTGGCTCGCCGAGCCGCTTGTTCATACGGCGGCTGACTTCCCGTACGGCGTGAACGAAATGGAACAGGCTGGGCTCACTCCGATTGCTTCAGTAAAAGTTCGTCCGCCTCGAGTGAAGGAATCTGCGGTTCAATTTGAATGTGAAGTTTACAAAACCATGCCTATTGGCGATGGCTCACCGGGATCGGCAACGTTGGTGGTGGGACGTATTGTATGCGCGCATGTGCATAAGGCGGCCTACGATAATGGAAGGATTATCCTGCAGGAGCTGCGGCCCGTCGCCCGTCTTGGTGGTATTGGATACTGCCTTGTAGGCAATACCTTTGAACTGCCGGTTCCGAAGATTTCGTAGTCCTCACGCAGCGCCGTAATTCTCTGGAATGGTCCCGAGGAGTTCTCAGCTAAGGAATTTGCCTACAAGGTATTAAAAAAAGCCCCGATTCGTTAATTGGTGCTTACGTCAGAACGATACTGCCCTGCGGGTGTGCCGGAGCCGCTCCATGGAGCAGCGGGCTGCAAGCACGTTTTCAACACAATTGGGGGCAGGGAAGTCGTATGGCAGAGACGAGGATTCTCGTTGTAGAGGACGATGAGTCGCTTCGCGGCGTGCTCGACTCTTTCCTCACGCATCATGGCTATTTAGTCGACGCCTGTGTCGATGTTGATAGCGCTCTTCGCGCCTTGCAGCGCGGCAATTACGACTGTGTCCTCGCAGACTTCAAATTGAAGGGGAAAACCGGCTTAGATCTCCTCAGGTCAGTGCGTGAACTCAATCCCGCGATCCCCTACCTGGTAATGACAGCGTACGGATCAATTAATCTTGCCGTCGAGACCATGAAATGCGGAGCAAATGATTTCATTACAAAGCCGTTTGAACCCGAACAATTAATCCAGGTGGTTGAGAAGCTAATCACACATCGTCGTGTAACAGAGCGGGCCACCGGCACCAGTAGTCGTCGTGACAGAACATTCCTCAGTCAGTCGAGCTTGGTAGAAACCTTGCTCAAGGATGCCCGCAAAGTAGCCCGCGTTGATTCAAGTGTGCTCATTCGCGGCGAGAGTGGTACTGGAAAAGAGCTACTGGCCCGCTTTATTCACGCCCATAGCAGTCGGGCAGACAAGCCGTTTGTTGCGATTAACTGTGCGGCGATACCTGCGGAGCTTCTGGAGAGCGAACTCTTTGGGCATGAGGCCGGCGCCTTTACTGGAGCGATACAGACCAGAGTCGGAATATTTGAATATGCTTCAGAAGGAACAATCTTCCTGGATGAAGTTGGCGACATGCCGGCGGCACTTCAAGTAAAGCTCCTCAGAACGCTGCAAGAGAACGAGATCCGCAGAATGGGCAGCAACCGTATCATACGCATTAACCCTCGGGTAATTTGCGCAACGAATAGAGACCTGGAGGAGCTGGTAGATAGGAAGGTGCTACGGGATGATTTCTTCTACCGTATTGCCGTAGTCTCGTTGACGATTCCTCCACTCAGGGAGCGGCCGGAGGATATAGACATGCTGATTGACTACTTTGTGGAGCAATGCGGCTTGGAAGCGGGGAAGCGAGGTCTCATTGTTGATCCGATGGCACGAGAACTCCTTCATGGCTACTCTTGGCCGGGCAATATACGAGAGCTAGAGAATGTAATCGAACGGGCTGTTGTAATGGCCGAGCACCAGATATCTCCAGATCATCTGGGCATTGACATTAGGATCGATTTTTCAGCTCTGGATGACGCAAAACGCAGTCTTCTCGATATTTCTCACTTGGCCGCCCGTGAAGCCGAGATTGAGGCGATTGAGCAGACCCTACGTCGGACAAGAGGTAACAAGGCCAGAGCCGCTGAGCTTCTCGGGATTAGCTATAAGACGCTTATTAACAAGGTAAAGGAGTATCAGCTCGGTAATCAGGGACCTCATCTTCATCAGTCGGTGTAACTAACCTATAATGGCTTCAAGAAAGTATGCTTGAAGTCACTTCTAGGGAGACACTGAACAGGTGCCCTCCATGTTCCTTGTTCAGTGTCTGCCTAGCGTACTGAGCTGCAAGAACCCTAATG
Organism: Bdellovibrionota bacterium; assembly: GCA_030584005.1. Classification (GTDB taxonomy): domain Bacteria; phylum Bdellovibrionota_C; class UBA2361; order UBA2361; family JAFLCA01. Next base: position 584,845 of record CP129486.1, on the reverse strand, counting down.
TCATGCCGATATCGTGCTACACTGGTACGTGAACTAGAGGACCGCGGGGTCCCTACACGAATATCCGCTCCTTCAAAGGGATTCTGATAGGGGTGCGTCAATGTCGCAACGCGAGGGAGTGCAAAGAAAGAACAGCGAGCGGGTCCTTTTTGGTCTCCTTGCACTCGCCATTTTCGCTGTTGCCGTGTTCGCGTATCGCAGTATCGAAATCACCGAGCATCGCTCCATCCAGCGGGTAGTTGCACAGTCACAGCGGGCCGTTGAGGCACGGCTGTCCTATCGATTAGCGGAGCTGGTGAGCGGCTTGGAGCGAATGGGGGTGCGCATTCAATCGCAAGCCTCAAGGGGTCTGAACTACGATTGGAGCTTGGATGCAGCACGCTATCTGCGAGACAACCCCGGCTATCATGCGGTTTGGATTGTTGATCAGAAGTTCGCCCCGATTGCACCTGTGGTTGGACAGCGCACGCCAGACACTGGGATGTATGAGGAGAGTTTAAGTCAGCTCACGCATGCATATCTGGCCGGTGACGGAGTGCCACAATCTGTTCATGTCTCGGAGGTGCGGACATGGGGCAATGATATTCACAGCTTTTTTATTACGGTTCCTCTGGAGGGTACAAGCCATAGATACATTGTGGTGCAGGTAGCTGCGCAGCCCTTCTTGCAGGCGGCTCTGGACGGTTCGTACATCGTGCCAGGTTTTAATATCGAACTATGGTCAGATGGTCAGCGTGTGTTTACAAGGCAGCCGACTGATGACTCAGCATCTGTGCTGGGGTTGAATGACGCGGTGTTCGTGGAGATCCTTGGCAGTAAGTGGGGCATCAGAGTCTCGCCTCTGCATGGAATAGAGACGCAGTATCTATCACATGTCGGTATCGCCGTGCTCCTTGCGGCCTTGGCGGTCGGAGTATTGTTGCCGTGGGCGCTCTACCTCACGAGGCACGCGCGTCGTTCAATGAGGGCAGCCAAGGAGGCCACCGAGGCGAAATCGCAGTTTCTAGCCAACATGAGCCATGAGATTCGTTCTCCGCTTACATCGATCATAGGGTACACGGAGAGTTTGCAGCATGACGAGTTGCCGAGAGCTGAACAGATGAGAATGCTGCGCACGATGCAGGATAATGGTCAGCATCTGCTCGAGTTGATCAATGACATATTGGATCTCTCCAAAAGCGATGCCGGAAAATTGAAGGTCGAGCGTATCGACTTTCCTTTAATGCCGCTTCTAAGACAGGTCGAGGATGTCATGAAGCATCGTGCATCACTCAAGGGACTAGTCCTGGCTTACGAGTATCGTTATCCGCTGCCCGATGTGGTGAACAGCGATCCAACTCGCTTGAGACAGGTACTGATTAATGTAATTGGAAACGCCATTAAGTTCACGGAGCGGGGAACGGTCACCGCAGAGATCTCCTGCAATGCCTTTACGGAAACTCTGGAGATCGTAATTACTGACTCAGGCATTGGGATGACCCAAGAGCAGATTGCGCGATTGTTCACCCGGTTCACCCAGGCTGATAGCTCTACCACCCGGAGATTTGGCGGTACGGGGTTGGGATTGGCAATTTCGCGCGACTTAGTGAGGAGGCTTGGAGGGGATATTTCCGTTGCCAGCGTCCCTGGTAAGGGGAGCCAGTTCACGATCACGGTGGGCACGGGCAGTCTGCAGCACGTGCGATGGTTGCGCGAAGGCGGCCGGCCCAAGAATGCGCCCAAGCCTGAAGAGCGCCGGCCAGTCGTGTTGACTCCGAAACTGCGAGGCACGGTATTGCTTGCCGATGACGGTAAGCACAATCAGGAGCTCATATCGTATCTTTTGAGAAAAGGCGGCCTTCAATGTGATGTGGTAGCGCACGGTGAAGAGGCCTTACGGGCGGTTACAGATAGACAGTATGACTTGATCTGCATGGACATGCAGATGCCGGTAATGGATGGCTACACCGCAGCGAAGAAGCTTCGCGAGCAGGGATATGTGCTTCCGATAGTGGCCTTGACCGCTAATGCGATGCAGGAAGATAGACAGAGGTGTCTTGATGCTGGATGCACCGATTACTTATCAAAGCCCTTTACGCGCGCCCAGTTCTTCGATGTGCTGGCGCGCTACCTGCCGGCGGAGGAACCTGTCGAGGATTCAGCGACTGACGAGCGCGCTGAGTCACCAGGAATGCGTGCTATAGTGACAAGATTTGTGCGCGGACTCGAGGTTCGGCTCAAAGAGATTGAGCGACACCTTGCGGAAAACAATCTTCTGGAGGTTCAGGAGTTGTGCCATAAGCTTGCGAGCGCGGGCCTTTTCGGATTCCAAGAGCTTGGCAAGGTTGCAGGAGAGGCGGAGGTTCTGGCTGCGTCTAGATCATCCTCCGAGCTGCCTCGAGTTATTGCCGAGTTGCGTCGGGAGGTGGCAAGGGCTTTGGAGACACAGGGCGCATGAATATAGCTGTGCTTGCCGTGGTACGATTTTGTCTGCGAGGCGCCATAATCATTGGGGTGTTTCTGACGATTGTGATCTCGTTTCAAGAGGCGCTTGTGTTTCCCAGTGTGCTTCGTGGCTTGCAGCACGAGAAGGGGCCTCGGTCCGCGGCGATTGGGGAATCGGTCGAAGTACTCACCGTTCCGACTATCGACGGGACCTTTGTTGAGGGCGTGCGGGTTGCTCCCGAAGGGCATACTCGTGGATTTGCGTTGGTGTTCCATGGCAATGGCGACACCCTTGACAGCTCCAGAGGCCTGAGAAATTGGCTGCGCCAATTAGGTTTTGCCGCATTCTCACTCGAATATCGTGGTGCGGGGAGAAGTCGAGGATGGCCATCGGAGCGGTTACTAGAGCAGGATAGTTTGGCCCTTTGGGAGCTGATGTGCGCCCGTCAGGAGTGTGACCCCGCACGCACTTTGATATTTGGGTACTCGATGGGCAGCGGCCCGGCAAGCTTTGTGGCGCACAAGGTTGATCCAAGAGGACTCCTCCTTATGGCACCCTTTACGAGCCTGCGAGATATGGTGGCCGAGATTCCATTGTATCGACACCTGCTACCCTTTCTGCGTATTCAGTTCCCGGTGATTGACCGGGTAAGGACGCTCCGTTCTACACAGGTGCTGGTATTGCATGGAGAACGGGATACCGTCGTGCCCGTCACCCATGCGAAGCGCTTTGCCGAGGAGTACGCCGGGTCATCGCATGTCGCTGTGGCAATACATCCATTGGCAAATCACGTAGATATTTTGTCTCATCAACATGATCTAGCAAAACGTTGGATCGAAGATCACTTCCCCTATCGTTGACTGGTCAGGGCGATTCTCGGTTTATCCGACCTTCGGGCCAGGGTGTAGTTCGGAGCGTCTGAATAAGGGCCATGGAGGGCACTTGTTCAGTGCATCCCTAGAGCTCGTTCTTGATCACAGAAGCAAACGACCAGGAGAGGATCGCCGCGAGACGCCTATCCATTCGTGCGAGTACCTCATGTGAAAGCACTGGTACGGTGGATGCACGTCGAGGCACCTCGGTGAGCAATTTTAAGCTCCAGGCCTCAGCGGAGACCTCCATCAGTATGTGCGAGGTGACTACTGGCGCAAAGCCGAAACTCAACGAGCTGAATCGCGATTCAAATATCTCAAAGCCTATGCGTAGAGCAGTAAGCATGATTGGCAGGGCACGCGTGGTGGAGAGAGGGGTATACCAAAGAGGAAAACTCTGAGGCCGCTGCTCCGTGCAGCGATGATTAATGTGGTGAGTGTGTGGAAACGAGTCGAACTTGGTACGGATTCGATACTCGAAGGGCAGCTCCGCGAGCTGTCGGGCACGCAGCGCCTTCTGCTGAGGCAGCAGCACGTTTCCAAATAGAGCGACAAGTTCCTCAGGGCCAGCAGGAGCATATGCAGTGAGTTCGAGAGCGCAGGGGCCCGAGGGATCTCGACCCTTGAGATCCTCCAAAATGCTCCCTTCAGAGAGTGGGGAAACGAAGCTGCCTATGAGGGCTTCAGCAATAAGGGGTAGCGTTTGATCAGGGGTCCCCCCGCGTGCCTCGAATAGCAGCTGATCGGAGCGGGAAAACAGCTGTCGACGGCGCTCTAGTTTGGAATCTGTGCAGGACATTCGGGGTGGCTCCCTTAGCTTCTACGAAAAAGGCAAGCGGCTATCGCAAAATCAGCTGATCGAATCTGTTCGAATTAGACATCGTAGCAAAGGCTGGTTTTGAATAGCAAAATAAGAGTTGTTAGCCTCCACTGTCCCACTGAGATTCCATGAGCCAATCTCAAGAAGGACCGGTCTGCGAACCTTGCGCCGGGGCCTAGCCTGGCGTGTGGAACTGCATTGCACGTGTCATATCCGATGCTTCTTAAGAATTATTTCTTGAGAAGACGAAACTCGGCAACAGTATTTCCGATAACACAGGTGCAGTGCGAATGCGCGAGACCACAATCCCGTGAAGGCTATCCCTGGTACGAGAGACCGATCGCATGTTGAAGATCTTTGTCGTTGATGAAACTGCCGAGAGTCGTCATCAACTTGCTCAAACAATATCCAACCACCTTACCACGGCTCATCGCGAAGGGGTGCTGCTCCCCCAATTGAGTGTAGTGCCGCTCGCAATAGAAGAGCTCAAATTCCATGGTTCCCCTAATCTAGTAGTCGTGGGACCAGGTCTGGTTGATGCAGAGCTCTCGCACCTTGCCTTGGTACGCCGCATTCTGCCCTCCGTTCCGCTCTTAGTACGGCTTGATGCGGGTCGAGAACGCCTAGCGCTGATCGAGCAGCTCGCCAGGCTGGGTATAGACGATGTGTGGGGAGACTCACAGTCGGCCCATGATTTTCTGCGCAAACTCATCCTTATGTCCTCCAAAGTTCAACGGGAGAAGAGAGGATCCTTGGTGCTAGTCGATAGCGGAAAAGGTGGGCTTGGGGTGACCTCGATCACCGCAGGTCTAGGTGAGGCTCTGGCAGTAGCCGGGAAAAAAGTTGTGGTTGTAGATCTGGATTTCGAGTCGCAAGACCTTAGCCGCTTCCTTGGCGTACGCCCCTATGTAAATGAGAACCTTCAGCTCATGCTCGATCAGAAGCGCCCGGTGACGAAGGAGTTCGTGGAACAGAGTGTGAGTCCGGTATGGTCCGAGTCTGATAATCTGTGGTGCTTGCCCCCCGCCATCGACGGTGAGGCCTTGATTGCCCCCAATTCCGCACATTCGAGAACGATGCTCTCCATATTCGAAATGCTGGACGAGATGTTCGACGTGATCTTAGTAGATAGTGCAGGAACGCGAGGCTCTTTGCTGAGAACATTGTGTCGAGTGGCTGACCAGTGCTTGATGCTTGTGTCAGCTGATCCGGCCAGCCTATACGTTTCGGTAGAAAGACTGCAACGCGCCCGATCCGCTATCCATCCAGAGGCGGGTCTCTTCGTCATTGAGAACCACACATCCTCCGGCTTAAAGCTTCCAGAGGCCCTGCGGGAGGAGTTCTTTGAGGCTGCCAAATTGGATATCGGCGAAGTATTTCTAGGCGCGCTCCCGTACCATGGTGCCGGGGGACGGTGGCCCGGTTCTGGCGGAACGCTCTATTCAATATCTTCGGCGCGGGTCGCCCGACTGTTTGAAGCGGTCTGCGCTCAGATTGGACTGATTCCGGAAGTATCCAAGAGGATGGCGGGATTCTCACTGCAGGGTCTTGTCTCGACGGGCCGCAGTCTGCTCTCTAGAAGTGAGCCACCTGCAAGGCTCTCCACTATTCAAGAGAAGGCTGGCTTAATGCATACGGCCATGCAGGCATTGCCTTCGCCGACGGCTGAGCACGCCGATTCCCGCGTAGATTCTCCAGCAGCATTTTCCAATTCAACTCCATCACGAGTCGCGGAGAACATGTTCTCCGCGCCAGTGTTCGAGGAAGATCAAGCTGGAGCGACAGAGAAGAGAACCAATGCGGCTGCGTGAAGAGGGAGATCTTGTATAGAGGGTGTGTAATACGGAGGACACTATGAAGCATTACAAGAGAAAACAGGGCGGCTATACGCTGCTCGAGTACTGTGCAGGAGCGGCAATTCTGGCAGGCATCGTCTGGCTCGCGCTGGGTCGATTTGGGGGGAGCGTGAGCAATCTCATCGATGGCCTCGTTGGGTGGATGGATGCTCGTACCACTGAGATAGAGGAGGGGACTCAAACACCTCCATAGTCGGAGCACTAGCCATGACAGCAAGGAAGAAGCAGTCAATTCCTCGACGGGGTCGAGGGCGTTCTAACATGGGTGTCTTTGTACTGGCAGGAGCCGTAGTGTTCGCGGCACTGCTGATTCGAGGACGCGACAGGGCGCCGGCGGCAGAGGTTACCCGCGAACGCGTGGTCGCTGAGTTCGACACGGTTGCGATTCCAGTGCCACTCGATCCCGTACCTGCGGGGACTAAGATCAAGTCGATTCCAGTGCGTGAGGTGCAGTTCCCCAAGCACCAACTCCCCCAGGGAGCCCTGGCAGATCTCACTCCATACGCGGAGAATGTCACCCGCGTCGCTCTTCCCGCAAATCTGCCGATATTTGCCGACAACTTGGCAGCTTCGCAGTTTTCTTCCAATCCAGTGGTGGAACGTATTCCTCCTGGCATGCGCGCGATGACAGTCCGAGTGGATGCGACGAGTGCAGTGGAGGGGTGGGCCCGATCTGGTTCGGTCGTTGATGTGCTGCTAGTCGAGGATAACCAGACCACGGTTGTCGCGGAGAAGGTGCGTATCCTCTCTGCGGAGCGCTCGGTTGAAGCATTAGAGGCCGAGAGCCCAGCAGTGCCCAGTACGGTGACCTTGCTGGTCACTCAGGAGCAGTGTCTGGCCATAAACACCGCAATCCCCCTAGGACGAATCGCTTTCGCGCTGCGTGGAGTTGCCGATGGTGATTCTTGGCAGAGCGACACATTCTCTGCCGAGCTTTTAAGGTCGCGGGGCCTTGGGGAGGCGAAGGGAGGGGTGCAGGGCTTCGTAGAGGTGCAAGGCGGTGATGGGGCGGAGCGTTTCGCCCTATCGCAAGGCCGATGGGTGCGAAGCGAGACGATTCCGGAGGGATTCTTGGCGGCAAGGGAAGTGAGCCGCTAATTCGGGTGGTGCGTTGGCCCGCGAGAGGGGAGTATGCGTCGGATTGGAAACTCTACACTCCTTGAACTGCCGATGGCCCGGCGTGAGTCACCGAGCCCTCAACGGGGAGAGGTGGTAGGGCGTGTTCTCACGCCTACTCTTGAACTGATACTCGAGGATCTGCAACGCGAAGAGCAGAGCAGTTCTGAAGCAGGGTCCCGGTCCCACGAGGAACTGCTGCAGGCTATATCAAAGAGTGCCACCAAACTTGGCCTCGACATTACTAATATAGAGCGGGATGAGGTCGCAGCGGTCGTCGAGAGGAACCAGAAGCCCTTCGGCATTCTGCAGCCCCTCGTCGATGATTCGTCAGTCAGCGACATCATAGTCACCGACTTCTCACGGGTCAGCATCCAGCAAGGCCGCCACAATTTTGTCACCAATATCGCCTTCCCGAACCAGGCGGCTTATGAGGCCTTCGTAGAGAAGCTTCTAATGAGAGCCGGATCGTCGTATTCGACCAAGAAGCCAATAGCGGATGGTATGATTGGCACGAGTGCGCGTATCCATGCAGTGCACAAGTGCCTGTGCGAGGCCGGCCCCTACCTCACTATCCGTTTGAACCGATTCTCACGGGTGACGGTAGAGGATCTGTGTCGTCATGGCATGGCCCCGGTGGAGGTGTTCAGCTATCTCCAGGGGCTCGTACGTTCCGGCTGTACAGTGCTGGTGGTGGGAGAAGTCGGGACCGGTAAAACAACCCTGGTCCGAGCGCTAGCCGGATCAATACCTGAACCCCAATCTATCCTAGTAATAGAGGATACGCCTGAGATCAAAGTTGAGCTCCCGCATGTTCGCTACATTCGAACCCGTGAAGAGAATACGGATGGCGCGGGAAGAGTCACTCCGAGCGAATGCATTCGTGCGGGCATGCGCATGGCCATGAATCGGATCATCTTTGGTGAAATGCGTGACGCCGAGGCGGCGGAGGCCTTTGTCGATGTGTGTGCATCTGGTCACCCAGGACTCTCCACAATTCATGCGCGCAGTGTGCCCGAGGCACTGGTACGCTTAGAACTGTTCTTAGGGCGTGCACAACGTGGAGTGGAGAGACGGGTTATCGCGGAGCAGATAGTGACCGCGGTTCAGACCGTTGTGTATGTCGATATCTGCCATACCACTCGGCAACGGAGAATCATGGAGGTGAGGGAGATTGGTCCTGTAGCCGACGGGGGAATACGTCACCGTGAGATGTTCAGCTATCGTCTGCAGCAGGGCACCCCAACCTGGCAGGTAGTCAGCAAGGTCAGCGCGTATCGCGATCTGATTGAGTCGGGAGATGCCCCCTGTATGCTTTCAGCCTTGCCTGCGGTGCTGCACCTGGGAGAGGACCGGGTACCCATGCGGTCATCGAGGGAGGCTGTATGGTAGTCGCCCAGGCCAGGGAGATCGAGCGAGGCAGAACTTTGCTCAGCGGCGTAGTGCTGGCTGAGGAGAGAGGTACCGCACACGCTCGCCCGCAACGAGCCACATCAGTTGACTCCGAACTAGCGCGATTCTGTTCGCAGTACCGAGTTTCGCCAGCCTTGGCGCTCATCTATCTCTGCTTCGCCATAGCAGTCGCTGCGGGATTCGGTCCATTGTGGGGCGTAATAGCATTTGGCCTGTGCATTGCGGTGAGCATTCTGAAAGCAAAACGTGAGACTGCACAACAATCGCAGGCATTTGAACGTGATTATCCAGCGCTCCTTCTTGCGCTCGCCTCGGCAGTGCGTACTGGGCTTGATCCACTGATGGCGCTCTTAGCTACGTCAGAGCTCTTCGAAGAAAATTCGGTGATGCGCAAGGAGCTTCAAAGAGTAAAGTCCGCCCTTGAGCGTGGAGCTACGGAGGAGGAGGCAATTCACCACTTCGGCACCTCAGTACGCCACCCAGACTTGCAGCTGTTTCGTACAGCCTTCGTGCTTGCTCGCAAGGAAGGTGCCTCCTTGAGCGAGTGTCTAAGGCGTCTCGTACGGGTAACAAGGAATCGGCAGTCCTTCAGGCGGAAGGTGAAGGCGGCCGTGGCGCTTCAGAAGCTATCGGCTATCGGTATCGGTGGATGCGCGATCGCCATCGGCATAATTCAGGGTATCAGCAACCCGCAAGCAATGGAGATAGCGCTCTCTCATCCCTCCGGGAGCAAACTAATCTTCGCTGGATTATTTGCAATCGTCCTCGGGATAGCATGGATGCTACGCATCTCAGGGAGCCACAGGTAGATCATGGGAATGCTACTTAATCTTGCTATTGTCATGGGCTGCACGGCACTTGCGGTGGCATGGGAGCGGCGTCAGTGCCGCAGCGCTGTGGATGTGTGGAACTCTCTTGGAGATAGTGGCGACAGCGGGGGGGGGCGGATTGAGCAGCGCAGGGGTGATGGGCGCGTATCTACTACTCGCGGGTATCGACGCTACTTGCCAGTTCTAATAGCAGCAGCCGTAAGTGGAGCAGGAGGCCTCGCGGGTAGTTCGGTGTCATCCATATTCATACTGTTTGGCATCGGGCTGTGTCTCGGCTTCATTGTACAAAGGCGACTCCATGAACGTGATAAGTCGGCCGCACTCCGAGAGCTCGACTTCTATGTGCCCTTGATGATGGAGCGAATTGTGATGGCCGCCCATGCCGGACTCGATGTGCTCTCGGCAGTCAGGGCGGTGGTGCAGCACGAACAGCGTCAGACAGAAATGACAAACGAGGGTTCGAACCCTGTGTGCGCTCTGTTGGCCGAGGTGCTCTCGCGATCGGATAGAGGGATGAGCTTCGAACGGGCGCTGCAGGACATTGCCGTCGACACAGGGTCGCACTCGATTCGGCATGCATTCTTGCACTTGGCAATGGCACATAAGGAAGGGGGAGAATTGATAGCACCCTTGAGGGAGCTGAGTGACGCCACTCTGCTTCACTATCAAGAAACGATTGAGGAGGAGATCGCGAAGCTGCCCGCTAAAGCCACCATGCCGCTGATTCTCACCTTCACTGGCCTGATAGTTTTGTTTCTCACGCCGCCGCTATTGAGCGTGATGGACATCGCCACGCGGGCTCAGATCCCGGCGGCCAGTGGAGCGGCGGGAAGGAAGTAAGCACTATATGTTTCTAGTCCGTTCCTGTACTCGAACCGCCCTTTCGTTTATCCGAGCCCTTCGGCCCAAGCGGCCTGCATGTGGTTCAGTAGTACGGGCGCTATCCCGTTCGATGAGTCGCCAGGACTTCGACAGCGTCCTCCTAAACTGCACCGACCCAAGAGATGTGCTGACATTGGTGGCGAAGGTGCTGGAGATTCCCCTGCCACAAGTGCTGGAAGAAGTGGCCAAGGTATTGGGGCTCCCCTTCTCATCGGTGCTTCCGTCCCTTGATAGAGAGAAAGTCACCCAACAGTTTCCCGGAATCTCACTTACCGAATACTACCGATGCGGCTGCATGCCTGTTGTAGTCGATGGCCAGATAGAGGTCGTCGCGTGTGTCGATCCCGCCCTTGTAGAGGACCAATTACCTGCGCTGAGCGGCTACCCCAAGGTGCTTGTAACATGGCCGACGGTGAGAAGAGCGCTGGGAGTCTTGCCTGCAAGCATCGAGGTGGACGGAAGCTTGGAGAGTCCCCGAAAAGAACGTGATCGGGCCGAGAAGGGGCTGCTCGCTTTGATGAGAGAGGCAGAGAAGCACGATGCAATAGAGCTCACTCTGCACCTGCCCGAGGTCTTATCAAGAACGGCTGAATATCGCTTTGTGACGCGGGGCAATAAGCTAGCAAGAGGTGTCATTCATGGGGAGCTGAGCAGGACGCTTCGGGAGTGGTGCGCAAACGGAGCGAATCTCAATCGCAGCCTTGGGGGTACAGATTGGGAGCTGCGCCTCTCATCAGGGGGTACCTTTGTATTTTCAAGAGCAGCTTCACCTAAGGTTGAGCCAGAACGGATCGAGGTCAGGGCCGGTGATGTCGGAGCTGCGCAGGTGACAAGCACCCCACATAGGTACTCGGACCAAGTGATGATAGTCGAGGATCAGGGGATATTCGCGCAAGTACTGAGCCGATATCTCTCTCGGCAGGGAATTACCTGCACACGATGCGCAAGCGGCACCGAAGCACTGGAGGCATTGAGGCATAGCTCATGCCTCCCTGCCGCGATTCTCTCTGATGTGCATATGCCGGGTATGGGAGGAAGGGATCTCGTGGGTGCGCTCAAGGCTCATTCCGAATGGAGTTCAATCCCTGTGCTGATGTTGACCTCCGACACAAGCGCTGAGCTTGAAGTGCAGCTCATCTCGGAGGGAGCTCATGCCTGTCTCAGGAAGCATGAAGATCCGCGTGTAATTGCGGCCTATGTGGCCAGATTCATGCGACGCGCAGAGCGCATTGAAGGAAAGGATGCCGCATGATACTTGCTCTCGCTGCTGTCGCCATCGTTGCAAGTGTATGGAGCGGTGACCGGCTTCTTCTTGGAGTCGTCAGCTTCGTATTATGGTGTGAAGTACTGCTTCACCAACGAGATCTCCGCTTCATTGTTAGGGCGCTCCACTCGGCACGAAAGCCGAGCCTTAATCCGTTACGGAGCGCGATGGCGCTGGCCTGGTCGCGATTAGGGGGCGTAGCAGCGCAGCATCTCGATACGGTGCTCTATCGCATCGGTGTATTGCAATGGGAGCTTGATCAGCAGCGTAGTCGTAACGAGTCGGTACGAGCTATGCAAGCGCCGTTAGGGGGCAGCGAGAATATAGATCTTTCGGCGTCGTCCGATCATGAGCTGCACGGCAAGGTGCTTGAACACATGGTGACCAGGTACCGGGCGAAGTGTGTGGCCATAATCGAAGCAGTGCGAAGCCGTTCGAGCTCCGCCGCAGTAGTCCTTAAAGGAGATGCACCACCGCGGGCTGAGCGCTACATCGAATCGTTCTTGCGTGGCTATATTGATGAGGGGTCTTCGAGTGCTCTGGGCTATGTGTCCCACGTCGATGCGCCGCGTTTCTTCGCCGATTTCAGCTCGCTTGGAATTTACCACACCGTAGTTGAACCGGTGCTGCTTCCCGCGTCCGATAAGATGCTCATACTGTGGTGGGGATTTGGAGGAATTCCCCCCACACAGGAGGAGCTGGAACGTGCTCGAGAGCTGCGTGAGGTCGTCTCCGAGCAATGGCGGGTGATGCACCTCGTGCGGAATTTAAACGATAAGGCACAACGTGCTGAATCATTGGTCAATCAGCGGGACCAGTACCTGACACAGCTTTCTCATGATCTGCGCACCCCGCTTCATAACGTACTGGCGGTCCTCTCGCTCATGAAGGATGAGGGAGTAAACAGTTCCTCAGCAGAGCTCATCGATGTGGCGGCGGTTAATTGCCGCGCTCTAGGAGAGTTGCTGGAAGATGTACTCGACTATGCGCGGCATGAAGCCGGCTTTCTTGTGGCTAAGCAGGGAGTGATCGATGTGGGGGAGGCGTTGTCTTCTCTCGTGGCAAGCTTTCGCGTCAGTGCGCGCGCCAAGGGACTTGAGCTCAGACTCGAACCTGTGCAGGCGGACCTGAAGATTCAATTCGATAGCAGGCATTTTCGACGCATCCTTAGCAACTTTCTAAGTAATGCGATTAAGTACACGGAGAGTGGAGAAGTCAGTGTATCGGTGCGTATCGAGCAATCCGGTAGCGCTTCTGTCATGGTGCGCGATAGCGGGCCGGGAATCGGTATCGAGGAACAAAAGCGCCTCTTTCAGCCGTTTGTAAGATTGTCCTCGGCGAGTTCGGACGGAAACGGATTAGGGCTTGTAGTGACCAAGTTACTGGCTGAGGCCAATGCCGCAGAGATCCTTGTTGAGTCTCATTTGGGCCAAGGTTCTACATTCACCCTTGCGTTGGGCCGCTCTGCAGTGAGCCAGGTCGCTCTGGGGCCGGTGGCCGCAGTGCCGGCGAAGAGCGTGTTACTGGTTGATGATGACATCGATACACTACTGGTAATGGAGCGTATTCTTGGGCGAGCGGGTTATGTTGTTCATCGTGCGCAGAGTGCGGAGGAGGCGCTGCGCAAGATCGACGCAAACCTAAGCGCCATCATTACCGATGGCAGCATTCCAGGTGGTAGCGAAGCGGTGTTACGGCGCTGTCAAAGCCATTGCGGCCATGCCAAACGCATTCTGTGTTCGGGCAATGTAAGGCTCACACCGGAGCTTGCCGCCTTGGTGGATAAGACGTTTGAGAAACCGGTCGAGGGTGGGGCGCTCCTTGAATATCTTTTAGAGGAAGAGACGCAGCGACTTCAGGAAGTCGCCTGAGCCGAGAGGGGACAAGGTCGGAGTAGCCCTCATATGCTGACATCAGAAGAGCCCACCTTTATCTCGTCCCCGAGAAGGGTTGGCAGTTCAGGATGGGGCTGTTTTCCGCCATGTTCACCGACAATCTGCTGTCGTGACCGGTTGATATTTCTCTGGAGATGCATGAGCGCATCAATCACCGTTTCCGGCCGTGGGGGGCACCCGGGAATGTACATATCGACCGGGAGGATCTTATCAATGCCGGCGACGGTGGTGTAGTTGTCGTAGAAGCCTCCCGACGAGGCACAAGCACCAAACGCAACCACCCACTTAGGCTCCGCCATCTGCTCGTAAACCCGCAGAAGCACCGGCGCCAATTTATGATTAATCGTTCCGACTACGAAAAGCAGATCCGACTGGCGCGGTGTGAAACGTGGAAGAGCGGCACCAAAGCGATCCGTATCATAATGCGAGCAACTCACCGCCATGAACTCCATTCCACAACAAGCGGTTACGAATGGATAGGTGAACAAGGAATACTTGCGGGCCCAGCCCAAGTAGCTTTCAAGCTGTGTATACATGAAACCTGGGTTTTCGGAGCGAGGAGAAGGGGTGATCATAACTGCCTTCCAAGAGGGGGTGCTACGGAGTGGCTGCTAACCTTGCAAACACAACGAGTATACCCAAGAACCCCTGCTTGTAAAAGCGTGCTTCAAGGACTGACTGCGCGGCTATCGCGATGTAATGCCCTCTCCAGGCGCATTCGTTGTTATCTGGAGTGCTGGGAATGCCTTTACCAGTGCTTCGGTTGAGTCGAATCCCTGCTCCACGCAGAAACTTCCGCGCTCATCCTTCCCCACTACGGCGATAGCAGTCTTTACGTCATGCTCGAATACGACAAACGCATTGCGTTCGATTGCTCTATCTAGGAAACGTTCCTTTTCTTCAAGCAACGTGGCAGCACACATGTCGTACCCCATTGTAAAAGGGAGCGGAACGTGGTGCGCCGTGGGTATAAGGTCAGTAGGAAAGAGAAGGGATCTATCCGCCGAGCGTAATTCGATAAACTGCTGACCAGAAGTATGTCCATTAACCTGGTGAACCCAAAAATCGGTAAAGATCTCAGTTGATCCATGAAGCAGCGTTATTTTTCCTTTCTCGATCACCTCCACATTCTCCCGCAGGTAGCTTGCACGCTCTTTCAAGGAGGGATTCTTTGCGGTCGCCAGGTTATCTGCCTGGATAAAATGGCGTGCCTGGGGATAGGTGAGCTCCAGCTTTGATGGGTCCCCGTTGCGATGGTGCGAGACGCCCCCTGCGTGATCGAAGTGGAGGTGGGTAAGCACCACGTCTGTAATCTCGTTATCGTCGAACCCTAGTGTCGATCGTGGGAAATTGCGTATCGCGAAGATCTCCCGGCTTCTCTCGTTCCACTTCTCTCCCATCCCGACATCCACGAGTACGGTGTGTCCGTCAAATCGCAGCAGCAACGAGCGGGTACACAGTGGTATGCAGTGGTCACTGTCCGGGGCAATGCGCTTAGACCACAAGGCACGCGGGACCGAGCCGAACATTGCGCCGCCATCCAAGCGAAAGGTGCCAAACACGGGCAGCGCCACATTGAATCTGCCGAACTGAAATGAGGGTAAACGTGTCATGAAATATTAAAGAAAGTTAATGCGGTGTGTGTGGTGACCTGGGCCAACTGTTCCACGGATACGCCTTTAATTGCTGCAACAGTCGATGCCGTATGGACCATGAAGGCGCTTTCACATCGTTTTCCTCTCAGCGGTTCTGGAGCTAGGAACGGTCCATCGGTCTCCAGCATAATCTGGGCAAGCGGGATCGCCCGCACTGTATCACGGAATGCCTCGTTCTTCTTGAAGGTCACATTGCCGGGAATCGATACCAGGAAGCGAAGGGGCACCAGCCTTTCCGCAAAGTTCGCGTTCTCGGCAAAGCAATGGAAGACGCCGCCCACACACTCGGCCCCCATTGAGTCAAGGATGCTCAAACAGTCCTCCCCGGCATCGCGCGAATGGATAATAAGCGGCTTCTTTACCTCACAGGCGAGCTCAACTTGGGAACGAAACCGGGAGATTTGATCTGCACGGGCCGCGAAATTCTTGAAGTAATCCAGCCCCGTTTCACCTATTGCGACCACCTTCGGATGCTGGGCTAGATCACGCATGCGCGGCAAATCCAGTGGCTCCGATGCATCATGCGGGTGAAGACCAATTGAGCACCACACGTCCGGATGCTGCTCGGCAATCCGCACCGCGTGCTCCATAGACTGCGTGCCGTATCCAGCGCCTATGGTGACAAACCGGGTTACCCCCACCGCCCGTGCTCGATCCAGCACTGCGGGTAGATCCGCGGCGTACGCCTCAGCATCAAGATGAACGTGAGTATCGAAAAGCTCCATGTGCGCGCACTACCACTCTACCGAACCTCGGATCCCTCAGGGAGAGTCTGCCCTGGATCAATCAACACCAATGTGGATTGATCGGGCGAGGAGGCAGCCAACAGCATGCCTTGGCTTTCAATTCCCATCAGCACCGCCGGCTTCAAATTAGCGACAAGTACAATTTTTCGTCCCACTAGAGACTCCGGCGAGTAGTGTAATGCAATTCCGGAGAGGATCTGCCGTTTTCCTAGGGGCCCCACGTCGAGCTGCAAGCGCAGCAGTTTTTTGGACTTTGGCACAGCCTCAGCAGCCTCAATCCTCGCCACGCGCAACATCACCTTAGCAAACTCGTCTATACTGATCGTCGCATCGCTTGCTGCGGGAGAGGGAGAGGATTGGGTCACCACGGGCTGTGGGGCCGGGATCTCTGGGGAATGGTTTTCTGACATATAGATTCACCAAGTTGTAATGTGATCGAGCGCTTCCCTAGTTCAATTTCCGGAACTCCTCATTCTGGATAGAGAATAACAAACAGCACGATTACGGTTAGGTTGGCGCGCATGGGACTAATGAGCCCGGCGCTACTCCTGCGAGCAAGGATAATCTGCGCAAGACGCAATGGCAATCGTCCGGTCCGGAGAACAGTTCCAGCCTGAAGATCGCGTGAACTGAGGGGTACGCTGAACGCATGTGGCGTACCCCTGTAATGGGTTTCAAAAATGCCGTCGCGGGCTTCATTGAAGCCAATCATAGAGGGCGATGTGGCTAAAAAGCGCCCGGAATCGTTAGCCCGAACATTGCGTGAACCAGTCTACTATGTGGGAAAAAGTGCTCGAAATTACTAGCTCATTCTTTGCTTGCAATGGCTCTGCACAATAATGCAATGCAGCAATATTGTCGGTGTTGCCGCAAGCAAGAATTCGCCAATAATTCCTCACACTTTTTCCTGCCATGGGTTCGGCTTCATGCAATATTGCGGTTAGCTCATTCAGCGCCTGCAGAGGCCTCCGGAAAGTTCCGCAATGTAAGAGACCGGTGTGGCGCTGAGTGGGGATGGCGCGGCTATACGACGTACTGGTCGAGAGTAATGTGGGATCTGGGGATAGTGTCAATTTGCGGTGCGCAATTAGGGAGCAGTGCGGATAGCAAGCAGTGAGCAACATACTGTGTATTGAGATTGCGCGTGCTGATTAGCCTTTCAGCAATTATGGCATTCTGCAGCAGGATAGCCCAACGCGTCGACGGAGCACCCGTCTTGAGGGAGTGAAGCATGCGCTGCCGGGCGAGTATGCGTATCAAAGCAAGGATCTGACTGGTCTGTTCCTTGTGGGAAGAGAGAAGCTTGCAAATCACGGGGATTGCAAGGGGATCTCCCGCATGCACTCGATCAAGCGAGATCCCAAGGAGCTTCCAGGCATCGACAAAGGCCGCCAGGCCGTCAAGATTCTCAAGTGAGCCGTCGGCGAGTACTACCGCGTCCTCCAATGAGAGTTCTGCCGGTAGGACCATCTCACGGCGACAAATAACCGAAGCTATCTCTTCAGCTGATAATCCCTCGAAGAACCATGCTTGGCAGCGTGAGAGGACCGTTGCCGGTAGTTGAGTTGAGTTGGTGGCGGTGAGGAGAAAGTAGGTTCGAGCGCCGGGTTCTTCCAGCGATTTCAAAAGCAGATTTGCTGCCTGCGAGGTGAGTTGGTCTGCATCCCGCAGTATGACCACGCGCGCACCACCATAAAAGGACCGCAGCTGCAACACTGTGAGCAGCGCGCGGAGAGAAGCAACTGAAGATTCGGAACTGTTAGCGACTTCGATCAAATGAAGATCGGGGTGATTGTTCGCTGCCAGTAGTGCGCAGCTCTTGCAATGCTCGCATCCGCCGTACTCGCCATTCTCACAGAGCAGCGCGTAGGCGAGCTCTCGAGCAACCAAATACTTTCCGACGCCGGCAGGTCCGTTGAGCAACATAGTCGAGGGAAGTCGTCCGCGCTCCAGAAGCTGCTGGAGATAACGTCGTTGTGCGCGATGACCCACCACTTCTTCATTCATGGTGTAGTTCCTTCTCCCAAGCTGCGATCCAGCGCTCTACAATAGCAGCGCATTGGGCGCACACAACCTCGACAGGAGCGCGCGCATCAACCACGAAGAAAGGCTCGCTACGCTGTGCTGCGATTGTCAGAAATCCTTGGCGGATGCGTTCGTGGAAGGCTATATCCTCCGACTCAAAATTGTCCTGCCCATCCCGTCTGGCCGCCGCCCTCCGCAGCCCCTCCTCCACGGGGAGGTCAAGAAGGAGCACTCCATCAGGGGCGAGTCCGCCGCAGGCAGCTTCATTAATTGTGTGAATTGTCTCAAGGTCAAGTCCACGACCATAGCCCTGGAACGCCGTCGTCGAGTAGTGGTAGCGATCAGAAAGTACTGCTGTACCAGAGCGCAAGGCCGGGAGAATCTTGGAGTGCACATGGGTTGTTCTGTCGGCCGAGAAGAGGAAAAGTTCTGCCAATGGTGTCAACGGCTCGGTGGAGGATAGTAGTATGGTGCGCAGCGAGGTTCCCAGAGAAGTGCCGCCTGGTTCTCTGGTGAGGAGAAATGCGGTTCCTCGTTTTCGTAACAGCTCTTCGAGCCGCCGCAACACAGTAGACTTGCCGGCTCCGTTGACGCCGTCGACTACGAAGAAGCCCTTTGGGCTCTTAAAATTGAAGTCAGAATTCGCCAGCATGGAGCAATCGCCGTTGCATATTCGAATGAGGGTTACTGCCCTTGGTCTTAGGGTATAAGGGTACCTTGAGAACTGCTATCAGCTCAAGAAAAGCTTGATGCCGTACCCAAGCTGCTGGGAGGTAAACGGCTTGGGGATATAATAGTCAGCGCCATATCGGTAGCCTTCAAGAACTTCCGCGTCTTGATCCTTTGCGGTGACCATGATCACCGGCAGAGTTTTGAAGGCCTCGATCTTTCGAATTTCTGCCAGGAGTTCGTAGCCATCCATTTCTGGCATCATGATATCGAGCAGGGCTAGGTCAATCTTCAAATTGCGAATCTGAGCAAGAGCCTCTTTGGCTGAGGCAAAGCTGACATGCTTGAAGCCCAATCCATCGATAATCGTGCAAATGGCGTTGCGGCTGTCCGCATCATCTTCAACGATCAGTATTGTTTGCTTATCGGTTGTCATGACTCACTTAAGTCCATAGGAGAGGCAGAGGCCCTCATACTCGCCACTTTGTAACAGGGCGTCAATGAGAGTGCTATTTCCGGTACTGAGAGGTGATATCGACGCATTGGCGGGAAACCTTGTGCTCTTAGGCACACAGGGCACGGTATGTAGTTAAAGAGCGCCGGGCTGCCCGTAGGTGATTAGCAGTCCGGTCTAGGCTATACTGTGTAGCCCGCTTCGTTTCTGGCATGTAACCAACTGAAACTACTAAGCTCTTGCAAGAATGTTCTGTTCTTGAGTAAAATACTCAAGAATAAACGGAGGGGGATTACTTATGGACGAGAGTGCCGCGAATCAATCAGATTCAATCGCCGATATTAACTCCGAGTATCGCTACGGTTTTCGGGATCCCGAGGCTCCGGTATTCAAGACGCAACGCGGCATTAGCCACGAGATCATTGACCAGATCTGCGACCACAAGGGTGAGCCTCAGTGGATGCGAGAATTCCGCCATCGTGCCCTCGATATTTTCTTCGCTAAGCCGATGCCATCCTGGGGAGGTCCTGCGCTTGAGGAGCTGCGTTTCGATGACATCTACTACTATCTGAAGCCTGTCGATCGTCAGGGCAGATCCTGGGACGATGTGCCGGATGACATTAAGAATACCTTCGATCGGCTCGGCATACCGGAGGCAGAAAAGAAGTTCCTCGCGGGAGTTGGCGCTCAATACGAGAGCGAGGTGGTATACCATTCTTTGAAAAAGGAGTGGGAGGAGCAGGGGGTTATCTTCCTCGATACCGACTCTGCGCTTAAGCAGTACCCCGAGCTCTTCAAGGAATACTTTGCATCAGTAATCCCGGCTAACGACAACAAATTCGCGGCACTCAATTCGGCGGTATGGTCAGGTGGAAGTTTCATTTACATCCCCAAGGGAGTGAAGGTCGAGATCCCCCTGCAGGCATACTTCCGTATTAATGCCGAGAATATGGGCCAGTTCGAGCGTACATTGATCATCGTGGATGAGGGTGCATACGGTCACTATATCGAGGGGTGTACCGCCCCCACCTACAGCTCTGACTCTCTGCACTCGGCAGTGGTGGAAATCATTGTCAAGAAAGGCGCACGCTTCCGTTACACCACAATCCAGAACTGGTCCCACAACGTTTACAATTTGGTAACGAAGAGGGCGGTTGCTCATGAGGACGCCACCATGGAGTGGATCGATGGCAACATCGGTTCTAAGCTCACCATGAAGTATCCTGCAGTCTATCTTATGGGTGAGCGAGCCCACGGAGAGATTCTTAGCGTTGCCTTTGCCCGTGATGGTCAGCACCAGGATGCCGGCGCTAAAGTCGTGCATGCGGCACCCAACACGACTTCGCAAATCGTTTCAAAGTCGATTAGCAAAGGAACCGGCCGATCGAGTTACCGCGGTCTTTGCAAAGTGTATCCGGGTGCGGTGAATGCCAAGTCGAGTGTGGAGTGTGATGCGCTTCTGCTTGATGAGAGCAGCAGAACCGATACCTTCCCTTACATCGAGATCGAAGAGAAGCAATCAAGTATCGGTCACGAAGCAAGTGTGTCCAAGATTTCCGAAGAACAGCTCTTTTACCTGATGAGCAGAGGGCTTAGTGAGGATGATGCTCGAACCATGATAGTGCGTGGATTTATCGAGCCGATCTCTCGAGAGCTGCCGATGGAGTATGCTGTCGAACTGAATCGTTTAATCGAGCTTGAGATGGAAGGCTCGGTGGGATAGCGACCACTCCGCGACAGGCTAATAGAGTCCACAGAGAAACGGGGAGCGAGCAGCCACTCGCCCCCCGTTTTAGTATGCAGTAAGCAATGGGCGGCTAGGGTGCGGTGTAGGCCCATACCCCACGGAATCTTGAGACCCCCGAGCCCGTTGAGTCCCAGGTCACTAGGAACCCATATCTCCCCGCACCACTTGGAACGGCCGTAGCCCGTATCGCAGTCGCATTGTTTGCGCCGGTAGGATAGATGCAGAGCCATCCTGGAGGTGCCGTAGGCGCATCAGCCGACCCGGTGCAGTTGGCGGAGAACTGTAGTTCTTCTGAGGCCAGACAGGATGCACCTCCGCACTCGTTATCTACGAGGGAGTTGTTTTTTATCACTACATGCTCGTTTTGATACACGACAGGCGGTATGGCCTGCAGTGGAGTGGTAACCCCCCAATCGTTGCCGGCTGCGCTTGCTTGCATGTCACCACCAGTTACCCCATAGATGGTCATCCCGGCGGGGATCACGCTGAATCCGCTAAGACCCTGCGGTCCTTGAGGTCCAGTGGCCCCCTGCGGTCCAGGGACCCCCTGAGGCCCCTGAGCTCCCTGTGGTCCTGATGGGCCTTGGGGACCTTGCGGCCCGGCGGGTCCGGTGGCGCCCATGGGTCCCTGCGGCCCAGGTTGCCCCTGCGGTCCTGGTTGCCCCTGTGCTCCGGTTTCACCCTGTGGGCCGGCAACACCCTGGGGCCCTGGAAGCCCCTGTGGTCCAGTGGGGCCTTGTGCTCCAGGGAGACCCTGCGGACCTTGAGGTCCAGTAATCGATAGATCCGCCGCTGAGACGGTGCGAAAACGACCGCGGCAGGATCTTCGCACCTGCACCTGGCCGCTCACATTATCGATGCACAGCAGCTGCTTTGTCCCATTTAAATCAACTGAAGGAGCAGCGAGCGAAATTTCGGATCCGCTTGACCCTAGTACGGCCAGCATCGCCGGAATGAATAATGACTTCTTCATACAGTTCTTCCCTTATATTCACAGAGTCCATCTGCTCGCTCCTGTTCGGAATAGATGGGGAGCGAGGCAACCTTGAAGCCTGGCCGGGGAAGAGTTCGCCGATATGTGCAAAACATTTCGGAGCAGCAGGGGTGCGTTGCGCAGCGCGCCCTTTGCCTGATCGTCCCAGGGGCGTCCCAGGTTGCAATCTATTATCGGGGGAAGGGTCAAAAAGTTTCCTGGGACTCGTGTATTTGAGGTCAGAAGGGCGTGCTAGCCGCAATGTTGCATGAAGCCGAACCCATGGCAGGAAAACGTGTGAGGAATTATTGGTGAATTCTTGCTTGCGGCAGCACCGACAATACTGCTGAATTGCATTATTGTGCAGAGCCGTTGCACGCAAAGAATGAGCCAGTGATTTCGAGCATTTTCTCCCACATCGTAGACTGGTTCACGCAGTTTTCGGGCTTGGGATACGCTGAACTTTTTCAGCGTATCCCTAGCGCATGCGCATTACATGGGCTTGTTGCTGGAGAGCAGATCGGCAATATCGAGCACGGTGTCGACGTACGCATCACTCTTATTGTAGTTCCACAAAATGGCCCGCTGCTGTGCTCGTGTCAGCCCCTTGCGCCAACCGAAGTGATTGAGAAAATGAGCGACCGATGCGATCGAATCCGGGAAGCTGAACAGCGACACTCTCCCATCACCATCGGCATCAACTCCGAATCTCAGAAAGGAGCTGGGCAGGAATTGGGGATAGCCAAAGGCGCCGGCAATCGAGCCCTTGACGCGAAAGATGTCGATACGATTACGATCTGCAATCTCCAGGAGCGCCAAAATTTCCGGAGCAAAGGTGTCTTCTAAGTAACGGGAGCGATTCTGCAGCTCTTCGAGGGTGACTTGCTCGCCTTGGGTGCGCAGACGTTCGTAGTTCCACTGGACGTTCTCAGGCTTGCTCACTGCTGCTATGCGCGCTAATCGATACAGCACCGTGTGATCACCGGTGACCTTGCCCAGCTGCGTTTCAACTAAGAGAATTGAGGTAATGACCGCCGCAGACACCTCATACGAGGCTTCGCTTGCGGCCAGAGCGCGCCGCCACTTCTTCATGAATGTCCGCGCTGCTGAAATCTTATCCTTGTTCTTGAAGTGGCGGTACAAGGCATGACTCTCGCGCGGTCGTGGCGAGAAGCTAATGTCGCTAAACCAGGGTAGTCGTTTATCCTGGAACACCCTGGCGAGCTGCACAGGATCGCCTCCGCGCCGGGCCAACACCTCAACGAGGTGGTCCCAACCTCTTACTTCCGTCTTGGTACGGGAGATCCCCGCCATCGCCTCCGCTGCATCATGAGGTTTCTCGATCTCCGCTTTATGGGCCACCACTGTAGGGTCAGCCAGGACTTCCCCGATCAGCGTCAGCGAGATGACAAGTGTTGAAAAAGAGGCGAGCTTGGACATCTGAATCATCGAGAGGCCACAGACGCTACAAAATCCACCAATACATGGTCGGCGCCAAGCGACCTTCCCTTGAGGCGGCTATCTGCTGCCAAAACCATTAGATTAGCTGCAAACAGCTGATCCAGGGAGTACTGCTTCACTGCATCGAGGTGCTTCTGAAAGAGCCATGGTTGGATGGCAAGTTCCTGTCGTATTGCTGCCGGCGCACTCTTTCTTTCAAGTGCAAGTTTCAGTACGAGGTATTGGGAAATGTTCTTCGCCAGGAGGGCGATGGTCGGAAAGGGATTACGGCCGGCAGCGAGCATCTGATTGACCTGCAAGTAAACACGCAATGGATCTCGTCGATTGATCATCCCGATCAGTGCAAAGTCATCCGTGTCGGGGTGCCCGACAAATAACTGTTGTATGTGTTCCACCGTACAGGTCTCCCCATCAAGGTAGAGCGCAAGTTGCTCGCAGTAGCGGGCTATTGTGTCAGGAGAGCTGTCGGCTATTTCAATTATTTTCTCGATCGGCGCACCCGAAGCGACTGTAATTGAGTGAAGAGAAAACTCTCGCTCTGTCCAGCGACGCAGTTCCTGTCCCTTGAGAGCTTCGAGTTCGACGAAAGTCTGGTGAGAGATCTTGCGCCAAGGGCTGGCAGAGGGCAGAGCGCGACTCCACACGACGAAAGTTACATTAGGAATTGGTTGAGCGATTTGCTTCAGCACTGCCTTTTCCATTGCAATGGGGAGAGTATCCACCTGTTCCAGAATGAACACACGCTTAGAAGCAAAGAGGGACAATGAGAGTGACTCATCATGTAAATTGGTGAGTTCGCTGGAGCTCATGTCGGCCGCACGCAACCGCCTGATCTCTGCTGATTGCATGTCTGAGCGCGAGGTTATCGTTGTTGCAACAGCGCGGCGGAAACGCACCTCATCGGGAGTGCAGATGTGGAGTATAGGGGGGAGCGATTCTGCTCCAATTTGCTTAAGCAATTGGGCAGGGGTGGGATGACGGGTAGAAGTCATGGAGCTATCTCAATGCCCGCGTGGAACTGCGTCAGGCACTCTACCCTGTAGCCATGGCAGGAACAACAGCCAAGAGCCATATGAGGAGATAAAGGGGGGGAAGTTTAGCGCCGGCGTGTGGGGGAGCGCCGAGCGGGACAAATAATCTGGGCTGGAGCGCCGAGCGGGACAAACTGCTGGGCCGGAGCGCCGAGCGGGACAAACTGCTGGGCCGGAGCGCCGAGCGGGACAAACTGCTGGGCCGGAGCGCCGAGCGGGACAAATTGCCCAGGGACGGAATCGAACCGCCGACACGTGGATTTTCAGTCCACTGCTCTACCGACTGAGCTACCTGGGCGTGCAGGCAAGGTATGTAGCACGGATAAACGGCCAAACTCAAATACTCTACTTAGTTCGAAGCTGGTAAGAGGACTCAGTCCCATGAGCAAGCTCGTTTTGCCTGCGCAGTGGGTGCAACCAGCCCGCGATCGAGCCAACAATGGCCCCTACTTTCTTCTGACATAGGTTGAGCTACCTGCAGTCTCACGGCTTGCCTGAGCCGACACGGCAACTCTGCTACGCCGTTCAGGTACCCTTATTGTGGTGATTGCTCTAAGAGCACGGGGAAGCAGTCTGTGAGAACGTCACTTGGCTGTGCACGGCGGCGCAGCATCGATATCCATCCACCCAGAAGGAAGAGAAGGGGAAAGGAGAGGTCACGCAGGGCGATTTGGCCCCTGCTGCTTCTGCTTCCACGACTGGAGCGGAAGGCGATACCGAAGCGCTCTCGTCCTATAGTCGTTCCTGAGGTCAGCACCGAAATCAGGGGGTAGAGAAGAATGAAGACTAAGAAAGAGGGAGCAAGTACCGTCACGAAGGAGAGGGCATGGACCTGATCCCAGTCCAGATTAATGGCTCCGTTCCACCAGCCCGGATGTACACTTTCCACCAGTAAGCTCGAGGAGAGAGCCGCTACGAACAGAGCAACGAGCATGTCCAGCATCCATGCGGCAAGGTGGGAGGAGAGTGGCACCGGGTTTGCCTTCATGGTCTGTCGTTCATGCGGAGCAAGTTGGGCCTGCTTCTCCCGAGCGGCCCGCAACCGCTGCAGTTCACGCAAGGACAGGGTAGAAGGATTGAGCGCGCGCTCGGCCTTTTCCAATTCCTCCCGCAGGAAGTCAGACGGCAGCGTTGGCGTTTCTCCGCGCACTATCTGTTCTGAGTAGCGATCATCCACGGCGGGGTTGAGGAAGCTCTCATCGGAGAGTTCAAAGAGAAGCTCTACTTCCTCGGTTTTTGGGAGTGGTTGAAACGCGGAGAGTGTCAACTCAGCGCATGTGCCGTTAGGGTGTTCCAAGAACTCCCGCATCGCGGCTGAGAAGATCTCCCCTGTACTTTCCGAGTCACTCGCTGGGACTCCGGCAACCGCGATTTGAGCTGTTGCCGTGCTTGGTGGATACGACGTGAAATCCATTCCTATGCGCGGAGTTGCTTCAACCGCGGTGCTGGTGAGTGCCAACGCACTCTCCCTTGACTCAGGAACAGGTTCTGGCGGACCAGGCAGAACCTCTTCCGCGGCTTCAAGCAGATCAGTTTGTGGAACCGCAGTTGTCTCTTCGACTATCGGTGGAGAGGGGGCGGCAGGGGCACTTTGTGAAATAGTCGTGGGCGGCTCTGGTACTTCGGGGATTGGAGGTTGTTGGGTCAGCCGTTCAAGTTCGATTGAACGTCTGGCAATTGGACTAGGTGGCGCGCCAATCAGCGAGGATAGGGTGCCAAACAGACCCTCGACAGCCTTGACGACGGGGTTTGTCAGTGGCTTCTTGATGGTCTTGCCGAGCAGCTCCTCGTAGGTTGAATCCGGCGATGTGACAGTGAGGCCGATTTTGCGTTTCGCAGGACGGAGATCGGTAAGGCACTCGGGGCAGAGATCTCGTAGCTCCGACATGGTGTGATCGCAAAGTGGGCATTTAATCTGTCGGGCCAAGGTTAATAACTCCCTTCAAACAAGGATGCTCAATCGACATGTACCAGAAATGCCAATCCTGTGCGCTATATAATCATAAAGGGGAGCAAAGTGACTCGATGGTCTAGGGGGCTAAGAGTCAACTATTACAAGCTCCCGTGTACTCAGGGTCTCATGAGATCGGAGCAGAACTCAACTGACGAAATCCCCATAGAGCATTGGCGGCCGCGATACTCGCGAGCACAGCCGTCTCTACTCTCAAAACCACGGGACCGAGGCTGGTCGGAGTGAAGCCTGCGCCGAGAAGCAAATGAAGCTCTCGGTCATCAAAATCGCCCTCGGGGCCAACTGCAATGATGAGCGAGTCATCCGCTCCTATTTTTAACTGTCGCATTGGCTCGGCATGAGGAGCTAACGACATCAGGGATCGCACCCCCGCGTGGTCCTTGAGTTCGAGCAACA
Source organism: Bdellovibrionota bacterium (assembly GCA_030584005.1). Lineage (GTDB taxonomy): Bacteria > Bdellovibrionota_C > UBA2361 > UBA2361 > JAFLCA01. The sequence continues at coordinate 558,343 of CP129486.1, read as the reverse complement.
CAGCTTCCAAGCTTTCAAAGAAGCGAATGGACGGTGGGTTAAGGTTGGTGGACTGTTCTGTGGCTGCACCGGCAAGTCGTTCTAACCTGTTCTGTCGCTGTGGAGAAAGGGCATGCGGTTCACTGCGCGCTGATTGGACCACCCAGAGTTGCTCGAGACAGAGCTCCGTTGCTTTCTCGCAGATCCAATCTAACCGATTGCCCCGGATTGCCCCTACTATTAGAACGCTTACCCGCCCAATCCAACGCTCGTTCGCAGAATGGCGGATTATTTGGATGGTAGCGGGGTCCCGGTCGACGAGCAGCGCATGGAACGAAGCGCCTCCGCTTTTCGTGGCAGCAATCAATGGCGCGCCCACTGCCAAACGTAATACTCGAACGATATGATGGGCAGTGTCAGGATCGAGCACTACGGTCGGCTGTACGCCGCGTTGTAATAGATCCGCAAGCTCTTGCGGGTTGAAATCGATGCGGACCAGCCTCGGACGTTGCATAGCGAAGTAGTTGAGGCTACTTCGAGAGCCCCATCTTTTCCAGTCGGCGATGAAGTGTCGCGATCTTATCCATGCCGAAGTAACGATCTTTGTCGACGAGGAATGTAGGAGTGTCGAATACACCGAGTTTGCGGCCGCGCTTATAGACTCCCTTCACCCGCTCACGGGTATCCGAGGAGGAGAGCTTACTGAGGAAGTCGCCCAGATCGATATCGAGCTCATCGCAGAGTTCGTTCATGAAGTTCTCGTCGTTAGGGTTCTCACCTAGACCCCACCACTTGTGGAACACCTTGTAGTTGTATTCCATGAGTATGCCTAAGTCCTGCGCGATTAAAGCGCCGCGAGTTACCCGCCCAGGGTCGAACTCTGTTTCCGGCCAGCCCTCCGGGAATACGAGGGGAATGTTCATCTCCTCAGCGAGGCGCTTTGTGTCTTCAAAAAGATAAGAGAGCTTATCCGGGATGATAGGCGCTGACGGCATCTGCTGGCCCGAAGCCTTAGCGGAGAACGGCTGGAAAAGGAGCTCCACGTCGTACCTCTTTGGCAGCTCATAGATGGACTCAAGTGCCAAATACGAATATGGGCTCTGGAATGAATAGAAAACTTCAATATTGATTGTCATAACAACCCGACCTATCTAAAGCGTCCTTCCTTTGTCAACCGCATGTCGTTTATCGAGCATATAAGTTCAAACAAACGCACACGTACCCCTTGCCGACCCGAGGACGGTCAGCACGTGACCATATGTATGGTCACTCGTCACCGGAGTTCGGTTTTCAGGGAGCGCGAACTTATCGCGAACAGCGACTTCCCTTCAAAGGGCGTTGCTTATCATCTAAATTAGTGAAAAGCCTGGTCAAAGTTAGACTTTCTCGGCATATATTGCAAGGAAAGAAGACCATATGTTGAAGACTTTCTGAGGGCGCGGGCGAGTGGAATAGTTGCTACTGTGAGCCTTAAAGATCGATCTGATCGAGCAGAAAACTACGAGAAATCGTTGAGGAAATTGAATTGAGACCCATCTCCCTGGGGTCTGTTTTGAGGAACCATTCGAACGACTGATGGGAGTCACAGTGACGAGCCACGGGTTTGATGCATTAAGGTGAAATCATTGAGATTTCCTGGTGGGGATGGTGGCACAGCAGAGGAGTGAGAGGTCATTTTGACCTGCCGTATGGATAATCCAGTACTCGCACTATTCTCGGGCGCTAGACGCCCAATCCTAAGTTTCGAGGTGAACCCCCCCAAAGGCGTTGAGCTTGCCGCAGTGTGGGAGCGTTTGGATCGGGCTGATATCGCCTCACGCATAGATTTCCTGAACGTTACCGATTGTGCGTTGGCCAAGATGCGTTTGGCAGCCCTGCCGTTTGCGGCATTGTTGAAGCAGCGCTACGGGCTTGAGCCGTTGGTCAACGTCAGCTGCCGCGACCGTAACATCATCGCCTTACAATCGGACCTTCTTGCGGCTTGGGCTCTGGGAGTGCGTTCGGTAGTTGCACTTACCGGCGATGCCGTAACGGTAGGTGATAACCCGACAGCCAAGGGGGTGTTCGAAGTTAACTCGGTTGGTCTCCTAAAGCTCATTGCGCAGCTGGGGAACGGGCTGGACCTCAGCGGCGCTGCTCTTTCAGGGGCTCCTGATTTTTTCTCTGGTGTGGTGGTGAATCCGAATGTGCGGAATCCGGCGGCTGAGGTCAAAAAGCTATTACGAAAGAAGGAAGCCGGGGCCAAGTACGCCCTTTCGCAGCCGGTATATGATGCAGTGAGCGCCGGTGAGTTCTTCACTCAGGCGGCAAGTGTTGGCATCCCAATCCTTGTGGGGCTTCTGCCGCTTAAAACCCCCAGGGCAGTGAAGAGCATCTCGAACGTTCCCGGAATTCGAATACCCCAGGAGCTACTTACGCGGCTCGATTTCCCAGACGATGCGGATGTTTCGGAGTTCTTTTTGAGTCACTGCGTTGAGCTCGCCCTCGCGCTGCGTGATACCGTGGCAGGGTTTCATGTGGTGAGCGGTGCCACGCCTCGGCTTGGCTTGCAATTAATTCAAGAGCTTGCGAAATTGCGCGGAGAGGGTACCCTTTAACGGCAACAATCGGGTGCGCGGATAGGGGCGCAAACTGGCTCGGACATTGCGGATATCCTTCAGACACCGGTGCGAGTGCACTGCAACGAGATTAAACTGTTATGAAACGACGCGAAGAGATGAATTTTTTCGAACGCATCTACGTAATCGAAGTTGCTAAGGGCACGCTCATTACCTTCACCCGGCTTGTTCGCAATCTCCTGTTGCACGTCCTTCATGAGGTCGGTATTCGAAGACACGTCCCAGCGGCTGCAACGATTCAGTATCCGGACGAGCGTCGGGTGTACCCCGCGCGTTTCCGAGGGCGGCACCGACTTACCCTGAAGCCGAATGGTGACATCAAGTGTACGGCTTGTTTCCTTTGTGCCACTGCCTGTCCCGCGCGTTGCATATACATCGAGGCAGCCGAGCATGAGGACCCAAAGGTGGAGAAGTTCCCGCGCCGATATGAGATCGACACCCTGCTCTGCATATATTGTGGATACTGTGTTGAAGCATGCCCGGTAGATGCGATCCGGATGGATACAGGGCTGCATCCCGAAGTGTATCCTCCCGATCCAAGACTCTTTATTGAGGATAAGGAGACGCTCATGATGCGCTCTCGGCAGCTCGAAGACCTTGGACCGGAGCAGCTGTTCCAGGATCATATGAAGAAGATGAAGGCGATTGAAAAGCATCCCTTTACTGCAGACGTGCCGTGAGCGTTGCCCTCCATACGTCATGCTCAGGTTGTCATGTTTTCTTGCTGATAATTGGCTGCTTGCTCTGTAGCAGCAGGCCCTTCGACGCATCGGCGCAAGCGGCATCGGCAGAGCAGGCAAGGGCATTGCTCATTTCACGATTACCGGATTCTCCCGAAGCGCCAGAATTTAGAGTTAATGCCAATAGCAGCACGACGATTGCTCCCCTTCTCCCCGAGGAGATGCAAGCGCTGATCTCAAAGGGAGAGTGGGAGAGCACGGCGCGCAAGCGACTCTCATTTGTGTGGCGCTATGATGATGACTGGGAGATGAAGTCAGCCGAAGCCGAGGTAGCAAAGACTGACGACCATGGCGCACTCGTTCCATGGCCCGCGCAACGCGACCGATTTCCCTTTCGACCGGACATCATTGAACGAACGGCGGTAGGGGCGAGTGCTGCCCCAATCCTGTGGAACCACTCGATTTCCGTGGTGCGCGACCAGTATCTTGAGGCGGAAGCGACCGTTTCTCAGTACCTGCAAGCGAAATTAGAAAGAAGGATACAGCTTTCGATCGTGAGGGAATTTCCATTTTCAAACGAGGGTGCCGAATCAAAGATCGTATTCCGAGAGAGAACCCAATTACTGACTCCGCCATCGATTCGGGGACTGTCTTGGCTGACATTTCGGTTTATCGGACTTGATGAAGATGCCGTATGGATACTATCTCCCGTAACCGGAAAAGTACGGCAGGTCACGGAGACGAATCGGGGAGACCCCATGTTCTCCGGATTTGTCGCCGTGCGAGATCTGTTGGGATACGGGGGAAAGGTCGAACGGGGTGCCAGCACACTGCTTGGTAGTGAGGAGTTTCTTGTTCCTATTGGGGCCGCAGAGGTGCTAAGCGCCGAGCTCTTATCGGATGGGTGTTATCGGGTCCGTATGGATCAGACGGGACACTCGCCCGCTGCGCCGCGCCTCACGAGTAAAAGCACTGTCATGGTTCCTCGTCGGCTGCTTGCAGTCGAGGTCCTTTCGACGGACCCCTTTGCTACCCATGCAAGAGAAGTAGTGTACTTTGATAGCAGCACCTTTCTGCCTGCATATCGTGCGGTGTTTAATCAGTCCGCTGAGCTTGTTCGATTCATCGCTACAGCATATGCGCTGGCGAGCAGCAGCGACAAAAAGTTTCGTAGAGCGATAGTGACACAACAGCTGGTTTGGGAGCCGGCAAGTGACCGCGTGAACTCAATAAGCGTGGATCGCCAGAGGCTCTGCCCTCCCGGATCGACCCCCGCAGATCGCACAGCTCTTTCGCCCCGTTCCTTGGTGATGCCCCAAAGCGATGCAGCTCTGTAGCGAGTAACCCCAGCATGGCCTCGGTGTGATGCCAGACTGCGAAAGGAAATTGCGATCTACATCCTCCCGCTACCAACACCATTTTACATTGCATTGAACAGGTAAGTTACTTGACGAGTTTTAGATGACCGCGCGGCTTCTCAGATTTAGGTGGCGAGGGAGCTGAAGCGGTATCTGCATTTTGTCCGGGGGCGGAATGGGCAACTACATTTCGCAACGCCTCAGGTAGCTCCTCTGGCCACATTAGGGTTTCGCCCTTGACCGTAGTCGCCCCCCAGATTGCGGCTAAAGGAATTGAACATGAAAAGTAGTCATCGCCGAAGCGCAGTCGTGCGCTTATGCCCTGTTTAGTGAGTTCAATAGGGTACTTGAAGAATTTGCTGATCTTTAATGTAACGGTTGGAAACTTCTGGGAATGTGGTGGAAGCCGCACTCCTTCGTGGCGGGGGTTGACGTGGACAAGTACGTATTCATCGAAGAGAGCCCGAGTCAGGGCGTCGAACTTGCTCGTTGAAGTCTCGGTTTTTTCAGCCATAATTCTATTTTAACTGGATATGCTTGTGAATGACAAAGCCTCCACTAGTGGCTATGATTACTGCGGAAGGGGGCCCAATTCCATTGACCTGTTCCTGAGCCAATCATGTGGTGGGAGGCCTATGCGACTGGAATCGGCCAAATTAAGATCGGAGTCACCACCTCATGCGCAAGTGTATTCCCATCCTGTACTTGAGATTCGACCCGCATTCAGAGCTCAGCCTTGGCTATGGCTCCTTATCATCGCATGTAGCGGTATTGCGCTACTAGTAACACCCAGAGACGCTGACTACACGCAGTACCTGCACATAGGCAGCCTGTCCGTGCCACTTCCGCTCCTTCCGCTGTTTCCGACTCTTCTTTTCGCTGTGCTTGTGCATAGAGCGCGGGATTCCAAGTATGTATTGGGAGCCGATCATGTGACGGAGGTCAATGGGCTGCTCTCATTCCGGCTGCGCAGCGAGCGAATTTTTTACCTGCATGTACGGGGCATCGAAGTGGATCAGCCGCTCGTGGGACGGTTTCTCAACTTCGGCGATGTAGAGCTGACCAGCGATGTGACCATGGCGACTCAAACAATAGTGTTGCGTGGCATCGCGAATCCCCGACGAGTTAAGGACGAGATCCAGCGACGGGTAGCAAATGTGCTCCAGTCCTATTCACCTGGAAGCCCATCCTTTGTCTGAACTTGGTGGGGACTTAAGAAAATATCGCACTCTGACGACTTATATGGTGCGCGAGCAAGGGAGGCGTGTTCCTTGCTCGTTTCAATAAGTTACGATGACCGAGTGTACCGCGGTCATACTGGAGTGCTCAATTCATGCTGCTTCCGGGGAGCGACGTTCAAGGCGAGTTCCAGGTTCAGAAGCTCCTAGGTCGGGGTGGTTTCTCCTGTGTATATCTCGTAACTCCCCACGGAGAGCCAACAAGATTTCTTGCCCTAAAGGTCCTTGACCGCAAGGTAGTAGGGGATGAACGCCAATTGAGGCGCTTTCGCCAGGAGATTAAATTGCTCCAATCTATTCGCCACCCTAACGTCATCATGGCGCACGAGCTCATAGAAAGTGGTGACTTAATCGCGTACACAATGGACTATGTGGAGGGAGACCTCCTGGCACAGCGGATGCATCAAGGGACGATAGCCGTTACGAGCGCTGCCGAAATAATGCGGCAGGTATGTGCGGGGCTGGAGGCCATTCACTCGGCAGGAATAGTTCACCGGGATCTGAAGCCCGAAAACATCCTGTTAACCAAGAATGGACAGGTGCGACTCTTTGATTTTGGAGTGGTGCGTTACATTGGTGCCGAAACACTTACCCCGGATGGCGTAATGGTGGGCACTGCCAAGTATTTAGCGCCAGAGTATATCGAAGTAGGCGATTGCGATCACAGGGCGGATATATTTGCTCTCGGGGCCATTGGTTACGAAATGGTTTCTGGGGTGGCTCCTTTCCCGGATGATGGGAGAATGTCCACCCTGCTCAAGCGCCTTAAATCGCAGGTCCCGCCACTTAGAAGCTTGGCCCCCGCCGTTCCGCGACAGTTTGCTACGATCGTCGAACGTGCTATGGAGGTGAGATTGGGGTCGCGGTATCAGTCGGCTGCAGAGTTCAGACAGGCCCTTGAGAGCTGGCTTGGCGAGGTAGCATCTCCATGAGGCCCAGGCAAAAAGTGGTGATCGATTGGCTTTAGCGTCTGCTGTTAGAGGTTATTACTATGGCACCGATTAAGCAGAAAAAAGTCGAGATTATTTCAGTAGTTCTTTTCCTGTTCCTGGTAAGCGTTCTCGCTAGTCCCCTTGTGCTTCCCTAAAGCTGCACGCTCCTACTCCTGGGACTTATCCCTTGGGATGTGCGTATTAGGCCGGATAGTCCTTCACCATCATTGCCACAATTTCACTGACACTATAAGTATAGGCATTCGTGCTATTCATGCCTGCTCATTGCATGATTTGTATCGGATTCGACCGCTAATCCCGCTTCGGAACTTCCCATGCCTGTACAAGACGTTAGTATTCAACAAGAGTCCCGAGACCGTTATCTCACCTATGCTTTGAGTGTCGTCTCAGGACGCGCGCTTCCAGACGTTCGAGATGGACTCAAACCGGTCCAAAGACGCATTCTGTTCGCGATGCTCAATAATCTGAGCCTCTCCCCTGATCACAGTCACCGTAAATCAGCCGCGGTAGTCGGAGAGGTGTTAGCGCGCTTTCATCCGCATGGGGATATCGCCTGTTACGAGGCGATGGTACGGATGGCCCAGGATTTTTCCCTCCGCTATCCGCTGGTTGATGGTCAGGGCAATTTCGGCTCTCTAGACGGTGATGGAGCAGCCGCCTACCGCTATACAGAGGCAAAGCTGCGTCCGATTGCGCTCGATGTGATCGGTGAGATCTATGAGGAGACCGTAACCTTTCGCGACAACTTTGACGCGACCGTTGAGGAACCGGTCGTGCTTCCAAGCCGGGTGCCCAACCTGTTGATTAACGGCGCATCCGGCATTGCTGTGGGGATGGCTACAAGCATTCCACCGCACAACATCAAGGAAGTGGTCGAGGCGCTGCTTGAACTATCCAAAGATCCGGAAGTGACCGATGGCCGTCTCGTGACCTTAATTAAGGGTCCTGATTTCCCCACGGGTTGCAAGATTCTGAATACGAGGAAGGAGATTGAAGAGATCTATAAGAGTGGAAAGGGGGCGATTAGGATGCGTGCCGGTTGGCGTCTTGAGGATGGCTCCCGTGGGAAAAAACTCATTATCGTCGAATCGATCCCCTATGCCGTGAACAAGGCAACACTTGTGGAAAAGATCGCCGATCTCATTGTGCAAAGGAAGGTTCCCCAGCTCGTCGACGTACGGGACGAATCGACAACGGAGGTTCGCATAGTGTTGGAGCTTGCATCGGATGCTGATTCAGAGGCCGCCATGGCTTTCCTATTCCGACATACTCCCTTGGAGTCAAACTTCCCGGTGAACCTCACCGCGCTTGTGCCGTTCACGGGAAGCGCTGCGTGCAGGCCGGAGCTGCTCTCTCTGCGTGCATGCCTAAGGCATTTCTTGGATTTTAGAGAAACCGTCGTTGAGAAGCGGCTCGTCTTCGAACGTAAGAAGCTTCTCGAGCGGGTGCACATTCTGGAAGGACTCGTCACCATTTATGATGCTTTGGACGAGGCCTTGAAGATCGTAAGAAAGAGCACGGGTCGAACTGATGCTGCTGATAAGCTCCGCACTCGATTTAAACTCAGCGAGCTGCAGGCCTTTGCTGTGGTCGATATGCGGATATACCAGCTTTCGCGAACGACGATCGAGGAGATTAGGGCGGAGCTTGAAGAGAAGTTGAAGCGCGTTTCGGAGATTGAGCGCCTTCTTAAGAGTAAGGCAAAGCTGCAAGAGGTGGTGCGAAAGGAACTCGAAGAAATTGCCGAAAAGTACGGGGATAAGAGACGTTGCGCGATTATTCGCGACAACGTGGAGCTCGAATACAAGGCCGAGGCTTATGTGGTACAGGAGGACGTATATGCCATCATTACCCGCGATGGATGGCTGAAACGTATCCGGCAGGCCAACGACCCATCGACTACCCGTTTAAGAGAGGGTGACAGCATTCTCAACGCACATGCGGTTTCAACACTTGATAATATCGCCATGTTTACCTCGGCGGGGAACCTTTTTGTGGCGCGGGCAGCAGACCTTCCCGCCTCCAGTGGATACGGAGAGCCGGTGCAGAAGCTCTTTAAATTTAGTGATGGTGAACGCATTGTCGCCTCCTACGCGGTACGGATCAGTCCGGATCAGCAGCAGGAGATAGTCAGTGGGAATGACACTCTCAGACCCGGAGCCCATTTGCTTTTGGTCTCAAAGCAGGGGACAGGATTCATACTGACTCTGGAAGATGTAGCACCAACAAAACGCAGCGGGAGAAGGGTTATGAAGCTGCGGGAGGGAGACAGCACTGCCGCAGTCCTATTGGAGGCGTCCCGATATGCGCTCTTCACTCGGAAGGCGTGCGGCCTGATTATTGACGCAAAGGAAGCCCCGGTTCGAGATAGCGCGGCGGTAGGTGTATCTCTGATGTCCGTGCGAGATGATGATGAGCTGATTGGTGCGGTAGGAGTGCAGAGCAAGGGCGAGGTGAGCTTAGTGCTGGACGGCGGTCGTGAAAAGTCAGTGCCAATCTCTGAGATTACCGCAGGACATCGAGGGTTAAAGGGAACGAAGGTGGTGGCGCGCGGAGAGATTGAGCGCGTTGTAGGGAAACGCTGAAAGTGTTCAGTTGCTTCCTGGCGGTGTGCTGACAGTTAATGCATTAACAGTACTTTTCTATGGCGAAATCGACATCCTACACAGCGGCAGATATCGAGGTGCTTGAGGGACTTGAACCGGTGCGAAGACGGCCCGGCATGTACATCGGTGGGACTGAAGGTCCTGCTGGCTTGCATCACCTTGTGAAGGAGATATTGGACAACTCCATCGATGAGGCCATGAATGGCTATGCCACAAAGGTGGTTGTAACACTTCATGGTGATGGTGAAAGTGTAAGTGTAGAGGATAACGGACGCGGTATTCCCGTAGATATCCATCCCCAACATAAGAAGCCGGCGCTTGAGCTGCTTCTTACCACACTCCACTCTGGTGGGAAGTTTAGTGCGAAGAATTATGCGAGCGCCGGCGGGCTGCATGGTGTCGGTGCGTCCGTAGTCAATGCGCTTTCAGAAGAGATGCTTGTAACGGTATGCAGGGATGGCTTTGAATGGCAGCAGAGTTTTTCCAGGGGAAAAGCCAAAACAAAGCTTGCCAAGAATGGAAAGACGAGTGCGCATGGCACCAAGATATACTTTCGTCCCGACACGGAAATATTTCGCTCAATTTCGTTTTCAGCGGAGCGACTCGAGAAGCTGATCCAAGAGAAGGCCTTCTTGAACCGGGGACTTGAGCTTGTTTTTGTCGATGAGCAGAGCGGTGAAACCAAGAAGTTCCGGTACGATGATGGGATTCAGTCTTACCTCCAGCAGCTCCTAAAGAAATCGGAGCTCGAACCGCTCGGAGGCGAGATGTTCTTCTTGGAGCGTCCCGAGGGCGTTCGAGTGGAGATGGCGTTCTGCTGGACAGAGGCCACCTCCGAGAAAGTCCTTTCATATGTAAACGGCATTAATACCGCACAGGGAGGGACCCATGAGGACGGATTTCGCGCTGGGCTGGTCAAGGCAGTTCGCAATTACATCTCGGTGCATGATCTCCTGCCTAAAGGCATGAAGCTGATTGGGGAGGACATTCGGGAGGGAATGTACGCAATACTTTCCGTGCATGTCCCGGGTTCTGTCACGCAATTGCAGTTTCAAGGGCAGACTAAGGACAAGCTGAATAACCCTGAAGTCGAAGCGCCGGTTGAATCGTTAGCGCGCAGCTTTGAGAATGTGCTGAACAGCAAACCCAATCTGGCGGCGGGAATTACGGAGCGCATACTCCTCGCTGCGAAGGCCCGCGCGGCGGCACGATCGGCATCGGAGAATGTCGTGCGCAAGATTGGCGTGAGCCATCGCTTGAATCTGCCGGGCAAGCTGGCCGATTGCGCCTCCACGAATCCTGACAAGTGCGAGCTGTTTATTGTAGAGGGTGATTCCGCTGGCGGGAGCGCCAAACAGGGGCGTGACCGCAAGTTTCAGGCTGTTCTCCCTTTACGCGGGAAGATTCTGAACGCAATTGCTGCGGGAGAGGAGAAGCTCAAGGACAACAAAGAACTACTGGATCTTGTGTCCGCGCTGGGGTGTGGGCTGGGGCCCACGATGAAGCTCGACAAGTTGAGGTATGGAAAGGTGATCATACTGACTGATGCTGATGCGGACGGAATGCATATCGCCTCATTGCTTATGGCGTTCTTCTATAAGTTTATGCGCCCTTTGATTGAAAAGGGACACTTGTACCTCGGTCTATCGCCGCTGTACCGGGTCAGATTTGGCAGTGGTGCAAAGGAGGAAACGCACTGGGTATATACAGATGAAGAGAAGGAAAAGCTCATTCGTCAACGGGGATCCAGGAGCAAGTCTTACATTACTCGGTTTAAAGGTTTGGGTGAGATGAACCCGAAGGCGCTGTGGGAGACAACCCTTGATCCTGCCCATAGGAATCTCCTACGAATTCAGATAGATGACGTACAAGAGGTCTCAACGGTGTTTGAGGGGTTGATGGGCAAGGAAAGCTCGGAACGTTACAGAATGATTCAGGAAAATGCGCATAGGCTTGAACTCGATATCTAAATTGATTTATAGCTCAGCTGTCATTGTATCGGCCGATCCACGACGTTCCGCCTTCATGACCGCGACCCGGTGAAGCCCGCGTTTGGCTCTTGTGTGAACCCCACTATGCGGTGCAGTAATCTCTTGGCTCAATTTCAACGCGAAACCGAATGACAAAAGCCATATTTGACGAAGTGCATAAGACCGCCTCCGTAATGGGGTCGTGCGATCCGTTATGGCTGAGGAATGAGGAAGAACCTCAATTTCGGACGGCTGAGGGCGGCAACGCAGGGCCAGAGCTCGTGTTATTGCACGGCCTTTTCGGGGCGCTCTCAAATTGGGATGCCGTGTTCCCGCTCTTTTCCCAATATTCCAAACCGATTGCGCTGAGCCTGCCGATTCTGGACGGGCACCGATCGTGGGTCAAAGTAAAGGCGCTTGCGGCGTTCACCCAGTATTTTGTCCTCAAAAGAAACCTCGCCCCGGTTGCGCTATGCGGGAATTCGCTGGGTGGACACGTTGCGATGAGATTATGCTTGGCAGCCCCGCACATCGTGGACTGCCTGATCCTCTCGGGGACCTCGGGGCTGTATGAGCACTCTGTGGATACTCTGCCGGTGCGGCCGGACAAGAGATTTATACGAGATCACATGGCACGAGTATTCTATGACTCACGATTCATTACGGATCAGGCTGTAGATGAGATTCATAAGATAGTAGTTGATCGGATGAACGTGCTTAATATTATCCATGCTGCGAGGAGCGCAAAGAAGGATAATCTTCTTAATGTCCTGAAGCAGATTAAGGCTCCAACATTGCTCTTGTGGGGTGAGGATGATCAGGTCACTACAATGGAGGTAGCGCGCACCTTTGAAAAGAATATCCCGAATGCCAAATTGGTGAGTATCAAGGGATGCGGTCACGCTCCTATGATTGAAAAACCTCAGTGGTTTGCCGAGCAGGTAGAATCGTTCCTTAAGGCACATTCGCGCATTTACAAAAAGTCGTAGTAAAATGCGTCTTGGTGTGCTCCGATAGCGATCCATCACCTACCTTTTCCGAATGCTCTTATAGGAGGAGAACCATATGCAACGTGAAAGCTCCAGTTCAAAGTTTCCCTTAGGGTTGGCTCTTCCGACATTCAAGCTGCCAAATGTGGATGGTCGCACCATTGGTGATGAGTACCTAAGAGGCGCCAAGGCCGCGCTCGTGGTGTTCACCTGCAATCACTGCCCATATGTAAAAGGGAGCGAGCAATCACTGGTGTCGATAGTGAGAAGATTTGAACCGGCGGGGCTACGGGTGGTTGCAATCAGCGCAAATGACGCAACGCAATATCCTGAGGATTCATTCGAGAAGATGAAAGAGAAGTCTCAGTCGATGAAGCTTCCATGGCCCTATCTTTATGACGAGCAGCAGAATGTCGCCAAGCTCTTTGATGCCGCATGCACACCCGAATGTTACCTGTTCAATGCCAAGGGACTATTGGTGTATCATGGAACGATTAACAATAGCCCCAAAGATCCAGCTGCGGCGACCGTAGACTACTTGAGCCCCGCAATTTCCCAATGTTTGGAGTCCGGAAGGTGCAGTCCCGATTATGTGCATCCGATCGGGTGCTCCATTAAGTGGAAGGTGTAGCGTTGCAATTGATTTGCAGTCGAACATCGCGCCGCCAGTTGTGCTGAGGACGCAGAGCGTGAGAGACAGAGGATATACCCTCTGTAAGGAAGTGTGCGCGCGCTTGGTTTGGAGCGTTTGAACATGGGCCGTGGAAGGCGCTTTGTTCAGTGTCCCCCTAGATAAAAAAAAGGCTAAGCGGTTGGGGGGATTTGCCGCTTAGCCCGATGTCAGACGTGCCTGTTGTTTCTCCGAACTTAGGCCTTGCGGCTAAGTTCTAACCCTTTCATATGCGAAGAGCGTGCCAGCTCTGGCCTGTTGATGGATTGCTGGTGGTACCCAGAAGTTTGGTAACCAGGAATATTCAAGCATATCAATATGTTGCTTGGCTGAATGGACCATGCCTTGGAGCTGCAGGAGGGCCCCGAAGCACTTATCCACAGCTTTCCCACAGCCCCTAGTGGAACGGTTGGTGGGCTCTTTGCGTGAAGCCTTACCCCTACTGTTCGGGTAACTGGGCAAGGCGCGTTGTTCGGTATAAGTTGTGAGCGATCTTGATATCAGACGCTGTGTTGAGTGAAGCGGAGCCCATGGTCACATCCTGGATTGGCTCATGCAATTTTGAGATCTGAGCGTTTTCAATTGAGATGTATTGAGGTGGCGATGGACTTTTCGAAGCTGGAGCGGGTGGCACTAACGGTACGGATGCTTGCGGTTGATGCGGTTGAAAAGGCCAATTCAGGTCACCCGGGTTTGCCACTTGGTGCTGCGGACTTTGCTACGGTGCTATGGGCTAAGTACCTCCGATTTGATCCAAGAAATCCAAGTTGGGCCAACCGAGACCGCTTTGTCCTGTCCGCAGGACATGGCTGTGCGCTCATATACGCATTGTTGCACCTCTTCGGTTACGACCTTTCCCTTGAAGAGGTGAAGAGCTTTCGACAGTGGGGAAGCAAAACCCCTGGACATCCTGAGTTTGGGGTAACCCCAGGGGTTGAGGCTACTACCGGCCCGCTTGGGCAGGGCACCGGGAACTCGGTGGGCATGGCGCTTTCTGGAAAGCTCCTTGCAGCCGAATATGGTGCCGAGCTTTTCGACCATCGAGTGATTGCGCTGGTGAGTGATGGAGACCTCATGGAGGGGATTTCCTCCGAGTCAGCCTCAATCGCCGGCCACCTCGCGCTCAACAATCTTATATGGGTATACGACGACAATAAGATTAGCCTGGCTGGTCCGACCTCAGTGTGCTTCTCGGAAGATATTCCGAAGCGCTTTGAGGCTATGGGATGGTGGGCGGCCTCAGTTGACGGCCACGATATGCGAGCGTTCTCGCAATGCATGGATGAAGCACTCAAAGTTCAAGACCGTCCTAAGATTATATGCGCGCGTACGACGATCGGCTTCGGAAGTCCGAACAAAGCCGGGCACTTTGATGTACACGGGTCTCCACTGGGCGCGGATGAGTTAAAGAAGACTAAAGAGAACTTGGGCTGGCCATCGGACAAGAGCTTCTTCATCCCTGAAGAAGTGAAGGCTTTCTTAGCGGATCTCATAGAAGAGAAGCGCAGGTATGTGGGCGGGTACGAGGAGCGTTTCTCTGCCTGGGTCAAGCAGAATGGCGAGCTGGCTGCCAAGCTCAAAACCCAGCTTTCTCGCACCTTGCCGGGAGATTTGAAACAGGAGCTTTTGGCGACCTTCAAGGAACCAAAGAAGGACGCGACTCGTAATCTTTCCGGGCAAGCCATTCAAACTATCGCCAGAAAGGTTCCCTTCTTTATTGGCGGGAGCGCGGATCTGGAGCCCTCCACGAAGACGAGTATCAAAGGATCGCCTGAAATTCAGGCGGAGAGTTTCAAGGGGCGAAATTTGAGGTTTGGGGTGAGGGAGCACGGCATGGGGGCGGTGGCAAACGGGCTTGCTTATAGTCGCGCCTGGGTACCCTTTACCGCGACATTCCTTACGTTCTCTGACTACATGCGGCCGACCCTAAGGCTTGCCGCACTTTCGGAACTACAGACGCTTTTTATCTTCACCCATGACAGCGTCTATCTTGGTGAGGACGGGCCGACCCATCAGCCCGTGGAGCATGCGATGGCGCTGCGCGCGATCCCGAATCTTTTGGTGTTTCGTCCCGCGGACGGCATCGAGGTTGCTATGAGTTACTATGCCGCGCTTTCGCATCAGCATGGACCGAGCGCGCTGCTGTTTACCCGCCAGAATCTTCCAGCACTGGAGCGTCGACCAGGATTTAACCCTGACGAAATACTAAACGGTGCATATATTGTTTCGGGGGAGGAGGTAAGTGATTTAATCCTTGTGGCTACGGGATCTGAGGTGTCCTTGGCTGTCGAGGTAGCCGCAAAGCTCAAGGCCGCGGGGAAAGCGGCGCGTGTTGTCTCGATGCCCTGTATGGAGCTGTTCCTTAAGCTCGACGACGCCAAGCGGGCAGCGCTTATACCGCCTCGGGCTCGCAAAGTGTCGTTGGAGGCTGGTATCACCATGGGCTGGGAGCGCATCGTAGGGCTCGACGGCGTGCGCATAGGCATTGATAGATTCGGCGCATCGGCTCCGGCGGAGGTGTTGGCGAAGGAGTTAGGATTATCAGTGTCAGCAGTTTACGCAAGAATTGTTGGCGATTTGAACGTTCCGTAGTTCTGTGGGGCATTCTGGTTTTGGTATGCGATTAGTTTCAGAGGTGGCGCGCTGCGTTGCCATTCGACTTGCGTTCGTGATGTTTGGTGTAGTGGTAGCTTTTGCGCTCCTTGAACTGACACTTAACCTTTGTTCCATTGCGCTACAGTCAACCCGAGATGGCCGATATGCTTCGTACGTTGTGGGGACCGACACCTATAGAATTCTGGCTATTGGGGAGTCGACAACTGAAGGCATCGGTGCAAATAAGTCGTGGCCGCAACAGGTGGAAGAGTTGTTGATGGCGAGGCATCCTGAAAAACGCTTTCAAGTGTTTAATCTGGGACGAGCAGGCATCAATTCATCGGTAATAGCGCGCGAAATCCCCAAGTGGCTGAAGACCTATCGGCCGCACCTGGTCATTGGGATGGTGGGAACGAATGATAAGGGTAATGCACTTGTGTTCTCTCCGCCTGAATTCCTTCCGACTCCGATTGCGCGATCACGCAGTTATCAATTGATAAGCCGGCTCCTTCGGGTGGTTGGGCAGAAGTTCGAACAGCGTGCCGAGATGGTGGTCGCTCCCGCGGAAGCGCTCGCTGATGTGAACGAAGATGTAATAGACGAGAAGTGTCGAGAAATAACACATAAAGTGAATAGTGGCATCCCACTAGATCTTGGGAACAAAATTTCTTCCCCCGAAGGGTTCCAGGAGATTCGTAGTTTGCTGTTCCAGTGCATGCACAGCAACTACAAGTATGCCGGTGTTGCGGTATTCAATGCGATTACCGTGCATGCCCCTACCCCGGGGTTGTATGCTGAAGTCGCGTACATCACGAATTTCGCGATGGGGGACTTTACTAAGTCCATCGAGATTATCTCCGCAGGCATAGAAGCATTTCCTTCCAGTGCAACCTTGTACGATACGCATGCACGTGTGTTATTGATGCCAAACGGGCAGCGCTCAAATGAATATGAAAAGCTAGCATTGGAGTCGTCATTAAAGGCCCTCAAACTTGAGCAGAACGAAATAAAGTTCTTCGACACGATTCTCACGCTGGTAAACGGAGCTACGCACGAGAATTGCGAAATCGTGCGTGATTTATTCGAAGGGCTGCCTAAGCGGCTGCCCGATCTCTATGGTGCTTGGCAGCGTGCAGCTCAGTTCTTTCAAAGGTGCGGACCCGAGGACGAGATTGAAAAGGCGTACAAACAATCTCTCCAAGCAAGTAGTTGTACATTTCAATGCTGGGCTGATTATGCTTTTTATTTGAGAAATCGTCAGAATATTAGGGACGCCAAGGAAACACTTCACACCGCTTTGAGAAAGTTTCCAACGGCGATACTGCTTCACGAAACTCTTGCTTCAATAGAGCTAGAGTTGGGTAATTATAGTAGAGCTCTAGAAATCTACGAAGACATGGTAGAAGGGGGACTTCTCGACAATGTTGGAGAGTTTACTCCGGGATTAGCGACGCGTCAGCAAGCAATTTCACTGCTCGTAAACCGTAACGGAGTTTACTCTAACGATCTAATGCGGGGGCTGTTAGTGTGGTTGGGCGATGAGGCCCCCACGATGAATTTCACTGCGCATTACTATAAAGAAATCCTTAAGCAGGTGCGTGCTTCGGGAGCGCGTCTGGCCGCCATGCAATACCCCACACTTCCGTTGGATAATCTCCGAGAGATCTTTGCGGACAGTCCGGATGTGATATTGATTGAAAATGAATCGAATTTTAATAATGCCTTGGCCACACGGCCGTACAGCGATCTATTTGTTGACAGATTCACCGCGACATACGGTCACTGTACTGACTACGGAAATAGCCTTATTGCGATGTCTGTGGTTAAGAGATTGGAAGAGTCGTTGATTGAGGTGGGTCGGAAAGACTGGACAGGTAGATAAGTTAGTTTTTGGGATCCTGGCCACAGCATTAGCGTCGGTGCCCGTTGCCTCGTTTGATTATTGTACTCCAAAATCAAAGAATTCAGATGTCTGTGGCGCTTTCCATTTTACGTACAGACAGTGGGGTCGCCTATCCATTGGATGCGAGCGCACTTCCACTAGATACGATTCGTTCGCCGTTGCACTCCATGGCAAGGGCGCGTTTGTGGTAAACTCCTCACCGGAATGGCTAACCATAAGCGTACCGTTAATGACAAGGTCAACAGGCACGTCACCTTGAATCTGTATATGGTAGTCGCCTGAGGCCTTCGGTTGTATAACCCCCTGCATATGGAAGGAGCTTGCATTCCAGAGAAGTTGAATCGTCGTTGAATCGCACAGTAGACTTAGTGATTCGGATGATGCTTTGACCGTTCGATGTTCAAACAATGCATCTGAGCGCATTTTGGCGCTCAGTTGAAAGGGACTTTGGTGAAACGGAAGAAGAACGGCGGCATGAGTTGGCAGTGGCCTCGACAATGCAGACTTGGGGACAAGATCAATTGCGAATGCTTGATTATTCTTGTCGCCCCAGATGAGCGGCTCATACCCTTTGGTTAATATCGTATTCTGTAGCGGAAGCTCGCCATGGAGCAAGAGCGTCGGACGTGTTTGTGAGTTTCTTATGTCCATCAGTACATCGTAAATGGCAGTTTCAGGTATGAAGAGCGAATACGCCGAGGAGGTAACTGGGACTCCATCTGAAGAATCTATAGCGACCATGTAACTCAACCCAAATGGTCTTGTTTTGTCGTTGGGAGCGAAGCGGTGCTCTATAATTCGTTGCATGCCCCCGGGAAATAAATCCTCCACTAACTTCATTACTCGCGACGGATGCAGTCCCTCGCCACCAAATGACGAATACATGCACAAATTTCTCTTCTCAGATGTAAGTATGAATTGCGGTAAGTCCCGAAAGTCCAGCAACAAGAGAGAGGGAACGCGGTCTCCGGCAAGATATGAAAAGAACTCAATCGTTTTCAACTCACGTGCAGGCCCCGAAACAATTACGGCACAATCGTCAGCCGCAGAAGTAATCATGCGTCCCAGGGTCTCTGCGCCCCCCAACCCATACATTTGAGACGACATTTCCAGCTTCCGCGCCCGACTTTCCATGAAAAGCATCAGGTTCTGTCGTATAGCCACATGCGCGAAAAGGCCCAGTCCTACGGCACCCCCAATCCAGGCAACCCAGCGCCGTGAAAATGAGATTGATTGGAGAATGCGAAAGAGAGACGCCGCACCAATACCGACAAATACAAAGAGCACTGGTGCTGTAGCGCTCAGCCGGTAATAACTCGCGGGACGTAACAACACGGGCGCAAACATAAGGGCAAACGAAAGAAATAGTAAGATGGTAATCGGCGATAGCGGGCGTAGTGCCAAAACCATGACGCCAATACAGGCAGTGACAACTGCGGCTTGATCAAGGAGCGGTGGCCAATAAGGCTCGTGGAAGAATGCACGTTGCTCCTCAAAGCTGCTCGATAAAAAATACGTTTGAATAAGCTGTGCCGTTTTTAGCAACGTTGCCGATAGCAAGCCCTGGTCGGCCGTTTGCCCGAGCCCACTCGCTTCCTTGAACTGTATAGCGGATTCATGTCGTATAAAGAGATGCGCATCAAGAAATAGGTATCGTGTTGCTGTTGGCGATGCAGCAATGGCCAATGCGACGACGAATAAGATAAGATGCAGCGTGTACGTTCTACGTGTGATGGCGCCGGCCGAAAAGAAACCTGCGCAGTACATACCTATCACGCAGAGGAATGCGGACATCTGCACATACAGCATGTCTAACAGCACTCCAAAGATAAGGCCGCCAACGATCGTGGCGCGCGAACTCCCGCTGGCAACACCTCGCAAAACCGCCCAGAGACCGCAGAGGTGAAGCAATTGATATATCGAAAAATTGCAAAAATGAGAGGCTTCGTTAACGGTCCACATCGAGAAGGTCCACGCGCATATGGCTGCAAAAGCTCCAAATGGATGAGAGGTAAGCAGTCGGACAACAAAAAAAAGTGGAATGACAGCTAATGCCCCGTAAAAAATAGTGTAATTGCGAAGCACCGTTGGATCGTGACGGATAATGCTCCAAGGAAGCAGCATCAAAAAAGAGGGCATGTTACTTGGGAAATCGCCTATCCATGTGAATGGGCTCCGCACGTTTCCATTTAAAATGGCGAGTATATCGAGTCCCCAGATCGCCTCGAAGTGATGAATTGCGACGCCATCGGCGAAAATGTAACGCAAGAGCAATGCAGCGCCGACAATGACGACAAGAAGAGCTCGTTGAAGATGGCTTAACCTATCGCAATGCTTGGACGAGCCGACCCCACAGGAGGCTAGTACGACCAGCCCCGCTAACCATGCTATTGTTGCCGACCCGCCCCAATTGTGTACCAAAAGTACATTTGCGCCAGTGACGAGGGCAATCGCAACGACCCCCAAAATTGCTTTTTTATATAGAAGCTGGGAGTTGTGGTTCTCGAGCGGTGGAATTGAAACGAAACGGCCATACTCTGAACTCTGGCGTGCCCAGAGCGCGAGCGTGAGCGCCAGGGCGATAAGCAGCCACGAGTTTGACGTGATATGCAGCGTAGCGAATACTATGGCTATGAAAAGCAAGGTGAGAACGACCATTTTCATAAGTACCAAAGGTGAAAAGGCCGTCAAGTCTTGCGGGTGTTGGGGTTTATATACTCCAGGAAATCGTCATATTCTCGAATGTAGTCTGCCGCATCATATTGGGCTGATGCCATGACAAGAAGCATTGCATCTCTCGAGTGGTTGTATTGAATTGCCCAAGTTTTTGGAGGGATATGCAATCCTGTATCTGGTGAATCTAAAAGGAAATCATCTCGATGCGATCCATTGTCGACAAGAATATTAATCGACCCACGCAGCACCACAAGAAATTGATGTAGAGTCCGGTGTGCATGGGCGCCGCGTACCTTTCGAGATGGGACGTCGTAGACAATAAAAGTTCGTTGTGGAGTAAAGGGCAGATCCTTCGGATGTTCCCAAGCGATGAGGTTGCCTCGCAGATCCCTGATAAGTTTCGTAGTATGAATGGATGCGCCTGAATTTGAAGGCGCGAGCTTTCCAGTCGTGGCCTTAGGCATGTCACATCCCCCACCTGTGGCATCCTTGAAACCAAACTTCTCAGTTTCGCAGTAACCTATGATTGCGGCTGGGTTACCAACAACAATAGCGTATGCCGGCACGTCAGATGTTACGACGGCCCCGGCACCTACCATGGCGTAGCGACCGATGCGTATGCCAGGCAACAGCACCGCGCCTGCACCAATTGAAGCTCCCTTTTCTACGATAGTTCTGAGAAGCGGGCTATCGTGGCATCTACTACGTGGAAATCGATCGTTACAAAATACAGCGGATGGGCCTATAAACACATCATCTTCGATGCGCATACCGTCCCACAAGGACACCCCACACTTCACCGTAACGCGATCGCCTAACAACACATCGTTCTCAATAAATGTATGATCACAGATGTTGCAGTCTGTTCCTATAACAGCCCCAGGGAGGATATGGGCGAAAGCCCAAATTCGTGTCCGTTCACCAATATGCTCGGTCTCCACCAATGCTTTATCGTGCTGGAAATGTTTCATGCATACTCTCGATCAAAACTCGATTACATCGTTCACTATGTACAAAGGGCGTCCCTTCGTATTCTCAAATGTACGCCACAGATAACCGCCTAAAATGCCTAGTCCAAAGCAGTTAAGGCCCCCAAATAAGGAAACAACCGATATGGTTGCTGCATAACCGGGGATGGGTATGATACCGGTCACTTTAGCGAACACAGTAACCAAAGTAAGAACTATACTGAATAGCAGTCCCACAACTCCAAGCAGGGTCAGAAGACGAATGGGAAGATCGGAGAATCCGTAGAGACTATCTGCAAAATACTTAAACTTTTTGCTAAAGGTCCACGAAGAGCGTCCCGAAGCCCTTGATTGTCGTTCGTATCCGATCATTTTACGACGGTATCCTACCCACAGTAGCATA
This sequence comes from Bdellovibrionota bacterium, assembly GCA_030584005.1. GTDB lineage: Bacteria > Bdellovibrionota_C > UBA2361 > UBA2361 > JAFLCA01. The sequence goes on along the minus strand of CP129486.1, from coordinate 536,737 downwards.
CCGATCAATGAGGAGTTTAGTTCATGCATTGAAACAAGGGTGTCTCGCACGCGGCGATTACATCCGAATACGTCTATCCCTGAGGCTGGCGCCGACGAAATGGCAATTCGACGAAAGAGGCGCCAAAAAATACTAGCGGGTAGAACAGACATCAACGGATCTTCTCGCTTTTCACGCTGGCCAAGTACAAGATCGGCTTCATCTTTATGAAGAACTCTGAAAAAATCGATCATCAGTGACGCAGGTTCCTGACAGTCGGCAGCCATAATCGCAAAGTAGTCACCCTCTGCCAGCTGTAATCCCGCTCGTATAGCCTCAAATGCTCCAAAATTTCGAGATAAAGTTACAATCTTTCCTCGAAGTCCGGCGGACGGAAGATCACGGACCAGAATTTCTTTTGCCTGGTCGGGGCTCCCATCTATGACAAACATACAAGATAGTTTCACGGGGGCAGCTGCAACAATCTCCTTTAAGCGTTCGAGGAGTTGGGGGATACCACTCGCGCTGCGATATACTGGTATTATTAAGACCCCTGCACTGGATTCCATGAGTTTACCTCAGTTACAACGTGTTCTATCTCTTCATCAGTAAGAAAGGGATGAATCGGTAGCGAGACTTGCTCTGCCGCAAATCGTCTTGCATTTGTTAGTGAACCCACAGTACCGAATCTAATATCTCGCATCGCTGGTTGGTCACAAGCTAGGAAAGGATAGTGCACCCCTGTCATAATATTCCGTTGGGAGAGGAAGGAACGGAACTCATCTCGAAGTGGTTGATGCACAAGGACCGGAAACAAGTGCCATACCGGATTGGACTCACGTGGTGGGGTAGGGATTCGAATATGATGGTTTTGTATGCCGCTCAAATACGCATGCGCGATCTCTCTTCTTCGTCCAGTCCACTTGTCAAGTGAGGGCAATAGAGCAGTAAGCAAAATCGCAGCATGCACCTCGTCAAGCCTGCTGTTATAGCCGAGGAGGTCATGTTTATACTTACCTGTTTGTCCGTAATCGCGCAAAGAACGGATACATTCATTCATTCTGTGATCGCTAGTTACAATTGCACCGGCGTCACCAAGGGCACCAAGATTCTTGGTCGGATAAAAGCTTAAAGCAGCTGAGCAACCAACGGACCCAACAACTTCATCGTTCCAAGTGGCACCAAGTGCCTGGGCACAATCTTCTACGCATACGAGTTTGTGCCGAAGGCAGACTTCTTTGAGGTCAGCAAGATTAAGAGGGAAGCCGTAGAGATGAACAGGTACTATGAATCTGGCGTGAGGATGGCTACCAACAGCGACTGGAACTAGCGACAAATCTATTAGACCTTCCTTATCTACATCGACAAATATTGGAACCCCCTGCGCACGCACAATAGCCAGGGTTGTGGCAAACGCACTCATGGGGGTTGTGATGACCCCATCACCGGGTTTTAGACCAGCTGCGACGAGTGCAATTTCAATGGCCTCAAGTCCATTCGCTACTCCGATACCATGTAGTCTACTCGTCCGTTGGGCGATTTCCCGCTCGAAACTTGCCACCTCGTTCCCGAGAATAACTTGACCGCTTTGCCCCACTCGTTCAAGCGCCTCATGGGCCGCAGAAGCAATCTGATTCCACAGCTTCACGAAGTCATTGGTGAGAACACTGCTTGTCATGTACGTACGCTCGTTTTGATAATGCGGGTAGACGACGCAACGTGCGGGGTCTTAACTCTATAGTATTCTCCAACTAGATTATCCAGTATTCTGTTAAATGTCCCAATGTGCGATCTTCTCGCTATCTTGAACTGTAGTGAGGCGCCCGTGTATGCCCTTATCGAGGACGTTCTTTAAGCCAAAACTTGAGGTCTGCTAATCCAACATGGTCACAATCAATGCCATCGTTTGCATCTTCAATTCGAATCTCGATGGCACTGGTCGATTGTACGGAGGTGATTAAATGGGCCGCGTTTGTCCTTGAGTGATCGAGTAGGGGGCTGTGGGTGAGGGTAGTGTTTGTATCATCGGTCACCGTTACAATAGCGCTTGCACTAGCGCATGATGAATCAGAGGTTAGTCCTACAACGGCACTGAAGAATTGAGCGCTGCCAGGCACTGGCAAAGAAAATCTTGAGCTGGCGTGGCAGCCATACCCAGTCGAGTAAAATCGACCGTAGATTCGCAGGGGAAGTCCATTCCACGTGCGATTTGAACGTGGCGGAGCATAGTTAAAATGTACTGAATCTGGCAGTAGATGCGCTTCTATAGAAGTCCAACCCTCCTCCGTAGGAAATCTTATTTGTGGGGTATCGATCCGTTCAACGCTGTGCTTGATGTGTTGTGAAGGCTTTACTACAAGAAAGGAGAAATTATCCATCCCATACTCTTCGACGACATAACCGAGCTCTTGCAGGCGATTGCCGGTTTCTGAATACTCCTCCGTCGGTGCAAGAAGAAGAGTGGTTCGAGCGTCCAATAGTGACAGAACTTTTCGGAACGCAGCGGGATATCGCTCAATTTGTCCATTCCTCAACTCCTCTCGTAGTCGAGGTGAGATGAGACTTCCCCTGCGTAACGGATGTAGCCTATTGCGTTCAAGCATTGCCAAATACACAGTGTCGAACTTTTTATGGTCAAATCTTGCGGCGAGCACCACGTCGGTATCGAGTGATGCAACTCTTTCATTAAGCGATGTAACCACCGGATCCGGACCACCTCTAAAGCAGTTCACGCGTTCCCAGGCGCAGAAGAGCAATAGTCCGGCTAAAGCTGCCAAAGCAGAGTGGGTTAGTACTCTCCCATTCGTGGTTATTGGGAAAAGCGCAGGGAGGAGCTGCGCGATGCCGATTCCAATCCAACAGGAAATCGGGACTATCAAAAGGAAAGTCCTGTGAGCATCCACCCGATTGGTGAGGAGCACGGTCACGCATGAGAATGCGGTCCACAAGGCTAAGGTTGATCCAATTAGACTCGGACGCCGGACTGTGTGTACTAGCCCCCATAGAACAAATGGAAATAAAGCCCACATGAAGAGTTTGAGTGGAGGTGGATCAAGATGCAACTTGCACTGTGCTTTTATTCCAGATCGTATGGGTGCGGCGAGATCTACGAGTTGCTTACCAGTTTGAGAAGATATCAAATTGGTGGCAAGCGCCGTCCATTCACCGAACGTCAAACTATCACGCTGCGGCTCACTTGCGGCTCTTTCCCCCAATACCTCCTCTACCCATTCAGTAGATCCGGCCATCGAAAAAATCTGTTCACCTCGCGCATGGAGGAAGCGCTGCGTAGCGTCATACTTCCACTGTATAAGCACGACTGCAAAGATGGCAGTTGAAAATACTATCAGACGGGTAACCCCGTACTGGCTGCGCGCCTGGCACGCGATTCCTGTGAATAAAATGGTAACTAATACGAGAACAAGGAGACGCGCGGGAGCGTAGTTCAGCGTCGTCAAGAATAGAATCGCGACTGTGCAAACCGGGAGGATAAAGCGCGAGCGAGAGTGTTCCCAAACTGCGCAGGTGAGCCTTATGCTGATAAGGGAGAAGAAAAGTGAAGCGCTGGTGGAACTCCCGTAGCGAGCATAGAAGGCATACATTTCGCTCGTTACTAGTACGATTGCGGTAGCAAGCCCGGCTAACGCACCGTAGTATCGTTGCACTAGTTCAAAGATAACAACGACACTGAACGAGGCGAGAATGACTGAAGCTATTCTGAGGTTAAACTGATTGAAGCCAAACCAATTGAGAATGGCATAAGTAGGTGCACCATAACCGAAGCTCGAATGCCCTGCGCTTAGCACACCCTCCTGCCATACCAGTGAACCGAGAGCGAATTGAGAGACTGTGACTTGATTAGAGAACGCTTCTCCAAACCCCTCAACAACTGGGCCTTCCCAGGTAAGGAGGTGGGGACTAAACGAATCCAGGTTATGGGAAAGTGCAAGAAAAGTAGTCGTCGTCAGTACGATCAAAGGTAGTAAAGACCTACCAGGTAGAGCCGGTTGTGACGGAAACGACTCGTGCTCGCTGCTCGGTGTAAGGAAAGCCAGGCCGACGCAAATGCCAACCATTACTAGTAGGGTGGACGACGAAGAGGAGCTTGAAAGATACGCCGTGCACGCGCTACCTGTAAGAAAGAGCAACTTCTGCCGAGATCTGAAGCTTAAGTTCCGGCATGAAAGGTGGGTAGTTACTCCGATGAAGCAGAATAGTAGGACGACATAATGAAGAAGTCGTTCGCTTTCGATGAGCATTTCGAACATCGCATTGTTCAACTGACTGGCTCCACCATACATCACTGCTTACCGCAATCTGAATGCGATCCACGCAGCATCAAGTCACGGGGTTACCGCAGTCTAGCTGCTACTCCACAAGCATCTTTTCCCCTTTTCTTGAGAATGCGAGATAGCTCGAATATGCCAACTGCAGCCACATACATAACTGTGGGATAGATAGGTAGTAAATACCTCGGAAACTTCACACTTGATCCTCCGGTAGCGAGGAAGAAGATAGCGCACCATGCAATCGGCACAATTGCTATGATCCAGGTGTTTGCGCGAAGGGTGCGCAGGCTCAAATAGGCTCCAACCAAAAAGAGCAAAGATACTACAGGACCAATTGTGTACTCTGCCATCTGTCGCAGTGGGTAAAGATAGGCTGCTGTCCCTTCATATTGAATCGCATAAGGGGGACGAGAGTCGCCGCTCACCATCCTCAGCTGTTCTCCTGTATGTGCAAGAAATGTCGTCATGTCCAGTACGGCGAATGGGTTTGTTGCAACAAATGATATGAAAGAAATGGCGATGAGGACCACCGCTGCAATGATAGACGGCGTTATTCGATGATTACGCAGCCAGCCTTGCATGGTGATAAGCGGCACTGCAAGAACCAATAGTATGACGCCGGCGATCTTTGTTGCGCAGGCTAAACCGATTAAGAGACCTAGGAGTAGCAACTGACCCCGTCCGCCAGATTGGAGGTGACGCACAAGGGCGAGCAGGGCAAAGGTGCAGATTGTTGTGAGGATCACGTCCGAGGTGAAGAAGCGGGAAAGTTGAATGTGGAATACATTGAACGCCAGCAATAACGCCGCAAAGAGAGAAATTTCGCGAGGCCAACCTACTGCGCGGCAAAAGACGAATACCCCGACCACTCCAAGCAGACCGACAAGGCTGCAGACGGTGCGACCAACGACAAATATGCCATCATATGAACGGATATGACGCGAGGTTTCCGCTAATCCAATAACGTCAACAAGAGCAGCTACCAACTCCTTGGCGCCAAATACCAAATAGTAGGGGAGGCTCCCGTAGGCGAAGGACTTAGGGTTGAGATCTTCCCACTTCAGCTGCAAAACAACCGACACCATGTGACGTTCATCTGGGTGGAACCCTACTCCATGTGAGATGCCAGAAATTCTGATCGCGCCCCCACCGATAAGGATCATAGCGAGTAGGAATAAAGTGAGTCGATTGCTCAGCTGGCCCGGTGCACAGGGTGTGGAGGATTGAGTCATCGCGTTACCATTAACCGGACGGATAGGGGGGTTATACCATGAAATTGCAGAACTGAATGGCGCTACTACCTCCACAGCGGATGCTGGGGTATGTTCACCTGGTATTTAATCTGGCCTCATCATTCACTGTCAACCATGGAGCTTCGACGAGACTCTAAGGCAATAGTCGGCTATACAATCTGGCTTCTGCTTACCGCCTATGTGGTGTTACGTGGTGTCTCATACATAGCCGTTGTAGGGACGATGCATCCATATGAAGCGGCATCGCGCTGGGTGTATGCGAACATTCCAGAGGGGGCGAGCATTCTTGGGGTGCATTGGGATGATAAACTTCCTCTACACCTGCCTGGCTTTGACCCACGAGAGTACCGCTATCAGTACCACACTGATCAGTGGGAGTTGCCATTATATGAACCGGATTCGGAGGGCAAATTGGCGGGTATGGCGGACCAACTTAGTCGGGCCGACGCATTGATCTTTCCTACCCAGCGACTCCCCGGTTCTGTTCCAAGGATCCCAGACGAACTACCCGATAGCACCGCACTGCTCCAACTTCTATTTGCCGAGAAGCTTGGATACAGACTTGCAGCTAGCTTTAAGAACTACCCACGAATAGGACCTTGGCAACTTAATGATGATACCGCAGATGAGAGCTTGTCCGTGTATGATCACCCGAAGGTGACGGTATTTCTGAATTCTGAGAGGTTTTCAGTAGATGAAATAGTGCGGCGGGTTCGCAATGTCCAAGATTTTGTTCCGCTGCCATCCTTGGAAGAGATTCTTCTCGCGAACGGAGAGTCAACCAACGTCATCGATAGGCCTAATTGGATAGTCGCACTTACCGTCTGGCTTGTGCTGATTCTTGCGCTCGGTTGGTTGGCACAGGCGTTCCTTGGCTCTGATTATGATCAATCGAGTACGCATGCCCTTGCTTTAAGCGTTGGACTTTTAATTCCTGCATTTTCCATGTGGTTTACTGGGGTGCTGGGTGTTTTGCAAGGTGGCGCGGTCAGTTCGTGGTTTACCTGCGTATTAACTGCGGCGGCTCTTTTTCTGCTTCGTGGTGCATTCGGCAAGGAAAAGATGCCACATATGGGTGGAGCAGTACTTTCCGTGGCGTGTGTGTTCCTGAGTTTCTTTGCCACTTGCCTGCTCATTCGAGCCTTTCAACCAGAGATATACTGGGGCGAGAAGCCGATGGACTCGGCATTTTTGCACTACTTCGCTCGCGGAGCCGCTATTCCTCCGGAGGATCCGTGGGCGGCCGGCCGGCCTCTTGGATACTATTATTTTGGTAGCTTCCTATTTGGATGGTTGAGTCAGCTGAGCGGCGTTACGCCAGCTGTTGCATACAATCTTGCCGTGGTGACCGTGCAGGCACTGCTGGCCGCCGTGGTGTGGAGCTTCTGCTCTGTGCTGACTTCGAACCGGCTGCTCGCACTCCTACTGTGCCTATCAGTGGTAATGGGCAGCAACCTGGAGTGGATTCATCTGGTGTTGATCCAGGGCAAGGAGCTGAATTTCGACACCTTCTGGGCCACTTCGCGCCTTTTACGGTCCCCAGCAATATCAGAGTATCCGGGCTGGTCCTTCCTGTTTGCCGATCTGCATGCCCACTTTATCGCTCTGCCCTTTGTTGCGAGTCTGGTGGGGCTGTTAATCCCGCTGCTGGATAGTTCGAAGCGATTACATCTGCGCTGGGCAGTCGTGGTGGGACTCGTCTGGGGCAGTCTGTTTGCAATCAATACATGGGACTTTCTCGCGGGAATAGGTCTCGTGCTTGCTTTTGCGCTGGTTAGACTCCTTAACTCACCTAGGAAGGTCGACCAGGGGTGGGTCAAGGCCGTGTTGCCGATTGCAGCGGGTATCGCCGGAGGCGCGCTGCTCATTGTCGGGCTATTCGCTTCCGATCTGCCCTCAGGGACACGCCTTCACTGGGGTCTCGTAAGAGAGAACGAGTTCAATTCGCTTTTCCCTATCTTGCGCCACTTCGGGGTCTGGATTGCTCTCGCGGTGATTGCATTCATTAGCACTGCTGCTCGCGGAGCGATTGAAAGACGTCCCGCAGCTGCAGGAATCGCGCTTGCCCTACCGCCTTTTGTGCTTGAGTTGGTGAGCGTGCTGTCGGGAGTTAGTGGGATTCCGTGGACGATAATCGTTGTCTGTGTAGGCCTCTCTTGGATGGGAGCGGTGTGGGCCTTGGCACCACACGGATCGCCCTATGAAAGGAGCGGAGGGATACTGGTTATGCTCTCAGGTTACGCGATTGCGTTCTCAGAACTCGTGTTCCTGATGGACCGAATGAACACTATCTTCAAGGTGTACAACGTTACTTGGTTGCTACTCAGTATCGGATCGTCAATCGTGCTATTGGGTGAGATATCGCGTATTCGGTCGCCGAAGGTTTCTAGATCTGTAGCCTGTTTGGCGACTCTAGTGATACTGCCGGCACTTCTTGGCGGTGCGCTGAACAGCTATATTATGACCACCTTTCGTCGAGTGGAGGGACCGCGCCCGACACTGGATGGCCAGGCCTATCTTCAGCACATAGCCCCGAATGAGAAGAGCCTCATCGACTGGATGAACACATACATCGAAGGTACGCCCACTGTGCTGGAAGCGGTGGGGGCAAGTTACGGACCTTTCTCCAGAATCGTTATGCATACAGGGCTCCCCACGGTAGCAGGGTGGGAACACCATTTGTCCCAGCGTGGAACTCCGCATGCCATCACCAGAGTGCGTGCAAATGATGTACGTACATTATACACAAGTGAGGATATTGAGCAGACGCGGCAGTTGCTGCTCAAGTATCGGGTCTCATTCATCGTAGTGAGTCGCTTGGAACGGGAAACGTATGGCGAAGGGGGATTGCGCAAGTTTGAGGAGCGGCCTGAGATGTTCAGAAAATTGGTGTCTTTTGGAGATGCTGCTTTGTATGCAGTACTTGTGCGAGTTCCCGAATCTCTGCGTGAGCCGCGATTTCTTAGCTACTGATCGTGATGATATGGTAACGCACTCATGATTGTTCTGATTGTATTGCTTGCATTGGGTGGGCTCGCCTGGTGGCGAAGAAGTGATCCCTATCTGTTGGCTGTGGGAACCCTGCTTCTTACCCCCCTTGTCGCGTTGCCCCTGGGGGTAATTGGGATAGGTCCCCGTCCTTTGGTGTATGCGGGAATTATGCTTCTCCTCGCATGGATTCTCGCGAGGAGTGGTTTATCAAGGGATGAAGTGCCGTCGATGCGCTTTGAGTTTCTAGCCCTCCTTGTTTCCTTCGCCTTTTTTCTCGGACTCTCATCCCTCTGGCCGGACTTTATTTCAATCGGGGAGCGTCTCAGAGATTATGCAATTCTCTCAAGTGTGATTGACCTTCCTTACCAGGCACGGGAACCTTGGTTAAGTGGCTCCACCTTGAATTACTACCTGTACTGGTACCGCTTTGGAGCTATGTGGGCCTCCTTAGGAGCGCTTGATGCGGCTGCGACCTATCATGTGCTGGTGTCTCTTACTTTTGCGCTCTTTTACTCCGCCCTCATGGGATGTGCTCGGGTGCTGCTTGGCCTCGCTCCCATTTCAGCGGCCTTTATTGCTGGAATCATCGCACTCGGATCGAATTTTGAAGGCATTCGCCATTTTCTGACGCGGGATGGAAACTGGTGGGGACCGTCTCGAATTATTGACGGTGGTTACGCAATTAGTGAGTTTCCTGCCTGGTCCTTTCTCCTCGGAGATGCACATCCGCATTATCTTAATCTGGCTTTGATCCCTCTTTTTGTGCTTGTTGTTTCGACGGTCGCTGGACGGTATCGACTGAGTCTGCCATCCGCTGCTGCTATGGTTCCGCCATGGTTCATTGCAACCTCATTATGGGTGTATGGCGCCAACGCCTGGGAACTTCCGGCATGGTGTGCGGTGGGCGCGCTGATCTGCTTTGGCTGGGGGCTCAGGTCGTGGTGGCAGGCTGAATCAACGCTGCCGCAGCTGCGTTTGACCACCTGTGCCGTCTCCAGTGCGATTGCATTCCTGATCGTGCTGCTGCTGTGGCCGGCCGTTTCAAATATAACTCCGGCCGATGCGCCGCTTACCCTGGTTGCCGATCCAGTACGTCCATCGCTTACCTTTGAGTTCCTGAGACACTGGGGGGTGCCCTTTGCACTTCTGACACTTATCCTCCCGCTCCATCTGAAGCGAGTCCTATCGCGCATCGCGGCGTATACGGCGAGCGTACTCTTTGTCCTACTTCCCATGCCGGGGTATCTGATCGGGTTGCTCTTGGTGTGCGCGGTGGCTGCATTCCTTTACGAATTACATACCCCTTCGGATGACAGACTTTGGATCGTGCATGCGCTCGGAGTGGCAGGACTGACCCTCGTGCTCTTCCCGGAGATCTGCTTTATCAACGATCCCTATGGAGGGGAAACAGAGCGCATGAACACGATTTTCAAGTTCTATAGCACAGCCTGGTTCATGCTCAATCTTTACGCATGTGCTCTGCTCGTTCCCTATCTTAGGATCGTGCATGAAAAGAGCCCCGTTGCTTTGCTTGCCAGCAGTGTGGTGGTGGCGTCGTTGCTGTGCGGATTCTTCTTTCGCACGGTGCAAATCCGCAAAATCACCGGGGAACCCCTCGAGGATACGGCCAGGGGGCTGCGCAGTGTGGAGCGCGAGTTCCCTGGCGCATCCTCGGCTATTCAGTTTTTGGATCGCTTTCCTCGAACTGTAGTGCTGGAAGCCCAGGGCAAGCCCTACAGCTACACCTCTTTCGTCGCAACCCTTTCCAATCACGACTCATATCTCGGCTGGGCGAACCATGTGAACCTCCTCACTAGGGAGTTAGAGAAGATTGCGAATAGAGAGACGGTGACGCGAACCTTCTATGAATCCAGTGACTGCGATGAGAAGCGCCGCCTATTGAGGAGAGAGGGGATCGCCTTCGTCGTTGTGGGAGAACTTGAGAGGCGAACCTATCCGCAGTTAAGGACTGAAGACTTCTCTTGTCTTACTAAGAGTTTTGAACAGGGAAAGTATGCGATATTTACCCCGTAAAGGAAGCGGATTGAACCGTCTGGTCATCGTGGCACTGTGCACCCTTGCGGTCGGGTGTGGCAGTGACGATTCGCAGGGTTTTGAATGCGGTGCGCACTTCTGCGGATCCGGACAGTTCTGTAAGAGTGCCACTGGTCAGTGTGGAAGCCCTGTCGGAGCCGTGTGCGCGACGGTGAGCCAGGCCTGCCCGGCTCTATACGCTCCCGTGTGCGGATGCGACGGGGTAACATACTCAAGTGACTGCGAGGCGAATGCGAATAGGATGTCATTAAGGGCAGATGGCGAGTGCCCTGGCTTCTAGGGATACACTGAACGTATTCAGCGTATTCCTACAGTGGTCAAGAGTAGCGGGATTTTGAGGGTGGTAATAGGGCCCCAACGGACCCTTGACCGCTATCATCCGCGATCTGAGCCATGTTACCTTACCTGCCATGGGTACCCCTATGATTGCCAGAGAAGACGTGAGGAAGAGCCTTCTTTCCAAGATGTGTCGTGCGGCTGATTTTCCCAAGCCCGGTGTCGAGTATCTGAACGTTCTCTTTACCATGACGCGGTATCCGGGGTTGTTTGCAGATGTAGTGAGCTGCTTGGCGGAGGAGGCTCGTTCGCGCACTGTTACGGCAGTAGTGGGCATTGAATCGCGCGGGTTCGTATTTGCCGCTCCGGTGGCACTTGCGCTTGGTGTGCCATTCATACCGGTACGAAAAAAAGGAAAGCTTCCCCCTCCGGTACACTCCGTTACCTACGCGCTTGAGTATGGCACGGATAGTTTAGAGATAGCGCAGGACGCGGCGCCCCAGGGCAGTCGGGTGATCCTTGTTGATGATATTCTCGCAACGGGGGGAACGGCGAAAGCTGCGGCAGACCTTCTTGAGCGGGTCGGTCATGAGGTAGTGGCGATTGCCTTTGTAGGCGAGATATCCCAACTGCATGGGCGCTCGAAGCTCGGCGGGCATGAGGTGATTTCTCTTGCTGAATTCAGACCACAAAGAGAGGTCTAGTGAAGCTCTCAACGATGCGGCGAGTTGATTACTGGATTGGTGTGCCGCTGTGCGCGCTCGTGTCGCTGGTCCTGTGGCTCGTTCGATGTATGCGCCCGTCCCGCACGAACGCGCATACTCCGCGTCGTGTGCTGCTGATTGAACTGAGCGAGATGGGCAGCGCACTGCTTGCCTACCCCAGCATGTGCCGGCTTCGGGAACAGTATCAGGGCGTGGAGCTATTCTTTCTCATCTTCGATCGGAATCGGGAAAGTGTCGATTTGCTCGGAATTCTGCCTCCAGATCATGTGCTTACCATTAAAGACGATGATCTGTTGTGCTTTTCACTTTCGTTAATGAAGCTCTGCTGCACATTGTGGCGGGTTCGATGTGATGTCGCAATTGATCTGGAGCTGTTTTCCCGCTGCACGGCGTTCCTGGCACTGCTCTCTGGCGCCAAGATTAGAGTCGGATTCGATAATGGGAGAGCTGAAGGGCTGTATCGAGGGACGCTACATACGCATCGAGTCTTATTCAACCATCATCGACACATGTCCGAGAATTTTATGGCTATGGTAGAAGCCTTGAGGGGAATAGAAGACCCTCCTTACGTCAAACTCGGCGATTTCCCGACCTACCCTCTCCCCATATTCAATCCAACATCAGCCCAGGTTGAACGTATTCATGCGCGATTGAAGGCGCGAGGGGTGACCCCAAGTCAGGGCGCGGACCTGGTGCTGCTCAATCCCGATCCGGGAATTTTAGCCTTACGAGGCTGGCCCATAGAGAACTATGCCGAGCTTTCCCGCATCCTCTTGGATCGGTTTCCCAAGATCATCATCCTGATTATTGGACTCCCTGCTGCCGAGCAGTTTGCAAGGCAGATCATGGGTCGAGTGCCCTCGCAGCGCCTCGTGAACTTCGTGGGTGGGACGGACTCGCTGTCAGAACTGCTTACCCTTCTCTCACTCGCGCGAGTGCTCGTGACCAGCGATAGTGGAGCGGCACATTTTGCATCGATGAGCCGGATACATAACTTCGTATTCTTCGGTCCGGAGACACCCGCACTGTATCGACCGCTGGGCGAACGGACTGAGGTCTTTTTTCAGGGACTGGCTTGTAGTCCCTGTCTTTGGGCCGAGAACCATCGTGATAGCAGCTGCCGGGACAATGTATGTGTGAGGAGCATATCGGCCCAAGCGGTGGCAGAGAGGGTAACTACTCGAGTACCGATCAAAACGTGACTCTGCTATGCCTCTCGACTTTACTCCACAGAGACTTCGGCGCATTACCTGGGCAGTGATAGCAGGATTGCTCATTGCATTGGTTGCGGATCTGGCAGTCCAGAGGCCAACCGAATCCATATTAAGGCGGGGTGATTTCCCCGGCCTCTATGTGCAGGCCGAGATTATCAAGAGAGGGCAGGGTGCTGCTCTGTACAATCCAGTGCTTCAACAGCAGATAGAAAACGAACTGTGGCCTCAGTTCGAGGGACGATTCCTCATGTCGGTATATCCGCCCTCTGTAGGGGTGGCACTCCTTCCGCTGACCCTGTTTCCTCTCAAAGTGGCGCAGTGGCTCTATACCGTATTGAATCTCCTGGCACTGGTGACCGCGGTCACCCTGGTCAGACGGAGTTGGGGACTTGGCTTCAGTCTCGAATCAATCGTGGCGCTGTTATGCTTTGCGCCATGTTTCTACGGGGTGCTGGGGGGCCAAAACAGCGGCTTTTCAGCCCTTCTGGCCGCAATCATTATGCATGGGCTATGTCGGTCTGACAGGGGCAGAGGCCAGTTCCTGGTGGGGATTGCGGCAGGGCTCTGGTGTTTTAAACCACAACTCGGATTGTACGCGGTGATGCTCTTGTGCGCCGTAGGAGCATTCCGTGCCCTGGGCTGGGCCGCCGCCGTAGGAATCGGACACTATCTCCTTGGGGCTTTAGTCGTAGGGCGGCAGTGGCCATGGCAGTTGCTGGAGTCGCTCCGTGTGTTCTCCCCCTTGAACTTTTCGGTGAATCTTGCGCAACAAACATCATTATTCGGTGCGAGTCTAGGCTCCCCACTCATGGTAGTTCGTCTTCTCGCCGTGGTGGCCACAGTATGCATGGCCTTTTGGCTCGTCTGCACCTTGTATCGCCGGAGACGGGAGCCCCATCCGCAGGAACGGATCAGCCTCGCTTTCGCGTCGATTGCGCTTTTGGTGCCTCAAACACTCTTTTACGACCTTTCGGTTGCCGCACTGTTCTTGGTCGGGCTTTTCCGGGTGTCGTCATGGGGACCCTTCCTGCTGCTGGGCAGCGGTATTTGCCTCTCCTGGCTGCTTACCTGGAATCGCACGCAAATTCCAATCCCAACAATGCTGCTTATTGCGATAGCCTTGCCCTGCTCGGTGCTGTACTTTATTCGAAAACGACGATTTGCATAGAAGTGGTTCCATACATACCTTTTTGAAGCCACTCACAGGGTCTCAATATGACGGCAGCTGAATCCGATGGAGGGCAGAACCTCACTCCGCGCGGCTGGGCCCTGGCCTGCGCTCTGGTGATCTTCGTCTGCCAGCTCAGGCCAATTGATGATGCGGATCTATTCACCCAGATCGCACTGGGGTGGGAGCAGTTAGCAAATGGAGTCCCGATACAGGTCGAACCGTTTGCTCTAGTCAATTTAGGCATGCCCATTGTGAACCTGGGGTGGCTTAGTCAATTACTCTTTGCGGCTCTTCATGAAGTCGGCGGATTTCTGCTTGTCCGCTGCATCTTTGCAATAGTTCTGGGTTTATCTTTTGCGACTCTTTTATCCTTAGATAGGATACGCCCCACCACTATTCCTGCGATGTTTGCCACCTTGATCTCATTTCTCGCAATCGCATCGAATACCAGTGTGCGCCCGCAGGGACTGGCGCTTGGGTGCTTTGCAGTGCTGCTGTGGCTGGTGATTCGCCGACCAAAGTATTGGCTGCTGTGCACCTTCGGAGTAGCCGTGCTCTGGCAGAATCTTCACCCCTCAGTGGGACTCTTTTTTGCGGTCGCCTGTGGTTTTGTTTTGTGGTGTTTGGTGCGCAAGGCCGAGCGGGCGCATTGCCTTGATTGGTGCCTGGTTGCGCTCATTGCGGTCCCGGCATCCGTTCTTACTCCGGATGGGCTCGCGGTGTGGCGCGTTTCGTCGAAGAATTCAGAGATTGCCCGATCGGTACTGCAGATCAGTGAGTGGCAGCCGCCATGGACGTCCTCGGTTCTTCCCGCAATGTGGGGGTTTTGGATCGCCTTATCGATAACAGTAGTTGTCTGGATCTTCGTGCGCAGAGTGCCAAGACTTGCACCAGCTTGGTTTGTATTGCTCTTCGCTACTTTTTACGCAGCTCGATTTGCTCTCTTTTGGGGGGTCGTCAATGCTGCGGTGTTGGCCGAGCTTATTATGAGCTCTCGCCTAAAGAACGTATTCTCTCACTCGGGTGCGATGATCTCTAGGCTCCCCCTACGCACTGTTTCGTGCTTGCTTATTATTGTGCCATTGGTGTTTCATTCGGGCGACATCATCTCTCCAAGGATTCCTGTGCGGGACTTGGAGAGTTTACATCAGAGGATCTCCCATCCGGTGAGGGTGTATAATTATCGTGAATGGGGTGGTTCAATCGTGTACGCATGGTACGGAGAGAGCACCGTCGCGATTGATGGTCGTTTGTATCTCTACGGAAAGGAAGAATGGCAGCGCTATATCGATATTGCGCTAGGCCGCGTTCCGGTGCGAGACATTGAGGCGCTCTATCGGCCCGACTACCTGATTCTGCATAGCGAATTCCACAAGAGACTGATCGAACTTGTCGACGCCGATCCAGGCTGGCAAAGGCTGTATACCTCAGTAGGATTGCCTTTGCTTGTATATGCCAAGAAGCAGGGGTGAATTTCTGATCGTGTCAGAATCCCGTCTTTGATGAGATACTTCCGTCGTTGTAAGTGCCCCCTCGACACGGAGGGTTGAAGAGGAAAGCCCTTACGCAGGTCCTATGAAACGAAGTCTCTTCGCCTTAGCCTTCATTTTACTGACACCGGCCCTTTGCTGGTCAACACCTGAGCTCCCGGTCGCTAATGGACCGGTGGCGGCGATCGCCGAAGCGAATGGAGTCCTCTATATCGGAGGTTCTTTCACGACGGTAGGGAGAGCTGTTGGCGGGTGGGTAGCAGTCGACAGCTCCGGGAACCAGCTTAGTGAATGGCCGCGGGTGACTGGGACAGTGTACGCCATCGCCTCGGATGGCAGCGGCGGGTGGTACCTTGGGGGCTCCTTCTATGCAGTGAATGGCCAGGTGAGGAGCAACCTGGCGCATGTGGACCAGAATGGCGACCTCACCAGCTGGAGTCCCAGCATTAGCGGATCGGTAGAGTCTATCGCTGTGATTGGCAGCGATGTATTCGTCGGGGGAAGTTTCACTCAAGCGAATTCAGTGGCCAGGCAGAATTTGGCGGCGTTCAGCTCCGCAGATGGGAGTCTACGCGCGTGGACCCCTGATCCAGACGGGGCAGTGCATGTCCTCGAGGTCGATGGAAGCACGCTCTACGTGGGCGGGGCATTCACTCTCATAGCCGGACAGACTCGCCGATATGTTGCTGCGTTTGACGCAGGCTCTGGAAATGCACTCACCGCCTGGGATCCGAATGCCGAGGCTGCCGTGTATGCAATAGAAATCGCCGGTGGCGCTGCGTACCTGGGAGGGGAGTTCTTCCTCATGGGCGCAGCAGGTCGGCTGAAAATTGCGGCAGTGGACCTGAACACTGGCGCGGTGTTGAGCTGGAATCCGGGGGCGAATCTGGCTGTGCGCAGTATTGTTGCTTCAGGTAGTTCACTTTTTGTGGGTGGTGATTTTGCAACCATTGGCGGGGAGAACCGCTCTGGATTGGCAGAACTTACTACTGGAAGTAACTCCGCAACGGCCTGGAACCCATCCCCCAATGGTGCTGTAAGCTCAGTGGCACTCCTCTCGGGCGCAGTGTATGCGGCAGGTGCTTTCACTACGATTGGCGGGCAGACGAGGCGTGGTTTGGCCGCGATCGATTCGAGTACAGGACTTGCTTTGAGTCTCAACGCACAGCTTGAAAGCAGCGCATCTGTGGTGCGGGCAACAAATGACGGAATCTTTGTTGGCGGCGGGTTCAATGTGATTGCCCCAGTGGCACGGCGCAATCTGGCTGCTATAGACCTGAGTACGGGTTCTGTAACGGCATGGGACCCCAACCCTGATGGGGACATAGCGGATGTGGAGGCTGTCGGTTCTTCCCTGTACGTAACAGGGCAGTTCTCCACAATCGGCGGTCAGAACAGATCTCGTTTGGCAGAGATCTCCTTAAGTAACGGTGCCGCGACAAGCTGGCAGCAGGATCTGAATGCCCAGGGCCGCGCGCTCGCGTCAGGGGGCGGGACGCTGTATGTAGGGGGAGATTTTACCAGCGTACAGGGAACTGGGCGCAACAATCTTGCCGCCTTCAACCTCTCCAATGGTTCCCTGATTAGCGGCTTTAACCCGGCTCCGAACAGTACCTCCGTATACGATCTGCTGCTCGATTCGAATGTATTGTTCGTAGCAGGGGATTTTAGCAGCATCGGCGGAGCATCGCGTGATTTCATTGCAGCCCTTGACGCAGCAACTGGCGTTGCAAGCGCATGGGATCCTGACCCTGACAGTACAGTTGAATCGATGGCCCTGCGAGATGGCACTCTTTATATATCGGGCAGCTTTTCCAACCTGGGTATTACCGCCCGGGGAGGACTCGCGGCGGTCGATGCTTCCACCGGTGCAATTGAGAGCTGGAATCCAAGCCCCAATGCCTATGTGGCAGAGGTGAGTATCGCCGCTGACAAGGTGTATGTTTCGGGAAATTTTAGCACGATTGGCGGGGAGAATAGAGGCGGGATCGCTGCCTTGGATCCCGTAACCGGACTGCCAGATTCATTTGACCCCGGGGTTGATTTTTATGCCTCCGTCCTCCACGCCGGTTCGGGCAACCTCTATGCAGGAGGACTCTTTTCCTTCTTTGGCCCCGATCCGCTGAGGCACTTAGCATTAGCGGTGACCGCCACCCCGACCCCGACCCATACGCCAACCCCCACCGCTACGGTCACTCAGACGGCCACGGCAGCCCCAACCACAGTTCCAGAGGTGACGCCGACCGCTGTGCCGACCTCGGTGCCTGGTCCCGCCCTCTCGCTCAGCACTTTCAGAGCGCGCTCCTTGTCGCCAAGAACTTTTAGAACTCAATTGCAGATCACGAATAACTCATTGGCGGATGGTACTCAGATCAGGATCCGCCTTCTTTTGGTCCCGCGCTTGGGGGGCAAGGGCGCTGCGAGGAGGGTGTTCTCACGACTCATCAACGTGGGCGAGGAGGGATCGACTATCTCAATCGTACGGAGATTCGTTGCGCCGGACTCTAGGATGAAGGGCGGATTCCGATTGAAGGTACTGGTGAAACGACCAGCCCAACCCGCACGGCTGCTCTCCGGGTATGCGAGCGGTAGGATACGGTTCTCTTAGCCCGAAAATTACGGAAACCAGTCCACGCTGTGGCAAAGAGTGCTGGAAGTTCGTTCAATGTAAGGCGCACTTGACCTATTGTCACGGGCGCTCCAAAGCAAACCCCATTTTTGTGTGAAGGCATTGGCCAACAAATCTTCACACTTTTCTCGGGCATGGATCATGCCGCATGCAAAGCTGCATGCTTGCGGCAATAGAGCGGCTACGGTCGCTTTGTGTTTACTAATAGATGTGCGTAGCTGTAACCAACCGGCCCCCATGGGGTGTGATTGATGCTGTAATTTAGGAATCGCTTCAAGGTCATCTGATTGAAATCGGGCAACCACCAGCCGCGTAAATTGACCCGTGTCACCGAGAAGCCCTCAGGAACATTCTTTGCCGGCTCTTCCCAATCTTGAATGAGATACTTGAAATTGGGCCGTTCCTCCGGTTTGGCGCTGAACTTGTACTCGGGAATATCTCGCATGTACCAGGTGACCGGCCATGTGGAGGTACCATCACAAAAGAGGGATGGGGCGTAGCCGCGATGTTGCGTGATCGCCTCACGCCGCATATCCATGATCAGAGCGTGAAACTCAGGGGTCGTATGCACCTGGCTGATGTACTCGCGGGCATGGCCTGCGTACACAAAATTCGTTTGAATC
Organism: Bdellovibrionota bacterium; assembly: GCA_030584005.1. Lineage (GTDB taxonomy): Bacteria > Bdellovibrionota_C > UBA2361 > UBA2361 > JAFLCA01. Next base: position 518,042 of record CP129486.1, on the reverse strand, counting down.
GATGCTCGGACGGTAAAAAGTGCGACGGCGACAAAGAGCATCGTCCGAAGGTTCACCGAGCCCCACCATGAAAGGGCTTGGGCGGCCAGTGCTAGGATCGCAAACGAAACTCCGAAGGCAATGAATGTCCAGTGGTATGGGTCCTCCTCCTTGGGGTTACCCTCCACCATGAACCAGCCCCCCAACAGGACAAGCACCCAGCCGACCGTCGAGACCACCTTCGTAAGGGGCACCCGTTCAAATGACTGCCAAGGATGATGCTTGAAGTGAGAGTCAAAGAACAATGCAAGGTATACGATCCCCGCAATGAGCGGATACATAGTGAGCCACGGCACCTTCTCTCCGAGATAGCTGTAGGTGAAGAAGGTTGCCGTGAAGAAGTACCCAAAGAATGCCAATCCTCTTTCGTGACGCAGTAGGTGCTGAATCGTTACGAGGAGCGGATGAAAAATCAGCAGGCAGAGACCAAGGTAGTCATATATGTCCTTGAGCTTGAAAAACTTCCATGGCTGTTGGTCACGAATTGTTTCTGGAATGAGTAAGCACGCGCCGACAACTGAAGCCAAAAACAAAAACGCCCCGGTCCTTCGGATGCCGGTTGAGGCGTGACGGTAGAAGTAATAGAGATGGGCAAAGAATGCCAACATGAAGGGAAGCTCGTACCAGCCCAGCACGTATATATGGAAGTTAAAGGGCCCCTGAATGCGCTCCATATTATGGTGCTCAACCCAGTACCCGATACTCTTACGGAAAAGTGCATCCAACGCCCCCTCTGAGTATCGGAATCCGGCGTTCAGCAGGTAGACATAACAGAAAATCCCAATAGCCAGAGAAAGCAGCGCATACTTCCAATGTCCTCGAATGTTGTGCCCGATGGAGGCTGCCAGAGTTCTCACGCGGTAATAGGACTCAATCCTGAGCGCGGCGCTGCAAAGGAAAAAAACGAGCAAGAGGCCAAGCACTGTATAACCAACGAGGGTAGCGATGACGGCAGGCGGCATCTCTCCTGCTACCAGAACGCTTGGGCCATATTCATAGAGCAAGACAATGGCTGCGATTGCCGCCACTGTTTTCCACGCCAAACTCAGGATGCGCCGCAACTGCGGGAACATGCCAAGACCGGTGGTGTGGCGGAAGGCTTCAAAGGCCACCTCGAAGAAGAGGTACCCGGCGAGTATAGCGAAAGTTACAAAGGCATTCTCCTTCATCGAGATCTGAAGGCATATGGCCGGCAGTATGAGGAGTGCTCGAAATTTTGGTGCTGCCAACAGAGCACCAATCGCCATGAGTATCCACATGGCAACAACCGGGAAGTCCTCCCTCAGGAATCGAGACCAGTACACGAGCGACGGCGAAAGTGCCACATACCCGGTGATGGCGAGCAAGGCCGTTCGACTCAAATAGCTGCGGAATAGGAGGGGAACAAACAAAAACACTGATCCCAAGAGCGTGATGACGCTCCGTGCGGCCCAATTCGAGTCTCCCACGGTGCTGTAGACCACTCGCAGGAGGTTATACAGGAAGGGGCCGTGCAGCATCGGGTCATAGCGGTAGAAATGAAAATCAGGGAAATCATAAAAGTATCGGCCATACATGCCGTGCAGTGACTCGTCGTGGTGGTAAGGGCGTGCATCCAGCTGCAACCAGCGCAGAAGTAAGCCAATTACGATAAAGAGCGCATACACGATCCAATAGCGGGTCATGGGGTCGGATAAACGGGGGGTCGATGTGGTTGGTTGAACGGTATCCGGATTCATGCCTGAGGGTTGCGATAATGGCCTAAGCTCGGGAATATAGCGCTTAAGAATGCTCCTGCCTACCCCGAGTGACTGAAACATCTGCACGGGGTAGGATGCCCACAATAAGTGGTACGCCTATCCCATCGAGGCCTAGTTTCCATGACAAAGGTTAGTAATACGGTAATAGAGGCCAGGTCCTTTCTCCCCCTAATGCTCGCCTTGGCCGTACTTGGAGCGCTGCTGTCGATGATACTCCTTGTTCATCATGTGGAGCTTAAGGTTGCTGACGAGTTGGGCATTAAGCGGGCTCCCTCAGCTTGCAGCATAAATGAGACTTTTGACTGTGATGTGGTCGCCAGGAGCCCATGGTCGGAACTATTTGGACTACCCTTGGGCGCCTACGGGCTTGCGTTCTTTCTGTCGGCTTGTGTTGTTTTAGCGCAGGCGCTAAGGCGCGGAGGCGTGGTCGGCGAGGAGCTCTCAGGATGGCTTGTGATGAGCTGCATTGCGTCTGCTGCAAGCATTGGACTCCTCGTTGTTTCCAAGCTCTCTGTAGGTAGCTTTTGCCTTTACTGCATGGGGGTTTACGCGACCTGTTGCCTAATGTTGTTGGTCTGCTGGTGGTATGGCCGGCATGCCTCGTTCTTCTCCCGGTTGGCTACCGGCATTGCCCTGCTGCGTCAGTACCCGCGGCGAGTACTCTCAGCCGATCCGGACGCGTCGTCTCCACGATGGATCTCCTTCTGCATTCTTCTGATAGTTCTCTGCTCGTTCATGATGCCTTCATTTGTCGCGGCTCGTGTTGGGGAGAAAAAGGCTGAAGCGCAGTTTTCACGTCAAGAGCAGGAGATTTCCACGTTTCTAGCGCGCTGGAGGGCTACAGAGGCGGTGGCGATCGACCTAGATCTCGCCCCCGGCGCGATGATGGATCATGGCAAGGGTGAACCGGCGGGACGGGTGCGTATCGTGGAATTCCTTGACCTGGAGTGTCCGGCTTGCCGTCATTTTGCAGAGGAGATGACGGCAATTATGGAACTTTATCCGAAGGAAGTGCATGTAGTACTCAAGAACTACCCTCTCGACAGGAGCTGCAACCCGGCAGTCCTTTCCGATATGCATAGGAACGCGTGTTTTTTTGCCCAGGCGGGGCGTTGCGCAGGTGAGCAGGGGAAATACTGGGAGGCTGTCGATTTCATTTTCAGCTCAAACGATGCGGAGTATGACTCAGCCGAGGAGCATCGGAGAGAGGTGGTGCGTATGGTTGATACACTGAATCTCGATCCGGAAGCCTTCCAAGAGTGTATGCAGTCCCCACGCCACCTAGAGAAGATCCAGGACGATATTCGGCAAGGCAATGCGCTGCAGATTGAAGGCACACCGACGGTATTTGTTGATGGGAAGCGCCTTCCTACGCCCAGTGTACGACTACTCAAGGCGATCCTGCATGAGCTTGTAGGGCGCGATCCAGATTGATCGTTGATGGCTCAGATATACTATGCAGACCGAGTCAGTATTCGTGCATATCGTCTGCTACAAGAGCTCCTCTACTATTGAGCGATGTGTCGCCGCGCTGCTGGCCCAGGAAGGATTTGCCCTTGGGCAGAACTTGCGTGTGCGCATTACTGACAATAATGATGAGTCTGACGAGGATTGGGTGGCCCTCGAGAAGCTGCAAAGCAACTACCCGCAAATTGAGATTGAGCGATTGGGGGTCAATCTGGGCTTTGCTGCTGGCCACAACCTGGGAGTGGGAGAGTTTCTAAGATCAGATTGTGGATACTTGTTGATTCTAAATCCCGATCTCGCTCTCGCACCATCAGCTCTCCTGAAATTGACCTCCGGCCTGGCCAATGCGGCAACGGTGAGCGCGGCCTGCCCCCTGCTGCTTCGAGCCGATGCGATGCTAAACCCTCTGCATCCACCGTGCATCGACGGGCTTGGCATGTGCGTCACAGCCTCACTTCGCCATTTCGACTCTTACGCAGGCGAACATCCGGAAGCAGTGTCGCTGACACAGCAGGGGGTATTTGGCGCTTCCGGGGCGGCGTTTTTGGCATCTCGTGCCTTTATCGAAGCGGCTACGGTTGATGGATGTCCCCATGAAGCGGACACCGAGCTTCTCTATCCCCAACTCGCCAAGTATCGACAGCGCCGCGTCTACTTGTTTGATGAAGCATTCTTTGCCTATCGTGAAGACGCCGACCTTGCCTGGCGAGCTAACCTCTTAGGGCTTGCGACCCTAGGTATTCCTGATGCTGTGGGGTATCACGTGCGGCGCGTTACACCCGAGCGGCGGGCGCAGCTGCCAGCAGCAATAAATCGTTGGAGCGTGCGCAATCGTTTCTTACTCCTTTTGAATAATGCCTTTTGTCCGATGCCCCTGAGAGTCTTTTTCAAGGGGATGGTTCTTAGGAATCTGGTGGTAGTATTCGGGGTACTGTGCCGAGAGTGGGGCTCGCTTGCGGCATTTGTTGACCTTTGGGTGCTGCGGAGGCGTGCAGGGGAGCGAAGGCGCGTACTTCGGTCAAAAGTCTCTGGGAGCAGTATCAGCAAAGTTTGGGGATGGTTTCGATGATTATTCGGCGGCCACTTTCCGTGGAGTAGGGGCCTATGTTTGAATGAGAATATGGATTCAAATGCGCTTAAACTCAAACTAGCCGCCGAGGTAGCTCAACGAGTGCAGTCAGGGCAGGTTCTTGGCATCGGCACGGGTACAACTGTTGATCTTGTCATAGACTCGATTGGCCAGCGACTTAAATCCGACCTCTCCGATATTCACGCCATAGTAAGTTCCTATGAGACCGCGTGGAGATGTGAAGCAGCGGGCATTCAGGTGCTGCACTCCGGGTATGCGGGTCCGGTCAACTGGGGATTCGATGGTGCCGATAGCGTTGATTCGTCATTGCGGCTGATAAAAGGGGGCGGAGGGGCGCTGTTGCGCGAAAAGATAGTCGCTCTTCGCAGTGCTACATTTACTATCATTGTCGACCAATCCAAGATGGTGTCCTCGTTGCTGGACGGCGCTGCCGTGCCGATAGAGGTGATTCCCGAGGCACTGCCATTGGTTCAAGGTGAGCTTCTTAGGATGGGGGTGGTGGAAGCCAAGATTCGCCAAGCTCAGGGCAAGCATGGACCTATCATCACCGAATCCGGCAATTTGATTTTGGACGCTCGATTCCCGGCGTACCCTGATGAGCTCGAGCCGCAATTGAAGCAGATCGTTGGTGTGGTCGAGAGCGGCTTGTTCTTCGGCTACGCCGACGAAGTGTGGATTGCCGGTCCGAAAGGCGTGGAGAAACGAGCTGCAAATCGGGCACACAAGGGTAGAACGAGCCCGTAATCTTTTTCCCACATCGGCTGGTGATTCACGCGGTATGCGGGTGAGGGATTCGCTGGACTGATTTAGCGTATCCCGAATGCACCCCCGGATGGCGGGCGCGCGGGCGTAGTTTGGAGCGTCTGAACAGTGGGCATGGCAGGCACTTGTTGAGTGTCTCCCTAGGTGGGGCTTCAAAGATACTTTTTTAATCCACGTATCGTTAGGAGACTGAGGAGGGCCCTCAGCTTTGCTGCTGATCGAAGTGTTCTTTGGCGCGAAAGGTGTCAAGGGATTCGAACAGTCTCTTGGCGAGGAGCTCGGCCTCAGAAAGGCTTCGCGCCGGCTCGAACATGAGCGTCCTCTCTCCCTCATCGGGTGAGACGAAGAGAAAGCGGGAAGAAGCTTTTACCAGGTGCGCCTTGCCGTGCTGGATGAATGTGCCAAGCGCCTTACCGCTCCGCCACGCTTCAAGTAAGGCCGGGAAATGGGCATCGTCTAGGCAAACGACCTGCATGTAAGACCTCCACGGGTCGGGAAAACCCTTATGCCACACAGATCGACCCAATAGGGGGAGGGCTTAAGGGACCGCCGCGCGAATTACGGGAAATCAGGGAAAACGCAGCGATATCAGGGTGATTCGGCTTGTAGACACCCCCTTAAGCGTTGCTATTTCGCTCCGTCATGCGGCTTCAACGGGATTCTTGAAGCAGGTGGGGCCGATCTGCGAAACACAAACTGCTTAATTCGCGCGATTAGATCGTAGGAGAAAAACCTACGTGGCCGCACGTATAGAGGTGCGAAAGAGCGTAACGCCTCGGATAGAAAGGGGGGACACTGAGCAAGGTCAACCACTCTCACTGCGCCTTCGCCGATTAGTTGCGGCACAATTGCGCGCTCAAACACAAGGTGAGGGCGCTCGTCCAGCTTTCGGGAGCGCTCCTCGACACTTTCTATTGCGAATATGAACCGCCGATCATCGGGATTCTTCCCATCACCCCAGATCTCCAGGGCAGCAAAGACGGACTGAAGTCCGGGAGTTGATGCAGCAATACCCTTCACCCGTGTGTATACCTGTGGATGTTCGGAGGGTGCGACAGGGCCAAGCGAAACCGCACTCGTAGGCTCATCCTCGTATAACTCTTCAAGAATCTCCTCAATGCCACGTGTGCCTGACCGCAGGCGCTCAAGCTCCCATGGAGAGACCTCCTTGTAGGCCTCTTGTCCCGGATTGACTACGATCCACCAATCAGTTGGTAGAAGCACGATGGCTTCACTCAGCGTGAGTGTTCGCACCTTCAAATCGAGTCCGCACCAATCTCGGACATGTGACGGCGAGGAGAACACGGGAACAATTGACCGATCCTCCGACTGAACAGCGAGCATATTCAGAAAAGGATCTGGATACTTGGGGGAATCGGTCATGTTGTGAAGCTGGAAGCGCTCTATTACCTGCAGCGGAGTGTTCAGCAGGAGCTGATAAAACTGCCGCGCCGCAGCCTTATCTCCTCGTGAGGCAAGGTCGAGAGCAATATCAAGCGGCTTTCTCGGTAGATCGGGCATACTATGGAGTTCCATATTCGTACAATTCTGAAAAGTAACAAAGTTTAAAGCTGCCTATGCGCTCGGCGAGTGAGGCGCATCGGACCCATGAGAGCTATGGGAAGCGTTCCATCACATCCGAAGTGATATCAAGCTGCTCCTGCCGGAACAGCACACCACCCCTCGAACGCTCGCTACTGTCGAGTACAATGGCTAGTCCGTTCTCCTCAGCAACTTGATGGATGATCTTGAGCACCTGTCCGGTCAACGCATTGTTAGTCTGAGCGAACTGTTGACGAAGATCCTCTTCAGAGTCCGAAACGAATCGGTTGAACTCCTTCACTTGCTCCCGAAATTTTTTTGACTCTGCGGAATCCGTGGGAACTTTCTGATCCTTAAGTGTCTGTTCCTGCTTCTGTAGCACCACGCGCTTCTCCTGTACTTGGCGTCGCAGATCATCAGCCTTCTCGTCGAGGCCCGAACGGCTCTTCTTTCCGGCGGAGGATTCGTTCAAGACCTTCTCGATATTCACGACCGCTATGCGATATTCGGCTTCTGCGTGGGAGGCGAAAAAAACACATAGGCATCCAGCACACAGCAGCAGCCGGCAGACGATTCGGGGGACACTCCACAGCATTTCTGAGGACAAGGGCATAAGTAATGAGAATAACCGTTGCCTCCCCTGGCTAGGCCAGGAGTGGGCGTTGCATTCAATCCAGTCAAAACCACCGTCGATCCCGAGGGAAACGCGGGATAAGATCAGCATCTCCCTAGAAGTCATTTTCTAAATGGGCGCCTGCCCACTTAAAAAGCGCTCCAAGCTTCTCCGGGGGTCCAAAGAGCCCCGGTTCCGCGTCGCTCCAAACGCCTCTCGGCGTTTGCTGTGCCATGTGTGGCGCAGTTAGAAGCGATTTAATAAACAGCTTCTAGAGGATGATCGAAGTTGGGCCGACATTATTGTGCAGCAAGGTAGCAGGTGCAATAGATCTGCGATCAAAAAAAACCGAATATTTTTCCTAACGCAGAGAGGAGCTGGATTGTCGGAATATCGACAGATGGCGCGAGTAGTCACTTCGCTTCTTCGAGTTCAACTGGGATGCCACCTGGGATTTGGGGCAGACGTTGATTCAATATCTCAACTACTGTACGGAATACCCTGCGTCCTTCGAAGGTGATTGCCCCATCCTCTCCACAGTCTGCATACAGGGCAACGGGCGTTTCATGATCGGCGTCTATCGGAGCGAGTGCAAACGATCGGCTTCCCCATGGTGAGCACTGATTCTCACGCGAACCGAACGAGCGTACCTTAGAAAAGCATTGGGCGAGTGGCGAGAGCGGGTCGTCGATCGCTAACCGCTGACCGTTGCCGATACTGGGGGCCGCGTGCGGCAACCACGATTGCGTGTTTACGATCGCGCGACACCACGATCAACGCTGATTTTTCAAAAGGCCCATTATCTACCAGCATCTGAAGGAGCTCCGTTAATAGTGCCTCGCTTGTCTCGGCCTGACTGAACATGCTGGTGATTGAACTGACGATTGCATTCCCCTTCTTGGAGTGCATGGGCGGTGGTTGCACCATCGCGACTTTGGAGTCCGCACGGGCTTCGCGACGCTGCGCTACCGCTCCTGAGGGAATGCTGAAAGCATCTAATGATGTAGGCACTGTTGCAATCAGTGTTTCGGTTTGTGGTGCCTCTTCAGGCGCGGAGCGCTCCACTACGGTTTCAACGGCCTCGCTCACCTCCTCGATCGCTCCTTGGAGAAGCGTTGATATCTCATTCTGGAGTTGGGAGGCATCCTCCTGTGGCGCAACAGGTGTCGCTTCGCCCAGGGGCTCTTCTATTGATGGCAGGCCATCGCGACGTCTTTTCTCTTCGAGCAGTCGGACTGAAAAGAGGTACTCGGAAGCGCGCTCATATACCTTCAGGTACTGTGCGTCGTTGAGTTGTAAGGTGCGAATCGCGCTTTTCGGTGGGATGGTGCGCCCCGGGGCGATCTTCTCCCATCGGTTTGCATCGAATGCATCGACCATTTCTGCTGCCGATAGGCAAAGCGGCTTCATGATTGCTCGTTCGGCGCTGCGCGCAACTGCTTCTCGATCAATTGCGAAGAGCAGGTTCTCTGGAATGCCATGTCGTCGCAAATAGGTGAGTCCGGTTTTCTCAACATCGAAGCGCTTATGTTGGAGCAGCCGGAAATTAACGCCACTTCGGGAGTGCTCGTCGGCCAGTTTAACGTACTCTTCCCGGAAGTGGGCCACGGCGAGCATGTCGCCTATGTTCATAAGAAGTCCAGCGGCTTGACAGTCATCGTTGAGCTGCTTGGCTACCGCCTCGGCCAACATGCGGGCGACGATGGCAGTGCGCTTGCAGCGGCTGCGATGTATCTCGAACCAGTTAGAGACCTCTTCACTCTCTAAGGCCGGGCGCTCCTTTATTCTGGTAAGGCAGTCCAATACGACATCGGAACCGAGTCGAACGATCGCGGTTCTCGTGGAGGTAATGGGGGACCTCCCGCCGGCAAAGAACATGGCGTTGGAAACCTTGAGCAGTTCCATCACGATAGCCGGATCCTGGGCGCAGCAGGTGGCGAGATCTTCAACTCGGATGTTCTTGTCGGCGACTAGTTTACGCGCTTCTGACCACACATATGGGTCAGGTGGAAATTCGACGGCAAAGGGCCCCCCCAGGGCCTTGGCTGCCTCGGCGTTTGCCGGCTCCCCGACTTCAGAGGGCACTGGTTCCACTGTAGTATCTTTCGAAGACATAGAATTCGACGTTGTTTTAAGTAGTTAGGGTGCGCCTTGATATTCGGCACAACCGGCACACAGCAAGCAACCCTAAGGTAAGATTCGTCCGCTCTCAGAAATTTCTTTAGCCTCAGGAACGCGCTATATGAGACTCCCCCGGAACCAGCACACGGTGTAAGTTCTGGGCGTTATGTGATCACAGAGGGGCGTATGCGAATTGAACGAGACTCGATGGGTGAAATGCCTGTTCCCGACGATGCGTTGTGGGGAGCGTCTACTCAGAGGGCCGTGTTGAACTTTCCTATTAGTAACCTGCGATTCTCTCGCGCATTTATTCGAGCCTTAGGAATAATCAAGCGTTCAGCCGCTGTGGCGAATCTTGCCCTTGGGCTCCTCCCCAAGGAGAAGGCCGAAGCCATTATTGCAGCCTCCCAGGAGGTAATTGATGGCACGCTGGATCGGCATTTCGTCGTCGATATTTTCCAGACGGGGTCGGGGACTTCGACCAACATGAATGCCAACGAGGTTATAGCAAACCGGGCTATTGAGATTCTGGGCGGTGCGCGAGGCGATAAGGCCCTCATTCATCCCAATGATCATGTGAATATGTGTCAGTCTTCGAACGACGTGATTCCGACCGCCATTCATGTTGCGGCGTTCATGGAGCTCGAGGGCCCTTTGCTTGTGGGACTCAAGTCACTGCATGAGGCGCTCATTGCCAAGAGCGCGCAGTTTTCCTCGGTTATTAAGGCGGGCAGGACTCACTTGCAGGATGCAACCCCCATTACTTTGGGCCAGGAGTTTAGTGGTTATGCCGCTCAGATCGGTCAAGGAATGAAGCGGATTCAGCGTGCGCAAATAGCGATTGCTGAGCTGGCCCTCGGCGGCACAGCAGTGGGGACAGGGCTTAATACCCATCCACAGTTCGCAAGAACCGCTATCGCCGAGATATCTAAGATCACCGGACATGCCTTCAGGGAGGCCGATAATCACTTCGAGGCGCAGGCTGCCCGTGATGCGTGTGTGGAGCTTAGCGGTCAACTGAGAGTGATCTCGATATCGATAATGAAAATAGCAAATGACCTGCGCTGGCTCTCATCAGGGCCCCGCTGCAGTTTGTTTGAGATCGCCCTCCCCGAGATCCAGCCAGGGTCGAGCATCATGCCGGCCAAAGTAAACCCGGTATTGTGTGAGTCGATGATGATGGTGGCAGCTCAAGTAATTGGCAACGATGGCTGCGTGGCCGTTTGTGGGCAGCACGGTAACTTCGAATTGAACGTCATGTTACCCATTCTGGCACATAATGTTCTCGAATCGATTAGCATTCTCGGATCAAGCTGCAGCAATTTTGCCAAAAATTGTGTGCAGGGCATCGAGGTAAACGAGGAGAGGTGTGCAGAGTTTGCAGAAAAGAGCCTTGCTACCTGCACCTCGCTGGCTCCTCGGATTGGGTACGATAAGGCTGCCAAGGTGGCTAAGGAGGCATTTCAGCGCAATGTGACTGTCCGTCAGGCGGCCCGCGATCTGAAAGTGCTCGACGAAGAGGAGCTCGCTAAGACGCTCGACCTGTTCGCCATGACCAGGCCCGGCCTCTAACGGCCCTGTTTTTCTATCACTCCTGCAGTGAGAGTTAAGAAATTCTAAATTGTTCCGGCCAGTTACACTGCTAAAACGGCGTCATTATTTCTATCTATTGATGCTCCAGTTTCTCGAAGGGAGCGTCGATATCCTAATTGTTCGCAGCGATACCTGCGATTTCGCATCGTAATTGGGCGGGCGTTTTAAGCGGGAAGTTCAAGTTGCGCGAAAGTGCTTGGGTCTGGGCGCTTGAGTTGTGCAATCTGATGGGCTGCCGGATACTAGAAGTTGCGTGCACTATGAGACGATTTCGTGATGTAGTTGAAGCCGTGAAGGACGTTCTTTCGGATGCATTGATCGCCGGGGCGCAAGCTCTTGGTCTTCTTCGTCCTGTTCCGGTCCGTGTAAGAAAGTCTCCTCCTCGTCGCTAGCAATTCGTTAGCCCCTCTGTGAATGATCAGGTCGGCGCTCGCGGGGGCCGTCAAGGATTCTAGCGACTCAACTTGACGAGGAAAGTGGATGACCTCTGATCGCATGCTGCCCCCAAGTTATCGCGCGATAGGCACAGAGCTTCTGGCGCTCGAAACGCATCACGAAGCGACGGGGTACATTACTCCCTCTTCGTTTAAGGCATTCCGTCAGGGCGTAGTCACTATCTCTGTCGAGGTGCTCGAAGCCTACCTCGAAGATCTGCTGGATAATTCTGTAGAAGACGCCTACCTATTTATAGAACGTACTGGCCGAAAACTCTGGTCGGAAACGATCGCCGTGGGCGGATTGGTGCTGGCACTTGTTGGTGGCATGATGCTGGCTGCGCGTAGTGAAGCCGTATTGCCTAGCTTCTTTCTGACACTGAGCTTGGCAAGTCCGTTTGCATGGTTATGGCACCGCGCCACGAGTCGGGGTGCAACGCGGCGCATGTTCTTTGCTCATGTGGTATCTCATGAAATCGGGAGGCGACGTGGCATCACTAAGGATGGCCAGGGGAGGCCGTTGACCCCTGCGGTGACAATCCAATCCATTCTGAAGCCGGAAACCGGCACGAAGGCGGAGGGTGCTGCTTTGACTCAGTATCATTAGCGATGCTGCCGGGACCGGGCTCGCAATGGTCGTCGTGCAAAGAAACGGTTAGGTCGTTATAAAAAAACCGCCGCCTTCAATCTCACGATCAAAGGCGGCGGGGGTTACTGTCTAGGGAAGGAGATCTGTTAGTTCATCGCGGCACGTTTCTGTGCGGCATCTTTATTAATATACCATGGAGCAATTCGACTATTCCCGCGCTTCGGCATTTCACGAATCTGCTGACTGATTTTCTTATAGTCGAGGTCTAATTCTCGGCAGATCCAGGCGAAGGAGAATTCCCCATATTCTGGATCTTCTAAATCGGAGAAGAGCCATTCGGCTGCCTCTTCGATTTCTCTCTGATCATTCCCAACGAAATCCAATATTGCTCTCTCAAGCACGGCCAGTAAAAGGCGACGCTCAGGAGTGCCAGTTCCATTCGGAGCATCGAAGAGTGATTCTGATTCAATCATTGGATACTTTGCGGTTGCGTTCATACTCATAGTAAGGACTGGTATTACTACCTACCATTCGTTAAGTAAGACGGTAGTCGAAGCGTGTTCATTCACCACCAGAAATAAAAATTATTTTGAGACTTAACGTTCATGATTCTTCAACGATATTTGATAGTTCTGTGCGCTGTTTTGTTATGCAGAACGACGTATGCAGAAGAGGGGGCCCAAGAGCCTCCACCGGCAGCAGCGCCAACGTCTTGCACGGGCGAGCTTCGGTATAAGTGGATTCGAGCAGGTGAAAGTGACGCCCAGGAGGTCGCGTTTATGACCGCCGAAGCCAAAGGGGCATCGCAGGAGGAAGCGCGCCAGGGGACATTGAAGTTGCTTGAGGCTTCTCAAGCTCGTGCGCTAGAGAGTTGTAGAAGCAAGCATGAGAATTTGTCTGGATGTGTCGCTGCTAAGATGTCCTCCAACACCACCTTAATGAATTCACTTGGCTTCGCCGCGAAGAAGGCCCTTCAGGACGCAATCGTTGAAGACTGCAAGCATCAGTCCGGGGCATGCAGTTTGGTTAAGATAGAAGATCCGAAGTGTAGCGTCATCGAAACCGCACCGATAAAAACAGAAGCCGAGGGCAAGGCGGAATCAAAGAAGGGCGAGAAGAAGAAGTAGTTCGCTGCAGAATGAGACCCTATTAGTGGATTCAACAATTCCTCCCTAGAAGCTATTTCAAAGGTAGCTTCTAGCCTCACTTTACAGTGAGCTCCGCAATTAACCGCTCAAGGCCCGCAATCTCCGCAAGATGGGCGAAAGGTCTGCTTTCCGTGCTGAGCTTCAGTGCACCTGAGGTGTCAATGGTTCCCGCAGTGCTCAGATAAATCGCTGCGCGCGGCAGGACCCTGGCTGATAGCTCCAGGAGATGCAGAATCTCCGGCGTTGCGCTTTCCTTTAACTGCGCGATGGCGATCTGACTGCGTTTTCGCAGGTCGAATAGCTGTTGCAAGCCGATGCGATATATAGGTGCAAGCCCATAGCGCCCCTGTGCTTCGAACGGGTCGCAATTGGTGCGCTGCTGCAACACTTCAAGGCCTAGGTTCAGGATCCCACTGACCCCCTCGACCAGTTCTACAACCTCTGATCGATTGGATATGTCGATACGGAAGAATAATAGGGCGGCATTCGTGATGTAGGTAAGCTCGCTTTGGAAATCCTCCGCGCTCCCGTATCGCTCAATGAGTAGGGAGAATGAAGTACTGCTGGCCTCCCTTATGGCCAACATCGGAGTGACGATGGGGCCATCCGTGCCATATCGCAGTGTGGTATCATGCCGCTTAAGGGACTCGATCGGCAGCGGCTGGTGCAAGGCCACAACCTGTTCCTCATCGGGGAATCCTTCGGCGAGCAAGCGCTTTGATCGCTCTTGGTAGGATTCTTCCTCCAGCATTGATTGCGTTGCGACGTTTGGAATGGCCAAGAGCTGGTAGAACAACTCGGCGCTCGTTTCGAAAATAAGGGCCAAAAGGCGAGACAATAAAAAATACTTCCTGCCGTCCTCGACCTTGACCAAGATCCATGTCTTTCCCTTGTCAGGGGTTGTGAAACGGGGGCCTGGTGGCGTGTCTGTCGCCTCTTCGAACACCCGCACATCGACGTACTGTCCTAACATCAGGGCGATCAGTTTCAAGTCGATGCTCTTGAGGGTCTTCTGGAGAACCTCAAGCGATTCGGCTGCATCCGGTAGCGCAAGCCAATCCCAAAATCGCTCCTCGTTGAAGCGGTCGCGCGACCACAAATCGAGATCGAGAATGAACTGCATTTGCGACTTCGATATGACATCCAGTAACTCGATGCTTGACTCAAGCCCGCGCTCCTGGATGGCAAAGAAGATGCTTTGAGCGGGCAAGGTCTGCGCAACCGATTCAGGGGAGGCTGAATCAAGGATTGCTCGCGCGAGCTTCTTTCCACTAAGAGATGCAGGGAGACTGTCGATCATCGAGTAATCCTAGCGGCTAGCCGTGCGTCTGATGAGTTCTTCGCTATACCGTACTGTACAACGAGGCGCCCGCTAGCTCTTCTTCGCGGGAGCGAAGGTAATATGAATCTGTCCGCCCACTGGGGGTGATCGATCGTCAACGATCGCCACGTCCGCCAGGCGCTGAATAAGCTCTTCGAATTTCTCGATGCCAAGGTTTCGATACATATTCTCACGGCCCTTGAAGCGCATCGTGAACTTTACTTTATTCCCTTCGGCTATGAACTCCCGAGCTTGTTTCAGCTTTGTTTCAAGATCCCCCACATCAGTGCGATAACGAATGCGGAGTTCCTTAATCACCACTTCAGATCGCTTCTTCTTGGCCTCGGCCTCCTTCTTCTGCTCTTTATACTTGAACTTCCCGTAGTCCATGATACGGCAGACAGGAGGTTGACTGGTGGGGGCGACTTCGACCAGGTCCAAACCTATCTCTTCGGCCATCGTAATAGCCGTGCGGGTTGGAAGTATCCCGAGCTGTTCCCCAGACTCAGAAATGACTCTCACTTCTTTAGCCAGGATTCTGTCATTGATTCTATGGGCATCAGGTGGAGGGGGTGGCCCACGACGGGGGCCTCGAAACGGCATCGGACGACGAAAGGTGTTCAAGTACTAGCTCCTGATTTAATAAGTGTATCAACCCCCGGCGGAAATTCAGACCTCAACTCGGAACCGATTTCGGGGGCAGGCAGCTTACGCAAGCGTACGTTGCCCCGGGGGTATGCGGCCTCATTATTCCTAGGATTGGCAGGGAAACTCAAGAGGCTCCCTCAATCCGCCTTTGGGGCGAGGGCAGACACAATGTGCCGCACATTGTGCCGCACCATGCCCATATAAGTGGCGGCCTCCGATCCGGGCTCCCCGAGGGCGTCAGAGTAAAGCTCCCCCCCCAAGGCGACTATATGACCCCGCGCTCGGGAGCCTTCTATCACCGCCTCCACAAAACGCTGGGGTACCGACGATTCAACAAATATTGCCGGTAACTTACGCTCAACAACGAGTTCCACGATACGGGCAATATCATGAACCCCATACTCTACCGCGGTACTGACACCCTGGAGTCCGTGGACCTCCAACCCATACGCGCGGCCGAAGTATCCGAAGGCGTCGTGAGCCGTTACCAACACCCGCCTGCCCTCCGGAAGACGGCTTAACTCTGCCTTGGCCCAGCGGTGCAATTCATTAAATCTACCTAGGAGAGCGGTCTCCTGCATTCTGAGCGTCTGCGCATGCCCGGGAAGCAGTTCAACCAGGAACTGCGTAAGGCCTGGTATTGTCTCTGCAAGTAACGACACGTCAAACCAAATGTGCGGGTCGATACTTTTAGAAGCCGGATCAACCACTAGTAATCGATCAGCGGGGAGCAGCTCTCCCAAGGCAAGGACAGGTTTATCGGTCCTAAGCGCGGCGAGGATATCAGAGAGTTTTCCCTCGAGGTGCAGCCCGTTAAACACTATC
The DNA here is from genome assembly GCA_030584005.1 of Bdellovibrionota bacterium. Taxonomy (GTDB): domain Bacteria; phylum Bdellovibrionota_C; class UBA2361; order UBA2361; family JAFLCA01. The sequence continues at coordinate 502,111 of CP129486.1, read as the reverse complement.
GCATCGGCTGACCGTAACGATCCCAGATCGCCATGCGTTGCTTTGTACAGATGAGGGTCGACACCCGGTCCCATCAGCGCTTCTACCTGTACGAGAGATCCCCCCAGCTCCTTGCACAGATCAGCGACAATACCGGTGGTGGCAACGATCTTCAGCGGAGCGGTATCGGCGATTGTCCGCGTGGCAATAGGGAGCATCGTGCACACTTGAACGCACAACAGGAGCAAGGCTTGAGCAAGCCATCGTTTCATAAGGGCTCTGTCTATTGATATCAACTGCAAGGGCTTTCTGTTATATATCATAGGCCTGCTTGTCCGTCGATGTGCAGCGCTGAGCTATTGAAAGTGTAGGAGGGGAATCGAGGTGAGAATCGGAGTTTTTGACAGCGGTCTGGGCGGATTGACCGTGTTTCGCGCGCTGCGAAACGCGCTCCCCACTGCCGATCTGCTTTACCTCGGCGATACAGCTCGCACACCGTATGGCTCCAAGGGCGAACATACGATTTTGCGTTATTCGAGAGAGTGTGCCGACTTCCTGTGCAGCCGTTCGATTGATGCCTTGGTCATTGCGTGTAACACCTCATCAGCCATTGCGATCGAGGAATTGAAAAAGGACCTCCCCTTGCCGGTTTTTGGCACCATCGATGCGGCTGTGGGTGAGTCCATGCGCGGCGAGAATGCATCGATCGGCATAATTGCTACACATGCCACAATTGCAAAGGGAGCATATCAGCGCAGCATTGCGCAAAAACTCCCTCGAGTCGAAGTCATCGCCAAAGCATGTCCTCTGTTTGTGCCGCTTGTCGAAAACGGCATCTTGAGCGGCCCAGTGCTTGAGGCAACACTTGATCTGTATCTTGCTGAACTGCGTGAGAAACGCTTAAGCACTCTCATTCTCGGTTGCACGCACTACCCCTTTCTCCGCCCGGCTTTTGAGCGCTATTTTCACGGAGAGGTGAGATTAATAGACTGTGCCGATGCGGTTGCCCGTGAAGTTGCCGGGGCGCTTACGCAGGAGCCTTGGACCAATAAGGCCGTGACTGGTCGATCAGAATTCTACGTCACGGATGAACCCTCACGCTTTGACTACCTGGCCAGAGTGTTCTTTGAGCAAGAACAACCGCAGGCCGTGCAGGTTGAAGAGTTAGCGACTCACCGCCCTTGCGGCATTTGAGACAAGATGCTCGAGCTGAGGGAGCATCAAATCTTCGAGTGCACGGACGGGATCTCCAGCGCCGGGATGAAATCTCAAGCGATGGAGCAACACGAACGGCGCAATATACTTGACATCATCTTCCGTTACATAATCTCGCGAATTCAGCATCGCCCAAGCGCGCACAGCATCCTGCAGCATCAAGGCCGCGCGGGTGGAGGCTCCAAATTGCAATGCCGGACTGCGACGAGTGGCCTGCGTAATAGCGACCATAGCGGCACGCACCTCATTCGATACCGTAATCTCTTTCACCGCTCTTCGAGCTTCCAGGACATCGTGACGAGTGCAGACCGGGGCGGAGGAATGTGCGGCCGACATGATTTGATCATGGGATGCAAGTATCTCCTGTTCAGTCTCTGCATCCACATAGGTCATAGGAATTCGCAGCATAAAGCGGTCGAGCTGCACGAGGGGCAGAGGATAGGTGCCTGCAATATCGAGAGGATTCTGAGTGCCTAGAACAAAGAATAGGTCATCTAGAGGTATCGTGACATTCTCTATCGTTACCTGCTTCTCTGCCATACATTCAAGAAAAGCTGCCTGAACTTTCGGTCCGGTGCGATTGAGTTCATCAGCCAGGACGATGTGCGCGAACACGGGACCATGTACGAAATGAAAAGACCCTCTGGTGGGTTCGAATATATTTACCCCCAGTACATCTCCGGGGAGCATATCTGGCGTGAACTGAATTCGTCGAAATGGAGCGATATAGGAGCGATCCTGCGGTGCGTCCTCACATGAAATCAGCCGTCCTAAAGTCTTGGTGAGGGTTGTCTTTCCGGAACCAGGGTAATCCTCAAGCAGCGCATGACCATCTGCAAAAAGAGCACAAAGCACCAATCGGACCGTGTCATCACGCCCTCGAATAACAGTGCGTACTCCATCAAACAATCTTTGCGCAGTACGGGTGGCAGTCTCGAAATTACTCATAGAGCATAGCCTTCAATGGTAACCGGTTTGAATGTACCGGCTTCTGCTGATAGGAGCAATCGCTCCATAGAACAGCACCTGATCAGTCTATCACCAGTCAATGGTCAAATCAGAGGCAGCTGAAAGACCTCATCTGAGAGTTTATTGACCATTTCGACAAGATCAGTTCCCTGCAGTCGGACAGTCGCAAAGTTCTTTCTAAGTGAGGAGAACTCCATGCGCCAGCTGTCGTCGGTCTTTTGCAGCTTTATGATGAAATCGGCTTCGGATGAGTCAATCGGCTGGAACGGGGATCGAGCAAGCACCGAGGTCAGCTCTCCAGAAGGATCCTCGACTACCACCGGCAGTCGATGACCATGGCTGCGCAGTTCAGGACGGGCATACGAGAAAATATCACCGGCAATCGTCTGATACTCGGCAGAGGTTGGGCTAAGCATCTCCAAGCGAGTGAGCAATAGATGCACTCTGAGAAGGTCATCAAAACGGGGTCGCAACGAAGCCATCACATTACCAAAGAGCTCAATCCCTTTGGCCCGATCTCCCCCAGCCATTAGATTCTCGGCGAGGTAGCTTCGATAGACCACCGCCGCCTCCGGCCGTTTGTCTCGTATGAGCATATCTCCTATACGCTGACTTAAATGGGAGGAGGGAATGTCACGCAGTAACTCGCCGAGCGTGGGATACTCCAGCAAGCTGTCGGTATTTCGAATTTCAAGATCTTCAAAATCGTTCAGTCGTCCCATTAAGACCTGGCGCGCTCTCCGGCGATACCACCAGGCGGCAAGGCGGTGATGGGCCGATTGCAGCATGTGCTGGAGTGTTTCGAGAGGTCCCGAAGTCGCGCGCTGATCGAGTAGATTCGCCATTGCTCGATTGGCCTGGGCCAATGATACAAGAATTGCTGCTTCAAGATCCTCCTGATTCGTGCCTATTTTCCCGAACCACTGCCGGCGGGCCAAGGCATCATTCAGTGCGTCCAGCGCTGTTCCTATATGTCCTGACAGGAGCGCGATCCGTCCACGAGCGAGTTTAACAAGCGCGCGGTGCTCCTCACCATTTCTCAATGGGTACTGTGCCACACAACTCTCAAAGTTGTTCATAGCCTGGGTTGCACCGCTTAAATTGAGCTGTTCGATGTAGAGTAGGGCGAGGTTCAAGCTGGGCAATACATGCTCGCATCCATCAGGCAGACTGGTAGCACGCAGCCAGGAGCTTTCCGCTTTCTCTTCCAGGAATGCTTCCTTATAGACCTCTCCGGAATTATTCAGGGGCGTTGCAGGCTGCCCTTGAATGCCCTGAGAGAATTCGTACTCGATAGCTTGGCGGAAGATATCAAGGGCTTCCTTTGAATTGCCGTTCATGGACAGCAGTATTCCGAGAATATTAACGGTCCTCCCAAAATCTGCACCCGCCAGCAGACCAAGCCTGGCAACCCGGATAGCCTCGTCGAGCTTGCCAAGCTTCATAAGTATCCACGCGCGGGAGGCGGGATACCAGGTCGCGTAATAGCCCCATGAGCTGTATTCGTCGAGCAGCTTGAGCGCTTCTTCGTATTTGTCTAGGTCAAGATTAATCTGCGAGAGCAAGTAGAGAATGTGGGAGTGTTCGCTCTTAAGAATAGTATCGGTGTAGGGAGGAGGGCCATTCTGTTCCACGAATATTTCCTGGGCTCGTGTGACATAGCGCAGTGCCAGTCGAAAGTGCCCTACATGCACCAGATAGTAGCCGCCCAGCATCAAGTGTGCGCGCAGATGTGCAGGGTCCTTGCGGAGCGCTTTCAACAGTTTGGTGCGTGCATCCAAAAGCCGCTTATCCTCCATCAGGAAGGCTGCTTCTAGAACGAGTTCGTCCGGGGATTTCTCCTCATCGTTCTGAGATGGATCCAAGAGTTGGGGGATATCGAAAGGATCGAATGGATCAAGCACTTGCCCATGGAGGGCCGCGGATCGAACGATCACTCCGAGGGTGCAGAGCAACAGGAGGAAGGGACTAAGGCGCTTTGCCAAACAGCTCATAGCGGTTTTCCCATAAGCACACGAAGAGCTCCGCCGGGACTTAGGTAGGTACATATTCGTAGCCAGCGGGGGCGAGCGTCGAGGATAGATCGGTCGGAGCGAATAGCATGTCGACTCTCCGCCTCGGAGACCAGTGAACGCCCATAGCACGACCGCAAGAATAGCGGTGTCGTCGATAACGGGTCGTAACCCAGGGTGCGGCTAATGCGTTCGCGGAACTCCGAGCGTGTTTCACCGAATGCACGCACCATCCCCATTTCGCCGAGAAGCAACGTGACCCGCTGATACCACCAGCGTATTCGCCGATTAGGGCTGGAGGCAAACCTCCAGCGCTCTACAAACCACACCTTAATCGCGACGAGAACCAACAAACAGCCAGCAATGACGATGAGAATGGAATCTAATGATGGCACTGGCCATTGCGCTTCTGATTCCCTGTCATCGCCGGTCGGCCGCGGGAGGATTTCTTCGGCAGGATCGATCATTCCCATCAGCTCCTCTAGGAGATGCATGTCGACCTCCGTGTCTGCGTGGCTTTCTACCTGTTGAGGCTGAAGATCAAAGGGCACCCAGCCGATTCCGGTTATGTAAATCTCCGACCATGCGTGTCGATCACTCATTCTCAACAGTATGTGACCATCACGGGCCTGGGATAGATCGGTGAGGTATCCCGTTCCGATGCGTGCGGGAATTCCCAATGCACGGAACATGTATACCATCGCATGAGCGAAATGGACGCAGTACCCACGCATGTCCCCAAATAGGTAGGGAGCTACGGGGTCAGCTCCCTTCTCAACTTCGTGCTTTGGAGTTAGAGTGTAGATTGTATTTGCATTCAGGTACTCGACAATGAGCTGCGCCTTGGCAATGGGCGAGGCGGCGTCCTCAGTTAGTCGGAATGCCATCTCCGAGTATCGACTGTCACTATGCGGTTCCAGGTAGTGCTGCAGCACCTCAGGAGTCCATGAGGGGTCTCCCACCTCAAAGGCTTCAAGCGCGGCCAAAGTGAAGGCTGGTGCCAGGGACACTGCACGATAGGCACGCTTGAATCTCCCCGGGTTTGGATTCTTAAGCCGAGCGTAACGTAGTGGATAATCGAGGGCAAAAGCCAGCTTATGATCAGCCAGCAGGTACACGGATTGCACGACCTCTGTTCGCCCCGTCCTGTCGTTCGGAGCTTCTAGATCAAAAGCCTGCTCGGGCATGAGCCTCGGCACATCAGGATCGTACCCCTCTTTGGCAATCACAATCTCTGTTCCATTGAAATCAGAGAGTGCGCCTTCACGCAGATACATCATGGGGGAGAAGGGGTTCTCGCTATAGTCTCCCTCAAGCCGTACCAGGGCGGCAGGTTGATTAGTGCTGCCCAACGCCGAGTGAAATCCCAAGGGAGAAAGCCCCGCACTATCTTCCTGCCCGACACCGTTAGCAAGTCTTGATCCTGCGGCGATATTGTACTGGCGATACACTTGTATACCGAGCATGACCGCGGTCACCGCAGCGATTGCGCTTACTGCTGAAGTGGACAGACGCGAGGCCCTCGTTCTAGCAAAAATGGTCAGCGGAAGGTCAAGTCGTGCGATTGGCCGCTTGGGAGAGCTCGCGCAAAGAAAGTAGGCGATGAGGATGGTCAGGCACCCACCGGCAAAGATAATGAGAGTGGAGAGAGGGGTAAGACCAAAGTACCACGAGATATCATTAATGGCCCTCGGCAGGTCAAGGCGGAAATTTCTGTGAGTCGAAAAGAGCGTGATGCATCCTGCGGAGAAAAGCAGAGCCTCCGCTGTTGCTACCCAGCGAGCACGCCAGAATAGTACCGTGCTCAAAAAGGTAATAATGAGTGCGGTGACGATTGTGTCGAGGTGCCAAAATAGATCCAACAACTGAAAAGAACCGCCCCCGATCCAACGTGGGAATGACAAGAGAAGGGACTTCAGCGCGACGTAAGCCACGGCGGCGATCATTACGAGCATGACTAATCCGCGCCCTCTCAGCCGACTAAAGGCAATCCGCGTACCGCCAAGGACAGCGAGAAGGGATGGGATCAGAAGCAGGACCGCAGGCGTCGATAGGTTGATGACCCAGCGCAATGTCATGAGCACCCCGGCCACGAGAAGACAGCGCAAAAGGACAACTACCACGACGAAGCGGCGCTGCTGGGGTGAGGAGAGCTGAGGATGGGAGACCGCGGGCATTTATAGTTGGCTTTTCTAAGAATCTCCGGCCTGTGAAGAGGGAGCACCTCCTGGTTTGGCCGCCACCCCCATTTTATACGATTGAGGAGCCGAGTATGCCAGAGTAGGACCAGAGGAGCTGGAGTCCTGAACGGGCAGCTCTGCCGCCGGCACTTCGATCATCCAGTCATGTTTGTAGCATATCTGTATGAAGTCGAGCGCTGGCTGCAGCAGGGTCGATGGGCTGTGCCTTTCCTCCGGATAAAAAAGCATAGAGAGGAGCCCCTCCGCTTTTGCTCTGTCGTTACCACCCTCCGATTGCCTGGCGCTTGGAGAGACGACGACAAACACCGGTTTCACTCCGCGTGCACTAAGGAGTGTTCCTATCTTTTCCAGGCTGCCCTTGTCCTCATGGGTGCACCGGCTCGAGCAGAAAATAATGGCCCTTTGTAATTCGTTATGGGCACAAAGTCGCTCCACGACCTCCTGAGGGGTGCTCGGCTCAGGTTCAAGAGCATAACCAGAAGGCGCATCGGTGACGGAAAAACGCGAGCACAACGCAAGAAGTTCATCTGGGGATGCTGCAATCTGAGGACCATTCGACAACTTGGCCAATCCGCGCACGCCAATCTCTGCATCGAAGAGCTTCTTTGTGTAAGAAAGCGCTTCGCTGCACACAGCATCCTCATCTATGTCAGCCCAAACGATGATTGCCGACAAACCCTCGGGGCTCGCCGCAAACTCCGGATGCCGCGCATGCAACTCTCGACGCTTTGCGTACAACTTCCAGAGGATTTTTCTCATGCCATCCGATGGATGGTAGGGTTTTATATCAAACGGATCGCCGTGTCGGTTATAGGGTGAGGTCATTAGGTCACCCTCACGGCTTGCTGATGTGTACATAGGAGTCTCAGAATTCTCTTGGAACGGTGGGACCACGGTGACTTCCGTGGTGACATCGAATCCAACCCTCCAATGGAATGCTGTCAGTCCAAAGTTGTCACGAAGAGCACAGTCGAGGGCATGGAAGTGCCAGACGCCCCGGTGAGGGAAAGAGATCTGGAAGGGGATGCGCACCTCCCGCTGTGCGTTTGATGGAATTACCACCCGCACTTCAGGCACAAGGGAGGGCGTGCACATCGGCGCAATGACTAGGTGATAGCCCGGCGGAACGCCAATCTCATGAAGCTCCAGCGTCAGCAGGTGAGGTGTATTCCTGCTTGGCAGAATGGACCAACTTCCGAAATCCAGATTCCCAAAACCCCCATGCAGTGTGGCCAAGGTTTGTTGTCTGCGCCGAAAACCGGTGAACAAAGTCGCCCCTAGGACGACACCCAGAAGGACCAGCAACCCAACCCCAATCATCGCAGCGACAACATCGTGACTCTGCTTGACCGGCCCGAGGAGCAGATACAGTCCAAAGAACAGCACGATTAAACCGCGCCAGGTAAGATTAGATCGCACCCTTGACCAGGGCATCCTATTACGCCCTGTCGGGATAATGGAGGGGAACGTCTTCAAATATACACCTAAATAGAACAGTGTCGGGGCCTACCCGCGATTGTGCCTATGCAGCCGAGATTGCCAGAGAAACCAGGCTGGCCTCAAAAGATCGGCTACCCGTAGATAACGTGGGCCGTATTCTTACACACTCAACAGATTATTTCGAATGGCGTATCGTACAAGCTCGGCAGTTGAAGAAAAGTTCAATTTCTTCAGAATGCGAGCACGGTGCGTTTCTACCGTGCGGGGACTTATGAACAGCTTCTTGGCGATAACACGATTGGGCAGCCCGTCCGCCAAAAGATAAAAGATCTCGCGTTCGCGATCACTCAGTATTCCCAGGGGATCGAGCGCAAGCCCAGGATCCGGAGAGCGCCCATTAGTCGAAGCATCCTCTTTAAAACGATCCAAAAGATGTTGGAAGCGCCTCGCCACAAAACGGTTTCCTCGCAGGACCGCATCGAGCGCAGCCAGCAGATCAGCAGGGCTGGAGTCCTTCACTAAGTATGCATGTGCACCCGCTGCAAGCGCCTGCCTTACCTTAAGCTCGTCATCAAACATGCTCAGGATGATTAGCTTTGTAGGCAACTTTCGTGCCTTAATTTCGTAAAGCACCTCCAAGCCGCTTTTCCCAGGAAGCCCGAGATCCAGAATGAGGACATCGGGCTGCGCAGATGCAAGCAATTCCATAGTAGAGTAAGCATCATCTGCTTCTCCAACAACTTGGAAACGAGGCGATGCTTCAATAATAGTGCGTATCGCGTGGCGAACGATCGCATGGTCGTCGCTTAGTACAACGCGAACAGAAGGTGGTGTTTGTTGTTCCATATCTACATCTGTTCAGAGCAATTGTGTCGAGCACTTTTGCTGCAGTATATCAGACAAATTACCATCAACCGCCGCAGAATCGAGATAAGGACATATCACCTTGAATGAGCCGCGGTAGTTAGCCTCCCCCCTTCAGACAGGAGATTGTACATACAGGACCATGGTCTGTCGAAAGCAAAATCTATTCCAGGGCTAGAATGCCTTGGTCACAACCATGTCATGTCGGGATCACCTAATGCTATAGGAGCGCTTTTCGCAGCAACTGCCCGTACTTTCAATGCGAATTTCAACTACGGGGCTCTTCGTTCCCAGGGACGGAGGAGATCTCGAGGGACGACTGTTAACTCTAACAGCGTCAAAGAGCATAGTTCATCCTGCGCCTTAGTTGCACTGCCTGCTGGAATTTTTCAACATTTACCTATACTTTTTCCTGCTATGGGATTGGTCTCATTCGATATTGCAGCTAGGGGAAACACTCAGTGTGATCGAGGGAGAGCAGATAGTAATGTAAATGCGTGTGTGTTCATCGCCTTATTCTTCCCCCATCCAGAGCGGGCGTGCCGTGCAATCGTTTAAGGATGCAGCCATGCGTGGCTGTGAGCCAATGTTCTGATGACATGAACGTAACTTCTCCCGAATTTGAAGCGCAAGGGGGTATGCTCCTCATGGATCGATTTCGATTCGATCCCGGCACTAATGTAAGTCAACGGCTTGAGTCCACTTCAGGAGAGCTTGAACCGGGACTGCACGAATTCGCAGACGGGATCCTCCAGTTCCCGGATGAAACACCTGTCTTGTCCTGGAGTGCCCGCACAGTAGTGGGCACGCATACCTTGGAGGGCTATCTCTCTTTGGGCAGTGCGCTTGGAACGCTAGTGACTACGCAGGGCCTATTGACATGCACTGTGTGCAATGCGCCGGCGGAATGTGTCCCATGGCACAGGGTAGTCAGAGAATTACAAGCGCAGGGAGTGCTGCTGTTTGTAGTCAAGCGAGAACTCGTGCCTGAGCTTTCTGCGGTCGAGTACTATGTGTCGCAGAACAGGCTGCTCCGGAAGGATGAGGCGTCGGATCGCGAAGCTCTAGACGCAGTGATCACAAGCGTGACACTACCACTTGCCCCCGGCGAGGAGGAGCGAGTAGCACATACATTGGCAGCATTGAAGCTCGGCGGCAGACTGGTGATGGCATCTCGCGATCGCAAGGTCATCGATGACATTGGCTTCTTTCCCTTCCAATGTTCTTGCTCGAACTGCGCTGTGCGTGTTCCGATTGAATCCCTTAGACCGCGTGATCTTTGCTCCTCCCAGTTTGAGTATCGGTTGGGCGGTATGGGCCTCAAGCTCCTCTTGGAGCAGCCAGTGTCTTCATTGCTTGCCCTGTTAGAGAAATCCACCCCACAGGGCGCCTGGGATTTGCGGAGCACCCTTTCCGGGTTGTGTGATTTTGGGTTGGGGGAACTCTCGCTCAGCACAAAACTTGAGGATCTTGGGTTGACACAGCTGATGCTCCTTGATGGTTCGACCATGGCCCGATTCGCGTTGGCAGGTGTGCGGGTAATCGTAGAGGATCTCTGGAGCTATGTGGAAAAGGATAGGTGGCCCGCCCTCAACCGTGCTGTGCAGTTGTTGGGCTCAAAAGGGGCGAGGCTCCATGTTCTTGGAGGTCCCAGTGCGCGCTGTGCGGAACACCTCGATGCTCTCTCGGCCGTCAAACAGAGAGAGCGCACAGATAAAGGGCCAGTTGTATTCTTGACCAAGCCCAATCAGCGGGAAGCGGTGACCTCATCAAGACGAGTGCTGGATATCGGGCAGTTATGTGAACAGAAGCGCAGAATGAGCGGGGCACAACCGCTTTTAGTCGCCTCTGGCTTTCATGACCTGATTGCCCCACATTTCTCAAGCACCATTGAAGCGCGTGTTCTAGGGATAACTGCCGATACGATCGCTTTCCCGCATGGCAGTCATTTGTGCCGATACTGTGCGGGAGCTGGCAGGACCCTTGCTGTCGCCGATGTTACCGCCATGCTTTGTCCGGAGTGTCGGGGGCAGCGCTATGATCCCGAGGCGGCGGAGCTCATCGTGCAGGGAATTCGCTTAGGCGAACTATGGAGCCGCCGTTGTCGGGATCTTCCTGAAAGCGTGTTTGCAACAGATGCCGAGGCGGAGCTGTACAGGTATTTCATTGACATCGGTTTTGGTGAGTATCGCGCGGGATTTCCTTTTCAGAGGCTCTTTCTGGCCGAAAGAAGGAGGATAACTCTGTTTAGGTCCTTGCTCACTGTAGCAGATCCGGCAGCAGCGTTATGGATCTTGGAGGGTTTAAGCCCGGGCCTCTCGCCCAGCCGGGTGCGAGTATACGTCAAGTTACTTGAGAAGATTCAAAGCACCGGGGGGGAGATTATGGCGGTAGAGAGCGTACTCAAGGAGAGAGGCCCGGACGCCTGATAGAGCTCGGGTGGCCGCTCTGTTGGTGCTTAGAGTCGGGTCTGGTAAGATAGGGGAACATTGGGGGCAGTTGTCCCGGTGGTAACTGCTAGAGTGCATCCGGAAATCGGCTACGGCCTATTTCCGGATCTGGTCTTAGGGATACGCTGAACAAGTTCAGCGCATCCCTAGCGCGCGCCCGGATGGCGTGCGCTAGGACTGAAACCTAAGTGTAAGCCCGTGCTACGCCGCGCGCGGGCGTAGTGTGGAGAGTCTAAATAAGGGTCTTGGAGGGCACTTCTTCAGTATATCCTTAGAAAGAATCTAAGAAGCCGTTCAGTGCACTATGGTCATGTCGAGAAAATTAAATCCCATCGATCTGCGGGAGCGCTTGTATCGCCGCCGATACATTCTCCCCAACCTTGTCACACTTGCCAGCATGTTTTGCGGCTTTCTGGCGATCATATATGCAGCCACTGCCCGTCACGAGAAGGCGGTTCTCGCCATAGGGTTAGCAATTCTTTTTGATGGCCTCGATGGTCGGGTAGCGAGGCGCTTCAACGCCACTTCGAAGTTTGGTGGAGAGTTTGACTCGTTTGCAGATTTTGTGAGCTTTGGCGTTGCTCCTGCAATGGTGGTGTATCACTGGGGATTCCGAGCCTTGGCGGATGAGTGGGGAGTGTTCGTGAGCTTCATGTTTGCGCTGGGAGCAGCAACTCGGTTGGCCCGCTTCAACTTATCAGCCGAGAATTTAAAGACATTTCAAGGGCTCCCTACGCCGGCTGCAGCGGGGCTCGTGGCGGCAACGGTACACTACGCGCCGGACCTTAAGATGGATATGATTTTTCTTACTGTTGCATCCGTGCTGATGCTGCTGCTTGCCTTCTTGATGGTGTCGAAGGTTGAGTTTGTAAGCATTAAGAAGATCCAGATCCAACACCTCCCGCTGCCCGTGTTTGTGGCGATGGGGGCTCTGATTGCTTTGATCTGGTACAATCACCAACTGGGCCTGCTGTGCCTCGCCGCTGGTTACGTAGCGAGTGGTCCCTGCATCTGGGTTATGAGGCGAAAGGGCAGGAGTGTCACCGCGATTCCTCCCAATGAGGGCGCACGAACTGTTGATAGTTCAACCCACTAGAATTTATTTTTTAAATGGCCGCCTGCCCATTTAAAAAGCGCTCCAAGCTTCGTCGGGGGGCCTAAAGTGCCCCGGCTCGGTGTCGCAAGCTGTAAGCTATTTAGAAAATAGCTTCTAGCCTTTTCCCCCACGAGCGTGGATTGGCAATATCATTCGATTATGCGAGCTGCTGACGCGCTTTCTGGACTGAAGCCCTAGCGATATCAAATGCGTGCTCGGCCTTTTCAACGACCATGATCCTATCGATGTCACGCTTCTCGATTGTCCCCGCATCGAGCATGGTCTTAAGCCCGGCTTTGACAACATGCCAGGGCCTGCCAACGAATACAGTTGGAGTTTCGTCTGATTTGCCAGTTTGATGCAGGGTGAGCACCTCAAAAACAGCATCCATTGTCTGGAATCCACCGGGGAAGAATATCGATGTGGTGGCGCCTCGAGTGGCCAACACCTTAGCCGTGCAATTGTAAGTGGTTCGAATTGAGTCAGTGACGTGTCCATTAGGAGAGGGTTCGTGTTGACTGCTGATGCCTACAGATCGCCCTCCCGCGAACTTTGCTGCCGCGTTAACCGAATTGGTGAGAGCGGAAGCTCCGCAAGTCACTACGGGAATCTTCTCCTCACCCAGAAGGTGCCCTAGTCGGCCGGCAAGTTTGCAAAAGGGGTCATTGGGGGCATGTTTGCTGCTTCCGTATATGGCGACGCGAGGTCCCACTGACTCAAGAGTTTTGAACCCGGCTTCAAGGTCTCCCCACACCTTGAAGGCCATCTCGTCGTCAACCTGCACACGCTTGGGTGAGATACCGGCCTTGAGGAGCTGCGCTGCAGCCTCCTCTGCGCTTGATGCGATCTGCAGGAGATCGATATTATCCGGCGCACCCGAGCCACCCTGCGATTTGAAATGCTCGCCAAACGCATCTTGAGTGGCTGCCAAAATTCCTTGCCCACTCCTACCACCGGCATTGGACCTACTGAGCCGTCCTTAAATGTGATGGGCTTGACACTCCCCTTGGAGATCAGATTGAGCACCTCGAACCCTTCATCGAGGGTTCCGTATCCGCCTGTGCAGAGTGCGATTGCGCTGCATGGTTTAATGAGCAGCACCTTCCGGACAAAAAAATCATATACGTATGCATACATCTCGTTCACATACGGGTTGACCTGGCCCTCACGGGGGAGATCGACCTTTACCCCCAAAGACCGGCTTTTGATTGTCGGGCTTCGTAGGCGCCCCGATTCGCCGCTTCCATGATCCCGGGTCCTGCTCCAGTAAGTACCGACCAGCCGCCGATAGCCATCTGGCGAGCGAGTTCACGCGCGGCTTCATAGGCGGGATGTCCGCTGTTCAATCGCGCACTGCCGTACACTGAGATGATTGGCTCGGTGCGACCTTCCAGTGCACTAATAATATTTCGAAATCCTAGGACTAGATGCTCTGCGGCGCGCTCTGGTAGTGTTGCTGATCCTCGGATCTCATCGCGAGTAGGGATGCGTACTGGTAGGGGCGCGACGGGGGGTTGCGCGGAGCTGGGTAAGAATGTTGTCGAAAGACCACTGGTGGAGAGTTGGGGCATATGGTGCAGGGAAGTCAGTAAATCCCGCACATGATGATGCAGGCAGGGCGATCCTTAGTCAACAAAGTTTAAGTAACTAAAAGTTAGATTTCTATGCGGCGATCTGGAGCCGATAGATGTTAATGGGAAGCATGTTGAACCAGCTTACGACGGGAAATACGCCATCGCGACGCCAGATTCCGGTAGAAGTTGTTGATTTCCTTAATTCGTTGCTTTCTAGGCGGCGCTGCCACGGTCATTCCTAGTTTTCGCAATCCAATGTATTCATAGTAGGTCATGACGCTGTCCGGGTGACTAAGGCGCTCAATCTTTTGAAAGATCTCCGCGACCACTTCCGGGGTAAAATTTAAAAATGGAAGGGCGCATACAATCACATCATAATGCTGATTTTCGGGAAGTTCCTGGGCCGCGCACTGGAAGAACCTAATCCTCGCCCGGTGTCGAATATAGTCGGGGTTATCGTGTAGACGTTCCTTTAGCGCCTCCATAAATCGGGGATTGATCTCGCAAATTGCCAGTTCATCCCCTTCTCGCATCGCCCGCAGTATCTCAACAGTGACCGATCCGGTTCCGGGCCCCAGTTCTAAGATCTTCTTCGGGGCGCATGATTCAAGCACCGGCTGGGCAAGGGCTCGCGCTGCTTGACGCGATGTCGGGAAACAGGTTCCCGTGTTCTCGAACTCTTGGAGAAACTCTTTAAAGAAAAGAAGATTTTCTCTGATCATAGATTCATGTGCCCCGGACGGTTGACAGGGCTTCAATAGCACTAATCGCTGTTCATCTCAAAGCCTTATCATAACTAATCGAATTCTTAGTAGTAGTCCCCACCTTGTGAACTTTGCTCAGGGTTTCAAGCCCTTGCCCGATGGCATTACTCGGTCAAGGATAGGGTCATTCTGCAACTACTTTAATTTGGAATGTATCGCGATGGACGAACCAAAGCTCTGGCAACGCCCTAAAGAATTACTACTTCCATGATGAGCGCACGGAGTTCTCTCTAGACATCTCCCGAATGCACTTTGACTCAGCGTTTTTGAGTCGAATGAGACCACGCATTGAAAAGGCCTTGAAGGAAATGGCGGCGCTAGAGAGCGGCGCAGTCTCCAATCCCGATGAGGGCCGCATGATTGGGCATTATTGGCTTCGCGATAGCCAGCGGGCACCATCGCGGGAGATCGGAATCAGATTGATTCTACGATTGAATCGGTAAAGCGCTTCACCGCAGCGGTGCTGGCTGGCGAGATAAAGAGCTCAGATGGACATCTTTTGAGTCAGCGCTCATCATCGGCATTGGAGGTTCGGCTCTGGGACCCCAATTCGTGTATCGGGCGCTGGGAAGTAAGGGACTGCGACTCTATTTCTTTGACAATACCGATCCAGATGGATGGAGATGACTCTACGAAGCATCCCCGATCTCGCTCGTACTCTTTGCGTGGTGATCTCTAAGTCTGGTGGGACCAAGGAAACTCGTAATGGCCAGTTCATTGCAGGCGCAGGCTTTGCACTCCTTGGGTCTCGATTTCTCAAAGCATTTTGTAGCAGTGACCAGTGACGGCAGTGAACTGTATCGGACAGCAACCACGCAGAAGTGGCTTGCTACCTTCCCAATGTGGGGACTGGGTTGGAGGAAGGACGAGCGAGCTGAGTGCTGTGGGACTTCTTCCCCGCTGCTCTCCATGGGGCAGACCTTGATGCCTTGTTAGCCGGAGCCCGCCACATGGATGTCCTGACACGAAATCCTGACGCCACTCGAAATCCGGCGGCCTCCCTTGCCCTGATGTGGTTCTATGCGGGTAGGAGGAAAGGGACAAAAGTCCATGGTCGTGCTCCCCTATAACGATAGGATCGAACTTTTTAGCCGCTATCTGCAGCAGCTTGTGATGGAGAGTCTAGGGAAGGAACTGGACAGGGATGGAGCACGAGTCGATCAGGGACTCTCCGTGTATGGAAATAAGGGATCAACCGATCAACACGCGTATGTGCAGCAGCTCCGCGACGGAATAAACAATTTCTTCGCCGTTTTCATCGAGGTCCTCAAAGATCGTTCGCACGGACTAGCGGCGGAGCCCTCTCTGGTGAGTTCCAAGCCCATGCCTTTGAGGTGGACCCCGGCGTAACAAGCGGCGATTACCTGAGCGGGTTCCTACAGGGGACTCGCCGGGCGTTGTTCGAGAAGAGTCGCGAGAGCATCACGATTACCATTTCAGAGGTTTCCGAGTTCAACCTCGGAATGTTGATCGCCCTGTTTGAAAGAGCGGTCGGACTTTACGCTTCGCTCATAAACGTAAACGCCTACCACCAGCCCGGGGTCGAGGCCGGAAAGAAGGCGGCTAATGAGGTGTTACAGCTCCAGTCCGCTGTGCTTGCCTTTTTACGGGAGCATTCAGGGAGCTACAGCGTCGAACCAGCTCGCTCGATCGATGGATAGAGAGGACGCAACACCTGCCATCTTCTCTATCCTGCGGCATCTTCAAGCCAATGGTCGAGTCAAGGTAGAGGGAGGAGATGCGCTGTTCTCGCGTGTATATACAGTGGTGTGACTCGCGCAGGATAACCTCGACCGCAACTTTTTAAGGAGAAGCGCCTGCCTCTTTCCACTGGCGTACCCGGCAGATTGCTCGCGAGCGGCACTCGCTCGCGGATTCGCCCTGTTTCTTGGTTCGAATCCTGCCTATTGTCCGCCAACTTCGCCTTGCTCAGTTGGCGGTACCCGGCAGATTGCTCGCGAGCGACACTCGCTCGCGGATTCGCCCTGTTTCTTGGTTCGAATCCTGCCTATTGTCCGCCCAACTTCGCCTTGCTCAGTTGGCGTACCCGGCAGATTGCTCGCGAGCGGCACTCGCTCGCGGATTCGCCCTGTTTCTTGGTTCGAATCCTGCCTATTGTCCGCCAACTTCGCCTTGCTCAGTTGGCGTACCCGGCAGATTGCTCGCGAGCGACACTCGCTCGCGGATTCGCCCTGTTTCTTGGTTCGAATCCTGCCTATTGTCCGCCAACTTCGCCTTGCTCAGTTGGCGTACCCGGCAGATTGCTCGCGAGCGACACTCGCTCGCGGATTCGCCCTGTTTCTTGGTTCGAATCCTGCCTACTGTCCGCCAACTTCGCCTTGCTCAGTTGGCGTACCCGGCAGATTGCTCGCGAGCGACACTCGCTCGCGGATTCGCCCTGTTTCTTGGTTCGAATCCTGCCTATTGTCCGCCAACTTCGCCTTGCTCAGTTGGCGTACCCGGCAGATTGCTCGCGAGCGACACTCGCTCGCGGATTCGCCCTGTTTCTTGGTTCGAATCCTGCCTATTGTCCGCCAACTTCGCCTTGCTCAGTTGGCGTACCCGCAGGATTCGAACCTGCGACCTTTGGCTCCGGAGGCCAACGCTCTATCCAGCTGAGCTACGGGTACGGATGGGTGCAGGATAACCCGGCTGTCTCGATGTTTCAAATCGTCAGGGCTCGACTGAGCGTTTACTCTCGAGGGTCTTCTCCTATATGTTTCACCCTGTGGGGAAATGGCAGGTTATCATGAAAGCAATCACTATGAGGAGTTGGCCAAAGCGATCGCATGAAGCTTGTCGAGATCGAGAAGCCTCAGCCCGCTGTGGGAGAGATACTTCTCAGGGTCAAGGCTGCCGGCGTCAACCCCGTTGACTGGAAGATCCGGGAAGGACTGCTTCGAGATAGACTTCCGCATGAGTTTCCAATCATTCTAGTTGGGATGCCGCAGGAATCGTTGAGTCCACCGGCGGTGGTGTTACCCAATGGTCGATCGGCGATGAAGTGTATGCATACTGCCGCAAGCCCGTCGTCAAGTGGGGGACCTACGCCGAGTATGTGGTTGTGCCGGAGACTTTCTGTGCCCGCATGCCGCGCAATATGACGTTTGAAGAGGCTGCGACGGTGCCCCTCGCCGCACTAACCGCGTGGCAATCCCTTTTGAGGCCGGCTCACTCAAATCCGGGCAGACAGTCCTCATCCATGCCGGGGCAGGCGGCGTCGGTGGCTTTGCCGTGCAGCTTGCCAAGTACACCGGAGCGCATGTGATCTCGACCGGCTTGCTGCGCAACCATGAGTTTATTCGCCGTCTCGGTGCGGACGAGGTAATTGACTACTCCTTAGTTGATTTTCGAGAAATAGTGCGCACGAAGTTCCCACAAGGGATAGATCTCGCTTTTGACACCGTAGGCGGCGATATCTTCCTGCGAAGCGCCGATGTGCTTAAGATGGCGGCCGTTTGGTGAGCATCGTTCATAATGACGCCTTCGATAAAGTACCTTCTAGGGTCGTATTTGAGTATGTTTTTGTACGCCCCGAGCAATCACAGCTGAGGGAGTTGACCAAGCTGATCGAGGGCGGCGCACTCCGCACCCATGTGAGTGCCAGCTTTGCTCTCACGGCGGATGAGGCCGCGGAGGCACTGCGACGAAGTAAGGCCGGCCACACCCGTGGGAAGATGGCAATAAAAATTCCATGAACACACAGCTCGACTTTGACTATTCCGGCTTAGGGCTAAGCCCTAAGTGCCCGGTGTTAGTCGGTGTAGTGAATGTGACTCCCGATTCATTCAGTGATGGAGGTAGGCTCGTAGACCTGCGCACCTCCGTTGAATATTGCGATACACTGCTGCGCTCTGGTGCTGCACTCCTAGATATCGGGGCAGAAGCAACCAGTCCCGGATCAACCCCGCTCTCAGCCTCTGAGGAATTGCAACGCTTAAGACCGCTGTTAGAGCTTCTGGGTCCCAGGATTAGTTGCTGCTCCATCGACACCTACAAGTCTACAGTTGCGAGGTTCGCCCTGGCCGCAGGATGCCGAATCATAATGATGTGTCGGCTCTAAGAGCCGAGCCCACAGCTCGCCGAGGTCGTAGCGGAATTCGATGCCTACCTAGTATTGATGTACGCCAAGGATGCTCCTTTGCCGCATGTTACCCCGGAGACGCGTGAGTACGATTGACGTGGTGGGCCATATCGCGGATTTTCTCTGTGAGCGGGTGGAACAGGCGGTGCGAAGAGGGGTCTCTCCGGCTCGCATTATTGTTGATCCGGGTATGGGCCGCTTCGTAAGCAACGATCCACGCTATTCCTTTGAGCTGCTGCGAGATCTGCCACGCTTTAGAGCCGCTGGCCTATCACAGCCTATTATGATCGGTGCATCGAGAAAGGGATTCCTAGGCGGTGCTCTCGGGGAACGAGATCCATTTCGCAGCTCGCAGGCCTCAGCGCTTATCTCAATGGAGCTTCGTTCATTCGAACGCACAATGTTGCTATGGCGCGAAGCTTTTTCGAGTTTTTGGGAGAGGACTCAAGGCGCGTCGATTGAATTTGAGAATGCGGTAATGGGGGGTTGGAGGAGGGCTTCAACTTCAATCGAATAAAGAGGCAGTAGCTGCGGTGCTGGGTTTGGACCCTGCTAGCGTCGGGAGAGCACTTTCTAGGATCGACGCAATGAGTGGGACGCGGTACAAGCGGCGTGATTATCTGTCGTTCTTAATCGGCTTAAGTGCAAGGGCCAGGGTGGTATGTGTGGGAAGTGCAGGGCTCGGCATGCTTCCTCCCTGGATCATGTCGCTTTCCCACGTGGTAATTACATTTCCATCCAGGGTTGTTGTCTTGTATTTGAGTGGAAGCTCAGAGAGCGCCGCATCCTTGCCCCAACATAGTGCAACCTCTAGATCGCTGCCCAGTACTTCTGGTCTTTCAAACGAGACACTGAATGCGTCAGCTGCAATGCTTGGCGGTGTTATTAAGGGAAGTAGTGTGCCACGTTCCCGAAATATTCCCTCCACGGTGTAGTGAATCTCGACTTCCTCGCTCACTCCCTTATCAAGTTGACGCACATTTGCAGGAGACGACTCAATCGGAATCAGTGTGAAGCGTGAGGGGACGGTAATCTGTGCAGCTGGACTCCCATTCTTGCTAATACTATTCGCTTCGTTGAAATTCCACGTGACTGCATTCTTTACTACCACATCGATCGCTACCGCATCCTCGCCGTGGCATGTGGTACCAGTTTTGAGCGGAATCAATTTTGCGGAGGTGTGTGACATCTTGGACGGGTCAGAGAAAACCTTGACTGTCCGTTCCCGCACCTTGAATGAAAGGTCGCGGTTCAATGTAACCTCAATATCAACTCTTCCTATTGGGGCGTCGGGAACGAAGGTCTATGTACACCCCCTTGGGTGCCAGCCAGTAGCTCTGGAGTGCAGCAGAGATACTAGGAATCCCGGAAACCCCTACAAGTAACAGGAGTGATAGAAAGGCCATTGCGCTGGCCAGATACACCAAATTCCAGCGTCTTGATGAAACACTATCTCGAGCGGCAGCATAACTTCTTGAAACGATGCCTTTTCGGGCCATTTGCTCGGAGCCTCCGCTCTTTGTATCGGTCGTAAGTGTGCGTGACTAAAGGAGAGCGTGGTGGTAGCCTTGTGGCCTTGAAAGGTTCATTATCAGGTCGCCAGGGAATTGGTAGAAGCCGCATGCACGAATTCCAAAGAAGTCGTGCGAAGGAACTGAAGAGTTCTTAAGGTTTCACGCTGTTTTTTGTGGCAGTGAGTCGTGGGCTTATGTTAAGCGCGGGACTCACTGCCAGTAGATCAACCGGGGCGTACCCGGATGACAAGGAAGAGCAGCATCGCGGTTTCAATTCACAGGAGCGAAGGAATGCGTACCATCAACAGCGTCATGGGCCTCGTGGGGACCCTCATCCTCACTGTCATCATGGGACAGTCCGCCCACGCTGACATCATCAAGGACAACCTCAACCAGTTTACGGGTGAAATCCCGTACCACCGCATCTTTGCGAGCTACGAGCCGAGCGGCAAGACGAGTCTTGGCGTCACCATCCCGGGCAACGGCCAGAAGGTGAGTCAGATCTCCTTCGTCATGTCCCTCGACTACGGTGACTACACGCCGAACCATCCGGCTGAGGAGGGTGACTTCACCATTCGGGCGGGGTTCCACCCTGATGTCACCTCCTACATCGATGACCCGTTTTGTTGGGATCCACAGAACCCCAACTACTTCCAGGAGTTCGATACTTCAGGACATCGTCAACCCTGGATGGCAGGATGTTATCGGCACCTTCAACCAACCTCGACGAGCCGGGCATCAACCACAACCTCTACCTGATCACCATCGATGTGCGTGACTACAACTGGCTCACCACAGCGGGCGCCCAGCATGTGATCTCCCTGTCAATCGACGGTCAGGAGATTATGCCGGGAGTGATTCCGTACTTTGCCCCGCGCATGTCGGGCTCTGGCCTTGAGGACTGGTGGGCTTCGGACGTCGGTCCGTTTGGACCGCCGGAGTTGCTGAGTCAGCACCCCGTCTTTACATGGGGAACCAATGCAGCGGTGCGGGTGGAGACGCTTGCCGTCCCAGAGGCCGCACACGTTCTGTACTGCGGCATGGTCGCCCTCTGCGTGAAGAGTCGTCGGCGCTGCAAGTGCAAGCCCAAGGCGCTTAGCACCGCTAGAGTCCCTCCTCCGTAAGCCGAGTGGAGGTTCCGCCAAAAGGTCTCGATACCCGGCCGGGGGTGGGCGTCATATACGCTCCCTCGGCCGGAACTAAAGCCCGGGGAGGCGTTGGTGCCCCTCTACGACCCTTCTTCACCTTTGTCCCGATTGCGGTAGCCCTAGCACTGTTTGTAACTGTCTACCTATGCTTAGCCTGCGTCGGAGTCGTTCTATCGCTCACTCGTCCCGGATCGCCGCCAGCTCCCGCTGCGGAGTAACGACCACAATGTTAGTGGGCCGAACTGGCTCAAGATTGGACATTAGTGTGAGATAATTCTAGGTGTCGTAGCGGTCGTTCTGCTGGGACAAGTAGCTCAACTCCTGATCCAATAAAACAGGCCCCCCGTGCCGAGCTCATTTGAAGGCTACGTTCGAGGTCTCATGTATTGGTCCAGTATAGGGTTTGAAGCCGCGGGGTTCGAATGAGTTCCATAAGCAGTGCGCCATCATTCAGTCTTTTAACTGGGAAGAGGTTGTAGAGTGCTACAATCACGGATGCGCCACTTAGCATGAACACCATGCGAGCACATTGGGATGCCGTGCAACACGTCATGGGTCCCATTGCTGCAGATAAAATGACAATCAACCAAGGGGCGACGACGCCGAGAGATGCCACAAGCATAAGCACAAGCAGAGCCGTTCCAAGGAGAGGTATGAGCATACGTGGGGCACAGGTTGCAGTGGACTGATGTGATGGTCGACCCTGACTTGGGGGCCATAGTGCCTTCTTAACTGCTCGATAAGAGGCCTTCTGATTACTAAATGCCCGGCGACCTTCTCTCGCATCGCAATTGTAAAGCCAATAGGGATGGGGAGAATGCGAAGTCGTAGGTGAATACTTCCCACCACACCATCCACTATAGGTGGCCCAAATCCACAGTCACAACCAGTGCACGTTCCCCCGAACAATCGAGAGCCAAGGAGCACTCCGAGTTCGTAGGTCGTAAAGATAAGGCAGACCACACCAAGGTAGGTGACCCATAGGAGAGCAGTTTCGATCGTCATATAAAGTTCCTAATGTCTGCAAGATTGCGGGTCCTATGTGGACGCCACGGGGATTGTGGCGCGCACCTTCTTTTCGGTTAGTTTCGGCCGCCCACCTTTTCTTCGCGGAGGGACTCGCTGTTGAAAAAACGCGTCGGGGATCGTTGCCGCGCAAAGTCTCTCAATGCATTCAATTGGAATGCGCCAATCAGCTCCAATTCGCACCCCTGGAATTACCCCTCCCTTGATGAGGTCATACAGTTTTGTGCGATTGACTCGAAGAATTGATGCTGCCTCCTTTGTCGTGAGGAGCAGCGCTTTTTTGTCATGGTGGCCTCTTACAGTCTAGTCGCATAGTCAATGAGGGTTTGTAGCTAGTGACTAGCAGCTGTCACCACATTTAGATGTGGGACCAGGATTCAGAAATTATCCGCGCAGGACATTGAACGCTTCGTTCTGGAGGAGGCATTTCCAACAGGCTAATTTTGCGAATAGATTCAGATTGCCACCCTTTCAAATGGGGTGGTCAATTTTATTGACTACAGCGATTTGCCGGTCTAGTTTCTAGCGGCGGTTTGCTTAGCTGTGTTTCGTCTTTTCTTGTTTGAGAAGCGCGTTTATGGAGGATCTATGTCGACCAAGTTTACTATGATTGCCAAGGAGAGCTTCCCGGGTCAGTTTGTTACCGGCAAGGAGGCGTGCTGCCCACAGGGAACGTGCCCATCAATCCTTAAGTGCGAAGATGGGTCTATAGTAATAGTGGGCAAGCGACTTATGGCTTCTGACTTAAAGGATTTGGAAGCTACGGGGCTCGTGAAAGTTTACGATGATGAATTTGCGGTCCGTATTGATCCGCAACTATTGAAACTTGCCGCCCCTGAGGTCTAATAGTAGAGAGAGCTTATGCCGTCTACCCAACAAGGTCACCATGTGGATCCGTGCGAACGTCGCATTGTCACTCCTGCGGAGCAGCAGGAGATATTTTGGAAGTTTAATCATTCGGCCTTCCGCGTCGAGACCCTTGATACATATGCCGTGGTAGACGACGACCGTGTCCTGCGCGAGTATGTGAACGGTGGTATCAATCCACCGTTCACAGACTCGGGCTGGACGGCCTGGTATGACAGAGTGAAGGCCGCAGTATCGGCTGGTAAGGAAATGGTGCGGGTGCATTTGATCCCAGAGGTCTTAACCCCGTATCTCCGCTACGAGATAGAGTGGGCATACACTCTGTTTAATGCCCCAGCAGGTGAGAAAGTTTATCTTGTTAACATTGACAGACACCCGCGGTTTGTAGAGCTCCGCGGGAGGGACTTCTACCTGTTCGATGCTTCATCTGTGCTCGAAATTAATTTCGATGGGAGCCAGCTAAAGAATATGGAGTTCGATAATACGCCAGGAACGGTGTCGAAGTTCACTGGACTACGTGACGAGCTAATGAAAGTTGCCGTACCGTTGAGCGATTACTTAAAGATGATGCGCGAGGCTCCATTACGGGTGTCGTTCTAGATTTACTTCCTTATGCCCCAGTTAGATAAACCAGACAGCCTCGGGCGCCGCCTGCGTTCGATCCGCTATCAGAAGGGCATGGAGAGCCCCGCGACGCTCTCCAGAGCAATGCGCGGACGCTACAGTGTATCCGGAATACTCAAGCGTGAACGAGGCGAGATCAAGATAGATCTAGACTACATCGATCTTTTCTCCAAAGCTCTTGCCCTATCTTCCAATGAGCATGTCAGACTGCGGGAACTAGGCAAAGTCTTCTTAATTCAATTTGACCCGTGGCGAAGCTCAAGCAAGAACGCAGAGGACCTGCATGTCGAATATTGGGCTCGTCTAAAACAAGCAAGTACCTACAGAGAGGTCGGAACATTGGCTTTAGTAGGGCTTTGTCAAACGGAACGCTATGCCTATGAGATGATGATGTTGCACTCTGTTGACCAGAAAGATGCTCGAGAAGCAAGCAAGTTACGAAGTCGAATCGGTGCGGAAATGCTCAAAAGGGCAGCCTCCAAATCTAACTCACGAAAAGATATTCTCTGCATAATCGATGAAGAGGCGTTGTATCGCGTAGTAGGTTCGCGCACGGTAATGGGCGAGCAGCTGGCGCACTTAGCAGCAATTTTAAAATCTAATCCTGAAGCATTTCGCCTCTTGCCTCGTGGCACAAATTTGCCAGTTCCGCTTATGTACAGTTTCTGTGTTTTCGATTCCATGTCAGCCACGCTTGAAACAGCAGTAGGGGCAGTGCATTGCACGGATCAAGAAGCCATTGCGTGGCTCAATCGAGCGTTTGATCTGATGTATGATGCCTCAGTGGGAGGTCACGAGGCCAATGCTTTGCTGAGGCGCGCGGCGAACAACTATAGGTAATGCATGACCATAGCAGCGATTCTTGTTGACCCGTCTTGCGTATAGTCATAAAAAGTGACCATGAACATAGCTCACCAGATGGCGTGGGTAATTACCAGAATCATGTTATGACCCTACTTGATCTCCGCTTGTATGACAGAGCAAAGCCGGAATTATCCTCCACGCTCTTCCAGCACCCACTAGTAGGCACGCTCCAGTGTGTGAGGGGAAAGACAGCCGGGGTGCATGCGGGATGTGGCACATTCCATTGGACCAATGCTGTGAAAGCTTTGGTCGTTCTTTCTGTGCGAGCTCTACATGCGCACTTACAGGGCCTGCCTTCTCCTACTTTGCAGGGACAAGGCAGGTGTCTTGCACGCTCGCTTGACCTTGCCATTGCAAAGCAACCTCTCTGGCTGACAGACATGTTTGGAGTGACCACGGACGGGCTTTGTTTCGCACGCCGTTTATTCCTACGTAATAATCCTGAAGGTAGAATGCCAGGACCGCAGTCCGTAGCGTTTAATCCAGCCACTTTGCATCCGGCTCTTATCAGAGTATCGATTGACGAGGAGGTCATCTCATCGACTGACCTTTCATCGGCGCTCCTTTCTGCTCTCGGCTCAGATCTGACGCATTCTCCCGACTTGGCGGGGGATAGAGCAGTACAAGGTATTTGCGTGACGCAAAAATATGCGGATTTGACCTGACGAAAGTTGCGAAGCGGACGAGAGGTTTTCTTGGACTCGTGCTTGTACTTGTCTCGGCGGGGCTGTTGGTTTGGGATTCGAGGTGCACGACCTATAACCAACTCTCCTTCTCGGCTGTCGAGATCTTGATTCACCTTTACTCCTTCTCTCGGAGCCTCCGCTCTTTGTATCGGTCGTAAGTGCGCGTGACTAAAGGAGAGCGTGGTGGTAGCCTTGTGGCCTTGAAAGGTTCATTATCAGGTCGCCAGGGAATTGGTAGAAGCCGCATGCACGAATTCCAAAGAAGTCGTGCGAAGGAACTAAAGAGTTCTTAAGGTTTCACGCTGTTTTTTGTGGCAGTGAGTCGTGGGCTTATGTTAAGCGCGGGACTCACTGCCAGTAGATCAACCGGGGCGTACCCGGATGACAAGGAAGAGCAGCATCGCGGTTTCAATTCACAGGAGCGAAGGAATGCGTACCATCAACAGCGTCATGGGCCTCGTGGGGACCCTCATCCTCACTGTCATCATGGGACAGTCCGCCCACGCTGACATCATCAAGGACAACCTCAACCAGTTTACGGGTGAAATCCCGTACCACCGCATCTCCGCGGGCTATGACCCCAGTGGGAAGGCGAGTCTGGGCCTCACCATCCCGGGCAACGGCCAGAAGGTGAGTCAGATCTCCTTCGTCATGTCCCTCGACTACGGTGACTACACGCCGAACCATCCGGCTGAGGAGGGTGACTTCACCATTCGGGCGGGGTTCCACCCTGATGTCACCTCCTACATCGATGACCCGTTTTGTTGGGATCCACAGAACCCCAACTACTTCCAGGAGTTCGATACTTCAGACATCGTCAACCCCGGCTGGCAGGATGTTATCGGCACCTCAACCAACCTCGACGAGCCGGGCATCAACCACAACCTCTACCTGATCACCATCGATGTGCGTGACTACAACTGGCTCACCACAGCGGGCGCCCAGCATGTGATCTCCCTGTCAATCGACGGTCAGGAGATTATGCCGGGAGTGATTCCGTACTTTGCCCCGCGCATGTCGGGCTCTGGCCTTGAGGACTGGTGGGCTTCGGACGTCGGTCCGTTTGGACCGCCGGAGTTGCTGAGTCAGCACCCCGTCTTTACATGGGGAACCAATGCAGCGGTGCGGGTGGAGACGCTTGCCGTCCCAGAGCCGCACACGTTCTGTACTGCGGCCATGGTCGCCCTCTGCGTGAAGAGTCGTCGGCGCTGCAAGTGCAAGCCCAAGGCGCTTAGCACCGCTAGAATCCCTCCTCCGTAAGCCGAGTGGAGGTTCCGCCAAAAGGTCTCGATACCCGGCCGGGGGTGGGCGTCATATACGCTCCCCCCGGCCGGTTTCAGCTCTACCTTCCTTCGCTCAACTTGTTTGGTGCGTTTGTGTGATTAAGTGCAGGGGAGCCAGAGGCGCTTCCAAGATAAGTGGTAGTGGCTCACAGAGAGTGCCTGCTCGCCTAACGATTCTCCTCCGCGCTTAGTCAAAAAGGTGCGCCAGGGGACCTGTCACACTTTTTGTTGCGCTCCGTCACTTCGGGCACGGTGGCGACGGAGGTGCGATCAATGTAGACCCGCTGGTGCGGCAGGTCTCTCCGGCAGTACAGCGAATGAGTTCGATGACGCTGAGCAAATGGCTGGTGTCTGACAGCAGCGCACGCTGGTCTGAATTGTACCGCTGACGATCTCAAGGCGCCTCGATTGAGTCTTGAATCCGATATGGAGGGAACTCCTCGCGGGGAAGGTCGGCCAGCAGTTCGCGTGCGCTCCTCTTTAACAACGGATGCACCCAATCCGGATCGATGTCGCACAGCGGACAGAGGACAAAGCTCCTCCTGTGCATTTCCGGATGTGGGATCGTGAGTTCACTCAGCTCTACTACTACATCCTCAATGGCGATTATATCGAGATCAAGTGTTCGGGGGCCCCAGCGCTGCTTTGGGTCCCTGCTCCTCTGATGATACCGTTCGATATCAAGGAGTACTGAAAGCAGCTCGGGTGGGGAGTGAACTGTGCGAAGCTGTATCACGGCGTTGAGAAATCGCGGTGCATCAGGAGAGTACATACCCGGAGCGGTCAGCGCGATGGTCTCGTAAGTGGGGGATACTCGCTCCATGGCGCCGAGTTTACTGAGCCCATCCACGGCTGAGCGCAGGGTTTTTAGCCTATCCCCAACATTTCCACCGAGTGCGACAGTCACTAGACGATCTGCTTGTGAACCGATGATCACTGCGTCCCCTCACCGAGAAGGGAAATGGCAATCTTGGCGACGCGCGTTGGTACGTCTGTTTTGATTCCCGTGTGCTCCGAATTTTTCAACGAAAGCGCCTCCCTAAGTCCAGCTAGATTCTGTTGTACTCTCTCCCTATACGCTGCATCCCGAATCAGTCGGATTGCCTCCGTGCACAGTACTTCTGCGGTCACCTGCTCCTGCACAATCTCCCGTACCGCGCCTGGTCGGACCAGATTGACAATTGAGTACTCCCGAATCGACACGAAGTTTCGCACGATCCATGCCGATGTGGCGGAGGCTTTATAAAACATTGAAAATGGCAGTCCCGCTAGCGCTGCCTGAAGATTGGTCGTACCTGACTTAAGCAGCCCAGCATCCGCGCTGCGCATCAAAGTAACCGGCGCAGTCTCCACGACGCGAGTTCCCGGAACTCCAGCAAAGCATTCGAGTGATCGTGCGGGAACTGAGGGCGCACGACAAACGACTGGCTGGATATCCGGATCTTGGTGATGAAGAAGCGCAAGTGCCTCACTGAGCGGCTGGACGTGGCGTGCTATCTCCTGTGAACGGCTCCCGGGAAACACGGCCAGTACCGGCTTGGCCGAGTCAAGCGAAAGCGAGGTAAGATACTCATCGCGCTCTCGGCTTTCCAGACGCCGCTCGGGTATCGAATCAACCAGCGGATGTCCCACGAATTCGGCGCTATTCCATCCATGTGATGAAAACCACTGTGCTTCAAATGGAAAGATCACTGCCGCTCGATCAACGTAGCGCTGAAACCATTTTACCCTCCTCGCACGCCATGCCCAGAGTTTGGGAGTTATGTAATAGAGCACCTTGATGCCGCGCTGCTTGGCCGCCCGGGCCAACCTTAGATTGAATTCCGGATAGTCAATGAGGATCAATAGGGCCGGCTTGTCGACGTCAAGAGCGTTCACCAACTTCCGATATGCAGCGCGAATCTTCATAAGGGAAGGGACGGCTTCTAAAAACCCCATTACTGACCCATGTGATTGGCAATCAACAAGGAGCTGAACTTCTGCGTTGCGCATGGCGCCGCCTCCCATGCCCAGCAGATGCACATCGGGGTGTGCGCGACGCAGCGCTCGCGCGACATCGGCGCCATACTGTTCGCCGGAGAGTTCACCTGAAGAAATCATCACTGCGGGTTGCATGGGTATCAAGGAAAGCAGAGGATGGGCTGAAAGGCCAGCCTGGTTTCTTAGAGTACACTGAACGTATTTAGCGTATCCCTAACGAAAGGCATTGGCGCTCAAAAGATGTCGTGGTGCCGAAACTGCGATTGGTGAAGATGTAGGTAGAGGCTATGAGCAACAGTGAGGAAAAGCGACAGCTCTCATTTCAGTCCGAAGACGATAAGCGCTGGCTCGTCCATGAATTGAGGAACATCGGCACGGCTCTCCAGACTGGCATCGAACTTCTACAGATCGATTCCAGGGCCAATCGCGATCCCTCAAGGAGGATTGAGTACCTTAGTAGTTGCTTAAAGCGACTTGAACTACTAGTCGATCAGATCCAATAAAATATTTATTTGTTTGTCCCGCTTGACACCTAGGGGTCAACTAACCTAATCTCTCCGACTCGCTCGCAGATTTCCCCCCAAGTGAAATCAAAGTATTAGCTTCGAAAAGTGAAGGAGCTTTGCTTGACTTTTCACCGGGAATCATTAGAAATGCGATGTCTGCCGTGCCACAGCTGTGGCCGGCGCCTGGCGATAACAAGCGGTTGACACGACTGCTGTTTTACGCGTCAAAACAACGGTTATGGGTAGAAGCTGGAGTTGCTCAGGAAACTGAGCGGCCAGATAGAGTGACGCGTCTTCGTCGTGAAGGCTACGATAAGTAGCCGTCACTGACTGAGGATGTAGAGTCGATTATCGCATGCGATAACTGAAAACTGAGCCCCTGCTTAGTTGGATGCGCAGAACGATAAATCGACCTTCCAAAAGTCAGATGATTCTCGTTGGGTGTGAGAATGATTATACGTAGGTCCTTTCCGACTGTGTGTCGTGAAAGAACCTGCTGTCTTGGTTGATTTACCTAAGACAGCGAATTGCGTAGCAGATTTTTCAAACTCGAGAGTTTGATTCTGGCTCAGAATGAACGCTGGCGGCGTGCCTAAGACATGCAAGTCGTACGATTAAAGCCCGCAAGGGTGTATAAAGTGGCGCACGGGTGAGTAATACTTAGATAACATGCCTCTTCGCGGGGGATAACTAGGCGAAAGCTTAGCTAATACCGCATGAGCTGCGAGAATCCTCGGATTTTTTCGGCAAAGCCGTAAGGCGCGAAGAGAGTGGTCTAAGCCCTATCAGCTAGTTGGTGAGGTAACGGCTCACCAAGGCTACGACGGGTAACTGGTCTGAGAGGACGACCAGTCACACTGGAACTGGAACACGGTCCAGACTCCTACGGGAGGCAGCAGTTAGGAATCTTGCGCAATGGGCGAAAGCCTGACGCAGCAACGCCGCGTGGGTGAAGAAGGCCTTCGGGTTGTAAAGCCCTTTTGACAGGGATGAAAAAAATGACGGTACCTGTGGAATAAGCACCGGCTAACTCTGTGCCAGCAGCCGCGGTAATACAGAGGGTGCAAGCGTTATTCGGAATCACTGGGCGTAAAGTGCGCGTAGGTGGCTTGGTAAGTTTGGTGTGAAAGCCCTCGACTCAATCGGGGAAGTGCGCCGAATACTGCTAGGCTAGAGCATGGGAGAGGAGGACGGAATTCCTGGTGTAGAGGTGAAATTCGTAGATATCAGGAGGAACAACAGAGGCGAAGGCGGTTCTCTGGACCATTGCTGACACTGAGGCGCGAAAGCGTGGGGAGCAAACAGGATTAGATACCCTGGTAGTCCACGCTGTAAACGATGGACACTAGATGTCGGGGGACTTACCCCTCCGGTGTCGCAGCTAACGCATTAAGTGTCCCGCCTGGGAATTACGGCCGCAAGGTTAAAACTCAAAGAAATTGGCGGGGGCCCGCACAAGCGGTGGAGTATGTGGTTCAATTCGAAGCAACGCGAAAAACCTTACCTGGGCTTGACATCCTGTGCTACCCCATGAAAGTGGGGGTTCCCTTCGGGGACGCAGAGACAGGTGCTGCATGGCTGTCGTCAGCTCGTGTCGTGAGATGTTGGGTTAAGTCCCGCAACGAGCGCAACCCTTGTCCTTAGTTGCCAGCATTAAGTTGGGCACTCTAAGGAGACCGCTTGCTGATAAGGCAGAGGAAGGTGGGGATGACGTCAAGTCCGCATGGCCCTTACGCCCAGGGCCACACACGTACTACAATGGCCGGTACAGAGCGTCGCGTAACCTAAAGGTGAAGCTAATCGCAGAAAACCGGTCCCAGTTCAGATTGGGGTCTGCAACTCGACCCTATGAAGCCGGAATCGCTAGTAATCGCGGATCAGCATGCCGCGGTGAATACGTTCCCGGGCCTTGCACACACCGCCCGTCACGCCATGGAAGCTGGTCTCGCCTGAAAAGGCTGTGCTAACCGTAAGGAGGCAAGTCTTGACGGCAAGGCCGGTGACTGGGGTGAAGTCGTAACAAGGTAGCAGTTGCGGAAGCAGCGGCTGGATCACCTCCTTTTAAGGAGTCCTCAAGTTCCGTGCGATCGAAAGATCAACATCGGGCTTCAGAATGGATTGGATTCATAAACAGCAAAGCTGGACATGAATCAGGATACCGTTAGAAAGACAGAGCTTTTTGCTTCTGTTGGACGAAACGGAAACGACAAACAATCTCGGATCCTCAGGTAAGATCCACCTTTTACGAGATAGCGTCGCAAGACGCTTACATGACGAAGATAGTATTACTCCCTGAGCTCAGTTTTTTAGCTATCAAAAATTGGCGGAGTCTACGCGCCGTAGTTTCTACGAAACGTAGGCGTGCCAATATTTTGATTACGCTGGATGATTCACTGTGGAAACACGGTGATAGTTACAGCACGCTATCCTGCTACGCTTGAGCAAAACCAGCTTCTATCGATGACCGTTGCGGCATTTCCAGCTATCGGAACTTGGCTCTGCCAAGATTCCAATTACAGCGGGAGTTAGCTATTGGAACTTGGCTCTGCCAAGATTCCAATTACGCCGGGAGTTAGCTATTGGAACTTGGCTCTGCCAAGATTCCAATTACGCTCAACACAGGCAACGAGTCGAAGATTTGTTTGCGGCTAACATAAAAGGCCGCTTGCGACCGAGCAGTAGTAGGTCGCGATTACAATTGAATATGGGTAGACGAATAAGTTGACTGAGTCGTCATTCTCGAGCGCGATTTGTCAATTTTTGTTCTTCAGCATGTGAAGTGTCACCTGTTGGAGATAACTTCGTGGACGCGCAAAAAACTTCCACGAGGCGGAATTGACTCGCAGGGCGCAAGCTCTGCGGTAGTAGAATAGAAAGCACATCAATCGGTAGCGACAGATATTAAGAAATATTTAAGCTACTAAGGGTGTACGGTGGATGCCTCGGCAGTAACAGGCGAAGAAAGACGTGATATGGCTGCGATAAGCTCCGGTGAGTTGCCGAATAAACTTTGACCCGGAGATTTCTGAATAGGGAAACCTGGTCTTTATGACCATCCGAAAGGAAGCCAACGCAGGGAATTGAAAAATCTTAGTACCTGCAGGAAGAGAAATCAAAAGAGATTCCCCCAGTAGTGCGAGCGAAAAGGGAAGAGCCTAAACTCGACGAGCATTTATGTTCGAAGCGAACATAAATGCGAGGAGATCGGCCGGAGCTTGCGCGAGCAAGCGAAGGTTGACTGAAACATTTATGCATAGGAGAGCCCGCCTCCGCGACGTGAACTACGCTACGCGTATTTCATATCGCCTCCGGCGTGCTCGACGAGCATAAATGCTCGTCGAGGGTTGTAGGGCGTACAATAAAGCAGACCCGAGTGGGTAGTTGAACTTAGTTGGAAAGCTAGGGCACAGAAGGTGAAACCCCTGTAAGCGAAACCGACAAAGGCTGTGAGTACGTTCCTGAGTACCACGAGACACTAGGAATCTTGTGGGAATCTGGGTGGACCATTATCCAAGGCTAAATACTCGTTACTGACCGATAGTGAACTAGTTCCGTGAGGGAAAGGTGAAAAGCGCCCCTAAAGGGGAGTGAAATAGACCTGAAACCGTACATCTACAAGCAGTGGAAGCACTATGAAGTCTTCGGACTTAACGTGCGACCGCGTACCTTTTGCATCATGAGCCGGCGAGTTACTTCTGTGTAGCGTTAGGTTAAGCCGTGAGGCGTAGCCGTAGCGAAAGCGAGTCTTAAAAGGGCGTCTAGTTACACGGAGTAGACCCGAAACCCGTGCGATCTACTCATGGACAGGTTGAAACCAGGGTAACACCTGGCGGAGGACCGAACCGGTGAAAGTTTAAAATTTCTCGGATGAGCTGTGAGTAGGAGTGAAAGGCTAAACAAGCCGGGTGATAGCTGGTTCTCCTCGAAATATATTTAGGTATAGCCTCGGACAATATATCTAACGGGGGTAGAGCACTGATTGGACTAGGGGACCTACCAGTCTACCAAATCCAGATAGTCTCCGAATACCGTTAGAGTCAGAATCCGGGAGTCAGTGGGCGGGTGATAAGGTCCGTTCGCGAGAGGGAAAGATCCCAGACCGTCAGCTAAGGTCCCAAAATCAATGCTAAGTGGCAAACGTTGTGGGAGAGCTAAGCCAACTAGGAGGTTGGCTTAGAAGCAGCCATCCTTTAAAGAAAGCGTAACAGCTCACTAGTCAAGCTTTCCTGCGCGGAAAATTTAACGGGGCTAAGCATTGTACCGAAGCTACGGGTTTAACAGGTCTTCGGACCTGAGGAGCGGTAGAGGAGCGTTGTCTGTGCATTGAAGCGTGACCGTAAGGACGCGTGGAGTTCAGACAAGTGAGTATGCCGGTATGAGTAACGATAAGAAGAGTGAAAAACTCTTCCGCTGTGAGCCCAAGGGTTCCTGGGCTAGGGTAATCCTACCAGGGTAAGCCGGGTCCTAAGGCGAGGCCGAAAGGCGTAGTCGATGGAAAACGGGTTAATATTCCCGTGCCAGCGTTGTACGTTTTAGCGATGAGGGGACGAAGGAGGGTAGATCAGCCGCATGTTGGTTCGCGGTCTAAGCCCGTAGGAAGCTGGAGTAGGCAAATCCGCTCTGGCATATTCCGAGAGGTAATGGGGAGCAAAGGGGAAACCCGGAGCGAACTGATTGATCCCACACTTCCAAGAAAAGCCTCTAAGTGAGTACAGCACTGCCCGTACCGTAAACCGACACAGGTGGGCGAGTAGAGTATACTAAAGCGCTTGAGAGAATCGTCGTCAAGGAACTCAACACACTGCCACCGTAACTTCGGGAGAAGGTGGGCCTTCGATAGTTAAAGAATTTACTTTTTGAAGCTATTGAGGGTTGCAGAGAGCAGGGGGTTGCGACTGTTTACCAAAAACACAGGACTCTGCAAACTCGTAAGAGGAAGTATAGGGTCTGACGCCTGCCCGGTGCCGGAAGGTTAAGGTGAATCGTTAGCTTTACGCGAAGCGATGAGCCGAAGCCCCGGTAAACGGCGGCCGTAACTATAACGGTCCTAAGGTTAAAGATAGAATCGCTAGCCTTAGTAAAACTAAACCATATGCTGGAAACCCTTCAAAAACTGTATGGTACTCGCCAGAACTTGTTCTGGCAGTGAAAATCCAACAGACAGGGAGGCAATCAGCAGGGAAGGCCCGGGTCGTTCCGGGAACCCTCAGAGACTTTACGTTTGGTGCGTCCCATGAATCTTAATGCAGATTGGGTTGTAGGATTTGTAGATGGAGAAGGTTGTTTCCATGTGGGTATTAATACTCATAAGGAAATGACGCTGGGTGTTCAGGTCTTGCCTGAATTCACAGTCGTCCAACACAAACGAGACGTTCAATTATTAGAAGCCTTGAAAAGCTTTTTCGGTTGTGGCGTGGTTCGGGTGAATCACGGAGACCGTCTAGCCTATCGAGTTCGAAAATTAGAACACCTACGTGAAATAATTATCCCGTTCTTCAGTAAGCATCCACTTCAATCAAAAAAGAAGCTTGATTTTGAATTATTCAAGTCAGTGCTCTTATTGATGGAAGGTGGGGTTCATTTAAGAAAAAATGGAATTGAAGAAATTCGCTCCATAGCAATAAAGATGAACCGCGGATTGCAAAGAGAAAGTCCAGCTAAATTGGAAACAAATTAGGAGATCTGAGCGAAATTCCTTGTCGGGTAAGTTCCGACCTGCACGAATGGCGTAACGACATCCCCATTGTCTCGACGACGAACTCAGTGAAATTGATATCTCGGTAAAAAAGCCGGGTAGCCGCGGCAGGACGAAAAGACCCCGTGCACCTTTACTATACCTTCGCGTTGATGTCGGGAATTGTATGTGTAGGATAGGTGGGAGACTTTGAAGTTAGGGCGCTAGCCTTAATGGAGTCAACCTTGAAATACCACCCTTACAGTTTCTGACCTCTAACTGAGATGAGTAATCCTCATCCAAGACAGCGCGTGGTGGGTAGTTTGACTGGGGCGGTCGCCTCGACCGCATAAGCAATTTATCGCGCCTGATAAATTGACTTTCCATAGATCAAATGACCTGTGGAATGAAATTAGGGGCGCTTACACGGTAACGTGTAAGGCAAATTTGGCTGTATGCTGGAAACTCCGTCTCTTCATCATCGAAGCTCACTCTTGCTTCGGTTGAAAAAGGGTTAGAATCCATGTGCTACTGAATCAGCAACTATCCGAACCTGGTAACACCACGATTCGGAAGGTTAAAAAATGATTCAGTGAAAATGCACTGGTGCGGACAATCAGCAGGGAAGACTTCGGAGCAAGATTCAAGTTGCGCTTCGATTTCCCCTCAACGACTGAACGCCAAGTCTCCATGGTATACAGTAGTACCATTGGAGAGTGATACAGTCTGAACTTTCAGGCGACTGAAAGCTGACATTATTAGTCAGAACTCTCGCGGCACTTTAATCGATGCGCTCAAAACAAATTGAAGAGCTCAAAAGATCGTTGCGAATCTCTGAGATTCAGCACGAAACACTCGTCGGAATTCTCCTCGGTGACGCCCATCTGGAGCGTCGGCCAGGCGGAAACATCTTTCGAGTGAAGGTAGAACAGTCGGCAGCTCATGCCGATTACGTGAATCACCTCTATGAGCTTTTCAAGGAGTGGGTAAGAACTCCCCCTCGCGAGCGAATAGTACAAAGCAGTACTGGCAGTAAGTCCACAAACTTAACGTTTCAAACTTATAGCCATGCAGCTTTCCGCTTTTATGCGCAGCAGTTTTATAAGGGCCGACACAAGTCGATTCCAAAACTGCTACACCGATGGTTAACACCACGGGCTCTGGCGTACTGGTATATGGATGATGGGTCACTCAAATCGAAGGACTCAAAGACCGTCATACTAAATACACAGGGTTACGACGCACAAAGTATAGCGATCGCTATTCGAACGCTGGAGACAAAGTTCAAGCTCATTTGCAAGGAGCGTCATCAAAAAGACGGAGTCCAAATATATATATCTGGGCGATCGTATGAACAATTCCAAGCTCTTGTAGAGCCGTTCATACTGCCATCTTTTCTTTACAAAGTGCCACGCAGGAGAAAAACATAGTTGCCCAAAGAGTACCGGAGGCGCGCAATGGCAAGTTCAGCGTGCTTGGAAACCACGCGTCGAGTGTAAAGGCATAAACTTGCTTGACTGTGAGAGGGACATCTCGAACAGGTACGAAAGTAGGCCTTAGTGATCCGGCGATCCTGTATGGAAGGGTCGTCGCTCAACGGATAAAAGGTACGCCGGGGATAACAGGCTTATCTCCCCCACGAGTCCACATCGACGGGGAGGTTTGGCACCTCGATGTCGGCTCATCGCATCCTGGGGCTGGAGTAGGTCCCAAGGGTTTGGCTGTTCGCCAATTAAAGCGGTACGCGAGCTGGGTTCAGAACGTCGTGAGACAGTTCGGTCTCTATCCGCCGTGGCCGTAGGAGATTTGAGGAGAGTTACTTCTAGTACGAGAGGGCCGAAGTGAACGGACCTATGGTGCACCAGTTGTCACGCCAGTGGCACAGCTGGGTAGCTATGTCCGGAACGGATAACCGCTGAAAGCATCTAAGCGGGAAGCCGCCTCCAAGATAAGATCTCCCTTAAGGCATGTTGTAGACTACAACGTTGATAGGCTGGGTGTGGAAGTACAGTAATGTATGGAGCTAACCAGTACTAATTTGCCGATCGGCTTAAATTTTCTTAATTCCTCCTTGTTTCTAGCAATTCAAACTTGGCAAAACCAAGATTTGAATTACGCGGAAGCGCTTTCTCAAGAGCGTGCTTGCACGTGGAGAGATTGCGTAATTCAAGGTAGGTAGCTTGTTGTCTGATTAATTCAGACCACCGACGCTACAATGCTTTTTTTACCAATGGTTTACGCGACATTTTTTAGATCGTGCTTGATCTATCAATGATTGCTGAAACGAGGGGTAAGCACCGAGATGTGCAATATCTGCGAAACGTAGATTTTTATTTTACGAATCGCGCTCGATAATGACGATTAGTTGATCGCCAGGACTGAAGTTCTGGTGTGAGGTACTCCAGGAATCTGGAGTTACCACGATTTCTGCGAGCAAAGTTTGGCCAGTGCTGTACTTTGCTCGCATGAAATCCAGTTTCTGTTTTTAGAACTCCGCGATGGATCCTCAAAGCTTAAAGTTGAAATAGACTTTTGAGCCTTGGTGATTATTTCGGAGGGGCCAAGCATGCTTGCTTGTGAAACTTGGCTAGCGCCAAGATTTCACATGCGCTCTATGTGTGGCCTGAATAGTGCCAGCGGGATGTCGCTAGAGCTTAGAGATTTATTGGATCTTTAAGCCCTGGTGATTATTTCGGAGGGGCCACACCCGTTCCCATACCGAACACGGTCGTTAAGCCCTCTAGAGCCGATGATAGTGGGATTTCCCGCGAAAGTAGGAAGTTGCTGGGACTTTACCTTTCTCACTGAGAAGTGGGGAAGGTGTTGAGAGACACGATTGAGTTCGTGCCATCTCAGTGAAGCCCTACGAGGCGCAAGCCTCGTAGGGCTTTTTTTATTGCTGAACAGCCCGCTGCCCTTGATTTTATTTCGCAGCTCTTGTCGGTTCAACCGTCTTCGCCCGAGTCAATGAGTTTCGTAAATAAGTCGAGTCTCAGGAAACTAGCCGGCCAGGGGTGGCCAGGCAGCCGCGAAGCGGCTGGAGCGACGCGGAGCTGGGCTTCTCGGGGTCCGCCCAGCAGAGCTTGGAGCGAATTCGACGCAGGACAGGGAGTCCGGAGTCCAATGAACAGTACACTAGAGGGCATTTCCGGATGCGCTCTAGAAATTGCTGAGAGGCGCTCCGATCTGCTATTGCTTGTGGTCATAAGCACTGAATTCTCCCCTAGGTTTATGAGCCAGTCTCTAGACTCCATCCTGAAGGAATTAAGCACAGCACTTGCTCAGGCCAGCAGCGAGCCCGAGGTCTTGAAAGTAAAGGCAAATTTCATCGGCAAAGATGGCAAGATATCGCAGCAGCTCAAACTCCTGAAGGACCTGCCTCCTGATCAGAAGCGCAGTTTTGGCGCCGAGGTCAATCAGGCCAAAACAAAGGCCGAGTTATTGATCGAGGAACGTTTGCAGCAAGCCGTCAAGGCAAGAGTGAATAAGGAACTATTAGGGGGTCGTGTAGATCTGGGCCTCCGGGATTCCATTCTTGAAGGCGGGCTCAAATCAGCAGGCTACCACCCTTTGGTTTCTATTTTGCGTGAACTCGAGGATATTTTCCTCTACATGGGATTCGATGTGCTCGATGGCCCACACATCGAAGATGATTGGCACAACTTTGAAGCCCTCAATGTCTCTCGCGACCATCCGGCCCGCGACATGCAAGACACCTTCTGGTTCCACGACAATCAGCATGTGCTCCGCACCCACACAAGCTGCATTCAGATCCGGGGCATGGAATCCAGAAAGCCCCCATTCCGATTTGTCGGCCCGGGCAGTGTGTTTCGTTGCGAGCGCACTGATGCATCCCATGAAATGACCTTCTTTCAATTCGAGGGGATGCTTGTCGACAGGAATATTAGCATCGCCCATTTGATATACTTCGCCCAACAGCTCTACTCGAGCCTTTTTCATCATACGGTCGAGGTGCGCACCCGTCCGAGTTATTTCCCGTTCGTCGAACCAGGACTGGAAATCGATATGAAGTGTTTAATGTGCGCCGAGAAGGGGTGCCCTGTTTGTGGTTACTCTGGATGGGTTGAACTCCTCGGTGCCGGACTGGTGCATCCGCGTGTGCTTACCAATGGTGGTATCAATCCTGAGGAGTACTCCGGATTCGCCTTTGGACTCGGGGTAGATCGCCTGCTGATGATGCGACATGGCATCGAGGATATCCGTCATTTGCGCTCAGGGGATCTGAGATTTGCTTCCCAATTCCGCTCCATCTAGGTCACAACCTCATGCGAATTTCATTATCTTGGCTCTCAGACTTTGTAGCACTCAACGACACCTCCCCCGAGGGCTTGGCCAAACTTTTTACCTCAACCACCGCTGAGGTGGAGGATGTACTTCGTCCAGAGGCCCATCTCCAACACTGTCTAGTCGTCGAGGTTAGGACCCTCAGACCGCACCCGCAGAATCGCGATTTGCAGGTGGCAGAGGTCGACGCTGGGCCGGCAGGGAAATTTCAGGTGGTATGTGGTGCTCCGAATGTGCGCTCAGGGATGAAATGTGCCTATGCCCCTGCGGGAGTGGTGCTCCCTGCGGGGCCAGTAGAGGCAAAAGATATCCAGGGGGAACGCTCTTCCGGCTTTCTCGCCTCGCAACAGGAACTGGGGGTTGGCTCAGACCATTCGGGCGTGTGGGAGCTGCCAGCAGCAGCGCGGATGGGTCAATCAGTTCGGGACATACTTGGCGATGAGCATGTCGTTATTGAGTTCGATAATAAGTCCCTCACCCATCGGCCAGATCTATGGGGCCACCTGGGAGTAGGTCGTGAGCTGGCCGCAATTCTCCGACGGCCATTTAAGGATCTGTATGCCGAGAGTTGGCAGTCAAAATGGCAGGAAAAGCTCCCTCCTCATCGAGGCCCGATACAGGTATCGCTGGATGGCCCATCCAGCTGTGTCTGCTATTACGGCCTCTCCATCGACAATGTGAAGGTAGCACCAAGTCCTCTGTGGATGCAGCGAAGACTTATCGCGGCAGGGCTTCGGCCTATTAACAATTTGGTGGATATCGGCAACTATGTGATGCTGGAAGTGGGCGGCCCCGTTCACATGTTCGATAGATCACAGATTCGGGCCAACAAGATAGTGGTGCGTAGACTCAGCCAACCCTCTGAGCTCCCGCTACTTGACGGAACGACTGCACAGCTTGTGCCGGGGGACACCGTGGTATGCGACGCCCAGGGCCCGCTGGTAGTCGGGGGCATCATCGGAGGGCTCTCCAGCGGCATTCAACCGGATACGCAGAGCGTGTTCATTGAGGCGGCCAACTGGCTCCCCTCTGAGATCCGGAAGCTGTCCACACGTTTGGGGGTGCGAACTGACTCATCCGCTCGCTTTGA
Source organism: Bdellovibrionota bacterium (assembly GCA_030584005.1). Taxonomy (GTDB): domain Bacteria; phylum Bdellovibrionota_C; class UBA2361; order UBA2361; family JAFLCA01. The sequence goes on along the minus strand of CP129486.1, from coordinate 461,896 downwards.
AAAGGGACTGGATCCTTCCCGAGTAATCATAACGGTGCTACGCGCCGCTGAACTGACCCTCGAGATCTGCCCTGGCGCCGTGGTGAGCGGAAGTCTCGAATACGCGGGTCCACCTGAGAATGCATTCCCCCTGCGGCAGATTCGAACCTCTACCCAACGCATCGAGGCGGCTCTCGGTAGAGAGATAGCAGAGAATCAAATCGTGGACATACTGACACGACTGGGGTTTACGGTGAAGGCGGATCGCTCAGCACTGCTGGTAACGGTACCGTCATTCAGAGGGACCCGCGATTTCGAGTTCGATGCCGATATCGCAGAAGAGGTTGGTCGTATCATTGGGTACGACAATATTGCGCCCAAGGCACCGGCGGGAGTTATTTCGCCGCTTGCCCCTTCAACTGGACTGCGGGTGCACCGGCTGATCCGAGATGTGATGGTACTGCATGGCCGCAGCCTGGAAGTCACCACCTACCCGATGATTGGTGAGGATCTGCTCAATCGCGCAGAGTGGAAGAGGGCTGCACAAGAGCTTGAGCTGGCGAATCCCATTTCACGAGATCGGGATCGAATGCGACCTTCTCTCATCCCATCTCTCCTTGATGTGTGCGCTTTGAACCACAAGCACTACTCTGCATTTAGAGCGTTCGAGATCGGACGATCCTACTTCGCGGATCCCAAACATTTTTCTCGCGAGGAAACGCATCTCGGTTGTCTCTTTTGTGATGAGAAAGCAGATAAAACGGTGGCGTTGCTGGACACCATCGAAGCGCTGTTCCGGCGGCTCAAAGTGCCTATCCGGTTTGATAATGGCACTAGCGGTGGCTTAATCCCGAGTGAATGGTCGGGGCTCTATCCCGACCAGGTAATGTCGTTATGGTCCGGAGATAGCGAAGTTGGAGTCGTAGCAAGAATTCATCCGATGCTGCTTAGGAACTTCAAGATCTCAGCCCACGTCAGCATTGCCGTTGTCAATGTGACCGCTGTAGAGGAGCTGTACTTGAGTGATCCTATTCGCTACCAACCGCTCGCGCGGTTTCCGCTTTCGGAAATCGATCTAACCGTGCTCGCAGGACGTGACCAGTCGATATCGCAGGTGATAGAGGTCGTGCGAAGCCTCAGCCTCGCGGAGCTTCAGCGTTTGAGCGTGTTAAGTGTGTATGAGCTGAATGACCATGAAAAGAGTGTTACTCTCAGGCTCACCTTTGGAAGCAAGGAGGGCACCCTCTCCGGTGAAGAGCTCAACGCCCTTTCGCAGCGAGTAATCACCAAACTCAGCGCGGCCGGACACCCGCTGAAACAGTGATCTTGTATCGTTATTTCGATTTTCGGGCTATTCTTATGACCTGCCCAAGAAGCTGATGTGGTGTGCCTTTTCGAACGACTTTGCAAGATCCGAATGAGCGAGTAATTCCGAGCACTGTCCCCGCGGCATGCACTGGTTAACGTTACGTTCGAGCTAGGGTACAATCCAGCGGCCTTCGTCAAAGCTTTTACGGGAGAGCAGCAATAGTGGCGCTTCCATATCCGACATCATTTGAACGTCCCTCCCCCTGTCCAGCCCCCTTAATTTGTACCAGTTCTAATTAGAGATTTCTCCTTTTGTTGATGTTTAAGCTTTCGAGCCAGGAGAGCTGGAGGCAGACCGACTACTCCATGGGGTCTCTCGAAATTGTATTCATGTTTCCATCGTGTCACCTTTCGTTGCGCATCTGAGATGGAGGAGAAGATCTCTTCGTTGAGGAGCTCATCTCTGACTCGTCCGTTAAACGCTTCGATGAAGGCATTCTGCTGCGGCTTTCCTGGTTGAATGGTGATGTGGCAGACGCCTCGCTTTGCGCACCAACGCTCAAATTCAGCGCCCTGGAACTCAGGCCCGCCATCGGTTCTGATAAAGCGCGGAAATCCGCGAAACGTCGCCACTGCATCGAGTCTCTCAACAAGCTTCCACCCAGGGATAGACGTATCAGCATAGAGCTCCAGACACTCCCGGGAGGCGTCATCGATGAGCGTCAAGAGCCGAAGTGCTCTGCCCGAGGACAAGGCATCACTCATAAAGTCCACTGACCAGCAGTCGTTTACCCATTCGGCAACCACCATCTGCGCTCTCTGAACCACCTGCTTCCTGCGCCTCTTTCTCCTTATCTGAAGCTTCTCTTCGCGGTATATCCGTGCCACCCGTTTATGGTTCACCTGCCACCCGGAGTGCCTTAGCCTTCGGTAAATCATCCGATAGCCAGCTCGCCGGTACTTCTTTGCGAGGAGAATAATCTTAGCCCGAAGCCTCTCGTTCCTGTCACGCTGCCGCCGGTACCGAAGAAGTGTCCTCGATGCCCCCACCAGTGTCGCTGCCCGACGCTCAGAGAGGTTCTTCTCTTTACGAAGAAACTCAACCGCTCGCCTCCGCTCATCGGGCGTCGCTGTATTTTTCGAGAAGCGCCTTTAACGCATCAATATCAAGCTCCTTATCAGCTACTATCTTCTTGAGCTTGCGGTTCTCTTCCTCGAGGCTTTTAAGCTTCCGAAGATCAAGCGCCGTCATCCCCTCGTACCTCTTCCGCCAGTTGTAGTAGGTCGCGTCGCTTATCCCGTACCGCCTACATACCACAGCCACTTCTCCCTTCTGCGCCTCAGAAAGAATCCGAACTATCTGCTCTTCACTGTATCGTTTCTTCATGGTTTCTCCTTTTACCAGAGAAACCTCTACTACAAACTGGTATTAATCTAGGGGCTCACAGCCCCCCCAAGCACAAGTGCGGCTCTTCCTCGGGGCCTCGGTTCTTTTCCTTGTGAGTGCGCTATGGAGCGCATTAACGGTAATTCCTTCAGAACATATTGCCCTCCTGTGGCTGCCAAGCGGAGTGTTTGGGGCACTTTTGCTTCTGCACGCAAAGCACATCTGGTGGCTCATATGCTTGGCACTCGCCTGCTCCAACATCCTTGGGAATCTCGTCGAGGGGCAATCCGTTCCGACGGCAGTTGTATATACCCTCATCACAATCATCGAAGGAATAGTTGGCGTTCTCATTGTGCGCGCCCTGTTACGCGGCAAATCGTTCAGCTTCTCAAAGCCCCAGCATGTTCTTTATTTCAGCATTGGATCTGGGCTCGCAGCGTCTCTCGTCTCGGCGACGCTTTCGACGATCTACACAAAAGGCTTTGCCCTGGACTATCAGGGTGTCCACTTCTTTCAACACTGGTTATTCGGGACATTAACCGGTGTGCTCGTCGCAGGTCCCGTGACGCATGTCCTTGTTTCGAGGCTGCGTGCTGAGCAGGACCTTTTTGATGTCCGCCTCTCCGAAGCATTGCTATGTCTTTTCGGGGTAGCGGGGCTAGCGAGCCTACTCTTTGCTGGCTTAATCGCAGAGCATTCAGCCTCCGTGTTCGTCACCATGAGTCTACTCCCCTTTGTAATTTGGGCAGCCTGGCGAGTCGGAACGTTTGCGACTGCCATCTCGGTCGTGTTGATCGGGATGTCTATATCTTTAGGACTCATACTCGGGTCACGCGGCTCCGCAGGTGTGCCCCTTCATCCAACCCTGGCGATTGTTTGGGAACAGGGGTTTCTTATCGTAGCCAGCATCACCACTCATTTGCTAGCTGCGTTAGTGGTCGAACGCCGGCAATTGGGGCAAAGGCTCATCGAGCGGGATCGCTTTCTGACGACATTGGGCCGCTACTTGGAACACGGGCTATTTGTGGCCTCAGCGGAAAGTAACACCTTCTCCTACGTGAGCTCTGGCTTTGAACGTTTGTTCTCTTTCAGTTCGGACGAGCTGGCAGTGCACCCCGACGCATGGCAGAGGCGAATCGCCCCCGAAGATCGTGAGTCCGTCGTACAGAAAATGCTCAATCCCACTGAACCTGATCCCGATGGCTTTCGATTCAGAGTCAGTGCTGCGGACGGATCCGAGCGCTGGCTGTATGCGCACACGGCTCCCGTCATTGAAGCAGATGGGACGGTGGGTGTTGTAGTGGGGATCGTGCAGGATGTAACCCGTGAGAAAGAAGCTCAGGACGCCCTGAAAGAAAGCGAGGAGAGATTCCACCGGTTTATGGATCATAGTCCCGTTATCGCCTTCATCAAGGACTCCGTTGGCCGACACCTGTATACGAACACGGCATTCTTGAAGCGCTTTCATTTTGCTGCAAGCAACGTGGTAGGGCGTACCGATGCGGAGCTGTGGCCTGGGGCGGCCGAACAGTTTACGCGCAATGATAATCATGTGCTCGACACGGGCGAGTCGATAGTGGTGACGGAGGAGATACCGACGGATAAAGGTGCTCTTGTGTTCATGACCGTGAAGTTCCTGGTTCGTGACAAGCATGGCAAAAAGTACATTGGTGGGCTGGCCCTTGAGATAACTAATGAGGTGCAGGCGCGGGAGAGAGAGGCGGAGCTGCGACGCCAACTCGAGCATGTGCAGCGAGTGGAGGCCTTGGGACAGCTCGCCGGAGGCGTGGCGCATGACTTCAATAACGTGCTCACGGTTATCGGGGCGAATGCCGATCTGCTTTCTCGGCTGATTCGAGACTCAGGAGGGCGTCCGTTAGAGGAGCGGCATGTACAGAACATCTCAACAGCAGTTGCTCGTGCGTCCGCTCTAACTCAGCAGCTCCTTACCTTTGGACGCAAGCAGCAAGTAGACCCGCAGCTGCTCTCGGCCAGTGAGGCGATTGACGATCTCGCCAGCCTGGTTCATTCCATCGTCAAGAACAACATCGAGTTCCATACCTCTGTCCCTTCGGATTGCCCATCGGTACTGATTGACCCGAACCAGTTACAGCAGGTCCTGTTGAATTTGGCTCTGAACGCAATAGATGCCATGCCTCATGGAGGAACGCTCACCATACGGGCATCGGAACGGCGCCTGGATGGTTCAGAAGGACTCGGGAATGACCAGGCACCAGCGGGCGATTACGTGGTGTTCGAAGTGTGCGACACGGGGCAGGGTATTCCATCCTCGGTACGGCCAAAACTGTTCGAGCCTTTCTTTACGACGAAACCGGCGGGACGCGGAACCGGATTAGGACTGCCTGTTGCTTACGGAATAGTAACGCAGGCGCACGGCTTTATTCGTGTGGAATCCGAAGAGGGTGTAGGAACTACTTTTGCCGTATACCTGCCGGCCTTCCGAGATGCGACACGGGTGGAGGAGTCGAATGAGGCGGTGTTCCAAGGCAGCGGAGAGTGTATTCTCGTCTTAGATGATGAACCTCTTGTACGACAGGGCACAGCCGAGATCCTTAACGCCCACGGCTTCACTACGATGCAGGCGGCATCGGTAGACGAGGCCTTTTCGATTGTAAAGAGCAATCCGCAGAAGTTTGCTTTGATTGTAAGCGACATCGTGATGCCGCATCGGACGGGAATGCAGTTTGCAGAGGATCTGCGGCAGGCCTTCGGGGATATCCCCCTGCTTCTGATGTCCGGATTCTCTACAGAGAACGTGCACGCGGCTCCGCACCCTCTAAGTGACTTCTTGCAGAAACCATTCAAGACTTCGAAGCTTTTAGAGAAGGTACAGGAACTTCTGGCAAATGCAGCAGCCCGTAAATCGGCCGTGCAGCTATCGACAAAGAGTAGTGCCCCCGCGCCATGAACTTGGTGCACTGTAACGGTGCAGCTAACTATTGAGGTTTCCCTATGAGCAGCCTATCGAGATCTGATCTGCCAGCGGAACTGCGCTCCTTTATCGCTGCGGATGTAGAGCGCAGATTCCTGGAGTATGTTCAGATTCATACCACTTCGGATCCGAATTCCTCCTCGAATCCCTCCTCAGCATGCCAACTCGAGCTGGTCGAGCAGCTCGAAAGAGAGCTCAAGGGTATGGGGCTTACCGATGTGTTTCGAGACCAGTACGGATATTTATATGCCCGTCTGGCAGGGCGTAGCCGGGGCGAGGCGATTGGGTTATTGGCGCATGTTGATACGTCGCCCGATCAGCCCGGTGATGGAGTGAAGCCTCAGGTGCACCGGGACTGGGATGGCAGTGCTATCCTGTTTCCTGAAGATGCGGAGCTGCGGCTGACCAAGGAAACCTGTCCAGAGCTGTACGCGTTCATCGGTGACTCGATTATTACTGCATCGGGACGTACGCTCCTGGGAGCAGATGACAAGGCGGGTGTGGCGGAGATTATGAGCCTGGTGGCAGCGCTGATTGAGTTTAAGAAGCTGCCCCATACCGACTTGGTAGTATGCTTCACCCATGATGAGGAGATCGGAAGGGGCATATTGGGGCTCGACCTTTCTCGGTTGCCGCGTGCTTGCTACACGGTTGATGGAGGGCTCCCTGGTTCGCTAGAGGTGGAGTGCTTTGATGCTCACGCGGTCGACATACAGATTGAAGGGGTCGGCGTGCATCCGGGGTATGCCAAAGGAAGGATGATAAATGCAGCGGTCCTCGCATCTAGACTGGTGAGCATGCTACCCCAAGGAGATACCCCCGAGCGCAGCGATGGTCGTGAAGGGTTCTGGCACCTCACGGGGATTCAAGGGGATCATGAGCGAGCCACCTTGAGCTTTATTTTGCGTGATTTCGCAAGAGAGAAGAACTTGGAGAGGATTAGGGCATTTGATCGGGCCTGTCAGTTTCTCCAAGAAAGTGTGCCCGGAGCCAAGCTCACCATGAAGGCGCGCCAGCAGTATGAGAACATGAAGGGAGTGCTCGATAAGGCCCCTGAGGTAGTAGAACGTGCGAGGTTTGCCATCCGCAGGGCAGGGCTTACTCTACAGGAAGTGCCGATACGGGGAGGCACTGATGGCAGCCTGCTTAGCGCGGCCGGGCATCCAACGCCCAATCTGTTTGCAGGGGGGGTATTGTTTCACTCAAGGCGAGAATGGATCGCCCTTTCCTCGATGGTTTCCGCTGTAGAGACGCTTATTCGCCTTGTGAAGCCATTTCCGGAGTAAGTTCTGGCTCTGGGCCTTAAAAGAAAAAGTGCTCGTGATGATGAGTAACTTTTAGCCACGCGGTACCCAAGTTCGTCGTGGGCCGTATGATGATTAAATCAGCTCTGTCGTGCCAGAGAAGCAATCGTCTCACCAGGGCTGAGTGCTGACTCCGGTAGGCCTTTAGAAGGTGTCTCATGCCTCTCTGTTGGCTCTCCCGCACAAGCTCTTGAGTGGTCAGATTCCAGAGCCTCCGCCGCGTTTTCACCTCAACAGCGACGAGGTGATGGCCAATTCCCGCCACGATATCAATTTCACCCCGCCGCCACCGCCAGTTCATGGCCAGGATCAGGAATCCGCGCCTCCTCAAGTATGCACACGCACAGCTTTCCCCGCGAGCTCCAAGTATCCTTCTTCGCAGAGCTCGAACAAAGGCCCGTGGACGCAGCGCTGATGAAAGGATCCGTGAAAGCATAGCCGGGGTCTCGTTTCCTGCCGTGCGGCAGAACACGGGGGCATCCTTGTTATCGGAGATGCATCGGGGGTGTTTCCCTAGAGGAGCTACTCAAAAAAATAGCGCCTAAGAGGCCGGGCTGGCCCCATTAGGGGCACTGGCAAGTCCAAGGTACTCGACGACGCCTCGAAATGTTCTTCTGTGCACATTACAAGGTCCGTAGAGCCTTATGGCGGCTCGATGACTGCTTGTTGGATACCCGGCATGCTGCTTGAAGCCATACTGCGGGTATCGACCGTCCAGGACTGCCATGAGGTGGTCACGCCAAACCTTGGCAAGGATAGATGCCGCGCTAATCTGAATTACAGAGGCGTCCCCACCTACTATGGTTCGTTGAGGGATGGGCACCTCTATTGGAACATTACCGTCGACTAGCACCAAATCGGCCTGGACCCGCTTCACAGCTAGGCTCATGGCAACTCTGGAGGCCTCACGAATATTGAGCGATTCGATCCTGTGGTGACCAACGGAGACGATAGCCCAAGAGAGCGCGATCCGCTTTATCTCTGGCACCAGAGCCTCTCTTTGGCGGGGAGTGAGCTTCTTGGAGTCCTGTATGGACGAGTTTTGGTACCCTGGGGGTAGTACCACGGCCGCGGCGCACACGGGACCAGCAAGGGGGCCTCTTCCAACCTCGTCTACCCCTGCGATTCGCACTAACGTCGTCCCCCCGGTTTATTGGTCTCCTTGCCGATGAGGATCTTCTCGGAGGGGCCCAATAGGCGAGCCCCAATGAGCAGGATGATCGGAAGGAGGATGATCTGGAGAAAGGTGAGGGGTAGCCACTCCGAGTTTATAGCAGCCGCGACCTCGACCAGTAGGTATTTATCGATGAGCACAGCGATACCGGCACAAACCAGCACAAATACCCCCTGCTTAAAGAGCTCACCCGGGCGGGTCTTCTTATGCTTGTCACTCAGTTTTTCGAGCCAGGCCCAGAGAGCCATGAGGAACAGGAGGGCGGGTAAGCTAAACCAAATTACGTAAATTGCGGTTGTCATAGCCTGGCCGGAATCTTGATCAAACTGAAGAAGCCGAGTGGAATACTGACCCGGGACTCGGGTAAAGATTCCCCCTTGAGCGAATGATAGGGCCCCATGTATAGCTTAAGGCTGTATGGGTGTGCCCTGAATGGATATTTACCGCTTCTTCCACCCGCATCACAATCCACGACTTCACAACACGCATCTGCGCCAACAGGAGCTGTGCGAACTTGAGCAAGCGGCATCGGAGTTGCGTAAGGCGCTTGAAAGGGCTCAAGCGCGTACTCGACGTGCGCCGACCCCCCCTATTATGCCCGAGCATTTCACGGATGTGCTCAAGGCCATTCGATTTGTAGAGGCCTCACTACAGACTATCTGCGACGCCCATCCGGGGGACTCTGAAGCAGAGTTAGCTCAGGTGGTGTCGGAGCGCTCGGAGCTCTCGGGTTGGGAGAGTTGGACATCGCTGATCAGGGAGCAGTTGGTTTCTTCCCGGCAGGAGGTCGCGGCAGCCTCCAACGATCACCACAAGGTCGAGCAGGACACTATCCCAGCGCCCCCGCGACTTAAGATTGCTGGGTAGCATCATGTTTTGCTGTGATACTCTTTTTCGCTAGTTCGTTGTAAGCTCGCATCATGAAAATGAAGTCAAAAACCCCTCGTAGTCCAGTGGGCAAAAGCATCAAGCATGTGGAAGTAGCGGTTCCGGAGAGCGAGTCAGTAAAGCGTCCGAAGATTGCCAAGGTCTCGCGTGGCCAGCGGCGCAAGCATCTTGATGAGAGGCTGCGCCTCCTCTATCAGCGGGTGATGTTAATTGAGCGAGAGCTGCATAGTCTCGACGAGAACCGGTTTTACCGCACCTGCATTTTCGGCAGTGCCCGCATTAAGCCGGACACAAAGGAATATCAGGATGTCTTTACGTTGGCGCGGATGCTTTCGTGGCGCGGCATCGATATTCTCACCGGCGGCGGTCCGGGTCTTATGGAGGCGGCCAACAAGGGTGCCAAGCTTGGGGTCGATGAAAAGAAATCCAAAAGTTTATCCTATGGCATCTCCATCCAGCTGGAGTTCGAACCGACGCCCAATCAGCACCTGGACGTGAAGCGGCATCATCACAAATTTTCCTCGCGACTGGATGACTTCATGCGGCTTTCGCACTCGGTGGTAGTTACCCCAGGGGGCATCGGTACCGTCTTGGAGCTCTTTTTCACCTGGCAGCTGATCCAGGTAAAGCATATTTCTCCCCGTCCTATTGTGCTGATGGACAAGGAGTTCTGGGAGGGGGTTATTCACTGGATGAAGGAGTACCCGCTCAAGCGCGGGCTCGTCAGCGCCAAGGACTTCGATTGCGTAACAATTGCCAGCGGACCTGAGGAGGCCTTCAACATAGTTTCAAAGAATCATGATGAGTTCCTGGCGAAGCAGGGGCAGAAGGTATAGCTAGCCCCTTGGCTTACAAAGACCAGCTGTACAGGCAATCGTTATTGGCTAGACACGATTCCTGGTGTCAGCGCCCGTACTATTCTTAGTAATATCAGTCCTGACAGGCGCCCGCTCAACCAATGGCGTATGTTGGAGTATTGTCTCCATCTTTGGCGGCGCATCTCAGTAATTACGTTTCAGTCGGTGTAGGTTAGTAATCCGCTTCGCGATCTGTTCTATGGATGGAGAGGTTCGACGGTTGTAGAAGTATTATTTGTGCCGCATGCGTGGCCGACTGACTTAATAGTTGGATTACCTCTTTACTGTTTTGCTGTTGGTCCCCTACTGGGGTCGAGTGACGGGGAAAAGCTACGGTCATTTATGAGCTTCCTTATCATGAGCGTTTCTACTGTCCTGTCTACAAGCCTTACGTACTCCCAGAGCTTCTTTTATGTAGGGGCGTTAACTTTGATATTATACTGTTGGGTTCATTCTGAGTCCCCTGGAAAGCGGGCCGCTGGGTGATTGTCGCCGGCGCTATCGGGCAGAGCGTGCAGTGCGCGCGGACCTACCGTCGTGAGCTCGCGAGCCACGCGACCATCATTTTGGCCCACTCCTCATAAGAGTTAAACTTGACTCTTCTGGCTACGCCGACCAGGCCATCCAAGGTTTTCTCTGGAACGCTTCCGCTCGCAATGGCCATGAGCTCGGATTCGAACCCGCGCCATGCCTCCATCGTTTCGCAATCTACGAAGTCCTGGACTGCGCGCTGTTCACCGACCCCGGGTTGCCCGTAATTTCGGACCCAGTAGGGAACCCATTTCAATATCGGCGCATCAGCCATTGCGGATGACTCCCCGCTGTGTCAGCACGGACTTCATGTAATCGATTAATTTAGGCGCGATATCGGGACGCTTTAAGCCATATGCCAAATTTGCTTGTAAGAAGCCAAATTTGTCACCGGCGTCGTAGCGATCGCCCTCGAATTGATAACCTATAAACCCTTCCTGCCTCATCAATGTTGCCATGGCGTCGGTGAGCTGAATCTCACCACCCTTTCCGGGAGCTTGGTTCTCGAGAATCCTGAAAATTGCTGGGGATAGGATATATCGTCCGACAATTGCCGTTCGGGAAGGCGCCTGCTCCAGCTTGGGCTTCTCGACCATTGCATCCAGATTGAAAACTCTTGGTTCTATCTCTTGACCGCCGCAAATGCCGAATTTGCTCACGTCACTCTCGTCAACTTCCATAAGCGCGACGACCGACTTTCTGTGCCGCTCGTACACATCGATCATTTGCTTGAGGCATGGTGTCTTCGCATCTACGAGATCATCACCGAGCAGCACGGCAAATGGTTCGTCACCCACAATTTCCTTGGCGCATAGTACGGCGTGGCCAAGACCTCTCGGGGTGCCCTGTCGAACCATGACCATTCGAACCATGCTGCTGGTTCTGCGCAGGGCTTCGGCGAGCTCTGGCTTCCCCTCCTTGTCGAGCTTCTCCTCAAGCTCAGGGTAGATGTCGAAGTGATCAACGATTCGTGACTTACCCTTGGCAGTTACCAACACAACTGTATCAATACCTGAGCCGGCGCACTCCTCGACGATATACTGAATGGTCGGGGTATCGACAATCGGGAGCAGCTCCTTAGGCACGGCCTTAGTCGCGGGCAAGAACCGAGTGCCGAGACCAGCAGCGGGGATTACGGCTTTTCTGACTTTGGACGCCATCTTCTAAATCAAGTAGAGAGGTGTGTTAGAAATCATGCTCGCTTTGGAGTCCAGGATAGAGCTATTTGCCAGAAGAATCCATAGGTGACGAGGTTACTAGTTTCACCCCGATAGTTTAACCAATATACTCGAACTCAATGATCGCGGTGCTATTTAACAAAATCATAGGTTGGTTTAAGCGAGAGGTACTAGCGCTCAAACGATCCTTTAAAAGTCGCAAGGTTGCCTATCTGCGCGAACTGGTCTTGCTGATCCCGCTCACCGCTATAAGCTACCTACTAGCGATAGGGTTGAGGCTTGAGTTTAACTTCTCTCAGTTCCCCGCAGAACTCGATTTACTTCGAGGGATTCTCGGGTTACTTGCACTGCGCGCCCTCTTTTATCTGTACTTCCGAATTCCTAGGCTTCCTTGGCGATACTTCTCAGCAGATGATGCGCTCTCGTTATGCAAAGCACACTTTTGGAGTAGCCTATTCTTCCCTGGAGTTGCTCTTTTTTTGCGCATAGAGGGGTTCCCGCGCTCGGTAGTATTGATCGAGCTGTTGCTCTCCTTGGCTATCGCGGGCGGCTTTCGGTTGACAGCGCGTCGACTGTTTGAACGAACTCCAAAGGTTAAGCCCAAGGAATATGGGTCAATTCATCGAGCGGTCGTTTTGGGTGCAGGGTCAACGGGCCGCTCGCTAGTCCGCATGTTGCGCTCGCAGACCAGTTCAAGATTTTTTCCAATCGCTGTTCTTGACACTAATCCGCAACTACACGGGACGCTCGTTCACACAATCCCAGTCCTGGGAGGCTTTGACTTGCTCCCGGAGTTGCTTCGATCGGACCCAACAGCCAAGGCCGTAATCGTCGCCATTCCCACCATGGGGCTTGATCGGATGTTTGAGATTCAACGCGTATGCAAGGAGCTCGGAAGAAGTCTGATCCGAATCGACTCGCTTGACCAAATAGCATTTCAACAATCTCTCGTTCTCGCGGGAGATGGAGACCGCGTTAATGTCCCCATGGAACAGCTTTTCGAGCGTATGGAACATGCTGAAAGTGTTGCAGCTGTAACTGAGTATTTACGCGGAAAGAAAATCGTAGTGACTGGAGCAGGCGGTTCGATCGGGTCAGAGATCGTCCGACAGATCGCGCCATTAGATATTTCGTCTCTTCTCCTAATCGATAACTGTGAGTTGAATCTTTTTAATTTGAAACAAGAGTTAGACTCATTGAGGCTTGGTTATCCAACGACTTACTCTTTGTGCGATGTCTGTGATGAAGGAGGATTGCAGCGGGTCTTTGGAGGCAACCAGGATGTAGTGATTCATGCTGCGGCTTTGAAGCATGTTCCGTTGACAGAGGCGAATCCCTTCGAAGCTTTCAAGGTGAATGTCCTTGGAACGATCAATACCCTGACGGCCGCGCAGAGGGCTGGTGCTCAACGCTACCTTTTGATTAGCTCAGATAAGGCAGTTGAGCCCTGTAATGTCCTTGGAGCTACGAAAAAAGCTGCAGAGGCCCTGGTCCAAGAGCTAACCGAACCCGGCGGTACCACCATCCAAACCGAAACAACAATTGTACGGTTTGGTAATGTTGTTGGAAGTACGGGAAGTGTAGTACCAACGTTTCGACAGCAAATTCTAAGAGGCGGTCCAGTTACAGTCACCGATCCTCAGATGACGAGATACTTTATGTCCGTTCCAGAGGCTGTTTCGTTGGTTCTTAATTCTCTAACCATTTCCAAGCAATGTTCCCTTTTTGTGCTAGACATGGGTGCGCCGATTCGATTGGTTGATCTAGCGCGTCGTATGTTGGAGGTCGCGAATCGTCCTGAAATCGAGATTAAGTATATCGGCATCCGTCCTGGGGAGAGGCTACACGAGAAACTGTTCAGTGATGACGAGTCTATGGCGCAGAGCAGTTTACCAAAGATTCTGGAAGTTCGCTCGCAGCGAATGCAAACTCGAATGCTTGCACAAGTGAGGACACTGGAGGCTGAAATTTCCATATGCCAGTCGACGGTCGAGATTAATGACAAACTGCGGAAATTCTTCCGGACATTTCTTGGTCCGCCTTCTATCCCGGACTCAAAGTCATCCGGAGTGATCGGACAGGATGTAACGTGATCGCTGGAACGCTAGCTACATTCACCTCAGGAGAAGCAAAGGTAGGACAGCGCAGCAAGTCTTGCCTCTGTTCTCGACATAAGCCAACCCTCAACTATTATGAGCCTGTCATCTAGGTAATCTTGATTTATTAGGTCTCGAATGTGAGTAAGAACGCTTCGATGATCCGTGGAGAGAAAGGCTGCTTCCAGAACTGGGATATGCGCTTCGTCCGCAACCGCTTGCAAGTAAGCTTTTCCAATAGGAGCTGTGCCCTGAATTCGCATGAGCACTGATTGTAACTGCGCGGCAGGTATATTCCCTGCGCAGCCAGGCAGTGTGCTTGCGATGGCGGCAAAGGCCAGCGTGGGAAGCGTGTCTCCAAGAAACTCTCGACGTGAGGACATAAGGCATCTTTTCAATTTGATAACTTACTCGATAGGTGAGCTGCGAGACGAATTGAGAGGGCAACAATGGTTAGGGTAGGGTTCGCCGCTCCGCTTGTTGAGAAAACAGAGCTCCCAGCGATGAAGAGGTTTTCCATTCCGTGAACCCTACAATTACGATCGACGACTCCGGTCGCTGCTGAGCTACTCATACGGGTAGTGCCCATATGGTGACATCCACCCCAAACTTCGTTGGGGAACAGCGCTTCAAAGTTTTTTTCGATACGCATAAACCCGAGCCGGAGTCGGGCAAGTTCGCTGCCTAGAAGGCGGTACGCCCGGACTATCATCTCTCGGTCCACTGTGCTCAAGTCCCATGGCTGTGAGCCCCTAGATTAATACCAGTTTGTAGTAGAGGTTTCTCTGGTAAAAGGAGAAACCATGAAGAAACGATACAGTGAAGAGCAGATAGTTCGGATTCTTTCTGAGGCGCAGAAGGGAGAAGTGGCTGTGGTATGTAGGCGGTACGGGATAAGCGACGCGACCTACTACAACTGGCGGAAGAGGTACGAGGGGATGACAGCCCTTGATCTTCGGAAGCTTAGAGGCCTCGAGGAAGAGAACCGCAAGCTCAAGAAGATAGTAGCTGATAAAGAGCTTGATATTGATGCGTTAAAGGCGCTCCTCGAAAAATACAGCGACGCCCGATGAGCGGAGGCGAGCGGTTGAGTTTCTTCGTAAAGAGAAGAACCTCTCTGAGCGTCGGGCAGCGGCACTGGTGGGGGCATCGAGGACACTTCTTCGGTACCGGCGGCAGCGTGACAGGAACGAGAGGCTTCGGGCGAAGATTATTCTCCTCGCAAAGAAGTACCGGCGAGCTGGCTATCGGATGATTTACCGAAGGCTAAGGCACTCTGGGTGGCAGGTGAACCATAAACGGGTGGCACGGATATACCGCGAAGAGAAGCTTCAGATAAGGAGAAAGAGGCGCAGGAAGCAGGTGGTTCAGAGAGCGCAGATGGTGGTTGCCGAATGGGTAAACGACTGCTGGTCAGTGGACTTTATGAGTGATGCCTTGTCCTCGGGCAGAGCACTTCGGCTCTTGACGCTCATCGATGACGCCTCCCGGGAGTGTCTGGAGCTCTATGCTGATACGTCTATCCCTGGGTGGAAGCTTGTTGAGAGACTCGATGCAGTGGCGACGTTTCGCGGATTTCCGCGCTTTATCAGAACCGATGGCGGGCCTGAGTTCCAGGGCGCTGAATTTGAGCGTTGGTGCGCAAAGCGAGGCGTCTGCCACATCACCATTCAACCAGGAAAGCCGCAGCAGAATGCCTTCATCGAAGCGTTTAACGGACGAGTCAGAGATGAGCTCCTCAACGAAGAGATCTTCTCCTCCATCTCAGATGCGCAACGAAAGGTGACACGATGGAAACATGAATACAATTTCGAGAGACCCCATGGAGTAGTCGGTCTGCCTCCAGCTCTCCTGGCTCGAAAGCTTAAACATCAACAAAAGGAGAAATCTCTAATTAGAACTGGTACAAATTAAGGGGGCTGGACAGTGTAATCAAATGTACTCCAAACAATTTTAAATCTCTTCTATGATTCCTATGGACAATTGTAGAGACGAGTCCTAAAGCTAAAGTTTAGAAATAGCCGCACTCTTAGACTGTCCCGAGAGCTGAGGGAGATCCAAGATTGCTCTTACCCGCATGAGCATTGCAACCAAAGTAGCAACCGCAAGGGCAATTGCAGCTCCAATTAATCCATAGGTGGGACACAATATGGTCGTCAGTAATAGAGTGCAGAACACCCCTACTATAGAACTGACCAAATTGATGCGATTAGACCCTGTGGCAACTAGCACTTGGCGAAGAATAAGATTGCATGCCTCCGAAATGAATCCCAGTAGGAGTATAGGAAGTAACATTGGGGCAGAAGCCGTAGAAAGACCAAAGATCCACCAGACCCAAGGTTCCAGAACAATGAGCAGCGTGGCTGTAACAGCTGCCCCTAACGCTCCGACAATGAGAGGAGAACGGATGTGCGTCAGTGGGTGGATGATAACTTGGTTTTTAAATTGATTGAGGAGTTGCACCGCGATGTATGGAGAAACTGAAACGGCAGCAATCTGAGTTAACTGACACACGCGCAACCCAATTGCGAAAGTCGCTACTTCTTGATGCGATACATAGTTGGCTAGAACCATAATACTCACTGAAGAGATGAGCATATCGAGAGCGGCCATGGCTGAGAGGGGAATGACTTCTTGAACAGTTCGAATTGTTCGAGACAACTTATTCAGTGAGCGCATTTGGATGGCGTCGTTTTTCAGCGCTATAAAGAAAAGAATAGCCGAAGCAAAGGTGGTGCTGAGAAGATATGCTGATGCATAGGCATGCAACCCACCGTGTAGCCACGACAAAGCGATAGCTGAAAGTAGCAAGTGGAACACAGGAAATATCACGTGTTCTCGCAGAATACCTGGAACAATCAAATTGCGACTTCTTAAGACACCGTTGAAGATACTTCCGAATGCCCATGCTCCCGCTTGTGCCATGAGCAGATATGTCACGATTTGGTGCGAGGCAATTACTTGTGGAACCACATTCAACTCAATTGCCAGTCCGGTAATAAAAAGGATCGCAAATACGCAAAATCCTACTAAACAAGCCACCTGAAATTTAAGATCTGCAACATCCCCAATGCCATTTCTCTGCCACCGCTCAACCAAAGTTGGAAGCGCATTGTCGAAACCAAGAGTCAGGAGGTATATAAACGGGTATGTATAGGCCAGAATGATCGCAAGTACCCCATAGTCGTTGGCCCCTAAATATCGAGCGACAACAATTGTTGTGAGGAAGGTAAGTACAAGGCGGAAGACGTTACAGGATAAACCGAATAGAACAGTTGCGACGGAAGGCGTGTTAGGACCCCCGTTCCAATAAAACTGCTTCAAGAGTGAGAGCATACGAGTGACGGTATCAAATGATAGTCGACTGAGACAGGTTTTCTCTTGGATTTCTCCAAGTCGGTTTTACAAAGACACAGAAAGTCGTGAATGGGTCTTTTATGTGTCAATTCTGGTATGTTTCTTAGCGTATCAACTAATTCAGCAGATTCCGATAGTCTTCGATCGAATTGCTTTGTCTGGGTTTAGCCCGCTTTCATGGATGCAAACCAAGCAATTCCCAGAAAATTATGTAAATGGTTATCCCAGTGGGGTTGAAATATTTTCGAAGTCTTCATTCTCAATAATATACACAATCGCAGCTGCTCTCGGTCAGACACCGACTGTAACCGTTCAGTGGATTACTGCCGTAGATTACCTCCTTCTTACAATCTCACTATTTTTGCTTGTTCATGCATTGCGATTAGATTCCAATCCCATTGTCCCGTTTTTGGTAATTCTTTATGCCAGCTCGACGAGCCTGCGTTCGATAAACATCGCCGGATATGCGCAACCTTTTTTTTCAGGGCAATTCTACAATGTTGTTGATGCGCTCCGTTTTTTGACTATTGCGTCAATGCTGACGGGCAGAAATTGCACCGCTATTCTTATAGTTGCAATGATCTTTACCATTCATCCGACTCAGGGGCTTACCACTTCGATAATATTGCTGGCTATGCGGTATGGTGCGGGACGCCCTGGTGCTCGAGAGGTTGCAGCGATCTTCGTTTCACTTGCAATAGCAGGATGGTGGATTGCAACTCAATTTGAGGCAAATAACCTATTGCAAATTGCCGTTCCGGCAGATGCATGGTTTCGGTTTACACAGATTTTCAGCTGCCATTTTTATCCGCTTAGGAATTTGACAGGGACGACTTGCGCAGTCCTCTTAATCTGTATCTTATTTCGAGGAATGCAAATATTTTGGCGGAATATACGGTACAGCGAACTTGATCGAACAGTGCGACGTGGCTGTATTGCGATACTTAGTATGGTGCTGTTGGGAATAGCTATTTCTGCAGTTCCAATCAGTCCAGCATTGATCAAAATCTCGCTACATAGATCAAGCGATCTTCTGATTGTTCTCGCATTGGCGTACTCAATCGCAGTACTTCTTCACGAGTTCGATCAAACCACGAAACTGAAAGAACCACTCAAGATTTCACTTCTTGTTTTGCCGTTGGCTTTGCCCTATCTGTATGGTGTCTGGTTTAAACCGTCGCAGATTGATGTGAGGACCATACTGGGACTTACGCTGCTTCTTGTAGTCATTCCTCTCGTATTTGTTATTTTCCTTAATAGGCAGGCC
This sequence comes from Bdellovibrionota bacterium, assembly GCA_030584005.1. Classification (GTDB taxonomy): domain Bacteria; phylum Bdellovibrionota_C; class UBA2361; order UBA2361; family JAFLCA01. The sequence goes on along the minus strand of CP129486.1, from coordinate 443,617 downwards.
AAGTCATTTCGAATGAGGGCACTTGCTTGTATCTTGGTGAGTATCGCGACTCTTGTTCCTCCGGTGGGAGCATTAAGTTCAGCGCAAATAAGATTGTCACGGGCCGTTCAGCAGCTCGCGGGGTGGGCGCAAGTGAATTCTAATCCTGGTAGCGTTTTCTTTATTGATCCAACAATGGGCTCCGGGTTTCGAGATTTGGCAAATCGTGCCGAGGCAGGCAATATTCGCGAGTGGTTGTACCACTGGGCTTACACTAACAATGGACTTATGTACCAGGAGGGCATAAGGCGCGCGAGTCTTCTTGGTGTTCCAGTTGATGAGATGATTAAGGCTACAGACTCTCCGCCGTATGCGTGCTTAGATGGTCGCAGTTTTCTTGGCAATATAAGTTGGATTTATGACTCAAATGAAGGAAAGCTATGTAACCTCATGAACGAACTGAAGGCAGATTTTCTCGTTACTCGGGGCGCTCTTAATAATTCGCAACGAACTTTAGTGCATGTATACTCGAACGACATTTTCGACGTCTATCGCAATTCCTGTCTCTAATCATTCAGCGATTTCAGTCTTGAGAGAAACCTAAGATAATGAGTAAGTCCATACCATCCATAGGCGGCGAACTTATCGTCGCATGCCTTTGCGGGCGGCAAGTTGCCGCTTGATTGAAACTGTACTAACGCAGTAATTAGCATATTAACACCGCTTTCATACGCACGTCGTGTAATCTTCAACAACGAATCATCCTTGTAGACCGGAATCGTAGCTGTGAGAATTACCGGTCCGCTGTCAACTCCCGAATCTACTTGATGCACAGTGACGCCGACCTTTTTGAAATCATTGTGATACACCGCCCAAAAATTTGCATTCGCTCCGCGATAGTAAGGCACTAAACCTGGATGTACATTTATCGTACCCATTTTTGGACGATTGAATGTAGCCGCCTTCATCAAGCCACCCCCCATATTTACTAATAGATCTAATTCTGCATTCGTTAAGATAGCGTGCATTTCGAGGCTGTTGACATCTTGAATTGTAGCAATAGGGAGCCGAGGATACTTACGATGAAAACGGTCAAATACTTCCCTCCACGTTCGCTCGTCGCGCTCAGATTCGAGGCGGCTAGCGAGTAAGTAGAAGGCGACTTGGTTTATGGTGCCGCACACTCCATATCGGCGCACTCGCCGTCTTGCTTCGATGTACTGGCTTTTCCATCCTGAATAATCATGGATTATGAGGTGGCAACGGTCCGCCCCTACAGCAGTTACTATGAGGTCTGCTTGATCGAGAAGCCAGGGATACGGTCCTATCAATATGCCGATTCTTTTCATTAAATTCCGACCAGATGGGGAACGACGTAGGGCAAAATTCTTTTTAGCATTGGCGCAGGAATTCGACGAACGAGAGGGCCAAACAATCTTACCTTCACGTCTCGTTCGTAGTTTGGTAACTCGAAGTGTCCTTTAACGCAGGTAATCATCACCGGGACTGATGTTCCACCCCACATTCTCTTGTACTCAAGTAAATTTGAATTGCTAAGAGGGGTGGTACCAAGATTGAACGATATATGACCTTCCGAATGGGCGTCGATAATGGCTTTCCTTAGCAAAACCTTATTCAAACTTAAATGGTAGTGTTCAGTATCACTTATTCCCCACGCGTAATGGCTGGAATTGGTGGCCCGCAGGATGACCAACCCCGCTATAATTTTGCTTCGATACCTTGCGGTGTAGATGCGTGCTTGATCATTGGGAATCAGATCAGTAAAGATTCGCTTAAAAAGCGATTCAGGATGGAAAATCATGGCGAAGCGCTTTTGATAAAAGCGAACCGCCAATAAATAGAAACTTCGTAGTTCCTCCTCTGTTTTGAGAAAGTCGAAGGTAACTCCCTGCTCCGCACTTCTTCGCTCTCGTCGGAGAGAATCGTGATACATCCCTTTGCTAAAACGATCTTTCAGCTCTGGCTCAGAGCACTCGAGGTTGATATACGATTCGACTGAGTGCGACTCGATGCCTTTTGATAATTGGGGAGGGAGAGCGTGGTTCAGTACTACTCGCTCAAATGGTAGGTCATTCAAGACTTCAAATGCCAGCGGAACAAGGTCTTCGTGAGAATATACAATCGGTGCATAGAAATTGAACGGCATTGAGATATAAGACGGACTTGCAAAAATTCGCTTTCGTGTAAAACCAGTAATGGCACAAAATTCCGATCCACGTCGAATAAGGATAAGCAGTGGGGTCAGATGATAAACATCTCTAATAATTGCGATCCATTTTAATGTTGCAAATAGTGGTGCGTAGCTTACAGAAGACACCATTCGATCCCATCCCCATTGCATCGCCTCATCTAAATCTGAAGTACGCTGAACGATAGGCTCCATTCCTAGTAAAACTTCCGTTTGCTAAATAAAAATAAATGTATTGTAACTTTGCTGCGTCTGCCGCTTCAATAGATTCCAACATCGCGTGATAAACCCGTTTCGTATTAGCACCCGAAACCACTGGTAAATTGAAAGTCCAGCGCGGCTGGTATTCAACTTGCGTAGTAATCATATCGTGCTCCGCACAAATTTTACACACGTCGTTTGGAATAGACGAATGAGGCGATAAGGTTTGCATCTAGATTTGGTATTCTCCAGGGAGAGAACGACAAGTATTCCCGACTCAAGTAGACATCGAGTGTTTCGATAATCGTATCAACAAAATTCGGATGCTCCCAACAGATTATTTTATCCGGATCAATATCGGTATTTCGGCGTAGCCAACGTCGCGACGTTACTAATCGACCGAGGCCCCATGCTATTCCGCCCTCACACGGCACAGCACCCACTAAGACTCCACCTGGACTAAGAGTCGCAGCCAGTTTTTCGACGTACATGTTCAGCGGATGTAAATGCTCCAGACAATAAAACATCACAACGACATCGGAGGCGGGAAGGTCAAGGTCAGTCATCTCATGCCATTTGCGCGGCAGAAGTATGCGACGAGCTGAAATACCTCTCTTCTGAAGGCTCTCAGAAGCACAATCTAGCATTTTGCAATCACTGTCGACGACTGTATAATCCTGCGGCATGCCATTCCAAAACTCACAATGTCGAATGTCACCACCACCCACTTCCAGTACTTTTTTCCCAGAAAGATCGATTGTTGAGAGCACCCGATATCCGAGACGGTTTATCCAAAAACCAAAACGACTGCGCTGTGTACTTTGATAAAATTCAAGGGACCTTGTCTGCCATTCTATCCAATGCGGATCGTCGGGTCGTACGGCCAAGCCATGCTGCGCCCTGTCGCCAAACAGAGCAGTAGATATTTTCGGAGGCATGTATGATCCGAGTCGAAATCGTGGCATTTCAATTGATTTAAATATACTTACTAAAACACCCTGCTCCAAGGGTTCAATTGCCGCGAATGATACGAAAATGTCAATACTAACGGGCGATTGTGCTCGCAATTTCGGCGATTGAATCCCCTAAGGCGCCGATGACATGACTTCTGTTTACACCCGGAAAAATTGGCAAATTGAATGCTTGCGCTGCCAGTCTCCTGCTAATGGGATAATTATACCTAGCACCAGTACGAACTCGGTAGGCATCAAAATCCGGTACGCAGTAGTCAATGACGAGGCCCACTTCAACGCCTCGCTTGGACATGGCGGCTTCGATTTGACCGCGACGGGGAGAGAAAAGCGTAAAATGCGAGTAGGTACATCCTTCAGTATCGGGCATTAACGTTATCCACGGCGGTAAGCTCTCTAATTGTGATCTATAGTAACGTGCGGTTTCTCTGCGATGAAGTATGAACTCGTCAAAGTGGGGCAACTGTTCAATGCCAATCGCCGCTTGGAAATTCGACATCTGTTCAAGCCAATCTTTCGGCATACTGATACAGCTCTGATCGTAATATTTTGTCCAGCGTGCAAGTTGTTCACGTTTCTTGAGAAGGTATGTGAAGCGATACAACGAACGGCTAAATGCGGCTTTGCAGAGCAAGAGATACAAACGTCGCATGCAATCAGTCCATACTGTGCTTCGCTGGATTTCTTTGTCGCGAATGCTGATTAATTCCTGAGCCAACATCGGATCATCTGTACCAACCATTCCTCCGAAAACTGAACTTATTAACTTACTCACATTCAGGCCGTAAATCGCCGCATGTCCCTCCCGTTGCACAGGTTTATCTGACCATGTCGCTGCAAAACTATGCGCGCAATCTTGAACAATTATTAACTGAGGATACTTGCTTTGAATATTATTCAGCTGATCTAGGTTTATTGGACTACCAAAGATTGAGGTAGCAATTAATGCCGCGGTCTTCGAATTGATGGCGTCGGACGCCTGAATAAGGTCCATATTACAATCATGATCGCAGCAATCAATGAATACCGGCTCGTTTCCGCTACGCACTACAGAATGGGGCACGACCACGCACGTATAGGCAGGTACAATGACTTCCTTTCCTGATACTCCCAACGCTCTTAGCAAGCAGAACAGTGCGGTTCGCCCATAGGGAAACCCGACCGCGAATCTATGTTGAAACTTTGCCGCAAACTCTTCCTCAAACTGCTGAATCAAATCTCCTTTGGAAGGGAGGAAAGAATCAAAGATTCCATGCCACGAAATAGGGGGTTGAAAGCAGGGGATCATATCGCGCCATCGATCATTTCACTCGATGTGCATCGGACATCTCCGATTTGCCAATATCCCTGACTTGCCATATGGACAGCCCAGAAAACTTGGCCGTTCATTGAAACTGGTTGTAAGGCCGCGTGGTTCTCTATTATTCTGTCCTCGATCTTGAGAACTCCATTCACAATACGGATATGCCTTCGATTAATCGTCATGCTGGGCCTGGACCGGGGGATAAGATGTTGGACGAGTAATCGTTTTATAAATTCCCTTAGGGGGCGAAGTCTCATAAACGTACAACATGCCGATCGAAGCACCAGAAATTGAGAGGGCGAAGGAGTTGGATAAGAGAGTCGAACAAATGGCGCAGTCACAATGTATTCGTTTGACCCAAGTGACAGCTCATTCTCTGGATTCATGAGTTGGCAACAAAAAAGACGCCCGTTGGAATCGCGACCCACCGGGCCGCAGTCAATATAGGCTTTTTTGCTATCTTTGACAAAATGGTAGACGACACCTCCCTTATGCCAAGAAATCACTGTGTAACTCTGAGGGCTATTTTCTACAACCAACCCAGCTTCGGGAAACTTCTTGCTCCACGATTCACTTTGTCGACACGGTGGCTCCATCATAAGCACGGGTGAGGTTCTTTGATGGAGGAATTTCGCTGCTCTGCAGTAGGAGTTAAACAACATTGGAAGATTATGATCGTCAACTGCCGATAAATTGACCACTGCTCCCTTTTCGATCGATGACCTCATCGTCTGTGCCACGCCCGCAGCGATTGGGTCGTTATGAGCAATCTGCTCGAAGCCACTCGGTGAAAAGAAACGCGTATTTCGACTTCCATACGTGCCCCCGAAAGAACCGTCAGGATGGATGAAAAAGGAGAGAAACTTAGTTGCCTGGAGGAGGTATTGAGCGAATCGTCCTTGTTCATATCGTTCGCAAAGTTCCGCCAAAAACCAATGAGTGATCGTCTGATAGCCTGCATCAGCTCCATCATATTCGGTAAACCAACCTTCCTCCGAGTAGCACCCTTCAATGCGGTCCAATAATGAACGGGCTTTAATCTGTGTGTCGTCTTGGGTCAGCGCGTGCCAGTCCAATAACACCAACGCGGCAACCATCAGATGATTTGAGATGCGTCCGTGAGTCTCATCGCTATTGCGAACAAATCGGATTAGTGGACGAATAACATTGAGGTATCGCTGAAAACGGTGTTCATCGATGCGAGGCCTCAACACTTTAATGGCGGAAAGTAAGTCATACGCAACTAAGGCGGTAACGCAAAAAGATCCTTCAAATGGAAATGCCTCCTCCAAGCTTCCATCACGACGAGCAATTTTTGCTGTTGCCGAGAAAATTCGGTCTACCAGATGAAGAACGTAGGGTTCTGGTAGCTTTTCAGGTAGGAGACCCGCGTCCATGAGAACTGACAGTCCATGAGCTATGCCTTGAAATGAACCATTGGGGAAATCGATTAACTTCCAGGCCCAAAAATATCGATCACCTAGGCCACACAGTGGATGTAGCGGGTCAGTATTCAGAAGACCCAAGACACGAGGCAGAACGAGGTTAATCTGTGTAAGGTAAGGGTTATCGTTCATTGAAAAGCATACTCTCCTAGCACGGACTTCGCGGGCACCGCATTCTGATTACTTTACTGCGAGGTCGCAACTTCAATCTTCCCCTGCTCTCTCATGGATACCACATATTTGAGAACAGCCAGAAAGCTGGGACTCCAGCCATAGTCTTCCGAGAGTGTGTGAGGGTGCCACAGTATTGCCGCCTCTCCGTGAACAAATACTAGTTCGTCAATTATCGATTGAATAGTCGACTCTTGTTGTTCTGGTTTTAAGCTCGAGTAATCAAAAATATGCGAGTCCATCAGGATCAGCGGGACAATATCAATCTTCAAGGAATCGTCACTGCCGGGAATCCACGGTTGGTAACGTAGTGCGGCACCAACGCGAAAACCGGGACGATCATTAAACCCAAGAGTGGAATCAAAGGTGATTCCCGCTTTCACAAGGCATTGCCAAGTCGAGTGCCAGCTAAAGCGTAGCCAATGCTGCCGCGAGACCAGAATCTGTTGTCTGGTTATTGCAGCGAGCTTACATCGCTGCTGTGTCATCGTCAGCTCATCATTCCACGATTCAAATGAAGGGTGTAAACCAATCGTGTGGCCTCTTCCCGTGATTTCACGCAAAAGCTCTTGTACAGATGAATCGAGCAAATCGTACGACGGATCCAACAATCTGCTAACCAAGGATCGCTGTTTGAGGTTAAGCGCGGCAAAATGGTAAATGGCCGCGATAGAGAGTTGTGTTTCCATTTCACACAATGACATAAGGGCCTCTCGATAGTTACATCGCAGTGTCAGGAAAGAAAATAAGCGTTGAGCATTGGTCCAAGCATAGGCAAAGCGCAAATGCAGGAGTTCACGGATAGTCTGATAGAAGAGAAAACTCGACTGTTTAATCGTAATTGCAACCGTTTTGTCGATTGCGTCCACGTCATGCGTCATTATTAATCGTGCCGGCGGTAACGGACCAAACATCTCCGTTTCATCGCGCGCCGCCCGTCTGGAAGCATATCTTCTGAGAAACAATGCCATGCGATTTGCCCAGGCAAATTGCCAAAGTTCTGGCGGAAAGTTATGCAACCGATAACTGTAGGAATGTATCGGACCGTGCATACGCTCAAAGGCAGCTTCGAGTCCTCCGCGTAGAAACCAAGCCAAGGACTGCCACCAGTCGACTCTCTCCCAAGGATCTCCTCCTCCCGCTACAAGGAGGCCTTCCGGGATCAGCATTTGTCCTTGCGGGGCGAGATCGAGCGCCCAGGGCGGCATAGTCACCATTACCAGGGCTGGTATTGTTTCGCCCAGACAATCGGAGGGACTTTGCGCAATGCTTAGACCGGATAAGCTGGTAGCGCCCTTTGGCCAATACCTCTTGCATTGAGCCAGGCAGTAGTCTTGAGCATTAATCATTGTAAGAACAGTTCAATTGCACGTGGAATTGCCTTGCCCAGGACTCAAGGCACAATAGGATCCAAAGTTTGTGAGCGCGAATCTCATCTAGCGCAAAGGGCAATGGTATCTTCCTGTGAGAACGCAATAAGCTTTCTATCGTCTTACGCGGCACGATTCTGTAGAGCTCGACTTTGGACGTTGAAAGCAATCGTTCTCGAAGAAATTCGTATAGACCTGATCTGAACCATAGACGAAACGGCGTCGGAAACCCTTTCTTTGGTGCCTGCGCAACCACAGATGGGAGTAATCGAAAAGCGATATCCCTTAATATACTCTTGGTTGTGCCGTTGCGAAGCTTATGATTCAGCGGGATTTTCGATACAAGGGCAACCAATTCCTGGGACCAAAAAGGTGTACGCGTTTCCAACGAGTGCGCCATAGAAATTCTATCTTCTACCATTAGTAGCCCTTGAATATAGGTGTTCTGGTAATATTCTTGTAGTGCGTCAGCCATCGGCTGTGACTTGTTCCAAAGGAACGGCGATTTTAGCTGGTTGTCTGACTTACACAGGACGGCGGATAGCGGAAAGATAATTGGACCAAAGGGTCCACCGCCCCGAAGAACGCGACCAATGGTCAATAGGTGCCAAGGAGCCTGGCGCAAAGATTGACCGAAAATTAGGTGAATTCTCCCTGATTGAACCTTTTTTAAAAAATGAAGACTTTGCCATTGCGTATACCCGGCAAAAAGCTCATCTCCGCCATGTCCAGATAATATGACACGACACTCCTCCGCAGCTTTACGTGCCACCATAAACTGCGCGAAGGCACCCATCCCCATGCGCGGTTCATCAAGGTGCCAAATCATTTGGTCGAAGTATCTTGGCAGGTCTGAGGGTTGAATTCCCACGTTTCGAAGCGAAAGCTGCAATTCCTTTGCTACATTTTGAGCAAGGCCGAATTCGTTATAATACTCATCGCTTTCAAGAAAAGTACCACAAAAGCATAATGGGTTGTGTCCGTTCTTGACTGCGAATGCCGCCAATAGAGAACTGTCGATTCCTCCCGAAAGTGAGAGTCCAACGGGTACGTCACTCAAGAAATGTTGCTGCACCGCACGATCAAGGGTGTTTTCTACATTACGGATCGAGTCCTCGTAACTAAAAGTACGGTCGAACTGCAAGGACGGACAGAAGCGAAAGCTTTCGGTGTGAAGTGATACTTTACCCCGCGCCATGCATCCACTCACGACAGTACCCGCCCTAATTGGAGAGATTCCTTGAAACAGGGATTGCCAAGAAGCAAAGTTTTCGAATTGCAGGTAGTTCAGTAAGGAGAGATGGTCAGGCTTGGGCGCGTCTATCAGAAAAGGAAGTAAAGCCTTAATTTCAGATCCGAAGACTATTGTCGAGTCTGGAAGGGTCAGCAGATAAAGTGGTTTTATACCGAGTGAGTCACGAAACAAGAGAACTCTGTCGGTTCTTGAATCATACATTGCCCCGGCGAACATTCCCTCACACTTTGATAGCCCAGCGAGGCCGTTGACGCCGAGCAGCTGAAGCAATGTTTCGGTGTCTCCGTGAGAAGTAAATCTAACTTTGGGAAGAGCTTCTCGTAGAGAAATATGATTGTAAATTTCGCCATTATACACCAAGGTGTATGCGTCTCTGGTCATTGGCTGCGAGGCGACACTCCCGAGATCTAGGATCGCTAGCCGTCGGTGCGCGAATATGCAATTGCCAGACTGAGAGGTAAAAGTTCCGTGCGCATCCGGTCCTCGATGCGCGAGTTGAGCGCTTGACGATTCTAGAGTTTTGATAAGTTTTGGCACCGACGGGCCATATACGCCAACAAAACCGCACATTCACAAGTCCCGAGAAGAAGAGTGCTTTGCTCGCTCTATTTGGCTAGAAATTTCAATCAAATGTCGGACGGTTTCTTCGTGCTGAAGTTTATTAATAGACTGAAGCGCAAACATTAGAAAATGTTGAGTGCCTAATATCAAAGCTAATCCGGCGATATAGAAACTATGCGGTGATAGGGTATACGCCTCGTTCATTGCAATCCACAACCTGCGAAAAAATGGAAGGTCGTCCTGCGAGAAGAATGAGAATGTGCTTATCGTGATGACCAGGAGCTCATAGAGACCCAGGACAATGAGCACAATGGAGGAGTATTGAAATAACTTAGCTGGGCGCGTTAGAAGCGCATAGGTGAGATGCCGTGTGGCCGTCGAGGCGAATTTACGTCCCAGTGAGTGGCGCTGGCAAGCCCGCTCGGCACTCCAGATGAGACGCCCGGGAATTTCTATAATCTTTGCTCCGGTGAGAGACATCTTACGTAATATTTCTAGGTGAATCTCCTTTCCATTTTCTAACAGGGGAAGGCTGCGAATCCTTGAGCCTCTATATCCACGAACTATGCCCGTCACCGTAGAGAAATTCCCCTCAACAAAACCGGCAAGAATTTTATTCGCTATCCGAGATACAACGAGACGTTTAAGAGGAACTCCAGAAACAACCCCCCCCTTCATGTAGGGACTGATAATTACTACGTCAGCTGCTTGATCGAGCTCAAATGCCGCTATTATCTTTCCAATATGATCTACCGAGTAAGACAAATCAGCGTCGAGTACAGTGACTATCGATCCGCGTGAAGCATTAAAGCCCGCACGCAGCGCAGCACCCCGTCCTCGATTTACGACGAACGAAACAAGCCTCACTTCTGAGCGTGCTTCAATTAAGTCGTTAATCAACTCCAGAGTCGCATCGGTGCTTCCATCGTTCACTAGTATAATTTCAAAAGATGACGAGTATTTGTCCGGCAATGATTTGCAATATTCCCAAATGGAGTTCGTTGTTGCCGTAATCACCGATTCCTCGTCATGACAAGGAACTAAGATAGAGAGAGATTTCTGTGGTTCAGAAGTAATTTGATTCATTCAGCTATTGCGGCTACTGTTTCACCAAGGTTGGACCTTAAAAGAGAAAAATCATTATGAGAACTATCCCTAGCTTAAAATTTACGCTTTGCTGCGGATGGCGAGCAAGCATAAATATTAGGCGCAATTTAGAGAACGTTATTGCGAGGAATTTGCCTGGGAAATGGCTCTCTGAATTGCGAAGAGGTAATACTGCCGGCCAATTCTTCTTCTTGCCGAATAGTAGCAAGAGCTATTTTAATTGCGTCATAGTGTGTTCGGGGCCTTGTTGGTATTTCCGATTACATTTCATGCAAACCATATCAGCAGCGTGCGGTGTCAACTTTTTCTCGCATCCGCAGGTCCAGCCTATTTGTCTGGCTGGACTGTTTTGTCTCTGAAGGAAATGGGAATTGAGATGGTCTAGCTAAGTTGGAGCCCGAGCTTTTAGAAAGGAAGGCACTATGGGCATGAGAGGCAGGCGAAGACGGTCTGGGGCATCTGAGAAGGTCGCAATCCTGAAGCGGCACCTGGGTGAGAAGGAGGAGGTTTCGCGTATCTGCGCGGAGCTAAAGGTCCAACCCAATAAGATTTATGAATGGCAGAAGCAGTTCTTTGAGAACGGGGTGACAGCGTTTGAGTCCGACGAGCAGCGCGAGGTTGCGAAACTGTGCGACCGGGTAACCACGCTTGAAGCGAAGCGCCAGCGTAAGGACTCCGTGCTCTCTGAGCTGATAGGGGAGCACCTAGCTCTAAAAAAGTCTTGAGGAAGCCTAAAAGCTGGCTGGGTTGACCCTGACCTTCGTGACCAGGTGGTGGACTTTGTTCACCACTGGCACAAGCGCGGGCTCGACAAGAAACGGCTTATTTCAGGACTGGGGATCGGTATGAGCAAGTTCTACTCGTGGCACGACCGGTACGGGAAGGACAATGACCATAACGGGAAGATGCCGAGAGATTACTAGCTGCGGGAATGGGAGAAGACCAGGATCGTCGACTTTTACCGGACTCATTCGACGGAAGGCTACCGGCGGATATCGTACATGATGCTTGATCGCGGTGTCGCCCGCCACCACCTACAGATTGCTTGCAAATGCGAGGCTTTTTAAACGGTGGAGCGAGAAGAGCTCCAGTGCCAAGGGCCAGGGTTTACCCAGCCCCGCTCAAACCCTGTCAGCATTGGCACATCGATATCTCGTACCTGAACCTGTGCGGGACGTTTTACTACTTTTTTATCGGCATTTTGGACGGTTGCAGCCGCTACATGGTGCACTGGGGACATCAGGGCATCGATGACCGAGGACGATGTGGCACTTGTAATCGAACGAGCAAAGGAGAATTTCCCCGGCGTCACCCCGCGCATTATCAGCGATAACGGTCCGCAGTTCATCGCCAAAGATTTTAAGGAGTAGATCCGGCTCACAGGTATGACTCATGTAAGAACCTCCTCTTACTACCCGCAGTCGAATGGGAAGCTGGAATGGTTCAACCGTACGATAAAACATGAATGCATTCGTCCTAAGACACCGGTATCATTGGATGATGCCTTACGCCTCGTGGCCGACCTCGTTGCGTTCTACAACAACGAACGGCTTCACAGTGCTATCGGCTACATCGCTCTCGTTGACAAGCTCAACGGAAAGGCAGAAGAGATATTCAACGCGCGAGACAACAAGCTTGAAGCGGCTCGCGCCGCGAGGAAGTTACAGAGGCCTGCTCTCATGCCTGCAGCCGTAGCTTTTAATAACTGCTCGGTTACCAACTTAGCTGCGGTACCCTAAATTCTATTTCCCAGTGAGGCAGTACATCCTAAACGACTCAAATGTGCAGTTGGAGCCGACGCGCTCTTTTGTTGTTTTTTTTAAGCAATCACACATGGCGTCGCCAACTGTAATCAGCGAACGATTGCTAAGGCCCTCGACCGTTAAATTCTGATGCGCACATTCTGAGGCACAGGATAAATACTGAGAAAGATGATCGGTGACAATTCGGTCTATCTATTCCGGGATGCTCAAGTTTCTACAACGCATACCCGCTTCCACATGTGCAATGTGTTCCCCTAACTTTCACGCTGCCAATTTTCCCGCCAGTGTCGAGGTGGTGTCTCCATACAAAATCACCAGCGCGGTGACTTGTCTAATCGGTGTGGATGAATTCCCTCAAGCATGCGTGCCATTTGAATCGAGTGCGCGGAGGAGCCAACTTCAAGATTAATGGTGGGAGTTGGTATTGCAAGTCCTGAAAAGAAAGTTTGAGAGAGCATAACGTTGTATTGCCGCCCGTATGCAAAAAGCTCTGCATGATTGAGAAATAATTGGCGAGCGCTCAATGGACCACAGCCAGTTTGACGAAATGCAGCCGAGCCCCAGCAATATGTAATACAGAAATCATGGTTCTAATTAAAAAGCATCCGTAATCGTGAGTTTAATTGCGCTTCACCAGTCTTGCATAGATTATGAAACCCAACGTTCGCTGCAAAATGCTATGAATCCATGGAGGGATCGGGAATGCCAATGCTCGCGCCGGGAAAAAGTTCGTGCGGAAAAAAGCTACTTCAAAATGCGATTCGACAAGCATACGAAATTCTGCCGTAGAAAAAGCTCGTCCAATCGGATTGAGCTCTCCGTCGTATTTACGCACTAATTCATTAACATCTGAAACTCTATGCATTGACTCTCGGCCACGGCCGTACAAACCCTTTACAAAAGGCGAAGCTAGAATTCTTATCATCGGCCAAGACTTCAGGATGAGATTCATGTAGTAAACTGAAATAACAGCGGTGCCTCGGGGTTGAAGTACGCGGGCTATCTCTTGCACACATTTCTTCGGATCTGGAGCGTGATGTATTACTCCTTGACAATTTACATGAGCGAACGACTCGTTCGCAAATGGAAGAGTCTGAGCGTCAGCTTGGCAGAGCCTCGCTTGAATACCAGCCCAATCGCACCGTTTTTTAGTAAGGCCCAACGCCGTGTGCGTGAGATCGGCGGCAACGACGTTAAATCCTCGCTGTCCTAGTTCGATCGTCCAGAATCCAGGGCCGCAACCTAAGTCTAAGATCGGTGACTTAAGTTCGCTTTCAGGAAAAATCTGATTGTCAATTTTCCCAGCGAAACAGTCTCGGATAACAACTTCCCGATGCTCAGCGAAGTATTGAGCTGACCCTACCGTGAACTTGGATTCTCCCGCCCATAGGGGATTCTGTTCCCAAAATTCACGGGCGGATAAGCGATTGGACGAGTCTTTCATCAGCAAACCTTAGCGCCACAATTCGCAAGCATCACTCGTTATCTGCGCACAGAATGAGGGTAGACTTTGGTCGTTTCATTAAAGAATTCCGCCAATGAGGAGTATGAGGCAGTTCCCGTATAGTCGTAATCTTTTATCGTATATACAATGTTTAACTGTGACTACTAAAAATATTTGTCATTCAATTCCTTTCAGCAAACCTGATATTGGCGAAGCTGAAATGCCAGAAGTCGTAGCGGTATTGCTGGAAGGCTGGCTCTCCCTGTAATGCCTCAGCTTACTACTTTTTTATCGGCATTTTGGACGGTTGCAGCCGCTACATGGTGCACTGGGGACATCAGGGCATCGATGACCGAGGACGATGTGGCACTTGTAATCGAACGAGCAAAGGAGAATTTCCCCGGCGTCACCCCGCGCATTATCAGCGATAACGGTCCGCAGTTCATCGCCAAAGATTTTAAGGAGTAGATCCGGCTCACAGGTATGACTCATGTAAGAACCTCCTCTTACTACCCGCAGTCGAATGGGAAGCTGGAATGGTTCAACCGTACGATAAAACAGTCCTAAGACACCGGTATCATTGGATGATGCCTTACGCCTCGTGGCCGACCTCGTTGCGTTCTACAACAACGAACGGCTTCACAGTGCTATCGGCTACATCGCTCTCGTTGACAAGCTCAACGGAAAGGCAGAAGAGATATTCAACGCGCGAGACAACAAGCTTGAAGCGGCTCGCGCCGCGAGGAAGTTACAGAGGCCTGCTCTCATGCCTGCAGCCGTAGCTTTTAATAACTGCTCGGTTACCAACTTAGCTGCGGTACCCTAAATTCTATTTCCCAGTGAGGCAGTACAGATTTATATCTTAGCAATGGCGGGTGTTGCGGCAACAATTGCATCAAAAATAAGATTCGCCAGTCTCTCCAGAAACCACACGAAATGGCTTACGGGCACTCGAAGGATCTTAGGTATCAAATCCTTTGTCCGGCACTGACTTGCGAAGTCCTCATGTGCATCATACACCACACAATAACCAAGTATTTTGAGCAAAATACCTGGAGGTATGAGCTCAGGATCGTGAAGGTGAACTAATGATGGGCGGATAGTGCGTATCCATCTATAGGACTGAATTTGTAGCTTAGTGACTTGGATTAGTCTGCCTTTTTGTTTGGTTTATTGCGGGAATTTCAACCCGGTCAATAGTTTGATTATCCTTGCATGGGGCTACCAGAAACACTCGATGGACAAACTGTGCCAAGCTTCTACATTCCTTGAAAAAAATTCGAACATCGAGAAGCTTATGAACAGTGGTAATGTGCATTCTCGACATGACTGAGGTTTCTCTTGGGACTTCATCTGTATAACTGACGCTTAGATGACCGTTTGAACGATAGGGGAATCGGTCTCCCAGATTCACTGCTTCGCGCCGAGTGTCTGATTCTTTGGATCCATCGAAATGACACGCCCACATCGCTTGCAATTGAAATGTTCCTTATCTTCGAACAACCCTCCCCCGCACTCGCACATCCACCCTACACGTCGTGCGGGATTTCCTATCATCACCGCATAGTCTGGTACATCTTTGGTCACCACGGCTCCTGCGCCAATGAACGCGTGGCAGCCTATGGTTATGCCGCATATGATAGTTGCATTTGCTCCTATCGAGGCTCCTTCCCGGACGAGAGTTTTTTGGTAGTGTTTGGATCCTCTTTGAGGGTATTTCGATCGGGGCACATGAACGTTCGTGAAAACCATTGAGGGGCCGCAGAACACATAATCCTCTAACTCGACACCTTCATAAACCGAAACGTTATTCTGAATCTTCACGTGACTCCCAATTCGGACATTCTCTGCAACGTTCACGTTCTGCCCGATTGAGCAATTTTTGCCTATTACGGCTCCTTTTTGAATATGAGAAAAGTGCCAGACTTTGGTGTAAGCTCCGATTGACGCGCCCTCATCCAGGTAGCTTGATGGGTGCACAAACGCTCCTTCCGGAAGCTCTGACCGAGCTGGGTCAGGCACTTGATTTGGTTCGGCCAGTAAGCCCTCTGTCGCACGTTCGAGAATTTCGAGAACCTCAACTGCGCTTTTGCCTGATGCTATACCATCTTGATGATCATGTGCGCAGTCTCGGATGCGGGTGAGGAATTCAGAAATCTCTGCCTCCAACGGTGGTGTTGACTCATAATCAATCACTTCGGTTGGACCGTCTCGGCTAACCGGCTCACCGCGAACGAAGTCGACCCCCTTCTCGTACAGTTTCAGTTCCTTCTGTTTCGAGGAATCGTCATATGAAAGCATGCCCTTACTTCCGATTACCACGAGACGATGTTCTTTAAAGGGATGGAGCCAATTTACAAAGATGTGACCTACGATGTTTCCCGGATACCTCAAGATTGTGAGAGAAGAATCGTGGATATGGTTTTGAATGAAGGCGCCACCACGGGAGATGACTTCCATCGGACGCGATCCAACGAGATATTGGAAGATAGCAACGTCATGTGGGGCAAAGCTCCAAAGAATATTTTCTTGGGTCCGCACCGTGCCAAGATTGAGACGATTACTGTAAAGATACTGTAGCTTTCCAATCTTACCTTCATTCAAAATTTCTTTAATTCGCTTGAATGCAGGGTGAAACAAAAGTAGGTGGCCTACCATTAAAGGCACCTTCTTCTTGCCTGCGATTTCGGTTAAGTGTCGTGCTTCGGTACTTCGCAATGCCAAAGGTTTCTCAACGAGACAGGGTTTGCCAGTCTCAAGAATCTGAGATGCAATTTGGTAGTGGGTCTCGGCCGGCGTGGCTATGACATAGCCATCAAAGTTACAAGGAAGCGCCTGGCTTAGATTGTTGAAGGTAAGTAGATTGGAATGAGACTCACGAATTTTTCCCAAACGTGAGGAATCTTGCTCAACGACACCTGCCAGAACGGATAATTTCTTAAGCGTATTGAGGTGATTGTTCCCCCAACGGCCAGCTCCGACGAGGCAGATTTTCATGCCCCTATTCTGAATGTCCATAGCCAGGTCCTTAACTTATTCCATGAGGCTTTCACTACGTACGGTGCCACCTGAGTAGCTTTAACACAAACTCAACCCGGTAGAAGTAGGCGAGGTACGTGGTTCATGTCTCGCAACTTCAGTCTTAAAAGAAGAATCGTAGGGGCCCTTACTTTACAAAGAACTGCCTTATTGCGTCTATAACATACTCCTGCATCTGACTGGTCAATTCCGGATATACCGGAACGGCAAATGTATTGAGAGCGGCATGTTCGGCATTTGGGAAGGCGCCCTTCTGGTACCCCAGGTACTTGAAGCATTCCTGAAGGTGGAATGGCACCGGGTAATAAATCTCAGTTGAGATCTGCTTTTCACTTAAGAAGGAACGCAATTCATCGCGGCATGTCGGGGCAGTAATCACATACTGGTTGTATATGTGAAACCGGCGGGGGTAGGCAACATGTGGTGGTTGAATATATTCTCTTGGTAACTGCTCGTCATAGAAACTTGCGTGCTGGCGCCTAGATTGGTGCCAGCTCTCGAGGTAGGGCATCTTTACAATCAATGCAGCAGCTTGGATAGGATCTAATCTGAAGTTTCCACCAATCAGGGAATGGTAGTACTTAGGCTGAGAGCCATGGACACGAAGCTTGCGAAGCTTCTCAGCCAAGCTGGCCTCATTTGTGAGGACCATTCCTCCATCTCCAATCCCACCGAGGTTCTTACTTGGGAAGAAGGAGAGGCACCCCATTACTCCCATCGTGCCAGCACAACACTCGCCCCTCCCCGGCAGTTCGTATCGGGCGCCAATCGCTTGGGCAGCGTCCTCTACGACTGGGATATTATATCTTTCAGCAAGGGCTAGAATCGGAGCCATATCAGCGCACTGACCGAATAAATGCACCGGAATTATCGCCTTGACGTCCTTAGCCTTATCTTGGTGTTCTTCGAACCACGCCTCCAGTGCCGCGGGGTCCATGTTGAAGGTCTTTGGGTCAATATCCACGAATACTGGTTTTGCGTGAAGCCTCGCAATGGCACCTGCCGACGCAAAGAAAGAATGCGGGGAGGTTATAACTAGGTCACCGGGACCTATATTGAGGGCCATAAGGGCTGCCAACAGCGCATCACTTCCTGAGGAAACTGCCACAGCGAACTTGGATCCAGTGTATGACGCCACTAACGATTCAAGCTCTGCAATTTTTGGCCCCATGATGTAATTGCAGGAGCGAATTACATCGAGAACTGCTTCGCACAATTCGGACTCAATAGAGTTAAGCTGTGACTTGAGGTCGAGGAGGGGAACCTGCATAAAATTCTTATCATCTAGGCCGTTTGTCTCTACTACAACACAGCCAACTGCTAGAAAACAACGTTAGAAGTGATACGCTGGCTAAGAAATCCTTCTGCAAATACGACGATGCTAGAATTAACCTGCAGAAAACCAGACTCAGAGAACCCTTAGAAAGAACTAGGCTTTCTTGATCCATGCAAGTATGTGTGACTTAACGAACGGCAGCTTCGTCAGCGGAGAATAGAGCGACGGAAACACATTGCACAATGCTCGACGGAGTGGGGGCGCAACGGTGATGCGTTGCCAGGAGATCCGACCATGGGGGAAGAGCTCTGCGATACGTGCGGCCTTCACAGGGGCGATAAATTTGTTATACGGATTAGGAACTGCAATATCGTACCACAGAATGCCACCACCTGGCCTACACACTTCCCACATTCTTGTCGCGAGTGCTTCTTGGAAGGTCAGGTTCAGAATCGAACTAAAAACAGTTGACTGAAAAACGACATCAAAAGTGTTCTCAGGCTCTGGCAACCTGGATGCGTCTCCCTCTACAATCCTTATACCACTGGGGAGTCTGTCTCTTGCGAGTTGTGCCCGCCAGGGCAACAGTTCATTCCCCACAATATTCTGTGCGCTCACACCTAGCTGAAGGAAGAAAAGCAGGTTTCCTCCCGCCCCACAACCAATCTCTAATAAACGCAATCGGGAGGGATCATAGCTTTCACTTTGAAGGACCTTCAAGATACCTCGGTGCAACTCTTGCAAGGTGAGGATTAGAGTGCGATCAGCAAGGAGGCTGTAGCGTTTATCTATGCTTGAAGTGTCACGTTCCTTATAGCGCTCGAAGATCTCGTTAATATCATTTTCGAAGCTAGACCCCATGCGTGTCCTAGGCATGATAAAGTGGGTGACGGGCGCGCGTCACAAAGGCGAGAAAGCTTTCGGCAAGTACTTTATACGCCAAGTTACGCTCGGCGTATGCTTTCCCTCGGGCGCCCATACTGTTGCGCTCATTTTCTGACATATGCAGAAGTGAATCTAGTGCAGATTGAATTGCTTCGACACTATCAGGATCTATTGATAAGCCGCAGCCTGAATCTTTCACCCAATCATTCCCGGCCTTGATTGCTGAGATTACTGGCTTCCCGGCCATCATGTATTCATGAAGCTTGTTGGGCGAGACTCCAAACGAGAATATCGGCTTTTCCTTAAGGGCAATAAAATTACAATCCATCTCAGATGCCAGCGCCCGTGCCTCTGCGGGAGACACTGGCTCATAAAAGTGGATATTATCTGCGGACAGTGTGGAGACTAACCTCACCAGCGCATCCTTCAGTGGGCCTGCGCCAACCATTACTAGTGATAAGACGTCCGGTCTTGCGGCAACTGCATGTATTAGAGGCTCAAGATTGTTTGCTACCCCGTGTGAGCCAAAATACCCGACTACAAGCCCATTGCTACGGAGATTGGCGAGATCCTTCCAAACCGGGGATTTTCTCGTGGTGAGTGGTGGCAATGCGGCTACTCCATTAGGAACGGCAATGTACTTCTCTGCTGGTAGCCCACGGGGAATAAAGTACTTGTCCGAGAGCGGAAGGATTGACACCAAACTATCACAATGTCCTATCGCATAGTTCTCGGCTGCTTGAACCAACATGATGAAAGGGTGTGTTCTCTTCATTCCATGAAGTTCGATAAGGGAAAGTGGCCAGAGGTCGTGGACTTCCCAGACAAGTCGAGCATTACAACGTCGGGCAAATCGGAACAGTGGAAAAATGTCAAAGGGGTATGTCGATGAGGCGATAACTACATCAGGAGGAGCGTTTGCAGCTATCCTGGGGAGGGCAATCAGCAGTCTACCTACAAAACAGGCAACGTTCATCATTCTGCCAAATCCATTCCCTTTGTAACGAGGAGTTCTCAACCAATAATACTCGATCCCATCAATTACCTCTTTGACACATTTCTCTGGCTGAGCACTACGTACGTGAGCAAAGCTGGCAGCAACTATCGTGACCCTGTGTCCATTCTTTACCCATTCACGTGCTAAATAATATGGCCTTAGCTCCATGCCATGGAGGGATGAGCCCGCGTAATGATCAACATATAATATATTCATCTATGACGGCACTCTGCGCACAAGGACTTCCGCAATTGCATTCGCTGCATTGCCGGTTCCGTAAGGTGTGCTGCGCTCCCACCGTTGATGGGCGGCATCAACAATCTGCTCTGCGAGTATCCGAGGGTTCTTGCAGTTTCCCAGGATGGCGGCTCCTAAATCTACAAGTTCCCGCCATTCGGTCGTCCCTCGAAGAAGGACGCAGGGAACTCCGCAATAAAAGGCCTCCTTCTGTACCCCTCCCGAGTCTGTTGCGATGACACGAGCATAGCTCTCAAGAGTGAGCATGTCATGGTAGCCTACTGGATCAATCACTTTTAGATTGGAAAGATGTCGACCAAGTTGTGGCTCTTCCATAATGCGCGCCTTTGTTCGGGGATGCAGCGGCAGCAGTACTTGCTGAGTTGCGGCCACGAGGGCGAGGCCGGAAAGGATGCTTTCAAGAGACTCTTTGTCGTCAGTGTTTTCTGCCCTATGGATGGTTACAAGGATATATCCTTTTGGATCTAATCCATATCTGGCTAGAGTATCCAGAGATAGTGGACGACGCGCACGTTCATAGTTGAAGCAATCGAGCATAATGTCCCCAACTACATGAACCTCCCTTGAACCAAGTCCCTCGTTAACCAAGTTTGCTCGAGCAGTCTCTGATGCACAGAAGAGAATCTCAGAAAGATGGTCGGTAACAACACGATTGATCTCTTCGGGCATGTACAAGTTGCCGCACCGCATCCCTGCCTCCACATGGGCAACTGGAATACCGGCTTGTGTAGCGGCGAGGGCACCGGCAAGGGTTGAGTTTGTGTCCCCATAGAGCACAGTGAGTCTTGGCCTCTCTCGTTGCACATAGTGGCAGATCCCTTCCAGCATCCGAGCGCATTGGATTGAGGTTCCAACGGAACCAACGCCTAGATTTATAGCAGGCTTTGGCAATTCAAGATCGTTAAAGAAATCCTGGGACAGGTTGGTGTCATAATGCTGACCAGTATGCAGAACTAACTGGGTCAAGCCTGGACGATGACAGAGCGCTCTGAAAATCATGGCCAACTTTATGAACTGTGGTCGTGCACCGACAATATGAAGAAGGCTGTTCATGGGAGCATCTCTGCTTAGTAGCCGCGTGATTTTCGAGAGAGAATCAAGGTCGAAATTACTGCTTTGCCTATCCGCTAAGATCCGAACTATATTTCCTGAAACGGCAGTATACTACGACAGAATATTGTGAACACCAAGACAACCTTGTCTCACCAGATCCCCTTTAGCAAACCTGATATCGGTGAGGAGGAAATTGCCGAGGTGGTAGCCGTCTTGCGTGAAGGATGGCTTACGACTGGTCCAAAGGTGAAACAGTTCGAAAGTGCATTTCAGGAGTATCTGGGGTATGGACAGGAATGCATAGCGGTGAATTCAGCAACGGCTGGTCTGCACCTAGCCCTTGAGGCTCTCGGAGTAGGGCCTGGTGATGAAGTGATAACCTCTCCCTATACCTTCACAGCCACAGCTGAAGTAGTCAGATATTTGGGAGCCGAGGTGCGATTCGCGGACATTCTTCCTGATTCGCTGAATCTCGATCCTGACCAAATAGAGAAAGGAATCACTAAGAATACCAGGGTAATACTTCCGGTGCATCTTGGGGGCCGGGCAGCAGCCATGCGAGACTTGCAAACAATTGCCTCTGCGCATGGTATTCAAATTGTTGAAGATGCAGCCCATGCCCTGGGAACCTATTATGGTGGTCGCAAGATAGGGACGTTGGATTCAGCCGCAACTGTATTTAGCTTCTACGCAACGAAATGTATCACCACAGGGGAGGGCGGACTAATTGCGACAGCTGATAAGCGGTTGGCCGATCGCTGCAGGGTAATGCGAATTCACGGCATAGATCGTGATGCGTTTTCTCGTTACCGAGTACCTGGGGCGTCTTGGTATTATGAGATTGTTGCTCCTGGTTTCAAATACAACCTGACAGATATAGCTGCTGCTTTGGGAGTGGTGCAACTTAAGCGGCTCGATGACATGACTCGCAGAAGGGAGTTATTGGCGCATCGCTATTTGAAAGAGCTTCAAGAGCTCCCACTATGTTTGCCATCTAGTTGTGGTCCCGAGGAGCAACAGTCGTGGCACCTGTTCGTGGTACGTGTTCTACCGACGGCAAGAATCAGTCGTGATAAGCTCATCGAAAGATTGGCAGAGGAGGGTATTCAATGCAGTGTTCATTATATTCCCCTGCACCTCCATCCATATTGGCGAGATAGGTATGGATTGAAGCCAACAGACTTCCCAGTGAGCCTCGAAGTCTATGGTCAAGCCTTGAGTCTACCGCTCTACTCAGCCATGACTGATGATGATCAGGGGAAAGTAATCGAGGCTTTGACGCGATTCCTCAAGTCATGAAGAGAATCCTTGATATCTTGGTGAGCCTTGTCGGGCTATTCCTGTGTGGCCCCGTTATTGCAGCCATTGCGGCGACTATTCTGATCAGATCTGGCCGACCCATCTTATTTAGACAAAGGCGTATTGGATTACAAGGACGCGAGTTTGAACTTCTGAAGTTTCGTACAATGACACGCGGTGAAGGCGATGCCACGCTGACGGTGCATCAGGACCCTAGGATCACTCGGGAGGGTATCATCCTCCGACATTGGCG
The DNA here is from genome assembly GCA_030584005.1 of Bdellovibrionota bacterium. Lineage (GTDB taxonomy): Bacteria > Bdellovibrionota_C > UBA2361 > UBA2361 > JAFLCA01. The sequence continues at coordinate 420,778 of CP129486.1, read as the reverse complement.
ACTTGACGAACTTCCTCAGCTCGTCAATGTTCTAAAAGGGGAGATGACCCTCGTTGGTCCTCGGCCAGAAACGCCTGAGTTAGCGAGGTTGTATGATCAACAAGCGCTCTCTCGAATGCTCTCAGTGAAGCCCGGAGTTACGGGAACATCATCAATCGAGTTCCTCGATGAGGGAATGATACTTGTGAACAGTCGATATCCCCCAGAGGAGACGTATCAACGGGTGATTATTCCCCGAAAGATACAGTTGATCGATGAGTACATAAGGACTCAGTCGCTGGTCGGAGATGTGAAGATACTTTTTTTCACGATATTAAGATTAATTTTTCGGCGTGGTCCTTCGCATCTTTAATCTAGACATTGCTATGGGCTTCGGTAAGAGACTGAGAGGATCGTTGTGAGATTAAGTTCAGTCAAAAAGTGTTTCATGTACACCACCTTATTCTGCTGGATAGGACACTCATGTCCGACTTACGCTTGTTGTAACTAAAAGATGGCCAGTATGAACTCATATGATCACGCTTCCCGAGGTGGCGTTGCCCCGCATCCACGAGTTAATTTGAGGTCTGTCTAGGTTATTGGTTGCTAATGAATCCAACCCAAATCGCCCTTACAGTTGTTGTGGTTGTGCTGACGCTAATCAGTTCCGAGCTGAATCGTCGGCCATTGCATGGTTTATTCTTAGGCGTTGCTGCTGGCATCATCCTAGTGCTGCTAGATCTCCTAATGACAAATCGGGGCAGGAGATTTGATTTTTCTGGTACATCGTGGTGCCTGCCGATCGCTAGTCTGCTCATTACTCTTACACTGATTTGCGGGGTTCAGACTGCACAGTTTTATCCTTGGGGACGCAGGATAGTATTGTGGCTATGGATCTCCGGGGTCCTGCTACTTGGACAACGTTGGCCAAAATCAGAAGTTTCTTCGGCGATGGGGGCGAGCTTCTGGATCTTGCTCTGCGTTTGGATCGGCGAGAGGCTATTTGATCTGTATTTGATAAATCGCAATATCCTCGCTTTTTCGCTCTTTGGTACTCTCGCCCTAAGCATCGACTCGATGCGAGGGTTCTATTGGCGCATAGGTGCTGGAACTTTACTATGCATAGGTTGTATTGATCAGAGCTTTGGGCTTGTGATCGTTGCCTTGGTGGCATTGGCTATCCAGTTCCTTCCACGACGTGCCAAGTTAATCTGCGCGATCGCCATCCTCATGCTCGCTGCGACTTTCTATGTTTACTCTCCACGATCGATTCAAGGCAGAATTCCGATGTGGCAGGAATCCATTGGAAAGTTTATAGAGCATCCGTTAATGGGGGTTGGCACTGGCGTTCAGCCAACTTATTATTTCGATTTCCCGCGCGTTGCAGCGCACGCGCACAATCTGGTTGTTTCTGCGCTGCGTGAGGGCGGAGTTGCGCTTCTGCTGGCGATGTTGGTTCTTGGCACCTGTGTAGTGCGTAGATACGGTGTGCTGACCCGTGGAAGTAAAATAGTCATGATTGGCTATTGCACTTGGAGTCTTATCGACGAACCACTCTTCTGGTGGGGTTCGGCTACAATCTTTGCACTAGGCCTAACTCAGATTGCTAATGAGAGCGATGGACGCTGCCGGACTCAGTAGTTGGTGCAACCGTTAGATGCGACTTCTGTACGTACCCTTTTTTTTGGAGCGACGTTCGAGAAGGTGTATTGGCAACTTGCCGACTTTTCTTACTCACGGTGAATGGCAATATTAATTCCAACAGATGGAAATCAGCGAGATATTGGGCGATGAGAGGACGGGCCAAACGGCCTGTAGTATTCTGCAAACAAGGCCCCGTCATCCGTTGGTGCACGATGATAGTTAGTTCCGATTGCCTGGAGCATCTCAGGGGTCCAACGTTCGTCGCGTATACTGATCGGGCGTAACCGAATTACGATACATTCAAAGTACCTCTCTTTGATCTGCTGGAGTAATGGTTCCTGTGACCAGGCCCCCGCCCGTGCAAGCTGCGTCATCTCGAATGGTTGAAACAGGAGAGGCTTTCCCTTTATCGGTTCAACCCCCATGAACTCGTCTGATAAAATCGGGCCGCTGAGGCCCTCCAATCGATCCCAGCTAGAAAAGTATCCAATGTCTCGAAGAACATCAAAATTCAATATCTCACGACGATAGACACTTGCGACATGCATAGTCGTTTGAACAGCAAGCAAGAGCGGCAGCGCAATTGCATATCGACGAGATGCGGTCACCTGGCAACCCAATGCGAAGCATAATGCCGAGGCGAAAGTGAGTTCGTAAAAGTAGTTGACGCTCGATCCGACCTTCGCTACTGCGATGGCAGGAATAAATGCGATAAGTGTGAGGAGGAGGGTAAATCGTCCGTCTCTTTTCTGCAGATCGATCGTTGACGTGCGCAACACTAAGACAAGCAACAAAGGCGCAATCAATTGCAGTGGTGAAAGTGATATTAAAGTAAAAAAGGCGAATGAAGCTCGAGAGAGATTAGTTTCGTTCATGTTGGCGATGACGAGATGGAAAAACGCACCACCGTGCGAATAGTACATCAGTGCAATCGCGCCGAGGCCGCTACAACACAAGGTTATGACTGCATAGTACAGTGCACCTTTCCGGTTGCTGCTGAGCCAGTAAAACAGAGTGAGAAAGAGTGGTGTTGAAATCGCGTAGGTTTGCCGCGTAAACATCGCAAATGACGACGCAATGGCTGCCGCGATAATCCATCTGACATTTCCCGGCCGATGCAAAGCGAGTAAGAGCGCAACTACGGAAAATAGCAACGCCAATGGGTCGACCCGGTTGAGTACCCCCCATTCCAGAATGAAGGGGCTTGATGCAAAAAGGACGACTGCAGCAATTGAGTTGAGGCGCGACGCCCGTAAGCGACGTGCTAAAACGTATAAGCAAAAGCAGGTTAAGAGAGTGGCGATAGTTGATACCAATCGACCAGCGAGAAATCCGGGACCCAATAGGTTTCGAATAGGAAGCTGTGCGAGGTGAAATACCGGTGGATAGTTCGAAATTACAAAAGGCGGTTGGCTTAAATCGGGACGATAGATGTTCTCCCCACGAGCCAACCTCTCCACCTGATCGACAATGGGACCTTCGCCATATTCCAGCTGCCGATGCTCGCTAAGGGCAAGCCATGCCCGATACATAAAGGTGCAGCATGATAACGTAAAGCAAAGGAGAATAATGGTTCGCGTAATCCGATTACCCATGGCGCGCCTCGATAATCATTTTATGGCCATAAATCCGCTTCGTGATCTGGGTAGAAACAACAAAAGTAATGGTCCACACCGATGCTAACACCGACCAGATTATGAAGTCTCCGCGTGCGCCAAACAATGGATCCAGATACTGCACAATAAAAACGCACCCCCCGAGAAGCACTCCACGTCTTGTCTCGATAAGGCGGAACAAAGATGCAACAAGGATGGGGAGTATGACAACAAGATCGAAGAGGTAGCAAAAGGGCGCGAAACAAATTGAGGTTGCACAAATGACTAAAAATCCTCTTGTTGAGAGAAAAGCAACTTTGCGGCGCCAAGCGAGATAAAGGAGAGCCGCCGAGGCGATAGCAGGTACAATAATTCGCAGCTCCTGGAATGGTGTACCGAAGAAGTGGAAGTGCAGCGCCTGCAGGATTCCGGTGATCGAAAAAGGGATTCTCTGGTTCGCTATTTTAATCAAACCTGAGTAATCGTGCCAGTCAAAGTGACCAGTCGATAGAAGCAAGCAGGTTGAGAGCACCGGCACCCATAACGCGGCAACACTGAACCTCAGAGGACTTCGACTGACTCCTAAAGCGCCAAGTACCGCAAGCACCACAAAAAAAGGCCCCCCCTTTATTAAGAGTGGGGAGAGGCATAATCCAGCCAAAGTGAGCCTATTCGCTTGGAGCGCCTTTGTTGCTAGGAAGGCAAGCATAGTCAGAATAAGGGTAATTTGCCCCATGCGAATGCACACCAATGCGGGAATAAAGGTGATCGCTGCCGCCGAGAGAAAGAAGCCTGTTCGCCGGGAAGCAGTACGACCCACGATCAATGGAGTACACAAGGCGCACAGTATCGAGAGAGTCGTTATGACAAGCAGACATAACTGGGGAGGCATCAACGATAGAATCCACAAAACACCGACACTGAACGGTGGATTAAAGAGCGGAACAGGATCGCTGTAAGGGGCCACTGATCTGCCCAGACTCCTCAGCATCTCGATATCATAAGGACTGTGGCCCTGCTGCAGCGCCAGACCACCTGCATAATACGCTACAAAGTCACTCGGTAGTTGAGCTTCAAACCAGAAGACCCATAGGCCAAGTGTGACTACTAAGGCTGCCACCAGACGCCATAAGATCGATCGCACTATAAGACGAGGGCACTCAACGACGATCATGATCTGTGCAACTCTTGATTATAAAATGAGACTTTTGCATCGGCCATTTCCGCCTTAACTCGCTAACGTAATTGGCTCATTGACCAATGTATAGCAATCGGTGACTCTGAAGCAGTATGCGATTTACCATCATTTTTAAAGCCGAAGTAATCGCTGCGTTCATACTCAGCCTTTGTCTGCTAATTGCTCTCACGGGCCCCTTCGCACGCACCGGCGACCCCGGAGTAGGCTGGCACCTGAGGACCGGGGAGCTGGTGGTTAAGGGCGTTATCCCCTCTACGGACCCTTTTTTGATTGGTGGCGAGGAGAGGGAATGGATATCGAACCAGTGGCTGGCTGATGCATTCCTCTGGAGTGCGAGGCAATACGGTGGTTGGGAGATGCTCGACTACCTTGTAGTCCTCATCGGGGGGCTCGCGATTGTACTTACTCTGATGCGGCTGAGTAGCACGGTCTTGAGTGTCCTTGCGATAAGCATCGGCCTTCCCGTTCTGCTCGCCCTGGGCAGCGTGCAGTGGATTGTGCGCCCCGTCATATTCTCGTTCCTCGGCTTTTCACTACTGCTGATACTTTGCCATTACCGAGCCATGGGACGGATTACCAGCCCACAATACTTGGGCGGCGTTGCAGTGCTGTTCGCGATATGGGCTAACGTGCACCCCGGGTTCATGCTGGGGTTTGTACCCCTCGCTGGCATGGTACTAGCCTCATTCTGGGCGCCGCATCGGGAGGATCTGCGAACCGCACTCGGTGCGCTGCTACTGGCTGGAATCGCCACCTGCATCAATCCATATGGGTATGAGCTGCATCGCTCGGCTCTTGGGCTTGTAGGCGATCCCTTTTTCATGCAACTCAATAGCGAGTGGCGACCGGCTGAATTTCGTCGATTCCCCTATATTGTTTTACCCTGCGCAATCGGTCTCCTCCTCATTACCCCCGAAGCACTGCGAAATAGGCCAGTCTTCGAGCGTTTCACAGTCTGCGTACTACTCATTCTCTCCCTCACTGCTCGGAGGTACATATCATTCCTCGTAATTACCCTTATTCCGGTCGTGCTCATTGCCCTGCATGAGTGGGTGAGGAGGCTTCTCGCTGGAAGCACACTTCGCGCATTGACTTGCGATCAAGAGCTACATCCCCGACTTGCTTTAAAATGCTGGGGATGGTTGGCAGCACTCTTTGTGTTTGGTGGTTGCATCTCCTATCAGGTACGCACGGTCGATGAGCCGGGATTAGATGAGCACTTTCCAAAGGCTGCGGTCGATTTCCTGGCCCCCTCGATTGAAAGCAAACGAATCTTTCATACCCCCGATTGGGGAGGCTATCTGACCTGGAAGTTCTTCCCCGAGAGAGTTGCTACTATCGATGATCGGAATGAACTAAACGGTAAGGCCGCCTATGAGCGCTATCTGCATATAGCGCGCACCATGCCGGGTTGGCGAACGATGCTCGAGGAGGGTAGTTATACCCACATTCTCACCGCGCCAGACACGACCCTGGCGGGGGCGCTTGAAGGAGACGCAGGATGGATAGAGGTATTTAGGGACGCGAAAGCGGTTGTGTTTGAGGCAAGGGGACTTTGACCGGCCTAGTTGGAGTTTTTCTTGGTTCAGCAAATAATAGTGGCGTGTAATTTTTGGTTGACCAAAAATTAGACTTAAGGGGGGCCGCAGTAGATACCGCCGCCCCTGGGTGGACAGCCTTTCAGCCTCTTCCCGTGAGGAAGGTCGGCAATGCTAGGCATAGCGGGGCTATCGGAGTAGTATCGTCGCCGGCGCATTTACATCAAATCGTTACCGTGAAGATTACCAGCAGAGACCAAGCCATACATGTCGTTCGTGATTGCCAGTCACGTGGGTTACGGGTCGGATTTACCTCGGGGGCGTTCGATATCCTCCATGCGGGCCATGTGCAGTACCTCGAGGAGGCCCGCAGAATGTGCGACTATCTCGTGGTGGGACTCAATTCTGATGCTTCAGTCAGATCATACAAAGGGGCTCTCCGTCCCATTACTCCTGAATCGGCGCGTGCTGCTGTGATAGCCGCGCTGGGTTGTGTCGATCTGGTGTTTGTATTCGACGAGCGCAATAACAACGCAAATATCGAGCTCCTGAAGCCCAATCTGTATATCAAGGCCTCGGACTATGATCGCACGAAGCTCTCCTCAGCCTCTATGGTCGAGGCATACGGTGGTAAGGTCGCCATCGTACCCTTCAAGGGCGGGTTCTCTACCTCCTCAATCATTGAAAGAATCGTCAACGCATACGCACCCGAAGCCTTATCGCTGCCCCTACCGAAGGAGCCGGTCCGTGCCCCAGCAGTATTTCTTGATCGAGATGGGACCCTAATGGAGCATGTGGAGTACATCTCTGAGCCCGAAAAGGTGCGGGTCCTCCCCAAGGTCGTTGAGGCTGTGAAGCTCCTTAAGGAAAAGGGTTATTGGGTCATTGTTGTGACGAACCAGCCAGGTATTGGCCTCGGATACTTCACCAGAGAGGACTTCTTTAGGGTGAATAGGAAGTTTTTGGGCGAGTTCACTAAGCAGGGAGCCAAGTTCGATAAGATTTACTTTTGTCCGCATTCCGAGGCAGAGGGCTGCGAATGCCGAAAGCCGCTTACCGGACTTATCAGACGAGCCTGTGAGGAGTTGCCCATCGATATGGCGCGAAGTTTTGTGATTGGTGATACAACCTTCGATTTGCAAATGGCTAAGAATGCAGGCTGCAAAGGGATACTGGTTCGTACCGGACTGAGCGGGAGTGACAAACGCTACGATGCGACGCCAGACCTCGATGTCGCTGATCTTCTCAAGGCTGCAGAGGCGATCCCGTCGATACAGTAGTACACGAAGAAAGAAAGCGAGCTAGGTAGCGGGAATGCCCGTAACTGAAATTTCCAATTACCATAGTGTGCTAGAAGTTCGGCATCTCCGTAAGGCTTACTCAAAAGTCGTCGCCGTTGATGGGGTGAGCTTTGCGGTAAGAAGGGGTGAAATTGTGGGTCTCCTAGGCCCCAACGGCGCTGGGAAAACTACCACCATCAGCATGGTGCTGGGGGTGCTGGAACCTACTGCGGGTACAGTCACGATCGATGGCATCGACATTAGCGCGGCGCGCTCTGCGGCGCTCGCACGTACGAATTTTGCAGCCTCTTACGCGCCGCTGCCGGGGAATTTAACCGTTTACCAGAACTTAAAAGTGTTCGGCATGTTGTATGATGTGCCGGGGCTTGCAACTCGCATTGAGGAGTTACTGCAAGAGTTTGATCTGAAAAAATTCGAGCACACCAGGGCAGGGGTACTCTCTTCCGGCGAGCAGTCGAGGCTTTCTCTCGCTAAGGCGATGCTGAATCTTCCTACCTTGCTGCTGCTTGATGAGCCTACCGCCTCGCTTGATCCGTCGGTGGCGCAGGATCTGCGTCTAAGGATTCGACGCTTTGCCATACAGGGTCACTGTGGCGTGTTGTGGACTTCTCACAATATGTTCGAGGTCGAGCAGGTGTGCGATCGGGTGCTTATGCTTTCGCATGGTAGGATTTTATTGGAGGGCAATCCGACCACCCTGCCCATGGAGCACGGAAAGAAGAACCTCGAAGAGTTATTTATAGCGCTGGCACGCGAACCGCTGTCTCTTAGCGGAGCGACGCCATGAATGCGAGACGGGTAGGGGCATTGGTGCTGCGGCAGGGCTATCTCCTCAAGAGCAGTCCGGTAAGGGTGCTGCCGATTTTTGCTTGGGTGCTGATTGATATAGTGCTTTGGGGCTATATTACGAAGTACCTGCATACGATCTCATCTCCCGGATTCAGCCTGGTTACCGCATTTCTTGGGGCGATTCTGCTTTGGGACCTCTTTACACGGGTAATGCACGGCCTGGCTTCGGCCTTTTTTGAGGATGTGTGGTCCAGGAATTTTCTGAACTATTTCTCGTCACCACTTACCATAATTGAGTATTTGTCCGGCCTCATACTCACCAGCATGGCAACAAGCTCCCTTGCACTTGTCGCGATGCTGCTTGTCGCCTCCGCGCTGTTTGGACTTTCCTTCATGGCATATGGATTCATGGCCATCCCGTTCCTGTTGATACTGGTGTTGTTTGGCGTTGCGCTTGGAATTCTGGGGTGTGGAGTGGTGCTGCGTTATGGTCCAGCGGCAGAATGGCTGATTTGGCCCCTTCCTGCGTTGCTCTCACCCTTTGTTGGTGTGTTCTACCCAGTCTCGACACTGCCCATGTGGATGCAAATGGTGGCTGCGTTCCTACCGGCCTCTTACGTGTTCGAGGCGCTCCGCACGATCGTTGCGGGAGGCACAGCGCAGGCGAGCCAGCTTGCCATCGGCGTGCTGTTGGCGGTTATGTATGTGCTGCTCGCAGTGTGGTGTTTCTCGAGAATTTACCGAACAGCGCTTCGCCTCGGACTCGTGCCGCGATACAGCGCCGAGAGTACGGGGTAAGGATACGCTGAATATGTTCAGTCTAGCCTTAGAGGGGATCAACCCTTCTTCAGCTTCTGCCCGCCGGCGCCGTCTTCAACGATGTATCCTAGCTTTGCAATCTCGTCGCGCAACCGGTCCGACTCCGGCCAATTCTTCGCAGCACGGGCGGCCTTGCGAGCATCTATGAGGGCTTGGAGTGCGGGAGTTAATTCCACTTGAGCAGCTTTCCAGTGTGCCATGCCAAGCCCCAATACCTCGTCAAAGGTGAGCAGCAAGGAAAGTTTCTCAGACGGCGGCAGCTCGCTTTGCAAGGTTTTATGAACTAGAGCAAGTGCTTGCGCCGTGCCGAGATCATTTCGAATCGATTCAAAGAACTCCACTTTGAACGGCTCAGCGGCGGCTGAGAGCATAGGCGCCGGCGAGTTCTCAGCACGCAGCTGAATTAAGGCCGATCGGAGCTTCTCGAATCCTTGTTGGGCGTTGCGCAAAATATCGAGGGTGAATGAAAGCTGGGTTCGATAGTGAGCCCCCAAGAGAAAATAGCGGTAGGCCAGAGGGTCAATGCTGTTTTCTCTGAGCGTGTTGACCGTAATGAAGTTCCCTTTGCTCTTAGCCATCTTCTCCGTGCCAAGAACCAGAAACTCACCATGCATCCAGATAGTGACCCACGCTTTCCCGGTCGCCCCCTCGGATTGAGCAATTTCGTTGGTGTGATGCACTGGAACGTGGTCAATCCCCCCGCAGTGAATATCAAACTGTTCCCCCAAATAGTGCATCGCCATGGCGGAGCACTCTATGTGCCAGCCGGGATAGCCGCGCCCCCAGGGAGAATCCCACTGCAGCTCTTGGTTCTCAAACTTGCTCTTCGTGAACCATAGGGCAAAATCGTGGGGGTTTCGTTTATTCGAATCTTGTTCAATGCGAGCCCCTGCCTGCAGTTTATCGAGGTTTAGACGGGCCAGCTTTCCATAATCGGAGATACTGCGCACATCGAAGTACACATTTCCACCGGCTTGGTAAGCGCATCCACGCTCTTCGAGCCGCTTGATCAGGGCTATCATCTGCGCGATGTGCTCGGTCGCCTTGCATACGATATCCGGCTTTTGGATGTTGAGCGCTGCGCAGTCATCGAAAAAGACCTTGGTATAGTAGTCAGCGATCTCCTCCGATTTCTTCTTCTCGCGCTTCATGGCGAGCATCATCTTGTCCTCGCCCTCATCGGCATCGCTGGCAAGGTGTCCGACATCGGTAATGTTCATCACATGGGTCACCTTGTAGCCGGCTTGCCGCAACATTCGCGCGAGGATGTCCTCCCAAATGTAAGTACGGAGGTTCCCAATATGCTGGAAGTTGTAGACGGTGGGTCCGCAGCAGTACAGTTTAACCTCTCCCGAGGTAATTGGCCGTAGTTCCTCAATAGTACGGGAAAGAGTGTTGTAGAGCTGGATTTTGGGTAGAGAACTCATATACTCCGACGGCGTTGCATTCTAAGGATACGCTGAACCTGGTTAGCGTACCCCTGAGGCGATACTATAATACGCAGCAAACGCAAAAGCATAGTCGGGGTGCCATGAAAAGACTCCTTGTATCCTTTGCCGTGACCATTTTCGTTTCGCCTCTGGCCGCTTGGGCAGGGGATGGCGCAACAATAATTTTCAAGTCCGGGCAGGTAATAACCTTTCCCGATGGGTTTCGTCAGGTCTCGCAGGCATTTCGCTCCCTGGATGGAACAAAGGACAATGAGAAGAAGGTGGTTGAGCTGAATCTTGGCGGTGGGACGTACGTTCTGCAGCTCAACGACATCGAGATGGTATGCCGTGATCAATGCAGTAATGCCACCATTAAGCACCAGCTGGCACCCAAGAAAGAGGGGCCGCGACCGCAGGGTTGATCGCCAAGTTTAATATTTAAATTAGAGGGTCTTCAAAGCCCGCTCGATCAGCTGTCGACCCATTCGTGATGGTTTGGAGCTTGAATTCGCCGGATCAACCACCAGGATGGCAACGGCTATCTTGGGATTAGAGATCGGCGCCGCTGCAATAAACCACTGATTCAGCCCCTTGGGGTTGGTGCCGCGCAATGTCCCAGTTTTTGCGGCAACGGGCACCGGAAAGCCGGATCGATATTTTGATCTCATAAATTCACTACGACTCGTTCCGACCGTGGTGGTGTATCGCATCATATCGAGCAGGGTGGATGCGGTACGGGGATTGACCGCTCGTCCAACCACTGCGGTTCTCCCCTTGTAAATCTGGCGCCCCTTGGAGTCGTAGATCTCATCGATAAGGTGGGGCCTTGGAATGAGCCCCTCATTGGCAACGGTAGACATAAAAGTGACTGCATGAATTGGCGTCATGTAGACCTTGCCAAATCCGGCCGCCGTACGGCTCAACTCATAGGCGCTGCTCGGGATGGTGGCGCTGCTCGCCGGCAGCTGGAAGTCCGCTCTGAGCGGTTGATTGAATCCAAAGGACCGAGCGTACTGTTGGAGCACCGGAGCTGAGAGGTGCTTAAGGGCAATGCGCCCGAATACGGGATTACATGACTTCCCAAGCGCTTCAGCCAAGGTCATCGAGATGCGGTCCCGCTTCGGATCGGGAAGATAGTTCCAGCGCTCCAATGTGTAAGGACCGCCGCGATAATATACCTTGGATAGCGGTGAGTAAGAGGCCCTCTCGAGAGCCGCCGCAGCGGTTACAACCTTAAATAGTGAGGCGGCGGGTACAGCGTCATGGAGAAGCGGGTTCGGGACGCTCTTTGACTTTCCTGCGACTGCTAAGATCCGGCCAGTCTGGGGATCCATGAGTGCAATCGCCACATGATGAGAGCGGGTGCTGCGCACCAGGGTCTCTGCATACTCCTGAAGCTCCGGCTGTACGGTATAGAATACTAAATCCCCGCCAGGAGCCCTTCCCGAGAATCGCCCGGCAACACTTGAAGAAAACTCAGGGAAGCTTAAAAGCTCAGGCTGCCCAGCTGGGGTCATTATCAACGGGGCTGCAGAGAGCTTGCTCTGCATCGAAGCCCGCAATGCGCTGCTGTTCTGAATAAGCCCTGAAGTTGAGACCCGGCCCTGTTGGGTGGTGGCGCGAAATGAAAGAGATTCGGGCCCGGCGGCATATGAATTGGTGCCGGGTAGCAATGCCAAAAGCGCTGTGAGAGCCCAGCAGGCACGAGATGGCTTTAATCTGTTCATTCTGCGGCAATATGTCATTTGGCGGCGTGTCCAAGTATTCGCGGGCCATTAATGTTATGGGACCCGGCCCCAAGAACGCTTCCGTAGCAGCGAGGGGATAAGTATATTTTTGATGCGTCCAGCAGACGGCCTGACTCAGGACCTTGCCTCTCCCGCTGTCAGCGGATCACTTCATCAGAAGGGTAATGGGTCTTCATCGGCCCCACAATCCGTTTTCCGTATAACACGCTGCAATTGCGCACTATTTTTAGGGAGACGCGGAACTTGTTCAGCGCACCCCTAGCCCCACTCTGGTCGTTCTAGGATTTAGATTTCTCGGTCAGGGGAATCATTTGCCAGCTTCCCGACAGGCACCGTTTTTTTCACCGTACTGATTCACCGGATTTTGGTGCCTCCTTAGGCTGCGGAGTCATTGAGGGTTAAGTAAATTGGGGAAGCGGTCGAGTTTTTTGAGGAAGCCCTGTCAGAAGAGCTTTCCAGATGAAATTCCCCCAATGGCGGTACCCTTCGGGACTGCCCCAGAAGGGTTGGAAAGAACGTTTGTGAGCAGGGGAATGAGGGTCCCGCGAGCACCTATCCGGACTCTCGGGCATCATATTTTTTGTGAACTTTCATCTCCAGGCTACTAATCGCTGGCCTGGTAGCTGGTAGTTGGGTATCATTGAAACAGTGTCTTTGGTGACACGGGGGTTCTTTAATGCCTTTTAAAGTAAGGAGGTAAGCGGCTGTGAGTTTTTGGAAGAAGAACGATAGCTTAGGTATTGACACCCCCGCCTCGACACAGACTGAGCCAGCTATTCTAAACGGCTCGACCCCCAAAGAGGAGCGTCCTTTGGTGAAAATGGATGCCGCTCCGGCTTTCGACATGTCCCTTCCCGTTGAGGATCGACTCGAACAGCGCTACGGGAAAGCGCGTTCCGCGTTGGGGAGCGGCACGGTAATTCAAGGAAAGTTGAGTTTTGATACCCCCGTACGTATTGATGGCAAGTTGGGTGGAGAGATCTTCTCATCAAAGGCCCTCATTGTGGGACCGACCGGATCAGTGAATGCGGAGGTTCAAGTGGCGGCGTTGGTAGTCATGGGCAGCATGACTGGCAACATTGTGGCGGCAGACCGAGTCGAGGTGCTGAAGGGTGGACGGGTTGACGGAAATATCACGGCGCCAGTCATCTATATTGAAGAAGGTGCAGTGTTTAATGGTCAGTGCTCGATGCAAAGTGCTTTGAACAGTGCGGCAGGTCAAAGTAAGGAGTCCATCAATCGAACGCAAAAATCGGCAGAGCCGCAGAAAGGCGAGAGAGCTCCACTTAAGGAGCAGCCAGCAAGTCCCGCAGCCCATTAAGTTACGATCGCCAGCCACTGCCCGTTGCAGCCTCGAACGATAGCTTTGGCTTTGCATTAAGCTGAGCCAGCTTGGCGCGGCAAAGCACACCCTGCACTGCTAAGGTTGACGCATGAACTTGTGCTATGCGCGGCCGAGACGGCTTGGCTGCCCTAAAAGCAGTTTCAAAAACCCCTCTGGGGGTGGGCACGCTTTGAGCGCGTTTGATGGATCAGGCTGTGGCGGTTTCTTCAGAGGAGACAGGCTCACCGTTTGAGCTCGGAGCACTTTCAGAAGCCGCCTCACTGCTGGTGCTTTCCTGCGATGCCGCTTCACCCGACACCAGTTCGCTCTTAATGCGGGCCGCTTTGCCGCGCAATTCACGCAGGTAATAGAGTCGCGCTCGGCGCACCGAGCCCTTTGAAACTACTTCAATCTTTTCAATGCGGGGGCTGTGAAGCAGGAATGTTCTTTCAACACCAACGTTGAAGGAAACCTTGCGGACCGTGAAGGTTAACCCAACTCCGCTACCGCGCTTTCTGAGCACGATACCCTCGAATACCTGCACACGTTCACGTTGACCTTCAATGATTTTGGCATGAACACGCACGGTATCGCCGGGACGAAACTCAATATTGCCCTTCTTAAGTGAAGTGGCCTCAACCTTTGAAATCGCATCTGTGCTTGTACGTGCCATAAAAATTTTCCTAACGTCTGACCAGGGGGATATCTGAGCAACGGTTTGACCCACTCTTTAAGTGCAAGCAGTGTTATGATGGCAAACCAGTGGGTGGTGTATGGACACCGTACTCCAGAGACACCGTGCTTCAGAGACACCGTGCTCCCGAGACTCTTCCAGCCCAGATACTCTACCAGCGCAGTCTCCTCGCGCCTCGTCTGCATCCAGCCGAACTAAAACATCGAGACAGTTCGATATTTACAGCCCGCAGGGTGGCGTATAGTATCAAAAACGTTTGGAAATACAAGGATACCACCTGCTGCTCTGAGCACAACTCATGGGCAGTGGAGATGCCCGTTAGAAACGCTGCGAATTGGGGGCTCATCCCTCGATCTTTGTGAAACTATTGGATTTTTATGAGCTTAAGGAGCACAGCCAAGATGACCCGCCCCCATGCCGGTGCTGCTCACTCAGAAAAGGTCAAGGAGGAGGCCGTAAGGGAGCTATCGGCATTTCTTTCGAGTCATGGCGTGGTGGTGCGTCGTGAAGAGCTTAAGCGTGGGCCAGGCTGGCGGGTGATGAGCGGCGGTTGCCGGGTAGAGGGCAAGCCGGTCCTGTTCGTGGACCGTCGAGTTTCCCTCGACGAGCAGTTGGATGTTGTGATTGAGAAGGTGAAGGCCCTCGCTGTGATTGTGCCTCACGATATCCTGGAGCGCTTACCCGCGGCGATTCGGCGCCACTTTGAGACAGTAGGTGCAGGCGGCAAGGAGTAGTTGTCCTGGCAGCCATTCCTTAAGAGAGAGTGCGTCGTATCAGTATTTCTTATTCCCCCGCTCACTACTTTGCGATAGTAGGAATGAGTGGGATGTGAGTGAGTCCCTAAGTAACCCTAAGGGTGTATGAATGTATTCCCCTAGCGGCGATTCTGCATGAAGCTGAAACCATGGCAGGAAAAAGTGTGAGGTATCGTTGGTGAATTCTGGCCCGCCGTCGCCTGCAGTGTTGGTATGATGTGCATGCGATGCTCTGTGGCAGAGGCGATCAACAATGAGCCAAGAAACGCGAGCACACTTTTCCAGATAGTGGATTGGTTCAGGCAGTTTTCGGGCTAGAGTTGTCCTCGGAGATGTATGGGCAGTTCCTTTCTTGATCTGTTTTCGAATGACCTCGCGATTGATCTCGGTACCTCGAACACCTTGATATATGTGAAGGGTAAAGGGGTAGTTTGCAACGAGCCGTCGGTCGTAGCAGTGCAGGACGCGGAGGATCGAAGACGGCGTCGAATCGTGGCGGTGGGCATTGAGGCTAAGAACATGTTGGGGCGAACCCCTGACAGCATCTCGGCGGTCCGCCCGCTTCGGGATGGCGTGATAACTGATTTCGACGTGGCCGAGGAGATGCTCAGGCAGTTCATCAAAAAGGCTAATACAAGGAGGCCCTCATTCCTTAAGCCGCGCATTATTGTGTGTGTGCCGCACGGCATCACCGAAGTTGAGAAGCGGGCGGTGAGGGAGAGTGCTGAGTCGGCAGGGGCACGTGAGGTCCATCTGATCGAGGAGCCAATGGCAGCCGCATTGGGGGCTAAGCTCCCCATTACGGAGGCCTGCGGGAGCATGGTGCTCAATGTCGGTGGCGGCACCTCAGAGGTGGCGGTGATATCGCTAAAAGGAATCGTCTTCTCTCAGTCGGTGCGAGTGGCTGGAGACAAGATGGACGACGCAATAGTCAATTATGTGCGGCGTCGCTATAACCTCCTGATTGGTGATCGAACCGCAGAGCAGATTAAGATTGCGGTCGGTTCGGCGCTGCCTACCACTGAAAACTTGGCGATTGAGATTAGAGGCCGTGACCTCATCCATGGGGTGCCGCGCGCGGTTACCGTCCAGGAGGCTGAGGTCCGAGAGGCCATTCAGGAGAGCCTGCACCAAATAGTGGAGCTTGTCCGTACAGCCCTGGAGAAAACTCCCCCTGAGCTTTCGGGGGATATCGTGGAGCGAGGCATTACGCTCACAGGCGGTGGTGCGCTGCTGCGCCGATTCGATGACTACCTATCGAAGAAGACGGGGTTACGAGTGATCCTGGCAGACGACCCCATCTCAACGGTGGTGATGGGATCGGGGCTGGTGTTGGATCAGCTCGATGCGCTTAGAGATATCATGATGCATTGATCGAACGGAGCTGCTGTCGCGCTCTCGCTTTGATATTGCATACAGCTGAATCCATGGCAGGAAAAAGCGTGAGGAATTGTGGGCGAATTCTGACTTGCGGCGTGACATGGGCAGATGACAAGTTGAGTTGCTTGAGCGAGCCGTTGCAGGGCAAGAATGGGCCAATACGTTCGAGCATTTCTTCCCACGCCGTGGCTTGGTTGATGCGATTCTCGCTCTAGCAGTACGTGAAAAGCTCCTATGAGCCCAACAACAAAGGCATTTGTAGAAAAGGGGAGAAAGGCAGCAGGCACCGCGCTGGCGCTTTTTCTTCTCTCCACTCTCCTCTCTGCCTACACGGCCAAGCGTCCCCATATCGCCGGTTCCCTCTCCGGGGCTTTCACCGAAGTTCTGTACCCCCTGCTGTCGTCAATTTCGTCATTGCGGGGCGGTGTGGGGGGAATTTGGGATGGGTACATCGCATTGCGTGGGGTCAAGGAAGAGAACCATGAACTGAGGCGCAGACTCGAGGTATTGGAGGCACAGAATTCTCGTTTGCTTGAGCTGCGGCATGAGAACGATCGATTGCGAGGACTGTTGAAGGTGGGAGAGGAAACACAGCTTTCGGGGGTAGTGGCTGATGTGATCGGCTATGAGGCATCGAACTGGGTGCAAGCGATCACCCTCAATCGCGGCTCTGCCGACGGGGTATGGGTAGGCACTGCCGCAGTAGATCAGGAGGGGCTCGTGGGAAGGGTAATCGCCGTTTCTCCAAGCACCTCAAAGGTGCTGCTCATAACCGATCCCACGAGCGGTGTTGATGCGATAGCTCAGGACACGCGGGCCCACGGTGTGGTGGAGGGCAACGGAAGCACCTTGTGCCGTTGGCGCTTCGTGCTCAATGACGATGAGGTTAAGATCGGCGATAGAATTATCACGTCGGGGATGGATGGCCTCTTTCCCAAAGGACTTTTGGTAGGGGTAGTTTCAGCAATAGAACCGGGGGACGGGCTATTTCAGTCGGTCGATGTGCGCCCTGCTGTAAGGCTTCCGCATTTGGAATCAGTGCTGCTCCTCACGGGAGCTCAGCGCCCAAAGGATATTCTCGCCGATCAAGGGGGGCGCGCTCCATGAATCCGAGCTGGGTTGTGTTGCGGTTCATTGTACTAGGGCTTGCCGTCACCCTGGTACAGGTCATCATCTCTGGAGTGCTGCCCGAGTTCATTGCCAACCCGAACTTGCTTTTGGGGCTCGTTATTTTCCTCGCCTTTCACGAAGCCACCCCGCTCAGTGCGTTTTTGGTATTCGGTTTGGGGCTGATTATGGATTTGGCAGGCGGACTCATTCTCGGTCCATGGGCGGGTGCCTACTGCTTGGTGTTTGCTGCCATCGCCTCTGTTTCGCAGAGAGTATTCATCGAGTCCTATGCGTCTACCGCATTTGCTGCGTTCTTTGCCTCTTTGTTGACGAGCACCCTGGTGCTGATGTTGACAGGGGTGCTGACGACGCGCGGTTGGAGTAGTCTGACCACTTTACTTTCCGAAGCCTGCCTTACTGCGCTACTAGCTCCGATGGTAGTGGCGTGCGCGAGGGGGTGGCTGAGCGGAGGCGGAAAGCTTGGTGCAAAGCGCGGGACACGGGCGTTCGAACGGTTCTGATCGTATAATGCCTTTCGATACAGCCGACCTCACCATGTCTTTCCGTGAGTGCATCGCCTTGGTGTTAACTGAAGGAGCGTAACGATTAAATGCTTCGGTGCTATGGCAACTAAGCTTGAGAAATCATCGTTCAACCTGGGAAGGAGGGTTACCCTCGCCACAGGCGTGATCATCCTCAGCTTTACGGTGCTGTTAGGTCGCCTGTGGCATCTGCAGATTCTCAACGGTGCTGAGTTCAGGCAGAAATCGGAGCACAACCGGTTGCGTCCGGTGTTTATCCCACCCTCGCGCGGGCTGATGCTAGACAGAAACGGCAAGCCGCTGGTGAAAAATCGGCCCGCCTATAGTGTGGAGCTGGTGCCTGAAGATGCACCTGACCCTGCACTCACCTTGCATCGACTGTCCCGCCTGATCGATGAAGAGCCCGGGAAACTCGACGAACGCCTCCGTGATACCCGCAAGCGGAGAAAGTTTGAACCGCGGCTTTTACTACGCGATGTCTCGCGTGACGTTGTCGCAAAGGTGTCATCGCGCAAGTTCGACCTACCCGGGGTAATGATTAACGTCACTCCAACTCGCTACTATTTGTATGGCAGCCTCGGGGCACACACCCTCGGCTATATCCGTGAGATTACAAAGGAGCAGCTGGAGCTCCCGCAGTTTCGAGGGTATAAGCCGGGTGATGTGGTGGGGCAATTCGGCCTCGAAGCTCGCTGGGAAGAGTTCTTACAAGGGGTACGCGGTTCCCAACTCGTCATCGTAAACGCCTCCGGTGCGCGGATCGGAGAGTATTCATATGAACCGGAGCGGCCAGGGCACGATGTCACCCTGACGCTGGATCTTCCTACTCAACAGGCGGCTGATGCGGCGTTAGAGGGCAAGCGCGGCGCTATTGTGGCTCTACAGCCTAAGACGGGTGAAGTATTGGCTCTTGTTTCGAGTCCCAAGTTCGACCCCAACATGTTCTCTGGCGATGTGCCGGCTGATGTATGGAAAGAGCTGCGCTCAGGGTCCGGCAAAATACTTAATAATAGGGCCGTCCAAGGAGTATATCCGCCCGGCTCCGTGTTTAAGATCTTTTCGGCGCTAGCGGCAATCGATCAGAAAGTCATTAGCCCGCAGGAGCGCATTACCTGTCGAGGCGGGCTCCCGTTCGGAGGACGGGTCTTTGGGTGTCATAAGCGCGAGGGGCATGGGCCCGTGAATCTCTATGATGCCATCGTGCAGAGTTGTGATGTCTATTTCTATGTCGTCGGCCAGCGCCTGGGAGTGGATCGCATCCATGATTACGCAGTGCGATTTGGTCTAGGGAAACAGACGGGAATCAAGCTCGTCGATGAGGCCTCCGGGCTGATGCCATCGACCGCATGGAAGAAGAAGTACTATCGCGATCCCGCAAATCAGAAATGGCATCCAGGAGAAACGCTCTCTGTGGTGATTGGCCAGGGAGCGGTTACGGTAACGCCTCTGCAGATAGCGAGTTCCATAGCAGCAGTCGTCAATGGGGGGAAAGTGATGCGCCCTCAGCTGGTAAAGAAGATCTCCTCGGCAGATGGCGGTTTTCTGGATGATGATTTTCCCCCGGAAGAGATTGCCCATGCTGCGGTTGATGAGAGCGTGTTGAAGTTGATTACCGATGCCATGGTGGGGGTGGTCAACGATCCCAAAGGCACCGGCAAGCGCGTTCGAATGGAGCGGTTTCCCTCAATAACCGTGGGGGGAAAGACAGGCACCGCGCAAGTAGTGGCCCTTGGCGCTGCAAAGCACGAGCACTTAGAAGACCATGCGTGGTTTGTGGGCTATGCGCCAGCGGAGAATCCTGAGATTGTAGCTGTGGCATTGGTGGAGAATGGCGGCGGGGGCGGCGCTAATGCAGCACCGCTGGTGAAGCAGGTGTTCGAGGCCTATTTTCTATCTACTCGCGGCGCACCGGAGCAGCAGATAGTGAGTGCAGAAGGAGCCAAGGCAAGCACTTCCGGGTGATGATGTGGAATGCAGCGATGGAAAAACGGATTCTAAGGACGTTTGACTGGCCCCTCCTGCTGACGGGGCTGCTGATCCCGCTGCTTGGGCTGGGGGTGCTGTATAGTGCGGGGTACAATCCTGATAATAACCTGCGCATGTTGTTTGGACTAATCGATAGCCCTGCCAGTCCGGCGTTCTCCAAGCAGGCCACCTTTTTACTGCTATCTTTGGTGGTGATGGCATTTGCCATGGCTCTGCCGCCCACGTTTCTCCATCGGGTTAGTTATGTACTGTACGGCGGCGGGGTCATACTTTTGATTCTTGTGCTGCTCTTTGGGACGGTCGTGAACGGTTCAAGGCGCTGGCTTGACCTGGGTGCATTCAACCTGCAACCGGCTGAGTTGATGAAAATTGGGGCTATCATGGCCCTTGCCAGATATATCTCGAAGTATCCACCTTCAAATGATGGCTATAGCTTCACGCAGGTATTGCTCCCGCTATCGATAGTGCTCGTGCCGATGGCGCTCATTATGCGTCAACCGGACCTTGGGACGGCGCTCGTCATTGGCGGCGTGGGGGCTCTGATGATTCTATTCGTAGGGGTCGAGCTCAAGGTGCTCGTGAGCGGGGTCGTGCTTGCGGTCGCAGCTGCCGTTCCCGCTTGGATGTTCCTGCTGCACGATTATCAACGCCGTAGGGTATTGACCCTCTTTGATCCCGCCGCCGACCCGCAAGGCAGCGGATATCATATTTTGCAATCTATCATCGCGGTTGGTTCAGGCTCGTTTGCCGGCAAGGGATATCTGCAGGGAACGCAGAGCCAACTTGCGTTCCTGCCTGAACACACCACTGATTTTATTTTCTCGGTGCTCGCCGAGGAATGGGGATTTATAGGTTGTGCGAGCGTGTTGATACTCTACGCATTCCTCTTGTACAGAATTCTGAGAGTTGCAGCCAAGAGCAAGGACCTCTATTCGTCCATGATGGTGACCGGTATAGCGTCCCTGCTATTTGTGCACGCCGTTGTGAATGTGGGAATGGTAATTGGCCTCCTGCCTGTGGTGGGTATTCCACTCAAACTTTTCAGTTACGGAGGTTCCTCTCTCGTCTCAACGTTTTTCTGCTTGGGCTTGGTATTGGGGGTGAGTATGCGGCGGTTCCAGTACTTGAGGGGTGCGCGGTGATCAAAACGCCTGGCATATTTGTTGCGGGGGTCCTGTGTTTCGCAGTGTGTTTGTGCACACCCGGGAGCGCATTGGCCGAGGGACACTTTAGCCCCTCTGCTGAGCCATCCAGCGATGAACTTGCCAAGGTGGTCAGTGCAATTGTTCGTGACCAGATAATACGCCCTCTAGCGCTGCCCTTGCCATCTTCGGTTGATGTGGAAGGGGTATGGCAAGGCAACATTCCGAAAGCGCGGCTCACCGTACCGCAAGTGCTGCTTCATTTTCGGAAAGATTCGGAGCCCTTTACCCTTGAGCTGAATGAATCAGAGGGGGTGTTTGTTCTCAAGCACAGTCGACCAGCGCTGCGTAGTGAGGCGGGAGGGGTGCGACTCTCACTAGCTAAGCCGCGCCCCAAGCGCTACTTTTTGGAGGGCAGTGATGGGCAAAGCCTTGCGGTTTGGTATGGGGATCCGCGGTCTTCCGATCTCATGGCGGTGCTGCTCTGTCCCCGCAAGTTGCAAGCCCCGCGCTATGAAGGAGATCGGTTTCGTCTTGTCCCATATGCTCTGGAGTTCGATGGAGCACAATTTACAGTTGGTGGTGACGCCTCTGGCTACCTCCTCACCGGACGCGAGCCGGGCAGTGCCGAGGTGCAGCTAAGAACGACGACAAACGTATCTCCCAGCACGATGTACCGCGACGCCGTGACCAGCAAAGATCCAAAGGTGGCGGTGCGCTACATTCCCCGGGTGGAGTCGATATCAACACAGCCGCTGGCGAATGAGGGGGGCATTCAAGCTTATTTCGATCTTAGCCTTGCCTCGGGTCGAAGGCGCGAAAGTTACATTGAGCAGATGTACTGGGTGCGTCCGGTTGAGCTAAAGGATAAGGTCGAGTTTATTGCACGGAATCGCAAGGCTCTCTTAGAGGCTGGACCCTGTTATCTCGGCATACGGCAGCGTTCGGAGTGGCAGATCTTTCACTCTGAGGATGTACCAGAGCCCCCATAGTACCTTGCCTGCGCCGGGGGCCGAGTGACCGCAGCCCGATCAGTGCGGCACGGGAGATGTGCCGCCGTCTCTCTACGGATCATCCTGGATTCAGCAGCTCAACAAACGGTTGAAGGTCGAATAGATTGATGTGCCTATCTTGATTGATGTCAGCCCGTTCAATCGGACAATTAGGAAACAGCTCGGCATAAGCGCGCTGGTCAGACAGTGCCAGGTTAAAGGGATCGATATCCGCGTTGTCGACACATCCGTCGCAGTTCATATCGCCCGGCTGATTCTCGCCGCAGATGGTCCATCCGCGTGTATTGTAATGTTCGAACAGGGCCAGGTCCCTCTCGGTGACCAGCCCATCATCATCAAAGTCTCCAACCTCTCTGATATGGAAGGCGCATACTGGATACTGAATGGAATAGTGATGTGGGCTCTGCAGGTAAAGTCTGAATGCGACCCCATCGTTCTGGGTCGCCTCCCCATCACAGTCCAGATCGCCGCGTAGCGGGGAAAAGGTGGGAAGTCGCGAGTGATTCGTTTCACAGTATTCTTGAAAGTCGGAATCAAAGCGCTGCATGCAGTTACAGTGCCGCAGGAGAATAAGGCCGGACTTTGCGGCAAGCGGTGACGGGTTTCCGAAGCCTTGAGATGTCAGATTATCGGCAAGCTCACCCGGGATATGTTGTGCCGTGTCTGAGATATTCGAAAGCACCAGACCATTCTGAAAGCTGCGGAATTTAATAGCAGCGTTACCAGAAGCCGAGTGATAGGGGCCATCTGCGGCGCCGAGACAGGTTGGAATATACATCTCTGAGTACGCTCTAAGGGCATTCTCCGGACTGTGTGCGTGCATATGCTCGGTAGTGAGATTGGTGACAAAGGACATCAATCCAGGTTCAAAGACCAATAAGTTCGTGGCTAGGAAGAAGAAGAGATTCTTATGATTGCCTGTGAATCCGCGCCAGCCGCTCAGGAAGTAGGGAATTACTGCGGTACCAGCGCCAATAAACTGCCGATATGATTGCAGCACCTGTTCGATGCGTTGCGCCGACATCGATCGCTGAATGCCGAATCCTTCAGTGAAGATGAAGTCAGCGGCTCCGGCAAGGGCCCCCGAAAAGGTGCTTCCGTTAAGGGCGAGGTGATAGCCCCGTGCATTCAAATGCGATCGAACCGCCAGGAGGTAGGCACGGAAACTTTGGTCGGGAGGAGTACTCGCGAAGGGTGAGTCGGCATCTCCCTGGCCGGGCCAGTTGCCAAATTCAGAGGTAACCAATGTAGCGTTATCAAATGTTATCATGGTGGCTGCGGCAAATTCCGGTAGTTGCAGTGCCTGATCAAGCCCATCCATTACGAATTGTTGTACCGAGGGGAGAAGAAAGTTGACGACGGGGCGGCAATAGATCGCTGTGCCGGGAAGCAGGGCTGATTGAGCGTGAAACAGGGCCCCCGGAAGCCAGGCAAAGGGGGCAGGTCCATAAGGCTCCCAAGCGTCCGGCGCTCGATCACTTAAGCGTAACGGCTGAAAGGAAGAAGGGGAGATGACCGGCATATAGGAGTGAGTATCCGGGCGACGGGATTGGAGGTAAGAGAGGTTATAGGGGTAGTCGGGAAATTCACACAGGTGTCGCGGCGGGGTGCTCGGGTCCTGATCATCGTCGATGAACTCTCGATCATGAAAGGCATAGAGAGTCTCTGCACCCTGATGAGTGGTAGTGACCGCGCTAAAGTACAACCCGAGATTGGCTGATGGGTTGAGGGCGCGGACCTCATTCCGATAAGCCAGGTAGGAGTTGAAGTTCCCCTGACTGGAAGGCCCGGTAGGAGCAGTAGAATAGTGAGCATGGATTAATGCAATGAGCTGCGAGCGATCTTCCCCCGGGGGCAAGGCGTGCGGACTGCCGGCACCCCACAGGAAGCTCCAGCTCGGAACAAGCGCGTCGACAGGACCAGGGGTCGGGGTTGCCGAAGGGATGCTGATTATAGTGGGAGATGGGGACGCGGTTGATTGAACGGTGGGGGTTGCCGAGGGGGTTGGATTCGGCAGTACATTGACCGAGAAAGGGGGTAGCTTGCGAATGCAACGTTGCACCTGGACTCGCAGATGTATGAAGCGTGCCAGGGCCGGAATGGGCGTGCTTCTGGAGGGCGCCCGTCGTTTGAGCCGCGCTATTTTCTTTGATAGCTGTCTAATCAGCGCGGCAGGTCGCACGCGTATGCCACCCTTTGAAAGCTCGTTTGGTGCCTGTCGACGAATATGGCAGGTGTATGCCGACGGCGGGTCGCCGATAGGCTTACTTTCCGCTGACAGGGTATACGGAACACCTCCCAACAGAATCAAAAACAACCACAACTTTGTCACACGACCCCATTCGCAGGATGCACTTACAGCTCCTCTGCAAGTGTCATGCAATCACGGTGCCGTAACAGAACATCCGAAATAAAAGATGGGGCACCGCAAAAATAGGTGTGTAATCTGCACATTAGCTGAGGTCACTGAAACTTCAGCTAGATCGGGCTTGGGGGTGGGTATGCCGAGGCAGTATCGGCTGCAACTTCTGCGGAACTGGGGTACCTGTCGATATCGATCCCCACGCTACGGAATCGCCTTATGTTCTTCCTATGCCAGGCCATTCATAAAGGGCTACGTAGCGGCCAAGTATTGATATCGCGGTCGACAAGAGAATCTAAGCACATAGTTTCTTAAATCCATTGGCCCACGATTAACATGATGGGCAGCGAAGATTCTTTTGCATCCTGTACGACGCGACCCAATAAAATGCACTTGCCCCGTTAAGTCCAAGCCGTGTCAGGACTTCATATTTTGCAATGCGTACTCTTTGCAAGTTGGAGCAGCACCAAGATCGCGATAGCACAAAAGATAGCGCCAATTACCAGTCGCGCGAACACGGTCACTGGCTCGGGAGGAGAGGCTAATTCTGAGCCAGGATGCGCAAATGAGGGCCAAAGAGGGGAATGGGTGATAGTAAGGGTCTCTCCGACTGCTAATCCCTGAGCTTCAATAGTTGCTTCATGCGCACGTTCCTCATGGAGGAAGCGCACTCGATAGCGATGAATCACATCCCCGTTTTTGGCCTGTATCTCCCATGAATCGATTACCTGTGCTTGAGTAGGTCGACCGTTCCAGGCCAAATCAAACTTGCAGAGCAGGTCTAGCGGCCATAGTAGACCAAATAGAAATAGTACTAAGAGCGCAATGCTCCTTTGTACCCATAAACACAATTGTGGCTTGCATCCTGCCATCGGCATCCCGGAATCAAAGCATACTAAACCATGCAAGAAAATGATCTAACGCCCTCTAATCGATGCGGCTTGGCTTGGCGCATGGCCGCGCAGGTTCAACATGAATTACACGTGCCTCTAGAAACCGTACCAAAATTGGCTCCTGCTTCGAGTGCCAATCTATAGACACCGCCGCGTCATCTTTGTCGCGAGTGTTCAATGGCCTAATAGGACGCCTGCGCGCTCGACTTGTCGGCGCTCTTGCATTTGCTATGCCTTGGCCCTCTTGCTACTCCGCTTCTACTGGCCTGGCGCAGCTCCACGACATTCGGAAAGCTCGTGGTCACACATCAAGAGGGAGCTTCGGGTTTCACCACCACATCTGTCGACACAGGCAGGATCTCTGTCGCACCTCTCGTTTGCGGGGCAACCTATCACGCACTCCAGGTTGGCGCGATGAGCCTCAGAGACACACTTCTTATGCTCAATGAAGCAGTCCTTCCTCTCGTGAACGGTGGATGAGGGCGCTGCGTAATGTGCTCCAGCATATGCCTGGCCAGTACCCGCCTCGTCTGTGCCTGCCAGTTGGAAATAATAGGATTCACACCACTCAACGTTCTCGGCATACCTTTCGAAACAATAAATCGAGCAGCTCAGCGGGATATTCTCACATTGCAGTTCGTTAGGGCAGTTGCTGAGGCATAGGGAGTACGCTCTAGCGGCATCGGCTATGCACGAGACTCCATCGTCAACATGGTCGGCATGGGCGACACTCGTAGTCCCCAAGCATAAGAGCAGCAACAGTAATCGGCAATTCATAAAACCTCGCTTGAACCGTAACGCATCCTTTTCACCTAATGTGAGGACAGTTATTAGCGGTTGGGACGCAGAGGGAACATCTAATGCATTGAACGATTGGCCTCCTAGATTCTTCACAGCATTGTCTAAGCGAATCGAACGGATAGCGCTGGCGGCCTGCTGCGAGTATTCCTTAGGGTAGTGCTTGAGGCTTATTGAATCGTCGAAGCGGGAGCTTGAGTTACCGATGAGGCTTGGTGCTGATGGTTTCGGCAATCATGTTGTGCAGCACTCTCAAGCTTGATAAATGCTTGGAGTAGGAGTGCCACTTCGCGCATCCGAAGTTGTGGTGCGGAAACAACTAATCCTGCTCCAGCGGCGGCTTGGCCGCCAATGGCACACCGATAGATTGGGCGACCGCTTGGAGCATCGTCCACTCCTTCACACTGGTGAATCCATCGTGTTCAATAGCCGCTGCGCCGGCCATCAAAAACCTGCGTTTAAAGTCCAGCTCAGCAACTGCAAGGAGCTGCACAAATCGGCGAAAGGAATCGAGTGATCGTTCGGGTGGTGGCAGATGCTGCTCAACCTCTCGAATGCCTAGCACTGTTCGGGCATGCCGATAGGATTCCTTGGCGGCACTGTCTGAGGCAGCACCGCAGCGGGCGAGGAGGGCCAGCAGCATGCTCGCTGCGGTGCTGAGCTCTTCGGTCGCGCGGGAGACCTGTGGGGTAATCGATTGAAGTTTGTAGTTCCAGGCCAGTTGACGCTCGACAATGGCGGTAATCGCATAGTCCAAGTCATCGGGGAGGGGCTTCATTGCCGCTATGCCACTACAAACCGCCTTGAAGTGCTCATACTCATCGGCGGAAAGCTCGCGAAGAGATAATACTGCAAGGTCCACTAGGGGCAGATAATAGGCGAAGTCGAGACGACGAACCAAACGCACGGCGAGTGCAGTACGGTCACGAATGAGCTCGTCAATCTCATTATGAATTATGACATCAACCTGAGGGACCATCTGCTCTTCATCCCGGCTGAGCATGAGCGCGTAGAGGACTGCGCGTGCTCCGTATGGCTCCGAGGCTAATAGGCGGAGACTCTGGGGGATCTGCTCGATCAGCGCAGCGGCGAGGTCAAGCCCCGCCGCTGAGACTACTCCCGAAAAGTCGGATACATCGACCTGCCTCATCGAGACCCGGCGGCGCGAGAAGTCCTGGGTGGTCGCAAGATAGAATGCAGACTGCAGGTGCCGACCGTCGTATGCGGCGACTGGATGCGGTCTGGTGTACACCCCGTCGAAACTTTCATCCAGCAATCGTATCCGATCGGTGAGGGGCGGATGAGATGATAGCAGGGAATGCATCAACTCATCGGTATAGGCGGTGAAGAAGAAGTGGCCACACGAGTCCATACGAGCGAGGGTTGGTGCGATCTCACCCTGGAGTCCGCCGATCTTTTTAAGTGCTCCGGCAATACCGGCGGGGTTGCGCGTATACTGCGTTGCATGAGCATCGGCCAGTATTTCGCGCTGCCGGGATACGGCTGCGCATAACAGCGTAGCGAATAGCCGCCCGGCCAGTCCGTAACCGTAAAAGAGAGCCCCAACTATGAATAGTGGGAAAGGCAGTACGGCATCAAAACGACGCGTTATGCCGATCGAGTCTGGGCGCTCAAGGACGGGAGCAGCTTCCATCTTCGGAGGGGAAAGCAGGGAGTGTCCAATAACATGGAATATGTTCACTCCATGGATGACCGCCGAGAGTGTCATATTCAGCTGGACGTCACCGTTTAGGATGTGGCTGAACTCATGTGCGACCACCCCTTGCAGCTCATCTCGATCTAGGTACTGCAGCGCCCCCGCTGAAAGTCCGATAACCGCACCGTCGGCTCTCCAGCCTGCAGCGAATGCGTTAATCATGCCTTCGTCTTGCAGTATGAAGATAAGGGGAGGAGGACGCCCTGCGGCAATCGAGATCTCATCCACAATATTGAGCAGCAGCTTTTCCCTGGGTTCTTCAGTGCTCGGGTAGATGCGTCGGCACCCCAGCTGCTTGGCGACAAACACTCCACCTTTTCTTAACTCTCGGTAACGCCGGTAGGTCGAGGTTAAAACAATGGTCATGGTCGCGGCGCCGACAGCCAAGAATCCCCACAGGCTGAACTCGGGTCGATCGGGAGGGCCCCCGCCCTGACGCATGACCAAAAGCGCATGAATGAGGTAAACAGCAGTTTCCAATAAGAAATAGGTGCCGAGGGAGAGCAGCAGCACGAACAAAACCTCGGCTGCCAACAGAAGTCGGGTAAGCCTTCTCGCGGAGTTCTGTCGGTCAAAGAAAGTTGCGTTGGGCATGCTGTCAAGCAGTATCGCCCCATTTCTCGGATGCTTAAAAGGGGAAATGCAACCCCATCAAGAGGTTCCCGAACTGATCGGAAACTTTGGCGACGGAACACCGATAACAGGTAGGGAGTCGGAAACTACACATTCTAGAAGCTATTTTTTCAAATAGCTTCTAGCCGTGCCAGGGATGGAGCGGCAAACGCCGGAGGCGTTTGGAGTGATTTTTAAATGGCCAGGGACGGCCATTTAAAAAATGAATTCTACTGAGGGGAGAGGATCATGGACAGTGCGAACTGTAGCATTGAGATGCATTCGGGCGAGGGCATGGAGCGTCTGATCGAGGAGGCTAAGAAAGCGCTCGGGGCGAGTGCTGCCGTCGAGGAGCTGGTCGGTTGTTGGGTCAGTCATGAGGGGCGGGCGATTGTACTGAGAAACGCGCTTGATGACAGTCAGCACGATAGGTGCGTCGGAGTCGGAGTGACCTTACTGGACCAAGAGAAAGAAGTTCTGTCTATATATTATACATTTGAGCAGCTTGCTCAAACCTTCGGGAGCGTGAGGCCAATCTCCGATTTTGTGAAGACTGCAACGGATGATGGTGCGTTTGGCGGCGTTTCACTTGAGGTCGATGACGGCGGCGTCAAAGGAGTTCTCGGATTCGATCCTGAAATGCTCTATGACGAAGAGCTTGTAGGAGTGCTCGTGTCGCCAACGCAGGCGCTCCGTATGGCACTTATGTACGCCAGCTCAGAGATAGGCGAAGCGCGCATCGAACTCGCAGGCGACGAGATCAGGTGCACCGAGGGGGATGAGGAGCCAGAGTGGTTTAATGATCCAATTGCCGTTATGTACCTCAATTATAGCGAAGCGATCCCAAGGAAAAGCGTGGTGCATGGATTCAACGAGGTTGCGTACATTCGCCTGAGAGTGCAGTAACGCACGGCGGGGCGGCGTTGCAATAAGTGGATTAGAGATACCCTATTGAACCCACTTCTAGGGATACACTGATGAAGTGCAGTGTATCGCTAGGCAGGACCCTTCTCGGCGCGCTCTTTTCGCAGCTGGGCCAACCTGGTGAGCCCCTTGGACTTAATCACCTGAACCGCGGGGGCGGGAACGAACTTCTCCCAGGCGGGATCATTGGCAAGAAGCAGTTTGCTCACCTGTTGAGAATTGATCTGTAAACATTCCTTATCATATTCACGTAGCGAGGTTATAAAGCCTGCATCGACAAGATAATCGTACAGGTGTCGGTGACGCTTCTGCACCGATATATCATCTGCGGCGAGGACCTCCGGAAGCTGCGATGGCTCAGCCGGCAGGGCACCCAATCCGCTGCTTTGAAGGAACCGCACGTATCGATCCCGCAGCATCGGATACACATACAAACGTACGTTTCGGAGGAAGAATCGACTCAGTCCCTCCAATATTCCGCCGCTCAAATTGGAGTAGAACTCCTCATTGAAAAATTGCAGGAGGATGTCAACTCCCACTACTACCCCGAGAGGTTCGGAGGTGTAGCGTCTAAAATAGGTTATTAATCGATGTGATTCAGGGAATTCTGAGATCAGCACCTTGCGTCCCAGCGCCGTGAGCGTCTCGGCATGCACGAGCAGATCCTCATTCGATAGCCCCTCGGAAGCGAGCAGGTTGTTCAGTGTAAGTTCAAACAGAATGATCGGTTCCCGCTCGATCTTGCCAAGCCCTTGGGTAAAGGCTTTGCGTGCCCGCTCCAGCATGTCGATGTGCACTTGAGTCACCGGCTGGAAGCGGCCGCGCTCGACGAGCACGGGATGCTTGTACAGCACCTCAGATGGCTGCAGTACCTTGCCGTCGGGCGCGAAGAGCACTGCCGGAGTCAGCCCTTGCCTCACCAGCATGATGCTGGCCAGCCTGTTGTTGACCTGGGCAAATGCTGGGCCGGAGAACTCAATCATGTCAATCTCGATGCGCTCCGTAGAGACGCCATCCAAAAGCTGCCTGATGAACGCTTCAGCCGATTCTCTCGCGAAGAATGCGCCATGGATTAAATTCACGCCGACGTTGCCCAGCGCCTGCTGCTGCTGCAAGTTCTCCCGGTCAAGTAGCCGCAGATGAATTACCACCTGACTCGGCTGCTCGAGCGGGGTGGCTTGGAAGCGAATACCGAGCCAGCCATGGCACTCATTAGTGCTCTTGAAGCTGCGGGCCGCGACGGTATCAGCGAACACAAAAAAACGGGTGGTGCTGCCGCGCTTGGTGGCGAGTCGGTCAAGCAATAGATCGTACTCGTGATCGAGCATGCTGATGAGCCGTTCGAGAGAGACATAGCGACCCACTTTGCCGTATATCTCGTCGCTGAAGGTCATGTCGTATGCCGACATGGTCTTGGCAATAGTTCCGGCGGCTCCGCCTGCTCGAAAGAAGTGACGAGCCACCTCCTGTCCGGCACCGATTTCGGCAAAGGTGCCAAAAATACTGAGATCGAGATTAATCCTTAGAGCTTTCTGCTCCGGTAAATCAGATGAGTTTGACTCTGCGCTCGCTGCTGTTTGATTCACACATCCCGCCCATAATGGGAATGTCGTCCCCAGACGCCCACATAATACGCACGGTATGGTAGTCCTCAGTACAAGACCAAGCAAGCACTAGTCGGTCCAAGGTGCATGGCCTGAATCAGACACCGGGCGTGATGCTGTTAGGATCGCGGCTAGGCTGCAATGCGCTCAAGACTGTCTGGCCTTACAATCTCCACGCACCGAAGCTTCGGCATGCGCACGATGCCCTCCTGCTCGAACTGCTTCATCGTTCTAATCGCCGTTTCGACCGTAGTTCCGCCAAGACAAGCAAGCTGCTTACGGGTAACGGGGAGGAGAGGCGGACCAGAGCGGGGCGCCTTCAACCGCTTCAACAAAAGCAGCAATGCGTAAGCGATGCGCGCGCGCGCCGATGAGCCGGCGAGGCTTTGGATAACGTGCTGGGCCTCACAGAAGCGTGAAGCGGCAATGGCTAAGAGGGAACTCTTTAGTTGAGCGGATCGTTCCACTATTGTCCTAATGATATCAGCAGGAACTTCCATGGTCACAGCGGGCTCCAATACGAGCGCTGAAAGCGGGTAAGGGATCTGATTGATGACTGCGAGGACTCCAAAGGGTTCAGGAGCGGCGATTACCTCGATCCCGAGAGGGCGATCGTGCGCACCAGCGGTGGTGAGAGCTACAAGCCCCTGCACGAGGAATGCTCCTACTTCGGCAGTATCACCGGCGCGAAATACATACTGATCACGACGATATGAGACACAACGTGCGCAATCGACAATCTGAGCACGCTCTGCCTCACTAAGGCTTTCAAAAAATGGAATCTGAGCGATGACTGCCCGCAGGTAATCTGACTTGGTAAAGCGCTTCGTAGCCACTTGCATACATCTTCCTACAACCTCGGCTGCCACGCGTGCAAGAGCAGGCGAGCCTGCATTACGCCGAAACGCATACCTCTCATATCGCTGTCTTGGCGCATAGCGGGGGGTGCGGCTGAACGAAGAGGCGACTAAGTAATCGCCTCAATTTTCGTGTGCTGATCGCGTCCAGTGTGATCACGGTCATATCCACATGCACATTGGTATGCAGGCAGCTTGTGAGGTGTGCCTCATTCTATTACCACAACCGGTAGTGAATGTGGATTAATTCCTCACAACCTGTAGGAGTATAAATGGAATCTCTCAATGGCGCAGTAACTCTCGATAAACCCCATGCCGAGCCGCTGCATCGAGTACCCCGTACAAGGCGTAGACAGGTGGGTACACGCGGTCGTCATGTGGACCGTTGCTTTACTCAACCCGGGGTCGATCCATTTGAGGCCATAACGTGGGAGCTTAGGGATTGCAGCATAACGAACGACACCGGCCAAACGGTATTCACGCAGAGGCAGGTGGAGGTCCCTTCCTCCTGGAGCCATATGGCGTCCGCGGTTGTCGCATCAAAGTACCTCCATGGTGCCCCCAGAAGTCCGCAGCGCGAGAATGGCGTGCGAGCATTAGTAGGCCGGGTCGTGAGAACGATTCGCGATTGGGGAGAAAAGGACGGTTACTTCCATTCGAAGGGGGATGCCGAGGTCTTCGCCAACGAGCTTAGCCACATCTTGCTCCACCAAATAGCGGCCTTCAATTCACCCGTGTGGTTCAATGTTGGTATTCAAGAACGTCCCCAATGCAGCGCCTGCTTTATCCTCTCGGTAGACGACACGCTTGATTCCCTTCTTTCCCTGCAGACCTTGGAGTCAAAGATCTTTAAGTACGGCTCGGGAACGGGCACAAACTTCTCATCGATTCGATCTTCCAGAGAGCGGTTGAGCGGAGGAGGGGTTCCCTCGGGACCGATCTCCTTCATGCGCGCCTTTGATTCATGGGCGGGTATTATCAAGAGCGGTGGAAAGACTCGGCGTGCCGCTAAAATGATGATCCTCAACGCGGATCATCCCGACATAATGGAGTTTATCAGCTGCAAGACCACTGAAGAGAAAAAAGCCTGGGCATTAATCGACGCCGGCTACGATGGCAGCTTTGCCGTGCGCGGCGGAGCCTATGATTCCATCGGCTTCCAGAATGCAAACCTAAGCGTACGTGTGAATGACGAGTTCATGCGGGCAGTGGAGGAAGGCGCAAACTATACGACCTATACTGTCAAGGATCGAACCCCTTGCGAGGAGCTTTCAGCGCGCAAAGTGTTAGAGGCGATTAGCGAGGCAACTCACGCCTGCGGCGATCCGGGGCTGCAATTCGACACAACAATTAACGCGTGGCACACCGTGCCGCAATCGGGGCGGATTAACTCCAGCAATCCATGCAGCGAATACATGTCCTTGGATAACTCGGCCTGTAACTTATCCAGCATAAACCTGCTGAAGTTTCTCTCGACAGACGGCGACTTTGACACCAAGCGCTTCGAGCACACGGTGGATATCATGCTCCTCGCGCAGGATATCCTTGTGGATCGTTCGAGCTATCCCTCCGAGGCCATTGGCCGCTGTGCCTCTCAGTTTCGCCAGCTTGGTCTGGGATACACGAACTTGGGCGCGTTACTGATGCGATTGGGCCTTCCCTATGACAGTGATGCCGGCCGCGCATGGGCCGCGGCGATTACATCGTTGATGACCGGTCGGGCCTATAGTGCAAGCGCAGAACTAGCAGCCGCGCTCGAACCGTTCGCAGGCTATGCGATGAATCGCACCGATATGGCCAAGGTAATGGAGAAGCATTGGCGGGCCGCCCAGCGCATCGATGTGACTGTGCTGCCAGCGGCACTGCAAACCCGATCGCGCGACGTATGGGACGAGGCAAAGGCGAGGGGGGAGCGCTCGGGGTACCGCAACTCCCAGGTTACGGTTCTTGCCCCCACTGGAACCATTTCGTTCATGATGGATTGCGATACGACGGGCATCGAGCCGGAGCTTGCGCTCGTCAAGTACAAGAAGTTGTCGGATGGAGGGATGATCAAGCTCGTAAATCAGAGCGTCGTCGATGCTCTGAAGCGGCTCGAATATAGCCAGGATCAGATCTCCTCGATCGTGTCGCACATAGAGGCGACGGGGACAATCGAAGGAGCAGAAGCGCTGCGTTCGGTGGACCTTGCAGTGTTCGACTGCGCACTCAAGCCCGCAGTAGGGTCACGCGTGATCGGTTATCAGGGTCACCTGGCAATGATGGCCGCGGTACAGCCCTTCATCTCGGGTGCCATCTCGAAGACGGTGAACCTTCCCGAGGCGACCACGGTTGATGAGATCTTCAACATCTACCTCGACGCCTGGCGTAAGGGTCTCAAGGCAGTGGCATTGTATAGAGACGGATCAAAGCGCACGCAGCCGCTCAATGTACGGAGGGAAGCGAAGGTCACTGCGCTACCGGTGCGCCGGCGTTTACCGGAGGAACGTCCCGCCTTAACCCACCGCTTTACTGTCGGCGGGTTGGAGGGATATCTCACGGTAGGACTCTTTGATGACCAGAGCCCAGGGGAGATCTTCCTGGTGGTGGCAAAGGAGGGATCAACCCTCTCCGGCATGATGGATGCGTTCGCCACCTCCGTCTCCATGGCACTGCAGTATGGCGTGCCGCTGGTTGCGCTGGTAAAAAAATTCAGTCACATGCGCTTTGAGCCCGCCGGGATGACCGGCAATAAGGATGTACCGATCGCCAAGTCTATTATCGACTATGTGTTCCGCTGGATGGGGCTGCGCTTCCTCTCCCCAGCTGAGCGCGAAAGTATAGGGCTGCACTCGGTACGCGAGGCCCACGATGATGTGAAGCCCGCTATCGCCACTGGGGTCGTAATTAGTGAAGATGCACCGCCCTGTTCGAGCTGCGGATCGGGGCTGATGGTGCGCCAGGGGAGCTGCTACGTGTGTCTCAATTGCGGGAGTCAGGGCGGATGCGGATAGCAGCAATCGTAAGCGAATCTATCCACCGTGGAGTAGGTCGGTGCCCTACTCCACGATGAACGGCTTCATAGTGTCAACTTGGCCTGAAAATACACATAGTCGGCGTCTTTGCTTGGGCCGGTATCTTCGACATAGTTGTCTGCAAAGAAGTGGCTGTATCCAACCAGCAGTCCGAGTTTCTTCTCCCAAAGGGGATAGGTGGCCGTGATGTCAAGCTCGCTCCCCACGTATGAATCGTTATCGGTACCGTTGGGAGTGCGCACAGTGCCTAGCCCCGCGTTGTACCAGGAATCAGAGTCCTCTTCGGCTAGCCAAAAATTCTGCCAGGCAATGCGCAGCTCAAGGTCTTCTAGCGGCGCTGATGAAAACGCTAGCTCCAGATTATGCATGTTCTGGAGGGAGAAGAAGTCCATGTATCCGTAAAATGCATGGTTGGTGGGGAAGAGGTTATCAAAGGTCTCATGGTCGGAGTCATTCTGATCATCATCGCCGCTTGCATAGTTATAGGCTACGCCAAGTTTCGTCTTTGTTTGCGGGTCGAAAGTATAGGCGGTACCAAGATGGGTGGCGAATGCACTGTGATCTAATCCGCCGAATCGGCCAAACTGATACGAGCCGTCGCCATCGATGCTGAATCGAGAGATGGCCGTAAGGAAGCGGCCGCCAACGGTGTGCACCTCATCCTCTGCGTCGTCCTCATATCGAAGCAGATAGTACCCCTCGAGGGTTGATCCATCGAGCAGCTGCTTGTCGGTGTAATATGTTCCATAGAACTGGCTGTTGGCATAGCGGCTTGGGGTGTCGGCCCAATCGTTCCAGTCGTCAGGATCTACAGCTACGACGCGCGAGGCGAAGACATCGGCAGATCGCTCTGAGGGCCTGCCGATCGTTGCCTTCATGGCGTCAAAAACCCTTGCGGTATTTACCCACTCCAAGGGTCCCACCAGGCGTTCTTCTCCATATTTCAATTTCTGCCTTCCCACACGCAGTCCGAGCGCAGTGTCTTGGGCCCCCGGCGCATAGTCCAGATAGGCTTGGTGCAGGTCAAAGCGGTCGTTGTAGATGTTAGGTGTCGCATCTTCGTCGACCGCATCATCTCCCTGGATTCCGGCGTCCTGCCCCTCGATGAAGGCGGAGAACTGGTCAGACATCTTCCACAATACATTCAGCCGAATTTGAGAGAGAAAGAAGTTATCGGTGTTCCCGGGAGCTTGATCATCAAACTTGAAGTCATACTTGTACTCGAAGCGCGTGCGAAGGCTCCCTCCCACGCTCACCCCTGGGGCGAGCTCATGTCGCTCCTCTGCGACAACATGACTGATGGAAGCAGCAAACGGTGCAGCCACTAGGAAGGCAGAGATAAGTGAGTAGTGCGAAAAATGGAGGAAGCGTCGCATACGATCTCCTATCAAATGATTGCATGTACCGCCTGTGCGGAGGGCAGTATCGGCCGCCACACTCGAAATCATAAGATGTAATAAAGGATATGTCTATCCGATTTACCCGCATGCTTTCTGGCGGCATGCGCAATGCAGGGCAGGGGTGATCGGAAGAATTAGTAGACCTTCGAAGATTGAAGAAATTGGGTGATTCGCTCGCGCAAGGCACTCCACGCGAAATGCATGGCACAGTGCTGTTGAGCATTACAGCCCTTTTTTGAAAGAATGCAGCGTGACTGCAGTATCGGATCGTTCATGACTTGGCACAGCTGGTGAAAGGTCAGATGGTCACGTTGTGCGGGCAACCGCACGCCACCCTTTGCCCCGCGACGGCTCTCGATAATCTTCTTGCGCGCCAGCAACTTAAGTATCTTTGAGAGATACGGACCGGGGACTCCGGAGCTTTTAGAAATTTCAGTTACCGGCACATATAGCTCAGCGGGCGAATCGGCCAGGCAGCGCAGCGCACGAATTGCATACTTAGTGGAGAGAGCCAACATTGCGATATCCTGAGCTGAGTTTTATGGGCACTTTAGCAAAGGGATGATAATAAAACATTACCCCGGTCCCCCTTATTGCTTCAGGCACACGATTTAACCTCATCTATTAAATGATACCAGAAGATGGTTAATGCACCACTTAATAATGGACAACGATGTCCGGTATTGATAGATTTTTAACAATGCCGCGATAGGTGTGCGTTCGTTGGCTTCGGCGCGGGCAGCTCCGACCCCAGGCCGAGCGAGCAGTAATGGCGAAGTGGTTACGTCGGGTCATTGGGCAAAACAACTGTTAGTTCTTTGGGGATGAGAATATGCAGGAAGATCCAGAGGAGAAGATTCCTCGGGCGCAGAAGTACTATGACAATCCGTGGCTGCTGCTGGTAGCGGGACTAGCCGTGATGTTTGTTTTCTATACGCTGTGGGGGCTCGCCGAAATTTACAGCCTCCCTCCGGCGCCGCTTCCCTAATTTCACGATAAATCGTCGAGGTGTTCTATGTCATCTGAGATGCATTCAGGAATAGTGAGCCCAGAGGGAAACTGGTGGGTGCCTGCCGGTCCGCAAGAACGACGATGGGTCAAGCTCTCTTTTGCCTGGTGCATGGTGTTGTTCGCCATGATGCCGCTTTGGCACCTTAAGGGCGGACAGAATCCGTCAGGGATAAGGGCACGCGTGAACCCTGCCGACTTCCAGGCGCGCGCCGAGCGCTTTATTGAAGAGTACAAGGTAAGTGATGAGAAGGGATTTCCGGTGGTGAAGCCCCCGCCCGGGGCTGACCTTTACCTGATTGCGCGCATGTGGCAATGGACGCCGGTGATGATCCTGAAAAAGGATGTGGAGTACACGCTGCATCTCTCCTCTCTCGATGTGAATCATGGGTTCAGCCTCTTCCCTATCAACGTCAATATTCAGGTTATTCCTGGCTATGACTATGCCCTCAAGGTTACCCCCAACAAGGTCGGGGAGTTCCGAGTAATCTGTAATGAGTTCTGTGGCATTGGGCATCACATTATGATCGGCAAAGTAGTGGTGGAGGAATAGCAGATGACCAGCACTGTAATTACATCGATGGCGCAAAGAATGAGGAGCTGCCCCATAACTGGGTTGAAGGTGGATATCAATGCGGAGCGGCTGATCAAAGTCAATGCGGTCGTGGCCGTAGTGTGTTTCCTTTTAGGCGCGGTCGCCGCACTTGGGCTCGTGCTCACCCGTTGGCAGGCGGTGCACTACCTCTCGGTACAAATGTACTACCGATTCCTCACTCTACATGGGCTCAACATGCTCATCTTCTTCATCATCTTCTTCGAGATGGCGGTGCTCTACTTTGCGGGCCCTGTGCTGCTCAATGCGCGACTCCCGGCTCCAAAGTGGGGTTGGTTTGCCTTCCTTTTAATGGTGGTGGGAGCAGTGCTTGTGAATGTAATGGTCTTCTCAGGCCAAGCAGATGTGCTGTTTACCTCCTATCCGCCGCTGCGCGCCGCCTCATGGTACTACCTTGGAATTATTCTGTTCGCGGTAGGTGCATTGATCGTAACCTTTCTTTTTTTGGCGGCGCTGCATTACGCCAAGAAAGAGGGGACATATAAGGGCTCGATTCCCCTGGTCACCTTTGGGGCGCTCACCGCAAATATCATTGCTATCATCACCCTGGTGCATGGAGCTCTGATTTACATCCCTGCATATCTTTGGTCATTAGATCTGATTAGCTTGGATCCCCAAGTATATCGACTTATTTTCTGGGGTCTCGGACATTCTTCACAACAGATTAACGTCGCCGCCATGGTATCGATCTGGTACCTGCTGGCCGGGATGACGGTTGGAGGGGTGGTGCTCAATGAAAAAATCAGCCGCACCGCTTTCGTACTGTACATACTATTTATCTCCATGGCTTCGGCGCATCATCTACTTGTTGATCCGGGAATGGGGCCAGCATGGAAGGTATGGAACACCAGCTACGCAATGTATCTGGCAGTTCTCGCCAGTCTCATCCATGGATTCACCGTCCCTGCCGGTATCGAGATGGGACAGCGCATAAGAGGATTTACTCAGGGCAAGTTCGAATGGCTGCGCAAGGCGCCCTGGAGCGATCCTGGATTCTCCGGGATGATAATCTCCATTATCATTTTCGGATTCATGGGAGGCATCACCGGGGTCACTATAGGCACCGAGCAGATCAATATCATGGCCCACAATACCTTGCGCATTCCGGGGCACTTCCACGTCACAGTGGTTGGTGGAACGGCGCTGGCCTTCATGGCGGTTACCTACTATCTGATTCCGCTCATCTTCAAGAAACGGGTGGCGTTCTGGGGAATGGCGCGCTGGCAGCCATGGGTATTCGGCGTCGGAATCTCGATTATGGCGATCGGCATGTCGTTCATGGGCGGCTTCGGCGTGCCGCGGCGCCACTGGGATATAACGGCGACCGGAGCTCCGTTCCCTCTCGAATTCCACCCGGCGGTGGATCTGTTGCAGGCCGTGTTTGGACTCGGTGGTATTATCGCAGTGGCTGGGGCGCTGATGTTTATCGTCATCGCGGTGGTGTCGGTGTTCTTCGGCAAACCCTTTAGCGAGGAGAGCGTAACTACGAAAGCATCCGGAGTGCCCCAGGGAATTCTGGCGCTTCCCGCGCAAGCACATAGTGGCGGTGCGGTTACGCGCGCCCATCGTGATGGAACGCCCGGAACGGTGATCCTCACTTTCATATTCTTCGTGTGCTTCGTTGTGTATTACTTCATAAACTGGAAGCTCCTCACATTCCTCTGGCGTATTGGATAGGAACGGAGATGGAGACGGCACTGCCTTCGACACGAGAACAGCAGCTGCGCGCCGATTCCGCGCTCATTTTGCTGTTCTTGTGGCTTATCTCCACCATGGGGCTGTGGTTCTTTGCCTTCTATTCACTGCCCTCAGAGGCTCCGGATTGGATTCGGCGCGCGCAGGTCGCCTGTTTTGGCAGTAACGAGTCAGGTCTGCCCGGCCCCGCTGGCTGGATGTTACTAGTGCTCAGCCCTCTAATGTTGCTGGGCGCACTTTGTATCGCACTTGGCACCGAGCTCCGCTCCGCGATTGACAGGCTACGCACGAATCCCACCACGCGATTTGCGGCCTGGCTCGCCGCGGCCTTGGTCATAGTTGAGTGCTACTGGGTCGGGTCCAGCATCTATTCGAGGTTGAACCTGCCGAGTGAGGATCTGGCGGCTGTGGGAGCGCAACAGTTGCCCCTGGGGTATCCGCGCGGTGCATCTCCGGCGCCGAATTTTACTCTCATCGATCAGTTCGGCGCCCCGCAGTCGCTTGCCAGTTTGAGGGGGATGCCCGTGTTGCTTTCCTTTGTCTTTGCTCATTGTCAGACCGTGTGTCCAACCCTCGTAAAAACGGTGGAGGCTGCGGCAGGGGAACTTCCCAAGGGGCAGGTAGTTTCACTCTTTATCACTCTCGATCCTTGGCGCGATACACCGGCGGCGCTGCCGGGGTTGGCGCAAAAGTGGGAGCTACCGGAGGGATCGTATGTGCTTTCCGGCACTCCAGATGAGGTCAACGCGGTGCTTGATGCGTATGGGGTGCCGAGAGAGCGCGATCTCAAATCGGGGGATGTGGTGCATCCTGCGTTGGTTCATGTCATAGGTCCGACAGGAGATCTCGCATACTCATTTAACGCACCCCCTGTCGCGTGGCTCAAGGAAGCTGTGTCCCGAACTCTAAGATGAACCAAACCGCGTTGACGCCTGATACGCCGACACCCACGCCACTGCCAAGACAGTCGCGGATCATCAAGGGCATAGCGGACCCCATCTACCGCTTCTTTGATTGGCTGTATGGATCGGAGTTCAATCCCCTCTACCGAAGCGGCACTCTTGCCGTGGGATTCCTGTTTGTCCTGCTTATTACGGGTCTCTACCTTTGCTTCTTCTATAGCGTCTCTCAACCCTATGAGTCGCTGGTGCTAATCCAGGAGCAAAAATGGATTGGGCGCTGGGTACGCACCCTGCATCGTTACGCGACGGTAGCGACCGTGTTTGCAATCGCCTTCCATGTGCTGCAGCTACTCGCACAGGGGAAGAGCTGGGGCCCGCGCACACTGGCCTGGGTGAGCGGGATTGCCCTCACCGTGATGTTCTTTCTCTCGGCATGGTCCGGATATGTGATGGTCTGGGATCTGCATGGTCAGCGGGTGGCTATTGCCGGTGCGGAAATGCTGTCGCTGGTGCCGATGCTGCGGGAGGTGGTGACGGCTGCATTCGACGGCACCACGGAGATCCCACCGGGGTTCTTCTTCATGAATCTGTTTTTACATGTCGCGTTGCCTCTTTTGATGATTATCTTTCTATGGGTTCACACGGCACGACTATCGAGAGCGGTATGGTTTCCAAGACATACAATTCTTGTCTGGAGCGTGATTGGACTGATTGGGATCTCCCTGTTATGGCCGGCGCCGCTCCTAGAGAAAGCGAATCTGCACCGTCTGATCGGTCAAATACCGATTGACCTTAGCACGGGCTTTTGGATGCCCTGGCCAGACTATATTGGCACCGCGGGCACGTGGGTACTCCTGGCAGCAGCGCTTGTGCTGTGCGGCTCGATACCGTGGTGGTGGCGCCCACCCAAGGATGCCAGGCGCCCAATCTCTGCGGTGGATGCCACGGCCTGTACCGGATGCATGCAGTGCACCAGGGATTGTCCCTACGAGGCGATAAAGATGGTACCGCGCCCGGACGGCAAGCGGCTGATCGCCGAGATAATTCCGAGTAATTGTGTGAGTTGCGGTATCTGCGCCGCCTCCTGTGCCGACTTTGCGATCGGCCCTCCGGGAAGAAGTGCAGTCGATCAACGTGCACGGGTGCGCGCGTACTGTGCAGCACTGGGCGCAGAGCCGCGGGGATGCGATCTGGTGCTGATCGCATGTGCGAACAATGCGGGGCTTTTCGACCTTTTGCATGAGTTCAAGGAGGCTCATGCGGGAGTGTCACTCTATCCGGTGGAGTGCTGTGGCTGCATCCATTCCGAAGTACTGGAAGAGATCCTTAAGGTGAGCAAACGCTGCGCGCTGATCGGCTGCCCCGCTCGCAACTGTTTTAATCGCGATGGCGGCGATCTCCTCGCCCAGAGGGTCTTCGAGAAACGGGTGCCCTTTCTCGACCGGTCGATCGATCGCAACCGCATACTGATTGCCTCTTATTCGGAGGCAGAGGAGCAGGAGCTGCGAGCAGCGCTGGAGGCGTTTTATACCCGCAGTGTTGGGGGGAAACCCCCGCAGGTGAGGGCCCAGTTTACATGGCGCCACCTGCGCGCAACGATTACCTCGATACTGCTATTGGCCCTATGCGCCTTCGCTGCCCAAACCCCGGTCGGGTCCGATCCCAGCCACGCCCTGATCCGAGTGGCAGGATCATTAGCAAGCTTTGCAGCTGAAGAGTGCCGCATCCCAACGGAGGCCGAATTAGCATCGATCCCGCAGCATATGCGGCCCAAGGAGATCTGCGAGAGGACTCCACTCGCTTATCAGGTCAAGGTATCAGTAGATGATGAGGTCATAGTGACAAAGAGTGTCGGAGGGCCTGATATCCGAGTAGACAAACCGCTCTTTCTCGATCTTGAAGTGGTAGTTTCGAGTGGCCGTCATGAGGTAGAGGTGTCAATCGAATCGGCCGACCGGATGGATGCGCGCTGCGAGAAGGAGATTACCCTCATGCCAGGAGAGATCTTCTTGGCGCACTTTCAAAGATTAGAACAAGTTTTGCGGTGCGGCGAGGCAACCGCCGCAGGTAAGGCGACAGAGCAGAGGTCACGGCGCCATTAAGTTCGTTATATTGGCAATGGCACGCCCAGTAGGAAAAAGGATTACCCCGCTTAGGAGGTCAAAGTGAATCGGTTGTAGTACCTAAAACATCCCACTGCTATTATGGACATGAAGGTCGTTTATTGGTAGCGTATACACATAGAGCATTATCGCAAGATAAGCGGGGAGGAGAGCATGAATACACACGCGAGGATTGGCCGATGCGAATCGAAATTTGTGCGCGCGCTGCACTCGATGGGCTGTGCGACCGTGATCGCCATCACCAGCGCTACTGTAGCGTGGGCGGCGGATCCGGATGTAGCCAATGAGCGCATCCCCAAGCAAGGACTCGACAAGGGGAAAGCGGCTTACCTAGCAAACTGCGCGGCCTGTCATCAGCCGGATGGGAAGGGCCTGACAGGAGCATTCCCTCCGCTTGCCGCCTCCGATTTCCTCAAGCCGCCTTACACGGATGCGGTGAAGGTGGTGATAGAAGGCAAGCAGGGACCGCTCACCGTTAATAAGGTCCAATACAACGCGGTGATGCCCGCGATGAGTCACCTATCGGACAATGATGTTGCCGATATCCTGACCTTTGTCGTCAATAGCTGGAGCAATCCTGGCGGTACGATTACTCCCGAACAAGTAAAGGCAGCCCGCGGCGGTGTGGCCGCTGCAACTGATCCGGCGCAGGGTCAACGCCATCCAGGCACATCGGAAGCGGCCATGAAATACAAGGGTGCTCCCAGTGCGATCTCCCCTGATACTACCGAGATGATGGTGTCTCCGGATGCACCGAACATTACAAAAGCTGAGTTTGCACGTGCCACGCAGATTTTCTTCGAACGGTGCGCCGGGTGCCACGGTGTGCTGAGAAAGGGAGCAACTGGAAAACCGCTTACACCGGACATTACCAAGACCAAAGGCACAGACTACTTGAAGGCCCTGATCAATTATGGATCACCGGCTGGAATGCCGAACTGGGGCACCTCCGGGGAGCTGACCACACAGGAAGTCGACATCATGGCCCGGTTCCTTCAGCATGAGCCACCCAATCCTCCTGAATGGGGCATGAAGGAGATGAAGGAAAGCTGGAAAGTATTTGTTCCAGTGGAGAAACGCCCCACAAAGCCCCAGCATTCGCGCAACATGAAGAACTTCTTTGCGGTGACGCTGCGTGATGCGGGTGAAGTCGCAATTGTTGATGGAGATACGAAAGAGATCGTGAATACGATCAAGACCGGCTATGCCGTTCACATCTCACGGCTCTCTCATTCGGGGCGCTATGTATACACCATCGGGCGAGACGCCAAGGTTGATCTGATTGACCTTTGGATGAACCCGCCGCAGGTAGTTGCAGAAATTAAGATCGGCCTGGAGGCGCGTTCGGTTGAAACCTCGAAGTACAAAGGCTTCGAAGATAAGTATGCGATTGCGGGCTCCTACTGGCCGCCCCAGTTCGTGATGATGGAGGGTGACACGCTTGAGCCCCTCAAGATCGTATCGACGCGGGGAATGACCGTGGACACTCAGGAGTACCACCCCGAACCGCGTGTGGCGGCTATAGTCGCCTCGCATGAGCATCCTGAATT
The DNA here is from genome assembly GCA_030584005.1 of Bdellovibrionota bacterium. Classification (GTDB taxonomy): domain Bacteria; phylum Bdellovibrionota_C; class UBA2361; order UBA2361; family JAFLCA01. Next base: position 376,719 of record CP129486.1, on the reverse strand, counting down.
CATCGTTAATGTAAAGGAGACCGGTCGTATCTTGTTGGTCAACTACAAGGACATTAACAACCTTACCATCACCACAATTGATGCGGCCCGCTTTCTTCATGATGGAGGATGGGATTCAACGAAGCGCTACTTCCTTACGGCTGCCAACCAGTCCGATAAAATAGCGGTAGTGGATTCAAAGGAGCGTAAGTTGAGTGCCCTTATCGATGTGGATAAGATCCCGCATCCGGGGCGGGGCGCGAACATTAATGATCCCAAGTTCGGTCCTTCGTGGGTCACCAGTGCCCTTGGAAACGAGAAGATTACCTTTATCGGCACCGATCCCGAAGAGAACGAGGAACATGCCTGGAAGGTAACACGGGTTCTCACCGGCCAGGGTGGTGGATCGCTCTTTGTGAAGACACACCCCAAGTCCAATAATCTGTGGGTCGACACCCCGCTCAATCCCGATCCGAAGATCAGCCAAACCGTGGCGGTATTCGACATCCAGAACCTGGATAAGGGATATGAGGTCATCCCGGTGGCCGAGTGGGCGCAATTAGGAGCAGGTCCAAAACGTGTAGTGCAGCCCGAGTACAGCGCCGACGGAAGTGAGGTGTGGTTCTCTGTCTGGAGCGGCAAGAATGAGGAGTCCGCTCTGGTAGTGGTCGATGACAGGACACGCACACTCAAGAAGGTGATCAAAGGCAAGAATATGATTACCCCAACAGGCAAGTTCAACGTTTACAACACGGTGAACGACGTCTATTAGGTAGAGTGCTATCCGACCCCCAGGAGTAGCCCGCTCCTGGGGGTTCTTTGTGTCAATTGACCCCCGGGAGGACTATGCCCATACCGCGCATGAGTGCAGGCATTAGAGCCGTGTACCTTCTCTTTCCTTTAGCCGTGTTCCCCATGAGTGCCTCAGCTGAGGAGGGTGCTCCGGCGGTAAGTCCCGAGTGTCACAAGATCCTGCATGAAGACAGCGCCGATACTGAGGCGAAGCAACGATGCCTGCAGGAGTATCGGGAACGCACCTCCACCTATCAGGTAGTGGTCACAGCGGGGAGGGTGGAAGAAGCCCTGTCCACTGTGCCCGCATCGGTGTCGGTTGTTTCGTCCCTTGAGATCGAGCGCTCCCATGCCCCCAGTATCGCAGACGCACTTCGTGATGTGCCCGGGGTGGATGTAAGCGATGCTGGCGAGCCTGGATTGAAGCGTATTCGGATCAGAGGCGAGGATTCTAAACGAGTGAGCGTGCTGATCGACGGCCAAGAGTTCTTTGATCCCCGTGATGTGGGAACCCCGCTCCTTATCGCGCCTGAAATGGTCGAGCGAATCGAAGTGTTGCGGGGACCGGCTTCGGTCATCTACGGCTCGCGGGCCTTCGGTGGAGTGGTCAACATCATCACAAAGAAAGGCGGCTACCATCCCGTGCAGGCTTCGGCCAATGTGCTTTTCGACAGCGCTACGAGTGGATTTCAGGAATCAGCCTCACTCTTTGGGGAGGCGGGAGGTATCGAGTATCGAGTCGCGGCGGCAGGCGCCGACGTGGGAAACCGTCATTCCGGAGAAGGGGAGATCGATCCTTCGGAGTATCGCAACAAGAGTTCGCTCGTGTACCTTGGGCGCCAGGTAGACAAGCATCATTTCGCCTTCAATTATCAGGTGTTTGATGGCAAGAGCGACGTCTACGTGGAGCCAGAGGTGCGCACTCGCCCACCCTTTCTGGACTTTAGTCTTGAGGCCCCTCAACGTGACCGCGAGAAGTACGCCCTCTTTTATGATTATGAAGACAAGGGCGCACTGCTGCGTACCGCGCACATAGACCTGTTTCGCCAAATTAGTGTGCGCGAGCTTAACACCTTCTCTACGACCCTAGTGGATCCTACGGTCCCGCTGTCAGCCGACACCGCAGTGCTCGGATTCTCCAACACACATGGGCTAGGTGGGAATGCCTACATCGACTTAGCCCCTACCGAAACGGTCTCCGTTCTCTTGGGTGCCCAAGCCAGTTCTGATGACCTCAGGCAGACCCGGGATAGAACCGTTACGATGATGGGAGTTGCTGGGCCGGCAGAGAGTGTAGTCGACGAGGCGACTCTCGACAGCATGGCCGGATACTCTCGAATTCAATGGACGGCAAGCGAAGAATGGGAGCTCTCCTTGGGGGGACGCACTATCTGGACCGAAAGTGAACTGGATGAAACAAATCGGGCTGGGCTTGCCCCGGATTCATCAGATGACACGGCCTTTGTGGGCAGCGCCGCACTCCTTTTTAGCGGCATCGATAACACGGTTCTCTGGGCCAAGGCAGGGCAGGGGTACCAATATCCATCATTGAGTCAATCTGCTATCGGGGCCTTCGCCGGACCTTCGTTTGTCAATCCCAACTATTCGTTAGATCCCGAAACCTCTTGGGAGTACGAGCTTGGCGGGCGCTATGAGGATCAGCAATTCAGTGGAAGCTTTGCGTTCTTCTTTGCCGATGCCGATGACTATATAGATCATGTCTTATGTTCTGCAGCGAATGCTGCCTGTATTCAACCGGCCGGCCCGCGGGATCGGGTGTATGTCAATATTGACAGTGCGAGGACTTGGGGTTTTGAAGGGGAGCTGCGTTATCAATGGAGCGAATGGACCCCGTACCTGAGCGGTACTTGGATTAGGCGCCAGTACGAAAGAGAAGAATATTCCACTTTTGATACGGGTCTTGCCCCAGTAAGCGCGCGACTCGGTGTGCAGTATGAAACGGAGCTTAGCGCTGCACTAGGAGGCTGGGCTGACATTTACCTGCGCGCAGAGTCACAAGCAGATGAGTTTGATGGCACTTCAACATCTCGAAATCCTGGCTGGGCCACCTTGAACGCGGCCTTCGGAGTTGAACAGGGGCCAAAACACAACTACCGCATGAGCGTAGAGTTCATGAATATCTTCGACAAGTTTTATCGCGCTGCTACTGAGAATATTCCCGCACCGGGGAGTGCGATACTGGTGCGAGTTTCAGCGCAATTCTGAGCGGCGCATTAATCGCGCACCATCTCTTCAGCGCCTCGCAACTGTGCCTGTCGGCGTAAGATACGAATTTCGCAGCGCACTAGACCGGTTATCCAAATGAGCACGACTATCGTTGCGATTATCCCAACAATTGAGGCGCTCACCTGCGGTAGATGAAACAGGCGAGAATAGCCCCGCATCAGGGGCACCAGTTGCCACAGGGAGATGGCAAACACCGACCAGCCGGTTGAGAGCGCCTCGCCGCCGCCGAGGTGCCCTACGATGTGTAAACTCAGCGCAATCACCAAGGAGCTGGCAAAACCGGTTGCCAGCACATGGAAGGCTTCGTCAACAATAATCAAAGAGCTGGCCAGCAGGGCCCAGGCACTGAGGGCCCATAGGAATGCCGCGACTGTCGCGAGCTGCAACGCCGGTCGGCGGCTGCCCACAACGGCTCGCCAGCCTCGAGTGGCAAAGAAGTAAAGACAGAGTGTAAAGGACCCGAAGGCTCCTGCACACACTCCCCACAATCGATCCTCAGTCAGGTACAGCAGGCCAAGGGATATCAAGGTTGCTAGATGGGTGAGTGCGCACAAGAACGTTGCACGAACTCCCAAGCGCTTCCCCCCCAAAAGGTTAGCAATGAACACCTGCCAAACTCCTAAAACGGCGCTGCCGACCCCGGCCCATAACACCAGCAGTGCCACTTCCGGCCGAGTAATCGGCAGGAAACAGCTCACCGCACAGGCCACCAGGCCAAAGGAGAGTAGTGGAATAAAGGGAGGTATTCTCGATGCGTTCAGAGAGAGCTGCACAATCGCGGTAAGAGCTATCAGGAATGATGCCGCGTATAGGAACGGCGGAAGGCTACTCGCAGGATCAAAGAGTCGGATCGTAACTGCGACTATCGGAAGTGCTGCGGCCAAGATTACTCCAAGCAGGGACAAGGGAGCCGAGACATTCAAGAGTCGGGGACCTGCCTGTAAGCAAAACCCCACTATGAATAGCCCAAAAAATACAAATAGCTGCAGCTCCGCATGCAGGAGACGCAGCTCGTTAAGATGCGTGGAAGGTGTCATGTATCCGGTACGCATCAACCAGAGGTGCGAGCCTAGGTATCCCAGCCCTAAGAAGGAGATGATTGCGCCAAGGAGGAAGAACTTATCGACGACCGGACCGCGACGAAGCTTGTCGATGAGAGAAAGTGGCGCGCTGTTCTCCGCTCGTGGCCGAATGGAAACAAGACTAGACATTTCAAGACCATACAAGGGGAGCCCGAGAGCAGTCAAATGCGTTAGGCGTGCGCAGCGTGGGTTCCATTGTAGAGGGGGGAATGCCCCTGAGCTTGCATTTGGGCAGTAATTGGCGTTACTTAAGTTTCTCCGTGACGCTCAGAGGAAGGGGTATGCGAAAGTTTTTACTACTTATTATAGCAATCGATGTGCTCACCAGTATCTCGCTGGCCTCCGCCTGCCCGTTAATTGATGGCATGGTGGACTATAACTGCGATGGGGAGCTCAAGATCGCCGTTACGGGGGACAGCATCGTACGCGGCACCACCGATAAAGAGGGTACCTACCGTAACGCCGGGTGGGTATTTGATCTTTATAAGCACTTCCCCAATGCCACCGTATCGAATCAAGGGGTGCCGGGTACCACCTCGCAAAGGTTGCGCCGGCAATTTATGCGGAACCTGCAGCCAGGAATCTCGACCTATCGATCAATGAAGAGCGCTGACTACGTGATTATAGAGGTCGGCACCAATGAGTATTGGAATTATCAACCGGTCAGCGAAACAATACAGGGGATCACGCGGCTTCGCGATTACCTGATGGAGTTTTACGAGGGTGACGGCAGGGGAGTGCCTCTCTTTGTTGTCGCGACACTTACCCAAAGCAAGAGAAGCTTCCAAAATCCATTCTTGTTGGAGGTTTCCAAGCAGCTGATGAGAAGGCGCCAGAGCCTCAACGTCTTAATCCCTTTCCACAAGTTAGGGACGAGCATTATATCGAAGGATCTGCTGCATCCGTCCAAGACCGGGTATGATCGCATGGCTGAATTCGCCAGCGAAATTCTGCTTGATAAGGTGCTTGCCCAGGCGCTGGCGAATCGACCGGATGCGGATGCAGACGGTATTTATGATCAATTCGAAGAATCCCTTTATGGCACCGACCCGACGTTGGCCGATACGGATGTGGACGGAGTCAGTGACGGGGAGGAGGTGTTTACAAATGGCACCGATCCTCTTGATCCCTCTTCCTTCTAAAGCAATTGTCCGTTGCAGGGTGTTATCGTCACTCACCCCTGTTTTGAGCCAGGAGGCATCAGCGCTCTCACAATGTCCGCCAGGGCTCCTGACTCTTCCCGACTCTTCAGGTCGGGAAAGATCTGAGTCGCCAGGGTCGAATTCTCCCGGCAGATGTACTGGAACAGTGGCTCTCCCCACTTCGCCCTGAAGTGTGCAAAGAACTGGGCTTCACGCGCTGCCTGTTCTTCGGTTGTCTCCGCTCCGTCCCACGAAGATTTACCGCCAAAGTGCAGCAGGTACGCTCCAAGCACGAAGCAGGTGGAAATGCCTGCCAGCAGTGCCCGCAGAGAGTAGTCATAATCTTCGCCACCACCGCGTCCGAACGCTTCGTCCAATAGCCCTATCTGTTCAATCGCTCGCCTGGGGATACGAACGCAGTAGTAGGGAGCCACATACACAGGCCAGAAACCTTGCGCAGCGCGAGCATGCGCTGCGGCTATCGCGGCGAATCCTTCAGGAAAGGCCTGATAGTCAGCCAGCGTTGACGGCATGCCGCATCCGAGCGCCGCAAGCGCCGCATTTGTCTTTAGGTTTATTACCGAGACGGCATACTGGACCTCGCGGTTACTGAGCGGAACAGCAATGCGATCCCCCGCTGCTTCAAGCGCCGACCGCCAGCCGGGCGCAAAGATCACGTCGTTGTTTAACAGATAGGCATCCACCTGACGCTGTGCGGCGGTACGCAGAACCAGATTCATGTTTTGGGCGAATCCCGCCGGTGAGGCATTTCGCACGAGCTCCACCTGAGAGGGGAGGAGGCTGCTTGGCCAGCTGTTATCGTTATCGATGAGCAGAAGGCTATCCTCTGGAGACAGGGGGGTTGCGCGGAAGAAGCTCTCGAGCGCAGGGCCAGTGTAGGCGTGCGAACCCTGAGTCGTGACCATTCCAAAAACTGCCGGCGCTGCGCACATACACCTTCCCTCTCCCCGTGAGGTGACTTTAGTACCTCTTACGAGGCGGGGCTACCTCCCTTTGCAGGTGCATCGAGACCCCAGATGGGGAGAAGGTGTTTTGCTTTCCGTCCATTTCATAGGTATTGTATGCGGCCATCATCGCGCTCCGACTGTCTTATCAAGGAGGGCACTGTGGCCCAAATTATCGACGATATCTCCCGTACCTTTCATGAGTATCTGCTCCTACCCGGTTTGACGAAAAAGGAGCATGTGCCGAGTAATGTGAACCTGCGGGTGCCTCTTGGCCGCTATAAGCTGAAGGACGGCCCGAAGCATTTTCTCAATATTCCCTTCGTCTCTGCGGCAATGCAGTCAGTATCGGGTGACGCGTTGGCCATTGCTCTGGCCAGAAAAGGCGGATGCGCCTTTACCTTCTGCTCCCAGCCCATTGCCGCACAGACCGAGATGGTGCGCAGCGTCAAGGAACATAAAGCCGGCTTTGTAGAATCGGACAGTAATCTCTCACCTACCTGTACACTGCAGGACGCCGTGGCGTTGCGTCGTCGCACCGGTCATTCGACCATTGCTATTACTCAGGACGGCTCGAAGAATTCGAAACTGCTTGGACTCCTTACAAGTAAGGACTTTTGGGAATTCAAGGACGATCTCTCTCGCCCCATTTCGGAGTTCTTTACTCCAGTGGAGCGGTTGATTCTCGCCGAGGACGGGATTTCGCTTCAGGATGCGACCGAAAAGCTTTGGAAGCACAAGAAGGAATGCCTGCCTGTTATTGACAAGCACGGGAACTTGAAGAGCCTGGTGTTTCGCCGGGACTATTTCGACCATAAGTCAAATCCCGATGAGTTGACTGATGGCAGAAAGCGGCTGTTCGTTGGTGCCGCCTTGAATACTCACGATTACCGGGAGCGCGCCAAAGCGCTGGTTGATGCGGGAGTGGACTGCCTCGTCATCGATTCATCCGATGGCCATACGGAATGGCAGGCTGAGGCGGCGGCATGGGTCAAAGAGCAGTTTGGTGATGCGGTTTTAATTGGCGGCGGCAACGTCGTTACCGCAGAGGGATTTCAGTACCTTGTGGAGCAAGGGCAGGTGGACTTCGTGAAGATAGGCATCGGGGGCGGTTCCATCTGTATCACCCGTGAACAGAAGGGACTTGGCCGCGGTCAAGCCTCGGCCGTAATGGCGGTGGCGGCGGCACGGGATGCGTATGCCAAGAAGTCTGGCGTATATGTGCCCATATGTTCCGATGGCGGACTCAATAGCGACACAAATATTATTGTCGCACTGGCGATGGGAGCGGACTTCCTCATGATGGGTAAGTACTTTGCCAGTACCGAAGAAAGCCCAACCGAGAAGATTACCTACCGGGGGAGAGTGTATAAGCCGTACTGGGGAGAAGGTTCAAACCGAGCACGCAATTGGCAGCGCTACAAGCAGTCTGACCGCCCCGAACTTGTTTTTGAAGAGGGCGTTGACGCCTACGTTCCATACTCAGGCCCGCTCTCGGATAAACTCAATGTGACCCTTGCCAAACTGAAATCAGCGATGTGCAACGCAGGGGTGCTCTCTATCAAGGAGTTCCATAACGAAGCGCGCTTAACTCGCGTGTCCGAATTGACCATTATTGAGGGCGGCACCTCGACCGTGGAGCAGCTAGACCGTATGCAGTCGGAGCATCGCTGAACAGATTGCGTAGCCCAGCGGAACATCACAATCATGCAGGCATCAGTTGAGTACTATGAGCTTTGTCGACAGCTTGGCGAGGCTGGGCTGGCTGTACCTTGGCAAGAAGGGCAGCGTGTGGGGAGAGGTTATGCCGATCTAGGCATTGAAGAGTTTCTCGTGTTGCCGGGACGACGCCTTGTTTCGCTGATCAGTGGCAGTGGGAGTGAAGTCCCGGAGGGGCACGAGCGATTTTTTTTCTGGATTCCGTCAGTCGATGAGTGCATTGATGAGATTGATAGACGCGGCTGGGATCTTCTCTCTGCCACATTTCATGAGCGCAGGACCTGGCATGTGCAGGCGATAAGGAATGGCGTGCCCCTCTCGGGGTGTGCGGGCTCGATTGAGCAAGCATGTGCAGCATTGTTGCTCGCAGTGTTGGAGCGGGGCGACCGATGATCTGCCTATTTGAGCAAAGCGAAGAGATTATTCTTGCGTCCGCCTCGCCAAGACGTCTTGAACTGCTGTCCCAAGTCGGGCTCGCCTTCTCGGTGCAGCCGGCGCATGTGGACGAAACCCCGCTCCCAAACGAGCCTGCTAAGGAAATGGTGGAGCGCCTTGCATACGCCAAAGCCGTGGCGGGGGATTTCCCAGGATGGCGTCTAGGAGCTGATACCACGGTAGTGCTGGACGGCGAAGTGTTGGGCAAGCCCGATCATGAAGCGCATGCCCAACAGATGCTGGGAAGGCTGCAAGGGCGAATGCATGAGGTGTGGGGAGCGTTCTGTTTGTTCCGCAAGCGCGATGGACGGACCTTCGTGCAAAGTCATATGAGCCGTGTCTGGATAGTGCCGATGTCAGCAGACGAAATCGCCAGATATGTCGCAACTCGAGAACCCATGGATAAGGCCGGCTCCTATGCAATACAAGGGCTGGGTACTCAACTCGTATCGAGGGTTGAAGGGTCATACACTAACGTCGTGGGGCTCAATGTCGCTGCCTGCGTCGCTGCCATGCGAACACTCGGAATAGTAGGCTCCTCGCCGGATAAGAGTGGCTCCAAATAAGGTGCACCGTGGCAAGTGATCCAAGTCTGGTTGAGCGCTTCGAGGCAACCTACCGGCAGGTTGCGGAGGCGATGAGCCGCTCAACAACTGCGGGCGGGCCAGTTCATGTAGTGGCTGCTACGAAGAAGCAGCCGGTGGCATCAATAAATGCCTATATTGCCTGGTGCCGAAGGAAACATATCCCGGTCTTGATTGGCGAGAACTACGTACAGGAGTTTAAACGCAAGAAGACTGAACTTCAGATCTATGATCAGGCGCATCTTCTTGGGGCGCTCCAATCGAATAAAGTATCGATGGCGGTGCGGCTCTTCGATGTCATTCAGAGTGTGCATACCGTCCAGATCCTCGAGGCGATTTTCGAGCAGTGCACCCGGCAGCGAAGACGGCTCTCAGTGTTTCTACAGGTGAATGTATCGGGAGATCCGGGGAAAGCCGGCTTTGCCCCTGAGCAGCTTGTCGAGCTGCTGCCGTTGGCACGATCCTGCCCCTGGGTCACGCTGCAGGGGCTGATGACCATCACCCGCCTGTATGAGACCCCGGAACAAGCTCGTCCAGATTTCAAGCGAATGAGAGAGCTGCGGGGAGCACTTGGCTGGCCTGCAGCAGAACTGAGTATGGGAATGTCGTCTGATTTTCCAATAGCGATCGAGGAAGGAGCAACACATGTTCGAATCGGAACAGCGTTGTTCGGAGAGCGTGGTATCGTCGCTGCGTGAGCCGAGAAGTCTGTACGGAGACAGGTCGTTCTAGTTTACCACGGGGGCACTTCAGCCACATATCGGGGCCCGGCACGAGTAGCGCGGCAGGGGAGAGGGTGTGGCCTCACCTGCTCATAGCCTTGTCTCGGCGTCCTCGCCGCTCTCGTTGCGGAAGAAATATCCAATTGATTCAGATAGATGAGCAGAAGTGAACTTTTGCGCCCTAGCTGGGCCAAGGGGCATCTAACCTTAGAGCGATCTTTGCCCGCGGAATCTCTCCGCTGCGGATTGCCCACTGTTTGTGCATTGAGACTTTATGTCAGCGACACCTCCACAGAAAGCAGAAAAAGAGGGCAATGCCAGGACCCTTGAGTTCCTTCATGACGTGCGGCTTGCCGTGACGGTGGAGTTTGGCCGTGCGTCCATGAATATTCGTAAACTGCTCGAGTTGAACAAAGGCGGTCTAGTCGAACTTGAGAAGATCTCAGGTGAGCCGCTGGACATTCGCATCAATGGCAAGCTTGTGGCACGGGGAGAAGCGGTGATCGTGAACGACCGTTTTGGTATTCGAGTTACTGAGATCGTGTCCCCAGATGATTTCGAGCAGCCGCTTGAAGCGGTAGAGGCCGGCTAGAAGCGGTTTCAACACTACCCGCCACGTATAGTCCTTCTCCTTCTCAACCAACGTGCGTCTTACCCCAGCAATCAAGCCTTTGCCTCCACGCAGCGGTCGGGTTAGCCTGTATCCGTTCGTCCCGGGGTGTTAAGCCCGAGCATTGCGATGAGTCCGCAATAAATGTTGGAGTGAATACCATGTTGATTCTTGCAAACTCCTTACGTGGAATCGCCATTGTTCTCAGCATGCTGATCAATCTGATGCTGCTTCTGGTACTGGTGAGGGTCATTGTCTCCTGGGTGAACGCAGACCCCTACAATCCGATTGTGCGGTTTATAGTGAACGCAACAGAACCCCTGTTGAGGCCGCTTCGTCGTATCATGCCGGCGATAGGCTCACTTGACTTGAGTCCCATCCTGCTCGTGTTAATCCTTTATTTCATTAAGGCGGCCCTGGTCGACACCCTTTATGACCAAGCAGAAAGGATGCGGCTGCAATCTCTGTACTCTTTCTATGTAACTCACTTTTCAGCTGGTCTGCTGCCCATTTAGCGACTGGTGACCGCGCCCTCGCTTGAAATCATCCTGTTAAGAGATTAAGAATGCGGGTCTGATGTTTCTGGCGCTGTGTTGCCTGGGAGAGGGCGGGGTGTATGCCAATTTATGAGTACGAGTGTCCCAAATGCGGGCGATTTGATGCCTTGCAGAAGGTGTCCGAGAAGCCGCTTAAGGCGAAGCCGGAGTGCAGCGATCCGAAATGTCCCCGAGCGGCGCAGCGCGTGATGTCTCCATCCGCATTCCATCTTAAAGGCTCTGGCTGGTACAAAACGGATTACACAGCCCCTTCGAGTGCCGCAGGATCGACAAAAGCATCCGGCACGGCCTCAGAAGGTTCAACTACGAGCAGCGACAAGGACACTAAGACGGACTCCGGCTCGAAGGGTAGCGCTGGAAAGCCATGTGGCCCTAAATGTGGCTGCCACTAATCTCCTGAGTTAATGCATTCGTAAATAAGTAGAGTCTCAGGAGACTAGCCGGCCAGGGATGGCTTGCTCAAACGCCGCTAGGTGTTTGGAGGGCCGCAAAGATGGGCTGTCTCGGGGCCCCATCTTTGCTTGGCCATTTCCGGATACCTTCTAGTCTGCCGCGCAGCCGACCTTCGAATTTTGCAATTCATTTCTGACTCGGGAGACTAGTATCCGGTCACAAAAGTCATCGGCAGAATTGCTTGGTGCCCGAAGTCCGCTTAACCAGTTTGTCGTGAAAAAGTTCGTCGCTGGCTTTTTTACTCCGGACCGCTCCCGTCGATTCCAGCGAACCAGCTGGAATTTTTGGTCGTGGCGAGCGCCCCCAGGTATTCGGAGTGTGGCACTCCGATCCCTTGCAGATCAGAATAACTGGTTTCACTGTGTTGTATCAGCCGCTCTGTAGGCTTAGACCCTAATGTACGGTGCACCAACTATAGGTGGCGTTTCCAGGCACCTTTCCCGCTTCGGGGCATCGCCAGAGTTACTTGGTCTGGCCGTCGGTATCGGCCTGTGATTTTGAGCGGAGCCCCTCCATGCACAAGAGCAGGGAACTCTTTGACTGCAGCGCACGCTCAGCGACATGTTCGACTCGCTGCAGGAGATGCATGATGGAGTTGGTTGAGGGCAGGGCAGGCTCACCAGCACCATAGCCGCACAGTTCGATTAGCTTATGTATTCCGAAGTAAAGGGCGCGCAGCTGCGCAGACAGCTCGACGCTCTCGCAGAGTTCGCAGAGCACCATCTCAAGCAGGGTGAAGAGTTCCGGCGATTCGGGGCCATCCTCGGGAATCAAAAAATCTAGACACTCCGTGAAGGTAATCGCCGCACAAAATCTGTCGATACTTGTGCGAATCTGAGGGAAAGAGTGGCGCGGCTGAAATGCGCTCAGATTCATTAATGTGCCCCGACCTTGGCGCGCAGAGATGGTGCCCTGATCAAGAATATCAAGCGGTACACCGAAGCGCTTTGTACGTGCGGCGTTGGCGAGAAAGGCCTGCTTTACCCCATCCCGCCTTAAAATGCGCACGATCAAGTCGCGCTCCTGATAGGGGAATGTGCGCAGTATAATCCCCTCGAATTGCAGTGTATCGGCCGGCTTCATGCGGTGTGGCTGCCAGGAAATAGTGATATGCCGCCTTATTGTAAAAGCGCACAAGAGTGGTTATAGCACTCAGGCCTTTTTTGTACGACAGTTGCCTTGTCGGACCAAGTGCTTCGATGGGCAAAGGTGAGGCTAAAGACGCATGAATGACGAAAAAACGACTGCGGAAACAGAAGGCGGCTCTTCCACTTCAAGAGAACGGGATGCTGACTTCTCCAAATTGGCCCAGGTGGATGAGGCTGCTCAGAAGCGTATTGCTGAGCTCGAGCAGCAGCTAAGTACCGAGCATGATAACTATCTGCGGGCGCTTGCCGAACTGGAGAATTATAGGCGCCGCGCCATGAAGGAGCGCTCTGAGCTGCTCAAGTATCAGGGCGAGCGTGTATTCGCCGACTTGATTGAGGTGGTGGATAATTTCGAGCTAGCCCTTAAACATGCTGAAGCGGCAGAGAGCGACCAGAGTAAAGCGGTTGAGTTCAGGAAAGGCGTCGAACTTATCCACAAGATGTTCCTCGATATACTGGCGCGCTGGGAGGTAAGGGCCGAGTCGGGTGTCGGCAAGGAGTTCGATCCCGCACGTTACGAGGCGATCAGCAAGGTTGCGGTTGACGATGCGAAGCCTGGGACGATCGTGAATGAGCTCAAGAAGGCCTATCTGTACAAAGATAAATTGCTGCGTGTAGGGTCGGTGGTGGTGGCGGCTGCGCGCGAGGAGAGTAACCCAGCAGAGGAGAAGGCAGCGGAGACCGCGGAGCCGGAGTCGACCCAATCAGAGTAATGGTCTTGCGGCCGGTTTAAGTGTTTCCCGTAGGTTATCCTGCTTTGATGGTTGGTTTGAGGTGGTAAGTTGCAGATATTACTATGTCTTATATATTCTTCTCGGCTTGATTTTGGCTCCTCAGATGCTTAACCCATTACATTGTCAGGCATAGAGCGGGAGGGGATAGGGATAGCCCGGATCATCGCCCGCAGATGGGCACAGTTTTTTTATTCGTCGATGCGATAGGGTGCCAGCAATAGCGAACACCGTGATCGTAGAAGGAAATGTAGGAAGGAAAGGTACTTCATGGCTAAGGTAATCGGAATTGATCTCGGAACAACGAACTCTTGTGTGGCGGTGATGGAGGGGAGCACCCCCTACGTAATTGCCAACAGCGAGGGAGCGCGAACCACCCCCTCGGTAGTAGCCCAGAACGATGCTGGTGAGAGGCTCGTGGGGCAGCTCGCCAAGCGCCAAGGGGTAACGAATCCGAAGAATACAATCTTCGCAGTGAAGCGGCTCATAGGTCGCAAGTTTGATTCTGCAGAAGTGGAGAAAGCTCGTAAGGTGCTGCCTTATGAAGTTTCCAAAGCCCCCAATGGCGATGCGTGGGTGAAGCTCAAAGGCGAAGGGAAGAGCCCGCAAGAGATCTCTGCCATGATTCTGATGAAGATGAAGCAGACGGCGGAGGATTACCTTGGTGAGAAAGTGACTGATGCCGTGATTACGGTACCGGCCTATTTTGACGATGCCCAGCGTCAAGCGACCAAGGATGCCGGCAAGATTGCTGGACTTAACGTGCAGCGCATCATTAACGAACCGACGGCCGCTGCGCTGGCGTATGGACTCGATAAGAAGCACGAGAAAACGATTGCCGTATTCGATCTCGGAGGGGGTACGTTCGACATTTCAATCCTGGAGTTGGGAGATGGAGTGTTCGAGGTAAAAGCCACTAACGGCGATACCTATCTGGGCGGCGAGGACTTCGATCACATAATCGTGGAATACATAGCCGATGAGTTCAAAAAAGAGAACGGAATCGATCTCCGTAAGGACACCCTTGCGCTGCAAAGGTTGAAAGAGGCTGCAGAGAAAGCGAAGCACGAACTCTCTTCGTCCATGGAAACAGAGATCAATCTGCCTTTCATCACCGCGGATGCGTCAGGCGCAAAGCACTTGACCATGAAGATGACCAGGTCGAAGCTGGAGTCGTTGTGTGAGAGCCTCTTGAAGCGGCTGGAGGAGCCGTGCAAGCTCGCATTGAAGGACGCTGGGCTCACCGCCGATAAGGTGAACGATGTCATTTTAGTGGGCGGCATGACGCGTATGCCGGCGGTGCAGCGGCGGGTCAAGGAGATTTTCGGCCGAGAGCCCTCGAAGGGGGTGAACCCGGATGAGGCAGTGGCGATTGGAGCTGCCGTACAGGCCGGTGTGCTGCAGGGAGAGGTCAAGGATGTATTACTCCTCGACGTGACCCCATTGAGCCTGGGCATTGAAACCTATGGCAGCGTGTTCACCAAGCTCATCGACCGCAATACGACAATTCCAACCCGTAAATCGCAGATCTTTTCGACTGCGGCTGACAATCAACCTGCAGTTTCAATTCATGTGCTGCAGGGCGAACGGCAGATGGCGACGGACAATAAAACGTTGGGTCGTTTCGAACTCGTTGGCATTCCCCCGGCGCCGCGCGGCGTGCCGCAGATTGAGGTCACATTCGATATCGATGCAAATGGTATCGTGCACGTATCCGCCAAAGACCTCGCCACTAAGAAGGAGCAGTCAATAAAGATTACTGCGAATTCCGGTCTTTCCGACGAAGAAGTGCAGCGGATGGTCAAAGATGCCGAGCTGCATGCGGAGGAGGATAAGAAGCGGCGCGAGCTTATCGAAGCGCGTAACCGCCTCGATAACTTGATAAATCTGACCGAGCGCTCGATGAGTGACCTGGGAGATCAGCTTTCGGCTGAGGACAAGGGAGCGCTCAATACAGCCCTTGAAGAAGCCAAGAAGGCTTTGGAGGCGAAAGAGATCTCGGAGCTTCAAGCAGCCGAGGAGAAGCTCAGCAAGGCGAGCCACAAGCTCTCGGAAGAGATGTACAAGAAGGCTACTCAGCAACAGGCCGGGTCAGGGGATGGGGCCTCAGCTTCGAGCACTGCTTCAAACGGTGCACAGAAAGCGGATGATGTCGTTGACGCTGACTTCGAAGAAGTGCAGAACAATTAACTTGGACTCGCCCTGGGGATCTCCTTGGTGAGCGAGAGAGAAGTGTGTATGCACTTTCATGGATTGATTGCTTGAGGACGGTGGTACGTGAGCAAGCGTGACTATTACGAAGTACTTGAGGTTGCTCGCTCTGCCTCGCTCGATGACATCAAGAAGTCCTACCGGAAAAAGGCTATCCAGTATCATCCGGATAAGAATCCTGGGAACAAAGAGGCGGAGGAGCGTTTTAAGGAGGCGACCGAGGCCTATTCCGTGCTCAGTGAGCCGGAAGCGCGCGCGCGTTACGATCAGTTCGGGCACGCGGCGTTTGAGCAAGGCGGTGGCTTTTCGGGCTTTGACTTCGGTGACTTCTCAGGGTTCGAGGATATCTTCGGCGATATTTTCAGCGCCTTTTTCGGCGGTGCGCCCGGTGGCAAGCGTACACGCGGTCGAGCCGGGCGCGACCTGCGCTACGATTTGGAAATTGAATTTGAGGAGGCCGCGTTCGGTACTCAGAAGGAAATTACCTTGCAGCGGCAGGTCACATGCGAGCGCTGTCAGGGGAGCGGCGCTGCATCAGCAAATGCGCTGAAGAGCTGCCCACAATGCAAGGGCAGCGGCCAGATGAGGATGCAGCAGGGCTTCTTCACCATTTCACGAACCTGCAGTAGTTGCGGTGGAAGCGGACAGATTATCAAGGATCCCTGCACTGAGTGTAACGGCGCGGGATCACGGTCTAGGCAGAGCCGCATTAATGTGAAGGTCCCGGCGGGAATCGATCATGGACAGCGCCTCAAGCTGCGAGGAGAAGGGGAGCCCGGCAGCAAGGGCGGCCCTTCAGGAGATCTATATGTACAGATCTTCGTCAAGGAGCATGAATTCTTTAAACGCGAAGATGCCGAGCTGTTCTGCGAGGTGCCGATTACCTATGCTGCCGCCACCTTAGGTACTGAGATTGAGGTGCCTACCCTTGAGGGCAAGGAGAAACTGAGAATTCCGGCAGGAACGCCGAGTGGTACCGTATTCCGGCTAAGAAATCGCGGTTTGCAGGTGCTCGGTTCGTCGAGTCGTGGCGATCAGCATGTGAAGGTGTTCATCCATGTGCCGAAGAAGCTTAACGATGATCATCGCAAGGTGATTGAGCAGCTCCAAGAAATTGAAGGAGTGCAGCCAAAGGAAGAGCAGAAAGGTTTCTTCGAGAAAGTCAAGAATATGTTTGCCTGATCTTGCCATTCTCGCCGATTCGTATCATCGCTGAAGATTCCTCTCGGTAACGCCGATAAGTACGGTAGACTCTTTTTAGTGGTCCAATTCAGGTTGCTCCATGGTTGTTGATAGCATTACATTGACGCTCCCACGGTGGGTGGTTGAATTTTGCGAATCCAGCGGCCCGATTCCGTCTACTGATGCCGCACGCATGGCTTTTGTGATTGATCTAGCCCGGCAGAATGTGGAGCGCGGGAGCGGGGGACCATTTGGTGCGGCAATTTTCAATGCCGATACTGGCGCACTCGTCTCTGTCGGGGTCAACTGCGTCACCGCGTCCCAATGTTCCATAGCGCACGCGGAAATGTTTGCGATCATGCTCGCGCAACGGGCCGCCGGAACATACGATCTCGGTGCAGCCGGTCAACCGCGTCATGAGCTCTATACGAGCGGCCAGACCTGCGCGATGTGCTGCGGAGCGGTAACTTGGGCAGGGGTAAGACGTGTCGTTTCCGCCGCCTCAGCAAGTGACATCGAGCAGATAGTTGGTTTTGACGAAGGACCACACGCGGTCGATTGGCAGGCCCAGTTGAGCCGGAGAGGCATAGAGGTAATGGAGGGAGTGCTGCGGCATCAAGCCCGCACCGTGCTTGAACTCTATCGGGCGCTCGATGGGATCGTATATAACGGTCGAACGGCCCCCTCGCACTCTCCCAAATAGTTCGTTTCCCATTACAATCCTTGAAAGCGAACCCAATACCGGCTATCGGTAGCGCTAGAATGTGACTCCGCTTGCAAGGATGCTATGAACGCTTCAATTCAGATTGCCAAGGGCCGAGACTGGTTGCCCCTATCGGTCCGCTATCTCAACAGGCATGGATTGATAGCGGGAGCGACTGGAACCGGGAAAACGGTCACTCTGCACACGCTTGCTGAGCAGTGCAGCCTGCATGGCATCCCAGTTCTGGTCGCAGATGTGAAAGGCGATCTCGCCGGATTGAGCCAGCCCAGTACCTTGAATGACCGCATCTCATCCCGCATTCAGCAGATGGGGTATACGGGATTCACACCGCAAGGAGTTCCGGTGGTGTTCTGGGATGTGTTCCGTCAGATTGGGCATCCTTTACGCACTACCATATCCGAGATGGGGCCGTTGCTGTTGAGTCGACTTTTACAGCTCAATCCCACTCAGGAAGGTGTGCTGCACATTGCATTCAAACTGGCTGATGACGAAGGTATGGTGCTGCTTGATCTCAAGGATCTGCGAGCTCTGCTTCAAGAGGTTGCCAATAGGAGTAGCGAGCTTCAAAGCAGCTATGGCAACGTATCGAGCGCATCGGTGGGGAGCATTCAGAGGGGACTGCTCACTCTTGAATCGCAGGGAGGAACGCTGCTGTTCGGTGAACCGGCTCTGCGACTGGCCGACCTTATGCGCACTGATTTCTCGGGACGGGGCGTAGTAAATATAGTATGTGCCCAGAAGCTGCTTGAGTCACCTAAGGTGTATGCAACGTTGCTTTTGTGGCTGCTCAGCGAATTGTATGAACAGCTTCCTGAAGTGGGTGACATAGAGAAACCACGGCTCGTGTTCTTCTTCGATGAGGCGCACCTACTCTTTGATGATGCCGCGCCAGCATTAGTTGATCGTATCGAACAGGTGGTGCGATTAATTCGCTCCAAGGGCGTGGGGGTCTTTTTTGTAACGCAGCACCCGTTGGATATTCCGGAGAAAGTCGCCGCACAGCTTGGCAATCGCATACAGCATGCACTGCGGGCCTTCAGCCCCAAGGAACAACGCGCCTTGCGCGCGGTTGCGGAGACCTTCCGATGCGACGATGCATCGGCACTGGAGCGCGATCTATTAGAATTGGTGCCGGGAGAGGCGGTGGTCTCCTTTATGGGAGCAGACGGTGCCCCCACTAAAGCCGAGCGCGCCCTCATTCTGCCGCCCGCAAGCCGCATCGGCACCATAACGGATCAAGAACGTCGCTCCATTATGGCTGATTCGCTTGTCGGCGCCTCGTACGACGTAGATGTCGAGAGAGTTTCAGCCTATGAGCAGCTGAGAGAACGGGCCACTCGCGAGCAACCAACGGAGACACCACGTCCAGCCCGGCAGCGACAGACGCCAGTTGAAGCTATGGTTTCCAGCACGATGCGATCGATAGGCTCTCAGATTGGCCGGCAGATTGTACGTGGTATTCTGGGTTCACTTGGCTCAAGGCGCTCGTAGACGCAATCCACATAGTCCGCCTTAGTGGTGAACGCTACTGTGCCTGTTGGGAGAGCCACAGAGCATACTCCTCGGGGCTCATAAGATATCGATTCTTGTCCCTCTCTCCCAGGGCATTCAGGAGACGCTCGACCGATGCCTTCTCCATTGATTGCTCCATGGGAGCATCCTGCAGAGTGCTATATATTTCTGAAAGTTTCTCAAGTATCTCAGGCGCATGGCTCAAAAAAATCTGCGCCCGCTCTGCTCGCGGCACGGCGATAAGCTGTGCGTATAGATCATTGATTGACTGCTCGTGTTCCTTTAGTTGATCCGCAAGCGAGGGGGCTGGAGGGGAGGAGATCGCCGCGGGTTTCAGATCAACCTGGAGCTGAGCCGGTGTGGCCGCATGAGCCTCGTTCAACACAAAGAGCGCCACTACGAGAGCTAAGCCCAGGATACGCATGGTAAAGACCTCACAACCAAAACCTATAGTGTGATCGTGAGATCGCAGCGATATGCTCCTCAATATACCTAACTGGCTGGTCTCACTTAGATAATTCATGTTCGTGATGAGGCGCCCTTTGCCCTGCTCGGGACAAATTCGGGGCGTCTCCCGGCATCCCCCGATCATCGAAAGTAGACCACGGTGCGAGTCTGCGATTCCGCCTATTGCAGTACGCCAGCTCTGGGACAAACCATGCCAAAGCACACTGCACACTCTTTTCTCCGCGCTCTAGTAGTGCTGTCCCTTGGACTGCTCTATGCGCGGCAGCTTAACGCACAGGGCGTTACCATTGATGACTTTGCCGGCACCGGGACTCTGGTCGTCATTAGTGGAGTTCCGCCCAATCCTGGCTACCTGCAGCAAAGCGCTCCATCGGCGCTTGGCGGACATAGGGTGATTGAAGGGCTGGTATCGGAACCGCAGGCTGCCGGTTCTCTTGTCGATCAACTTTCCTCAGGCCAGTTCTCCCATAGCCAAGGCTCAACATCGAAGGGCTCTTCATTGTTGATCTGGGATGGCGACCAGGACAGCGTGCTCAATCCGACCGGATTAGGAGGGGTAACACTCCTGCCTGGACCGGGGAAAGGGTTTCGATTGCTCATCTACTTCTTCAATACCTTTGATGAGGGAGATATCGATCTCGTCTTCACGGTGTATGACGCCAAGGATGCAACCAAGTTCTCCCGCGGTTCCATCCATCTTGAAGGATCTGCCGAGATACTGCCCCCCGGAGAGCTACGCACCCTGGCATTTGAGGACATGACGATCCATGGGCTTGGCGGAGCCGCTGACTTTGAGAATGTAGGAGCCGTTACACTCTTTGTCGATGGACTGACGATTCCGGCGGTCGATCTCACCCTCGAGATACTCGAAACAGGCTGTGTACTTCTGGGACCAGGTGGAGAGGAGCTCTGTCCGACACCAACACCCACTCCGACGGCGACTGCGACTGCAACGCGCACCGCGACTGGAACGGCAACAGCTACCGCGACCAGAACAGCGACAGGCACGGCAACCAACACCCGTACTGCTACTCCCACACGGACGGCCACCCGAACGGCTACGGCAACGCGCACCCCGACTCGGACGGCCACCGCTACTCATACAAGGACGCATACTCCGACATTCACCTCGACTCACACCGCGACCGTAACGGCTACCGCTACAAACACCTTCACCGCCACCATCACCCCAACCTTTACTGCTACCGGAACTGCAACCAACACCGCCACCAGCACCGCATCCGGTACGGCGACGGCAACCTCAACTATGACGGGCACGGCAACTCACACACTGACCCCAACCCCTACGGGAACTGCGACCCATACCCCAAGCAGCACCGCTACCGCGACTGCTACAGCCACTCTTACGGCGACCCACACCGCAACCGGTACGGCCACCTTGACCCCGACGAGCACAGGTACAGCTACCGCTACACATACCCCCACATCGACTCATACGATCACCCTTACCCCCACCGTTCCTCCAACCAGCACTGCGAGTGCGACGCCGATGATCACACCGGCGCTCACCCCGACGGCATCGCCAACCCCTTCGGACTGCCAGGAGATCGACAATAAGGAAGAGCTGGCAAGGATCGACAATAACGCTAACCAGGCCCGAATTATCATCAAGAACTATGTGGTGCGGAGTGCGCGAGCGGGCCGTATCAATAAAGAACAGTCTAAGAAGTTCAAGCTTGAGATACAGAAGCTGTACAATGCTGCATGGGAAGCTGCCTGGTCGGTACCCACGACGGTGTTTGACTGCGGCGATTCGGCTGCATGCACCAGTATTAGCTTGGCCAATTCTCTGATCGAAGTGGAGGGCACGTCACAAGCGCTGCTGGAACTGGCGCGCCGGGTTGCGAAGATCGCGGGCAAAGGGGACAGGGAGAACGCCGCCAAGATGGTGAACAAGGTCAAAAAGATCCATCTGAAAACCCTTGCTGAACTTGCTGAGCTGCCATCGGAGAATGATGTCTGCGACTGACCGCGAAGACGACTCACTCCTCTATGAAATCGAGGTCTCTCCCGAATGACTCTCGCAGCCCTATGAGGGATATCACCGCCAATCCAATTGCCACTACTCCAACGTAGAAGGCACTTTGCACGACACCGACTGAGGGCTTCCAAAACTCGAACAGCGAGGTGAGCACCACAACAAATCCGCGCACAAAGTTTGGCGCTGTGGTCGCGGCGGTCGCCCGCAAGTTTGTACCGAACTGCTCGGCCGCGGAAGTAACAAATACGGCCCAATATCCCACCGCAATTCCGGCGGGCACACACAGGGCATAAAAATACGCCGTACTCATTCCGTGACTGCTGAGGATCAGCCCCGAGAAAACAGCGGTCAAAAAGATGAAAAGAGCCAAGGCCTTCTTGCGGCTCCTTAGAAGCTGGCTGAGGAGGCCACTGGCAAGGTCTCCCAGCACGAGGCCTATATAGCCGAAAAGCACGGCCTTCCCGGCCGTGGGGAGTTCAGGCATCTCAAGTGCCGCCCCGATTTCAGGAGCAAAGGTAAACAGAATTCCCACCACATACCAGATCGGCACGCCAACCATGATACAGCGCAGATACCGCAACACGCGCTCGCGCGATCGAAAGAGCAACAGCAGGTCACCCCTGCGCACACTCTTCTTGGTGACCTCGTGGAACAACCCCGATTCATGAGTGAGGATACGAAGAACGAGCAGCGCGAAACCCATCACCCCGCCGATGATATATGCCGTGCGCCAGTGGAAGGTTTCACCGACCAAAGATGCTGCTACTGCTCCAGCGACTCCCACGCTTGCTACGATTGTGGTTGCATACCCACGTGTCTCCTTGGGCATGATTTCGCTGACCAGCGTTATTCCGGCGCCAAGCTCCCCGGCCAGACCGATACCGGCCACCAGGCGCAACACGCCATAACCCTCTATCGTGTAGACGAAGGCGTTGAGAATATTCGCCGAGGAGTATAAGAGAATAGAACCGAAGAGAACGGCGACCCTGCCAAACTTATCTCCAAGCACTCCCCACAGCACCCCCCCTAACAGCAGGCCGAACATCTGCATGTTGAGCAGGTACACCCCATGGTGGAGCAGTTCATCGCCCTGAAATCCAAGATCCCGCAGGCTCGCCACACGAGTGACGCTGAATAGAATGAGGTCGTATACATCGACAAAGTATCCGAGTGCCGCCACTAGTACGGCGATGGCACGGGTTCGATTTGTCATTTCAGCGGAGCGAGGTGTTGCCATGCCGAGGTCCTCTCATCATTCAGGGAGCCTGAATCTCCACTCCTTGCATCGGTAGTTCCACCACGAGGTCATAACGATCACGGATTGCGGACGCGAGTGATTGCCGCGCCTCATCCTCTCCATGCACGAGCTGAACGCGCGGGGATCCTGGAGCTAGAGTTGATAACCAGGCCAGCAGCTCCGACCGACCCGCATGCGCACTAAATCCACCGAGTGTGCGGATCGAGGCACGCACCGCAACGGGAATTCCATGAATTGAAATCCGCGGTTGCCGATCGACAATGCGTCGGCCTAAGGTGCCCCTGCTCTGAAATCCCACGAACATTACCGTAGTATCCTCTTTCCAAAGATGGTTTCGCAGATGGTGCAGGATCCGTCCACCGGTGCACATTCCTGACCCGGCAATGATGACATGCGGCCCTTCCAATGCGTTTAGGGCCTTTGAGTCCTCCACTGTTGGGCATGCTTTCACATTGGCCAGCTCTCGCTGCAATTGGCCCGATCGAATGAGGTCCTGAGCCTCCTTATCAAAGTAGTCGATGTTCTGGGCGTAAATTCGCATGGCTTCAATCGCCATGGGGCTATCTACAAAGATAGGGAGGGCGGGAATCCGCTTCTCCCTTTGCAGCGTTGCAAAATGGTAAAGGAGCTCCTGTGTGCGTCCGACCGCAAACGCAGGCACTAGTATACGACCTCGCCTGGCGACCGTCTCGAGCACCACCGAGCTTAATTCATCCAGGGTCTCGTTCATCGTTCGATGATCGCGGTTGCCGTACGTGCTCTCCATAAACACGATATCGGCATCATGGAATCGCACTGGATCTCGCAGGAAGGGCGAACGGCGCGGCCCAATGTCCCCTGAAAAAAGCACGCTCGTATGTTTGCTATCATGACCAATCTTAAGCGCTATGCTCGCCGAGCCCAACATGTGCCCCGCATCGTGCCACGTTGCCTGCAGTTCCGGGGCAAGTGCCAGGGGGGATCCGTATTCGACAGGACGCATCAGCGCTAACGTTTGCACAACATCATCTTCGGTATACATGGGCGCGATCTTCGGCAGGCCAGCGCGCACCCGGCGCTTATTCTCAGCCAGAGTATCGCTTTCTTGCACACGGGCCGCGTCTTCGAGAATGAGGCGGCTCATCTCGATACTGGCTTGGGTGCAGTAAATGGGCGCCTTGAATCCGGCACGCACTAAGAGGGGTAGCCGTCCGCAATGATCAAGGTGCGCATGGGTTAGCAAGACCGCTTTGAGATTACGAGGGTTAAGGTCCTCGGGCACCCGATTCTTCTCACGGGCCGCCGGAGTACCCTGGAAGATGCCAAAGTCTACCAATAGAGAACCGTGCGGGGTCTTCACAAGGTACGAAGACCCGGTGACCTCTCCTGCCGCACCAAAGGGGGTGATGGTAATGCATGCAGAGGTCAAACTAAGGGCTCCGTTGTTGAAGTTTCGCGCCTATCGAGTGGTAATCGCTAAGCCGATACCATGAATAGGGGGAGCAGCAACAAGCTAATCAAGAAATTGACTGCGAGGATTGCGATCACTGAGAGCACAAAGAAACCCAAATGTTTCTCTGCAGGAACGTTGGAGAGCTTCTTTGAACCCAGGTAAAAAAGATAGATACAGAAGAGGCCCACCAAGATGTAAAGCAGAGATCCCATCGGCACTATCATCAAGACGCTTGCAACCATCGAAGGCAGTGCTGCAAAGAAGACGTTCTTGAGGCCGGCGACAATATCCATCGATCCGCCGAATTTCGAGGCAA
The DNA here is from genome assembly GCA_030584005.1 of Bdellovibrionota bacterium. Lineage (GTDB taxonomy): Bacteria > Bdellovibrionota_C > UBA2361 > UBA2361 > JAFLCA01. Next base: position 352,448 of record CP129486.1, on the reverse strand, counting down.
GCTGGCTCAAGATTACTGCGGCCACATACATTAATCCGAGACCGATTGCATACTGCACCAGCGCCCCGACCACCCCAGCCATAAAGGGCGTGGTAATGACCTGTCCGCTGACTGGGACCGTATACCCGATGAATGTTCCCTTGATTAGGGACATAATCGGGGAAATGGCTGCGAACGGCACGATCCATTCCTTATAGAGCTGGCCAACCGAGGTCGACTCTTGCTTTATTTCTTCCCAGGTTTTTTCACTATGGGTGAGCAGGGAAACGGCTCGCTGCAGCATGCTCTTTACCTTGTCGGCGGAACAGGTTGCTGTCTGTGCGGTGTGCTCCATGGTGTTCTCCTGGAAGAGGTTATTGACTTGCTCCACTCAAACTGGCCGGCGAGTGCGAAACCTACCTGCTCAATTCGGTCAAGGCGGCTAGTCGTACTGTCGCGTTAGCCCGCTAGCCTGCGTACGGGCATAGTGTGGAGACGCGGAACCAGTGCCATCGGTGGCCCTCATTCAGTGTACCCCTGCGACTAGTTGCGATATTGCATGAAGCCGAATCCATGGCAGGTGGTTCACGCAATGTTCGCGCCTGAGAGCTTTCATACGACAATTTAGGGTGAATTGGTATGGGTTCGTTAGGAGCGGCCTTAATCGATGTATTGCGGAAAGCGCTCCCAGCTACGCCGGGAGCCCAAAAGGCCCCGGCTCCGCCTCGCCCCAAACACCTCTGACGTTTGCTGCGCCATCCTTGGGGCGGCTGAAGGCGACTCAAAGAACAGCAACTAGGGAGACACTGCACTTTTTCCCACATCGCAGACTGGTTCACCCAAATTTCGGGCTAGCGTTCCTGAATTTCGGGGGCAACCTGGCGAAGAAACTCAAGCACCCCTTCGTTTTGGATGTACTGGAATAGCGATAGATCTCCAGGTCCGCAATCAGGATTGGCGCCCGAAGAGGTTAGTCCAATCAGTGTGGGCTGGCCGCGAATCTCCAGAAGGGCGGGGCCACCCGAGTCGCCATTGCAGGTGTTGCTGCCTTCGCCCTCGTAGCGTGCAAAGATGTGGTTCTCAGTGAGATCCTCCACGCGCATCTCACCGCTGCGCAGAGTGCCCGCAAACCCTCGCTCATCGAGTCCATAACCAAAGACCGAGAAGACATCTCCGGGGCCCACTGATGAAGAGGTATATAGAGCGACGGGAGCTATAGTGGTCGGTCGAGCAAGCTCCACCACAGCCACATCATTCAATACCGCCTTGGTGCGCGGTTCGACTGCTACGCCGGGGTGTATGAAGGCCTGTGTTGCCGAAATGGTCTGCCCCTCAACGAGCACATCGACACGCGAAATCGCAGGCCCCAAGAAACAATGTGCTGCAGTGAGTACCTTGGTGGGGGAGATGACGGTGCCCGAGCAGAGTGCGGTAGCATTGCGCGAAATTAAAGAGAGGCGCACTACGGGCGCTTGACTCTCTGCACAGGCGGAGCCATTGATAATCCGGGTTGAGAGGCCAAGTAGTGAGCAGCTATTCTGGCTGAGCTCATCATCGCCCCCGCCGCCTCCGCAGCCGCTGGCGAGACCCAAAGCAATTAGGGCCACAGACAGGGTGAGAGCTCTTAAAAATCGGCCACTCCAGCCACTCGTATCGTTCATCATATTCATGTAGCTCCCTCGATTAGGGACCGATATCCAAATATTTCAACTGGTTAGGCCAAAACAGTCGTGCGCCAAACCTACCCCGCAGGTCTTTGCACCATAGCGTGTGATGCCTGAGGAGAGAAGTCATCTGTTTGGATGTACGTGCTGAGGTGAGGGAGGCTGTGGGCTTAGGCCGGAACAGCTTTTCCGCCGGGGAAATTGAGGTCGATGGTACACCATTGCGGTATTGAATTAAGACAGGTGATTGTGGCTATAACCGCGCAGCACCCTAGGAAGGTATTCAGTCATTGGATCGATATGAAGGGAATGAATCTGGGCGCAGTGCCTTTACGGTTGGGGAGAGTGCCATGCCTTGCGTTATTGTGCGCATGCGCTCTGTTCGTTTCGTCCTGTTCCTCGCAACAGGAGCGTTATTATCCCGCACAAACGAGCTCTAGGCAGCGCGAGTCGATGCAGCTTGCGATTCCGGGGGTCGATCATGACACCAAGAATGTATCGCATGTTGGTGCTGCGAAGCCTTGGGAAACCTGGCCGCTGCGCTATGACCTTGAGGGACGCGCCTTACGCAGTCCCTTTCTTCTGGAGGGGGACGATCGCGTGCAACGCGGGGACTATCACGGTGCGCTCGAACTGTATTTGAAAGCTCCCACTGCAGCCATGAATGCAAGCGAGAAGGAAGCGACGATGTTGAGGGTAGTCGGTGCCAATATCGCTATTGGGAATGGGCGGGAGGCGCTGCGGACGCTGAGTTCACATTTCATAAAATCTGGGCGCAGCAGTGAAGAGGTTGATGCGCGCTCGTCGCTGCTCTTCGCATATGCCTATAGAACACAAGGCGACACCGAACAGGCGTTGGCCTGGTTTTCGCGAGTCTACCGTGCTGCGGGAAGCAATGCGGTACTGGCCGATGCAGCCAGAAGGGGGGCAATCGATACCATTCAAAGTTTGCCGAGTGAAGTGTTCGCTAAAATTGTACCCCTGTGGGAAAGTGACTCGTTGATGCGCGGACTGCTTGCCGAGGAGATGCGTCGGCGCACGGATGGCGGCGAGGCTATCGCCCTGACGCGTTCTACTCATCTGCCGCAGGTAGAGAGCTCCCCTGGAGCGGCGATGGCGTTCGCCGCACTGTTGCCCCTTTCTGGAAAATTCGAACGGCTAGGCCGAAGCTCACGTCAGGGTATGGAGCTTGCGTTTCAAAGTTTTCCGCAGCGCCATGGCCTGGAGATCAAGTTCCTTGATACGGGCGATGACGTTGACCAGGCGGTCGGACAGGCCCTAGCCGCAAGCGCCGATCCGGCGGTGGCCTTGGTAATTGGCCCCTTGATTGCTGAACATGCCCATGCGGTGCGGCAAGTCCTCGACGAGAAGGATATTCCCCTTATCGCGCTATCAAAGTCGTCTGATTTTCACCCCGGTGGCAGAGCGTTTCGGTTCGGGCCAACTGTCCGTAGCCAGGTCGAGTCATTGTTGCAGGGAGTAATGGCGGTAAGACAGCTCAGGCGGTTCGCCCTTATCTACCCCGCTGATGTTGCAGGCGAGGAATATGCAACAGCCTTTCGAGAACTGGTGGCTCAGAGCGGAGGGAGCGTTGTGTATGAGAAGGGATACACGCGTGGTAATGAAACGGATCTGCTCGTAGCAGCGCAGGAACTTGAACTGACCACCGCGGAGGCGGTGTTCATGCCGGATACGGTTGTACGCGCCTCGCGCCTGTTCTCGAACCTTTCGAGGGAGGCGAGGAAGCGCATTACACCGATGGGGGTAGTATTGTGGGATGAGCTGCAGGCGCTCAATCAGTCACGGGCGGTGATGAACGGCGCCGTGGTTGTGTCGGCATTCAATGCGAGTGGTTCGGGGGAGCAAACACAGCGTTTCGTGGCGCTGTACAGAGAAAAGTATGGTGAGCCGCCGGATTTTCTAGCGGCACAGGGGTTTGATATTGCCTCGGTCCTGCTTGCCGCTCTGGGCCCCGGTGCGGATACCGGCAGATCCGTGGAGCGCGCGTTGCTCGAAGCACCGATATTGTATGGGCTCACAGGCCGCATCGCGGTACAAGGAGATGGAGAGGTAAGCCGTACATTCGAGGTTTTGGAATACCGCGATGGTGCTTTTAAAGCGCTTGAACCAGAGGTCGATCCGATGCTGGCGGATCTCCCAAGCGCAGCGCCCTCCGAGATTGCTGCCCCAGCACAGGAGTCGAAAGGACTTGCAGCAAGGGAGGACGCGCTTAGCTGGACCCCGGCCACTGTGGGTGCAAGCAAGCGATAGGCGCGCGTTAGAAGTGGATTTAAAACTGCCAAGAATGGCGTTTATGAAACCACGAATAGTCACCCTGCGGTTCGGGAGAAAGCCCCCAGTGAGGAAGTAATAGTATGGTAAAAGGCTCGAAGAAGCGTAGAGGATCGTCGAAGCGAAGAAAGGCTGAGGTGCCAGGCACCGTCCAGGGGATCGAGCGGACCTTTACCGTTCCGCAGGACCTGCCCGTGGTTCCGGCCAAAGATATAGTTGCATTCCCCTCCGTCGTTATGTCGCTGTATGTTGGCCGCCCTGCCAGTGTGCATGCAATCGAGCGCGCCACATCTACAAATAATTTGGTATTCGTTGTCGCTCAGCGCAATCAAGAGGCGGAGTCGCCGGGGCCGCAAGACCTGTATTCGTTCGGTGTAGTTGCCACGGTCCTAAGGAGCCTGCGGCTTGCTGATGGCAGGGTCAAGGTGTTCCTCCAGGGATTGGCGCGGGCCGAGGTCAAAGAGTACCGGGAGCTTGAGCAGCTGCTTGAGGCCCGCATTCATCCGGTTGCACCGCCAAAGCGGCGCAAGTCATCGGCTGAACTCGAGGTCTTGGTTAATCGGATACGGGAGAACTTGCAGGTGCTTGTTGAGTATGAGCAGGTGCCTGAGGAGCTTTTGCTGGTGAGTGCAGATGTCTCGGATCCTGGAGCGCTCGCTGACGTGATCGTCGCTCACTATCATCTGGAGCCTGCACGTGCCCAGGCCGTCCTTGAGGAGCTGGATCCTATAGAGCGGCTGCGTATCGCTGATGCAGTAGTCTCCGACGAATTGAATCAGTTTTTGGTCTCCGAGAAGATTCGCGATAAGACGAGAGATGAGCTCGAAAAGGGTCAGCGCGATTTTTTCCTGCGTGAGCAGATGAAGCTCATTCAGAAGGAGCTTGGCGAGGGGGAGGGGCCCGTCGACGATCTTCTGCAGCTCAAAGAGACACTGACCAAGGCCAAGCTGCCTGATCAGGCTCGCACAGAGGCCATGAAACAGCTCAAGCGTCTGCAGCACATGAGCCCGGAGTCCGGAGACTATTCACTCCTGCGGACCTACTTGGAGTGGGTAGTCGACCTCCCGTGGGGCCAGCGCAGCAAGGATAGACTCGATTTAAAGCGCGCCCAACGGGTGCTTGATGCGGATCACTACGGCCTCGATAAGGTCAAGGAACGCATCATCGAGTACCTCAGTGTGCGTAAACTCAATAGCAGCTCCCGTGGTCCCATCCTTTGTTTTGTCGGTCCTCCGGGAGTGGGCAAGACCTCCCTCGGGAAATCAATAGCCGAGGCGCTGTCCCGCAAGTTCGTGCGGATGTCACTGGGGGGAATGCGCGACGAGGCAGAGATCAGAGGCCATCGCCGCACGTACGTTGGAGCGATGCCGGGCCGGATCCTGCAGAGCCTGAAGCAGGCGGGAACTTGCAATCCCGTATTCGTGCTTGATGAGCTAGATAAGATAGGAGCGGATTTCCGCGGCGATCCTGCCTCCGCCTTGCTGGAGGTTCTTGATCCGCAGCAGAACTCCGAATTCCGCGATCATTACCTCGGAGTGCCGTTCGATCTTTCGGAGGTATTGTTTATTGCCACGGCCAACACGATAGATACGATCCCGGATGCACTGCTGGATCGGCTTGAGGTGATTTACCTGGCAGGCTACACGACCGATGAGAAAATAAACATCGCACAGCGATTTCTTATTCCACGCCAGCTGCAGGAGAACGGGCTCAAGGAGCACGACCTACAGTTCGATCGGGAAGCAATACGCTTCCTGATTGAGCGCTATACCCGTGAGGCCGGAGTGCGGGGTTTGGAGCGAGAGCTTGGGGCGCTGATGCGAAAGCTCGCCCGGCTCGTTGCAGAGAATGGAAAGATACCGACCAAGATTCGTAGTGCCGATATCCGGCAAAAACTGGGCAATACGAAGTTCGATCCCGAGGATAACGACACTCGCGAGCTTGCTGGGTTGGCTCGAGGACTTGCCTGGACGGTACATGGCGGCGAGATCATGCCGATTGAGGCCAGCGTAGCCAAAGGTAATGGCCAGGTGCACCTGACCGGCCAGCTTGGTGAGGTGATGCAGGAGTCAGCCCATGCTGCCCTGTTCTATGCCCGTGCCAATGCGGAGCTGTTGGGACTTGATCCGAATTTCCATTCAAAGCTGGATATTCATATCCACGTGCCGAGCGGTGCCACCCCTAAGGACGGACCGTCGGCCGGTATCACCATTGCCACGGCGCTCATATCGGCGCTCTCGCATCGCAAGGTATCGAATGAAGTCGCAATGACCGGTGAAATTACCCTGCGTGGTAATGTGCTGCCGGTTGGAGGACTCAAGGAGAAGGCATTAGCGGCGCTTCGCTATGGCATCCGCAAGGTGATTATCCCTTTTGAGAATATCAAGGACCTCGAAGATATTCCGAAGGAGCAGCGCCAGCAGATTCGCTTCATACCCACCAAGCATATCAGTGAAGTATTGGAGATTGCGCTCCTGGATAAACGTCCCAGGGCTGAATCGATCAAGAATGCCCGCATGAAGCGCAAAAAAACCGTGGCAACAGCCTGAGCTGCATAGCCGCTCAATGAGCGGACGGCCAGGGTCGGGAGAGAAGCTATGTCGACGAAGCGCACGCTGGCAGCTGCTGCACTTGTGGTCAGTTTGGCGGCCACGGCGGTTATTGCCGAACAGCGCTGTGTCTATCTGGACTCTCGCGGTCAGACCAAGGTGGTGCGCTCGATTAATCAGGTGCCTGCTCAATCGAGGGGGCGGGCGCGCTGCGGCGAGATAATGCAGAATATGCATCTAGCAGCACCGCAGGAGGTCGAACTTGGGGCCACAGTGCGGAGGGACTCTATCGCTACCTCCCTTGGACGCGTGGAGCTCCGGTGGCCGCGAAAGATCGAAACGCTCTTCGGACGCACCCCGCAGCGTGCGGTTGCCGAATCTATGCAAGCAGCAAGTCGAGCATTGAAGGGCCGAGGCTTTCCGATTGAGCTGCAGCGATTGGATGTGCAATGGCAGATGGTCTTCTTGGATGAAGATCTCCCCGAAACGCAGATCCCCGCCTATCTGGTTTCGAATTGTCATCCTGCATGGATGACCCCACCCACAAATCTCTATGTCGTGGCCCAGAGAGTGGTAGCGGGATGTGGCGGGTCTTCCAAGGGTAAAGCTTCGGTCAACGACGGCGAACTAGCCAGTGTGCTTCTGCACGAGATCGGCCATGCCGTGGAGTACCAGATGCTGCAGGGCAAGGGGGATGCGGATCGGATGAGAGCAGAGGGATTTGCCAGCTGGTTCGAGCAATACTCCGGAGATTTCTCGCCGCTCATTGCGGAGGATGCGGCAAAGAGACGCTATTTTGCCATGGCTAAAGCGAGCATCGGACGGAGCTCCTTTTTCGAGTTTGACGGCAGCGGTGCCGCGTACGCACGTGCATCGCTGATCTTCCATGCATTGGTTGATCGCAAGGGGTTTGAAGGATTGCGCGCAGCGTATAGCCACATGGCCAACTCGGGAGCGGGGTTACTTCAGGCCCTCGAGGCGCTCTATGATTGGAATCAGCAGAAGATCGAGAGCGAATCCCTGCGCATACTAGAACGATCACCATAAGCTATTTGCCCAAAAGGGTGCCGACGTGGCAGGGGAAACACGCTAGGCTGTCAGCCCTGGACGCTGGTACGGGGCATCGGCGAGTACCCAGCGGAGTTCTAAAAGTGAAGGTTATCTGATGAAGGCAGCGCGCCGTACACTATTTCGCAATGTTCGGCCATTTGTTCCCGGGAGGGAGGTTGATGAGCTTGCATGCGTGATGGTGGAGGGACACCACATCCTTGCGGTAGTGCCCGCACGGGACGTGTCCACTTTCGATGCGGATGCCACGATGGTTGTCGATGGGGCAGGTGCCACCTTGCTACCGGGGTTTATTGATGCGCACTTTCATCTCTACCAAGGGCTCCTTGAGCTGGGGGTGCATTGGCTGCGCGAAGATCTGTCGATCCAGGAGATCAGTGCGTCGATTAGGGCGTACATCAGGAGCCATCCCGCCAAGACCCATTACATAGTGCGTGGACTCTCCCATGGGGTGTTTAAATCGCTCGAGGTACCCGTGCGTAGGTTCCTTGACTCCTTGACCGCGGACCGACCGCTCATTCTTTACTCGTATGATGATCATATCGCCTGGGCTAATTCCATCGCGCTTGAGCGTGCGGGAATTGCTCGTGGCATGGCCACCAGAGGGAACAGCTGCATCGTGCTGGACCAAGACGGATATGCCAGCGGAGAGCTGCGAGAGCTCGACGCCTATCTGCCCGTTCAAAACATCCTTCCTCCTGCAGCTGAGGTAGAAGTCGCCGCGTATGCGACAGAAGGGATGAGATTGATCTCTTCCTGCGGGATCAGCAGTGTTCACAATATGAACGGCAATGAGGAGGAGCTTGCCGCATTGCAGCGACTGGAAGAGAGTAACGCGCTGTCCGTGCGCGTGTATTGCCCGCGCAGCATCGTGCCCGGTGACCCCACGTTCCCGGCGCAAGAAGCAATCCGCATGCGGGACTCCTGTAAGGGACGACTCGTTCGTAGCGGCGCAATCAAGATCTTCCTTGACGGGATCATTGAGCAGCAGACTGCATCGCTTCTTTCCCCCTACTGCAACGCAGGGGGAAGGTGCGGGGAAGCCAACTATACGCGGCAGCAACTGCAAGATCTCTGTAGACAAGCCGACGATCTGGGACTTCAATTGTTTATTCATTCGATCGGCGATGGAGCCACTCGCATGGCGCTTGATGTGTTCGCATCCCTGCGCAAAGAGGGTGGATTAATAGACTCCCGACCCCGGCTCGAGCATCTTGAGGTGGTGGCCCCTGAGGATATCGGGCGGTTCAAATCGCTGGGTGTGGTGGCCTCATTGCAGCCGTTGCACTGGCAGATGGCCTCCGAAGATCTCGAATGGCAGGCGCTGCTTGGTCCCGATCGCCTGAAGTCCATTTATCCTTGGAGATCTTTGGCGGAGTCCGGGGTGCCGGTGGCTTTTGGCAGCGACTGGAATGTAGCACCGTGCAGTCCGTTGTTGGGCCTTACTGCTGCGCTGCGTCGGGCAGGGGTGCTTGGGACGCCTCAGCAAAACGAACTCTTGCGGAGGCTTCTCCTGCACTATACCGCTGACGCTGCTTATGCGGAGTTCGAAGAGCAGCATAAGGGAAAGATTGCCGCAGGATATCTGGCCGATCTGTGCTTGCTTGATGGCGATCTGTTTTCCCAGCAGCGCGAGCCGGCGAGTTTCAAAGTTGCCCTGACCATGTGTGATGGACGGATCACACACTCGGTACTTTAAATCGTTCAGGATGAACAAAGTTTTTCGCCATTAGCGCAGCTTCACGCAAACGCGCGGCGAGACAGCCCGTGCAGCAATAGGTATTTGTCCCTCCGGGGGTCTTCCCTCCGGTCGGACGAGCGCTGCTGGAATCAGGGATGGCGCGGCACACGCCGGAGGCGTTTGGAGCGACGCGAGGCGTGGGCGTTTCGGGCCCCGCGCCGGCCTTGGAGCGATTTCTAAATGGCCATGGACGGCCATTTAAAAAATGACTCCTAGAAGGGGATATCGTCATCATCGAATGATACTTCAGTGCTGCGTCCGACCTGGTCGGCGGTAGGCAGAGTTTCCAGCATCTCCTCCCCGGCACTGCTAGACGCTACCGTCTCAATCTTCTTGCCTTGACCAGTCCCGCTTCCGATCAATTGGATATTCTGGGCGATGATTTCAGTGGTCCATCGATCGCGGCCCTCTTTGTCCTGCCACTTGCGGGTTTGAATGCGACCCTCGACGTACACCTGTTTGCCCTTTTTCAGATACTGGTTGAGCGCTTCGGCAGTCTTGCCGAACAGGACGATGTTGTGCCACTCGGTGTGCTCGGTCCATTGTCCAGAGCTGTCCTTTCGACGCTCTCCGGTAGCCAAGCTGAATGTGGCGACCGCAGTTTGGTTGGCCGTGTAGCGCATCTCTGCGTCTTTGCCTAAATTTCCAAGGAGAATCACTCTGTTAACGCCCATGAATACCTCCGCAAAATGGTCGCCGCACTATAACAAGTTGTTCTGAATTGTCGACATTTCTCGACAGCAAATAGGGAGGGTGCCAGAACGCTTCATGATCAACGCCATGCCGCATCTGGCAGCTCACCTAAGCTCACGGGAGAGCTGCTTTTTTTTCCTCAAACACTCACGTATGGTTACGGGTCAGTGTTTGCGGAGCGCAGCACCCCTCTCTATCTTTATTTTCGAGGGGGAACCATAGAAGTTGCTGATGGGCCAAACCTCCATCCGTCAGCGGGAGTGGGAATGTAGCGATGAGAGTGAGGATCAACGACATTTCTTGGAATGGGTTGTCCGTAAAAGGCAGCTTAGGGCTTAAGCCGCTTAACGAGCGTATGGCCGAAGGGCAGCAAAGTGGAATCGAGTTCACGCGCGCTCCTGAGGTTGATATGCTCATTCTGCGTACCCACGGCGGCGCAGAGGTGAAGGGCACATTACGCAGTTCTTATGCTCAGAGCTGCGGCTACTGCCTTGAACCAGTGAACCGTGATCTTGAACTGCCGCTCCATTTTTTCCTAAAAGAGCGACCATCGGCGGATGAAGGTGGACGCGATGAGGAGTACATCGACGATATCGGTGTTTACTTCTACAGCGGCGAGCACTTTGACTTCGAACCCCCGCTGCAGGAACTGCTCATCCTTGCACTCTCACCCTTTTGGACCCCCGCCTGTGATGAGGCCGGGAACTGCTCGATCTGCCATAAGCTCCCGCCGACCCGCTCATATGAAAACCAGCAGAGCATTAATACACTAGGTCAACTGCTCACGCAGGCCGGGGTCAAGAAGTAGCCTTTGCACATTGCCGGAAGCTGAACCGATCAAAGGGGATACTGGAAGGCATTGTCGGGAAATGTTGGAGTGAGGCCGCCGTGTTTATCGGACACTCAGCTGTCCCTGTTATTTTCCCGGCCACCCAAGTATGAAGTGAAGCCCCAGCACAATTAAGAATGCTCCGAAGATCTTCTTGAGGGTAACTGCCGGCAAGGCAACGGCGAGTGAGGCACCGAGGTACCCTCCTACAATCGCCCCGAGGGCTAAGAAAAAGGCGATCGAGAGGTCTACATTGCCGGCCTGCCAGTGGCGCAGCGTTCCTATCATCGCTGTGGGGATGATGACTGCCAGGGAGATTCCTATCGCCATATGCACGGAGAGACCGAGCAGGAGCATCAATCCAGGGACGATGATGACCCCCCCGCCCACGCCGAACAATCCGCTGGTCACTCCGGCGACAAGACCGATTAGAGGCAGCTGCCAAGCCATTAGTCCTCCCGTGGCGATTGCAGTGAGTCGAGAAGCGGTCGCAGGGAACCGCCTGTCGATTGCGTATCAAGCCAGGCAAGCAAGCGCATGCATCCCGCGATTACCACCCCATGCTCGATCTCGCCGCTGGCGATAAGGGAGGGCAGAGACAATAGCGGCACTTTGCGCACTTTAATCTCTTCATCTTCGAGCAGCTCTTGGGAGCCTTGGGCGACGGCGTTAAACGCGACGATGCTGTGACAGCGCATCGACATCAAGGCCGGGTTTGGATAGTAACTGCCGAGATTCCTCCAGCCTTGTGCGCCATATCCGGTTTCCTCGCGCAGTTCGCGTTGTGCAGCCGCTTCTGGCGACTCCCCGGGCTCGACGCAGCCCCCGGGAATCTCAAGCGTTACCCGATCGCTGCCATGACGCGTCTGCTCCACCAGAATGAGTTCGCGCTGAACCGTAATCGGAAAGACCTGAACCCAGTCTTTGCCATCGATACGCACAAAGGTGAACTGTCGTCCCGAAGCGGGGTGGCAGCGTATCACCTTCTTTAGGCTGAAGATGGGGAATGCCTCGTATACCGACTCTCTGATTGTGTGCCATCGACTCGTCATTAGCCTTCTATAGCATGCTACGTTGCGTTTCGAAGCAGCCAACCTGTGTGGAACTATTGCCAATTTCAGCAGGGAGGGCGGCACTGACATTATTCCGCGGGATTGGCTATGATGGCTGATTACGCAGCCTCATAGCACTATGGGCCTTATGGAACGTTTTGATTTTTTGGTGATTGGCGGTGGCATCGCCGGCCTTACCTTCGCTCTGCATGCCGCGGCTCATGGACGGGTAGCGGTGCTAAGCAAGAAGGAGCTCACGATCTCTTCAACCGCATGGGCGCAGGGAGGGGTCGCCGCGGTTACCTCCCTTGATGACAAGTTCGAGCTGCATGTTCAGGATACTCTGACGGCCGGGGCAGGGCTCTGCAAGCGTGAGATAGTGGAGCTCGTGGTGCGGGAAGCTCCGGAGCGCATCCGTGAGCTTATCGAAAGGGGGGTAGCGTTTGATCGGGAGTCCGACGGCACGCACTACCACCTACATCGGGAAGGCGGTCACTCGCGGCGCAGAATATTTCACACGGCAGATGCGACCGGATTCGAAATCCAACGGGCCCTCAATACGGCAGCGGCTCTGAATCCCAATATCGTATTGATGGAGGGCTACCATGCAATTGATCTGCTCACCTCAAGGAAGTTCTCAGTAGACGAAGACACCCCGAACCGCTGCGTGGGAGCATATGTGCTCTGCCCCGATGGCACCATTAAAACGATCATAGCCGACAAGACTCTCGTGGCCACGGGCGGTGCGGGTAAGGTGTACCTGTACACTTCGAATCCTGATGTGGCGACTGGTGATGGCATTGCGATGTGCTTTCGCGCCGGAGCACCGGTGGCCAATATGGAGTTTTATCAGTTCCATCCGACCTGCTTGTATCATCCCAAGGCCAAATCATTCCTTATTACGGAGGCGATGCGCGGAGAAGGAGCCAAATTACGCCGTCTGAACGGCGAGACCTTCATGGAACGCTACCATGAGCTGGCAGAGCTTGCCCCGCGTGACATTGTGGCACGGGCCATCGATAACGAGATGAAACGTCACGGCGAGGAGTACGTACTGCTCGATATAACCCATCGCGATCCAGAGTTCGTGCGCAGTCATTTCCCTACAATTTATCAACGCTGCTTGGAGTATGGTTACGACATCACCCGAGAAGCCATACCGGTGGTTCCCGCGGCGCACTACTGCTGTGGCGGGGTAGCCGTCGATGAGCATGCGCGCACTCCGATCAGGAATTTATATGCGGCAGGAGAATGCGCCAATACCGGGCTGCATGGAGCGAACCGACTGGCCTCGAATTCATTGCTCGAGGGTCTGGTGTTTGGATACCGGGCGGCGCATCACGCAATCTCACACCTCTACCGGCAGCCATTGGATTTCGATATCCCGCCGTGGGACGTTGGCACGGCAGTACCCAGTGATGAGGCGGTAATTATTACCCAGAACTGGGACGAGATACGCCGCTGTATGTGGAACTTTGTCGGTATTGTGCGCAGCACCAGGAGGTTAGAGCGCGCATTGCGGCGTAGTGAGATGATTGAAAGGGAGATTCACGAATACTATTGGCATTACCATGTAACTCCGGATCTGTTGGAGTTGAGAAACCTCAGCTTGGTTGCACATCTCATCATTCAGAGCGCGCTGCAGCGCAAGGAAAGTCGAGGGCTTCACTATATGCTGGACTATCCAGAGGTCAGCAACGCGGGGATGCAAGACACGGTCATAAGCTCGCTCTAAACCGGATGTTGCTGGTAGTGCCGAGTGCTACAAGGATTGCAAAAAGCGAATGAGCTGGAATCGTTCAGCGGCAGAGAGGTCTTTAAAGCTCTCTCGGGACGATAACGCCTCTCCCCCATGCCAGAGAATCGCTTCCTCGATCGTGCGGGCCCGCCCATCGTGAAGATATCCAGGGCGTTTGGAAGAGAGGAAGGGGTGAAGTCCAAGTCCCCACAGTGGGGGGGTGCGCCACTCCCTCTGTGTTGCCGAAAACTCGGGCCGTTCATCCGCCAGGTCGGGACCCATGTCATGCAGGAGCAGATCGGTGAAGGGATGAAACTCCTGGTTTGCCACCTCAACTACTTCTGAGTCGCCCGTCTGGAGGGTCATCACATGGCAGCTATCGCAGTTGATCTGCTGGAAGAGCGCTTTTCCTGCTACCACATCAGGATGGTCCTGGTCTCGGGCTGGAGTGACCCCGGCGGCCTGCGAATAAAATACCACACGGGCCAGCTGCTCATCCGGAATTTCCTGCGCCTTCCCTTCTGGAAGAAAGAGCTCGTTGGTCAATCCCATGTCATGAAAAAAGGCCGCTGCGGCTTGCTGCTTCAGTGTCGGCTGCGTGGCACGCCAGCCAAATCTTCCCACCTCGATCTGGCCCGTTTCGAGGTTAGGGACATAGCTGACACGTCCTGATATGCCATCACCGTCCAAATCATCCGGGTCACTCATGGCGACAATCGTTGCCGCTGGCACCGCCTCGAGGAGTCCCATTCCTATGGTGGGCGGACTCATGCGTATTGAGTGAACAACTTTTGTGGATCGTATCCCCGGAATCTTAAAGCTGAGCTGTGGACGTCTAAGGGTATATTTGGTGCCATCGGGATAGACACCGCGTACGGTGCGCCAGCGCAGCCGGATGTCATAGCGCGTGCTGCCATCAATCGAATGATTCTGTAGCTGTTCGCCGACTCTCGGCACGTCACGCGGCGAGCCATCGGGGTTGAGCCCGCGCAAGCTGACCTTCACAAGCACTGAGCTTCCAGGCGGACGCGACGAAATACGAATCGGGCCTCGACCGTCCTTGACATGACAGGCTCCGCAGGAGTTGTGGTTGAAGTGAGGACCGAGAACTCTCTTGCCGTTCAGTTTGGTAAAGAGGAAAGAACCATGGAAATCGGTATGTCCCGCCAGGTGCAATTGAAAGAGCTCCTCAGAACTTATGTTTGGCGCAGGGAGCTCTAACGCCGTATCGATCGGCAGGTCTGAGGTCAAATCACCACCTAGGTTAGTGATGTCCTGTGCCCAGGCCGACACCGTCAGTAGCAGACTGACCAATGCTGTTGCGGGGGCAACGGCGAGCTTTCGCATGAGCGTTCCTAGTTTCTCGTATATGGCGATGATCCGATCCACCTACAGTACTATCCTCTACCACATCGGACTGTTTCAGTCCCCGATACAGGAATCTCACCACGATTCCAGCCGGTTATGAGGGGGAGGGGCGCCATAGCCGCAATACGGCATGCAGCAGTCTGATCGGTGCCGCAGATCTCGCCAGGCATGCTACTAGGGAGGCGCTGAGTAAGTGCAGCGTATCCCTAGAGCGATCCCCAGAACAGATGTCCGGAATCTAAGGATTATGGACATTGCTTTTTGCACGCTCTAGCTCTCGCTAGGTTGTGCTTGCGAACCCCTGCGGCGTCTAATCCACTCCGGCAGGCCGCGCAGAGCGTAGTGTTCAACGGGTGCATACTCGTCGGTCAAAACGGGAAGAGCTTTATGTCCGACACGCTGCAGCGCAGGGTGTTCTGTGCCTACTGCCTCCATGACCGCCTCAAGGGGGGCGGGGGACTTCGATGCTACTAAGACGACATTCAATATCTCCTCCGCTGAGACAGGGGGCCGGCTTGCCAAAGCAACAGTCGAAGGGAACACTGCATCGATTGTCTTCCAGATTGAATTCAGCAGTTCGCTGCCGAGTCCGGCCGAAGCCGCGATCGTGTTCATCGCCCATACTCCCTCCTCAGAAAGCAGGGCGTGGTACCTGCGTATGGCCTCCAGAGTGGCAAGTTGAAAGGGCAGGGTGAGATTAGCGTCGTACGCGTCAACATATATGAGATCGTATGGAGCGTGCTCCCGATTGATAAACGTTCGGCCGTCCTCATGGTAGAAGCCCATCTGAGCGTCTGCTTGAAGAAAGAAGTACTTCTGTGCCACCTCAGTCATCGCAGGGTCGATCTCGACAACGTCCACCTGCATCTCTGGATAACGGGCGCGCAGCGCGCGCGGGAGCGAGCATCCTGCTCCTCCGATGACGAGAGCACGTTGAGGACGCGAGACAGCTTGCGCCGCTGCCGCCATCAGGCGTGCGTAGGGCAGGACGAGTTCATCGGGATTATCCAGGTTGACCACGGACTGCGAGGTAAACGCATGGGTGTGCAGGTGCCTGAGCCGTCTTCCGTCCTGCTCTTCCTCGACGATCCAAATGCGGTTGTACACGGTGTCGATATCGATGCGTCCCCCGCTCATTATCTGAGTATAGCGATCAAGTCCGACGTAGAGACCGAGAGATGAAATGCAGGCAATGGCAAAGGCGGAGAGGCTAGAGAGGGGCATCAAAAGCAAGCCGCAAAAGAGCAAGCAGCCCGCAAGCAATGCAAGAATCTGCGATGAGCCAAACCAGGCGAGGAGGTAGAAACCCGTCACAAAAGTGCCGACGATGCTTCCCACTGTTGACACCGCATACAGAGTGCCTACCGTTGCCCCAGAGCTACTCAGATTTTCGAGACGCAGCCTGGCCGCATAGGGGGAGACCATTCCCAGTATAATGCTGGCCGGAGCAAAGAGGATTAAAGTCGCGATCACGGAGGTGACTCTGATATCGAAGGGGGCGCGCCGGAGTAAGGTGAGTACGAGCTCCTGAAAAATAGCGGTCACCACGACGCAGGCTGCTGCACGAAAGAGAAGTTTCCGTAGCTCATTCGCAGATGGATTCGCATCCGCTCTCCGCCCTCCCCACCAATACCCGAGACTGAGGCTCAACAGGATAACGCCTATGATGCTTGTCCAGGTATGCAACGAACTCCCCAAATGGGGGGCTAGAAGCCGAGCTGCAGCAAGCTCATAGGCCATCACCACCGCGCCAGATATGAAAACAATTACTTCGAGCCTCATTCGCAAGTCTCTCCGCGTATAAGTTAGGGCACAATCCATCGGGGATGTCCCGTTTAGACTAAGATTGTGCACTATGGTATCGATACTCGGTAGCGTAATTCACCGCGCCACCGTTGGTAGTAGTTGTTGTTATGTCCCCGGCGACGCATAGTCAAAAGTCACGCCAGCCGATAACGCTCTCGTACGATGTCTCGCCCAAACCGGGGGAGCATCCATTGATCTCGCTTTTCATGCGGACAGGATTTCGGCCCAAGGACGTTCCGGGGGCCGAGGTTGAAAGAACTCTACAGAGGTACTTCGAGGGCTCCGCCGCTGCACTGGCGGCGCCATATGACCCCGTGCAAGAAGCGAGAGCGCTCGCCCGGCTCGCCGGCTGGAGTGATGGGGGCAGGAATTGGGATGGGGACACTCTTCTGGATCGGATCACCAGCGCCGCGACCGGACCTGGCTCGATTGAGCACGCGGTCGGCTCTGCAATGGAGCGTGCCAAGTATCGTAAGGTAGATGAGGCCAAGAGGCATTTCAGAATTGTCGAAGTCTTTTACAATTTCATGCGAGAGTTCTGGTTCACTCCGCTTTCCCGGGAAGAGGTAAACGGATCGATGGTGCGCTCCCTTCTCGGCGCGGGAGTTCGAGGAGGCTACGAATACGTAGCCGCTATGTTCGGCAATGAGGAACGCTTCATTTCTTTCGTAGCTCGTCAGTCGAGTATCTGTAATTTCCTCCTGCACCACCAGTTCCAAGACCCCTTGAATCCGGGGACGCCACCCAAGCGGCTCACCCTGTCCCAGGTGGCCCGTCTTCGACTTTCCGATTTCCACCAGCGGGCGCTAGGGTATCAAGGCGGCGCCAGTCTGTGCATAGATGGAACGGAGTATGTGCTGGATGATAGGGGCATGGCGCGCATGCACAGCTATGTTGAGGCCACTATGGATCTCTACGATGCGTTGTACCGCAGAAGGAATATCGATCCGCCCCTGATCCTTGGAGCCGATGGAGGGGGGATCCTCTTCCCCGACCACGATCAAAAGCGGCGCGCGCTATGTGATGAGGCGGCGGGACGTATGCTTGCGGGACTCAGTGTGCGGGAGGTCATGGCGCTTCGCCCGGAGAATCTGTCCGAAGGGACGCTGCGGCTTGAAACGGACGAGGGGAGGGTGGTTGTCCGCAGACTGTCTGACGAGACTGCACTCAAGTTGGAGGCCTGGTTGACGGCACGAGCTTCCATGCTGGGACAATTCTCCCTCGACGAATCAAATCCCAATCCACCCCTCTTTTGTCGACCCGGCGGCTCCCCCATCTTTGCCTTGCCGGAGCTGGTCGGGACGGAGTGTTTCGATGAGATAAACGGACCCCCCTAGTACGGGATCCCCCCATTCAATTGGCGGTTCTAACGCATGGGGCTCGCTGATTTTTTCATATCTCCGAGATTCCTTCAGTTCCCCGGACGAACTACCGATTCTATAACCGTAGGGCGGATTATGGATTCCGCACGGGAAGGTATCGGGAACTCGGCATGGGAGACTCGGAAGAGCTCAAGGCATCAGCAGGGACGGACGGGTGGGATTTGCCCCGTAAGCTTGTTGCAAGCTTGGGGCCTCTGCCAGCTAACTTCACGACCTGTATCCGCACGGTGAAGCTGGCCGAGATGCGGATGGAGAATAAGGATAGCAGCGCGCTCACTACCTTGGCATTTCGTCAGGTGCAGCCGGTGGTGCACCTTAGCCCCACATTGAAATCAGTCTTTTATTTCGCCGCTCATCAACTGCGCGAGCGCGACCTAGATGCGCTTCCCAATTTGGATGAGCTGTCGCTTCTGAAACTCTTTTCTGCTGACGAGCTGCTCGCTGCGCTGTCACTTGCGCTGATCACGCGCAAGGTGAGGCGAATCTGCGATGAGGAGCAATGGAAGAGGCTTTTTGGCCATTTACGGGTACACATGGAGCTAGGGTATTCCGTTGGTGCCACCGTGGTGCATGTGGGTGGGGCGAACGGCATGCTGGTCGCAGCCCTTCGCTATCTCAGCATGGCGATGTTGATGGTAAAAGACCTGGAGAAATTTAAGGCCTACCGAAGAGAGACGATCAAGAAGGAGGCGCTATTTGATCTCGCTAGCGAGAGAAAACTTTTCGGATGCGATCACCTGCAGATTGCCTCATTGCTCCTCCAGAATCTTGGATATGGTTCCTTGATTGGCGAGGGCATGTTTGCATCGAGTCAGGTGCCCGCGGGAAGGTTTGGAGAATGGCTTAGGGAGCAGGATGAAGTCATTCAGTGCTGGTGTGCGGCGATTCTGTGGACAGAATCCCTGCATGCGACAGGTAAAATCTCTGACGATCTCAAGGGCAATGACGATCTCTATCTCCCAGATGAAACCATAGTCGATTTACAGTCACTGGCCCGCGTGTTGCGGGATAAGGGGTCATCGTGGGACTGGCCGCTTAAAGGCAAGAAAGACCTCCCAGAGGCAATCCAAGAGAAGCTTGGCGTGGCCACCGGGCAATCAGCGGGTGCTCCCGAGCACGATAGCTTCGATGCCGAGGTGGGATCCGCGGTTTCTTCCCCGCTCGCTCCTGCTGAGTGATCAAACCATTTTGCTCCTGTCAGTGGCTTCAATAGGGTGTACTTGAACCCACTTCTCATGTCACTCCACCTTGGCAGCAGTCTCAAATCGATTCCGCGCGCTTTGAGTTGACTCGATCTTGTGACTCCGCTATTGCGGTGATGGCAGGGGTCATCTGACTCGCTGTTTGATGCACCGCAGGGTCAACCATTAAAGCTATAGCAACACCGGGAGCTGTACATGTCGACACGACTTTGGGACAAGGGGCAGACAACGGACGCCAGAGTGCTCGCCTTCACTGTGGGCAATGATCCCCAGGTTGACCTGTATCTTCTGCCCTGGGATTGCATCGGCTCCGCAGCGCACGCTCGTATGCTCGGAGCGGTCGGTCTGTTGGAGCACAAGGATGTCTCAAGTCTATGCGCGAAACTCGGCCTGCTCTTCGAACAGGCTGTTCGCGGAGAAGTAGTGATAAGTCTCGATCAGGAGGACTGTCATACTGCCATCGAGAGCTATCTGACTAAGGAGCTTGGGGACGCCGGCGCTCGCATCCACACAGGCCGATCGCGCAATGACCAGGTCCTACTTGCTTCCCGACTCTACATGCGAGGGGTCATCCTTTCCGCTCTGGAGCAGCTCGTCGGCATTGCCGATGAGATAGGAAAGCGCTTCGCCATGGACACGGATCTTCCCCTGCCGGGATATACCCATCTTCAACCCGCTATGCCATCGAGTGTCGGCATGTGGTGGCATGCCCAGTACGAGGCAATTACGAGGTTAATTGAGCAGGGATTAGCACGGCTCCTTTCTGTGAATTCAAATCCGCTGGGGGCGGGCGCGGGGTTCGATACACCGCTTCCTTTGAACAGAAAGCTTGTTGCAGAGCTTCTGGCCTTAGAGCGAGTGGACCGAAGCCCCATAGACGCACAGAACTCGCGAGGCCGACTGGAGCGTGAACTGCTCTTTTGGTTCTCCGAAATGGGAGCTGTCGTCGAGAAATTGAGCTGGGATCTGCAGATGTTCCACATGCGGGAGTTTCAATTTATCTCCTTGCCGGATGAGCTGACCACCGGATCCTCGATTATGCCGCAAAAGCGCAACCCAGATGTGTTGGAGCTTCTGCGGGGGCGCTGCGCCAGTCTGCGCGGGTGCCTGACCGAGCTGCAGTGGGTGAGCGGAAAGCTGCCCTCCAATTACCATCGCGATCTCCAGCTGGTAAAGGAGCCGCTCGTGCGGGGCGTCCAGGTGGCAGGGTCGATCCTCGATATTCTCCCCCTGGTGGTGCAGGGAGTGTGCTGGAACAAGCAGGAGTTAGCGAGCAAGATGCACGATGAGTTGTACGCAACCTATGACGCGTTCCGGCGTGTAAGACAGGGAGTGCCGTTTCGCACTGCCTACAAGGAAACGGCGGCAGCGATTGCTGCAGGTAAGACTGACTTTGCAGCGCTAAGGGACGACTTCAAAGAGATAGCGCAGCGCACTGCTTTAGGATTCCAAGAGGCCATGCAGGAACTGGCCGGATTGAAGAGCAGACTTGCCGCCGCCGCACGTACGATTCGCACGGCGGAAGCGGCCATCTTTTGTATGCCCTAATCAGTCTGGTAAGGACTTTTTCATGGTGAACGGATCTGCTTGGCAGCAGCCAGAGCACGCGCGCTGACCGCCAGCACCCGCAGAAATCCCTCGGAATCTGCATGATCGAACTCGCCCACCGCCTCCATCGATGCGTTGGATTCTGAGTAGAGACAGTGCGGAGTTTCGGTTGCCGAGAGGAAGGAGATCCTACCCTTATGCAGCTCGACCGTCACCGTTCCGGTAATCAGATCGGCCACTCGATCCACCGCTGACCAGGCCATCTGCGAGGCTAAATCGTAATTGTACCCTTGGTAGATCTGGCGAGCCAGGGTGAGTGAGAGATCGTCGAAGAGCTGACGGGATCTGCGATCGAGCACCAGTTGCAGCAGCAGATCGTAGCAGGACCCCAATAATTCAATACCCGGACCTTCATACACACCTCGGGACTTGATGCCCACGAATCGATTCTCTACCAAGTGCACGGCGATGCCTACGCCGTGCCTTCCCCCGATCATGTTCGCCTGCTCAAATGCTTCCAGAACGGAGACCCTCTTGTCATTGATTGTCACGGGTCTGCCCCCTTCGAAACGTACACTAAAGCGTTCGGGGGTATCGGGCGCGTCATGCGCGTGACAGCCCATGCCTGGTGTGATGAACTTGGCAGGGATCTCCAGCGATTCGAGCTTTCCGGCTTCATGGGTCAAGCCCAGCAAGTTCGCATCGGTCGAATAGGGTTTGTCGCGGGTGGCACGAATGGGCAGCCGATGCTTTTCGCAGAACTCAATCATTTCGCTGCGACCCCTGAACACCTTCAAGAACTCCGGATCACGCCAGGGGGCATACACGTGCATCTCGGGAGCGAGCATATTAGTGACGAGCTGAAAACGGACCTGATCATTACCCCTTCCGGTTGCGCCATGGCTTAGAATGGAGATCTTCCTCTCGCGCATGGCAGGCAGCATTCCGGCCACAGTCACGTGGCGGGCGATGCCGGTGGTGTTCCAATAACGTCCCTCGTAGGTTGCTTGAGCCTGCACTATCTTGAGCCCGGCCTCGGCAATCTGTTCACGCAGTGGCAGCAGAGCCCAATCAACAGCCCCACAGGCCCGCATCCGCGCGCCGATCGCCGTAATGTCCTCCTCGTCTGGCTGCCCTAGATCGGCCGTCAAGCATACGACCTTGACTCCGTGATCGGTAAGCCAGCGGGTGATGGTACAGCTGTCGAGCCCGCCGGAGGCAGCAAAGGCGATGGTCTTACCCTTTAGGTCGTGCACATTCATGATGATACTCCCTCAATAATCCACTCAAGATAGCCTTCGCGATGTGGAGACGACACTCGGCCTGATCGAAGACCACCGAGTGCGGTCCGTCCATGACTTCATCGGTCACCTCCTCGCCCCGGTGTGCCGGCAAGCAGTGCATGAAGATGACATCCTTCTTTGCCTGACCAAGCAGTGTCGAGGTGACCTGATATCCCTTAAAGCTTGCCAAACGCTGCTCCTTCTCTTTCTCCTGGCCCATCGAGACAAAGGTGTCCGTATAGACCACATCGGCATCCTTTACTGCCTGACGAGGGTCGGAAACAAAGCTGAGCTCTGACTTTGACTCAGCGGCGAGTTGCTGCGCTCTTTGCACTTCTGCGCGCGGGATCTCATATCCCGGTGGCGAGGCGATTCTAAAATGCACCCCCATCATGGCACAGGCCTGAAGAAGCGAGGTGGCGACATTATTTCCGTCTCCCACGTACGATACGGTCAGACCGCATAGTCTGCCCTTATGCCACTGCATCGTCATCAGGTCGGCCAGGGCCTGGGTAGGGTGATGCTGATCGCACAGTGCATTAACGACCGGAATGCGCACTGTTTCGGCGAGTGTACGAATTGTGGTGTGACTATACACTCGGGCCACAAGAAGATCTGACATTCGCTCCAAGTTGCGCGCGATATCAACAACTGACTCCCGTCCACGCTCCTGTTGACCGCTTGCCAATATCTGTTCACTAGTCAGGAAAACGGGTGTGGCGCCCAGATAGGTTGCGGCCACTTCGAACGCTACCTTTGTGCGCAGCGAGGGCTTCTCGAAGATCATTGAAACAACTCGACCGTCCAAGGAGGGCTCCCGACGTACTCCACGCTCATGGAGCTCCTTGAATCGAAAGGCAGAATGCAGCAGCTGCGAGACATCAGCAGCCGATAGATCGAGAATGGTAGTCAGATCTTTGATCATGGGGCGAGAAAGTAGCAGGCATTCAGATGACTGGCAAATGTGGGCCAATCACGATTTCCGCTAGGCGAAGGCGAGTCAGGAACGCATGCCCTACGGCACCACAAAAGATTACCTGGGTGAGTGGTTCTTCTACGGATAGAGCGGACAAGTACCATCCATGGCTCTTGTTCAGGCGCCCCAAACTACGTCCGGACGCACGCCATGCGGACGTGCGCTCTAGGCAAGCCATGGACGGCGATTTCCGGATAGGTTCTAGTCCGCCGAGCAACCGACCGTCGAATTTTACCATTCATTTCTGACTCGGCAGACTAGGGATACACTGAATTTATTCAGCGTATCCCTCACCGTCAGTTGTTGTCCCTGGCGGCGGCAGTTGAAGCGATCCTAAGGCATACAAGGAGGGCTCCAATAAAGCACAGCTCCGCATACACCTTGCACACCTCCTCAATCACGTCGAGAACGTCGATCAGGAGCTGTATTTGAAGATCATCGGAAAGTATGCCGCGCCAATACCACTTCGCGCTGGCCAGGAAATCGAGCGCCACGCTGCATGCGGCCAGGATGAAGGCGCCCGCACAGAACCAGACCGCTTCTACGTAGCGCAGAACCTCTGGCAGGTTCCTTAGCATCACTACTACGATCGCCACCCCATATAAACACACGATTAGATCGTCCAGGTGATCAGTGATCCCGACTGGCCGCACACCGAGCAACTTGTGCAGATAGCGATCAAAAGTTTCATGTATTCGGAGCAGCTCATCAGCGGCTAAGAAGGCAAAGGCAAAGGCAAAGGTGAACAGCCTCCACATGGCGGCGCTCGAGGCATTCGCTCTTTCGACCCTCAACCCCGCCCTGGCCTCGCAATGTGGCGATGCGATGGGAGATGCTGGCGCATGCTATCAGACCCAGCACCGATGCGATGGTAATGGGGGTCTCCTTCACCAAAGTGCCAACCAATTGGAATTGAGGGGTGCAGCACCCCAAGCACAATCCCAAGAACAATTACCACCCAGCAAGACAAGACCGATCTTACGCACGGCGGGGGCCAGCGGAGAGGGCATCTCCCCCCGCCCAGGTGCAAGATGCGCCAGACGAGTCGATCCAGCAGCTGCACTCCCTGCCGCGTGAACCGCTTGATGGCTGGGCCAGCGCCATTCTTGGTGTGAATCTCAGGAGTCGGCGGCATAGCTTCCCCCCGTTTCGTAGCAGCACCCAGGGGGCTGCGTGGCTCCTCCTTGCATGAGAAAGCCGAGGGAACATCTCTTACCTTGAACTAAGTGCCGTGTGAAGCCACTGTCGGTAGGAGGAACTCTACGCCGGCAGGTGCGAATGCAGCCGTCATCAATGGCGAATCGCCAGCGAGAAGTCAGTCTCGGGAGTGGCTGCTCTGGCCTTTTCCGTTATACGGGCGACGCTGTCGAATCTCAGGGAAGGGCAGACTGTTGTCAATCATTCCCCGTTCGTATCCCAGCTGATCGATGTAGCCGTTTACCGCGATGCGCCAGTCCCACGGGCGGCCTTGACCCACTGCGAATCGGATCTTGCGGATACCGGTAGTGCAGTTGTGCGAGAATGCATTATACCATCGGGGATGTTTGGCCAGGCTGTTTGCCTCCTTCAGGTACTCAACTAACAGCCTCCTCGCCTCGTCAGGCGAAACATGTAAACGATATAGATACACGTCCTCGCCGCGATGGTTGGTGCGTAAGTTTATAACATCACGCTCGTCGGCTATGACGAAGTACAGCTCATACTGTCTAAAGAATCCTTTCAATGCCGAGTACTGTTCGCCTGCTTCCTTGCGGGTCTCTATTGATATGGCCAGATGCCGACCATCAGCGAATTCCCAACTCACGATGGTGTGGGCGATCAAGGGACTGCCCCAGTAAGAGAGAATGAAATCGATGCCAGTGATAGTTGAAAGATCGTAGGTCCGCGTATCCCAGCGCTCAATAGACTCAGTTTCTGACTGATAGGCAAAATTGCGTACATTGAGAATCGTGACGGCATCTCCATCAAACTGCGCCTCGGCGAGACGCGCAACATCGGGCAGCCAGTTGCGATCATTTCGCGGCTGGAGTGACAACCACCAGCCCAGCACAATCATCGAGAGGGCCAAGGATCCAAGGCCGCTACGGGTCCTCCACCACAGGCAGATTGAAAGTAGTGCGAAGGCTGCACCTTGGAGCTGACCGAATGAGAGATCTCCCACGAGCGAGGCAGAGGGCCCATCAACACAGAGGGCGGCCACCGCCCACACGGTCGCGGCTGCCCCGGTGACCGATAACAGGATGGAGCCCAAGTACGCGGAGAATAGTCGGAACATAATCTCTAAATCTTATAGGACGGCAGTCGGTTCCAGCGCACCCCGCCATTGTGTAGCACAGCCTCAGGGAGCTGGCTGCCAGCGCGCTCTGGTTTTTGAAGGGAGGCAGGAGTAGGATCCCCTCACGTCGAGGGATGCCCCTTCGAAATAAGAACGTATGTTGCTTGAAAGAGGGATTATGGTTGGTAGAATTGCTCCGATATTCGTTTATTGTGTTGGCGGCGTTTCTGATTTCGGGGTGCTCCTCCCGCAAGAATGTGTCTCCGCTACCCGCAATTAGTGATGAGGCCAAGGCTCTTACACTGTAAACACCGCCGGTACACTGCAGCACGCAGGCCGTGATATCAAGATCCTAGAGGAAGAGAAGGCCTCAGTTGGAAAGCAGATGCTGGCGGGAGTCCGTTCTATTATGCCTATTTCGGCTGTAGCCGGGATCTTGATGGGAGATTATCGCGACCGCGTGCAGGTAGCGACGGGTCAGTACAACAACGACATCGAGGCAAGATTGCTCAGATCAAGCGGGAGTGCCGATAAGCTACAGCTTTAAGGCACTATACAGGTGCCGAGCGCTTCGCCCGCCAGGCACCTGCTAGCGGGCTATCGGCGTGGGCGTTGCAGATGATGACCTTCTGCACGCCCCCCTCAACGGCCTGAATCCCATAGCCGAGCTTGGGGAGCATGCCCCCTTGAATCTCCGGATGCTTCAGCAGTTCTTCGCTTCGTCCAGCGATAGTTGCCGGATGGGATGCCCCTGTATTGCGATGGCGTCGACATCGGTCAACAGTATCAGCAGCTCAGAGCGAAGTGACTGAGCGAGGATGCTTGCGATATGTGTCGGCGTTGCCAATTGAGGGCCCCCGCTGCCACCATCGCTCGCGATCGGTGAAGTACCGGAACGATCCCCCCTGCAAGCAGAGTACTGATGAGATTATGATTGACCGAATGGACCTCACCGACAAGACCAATGGGGTGTTCCATCGGGTGAACAGATTTTCTCTGCGACCAACAGTTTTCCATCTCTGCCGCTAAGGCCGAGTGCCGGTACGCCCGGCCTCAGTTATCAGCGCCGCCAGCGATTTGTTCATCTTGGCGCTTAGCACCATTTCGGCGATCTCCAGAGTCGCCTCGTCAGTAAAGCGAAGCCCCTGGACGAAGCGGGGCACGAGCCCGAGGCGGTTCATCCATGTACTCAGATCTTTCCCCCCGCCATGCACGACCGCACAGGCGATGCCTTGACCAACAGCAAGCCGCTACATCCTGGGCGAAGCGCTGTTCCGAGTCGTGCCCCCGCCTCTGAGCGGGCCGAGCCGCCATACTTGACCACAATAGTACGAAGAAATTCGCTCATCGCTTCTAACTATAGTCTACGTTGATATCGATGTAGCCCTTGGTGAGGTCACATCCCCAGGCGATTGCCTCGGCTTGACCCAGATTCAGACTAATTTGAATCTCTACCGTATCCTGCTTGAGAGCCGATACGGCGGAGAGGGAGCGGAGTTCCCCGTCTCATCACGGGAATTCCTGCAAAGGCGACATCAAGCTTTTCAAGCTTAAGCGCTATTGCCGGATCCTTCCCCGCGGCTGCGATTACCCGCCCCCAATTCGGATCAGCCCCATGGATCGCGGTTTTGACGAGCGGCGAATTTGCAATGTTTCTAGCCACGGTGCGAGCGTGGTGCGGATTCTTGGCGCCCCTGACCCGTACCGCAATCAATTTGGTAGCCCCCTCACCATCTCGTGCCACCTTCTTTGCCAGAATTTGGCAGGCGTCCGTCAAAAGCGTTTCAAAGGAGGAGAGCCCTCGCTTGTCGCCACCGTCAATTGCAACGGCGCCAGTCGAGAAGAGCAGCACCATATCATTGGTGGAGGTATCGGTATCCACAGAGGTCATGTTGAAGGAGTCGTCGACGGCACGACGGAGCATGCGCTGCAGAGTCGCTCGCGGCACCGCAGCATCGGTCACCAAGAATCCCAACATCGTGGCCATATTGGGTGCTATCATGCCGGAACCCTTGGCTATCCCCGAGACAGTGACGGGTCGCCGGCCGATTCTTTGCTGCAGGAAAACCTCTTTCGGCACGAGATCGGTGGTCAGTATAGCCCGTGCAACTCTGGTCCCCTCATGGACAAGAGGCTGTCCCAGGAGCGTGTCAATCCCATGCCGAATTTTATCCATCGGCAGAGGGACCCCGATGATACCAGTAGAGGCGACTGCGATGTGGGCGGGCTTACACTTTAAGTGTGCTGCCGCACGTTTTGCGGTCTCCTCGGCATCGCGCAGCCCCTGTCTCCCCGTGGCTGCGTTGGCATTCCCTGCATTGATGATCACTCCACGCACGACCCCTTTTGAGAATACTGCACGCGAATACTGTACACAGGCAGCGGCGGCTAGATTGCGTGTAAACACCGCAGCCGAGCTGCAGCCGGCGGGGAGATATATATAGGACAGGTCATCGCGGCCTGCTTTTATCCCGCAACCGGTTGCGCCCGCAAAAACACCCTCGATGTCAGTGATTGTTCCCATGAGCATCCGTCATTATGTAGTGGTAGCGGAAAGGGCAGCCGATGCCGCAGACAGTCGTGCCAGTGCATCTTGAATATCCATCGACGATATAATGAGCGGCGGCACGATGCGTATGACCTTAGGGCCTGCGCCGATTACCAGCAGCCGCTCCCGAAATGCGGCCTGCACCACTTCCTTCGAGGTCACAGGAACATCATCGCGTATTGTCACCCCCAACAGGAGGCCCTTCCCTCGTACTCCGCTATAGAGCGCAGGAAATTGCCGGCAGAGATCCAGAAGACCGGCTCGCAGTTCGTTGCCCCGCTCCGTCACTGCAGTAAGAAACTGCGCTGAGCCGATGACCTGACAAACGGCAAGCGCTACATGGCAGGCCAGAGGATTCCCCCCAAAGGTGCTGCCGTGATCGCCGGGGCCAAAAATGGAACAGTGCTCCTTTGCCAAGAGGGCAGCTACCGGTACGCCGCCCCCCAGCCCCTTGGCTGAGGTAAAAATGTCCGGCTCAACTCCGAGCTGTTCGTAAGCCCACAGTGAACCTGTTCTTCCCATGCCGCACTGTATCTCGTCGAATACCAGGAGCGCGTCGTGCTGGTCGCACAACCGGCGCGCACAGGACAGGAAGTCTTTGCTTGCAGGTGTCACTCCCCCCTCGCCCTGCACAGGCTCGAGCATAATTGCCGCAAGTCGAGCGCTGGGTGAGGCGGCGATTGCGGCGACTCTCTCTGAAAGCGCCGCACAGTCATTCAAAGATACGTGCTCGAACCCGGGCATCAAAGGATCAAAGCCTTGCTGGTATTTGGTTTGGCCAGTGGCAGTGACCGTGGCAAGGGTACGCCCGTGAAAGCTCTGCTCGGCGGTGATGACCATTGGGGTCTTATGCCCATCTATGCGGTGTGAATACTTCCGCACGAGCTTCAGCGCTCCCTCATTCGCCTCCGCGCCCGAGTTGCAAAAGAACGCTCGATCCCCCGCCGAATGGGCGGTAAGCCAGGCGGCCAGCGCTGCTTGCGGCTCTGAATAGTACAAATTGGAGAGGTGTATGAGCCGCTTGCTCTGCTCGGCAAGGGCCTCAACGATCACAGGATGAGCATGGCCCAATGAGCAGGTAGCGATGCCCGCCACAAGATCGAGGTAGGGATTGCCTTGGTCATCCCACAGTGTGCAGCCGCTGCCTCGCACGAACACTACCGGTGAGCGCGCATAGGTCGTCATCATATGCGCATCGAGTATGGCAAGGCGGTCCTGGGGAGCGTTCATAACGGTCCCACACTCGGTATCAACAGACCGCTCGTCTCGTCCAAACCACACATCAGGTTCATATTCTGGATTGCTTGCCCGGCCATGCCCTTGCCCATGTTGTCGAGGCTGCACATGACTACTACCTGGGTGCCCCGCACGGCAACTGCGATGTCACAAAAATTGGTTCCCACGACATCGTGCAGGGTGGGGGAAGTTTCACGTATACGGATAAATCGCTTGCCCTGATAGAAGCGCTGGTAACAATCGAGCAGGTCGGAGGCGGATTGTGGCGACTTGAGTTCGGTGTACACGGTAACAAAGATGCCCCGGGTGCAGGGGAGAAGATGCGGCACGAACATGGTGCGCTGCGCAGCGGAGAGTCCAAGGGCTTGTCGGAGTTCCGGTTCATGACGGTGACACAATACCTTGTAGGCTTCCATGTTGGCATGTCGTGTCGGATGGTGCATGGAGTCTTGAGCCTTGCGGCCTGCGCCAGAGGTCCCGGTTTTCGCATCGAAGCACAGTGTCCCCGACAGTTCCGAGGAGAATGCAGAGAGCAGCGGTTTGGCGGCCAGAGCGCATGCGGTGGCAAGGCAGCCAGGGTTTGCGATCCAATGGCTGCGCGCAATCTGTTCTGAGGCCGCTTCGCTCAGACCGTAGCAGAACTGCGACCTGATCTCGCCGTCAAACGGCACCTCCGGATAGGTTTGTTCGTGAACTGCCTGTACACTGAGCCGATAATCCGCCGAGAGGTCGATAAGCTTCGTCCTGCCCAGCTTGGCCCGATGCTCCTTGAGCCAGAGCCCACTTTGTCCGTGCGGAAGGGCCAGAAAGATGAAGCGCTCGCGGTACGGCTCCAACCGCTCAAAGGGCAGCGCAGCATCAAAGGGCCTATCGTAGAAGGAGCTCAAATACGGATGAGAGCCGCTGATACGTTCGCCGGGAGAGGAGGAGGATACAACGCTTACCACCTCGACGGCGGGATGAGAGACAAAGTAACGCAACAGCTCACCTGCGCCGAAGCCCGTTCCCCCAACGATCGCGGCACCGATTGTTTTCATTTTCCGCCAAGGAAGAGTGCATACTTTTCATGCAAACAGGCCCCGAAGCCGAGCTCTTGGAAGAACTCGGGGGTTGAAGTAATCACCATTACTTCATGAATCTTGCGTCGTTTTGCCTCATCTGCAGCGGCACGCACGAGCTGCCCCCCATAGCCCTTGTGACGCCTATCGTGGCGTACCGCAACAGAACGGATCTCCGCTATCTTGGGGCTGTAGACCTCGAGCGTAGCGCAACCGACGATTTCACCCGCTTCTTCAACGACCCATGTCAGGTCAATCAGTTCTAAATACTCCTCGGCACTGCGTGGAAGGAGCTTATCGAGGTTCTGATTTACCAGCGCGATGATTCCAGGGATGTCAGCAGGAGTGGCTTTTCTTAGCATAGGTTTAGCCCGAACAGCGCATGCACATCGTACCAACACTGCCGGGGACGGCGGGCCGGAATGCGCCGAGAATTCCTGCCACTTTCTCCTGCCATGCCCGCCGCCGCGCGGTGTGCTTTGGCAAGGTCCTCGATAGGCGGTGTCGCGCCGGAGCACCTGTGGTGCGAAGGCGCAGGCTCAGCTTCATGCAATAGCGCGGTTAGGGGAGAATCTTAGCAGGAACTGTGTACGGATCCAGATCGATACGGCAACTTATGTGAGGGGGGCGACTCGGTGGCTTCATGAAGCCCCGCCAGAGCGCGGCACGGATTGAGCTAAGCGCGGTGATGAATGCAGCTCAGTCGGTTTGCAGCTCCGGGATACTACGGAACAGCTCTAACGCCTCCGGGTTGGCCAGCGCTTCGGCATTCTGAACCTCTTGGCCGTGCACGAGGTCGCGAACCGCGAGTTCAACCAGTTTTCCACTACGGGTACGGGGGATATCACGCACGGCGATAATCTTGTTAGGAACATGAAAGGGGGAGGCCCCCGTTCGCACGGTGGTTCGGATGTGCTGGCGTAATTCATCGGTCAGCTCCGTTCCTGGTGCCAGCTTCACGAAAAGCACCACCCGTATGTCGCCCTGCCATTCTTGACCGATCACCAGGCAATCAAGTACCTGGGGTACCTTTTCCACCTGGCGGTATATCTCTGCGGTGCCGATGCGGATGCCGCCTGGCTTTAGCGTGGCATCGGATCGTCCGTAAAAGGTCATGCCGCCACGGTCGTTTAACTCCACAAAGTCGCCGTGGTGCCACACTCCTGGAAAACGCTCGAAGTAAGCGCTGTGATATCGGGTGCCGTCAGGGTCATTCCAGAAGCCGACCGGCATTGAGGGGAAGGGGTTTGTACAAACCAGCTCACCCTTCTCGCCGACTACCGGCTGACCTGAGTGGTTCAATACCTGCACATGGAGGCCAAGGCTTCTGGTTTGAAGCTCCCCGCGGTACACGGGGAGGGTGGGTGAGCCTAGCGCAAAGCAGCCGATAATATCGGTGCCGCCGGAGATTGAAGAGAGCACCAGATCATTCCCGATGTCACGGTATACGTAGTCAAAGGATTCAGGGAGCAGTACGGAGCCCGTGGATAGAATGGAATGAATTTTCTCCAATCCATGTTCTCGACCGGGCTTGCGTCCCATCTTCTCCAGCTCGGCCAAGTATTTGGCGTTCGTACCAAACACGGTCAGTCTCTCCTCCTCTGCCATGCGCCAGAGAATGTCGCCTTCTTCATGCAGGGGGGCGCCGTCATACAGCACTATGGTCGTACCCGCTGCCAGGGCCGAAATCATAAAATTCCACATCATCCAACCACAGGAGGTCTGATAGAAGAATCGATCGGCGCGGCAAAGGTCGGTATGGAGGACTAATTCCTTCAGATGCTCCAGCAGGGTTCCGCCGGCGCCGTGCACAATGCATTTTGGCTTCCCGGTGGTGCCTGACGAGTACATGATGTACAGGGGATGCGACCAAGGGAGCCGTGGGAAGCTTGGAGCGGCCCCCCGATGCGTATCGATGATGCTGTGCCAGTTCCCGGCTGCGTCACCGCGGTAAGGCACGGTAACCACTTCACGAATGGAAGGGATGGCTGCCACGATCTGCGCTACTTTCTCTTCAATCGAGATCCACTTCCCTTTATGAAAGTAGCCGTCTGTAGCAACGAGGACGCTAGGATCAATCTGGCCAAAGCGATCGGTGACTCCCGAAACCCCAAAATCTGGAGAACAGGAGGACCACACGGCGCCCCTAGCAACAGCACCCAACATGGCCACGACAGTTTCGGGCATGTTGGGCATCACTGCCGCAATCCGATCGCCCGCCGCAATGCCTTTGCTGGCAAGCCAAGCGGAAAAGGCGGCGCTTCGCTGGTGTATTTCTCGATAGGTCAATGAACGGCGCACACTGCTTTCGCCCCAGAATACGAGCGCTTCCTGCTCGTCTTTGTAACGCAGCAGGTTCTCCGCAAAGTTAAGCTGTACTCCAGGGAACCAGCGCGCCCCGGGCATGCGGCTGGGCTGCTCAATCACCGTGCTTGCATCTCCCTCGTGCAGGGGGGAGAAGAATGAAAAGACCTCCTTCCAGAAAGTGCTGTTTTCACGGATCGACCAATCATACAGCGCGCGGAAGTCGCGCACCGTGCCATCGTGAGGACGCACATGATCCCTGAGAAAGTGCTGCACCTGTGCTCTCTCAATGCGGCTTGTGGAGGGGGACCAAAGGATCACGAGGCAATACCTATAGAAACGTACTTCACCTGCAGGAATTCATCGATGCCGTGATGGCCGCCTTCGCGGCCATAACCGGATTGCTTGATACCGCCGAATGGAGCATGCGCACAGGAGATGGCAGTGCCGTTGATCCCTACCATACCCGCTTCAAGCTCTTCGCTGTAACGAAAGGCGCGTGAAAGCTGTTCTGTGTACACGTAGTGCACGAGTCCGTGGGATATATCGTTCGCCGTGCGTATGGCGGTATCGTCATCATTGAAAGTTGAAAGACAGGCCACAGGACCGAAGATCTCTTCCTGAGCGATGCGCATCGATGGCGTCACATCGGCGAGCACCGTGGGCGCGAAAAAAGTGCCCTTAATTCTCTTTCCGCCCAGAAGAAGTGTGGCACCAGAGCGCAGCGCGTCGTTAACAAGATCCTCAACCTTATTGCAGCCATCTTCATTAATCAGGGGCCCGATGTCGCTGCTGGGGTCGGAGCCGTTTCCCACCCGCAGACTTCTAACCTGTTCCACAAAACGTTCGGTGAAGCTCTGAGCGATGTGATCGTGGAGGAGGAAGCGATTCACACTGATGCAGGTCTGCCCGGCATTGCGAAATTTGCCAAACATTGATCCAGAAAGTGCGCGCGCCAGATCCGCATCGGCGCATACAATCATGGCCGCATTCCCGCCAAGCTCCAGGGTGAGCTTCTTAAGTGTACGGGCGGACTGCGACATCAGGAGACGACCTACCTCGGTCGATCCAGTGAATGTGACTTTGCGTACACGTGGGTCAGCCATCCAAACCGCGCCGATATCCTCGGCCGGTCCGGTCACTATATTTAATACCCCCTCTGGGATGCCCGCTTGCGCGGCCAACTCAACAAGTTGAAGCGCGCTCAGCGGCGTCTCCGGCGCGGGCTTGAGCACGACCGTACAGCCGGCGGCAAGTGCCGGCGCTACTTTTCTTAACACCATGGCAACCGGGAAGTTCCAGGGAGTGATTGCTGCCACGACCCCCAGAGGCTGTTTGAGAATGAGGATGCGCTGGTCGGCACGCTCTGACGGGATGGTTTCACCATATACGCGCTTCGCTTCTTCTGCGTACCAGCGCACAAACGAGTTACCGTAGCGCAGTTCACGCTGCGCTTCCTTCAACGGCTTGCCCTGTTCAGCCGTAAGCAGTTCTGCCAGGGAAGCATATCGATCCTCGATCAGATCAGCCCAGCGCGTCAGGAGCGCCGCACGATCGTACGCGGTGCCGCGAGACCACGATCTAAAGGCGCTGCTGGCTGCATCAACGGCTAAGGCAGCTTCCTTTGCCCCTAAATGCGGTACACACGCCAGGATCTCGCCAGTGGCCGGGTTGCGTATAGTCGAACTTGCACTGCCGGTAACTTGCAATGAACCTATTCGACAGCTCTGACTCGGCAAATCAAACACCATAATAGTTGACAAACTTACTCAACAACTATTCACAGGACGCCATTCGCGCTGGACTCGTCGACAAAATAGCCAATGCCGAGGGCGCAGCATACATGGAAACGAGCATCGACTCCACGCATGCTCCCCATGCTGAAGGGGCCAGGAGCAGGGGATGCTGTCAAGATCCTGAAATTGCATCACACGGTATTGGGCCTACGCGAATCACGTGCTATGAAATGGCCTGCATGACAGGCTTGTGACGGGATCGATCACATCGAGTGCGAATCACGCGCTGTACAACATGCGCGGAGTACGCACTATCCCGTGCTCGCTGTTGGGGGTTACTGCAGACCGAACACTGTAAGCCTAAGGGAAGTTATTCCTGCGAGGTGAGTGTAGGCGCAGAGTCTTCTTCGATTCGTTCTGAGCGGTGAGTTTTGACATGATTTTCAGTTGGCACCTGTTCTCCCGATGTGTGGCGATCGCTGTATCGCTGCTTAGTTGCTGCATCGCCACAACTGCGATGGCGCAAGGTTCCCAAGCTCCCGCAGCGGCGGAAGTTCCTCAGCAAGAGCCGATCCTCCCCGCATACAAGGAGCTGGATGCGACCACGGGCGTGTGGAATGACGGCCAGGCCGCGCTGTGGGACCTCAACATCTTCGATTACTTTCACTACTTCGGCCCCCCCGAGCGCGCCAAGGGGCATCAGCCGGAACAACCCATCAAGTTCAGTCATATTACTCATGTGCAAAAGAACAAGATGGACTGTCAGTATTGTCACTGGTCAGTCGGTAAATCTTCTTACGCAGCGATTCCGGAGGTAGAGACCTGCGTGGGATGCCACTTTGCAAGCTATGAAGCGCAGAGTATGGCTATTAACGATCCGGCCCAGTTTTCGGCCTCAATTCCCGGCAAGGAACCGTGGCAGCAGGCCGAGATTCGTAAGATCGTGGAGTACTTCCATAAGGGCGAGCCCATCCCCTGGGTTAAGGTGCATGTGATGCCGGCACATGTGAATTTCAACCACAAGCGCCATGTGAAAGCGGGCATCAATTGCCAGGAGTGTCATGGCCAGGTCCCCAATATGCAGGTTGTTGAGCGCGTTTCATCCATGAAGATGGGGTGGTGCGTTGACTGCCATCGACAGCAGGGCACCAGCATCGATTGTTTGACCTGCCACAAATAGAACTGATCACACGGTGAGGGAGCGAATGAGCAACGAAGTGTCAACCGAAAAGAAGGGCATAGCAGCCGAGACGCACATTTCTCGCAGAAAGTTCCTGCAGATACTCGGCCAAACCACCGTAGTTGGAGCGGCAGCAGGGTGTGCGGACGGTGCTAAAGAGCATCTGATCCCCTTTGTGAAAGGCGAGGTTGATCAGGTGCCCGGGGTTGCTGTGTGGTATCGGAGCACCTGTCAAGAGTGCAGCGCGGGGTGTGGGATCCAAGTGCGCACTCGTGAAGGGCGCGCGGTGAAAGTTGAGGGCAACCGTGACCACCCGATAAATGGCGGGGGTGTGTGTGCGCTCGGCCAGGCGTCGCTTCAAGCGTTGTACGATCCGGACAGGGTACGCCAGCCCCTCAAGGTGGCGGAACGCGGCACCAGCACCACCGGAGAGAGCATTCTGAGGCATGAGACCATGAGCTGGTCGGAGGGTCTGCAGAAGCTCGCCGAGCGGCTAAAGGATAACGGCAAGAAGAAGATTCTTATTACCGGAGAGGTGAGCGGCGCTACGGCTGAACTGATTGCCGAGTTTGCAAAATCCCAGAGCGTTGAGCACATCGTTTGGGATCCCCTGCAACCCGTAGCGACTGCGCAGGCGTCAGAGCTCGTCTACGGAGTGTATGGAGTGCCGCGCTACGACTTTGGCAAGGCTGAGGTCGTGCTCAATTTTGGCGCAGATATCTTCGAGACCTACGTATCTCCCGTCGAGTACGCACGCGCCTGGGCCAAGAACCGCAAGCTGGGTACCCCATCGCGCATCATCCATGTCGAACCACGGCTCTCCCTCACTGCCGGCAATGCCGATTCCTGGCTCAATGTTTCACCGGGCTCCGAGTTGTGGCTGGCCAAGTACCTTTTGGCTGAAATGGTCAGACGAGGGAAGGGCCACGGACTCCGCGAGTCGATTCTAGACGGGATCAGATCACACTGCGCGTCCGCCACCATGGACAGAGTGGTCCAGGAATGCGGCATCGCTAAAGAACGTATTACCCTGCTGGCTCAGTACCTTGTCGAGGCCAAGAGTTCGCTTGTGCTCTCTGGCGGGGCCTCCAGTGCGAGCACGGAGAGCCTGGCGCTTGCCGTTGCAACTGCTCTGCTTAATCTCGTCCTGGGAAATGTAGGCGATACAGTGCATTTGGATGCGATGCGTAAGCCGCAATCTTCTCTTGCCAAGATACGCAAGGCAGTTGAGGAAATGGATGCCGGAAAGGTCGGCACTGTAATCGTCTGGGGCACCAATCCGGCCTATTCGCTCCCTGCAGCGCTTAAGTTCCACTACGCCGTAAAGAAGGTTGGCTTGGTAGTGAGCTGTAACAGCGCGCTTGATGAAACGGCGGCGCTTGCGGACATCATTCTCCCCGCCAACGTAGCGCTGGAAAGTTGGGGCGATAGCCGTCCTGTTGCGGGAGTATACTCGCTCGTTCAGCCCGTCATGCAGCCGCTGTATGATACACGCTCCTTTGGAGATATCCTCCTTGAGGCGATGGGTGGTGCTGTCAGTGGCGGTGCGAAAGACTTTCAAGGGTACCTGCAGGAGAGCTGGAAGAAGATCCATCAGGCATCGGGCTCAGCAGACAGTTTTGAGAGGTTTTGGTCAGCCTGCGTCGAGCACGGGGGGTACTTCCCACAGCTGGGCACAACGGATCGTGCGCGGGTCAACGTGAGCGACTCTGCGCTGGGGCTCCTTGATAGAGGGGTGCATTTTACGGTTGGAAAGGAGAGCGGAACCGAACTGGTGCTCCTTCCCTTTCCCAGTGTGAAGAGCTTCGACGGACGGGCAGCCAATCGACCCTGGTTGCAGGAGCTGCCCGATCCGATCGTACAGTCTGTGTGGGGTGGCTGGGCTGAAATGCACCCTGATAAGGCCGCAAAACTTGGTATCGCCTACGGCGATGTCGTGCAGCTTCGCAACGACTATGGAGAGTTGAATTTGCCGGTATATCTCAGTGCGCAGGTGCATCCAGACGTGGTGGCAGTTCCGATGGGGTATGGACACACCGCGATGGGCCGGTACGCGAAAGAGGCCCAGGCGGGCAATGTGATGGCACTGCTCTCCCCGGAGCTAGGCAATAGCGATGCCGCTGTGCTGTTGAATAGTACCGTGCTGGTACAGCGCGGACGTGGACGCGAGACCCCGATTGTGCAGCAGGAGATGCACGATCAGCATGACCGAGAGATCGCAAGAAGTGTGCGTGTGCCGGCGCTTGGTGCTGCGGCTCTCGGCGGGCTTCACTCGAATGGAGGCCACGGGCATGGCGCGCATGGTGGTGGCGGCGGAGAAGGCGGCCATGGAGGTCACCATGAGCCCAAGCAGATGTATGAGCAGCGTGAGCACCCGGTATACAAGTGGGGCATGGCGGTTGATCTTGCGGCGTGCACCGGATGTTCAGCCTGTGTTGTCGCCTGCTATGCAGAGAACAACATCCCGGTAGTGGGAGTAGCCCAGGCCAAGCGCAGACGTGTGATGTCGTGGTTGCGTATTGAGCGTTATACCGACGGAAGTGCTGAGGAGCTTGAAGTGAGCTTTCTCCCCATGATGTGCCAGCATTGCAACAATGCGCCCTGCGAGCCGGTCTGCCCGGTGTATGCAACGTACCACAATGAGGAAGGCCTCAACGCGATGGTCTATAACCGCTGCGTCGGCACTCGTTACTGTCTCAACAACTGTTCTTACAAGGTACGACGATTCAACTGGTTCGAGTACGATGTGCCCGAGCCGGTGCAGTGGCAGTTCAATCCCGACGTGGTGAAGCGCGGTGTTGGTGTAATGGAAAAGTGCACCTTCTGCCTTCAGAGGATCAACGAAGCCAAAGATCACGCCAAGGATGAGGGACGTTTGGTGGCTGACGGCGAGGTTCAACCGGCCTGCGTGCAAAGCTGCCCCACTGAAGCCCTGGTGTTCGGCAACCTCAACGACCCCCACAGCAGGGTGAGCGAGTTGAGTCATTCTCCGCGTGCTTACAAGGTGTTGGATCATCACATCAACACACAACCGAGTGTGATCTACCTGGAGCGGGTGCGTTGTGAGGTTTAGAAAGCGCTAATTCGAGAGAGACGGAAGTATGTCACATGCAGCGAGCGAAAGTACCGCAGAGCCGGTCACCTACAAGACGGTGAACGATGCGGTGCTACGCATGTTAGAGCCCCCTAAGTTTGGTTGGTACCTCATGCTTGCCACCTGCCTTTTGTGTGTGGCGATAGGTGCAGTGTGTTGGACGCGGCAAATCTTATTGGGTATCGGTCTTGCCGGTAAGAACAACCCCTTCGGTTGGGCTGTTTACATTACGAACTTTGTGTTCTGGGTCGGTATTGCTCACTCCGGTACCCTCATATCTGCCGTGCTGTATCTCTTTCGAGCCAATTTCCGCCAGCCCATTTACCGTCTGGCGGAAGCGATGACGGTGTTTGCCGTGCTTACCGCCGGGCTCTTCCCGATCATCCACCTGGGTCGCCCATGGTTCTTTTATTTCCTGATGCCCTACCCCAATCAACGGGCGCTGTGGCCGAACTTCCGCTCGCCGCTTTTGTGGGACGTGTTTGCCGTTTCGACCTATTTGACGGTCTCGGCGGTATTTTTCTTCGTTGGGCTTATTCCCGACATTGCGGCGGCGCGCGATAGAGCCAAGACTTGGTTTAGAAAACTTCTCTATTCGATGGCCAGTCTAGGCTGGTCCGGAAATCACAGTCAGTGGAAACACTATGGGGCGGCCTACCTGCTGTTTGCGGCATTCGCTACCCCGCTCGTTGTGTCAGTGCACAGCGTCGTATCCTGGGACTTCGCGGTGAGTATCGTCCCGGGATGGCATTCGACCATCTTCCCACCATACTTTGTGGCGGGCGCGATCTTCTCAGGGGTGGCGATGGTGATCACCCTTATTATCCCGTTGCGGGCGGCGTTCAAGCTGCACCCTCTGATTACCCCTGTGCACTTTGATGCGATGAGTAAACTTATCCTGGTGACCAGTGGAGTGGTCACCTACGCCTACGTGACCGAGTTCTATATAGCCTGGTTTAGCAACAATCCATTTGAGCGTTACCAGTTCTGGTTTCGCCCCTTTGGTGAGATGAAGGTAGCCTTCTGGGTGATGTTCACCTGTAACTGTATATTTCCACTTACCCTTTGGATTAAGAAGCTGCGCACCAATATCGTGTGGCTCTTCATCCTCTCGATTATTATCAACATCGGCATGTGGTTCGAGCGCTTCAACATCATCGTGCAGTCACTCGGGCGGGATTATCTGCCGAGCGCTTGGGCTAACTACTCTATTACCATGCATGAACTTGGCATCACGCTCGGTGCCTTTGGCTGGTTCGGCATGTGGATGACATTGTTCATCAAGTTCTTCCCTGCAGTGGCTATTGCTGAGATTAAAGAGGTCATCCCACCTCCCACACGGCACCACCATTCAGGGCACTAATGTTTGGATGAGGCGAGCATGAGCAAGGAAAAGGCAGTTGTTGGAGTCTTTAGTTACCTCGACGACCTGATCTCGGCGGTACGAGCCACGCAGAAGGCAGAGCGCGAGTATCGCGTGTATTCGCCGGTGCGCAATCACGAACTCGAGGATCTGACATCGCCCGGCAAGAGCCCCGTTCGCTTTGTGACGATGACAGGAGCCTTGTTAGGAATTACGGGCGGCTTTTCCTTGGCAATTCTGTGCTCACTAGACTGGCCGATGCGGGTGAGTGCCAAGGATGTTGTTTCTATTCCGGGATTTGTGGTGATCGGCTACGAGTGCACGATATTGTTTGGCGCCATTTTCACCCTCCTTGCCTTGTTTCACTTTTGCAGATTACCTGATGTGCTGAGGAAGGTCGGCTACGATCCACGGTTCTCCGATGACAAATTTGGACTGGTAGTAGCGTGTGGAAGTCCCGAGGTTGAAGGTGTTGCTTCCATGATGCGAGGTGCAGGAGCCGAAGAGGTAGAGGTGCGAGATGCGCTATAGAGCAATGTGTCGTCTTTGTGTGGTTGTAGCAGCACTTGTGCTTGCCTCTTTGGTGAGAGAGGCCCAGGCCCTTCCGTTCAATGATGATATGGTCAAGGGTCAAAACATGCAGGCTGGTACGATGATGCGAGCCAAAGCGAAGGGCTCCGTACCGCTGGGCGCAAGCGCAAGATTTCAAGGAACGCGCATGGAGGCCCGCGCGTTGCCAAATCCGGTACAGGCCGACGCGAGATCCCTCGCTGCGGGCAAGCGTCTTTATGAGGTGAACTGCCTGCCATGTCACGGTAGCTATCAGGGAGCACAGCACTCCCCGGGAGCCGTGGCGCAGTGGTTGCCGGGACCGGCCCTGGGAGCGGCCATGTACACCAATCAAAGTGCCTACCCCGATGGGTACTTTTACGAGTTTATCCACTTTGGCGGCATGGCATTGATGCCGGCGTACGGCTACAAGCTCTCGGAGACGGAGCACTGGGATATTGTCAACTATATCCGAGAGCTGCAGGCGCAGGTGGCAAAGAAATAGGGTATTCGCAGGATAGGGTACTATGCATAGCGCAGTTGCAATTGATGGTGAGGCCATCGTTCGTGAAGGACCGCTTGAGCGGTCCGCAGTGCTCTCCAGAGTGTTTTCGCTCTTGATACTATTGGGCGCCGCAGGTTTTGCCCTTGGATTCGCCACCCGTCCGGCGGGAGAGGTGTGGAGCGTGTACTGGGTTAATGTGTTCTTCTGGACAGGGCTGGCCTGTGGTGGCGTAGTAACCAGTGCGATATTCCAAATTGTGCGCGCCAAATGGAGCGCGCCCATTCGCCGATTGGGAGAGTCGTTCGTTTCGTTCCTTCCTTTCGCCTACATCTTTTTTCTTTTCTCTATCTTGGGTCGAGAGCATCTTTTCCCA
The DNA here is from genome assembly GCA_030584005.1 of Bdellovibrionota bacterium. Lineage (GTDB taxonomy): Bacteria > Bdellovibrionota_C > UBA2361 > UBA2361 > JAFLCA01. The sequence goes on along the minus strand of CP129486.1, from coordinate 311,057 downwards.
TGGGCGCGCACACCGATGCCGGGGCGGGAGTGGTGGATGCAGCCGGATTTCGTGTATGCGCGGTTTGCAATTCTGCTTGCGATTCTGTTCTGGTTCATGAGCCGTTTCGTCAGTCTTTCTCTGCGTGGAGATGTGGCGCTGGCTCAACAGAAAGCCCCAAGTGACGGACGATGGCAGGCCTGGTGGTGCAACCGGCTCACCCGTAATTTTCACGGCAGTAAGGAGGAGATACTGGAAACCCAGCGCAGCCTTTCCGTGCGAGCCCCGTTGCTGATCCTCTTTTACGCTGTAATTTACTCCCTATTTGCTTTTGAAATGTTGATGGCCACCGATGTGATGTGGTTCTCCAACATGTATGGTGGATTCATATTCCTCGGAAATATTTATGTGGCGTGGGGCGGAATCTTGCTTGTCACGATTTATGCCACCCGGCGGCATCGATCTTTCGGCGGCGCTGTATCGCAGGACCAGCTTTGGGACACCGGCAAGTTGATGTTCGCCTTCTGTATGTTGTGGGGCTATACCTTCTTTGCTCAGTTCTTGCCGCAGTGGTACGGCAACCTGCCCGAAGAAACACAGTGGCTCATACTGAGAACGCGGGAGCTTCCTTGGAAGCAGCTTGGCTGGGTTACCTTTGCCATGGCTTTTATAATTCCTTTTATTGTGTTGCTGAGCCGTGATGTGAAGCGCACACCAAAGGTGCTGATCCCGATTATTGCAGTAATTTGGTGTGGCGTTTGGCTCGACAAATATATGGTGGTGATGCCGCAGGTAAGCCCCGCAGCCATCCCCTTTGGCATGTTGGAGATCCTCTCCTTCCTAGGCTTCTTGGGGGCGTTCGGCCTGTGTGTGCTCGGATTTCTGACACGTTACCCCTTGGCGATTGTATCCTCCCCGCTGGCCAAGGGCAGTGTGGAGTGGTAGCGCAAGCTCAATAATTTCTCTCATCTGTCTGCGCGTTTTGCGGTAAGGTGCGGCATATGCATCTACTGCCCCCGGTTCGGCGTCATGCGCTAGCGCGGTTCACTTTTGCCTGTGTTCTCAGCGCCATCCTCGGCGCGCTTTGCTCCCGTCCTGGTTCCGCAGAGCCTTTAAGGATAGGCGTCGTTGCGCCGCTTTCTGGTGATGCCAGTTTCTGGGGGACTAATGGCCAAGCGGGAGCGACCCTTGCGGCCGAAGATGCCGAGAAGCGCTTCGGCCTCCCGGTGAAAGTCCGTTTTGAGGATGAGCGGTGTGACCCTAAAGCCGCAGTAGCCGCCTTCCAACACCTCACGGAGATAGAGCAGGTCCGTTACATAGTCGGTGCTACCTGCTCGTCTTCAACCGCGGCCATAGCCCCCCTTGCCGAGCGTAAGAGGGTGCTTCTCATTACGCCGGGCTCGGAGGCAGACAGCATTTCTCGAATGGGCGATTTTGTGTTTCGGCTTTGGACCCCTGCCGGCGTGCAGGCCACGTTGATGGCCCGCTACGCATATCAGGAATTAGGACTCCGTCGTATTGCGGTGCTTGGACTTCAGAACGATTTCAGCGCGGCGATCATGCCGCGTTTCAAGGAGAGCTTTGAGCGTTTGGGGGGTGCAATTGTTCTTGAGGATGAGTATGCGGCGGGGGCACTGGATTTTCGATCTGCACTCGCCAAGGCACGCAGCAAGCACGCCGATGGCGTATACGGGATTACTTATATGACCGATGGCGTCGCCCTGCTCAAACAGTTCAAAGAGCAGAAGCTGTCCATGCTATTCCTAGGCACGAGCGCCCTGAACAGTCAGGATTTTTTTGCGGCCGTGGGCGCGCTGGCGGATGGTATCGTCTTTGCTGATCTGCCGGAGAGCACCGAAGAGCAATACAAGCAGAGGTTTGAGGAGCGTTTTAAGAGAGCATGGCCAGGGATCACTTCAACCGCATCAACTTCATATGATGCGGTGAGCCTCATTGCAGAAGCGGTATCCAAGGTGGGGGACGATACGGGCAGGGTAAAAGAGTTTTTGTACGGCCTGCGGGACCATCCTGGAGCTTCTGGCTCTATCACATTTGATCGGAACGGCGACCTGCAGCGATCGCATGTCGTGTACCGCAGAGCTTCTGGGCAAAACGTGGTGGTGTATCCTGCGGTCCAATGAGTGCACCTTGAAGTAGTCGATGCTGCAAAAGGTCCAAGTCCGAATCCCGGGAATTGAGCGCAGCATGCAGTAGAACCAATCAGATCTGGAAGAGGGAAAGAGTCGTCCCACTCGATGGCGGAGCCTCAGCCTGCCGCGACCTCAACGAGCTCGACCCGCCGATTCTTGGCCCTGCCTTCTTCGGTGGCATTTGAGGCCACCGGAGCAGCAAATGACACGCCAAACGAGGAGAGCCTCTCTGGCGGGATGCCATACCTGCCGGTCAAAGCTGCCACGACCGATTGAGCGCGCCTCATGCTCAACTCTCGATTGGCTTCAAAACCTCCGACTGCATCGGTATGTCCAACGACGAGGAGTTTAAGCGCCGTACTCTCCCGCAACAGAGCCGCAATCTGCTCAAGGGTAGGGGTGGACTCGGCTTTGAGATCGGCTTTGTTGAAATCAAAGTAAATTCCATACAGCGACACTCTACCGGAAGATTCGATCGCCTTTGCCATCTCCGAGGCCGGAATCACAACCATCTTCTCTTCCATCTGGGCGGTCTCTATCAGATCGAGCTGCACTATAGGATCTCCCTTATCAATCGAAACACCGCCGGTAAGCCCATACTCATATTTGGTAACAAAGAGCACGACCGTTCGATTGTCCTTTCGAGCTACCAGGACATGACCCTGCGCATCGGAATAGGGGATAAGCTGGTCGTGTCCCTTAAGGCTTTGATAGGCCATGGCGAAGGAGTTGCCGAAAGAGCCCTTGCCACTTGCGCTCCAGAGCACCTCCCAACCCTCGGCAAGCAGCGCGTTCTGATAGTTGCGCAGCACCTCCAGACTGGACCTCTGTGTATCCGGCACTCGGTAGGTTACCCGGGTTATCTTGCCCTCCAGGTGCTCTGACTTCTCGTACTCGGCGGCCTTGGTACCGAAGTCGAACTTCATCATCTTCCCGAGCGGCACGTGATAGGCGTCAAAAGCGGTCTGTTCATAGCGGACAATCGCACTTCCGGCATAACGCTTGATCCCCTCTGGATCTCGCGATCCGGAAATATCCTGGGCCAGCGCCGAGGTTGAGGTAAGGAGTAAGGTGGCGATGAGGAGTCTGATCATAGCGTCCTTTGTAAGCGACGGGTAATTTGGGATGGATTCTAGCCTGACGGAGATGACCCGAATAGGGGTCTCATCGCGGCCTGCGGGATCTAGAAGCAGGCCTTAAGGGTGCGCGGCGGCTCACCTATCACCGCTCAACCGTGCCCGGGCAGTGTCGGTGATAGGGCAGCCGACTGAGAAGGTTATTATGGCGTTGTCGAGGACTGCGCCCGTAATCTCATGTCCATCGTGGAGGAGCTCTGCACCGAGAAGCGACAGCCGATCCGGATTCCACACTACTTGGCGGGGGTTCAGTGTGAGGCCTCCTAAATGTACATCTTGCATCGCTGCTTCATAGACGAGCCCCTCTCTGCTCACCAGAGCCGACATGTTGATGGTCTTGGCGAGAAGCCAAGGATACCCAGCAATCGCCCGATCAAGCGCTTCACCCATCAGGGCAGGCGAGTCTAAGAAATAGGCGGCAGCAACACACGCACTATCTTCGCGCGCGTTCGTGGCGCCGTACGGCACCCAATCGAGGTCGGGGTACGCGGCGAGATTGTTCTGACGGGGACTCCCGCCCAGGAAGCCGTACGCTTTGGCCTGCGGTCGATCATCGGCAAAGCTCAGCTTGTATAACAGATTGATATCATCCTTCTCCTGTGGTGTGAGTGCCATGGCGTGCACAACGTGCCAGCTTTCATGAATCAAGGTAGCGGAAAATTCGTAGCTCAATACCTTTGCCTGTGTATCGTGCTTGTGAGGCTGCTGCGCGGAACAGCATGCAGTAAGCCGGCGCGCCCCCGCATCCTTACTTTCAGGTCCATCTACTATTATGGCCACCCCGTTCATCTCTCCCGCGTCCCAGAATGCCCGGCCCCACATGCCCGGGTCGATCTCCATGGGGCGGGTAGCGACCCAGTCAATGGTTCCCACATGTCCCGGGAACGCTTCTGCGTAACTGGACAGAACTTGATGCACGATGGAAAGCTCCGCTTCGGTGAATTGCAGCGAAGGTTGCGGGTAGCCGTCCCGAATGAGCAAGGGGCCCGAGGGGAGATCGAGCACCAGTCGAGGCATGAGAGGGATGTCAGCAGGTCCGCTGAAGCTCTCAGCCTGCAAGTCGGTAGCGGGATTGAAGCTCCTCCCGATCGAACCTGACCATGGCGTAATTGGGAGAGAGGAGAGCTGCTCGGCACTCAGCGCTGGGTTCGCAGAGTCATTAAGGTCAGATGGGCACCCTGCTGTGGCGGCGAGACCGATGCTTGCGGTGACAAGAGGTACTGCGAACGGGGGCGGGCGTGACGACATGGATGTGCTCTCCAACAGCAGCACAATTAAAAATGCCGCGAATCTGCACGAAACCGAACCCATGGCAGGAAAAGAGACTTTCCCCATGTTGTAAAAATGGTTCACGCAGCGTTCGGGCTCAGGCGATTCCGCAAACGCTCTCCTGAAAGGGCGTTCCCGGGACCGCGCTATCTCCCCCCACAACCTGTTATGGTTCTACCAGGATAAATGTAACCCGCCGCAGCTCACGTGGGCCGTCGAAATTTTGTTGAGGCATAGTAAGCAATTAGAGCGACAGTTCAGTGATCGCCTAGGTAAGGCAAGCGTCGAGCCTTGCCTTGTGCTCCTTTGCAAGTTCCGCCGAGCTTTGGAATAGATCATTTTCAGCGGCGAGATTCAAAAGAGCTAAGGCATCAGCCACCCTGCGCCGCAGCGGCTCCTTCGATTCGTCATCTAAACCGCGCATGCGTTCGCACTGTCGGAATGCATGCTGCGCTATGCATTGTATGGCTGTGTCAAGTATCAGCGTGCTTGTCGTTTCCAGGAAGGGACGAAATCCTTTCATGTCTCCTGACCTCTGCGCACTTAGGTGTGTGCAGAACAGGAGAAGCCCCTCCACCATTATGCGGGGATCCTCATGCCTGACGGCGCGGATATCTGCGGCACGTTCCAAAAGGGATCGCCGGAGATCCTCTCGTCCCTCAAGGATGGCGCCCAGCACATCCTTTATCGTGAGCGCGAGATCGGGGTGCTGGGCCGGGCCCACCGCCGAGTGGATGTAATCCAACGCCACGGCAGGGGTTGGGATCTGAGCCCCTCCGCATAATGCAGAGGTCAGTGATCGAACAAGCGGCCATGCGACCTCCCCGACACTGTCGAACTGCTGTACCTCTCGCACTTCATGCAAAGCCTGATGGACCGATCGCATAACTGCTGCTTCGTCGAACTTTAAGGCATTATGTGGCACTGAGTGGGGGGTGGAACTTGGACTAGGGCACATAGGATAATGCAACTAATTCATCGAGATCATATCGGAGTTATGATGACCCCGTTGGAGTCCGTCGCATCAATGCCAAGTGTCCCCACGCTTGGCAGGTCGGCATAAGCTCGATTGAATTGATGTTCACATGCAGCGGACGAGTCAGAACCCATTCGACAGTATCGGCGATATCGTCTGCGGAAAGCGGAGTCGTGCCATCGTATACCTTATGCGCTCGATAGGAGTCGCCCTTGAAGCGAACTTCCGAAAACTCGGTTTGGGCAAGCCCAGGCTCGATGTTTGTGACACGAATCTGTTTTCCAAGCAGTTCGGCGCGCAAATTGCGTGAGAACTGCTGTACAAAAGCTTTGGTGGCTCCGTACACGTTTCCCCCCGGATAGGGCCAGTTCCCGGCAACAGATCCGATGTTCACAATGTGTCCGTTGTTTCGCTCAACCATCGCGGGGAGAAGGGCATGGGTGCAGTAGAGCAATCCCTTGATATTGGTGTCGACCATAGTCTCCCAGTCATTCAGGTCGCTCTGGTCCGCGCCGGTCATGCCCAGGGCTAACCCAGCGTTATTGATAAGAGCCGTGGGTTGATCAAATGGCCCAGGGAGCTGCCTTAGCGCGACGCTGACCGCCTCACGTTGAGTCACATCGAGCTGCAGGGTGTGGACTGCAGTGTGTGGACTGAGTTCTGCATGCAGGGCCGTGAGCCGCTCGGCGCGCCGACCAATGAGGACGAGCTTTGCCTTCTCGGCGGCGCAGCGCTTGGCGATAGCAGTTCCAAATCCAGAGGTGGCCCCTGTGATCACTATAGTGTGTTGAGAGAGCAGCATGCAGGTTCTCCAATCCAGCGCTTCAACCGATCACATAAGGTCAGAAACATTGGCGTAAGGGAAGTGGATTGGGTTGAAATGTGCAGCGTTTGCGAAAATACACGATAACATGTTGAATTTATTAAATAGCCACGGTGTTAGTCGCATCCAAGATGGTTGCTCAGATTTGATATAATTGCTGCTTCCTGGTACATCTCTCCGTCTCATTTTGTAACGATGCCGGAACAGTACGGGGCGGCGATTGAGTCGAAGGAAAACAGCGTATGATGGGGCCAAAGAAGAGAACATCGAAGTCGCGTCGGGATATGCGTAGGAGTCATGACGCCCTGGCGCCAAGCCATCCTGTGGTCTGCTCAAACTGTGGCGAAGTGACCTTGCGCCATCGCGCGTGCCCCTCCTGCGGGATGTATCGCGGGCGGCAGATAGTAAAGTCCAAGAGCTCGGAAAGCAGCAAGCCCGCGGCGCCGGCTAACTCCTAAGTCGATCATTTTAGCTTCTTTCAGTGCAACTCATTCCCGACGAGAGCCCTTGTACCATTGCGCTTGATGCGATGGGCGGTGACTTCGGGCCCTCGGTGATAGTCGAGGCCGCACATCGCTTTGTCGAGCAGTCTTGTTCTGAGATCCTGCTCGTTGGTGATCCAAAACAGTTAACAAGCGCCTCTGACTCGATCAAAGTAGTGCCGGCATCTGAAGTAGTCGAGATGCATGAATCTCCCTCTACCGTCGTGCGAACTAAACCGCAGGCCTCTATACGGGTAGCGTTCCAACTGCTGCGAAATGGCGGAGCACAAGCAGTGGTCAGCACGGGGAACTCGGGTGCGATGATGGTGGCCGGGATCATGGAGCTTGGCACGATTAAGGGCATTGCACGCCCGGCAATTGCGGCGCTTCTTCCGCGATTGGGACGAGATGAACCGGTGGTGTTGCTAGATAGTGGCGCGAACGTTGATTGTAGTGCGCATCAACTGTTGCAATTCGCCCTGATGGGGAGTCATTACGCACGGTTGTTGTTGGGGGATGAGCAGCCAAGGGTTGCCCTGCTCTCCAATGGAACCGAGGAGTCGAAGGGCAACGATGTATTGCGGGCGGCCAGTCGCATACTGGCGGCGGAACGGCGCATTCAGTTCATCGGATACATAGAAGCAAATGAGGTGATGCGAGACCGCGCCGATGTGGTGGTATGCGATGGGTTTACCGGTAACGTTATGCTCAAGGCTGCTGAGGGCACTGCGCATGTGGTGCGTGAGGCCGTGGAGCAGGGGCTGCGAAGCTCACTCCGAGGGCGCATGGGTTTGGCGCTTGCGGCTCCCATACTGCGTAAACTTTTCCGCGGCCGCTTTGATCCGGCTGCTTACGGCGGAGCTCCGCTTTTGGGCCTCGAGGGGCTTGCCATAGTGTGCCACGGAGCGTCGAACTCGAATGCGGTGCTGAATGCGCTGAGAGTGGCTGAACGCTGCCATCGCCAGAGGCTGGTACGGGAGCTCTCGACGGCAATCGAGCTTTTAGAAGCAGAAATGGGTTGAGATGTTTTGAGAGTGCACAACTGTTGAGGACAACTATGACAAATCAACTGCGGATTGAGGGGAGAGTGGCACTTGTGACCGGTGGCTCCCGTGGAATTGGGCGCGCGATTAGTGTGGCATTAGCACAGGCGGGAGCTACCGTTTGGGTCAATTATCAGTCGAATGCCGGCGCGGCCGAGGAAACGGTGGCGCTGTGCGAGCAGACAGGCGGCAAGGCCCGAGCGATCCACTTTAATGTGGGTGAAAGTGCAGCAGTTGATGCCGGGATAAGTCATGTGATCGAAGAGAGCGGAGGCATCGACATCCTTATCAATAACGCCGGCATCTCTCACGATGGATTGGTTATTCGACTCAAGGATGAGGATTGGTCGCGCACCATGCGAGTCAATCTTGATGGTGCCTTTTATTGTGCGCGTGCCGTGGCAAAAACGATGATGAAGGCGCGCCGTGGCCGCATCGTCAATATGAGTTCGATAGTAGGTGAAATGGGCAATCCCGGTCAGGTGCCCTATGTCGCATCCAAGGCGGGACTGATTGGCCTCACCAAGGCGCTGGCTAAGGAGCTGGCAAGTCGAGGCATTACGGTGAATGCGATCACCCCTGGGTTCATCGATACGGATATGACAGCCGCGCTTCCTGAGAAGGTGCGAGAGCAGTACCTGCAGGAAATTCCACTCGGGAGATTTGGCTCACCGGATGAAGTTGCGCAGCTCGTCCTCTTTCTTGCCAGCGATATGAGCAGCTATATCACGGGCCAAGTAGTTGGAATTAATGGCGGTCTTTATATGTAAAGGTAGGCCCTTGGACGACGGCCATGGTTTTTCTCAATGATATTGGATACTTCGAGTTGTCGCTGAGGATCGGAGTCGGTCTTGTACCGGCAGTGATTTCAGGGTAGTAGAGATTCTTGTTCTGTCTTTGGGAAGGTCCCTGCCGAGGTCGATCGAGTAGTCGATATCCAAGTAGTATCGGCACTGTAAACCGGCCTGCCGCGTTTGGGTGCAAGCTTCGAGTTGTCAGTGGCGGCTGAAAATCGCCACCTCGGAGCTGAACCGCTTCTGTAGAGATCATAATCTGCAAGAGCGCTTTGAGTCAGTTGGTGGGGCCGCGTATACTCCCAAGACTTGTGTTCCTATCGCCTTTTCCTCTCGTGCGATATGAATACTCGAAACGTTTGAGGGGGCCATACTTTTAGGAGTGCGTCTAATGGCATCGACTGAAGAGATCACGGAGCGTATCAAGAGCATCATCGTAGAGCAGCTCGGCGTGAGCATGGAGGAGGTAACTCCGGAGGCATCCTTTATCGAGGACCTCGGTGCAGATTCACTCGACATCGTTGAGCTCATCATGGCTCTTGAAGAAGAGTACGAGATGGAGATTCCCGACGAGGACGCGGAAAAAATCCAGACCGTTCAGGATGTAATCAACTACGTCACTAGCCGCGGCAATCCGTAGGCTGGAACGTATCGCTTGGGGCGCTGGTGCGGCGGTATTGACCGCATCCATCCTCAAGATTCCTTTTTATACCTGCTACATTGATCGTTGCTTAAACGGGCGGGGTGTACTTCTCCTGATGGGTCGGTGCTTGCACCGCTGTGAGGAGCGTGTTGTCATGGTGTACGTCACTACGTAGCAAACACCTTGATGCGGCGGCATCATTTTTCTCAAAAGAGGTTGTATGGTTGACACCACACCCTTGGCGAAGGCGGACCCTCAGCTCTTCACACTGATTCAGAACGAGACTCAACGCCAGGAGTTCGGGCTCGAGATGATCCCCAGTGAGAACTTCGTGAGCGAAGCGGTGCTGGAGGCCTGCGGCTCCATTCTGACCAATAAGTATGCCGAGGGCCGACCCGGTCGACGCTACTATGGCGGGTGCCATGTTGTGGATGAAGTTGAGCGGCTGGCGGAGGAGCGCGCCAAGAAGCTGTTTGGCAGCGAATTTGTGAATGTGCAGCCCCATTCAGGCGCTCAGGCCAACCAGGCGGTATATGAAGCGCTGCTCGACCATGGTGATGTGGTTCTGGGCATGCGCCTTGATCAAGGCGGACACCTTACTCATGGCAGCCCAGTTAATTTCTCAGGAAAGCATTACAAAATTGTAGCCTATGGTGTGCGCCAGTCTGACCAGCGCATAGATGAAGACGAGGTGCGCACGCTCGCTAGGCAGCATCGTCCGAAGCTGATCGTGTGCGGCGCATCGGCATATTCGCGGCAGATCGACTTCGCGATGTTCCGCCGAGTTGCCGATGAGGTAGGGGCAGTCGTCATGGCGGATATCGCGCATTACGCCGGTCTCGTGGCAGCGGGGGAGTATCCCTCTCCCGTACCACACTGCCAGATCGTCACGACGACAACGCATAAGACGCTGCGCGGCCCTCGGTCGGGAATCATCATGGGGCAGGAGGCATATGCGAAGGCGATTAATAAGGCCGTGTTTCCGGGACTCCAAGGCGGCCCCCACATGCATACCATTGCGGCGAAGGCGGTTGCGTTTCATGAGGCGTTACAACCGAGCTTCAAACAGTACGCCAAGCAGGTGGTCTTGAATGCAAAGGCGTTGGCGGACGAGTTGGCACGACTTGGCCTATCCGTAGTTTCAGGGGGCACGGACTCGCATGTTTTTCTGCTCGACGTGCGTAAGTCAGGGGTTACAGGTAAAGAGGCCGAAAGCGCCCTGGACAAGGTCGGCATTACGGTGAACATGAATACGATCCCCTTCGATCCGCAGCCACCCACGGTATGCAGTGGTGTACGCTTCGGTTCTCCGGCCCTGACCACCCGCGGAATGAAAGAAGCTGAGATGAGGGAAATCGCCCATTTTGTTGTGAAAACATTAGAAAACCACAAGAATGAAGGGGTCTTACAGCAGGTCAGGGAGGCCACCCGAGAACTCTCCAGGCGTTTCCCCTTGTATAAACATCGGTTGGTGCGAGAATAAGCTCCTCACGGCGTGAGGGGTCTGGATATGGAATGCCCTAAGTGTGGTTCGGACAAACTTTCAGTGGTCGATTCGCGAAGCGATGGCAGCGCCATTCGCCGTCGGCGTGAATGCCAAAGCTGCACCACCCGTTTCACAACCTTTGAGCGAATCGAGCTGTCATTGCCAATGGTCGTGAAAAAGGATGGCCGGAGAGAGCCCTTCGCGCGGGAGAAGGTCATGTCGGGAATGCTCAAGGCGTGTGAAAAACGTCCCGTGAGCATGGAGGTTATCGAGAGCACCGTCGATGACATAGAACGGCGCGTGTCCGAGATGTGCGAGAAGGAGATATCGAGCCGCTTGATCGGCGACCTGCTCATGGAGGCGCTCAAAGGTGTGGACACGATCGCCTATGTGCGTTTTGCATCGGTCTATCGAGAGTTCTCCGATGTCAAGCAGTTTGTAGATACACTTAAGAATCTTAACCCCGTGTTGTCGCCGCAGAAGGCGGCTGCTCCCCAACCTAGTAGCAGCCCCGGAGAGCAGTAAGGGTCCCCAATGACCGCGCAGTCCCTCACTCCTTTTGCTGATGTGCTCGCTGCATTTGCACGCGGCGAGATGATTGTGCTCTTGGATGATCCGGACCGGGAGAACGAAGGGGATCTTTGCGTGCTGACTGAGCGTATCAGCGCAGAGCAGCTTTCCTTTATGATGTATCAGGGCAGGGGCCTGATCTGTGTGAGCATTGCGGCAGAACGGGCGCAGGCACTGGATTTGCCATTGTTAGCCAAGGCGAACACCTCGCACTTCGGCACGCCATTTGCGGTGAGCGTGGATCATATTGCAGTGGGTTCTGCGGGGGTAACCGCCTCAGGCCGTGCGGCAACCATGCGCGCGCTCGTTGACCCGTCCGCAAGGGCCGAGGATTTCGTAAGTCCCGGGCATGTGTTCCCTTTAGTTGCAAATCCGCAAGGCGTCATGGGACGCCGGGGGCAAACCGAGGGCTCGTTCGACCTGGCCCGGTTGTGTGGGCGTACACAATCGGGGGTCATCTGCGAAATTCTTGCCCCCGACGGCTCGTCAGCTCGCGGAGAAGAGTTGTGGAATTTTATCGAGCGGCATCGGCTGCCGACGACGACGGTAACTGAGATTGTGCGCTATCGGGTCTCACAGGAGCTGCCTATTCGTGAGACGCAACGAGGCACATTGCGCACGCGCTTTGGAGATCTGGCGATCATTGTGTTTTCCGAGGATTCCACGGGCAAAGAGCATTTTGCGGCGATTCTTGGGCAGCCCGGCCACAGCCCCTTGGTGCGGGTGCATTCTGAGTGTCTGACGGGAGACGTGTTCGGCAGCCTGCGGTGTGACTGCGGGCCGCAGCTGGAAAGTGCGCTCGAAAAGATGCAAAGGGAGGGGAGCGGCATCGTCCTGTATCTACGACAGGAGGGGCGAGGCATAGGGCTCTCTAACAAGCTCCTGGCCTATAATCTGCAAGACACCGGGCTTGATACGGTCGATGCGAACGTGCGGCTTGGATTCCAAGCCGATGAGCGAGACTATGCGGTGGCGGCAAAGATTCTCGAACAGCTGGGATATCAGCGCATACGGCTCCTTACCAATAACCCGCATAAGATGAGCGAGCTCACACGCCATGGCGTTGAGGTCATTGAGCGGCTTGCGCTTGCAATCCCTCCCCAGGCGCAGAATGCGAGCTATCTGGAGACAAAGCGCACGAAGCTCGGGCATTTGTTGTAATTTGCCGCGGGTCCATCTTTCTGCACTTTTGCGGCTAACGCGGCTCGTGCACTCTTATGCCTCTTTTAAATACGGTATGTGTGCAATTGGACTTAGGGCAATACAGCCACTCGTCAATACTGGGCGATCTGAGAGTGACAAAATCGGCTTGGCGACCCACGGTAAGTGCTCCGATCTGATCGCTCAGGCCGAGCGCGGCCGCAGCATTCCAAGTAGCTCCGGCAAGTGCTTCGCTCGGGGTGAGTCTGTTCAGTGTGCAGGCCAGGCTGAGCGCAAAGGGGAGGTGGCTTGATGGCGCGGTCCCTGGATTGAAATCAGTTGCTACAGCTACCCGCACCCCGGCCGTCTGCAGATCTCTCCCCGGGGCAGGGGGTTGGAAGGCGAACAGAGAAGCAAAAGGCAGAAGCACCGCGATCGTTCCCGAGTGCTTAAGCGCATTGATTCCATGAGCGGAAACGTGTTCCAGATGATCCGCAGAAATTGCACCGATTTCCGCCGCTAAAAGCGCTCCTCCCCCGTCCGCAAGCTGATCGACGTGCAATTTTGATCGCAGCCCATGCTGGCGAGCGGTGTGAAGTATTGCGCGCGCTTCCTCAACACTGAAGGCCCCCTCCTCGACGAACACGTCACAGAACTGAGCCAGCCCCCTCGCACTGACCTCGGGGATCAGCTTCCTTTCAATAAGCTCGATGTAGTCCTGACGGCTTGATGCATCGAGGGGCACGACATGCGCACCTAGAAAGGTCGGTGCGATCTCTATAGGCTGCAATGACGATAGACGCCTGTACAACTCGAGGATTCGGAGTTCCGTGGGCTCATCAAGCCCATATCCGCTTTTGGCTTCTATTGTTGTAATCCCAAGCGCAAGCATCTCCCGCAGTCGCTCAAGACAGAGTGCTTCAAGTTCAGCGTTCGATGTTGCGCGGGTTGAGCGCACGGTGCTCATGATGCCGCCGCCCTGTCGCGCAATCTCCAGATAACTTACCCCTCGAATTTTCGCTTCGAACTCTTCTGATCGAAATGAGCGAAAGGCTAAATGTGTGTGGCAGTCAATCAACCCCGGTATGACCACGCAGTTCTCGGCATCGAAAACGATGTCGTCGGTCTTGGATGCGGGCAGCGTCTGCTGCGGCCCTAGCCATGTGATGCGGCCCTGATGCCAGGCCAAAGCTGCTCGATCGTAACGTTCCACAAGGCTGCCTTTACCGGAGCAGCTATAGAGGGCTCTGATGTTCTTGAGAATCGGCATGTTTCGTTACTTTAACATTGGCATGTCAATGCCGAGTTTCTGTGCGGTGTTCGCTGCGTCGGCGTATCCGGCATCGGCGTGACGCACTACTCCCATTCCAGGGTCCGCCGTCAATACGCGCTGCAGGCGGTCCGCGCTCATTTTGGATCCGTCCGCGACGCATACCATTCCGGCATGAATGGAGTATCCGATGCCGACTCCTCCCCCGTGATGGAGCGAGACCCAGCTCGCCCCGCATGCCGTGTTCAATAAGGCGTTGAGAATGGGCCAGTCGGCAATGGCGTCGGAACCATCCTTCATCTTCTCTGTTTCGCGATTGGGGGAGGCAACGGAGCCCGTATCGAGGTGATCACGGCCTATGACGATCGGAGCCCGTACTCGCTGCTTTTCGACCAGCCAATTGAAACGCTCCCCTAGGAGCGCACGCTCTCCGTAGGCGAGCCAACAGATCCGCGCGGGGAGTCCTTGAAATTGCACTTTCTCCCGGGCCTGTCGAATCCAGCGCTGAAGTGGATCATTGTCGGGAAAGGTCTGTAAGGCCATATCATCGGTGACCCGAATGTCATCAGCCTCTCCGGAGAGGGCAACCCAGCGGAAGGGTCCCGAGCCCCTACAAAAAAGAGGCCTGATAAAGGCAGGAACGAAGCCTGGAATGGTAAATGCGTCCTGCAATCCGCGCCGATCGGCCACCTGTCCGCGCAGATTGTTGCCGTAGTCAAAGCATATGCTGCCGCGAGCCTTGAGGATGAGCATAGCCTCAACGTGGGACACCATTGCATCAAGGACGCGACGCTCATATTCAGCGTAGTTTTGCACTCGTAGCGCCGCTGCCTCTGCCAGGGTCACTCCCCGAGGGATATAGCCAGAGAATAGATCATGTGCTGATGTCTGGTCGGTAACGATATCCGGGGTAATGCCGCGCTTCACAAGCTCGGGCAACACCTCGGCGATATTCGCCACCAGCCCCACGGAAAGAGCTTGTTTTGCCGTTTTGGCTTCTCCGAGCAAGGCAAGCGCTTGGTCCAGATCAGAGCAGTAGCGATCACAATATCCAGTATCGCAACGCCGCCGCACTTTTGCGGGATCGACTTCTACCCCTAGAAATGCGGCACCATTCATGGTGGCTGCAAGCGGCTGTGCTCCTCCCATGCCACCCAGGCCACCGCTGACCACGAGTCTCCCGGCAAGACTGCCGCCAAAATGCTGCCGCGCGCATTCCGCAAATGTCTCATAGGTTCCCTGGAGGATGCCCTGAGAACCGATGTAAATCCAAGACCCCGCCGTCATCTGACCGTACATGGTGAGTCCAAGCCCTTCGAGACGGCGGAACTCTTCCACGGTGGCCCAGCGTGGCACCAGGTGTGCATTGGCAATAAGTACGCGCGGAGCACCTTCATGGGTGCGAAACACTGCTACTGGCTTGCCCGATTGAACGATCAGAGTTTCGTCATTCTCTAGACGCTGCAGTGTTTCAACGATGGCATCAAAGCAGCGCCATGATCGTGCGGCCTTGCCCGATCCGCCATACACAATCAGCTCTTGCGGAGCCTCCGCTACTTCCGGATCAAGATTATTCATCAGCATGCGAAGCGCTGCTTCCTGATGCCATCCCTTGCAGCGTAGCGCCTGCCCTCGCGGTGCTTTGATTATTCTGGTCACACAGATATTCCCACAAAGAGCTGGCCTCTACGTTCATCAACGGCCGCTACCGGTCTGACCAGAGCGCAAATAGCATAGATTTTAATACCCGGAACGCAGTAGGATGCCAGCGTAACTATTGAAGACTTATCCGACGTGGCACGCAAGTACCCTGTCAGGCGGCGTGCAGTGAGGAGTAGCCCCAATTATGGAACTTCATCATCGACACCCCGTGGCATGGGAGCACATCCTGGCGGTTATAAGCGGGGAGCAGGTTACGCTGGCGTCGGATTCGGCGGAGATGCTCCTACAAAGACGGAAACAGATCGTGGACGCGGTGAGCGGGTCGCCTCGCCCTGCCTATGGATTTAATCGTGGATTTGGGCATCGCGTTGATACGGCAGTACCCCTTAAGGAGCTGGCAACGCTTCAACGTAACCTGATTCGTTCGCATGCCTGCGGAAGCGGGCCCTCGGCTCCCCGCGAGGTCGTGCGTGCGGCGATGCTGCTGCGGGCGGTATCGCTTAGCCTAGGGCATAGCGGAGTGCGGCCGATTGTCATCGAGCAGCTCTGCCACTTCTTGAATAACGACATCACTCCCGAGGTTCCATGTTACGGTTCGGTGGGAGCGAGCGGCGACCTGGCACCTCTCTCCCATATTGCCCTGGCGCTGATGGGAGAGGGGAGAGTCGTGTTTCGTGGCCAGAGTCGCGAGACCAGCACGGTCCTCAATGAGCTGGGAATCGCCCCCCTGTCCTTGGAGATGAAAGAGGGGCTAGCTCTTAACAACGGGGTGCAGTTCTCAACAGCTCTAGGCATAGTGGCGCTTGACGAACTGTGGGCTCTGCTGAAGACCGCCGTGCTGGCTTCGGCCTTGGGAGTGCAGCTGCTGCTCGGATCGGATACTCCCTTTGACCCTGAACTACAGGCGCTAAGACCGCATCCCGGCGCGCTTGAGGTGGCACGCTGGTTGCGTGCACTGTGTGCTGACTCGCCGATCATTGCAGCCCACCGATCTCCAGAGGTTGACGGCGAAGTGCAGGATCCTTACAGCCTGCGCTGCACGCCGCAGGTCCTCGGTACCGTGCACGATCTTTTTTCGGAGGCGCAAGCGACCTTCATCCTGGAGGCCAATGCGGCTACCGACAATCCATTATTGCTGACCGAAGATGGAAAATTCACGCGCATCGTATCGGGGGGACACTTTCACGGCATGCCTATCGCGGTGAAGATTTATAACCTCGTGCAAGGCATGGCGATAATGGCGCGGCTTTCGAACATGCGCTGTGTGCGTTATGTCGATGGGTCGCGCAATCGCGGCCTGGGTGACGATTTGATTTGGCCGCTCCTTGACCCGATCGCGGCGAGCACATCATCAGGCTACATGGTGGCCGAATACCTCTCCGCGTCTCTGCTAAACACCATATGGGGCGCTGCCATGCCATCCCACCTCTTTTCCGTATCTACCGATGCGGGGCAGGAGGATATGGTGAGCATGAGTGCGACCCTGGGGGTGCGGGTGCTTGAAACCATCCCGCGGCTTGCAGAGCTCCTGGCAGTAGAATTGGCCTTTGCCGCCCAAGCTTCCAGTATTCGTTCGCTACTCCCATCGATACCGTCGAAGTTCAAGCCTGCGGGGCTCTCTGAGCCGCCTCCACAGCGTCTAGGCCGGCATGAAGCGTTCTTTTCTGCGGCGGTAACCTATCCGCTATCAGATGCCGAACGAAAACTGAGCCCACGCTGTGAGCAGGTGCTGATGAGTGTGAGGAAGAGCGGCTGTTGTGTGCAGTCAGATAAATGCCTCACCCCGGCACTGGCCGAGATCAGCGCCTTGGTGCGTTCTCGAACGCTGCTGAGTACAGCCGGTTCATTTTGGTAGACGCGCCCCGCCCGCCTCGGATAGAGGGAACACCAGCACGAGTGTGTGGAAAGGGCGTTGCCGATTCACCGTGCATCTACGAAACTTCCGTATCTTAGCGCTACGGATAGATCCTAATTTGAACTGGTTAGCGCCCAAACTTAGCGTCAAGCACTCCACTTTTCCGCCTTCCTACCGAGTTATGTACTACGGGGATCACGGGGACCGTTGCTGTTTTAGTCGATATACAGGGATTGGAAGCGAGCACAGGTGTGGATGCTGGTGGGTCGATAATGCAGGATACATTGGTTCAGATAGAGCGCTTGAAGCAGCGGTTGCGGTCAGCCGAGCCCAAGGTACGCAACTTGTGTGAGCAGTTTTTACCCGGTTCCTCTGATACCGCAGCGGATCTGGGGCGGGTGCGCCAACTCGATTCCATAAATGATCTTCGTTTGCGGATGATAGCAGTTGCTACGGTCATGCACAGGCAGCTCGGCACCAGCCTCGAAATGCTATTGCAAGGCCCGCAACGAGCGGTGCACGCGTGGCGCGGCGACCTCTCCACTTTCAGACTTTCCGATGCTCAGGTGCTTCTTTTGCCCCCGCAACCGCGCGGCGTGCGCTGTTGGGAGCTGCTCGAGGGTTTAAACGAGTTCTACCTCAATGATGGACGCGATTCGTCATGGGTCGTGGATTGCTCAGGCTTCCAGGAGCCAGAGATGCTCGTGTTCTCATCCCTGGTGGGATATCAGCGCTCGTTGGCGCAGTCCGGTTTCACCCTTCAGCTTGTATGGCTCAATCCGTCTGCGTTGCCGCCCGATATGCTGACGCAATTTAAAAAGCAGTTTTCACTGCTCCTGAAGGCTGGTCACTACTTCTCCGCACCCACCTGAAGCCCCCATGAGGGAGCCAACCCCACGCAATTTCCTTAAGATCTTCGGGCAGTTGAAGTTTGGCGCAGGCTCCGTTTCCCCGCGCACCGTCGATTGGTGATAACCCCGCGGGGCGATGTCACATCCACTACAAACCTAAGAATAACACGGATGTATCTACCATCAGCCCTTGGAATAAGTTCAAGATACGGGTCGATGACAATACATGAATGAGCAACGCTACTTGCGGGGGTGATGCGTTCTCAGGAGGTGGCTCGATGGAGGGCCACTCGCTCTCGGAGAAGGTTCGCAATGGCTATCAGGTCACGTAGGGCAGCCCGTGAGGCCGTACTTCAAGTTCTCTACGCCTGTGATGCGCTCGACTGTTGGGTCGTCGCTGAGGCCGAGAGATGCCTCGATCATTTTCAACAGCATCAGGAGGTGGCGCACGAGCCGGGAGGCGAGCACGAATCGTTTGCTCGCTCGCTGCTCAGTGGTGTTGTTCAGCACCGAGGTGAGATTGACGAAGCCATAGCGCGCTGCTCCACCCGTTGGAGCTTGGCCCGCATGTCGCAGGTTGATCGCAACATAATCAGGCTTGGCGCCTATGAGTTGCTGCACTGTGACGATATTCCCCGCAATGTGAGCATCAATGAAGCAATAGAGCTCGCCAAGCGTTTCGGCGCTGATGATTCTCCTACCTTTGTAAACGGCGTTCTCGACAAGGCGGCATCGCTGCTCGTACCTGAATCACCTGATGATAAGGAAGCCGTGGGCGCATAGCCACCATTGGCACATCCACACAGTCGCTCGCCCCGATGCTACCTCGCGATCCCTGAATGTGTTAGATCCGAGGGGCGATGTTTGCCGAGACTGCCCCCGAACTCTCCCCGGTCGAAACGAAGGCCGGTCCCATTTCGCCGCGCCTGAGCGTCGCTGCCCTCCTATTTTCGAGCGGGCTGGCTTGGATGCTGCTCGCTCTCATTGCTGCTCCGCTTCATCTTTGGGATAGCGAGGGTGCCCTCCTCATTTCAGGCCCCCTCTCCGGATCCGTCATAGGCCTGCTGGCCTGCATCGGGGGATATGTGCGGCGTAATAAGGCCGAAGCTTTGCTTTGTGTCGAGCCGTTTGTTCTCGGATTGCTCCTACTCCTCTGCTCCGACTGGCTGAACCGCAGCTATAACTTTTATCAAGGACCGCTGATCCGTGGAGAGCTGCTTGTGCTCTTCCTGGCCGCACTCGTGATGCTCCGTCAGACGCGCATACGAACCTTGCGGGTGCTTCCAATAGTAGCCTCGCTCCTGTGCGTGTATGTGTTCTTCTATACGGCAAAGGGCAATTGGATCGTGTCAGATGATCATCCCTCCTTTGTGTATCGACTGATGTTGCTGTGGAGACACTTCCCTGATGTCCCGATTTACTACCCCTTGTGGAATGCGGGGATTGAGTATCGTGAGTATTTCGGCACGGGAGTACTCGGCCCCTTCTTGCTTGGCGCTCCGCTTTTCGCACTGCTCTCGTACACTGATGCCTACACCGTCCTGGTTGCTTTGATCCTTTTCGTTGTAGTGCCGACGTCGTCCTACATCGCTGCGAGAGTCTGCACGCTTTCTACTTTGTCCGCGGCCATTGCAAGCACCCTTGCCCTTGGCTCCTCACTGCTATGGTATCGCTGGGGACTGAAGTATGGAACGATGGGTTTCGTGACCGCAGTTGCTTTTGCGCCGATGGTCATCGCCTGCGCCGCGCGTCTTTACGCAGCGAGGAACGAGGTTCCCCGGCTGCTGCTATGGATCTTTGGGGTGGCGTCCTCTTTCACCATTTTCTGGCCGGCAGCCGCATTTATTATTCTACCGGCGCTGGTGTATGTAGCCATGAATTGTGCGGCGCTCCTGCGGATGCGGCGGTTCATTATTTTGACCTTGGTGATGCTGGCCATTCATCTTCCCTGGATGGTGTTGTTTTGGAATGTGTCTTCCGTGGGCTCAATTATCACCAATCAGTGGGAGCAGCACCGGGAGCATAACCCGCTCCTTAACTCCCCGCGCGGCAAAGTTACGCAGGCTCCGGTCAGTGTGCAGAGGATCGTTCGTCCCCTCTATGAAGCCAGTCACTCCACAAACCCCTTGATACTGATGTTGTTGGTACCGGGACTGCTGCTGATCAGCAGGCGAGGCGCTCCTGTGTATGCGGCGACCACACTCTGGCTGCTTTTCCTGGGCACAGTGGGTAATACCATCAAACCGCACTTGGAACTCGACCGCATGTTGTTGGTGCTGGCCTTCCTAGGGTGCGTCCCAGTGGCGGTGGCCGTGGAGGCAGTGGTCGTCCGCAGGAGAATCGTGGGGGCGATTGCCATGGCTGCGGTAACGCTTGTGCCATTTGCCACAGCGGCAGTGGTGGGCAATCGCAGTATCGAGCAGTACACATTCGAGAATGGCGACCGGCGGCGCATGCGCGATTTCTTGAGAGAACTTGAGACTCCGGGCCGGATCGTCTTTTCAGGATTTGTACTGCATGAACTCAATGAGTCGCATCTGGCGTCGCTGCCAATAGAGACTGGCAAGGCCCTTGTTGCTTCTACTCCCTTTCACAATAAGTGGCGTTATGACGAGGTAATACCGGCTGCATTCTTGCGGCGTGGGAGCGAGGGGATTGAAGCATTTCTTGATCTCTTGAATGCTTCCGTCGTCATAGCGCACGAGCCGAACTGGGTGTCGTACTTTCGTGGGGCTGCCAGTTACAGGGAGAGATTGCAGATCGGAAAATTTGTGATCTTCGATCGTTCCCAGGCAAGTCCAAGTTACGTCGTGGAGGGCTCAGCCGACATAGTCGAGATTCTCGAGAACGGCGTGCGGCTCATACCTCGCAGTGATTCAGTGATACTCAAATTTCTCTATCACCCTCAATTAGTGGCCTCACCCTGTAAGGTCGAAGCGCAGAGCTACGAAGAGGTGCTGGACCTCGTGCGTCTTGAGCACTGCACTCCCGGTCAGGAGGTGTTTTTGAAGCTGCCGGGTCCTTGGAGGCGCCTTTTCCAATGAGCAAGCTGAGACTTCTGATCGCCGCGGTGCTTTTGTCGGGGTGTGCCCTGTGGGTAGCCTCTCAGGGCTTTCCCGCTGCTCCCGCTGACCTGAGCACCACGCCGAGTGGGTCCATGTGGCGTGCATTAGTGCACCTCAGTACTAATGCGTTCGTGCCTTGGCGCGAGGACCCGCTTTTGGTGCTGCTGGCTCGCTTGCTCTCAGCGGCGCCTGAGCAGGTGAATCTTGCCGAGCCCACGAGCTATTTCTGGGTGTCTGGGGCCGTGTATCTCGCCTCCATGCTCGCATGCGGGCTCACGCTTGGATTGACACCGCTCCTCTCGCTGCTAGTCGCAGTTGCATCGGCGTTAATCATATTGCTTCTGCTTGGAGCCGAGCAGGGAGCAACAGCTGCCCTCGCGTGGTGGCCGGCCTTGTCCGCATGTGTGCTGGCAAGCGTTGCTCCCCGTGCAACCACACATGCGGCGCAGCAGGGCCCGCTAATGGTTTTGGCGCTCTTTTTTGCCTATCGGCTGGGCGTGGCGGGAGGGGCCCTTTCCATTCCTTTAGCCAGCTTGGCCCTGTGTATGCCCGCAATGCTGGGATATAAACTGAGGACCATAGGCATTTGGAGTCTTGTGGTGCTGGGGCCGCCGCTCGTGATGACCGCTGCGATTCCGCCCGTGCCCTTTCCAGATTATCCCCCGCAGGCCCGTGTCATCGCCGATGATGGCTTGCCGGGCATCGTGCGACCGCTCACAGGCCCAGACCTCCCGATAGCCGTAATCGATCGAACCGCAATTCGGGATGCATTGGTGCCGACTTCACTAGCGCTCCTGCTGCTCACACTGGTCGCAGGGTGGGGGCTGCGCCGATCGCAGCGATACCTGTGGTTGGTTGCGTTGAGCGGTGCTCTGGCGGTGTTCCTTGATTCGGCGCCCCCGGAGTCCGTTGCGCTGATGATGCCTATGGAGTCAATCCGGCGCCTGCTCCCCGGCCTGTACCTTTACTTTCTGCCTCCACTTGTCATCGCAATTTCCTCGATACTGCTTGTGGTCCTGTTAGCCCTGCGCAATCAATGGCTGCCGATTGCGGGGCTCGTGCTCGCAACGACTGCGGTGTGGCACATGAGCTCCATAGATCGTCCTCCGCGTCACGGAATCCTTGAACGTCCGCGAATTGACGTTGTCTCTGGGATTTTCGCACTGCCGCTGTGCCGTGACTCGGCCGCGGCGTCTCAGCATTGCAGAAACATCCTGGCATCACCGTCGCTGTCCGTGCTGGGCAACTATGGTGCGGCAATACTACGAAGTCACTACGCGCAAGTTGAGAGGGTAAGCCGGGGGCCGGGAAGGGTTGTGGCGGCATCTACTAATCAAGGCAGCATCGCCCTGGCCCATGACAAGGATCCTGCTACACGCTGGTCCGCCAAGAGGGGAGAGGAGCATTCCTGGTTGTTAATCCGGAAGCCACAGGCGCAACCTGCTATCGGCATAGCCTTGGAGACGGGGCAGTATGCGTCCGACTTTCCCGGTGGACTCGAAGTATATGTGGGGGACTCTGCGTTGCAGTGCGAACCGAGCGAGGTGCAGCGGCAGCGCTGGAATCTGATTTTCAAGAGCGATGACTGGCAGGGGCCGGTGAAGCTCTCCCCCGAGGGATATCCCTTTTATTTGGGGCAGCCTGATGTGGAGATCCCATTCACTCAGCCCATTAAGGGAAGCTGTTTTTTGGTGAGACAGACGAAACGGCGGGCAATATTCGACTGGTCCGTAGCCGAAGTGCGCTTCTTGTTTGAACGCAAGCAACGATCTCCCACCCTTGATGATGGGCATAGGCAGTCAATCGCACTTAGGCCAAACCCCCTTAAGGAAGGGTAGAGGGGTATTGCCCCGCACCACTTAAAACTTCTGGCGATTAATTGATAAGCGCCTTGGGGTCACTAATCCCACAATCCTTATAGAACGGATCGAAGGTGAACACAGCCTCAGCGAAGTGTTCGAGCGCCTTGTCGTTATTTCGCTCATGCAGCGCCTCGAGACCTGCGCGCAGCTTGGAATTGATTCCTTCCATATTCTCCGGAGAGATCGAAGGATAGTTCGCACCATCGCGGCGCAGTTCATACTGTTGAAGGCTGGAAACCATATTTGCCACTGCACCTAGGACCTCTCCGCGTGCCAGAGCAATCAGCCCTTTTAGCGCAAGCGAGCGAGGGCTTGGAGCGAGCTGGTCGCCTACCTCAAGGGCTTCAAGCGCCGAAGTAGTATCCCCATATCGGATGAAGCTTGCCGCAACCATATGATAGCTTGCCGCAGCGCTTTCCATCTGGTACTCGCCCCACGGATGTTTCGGGAAAAGCTCCTCGATATTGCTATGCGATACAATCGTGCGAAGACAACGCGCTCTGGACGAAAGTCCGAGGTTCAATGAAGCAGTGCTCTCCTCAGAGTTCATCGAGACATCAACACTCATAGATTCGATGGTAGTGCCTTGAGCAATCTGCCGCATCATGAACTGGGCGAGTACTTCCTGAGAGTTACTGCCATCAAGGTCGCTCATCTCGCGCATCGCCGTCTTGGTTGTCGCAACCATGGCAAGCGGCCATAGCTCCTGCGAGCCGATCATTTCGACCACAGAGGATTTGGTCATGGTGGACGGAAAGCTTGTTCTGCCCGCTTTACTGGTCAGTGCAGCGTAGGCAAACAGCGGCTGTGAACCGCTCTGCAGAAAGCTGGAGAGCGCAGCGTGAGCTTGGCTGGAGAGGTCAATGCGGGCGTCCACGAAGAGCAGCATATTGCTCTTAGCGATTAAGGCTGCTTGCCGCATCGCAGAGGCCACCGACATTTTGTTCTCGGCAATGAAGCTGCAGACCGTACCTGGTTGCCGTGGCCTCATGGTGCCGATCAGTATTGTATCGGCGATGCCTGCACCTTGTATCTGAGCTAAAGTCCGAAGAACCTGTTCCTCGTTGGCTCCATTCTCCAGAATGATTGCGCTAGCCATACGCGAACCCCAATGTATTCCTTCACTCGTGATTTAATCCTCATGCTGCGTGGGGCGACGCTCAGTTCGAATGCCGCATTCACTGTATGCACGCCGTGAAGTTCACTTCACTCTGCATATGAGGAACCACTCAGCAACCGTGCGAGAAGTTCGCTCTACCAGCACCTTCAGTGAGTTAAGATGCAGGTGCGTTCAGACAGGCCACATTTTTTTCAGAACGCCGTCAATTAATTACAACGCATTGATATTATTAGACAAAAAAGTATGTCTGGAGGAAGCTGCGCAGAGGTACCGCCATTCACAAGCCACTTTCCCCGGTCGTGGCGGTCCGTAGCCAGCCACCATTCCTTGAGTGTAGAGCAGTGCGCCGGTATACAGGCCATATGCGGTATCAACAAGGTCAGGGAATCGGCGTGGACACGGTGCGTGGTCGCCTCGAGGTGCACCTTGCCGATAGTGTACAGGGGGAGCTTTCCGGAGAGCAGCCTGGCTACTCGCTAGTGCCTGGCAAGGTCAGTCGTCAGGAATACCGAGATCTCATTGAGCGGCTCTATGGCTGGTACTCGCATTTGGACGCAAGGCTTGCTCAGCTTAAGGCGCTACACGTGGTATTAAGAAGTGCGTGTTGCGACATCATGGATTTCCGACGCACGGAGGCGTTAGAAATGGATTTGGCTGCTCTGGGGTGCAGCGGCATGGGCCTCGCGGAGATTCCACGTTGCACCAGCATAGGCCGGGTGCGTTCGGTAGTTGATGGACTTGCCCTATTATATGTGAGCTCAGTCTGGGAAAGCCGGACAGTCGAGGTCGCCGAGCGAATGTATGTGGTATGGGGTGTGGCAGCTGGATCGGGAGCTGCGTTCTTTGATCGAAGTGCCAAGCTCGTGCGCATGAACCAAGAAGGATTAGGGCGCGTTTTAGAAGAGTATTGCGGGAAGCAGGCGCGGGAGAGGAGGCTGCAGCAGAGCGCTGCGGCAGCTCTGGCGCGGCTTACCGATTGGGTGCGCAATCCAATCGAAGGCGAACGTTTTCTGGCAGATGATGGAACGGGGGCGGATCGACCACATGAGGAGTAAAATGACATTGGCAGCTGTTATTTCCGAAAAAAGTGTACGGGTTGGATTGTCGGCTTGGCTCCTTCTCACGGTTTTCATCGCTCCGGCGCTCGGCCAGGATGAAAAGAAGATAAGGGTGGGAGTACCGACTATTCTTTCGGGAGATCTGGCCGTACTTGGCCAAAATATAGAGCGCACGGTGCGGAGTTATGAGAAACGCTACCTGCGCCACCCGATTGCATTTGTAGTTGAGGATGCTCGTAAGTCAAGTCTCGATGGATTAAGGGCCTATCAGAGGCTCATTAACGTCGAGAAGGTGCATATGATTATTGGGGGAACCTCATCCAATGGCACCATTGCCGGGGCGCCGCTTGTGAATACATCCAAGACGGTCCTGATTACACCGCTCACCGGTGGCTCGAATATCGACAAGGCGGGTCCCTTTGTCTTCCGTATCGGAAATAGCGATGTCCTGAATGGCTACCAACAGGCCGATATACTGATTGAGCAGGGGGTGCGTCGCGTCGCGCTTTTTACAGAGCTGACAGAGTATACGCAGGACATCGCCAAATTCTTCCGTGAGCGCTTCACCGAAAAAGGCGGGAGTATCGTGTTCGATGAGGACTTCCCCCCGGACCTTGACTCGTTCAAATCGCACATTACGAAGATGAACGGCCGCAATCCTGAGGCGTTGGTAATGGCCACACAGACCGGGCTGGCGTTTGGGATTTTCCTGCGTGAGCTGCAGGAATTGAAAGGGCTTCCGCCGTCGAGAATCCACACCAATTTTGTTGCCGCATCCAATCCGGACGCGCATACGGCTGCCGGCCCTGCAATCATTGGGGTAAATTATCTGGCGCCACGCTACGATGCGGATAATCCCAAATTAAAGAAATTTTTCCTCGAGTATCGGGAGGATCACGGAGTTGATCCGGCCATTCCATTTCATACAGCTGGCACCTTCGATGCCCTTGAAATGCTGCAGAGCTTCCTTGACCGAGAGCCCGCCTTTGACAGGGAGAGGTTTCAGCGGTTTCTGAGTACAGAGATTAAGAACTATCGTGGGCTTATGGGAGTATACTCGTTCGACAGCGAGGGGAATGCGGATCTCGGCTTCCTGCCCGCAGTTATTGAGTAACCCACGGGTGCTGGTGTGCTCCCGGAATACGCAACCCACACTTGGCGTACAAAAACACGCGCACGCAATCAGCTAGCCGCATTGTCTCGCAGGCTCGTAACGCCATGAACAGCCTCAGTGGGCCCATAGAATGCGCCATTGAATTGCCCTGTCATACACGCAACCTCATGCGATTCCCCCTCGCTTCGGGGTTTGATAGGAGAGAGAATCTCTCGTACACTCCTGATTGTGCTGTAGCTGAAATGTGATCTTTTTGCCGCTATAGGTCGGCTCCACCGATGTATCGTCTTTGGCATGTAGTTACCCGACCGATTCTTGAGGCAGTGCGCCCCTCCCATATCGTTGAAATCGGTTCCGAGTTCGGTTTTCAAACAGAGCTGTTATTGAACTTCTGCCGAACTCATGGAGCGAAGCTCACGGTGATTGATCCCCTTCCGCAGTTTGATGTGAGCGCATGGCGCGCGCAGAACGACGGCGTTGGAACGCTGCGGGAGCAGTTAAGCCTTGATGCGCTTCCCCACATAGCGGATTTTGACGTGATTCTCATTGACGGCGATCACAACTGGTACACCGTATATAACGAATTGAAGCTGGTGGAAGCGCGCAAGCGAACGAGCGGGCGTTGGCCGCTTGTCCTTTTTCATGATGCCGGCTGGCCATATGGTCGGCGAGACATGTACTACAATCCGGAAACGATACCGGCCGAACATCGTCACCCTCATGAAAGAGCCGGGATCGCACCCGGGGAGGCCGGTACCACGGAAGAAGGGATCAATCGCACCATCTACAATGCGAGCCGGGAGGGGGGAGCTCGTAATGGAGTGCTGACCGCAGTTGAAGACTTCATGAAGGAGCATGAGGGGAGCTTGCAGCTGATTGTGGTGCCGGGACTTAGTGGGGTGGGAGTACTGGTGTCGGATGAGGCGCTTCGGAGTAACACCGCGCTCAACGCCGTGGTGGACGCATTGAGACTTCCTGCTAAGGCGCGTGAACTTGTGGATATCACGGAGCTGCAGCGCTGGAAGGCGGAGATGGCCGCCACACAATCGACCCGTAAACTTGCCAAGAGAGAAAAAGAGCTGGAAGCAGTGCAGGAGCGACTCACCGCCGCGCGAGCAGACACCAAGCGTTTGCAGGTGCAGCATAGTGCTTTAGAGAAGGAGTGCGCCCAGCTAAAAAGGGAGCTGTCGCATACACAAGCTCAGAGAGAGCAGCTATTGGAACTGGCCTCCCGATTGATCTCCAGGAGGGTAGATCAAGAGGGCGAGGAGCTTCAAAACTTGCAACAGATTTTGACCGCGCAATTGGTCCTGGCGGAGCAGCTTCTGGTGTCTCGCCGCTTGAAGATCGGGCAGCTTGTGTTGCGATGCTCCTTAGCGCTCGTGAGTCGGGTCGGTGTCGATCTGGAGGCCATCAAGTTGCGGCTGCTCAGCCTGCAGCAAGAAGCGCTGATGCTTTCTGGGGATGTGATTCCCAGGGTAGTAAAGGCGGGGGAGGTACTGAAGGCCGCTTCTCCAAGCCAGGAATCTGGCGAGAGATACTTCCAATGGATACGCGAGGTGAAAGCGCGCTTGATCGATATGAACACTAGAACCGCAGCATGGCTTGGTGAGACCTTTTCCTCGAGAGACTATTGGCTGGGTGATCTGTTAGTCAGACGGATCGGGCATCGAGTACTTTTGCGCTCAGTGGACGAACGGGAGTGGGGGCCTCGCTATGCGGCGGCCTTAGAGACACGTTTCAGACAGTTTGAAGGCTGCCTGCTTCACGATGCGCCGAACCCCTTGTCCGAGCAATCTGGAGCAGCCCTAAAACGCTTAAGCCACGCCGCCATATCAGCGATCTGTATCTGAAGCGAGCGGGCCACCTGCGGAGACTTGTTCGCGGAGTCGAAAAATTCTCGGCAGGTACGACACTCCCAGTCTCGGCTCGCTACAGGCAGAACATCGGGGAGCCCTTCGCATGCGCCCGAATCGCACTCATCTCCGTCGGCAGGATATAGGCACAGTGGGTCTGAGCCTCTTGCCAGGAGAGAAGCTCCAACGAAATTGCTTGAAGAACGGTGAGTTTTCCTGCCCGAATGAGTTCGTGAGTTTGTGGCACCAGCGCGGAGCGGTTGTCTGCAGATACGAAAATGAGGAAATCCCAATACATCGACGAGCCCACCAAGTCGGCTAGTGCGGGGATGTAACTCTGCTCCTGCGGGGATAGCGTGCTCCAATGCGGGCTATTAATCACCTCAGGCGGAGTCAGATAGCCATGGTGGACAGTTACGGCAGTTCCGCCGACCGCATACACAGATTGCCAGACGAAGCGCTTGGCCATCGGCATACTTGGCGGGTAATTCTGTTGAAGGTAGGTGAGTTGAGCGAGCAGGGCCTCATATGAACCGGGCGGCATGAAGGTCCATTGCTGATGTTCTGGAGGCGGTAGTGGAATCACCCCCGTGAGTACCGCTACCTGTAAGGAGACTGTTCCCCCGTATATTCCCTGCCAAATGTGGTACTCGACCTCCTCGGGACTGAACTCCGGATTCAACGCAATAGCCATCACCGCATCGTATTCCAGCATCCAGGGTAGCTTCGTAGTATCAGGAGGTGTGGACAAGAATCGGGGGAGGGACGGAGAATATTGGGCATAACAATTGCGATATCGCACTCCCTGCGGAATCCAAGTCGCGGCATACTCCGCCCCATCGGTTAGAGTGCTAATGCCGAAGCGTAATCTGTGCGTGCCGGAAGGAGGGATCCAAGGTGTACGCATATCAACAACGCCTTCAGGATAGGGCGCATCGAGTGAACGATAGACTACCTCTTTGCCATTCACAAAAATTCGGAACCGGCGCTCGTCCTGAGTCGCCTCATACTTCATTGAAAAGAGCATCCAGTCGGTGTAGCGCGCATCTGAGAGGTCATCCGCGAAACCAGTGCGGACATCTGAAGCCCCCTGTCCGTTGTTGACAAGCGCAGAGGAAAAGAAGAACTCCGTGTCGTGGCTCTTTTCCACGCAAGGTTGAAACACTTGCCAATGCTGTTCGCCATTGATCCCCAGCTGCATCAAAATCTGATCGTCCAACAGGATGTAGGTGTACATATTGGCGCCCATCAGCGCACGCGACATGCGCGACCGAAAATGCACCCACGTATTCTCGCGGAACTCGACATTATAGGCACGCTCAAGCGACACCGAGTGGTACTGTGCAATTGGGGCATGTTGAATATTGGCCACGCCATGCGACACAGATGCTCGGCCCACGCTCGTGTTGCCATGTGGATACAACGGACCTATCCAGCCGCTTCTTGAAACGAACTCATCGATGAAGGGAGAACGAGGATCGGTTGAGCGTACCGCGGCCGTCTCCAGTTGTGCCAGTGCCGAGGGTGCCTGGGTGTGTGTCACCACAGCAGTCAAGAAAATGAAGCGAAACAGTAAAGCCCGTGTGCTCATGAGATCTCCCCAGAATTTTCAGGCTACGCTACCGATTCGGTCTCTCTTAAGCAACCAAAGACTCGGACCTCACACCATGGACCAATCAAAAGGTCGACCCTATGCTGAAGTGCGCCCGCAAAGAGGGCTCTCCTGACCGCTCATCGAGGGGATGGCCGATATCAAAGCCGAGGGGGCCTATCGGAGAGAGATAGCGAAATCCGATACCGGTGCTTTGGCGGATATCCCCCCATGAGGTGCCAAGGTCCCGCAGGAAGACGGTTCCAAAGTCAAAAAAGGTATGCAGCGAAAGAGTTTCAACGGCCCGGTAACGCAGTTCTAAGCTGTTGGCGACAAGGATGTCGCCGCCGATAACTGCGCCATCTTCGCCTCTAGGCCCCAGAGAGTTCTCCCGGAATCCCCTTACACTCGTGCGACCGCCACTAAGGAAGCGCTCGGTGATTGGCAGCTCTTCGCTATCTCCCAACGCCCAGCCCCATCCGAGGTGACTAAGCGCCGCAAAGGTAAAGTGTTGATCAGCAAAACGAAACGGACGCAGCCAGGCGGCACGTGGCTGGATTCGCACATAGTCGGCATCTGAGCCCAGGTACTCGGAGGCAAAGTCACTATCCAGCGCTACGATATACCCACGATCGGGGTTGAGGGCGTTGTCGCGCTTGTCGAAACGAATGCTGGCGGCAATGTAGCTGAGCCGTACGTCTCCAGTATCAAGATCGCTTAGAATTGCCCCTGGGCTTACATCCGTCAGATGATCAAACGAGAGCGTGTGACCGAATGATATAGTGGTGAACTGTTCGAAGGCGCGAAATAGATATGAGGTGAGTGAAATGCGATCGAGGTCATACTCGTATGCAGGGAGATCGAGCTTCTGAAAACGCAGATCTTCGGTGTGCACATACTCGCTGCCTAAGAGCGAGGGATTCGAGTACTGAATGCCGGCGGTCCCCTCGGAGATGTCTGAATTCGTAGGATCAAGGAACAGATCTGCCCGCAGCGAGAGGGAACGCCCATCAAGAAAGATTTCACGGTCTGACGCTTCAGCGAAGATGTGCAAACCAAATTCGCTTTTTGCTCCGCCCCCGAAGCGCAGTGACTGCAGGTTGCGGGACTCAAGGTACACCACCAGGTCCTCCTGTGGGGAGTCGAGTGCGCCATCCTGCGGTTCGGTTTCAACTCTCGAGAATAGCCCTAGTCGTAACAGCCGTTCGCGGTCGGACTGAAGCACCTTTACGTTCCAAGCCTGGCCGGACTGTATCCTCATTGTCTCCCGGACTACTTGCTCTATATCTGCGGTCGCGGCACCCTCGATGCTTATGTTCAGCACCCGCGTTACTTCACCGGGAATGACGTTCACGGTAAGCAGTCCCGATTCAGCATCAAATACCGAATCAATTGCAGCGTTGCGGTAACCGCCATCGAAGAGGGTTTGCTTGAGCTCCTCGATGTACCGATTCAACTTGGGGACAGAGTAGGGCTGTGCCGGGTCGACGGGGGCAATAATTTCCGCAGGGAGCCCGGATACCGAAAATGTCGTGGCACGGGTTTCTGATCCCAACGAAACAGCATACTCGATCGTCACCGCCTGTTGATCGTCGGTGGGCTTGATGAACACATCAACCGAGGCGTCAGGATACCCATGCTCGGCGAGGAGTACACGCATCCGGCGAGCCTGCGCATTCAATTCTTCTTCCACTGCGAACTTGGGGGAGAATGTATCCGCAACGGCGTCGGGAAAGCGCGACGCGTAGTGTTCACGAAACTCTTCATCAGACTCTGGAAGAGCGCCTGTTGTAGCAACCCCTACCACTGGAACTACGGGACCTTCATCGATCTCGATGTAATGCACGAGCCGATCTTCAGATTTCAGATGCTCCTTACGATGATTGATGGCTACATACAGTCTGCCGGTCTGGCGGTATAGCCTTTCTATGCTCCGAATGAGGATCGTAGGAGTATTGCTGCCAAATGGTACTCTACGGGTGAATAAATTGATGGTAGCCAGCAGCTCCTCAGCAGAAAAGCTTTTGTTGCCAGAAAATATGAAGGTCACTGGGGTGCCCGGCGCGGCATCGACACGCAGCACTCTATCGACACCGTTGTCTGCGGGGAGATAGAGCGCCTGCACGCGCGCTCCAATATATCCCTCCGAACGCAGTTTTCTCAGTATGGCAAGTTCAGTCCGTGCGCGAACTCGCTCCGATGCAGTGCGATTGAGGCTCACCTTGGACAGCTCTGATCTGACAAAGTCTAAGTCCTGACCTGCACCAGAGATCTCTGCCGCGACGAGCTGACTCCGTTTCCCCTCGGTGACCTGTATGGTGAGTTCTCGGCAAATGTTGCGCCGATGTGTCGGGCATTCGACGACTGCTTGAGCATCGAAAAATCCTTGAGCTGCATAAAACTCCTGCAATCGTGTACCCAGACGATCAAGGTCGCTGAGCCGGATGCGTGATCGTGGAGAGATGCGAAGCTCCGTTAGAATGCGCTTGTCCGAGAAGGTAGAGGCCCCCTGCACAGAGATCGAAACCACCTGAATATTTCGAGACAGGGCTTCAAATATAAAATCAAGGCCTAGCAAAGACTGCTCACCTGAGGATGAGGACTCGACATACCCAGACATTTTCAGCTGGCTTGTCAGGTCATAATTAAGTCTGAAACGTGATTCTTGTTCGGTGCTGGTGAGAGAGCTTTCACCCACCAGCGACACGTTCTCTGTAAGAACCTTCTCGGCGACAACACGGGGTCCCGCCAACCCCGGCTGATCACTGAAACCGGGCTCGATGGTAACGGCATCGATGCGTGTGAGGCGGCGAAGCACGTTTACTAGGTCGTCTTCGCCCTCCTTGCCGAAAATCGAGATATCACTTGCGCCAAGACCCCCGCGGGCCCCCGAAAACACCTGGGGAAATGAGCTGCTCGACTCGGTAATCAAGGTCAGAAGCTGCTGCTGTGTAAGGCCGCGGTCACTGGAGAAGGAAAGCTGCGGCTGACTGAGGTTTCCGGTCACTTCAAGAAATACGAGTAGAGCATCGCCGGTAGGGGTGGCCACATACGATTCGGCGAGGAGCTGCAGCGATGGCTCAGGAGACCCGGGAGAAAAGTGGATCGTTCCGGAGGAGATGTCAAAATAGCTGTCCTTGATCTTAATCCAACCACTCAACATTTCGACCTGCCCTTGCAGAATCGGATGCGCAGGCGTGCCTGAAACGGTTACGTCGCCGCCAAACTCGCCGCTGAGAAAGTTAGTGCTCAGGAAGATGTTATTGGCTGCGGAAATATGAATGCCGAGGTGGAGTGGGATGTCAGGTTCCTGCGAACCGGGCTTCAGTTCGCGCCCCCCACGCAGGAACCTGCGGGTCATATCTGCCAGCACGTTGCCGAGATTAAGCTGTTGGGCGATTTCAGCGCTATCTACGGTGACCTCACCCTGCAGCAGCACTCTATTATCGTTGCTTGTGGTCAAGGAGAGGCGGCCCGAAGTCAATACGTAGCCATCGGTCATCGGTTCCAACAGTATGCCGCTGAGCTGTGCATCAAGGTTGAGGAGAGAAGAGGAAAGGGGTGAGATAAGCCCCCGCACGTCCAAATTCCCTCCGTTCAAACGAGCCGAGAATGGCTGCACCGACACGGCGCCCCCCTCCAACAAAAAGTGTCCGCGCGCTTCGGTGAGCGAGATGTCGGCTGCTGCTATCGTAAGTTCACCATCCCGAAGATCGAGCGTGCCAAAGAGTGCAGGTTCGGCGAGAGCTCCGCGGGCCCGCAGATCCATCGACAGAACTCCCCGCAGCTCATCAAACTGCGGAGTCAGAGTGATCAACGACCCCAAGTTCAGCTCGCCTTGTGCCGACGCATCAAAGCCATCCTCCAAATCGAGCGCGCCCTGCACACGCACGATGGCCCCGGCACCCGTCAATTCAAGCCCTGCAAGCTGCAATACTCCCTCTTCAATACGACCAACGAAGGGCTTGCCGAGGGTGAGCGCTTTCATTTCACAGCCAAGGCCGAACTCCGGTACCTTCAATGTGCCGCTGCCACCCAACGGATCGGCCAGCGGCGCCTGATAGCGCAGTTCGAGCTGGAGATTTGAGCATCCTTCGCTCCCGATAAGTTTTGCGAGATCCATGCCGGGAGAATCGACGGCAAGCCGAAGCTGGGGAGTGCCGCCGAACAAGGTCTGCGCATCTACACTGATGGTACCGGCACGATCCTTACCACTCAAGCGTAGGGCGCCACTGGCCATATGAAAGTCGAGCGTCAGCTCGTGCGCGCTTGGCAGAGAGGTGGGGACCAAGGTGAGAGAGCCCTCTCCGCTTATGGAATCTAGAGAGCTGCCGTCACGCAGCATAACATCGCCAGAGATAGCGATCGGTGCGCTGCCCGGATGGTACCCTGCCGCAGTGAGTCGGGCTTGAGTGATCGACGGTTGCTTAGGATTCGAAAGGTCGATCTCGAGCTGTGAGGAGAGGACTCCTCCGGCGGGACTGGTCAGCAACGCGGTTCCGTTGACTGAGCGGGAATCGGTGCTCAAGGCCAGTTCTAATGCGCCCAGCCCGGCATCTCCAAAAGCGAGCTGTTCAGCGTACCCCTTCACCGCAATAGCCGGGGTGTTGAGACTGCCGCCCAGGGAAACAGTCGCTGCCACATCCTCCAATACTGCCTGCCCCAAGGCGATGCGTGAGCTCTGGAAAGAAAAGCTCCCCGCGAGCGTATCGTCACGCAACGTGAGGGGGGATTCTAGCCGGAGAGAACCGTAAGGGCCCGCCCCGTGCAGTTCATGGCAGGAGAGCGCAACCGAGGGATCGGTGAGAATGGTGCCGCGTGAAATCAGTGTATCGAGCACCGTCAGTGGAGATCCATCACTCTTCAGTGCAAGTGTCGAATCCGCAGCAAGGGCAATCTTCGTCCAGACCCGTGGCCGACTCAGAGTGCCGCCGAGCCAGGCCTCACTTTGCAGCGTTCCCTCCGAAAATACGGAGGGTATCAGCACGCCTAGGTCCACCGAGCTTCGAATCCTTCCGTCAAAGAGGTCACCCAACTTTAACTGCGTGAATCCATCGAATGATGCAGAGATTGCGGGGGATTGCAGACCGATGTTACGGAACTCAACGAAGTCGTCCTCCAAATAGAGAGATCCCTGCACCTCTTCAAAATCAATGGGGTTCGCTGCGAGTCCCGTGACACGGAGGGAGCCTAGGACCGCATCAAGGGTAAAGTCATCGGAGAGGGTTCGATCGAGCACCAGAGTTGCGCCGCTGCTTTGCAGGGAGATGGTGCCCACTGTATCGATAAAGAACGAGGGCAGCAGTACCAGACGCTGCAGCTTCAATTTCCAGCGATCAGGGCGGTCCCGCTCAGGTGGGATGGGGGCAGCTAAGTGATCTATGAATTCAAATGTCGGCGTGCCGGGGAGAAACCCGTCTGAAGAACCATCGATAAGACGCAACTCTGATATGAGCACACGGCGAGAGCGCAGCTCCGAAAGGTCCATCCACATCTCGATTTTCTTGAAGGCGAGACGATCCTTACCCTCCGACCTAATGCGCGCGTTGCGAGCGGTCACTTTTAGCTCGAGCAGGGAGACGTCGACCTCTCCTACAAGGAACTCGCAGGGGCAGGAGGCTGCCACCTCTTCGGAGAGTAAACTCGTCAGCTGCGAGGCAATGAGCTGCCGAAGAAACACCAGTGAGAGACCAACGATGGCGCCAAGGACGAACCCCAGTGCGCCAAGTGATAAACCTCTCTTTGCCATAACAACGCCGTTTGGATCTCTCGCTGCCCGTGGAGCACTCTGAACATTATGAGCAATGCCGAATCTTCAGTTCACTCAGCGAGGGTGCGCCCCTTTCAAGGGGGGTCGTGTGAGGTGCGTATGACGCACCGCGCGAAGTATGGGGACCCCACCTAAAGGTTGCCGTCTCAAGCGAGCCCCGTCGCACGGATAATAAGGCTTCCTCCACGAGAACAAAGTAGGCTGGTTCGAAATAAAAGAAAAGGTGTAAGTATTGCTGTAACTTAAGTTATTTTCATTTTCCCGAGAGTTGGGTCGTAAAGCCACTGATAAGCACCCCGGCTAATAGCATGAAGGAAAGCCTGCAGCGCCAAGTCATCAAGTACCTTTCAAGGCTCGCCGGGGAGATCGTGCACCAGGGCGCGGCCACCGTACGGTTTAGGTGGGGCCCCCTGGATGGGGAATGCGCAATGCTCAGGAGCAGCGGTATCGCAACCACGCGAGCCGTTTCCGCGGACAACCTCACCCATATCGCGCGCTACATTGAATCGCGAATCGTCGTGGATCCGCCGCGCGCCCCGCTTTTTTTTCTTCGCACCGCCGACCGAGTAGTGGAATGCAGGGTACAGAAGGGGCTCGATTTCATCGCCCTGGAGGTGCAGGGAATGTTAACGCTTCAGGCATGGGTAGAAGAGCTTGGCCTTGACGTTTCGAATCGTTCGGGGTTGCTGGGGCTGCAGGATGTACACGAAGGATGGATCGCTGTTGGAGGTTTGACTGAGCAAGACGCTGCCTATGCGGGAGCGCTCCTGGCCACCATGCTTCAAGTCGCGATCGTCAGTGAACGGGATGCCGATTCGGAAGGCGAACAGGGTAATCAGCCGGTCGGTATTTTACGGCGTGCGAAGGATCCTCTTGAACTGGCAAGTACCTTTGCCCAGGGGGCCAGGCCGCTACAGGGGATGCTCTTCGTGCGTCGGCAGCTGCGGGTATGTCCCCTCTGTCATGGAAAGCGCTCAGCGTCTGGTTCGATCTGCACGCGCTGTCAGGACAGCGGGCATTTCGGGGTTATTCCGAACTTGGTAGCCCTCAGATTCATACCGCCATTGCAGGGAGAGCCCCCTGATTTTCTCAAATCCCATAGGGGCAGGGATCTCCTCGAACTCGACGCGGCGTTCAAAGTGGAGCAGGGTATGATCGCTAAGGAGGTGGCCTCGGAGATAACGACCGCGCCTAGAGCCTCCGCATCACTTGCACAGCCCCAGTCGGTCAAGACACCGCAAGCCCAACGCATCTTATTGGTCGAAGACGATGTGGACCAGCGCTCGATACTGCAGACATATCTCAAGAAGCTGGGATACGAGGTGCATGCGGCCGAGGACGGACTGAGAGCTCTGTCGCTTCTGCAGCATTTGGTTCCTGACCTGATCATTACCGACCTAATGATGCCGAATATGGATGGGGCAGAGTTTATAACCCAGGTACGGCGAGAGTCGCGCTTTGCTGGGGTGCCAATCCTCGTGCTTACCGTAGTCGAAGATGATGAGAGGGAGCTAAACGCACTTGAGCTTGGAGCCGATGACTATTGCGAGAAGACGATGCAGAGACGGCTACTGGTCAAACGCATAGAGCGGTTGCTTGAGAAACGCCGCTAGTGCATAGGAAAGCCGATCTTTCTTAAACTTAACAGTAGGTTAGGGTCCTGGTGTAGGATATTTGATTAGAGCGATTAAAGTGCGGCCGTCATTTTGGAGACTGGTGTAGGCGAAGGGGGAGGTCTTGGGTCCGGTGTGCCTGCCTTTAGTGCAGGTGCTGTGTTTTGTTGAGGAGCGAGAGGCGCAGGTTTGGAGTGCTGCGCCTCTATTCGCGAGTTTTCGGTTGCACGAATCCTTAGCGCTGGTCTTAAGCGAAGTCATCTGGAGGAATTTCATCGAAGAACTCTTTGGTTGGTAGCCGCCCTATTTTGGGTGGAGCCTGTGCTCTTGGAATACGGAGAGCATCAGCAATATTGAGGATTTCGCGTTGATCGGTAAGGAAGGCGGCAATCCTCATCTGACCCCTACAGCGGGGACACTCGAGGGGGTCGATCTCAAAGATGCGTTTTATGCAGGCGGCCCAACTCACGGAAGGTTTTGTTTTCTGCTCCTCAGTCGCAGCGCAGTCCTGGACTGGCGCATACTTTGCGCGCTCTCCCCGTGCTCTACAGGAGTACCAGCCGTAGTAGCGGGTGAGAGACTCGTAGGGCTTCGGGATGTGGCACGAGATGAGTGCCAGAAACTCGAAGGCGTCGAACTCGTGCGTAGCCCTGTCGTTAGTGGAGTAGGAGACGAGATCATCATGGATTGTGAGCTTCTCTAGCGATAGGGGGCCTCTCTCAATGTAGCGTGCTACGAACCTGGTGCGATTCTCCTCCATGAACGAGTCACCTACCCAGGCACCGAAGCTAAAATCGGCATTTCATCAAAGGCGCAAGAAGCTTTCCAACAGCCTTCGATCGCTTGGACTCTCTGACAGCCGCGACCTGCAGCAGGTGCTTAGTGCCATCGGCATCGATCCGGGAAGGCGTGCTGAGACGTTGAGCATTGAGGAGTTTGTGAGGATGACAGATGAGTTAGGGAAATTGAGGGAGTAGCCATGCTCAACTGGTACCTTGAATTATCACTCCCCAATCGCGCAGCTTTATTTGTTCTCCTCTTCGCGGTCTCATTCGTAATGTTCCGAAGTTTCACCTCCCTGACAGGCTCGCATTCCCATGTAACCTGGTACCACGGGGTTCATTCCCACCCTATCTTTCAGTTACTTATGTGGGTAGGGGCGCTGCCCTTCATTGTTCCAGCAATCATAATTTTTATGCGCAGAAGGCGAGCCCTTAGAACAGCTCCTTTCATCGGGGACCTTCGCACCCGCAAGTTTCACCTGCCGCACTGCGAGTATCAGCAGCGCATAAGCTCAGATTTTTTGAGATACCCATTGGCTTCTAAGGCGCTATCAATCTCGTCTGGTTTTAAGCCATGTAATTGGTGCATTCCGGCCGAAAGGGAGTGCGCGGGAGCTTTGGGGCGGCAATCTTAATTGATTAGGGTCATCCATTCCGGCACACTTAGGCCGTTCTCTCCTCGAAGCGGAACTCTATATGTTGCCGGACGATCTAATACGTAAAGTCGAGTTTCTTAAGGAAATAGAGAAGCTCAAGTTGGTCAATAGAGCGAACAAAACGCTGGGTGGAAAGCGTTTCGAAAATTCTGCCGAACATTCCTGGCATATCGCTCTCATGGCGATTGTGCTTCGGGACTACTACGATGGCGAGCTCGATCTGCTGAGGGTAGTGAAAATGCTCCTAATCCATGACCTTGTGGAGATAGACGCGGGGGACACCTGGCTGTATGCCTCGGATACTAGCTCCAAATTTGAGGCCGAGCATAATGGCGCTGTTAGGCTGTTTGGAATGCTTCCACGGGATCACGAGCGTGAGTTCCTGTCACTGTGGCGTGAATTCGAAGATCGAGAGACACCGGAGGCGCAGTTTGCCTCCTCCATTGATGGAATACAGCCCCTCCTGAACCATCTTGTTACTGGAGATCCCGCGGATGGCGTCCTCCCGCTTGAAAGGGTTAAAGCCAAGAAGGAGTATATCAAAACCCATGCCCCGCGCCTGTGGAGCCTGGTCGAAGAACTGATTCAGAGTAGTGCAGAAATGGGGCTGTACAGATGAGGACACAACTGACAACTGCCTCGCAGCCGGCTTCGCCGAGCCTTGTGAGACCCGTTATCTCTCCGAACAGGATGAGTGGGTATGCGAGATAAATTGCGGGTCGCTGCATACCTGGTATTAATGAAGGGCGACCAAGTCCTGCTGCTTCAGCGTCACAATACTGGGTGGGAAGATGGAAACTTCAGTCTGGTGTCGGGGCATGTCGAGTTTGAGGAATGTCCAACGGACGCAATAGTACGTGAAGCGTTGGAAGAATCTGCAATCCGTGTTCAGGCGGATAAGCTCGAATGTGTGCAAGTTGTGCATCGTTGGTGCCACCCCGAGCTTGTCTATATCGATTACTTCTTCAGGACTCGACAATGGAGCGGCGAACCCACAATCCAGGAACCAGACAAGTGTTCAGCATTGGAGTGGCACTCTATTTTGGAACTACCGGAGAATTCCATCGAGTACGTGAAAGTGATTCTCACTCGCGTGCATCAGGGGAAATACGGACTCTTCGAGTATGGGTGGAGAACCTAACTACACGAATTCATAGAATCGAATTCTATAGGCAACAAGCCGATGGTGCTCCCCGACTCAGAAATGCTAGGGAACTGGATCAGTTGTCGTCAAAACTGGAGTCAACATACGGCGGAAGAGTTCGGCGGTTCTTTGTTTGCACGTACGAGCCTTAGCGCG
Source organism: Bdellovibrionota bacterium (assembly GCA_030584005.1). Taxonomy (GTDB): domain Bacteria; phylum Bdellovibrionota_C; class UBA2361; order UBA2361; family JAFLCA01. The sequence continues at coordinate 271,141 of CP129486.1, read as the reverse complement.
GGGGTTCCTAAAGAGATAGAACCATACAGTAAACCGAGCTAATTGGTTTCCATCGACGATATTACGTCCGCCAGCTCACGTCTGTGTTTCGAGTCATCCAAGTAAGTCTTTGAGGCGATTGAGAGACGCGCTGCGGAAATCAGAGATGAGTTATGCTAAAAACGACCAATTGACGTTATGGGAAACAAAACACTTGACCAATCAAGAGAGCGGAGCATTTTTCAACCACGCCCTGATGGATCGACGCTCCGAATGAAAGGAGAGGGCCATGATCCTCTTGCTCCCTCAGTCGATCCGAAAGTACTTAAAGAACAAATTCTTGCAAGTAATGGATTCGAAGGGATCGAACCTTCAGGAGAAATTGAGAAACATCTTCCGCCACCGGGCAATTCTCCGCTTGAGACTTTGGTTATTCCACCTGTCCATATAAAGAAATTCGAATGAATCTGAGCAATAACTTCGCTCTAGGTGCTGAGGTGCAGAAAGGGCAACAAGCAGCAACTGGTAGTGGAATGAAACCACCCCATTTTGCTACGGCCTCTAAGAGCCCAATTTGCTAAGGAAAGCGCCCAAGCGATGAAAATCGGGAGGGTTCGTTCCATTACCAGATATCCCCGCCCCGGCTTTATAGACTGACGCTCTTGTGCATAGGAAAACCGATTTTTCTTAAACTAACAGTAGGTTAAGGTCTTGGTGTAGGATATTTGATTAGAGCGATTAAAGTGCGGCCGTCATTTCGTAAGAGGAGATCGATTCGAAAGCCTTCCAACTCCCGTTGTACGAATTCTGGGTCGCAGTTCCTACATGCAGCAGCATAAGCGCGACAAAAATGTTATATGCTGATAGAGGGTTAAGGTGATCTGCATTTTTTGAACTGAGCCGGGGGCATATTTCCCAGAGAAGCTTGCAGACACTGCCATTATCCTCTTCGAACTTTTCGTCAGAAGAATGGTCTAATGCTAATGTAGATATTGCGTACGGATCATCATGCGCCGCTCAGAAATTATCTTTGCTCTAATTGTTTCGATCGCGATTCTTCACTCTCAGGCACATGCCGAATCCACGACAGACGATTCGGCGATGCTCTGTAGCCTCACTGGCCAGACATCGGAAGATTGGGGTGCGCATGAATTTGAATTGACAAAAAAGAAAAAGGGCACCCATCCCAGCAATGATTTCTTCGCTTCAGATGACCAGGGCCATATTTACGGAAGAGTGGTAAGTAAACAGCCTTTCGTTATTCTACGGATTCCTGACTTTCCTGCAGGACAAGGATTGAAGTCACTTGTCGAGTATCCATTGATGCGGCTCTATGAATTCAGCAGCGATTTTGCTGTTCCCGAAGACGAAGTGGTGAAGCTCAAGGCAGCAACCTTTGGCACCATTATTGAAGGAGTCGATCCGAGACCGAACGAACTATGCGGAGTTGGAGAAAGCATACAACCGCCACCCATTCTACCCTCAGGGTATTCACTGAAATCGCCGCTTATAAACATACGTGTGGTTGGCGCTGAGGAACATGAGAAGAGATTCCGGTCACGCTCCCGTTTGGAGCGCTCAATTGCATCCGGTGCAGTATTCACCTTTCATTGGAATGCCAAAGATGATGTAGGTAAATCTCTCGCAATCTTTCGTGATGGAACGGTGCTTGCAACCAGTTACAAACTTGCGACCGTTGTACATGCGAAGCCGCAACCGGCCTTGGTAGAAAATCTCTTTCGTTCACTACGCAACTCCGACTTGGCAAAGATGCAAAGTGACTGGTCTCCGATGCGAGAGGGTGTTTTCATGATGTTGTCTTGTGCTAGAGCGCAACGTATTGCGCTCGCTGAGAATGAGGGTCTACGGTCGGCAATCGAACCCAAGGTTCGAGAGCTTTTCTCGTCGCTTACCAATGATGTACCTACTGCAATTCATTATGACGAAGCCGTGCGAGTTACCGTTTTAGACTGGCCCAAGACTCTACCGACCTTGAAGGAGATTTCTAGCCCGCAACAGTCGCGGTGGGACGAATGGCGTCTAAAGATGGCTTCGGTCCAACTTGGAGAACAATTGTGGCAGCGCATTCCAGAGCCATCCACAGGGCCGATCGGTGTAAATTATGATCTTTACTCTAAGCGAATATTTTTTCGTGATGAGACTGGTACTTATGAAATAGAAAGAGCGCGCTGCAAGCCAAGCGCACCGTATTGCATGCCTGCAACAGCTGGCGCATTGGAAATAAGAAGCATGGAATACAGTGACCGTGTTGTTGGTGAAAGTTTCTATAAAGTCTGGCCGGCGGACCTGGGCGTAATACTCGAAAACACGGGAACAAAGACCATACCTATTCCCGGAAGTGTATTAGAAAGCCGCCGTTTGATATTTGAACGACTCGCAGGGGCAAGTGCGAAAAGGCCGTTCGTCAGTGGCAACTATCTCTTCAAAGGCGTGGCAGTCTATCAATGGAATCTAATGGATTGACTGACAGCCAATCGCTTATGGTGTAACAGCAACAAGGCCCCAACCGAGTCAAGCAATAAAAAGAGAGCGCTGACCGAACCCTGGTAGGCCCTTTCTAGTTCTTGAATACCGCGCGCATGGCAAGGGTAGATTTCTAATGACGATTTGTAGATGCCCCGAAGGAGTCTACATCAAACAGCTAATGGGGATCTGAACGCCACCAGAAACCCATCTGAGACCTGCCCGTAAGCTATGCAAGGGGAGCGGGGTAAGCGCAAGAGCATTCACCCGTTGTAGCGAGCTGTACGGAGGAGGCAGACGCGCAGCGAGAAGGGCGAACCGCAGCACTCCTGGTGCAACGCTCCATCAGGGTCAAAGATCGTGAGCTGCCAATCGTTGATCGTTGCGTCCAGTTTCCGTTAGTGCTCCGTAAGATTCGAAACGGCGCAGTCATCACAAAGTATGGAACTCCGCTATCTTAATCTCCAATGAATTGAATCGGAGGCCCCGGTGCAATGATAAGTTTACTTGTGAGTAAAGTGCTACCCGTATTCTGAGCCCCAAACTACTTCTGCGCCGACGAGCGACTTATCACTTTTGTATGAGGTTTATAATCTCAGTTCTCAGGCTGAATGTTGAGGCGTTCCGCTTGAGTCTTTTGGCCGTCGTTTCTCAAGTCCCCGTTACTATACGTCTCTTCCTTGAAATGCACCGATGACCCCGGGGCTTGTCGTCTCTCGTTCGAGCGAGTACTCGATGCTATAATTTAATGGTTCTCAAAAGGAACTTATCATATCGGCAGTTGCTAATCTTTTTTAGCGGAGTCGTTCGGCTATACTTATAGAACTTGTGAGTATTTTGTAGTGTTTGAAAAATGGAGAATGAATCTCCAGTGGGCGAGGTGTATCTAGGATACAAGTAAATACCTTTTTGCGCGCAGTGGACTAGGTTTAGGATCGGAAGTAAAAGTGAGGCGCAAACTGGTGAGCGTTTGCCATTCTCCGCTGAATCATTATGGTCAACGATGGCCTAACATTCGAATCCGTTGCAGAAGACTACGACAAGTATCGTGGCTCTTACCCGGCGGAATTTATGGACATGGTACTTGAGCCGGTGAAACAAACCCGTGGCGGTAAGGTTTGCGAAATTGGCTGTGGGTCAGGGCAAGCAACACTACGCCTAGCCGAGATGCAGTACGAAGTCACCTGCATCGAACCAGGTTTAGGACTCTTGAAACTGGCACGGAATCGACTAGCTCATTATCCATCAGTGTCTTTCCAACTGAATACGTTTGAGGATGCCGACTTGCCTTTTGAGCATTTTGATTTAGTTTTTGCAGCCAATTCCCTGCATTGGGTCTCCAGCGACCAGCGCTTCAAGAAGCCCCATGAGATTCTTAAGCCTGGCGGAAATCTTGTAGCGGTCTGGCGATGGAATCACCCGCTCTCTGGCCCGCTGGGTGATGCTCTGCACTCTATTTTTGCTGAGAAATTACCCACCTATCGTATCGAAACACGGGACGAGTATGAGCTGGGGGCGCTGACATATTTCAATGAAATGGCGGCCACGAAACTTTATTGGCAGTGTCAGGTTCGGCGGACCCCGTATAGCTGGAGTAAGCCTGCGCAAGATTTTGTTAACTGGATGGGAACTTGGTCACAATTAGCATCACTTTCCCCATCAGAGCGTGACGATGTGCTGGAAAGGACTCGATCGGTGATTATCGACCATGGCGGTTCAATTTTCGAGTCAGGCGAGACCGTATCTATATACGGTCAGAAACCGTTGAGGAGCGGATAACAAATGGAACAGCCCGAGAATTTTCATAAGATAAAATTCCGAGCTATTCTCTTCCCCAGTAAGTCCCTGCCAAATCCGATCTTCTTCTTTTGTGATATTCTCAGCAGAATCCTAGGCTTTGCATCTATCAATTCCTTAACACATGGATGGGCTTAGGCGTCCCTCACTTCTAGCGATCGTGCATAGGAAACCCGATTTTTCTTAAACTTAACAGTAGGTTAAGGTCTTAGTGTAGGATATTTGATTAGAGCGATTAAAGTGCGGCCGTCATTTTGGAGGCTGGTGTAGGCGAAGAGGGAGGTCTTGGGTCCGGTGTGCCTGCCTTTAGTGCAGGTGCTGTGTTTTGTTGAGGAGCGAGAGGCGCAGGTTTGGAGTGCTGCGCCTCTATTCGCGAGTTTTCGGTTGCGCGAATCCTTAGCGCTGGTCTTAAGCGAAGTCATCTGGAGGAATTTCATCGAAGAACTCTTTGGTTGGTAGCCGCCCTATTTTGGGTGGAGCCTGTGCTCTTGGAATACGGAGAGCATCAGCAATTTTTAGGATCGGTAAGGAAGGCGGCAATCCTCATCTGACCCCTACAGCGGGGACACTCGAGGGGGTCGATCTCAAAGATGCGTTTTATGCAGGCGGCCCAACTCACGGAAGGTTTTGTTTTCTGCTCCTCAGTCGCAGCGCAGTCCTGGACTGGCGCATACTTTGCGCGCTCTCCCCGTGCTCTACAGGAGTACCAGCCGTAGTAGCGGGTGAGAGACTCGTAGGGCTTCGGGATGTGGCACGAGATGAGTGCCAGAAACTCGAAGGCGTCGAACTCGTGCGTAGCCCCCTCGTTAGTGGAGTAGGAGACGAGATCATCATGGATTCTGAGCTTCTCTAGCGATAGGGGGCCTCTCTCAATGTAGCGTGCTACGAACCTGGTGCGATTCTCCTCCATGATTGGAACGCCATCTATAAGGAAGTGCCGCTCAACCAGATGCCAACCTCATGGCCTGACCACGAGGGTCGCTATCTCATCCTTGAGGCGATACGCCTTGCCCTCGGGTGAGTCATAGGCTAAATCTCGACGCACAGCCCGCATTAAGTTGGCCTGGCCTTGCAGGCAATTCTCCCAAGTGGGTGAGTTCGAGTCCTCGAAATCGGCCATGAATACCTTCGCTCCGGAGTTAAGAGCATTAATGATCATCTTAGAATCCACGGGGCCTGTGATCTCGACACGACGATCATTCAAGTCCGCCGGCGCGTTCGCTACTGACCATCCGCCGCTCCGCACTGCAGCCGTATCATTAGCAAAATCAAGGACACCACCGGACTGAAGCCAGGCGCTTCGTTTACTTCGCGCTGCAAGGATCTCTTCGCGTTCGGTCTGAAAGGTATGGTGGAGTGAAATGAGGAACTCTTTGGCGTCAGCGGAGAGAATTTCATTCATGATGGTCATAGTGCCTCAATACACTGCGTTGTTACAGAAGAGATTTGCTGCCGCTCATTCCACGAGAACACTAGGAGAGAAGACCGCCTGATGGCCATAGCCCACAATAATAGGGAGACGGCGCAATCTTCCTTAATGAGCTCATGATGTTAGCTCGCCATGATGCTGATTAAAGCCAAACCGGTGTCAGGAAAAATTGTGCGGACGCAGATATACTAGTCGCTCCCATAGCAATAGACTCAATCTCGTTACGCACTCATAGGGTCACTATGCGCGGTCTTCTCTCAGTAATAATCCTCCTTACTTTTGGCATGAGCGTTTCAAGCAAGGCTGCGGAGCCAGTCCATGTAGGGGTTGCCTCCGTACTTTCTGGCGACCTACAGAACCTCGGCCAAAACATAGTAAGAACGGTAGAGACCTACCAGCGCCATTGGGCGCGTCATCCTATGCGTTTCAGCTACGAGGATTCTCGAATATCCTCCGCTGACGGATTACGCGCATATCAGGCGCTCATTAATGTGAAGAAGGTCGATGTGATCATCGGCGGGGTAAGCTCCAACGGCACATTGGCCGGCAGTGCTCTCATTAACGCATCAAGAACGGCAACTCTACTGCCCGTCACTGGCGGCACAAATGTCGACCGCGCCGGGGAGTATATATTTCGTATCGCCAACAGTGATCTGCTGAATGGCGTCGACCAGGCAGAGTTATTCAAAGCCCGCAACATGCTGCGGGTAGCACTTTTTACAGAGGAAACTGAGGCAACTGCCGACACAGCGGAACCATTTCGCAAACGTTTTGCCGAGTTGGGAGGAACTCTTGTTTTTGATGAAACTTTCCTGCCGGGAAGTACTGATTTTCGTAGTCATGCGGTGAAGATTCTTTCTCTAAAGCCCCAGGCTATCTTTGTGCCGACTCAAACTGGACTTGCTCTGGCGCTCTTCCTCAAACAATTGGCGGAGGTTGGCAGCTTTAATGGCGAGGTTCACACAACTTTTACAGCAGCGTTAAATCCTGATGCAAAAACAATTGCTGGGGATCTGATGCGTGGGCTTTACTACATGGCTCCAAAGTATGCGGCCGACTCTCAACGCCTAAAAGACTTCTTCGCCCGCTATCGAGAGGACCATGGTCAGGATCCAGATATCCCTTTTCACACGGCGGCAACTGTTGACGCACTGGACCTACTAGAGCGCTATCTCGATACAACATCGAGGTTTGACCGAGTTGGCTTTCATGACTTCCTCATTACCAAAGTAAAGAGCTATCCCGGCCTCCTCGCTACTTTTTCGCTGGATAAAGATGGGAATAGCGATGTGGGATTTGCTCCTGCACAGATGCAGTAAGAGCAACAACGCAGTGCCCTCAAGGGCTACTTTGCACAGATTGCACAGCACGCTTGTTCGGTACAGTTGTTCTGCACGGTTGCACACTGCGGATCACGCGCCGCTGAGGAGCAACAACCAGACGGACGAACATTTGAGATATAGAGCGCAAACGGATTAAAGTTCGTGTTTTGATCATAGAAGTCTTCCTTCTCAAGGCGCTTCATTGTTCTTACTACCCAGCAGGTCCAGGGAGTGCATACAATTTCTACCATCACTTTTATCGATGCGCCTACTAGAATACTTTGCACGAGTGAATCTCCCGACATGATGCCGGCAAGGGCAATCCAGTAGAACAATGAAGTATTGGCAAGTTCTCCAATCACAGTGGAGCTGATGGTACGGAGCGCTAAGAACCTGCCCTTAGTCCATACTTTCATCTTCGCAAGAATGTAGTCATTCAGCAGCGCACCCGTCCACACTGCGATCCAACCTCCCACAAGGATGCGTGGGACGGTTCCAAGCACCTGTTGATGCGCAGCATCTGAGGTACCAGCAGCAGGAGGAATCAGCAGTGTGAGATGGTATGCAAGCGCTGCCAATACCGATGCGATAAGCGCATGCCAGATTGCCCTGCGCGCCTGGGCATATCCATACACCTCTGTGAGGATGTCAGCAAAAATGTAGGTGACTGGGAAAAAGAGCACTGTTACCGATAGCGGCACTCCACAGATCGTAATCAGCTTTGATGCCGTAACGTCAGAGATAAGCTGGAAGGTCACATACAGCGTAGTGATTGTCTCCAGAAATCGATACTGTCTCATAGCTACAGAGGGTATGGTGCCTAGGAACGTTACTCAACTTAGAGTGCGTGTCTGCCGATAAATTAAAAGAGTTTTTTAAGTTCATGCTGGGGGAAGATGCCGCTTAATAACACCACAGGATCAAACTATGGTCAGTTGGAGAAGCGAATCCTGGCTCTATTGGCTGATGGCTCAACGTATTCAGCTCAAGAAATCCAAACACGCCTTAGCAAAATCGGCACCGATTACTCAGTGCAGGCCGTGTACCACATATTCCGAAAACTACGGCGTCAAGGGGTAGTGTTAAAGGTACGTGACCGTTTCTCACTGAGCCTTACCTGGGCGCTGGATCTACTGCACCTGGCCCGACAGATCGAATCAAACCTGCTGCAATCAGTGCCCGCCAATCAGGTGATTCCGGCTCCAATGCACGGCCTTAGCTGGAGCTTTGCCAGCCTTATGGCGCTTGATGACTTTTGGGTTCAACTGATGTTGATTGTCTTTGAGCGCTCTAGCGAAGCCCAGATGTATAACTTTTGCCCTCATCCGTGGTTCTATTACGCGCAGCAGGGCAAGCTTGAGAAGTTCTACCGGGTTCTGACCCAACGTCAAAGTCGAATCTATCTCTTAATTGGTGGGCGCTCATATCTCGACCATGAGTTTTCACGTGCAGTAAGCAAATGTCTCTACAACTGTGTACATGCGTCTGGACGTACCATTGGTGGAACGACCTGTCAGCACGTGATGGTTATCGGTGACTATGTAATCACCGTTCGCCTTTCAAAGAAAATGGGAGCTGCCATTGACGAGGCATTTCAGGCTATCAACAGCAAAGACCTGTCCTCGCTGCTCCTCCTCCAACAGGTAATAAGCCGTCCGACTCGCGCTCGCCTTTCCGTCGCCCATAATCCAGCCAAAGCGGGTACACTGCGGCGCAAGTTTCAGAATCTCTTTGGAGCTCAATGACACTTCCTTATGCCAATGCTCACAAGCATACAACGATCACCTACAATCAGCGCTTGTACTCACGCATCGAAGTCTCGGTAATATAGTCACCAATCGGCGAGGGCTGTTTGAAGAGCGATCGTACCTCGCCAACCTCTTTGCAGTAGTAGCTCTTGTTGGTAACGGACTGCAGTGCTTTGTTATTGAGCACTGTTCGAGTCACCTCAATGCAGTCTGGATACTTTAGGCCGGCAAGCTCAAGGGTCAACGTCGCCGTTACTTCACGCTTTGAGGGCTCACCATCGTTATAATCCCACTGTGTACCGACCGGAACATCTTTAGGTAGCTCAATTGTCTCGTTGATAACACCGCGAATCATGCTGGCAATGTACACTACCCCGTTATCTTCTCGACGCCACAGCACCGCATCCTGAGTTGCATAGGGAATGTCCTTGTATTGAGTCACATACTTCATGTAGCTCTTGCCCTGAATTTCCTCAGCGCCCCTTAAGGAACATTTACTTGTGAGTAAAGTGCTAACCGTATTCTGAGCCCCGAACTACTTCTGCGCTTTGGCGACTTATCACTTTAGCAAAAGTAGCCCCGGCACAGTCTGAAAAGGTAAGGTTTCGAGTACCTCATCTCAGACTGCTCACCTATCGGCCCATTTCCCGCACGATCGCCGAGGAATCCCAGAGCGCTATTATCTCTGTGAGGGGGGAACCATCTGAAACCTCCAGCCGGGAGCAAAACTGCGGGCTTTCCGGCATTCCTCAAAAGCTTGAAATTTTTCCACAGGCAGGATACAGCAAACGTTTCTTGGGCTAATCGAGTTCGGAATCCCTCCCACATGGAAACAGCAGTCCGTATGGTCCTCGAATGATTGTTCTGGATAACCGCCCCATTGACAATGGTACATTGTCTTGGGCGCGACCTCTTCCGCCATTTCCAAACTCTCTAGAGGCAAATCTTCGTCACTTTGTGCGACTGCCTTCATTGGCAAAAGACTAAATAAAACGGCAACGGCGATTGAGCGAATCAAAAAACCTTTCACCCTGTCCTCCAATAATGGAACAATAGAGATCGTATGCTACCCGGCGATCCTAGCCCTTAATCCGGCAGACAGGTGGATATGCTTCCTATGTAAATGCAAAGAAATGACGACACGGTAAAGCCATATCTTTCGACGCCATATAGTGTGGGTAACGGCCTTTGCTTCTCTGAACCGGGGCTACTTTCCCGCAGTGGACAGTAGAGCCGTAACCAATTGCTTCCCTGAACCGGGGCTACTTTCCTGCAGTGGACGGTAAAGCCGTAACCAGTTGCGATTATTTGAATTATAGCTCTTCGAAGTCAAAGTCACTGATTAGGATAGCAAAAGTAGCTCTGGCACAGGCGGACAACCCTCCTTAGGCACCAGCAGGAACAATAACTTTCTTACTTCATTGCGAGAGTTCACGACACACTCTGCATGATGTATGCATAATAGATGAAGAAAGACTGGTGCGGGAGTAAACGCAATAGTTACGAATTGGCATAACCCTCCTTGGGCACCACAGGGGAAAGTGCATTTTGCATCATCCCATCCGGGGGGAGGTTTCGATGGTAGCAATCCAAACAGACAAAACAGCAACCACAAATAATACAGAGGATCAAAAAAGCGCAGCCACAAACTCGGCTGCAGGAAAGACCTCCGCGGAGACAAAAGAGGAGTCTGATCGAACTCGCCGCAATGATGCCCCCATTTCACGCGGCTATTCATCCTCCACGATCCCCGTCAACGATTCTACCCGTGGCACAAACGAGCAGAACCATAACCACTCCGATGACCGCTCTTCTGGAGGCGCACCCTTCAGTGGCCTTGTGCTGCAACCGCACGGTCCGATCCTTAGCCCCGATCAAAGAATTCTTGAGGAGGAACGGCTGGCGCGACTGAGTCTAAATACCGTCGATACTGCTCGTAGATCTATGGCAGAGATGCGAGAACTCCTCTCCCGTACAGAAGGTCTTATCGCAATGGTGATAAGCGGTGGGGAGGCGGCTTCGCTACTTTCAAGGGTACAGAGTCTGCTGGCAAGTGCGCCGGTTACTGTGACTCCTCCCGCAAGCTCGCAGCGCTCAGTGAACTCTGGACTGAGTTCAGAGGAAGTGGAGCACAGGTGTCATCGAACCCTCAGTGCTTGTGAGAACGAACGAGACCAACTCGAGCGGCGCGGCCCTGATTCGTCGGGCATCTATGGCCGCATTGCTGCCGAACGTGCTACTTCAGTCCTTGTTTGTGTTGAAGACCTCAACCGCGGCCTTTCAGCACTTGAGGAGAGGCTGGCCTCAAGCAGCCTCATCACCACTGATTTCAACGCGCTGCACTATCTAGATGCCTTGCGTTCCGTGAAGCGGCAGCTCCAAGAAGTTGAAACCTCTATGCGGGATATGCAGCGATTAGGCCATGAAAGGAGTATTTCTAGAATCGGCGAAGTACAATCGATTGCCGCGTAACCATGGTTTCCCTTAGGGCACGTAGCAGATGAGACCGTTGCCGAGCGCAGTATAGCAAAAATTGCCTCGACCTCTGAATATGGCTGAATTCACAAAATACCAGTCAGTTGCCGCAGCGATTGCGTCCATCGGCCTTGCGACATTTCCTGAAAGGTCCGCTGACTATGGGCCGACCTTTGATACGGCACCCGCTGTCGCCCCTTCCTCACCCACTATCTCCGCAGATTCACATGCCGTCGAAGGATCCCCCAACATAGACCCTCGACTTTTCGATATCGGCTTGGACAGCGTACGTGCGAGAGCATTAGAGCTCGCCCATGTGTTCCCTGAGAGTCAACGACTCTTTGACGGTGTCACTGGTAATATTGGCGATAGGGTCGCAATTCAGCCGTTGGAGCCTGGAACGTTTGGCACCTATCAGGCAGATACGGAGCAAATCTCACTCTCGGCGGGTGAAATTGAGCGTACGTATGCACAGGCGAAAGAGCGAGGCTTTAGTGACAACGAAGCAAATGAGCTTGCAGCTATCGCCATCACACCCACTTTAGTGCATGAACTTTGGCACGCCAGATACCCGGCCGCTGAGTATACAGATCGCACTATCGATGAAGAGGTCATTTGCCGGATACGAGACACCGAAGCTGAACACCTGCTTTCCATGGCGGCGATGTATGCTTATCCAGAGTATCAAGGGCACGTTAACTTCGTACTTCTAGATTCCACCGCAGATAGAGCATCTACCTTGCGGACTGGTGGTGAAATTATTCGCGCCGAACTCAAACAGCCAGAGACAAAATACACGCTCCTTGCCGACCTCCAGGACGTCATGGCCAATTTGCCCCCTCGCGAAACGGTAAGTAACACCACCACATGGGACTACTTTCATTCAAGCGGAAGATTTCTTGCGGATGTTCGTCAGGAAGCTTTGGCGGATCTGCAGCGCATCACGGCGGAAGAAAGGCATGCAGTACTCGTATGTGCCGCTGATCTATTGAATAGGCGGGAGACCCTCGGCCAGGAAGAGAAACTGGCTCAGGCGAATTGCCTAGTATCGGGTGCAGTCCTACACGACCCGGCACTTCTCACTACCGGGCCGTTTGTCGAGCTTCTCGCCTATGTGCGACAGTGCGAAACATCATCCCCACAATCGGGCGCTGCAACCCTTGCATTAGCCGAATTGGCAAAGAGTGACCCGGCATCTGCCGAGAGTGGTGCATTCTTTGGGTTCCATAAACTATGGAGCTCATCACCCGATCAACTGGGTAGGGCACTTAAAAGAGCTTCCCAATCCGACTTGTATCTCCCACCGTCCAGTAATGCCGCAACGACGCTGATGCGTTACGTCAATGACATGCACCGCTGGCACCTCATTGAGAGCCCTCTTCTCTCCGATGCCGAGTGCCTTTCGTTTCTTGAATGCTATTCGACCATTGGAACAATGGCGCCAGCCACAATTCCTGATGGAAGGGCCGCCGTCATGTCCCTTGGCGCACAGTGGTTGGGAAGGGAAGCGGCCGGCAGAGTGCCCGAACCTTGGAATGTTCGTCTATACCTGGACACCGCAACACACTACGGCGTGCAAGACCAGGCTTGCTCCATTCTTGATAGTACATTCGATGCCACAGTGGTTAGCATTCAGTTGGGAGGGATATCGCCTCGAAACGTTGAGCCCTTCTCTCTCGGTGCATTAGCCGAAATGAGTGGACGGCCGATAGATACACTACGCCCTGTGGCAGAACAGATGATTTCAGCGATGCGCCATGATGTGAGAACTCCAGATGGATTTGAGGTGAGCGCTATGACGGCATGGCGAGATTTATTGCCTCAATTGACTCCTGAAGTGAATGCCCTGCTGGAGATGCGAGTTGAATATCTTGAGGACAAAATTGCAAACACTCAATTAATGCGCGATACCATACTTCTAAGGTATGAACTTGCCGAAATTCAGGGCGCGCTCAAGCAAAAGTAAGTAATCACACCAATAATGCCTCTTTCCCTGCCACGGGTTCAGCCCCATGCAAAAATCGCTGCTAATTGTTATCCCCCCGGCGCCGCGCCGCAGGCATGATCGAGCTCCACAAAGAAACTTCCGGAATTATAGATTCTCCGGACATGACCTTTGCGAAGCCTTCTCACTAGCGAGAACGCGAGCACCCCTTGTAGTGGACTGACAGTAGGGTTCCTTAGTTCGCCTGAAGACGAAACAGGACACTGCCGACTACTCTATCACCAGCAGTGATTGAAAAGCCGCTGCGGTCCCCAATCGTATCTAGGGCTGTACCGACGGGGCGATACCCACTCGGTGGGTCATTGTGGGTAGCGGAGCCTTGCCCACCGGCGCTGATTTCAATACCTCCGAGGAGGACTCCAAACTCTTGCTCGATTGATTCGAGCATTGAGTAAGGATAGTAGATTCCATTATCAAGCATCTGCAAGCGAACCCCATTCATATTTTGATCCCGCACGAAGGAGCTGGCCCGTGCTTGCGCTTGAGGACTGGTGATAGCTTCTATTCCTAGTTGACCAGAATGGGCACGCACTTCAATGTCCTGATTACCCACATCCAGCTGGAAGCTTGTGACAACCCGCGCCGGATTGCGAGCCACTGTTACCGAGATGTTGCGTAACGTCCCCAGCAACACATTGGCCGCAGAGCGCACCTCTTGTGGTGCGTTGATCTGCAGTGATGCGGTGTCAAGCACCGGATCATAGCTCGCCTGCTCGAAGCTCAACACTAAACTCCCAGCAGAGCTGTCCGCGGCGGAGAGTTCAAAGGTCATCAATGTCCCAGTAAAGCCTTGCGGGAGAGCAGGTGTCGGATCGGGGGTTGGCGTGGCCGAGGGTTGGGGAGTTGGTGTCGGCGGAGGATCCTGCGGACCCCGGATCATAAGTTTACTTGTGAGTAAAGTGCTACCCGTATTCTGAGCCCCAAACTACTTCTGCGCCGACGAGCGACTTATCACTTTTGTATGAGGTTTATAATTTCAGTTCTCAGGCTGAATGTTGAGGCGTTCCGCTTGAGTCTTTTGGCCGTCGTTTCTCAAGTCCCCGTTACTATACGTCTCTTCCTTGAAATGCACCGATGACCCCGGGGCTTGTCGTCTCTCGTTCGAGCGAGTACTCGATGCTATAATTTAATGGTTCTCAAAAGGAACTTATCATATCGGCAGTTGCTAATCTTTTTTAGCGGAGTCGTTCGGCTATACTTATAGAACTTGTGAGTATTTTGTAGTGTTTGAAAAATGGAGAATGAATCTCCAGTGGGCGAGGTGTATCTAGGATACAAGTAAATTCCTTTTACGGCAATGTCATAAGGATGCTTCGCGGCTGCCCGGGTACGCGCCAGAATCTCATCTGCCTTCTCACTGCGTACATATAAGCTCTTCAATGAATAACGCGCATTGTTCCACAGCTTCCTTAAGTGCAAGTGAACGTAGAATATGAGGTAGAACGTGCTGCCGATACTCTTACCCCAGAGGGACCTCGCAAGCTTGAAGCCCATGCACGGGCCGCTCTGGATAAGTCACAGGCTACCCCTGAATCTGCATCCTGGATTCAGATCTGAATTCAGGCATGGACTAACTCTAAAATCAGCAACAATCACAGGTAATTAATAATGCCGTGTTTATCCTTAGCCGTACTTTCAATTTTGACTCACGAGGTGCAATCGCTCAGTATAAGTACCCAACGATGTTTCTGGAGTTTAAATGACAGCATTCGCTCAACCAGAGTCGATGAGGATGAATTCTGCGCAAGGCAAGCAGGTTCTTAGCGTCGTGCGCGGAGGCGACTTTGCTCATCCTGGGGAAGTGGAAGCAATCAAAATGGTATTTGCTGACCTTGGGTCCAATCCACAGCGCAAATTATTGGATGTTGGTTGCGGTCTTGGAGGCACCGCCGAGGAGGTAAGCAAACTGGGGTTCGGTGTAGTGACGGGATTAGATAACGATCGGCCCACCATCGAATATGCATTGACGACATATCCCAGGCACAGCTTTGTGTGTGGGGACGCTTCTGATCTTTCTACCACTGTCCCCGGACCATTCGATCTCGTGTATATGTTCAACGCCCTGTATACGATGCCGGATCAGCGAAAGGTGCTTACACAATGTGCGGCGGTCTGCCCCGCTGGTGGCGAGCTTCGTATCTTCGATTACTTCATACGTTCTACTGACGACAGAGCTCGCATCTTTGCCGAAACCTATGAGGGTTCGAGGTGGCAACCGCTCGCAATTGATCAGGTGCAAGCTCTATTTGCCGGAACCGGTTGGCAGATTGTAGAGATGAGAGACATCTCCACTGACTATGCACGCTGGTACAAAGCTCTGGTAGCCGGAATTGAGTCGTGCAAAGATCAGATCTTGGCGATGGCGGGTCAACAATGGTTTGAACACGCTCTCACCAAGTACCGGGGCTATGCGAAGGCTGCCGAGGATGGGGTTGTTGGAGGATTGGTTCTTCGGGCGACGCGAGAAGTGCCGTAGTGAATTGCCAGAACGGGTAGAGGTGGCTATTGGAATCCGCTTTATTCGAGATTCAGCTATCTGAGACCGAAACAGTGAATGTTGACGAGATTTGCTTCTCGCACCCTCTCCTTCCAACTCAAAGACGTCTCCTTCGAGGTCGCGAATCTACAGTAGCGATTCACGGGACCCCATTACCTTGGACGTCAGCTGACGTACCCCCTGAAAAGTGGACCAGCCTAAAGTTAGTTTTCCTCCTAAGTGTGATAAGGGAGGAAGAATGAAGAAGAGCCGATACAGTGGAGAGAAGATTGTGCAGATACTTAGGGAAGCAGAGGCTGGAGCTTCGACGAAAGATCTATGCCGGAAGTATGGGATGAGCGACCCTACGTTTTACATATGGCGACAGAAGTACGGCGGGATGACGGTAGCAGAGCTGCGGCGACTGAGGAGCCTGGAAGAGGAGAATCAGAAGCTTAAGAAGATAGTGGCGGATCAGGCACTCGAGATCCACGCGATCCAGGATTTACTCACAAAAAAATTCTAACGCCTGACGCGAAACGGAAGGCGGTGCAACACCTAGGAATGGCGCACCGACTGAGTGAGCGGCAGGCGTGCAAGGTTGTTGGTTGTGCCTGTAGCATGGTGCGCTACCGAAAGCGTCCTGAGACATGGAATGAGGGGCTAAAAAAAGCGCTATTGGAGCTTGCTGCAGCAAAGCCGCGGCTTGGGTGCTTAGGACTGTACAAGCGGTTGCGACGAAAGGGGTGGCAGGTATATTACAAGCGCGTGGAAAGCCTCTACAGGTTCAATAATCTTGCGCTCCGGCGGAGGGTACGACGGAGGTTCACAGTGCTTCAGAGAAATCCCCTGAAGCGGCCTGAGCGCCCTAACGAGCAGTGGGGCATGGACTTCATCCATGACACACTTGCGAACGGCTCGACCTTCCGCTGCTTGGTTGTGGAAGATATCCTCTCGCGAATGGCCCTCGCACTAGAAGTAAGTCGTTCATTCTCTGGTCAGCAGGTTCTGGCAGTGCTGGAGCGCCTAGCGGTTACCCGCGGATATCCTTTCTCGATAACAGTCGACAACGGCCCAGAGTTCGTCTGCGAGAAGCTCAGGAGCTGGGCCGCCCAGCACTCAGTGGAACTGTGCTTTATTCAGCCAGGAAAGCCTATGCAAAATGGCTTTGTCGAATCCCTCAACGGCAGGTTCAGGGATGAGTGCTTAAACGCACACCTCTTCCTTACATTGCGACACGCTCAATGGTTGATTGAAGTCTTCAGGAAAGAGTACAACCACGAGCGGCCCCACGGCAGCCTCAGCGATCAAACATCAGCTGAATGCGAAAAAAGATATGTATAAAAACTGGGGAAAACTTACTTAAAACTGGATCATAAATTGGGGGGAGGTCAATAATGTTCGATTATCGGTAGTAATGTAAACTCGAATGCTACCCCGCAGCATCAAGCAAAGAAGTAGTGGATAGGCCTTGGGGGGTCTACCGAGTCAGGGCGTAATCATGAATACAAAGTTACGCTCGCCCTTTATCATTCGGTCTCTAACTATCTGGTAGTTGTAGGACGGGTCAAAATTCTCAAGTGGGCGTACCAGCTGAACACGCTCGGAGTAAGTAGTAAAAATACGTCCACTGGGAGTGAGGTGCTCACGAGCATGCTCAAATAGAGCCCGCCTCATCACGAAGCCTGGATCATAGACTGCACGCTCCAGGGGGTCGCGAACCTCGGCATCCTCGAAGGGCATCCCCGCAGTAATGACGTCAAACTTCTCGCCTGGTCGAAGGGTTGAAAATTCTGGTCCCTGACGAACATCCACCCGATCTGAAAGTCTAGCCCTCGCCACATTCGACCTAGCACATTCCGTAGCGGCTGCATTGATATCTGTAGCTACCACAAAGGCTCCGCGCTGGGCGCCGGCAATGGCGAGATAACCAACGCCAGTCCCGTAGTCCAGCATACGTTCACCCGCCATAAGTCCGATTTTCGGGTCTTCAAGGCATTCAACAACAAGAGTTGATAGCTCGCTCGTCGGGTAAACTCCTCGAACTACGCCGACAGTAATACCCTTAAGGGTCACGTCATAAGGATGCCCTGCAGCTGCCCGGGTTCGAGCGAGAATCTCATCTGCTTTTTCACTGCGCATATATGGTCCTCAAAAAGTAACGCGGATCGTCACACGGCCTCTCTAAGCCCAGTTCGCGATTCGATTTGGTTCCTCACCATAAATTCTTGGATGCCACATGATCTTATGAAGTATTTTCGGAAATCTGGTTCATTAAGCCTGGCCGTGACTAATTGGCGGAGAAGTTTGGTGTTCTCAAGCAGAACTTGCCATGCATTCCTAAGCTCGGCGTTGAGCCGAACACCGACACCATTCTCAAAGCATGCTTTGTGGAGCATGAGGCATGTCGCCTCGTAGGACCAGACCTGCGGTAATGTAGTGACTTCAACCGCCGGGTTGAGGTTTGCATGGAACACGTAGTGCGGCCACCATAGTACAGAGGCCAAGTTTTGGCCTCCATCACGAAGCAACATGGCTATCTCAGACGCATCCCCTACACGACATGATGGGGGGATGAGCACCTCTCCTCGTCGTTCCAGATCGGATATGAAGAATGAAGAGGATCCCAGTGAATCGGCCAGCCCAACAATAGATGGCGGAGTCCCCGAGGTCCTAGTGCGAACTACCCCATGCGAGTTAGGGGGCATGAACACAAGAGGGCGATAGGGGCCTTTACTTTCAAGGGAACGCAGCGCACATGGAATACTCATGTTTATGCCATCAGCAAGTGCGGCGAATGATTCGTCGCTCATCATTTGGAGCGCCGCCTGGCTGTTAGGAAATCGATATTCTACGTGGATCGGGTACCCGCGAAAAACTCTAAGAAAGTCCAATAGAGCGACGGCTGCAACACCTCCGGTGCTGATCGCGATTCGCATACCCTCCACTGCCTTGGCAAGCTTTGAGTCTGGCTCCGGTGGAACAAGCCCAAGTCGTTGCGCTTCAGTGAGCTTAAAATCTAATGCATCCCCAATTACCCTCGGACTCCAATGGTATGTCTTCGCAATCGAGTGCTCAAACACTTGCTTTAGACTACCAACTAAGCGATCTAGAGAGAAAATGTTTGTACAACAGAGCGCGCGATACGCCTCCTGCACACAAATCGCATGTAGGTCTATCTCGTTCCGTTGCGCTGATTCTAACGATGGGGTCCTGTGCGGGGCACGCGCGAATACGGCAGTTTCTCTGTACTCCGACAGAAGCTCCAATAACCCCTCCCCCGCTAATTCACCACCAGCAGCAGTGAAGATTCGAATATTCTTTGGCCGTAAGACTGAGAAGTTTACACATACCGAGAACGCACCGGAGCGCTTTCCGTCAGGATTGCTGCGGTGAAAAATGCTGTACAGAAGTTGCAGGTCTTCGCGCGTTGATCCAAATAATGCGCCTACCCAACCTGGGCGACGTCCCAACGCGAAATTGAGGGATGCGGCTTGGCTACCCAACTCACCGTGAAGCGGCTCTGAGAGATGGTCTTCGGTGAGCAAGCTCCGCGACAACCGAGCCTGAATAAGCAGTGCCACCATCGCACGAACAGCTCTTGTTGTTTGAAAGAACCCTGTCTGACCCGAGCGCTCAATTCCACGAAATAACTGTCGCGTCTTCCCAGCCTTAAACGCAATGCGTTCAAGTTTCCGAGGTCTTGCCTCAGAGAATGTGAGTTCAATCGCGCACGCCATCGTGTGAACTGTTGTACCACAGGCCACAAAGTCCAATCGCCTGAAAAGCTCCGGAATCCGTGAATGCATATCCTATTGATATTCCTAGATGTACCGACATCCACTGCACCCTCGACCCTGAAATCCCTCGAAACTCCAAGAGGGTCACCAAGGTGAGAAATACTACGAGCGATATGGGGACAGATAGGTTGTTGAGATCAGTCTCTCTCCATTTGTCTCCGTATCACTCAAATAGGCGCTGTGGGGGAGCATAATCATGAACACCAAACCGATATTACTAACAACCAACGAAACTGTTCGTATTCTTCGAGTCAACCGCGCAAAGCTCTATGACCTCATCAAGGGGAGAGTGATTGAGGCATTTAAGATTGGGAGTGATTGGCGAATTCGCACTGAAAGTATCGAACGCCTATGCGGAACTATAATTCCCGATTCGTTCTTCGACCAACCTCCCTCCCCTAGAAAGAAGGGCGGACGCCCCAAGCTGGCTCGACCCAAACCACTTGCAACGCATCTGCCGAGGAACCTCAACGTTGTGGTCGCTAGGGGCAGCATATGACGATTGAAACTACTCTCCTATGGGTTACATACCTTGGTGTTGTTTGTCTTGTCCTTTCGCTTTACGAACTCGGAATGCTCATTGGCTCTCGATTATTCGGGGGAACATGCACTGGTTGTGATTGTGGATTTGGGCCACCTCTAGTGGATGGCATGGTAGGAAGTATGCACCTACGACTTCGCATTCTCCCCTTCCCTATTGGCTTTACAATTGCGATGCGAGAGACGGCCACCGGGCATTTAGTAATCAGAAGGCCTCTTATCGTGCAGTTAAGAAGGCAATATGGACTTCAGAATGGAACCGACCATCACATCAGCCCACCGCAACCTGTGACGCATGGCACGCTCGTACCTATTCTCGGAATGGCGCTACTTGTGCTTATGCTTTGTGCATCTCTCAGCGTCGTCGCCCCTTGGTTGATTGTCGTTTTATCTGCTGCAATGGGACCCATGACTTGTTGCGCGGCGTCCACTGTGCTCGCATGGTGCTCCATGCTAAGTGGCGCGTCCGTGATTGTAGCCATCTATAATCTAGCCCCTGTGAGGAGATTGAATGATGGAGCCTTACTACTGGAGCTCATAAGAACGCCACGCCTTGCACACCTACTAGCCCCTCACTCAAGACCAACCTAGGGCTCTTCTAGCGGATTGACTGCGACCCAAGCCGAACAACTCTAGCGAGAACTATGGCCGCTATTTGCAGGAACTATATTCTCAATCGGTCCAACCCACGGTTGGAACAGATTGTGCATAGTCTGATAAGCTCCGGAAATTGCGTTGGTAGTGGCTCCTCCTACGCAATAGGTCCCCATCGCGCAAAAAGAGTTGTTTTGTAGGTAAGGCACTACTAGTGCGACATCAGCATAGACCGAATCGCGTCCTCACGCTTTGCTGGGCAGTAGCTACCGCGACTCTTTTGCTTCTTCCAGTTTCCCTTTACGCCCAACAAGAAGGTGATTACTTTTCTGGGTCGGGTAGGCTACAGAGAGTTATTTCAGAAGATTTGCACGGACAATCCGCACGCTTCCATACTGTCCTACGCAGTGCTGGATCAACAATTCCACTATCAATAGAAGAGGAAACGGCACGCCGATACGGGGATACGACAGTTCAACTCGGAGGACGATGGACCTCACATGGACCAGAAGGACTGGTGGTAATTCCAGAAAGTATTGTCCCGATTGAAGAGGGGGTAGTCGGCTTAGGTGGCGCCTCAACGTTACGGACCATCCTCGTTCTTCGGGTGAACTTTCGAGGCGCCGCGGTTGAGTGCAGCGCATCAGATCTGTCGACGATGTTGTGGCGTTCTCCTGAGAATGTGGGTGAGTTCTTCGAGGAGGCAAGCTATCGCCAGATCGCGTTCGATCCAGACGCGGATGGCAATGGCCATCCCGATGTATTCTCGGTATCGATTCCCTACGCCACATCGTACCACTGCCTGCCATACATCTGGATGCTCTTAGCTAATCAAGCCGCCACTGCCCAAGGAGTTGTTCTCTCTCGATATCAGCATGTCATGTATTTTGTGCCGGGGTCCGCAACTCAGAACTGCGGATGGACGGGTCTCGCGGTCTTAAGGTGTGGCGCCGATTGTTGGGCAATCTCAAGTGCCTGCAGGACCATAGACACCACAATACACGAATTGGGTCACAACTTTGGCATGAGGCACGCTGCAGTCGACGCCGATAATGACGGTGCAGCTGATCCCGCGGCATACTACAGCGATCATTCATGCCCAATGGGTGCTTCAGGCATCGGATGGAGGCGCTTCAACGCACCCCATCGCGACCAGGCGGGCTGGCTGCCTTTGGAGAATCAGGCCACTGTCTCTCGATCTGGAGAGCGTTATATCTCCTCAAGCGATATCATTCCGGATGAAATACCCGGCGGCCTGCCATCGGTGACGCAGGTGCTTAAGATACGCGTACCGGGAGTGGCAGGAAGTGCCTATTTCATATCATATCGTCATTCTGACTCTCGTTACTCTAGAAATCTTCCCGTCGCATGGGACGGAAAAACAAGCGTGCATCGATTTGATGGTCACCGCGAATCACTCTTTTTAGGAGCCGTCGGAGACAGTGAAACGATTGACCTTGGTTCCCTCCAAATCACACAGGTAGAATCGGCGCCCAATTGGGCTCGTGTACGCATTCACTTTGGCCTCGCCCCAACTCCTACACCGACTCAAACCCCATTGGCCACTCCCACCGCAGCGCCTACGACGACACCGAACGCTCCTCCTCGCAATCGCTTTCAAGTGGTCGGTAAGGTCAAAGTCCCTCCGGGGCAACTGCGCCTGTTGCGGCAAATCCGCGTGAGCATACGAACACCGGAAGGTGGTTTACTCACAAGGCGGGTGCGCGGCGATGGAAGCTTCACAGCGCGGCTGCGTCGCGGGAGTTACAGCGCCCGCATAGTTATGCGACCGGGAGTGGCGGCCCCTGCGCGATTGAAGCGAGGCTGGAAGAGGTTCAACGTACCGGGAACTCTTATGATCAGCTTATCCGCACTGCGATAACGCGCTCCCCAGCTGATCTCCTCAGAGAACCTGCGGCACGACATAAATCAGCATCTGATTGAGTCTAGGCAGATCAATCATGTGCAATGACGTGGGGACATTAGGCCGACATCCCGTGAGTTTGGTGTAGTGGCCTTGAAGTTTGGGTAGTTGGAAAGCTGAGATTTTTGCCGGAATGTCTACGAGGGCTTCGTTAGTCTTTAAGTAAATCAATCATCTTAAAAGAGGAGTCATTGTGCCTTTCGAATTGAACTCCCAAAAGAATAAATAACAACAGAGCAAGATCTGGAGCGCGGAGGGAGCCTCTCCGTATCTCTTCACTGTCAAGTATTACCGCTCTTTAAATGCTCCGCCACCAGGGATCGGAGGCGGTACGATTTAGAGCGCAGATGCGACAACGATACGGGTTACGCCACCAAGACGGATGAATTCATTTGCTCTAAGCTTTTCTGCTTCCTTGCAAAGATCGGCTTCCCACTGTCGTTGAATATCTTCGGACTCATTATTCAGCAATTTCGTGAGCCCAAAGGCTCTTGTCCACTCGACTACTTGGCGGGCGTTGCTCGCTTCCATGACAGTGACATCCAACTCCTCCATATGATCGATTTTGAAACCCGCGGCGCGAAGGTCGTTCCGAATGATGTTGACATCAGAATATCGAAATGTGCCTGGAGCGGTGAAATCAATCGGCGGAATGGCGGCGTACCTCGCAAGAATCTGCCGTGGAAGGTTGAAATACGGCACACGATCAGGCTCGGCCCAAACCGCGGCTACCAATAGAGCGCCAGGCAACATGGCCCTATGCGCAGCTGTGAGCGCAGAGATCGGCGAGTCAAAATACATCAATCCCCAGCGACAGAGCGTCGCATGGAAATATGACGTCGGAATACCGTTAAGCACCTCAGCATCCATAAGGCGCAGATCCATATTCGAAAGCCCCTCGCGCGCGGAGCGGTCGATTGCCATTTGTAAACTGTCTTTTGACCGATCTACTCCGACGACAAGGCCATCGCGTCCGACGCGATGAGCTGCAGGAATAGCGGGCTCGCCCCGACCTGTTGCGATGTCGAGAATGCGCATTCCTGGAGCGATCTTAGCGAGATTGAGCATGCGCTCGGTCAATGGCGCTGTGAGCCGACGTTCGTCGTCATCGTATCTCTGCCAGATTTCTCGCTCAGAAAGGATTGGCTGCATAGTCTTCATTAATGCAGTTTTCTATAAATTGTACAGCATCGCCATCCGGTGAAATGCAAGGAGGTGGACGGAACGAAGAGTAGTTCCGTAGGGAACATTTACTTGTGAGTAAAGTGCTACCCGTATCCTTAGCCCCAAACTACCTCTGCGCACTTTTGCGACTTATCACTGTGATCTGAGGCTTATGGTTTCAGTTCTCAAGCTGAAATTTAAGAAGAACTGATCATGTCGACAGCTGTTCATCGTCTTTAGCGGTGATACGTATAGAACTCGTGAGTATTTTGTTGTCTTTGAAAAATGGAGCATGAACCTTCAGTGGGCGAGGTGTATTCTCTGACCCAGGTAAATTTCTTATTCGCGCTCATGGGGAAACTGCCCCGTGTTTCACTGAGAACGACTTCATCCGGTCATTTCAGGCAGTGCGTCTCATAGCCTGCCTAACCATTTGATATGACCTGTCATTTGCGGCAACTCCAGAGCTCCTTTGTCACTTGGGCTCCCTAGAAATTCCAATTATTTCTCAAGGTTATATGAGTAAAAAGCGCCGCAGAACGTAATTTCGGGCAGGAATACGGCCGATTCCAATAGTGACTACGCATGGAAGCGGATTAAGCTCGTGATCTCAATCAACTCCAATATCGCTGCACTGCGGCTGCAGCGCCTGCTCGGAGAATCCTCCGCACGGCTTGGTCTATCTTTTGAGCGACTCTCCTCGGGTCAGCGCATCAACCGCGCTTCTGATGATGCAGCCGGCCTCTCAATTGCCGACCAGCTGCGTGTTAGATCACGCCTCTATTCCGGCGCATCCCGTAACATCAACGATGGGATCTCCGCCATTAACATTGCGAGCAGCACCATAGGGAACCAGACCCTGATACTCGAACGCATGATGGAGCTGGCTTCACAGTCCGCCAATGGTTCGTATTCGACGGAACAGCGCGCCGCCATGATGAAGGAGTATCGCCAGCTAAGCTTTGAATTTGGCCGTCTTGGCAACAGCACCTCATTCAACGGACTGAACCTTCTGATTGCGGGGCGAGGCACCAATCCGAGCCGTCTTGTTATTCAAACTGGCGTTGACGGTACCGGTGAGTCTTCTATAGGTATGTCCTTAGGCGACACAGGGGTGCTGAGCGGCATAATTCGCGAAGGCTATGCCTATGGCAGCGGCATCGCGAATGCCGATTATACAGAGAGGACTGAGGCCTCATTATACTCTGGATATAACCAGCGTCTTGCAAGATTCACCGTCAAAGACGCACAAGGCGCTGAAAAAGAAGTGATGGTGGGGCTTGAATATACCAACGGAAACTACCGCGCTGTGATGTATCAACGGGTAGGCGACACTGCAGTATTAGGCGGCTTCTTTCCTGATGGCTTTAGCTCCGTCTCCAATAATCCCGATAATTGGGTGCGGATGCCAGGCGGTGGTTTTACGGTAAATGCCGCTACCGGAAAGGTCAACGGAACGGGGGAGATTACCCTCACTTACCGCTTCGACTCCGATAAGAACGGAAGCTATGAATCTGTGGGCTATCTGGGTCTTGATCTACGAGGGTTGACCTTTCTTGCGGCTCCCACACTGACAATGTTCCAACAAGCGTACGGCAGCAACGAGGGAGTATCGAACATCGACTTCACCGGTATCGAAAACGCCGCGCGCGCCCTCGATGCCCTGAAGATCCTTGGAAACCGCCTGACGGAGCTTCATCAACTCAACGGCCAGTTCGGCGCCATGCAGAGTCGCTTGGAACAGGCGCTAAACATCGCGTTGATCTCTCAAGAGGCCAACAAAGCAGCCGAATCACGCATCCGTGATGTTGATGTCGCCGCTGAAGCTGCGCGCTTAACGGCTCAACAGATTCTGCAGCAAACGGCCAGTTCAGTGTTGCGGTCCGCCAGTAAGATGCCCGAGCTGGCCTTACAGCTGCTTCGACCCCCCAGTCGTAATGGTTCACCCTAGTTCAAGCTATCCGCGTCGAGACAATGCAAAACAGGGCCGGATTTCGCCCACTGGGATACCGCGGTGATTCTTGAGGGTCCTCTCGGCGAAGGGCTCCAGGGCTGAGCCCGCGATATTCTTCAGGACTTCGAGCTGACGCAGTGTTTCAAGAGCCACAACAGGAGAGGCCCGATAGGTTAGATCTCCATCAGAAATTTTCACTGCGATGCCCACGCCAACACCACTTCGTGTCAATGCGGGAGCGAGCGCTATCATCTGATAGCCTTCTGCCCCCAGCTTAGACAACACCTTGCCGTTGTAGAGCCGCATGAGCTCGGTATCGAATCGCCCCGGACCTCGCACCATATCGGGGAAGGTCATCATGGCGTTGCTAATTCGTGAGGCGGCTTTGCCTGTTGCTGCCCCTAGATGACGCGGATCAATAAGCTGCGCCGCGGCGAATGCGCACGCTTGGAGCGACACTGCAAAGTTTGGCGCCGAACAACCGTCGATGCCTATGACGATCTCCTGTGCTGCCACGCCGCACAGTTCGGAGAATGCGGAAAGGATGTGCTGCTGCACCTCGCTCTGGGGGTCCAAGTACGATCGGCCGTCACGCGAGGTATCGCCGTTCCAGAGGTGCTTGGCGTAGGCCAGCATGCCGCTGTGTTTGCCGGAGCAGTTGTTGCGCAGCGCCGTCGCGCTCTGTCCGGCATGTGCCAGCCGTTGCGCCACCGCCCGGTCCTCCGGTACATGGCAGCCACACAGCAGATCTTGCTCCGAAATACCGATGCGCGACTGCAGACCGGCGACTACCTCCACATGCTCATCCAGCCCCACATGTGAGGCGCAAATGACCGCCAATTCTTTGTCTGTGATGTGGAGCGCATCGGCGACACCAGAGCGGACAAGGGGGAGAGCCTGGAACGGCTTGGCAGACGATCTAAGGAACGTTGGATTCTGGATCTCACCCACTGACGCGAGCAGGGTTCCATGGGCATCGACAACGGCAATTGCTCCGAAGTGCACCGACTCACGGATACCGCCCCGGGTCAGTTCAACTAATGGATCCATACACTATTGCCCTGAGGCTTGTTGCAGTGCAGCGCTACCGACGATTGGCGAATCACCCGTGTGCTTCCACGCATGGTAGGAGCTCCGCACGAATGGCCCCGACTCGACGAATTTAAACCCACGCCGCAGACCTTCTGTTTCATACTCCTTGAACTCCTCTGGAGTCACGAAGAATCGTACCGGGAGCTGACGTTCGGAGGGGCGTAGGTACTGACCGATGGTCATAATATCTACGTCGCAGGAGCGCAGATCGTCCATTAGCCGCAGCACCTCCTCTTTCTCCTCGCCTAAACCCACCATGATGCCCGATTTGGTCAGCACCTGCGGGGCAAAGCGTTTGACCTCCCTTAAAATAGTGAGGGAGCGCACATATCCGGCACCCGGACGCACTTTCTTGTACATGCGTGGAACCGTCTCCACGTTATGATTCAGCACATCAATGCCAGAGGTAACGATGGTGCGCAGGTCCTCGACCGAACCCTTTAGGTCTGGAATAAGAAGCTCAATCTTGCACTCCGGGGCATGTTTTTTGATGGCACGTACCGTCTTTGCAAAGTGGGAAGCGCCATTATCGGCGACATCGTCACGATCGACCGAGGTGATGACCGCATGGCGTAATCCTAACTCCTTGACCGCTCGCCCGACCCGTTCGGGTTCCATCGGATCGAGGGGCTGCAGCGTCTCCGAGGTGCCCTTTTTCACCGAGCAAAAGTGGCAACGCCGTGTACACAGGTCGCCCATGATCATGAAGGTAGCGGTGTGATGAGACCAGCACTCGCCGATATTCGGGCAGCGCGCCTCTTCGCACACGGTGTGCAGCCGCAGTGATTTAACGATTTGCTTGGTCTCCAAGTATTCGGGGGAGCCGGGCGCGCGCGCCTTGAGCCAACCAGGTTTCACGATTGGAGAGTCACCGCGCGGAACTTCAATTGGCATACAGATCCACCAACACCTTACAGCAGTAATAGAGAGGGGGTCTCAAGAGCCTCTTTAAAGTGCTTGAGAAACGTTGCCCCCATAACCCCGTCAATAATACGGTGATCGACCGATAGTGTCACTTGCATGACCTTGCCAGCGATTATCTGCCCGTCATCATTGACGATTGGCTCTAGATGTACCGAACTGACCGCTAACACCGCTCCTTGGCCGGGATTTATGATGGCGGTGAAATTCTCCACATCAAACATGCCCATGTTGGAGATGCTGAAGGTGCCACCCAACAAGTCCTGGGAGCTGGGACGTCCGGCCCGCGCCCGCTCAATTGCAGCATTCACCTCGAAGACGAGATCGCGGAGGGGCAGTGTATTGGTGTCTTTAATAACCGGGATCAGAAGACCATCTTCAACGGCGGTGATGATACCGATGTTAATCCCCGCAGGGGTAAATACCTGCCCGTCCTTCACTGCACGATTTACCCGCGGTTCATTGACGAGTGCGTAGGCGGCAGCCTTGATCACCAGGTGGTTCACGCTGATACCCTTAAACTCTGGACGGGCCTTCAGAACCTCCCGGAGCTTGAGCGCTTCGTTCATCCTGATTTTGGTGGTCACATAAAAATGGGGTGCTTGGGTGACGCTCTCCTGCATACGGCGCGCAATGGTCTGACGCATGCTGCCCATAGGGGCAAGGGTGCCGCCTGCAGAGGGCGTGGGGGTCGAGACCGCGGGGGTGCCGAGGGTCTTGGCTGGCGCAGCGGTGCTTTGAACGGGGAGCTCGGCGGTGCCAAGGGACTGCTCTAGGTCCTTTCGCACAATACGACCGGCTGGCCCCGAGCCGCGTAATACGGTGAGGTCGATCTGCCTTTCTGCTGCGATCTTGCGGGCGAGGGGAGAGGCCTTCACTCTGCCGCTCGTCTGGGTTGCGCTGATGCCTCCACCTGCTGAGGTTGGGACAGTCGTTGCTGCGGGCCGCGTCTGTGCGGCTGGGCTTACTGAGGGCGCGGGGCTAGCGCTTTGCATTGCAGCGCCGTTCTGTGCGGCTTTTGCCACCTGCTCCCCAGCCTCACCAATAACTGCAATCACTTCGCCAACTTTGGCTCTCTGCTCGGCAGGCACTAAGATCTTCAACAGGGTGCCGTTTTGAAATGCTTCTATCTCTAAATTTGCTTTGTCCGTCTCTACCTCCGCAAGCACGTCTCCGCGGCGAACCTGCTCGCCCTCTTTCTTGCGCCACACCAGAATCTTACCGGCATCCATGGTGTCGCTTAGCTGTGGCATCTTGATCTCAGTGGCCATTCGTACGCGATCTCCGGATAAAGGATAACCCCTCGACAGAGCTTCTCTGCGCGCCGGGTGCGCTGACAGGAAGTTGAGGGCGGATGGACACTTATAGCCAATTTGACCAAGCTTTCATAGTCGACTGTACTTGGCCAAGAATGCCGGCACCGGGGCTCGATCGCGTATTTGGCCGGCCACTCCCAGTCGGCTGGCGGAAGATCGACCGATCGGAGCTGCCGGCTGGCCGGAAGGTTTCGGAGGGACGGACCTGTCTCGTGTCGACTTCCCCTTTTATCTGAATGCGCTCATACTTCTTCCCTTTCGAATCCTCCAGACTCTATGCGAAGGTGTAAGAGAGTTGTTTTTGGGTTTGAGCAATGGAAGTCGCAGGAAAGAGTGACGGGTCAAATGCGTTGCGCGCTGAGCCCCAGCGCGGGCGCGGCAGGGTCGTAATTCCATTTAGAGATGGAGCAGTATCTGACATCGCAGAGCAGCAGCGTTTGCTCGCTCAGATTGAGCAAGACGTAGTCGCGATCCGCAGGGCTCGCGTCGGCACCGCAGAATTGGCCGACAAGATCTTATATATATTTCAACGGCTGCTTGACCTGCACGGCATTCAGCGCATGGACGTCACTGGGATTAAGCTGCTCTTTCAGGCGCTGAGTGGTCATCTCGTGATGCAACGTGCGGCCATCGAACTGTATGACATGGCAAATCGCGCCATTCTTGAAGATGTGGCGAATGAGTCGGAGGGTCTCTTCCGTGAGGGCATTTTGGAGCCGGTGGGGGTGTCGAGAGCGCTCTCGCACATCGTGCGGTTCTATCGCGATCGACTTGCGACGCTTCAACTGATTGATGCTCAAGGGGTAGAGCCGGTTGCCCCGATTCGAGACCTGCATGGTTTCGCTGACGCCATGCATCAGGGTTTGTACGGGGTCGAAGGTGTATTTCGTGTCATTGTTCGAGACACCGCCCGTCTGCCCGCCTGGTGCCGTCTCTCGCTGTTTCACCCAGATGGTTCTCCGGTGCGTGCCCGTCCGCAATGGCAGAGCTGGTGCGATGAGTTCTCTGTAGGGTCGAGTGACGGGCAGGCCGTGGCGACGGTGGCGCCGCTCAGCTCCTCGCATGCCTCCGCAATCTTCGATCGACTCTCACTCTTCATACCGTACGAGGCATGCGACCTGCACAGTGGGATTAGGCAGATCGAGCTGCGCTGTGCGCTCTTGGCCGACGACGGATCAAAACTGTGCGAGGAGCGCCAGCCGCTTAAGGTCGTGGTGCCCGCGCTGGCCCAATCAGCCCCTGCCTTGATGTCCCCGCAATCACTGGGGTTGTGGCCGGAAGATTTCGGCTCGGGAGATCGCATTTGCAATTTGTCGGTGGAGCGCACCTTTAGTGTCTCGATGCCCGATTTGGAGGTCGTGCGGGTCGAAGCTGATGTGCATCTATGCGGTCACGCCGGAGAGCAGTTGAGCCTTGAATGCCGCCTGATGACGGCGGACGGCAGTCTCATTCGCCGCAAGGGCGCCTTGGAGAACAGTGATGATGCAGCCCTCTTTGCGCGTGCCAAACTATATCCTCAGCTGACCCTGTCAGATTTCCCCCGCACGGCGCTCGAGGTTCCGGTGCATGCCTGCGATCTGCCGGCCGGGAAGCATGTGGTCACGGTTGAAGTCTCGATGGTAGGGGAGAAGGAGCGGGTGCTATGTGGCTTGACCCGAACCGTCAGTATCGTTGTTCCGGAGTATACGGCGGATCTGCCGAGCACGCAGCGTCCCGAGGAGCGGGCTGTTGTAGAGCCGAGTATCGGGGTGCATCTATTGGCCTTTGATGTGGACGGGTCGGCTCGCTTTGGCAAGTCTCGCATGATCCGAGCAATTGCCCGCTTTCGCTCCTCTGATTGGCATGGCCGCGCCTTCAGGGCACTGGTGAACCTTGAGGACATGAAGGGTGAAGCGCTGTTGGACACTCGGCGCGGGGCTCCGCTTGCCAAAGCGGTGTGTTTCTCAGGCGCAGCGCAAGATAAGGGCTCCAGGGAAGTGGTGCTGGGCTTCACCGCCGCCGAAGTGCCTCCCCGGGAAGGAGAGCAGATTGTAGCCCATCTCAAACTCTTCTCTCTAGATGGTCGGCTGCTCCTCGAGGCCTCCGCGGCCCTGCCCGGTCTCCCCTCCAGTGAGGTAGTGACCGAGCCGGAGAAGGTGCCGGCCGAAGATCACCCGCTACTGCTTTCCGATGTGCTGCTGCAGGGGATTGAGGAAACAGGCTCGGTGCGCTGCCGTGTGTACCTCGATATCAACCTGGAGTCGTATGAGTCGGACCGCTTCACGATTTACTACGAAGGGCTCGATGGTCTGGGACGGGCGATTCCATTGCCAGTATCGGGGGCAAATCAAGACTTGCCGGGAACTATTCTCAACTTTGACCTCGCGCAGCTCGTTCCGGGGGCCCGCGCCAGGGTAGGCTGGTTTCAGATGTTTGTGGACCTGCTGTGCGCTCCACGCGCGCACGGTGCCCATGGTGCTGATCGTGGTCAGGGCAGGCTTGCAGCGTTGCGGATCTTCCTGTTCGCAGGATCGGGCAAGCTACTGCAGAGTGTCACCCATGAGCTGTGGCCGGGGAAGGCCTTCGCCACGGCTCTGCTGCCCTGGACTGAAACGCAGGATATTGAGACGGCAGCTCAGGAGCCTGGAATTTTCGAAGGTCTCGGACGCTTTTTCCGCGGAAAGAAGTGACTCCTCCTCTCTGCTTCTGGCAGTGGCTGATTCTCGGCCTGTCGAAGGGCGAAATGTTTGCGGGCGCACCCGGGGCAGATGCCCTGCTCTGCGGCAATACAGGACGCTTCCCGTGAGCAGTTGGGACAGCGCGTAATGAACTGATCGCGCTGCGGCAGCGACGCGATTATCAAAACAACACCTACCGCCAAAGCGAGTGCATACGACAGATCATCGACCGCGGCGATCTGCCAGCGCACTGCGCTTATTGACAGCGACACCCGTCCACAAATGGATGGGATAATTGCGATTGCGGCGAGCTGGCCCTCGCGGTCCCGGACCTTTCGCCACGGGTCACTTTTATAGCTCTGGGCCTTCTCCGAGGCCGACTTCGCAATCTCGCGCCAGTAGCGGAGCCCGCCGATAAGGGCAATTGCTCCGATCACAAGGAGAGCCGGCGTGAGGGCGGGTGCACGGACAATGATCTCAATCGTCGGAATCGCAACAACAGCAGCAGCGAACGCCAAGCGCAGTAGCTGTGGGTGGGAATCCGAGAGGGTGCGCAAGCGCTTGGCCAGTCTGCGCAGGGGACCCTCGGCCATTGAGATGAGCGCAAATATCCAAAGGCCCAGGAGCACAAGCTCAATGGTCGTAGGGTTCAGGGTTAGTGAGGGGGGTATGGTCTTGCGAAGAGAATAAAGAACGAACGGCTCAACGCAGATCGATGCCAATATAATCTGCCAGAGGAACCGCGCTCGAGCATAGGCTTGCTGAGCGCTCTCGGCGGTAGCTCTAACCGGGAGGTGATGGTTTTCGGTTTTTCGCACCTTGTGTACTACCTAAGCTAAGGGTGGCATTCCGTATGGTAGCGCTGATCTTATCTTCTAAGCGAGCCTGTTCTTTGCTTCAGCTGGGCTTCTGGGTACTATCCCGATCGTCGAGGGGGTCCTGAACGTGACAAATAAACAGCGCGCCATTCTTTCTGTTACACAGGTTACCAAGCTCCTTAACGAGGTGCTGATATCGGCCATACCCTCGATCCTCGTAGAGGGAGAGATCTCGGAGATCCGGTCGGGGAAGGGCCATCTCTGGATTACCCTCAAGGACGAAGGCAGCCAGTTAGCGACTGTTATCTGGGCCTCGGTAGCCAAGACGCTCAAATTCACCCCGCGAGTGGGGCAGAAGGTGCAGTGTGAGGGGCATTTCAGTTATTGGGCCGGCGGGGCTCGCCTGAATTTTGTAATCCGGAGGATAGCCGAGAGTGGTGAGGGACTCCTGCGGCAGCGCTTCCTAGAGCTAAAGGCCAAGCTCGAACAGGAGGGGCTTTTCGACAAGGCGCGCAAACGAACCCTGCCGCGATTGCCTCGTGCGGTAGGCATTATTACATCGGCTGAGGGGGCGGTAGTGCACGACATCGAAACGCGAATTCGCGCCCGCATGCCGCACCTGCCTCGTTACCTTGTCGATGTGCGTGTGCAGGGACAGGGAGCGGCAGAGGAAATTGCCCGGGCGCTGCAGCTTCTTTCGCGTGCGGGACTGGTAGATGTGATTATCGTTGGCCGGGGCGGCGGCTCCCTCGAGGATCTGTGGGCATTTAACGAAGAGGTAGTGGTGCGGGCCATATTTGGTGCCGCCGTGCCAGTAGTTTCTGCAGTGGGTCATGAGACAGATGTGACTCTGGCGGACTTCGCCGCTGATGTGCGAGCCCCCACTCCCACGGCTGCCGCTGAACTGGTGGTGCCGGACAGAGCGGTGTTGACGAGGGAGACAAATGATCTCGCGCGGCGCCTTGGCAGCATTGAGGATCTACTGGCTCCGCGCGAGCAGGCTCTGGAAGATGAGTGGGGCAGGCTGCGGATGTATGTGTTCATGAAACTGTCGGCCGCCGGGGTCGCCCTCAAAGCGGGCAGCGGTCAACTGCGGCAGATCGAGCCGAGACGCCTCTTGGAGCGCTTGCGCTTGGAAACGAACGCCATGCTGGCTAGGTTGGCGGCCGAGGTACGGGCGCAGTTGCAGCGGCAGCGGATAGCGGTTCATACAACCGGACAGCGGCTGGCGGGGGTATCTCCGCGCCAACGCTGTCAAGTGGAGCTTGTGGAGCTTAGGTCTCGCTGGCAGCGGCTAAGAGCCGCGGCGAGCGCTTGGCAGCGATCGCGCAGTGATCGTCTCACGACCTTGGGCCAGCGTATCGAGGCGACCGATCATAGGCGGGTGCTGGCCCGCGGATTTGCGATCGTAAGGCAGCGGGGCCGGATCGTTAGTGAGGCCGCCACACTGAGGTCAGGAGATCAGGTGGCGGTGGAATTGAAGCATGGTGGGTTCGATGCAGCCGTGGCGGCAGTCCGTCAGGCCGCATCGGATATGGAGGAGAGGAAAGATGGCAGAACAAATTGACGCGAGAGCATTACTAAAGAGCAAGGACGCCGAAGCGCTTATTGGCAAGCTCTCTTTTGAGCAAGCGATGGAGCTCCTAGAGTCATTGGTTGCCGAGGTGGAGTCGGGTTCATTTCCATTGGAAGAGTCGATTCAGGCCTACGAGCGGGGAGCAAAGCTCGTGCAGCACCTTAGGAAACAGCTCAGTGGCGCTGAGGAGCGTTTGAAGAAGGTAGACCTCGCAGCGCTGCAAGAAAAAGGCGATGGAGGAGAGAGAGAGTAGGGATTCCTTGGGGCGGCAGATGTCACGGCGAGATATCGCGCAGCTCTCTCGAGAGCGCCCGCAGCACTTTGCCCTTTGATGTGGCGGCGCGTCGATTTCTCGAGAAATCAACCTCAAAATCCGCGCTCACTGAGTGCACCGAGTTGCAGACTGCGGTCACGCGCCCGAAGAGTGTGCGGAAGGGGGGCTTCTTAGCAATGCCGGGTACCTTGCGCGCACGCAGCACGGACTGATCCTGGGCCCCGCGCCCGCTTAGCACAAACAGCTGGCGTCCCCGTCCATCGTCGCGTCCTCGCCGCCCGCCGGCTGCGACGATGGTGAACTGGCACCCCGTCCAGTTATCAGCATAATCAATCTCAACAACTACCGTGCCCCTACGTGAGACGCGGGTTGAGACTGAATAGTCGTTAGGGAAGAGCTCTCCGCCCGGGCCGCCGCTATCCCCGCCATCCCCTTGATCCTGAATCAACTTAAGGAGGGAGGCCTGGGCATCGATCTTGAGCGCCAACAGCGTTGCCCCATCAGAGGACTGTCCGGCGTAGTGAATGAAGGTTCCTAGAGGCTCATCGACGGTACCTTCAATCGTTCCAAACAGCGAGAAGTCTCCGCCAAGATAGAAGTAGAGCCGACCAACCGTTTCGTTGTTGTCATTCATGTAGCCGCTACTTGTGAGGACCAGGTCCTGAATGCCGTCGCCGTTCAGATCGCCGGCACGGGTGAAATCATATGCGTACCAATCATCGTTGTAGTTCTCTGATGAAAAGGTGGTAAGGATCTCTCCGGTTGCACCTGAAACTATAAGCGCTTGGCGCATGTCATCGCAGGTGGCACCAAAGTCGGCGATGCCATCACCGGACACATCACCCAGATACTTGAGAAATTGACCGAGGCAACCCTCAGCAATAATTCCGTTGACCGAATGGAGCGTGGTGCCATCGGCGCCGGATATCACATCGACACGGCCAGCGTTATCCATGTCCGGTTCTACAAAAGCACCACTTACCGATACGGCCAGATCATTGACACCGTCTCCGTTTACGTCCTGCAAATTAATTAGGCGGCGTCTTCCGAAGCTGCGATCGAGGCCTTCTGCTCGTAGGGTGAGGAATACGATACCTGTGCTCCCTTCGTATACATACACCAGCCCCTCGTTCTGAGCCCCATATCCGCCGAAGGTGGCCCAGTCCGGCACGCCGTTGCCATTGAGATCCCCTACGCCAGCCACTGCGGAGCCAAAGTAGGCGAAATCGGCCAAGGCTCCGCGGAAATAGATCAGCGATCCATCTGCACCGGAGTACAGGGAGACCCGCCCCGCCTTGTCATTGAGAATCGTATCGCGTTGGTCAGAGATGGCGAAGTCTGGCACGCCATCCTGATCGATGTCCCCTACGGAGGCCACCGCGGTGCCAAGTTCGACCGATTCCGCGTCACCTTCATAGCGGTAGAGAAGCGAGCCATCTGCGCCGTTGCATACCGTCACGATGCCGGCTTCTGTAAAAGCACCGACGGCAGCGCCTGAGGAACTAAGCGCTATTTCATTGACGCCATCTCCAGTGAGGTCCTCCAGCACATGGATTGACGATGGGGTGATGTAGCAGTCGGAGGTGGAGGGAATCGTAAGCACCACTTCCTGCGCTTCAATTGATTCCAATGCACCCACAATGGCGCAAAGGACACACACTGCGACCCGCTGCATCGCTTACACCCTTTGATTGCCTACACACGCACCAGTAGAGCTGTCGGCCCTGCATGCCAAAACTTTATAGATTGCGTTGATTTTGACCGTAGGCGCTCTGGGGGCGCCGGAACTAACGCCCGATACCCTGCTTATGGCGCAATAGCGGCGTCATTTCTGTCTTCCCCATCGCCGTGCGTGGTGACAGGCTGCCTTTCTCTCGACCCATCACGATAAAAGGAGATGGACTTGAGGCCGAGTTCCCAGGATTGGAGAAGGCCATTACGGATCTCTTGCGAGCTTGAGTCAGCGGGCATATTGACCGTTTTTGAAATGCCACCGGATATAAAGGGCTGCAGCGCCGCTACCATTTCAAGGTGGGCGCCCATGGGCAGCGCTCTCCCTGACTTGCCGGGGAGGGCGCAATCAAAAATCGGCAGATGCTCCCGGCGTAGCGATGGGACCTGCTCCAATGGATGTCCCTTCGATAGCGCTCCGACAATCTCCTCAATTGTGCCGGTTTGATACCCCAGCGCCTCGAGGGCGCGGGTCAGCACACGGGCGGGACGTTCCATGACTGCTCCACCTCGAAAGGTCTTGCGGGTCCATAATCCTATGGCCGGCTCCACGCCGCTTGTATCGCAGTCCATAAGAAGAGAAATCGTTCCGGTGGGGGCGATCGCTGTAACCTGTGCGTTACGCAGCCCAACCTGGTCGCTCAACTCCAGCAGCTGGTCCCATCGCTGCAGGTGAGCATTGATAAGAGGATTAGACAGAGCAGCCTTTACTGCGGCGTTACGGTGCATGCGCAGCACTGCTCGCAGCGATTCCCGATTACGATCATACCGCTTGAAGGGGCCGCATCTCGCCGCGAGCTCGGCACTCGTACTGTATGCCTGCGAGGTCATCAGGGAAGCAATGGAGGCAGCGAAATGCTGTGCCTCCTTCGCCCCGTATGGAATGCCGCAGGACATCAAGGTGGCACCGAGATTTGTGAATCCAAGCCCTAAGGGACGAAGCTCCATGGAGTTTCTGGCGATCTCCTTACTCGGGTAGCTACCGATGTCTATCAATATATCGAGCGCCGTAGTGAGGATCGAGACGGCGTGAGCAAAGCGGTCACTATCAAACCCTTTATCGCGTTTTACAAATTTCAGCAGGTTGATGCTTGCGAGATTGCAGGCCGAATTATCGATATAGAGAAACTCTCCGCACGGATTGCTGGTATGTATGGGGCCCTCGGCAGGGCAGGTATGCCAACGATTCACGGCGTCCGCGAAAAGTAATCCGGGGTCCCCGCAGGCGTGGGCCGATTGGGCAACTACCTCGAGCAGGTGTGCAGCGGATAGTGTAGCCTGCGGAGTGCCGTCGAGTATGCGGCGGGTCTCATAACATTCTCCCTGTGTGGCGGCGCGCATGAAGAGATCCGTTACTCGAACGCTCAAGTTCGAGTTTTCAAGGGCGGACCGATAGGGTCGCGGTTCCTGTCGGCTCCACGGCAGATCGGAGTACTGTGCGCGAAGAGATTCGAACTGGGCTGGCGGCAGTTTTGAGGTGATGAATTCAAGTATGTCCGGATGATCCACCGCCAGCGTTTGCATCTTGGCCGCCCGGCGCCACATGCCACCGTGTTCAATTGTACGAGCCCACGCGTCGTAAGCGTGCATGAATGAAACAGGTCCGGAAGCGGTGCCCCCGTCCCCCAGCGGTTCGTGCGCTGACCGCACGGCAGAAAGATCGGTTCCCGCACCCGAACCGTGCTTGAATACCATTGCTTCGAGTTTCTGCAGATCAAGCAGAGACTCCAGAGAATCTTGAACGGACAGTATGAAGCAGGCGCTGCATTGCGGATTCTTGTCGATGCCGAGGTGAAACCAGACGGGAGAATTGAATGCGGCGTACTGATGCAAGAGCAGGTACTTCAGCTCGGCTGCAAAATCCTGCGCCTGGGTTGTATCGGTAAAGTAGCCCTGGGCTGCGCCGCCTTGCACTATCGGTTGTGAAACCCGATCGACGAGCTGAGAGATGCTCTGCTCGCGGGACCGATCTCCCGGAGCTCCCCGGAAGTACTTGTATGCAGCGATCGTGACCGCCGCATCGGACCATCCGGCGGGTGCCGAGACGTCTGCTTGGCGAAACACCTCCCGGCCATCGGCGTCTCGAAGTACGCAGTCAACACGTCGGAACGTGGTCGTGCGGCAGGGGTCTTCTCCAGCTGAGGTGAAAAGACGCACGGCTCGTTCAATGCTCCCTAAATGGGCAGGTCTGTGGGCGGCCAAGCAGTTGCGAGTACGGCACTCGCTATAGCTTATGTCCGCTTGAACCCGTCTTGGTCCATGGCACTACCAGCACAGGGCAGGTGGCGGTTCGCACTACGCGGTCCGTCACGCTCCCCAGAACGAAGCGTGACAGTGCGCCATGGCCCTGACCCGCGATGACGACTAGATCGATGTGATGCTCTTTGGCGAAGCTGCAGATCTCATCACCAATATTGCCGGTGGTGAACTCAGTGTGAGTGGTGACAGGCAATCCGGCAAAGAATTCCTCTGCCGTTTCTTTGAGTTTCTTGTTCGTCGCTCCTAGCATTTCCTGCTCAATCTCGGCCTGGGCGGTGGTGAACAGGGGCAGATCATAAGGCGAGAGGGCGAGTGGAGACTGGATTATGGTGAGAAGGTGCAGATGAGCCTGCTCTACTTCGGCGTGATAACGTGCCAGTGTGAAGGCATGACGAGAGGCATCAGAGAAGTCCGTTGGGACGAGAATGTTTTTGAAGTACATGGCATTACCTCAGCGCTAGTGTGGACTGCAATCACAGGCACTCAACCCACGCTTAGACTACTCCTCAAGTATTCAAAAGTCTTGTCTGTAGATCTATGATTCTAGAGCGCTTCCCCTAATGAATGTCCGGAATAAGGAATTCCGGACATTCATTTCGGCAGCGCTCGTCCGGCCGTAGGGAGAACCAATCCCCATAGCGGGCCCCGAAAAAAGGCTGCCGCCGTCTTGTGGACCTGCTATTCAGATACTGTAATCAAGGCTCAAGAGCGGAGAGCCCCTTGGTATGCTTGGTGGGAGAACGCCCGTTCGGGCGGGGTGCAGTATGCAACGTTACCCAGATCGAACCTCGGCAGGGATTAAACTCGGAGAGACACTGCGTGCCGAGCTTGACGCGGCTGATGTAGTAGTACTGGCCCTTCCAAGAGGCGGAGTGCCTGTCGGTTATGAGGTCTCTTTGGCGCTTGAGGCGCCCTTGGATATCCTGGTGGTGAGAAAATTGGGTGCCCCATTCCAGCCAGAGCTGGCCATTGGCGCTATTGCTCCGGATGGTGTGCGTGTCCTGAACCACTATTCTGTTTCATCATATGGAATCTCCCCTGCGGTAATAGATGAGATTGAAGCTCAAGAAAGGGAGGAGCTTGCACGGCGACAGGGGCTTTATCGCAAGGGGTT
Source organism: Bdellovibrionota bacterium (assembly GCA_030584005.1). Taxonomy (GTDB): domain Bacteria; phylum Bdellovibrionota_C; class UBA2361; order UBA2361; family JAFLCA01. Next base: position 231,692 of record CP129486.1, on the reverse strand, counting down.
GCCTCCGCTTGATGTGAAAGGGAAGTGTGTAGTGCTCGTCGATGACGGGCTTGCGACAGGAGCGACGATGCAGGCGGCCGTGGAATGGACCCTTGCCCATGGCTGCGGTACCTGCGTGGTGGCAGTCCCGGTGGCAAGTGCGGTGACCTGCGTTATGCTTGAACGCTACCCTGGGGTACGCTGCATCTGCCTCGCTACCCCTGAGCCGTTCTATGCGGTAGGGGAGGCATACCGCAATTTTGATCAGGTATCGGACGACGAGGTGATAACGATTATGGCTGAGAGGAGCGCGGAGCTGCGGCAGGCAGGGGAAGCAAAAAGAAGCACCCGTTCTTGATGAGTAGCAGCAGACTATGAAAGTGGCGTTTTTTGATACCCATCGGTTTGACCGCACGAGGTTTGAGGCGGCCAATGCGAAGCTAAAGAATCCGCACGACATTACCTTCCTTGATGCTCGATTGTCCTGGGAAACGGCGGTACTGGCGGAGGGATGGCCCTGCATCTGCGTGTTCGTGAATGATAAGGTGGACGGCGCTGTAGTGAAGAGGCTTGCCGAGTATGGGGTGCGGCTGATTGCGCTTCGATCGGCGGGCTACAATCACGTTGATCTGCAGGAGTGCGCACGGCAGTCTATCCGCGTCGTGCGCGTACCCGCCTATTCCCCCCACGCGGTGGCCGAACATGCACTGAGTCTCTTGCTCTGCCTTAATCGTAAGATCCATCGGGCATATCAGCGCGTGCGTGAGTTGAATTTTTCCTTGGATGGTCTCGAAGGCTTCGACCTGTATGGTAAGACGGTGGGGGTGGTCGGAACCGGTGCGATTGGCAGCGTATTTGCACGGATAATGAGCTGTCTCGGCTGCACAGTGCTGGCCGTCGATAAGATTCAAAATAAAGATCTGGTTGCGCAGGCTCATGTACACTATGTGCAGCTTGATGAGCTTTGCAGAAGATCGGATGTCATATCGCTGCATGTACCGCTCGTACCCGAAACCAGGCACGTGATCGATGCGAAGACTATTGAGCAGATGAAGCAGGGGGTCATCATCATCAATACGGGTCGAGGAGCGCTCATTGACACCAAGGCGTTGATAGATGCGCTCAAAGCCGGGAAGGTGGGAGCGGCAGGGCTTGATGTGTACGAAGAAGAGGAGGGGGTGTTTTTCTTTAATCTCTCCGATCAGGTGCTGCAGGATGATGTACTGGCAAGGCTGCTCACCTTTCCGAATGTGCTTGTCACGGCGCATCAAGGATTTCTCACCCATGAAGCGGTGGACGCAATCGCGCAGACCACGCTGGGCAGTATCACCCAGTTCGAGCTCGGGGCACCTCTTGCCTTTGAGGTGCGGGGCTAGCGCCATTGCTTGAACAGAGCGAGCGCTATCCAGCGCGGCAATGAAAAGCAATCTTAACGGTTTTGTTTTGCTACGCACTCCAAGCGGGGGCGAGGTGGTTGTGTGCGCAGCAAAAAATAAGGCCCGAGCCGGATTCGAACCGGCGAATGACGGTTTTGCAAACCGTTGCCTTAGCCAGCTTGGCGATCGGGCCAGATATCAGGATTCTACGTGGTTTCGCGTGCTCATCCTCAATCGACCCATCCTGGCAGGCAAATCGTGTCTGCGTTCCGCTTTACCAGTGGTGAGCGATGGATTGATCGAGCCCTGTGTATATAGCGACACCCCCCTGATTTCGCAAATAATCATCATACCCGATCACGACGGTGCGCACAGGAGCCGCGCATTCGACCCCAGGACCTAAAATCTTTAATAAAAAATGAGGCGACTGCGGATAAGTAACATAACCATATGAATTAACATGAAAAAAAGTCGTCATTAAACATACACTTTTCCCCGCATATGCCGATTTACTGTGTATCAGGCATGACACCATCCTTTCTGCGAGCGGGGGGCGATTAGAGTTCTAATCGCCCCTTTTTTTTGTTCTCCCGCATCCCCATCGTCTTGTCAGCGCATGTAATTACCAATAAGTTGAGGGCAACGAGCGGATTGCGCAGTGGAGGTTTCCGTATCAAGGGGAACGTTTTACTCGGTGACTCCGCACACACGGCGGATAAGCGGCTGTGTGAATCTAAGCTACATCAGGAGATTTTGCAGAATGGCGTATGTAGTGTGTCGGCCCTGCATCGGAACGAAGGACCGCTCATGTGTTGAGGTGTGTCCGGTAGACTGCTTCTTCAATATCAAGAAGAAAAAGTACAATGATCAATTTGGTGTCGGACTGTCACCGGACGGTGAGCCGGGGATGCTGGTGATTGACCCTGATGAATGCATCAATTGCGGCGCCTGTGAAGGCGAGTGCCCGGTCATAGCAATATATGAAGATTCTGGAGTGCCTGAGGAATTTCAGCAGTTCGTCAAGATTAACGAGGAAGAGTGCGCGAGCCTTTCTGACGATGAGCGGGATCAGACTCGATGCACTCAGAAACCGTCTAAGTAACCCTTTGTTGTGGAGCGTTGCATGCCTCGATTGCGCATGAGGCTCCTTTTGTGTGTCGTGTGCCTTGTCCTATCGCAGGCGCGCCTGCTATGTGCCGAGGAGCGCATACTCGCCGATCGTCTTGAACGCATCCTCAAGCTCAGTGCGGGAGTGGGAGTGACGGTGCAGGCCCTTGAGCAAGAAGCGCCGGCATTCTCATACAATGGCAAGGCAGCGTTGAAGCCAGCGAGCGTCCTTAAGATCGCCACAAGCGTGGCCGCCCTCAACCGGCTGGGTGCCGGGTTCCGCTTCGAGACGCACGTATTTAGAGGAAATGAGGGGCCCGAAAAAGTGCTGTATGTGAAGGGCGGGGGTGCTCCCGATCTGGCGATTGAGCAGCTTTGGCTGATTGTCCGGCAGCTTAGGATACGCGGCATTGGCAGCATAGACCGGATCGTCCTTGATGAGTCGCAGTTTGTGGCCCCCAAGCGCCGCAATGGTCAGCGTGCTTATGAAACCGGCGGCGGTGCGCTCTCATTCAATTACAACTCCCTTACGGTGCATATCTGTCCGCAAGAGCCTGGGCATTCGGCGCTGGTGACGATCGACCCATGGGAGGCTGAGCTGCCCCTTTCCGGCGCTATACTCACGGCAAGCAAGGATTCCTTCGTTGTGGACGAGGGGAAGGAGGGGCTGGTTGTTCGGGGATCGGTTGCCCGGGGCAGCAGCTGTCGAACGGTGTATCGAAGCGTCGAGGATCCGGGAGCTCTATTTGGGCAGGTATTACGTGCGCTCCTAAAGCAGTTAGGGGTCAAGGGCAAGATGGCCATCGATAGAGGGATCGTGCCTTCAGCGGCTCATAAGCTGTTCTCAGAAGGCTCAAAGCCGCTTGCGCTGATTGTGAGAGACTTGAATCACTACAGCAACAATTTCATCGCAGAGCAGCTGCTGCACGCAATCTCCAAGGAGGGGGCGCTGCCGTGGGATAGGATGCGCGGTTTGCAGAGGGTGCAGCAGCTCCTGACCGTGCAGGGGCTGCCCGCCCACATCGTGGATGGGTCTGGGCTTGACCATGAAAATCGGGCCACCACTGAGGCGTTCGTGCAGATACTTCGTGCTGCACTGAGCGACCCCCACATTGCTCCAGAGCTGTTGGCGAGCCTCTCGAAGAACGGTGAGAGCGGCACCCTCAAAAAGAGATCCCTCGGGCTCCCGGATGGCACAGTTCGTGCCAAGACGGGTACCTTGAGAGATACAGTTTCACTGGCCGGAGTGGTAACCGCAAAGAGCGGACGTGAGTACGTATTTGCTATTTTTCACAATGGACGAGCGACCCAATCAGCCTATACAAATGAGTCTCAGCTTGCGCAAACTATCTATAATTTTGGATGATATAGTGCATCCAAATACTCATGCCGATCATGCTTCGTGCTCTTATCCTCCTGCTGGTAGCTACCGGTGTGCTTTCATCAGCACGCTTGGAAGCTGCTCCCCGACGTACCTATGCAGAATTTGAAGTTCCAGAGGGGCTTAGGGCTCGGGTCAACTTCTGGAAGGATGTTTTTACCAAGTACGGCAAATACCAGAGCGTAGTGCACCATCGTAACTATCCGCAGGCCGTTTTTGCGGTGCTCGATTTCACTGAGCAGGCTGAATCGCTGTCACCGCGCAATTTTGAGAAGGCCAAGGAGAAGCGTCTCAAGGCGGTCACTGAGGAGGTAAAGGTAGCGCTGCTCCAGCTCTCAGCCGGGCGTGAGCCTGCGTCGGAGCTGGGCACGCGGGTCAAAGCGGCGATGGAATTAGTGCCTGGGGGGCCGAGTAAATTCAACGAAGCCGTCAAGGAGGATCTGATCCGGTCTCAGACGGGAATCCGTGAGCGGTACGCCGAGGCGATGAAGCGATCCGGTCGCTATATGCCGCACTTAGAACGGATCTTCCAGCAGGAGTTTGGCCTGCCCAAGGAGCTTACAAGATTACCCTTCATCGAGTCTTCCTTTGATTATACCGCCTATAGCTCAGTAGGGGCCGCTGGTATATGGCAATTCATGCGTACCACCGGGAAACTGTATTTAACGATCAATTCATATGTGGATGAGAGGCGAGACCCCATCGAGGCCACACGGGCTGCCGCCAAGTACTTGCGTGCCGCCTATGAGAGGCTATCCAGCTGGCCGCTTGCCATCACCTCCTACAATCATGGGGTGGCTGGAGTCGCCAAGAAGGTGCGGCAGCTTGGCACGAACAACATCGTAGAGATTGTGGAGCGGCCGAGCGAACGCCTGTTCGGGTTTGCTTCCGCCAACTTCTACCCAGAGTTTCTCGCAGCGCTGGAAATCTACGATGCCAGAGAACGCTACTTCCCCGAAGTACGCGTCGAACCCGCACTGCAGATCGCCCAAATGAAGCTCCCACACGCAGTGGCGGTGCATCGGGTAGTGCAGGCGACTGGAGTCCCCATCGAGGAGCTCAAGCGTTACAATTACGCGATAGCAGAGCAGGTTTGGCGCGGTCGATATCCTATCCCTAAGGGCTATTCTCTTAAGGTGCCAAAGGATGTTGGGCAGCGCCTGGCCTCCATAGCGCAGCCTTCCATGGCGGTAGCGAGCGCCCCTGCCACCAGTTCAATCTATGGCGGGGTATCCTACAAGGTGCGAGCCGGCGATACCCTTGGCGGGATTGCCAAGAAGTACCACACCTCAGTGAAAGAGATTCAGCGCCTTAATGATCTAAAAGGGAGTGCTATTAGAGTAGGGCAGGTGCTGACAGTGCGGGACAGAGAGGTATCTTCGGGCGTCACGCAGACGGCTTCAAGCGCCGACAGGTCGAAGGGTTCCCCCGCTGTGGAGAGTTCGCGGATGCATACCGTCAAGTCGGGAGAGTCCCTGTGGACCATTAGCCGAAAGTATAGAGTGACCCTTGCGGATCTTAAGGCAGTTAATCCCAAGATGGGCAGTAAAATAAAACCTGGCCAGAAAATAAGAATTCCCGGTTAGCCCGAAGAGTGCATGAACCAATCCTCGGCCTGAGAGAAGGGGTTCAGCTTCATGCAAAATCGCGGTCGCCCCGATGGCGGCTGCATTGGATAGCTGCTCAGTGAGTCTGCAGCAAAACGAACTTGAGATACTGTAGCTCGGTGCACAAAAGCGGGAAGGGGTGATCGAGGGGCTGGCCGTATACCCCAAGTACAGCGCTTCTTCTGCGCGCCTTCGAACAGGCACTGCGGATGATCTCAAGAAACTGCTGCATGCTGATATGGCTCGAGCAGGATGAAAGAGCAATTACACCCTGAGAGGCGAGACAGCCGAAGGCCCGTGCAAAGAGGGTTGTGTAGCTTTCGGTGGCCCGTTCGACCTGTTTCTGACTTGCCGCAAAAGACGGTGGATCCACTATTATCAGGTCCCAGACTCGGGATGCTTCCGAGGCCCTTGAGAGGAACTCAAACGCATCCTCTGCGATTGCCTCATGCTCTGACGGGGCCAGGCCGTTATGCCTCCAATTTTCACGCGCTGCGGCAATTGCCGGCTTGGCAATATCGACAGTGGTGACCTGTGATGCGCCTCCTTTTCCAGCGTACACTGAGAATCCACCCGTATACCCAAAGAGGTTTAGGGTGCGCCTATCTTTGGCGAGTAGGCGTATGCGGTCTCGATTTTCCCGCTGATCAAAGAAAAAGCCCGTTTTCTGCCCGACAGCGATGTCCGCGACGAACTGTATCCCATTCTCGGTAAAGTGCACTGTAGTGGAGAGATCGCGACCGCGCAGCCACTGTCCGACGCCCCGTTCTGCATTGCGGAATCTCTGGTACAGGCCCTCGACTGGTGTTGAGGTCACAAACCACTCCGATAATTGCGCGGAGTTCCAGAAGGCCTCCGGAGCAGCTCCGTCGAGTTTAATCACGGCACACTGGTCGTATCGATCACACACCAGGCCAGGCAGGAGATCGCCCTCGCCATTCACCCAACGATAGCCCGTAGTGTTGCCCGCAGCGAGCGGGCTCCTGTTTGCGATACTCGCCTCAAGGCGCTGGACGATCAGGGCATCATCAAGCTGCTCACTCTCCGTTGCGCATACGCGGACGGCCAGGGGATTTTCGGGATCATAAAAGCCAAAGGCGAGCAGCTTGCCGTCACGATCGCGCACCAGGGCACGGCTGCCGGGGGGAGCCGCGGGTGTTTCAGTTAACCAATCACGATAGATCCAAGGGTATCCCTGCTTGATATGACGGGTGCGATCGACTCTCATCTTGAGACGCACGGTCTCTATGCCTGGACTTATGAAGGTCATTGCCGCTCAATAATCCTTGTCTCGCTAATGCGCCATCCATTTGGAATACGCGGCCCGGCTTCCAGAGCGGGTCTATATTACTTAAGGGGGGTGGCTCTGCCGTAGGGCGAGGGCGGGCGTGGTTTCATTGGCATTGCACCGGGCGGGGGGAGCGGCGGCCCTGAACAACCTGCAGCATCAGCCTGGTGACCCCTCTGCCGCGCGGGAAAGGAGCCGTTCAAATTGGTTGACGGCGGCTCTCCAGCCGTAGGGTTAAGCCTTCTCTCTCTCGCTTCAGCGATGCTCGCTTCGAGCTTCGCCACACATGCTCTCATCTGCGCCATTGCGCTTGCATTCATAACTACCTCTTCAGAGCGTAACGGTGTACCTCGAGCGGGCACCAGAACAGATGTCCGCAATGAAATAACGGATATTATCCCAGCTGCCGTTCGACCTCCGACGCTAAGGCGTCGGGGGGTAGACAACAGGTTGCTCTATATATACCAGCGGGAATGGCTAGTCATCTCTTGTGAGCAGAGTAGCCAGCCGGCCTGAAGCAACGCTCCCCATAGTGAACGACCCCCTCGCTGCAGCACTCTGCTGCATCGAGAGGGTCGTCGAGTAGCCTTGATGAAATGCGTGTGCGCTTAGGCCTCGGCTTCTACCGCCACCTCCTCCTGAGCGGCACCTTCGGAATCAAGTCCTGCTGAGCCATTCATATCCTCGGAGCTTGATTCTGGCTGCTCGCGAGGTTCGGGAATCAGGGTCGCCTTTACCGCGAACACCTTCTTGCTCTCTCCGGACTCCCCGCTTCCAAGGGCTGCTGCCACTGTCGACTCCAGTTCCTCTGGAACATCGGCAAAGCTGTAGTTTGCACGGATATTTACCCGCTTGATCGCATCGGCTGGGATAGACTCCACGCCTTCGAGTGTTTTGCGCAGCTCCTGCTCGGAGAACCCTTGCGCGCTTCCTTTGCCGATGTAGAACCGGGAAAGCTTGGCAGCAGGTGCAGCACGAGTGAACTCGCGATCGCCACGGTCGCCGCCGCGGCCTCGTCCACGGCCGAAGCCTTCGCCCTCCTCCTGGTCCATGTCCCTCTCTCTATCACGGTCTCTTCCGCCGCGGCGCTGGCGGCGTCCGTCACCGCGATCACGACCTTCGCGCTCCTCGCCTCCACGACGCTCATCGCCTTGATATCCTCCGCGCGGTCTCTCATGACCACCACTCGCTGGTTGACGGTTCAGGCTCTGCTGCAGGAGGTGCGCCACGATGGCATCCCGCTGCGGGCTCTCAAGGATCTGCGCAAGAAGTGCGCTTATCTTGGGGTCGTTTGCTGCGTTGGCCTGTGAAGCCGCTTTCTCGAGCTTCTTAATCTGCAGGCCGGAGACCTCTGAAGGCGAGGGGCCTTTGCGGCATTCAAATTCAAAGTCCACGAATTTTTGCACATAGTGGAAGTTGGCCAGATCAAGAGGCGCTACCAAGCTCACTACCTTGCGGGTACGCCCGGATTTGCCGGCATTGCCGATGCGGTGCAGATACACCTCTGGGTCAGTCGGTACCGAGTAATTGACGACAATATCGAAAGACTCGGCGTCAAAAGAGCGGGCAGCGATGTCAGTCACGACGACTGCGCGCGCCTCTCCGCTCCTAATATCTTGCATGGCCTTGGTTACTCGAAACCCCGGCGCGTTGCCGATGAGCTTATGGGAGTTCACGCCGCGCTTTCGCAAGATGACCTCCACGAAGTCAGCGTCAGAGGGGGAGTTACAGAATACCAAGAAGGTCGAGTCGGCCTCGAGCTCCACAAGATCCCCCAAAGTGTTGGGCTTGGAGAGGAGATCTCCCTCGGTCTCATAGTAGATGTGTTCGACGGGAGCACCACTGACTTGGGAAGCGCTAATTTCCGTAGGATCGCCGGCAAGCTTTCGAATCAGCGATGCGGCGCCAAAATTCATCGATCGACCGACAAGTATTATTTGAGGGGATACGCCGCTGCTCTTCAGTTCATTGAGGAAGGCCTCAACATCCGCGGCAGCAGCAGGCAGGGCCGGATCAACGACACCATCCAAGACGACGACGCCAAGGTTGAGATCCTTTGCTGATTTCTGACGCAGCAGGTGAGTGGCTTCGCCCAGTGGCGCTACAATCACCGATCCCAAATCGCTCTGGCTGCCCGTCACCAGGGTGGCCTTCACGGAAAGTTTGGATAAGTGCCCCACGACTTCATTGGCTTTGTCTTCCGATGGCGTGATGACGAGGGAGCGGCTATTCGGCTTCTCCTCGCAGTACGCGGCGCAATAGAGCACATAGCTTACTGTCTTGCCGGTTCCGGCATCGCCAGTAATGACAGCGTTCTCGCCCTTAAGCAGTGTTGCGAGGGCGCGGAGTTGCAGGGGGAGTGGAGATTCGAAACCCAGGGATTCAAAACGTTTGGGAAGGCTGCTCGAAGGGAGTAGCGATTCAAGAGACTGAGCGGCATCCATAGTGTACCTCGATAAAGTAATGTCACATGACGAAACGAACAGTGCAGTTGAGGGGCGCTTTCAGCGGCTCAACGCAATCTGCAAATATCTCAATGCCGGGATATGATTGGATTGCCGGGGATGTGGTAACCCTTTCCCCCTTATGCAACCTCATATATCTTCCAGCATAACGTCTGCATCGGCGCACCAGGTAAGGCATCTGCGTTCAGCGAAACAAGGATTGTTCTTCATGACCTCGAGTGCACCGGAGGGCGACTCTTGCGATCCGCACTAACCGAGTCTCTTCGACCGAGTAGTGCAGCTGGCCCGATGTTCAGAGATCGACGATTTCTCGTCTTTCTGCATGAGCGGGCTCAGCCAAATTATCAGCGGCCTATGACGAAAGTATCCGATTCACCTTTTAGAAGAACGCGACGTGTCGATTGGCTCGATCACGGCTCTACGATGCCCGGCAGCGGCAAGACACCCCCTGTATACATCCTCTACATGTTCGCAAAGTGCGTAATCGCAGCGTGCGTCCTGGGGAGTGTGTGCGGCTGCTCACTGGTGGAGCGGGTTTCCGAAGGAGTTCGAGACCTACCGGCGCTCCTGCTTGGGCAGACATCCTCTAATTCTGACACCACTGGCACAACAAGTCCATATAACCCTGCCAGCTTTGACGCTCCGTGGGAGGGGCCCCTTAAACTCGCCGCAATGAAGCCAGAGCCGCTGCTCGGCGTATATAAAATACCGAATAAGTCCGATGTGTTGGCAGTAAGCAAAGAGGGACAGGTGGCGCTCGTTCGAGGGGCACAATGGTACAAAGTCCTGTCCCTCGGCTACGCTCCCGCCGTGGTGGACCTCGACCCGGGGAGACGCTATCTCATTTCCACTCTGCCAGGGGGGGGTGTGAGGGTGGCGGATCTGTACGCAGGCGCCACTGAGGTGGCTCAAAACACCAGAGTTTCTAGCCGCATCGCTTCTCTGTGTGTATTCCCTGCCCAGAACGGGGTCGTGCTCGGCGGAGCAGACGGCAAGATTTATCGCTGGACATTCCTCTCAGCGACGCCACGTGAAGATGTTCTAAGTGATCTGGACAGGTCGTTGGAACGCTACCTTGGCAGCGCCTCGGTTATCAGTGCGTTAGTGTGCCATCCTGGCGGACGATTCTTCATCGCAGGCAGTTGGACCGGGTCGCTCACCGCATGGCTCAACTCAACGGCGGACATTTATGAAGGTACCGCGGATGAGCAGCTGCGTCCCGGGGGGCTTTTTTCCGAGGTTGCGACCAAAGTGGGCGCACGCGGGAGTGACGATAGCTCAGTCGAAAGGCTCCGTATCTCCTCAGATGGTGAATTGATGTACGCACTAAAGAAGAGTGGCTCGTTGGAAGCTTGGAGTGTGCGCGGCATGAAGCTTCTTACCGCGACGAAGGCCTTACGGGGTGAGGCTCGAGACATGGCCTTAAGCGACGATGGAGCAACAATCGCCCTCCTCGCGCGCAATGGAGAGATCTCAGTATGGAGCCTTGATGTCCAGCAAACCCGGGAAGGAGCCGCCCGCACCTTTAGCCTGACTAAACGGGGAGTCTCGATGGTTCCTGATGCGCGGCTTGTACTTGTGCGGTCGCAAATGTCATTGCTAGTGTCCGCCGAAGGAGGGGAGCTGCGAGAGTTGCGGATAGATCCACTCCCAACTGAATCGTCTGTGGAGTCTGTCCAGTGAGAGCGTTTCAATTTGGTGTGATCGGTGCCGTTGTTCCTTTGGTCGTGGTGCTCGACCAGCTCACGAAATGGATTGTTGAGTCTACCATGGAGCTCTATGAGCTCATCCCCGTTATCCCGGGCCTTTTTAACCTGACCCGCACCTACAATTATGGCGCCGCCTTTGGCATGTTCTCGGGCATGAGTGATGGCTGGCGCGAGGCCGTGCTTGTCCTCACGGCCACGGTGGCGCTGATTGTAGTCGGGTATTTCCTGCGTCATCCGCACTATCAGGGGCGGTTGTCCCAAGTCTCGCTGTCGATGGTGCTTGGCGGCGCAATAGGCAACCTGATTGATCGTTTCTTTCGCGGTGCAGTGGTTGATTTCCTGGACTTTTATGTGGCTACCTACCATTGGCCGGCCTTTAACATCGCTGACAGCGCAATATGTATCGGGGTGGCCTGCATGTTGTTTGGGCCAATCGGGATTAAGGCCGATGAGCGATCAGAAGCGCCCGGGACTCAGCCGGAGTAATGGCGTGCTGCACGGCCGGGGCTAGAGGCGTTTGCCGCGGGGACAGTACTCTGTTACTGCGCTGCACTCATTCCGATTCCTGAGGATCTCTCATCATGGGCTATCGAGAGCAGAAATCAGGTCGAGCGATCTCGAGATGCAACTAAGGAGATGTAGACACACCTTCGGACCAAATGGACTCAAGATGTAGATAGAATCGAGTAAAGCGAGAGGGAAAATCATGTTACTTGAGATTAGAAACTACCTCTTCAGGTGCACTTGCTTGGCCTATGGTGTCTTAGCGCTGGCGAGCTGCACTTGGCTCAAGCCGGATCCCGCCCCCGATTCCGGGTATATAGAGCATCCAAACAGAATGGCTCCATGGGAAGAGCGGGCGGCATTTGTGCAACGCATATGGTTCAAAGATCAAAAGGAGCTATACGCAACTAGAGATCGCTTCAAGAAAATTCACTTTCGCCCCACCCGAACGGACTTTCTCCAAGAGGCTGGGTGGTGGGAGGAGCTGAACGCCGCGGGCCGGAAGGAGTATGATGGTGATGTAATTGCCATGGCGAAGTATACCGATGAGACTCTGAGAGAAGTTTTTCGCTCCGACCCTTCGAGTAGATTCATTGTTACGGAACTTCCGGATGAGAGCACTGTTGTGTACGAGTTTGCGATTGTAGAGCTGCGCCCGACAAAGGTTATAGTGAACGCCGCCGGGACGGCCCTTGGCGCACTTGTACCAGGCGGGGGAATCGTCAAGTCTACGGCGAAGGGGAGCATTGCTGTGGAGGTGTCGGCACGGGACGGCAAAAATAACGAACTCTTACTGACCTGGGCGGATAGGGAAATCGATCAGTCATCGCCATTTAGTTTTCGAGATTTTGCTGCCTATGCTCATGCCCGAAGGAGTGTGAGGCGTTGGGCGGAAGATCTATTGGAGGCGTGGACCACGCCTGATACCCATCTGATTGAAGGACCCTCTCCCATCACCGTGAATCCATTTTAGTGAGATAGTCGGAGCCACTTGCAGGCCACACCTTGCAACGGCTTGATGCGGACACGTTGATTGCTTCTGATCAGGGAAGGATCTCGACGAAGCCTATGCAGGGAGGAACAAGGAGGATGGCCCTGCCCGCTCGATGTACACGGCATTGGCTCGCTTAATCGAGATCGAGATGTGTGCGTACCTGTTGATTAGACCGCGAGATGGTCAAACGCTCTGGGAAGCTGAAGTTTTGCAACTCGACTCCTGCTATATGGCGCAAATCTGACGCAATCGCTTGCGCGTTGGGCTTGAACGCTACCACCAGGCCGATCAACCTCCCGTCCTTGCTCAGCACGGCTCCACCGGAGCTTCCATGTCCGCAATCATTCGTGCTCACAACGTTGCCATTCTGAACGTCGCTTCCAATGATATCGTCACGCACCACGCAAGAACGATAATTCAGCGGATCCGAGCGGCGCCTGAACGCAGTGAAGGTATCGACGATATGGGCATTTCGTGACGGCAGGATGAGGCGTCCAACCGTAAGACACTTTTCTCCATTCGGGAAACCGATCGAGAACACAGGCTCTCCGCTCTCAATCTCCCTCGTTTCAAATGAAATAGCGCGATAACGTCGTCCGGTCGGAAGGGCAACCAGAGCAAGATCACCGGGCTCCGATATCCGAATGGGCCGCAGAGGGAGATTCTCCGTACCAGCATCTGTCGAGAGCAGTGCGTGCGGAGAGGTCCATTGGCCTGCTATGTGCGGGCGCAGTACGTGTGCCGCGGTAATGACATGCCCTGCGTCGTTGATTACGACGCCGCTCCCATAATGCACACGTCCATTGCATTCAGAAACAATCTTGACGACGCATTGGCCCAGCCGAGCAATCTGTGAGTTGCGTGGGAGCGACTCAAACGCAGTCTGCGGGATCGTAGAAGGGTAGGATGACCCGGGAGTTCCGAGTAGTGATAGTGCGCGTGGAGGAGATACGGTCAGCATTGGTTCTGCTCATTGCATGAGACCCCCCAGGGTAACGCAACCAGGCGCTCTAAGAAAATCTGCAGCTATAGAATGAAACAGCGGGAAACTGACCATATAGGGAACCAGCCCCTCTGAGGGAGAGCTCTAAAGCGGAACAGGATCTGCCTCTTCATTGAACGGTAAATATCTAAATCCATTCAGGCTGCAACGGCATCTTTCCTCAGGAACCCCCGTTGCTTGCCCGGATGCCGCATTATGCCAAAGCCACCAAGTCCCTTCGGTATCATCCTCACCATGCTATTCATCGGGGGCATAGGTTTCCTCGTTGGACTCCCTCGTTATGACATACCGAGCGGGGGAGAGACTGACCCTATGAGTTCCGAGCTAGATACGGTAGCGAATCCGAATCCCCCATCATCTCCTTGCAGCAGCAATGCCGACTGCGCTGAATGTGAGCAGGTATGTATAGAGGGCAGATGCCTCCCGAGTGGCTTCACACGCTGCTCCTCAGGAGATTGCTTACCCGGGAACGGGTGTGAATGCGATCCTCCCTGCGCTCCATGTACTGAACGATGTCAAGTAGAATCGCGTAACGGACGAATTGAGTTCCCGCCCTCCTGTAAAGACACCTTCTTGGAGATATGTCCCGATCTGCAGTCGTGTGACATTCCAGAGAGCTGCCCCGGGGAATGCGATCCACCCTGCGGTCCCTGCGAATTCTGCGACTTCGGGAAGTGCCTTCCAAAGTTCGATGCAAGTGAGATTTGTCGTGATGGCGTGTGCAGGGCGAAGGGCTACTGCCCTGAGAGGTGCCGCACTAAGTGCAATCCCTGCACTGAAGATTGTGTGCCCGCGAGTATTATGGGCCCAGAAGAGTGCATGCCAAGCGGGTACGTCTATTGCCCCGACGGTCGGTGTGTGCGGCAGGAGGACGCCCTGCTTACCTGTGGGACCGTGGTAGTTCCAGAGTAACTCTCATTACAGATGAACAAGAGGACAATAGGCTCCTCCTCGAATTTACCCTGCGGAATACGGCATTAGAACTAGAGCTTGCTGCGATCTGATTCTCTTAGATATGCAGATGCCGATTATGGATGGTTATGAAGCGGCACGAAAGATGCGGCAAGCAGGAACAACGGTGCCCATCGTTGCATTCACTGCAAACGTCATGAAGCAGGACATCCTGCGCTGTGTGGAGGCGGGCTGTACAACACATCTCACCAAGCCGTTCCGAAAGTCTTCACTCTTTGAATGCCTGCGCAGACAGCTTGGTGAGGGTCGAGCGACAGATACTCCGGATGATCCCGTACATGTAATCACCAGCAAATTGCATGGGGAACCTGAGGTGTTGCCGTTACTCAGAAAGTTTGTTGAGGGACTTTCTCACAGGGTAGAGCGTCTCATGCAGGCTGCTGTTTCATCGGATTTTGTGTTGATGAGCCAGGAGGGACATGCGCTCGTTGGAAGTGCTGGCATCTTTGGATATGAGTCTTTGGCTCGGCTAGGGAGTGCGCTAGAGGGGGCGGCCCAGGCGGGGAATGCCGGCGCATGTCGTGATATAGTTACAACGATGAGTGAAATTACTCCGGCACTTCGGGCAGGGCTCAACGCAGACAGTGATAGCCAGAAGTCCGGGGGTCTTCCATAGCTATCACCTAATGGAGTCGAAGCCTGGATCGGACAGACGAACGATACGGCGAAGTCACATTAACGCGGTATTGCCACATAACTTATTCATTGTCTGTCTTAGGAGGATGTATGTGCGGAGTAGGACTCGCGGTTGAGATGCAGCCTAGTGAGCGAGGTGCGGCACTTGCGGATTTCATGAAGGGAGTTGCACCTGACGGTGCTGGGATAGCGGTTAGAAGGCACGACAATGTCACCGTAACGGTGGATACTAGAGCGCAAGACTACTACACAGTCTCGGTAGAGGGATCGGGTATGGCGATCTTTAACCTTGACGGCTCGGTTCACAGAGGAATGACACCAACCGACCGACGTTCGCGTGCCGAGATCGATCGCGCCATTAGCCAATTGCCGTCCGCTCCATAGGCGACGACTATAGTCGCAGAGTGTGGCGGTGCAGCGGGCAGCAGATGTAGCCAATGTAGATCGGACAAATGGTCATCTGGATCATGCTCGAAGAATCTCATTCCGACTATGCCAAGCTTCAAAATGTACAACAGGCAGATAGCTTGAGTGATGTGAACCCCTTAAGCTGAATAGGGTCTCCCTCTTTGTTGAATCGTAAATATCTAAATCCACGCACCCTGCAACGGCATCTTTCCTCAGGAACCCCCGTTGCTTGCCCGGATGCCGCATTATGCCAAAGCCACCAAGTCCCTTCGGTATCATCCTCACCATGCTATTCATCCGGGGCATAGGTTTCCTAGCGATGCGTTGAGCTGATTCAGTGTATCCCTAAGGCTTCGCCTCTAATTGGAGCCTTTGTCTCCTGCAACCACCTGAAAGGCGGCTTCTTCAGCGACCGCCGCAAATCTTAACCCTGGGGTGTGGTGTAGGGTCACACGATCTCCCTGACGGGTCTTACTGAAAGGACTTATCGGGCCATAGACCAATGTGGCGCTGCCAGAACCTGTATCAAATTCTATCCAAAGCCAAACTCCAAAAATTGAACCACGACCAAACATCTGTCCGATAAAATAGTCCTTAGATTTCACAACACCGGTGCTGATACGGCGATGGTTTATAGCAATATAGTCTTCATACAGATCCAAGACAGACATGAGCAGGGCTACCGCGCCAACTGCGCCACCGATGTATAACGCCGGAGCAATGCCAAACACT
Source organism: Bdellovibrionota bacterium (assembly GCA_030584005.1). Taxonomy (GTDB): domain Bacteria; phylum Bdellovibrionota_C; class UBA2361; order UBA2361; family JAFLCA01. The sequence goes on along the minus strand of CP129486.1, from coordinate 215,531 downwards.
CCCAGTATGGCGGCAACGATCGCACCGAGAATGATGCTGCCGATATGGGCCAGCGCCCTGTAACTAAGCCATCGCACATGGGCACGGCGCGTCATGTTCTGCGACCCCTCCCTATTAATAGAGTAACCACTACAAGATAGCGTGCCGCAAGCCAGGATGTGCCAACATTCCCCCATAAATTCTCCTGGCATCTGTTCGGTTTTTGGGAATATCGCGGCGAAGCACCCCGGGATGGCTTTCTACGGGGCAGACTCCTGGTGTAAACTCGGACTCGGCACGGAGTATAGAAGAGGGCATTGCTGCACTCTTACGCCGTGTGAGTCTCTCCCCATACAGGTGACTACTATACCCATATGAATCGCTATCTTTCAGTTATTTTGCCGCTCCTGTTCATTCTTCCGGCTTGCTCGTCGTCTTCATCGTCTAGTACCAACACACAGAAGAGTGTGCTGGCGGGGGCAGCCGTGGGTGCCGGAGCCGGTGCTGTCGCTGGAAGCACTGTGGGCGAGATGGGAGCGGGCGCGGCAGTGGGCGCCGGGACCGGCGCGCTCGTTGGGGGAATAGTCTCACAGGGGGAGGGGTCCAAGGATCGTTACGCCGAGCAGGAGGAGATATTAAAGCGTCAGGAAGCGATCAAGAAGCGCCAGGATCAGGAATATATCGATATCAAGCGACAGGAATACTATAACGAACGGCTGCGTCATTATGAGGAGTAGATTCGAAATGCGAGTAATTTTTCTTGCGGCCAGCGTGGCGCTGGCCGGCGGTTTATCCGCATGTACAGAACCAGGGGAAACCACAGCTATTAGCACTGCCACGGGCGGGGCTATCGGTGCGGGACTGGGCGCCATCATCGGGAGCCAGACTGGAGATGCCGGCGCGGGGCTCGTGATTGGAGCCGCTGCCGGGGCGGGTACTGGGGCGCTGGTGGGGAATGCGCTGGAAGGGCAGGAGCAGCAGATCCGAACCCAGGACGAGGCAATTACAAGACAGGAACGCACGATCGCTGCACAGCGCCGGGAGCTTGACGAATTGCGTCGTATGAATGATGGACGCTCCGATACGGGGACAAGCCGTGGCTATCCAAGCGGCAATGTGGTGGGGCGCTCGAATCATTCTTTCCGATCAACGACGCAGAATCCCGTGGCATTCAGCAAACCGCCGCCCAAGCAGCAGCCGGCCTTTTCAAGCCCGCGCACAACGGCTTCCGCGACCTCTTCTTCAGCTTCACGTGCGCAGGCAGCTTCAAATAACACTACGGGCACCTACGCTGCAGGACGTTCAGATGAGTCGCGTGGCACCCTTGATTGGAGCACCACTAAGAACAGCGCTCAGCGCGAGGGAAGTACGGCTGCCCTGGGGGAACGCGATCTGATGAGGGACGCACCGGCGGTTGTGGAGTCGGCGCCAGAGGAATCGGCGCCGGGAGGACTCGATGCGTTAGAGCTGGATTCTGAAGCGGCCGGAACGCTTGGGACGACTCCCACGAATACGGCCAGGGTAGCAACGGCAGAGTGCCGAGATGCCGAGAACGAGGTGAAGAAGGCCAATGCTGCTCATGATGCCCCTGATAAACTTTTTCATTATCGGAGAGCGTTGCGGCTCTGTCCGACAAACCCCGCCTATCACAACGCAATCGGGGAGGTGTATTTAAGCCTCAATCGGCAGGTGGACGCTGAATTCGAGTTTAGAGAGGCCCTGCAGGTTGATCCTTCGTTCGAGCCGGCACAAAGGAACCTGGATGCGCTCAGTGGCGCTTCCGGGCAGAGCGAAAGATACTAACCCATCAATAATGAGTAAGGACTCTTGGTGCATGAAATTATAAGGATAGAGTTATGTGTGCTCGCATTTTCCTCTTAGGAGTGGTCTGTGCAGCCTGTATGGGTTGTGAGAATCAAAGTATCGGGGCTACCGAGGCGGGTGCACTTGGAGGTGCAGCTCTTGGCGCCGGTCTCGGCGCCATCGTTGGCCACAAGACGGGGGAGCCTGGGGCAGGGGTGGCAATTGGGGCCGCTGCGGGCGCTCTGTCCGGTGGATTGATCGGCCGTCAAATCGACAATCGGAATGAAGAAGTGGCAGCGGCGGAGGCGCGCATTGCCGAACAGCAGCGGGCGCTCGAAGAGAATCGCCGCCTCATAGAAGAGCTCCGCCGCCGGGGCTCCGATGTGCGAAGCACCGATCGAGGAATCGTGGTCAACCTCCCCGATATCCTATTTGAATTCGGCAAAGCACGCCTGACCTCTTCCGCGCTCGGAAATGTGCGCGATATAGCCGAAGTGGTGCGCGAGACAGATCCGGCGAGGAGAATTTTTGTTGAAGGGCACACCGATTCTGTCGGGTCCATCTCCTTCAATCAAAGACTCTCCGAGGATAGAGCTGCATCCGTCGCGCGAGAGCTAACGTCAAATGGCGTGCAGCGTAACCGCATCTATGTGCGGGGGCTGGGGGAAACCGATCCTATCGCCTCCAACAGCTCGGAACAGGGGCGTCAACGCAACCGCCGAGTAGAAGTCATCATTGAGCACCCGCGGAGCTAAGCTACCGGCCGGGTGAGATCTATGCGCGCTGTTTCAGCAGATCGCGGATCTGCGTGAGCAGTACCTCTTGCGCTGAGGGAGGTGGGGGTGGCGCCGCCTCTTCTTTCTTTTTAATGGCATTCATGGCTTTGACCACGATAAACATAGCAAAGGCCACAATCACAAAGTCGACTACTTGCTGGATGAATGTCCCATAGTTAAGGGTCACCGCGGCGGCGCCGTCAGCTGCCTCTTTGAGGGTGATGCGAAGACTCGAGAAGTCTACCCCCCCGATAATAAGACCTATCGGCGGCATGAGTACGTCGGCGACCAAGGAAGAGGTGATCTTCCCGAATGCACCGCCGATTATGATGCCGACAGCAAGGTCCACGACATTCCCCCGCATGGCGAACTGTTTAAATTCGTTTAAAAATCCCCGCATAGACGCTCCCTCCTTTAGGCTCCTGCTACGAGAGACCGCACCGCGGCCATCGGTGCGGCCTCGTGTACTATAGCTGCTAGCTCTTACCCTTTGACGGGCTGGATTGAAAGTGCCCTGTTTATCGCTTGTGGGCAGGGGAGAGGAGCGTTATGGATAAGGGGCTATGCCTCAATTCTTAACTATTATTCTGCTTTTTCTGGTTACCTTATTATCCATGGCCGGTTGTGCCGAACTTGGCACGCCCTACTCCTCCGGCGGCACATACGGCGGGGGTTCCTATGGCGGCTATCAAGACCCTTACTATAGTGGTTCGCGCTACGACGACTACTACTACCGGGAGAAGGAGCGCACTCGGGATGAGCGCAGAGAATTAGAACGAGAAAGGGAGAGGCTCGAAGAGGAGAGGGAGCGACTGGAGGAGGAGCGCAGGAGAGCGCGGGAAGCTGCCCGCCGCCCACCACCCCCTCCGCCGCAACCACGCTGCGAGTCGGGATGGCGCCCTAGCGATCACAAATGCTCTTCAGAGGAGCGAAAGCGCGGCTGTAAGGATATGCGACTCCCATCGGGCCAGCTTTGCGTGAAACGCTGAATCAGATTGGCGCATGCCCAAGGCACGGCTGGATGGTGATGGCGTTGGCGCTAAACGGCGCGAGGTTGCTCGAATCTGCAGTCGGCAGCGCTCTTCGCGCTTCTCGCGGATAATGAGAATTTTAGGGGAGTGATATGACAATGACAAAGATAGTGCCTCAAGCCGTGGCGGTAGCAATGTTGAGTGCTCTTTTGACTGCAAGCACTGTCGCGGCGCAGGCGCTCCCATCGCCTTACATTGTAAATTACCGCTGCCGAGTTGGAGACGTGTACAGCGGCTCGACTTATAGCGGAGATTTAGAAAATTTTTGTATTCCGGCGACGCCCAACCGCCAAGGACTCAGATGCTATCACTTTGAAACCTTCACAAGCTCCTTGGGAGATATGGGGATTGGACTTTCAATCCTTACACGCGACGAGCTCGATCCGACTCAAACAGCAAAAGAGGTTTGTGTGTTTGCATCAACAGTCACATTTGGTGGTGATGAGGCAGCGGCCATACCAACCGTCAGCACAGCTAATGTAATTGGGTTTGATCAAGACCAGAGTCCGCTTACTTTTGACAACTGTGCTACTTGGCTAAAAGTCGGGAAGAAATTCGAAATGCAGAGCGATAATTACCGTCAGCCTGGGCCGTGGATTGCGAATGACACACTTACCTGCACCTTAGAGCTGCAGCCCAAAGACTGAATGGCGCGTTTTCTAGATGACCACCTGCGGCGCGGGGCGCCCTACGATTCCTGTTCGGCTGTGCAGTAGGGCAGGATCTGAATTTCGGAGCCCGGGATCTGGGATTGCAGCTCCTGCCGAATCTTCTCGATAGATTGTGCCACAGCACCAAAATCGGATCGCGCTGAGAAGCCGAGGCGGAGATCGATGAATATTTTGCCGCCTGATCTGCGAGTGCGGATCGACTCTACGCCTTCATAGGAACCTTCGTGGTTGACCAATGTGCGCAAGATCAGGAGCCGCATTCCCTCACCAATCGATCGGTCGAGCAGCTCCTCCATTGATGAGAATATAAGGCGAATTGCCGAGACTAAGAAGAAAGCTGCCATCAGTGCCGAGCCGGCAGGATCCGCATACATCGCGAGTGCCTCAGAAGTTGATGTCATGCCGATGAGGAGCGATAGCGCCACGACCAATGCCGCAAAGGTCTTGGCGCGGAATAAACGCCACTGTGAGTCTAAGATCGGTGAGGCATGTTGCGATGCCAGTCTTGCGTTGTGCAGCCACAATCCGCCGTTGGCGCCAATCGAAAGCACGGCGAGAACAAGGCCAAACCCGCCCTGTTCAAGCTGCTCGGGGTGCATCAAGCGATGCACGGCCAGTGTGGCGGTGACCACAAAGCTTAGAATGAGCGCCGTGGCAACGAGCAGACTCGCGGCCTGCTCCAGTTTGCCGAATCCATAGTCGTAGAATGTGCTGTCACCCCTTTCGACGCGCCGTATGATCAGCCAAGAGAGGAAGATCGCCCCAAACTCGACGACGCAGCGCAGCAGGTCAGAGATCAGCACCACGGAGTTGGAGATGACAACTGCATAGGTAGTGGGAAGCAGACCGAAAAGTGTAGCCAATACGGAAAGCCGCAGTGCCTGCTCTCGGTTTTGTGAAGTATGCGGATGTGGGGTCATGGGCGCCTCGGGTTCCCGCGCGGCCACCATTCCTGATTCGCAGCTCCCCAATGCCCTGGGGGAAGCGGGCCGAAATTGCTGGTTATCCAGCCAGAGCTTCCTTCTCCAGCACTACCACCGGCTCTTCCTCTTTCACAATTACATCTTCTGTGATCAACACTTCCTTGATCGATGGATTGCTTGGCACCTCGTACATGACATTCAGCATGGCCTGCTCGATGATAGTGCGTAAGCCGCGCGCGCCGGTCTTCTTTTCCAGAGCCCGCTGCGCAATAGCCCGCAGGGCTTCCTCTGTGAAGCGCAGCTCTACCCCGTCCATCTCAAGCAGGTGTGTATACTGCTTGGCAATAGCATTCTTGGGCTTGGTGAGGATCTGAATGAGCGCCGCCTCGTCAAGCGACTGCAGAGCTGCAACTACCGGCAAACGGCCGATGAACTCCGGAATCATTCCGAACTTCAGCAGATCTTCACTATCTAAGTGCTCAAGGATCTGGGTATCCGCCTGCAAGGGGGTCGATGCGGTAGAGGCCCCGAAGCCCAGCGACTTTTTGCCAAGACGCTGCTGGATGATCCGCTCGACTCCCTCGAAAGCTCCACCCAGAATGAAGAGGATATTGGTGGTATCAACCTGGATAAACTCTTGCTGTGGATGCTTGCGGCCGCCCTTGGGAGGACAGTTCGCCTTGGTCCCCTCAAGAATCTTGAGCAGCGCCTGCTGCACCCCTTCTCCCGACACATCGCGTGTGACAGAGGGGCCATCGCTCTTGCGGGCAATCTTGTCTATCTCATCGATGTACACGATACCCCGCTGAGCTCGTTCTACATCGTAGTCCGCCGCTTGAAGCAGATTCACAATGATATTTTCGACATCTTCTCCAACATAGCCGGCTTCGGTAAGCGAAGTGGCATCGGCGACCGTGAAGGGGACGTCGAGCATGCGGGCCAGCGTTTGCGCGAGCAAAGTCTTCCCGGAACCGGTCGGCCCAATCAGCAGGATGTTCGACTTGTGGATCTCGACATCCGTACGGCTGCTCCGATTGTTCTGAATGCGTTTGTAATGATTGTGCACGGCCACCGAGAGCACTTTCTTGGCGTGAGATTGCCCGATGACATACTCATCGAGATTGGCCATTATTTCTTTAGGTGTAGGTACGCGCGCCTTCGGATGAAGGTCTTTACCATCTTCGAGTTCTTCGGTCAGTATATCGTTGCAGAGGTCGACACACTCGTCGCAGATATACACTCCTGGTCCGGCCACCAGCTTTCGTACCTCATCCTGGACCTTGCCGCAGAACGAGCAGTGATGCACAAGGCTACCTTTTGAAAACTCCTTCGCCATCCTGAAACCTCACCTCTCGTACCGCGTTTGCATTGAACTGGGACAGAATCCCGGAACGCTCCCTATCTATTGAGATGCATCGATCTCAGTGAGCGACGCCGCAACACGAGGGGAACTGTTACCTTGAGATCCCGGCGTGTTGTCTCACAATTGTAATGTCGGCATGTATTTGGGCGGCCTTGAGCAGAGAGAGGCGCTTGGGGAGCACATGTTGATATTTAAGTCATTGATTTAACTGTTGCTTGTGCGAATAGACGAGTGGTTCTACGAAAGCCATTCCGCCGACAAGACCGGCAAGATTGAGCACTATGTCGCGTGCATCGGCGAATCTATCGGGGGCGAGCCCCTGTAAGGCCTCTTCTAGACATCCAAACGCTGCACCAATCGCGAGCGCAGGATAGAATGGTAGAGACCGGCGGAGGAGGATCCACAGCAGTCCGTATACGGGGAGGTGGAGCCACTCACTGGCTGCTACAACGAACCAGAGGTAGAACGCGACAACGGCGGCGAAGAGCATGAAATGCGGTATGAGGGCGCGATACGACCCGTATGAACAGAGATGCCTAAGGTACAGCAGCCCGCCGACAACGCACATGCCAATCGCCCCTGCTCCGGAGCTGATGAAAGAGAGCGAATCAAGCAGGGTTCGCGCAATCGGAATAACTGCGATTATCGCCAGCATGTAGATGCCGAGCACAATGCAGGGGCGGGAATACAATTTTGTTACAAATAGTTGCATGACACCGGGCCATTTATAGTGGGACAACGTGGCCCCCACAAGTGGCTGCAGCAGGTGGCCTGGGCAGACGGAGACGGTGATCGGCCGCTTGTGTGACGATTCGGGACGGGGGTGCTCGTCAGCATAACGACGAAGGCTGGTACGCTGGAAAGAAGTTGAGATTATCGTTGCATCGCCTTAGCATATGGGAGCGCAGAACCCTCCACTATAGATCAGCAGGGACATTACTATGACTACGGCAAAGGCATTTACTGCAAACAGTGCAGCCTCGGCGCTTGAGGCGAGCTCGATTCCAAGGCGCCAGGTGGGTCCAGACGATGTTGAGATACGCATAGAGTTTTGCGGTGTGTGCCACTCCGATTTGCACACCGCGCGCAACGAGTGGGCCGCGTGGCCGACAGTATATCCGTGTGTTCCAGGGCATGAGATCGTGGGACGTGTTGCGAAAGTGGGCAGCAATGTAAAAAGTTTCAGAATCGGAGACCTCGCTGCGGTAGGTTGTATGGTTGATTCGTGCGGTAGTTGTGCAAGCTGCAAGGAGGGCCTTGAGCAGTACTGCGATACCGGAGGCACCGTATTCACCTACAACTCCCCCGATCCTCACGGCACCGCTCCTGTAACGTACGGAGGATATTCAGATCACATCGTGGTCAAAGAGAAGTTCGTTCTGCACGTCTCCGATAAACTGAACCCTGCCGCAGTCGCCCCACTGCTCTGCGCCGGCATTACGCTGTACTCCCCACTTAAGCATTGGAACGCAGGCCCCGGCAAGAAGGTAGGCATTGTTGGATTGGGGGGCCTTGGCCACATGGGCGTGAAGCTCTCGCGTGCCATGGGCGCCGAAACGGTGCTGTTTACGACCTCGCCCAATAAAGTTGCAGACGGTAAACGTCTGGGAGCTCACGACGTTGTTGTTTCCAAGAACGCCGACGAGATGCAAAGACATCAGCGCAGCTTTGATCTCATTGTGAACACAGTGGCGGTCGCGCATAATTTGGACCCCTTCCTTTCTCTATTGAAACGAGATGGCACGTTGGTATTAGTGGGTGCCCCCCAGCATCCGCATCCATCACCGACCATTTTTAATCTCCTCCTGGCGCGCCGCTCGATGGCCGGCTCGGGAATCGGTGGGATCCGGGAGACTCAGGAGATGCTCAACTTTTGCGCGGAGCATACTCTTGTATCTGATATTGAAATTATCCCGATACAGGAGATAAACAACGCGTATGAGCGAATGTTGAAGGGCGATGTTCGATATCGCTTCGTGATCGACATGAAGTCGCTGCAAAAGTAATGTCCATGCATGGCGAGCATCGAGGAGCTATAGTGCTCATCGCAAAAAAATTTGTTACAGTCTGTGCGTAACAGAGCAAGGAGCGATTATGGAAGGTTCTCAAACTCAGAGTAGCGCTGAATATAAGTTCAAAGTTGGCGATCGGGTGAAGCGGGTAGGGCAGTCAGGCTGCAGCGGAGTGGTAAAGAACATTCGGGTTGAAGTGACGGCCTCCGGGGAAGCGCGTCTGCGCGCTCCGATGTTTGTCGTGCTTTGGGACAACGGGACACAGTCCTACCTGTCTCAAGAGGCGCTTGAGATCTCCCGTCTGTCGTGAAAAAGTCCGGCGCGCTCGTTTCCCGTGAACCTTGGCAAGGAATTGGAGTGTGACCCCCCGATTCCTTGCAGATCAGAATAGCTGGTTCCACTCTGTTGTCGCAGCCATGCTGTAGGCTTAGACCTTAATCCACGCTGGACTATCCAAAGACTAAGTTTGACGTGCTCGCCGTGATCACCGCGTCTGTCCTAGACGCAACTCTCGCCCTTCGGCGAGTCGTTGCAGGTTGGCCCTATGTCGCCAGGTCACCACAGCCGCAATCATTGCGAGTGATGCTAGGAGGTGCCCCTCGGCGCCGACGAAGGCCGCCACCACGGGGGTGCTTAGCACCGCCGTTACAGAACCAAGAGAAACGTAACGAGACAACGCCGTCACAGCGGCAAACATGAGTATTCCCGCCATGGCCACGGTAGGAGCGAGATAAAGAACCGCCCCTAAGCTTGTGGCAACGCCCTTGCCCCCTTTAAGCAATGGCGGCAAAGAGAAACAGTGGCCGCACACTGCCGCAACACCGCTCCAGGCGGTGAAAACGGGATCCTGCGACCACCAATTCGCAAGCCCCGCTGCCAGCACTCCTTTGGCAATATCCACCACTAAAGTGAGGGAACCGGGCCGTGCTCCCAGGATGCGGGTGACGTTTGTGGCTCCAACATTTCCACTGCCATGACTGCCAATTGAAACTCCGTAATGCTTGCTGACTAGGTAGCCGCTCGGAAAGCTGCCGATGAGATAGAAGGGAACGAGTGCCAGCAGGAACAGAATCGTCTCCACTTGCGCCTTATGCTAGAGGAAGGAGATGCCTGATGCGTAACGGCTCAAGAAGTCTACCACTGCGGGGTCCTGAAGGCTGGTGAACAGTGTCACATCACCATCAAGGCAATTATCCGTAGTACCGGAGGACACCACACCCGCGAGGGCGAAGATGCTCTCGCCCGCAGTCCCCTTGCGCTCTACCAGAGCAGGACCGCCTGAATCTCCGAAACAAGGGTTGGAGCCATCCTTACCGTAGTACGGCGCTGTGAAAAGGTGGTTGGGGGTCACGATCTCAATGCGTGCAACACCGGATTTCAATGTGCCGAAATTTCCCTCCTCGTCGAGGCCGTATCCGAGGATGATGACCTCTTCACCGGGAGTGACCGGAGTACTTTGTAGTACCGGGAATGCCGGGAGGCCATGGGGGGCCGTCTTAATAATCGCCACGTCATTAAAGAATGCGCTGACCGCCTGTTCTGACCGAAAGCCAGGGGCCGCCACAACTTCAAAAACTTCTAACGGGATTCCATTATGCAAAACCTGCACGTCCTCCGGGTTGTCGAGAAAGCAATGCGTTGCCGAGAGGATCTCCTGCGGACCAATCACCACGCCGGAGCAGATGCCTGCTGAACCATCGCCGTAAAGCAAGGCAATCTCCACAAGTTGTGGTGCGGAGGCCTCATCGACCGGATCACCATTGAGAATCTTCTCGTAGGTCACCGTTGTGGCATCGGCACCCGTGCCGTTTGCAGAGGCCTTCACCTTGGCCTTGTCACAGCCGCTCAATGCCCCCAAAAGGAGCAGGCTCAATACGGCAAAAATGGTTACACGGTGCAGTTTCATCAGCGTCACAATTCCATCAGACTCACAGACAGGTTTTGACCCACATTATACGATGCCTAGCCACCCACACAAAGACCATCATTTTCCTGGAATTCTCGCATATTACGGGAATTGCAGGACAACTCCGGTCAAGACCCCGCAGGGTTCTGCCGGGGGTTTATTGAGTTACTACCCGTAAATTTCGCCACTCTTTTGCTCCGCTCCCCATCGACCATACCCCGGGCTTGCCCTTGAGAATGCGGTTTGCGCCCTCATCCACTACATCAACGTGCCAAGTCGGCGGAGGCTGTGAGCCACGGGGCCACACCTTCGCACGAATCGTGGTACGGGCTCGTGAGGTGCGCACGATAATCTTGAATTTCTGCCAGATCCCCGCGACTGGGGTCACTCCGCTATCTAACGAGCCGCTGAGTGTGTACTCGCCATCGGGGTGGGGCTCGATGTGAAAGGAACCGCCCCCATACATGCGCAAGCGATAGTATGTATCAGAGCGCGGGTAATCCGAGTAGAAGGTCACCCCAATACCACCGCCGGAATCCAGGATGCGCATTTCACCACTATAGGTATAGTTGCGCAGCCTTGCCGCGCCCGGCTTCCTGTAGTGGGAGTGAATATTGGTCTCTTCGGAGCTGGTGCTTAGAATCTTGCGGCTGGCTCCTCCGCTGATCGAGAAGAGCGCGGGCACACGATCGAGGCTATTATCCGGTCCTGTTGAAACGAAATCGCGGAGTTTATTGATCAAGAGCAGCTCCTCGCCGAACGCGACGGGAGACCACAACACGACACTCACCAATGCGACTGCACAGAATAAACGCGAGGACATAGATCCGCTCCTATGTAGAGAATCACCTAAGCAGCTGCCGAGGACCCATGAGCATGCGTTATGACAGCGACGCATGCCGCGGCACCCAACACCATCCACTTATATCGGCTGGATTACTTGTCGGTACAGCAACTAATCTTAGAAAGAATCAACATTCTAGCTACGAAATGCTCATGTTCCATTGGTGAGGGTTAGGGGAGCGAATGACGAACGGTATCTCTAAAAAAACCGTTTCAAAACATCACTGCCATCTGGCTCAGAGCCGGCTCTATCGCACACGTAATCCGGGTCGCGTCGATCAGGAACAACGGAATGTATATTCAGGCCACCGATTCCCGCAAAGATTGAATAGCTCGCTGCCTATTCGCTTTGGAAAAGATCGATGAGCCTGCAACCAACACCGAGGCGCCAGCTGTGGTACAAAGACGCGCGGTCTTTGAATCGATTCCTCCGTCAACAACGATGCGCGGGCTAAGGGAGCGGCGTGCACACTCGTCGCGCAGCAGCGCGATCTTGGGGAGCGTGGATCGGATAAACTTCTGGCCGCCCCATCCTGGATTGACCGTCATAATCAGCACTATATCTACCAGATCGAGCACCTCGAAAACTGCCTGCACCGGGGTTGCCGGGTTAATCGCCACTCCCGCCTTGCACTTAAGGTGGTGGATAGCATCAAGGGTACGATGCAGATGGACACACGCCTCTTGATGGATGGTGATATGGTTGCTTCCGGCCTCAGCGAACTGCCTCAGATGCCGCTCCGGTTCCCGAATCATCAGATGCACATCAATGGGCACTTTTGTTGCGGCGCGGGCGAGCGCTACCACATTCGCACCGAATGTAATCGGGGGCACGAAGGAGCCATCCATCACATCTACATGCAGCCAATCTGCCCCGTAGGCGACTACCTGCTGCATCTCCGCGCGCAGTGCGCCGATGTCGGCAGAGAGGATCGAGGGGGCCAGCACTATCCGCGCGGAGCGGGAGGAGCTGCGGGAGTGCTGGGGGTGTGAACGCTTGGCCAATCGCTTCATTGTATCATCCTAAATGGTCTCCGGGGCGTATAGTGACCCCGCGAAGCAGTTCCGAGGCGCTCAGTCGCTTGCGGCCTTCTAACTGCAGTTCTTCAATACTGATTTCATGCTGCCCGCACTGGACGGTCAATACATTATCGGCTCGCAGTACGCATCCAGCGACTTTGTTGGAGCTATCCGATCGCGATACTACGGCCGCGCGAAATATCTTTAACCGCGCCCCCTGATAGAGGGTATAGGCACCTGGTATCGGTGAAAGGGCCCGTATCTGATTGTGTATTGTTTGGGCCGGCTGGCTCCAATCGATGCGAGCCTCATCGTTGCTGATCTTCGACGCGTAGGTAACTCCATCTGGGGACTGCGCCACAGGGTGGAGGCTTCCTTCGATAATGCGTGGAAGCTCTTTAGTGAGGATCTGCGCACCGACCTCAGCAAGGGCATCGTGCAATTCCCCGAAGTTCGTGGCTGGCCCGATTGGCATACGCTGCTGCGCATATACAGGACCGCTGTCCAGGCCCTCCTCCATCTGCATGAGACATATTCCAGTTTCCGTGTCGCCGGCCATCAACGCTCGTTGCATCGGTGCCGCACCGCGCCAGCGTGGCAAGAGGGAGGCGTGTACATTCACACACCCGCGCACTGGAAGTTCCAATACTGGACGGGGCAGAATCTGTCCAAAGGCCACTACAACCCCACAGTCGATAGGCTGCCAGGGGGCCACCGATCCAAGAAAAGAACCAAGCTCTTTGCGCAGCGACGCCGGCTGCAGCACAGGCAGTCCGTGTTCGAGGGCGCATGCCTTGACGGGACAGGCAGTGAGCTGGCGGTGTCGACCGCTCGGTTTGTCGGGCTGGGTAACAACACCCACGACTGCAAATCGTGGGTCCTTAAGGAGGGCCTCGAGGCTGGTGCGGGCAAATCCAGGAGTGCCAAAGAAGAGAATGCGGTAGGGGGGCTGTGGCATCAGCTTACATCCTGGAAGGGGCATTTTGCTGCTTGGCAAACCATTTCTTAAACAGTTCGCGTTTCAGTCGGCTCAGGTGATCAACAAACAGTGTGCCGTTAATATGATCAATCTCATGCTGCAAGCAAATCGCCATCAGCCCCTCTGCGTGCAGCGTTTGTTGATTACCGGTGCGGTCCTGATACGACACGCTGACATGAGTAGCCCGCTCAATCGTCTCCCTAAACCCCGGAATACTGAGGCAGCCTTCTTCGGAAGGCGTGGTGCCATGCGAGGCGGTAATGACCGGATTAATCAGCTCGATCAGAGCGGTGCCCTCCGGCGAAACGTCGACCACGGTTATGCGCTCCTGCACCCCAATCTGTGGAGCCGCCAGCCCGATGCCGTTGGAGGCATACATGGTCTCCGCCATACTCTCGAGCAGACGTACCAGGTGTTTATCGAATGAGCTGACTTGGCTGCAGGACTGCTTGAGTCGAGGATCGGGATACAGGACCAAAGGGAGGACGGCCATGACAATAATCTTAGTACAGTGATCACAACACCCCGTAGTTTGCGCACGGGCCCTTAATCCTATCATATTTTCTTGGGGGTCTACACCTCGTCATCCGCGGCGCGCACTGGGAGAGTTGGGCCGATCGTGGCATACTATAAGGTATGCAGGAGTTTTCCCTGATCGAGGCCCAGCTTTTTCGCCTATTGGTGCAGTTCTTCGGCAAGGACAACGTGATTCCGCGTATGCGTGTAGTCGCAGTGTGCGGCGGAGTGCTCTCACCGGACCTCTCTCCTCTGGTGCGTGAATGGGCAGCCCAGGCCAACTGCTTGTTCACGATTGTGGATACCCAAGACACTCCAAAGCTGGTCGTTGAATTTTTCGCCGGATTCGATTCGTACGTCGATGCGCGGGAGGAGGAGCACCAGCGAATGCTGCCTGAACTCTTGGCACAGGCGGGGGTGCACTATGTGACATTCAGTGAGGAAGAGCTGAACGAGGTGCTCGATCCCCGGGGCGGGGTCGACTTCTACCAACTCCTGCGGGCGAAATTTGAGTCTCTAGAAGTGGTTTCAAAAATTCCTGTTTGAGCCTACTTCTAAGGATACGCTGGATAAGTTCAGTGTAACCCTAGAGCGCTCCCCAGGTGGAATGAGCGCAGCGGCGGATGTGCTTTTGATGAATCGCTCTGTCCTGCGAGCGGTGAAAAAGTCCATAAAGGCTTTCTTCACAACAAACTACGCAGAGCCTTTTCAATGCGCGGCAGCGGATCCCCGCCCACACCCTCAAAGACCGCGCCGGTAATTCTTTCATACGAAGCAATGTAGTGCTCGGCGATCTCGACTCGATGCTGATCGGTGAAATGAGGAATCGGACCCTCTCCTTTGAATCCCTGTGCAAGGAGCCATTGCCGGGTTGGTTCTTTATCGAGCATTACCGGAGACTCTCCTCGCGCAAATCGCTCGTGATAGCTTTCGGCAACCCAGAAACGAGATGAGTCAAGGGTGTGGATTTCGTCGGCCAGTACCAACTGACCGCGCTCGATCCCGAACTCATACTTGGTATCAACAAGCAGTAATCCCTGGCGTGCGGCTATCTCGGTACCGCGTTGAAATAGCCGCAATGCAACGGAGCGAACCTCCTCCCAGACGGAGCCTGGCACCAAGCCCCGTGAGATAATCTCCTGCTCAGAGATCGGTTCGTCATGCTTTCCGCGCCCCTCTTTGGTTGACGGAGTGACGATCGGCACCTCGAATCTCTGTGACTGCCGCATTCCGGCTGGAATGCGTACTCCACTCACTAAGTTCCCTGCCGCGTAATCTCGCCACGCGCTCCCGGTCAGATAAGCACGCACTACCACCTCGACTGGAAGGATCTGACAATCACGGGCGACCAGCACATTTGGATCAGGAACAGCCACTACATGGTTGGAAACAATGTCGCTCGTGGCACGGAACCAGAAATGCGCGAGATTGTTGAGGACCTGGCCTTTAAAGGGGACTGTCGTCACCACCCTGTCGAAGCAGCTGAGACGATCTGTTGTGACCATGATGCGGAGCTGCTTCAACCGGAAAGTGTCTCTTACCTTTCCAGTGTAATGGTCGCTCAGAAAATCAAACGGCACCGCTTCAAGAACAAAGGGGAGCTGTTGAACGAGGATATCTCGCGAAAGCATGCATCTCCTCCAGTAGGGGCGAGGCTGTGTTGACTACTTCTCTTGAACTCTCTTGCGGGAATGCCCCCGTGCCGCATTGCCGCGTCCTTTCGTTACCCGCACACGCTTCTTGAGTTTCGCTTTCGTGCGCGGGCTTCGCTTCGCAATCTGTTTTAGATTGCCGTTAATTAAAGAAAAGAACTCAGTCTGGGCTGCTTGAGAAGGAATACCCTTTGCGTAGCCCTTACTCAAGCGAAATCCATTGCGCGCCTTACGAGCCCGCTGAGGATCGTTGGCGAAAGCCGCCTGAAGCGCCATAGCGACCGATTGATTGTTGACGATTGCTGAGATTAATTCTCTGTTGTCTCTAGGCTTGAACATCTTGGCTGCTCTCAAATAGGCACGAAATGCACAGTCAAGGAAAGCGGATTCCAGTTGATTCCCACTGACAGCTTCCCATAAGTAACGATTTCCCAATAGCCACCATGCATAGGCTTGATGGGAGCCGCCGCGCCAACCGGCACGTTTTGTTGCCGCGGCGAGCAGGTTCATCTCCCCACCGACCTCCTCAATCACATCAGGGGCGAGCGGGCTCATGACGATACCAGAAATGAGGTTGCTAAGAAAAACTTGAGTATCAAGGCGGGGTTCGGTGGAAAGCATGATGCTAGAGATCTCATCAAAGAGCCGCAGGTTCTGGTATCGTGCCGGCAGAGTGGTAATGAGCGGGGTTTTGAGTACCCGTGGAGGTTTAGGCGAAAACTCAACGATCGTGTGGGCTTCACTGAACCAGATGAAAGGACTATTCGGTCTACGTTCAAGCGCGATCTCACGGGCAGCGGCGGATTCTTTGACGCTAAAATGATAGGGGGTAATCACCAGCGTAGAATTCTCCGGCAGTCGCCGGCGCAGCTGTTGGCGAAAGATGCGGCTCTCTGCACCGAGATCGTCGCCGGGGAAACGAGCCATCAGCACCTCGTTCTCCCCCTGCTGCGTCGGGGAGAAGGCATAAAGGGTCAGGAGGAATCCAATGGTCGCGGCAACAAGTGCTGCCGCCCTTGGGAGTAGCTGCGCTCCCCATACCAAGAAGCCGCACGCCACCAGGGGCAGTGCAAAAAATTGGGCTACTCCAAGGTCAATTTGATAGCGGGCAGCAAGTGAGGAGGAGAGAAGGAGGTGCAATAGTATGGCAAGGAGTGCCGCGAACCCTACAAGGCGCGCGAGTGAATTTGAAAACAGCACGGAACGAGCACTTTCACGCATGAGGTCACACATTAGGGGTCAGGGGGTCCGTACCGTTCGCGACTTCCAACCCATCACTCATCCCATCCCCGTCCGTATCGGCGCTGTGCGGATCGGAGGAGACTTCGTATACCTCTATCCCATCACTTAATCCATCTCCATCGCTGTCGGCGTTGTGAGGGTCGGTGCCAATGACATTCTGTTCGCAATAGTTCGACAGGTCATCATCGTCGCTGTCTTCGGCGCGTATACGGGCACGTTCTTCCCCTCGATCGGTCAGGTAATCGAACGCGATCTCCGACATGCGGTCAAACCCAGACGAGGTTGGATGTATGCCGCCACTATCGATAAGTGATGCGGAGAGTTGATCAAAGCGCAGGTCCACCGCGAAGCGATGCGACCGCTGCCTGAGTAATCGAGAATTTACCGCCACCACAAATGGAAGCTGTTCGGACCTCGTCGTGGGAATCAGAGTAGCGATGGTCACAAGCGCGTCAGTGCGCAGCTTTATGATTTTGTTCATGCGCTTGATGTTGCGGGCGGTCAAGGTCGGGTCACGGTGGGTCTGGTAATCGTTTCGTCCCACGTCGATTAAAATGTGGTCGGCATTGCGCAAGCTTCTGGCGAGCCCGTTGTTGCGGGAAAAGCCCCGCGTGATGCGCCGCAATAGCTCGTCTGTTCTGATGCCGTAGTAGCCGGAGTTGGTGATGCGGGTATTCGGAAAGCGATCACGGAGTCTTCGCACATATCCCCCGCGATTTCCGTACTTAGTGTCGCCGGCCCCGGATACGATGCTATCCCCGATTACAGCGATATGCATGCTTCGGTCGCAGTTGACCGTGGTGAGATTGTCAATCACGGGAGTTGCCCAGGTTCTGGAGGGCAGCACAGCGGCGCAGCTCGCAAGGGCGAATGCGCATATTGCAAGGAAACGAGAAGCGGTTTCGTAGTAGTACATAAGGTTATGTGTGATTTTGCCCCGCTATAGTGGGGGGCCCGAGGCGTGTTGTCAAACGACGAAGTTGTGGGCAAATGATGCAATCCACGGCTTCCCAAGAGCTGAACTGCTGGGAGATAGTCATACCAATGGAAGGGGTGGGCGAATAATAGAAATGAAAGCGCTTGTTTGGACATTGGTAGCCTTGTGCTGCGGGCTGAGTTTGACCGGACCGATCATCGACCCGGACCTGTGGTGGCACATCGTGGTGGGCAAATGGATCCTCGCGCATGGAGCGGTTCCCGTGACCGATCATTGGAACGCCTTCGGCGCTGGGCAGGCCTGGCGGGCCTATTCCTGGTCCAACGAGATAGTGCTGGCCCTAGCCGAGCAAGTGGGCGGGCCGCAGGGACTTATCGCGCTCAAGATGCTGCTTGGTGCCGTCCTTGCAGTGGGACTCTCCTGGTGCTTTTCGAGGCTGGCGAATAGTTTTTTTGTGGGGTTGTTGCTCGGGATCTTTGCCTTGGCGAGCTGCTACAACCATTTCACCCTCAGGCCGCAGTCCTTTGTCTGGATTTTATTCGTGGGGGTGATCGTTGCAGCAGAGTCGGTAATCCGCGGTCACGCACCAAAGAGGGCCGTCGCCGCGTTGTTTCTGCTCATGGTGCTGTGGGCCAATAGCCACATCACCACGGTGCTTGGACTCGCCGCCCTTGGTAGTTGGACCTTCGCAAGAATTCCTGTTCGTACATGGCTATGTCTTCTGCTCATCGCCTTCAGCGGCACGCTCGTCACGCCATATGTAGGAGGCGAATGGCTGACCTTTCTCGCCAAGACAAGTCATCCGCTCGCGCTGCGAGCAATCGCTGAGTTTCAACCAGCCACTATCATGCAGTATTCGACAGGCTTTCTGCTGATTGGGTTGTTTCTTTTGAGCACGCTGCTTGCACCGAACTTTCGGAGCTGCGGTGTAGGGCCGCTTCTAGGCGTACTGGGATTTAGCGTTGCCGGACTTGCTGTGGTGAAGTTTCTGCCCTTCGGCGTGCTGTACGTGACAGCCGTCATTGCCCTTATGTGGAATCGCCCGGCCGGCAGTGCCGGCGCTGCGGCAATCCGCCAAGGAGTAGAGAAGCTGCAGCAGGTCCTTAATCGCATTCCCGAGCAGGGGGCCGCCTTCCTGCTCGTCTGTATCGGGATCTTAAGTGGGGTGGCGCTATGGCGGAATCCCATCGATCTGCGACTGGTGCCAAAAGAGGCCGTTGATTTCATAGAGTCGCGCGGACTGCTGCATCCTGTAATCACCGATTTTGGTCGGGGCGGCTACATGATGTATCGCTTCAGCGACGGCAAGGGCGAACCGCTTCACAAGGTCTTCATTGATGGCCGCACCAATGTTGTACCGGCCGACGTGATGAATGCCTACATGGACGCCGAGCGCGGTAGAGAGGGATGGGAGCGCTATTTTGATATGGTGCAGCCGCAAACAGTGCTGTGGAGCAATCAGAGCCCGATCATCGCCATTCTCAAAGCGACAGGGAAGTGGTGCGAGGTGCTGCGAACGGGGACCGATGTATGGGGCTATGTCGTCATGGTGAACCGCCCTCAGTTTGAGACGCTCAAGGCCGATTGGGGCACGATTCAATCAAACTGTCGGTGATGGAGTGAGCGCCGCTCGGGGCACTCATTTTTCAGGCGGCAGCGCGACGTATTCGATCTTAATAACCTCCAGTTGCTGCACTCCCTTCGGCGATCGGAAGGTAACCCAATCACCTTGGCGCGCTTTCATAAGAGCGCAGGCCAAGGGGGACATCCAGCTGATGCGGCCGTGCGCCACATCAATTTCATCCACTCCCACAATTGTGTAGCTCTTCTCGCGATCGTCTTCATCACGAATCGTTACCGTGGCACCAAACATGACCTGCTCGGAGCGTACCCGTGCCGGATCGATCACTTCTGCCGATTCTATGCGCTTCGCTAGGTAGCGCAGCCGCTTGTCGATCTCCCGCAGTCGCTTCTTCCCATATAGGTAATCGCCGTTCTCCGATCGATCACCATTGCCGGCGGCCCACTGCACTACCTTGGTGACCTCAGGGCGCTCACGAAATTTGAGCTGGCTGAACTCCGCCTGCAGTTTTTCGAGCCCCCCAGGGGTGATGTAGTTCTTGCCTCCCGGGAGCGGAGGCGCCGGCAGGTCATCGTCAACTTCTGAGTCGTTTTCCTTTGTGAAGGCCTTATTCATGTGAGACTACGCGGTGTTACAGCAATCAAAAAATATCTCAAAAAAATTCGTAGAGCGGCCGATCCTAACAAGCGGCTTCAAAAAGGCATTCTTGAACCCTTCTAGAGACACGCTGAACAGGTTCAGCGTATCCATAGGACGGCCTCAGCCATTGATGCCCGCATCTTGATATATAACGCATGGTATCAGAGCTTCGCACCGAAAGTCAGCCGGGTCGGCACCACGTCGTGCTACGACTGCCTTCTGATGTCGTGCTAAAGGGTACGAGCAACAGCACGGTTGTACAAGGTCCCCAAGGCCCCGCGATTTATATTAACGGTCGTGCTATCCCGATCACACTGCCAGCCGGGATAAAGATAGGAGATCGTGTCGAACTAGCGCAGCGTCCGGACGGGAGTGTGGCGATTCGCCCCCTTTCTGTAGGCGGCATTGGAGTTGAGACGGCGGCACGCCTGCTGGAATCGCTCCGAGCCGTGCTGCCGCGGCATCCCGTAGCAATCCCCGAGCGGCTGTTGGAGCTGCCCCAGGTCACAGCACAGGATCTGGCGGCTATGACCAGTGCCAAGGAGCTGCGGGACGCGATCGGGCATCGCTTGCAGGTGCCGATGCGGAATGGAGTTCTAGAGCAGGCGCTGCGATCCGCTCTCGTCCGCAGCGGAGATGCAGTTGACGACCTTTTGCAAAGGTTGGAACAGCATTTGGCGACAGCACCGTCGGCAGGCAGGAGTGAGAGCACTTTGAGAAGCATCGATCCGCTGCTTCGCTTGTTGCGCGCCACTCCGAACAGCAGCGTCACAGAGGTGCCGGTGCGAGGCCAGGTGGCGCAGCTGCTGCTTGATTCGCACCTTAACTTTTCTCTGGAGCAGGTGGAACGGGTACGTGACATCTTACGCTCGATTGGTGATGAGCATACCGTGCAGGTGTTGTTGAGGTTGGTACAAGCCCTTGATCGACTACTTGGGGAGCCCCAATCTGAGAGCGACAGGGAGCTTGTCCGATTCCTTAAGGAGCTGCGCGAGTTCCTCGAAAGCAAACCGCAAGGAGAGGTGCTACGGCGTGTGCTGCAAAGCTATCTCGATAGAATAATCGACAAGTATGTAGCTCCAGAAGGCGGCAACCGCTGGCAGGATCTATCTCCCCGCTTCGCCAGGTCCCTCGTCGTGCTCACCTCCAACTTGGAGAGCGCGCTGCAGCAGCTTGGAACCGGCCTGACTCCGCGTGCGCTGCTCCAGGATCCGGCGCTCGCCGAGATTCTCTCCGTAACACCGAAGAGCGGCGCCGAGGAGCGCATCCAGACGGCGCTCCGCGTGCTGGTGGAGCGGGTTAAAGAAGGTGCGCCTATGCGTGAGTCGATCCAGCGATTCCTTAGCGACCATGCGCCATTCGGAAAGGAGGCATCAGAGACTAAACAGAAGCTTATCGGACAGGTGCTGCAGCAGGCCCTGACCGAGGAGATTCAGCGATTGAGCAGTCCGGGAGCGGAAACGGTGTTGCAGGAGGTCTCCGACTTGAAGCTTCCAGCCGGACTTCTCAATTATCAGCGCATGGGGCCGCCTCAGATTTCAGAGCTGCTTAAAGAGTACTCGGTGCGCTACGTGCTGTCGCTTGTTGCGGACAGGCAGCTCGCTGCACTGAGCGACGAACCTCTGCCTCAAGCCTTCGTGCAGTTTCTGGAACAGACAGCTCGTGGCGTAACCGGCCGCACAACGGAGCAGCCTCGAGATGATCGTCCGGTAGTGCGACAGGGGCTCGAGAGGCTTAAAGAGCTGTTCTTCGAAGAGCGCCGCAACGTGCCGCTTGTCAAAGAGGCTAGAGAGGATCAAAGGCTCCTGCACATTGTAGAATCCGCTACCCAGGCCCAAGAGCTGCTTACGCGCATGCTCCCCATGGCGCAGTTAACGCAGGGCGGAACGAAAGAGGGGGTAACTCTCTTGCCGATCTTTGCCTTTGGGATGCTCCAACTTGTGCAGTTTCATCATGAACAGCCCAGAAGGCTCCGACGCGCGGAGCATGAGAAGGCAGCGGAAGACAGCGAGTACGACGAGGCAGAGCAGCGGCTGAGCTTCGATGTCGAGTTCACGATGCTTGGACGGGTGAGCGTGGAGCTTACCTGGGGCGCGGGGCGCCTACGGGGACGTTTCATAGTGGGGCATGAAACCATCAAGAAGTTTCTCAGTCGACGCCTCTCGACTCTTCGTCATGCGCTGCTCGGCCTGGGGCTCGCGCAGGTGGAATGGGCCGTTTGGACTCGGCCTCAGTAATGCAGGGGTGAAGGAGCCAGCCGATCAACTCGTTGTATCCGCGCATTTGGCGCGCTACGATACGGCCTTGATTGTCAAGACGGCGCACCACCATGCAAGCGGATCAACAACCCATGCCTACAACCCAGGAAGCGGTCGCAAAACCCCCGGTCTATTTAGTTGATGGCTCCGGGTATATCTTCAGGGCCTTCTATGCGGTGCAGGCGCTCACCAATTCCAAAGGGTTTCCGACCAACGCACTGTTCGGTTTCCTCAGAATGCTGCTCAAGCTGCTCGCGCAGGCCAAATCGGAGCATGTAGTAGTGGTATTCGATGCGGGGCGGGAAACCTTTCGCAATAAGTTGTACACGGGAGTACAAGCAGAATCGGGCCGAGTGCCCCGCCGATCTCGTGCCGCAGATGCCTCTTTTCCGCGAGTTCTCGCGAGCTCTCGGGCTGCCCGTACTGGAGCTTCCCGGATATGAGGCGGACGACCTTATCGGCACGCTCAGCGCTCGACTGACCCACTTCGGCATCCCTGCCGTTGTGGTGAGCGGGGACAAGGACCTGCTGCAGCTCGTCAGCAGTTCGGTCGAGGTTTGGGACACCATGAAGGATCGTCGTTACGGACGTGCCGACGTCATCGAGAAGTTCGGCGTGCCCCCGGAGCATGTGGTCGACTTCTTAGGCTTAACGGGAGACAGCTCGGACAACATTCCTGGTCTCAAGGGAGTAGGGCCCAAGACCGCCGCTCAGTTGATCTCTAAGTACGGAGAAATCGAGAATATTATTAACAAGTTAGCCGAAGTATCAGCAGACTCGGAGATAAGGGGTCGCGCCGCCATAGTCCGGCAAATTGAAGAAAATCCGCAGGTTGTACGTCTAAGCAGGCGATTGGCAGAGGTGTTGCGTGACGCACCGCTGCCGCTTGGAGAACGACATGTGGTAGCCAGTGAACTCTCAGAGGCAGAACTACTTGCGGCGCTCGTGCGGCAGCCTCCCCAGACGCAGAAGCTGCGTGCCCTAATTGAACAGTGCGAATTCACCTCAATCGGCAAAGAGCTGGAAGGGATCCTCAATCAAAAGCATTCGAGGGAAGTTGAGGCGAGCTTTGCCACCATTCTTGCTCCAGACTTTGGAGATTTCCTTTTAGAGCTCAAGCAGCAGAAGGAGTTCGCCTTCGATCTTGAAACGACCTCACTCGACACCCTATCAGCCCAGATCGTCGGGGCCAGCTTCTGCTGGCAGCCGGACAAAGCCTACTATGTGCCGATTGGGCACAAGGGAGTTAGCGATCAGATCTCGATTGACGATTTTGTTGCCGCTCTGACGCCGATTCTGTCCGATGCATCGGTGCACAAGGTTGGCCAGAATCTTAAGTATGACATTGAGGTTTTGCAGGGAGTCGGCATTGACACTCGCGGTGTGCACTTTGACTCAATGCTGGCGGCATACGTATTGGCCCCGGATAAGGGCTCATACGATCTCACCACCCTGGCTCGCGATTATTTGCAGCTGCCAACCATCGAGTTTGATGAGCTGGTGGAGGAGGGGGGTACCTTTGCGGACGTTCCCCTGGAAAGTGCGGCCCGCTATGCCGGTCAAGATGCGTTGTACGCCTGGCTGCTCAAAGATCGGCTGGCACCGCAGCTCCGACGCGCCGAGCTGGAGGAGGTGTTCTACAAGATAGAGATGCCTCTTGTCCCGATCTTGGCTTCGATGGAACGCGCAGGGGTTCTGCTTGACACCGCATTACTTGCCAAGATGTCTGAAGAGTTTGAGGCCGAGCTGACTCACGTGAGAACGGAGCTGTACGATCTATGCGGCGGAGAATTTAATCTGAACTCGCCGAAGCAGCTGGCGGAGGTTCTCTTCCAGAGGCTTGGCATCAGCACCAAGGGTCTGAAACGCACCAAGACCGGAATCTCAACCGATTCATCGGTGCTTGAGAAGATCCGCACGCTGCATCCCGCAGCCGATCTGATTCTGCGGTTCCGTTTCCTGCACAAACTAAAGAGCACCTATATTGATGCGCTGGCAGCGCAGTGCTCGGCCGTGACGGGGAGAATTCATACAAGATTCAACCAGGCTGTCACGGGCACGGGGCGCCTTTCCAGCTCTGAACCGAATCTACAAAACATTCCCATTCAGACTCCGGAGGGGCGGCGTATTCGTCGCGCCTTCATTGCGCCTCCAGGCTCACTGCTGTTGTCTGCCGATTATTCCCAGATTGAACTGAGGGTGCTTGCTCATATGAGCGGTGATCAGCGTCTGTGCAAGGCATTCAAAGATGATCTCGATATCCATGCGGCGACCACGCGCGAGATCCTCGGTCTCGCTTCGGATGCCGAGGTGACGCCGGAACAGCGCCGTATCGGCAAGACCATCAATTTCGGCATCATCTACGGAATGAGCGCTTTCCGATTATCGAAGGACCTCGAGATCCCGGTGGCGGTGGCTAACTCATACATAGAGGAGTATTTCAAGCGTTATCCGGGGGTACGGCGTTACCTCGACACATTGGAACAGGATGCCAAGCGACAGGGGTTCGTAACAACGATGTACGGCCGTAAGCGCATCATTTCAGACATCGATGCGTCTGATCGCGATTACGGGTTTCTGAACCGTGTGGCGATGAACGCGCCGATTCAAGGGAGCGCTGCAGATATCATGAAGCTTGCGATGATTGCGGTGCAGGAGGCAATCTCCGGGCTATCCGGGGTCAGATTGTTGCTGCAGATTCACGATGAACTGCTGCTTGAGCTTCCTCGGTCGATGCGAGACGTTGTAACCGAGCGGGTGCAGCAGGCAATGGAGCAGGTGGCATCGCTTGCAGTGCCGCTTAAGATCGAAGTCGGCTGGGGTGAGAACTGGGAGGAGGCTCACGCGTAAGCCGCCAGGTTTTGTTGGATAGGTTTTGCAGTGAACTCAGCGTTACGTGTCTTGGGAATGAGTGAGGCCTCAGGAGTAATGGGAAGGGTTGCAGTAGGTTTGCGAAGACTGCTCGGCGTCTCCGATGGCCAGACTTCTGCGCAGGTAACCCAAGACGACGAGTCTTTGGTCGCCGCCGTGCAGCAGCAAGGGCCTGGGGCATCCGAGGCCTACCGGCTACTGGTCGAGCGCTACGAAGGGCGAGTGTACCGCATCGCCTATGAGGTGCTGCGCTCGCACGAGGATGCTCAGGACGCAGTGCAGGAAACCTTCGTCAAGGCTTACCTTGCATTGAAGGAATTCAAGGGAGATTCGTCTTTCTATACGTGGTTGTATCGCATCGCGTTCAACATGGCAGTCGATTGGAAGCGAAAAGTGGCCCGTCGGCAGAACAATTCACAGGAGTTTAGAGAGGATCTGCACGGCGACGATGGGATGGCAAGCGGCGCGATTGAGGGACCACAGGCTGCGCTGCTCCGCAAGGAGAAGGGGGCCCAGATTCAGCGCGTCCTGCAACAGCTTTCCGAGGAGCATCGAGCAGTGATCATGCTTCGTGAGGTTGAAGGATTGAGCTATGAGGAGATAGCGGATGTGGTAGGGGTCTCCAAAGGGACCGTCATGAGTCGACTTTTTTATGCGCGCAAAAAGCTCCAGGAGGCCTTGCGCGAGTTTCAGCCCGAGGGAGAGAGCGTTGCGCACTCTGCGAGTAGGGCTCAGAATACACCAGAGCACAGTGAGGTATGACACCTATGGCAGACATTGATACTACGCGCCCATTAACACAACGCGAGGAGCTGCTCCTCATGAAGCATGTGGATGGCGAATGCCGCTTCTGGGAGCGCTGGCTTGCCGAGAAGCTTTTGCGCACGAATGCCGAGGCGCAGCGATTCTTGGACTCCCTCGGAACCATGAGAAAAGATGTGCAGAGCTGCTGCGGCAGTGCGGGCTGCGGCTGCTCGGTCTGGTCGAATGTGCGGGCGCGTATTACGCAAGAGGAGCGATCGGCCGTGCTGCTCGGAGCGCGCTTGGTGCATGCAGTGCGGCGTCCGGCCATCGTTGAGTTTTTGAGCCGGCCTGCTTCGGCTTGGGCGGCCACGGCAGTGGCAGCGTGCTGCGTTCTTGTGGTTAGTTATCAAGGATTGGACTCTTCAAATGTCGATGCGGGCGCTCAGCTTGCGCTGCAGTCAGATCCCCGCGGCCCTTTCGGCAAGCAGCTGGTATCGTCGCCTAGTGTGGCTGAGAGTGCCGCGTTGCCTGCTAAGGCGAGCGCATATGTAGCGCCCCGCATTTTAGAGGAACGTATTCCCTCTTCCGTAGAAGTCGATTGGCTGCGCGGCAACGGCAGGGTCAGGCTAATCCCGGACTCACAAACCAGGGCGCCGATCATTTGGGTAAAGAGGAAGAGTACGGCGGCGTTGAGGCAGCAGTTGGTAGCAACTCCCACCTATGGCGCGTTGCGGCGATAGCGTATGGGATGTGCATGGTCATATCAACGAGGGCCTACCGATGGATCAAGGTTGCAGCAGCTTCCAGCGCAGCCGAGCAATGATGATATGATTCATCCTAGTACAGCTCATGGGCATGCAAAGGCGGCGTCACCCTGGCGCGGTGCGGTAATGGCAGTATGGATTGCGCTCATCGGCACGGCTATCGTGCCCCCATACAGTCATGCTGAACCGGTTGAACCGACCGGCGTGTTCGAACTTGAGATTCGAACGATTGAAGCTTCAGAGCTGCTGCAGGGAGATGCACCCGGTGTTAATCGCAGTATCGATGCAAGGATTGAGGACCTACGGTCCCAACTAGAGCGATTGCATTATCGAAACTTTCGATTGATGGCAGCCCAACGTGAGCGGGTGCTGCCGCGACGCAAGACAATTTTCCCTCTCTCCCATGGACACCAATTGGCCGTTAAGCCGCTGTATATAGATGGTAATCGGGTAGGGGTGTGGATGCGCTGGGTTGACGGCTCAGGCGCGGAGGTGCTCGATACGCGTATGCATCTCACCTGTGGGGAGAGCCTGATTACCGGGACGGATCGGGATGCCGATCAGGGAGTGGTGGTCGCAATAAAGCCCTCGAATGTGCAGCGGGCTGCCAAGTAAGGGGCCCATCGGGAGATGACAGGCGGCGCAGGCGCCCGGAACTGGTTGGTGGTGCGATTTTGCCACCTGTTGTCATATTTTTGCCGCCAAGGAGCCTGAAGCCCCTCCTGCCTAAGTTCGCATCGCATCGCTAACTGGTTTATATCATTCATAAAAGCAATAAAATTCTCAAGCTTCCTGTGAAAGTTACCGATTCCATACCTTGGCGCGGTTCGTGCTTTTAGCTCACTCAGAGCTTAAGTGTGCGCATCGCTGCCTATCGCACGGTGCTTCAATACAGTCCGGTTTCAAGAGGTTGTGATGTCAAAGCCAAGCCCCAGCCTACCCCTGTGTGAAGATAAAGAAGAAGCATTTGAAATAATCGAATTGGCCTCGCAAGAGTTACTTACCCTCGCCGACGCATTCAATCTTATTGCTGCGGTGTGTGAAGAGCGCGATGCGACCCTGCCGGTGGAAACACCGCCCTCTGAGGAGCTTCATTAGCTGCCCCTGTTCCTAGTGCCGTAGACCTCCGTACACTTCCTCAGTGACACGGTGCAGTTTTAATGTACTTAAAGTAAACATCAAAACCGCATCTAACCAGCAGAAATGACTGGGGAAAACGACGCTTCTCCCTTGCTATGCACAAAGCAGCATCAAAAATGTAGCGATTTCTCCTGCCGCTACGGTCGGTTAGCCACAATTTGCCAAATCATTTTTAGGCTTACTTTAACTGGACTAAAGCTACGCCGAGTCACTGAGGAAATATTGATTGGGGTTACTAGAAAACATCCGAAGACGATACGTTCGGATGCGTTCTAGGGATAAGCTGAATAAGTTCAGTTCATCCCTAGCGCGAACTCGGTCGCCGCAAAGGCGTCAGAAATGAGACGAATCGGATCAAGAGTTTCTCGTGACCTTTACCTCCACTTTTCATCCAGTCATTGAATTACCACCTGATTACGAGGTGTATGATTTCTCTGAGGGCTACGACCCAGAACGAGTACGCAAAAGCCCCTATGGAATCGGCCGATATAACGAGAAAAGACCCGGTATGTATACTACAGACCTCTTCGGGGGTGTGCGCGATGTACATATGGGAATCGACATAGGTGCGCCGGCTGGAACTGCAGTGCATGCCTTTTCAGAAGGTGAAATAGTGCTCTTTGGTGATAATGCAGCGCCAGGTGACTATGGGCCCACTATCGTTACGGCGCACGTAATCGAGGGAGTTGAGCTGTATGCCCTGCATGGACACTTGTGTGCCCGATCACTTACTAACAAAGTCGTGGGACAAAAAATTACAAGAGGCGAAATATTCTGTTGGGTCGGAGAGAAGAACGAGAATGGAGGGTGGAACCCACATCTTCATTTCCAATTGAGTTATCGCCGTCCAGATAGGCCCGATATGCCTGGAGTAGTGAGCGAGGCCGACAGAGCCGAAGCACTCCAACTCTATCCGGATCCGCGACTGGTGCTAGGGCCTCTGTACTGACGGCGTTCTAGGCAAAGGAGACGTTCGCTCGCAGAATTTTCCCCTCGGCAATACCTTATCGATTTAGTTGTGAGTTCGATGGCACTGGTTTGGCAGTGCAGGCTAGCAAGCACGCCGCTGATCGGGGAACGTTCATGTTTCAAGAGCGCATTGGGGAATGCGCTCTAGGCAAGCCATTAATGGTTTGCTCAAACGCCGCTAGGCGCTTAGAAGGCTGCAACGATGGGGCGTTCCGGGACCCCGTCTTTGCGTGGCTGTTTCGGAAATGGCCATGGGCGGCCATTTCCGGATACGTTCTAGCCAGATGAAACAACAGGGAAAAGCGAGAATTCTCTACACACTATCCCGGCAGAGCTTACTGCTCCACGCGATATGCGGCTAAGCGGGCGCAATTCTCAACATACCAGTTCGTGACTGGACCACCTCCACTTTGACTTGAAACTCGGCGCCGAGCGCTGGTCGCGGCGAAACTTTCAACGGGCAGGTCATAAAGATTGTGTCCAGCATGACAATTGGAATCTTCAAATCCGTGCGCACCACGGTGGCTTTGAACTGCACTGGCCCCTTCTCCAACTGCTGCTCGAGGTAACGAAGCAGCCAGAAGCGTTTGCTATCACGAGAGAGATGTACTGCCCGAATGTTGGGAGTTTCCAAGGCATCGGCGATCTGGCCGAGCTTTTCGCTGCTGTAGGGATACGGCTGGCCGAACAGGTGCGCCATAATCTGCCTCTGATTGCACAGATCGGCGAAACGGCGAATGGGAGAGGTTACCTGAGTGTAATGCCGCAACCCCAGCATCCAGTGGGGCAGGGCAGAGGTTGTCATAACGGAACGTTTCATTTTACCGCGGAACGCATAATCTGCGGCCGGACCGTCTCCTGCCTCGTCGTCCTCTTCGCCGTCGGGCTCGGGCGCCTCTTGCGTCCTATACAGGATCGGAATTTTGTTCTTATAGGCGAACTCCGCGAAGTACTTGTTGGCAAGCACCATCATTTCACTCACCAGAAAATGCGATGGCGCGTCTTCATCGACCTGTTGCAGTGTCACGGTTCCGTCCTCGAGGAGCACGGGAATCGCTTCATGCTTGGTCACCTTGCTGGCGCCGCCTGCAATACGCTGGGCTTCTGATTGGGATGCCACATGGAAGAGCAGTTCCATTTGGCGCTCCTGCGAGTGCAGCAAGGCATCAACATCTTCATAGGAATAACGACGACGAACCTTAATGATTGAGGCGCTGACTCGACTGCTGGTGACACGGAAATCTCTATCAAGCAGCATGAAACAGGAGAGGGCAGGTCGCATCGCTGCCTCTACAAGGCTGCAGCGTGATTCCGACAGCTCACGCGGTAGCATCGGAATGGTGCGCTCGGGGAGGTAGAGCGAAGTGGCTCTCCTGCGCGCCTCATTATCAAGTGCGGAACCGATAGCAACTATGGCACTCACATCCGTTATGTGCACCCCGAGTTCATACCCTCGTTCTGTTTCCTGGAGCGAGATTGCATCATCCATGTCCAGGGTAGTCACATCATCGATCGTGACGCACTCAAGGGCGGTCAGATCCTCACGCGGGAGAGTATCAAGACGGGGTTCCTGAGCGGCGGCGGCCGCCGCTTCGGCTTGCGCCTCCGCTTTAAACTCAATCGGCGGTCTGTACCGGTAGAGCGAGATATTTGTATTGCGATCAAAGTGTCCGATAGCATCGAGGAGCTTATTGGCAAGCTGCTCCAGCGGAAGACGCTGGTCTGATTTCAGCAGTGCATGGGCGGCCTTGAGTGTTTCACTGGCGAACTCATGACGTTCAGCGGAGATGTCGGGGTTCTCAGCGGCGATATCCTCAATAGAGCGCATCAATGGCTGTAAGGTCGAGGGCAGTGCAATGGTTCTGTCGGCGAGCCGTTGTTCGACAAAGGCAACAAACGCCTGGCTCAGCGCCTGGCGCTCCTTGTGCTGCTGTTCCAGTTTGCGACACTGCTCCACCGCCTGTTCTGTACGTGGAGAAAACCCCTCGGTCTCTCGCTTGAAGAAGGTGCGATCTTTGAGCAGTACCATATGCATGGCGACCGCATGGAGGGGCAGTGGCGTGCCAAGGTACAATTCCATTAGTTCCGAACTGCCGTAGGTGCGTGGAGACTCCTTGAGAGCCTCCCAAAGATCCTGCAGCGAGATAGAACTCTGGGCGGTTTCGATTTGCTCTCGCAACCGCTGCAGTTCAGGCAGCGCAGATTTGTCTGCACTGCATTGCAGCGCCGTGGGGGTAAGACGTGCCGTGGGGAGACTCAACTCTGCGCCCTGTTCGTTGAGGACCCTGAAGCGTCCTCCGCTGTCGCTCAAGATAACAGCGAGCAGGGGAACGCTGTCATTCTCGTAAATAATAACTGCGCCGGGTGCAAACGTCATACAGGTGTGGGACTTCGTAAGAGGGCGCTCTGCTCCTTGGCGCGTGATTCCAGCAACTCTGCGAGTGCTCCGTACGATGCCACACTTTCTGGAATCTTGCCAAAGAGGCCGCGAGAGGCATTCACCACGACGCCATGCTGGCGAGTCGCATCGCACCCGGCTAAAGCATCAGCGGCACTGCCTCCCTGGGCGCCGAACCCTGGAATGAGGAAGAAGCTCTGCGGCATCAGCGAGCGGAAATGCCGCGCTTCATCCGGGTAGGTAGCGCCAATCACCGCGCCCAGCCCCGAAAAGCCGCACTCGCCCCGCAGCTTGCCGTGCTGCTCATGAATGTACCCAGCGATTTTCTGGCTTGTCCCTTCTTGCAGCGCTGCCGAACCTGGATTCGATGTTTTGACTAGCACGAAAAGACCCTTTCCATAGGTCACGGCATCATTGAGAAAGACATCGACTGTATCGAATCCCAGGAATGGGTTGATAGTAATGGCGTCGACTGCAAAGGGGGTGACCCGGGTGCCATTGACTGGTGCGCCCGCAAGGAAGGCGTTGCTGTATGCTTGACCGGTTGAGGCGATATCGCCCCGCTTCACGTCGGCAATAATCGGGACACCCCGATCACGAGCCAGAGCACAAACTGCCTGGAACGCCCGCAGACCGCCGATGCCATACTGCTCAAAGAACGCAATATTGGGCTTGACGGCGGCAACGTAAGGATCAACGGCCCGCAACGCGGCATCGTGAAAATCGAGCAGCACATTACAGACAAGCTCCTCGTTATCCTTGGAACGTCGCGCCGCCTCGGCCTTGATGAAATCAGGGATGCCCTCCCAGGTTGGGTCGAACCCCGCACAGAGAAATGAGCGTACGGAATTGATGCGTTTGAACAGGCGATCAGCAAACGGTGAGGTAGTGGTCATAACGATGCACCAAATGCGGTTAGGCGGAGAGGGAGACAACCTATCCTGCGAGCAGGGTAGAGTGCAACCGTCTGTGGAACCTTGTTCCTGGGAAGGGTTAGCCCGAAAATTGCGTGAACCAGTCTACGATGTGGGAAAAAGAGCTCCAAATCAGTGGCTCATTCTTTGCTTGCAACGGCTCTGCACAATAATGCAATTCAGCAGTACTGTCGGTGCTGCCGCAGGTAAGAATTCGCCAATAATTCCTCACACTTTTTCCTGCCATGGGTTCGGCTTCATGCAACATTGCGGTTAGGGCCGGGCGCTGCGAGAAACTCCTAATTTTTAATTTACAGGGAGCACATCGGGCGGCAGGGCTGACAGGGGTTGTACGACTCTGACTCGATGGACAGGGTGTCCGCGTTCCCAGGAGGTTGATATGCAGACTCTAGCCGCTCCCCTCATTGCCAGCCTCGTTCTTTTATTGTCAGTCTCGTCCGCAGCCGCAAACGATCCTGTTGAGGAGCTGCCCACCCCGAATGCCAACTGTAACTACACGAAGTGGCCTGTTCAGGGGGAGATTCTTTGCTTTGCGCAGTGTCAGCTCATTCCTGGGAACAGGGACCCCGTGCACCCGGTGCCGCACAATATCGGCGGCTACACCTGTGAAGAAGTTGTCGATATCAGCATGTGCGGCGATGATCCAATTGGTTTGCCGGATCCGTCTGGATTCTCCCAAGCGGTCTGCCAATCGATCGCCGACCCGGAACTGGGGAGCTGCTACACTGAATGCACAAGCATCCATACCGGCAAGTCCGTGTGTATCGGCCAATGCATCGTGCAATTTTGAACGAGCACTCAAGGGAGGCAGCGCCGGCGGGCTACTCCGGCGGTATATAGACATAGCGGCTCTTGAGCGCATTGCGCGTCTGCCCCTCACATGATTGTGCGCGCTCAGCCAGCAAGGCGAAGGGGTCTAGTGAGCGGCTGCGTCCAGCAAGCAGCGCAATGAGTCGCAGCTCTTCCATAAACTCATCCCAGTTGCCTTTGCAGCGCTCAAAGAGGGCTTCGAATCTCTCTAGATGGGTCATGTACACGCGCCACTGCATGAGGGAGGCATTGTTAATCTCCTTAGGCAGTGTGGCGCTCGGATGTGTGCGCATGATCTCGGAGACCGCCTCCGAGTAGATGCTTTGACGCCGTGAAATTTTCTCCTGTGAGGATGCATTGCTCGCGTACAGAGCCGACAGTTCCTCAATCAGTGCCGCCAATTTGCCGGCGAATTGGATGTGCCAGCGTTGCCGCTGCTGCGCCGTCTTTGCGAGTTCGACTTGAGAAGCGAAGGTAAAGTACTCGACTGAGCCCTGCATTCCTACGTAGTGCGCTGCGCTCTCATTGAATGCCACATTCCCCGGTATCCAGATATTGGCATGGAATGTTTCGTGGATGATCAAATCGGCCAATTCAACCTGATCCCTTTGCAGCATCGTCGAGAGCACCGGATCATCGAACCAGCCCAACGTTGAGAATGCATCCGTGGTTCTCAGGGACGTTTCGAAACCGCGATCCTCGAGCTCTTTGGCCGCCAGTTTTCCATCCTCTTTGTCGAAAAACCCCTTGTAGGGGACCGAGCCAACAAAGGGAAACCACCACTGATAGAGTTCAAAGGCATCCCGACGAGAGGCCATCAGTACCCATAACAGGGTATCCCGATCGAGTTCAGCATAACTCGTGTAAAGCCCCCCGACTTCAAGTCCCAGCCGGGGGATGAATCGATGCACCTCTTGAATCAAAGCAAGCTTCTGCCTGCGCTCGGCCGAAATTGACTCGTCCCCGATTGAATCGACCAGTGGTTCTCGCGATTGCAGAATCTTGAACTCTTCCCAGGCTGCCCGCATCACGAACGACGGGGCGCAGCCACTCGCACACAACAGGCACACACCGAGCAACAGGAACAGCAGCAGAGCGAGCCGCGGAAACGATCTCCACTGATGCTGCAATAAAAAGTGGCTACGTTGCATGTGCGCCTGTTAATGGGAGATCAAGCTCAATTGCCCACAGCAGTGGGCGGAACGATCGCCAGCCCCTCTGGCTCAGTTGTCTCAGAGACAGCAGAGGGAGTGGAGGTTGGTTGGAGCGCCAGAGCCGTGGCCGTTGCTTGTGCCTCGGCTAGGGCCCTCTGCATCTCCCGAATTCGAGCGCTCTCCAGTTCCAGGGTGGTAACCTTAGTCCAGGCAGGATAGCGCATGGCGAAGGGCGCATCGAGGAGTCGCTGCACCTGGCCATCCGTTAAGTTCAATAAATGCAAATTGTAGGTCCCCTTAAGTGCGCCTTCTGCGGCGAACACCAGGTATGCGCCATCCGGAGAGAACGCCACGTCATATTCTTTTCCCTCCATCTTGGTGACCTCTCGGCGGCTCCCTCGACTGCGATCGAGGATCCCTAGGTTGAGCGTTTCGAACTGGCCAAAGGTGTATGCCATCAGGTTTCCGTCAGGGCTCCAGTCAGCCCGGCAATAACTCTCCGTCCCCGCCAAGACGCAGGTTTCCCTAGCCGTTGCGAGATTGAACTCACACACATCCCAACCCGGCCAATTACGGTTCGTCGAGTAGGCGATCGTACGGCCATCGGGGGATACCTTGGCCACCATGTTCCGTCCTGAGAATCGAGTAGTGGGCTTCGCGGAGATGCCCTGAGGATCTACGGAGTAGATATTGGCGACCCCTTTGGTGTCATCGGTCGAGGTAAAGTAGATCACCTTGCCGTCGGGCGACCAGTTAGGGTGCTCATTAAGACGTGGCCCGCGCGTAATTTGGCGCTGCGTCTGTCCGATCCAATCCACGACGTAAATGTCCTGGCCGCCGCCCTGATCCGAGGAGAAGGCAAGCTCTGCCCCGCTGGGTGACCAGGAGGGGAAGGAGTGGCTTCCTGGCCAATCGACAAGCCGGCGGACCTTCCTGCCATCAAGGTCAAGTACCATGATGCGATCCTGCTCATCCACCGTAATTGCAAAGGCAATTCGTCCGGAAAGTTTGCCTTCATAGGCGATACGGATTCGACTCTCGAAGTTAGGGGGCAGCAGATGCTCCAGTGTTGGTATTGGCGTTGCGGTGGGGGATCCCTCTACCGTGGGGGTGGCCGAGACGGCTCCATGCATCGGCATCTCGACCTGGGCGGCAGCGATAGCAGCATTAATGGCTATGTATGCCCCCAAAAGCAGGGGGAGCACGGAACGGGAGAATGGGCGCTGGGCATTCATAGGCGAGATTGGTGAATAGTATTCCAAGAGCAATAGATGCAGTAGAGCGCAAAATGCGTAGTGGCATCATGCGCCTTAAGCCATACCCGGAGGGAAGCGGCCGCTGCGCCCAATGGCCACAACCAGTCCACCCTTAATATTGCTAACTACTGAAAAGGACAAGAGAAATAACGAGCGCAGCGATCATTCCAGCAACCACATCATCAGCCACGATCCCCCAGCCGCGCGGCAACTTTTCAAAGTGCCGCACGGGCCAGGGCTTTATGATATCGAACAGCCGAAACAGCAAAAGCGCCGAGAATATGGACAGGGGTTCCTCAATGGTTGTGGGGAGGAGCGCCCACCACATGCCAGCCCACTCATCAATGACGATATCCCCGGGGTCATGTGCCTTTGCATGCTGTGCCCTGTTGCGGGAAGGGTTACCTAGGGACACGGCGGCCGCCCATACCCCCAGAAGGCTAATCCCGATAGCAAGAGTTACCCGTAGGCTGACCGTCAGTCCCCCGCTGTAGAACTCAATGCCACACCACACGACAAAGGCCTGGAGGCTGCCCCATGATCCGGGCGCGTGAGCAGCGCGTCCGGCTCCAAATCCGGTTGCGATCAGATGCCCGAGGGTGAGAAGCGACAGGTGCATGCTCTATCCATATCCGATTCCAGAAGGGATCGACATCAGCCATTGCATCAACGAAATAGACGATATTTGCATTGACGCCCCGCGAAGTCCGTTGCTATAAGTTGCTTAAAGTTTACGCGATTCCGATCCCACAACACTATTTGATCGCAGAAAGAATGCGAGCGGGATCGTGCTGAGGTTAGGTGTTCAATGCAAGACGACAATGGGACAACCACTGAGGTGGATGTCCATGATGCGCAGGATGATTTAAAGGAGGTCGTTCGTCGGCCCGCAGCCCCAATCCTCGAAGACGAGGGGTCAGAGGAGGCGGCAATGCTCTCGGAGTCCGCGGCCGATGAGGCGGCGCGCTCAGGAATCGTGAGTGCGCGCGGCACGGCGGAGGGGCTGGTATTGCGAGTTGATGGCCGCGTCGAGCTGGAAGGTTTGCGTACGGCTGTGGCAAATTTTATTCGGACCAGGAGGTCCTTCCTGGAGGGGCAGGAGATCTCGATCGAATGGGTGGGAAGGAAACCGAGCGATGACGTTGCCGCAGAGATGCAAACGCTGCTTAAGAATGATTTCGATATCGTAGTGCGATCTTCAAGGCTGCGCGAATATGAGTTGCGGGCGCGTGATGTTGTTGAGCCCGTGGAGTCAGCGTCGGTCAAGAAGGGCATTGTTTCGGCGGTGGAGAAAGTTCGAAGCATCGAAGAGCGAAGGGGTACGAGTCTCTTTGATGGCATTGAGGCGCTGAGCGCGGGTGACGAGAGTCGCGGCAGTGCGGCAAGCCAGCGTCCGCGCACCCGCTTTGAGGGCGATCCGACTATCTGGGACGAGCCGGATTCAAGGGTAATTTACGGCACCCTTCGATCGGGCCAGAAGATCGAAACCGAGCACTCGCTCATCATCTGCGGCGATGTTAATTCAGGCGCGGAGGTTGTTGCGGGGGGAGATATCATCGTCCTCGGCACCTTGCGCGGAGTGGCGCATGCGGGTGCCTATGATGAGACAGGGGGTGGACGGTTCATCTTCTCGCTGAATTTGCAACCTACGCAGCTTCGAATCGGCACGGTGATCTCGCGAGGTGCTCCGGGACGCAGTGAGGGCCCCGAGATTGCGCGGGTTGATGGCACATTGATTGTCGTGGAAGGGTATCAATCGCGAGCTTTTAGCGCCCGCAAATTGTAGGTAATGGCTTTTATTGGCCGTGGGCGAGTGCGCACGGTCGTATCGTTTAGGTGAAAAGAATGACCAATAACAGCGCTGGCAAGAAGAACGTTGCAGAGATCATCGTCGTGACCTCGGGCAAGGGGGGAGTTGGTAAGACAACGACAACCGCAAGCCTCGGAGCCGCTTTGGCGGTCAAAGGCAAGCGCGTCTTAGTGGTGGACGCTGACATTGGCCTGCGTAATCTCGATGTGATCTTGGGGCTAGAAAGCCGCATTGTCTTCAACCTCGTAGATGTGGCGAAGAATGTATGCAAGCCAAGTCAGGCCGTGATTAAGTCGAAGAAATCCGCAAATCTGCATTTATTGCCGGCATCGCAGACCGATGACAAAGATGTTATCGGCGAGTCGGAGGTCAAAGCGGTTCTGGACCAGTTCCGTCGTGAGTATCACTTCATATTGGTTGATTCTCCCGCTGGGATTGAGCAGGGGTTTAAAAATGCCTGCGCCGGCGCCGACAGCGCCCTGATTGTGACTACTCCCGAGGTTCCGGCGATCCGTGATGCGGACCGTGTGGTTGGACTTCTGGCTTCGCGCGGGATTGAAGCGCGCTTGATAATTAATCGCCTCGATCCTGACATGGTGCGCCGTGGCGATATGCTGTCAGTGCAAGATGTGCAGGATATTCTCGGCATTGAACTGATCGGAGTTATCGAAAGAGACGAGTCTGTCATCGTGGCTGCCAACTGCGGAGAACCGGTGGTGTATAACGCGAAGTCCAAGGCCGGACAGGCCTTCAGTAGAATCGCCGGCCGGTTGTGCGGTGAGAATATTCCTATTCCAATGGTGACTGCCGAAACGTTTTGGGAGCGAGTCGGTCGTCGCTTAGGTGTGGCGTAGTGGATGTGTTGGATTAATGTAAGGAGAGATGATCGTGTTCGCAGGACTTAAGGCATTATTCTCCCGTTCGAATGAACCATCCGCTACTAGCTCTGCCAGCAAGTCGGTGGCGAAATCCCGGCTTCACTTTGTGTTAGTGCAAGACCGCACAGGTCTCACTAATGACGAGATGGCAAAATTCAAAAAGGAGCTGGTCGGGGTGATTCAGAAGTACTTCATGATCAGCGAAGACGGCTTCGACATAAACTACAAGCGTGAATCTGATTCAACAACGCTGGTGATTAATTCGCCGGTGAAGGTGCGCCGCATCGCGTCAAAAAGCGGCGATGACGAAGCTGGCAAGCCGCAGCAGGACGAAACGGAGCTGCAAAGTACCGCCCAGCCGGCGTAGCTCGAATCGTGAATCGCAATAGCGCACCGTTAAGTAGGGTTAAACCCGACTTCACGGTGCGCTTGTTCATTTGATGATCTGCCTAGGCGGCAAGCGCTTTTTCAATCGGCGTATAGGCTATACCAACGGCCTCGCTCACGGCGGCATTAGTCAGCTTTCCCTTGTGGGTATTGAGCGCATTGCGGAGCTCGGTTGAGCTTTGAAGCGCCGCGATTCCACCTCCATCGGCTAGTGCGATCAGGTAGGGGAGCGTCGCTGCAGTTAAAGCCATGGTCGAGGTGCAGGGGACCTGCGCAGGCATGTTGCAGACGCCGTAGTGCACCACACCCTCCTCCTCGTACACGGGATTATCGAGTGAGGTCGCTCTAATTGTTTCAGCGCACCCGCCCTGATCAATGCTGATATCGACAAAAACTCCACCGCGGTTCATCGATTGAATCATGGTGCGGGTAATAACCTTTGGAGCTGCTGCCCCCGGAATCAGTACCGCGCCAATCAGCAGGTCACTGCCATTGATCGCCCGCTCAAGGGCAGCACGGGTCGAATGCATCGTGCATACGCGGTGACCATATTGGGCCTTAATCCGATCGAGCCTCAGGTAATTAGTATCGAGAATGGTCACATCCGCACCCATGCCGATCGCCACGTCGCAGGCATTGCGGCCGGCCACGCCAGCCCCCACAATCACCACCCTAGCAGGGGGCACCGTAACCGTTCCGCCGAGCAACATGCCGCGGCCACCATGCTGAGAGAGGAGGTGATTCGAGCCGTTGACCACACTCAGCCGTCCCGCCACTTCACTCATTGGTTCGAGCAGCGGTAGTCGGCCATCGGAGATCTGCACCAACTCGTAGGCAATGCCCGTCACGCCGCCCTTCAAGAGCGCGTCGGTTACATCGGGCATGCTTGCCAGGTGCAGGTAGTCGAATAGCACGAGACCCGGCCGGAAGTACTCGTACTCCGATTCATGAGGTTCCTTTACTTTGACCACGATCTCGGACTTGGTCCACACGTCTTTGAGGGTATCGACAATTGTTGCACCGGCCTCGCGGAAGGCGTCATCCGAGAAGTGCGATCCTACGCCGGCGTTGGTCTCTACTAAAACCGTGTGGTTGTGTTTACGAAGCTCGCGCACCCCATCGGGGGTGACAGCGACGCGTTTTTCAAGCGTCTTACGTTCGCGGGGTACACCGATAATCATACAGCTCCTTTAAGGAAGTGGGCTGTAACGTGTATACCTTTGCAACGAATTGGTAAAGACGCTAAGTTCGAAACGCTCTGTAGGCAGGAGATAGCTGCGATATCGAATGAGCTAGATCATAATGGCAACGAATCCTTACATTCTCGACGGCAAAGCGTTAGCAGCCACCTTCCATGGATATCTTCGGGCGAAATCAAACGAGGTGGCAGCAAAGCTAGGGCGTCCCCCGGGATTAGGAGTCATCCTGGTGGGCGATAATCCCGCCTCTCGCACTTACGTTGCGAATAAGGAGAAAACGGCGATCGCCTGCGGGCTGCACACAGCCGATCACAAGCTTGCCGCTGCTGCGCGCTTTGACGAAGTGCAGGAGGCGATAAACGACTTCAATGCTCGTGAGGATATTGACGGGATTCTTTTACAATTGCCGCTCCCCGGAT
Organism: Bdellovibrionota bacterium; assembly: GCA_030584005.1. Taxonomy (GTDB): domain Bacteria; phylum Bdellovibrionota_C; class UBA2361; order UBA2361; family JAFLCA01. Next base: position 175,665 of record CP129486.1, on the reverse strand, counting down.
CGCTTGATTCGAAGAAGCTCATCCCGATGATTCGTCCCGATAAGGATGCCGACGGGTTACATCCCTTTAATCAAGGGCTGCTCATGAGCGGCAGTGGGGGAATTAAGCCCTGCACACCTCTCGGAACGATGTACCTTTTAGATATGGCGATGGCCGGTGGGTGCGCATCGATTGAGCAACTGCCTGCCGCTGACCTCAGCGGTTTGAGGGCGATCGTGGTGGGGCGATCGATTCTGGTGGGGAAACCTGTGGGGATGTTGCTCCTAGAGCGCAATGCCACGGTAACCTATGCGCACTCTAAGACTCCCGAACTCCCGCAGCGGTGTGCCGAAGCAGATATACTTGTGGCGGCGGTGGGCCGGGCAGAGCTTGTAAGAAAGGAATGGATTAAGCCGGGAGCGATCGTGCTTGATGTGGGCATCAATCGGACAGCGGATGGGAAGTTGGTGGGCGATGTCGCATTTGCCGAGGGCTGTGAGCGGGCAAGGGCAATTACTCCTGTTCCCGGCGGTGTCGGTCCGATGACGGTAGCTATGCTTATCCGAAACACCGTGCAGTGTTGTGTTGATAGGCATGGCCTCGCAATCAGGATCTAGAAGCGGTCATATAAAAAGAGTAGATGGCCCCTAGGGATACACTAAACGGGTGCCGGCCATGGCTCTTGTGCAACGTTTCCTTAGAAGTTGCATGGATGTTTGATAGGGGGCTCCGGGATTCCATCGAAACGTGGAGCGATTTCAAAGATGCCAAGGGGGCATTCTTGAAACCACCTATAGTGCCGGGGATCAGAGTTCTGATGAGAAGCTTTCGCCAGCACTTTGCAGCATCTTTTTTTCTGCGGCATCACATGCTGCTGCTTATTCTTGGCACCGTTGCCTTAGGTGTCCTTGCCAACATAGCAATGCGAGAGAATGGGGTGACCCAATTGTGGCTGCGGCTTCCATTGGCGGTTGTCGCCTCGTATCTGGCTTTCTTTGTGCTGGTGCGATTGTGGCTCTTATATGTATCCGCACGATTCTCTCCGCGCCCAAGCTATATTGAGACGGAGACGCACATCGTGAAGGGTTCAGTATCCGAAGAGAAGCGCGATCCATGGGATAGTTCCGGTCTTGAGGGCTGGGTCGATATTCCATCGGATGAAGGTGGGTGTTTGATAGTCCTGGTGGGCTTGTTACTGAGTTTGGTTATAGGTGGGGCGGTGCTCATGGTTTTTGAAGCGCCCCTTATTCTGACAGAGGTGGCCCTGCAATTTTTCATCGGGGTGGGGCTTGTGAAGCCGCTGCGGCGCATAGAGGAACCAGGCTGGCAGGGAAGCATCTTGCAAGTCTCCTGGAAGCCGTTTCTGATAGTGCTCTGCATTTGTGCGACGCTTGGTGGTGTCGCCACGCTATATTGCCCGGCCGCCACCACCCTTAAGGCCGTCTATTCTTCCTGCCTTGCGAAGTCCTAACTTAGTAAAGCGGTGTTGCCTGCCCAGCTGGTGCGGTTAGCCGCGAAATCGGTACCCCCCGTGTGGGGACCCATCCTGCTATGCTATCTCGCCATACACACTGCAGAATTTGAGCCCGTTCAGACGGCCGATTTGGTGACATTCTAAAGCACAGGCGATTGTTCACGCTGGCACGTTCTTTGCCCCTTCGCATGCCATGGGAAAGCAGGCCCATATTACTGGCCTGCTGGTGTGGTGTGCGGTGCTGTTGTGCGTTCCCCCGGTTATTTAGCCAACTCATGTTGCTTTCTTTGCGCTCATGCGCCGTCAGGCCAGCAGGGCGCCAACCGTTGCTTGAGCGCCATCCTGTGGACGGCATTGGCGTTTCTGCTGCTCGCTGGACCGGTTCACGCTGCCGACAGAAAATGGCCCCCGCACAATGCCTTTGCGCTGAGCTCCCGGTATGCCTGTGAACTTCGTGCGGGAGAGTATGTGCTCGCAGTGCGCCCACTTCCGGGGAAAAATCGCATCAAGCGCTACGAGCCCAAGATGACGGCTCGGCTCGAGCGCAAACTGTTGCGCCTAAAGAAGCAGATCAAGCAGGAAGGTCCAAGCGAGGAATTGCAGAGGGAGCTCAGAACGACAAAAAAGATCCACAGATCTCTTGAGCGATGTAACGCCTTTAATCCGGTATGTCAGTTCAACCGACCTTTGCATGATCGTTTCGCTGCAGTGCCGGGGCAGTCCCGTTCACTCAATCTCGAGATCTCAGCAACCTGCGCGGCCCCGCTACGTTATGAACTCTTAGAGGCACCGCAAGCCCCGGCGCTGCTCTCCGGCTCATTGCCGCAGCCCCAGTTCAGTGCGCCGGATATTGAAGGGTTCCGAACTCAACTTGTCTATCGTGCCTGCGCCCCGGTCTTTGGGACGACAGAGCTTTGTTCCGATCCAATCACCGTCCAATTAGAGGGCTGTTATGTGACGGCAACGACGAGAGAGATCAATGTGGTCGAACATCAGGCCAATAGCGGATCTCTGCACGCAGCAAACGATTGCGGTGCAACGAGCCATTTTGAAGTAGTAACCGAGCCGGCGCACGGAGAGCTAGACGTGAGCTCGGCCGGTGACTATCAGTATGAGATCGGATTCTTTGCCGGGCGGGACCATTTCACCTATCGCGCCTGTGATGTGGGGGGAGCGGGTTGCAGCGCGCCAGCGCCCGTCACTGTGGTTGTACATCCTGCGCCGAGTTTCACCGGAGATGAGGAGACGTTGACTGCATATCGCGAGCATCTCAGCGCGGAGGAAAGGGTGCACCTTATCCGCAAGCTTTCGTGGAACGCGCGTCGTCTGCTCGAAGATGGCGGAGCAACGATGCCCCTTTCAGAGCTGTTAGACAGCCGCATTCTGAATGTCGACTATATTTCACGGGACCTGAGGGCAGAGCTTGAATCGGTGAGAGACTTTGGGTTCCTCTTCGAAGTGCCGGCAAATGATGATGAGTATGTGGTCATTCCCAATTCCTCGCCACCGCCAGCGGGGGAACTGACGGAGCTCTTCCTACCCGAGGAGTCCTTCGAGAGTGAGAACGCTCAACGGGAGGGACTGGCCCGCTATATCGCTGTTGCCAGTCGAGATTACCATCCCACCTTATACAAATACTACTGGTCGCATAAGTATGCGAGCCAGAACCTGCTGCTCGAATCGAGGTATCTCTCCCCGGCAAGGGCGTTCATGACGCACCTGTGGTACGGCCACTTCGGCAGTGCCTCCTCTAAGATCACCGGGCACTCCGAACACCTCACCGGACACTACAGCCATATGCTGCAAAGGGAAGCTCTGGGAAACTTCCGCAGACTGCTGACGGGAGAGGGGCCTAACGGATGTCGCAGTGAGGGGGCGCCGGGAATAATCTGCGACGCGTACACGGCCATTTACTTGGATAATCATCTTAATACGAAGAACAACCCCAATGAGAACAAGGCGCGCGAGGTGTTCGAGCTGTTCCTGGCAGGCCCGATCGATTTCATCACCGGTCTTGCGAACTACTCGGACGTACAGGACGTGCGCGGCAGTGCGGCATTCCTCTCAGGATATAGAATGTACCCCAGTGTGTCTGGGGAGCTGATCTTCGACTCGTCAAGGCATGATTACAACCCAAAAACTCTATTTAGCGAACTCGGCGAGATCTATCCCCAGTTGGTCATCAACAACGAGACGTTGACCGCACGTGCATTTATCAACCGGATCTTGGACGAGCATCCTGCGGTCGCCCGCTTCATCGCCGGCAAGCTCTTCGGCATGTTGGTATATCCGGATCCGTCGGCAGCAGTTGTAGAGGAGGCCGCCCAGATACTTGTCGGGCTTGATTATGATATCGGTCGATTTGTGAGGACAATTGCGGCTTCCGAAGCAATGTTCTCTCCACGAGCGGCGGCCCGGAACTGTTTCAGTGAGCCGCAACGGGTGATGGGAAATCTTGTAAATGGGCTTGAACTTCCGTTGCTGCTTCACCGCGGTTCCCCGACCACCGTTCGCAACAAAGCTCGCCAGATGAATGAGGTGTTAAACCAAGGAGTGACTGCCGGAGGCGAGTCCGTCCTCTATTACCCGTCGGTATTTACCTATGATTACTGCGGGCGCACCCCTGGAACAGCGAAGGATGGCAGCACGATCTGGTTACTCCCGTCAAACCTCTTGGGGCGTACCACCGGAGTGATTAGGGCCATCGCGCAGCTTGAATCCAGCATGCAGGAGGAGTTCACCTTTACCCATCTGAGGCAGCGCATACTTGGGCTCGATGAGGAAAGTCAGTTGCCGGGGGATCCAGCAGCGCTCTCAGTGGATGCGATATTGAACTTCTTCGCTGCGGTGTTTCAGGTGCCACTAAGTAGCGAAGAGCGCGCCAGGCTTGTTGAGTATATGAATACCAAGATGAACCCTGATGGCTCCACGTATGCGATTGAGTGGGACCCGATGAATGAAGCATTGGTCGAAGAGAAGTTTGCCGGACTCGCCGCACTATTTTCTTCGCTCCCGGGAGCGAATTTTCACTGAGGTGTAAGATATGAGCGGTATTCCAAGACGGAACTTCTTGCGCTGGAGTGTGCTAGGGACTGGTTTGGGAATTGGCATGCGCTTGGTGAAGCCAGCAGCGGCGGCTGCGGCGGTTTGTGGAGACACTCCGCGATTTCGGGCGTTAGTATGCATAGAGCAGCTCGGCGGCTGCGATCCCTTCTTATTTGCAAGCCCCACTGACACCGCAAGGAAAGCGGCCCTGATTGCCCGTCGTGGAAGCGGACTCACCAGCTACTATGATGACCCCGCACTGCTCCATTTAGGGTACGGCCAGAATGTTGCATTGCACCCGGGGCTCTATCCGTTGCAGAGCTACCTACCAAAAATGAGAGTGACTCTCGGATCGCTTAATGCGATGCATGTGAGCCATTCACGCTCCCATGAGATAGCACAACTCCGTATGGCACTTGGCACGGCCGAGGGGGGAATCAACAATACCGGGTGGATGGCCCGACTGTTTGATAGTGGGGCCAAGCTCGTGGGATTTGTGGGAGCCAAGGATCAGGATTTCTTCTGTCAAAGTCTGCGCTGCAAACAGCACCCACCGCTTGTCACCAATAGATTTGAAGATTTTAAGCTTGACGGGGTGAATTTTCACGCCCTCCAAGGGGGCTCGAATAATTCGAAGCAGGTCGCGGCCGTATTGCGTGAGATGTCTTCTCTCAGTGTCTCACGCCCCATCTCGTCAAACGAGCAACGCTACCGCGATGCTCTGGCGAGTATGTTCGCAGAGGTGGATAGCGTGCAGAGTTTGCTGTCTTCCTATGTCACACCGAAGCACTCTGAATATCTGGTGGGCGACCCCGCCTATAATGAGTTTGCGAATCGCTTTCGCAATATTGCCCAGTATCTTCGCTACATGCCTGCACCGGCGCAACGGATCGGATTGTGTTTGTGGTACCGCATGGCGGGTACGACATGCACTCGAACTATGCCACGGCTTCTCAGACACTGATGAGTCAGCTGGGAGGGGTCTTGCGCACCTTTATCGATGACCTTGTAGCAATGGGCCTTTGGCACGACGTGGTGATTACCTCGCTCACCGATTTTGGCAGACAGTTTGCGGCCAACGGTACCGGATTAGATCACGGCGACGCGCACGCTACACTGACCCTGGGCGGACGGGTGCGAGGCGGGGCTAACGCTGTTTTCGGGGAGATGCCCTCGGCGTCTCAGATCGAAACTGCCAATGCGTGGCCCGCAGAGCTGGATAGCCGCGCTCTTCTTGCCACTATAATCCAACAGCATCTGGGGCTCGATCCGTATGTCACGGCGTTTCCGGGGGAGATAGGAGCCCAGTTCTCCGTGCCCGATTTCTCTCTTTTCACCTGATTATGGGGGAGAGCCTCCACTAAGAAAGAAGGACGGGTTCCCCAATTAAGATGCGATATCGGCGAGCGGCAAAAAGGTATAGGAGTGCCCAGACGGAAGGTTGCGGAAATAGAGGGAACCGCCCTCTCTTGGTTGAGGCAGTACTCCTTCTCCCATATCTCCCACGAGTCCGCAGGGGAAAGTGCTCAGGTCAAGACGCACATGGTCGGGTTGACCCAGTGGGTGCGCCGTGATGCGCATGGTTCCACGCTCATTTTGGGTAAGAATTGTTGCCTGCACATCTAGACCTTCGCACTGTACCGTCAATCTTGAGAAACCGCTGGGGACGGTAAAGTGCAGCCCGGTAAATCCCTTCTCCAGTGCATGGAGCTGTTCTGGGGTCGGAGTTATAAACTCGCGCATTCTATGATCGGCAACCTTACTGGCCGTCAAATCGGCCAACTCAAGGCCGCGTGCTCCATGGGCCATAAAATCCGCTTGTCTACCGGCGAGTGTTTGGCATTCGATGACCATTTGGCGCACAGCGGAGTCTTTGTGATCGGCGAGGCGCTGCACGGCCCCTAATAACCCAGCCTCCGCGTGCTCGGAAATGCGATCGTGACCCAGGTTGGATTGCAGCCCATCTAGGACCAGCAAAGTCTTGGCATGAGTAACCAACATCAGTGCAACGTCTTCTGAAGTGGTCAGGCCGTGCATTTGTGAGAGCATGGTGGTCAGCTCGCCCGGATGCTTCCCATCGGCCAGAGCAGTAAGCTCCCGCGCCAATAGGGCAGATTGCGCATCGAGCATTCCAGAGAGGCGCTCCAGACAGTTGGGGGTCTTTTCGCAGGCAGCGTCGTGGGAAGCACGCGCGTGCAGCAACAGCCCCAGGGCTGCAAGCTGCCGAGTTACGCCGTGTGCAGCCTGTTGCTGCAGATAATCAGTCAATAGCCCCGGGGAGCCTCGTTCCATGATCTTCAATTGGGCGTCAGTGAGTAAGGTTTGCTGGAACATGAAAGCCGCTTAAGTTGCAGTGGATGAGTGAATTATTTCAATGGTGTTATGGGGATGCCTGCCCAAATGTGATACGCGGCCTCCGGTGTAGATGTGGGATAGGTACGGAACCTCCAAATTTCCCAAATTTCCTCAGTGACTCGGTGCAGCTTTAGTCTACTTAAAGTAATCGCTTGCAGCAGCCATAACTAGTTGAATTTGCATGAAAAGAAGTCTTTTTCTGAACTTGCCAAGGGGCCGACATCGAAACGAACAAGATTTCGCCAGTAAATTCGGGTCGTTAACCGTGATTACGGCAGGCAACTCTTACTTCCTTTAAGTTGACTAAAGTTACGCCGAGTCACTGAGGAAATCGGCCTTGGAAGATAGCCTTAGGACTGGCCTTTCGGTAATAATAGGACGAATGAGCGGACCAGGCTTCTCTAATCCACCGGCCCCCCCAGCAGTAGTTGCATTTGTCCCGACAGCAGCTTCCGAACAGCTGCCCTCTGCCTGCTTTCCCGGCAGCACCCACCCCGCAAACAGCCCGATAACTAACAGTGATACTGAAATTATCCCAACAAACACGTCGGACGGTGAATCGTCTGAACCCACTCCTCAGGCGGCCGACACGGAGATAATCGGCGATGACTCCGTACAGAACGATAGTCGAATCAAGGTATCTCACCACCCCGCGGACCTGGTGATCGCGCTTGGAGCCCTTGGGCTCGACCTGGCGCAAAGACCGATCGATCAAGATGCTGCCATAGCACAGATTGAAAATGCACTCGCGCAGGGAGGCAACCCGAACGCCGTCGTGCGCTTAACACCACGCGCTGCCGGCCTTACTGTTCCCATAATTGAGGCGGCAGGCGCCGAGCGTCTTAAAGTCCTCATCTATTTGCACGAGCACAGTGCTGATCTAGATGCGCATTCGGGCAATCTCGGCTGGAACGCCTTGGCAGAAGCAGCCGATAAATTGCGGGTGGGTTCTGCGCTCCTCTTGCGAGCATGGGGACTCGATCCGGATCGCGCCACTGCAGGTGGCTGGAGTCCGCGCTTGCTTGTCGAGGGAACGCGGGTCGTTACCGAGCGCTATGAGAGCGACCCCCAAAAAAAGGCCCAAAAGCTGAAGGCGTGTCAGGATATTCTTGCCATCTTCGATAGTCCGATTGAGAAAGTACAGGAACTCGCCAAGAAGCTCATCGAAAAGGTAAAGGCGGGACAGGACCGCAACGCCAGCGCCGCTTAAGAGCGTGGGAGCGGCCTATTGCATCTACTCTCCTTGGTGCCGAGGAAGTCTCAGGCGGAGAGGAGGGGAGAAGAATTGAGTCGCGATGTCATATGACCTTACAGGGCTGAATGAAGCTGATATTGTAGCCAGGCTTACTCTCACCGCGCTCTATGTTACCCAAGACTTTCTTTGCAGTAACTTTACTCTGTTTCTGGCAGGTGGTTTCCGTGTCTGCCGAGTCGGCCCAGCCGATCAAGGTAGCGGCGCTCTTGCCCCTTAGCGGGCCTGTCGCCGAGTTCGGTGTGGCAGCAAGGAACGGTCTTGAATTGGCGCGCAGAGATCACCCTGACCGCTTCCACAGGATAGAGTTCCTGTTTGAAGATTCGCAGTATGACAACAAGATTGCACTTTCGAGTTTCCAGAAGCTTCGAAGCACCAGCGGTGTACAGCTAGTCTATTCTTGGGGATTTGGCCCCAACCAGGCCGTTGCACCGGTGGCCGAGGCGCAGCGCTTCCCGCTACTCGCTGTCTCCAGCGAGCGTTCCGTCTCGGCTGGAAGACAATTTGTCCTCCGATACTGCTACTATAACGAGATGGTGTCCCAGGCCTTGCTGCGCTACCTGCGCGCGAAGGGCTTAAAGCGCATGGCGCTCGTCAAGACAGACATAGCCTTCATTGATGGAGTTATTGACGGCATGCGCAAGAACTTAAGAGCAGATGAGGTCCTGGAGATTGTTGACACCTATGCCCCCGGAGATACCGACTTCAAGAGCACAATCGCAAAGCTAAAGAACCGCTCCTATGATGCGCTCGGTGTGTTCTTAATGAGCGGGCAAATCAGCCAATTCTACCGGCAAAGCGCCCAGTTGAACTATCGACCGGTGACCTTCGGCACAGATTTCTTTGATAGTGTGCAGGAGGTACGTGATGCCGCCGGCGCTATGGATGGCGCTGTGTTTGCAGCTCCATATGTCGATCCAGATTTTGTCGCGAGATATAAAGCCACCTTCGGCAACGATCTGCAGGTGGCCTGGGCGGCCAATGGCTATGATTTTGCCGAGCTGCTGGCGCGCGTAATAGACCGCCGTCCGGATACTCAGGAGGATAGTACACTGCTTGATGCGTTGAGAAAGGAGCAGGGGGTAGAGCTCGGAAGCGCGGCGCGGTATCGATTCGATAGTTCTCCGGAGGGTCCGGGGTTCAACTTCAAAGTGGTGGCGAAACAGATACGTGGGGAACGCATTGAGACGCTGGCGGATCATGGCGATTCTTAGCACGGAAGCGTGCGACAAGCGTTGCGACTCAGGAGATCCAGAGCACTTCCAAGTCCGGACTGGCTGTCACCGAACCCCCATACGTAGGTGGGTTTCATCCAACTCGACAAACGGGATTCGGTCGTCGTCGTTTGCGACCAGCGTGTCGACAAGATCGCGATAGGTTGGATCGGCTTCGATATCGTACTCTGTCCCGCGGATCCGCGAAAAGTACTCCCGTAAGAAGCTGCGATACTGTGACCGCGTCATCTCCAAAAATCCCAAACGCAGGGGCTCGACCGTGAGTACCATTCCATCAAGCGGCGCAGCATCTGCGCGAAGCGCCAGCTGCTTGTAGGATGCGTTGAGGAGCAGGCGACCCTGGCGCTGAAAGAACCTAAGACGAGCCTCCGGAGATTGGCCGATTGCAAGATCCGAAACTCTGTCAGCCAGCTCCATCGTGAATGGATTCTTGAGTTCGCTGAGAACGGCATCAGCACCCAGCGTTCGCAAACGAGCCCTGAGGTGTTGATCGAGAGTGTGTCCGACGCCCAGACCACGCATAGTCCGGTCTACCCAGATGTGCTCCTCAACTCCCAGGCGCAGCGCCCGCTCGCCATCGTGTGCCGGGTCTTGGCCCGCTTGTGCTTGGATGCTCGGAACATCGATTAACCACCAGTGCAGTCCTCCTACGACCTGACCGTTGGCCACAACCACCTGAATGTGGAAATTAGAATGCCGCAGATCCCGCAAGCATTCTTCAAATGTCGAGCGTGTATCGGGGTCTGGGAACGCTTCGCAAAACAGTGGGTAGTACTGTCCAAGCATTGCAACGGCGCGAGGCACCCCGGCTCTAACTGCTGCACTAAGGTCTAGCAGCTCGCAACTAAGCGCCGCGGAGGGGCGGTTGGAGGGGGCGCCATTATTGTGCTGCAGCGCCTGATGAAGAACATGATGTTCCGAGATTGATCGAGGGAGCTGCTGACCATCTCCGAAGTGGCGTGCTGCCAAATGCGATTCGAACAACTCTGCTATTCCTCTCTCATCAAAGGACAATCGTGAATCTTTGTGGTAAAGGATTACTTCGGCTATGTCAAAAATTTTTTCGTTTTGCTGAGAGCAATGAGAATAGTTCCGGAGTTCATGCAGTCCGCCTGGGCGCTCGTCGATCTCAACACCGAGGCCAAGCGCTGGAACAGTGAGCGCAGCGCCGGCGAGGACATTGCCTCAACGAACCAGCTGCTCGATCCGCTCATCTGTCAGCAGATGGTTGAGGCGTTGCATCGCCGGTTGGGGGTTGCCGCTACGTATGGAGGCTATTTCGAGTGGCGTGAGAACCTATGGGCAGGGAGCTACCTTGAGCGCGATCGCAAGTTTTATCACCTGGGGGTCGACGTCAACGTGGCGGCAGGGACGGCGGTCGCTGCCACCCAGGCTGGCGAAGTCGTGTTAGTGGACGATGACCACGACCTAAGCGGCGGATGGGGACCGAGGGTCATAGTGCGCTTAACGAGCGGCGCCTATGGTGGTTACTTTGCGATTTATGCCCATCTCTCCGAAGTGGCAGTACAGCCCGGTGCCAGGCTGGAGCCGGGTGCGCTGTTTGCCAGGGTGGGAGCCCCCCCTCATAACGGCAATTGGTTCCCCCACCTGCATGTCCAAGTAGTGGAGCCACGACACTTTGAGGAGCTCTCCAAAGGCGGACTGGCGGCACTGGATGGCTACTCTAGTTTCGATAGCCCAGCCGTACGCGCTGCCTACCCCGATCCGACATTTTTGATGGGGCGGAAGTAGCCTCGGGGAGGGCTACCAAATGGTTCGGCTGGCCCTGACCCTTGTAAATGCGGGGTCCATCTGCGAGACTCCGGGGCGGGTAAGTTCAGTAATCTCGCCATGGAAGCCGCACACCTTTCTGATTCACCGTCCGAGCCTCTCCGCCGTACTCCACTCTATCAGTCACATGTTGATTTGGGCGCCAAGATGGTGCCCTTCGCTGGATGGGAGATGCCGGTTCAATACGCAGGCGTCATCGCAGAGCACCATGCGGTGAGACAGCAGGCCGGACTCTTCGATGTGAGCCACATGGGTGAGATCTGGGTGAGCGGCCCAGAAGCCGAAAAAGCTATTCAGTGGATGACTTGCAACAATCTGGCGGTGCTTGTGAACGGGCGCGCCCAGTACAATGCGATCATAAACCCACAGGGCGGAGTCGTAGACGATATTATTGTGTACCGGGTGGGGCCTGAGCGCTTCTTCGTCTGTGTAAACGCCTCGAATGCCGAGAGGGATTTCAAGTGGTTCTGTGAGCATGGCAAGGGCTTCAAGGCTGTCTTTGAGAATGTCAGCGATAGTTTTGGGCAGGTCGCAATCCAGGGTCCAAACGCGATCAAGATTCTGCCATTGCTGGGAGGCCCCTTCGTTGAGGCCGCAGGCTTGAAACCCTTTTTCTTCTCGCAGTTCTCCTTTCTTGGGGCCGATGTCGTGTGCGCCCGCACCGGATACACCGGCGAGGACGGCTTCGAGGTTTTTATCTCCGCTGAACGCACAGTGGAGCTTTGGAGCCGCCTTTTGGAACTTGGGAAACCGCACGGGCTTGTACCGGCAGGGCTGGGTGCCAGGGACTCGTTACGGCTGGAAGCGTGCTACCCGCTGCACGGGCATGAGCTTGGCGAAGATATCACGGCGATTGAATCGGGATTGGGCTGGATTGTGAAGCCGGAAAAGGGCGCGTTTATTGGCAGCGAGACGCTCGCTCGTCAGAAAAAAGAGGGTGCTCCGAGAACTCTCGTGGCATTCGAGGTTAAGGATCCCGGGATCGCTCGCCACGGAGACCAACTCTTCGATGGAGGAGGGAGCAAGGTGGGCTGGGTCACTAGCGGCACTAAGACCCCTACACTAAATCGCTCGGTCGGGCTCGCCATCGTAGCGTCGCCCTGTAGCGCCGAAGGCACACAGCTTCTTGCTGATGTGCGGGGCCGCCGTCTGCAGTGTGCGGTGGTCAAGAAGCCCTTGTACTCACGAAAGTAACGATTTGATCTGTCTATGCGGAGGAACAAATGAGCATTCCAGAGCAGCTTCAGTATACGAAGGACCACGAGTGGCTGAAGGTGGAGGGCAAGACTGCCACCGTCGGTATTACTCATTTTGCGCAGAGCGAGCTAGGTGACATCGTTTTTGCCGACATCCCGGCAGTGGGCAAGGCAGTCGAGAAGGGGCAATCGCTGTGTGTCGTGGAATCAACAAAGGCCGCCTCCGATGTGTATGCGCCGGTAAGTGGCAAGGTTGTGGCGGTGAACGAAGCGCTCAAGAACTCCCCCGAATTGATTAACCGGGATCCGTATGGCCAGGGGTGGATCGCCAAGATCGAGGTGACTAAGGACAGTGACTTGCATGTACTGCTCTCTGCCGGACAGTACCAGGATCTTTTGGCCGGCAAGTAATTGCGAGGGGGAATGGAGCGAAGTATGTCGCACACGGTGTCTGCAGAGCATGGAACGGTATCGAGCGAGGTAAAAGTGGTACAAGGACGAAGCGAAGCAAGCCCATTTGTTGCAAGGCATATCGGCCCGCGAGAGGCCGATGTCGATGCGATGTTGAAGACGCTCTCACAGAGGTCCCTTGAAAGTTTCATGGATAGTGTAGTGCCTAAGGCCATCCGCAGTAAGAGCGCGACAACGCTGCGCCACTACGATGCTGGATTGACCGAGGCGGAGGCACTGGGCCGTCTCCGCGCCATCGCCAATAAGAATCAGCTGTGGAGATCCTACTTGGGACTGGGATACTACGACTGCATTACGCCACCGGTGATACAGCGCAATATTCTTGAGAACCCAGGTTGGTACACCCAATACACGCCATATCAGCCGGAGATCTCTCAGGGTCGGCTTGAAGCGCTGCTCAACTATCAGACGATGATCTGTGAGCTGACCGGACTCGCGGTCTCAAACGCATCGCTTCTCGATGAGGGTACGGCGGCGGCAGAGGCGATGACGATGAGTCTTGCCATTTATTCTAAGAATGCAGCCGCTGACGGCACCCCGCGCTATTTTGTCTCAAACGGCTGCCACCCACAGACGATTTCTATCGTTGCCACACGGGCGAAGGCGTTGGGGATTGAAGTCATAGTGGGTGATGCATCGAAGACCAAGCTTGATCAGGGATTCTTTGGGGTTTTGTTGCAGTACCCTGACACCAACGGCGCCCTCACCGATGTGCGCGCACTCGTTGGAGCAGCTCATGCGAGTGGTGCAGTGGTCACTCTGGCCTGCGACCTGTTGGCGTTAACGCTGCTCACACCGCCCGGTGAGCTTGGAGCTGATATTGCGGTGGGCAGTGCGCAGCGCTTCGGCGTACCGCTTGGCTTTGGTGGCCCGCATGCGGCGTTCTTTGCCACCAAAGACGAGCACAAACGGCTGATGCCGGGAAGGCTGGTCGGGGTTTCGATTGACGCCAAGGGTCGACCCGCGCTTAGGTTGTCGCTGCAGACCCGCGAACAACACATCCGGCGGGAGAAGGCCACCTCCAACATTTGCACCGCACAGGTGCTGCTTGCGATCATGGCGAGCATGTACGCCGTCTACCATGGACCTGAAGGGCTACGGTCGATCGCGGTGCGGGTTCATACTCTGGCCTGTCGACTCGCCAAGGCGCTTGCCGAGGCCGGGTACGCACTCCTTTCCGAACACTTCTTCGATACGGTGCATGTGAGGGGAGATGCGGCAAAGGTAGCCGAGGTGAAGAAACGCTGTGCGGCGGCTAAAATTAATCTGCGCTTTATCGGCGACGCAGAGATTGCGATCTCTCTAGATGAGGCAACCTCCGATGAGCAGTTCGCCGTTCTATTGCAGGTCTTCGGAGCAAAGGACAGCGGAGCCGAGAGCGCTATTCCGGAGGGCATGGAGCGCAGGAGCGACTTCCTCTCACACCCGGTGTTCCATCGTTATCACTCAGAGACTGAGTTCCTGCGATACCTGCGAAGACTTGAATCGAAGGATCTCTCCCTCGGGACCGCCATGATCCCGTTGGGCTCGTGCACCATGAAACTCAATGCCACCAGTGAGATGCTGCCGGTAACCTGGGCTGAGTTTGGAGCTATCCACCCGTTTGTACCTTCCGATCAGGTGCGCGGGTACCATGAACTATTTTCTGAACTAGAGGCGGCGCTGCAGGATATTACTGGCTATAGCGCCATATCCTTGCAGCCGAACGCCGGCTCGCAGGGGGAGTATGCGGGGCTTTTGGCCATTCGGGAGTACTTTCTAAGTCGAGGCGAAGCGAATAGAAACATCTGCTTGATTCCACGATCGGCCCACGGAACCAATCCGGCGAGTGCGGTAATGGCTGGGTTTAAGGTGGTGGTCGTCGAGTGCGACAGCATGGGCAACGTTGACCTTGAGGATCTGAGGGCCAAAGCGAACGAATACCGCGCGGCCTTAGGATGCGTGATGGTGACTTATCCGTCGACGCACGGGGTATTCGAAGAAGGCATCCGCGCAATCTGCGATATCATCCACGAGCACGGCGGCCAGGTGTACATGGATGGAGCGAATCTCAATGCTCTCGTGGGCTACTGTAAGCCGGCCGAGCTCGGTGTGGATGTAGGGCATATTAATTTGCATAAGACCTTTTGCATCCCGCATGGCGGCGGTGGACCGGGGATGGGACCGATTGGGGTGCGGGAGCATCTCGCGCCGTTTCTGCCCGGTCATCCGATAGTGGACCTCGGACACAAGGGACGGGTTGGGGCGGTATCAGCAGCGCCATGGGGCAGCGCGAGTATCCTGACGATCTCCTGGATGTACATTGCAATGATGGGGAGCAGGGGACTTTCGCGTGCCACGGCACTGGCCATATTGAATGCCAACTATGTGGCCAAGAGGCTTCAGGAGGCCTACCCGACTTTGTACCGAGGCGGGTCAGGATTTGTCGCTCACGAGTGCATTATTGATCTGCGCGATCTGAAACGCCGTGCCGGTATCGAAGTGGATGATGTGGCCAAGCGTTTAATGGACTATGGATTCCATGCTCCCACGGTAAGCTGGCCGGTGGCAGGAACGATGATGGTGGAGCCCACGGAGAGCGAGTCTAAAGAGGAGTTAGACAGATTCTGTGATGCGATGCTGCAGATCTTTGACGAAGTGCAGGCAATCGAGCGTGGGGAGATGGATAGGACCAACAACCCGCTTAAGAATGCGCCGCACACTGCGCTCGATGTGGTGGCAAGTGAATGGAACCGACCCTACTCACGTGAGCAGGCGGCGTTTCCAACCGGCGCACAGAGCTTTAAGTTCTGGCCTGCCGTAGGTTGTGTCGATAGCAGTTTCGGCGACAAGAATCTGGTCTGTACCTGCCCTCCGATTGACAGCTATCAGTGAATGGGCGGCGCCAAGATTTACTGACGCAACTGGCCCCAGGTCAGCGATTCACTTATGAGAAGGGTGGATTGCGCGCTCCCTTTGCGCGGCAAGTTATGCTTGGTTTTCAACTGGTTAGGCCATTGTTGCTCAGTCTGTGCCTGCTTTCGGCGTGCCCTGCCTTCGCCCAGAGTGATCTATTTGACTCGGTTGACCCGGAGGCGGAACAGGAGATCACCGAGATCACCCCGTCTCATCGTGAGGCTATCGCCAAAGTCCTAGGAATACCCGCGCGTGGCAGGCACATGGACCGCCTGATCCAAAATTTCAATTCGGGGCGTGCCTATCAGGGGGAGCCCATGCACTCTCCGGATGATGATGAGGAGGAGACTCCCACAATATTCAGACATCTCAGAGGGGATGAGGGGATAGCGCTGCCGTCCCCCGATCAGATGCCGGTACTCGCTCGGTTTGGTGAAAAGGAGCAGGCGCAGGCGGTGGCACGGCAGCAGCAGTACAATGACGATCTGCATAAGGAGCTTACGACCCCGATCAAGATACCTGAGTGCAAAGAAAGCGGCACAGAAAAGGTTCAGCTGAGCACCCTGCCACAGACCGATCCGCGCCTTCGAGAATCTGCCCTCGATATCTTGTTCGTACAGAAGAAGCTCATGCAGCAAAACCTGGATGAGGTTCTCGGGGAGAACGTCGAGATCGTCACTGTTGATGAAGCGGCCGGAGATTTTGGAGCCATGTCGGCGAAGGGTATTGGAGCGGAATGCTTACCGTATCGGGTCCGAGTTACCGCTGCCTACACATACCGCCATCGCGGTGAAGATGCCGTCAAGGACTATCGGGAAGACCCCCACGGAAAAGGCAAGTTGCACGATCGAGCCAGGGCGCTGCTCAGAAGGGGGGCAGGGTTATGAGGCAGCACTGGCGATACCTTGAGGCTCTTCTCCTCACCGCGCTCATTCTTGCCGGGCCATTTGCCAACTCCGTTGGTGCACAGAATCCCCCCTCCTGGGTGCTGCGAGAAACCTACATCCGCCCGCGACTCAACACCAAAGTGCCGCAGGATGTAATTCAAAACTACAACTATGGGATGAATCAGGTGAACAAAGCCGCCGATGCCGCTAGTGGCATCGGATCAGCCGACCCAGGTCCCTACGATCGCGGTGCGAGTGTAGGGGAGATGGCCACGAATTTCGTTCATGATTATGGACAGATGCTGAGTAAGCTCCTCAGCTGCATGGAGCCGTGGATAGTGGGATTGTGCATCCGTTTTACCTGGCATGGTGTCTCGATTCGGCCCTTTTGGGAGTACTATCTTCCGGTGCAGAAGGTCGAGAACGTCGATCAGCCCCTTAAGTCCGGCTACATATTAGAAATCATACAGACCCTTGCCTTGAATGTGCTGGACTCAGGCATTCCGCTGTACATGCGCGGTGCCGCGGAAGGTAAGACTTCACTTGAGCATGCAATCGGTTCTGCCCGTGAGATCGGCACCCGCTATCTTGAGTATGAGTTCGAAGGTGAGCCGGAGATTGAGGAGCAGCAGCAGGCCATTGATACCGTGCGGGATGTGTTCGACAAGCAGGAGCGCTTTCGTAACCCTGAGCGCACCGATGCCGGGGTGGTTTTCAACGAGTATCACGTCATGCCCACATTCTGGGAGCTTGTGCTGGGGTGGCTGCCCTTCCTTTGTCACAACTGGAAACCGGTGATGTTATGGGCCAGTGATCATCCCTATGGAATTTTGCCGGCACGGCTGAGCTACCTGAGCTACTTCACCCATCCGATCGAGATGCTGGAGATCTATGGCCTTCCCTTCTCCGGGATGCTCGGGTTCCCGCAAACATGCGGTGCCGTCAATATGAGATCAGACTCCGGCAAAACACCATGGGACATGCTGCTCACTTTCCAATACCCAAACTACGATTTTAGGCTGCTTTCCTCGATGTTCTTTTCACCGGGCTACGGGTGCCTCGGTGTGAATCAGGGCACCTGGGTGCCGTACACCCATATGGTCAATAATCTTCGCCATACCTCTGCTGCTGCTGTCGGCACGGCGAAGGGGCTGAAAGCGGCGCGCGGATGGTTCCCAGCCACTTTCTACACCTCCCGTCTCAAGAATAAGGAGAAGTACAAGGACAAATTTCAATGGACCCGCAGCGACGCGATGAAGAGTGCGACGGGCGGAAAATGTATTCGTCTCGAGCAGTGGTTTGAAAAGTACAAGCAGGCGAATATCGCCAATGATCCTAAAGACTCCTGGTTTGTGGCGCTGCACTGGAAGTACTTCCGCTGCTGCCCGCGCAGACATAAGCCCTTCATTGTGTGGAAGGGAGATAAGACGCAGATTAAGGAATAATAGTGATGCGTTGCTCTGGCTACTTAAAGGTTGGACTGCTGCGAGGGTGTGTCCTCTGTCTATCAGTATACCTGCTCGGAGCTTTTCCCCCCTTGGTGCGAGCGCAGGATGATTTTTTCCCCAAGGACTTCGCGAAAGATCCGATGGCCGAGAAGGAGAAGAAGCGGGACTCATCCCGTGATCGCAGCACACGCCCTAAGAAAGCGACCCCAACACCTACGCCCTCCCCCACACCGGACGCCATTGCCGCGCAGGCCCTGGAGACTTTGAAGCAGGCCAACTTGATATCGGAACCGGTCGTGGAGAGCGGAGACGCCAAAGTAGCGGCGATGGCCGAGAAGGGGGAAAAGATCGAGCTAGTAAAGGTCCGCTCAGTCAGTGCGATACTATCGGCGCTTGATTCGAGAGATTTTCAGAGTCGGCTGAGAGATCTGCTCGATGTTGCCGACAAGTATGACCTTGATGTAGGGCCGATTTACGCGGTGGGGGATCTAAGGCTCGTGTACGACTCTGAGAACATTATTCCGCTGGTGGCAAGAGGCGCTACCATCGGTGTTGTTGACGAACCCCCGGAGCCGTATGCCTCCGTCAAGCGATCGCCTACTTTTATCTTGGATACTGAGAAGGGTCAGGTGATCCTCGAGGGTTTCTTTTCGATTCAGCGATTCCTAACCTCCAAGGGGGAGTTTGTGGATAACCCTGATTGGTAGTCAGGTCAGGGCGGCGAGTATGAATCGCATGGCGCTGCTGCCTCGACTGCGCTTTGCTATGGTTGGCCGCAAGGTGGGAGAGAGAGTTTTTAGTGTTTGAAGAGATGCATATGCGCGTGCTGTGGTTTGCCTTGAGGGCACTGATAGGTGCCGTGATACTGGCCCCATGTGCCGTATTGGCCGAGCTTAATCCGCCCAGCTTTGTGACTGCCTCCGCCAATGCGAGAACCCATATTCGAGTTGAGTGGGGGGCGGTGCAAGGGGCCTCGCAGTATCAGGTGTTTCGTCGTCGGGGCGATTTCGAGTGGGGGCCGACTCCCTGCGATTCTTTCTCCCCAGTGAGAATTACTCCCCCTGGGTCGGGAGAGCTTCTCTTTGATCAGTACGCCGAGAACCTGCCAGCTGAATACCAGGGCGAAGTCGACTTCGCAGTAAGGGCAGTCGATGCGCATGGCACTCCGGGATCGTGCAGCCAGTGGGTAGGCGGGAGATTCCTCCCGCCGGTGTTCGCGCAGCAGCCGAGTGCACAACGGGTGTTCCTTGGTCAGGAGGCCACGTTTCAAGCTCTTGGCGATGGACCGCGCCTTCGCTACGTCTGGCAGCGCGTCGCGGTCTCGCAGGGTTCGGGGCCGAGCGCGCCCTGGAATGCGATTCCAGCTGCGCCCGACAGTAGTGTCTATACATTTTCGCCGACGCTCCAGGACGCACAGTATTACTACAGGGTCATGGTGCTTAACTTCGCCGGCCGCTCTTACAGCCAGCCAGTGACCCTAACGGTGGATGGTCCGCCGCACGTTGTCTTCAATCCAACATCAACCTACGCTTTTGCTGGACAGCTTACCGGTTTCACTGTGGTAGCCTCTGGATACCAATTGCAATATCAGTGGCAGATGTATGTAGGGGGAGGCTGGTGGAACTTTACAGTGGGCGACAATCCAAGCGGGATTACACCCGCGCTTCGATTTGTTGCTGCACCCGACCTCGATGGACGTGAATACAGAGTGGTTGTTTCCAATGGAGCCGGTACGTACGCGAGCCCGCCGGTGACGCTTACGGTATACGGCCCGCCTGAGTTCTCCGAGGTGCCGCAATCACAAAGCG
The DNA here is from genome assembly GCA_030584005.1 of Bdellovibrionota bacterium. Taxonomy (GTDB): domain Bacteria; phylum Bdellovibrionota_C; class UBA2361; order UBA2361; family JAFLCA01. The sequence goes on along the minus strand of CP129486.1, from coordinate 155,829 downwards.
CATTTGTTGGTCAGACGGTGCTGTTTCAATGCCGCGCCAACGGCGCCTCGGTCCAGTACGCCTGGTTCATAAACGGTGAACAGGTAGTAGGAGGGGATGGCAGTACGTTGTCCGTTATGGCCCAGCCCGCTCTGGATCAGGCAGCCATTCGCTGTGATGCCTTTAATACAGCCGGGACGGTGGTAAGTCCGACGGTGCGGCTCAGCGTGTTGGGCGCGCCGCAGCTCACTACGCACCCAGCAGATGCGGCAGTGCTTGTCGGCCAACCAGCGCAATTCCATGCGCAGGCCGAGGGAGTGGGGTTGACTTTGCAGTGGCAATGGCGACACCAGAGCAATGGCCTCCTCTGGACCAATTTCGGATCGAGTATGCCGAGTGGCTCTACAGACACGCTCAGCTACGCGAGTACCTGGATAGGGCTAGACCAGACGCAGTTTAGAATGTGCGCTTCAAATCCCTCAGGCAGCGCTTGCAGTAGCGCAGCAACACTCTCCGTGCGGCCGAATGACCAGGGGGGCGGGGGAGATTCCGGTGGTGGAGATGATCCAGACGGTGGGGGCGGCACTGACGGAGGAGCTGGCTCCGGTGGTGGGGATACGGGCGGTTCAGGTGACACAGATGGCGGCGGAGGGGCTCCTCCGGGAGGCGGAGATAACGGCGATGGCTCATCGGGAGGCGAGGGACAAGATTGTTCCTCCGAGATGCAAGTGCAAGGGGCGTGTCCCCCTGCCGGGGTCGAATGTCAGCTGTTTGATCTAACGGCGCTGCACTCCACGCTGAACGAAGAGCCGTTGTTATTGCGTGATGAGACTTTGAAGGCGCTAAGCAAGCTAGGGCGTGTGGCCCGCAGGAACAACAAGGATCTTGCAAAGAGACTCCACAAAGCAGCGGGCAAAACCGGCGCAAAACTTGAGGCGCTCGTTCTCGAAGTAGTGGCAAGCATAGCTGAGGTGCCAACGCTTCAGCTTCACTGCGCCCCTCATCCGAGCTGTCAGCTTGTTGATAACCGGGAAGTCCTAGCTCAATACCAGTCACGCCTCACGGAGATGGCTACCCGTGCGCTTCGTGCGGTGAAAGGTGCGGCGCGCAAGGTCTACTCCGAGCGCATGAAGGTAAAGAAGGCAATTCGGGCGCGAACAAAACCGATCTTGGTTGCAAGGGACCGGATCCTTGAAGCCGCCAGAGCCGTTCCACCGCAGCGCTCCATATGTCCGGGCGGGGGGTAGTGCGGGTTATGCCGCCTGGAGTTGACCCTCCAGTCCAACAGGACTAACCGACCGCACCGGGTGGAAAACGCAGTTACATCAACAAGTTGGCCAGTTCTGAGCGGTTCCCGCCCGAGTCCTTGGAGGTTGGTAAATTGATGGGTGTCCCAAAGTTACTATGGGCCGACGAATACCCGATCACACCTGAATCAAAGCTCCGCATAACCCTGATTAGAGAGTGAGAGTAAGAAGAGGAGTGCCCAGCTCTCCCTTTTGACCTCTCAACTTCCTGAATTCTTTCGGGAAGTGGGAAGCTCGTTAAGGTGTCTGTGATGCGGGTTGTGGTTCTGTCAGCGGTGGCAGTTGTTGCGTGCATGGCGCACGGCGTTTCTGCGCAGGCTGAGTTTGCCGTCACCTCCACCAAGGTTGCCCCGAATCAGATCGTTCCCCTCGTCGAACCCAGAAACGACAAAGAGCGCAGTGGTTTCTTCACCGGTGGCGAGGTGAGCGATGTGTTCGGTTCGCAGCTCGCTCCCACTGATAAGCCGGAGCTTCGATACTTTAATGCCAAGGACGCGGCGACAGCCAAGTCAAGCTCGAAGGCTGCACTGCGCAGCAATCCGATCCCTCAAGTACCGACTTCCAAGGAAGCCATCTTGCAGCAGTTTGGTGATCCCAGTCAGGAGATGCCGGTGCGCGCCGTCGACAACGCGCCGCTGCCGTTCAAGGGTTTGATCGCCGCGGTTGAGGCCGGTGAGGATGATCTCGCATTTCAGTACGCCAAGCAGTATGCCCGCTATATGGAAGGGGTGCGACGCGCCTCCGCACGAGCCGTGAGCCTGACCGGACTGGCCATGGAGAAAGAAGGCTATGTAGAAGATGGCGGATGGACCGGAGTACCGCAATTTGATGAGGATCGCGCGCTCCTGGAAAAAGAACTCTCAAAAGATAAGCAATCTGCAGGCGCTGCCAAAGAGCCCATCGGCAAGGTCACCACCATCGATGAAAAGATCAAGACCCTGATAGAGCGTGCCAAGAAGGAGACTGCTTCCGAGGGCAACCTCCTGGCTGAAGCCGAAGAGCGCAAGAATGAACAGCTTGAGCGCAAAGCGGTGCGGCTCTCACGCCAGGGCAAGATACCGGCCGATCCCTCCGGCAAGCTTGATGTGTACTGGTTTTTCTCTCCGGATGATCCCGATTCACAATCAATGGCTCCGGCAATCGAGAAACTGCACAAAGAGAGCAACGGCGAGTTGATGGTGGTGGGGGTTACTCTCAAGCCGATGGCACCGCAGACCTTGAAGAAGTTCTCGGCAGCCTACGGGGTCACCTTCCCACTGCGCACCGCCAGCAATCTGGCGAAAGGGCTAGGCGTGGCCCAAGTGCCGACCACCGCATTCATCGGTCAGCAAAGCGGCAAGGCATACTTCGAGGTGGGCGCGTTGAAGTTTCATGAAGTGGATGAAATAGCAAAGATGGCGAGGGGGAAGTGAGCACGTTACTTCGATTGGCAATTGCAATGGGCCTTGCGCACTTGTTGCTCTTGACGCCGCAGGTCTGGGCACAGGGGACACAGAGTGTCCTGGATGAAATATTCATGTCGCGCGCGCCTAAGTTCAATCGTTCTCCCAAGTCCTCCGAAGACTTCAAGGAGAGAGAGGAGATGCGCTTTGGACAACCCGCCTGGTGTCCATTTGGAGAGAGTTGCGAGGATCAGGCTGACTTTTCGCGGCTAGAACCTGGCGCGCATTCAACCCATTTGAATTCTATGCCCCCTCTTGAAGCGCTCACCACCATGTTTGCGCCGGGCACTCCGGAATCAAGCATGTATATGCAGCTTTTTGATACCGCGCTTCGGTCGGGCCCCACGGCCTATACGAATACGGTCAATTTGGTTGAGCCCACGGCCGGCGCATCACTGAGCACCTCGCTTAATTTCTTGGTGAGTCACCTTAATCACTACTACATGGCCGAGCAGAACTTCTGGGATCAGGCCAAGATGAACCCGGCTATGAGCGAGCTCACTGTCAGTAACTATACTGCATGCGTGAATGCCAAGATGGGCTCAGGGGGTGGTGGGAACTCAATGACTCGTGTGTCTGCAGTGAACGAGTGTCTCAAAGAGATGAAGCTCTCGGATCTCCCCGAATTTGACGATCAGGCAGGTGGTGGCGGAGCAGCGGAGGAGCTCACCGTTCTTGATATCCTCTTTAATCCTGTCATTGAAACGGCGAGCGATCCGGGTGTTGCTGAAGATCTGAAGGAAGACTTTGCCACGTGGATTGGCGATGCGAAGTACACGCTTGATACCGGCACCGGTGGAGCCACCGGTAAGTTCAGTTATCGCTATGAGCTCATCGCGCCCACGAATGATCTGAATAATGAGCATGTTTTTAAGGCGTTCGCGATATACCACATCGTTGCCGTCAATCTCTTAAAGCCGTGGTGTGAAGTTACTAATGGGGGTGACTTTGGAACTCGTCCAGGCGCGTCCGGGAATTGCAACATTCCAAGTAATGGAGAGGTGCCCAATACATTCAATCCGGACTCGTGCGGATCATATACCACCGGAGGTATGCCAGAGGAGACTTTCCTGGAAGAGTTCGAGTATGCGCTATCGATTCCAGGACTGCCCCCATCCGATTCAATCATTCGCATGCTGTTCGAAGAGGTAAAGCGGTCGCTGACCCTTGAAACCGGTAAATTAGACTGCGCCAAGCTCGATATCGGCACGGACGGATCCGAGGAGATCGTCCGGGACGCACCGAATCTCGGTAGACCGCTCTACGAGCATGAAAAGACCATCCGATTCTTGGCACGAGCGGTGAGTAGGGCGCGGCTGCTTGGTTGGCTTGTGGTCGCCAGGGACCTGCTGCTTAACCTCACCACATCTAGTGCGCGCCAAGCTGTTGCGGGCAAGATCGCATTGGAACTTGTCAATGCAACGGCGGGAGGCGACCCAACAGAGCAGTATCGCATCAATCTCCAGATGATAACGGACTTCCTGGCTCGGAAATACGCTGATATGGCACGTCGTGGTGGCACCGGCGGTGCGCAGGTCACTGTGTCTGCGTCATCCGAGAAGAGTGCTGGCGCTACAGAGGCAACGGGAAGTATCGGGCCAACGAGCACGGACCCGCGCAACTAGCGTTCGCTTTTGGGAATTTAACGTAATGTCGCTACTGTTAGAGATCGCCCAATATCTGATGAATGCGCAAAGCTGCCCAGGCGATGGCTGCCCGGCCTCTGCGACCACAGCTATTGCTGCGGCCTGGGCGACTCAGGGCTATTGGGTGCAGGCGGATATACTTGAGTACCTGCGCGGTGAGTCAGCAATCTCGGTAAACGGATCAAGCGTCTCACCCTACATCGGCGTGCGCGACATCGGCAACATTCCGATTCTCGTCTACCTACTCGGTGGTATCGCCGGTCTGGTGGGTATTGCGCTGGGGGCTCCACCTAAGAACTACATGTGGTTCTTTATCGGCCCGGCCGTGTTCTCCTGGTTGATTGATACGACGCAACCGGTGAAGGGCGTGGCCTGGATGCTCGCTCATCAGCCGCAGCGCCAGGAGGAGGTCTGGCGACTGAGTGAGGTAGGGCTTCGCAACTCCGGCATTGCAAAACGCTATTCGGCAAACGTGTATGCGAGTGCTGAGCCTGATACCGCAGTGCAGGTGGCTTCCGCCTTTCTCTGGCTTGATGAACTTGTCAGCGGTGTAGTGCAGTCACTCTCCTGGTGGACGGGAGTGTACGACCAGTACGAAGGCAGCAGCAGTTCAGATACCAATCTCGCCGGGGGCGTAGGCGGCGAGGGGAAGTGGTTTTTGCTGTCGAACCTTAAGTGGGCAATGGTCGAGGACATCACCGCAGCGCGTCTGCACAGTGCAGACCTGAGAGATATCTTCGCCCAGTTCATGGCGAGCGAATGCGGGGATGAGATTGCCCGGGCGATTGATCAGCCGAGCTTTATCCATGCATCCAAGTCCCGTGGCGCCAGTCTTAGGCATTGGGAGGACTATACTGTGTTTCTCCATGAGCCTGGGGGTAGTTATGGGGATCCAAGGCCCAATAATGCGGCGGTGGCGCGGATGTTGGCTAACGTATGGATTCCGATGCCGGATTCAATGCGCTGGCTCTTCGAAAAAGATAGCGATGTTGCGACTGGGACGCTGCGTGAATATGCGGACTTCTTTGACGCATCGGGGCCAACCTGCGCCTTTGATCCCAACGCCGACAAGGTGAACTGCGCGACTCTGCTCTGGACGATAGTCCACGCGTTCCGTTGGGAAGCTGCGCACGTTTATCAGGCCATGATGGAGCGGGTACCCTACAGCCTTCGCTATGGAACAAGTACAACCTATCCGCTTGAGTTCACCTTGTTCTACGGATGGGACATAAAGAAAGGGCGCAACAACTCGAACTGGCTTGACAGCGGCGAGGTCCTGACGGCGGAGGAGTATCAGCAGTTCTTGATGAATCTGATACTGATTCACCTATTCCGAAACGAAATGGAAATGGTGAAAAAGCCGCTGAATATCAGATACGCATCTTCTACAGAGCATCAGGATTATGTTGAAGTCTTCCAAGCACGCACAGGCGCCAAGGCCAAGTACGGTGAAATTTACAGCTACGCAATGATGGTCCCCTATATCCAGGGGATCCTGCTCTACTTCCTGGCGATTGCTTATCCCTTCGCCTGTATGATGATTGTGTTCCCAGGGTGGCACAAGATCTTCATCACATGGTGCACGTTCTGGATCTGGGCAAAGCTCTGGGATGTTGGGTTCGCCTTTGTGCTGATGATTGAACGCAGCCTGTGGGCGATGCTCGGCAATAGCTCCGATTTTGCGGGCCTTGCCACCTTCATTGTGAAGATGAGGGACTGGGGGGCGACGAATATTCAAGAGCAGTGCACACAAACGGGCTGTGTCATATCTGAGATTACTAATGCCGCACCTAGTGGCGGATCGCTTGGCCCTTGCGGCATGCAATCTTTCGACGACACCCTGCGCACCTTCGATCGTGCCCTGATGCTGTCATCTAACCTCGACCTCGATTTGGTCAATGCCTACTACCTTTACTTTATCGCAGCATTGTACCTCGCTGTGCCCGCGGTGATTGGACAGATAGTGCTTGGCGCCAAGGCAGGTGTCGGCGGCATGGTCGGTCAAATGTTCGGAGGCACGGCCACAGAAGGCGGTAAGGCCGCCGGCGAAGCGTACAAGGGTAACTTTGCGACGCTGGGGCACACCAATGTGGGCACCTCGGCAAACGCCGCTGCTGCCAAAGAGATGCGTAAGAGTGGCGCCATGTTGCAGGCGCTCGAGGCTGGCAACATGGGGGCTGATTCACAGCTCGCGCAGTCGGCAGCCGGTGCCGCCAATGAACAGTTGCGATCTATCGGTGATGCGTTGGGTAGAAAGGCGCAGTCACGCGAGAGCGCCTACGGGGTGTTTGGCGCGGCGTTTAATGTGGGGACGTCGGCGGTCAAGGAGGGCGGCCAGATAACTTCACTTTATGGTCGGACGGCGGAAAGTGGTGGTACCGGCGGGGCTGCCGGAGGACCGGGTGGCACGGCCGGGCCTGGCGGCGCCCGTCAGATTGGAGCGAGCGGTGGTACGGGTACGGGCGGCGGCGGCATCAGTGCTGGCAATAGGTTGCAACGAATTGGGCAGTGGGTAGCTTCATCTGCTGATTTTGCGCAATCTTTAGGTTCGATGGGAGTGGCGGCAGCGAAGCATGCCAGCACCAATGCCAATCTCTCCGATCAGAACAACATCGGCGCCGCAATGGCAGACAATAATCTTAGAGGCTTCCAGGCCGGTGCGGGAGCACAGGGTTTCAATAACCATGCGGGACGTTCGCGGTCAGCAGCGGAGTATCAAGGAGCCGTAGCAGGATGGGCCATGAAGCGGGACATGGCGGGACAGCTCACTGGACTGGCCTCTGCAATCGGCGTGTTCCCCGGCTCGTTCTCGCCGGGTGAAAAACCGGTGAACCTTGAAGGTATGGCTATGGGCGGCATGCTCAATGCGTATGGAGCAAACGGCTCGACAACCTCCGATGCTAAGGGCGCAGCGCAGCATTTCAATCCCTTTAGCCAAGGAGGATTCTTCTCCAACGCGTCCGCCGCGCATTCAGCCCTTAGCGCCTCGGGTGGAGGCAATGCGGTGCGCGGGGCGTTCCATGCGACGGGGCTTACGGAGGCTACGCTCACTATGCCCGGTGCGGCGTGGGCCGGCATGGAGGGTCGCAGTATGAATGGGGTGACCGCGTCTCAGAATGTCCCTTCGGGCGGATGGAGCAACGCCGGACACTTTCATCAGGGGCCCGAGGGGCTTCGAGCATTAGCAAGTTCGGCCAGTGCGATGCCGATGTTTGGCGGAATGATCTCAGGCGCTGCGAACTATACCGCGGATCGCCTCGATTCTCAGCCGAACCCAACAGCCGTCAATGGAGTGGCTACGGCCGGTGGAAGTGCCATAAATTCAGCATTCGGAAAGCGATAACAGCCTGTGTGCTGGTGACAACTTGGCTTGGGTAGATGCGTTGATCCGCCGCAACAGGAGAGGCACGCTCTCCCGTTGCGGTGGCAGAGTTGGCAAGCGTTCTCTCTTTAGACAAGGAGTAGATCAGTGACGAACGGATACGACTTCGCAGAAAGAGATACGGACTGCGACATGAATGACATGCCGGGAGGACCGAGGGGAACGGGGTCAGGAAAGATCGGGGACCAGCATGCCCCGCTCCTCATCCAGATCCCGATGAAGCTCGGCACCGTGGTGCTGCTCTTCATCTCGCTCATGACGGCCCTTCACCTCGTTGGTAAGGGGGACATCATTCGTGTCATGCTGCTGGGGATGTTTGGGATCTGGGCTCTGGTCTATCAGTTTACCCCCGAGTGGGGTCTTCCGAGGACCAAGTACCGCTTCTACATCCCTTGCGTCGGGCTGTTCGCGGTGTTTATCTCGAGGTCGAATCCGGTCAACGGAATCCTCTTCTTCGTGATCACCGTGAGCATCGTTACTCTCATTCTCATGTTCGGGAGCGCTGCGCTCCGCTGGAGGATTCGTCGTCTGCTGAGTCGCAAGACTCCGCCTGCGACGGGAGGTTCCAGCGATCGAATGCGTCCCATTGCCGGGAGGGCTAGGCCATGACCCGGAGAAAGGAGACAAACAAACAGATCGCTGCGGGTTTTTGCACCCTTGGGGCGTACCCTTGGGTGTAGCCAACTTTGCCATCCCGCAGCGACTTCCCACCTACTCCAATCCTGTCGCCAACAGCAACCAGCGCCTCTCCACCGGAGCCCCTGTGCGTGGGTTCGATGCCATGCGCGCCCAACTGCGTGCTTGAAAGACGAATTTAATCTTTCCGTCAGTGGCCGCGGCCTTTGGCGGATTCGGATCCCTGGCCCCCCGCTGCACGGCGTCGCGTAGCACGTCATCAAATGGTGCGCTCCCCGAGTGCCCATCAATGCGCACGGAGAGCAGCTCTCCTTGGAGAGAAAGCTCGGCCCGCACCGTCGCAAAGTCCTGGATCTGCCGGATGTCTGTCGCCCGGATCACCTCCCACCCCGAGCTTCGCAGCTGACCAAACACGTTGGTTGCGACACGCCGCACGAATACCGCAAACTGATTGGCCTTGGTGTTCAGCAATGTGATGTCACCATCGGGAAGGGTAGGGATATAGTCTCGGCTGCCGCGTGATCCGAGGAAGGCTGCACCCGATCCGAATGGCCGCGAAAACGGCGCGTAACCCGCCGCACTTCTGGCAGCACCCTCTAAGTCTTCCAAGCTCCTTGCCTCGGAAGGAGCAGTATTGAACTCCCTCAGCAGAGTCCGATCATCAAGTTTGAGCGCTAGTTGCGGTTGCGCGCTTTCACCCTCCGTTGGATTCCTGGAGGGGGGCTTCTGCCGCCCAGCGCCCGCCTGTGCCTGCCTCTTCACGGCGGGAGGTTCGAGTTGCGGCGCTGCCTCAGGGGCAACAATTGGTCCTGCGTCCGGTTCCCCGCGCTTGATCTGCTCCTTCTCCACGGCCACGTTTCGCTCCGATTGAAAACGGGTTATTGGCGCGACCTCCGCGCTTTCCTGCACGTCTGGAGTGGATACAATCTGCTCTCGTATCCTAGGAGCCGGGGCTTTGCTTACAAGCGGCGGCTCTAGTACTACGGAGAAAACGGTGGGCTCGGCAAAAGTCTGGACCCGTGTCAGGGCCAGCAGGGATAAAATAGCGATATGAATGCCGAGCGAAAGCGCAAAACTCAGGCTGAGCGCTCTCGTCTCATGCGAAGCTGATCTGGAGGCGTTTGAGTAAGCCATTGAAACGTCGAGAGTATTGTTCCCAAGCTAGCGCTGGGGTAACCTGAACGTAGCACGGTCGTGCCCGCTTCGAAATGAAGCCGGCATAGCGACCCTCTGCCCGCGGGGTGACAGCCACTCACGTTTTTCCCCGCCACGGTCGAAGAGTGAGATTGGTGGGACCTTCTTGGAAGGCCTTTGCGCGTGTGACTTATGCTAAATCTTAGTCCATTTGAAATTGGAATTATCGCAATAGTAGTAGTTTTGCTGTTCGGCACACGACGCCTCCCCGAACTCGGTTCAGGCCTTGGGAAGGCAATTAGCAACTTTCGCAGCTCCTATCGCGAAGGTGTCGCCATCGATGTTACGCCAAAGGCCGAACAGGTCGAAAAGAAGGAGAAGGTCGAGACCCCGCCAAACTCAACGCAGAGCTAGGAGCAACCTATCGCTCGACTCGCACCGAGTGCACCCGTCCCGTGTAGAACCGTGGCGTTAGGTCATTATCGATTGGTACGGCGATCGCAAAGGGCGCCTTCCCGCCTGCGGGAAGCTCGAACTTACGTGTTAACTGTCCCTGTTGCATCTCGAGTATTGCGTCGCGGGTGAGGGAACGCACCTTTGTCTTTGCCAGGTTGGAGGCGGCGGGGACCAAGACTCTCTGCATTACCTCGCCACGTTCATCAAAAAGCGCTCCTTCCAAATTGATCTCCGCAAATTCCTCGGTCCCCTCGTTGACCAGTATGCCGCTCAGAATGTGGATGGTCTCCCCGTTGTCAAGACCGACAAGCTCAAGGCTTGTGTCCCGCATGTAGAGGGTGGCCGGCGGCACCTCGGCATGCGACGGCAATAGCGAGGCTGCCACAGCCGCCCCCTGTTGTGGATTCGCCTTAAGGTACATGGAGAATGCGGCGAGCAGGAGGAGGAATCCACCCAAGCCTAAGGCAAAGGCAAGTAATCCTTGGAATCCGCTCTTCTCAGGACGGAGCAGGGCGGCCGAAGATATCGGCGGCCCCACCTCGGGAAGCGGGGTTCGGACAAATTCCTTTGTAGGGCTCGATGAAAAGGTGCGCTCTTCTTCCGAAAAGGACACCGCGTATTTTGAAAAGTCCTCTTGCACGGGGGGGAGCGCCGCCGGCTTGACGCTAAACATGTCTACCTGCGCTGCAATCCGATCTTGCTCCTCATGCTCCCGCTCATGCGGCGCCACCACGCGATGAGCGATAGTGGTGCTTTTCGGATAGCTAAGACTCATCTGCGAGGGCGCTTGAGTCGCCACGCTTTGGCTCTGTGAGACCGGTTTGTGCCAGCTCTCACTGTGGCTTTGCGACGAAGTAGCGTCCTGCAGTGCCGCCATTTCATCAACGAGTGATGCAAAGTCCCGCTCCTCCTCGGCCGGTGCTTCTACCTCCTCATGGACCGGGGGTGGAGCAGGCGGAGGGGACGAGGGGAGCCCTGCGTCCTGTGATGAGAAAACTTGGTCGCAGCGAGAGCAGTGAAAACGAGGAGACTCGATCCCGTCCAGCAAAGACGGTTCGATGGCAAACTTGGTCTGACAGTTTGGGCACTGGATAATCAGGGGCTGTCTCACTGAATCCGCACTTTTAGGCATCGCCTGACCCATACACCATCCTACGACCTTTACCCTTGAAAAAGCAGCGTTTTGTGCCAGGCGCTGAGGTTAAAGGGAGATCCCCGCAGCAGGACATGGCATAGCGTTTCGACTGGATAGAATGTAAACAATTCGAGCACTTGCCGCCAGGTGCGAAGTGCATGCTTGGCACTGCGCTCCAAGTTTTTGTGCGGCACGAGCGGCTCCGCGTCCACGTCGCCCCAAACGCCTCGAACAATCGGGCCTTCGGCAGGCGATTGATCTTTCTCGGCGTTGGCCAGGCCATGGACGGACTGGCTAGAGCGCAGTCGAAAATGGTATTTCCGGGTGCGCTCTCAGTTTCAGCTTCAAAGGCACCGTTTATGCGCGATCGAAGAAGAAAGAATGCGTCATCCTCGCCATCGGCGCCAAACGCACCGGGACCAATAGACCTGATCATAGTCGGTCGCAATGCGATACGAGAAGTCCTGCGGCATAGCCCCCACACACTCAAGAGCGTGTGGGGCAGTGACGAGGCACTGAAGGAGCTTGAGCCGGATCTCCGCAGGGCCCGCATCACGGCGCAAAGAGCAAATGGTGAAACGCTTTCCTCCTGGGCGCATACCGACTCGCATCAGGGGATCCTAGGACTGCTGCGGGAGGAGCGAAGCACACTGGACCTGCCGTCGCTGATCAACTCTCTGGAGTCGCATCCGACCGCAACGGTGCTGCTTCTTGATTCAATCTACGATCCGCAGAACCTAGGCACTCTGCTGCGGGCCGCCGAGTGCTTCGGCGTAGATGCGGTAATCTGGTCCCGCAACAGGGGCGCTCCACTCAGCCCCGTGGCGAGGAAAGCAAGTGTCGGAGCGAGCGAGCTCGTACCTCTCGTACTGGTTCCGAACTTGGCCGAAGCCGTGGAGAAGCTCAAACAATCCTCTTTCTGGGTGGTTGCGCTCGACGGTGGGGAGGGGGGTGCACTCTTGGGCAGCTTCACCTTTCCGGAGCGATGCGTTGTGGTGGCCGGCTCCGAGGGGCGCGGAGTGCAGCCGTTGCTCCTAAAGAAGGCTGATTTTCGCGTCAAAATACCGCTGCACGGCAAGATCGACTCCTTGAATGTGTCGCAGGCGACCAGCATCGCGCTGTATGAACTGCAGCTCCAGCGGACCGCTGTGCGTAGGGCAGAGTAGCAGCTGCTCGGCCCCCGCATTGTGGTTCTTTACACAGACCAATCGTTAAAGTACCTTAAAGCATTGCATATTATTCTACCCCTGGCTCTTTGAGAGGCGCCCGAGTGGAAACATCCTCCCTTTATTCGTCGTCACATCCTTTTGCCATCGAGCTCGAGTTTTTCGATGGGCCGATTGATCTGCTGCTGCACTTAGTCAAGCGCAACGAACTGCCGATCGAAAAGGTGTCCCTGGCTCAGGTTGCCTCTCAATATCTGGCCTGTATCGAGCAGTTTAGACAGTTAGACCTCGACATTGCCGGCGAATACCTGGTCATCGCGGCGACACTCCTCTCCATCAAATCCTCTGTGCTGCTTAACGAGCCCGTGCAGCTTGAGATCGATGATCAGGGCAATATCATTGACCCGCACGCCGAGCTCCTCCGTAAACTCAAGGAAGCCGCAGTGTATAAGGATGGAGCAGCCATTCTCGGGTCCCGGCACTTGCTTGATTTTGACGTGTTTGCTCCCCCTTCGAAGCTCGCCGGGGTAGAACCTCCACCGGTCAGGCTGCGGCCGCACGATCCGATGCTTCTCGGTATAGCCTTCCGCAAGCTTGTGGAGCGTGTTCAGGAAACCGGAGTACTCGAGATATCCTTCGACAGTGTGAGTATCGTCGATCGCATGATGAAGGTGCTCGATGAGCTAAAGGCAGCAGATTCACCCCTGAGCTTTGCTGAACTAGTCCCGGATGTGCAGAGCAAAGGCTCGCTCATTGCGACTTTCGTCGCGCTGCTTGAGCTATGCAAACGCGGCGCGATCGTGGTCACTCAAGGCGATATCTTCGATGAAATCTTAATTGCCCTCTCAGGCCAGCAATTTGAAACCACGGGGCTGCAAAGCGAGTTCGATGCCCCCCCTGAAGATGAAGTAGACACGAAATCCGCAGTAAACGAGTGAGGTTGGACGACTGTATGGATGAGAACAGCTCAGAGGTCATTCAGGATCAGCCGGAGGAGCCTACTACCCCCGAGAGTGCTCCCGCATTCACCCCCGGAGAGTATACCCTTGCCGCCCTGGTCGAAGCGCTGCTTTTCACTGCAGGCGAGCCCCTTTCTTTCGAACAGTTGAGCTCTATAACCAGGGCCGAGGACGCGGCTCTGAAGGCCGCTATAGAGGCGATCCATGCTCGTCATGATATCGAGGAGTCGGGGTTCGAGCTGGTAACCGTGGGAGACCGCTTCCAGTTTAGGAGCCACCCCGCTTTTGCGCCATTTATTCGGGAGCTTCGAGCCTCCCGCCCAAGGCGGCTAAGCGGCCCGGCACTGGAGACCCTGGCGATCGTGGCCTACCGTCAGCCCATCGTGAAGAGCGATATCGAAAAGATTCGCGGCGTGGATGTCACTCCAACCCTCAAAACACTGCTGGAGAGGAGCCTTGTGCGCATCGTCGGTCACCAATCGTCACCAGGTCAACCAGCCCTGTATGGCACCACGGATGAGTTCCTGTCGCTCTTTGGCCTCAGAAGCCTTGAGGAGTTGCCAACACTGCGCGATATCAAGGAGCTGGAGAGAGAGCCAGGGGAGTCCCCTCAAGAGGAGATCCAGAATGAAACAGCGGGGGAGCAACCGCTCGAAGCCGCAGGGAACGAGGCCAGCGAAGAGAGCACCCTCCAGTAACCCCCGCACATCCATGACCTCTGAGCAGATGAGACTGCAGCGCTTCCTGGCGCAATGCGGCATGGGCTCGCGCCGGAAATGCGAAGAACTGATCGCTCAGGGTGCGGTGAGTGTCAATGGCGATACGGTAACTACTCTCGGCACCAAGGTAAAACCACAGCACGACATCGTCACTGTGCATGGAAAAGTTGTCAGAGCAGCCGAGCCCGTGCTCTTGCTGCTCTACAAGCCGCCAGGGGTCGTCACCACGATGCATGACCCCGAGGGCCGCCGCTGCATCAAGGACCTGCTCACCCCGCGCTATCGAAGCTGCTTTCCTGTCGGAAGGCTCGATTATGAATCGGAGGGGCTAGTCATTGTCACGAACGACGGCGAACTAGCAGACCTGCTGCTCCATCCACGATACGGAGTAGAGCGAACCTACCGAGTGCTCACAGAACATCGCGTGCCCGATCCAAAGCTTTCCAAACTTGAAGCGGGAGTGCGACTTCCTGATGGGATGGCCAAGGCGCGGGTACTGCACGTTGAGGACCTGCAATCGGGGTGCTGGCTCGAACTCTCTGTGCGAGAGGGCAGGAACCGGCTTGTGCGAAGGATAATGGAGGCAATTGGGTACCCGGTTCGAAAATTAATCCGGCTACAGCATGGACCATTTCGATTGGGCAGTTTGCGGCCCGGCGAGCTCAGAAAGCTCAGCCAGCAAGAGCTTTTGAAAGTCCGTAGACAGCTGTTACAAGCCGTGGGGCAGGAGGAACAGCAGTAAAATCGCCCCTTCCTTGACTTTGCCCCCGCAGATCAGCTATTTAGCTCCACTACGTTGTGTCCGACACAACACTCTCTGACGCGGGGTAGAGCAGCCTGGTAGCTCGTCGGGCTCATAACCCGGAGGTCGCGGGTTCAAATCCCGCCCCCGCAATATCATTTCGCTATCGCGACTTGGCTATGCCAAGATCGCGATTACGCGTAGTTTCATTTCGCTATCGGAACCTGGCGGAGCCAGGATTCCGATTACGCGTTGCTTCGGCGGGATTTGAACCTGTCGAGGCGAAGGCCGAGACCAGCAGTTCTGGAAATCCCGCCCCCGCAATATCATTTCGCTATCGCGACTTGGCTATGCCAAGATCGCGATTACGCGTAGTTTCATTTCGCTATCGGAACCTGGCGGAGCCAGGATTCCGATTACGCGTTGCTTCGGCGGGATTTGAACCTGTCGAGGCGAAGGCCGAGACCAGCAGTTCTGGAAATCCCGCCCCCGCAATATCATTTCGCTATCGCGACTTGGCTATGCCAAGATCGCGATTACGCGTAGTTTCATTTCGCTATCGGAACCTGGCGGAGCCAGGATTCCGATTACGCGTTGCTTCGGCGGGATTTGAACCTGTCGAGGCGAAGGCCGAGACCAGCAGTTCTGGAAATCCCGCCCCCGCAATATCATTTCGCTATCGCGACTTGGCTATGCCAAGATCGCGATTACGCGTAGTTTCATTTCGCTATCGGAACCTGGCGGAGCCAGGATTCCGATTACGCGTTGCTTCGGCGGGATTTGAACCTGTCGAGGCGAAGGCCGAGACCAGCAGTTCTGGAAATCCCGCCCCCGCAATATCATTTCGCTATCGCGACTTGGCTATGCCAAGATCGCGATTACGCGTAGTTTCATTTCGCTATCGGAACCTGGCGGAGCCAGGATTCCGATTACGCGTTGCTTCGGCGGGATTTGAACCTGTCGAGGCGAAGGCCGAGACCAGCAGTTCCTTTGAGTCCTTGGCGTCCTTTTCACTGGAGATAACTTTGGCGAGCTACGGCGGTAGCTATAGAGGACAGCCCCACTCTGTGTCCCCCACGTCAAATGTAATCCCATAGCTTCGAAGCGGTCGCATAAATAGAATAAATGGCCCGCCTCTAGCCGCCGTAGCCCAGGAGAAAGCCCTCTATTGTGGGGGGCCAAGGGCGAATCAGGATATGCCAGAAAAAAGAATGCATTTATGAGATGGTCTCTAGGCCTCCTGTTTCTTGGCTTTGCCAGCATCGCCCATCAATTCTAATATCAACTCCCAGCACGCCTATTGGACAGTACGTCCCAGGAGCACACTGCCATGGATAAAATATTTCAAGAGTGGGGGCTCGGCGGCACCATCTCGGGCACCTTTGACGGCAAATGGCATCCTGCTGATACCGGACGAACCGTTCCTGTGAAGTCGCCAATTGACGGTTCAGTCCTGGCCACAGTGAGCTGCACAACCGACCAGGGCTACGAGGCAGTGCTTCGGAGCTCATGGGATACGTTCCATCGCTGGCGACTTCTTCCAGCACCGAAGCGTGGCGAGGTCATTCGCCGGATCGGAAACGCGCTGCGAGAGCACAAGGATTCCCTTGGCCGCCTGGTGACGATGGAAATGGGAAAGATCCTGGCGGAAGGTCAGGGTGAGGTCCAGGAGGCGATCGATATCGCAGACTTTGCCGTGGGGCTCTCACGGCAGCTGTACGGAAACACCATGCACTCGGAGCGGCCGGGACACCGCATGTATGAGCAGTGGCATCCGCTCGGACCGGTTGGAGTGATCACCGCCTTCAACTTCCCCGTCGCTGTATGGGCATGGAATGCCATGATAGCCGCAGTGTGTGGCGACACGGTGATTTGGAAGGCCTCCGAACTTACCCCCCTGTCGGCCGTGGTCACGACCAAGATCTGTGCTGAGCTCGCGAGCCAGCACGGCTTCCCGGGGCTTTTCACCTTAATTACCGGGGAGGGCGCGGCGCTGGGCGCGAAACTCGCTGCGGACAGCCGGGTGCCGCTCATATCGGCCACAGGTTCCTGTCGTATGGGGCGCGCGGTAGGGGAGACAGTAGCGAAGCGGCTTGGTCGGAGCATCCTCGAACTCGGCGGTAACAACGCAATTATTGTGCTTGAGGACGCGGATCTCGATCTCACAGTGCGCGCAACCCTCTTCGGTGCAGTAGGCACAGCCGGTCAACGCTGTACGACCATTCGGCGGGCTATCGTTGAAGAATCCATCGTCGATGAATTTACAAAACGCCTTGTGAGGGGATATCGACAGCTCACTATAGGTAACCCACTGCATGAGGGGGTGCTGGTTGGCCCGCTTATTCACGAGCAGGCTGTAGCGCAATTTGAACGCGCGATATCCACGGCCATAGAGCAGGGAGGCAAGGTCGTGTATGGCGGTAAGAGGTTAAACGGCATGCCCAACCAACTCTATGTGGAGCCAACCATCATTAGTGCGCGGAAGGATATGGCGATAGTGAAGGAGGAAACCTTCGCTCCGATTCTGTACATTATACCGGTAGCCGATATCGATGAAGCGATCGAGGTGCAGAACGATGTGCCTCAAGGGCTTAGCTCAGCAATTTTCACACGCTCACTCAAAACCGCCGAGCAGTTCCTGTCTGCAGCCGGCAGCGATTGCGGCATAGCGAATGTCAATATAGGCACTTCTGGTGCCGAGATCGGAGGGGCTTTCGGCGGGGAGAAGGAAACCGGCGGGGGAAGAGAGGCTGGCTCCGACGCATGGAAGCAGTATATGAGGCGGCAGACCTGCACTATAAACTACAGTGACGCCCTGCCGCTGGCCCAAGGTATTAAGTTTGAAACAAGCTAAGGGCGGTTTCAAAAATACCTTATTGCAATCACTTATAGGCGCTGAATTGGGGCGGGTTTGATTCTGCCCGCGCTCTGACCTATAAACGGTCGACAGAGTTTTGGAGTGGCATTGCCCTCTTAGCCCTGGTGCTGGAATTGGTAGACAGGCATGATTCAGGATCATGTGTCCAAAAGACGTGGGAGTTCAAGTCTCCCCCAGGGCACCACCGGTTTCTTCTTGAACCGCTTAAGTGATGAGAAGAGACGTTATTGACAGCTAACTTTCTCAGGATCGTTACTTTATGAGCACACCCCTTGGCACCCCCATCAGGATGAGCCTTGCTTGTCTCGCACTGCTGATCGCTTTAGCCGCCTGTCAGCGCACCAACTATCCGGCTGCGCGGGTTGATGAACCAGAGTCATCGCCGCCATATTCCGTTCAAGCCAATCCAAACGCTGCTCCCCAGGAGAAGTAACTCATTAGAAATATTGATTAAGCATTTGTTTGCATAGGGTCCGATTTTTGTAAACAATACGGGCTCCACGTAAGGAAGCGTAGTGTACGTCTAGGGAATTATGACAATTCAAGTTTTCACTGAAGTCGAGAAGCGCGGTCATGAGCAGGTTGTGTTTTTTCACTACCCGCAGGCCAGGTTGAAGGCAATCATCGCCATCCATAATACGGTGCTTGGCCCCGCCCTTGGCGGCTGTCGTATGCGCCCTTATCAGAGCGAGGCCCAGGCCATCGACGATGTGTTGAGACTATCAGAGGGTATGACCTACAAGAGCTCCCTTGCCGGATTAGATCTCGGCGGAGGCAAGAGCTGTATCGTGGCCGATCCTGAAATGTCGGAAGGCCGGCGCGAGCTGTTCCTGCAGTTTGCAGCCTGTCTCAATGATCTTGCTGGCCGCTACATTACCGCCGAGGATATGGGAACGAGCGTGTCAGACGTCATGATTATGCGTGAAGTTTCCAAGTACGCTGCAGGCTATGCTGCTGAGCTGGGTGGTGCGGGGGATCCCTCGCCATGGACAGCGCGAGGCGTCTTCAATGGATTGCTTGCGGCGGTGGAGCGCAAGTTTGGCTCGAAGGACTTAACGGGCAGACGCATCGCGGTGCAGGGTGCTGGTCATGTAGGCGCATACCTCATCGGGCATTTGGTCAAGGCGGGCGCACGGGTCACCGTTTGTGATACGAATCGCAAGGCTATCGACCGAGTGAAGGAGCAGTTCAATGTTGAGGTAGTAGACCCGGAAAAGATCTACGATGTCACCTGTGAAGTCTTCTCGCCGAATGCGATCGGACAGACTATTAACCATGATACCCTAAAGCGGCTTGGCTGCTCCGTGATTGCCGGTGGGGCTAATAATCAGCTGATCGATTCAAGCGTCTACGAAACCCTTGAATCTCGGGAGATCGTATATGCACCTGACTTTGCGATTAATGCCGGGGGTGTGATCTCGGTTGGGGCCGAATACATTCCAGGAGGATGGAAGGAGTCGTGGGTCTCTGAGAAGGTCCACAATATCTACAATACGATCCATCGCGTGCTCGAGGAGTCGGTGAAGCGCAAGAAGTTTCCTGAAGTGGTGGCGTTGGAGTTGGCCAAGGAGCGTATCCGCGAAGCGCAGGCCAGAAAGGGTCGGCGCTAAGTCCCGAGCCATGGGGTGCGGGATCCGAACCCTTGGGGTCGAGTGATAGAGCGCTTCCCGCAATGAGTGTCCGGACTTCCTCGGGATACTCTGGATACGTTCAGTGTATCTCTAGAAGTGGCTTCATAAGTGCCTTTTTGAAACCACTGATAGTGCTGGTAGTCTTTTTGATGTTTGCTCTAACCGGCACCGCAGCGCTCGTGCTTCCCGTGTGAGGATACCGTGCCGAAGTTGATTGCTCCCGCAAGTGTCCCGTTCGAGCTCGTATCACAGTATCAACCGCGGGGCGACCAGCCGCAGGCTATAGACAGCCTCGACGCTGGTCTGCGACGTGGAATGCCATTCCAAACACTGCTTGGAGTTACCGGCTCCGGCAAAACATTCACCATGGCCAATGTGATTGCGCGGCAAAATCGCCGACATTGGTCGTTGCGCCCAATAAGACCTTGGCAGCGCAGCTTTATGCGGAATTTAAGGAGTTCTTTCCGCGCAATCGAGTTCGCTACTTCGTGAGCTACTACGACTACTACCAGCCCGAGGCGTACGTCCCGGCTACCGATACTTACATCGAGAAGGATGCGGCGATAAATGAGGAGATCGATCGAATGAGGCACGGCGCGACTCGCGCTGTGCTAGAGGGGAGCGATACGATTATCGTTGCCAGTGTGAGCTGCATTTATGGTCTAGGTGCGCCAGAAGACTACTTCAAGATGATGCTGTATGCAGAGGTAGGAGAGAAGCTCCCGCGCCAAGAGCTGCTCTTAAAGCTCGTGCAAATGCAGTACCGGCGGTCGGACCTTGACTTCGATCGCGGCAGCTTCCGCGTACGCGGCGAGAGCATCGACATCTTCCCCTCAGATGAGGAGGACCATGCCGTGCGGCTGCAGTTCTTCGGTAATGAAATTGAGGGAATATACGAGATCGATTCACTCTCTGGAGCGGCATTGAAGAGCCTGCAGAATGTGGCCGTGTATCCGGTAAGTCACTTCGTCACGGCGCGGGAGTCGATAGTGAGGGCGATCGCTTCGATCGAAAGGGAGCTCCGGGAGTGGATCCCTGAGCTCTTAAAGCAGGGCAAGATAGTTGAGGCGCAGCGGCTGGAGCAGCGCACACTCTACGATCTCGAGCTGATGCGCGAGGTCGGGTTCTGTCCTGGCATAGAGAACTACAGCCGTCACGTAGCAGGGCGGGCAGCTGGCTCCGCACCCACGACACTGATTGATTACTTTCCCGAGAATTTCCTACTGGTTATTGATGAGAGTCATGTCACCGTACCTCAGCTGGGCGGCATGTATCGGGGGGACCGCGCGCGCAAGGAGACGCTCGTCAACTTCGGCTTCCGACTGCCCTCTGCGCTTGATAATCGTCCCCTGACCTTCGAAGAGTTCTGGCAGCGCGCTCGTCAGACTATCTTTGTCTCTGCAACACCGGGCGATTTCGAGCTCGAGAAAAGCAAGCCATACATCGTGCAGCAGATTAATCGCCCCACCGGATTGTTGGATCCGGAGGTAGTGGTGCGACCGGCATTGCATCAGGTCGACGACCTGCTGGCCGAAATACCGCAGGTAATTGCACAGGGCGACAAGGTGCTGGTCACCACCCTCACAAAGCGCATGGCCGAAGATCTGAGTGAGTATCTGCGGGAACTCGGGATAGCCTGCCGTTATCTCCACTCCGATATTAATGCTATCGAGCGTGTTGAGATCATACGGGGCCTCAGAAAGGGAGAGTTTGATGTTCTGATCGGAATCAATCTGCTGCGTGAGGGGCTGGACCTCGTCGAGGTGGCGCTCGTGGCGATTTTGGATGCTGACAAAGAGGGCTTTCTCAGATCCTCCCGCTCTCTGGTGCAGACTATGGGCAGAGCAGCACGGAACGTACGCGGACGGGTGATCATGTACGCCGATAAGGTGACTGATTCAATGCAGGCCGCTATCGATGAAGCCAATCGGCGGCGGGAGATTCAACGCACCTTTAATGAAAAGCACGGCATAGTGCCCCGTTCGGCCCATAGGGGCATAGAACCTTCTCTGAGCGAGGATGAGCTGGTGCATGCCGAAGTACAGCTGCTTGACGAGCAGATTAAAATTCCGGCTTCCCGTGCGGAGCAGGAACAACTCATTGAACGGTTGCGTCGTGAAATGTTCGAATGCGCGGCCAGACGAGAGTTTGAACGTGCAGCCGCCCTGCGGGATGCGCTGCATAGAATTCAAACAGAGCTGCTCAAAGTATAGCAGCGATATTGCACAAGGCCGAACCCGTTGCAGGAAAGGGTGTGAGGAGTTTGTGGCGCATGTTCTGGTGAGTCCAATGGAACACGGGCCGCTTTGCCCCCTCGATGGTTGAGATTTCCCCTGGCTGCGCTGTTCGAGTATCCTCGATCAGAGCGGTTACCGACGGTCTGAACCGCATCCAATTTGCAGCACATGGGCAATAGAGAGACAGAAGCTCATCCCCTCATTGAAAAGGTCTCCGCGTTCCCGCAGATGCCGGGGGTGTATTTGATGCGGGCTGCCGATAGCGAGGTCATCTATATTGGCAAGGCCAAGAAACTTCGCTCGCGGGTGCGCAGCTATTTCAATGGTCAAGATGATCGCTTGCAGGTCGGGTTCTTGATGCAGCGAGTGGCCGATATAGAGATGATAGTGACGGAGACGGAGAATCAGGCCTTCATCCTAGAACGGGACCTGATCGCCAAGTATAAGCCGCGTTACAACATTAGGCTTAAGGACGATAAAACCTATCTGAGCATCCGGCTTGATCGCAGCGTCCCGTGGCCGCGTCTTGAACTGGTTCGAAGACGTGAAGATGACGATGCCGAGTACTTTGGCCCCTATAGCTTCAGCCATGAGCTGCGCTCGCTACTTGATTCAGTCAAGAGGGCCGTACCGTTGCGTAGCTGCGCGGACGCGGTGTTTTACAATCGCACTCGCCCCTGTTTGGAGTATCAGATCAAGCGATGCTGCGGGCCATGCTGCCTTGAGGTCGATCGCAAGCAATACGAGGAGTATCTGGACCAAGCGGTAGCATTGCTGCAGGGGAAGGCGGACTGGCTGGTCAAAGATCTTACCAAGAAGATGGAGAAAGCTTCGGCCGAGCTGCGCTTCGAGGATGCGGCGACGATCCGAGATAGAATTGAAACCCTTCAAACCACCAAGACGGCCCACGATCTTATCTCACTTAAGGGGGACGACAAGGATGTGTTTGCACTTTATCGCGAGGAAACACTCGCGGCATTGGCCGTACTGCGGGTGCGTGGAGGCCGTATCAGCGAGAGCAAGAACTTCCTCCTGCAAGATCTGCATGTGAGTGATGCGGAGGTGCTGGAATCAGGCATATCGCAGTTCTATATGGGAGACCGCGAGGTGCCCGCGGAGATAGTAGTGCCCTTGGAGTTCGAGAATCTTTCCCTTGTGGCGGAAGCGTTGACGACGCGGCGCGGAGCAAGAGTGGAGATTGCGACCGCGCAACGAGGAGTGAGATACCGTCTGAGCCAGTTGGCGCATGTGAATGCACAGCAGCACTTTATCAGCAGCTATGGCAAAGAGGAGCGCTACCAGAGTATCGCCAAGGCACTCGCCAAGACTGCAAAGCTGAGACAGGTGCCGCGGCGCATTGAATGTGTCGACATCTCTAACCTTCAGGGCTCTGATATTGTCGGCGCATTGGTATCCTTCTTTGATGGCGAGCCGGACAAGGCACGCTACAGGAAGTATAAGATGAAGGGCCGGGACTTGCCTGATGACTTTGCGAGCATCTTCGAGGTGGTGTCGAGACGGCTTGAACGTGCCAAGGAGGAGGATACGCTGCCAGATCTACTGATAATTGACGGAGGCCCAGGACAGCTCAGCAAGGCCATCGAGGCGAGAGATGCGCTCGGGATCCAATTGGACATCATCGCGCTCGCCAAAATGCGGACCATGCGTGATCCATACTCGCCGACAGTGCAGAGCAGCAACGAGCGCATCTACATCGCTGATGCGGCGGAGCCGATTGAGCTTGATGCGCAAGCGGAGCTTACCAAGTTCCTTCAGCGAGTGAGGGACGAAGCGCACCGTTTTGTGATCACTTTCCACCGTACAAAACGAGCGGGCAGGGTGCTGCGCTCCGTATTAGATGAGATTCCTGGCATCGGGCCGGAACGCAGGCAGCGCTTGCTGCGATACTTTGGCAGCGTGGCGATGATTGCACGAGCCGATGGTGCCGAGGTAGCCAGGGTGGGTCGGATGCCGCGATCATTGGCGGATAAACTGCAAAGAACGTTGAGTAGCCGGCAGCAGGGCCCCAAGGGCAGCCCGTAAGTGGTTGCATTAATTAGGAAATAGTACCGCGTCATCCCGCCGTGGGGTAGGAAAATCCCTGAAGCACGCGTCGAATTGTCCCCGACTCAAGGGTATGACGATGTTGGGGGTCATAAAGTCCTGGTTTCAGACGCGTGAGCTCGTAGCACTCTCGTACCGTAAGGACCTGAGTGCTATCGAGCCTGTTGCTCTTCTTAGACTGTTAGAAGTTGTTTCCCATTATTACCAGAGTAGAGAGGCTGCGCTATTCGAAGTGGCCAGGACTCCGGATATAGAGATGCGTGATGCGCTCGCGCGAATCTGGGAGCTCGCCCGTGACCGCTATCGCGTTGAAAGAGCGTCACGATTGGCCTGGCATCGGGTGATGGCCAACTGCAACTCCTTGTACGAACAGTGTGGCGGGATGCCGGTCAAGGCCCCCATCTCCAGACAGCGTGCTGCATAATGCAGCTCGCGTCGTCGCGGAGTTTGGAGCGTCCGAACAAACGCCATCGAGGACACTTGTTGAGTGTATCCATAAAGAAACCGACTCTCCCTTGAACCGTGTGGTCAGAGGAGGGCAGTGACCCCTGTGTGCCGGCGATTGGAGCTGCCGGATTATGGAACTGCGACATCAAGGGGGGCAGCCTACGTCTTGCCGCCTGCTACTCAAAGCCATGGCGGTGCTACCCCAGCTCTGTCAGCGCGATTCTCAATCGTTGATACTCTCGTCTGTTGAGGGTACCTGGCGGCATCCAGCCGGAGCGGGCAAGCGCTGAATCCAGGGCGCCCACGCGCTCTTTCAGTTCCGGGTGTGACTGAGCATCTGCGAGCGATGGAGAGAGGAGGCGATATACTTGGACCAGTGCCCCTTGCGCAGCACGCGGGTCGTAGCCGGCCAGAGCCATAATCCCGAGCGCGGTCTTGTCTGCATCCCGCTCCATTTGCTTACCGGCATGCAACCGATAATCCGTGTCCAGCAGTGCTGGGTGTCCGAGCCATTGATGAGCCATCTCATGGGCCACCACAAAAGCCAGTTCGGCTTCGATAGGGAGCAGAGCCACCATCTGTGACGAAACAATTATGTATCGGCTGCCGACCGATAGGGCAAAGGGCTCGCTTGCCGTCACAAATATAATCTCAGGACTCCCGCGCCCTGTTGAACGTTGGAAGCGTGCAGCAGTGGCCAAACGACTCCTTAGGTAGGCGGCAAACTCACGGGTGATGCGCTGTTCAATAGGTGGATAACGATCAAGGATTGTGCTGAGCCGCGCTCTGTCTTGATCAAGCGTGGTCATGGGAGCGAGCGTAGGAGCGCAGCCCAGGCAGCTTGCACCGAATAGAATCACCACATATGCAAATAATCGAAGCATTAGCCGCTCTATCAAACCAGCCGGGCCAGGAAATTTTCTCTTAGGACCGCCGATAACAGGTAAGGGGGCGCCTGCCCTCACACGTTCTTGCAGTGCGGAACTACCAATGAGCAATCTTCAATTGATCGATGTATACACGTCAACTTACCATGTTACGCCAGGCGGTGCCGGCAGTGTTTGTGCTTGTGCCGCTCTTTGCTGGGCAGCTGCTTGCCACCCTCCCGTTATGGCCGCAGATTGCAGCACTGTTGCTGCTTGCCGCGCTGGGAATGATATTGC
This sequence comes from Bdellovibrionota bacterium, assembly GCA_030584005.1. GTDB lineage: Bacteria > Bdellovibrionota_C > UBA2361 > UBA2361 > JAFLCA01. Next base: position 130,706 of record CP129486.1, on the reverse strand, counting down.
CCCAGGCGGTGGTGCGGCTGTTGTGGCCATGCCTCCTGGGCACTGTCGTTGCAACGCTTGCCAAACCTGCCCCCAATCTCACGCTGCGGAATAGCGGGAGCTATTATGCGCTGGTCGAGGCTCCCCCAACTTATTGGGCACCGGGGGCGCAGACCGTGCCCATGACGCTGATTGCTGAAGTACAGCACGCTAGGGAGGTAAAAACCCTTGAGAGGGTTCAGCATGTGCGCTGCACCTTCAAGCACCTGCCTTGGAGGAATGGCCACACCCTGCGGCCTGGGCATCGCCTGATCATTCGGGCGACGTTCCACGGCCAAACCTCCAGCGGCGCGGCACGCTGTCAGCCGTTGTTCATTGGTGAGCCAGAAGGGAGGGAGACCCTGGCCTCAGTCTGGAGGAGCTCGGTACGCCGCACACTCGAGCAAGTGCTTGGCCCCGGCGAACGCAGCGGCGTGTTGCTGGCCATGCTATTTGGGTTCCGTGAGGCAGTCAGCGTGGAGACGGAGGAGGATTTCAGGTCGCTTGGTCTGGCCCACCTCTTAGTCGTCTCCGGGTACCAAGTCACCATTGTCTTTTATTGCGTACTTAGCGTGCTGCGATGGAGTGCGAGACGATTCGAGATAGCTTTGCGAGGCGGGGTATTATTGTGGCTACTCCCTATGCTGGCCCTCATTCCCACGGCATTCTTCGTAATGATTGTTGGGATCGATGCCCCGAACCTGCGCGCCTCGGTGGCCTTACTGCTCGTCACGCTGCTTGCGCAAAGCGAGCAGTTCAGCACTCGATTGAACGTGATTGCGGCCACTGCGGTAATGCTGTTGTTGCTTTGGCCTGGGTGTTACACAGAACCCAGTATACAGCTTACCTTTGCGGCGCTCCTGGGTCTCAGTATGGGCGCCTTGGGGCAGCGCTCAATAACGAAGGGGATTGTTGGATGCAGTGCGGCTACGATCCTGGCCGGGGCAGTCGGAGCGTATTGGTTTGGTGAGTGGAACATGATGGCCCTCCTCGCCAATCCTCTTATCGCCCCAATAGTGTCCTGCGTAAGCTGCCCGCTCGCTCTCCTGGGAATGCTGGTGCACGTTGCGGGCATCGACCCACAAGGCCTAGTGTTGCAGGGGGTGAGCTGGTGTCTGGCAGTGCTGAGCGCGCTGGTAGGGGAGCTGGCACAATGGCCCACCATCCGCTTGCAGGCTCCGGCGGCCGCAGCCCTTGCCTTTGTGGTGACGAGCATGGCATCAGTTGTGGCGCTTCGGAGGTTGGTGCGGCGACGGGGAGTGTTGATGAGCATTCATGAGGGAGGGGCAAAGACACTTCTCTGGTAGGCTAGTGCTCTCAGTGGTTGGAGCGATTCGCCAAAGGACCGCTCTCTGAGCTGCGCTGTTGCGATAGGATCCGCTGACGATCGGTGCAATCTCAGGACACTGTTTGTGGTATGTACTCCGGAAGAATCTTATGAAGGGGATTGAACGCATTCTGCTCGTGCTCGTGTTGAGCATGCACCTTGCGATGATCGGCGCCAGTCAGGCCGAGTCCCGCGAGGAGCTCCGCATCGGCGTTATTGCCGGTCTTAGCGGCGATTACGCACCGGTCTTCCAAAACTTCGTTGATGGCATCACCCTTGCGCATGAAGACTACGCCGCCAAAGGATTGAAGCCATCCGTGCGCCTGTATGTGGAAGACGACGAATTCCGTGCGGCCAAGGGCCTGTCCGCATATCAGAAGCTGACAGGGAGCGACAAGATTGAAGCGCTCATCAACGGCAGCTCCATGACCATAGGAGCCATCTATCCACTGGTCACGAAGAAGTCTCTTCCGGTCATTCAACTGGGTGAGGAAACGGAGGAACCGAAAGACGATAACGTGCTGCAGATTATGCCGGGGAATATCGAACTTGAGCAGGCCCTGGGCAAGCACCTCTCGGCGCTGTGCCCTCAGGACTCACCGCTCTTCTATTCGATTCACCCAACCATGGAGCGGTTTGCGCGGGCATTCAAGCAAGGGTTTGGCGGACATCCCACCACGTATGAACTTGATCCCGCGATGTCGGACGTGAAGAGTGTGGTCGTTCGGGCGCTTGCCGCGAAACCTCGTTGTGCAATTATTCTGGCCTTCCCGGCTCAGGGGGCCCAACTCGCCAAGGAGATTCACAGCAACTATCGCAAGCCTTTACAGCTGGCCTTTGACGGCAATCTGCAATCAGGGGTGAGTGAGTATAGAACCATTCTCGGAAGCCTCGCTCCAATTCAAGACGCCATTGTAGCAGTGCTGCCGTCCCAGACCTCTGTTGAGTTTCAATCTGCCTTCACCAAGCGCTTCGGCCGGGCCCCCGGGTTAACGGCGGACATGGGATATGATGCGTTCCTGGCCCTGCTTAGCAACTATAAGCCGCAGTCTGAGCAATGGATTGCGAGCATCAAGGCAGCTCGCTTTGAGGGAGTGAGCGGCAGGATCGAGTTTGATGCGGTCGGAGTGCGTCGACCCGTGCATAGGATCACGACAGTGCGAGAGTTTTTCGGGGAACCTTAGTTGCAATATTTCATGAAGTTGACCCCGTGGCAGGAAAAAGTGTGAGGAATTATTGGCGAATTCTTGCTTGCGGTAGTACCGACAGTGCCGCGGAATTGCAGTAATGTGCAGAGCCGTTGCAAGCAAAGAATGAGCCGGTGATTTCGAGCACTTTTCCCTCATCGTGGACTGGTTCACGAAATTTTCGGGTCAGCCGTTGGCCACCGTCAACTCCACCCTGGCGCTCGGTGGGGGGATTTCACGGTTCGCGCCCTACTCATTGTGGATTGGTACCCCGAGAACATTCGCAAGGAATCGGAGAGTGCCCCCCGATTCCCTGCAAACGAGAATCACTGATTTCGCCCCTCTCTAGCAGTGATTCCGTAGGGCTCTGCACTATTGCAAGGTGAACTCCGCGGAGTCCCCCTATAGAAACAATGAGAATAACGGGTTGAGGCTGTGAATGCGGTGCCAAGGACCGCCCGGGTCCTTTTACGGCCAACGAGCTAAGCGATGCACAGTGCGCGCAGGTCTTTCAGGTTCTCGACGATACGACCCACTCCCCGCACCACACAGGTGAGCGGTTCCTGAGCACGGAAAAAGCGCACACCGATCTCTCTATGCAGCCGTTCGGTCAAGCCCTTTAGGAGAGCGCCCCCGCCGGCGAGATGCACTCCGCGCATGGCGATGTCCTGCGCGACTTCTGCTGAGGTTTGTTCGAGTGCCGCCATTACCGAGCTTGTGATCGCGGTTACCGGCTCGTGCAGGGCCAAACGCACTTCCTCATCGGTTACCTCGACTTGCTGCGGATATCCAGTAGCGATATCCCTGCCATGTACCTCAATCGATCGTGGGGGACCGAACGGCAATGCCGACCCAATGACTAATTTGATTCTCTCCGCTTCGAAAATACCTATCTCGAGACTATGTTCTCTACGGATATGGCGCTGAATGGCCTCATCCATCTCATCGCCGGCCACCCGAATTGAATGGGAGTACAGAGTCGCATTCATGCTTAGTATTGCCACCTCAGTGGTGCCGCCGCCGATGTCCACCACCATATTCCCCACTGGTTTATGCACGGGCAGCTCCGCTCCAAGAGCTGCGGCCATAGGTTCCTCCACGAGCATTACGTCACGGACTCCAGCAAGGAGCGCGGCGTCGATGACCGCACGCTTTTCTACCTGAGTGATGCCCGAGGGAACACCGATTACGATACGCGGACGGCGGAATTTTCGCTTTACCCCCACCTGATGCAGCATGTGCTGAATCATCAGGGCTGTCATAGTAAAGTCAGCGATGACACCGTCTTTCATCGGCCGTACACAACGGATAGCACGAGAGGTTTTTCCGAACATCGCTTTGGCTTGATGCCCTACTGCAAGCGCTCTATTCGTTTCGGCATCGACGGCGACCACCGATGGTTCGTTCAAAATGATGCCACGGCCGCGCAAGTACACCAGGGTATTAGCCGTGCCGAGGTCCATCGCTAAGTCACCGCCGTGCAACAGTGATCGCATGCGATCGAGGAAGGGCAGCTCGTAACCGAGGGTATACGGTATGCTAAGCGATACGGTGCTCACGGACCTCTCCTCGGGGTGCGGTGTCAAAGGCTTCGGCGGTTTCTCTAATCATGCCCTCCAACGATCGGCCCTTGCCGGCCCGGCGCGAGCGCGAAAACTCGAGTTCAAGCGTTAATCCAGGCGGACAAAGGTGCTTGGCAAGAGCAAGGATCCGCGTTTCGTGAAACTGGGTCATCATGTTGTCGAGCACGATGATCAGATCCCCAGCCGGAGCTTGGAATAGAGGAAAATGCGGCGGCAGACTCTGCTGTACAAGCCTCAGAAACTGCTCGAACAGATCATAGCCGGCGCTAGGCCCAAGACAGGCCTCAATATGGGGGAAGTTGGATAAGCGCACGCGCAGCACATCGATTGAATCTGCGCCGAGTGCGCTGGCGAGTTCACCCGCCTTGCTTCGAAAAGTCTCCCAACAGCTATGTGCTGACCCCGCACCCCCCGCGTCGAGGAGCAGAGAAAGGGTGGTTGCCGCTTGCTGAGCCAAATCCTCCAGCCACTTCCCCTGCAGCTTCGAGAAGGCAAAGCTCTTCTTGCTGTCACAGGTAATAACTCCTGTTGCAGCGCAGCGATCATCCGAACCGCCCAATGTGATCGGTACGCCGATAAAGCTCTTCAGATCATGACTCTGCGAGTACATCCCTAAGACCCGGCTTTCGTGTTCGAACGGAGCCACATGGATAGACCGTCCGTGGGTTGCCACCCAGCCAATCAAGCCGGTATGCAGCGGGACCTCGCAGCCCAGCATTAAGTCATTGGCCAGTGAATGGCTACCGGCAAGCACTAACCCTCCGGCGCTGGTCGAATCACCCTGTGCAGAGTTGCGCATTAAGCCTGCCGGCACAAACACCGCACATGTGTGGGCATCGGTGATGTTTGCACCAAAGCGAGCAATGCGATTCAGTTCATCCGTTAATCGGTGGACTATGGGAGAGCGGACTTCCTGAGGGATCACGGTGGCGACTTCCAACAAAAACCTTCCCTTCTGATTGCAAATTGCACGGCCCCGCACGGGAGGCTCATGCTAAGGAATGCCGAGTGAAGTGTAGGCACTACATTTCACAAGCAATTAAAGGAAGGCTAACAGAGAGCTAGATACCCGACAATGCAGAATCTTTCTCGAAAGGCGCGCCAAGGGCCCTGCACCGGCACACCGCGATAGCAAGTGATACCGCGAAGACACTCGCACCCGGGGTGTATGGCACCACGCGACTCTCAGTGACGTCAAAAGAGTATTTTTTATACCACCTTTAGTCGGAGCTATCGGCGACCGCTTCGACCTCCCCGTCATTCTCCTCCGACGCGCGCGCTCTGGATCGGCGCCCCTTGGGCTGCGCAACCGCATTTCGAGCATCGTCATTTGATGCGATCTCCTCCAGCGGTTCGACGTCGGTTTCTTCCTCGGATTCCTCTTCGTCATCTCCGCGGGTGCCTCTTAGTTCGTTCTCGCCCTCCTCCAACTCCTTGGGTAAGCGCCGTGCCGCAGGGGCTGGTGGGGGAGCAAAGGCGGCGCGCTGCTCAACCGGGGTACCGTCCTTCCGGGGGCCAATCTCGAACTCGTATTGGTCCGGTGTAAGGCGGCCATCGGCGAATATGAGGACTGTCGCCCCATGCGCGGTCTCAAGGGCGCTGAGCTGCTGTTTCTTATGGTTCAGGAGGAATAGTGCCGGAGCGGGGGCCAGCCTGGCCTTAACAGAGGAAGCTTGGCCCACTACGACGGCATTCTGAATCTTCCGTAGCACATCGAGCGCTACAAACTCGGCGGCCTTGGTACGACCCGTTCCCTTGCAAAGGGGGCAGGCGGTGTGGCTTTGGCTCGTGATAGTGGCACGCAGCCGCTGCCGCGACATCTCAAGCAGCCCGAATTTGCTTAGCTTGCCCACTTCGACTCGCGCCTTGTCCGTGCGGACCGCGTCAAGGAGGCGGCGCTCAACTTGCGCTTTGTGGCGCCGGTCCATCATGTCGATGAAGTCAATTACGATGAGCCCCCCTAGGTCCCGCAGCCGCAGCTGATTCGCTATCTCATCAGCGGCCTCCAGATTGGTGCGGAAAGCAGTTTCCTCGATGTCGGCACCTTCGGTAGCCTTGCCCGAGTTGACATCGATGGCCACCAGGGCCTCTAAGGTATCGATGACAATTGCGCCACCTGAGCGGAGTTTAACCTCGTCGCTCACGGCATCGCCAACACGCTCCTCCACCGCATAGTGCGAGAATAGGGGCTCCGCTTGGTCATAGAACTTAATTCTGGACCGGTAGCGCGGCATGACCTGATCGACGAAATCCTTGACCCTCTGAAATGTATCGTGATCATCGATGATGATCTCACGCACCTCGGGGGTGAAGTAGTCCCGTATAACACGGGTCGCCAGGTCGCTTTCTTTGTACAGCACGGTGGGGCAGGCGGCCGACTGTGACTGGGTAAGGATCTTTTCCCATAGTTTGAGCTGGAGCGATAAATCTCGCGACAGATCGCTCAAAGATCGGTTGAGTCCGGCGGTGCGAATAATAAGGCCAATGCCCTGAGGGATTTCAAGCTCCTGGGCCAAGCTCTTGAGCCGTGATCGCTGTTCGCCATCTACGATCTTACGAGAGATCCCGCCTTTGTCGCTCCCCGGCATGAGCACTACATACCTGCCAGGCAGAGAGAGGTAGGTGGTCAGGGTGGCCCCTTTAAGCTCCCGCTCCTCTTTTACCACCTGCACAACTAATTCTTGACCCGGAGAGAGCACCTCTTGAATCCGCACATTCCGCACCGACGCTTTCTGGCCGGAGAACACGCCCTCCTTAAAATAGGCCGGGTGAATGTCGTTGATTTGCAGGAAGCCGTTGCGCTCCGTGCCGATATCAAGAAAGGCTGCTTGAAGGCTCGGTTCAATCCTCGAGATCCGGGCCTTATATATGTTGCCTTTTAGCTTTTTGCCCTGCTGAGATTCGATCTCAAGCTCAATGAGCTTGCCGTCCTCCACGATGGCAATACGGCACTGTTCTGGGTGCGCCGTATTGATGAGCATGCGTCGATCCATAAAATTCCTCTCCCGTGCATTGGGCGGGTGAATCGAGGCTTGCACGGTCGCAATGACCGGTGGTCCATGGAATCTACGGGTGTTGTTCGCCGAATCGGCGTACCGAGCAGCGACGGCGCCAAGCGGCCACGCTGCGAAGAAATCGGCCGCTCCAGCCACCCTTGCGGGTGCGCCGGTGCGGGACTTCTACGTTGGAGTTCCAATGACGGGAAAAGCCTCGAAAAACTCGCTTGATTAAAAACAAACAAAGCATGCGTCTGGGAATGGCCGTAGGATGAGCGACAGGCGCCCTCAGGGCGACCGGTTCCGAGCGATCGCCGCAATCGACTGCGGACCGTTGCTCGACACCTTCCGATACTCATCTCTGCGTTTTCCAAAACACCTACTTCGCAAAAAACTAAAATCTGTCTCGTTACAATATCTTCAAGACGCTGCAGGGATAGCGCGCTATCCTCCACACCCTTGAACCCCCTCGCGGGTTAGCGCTGGGGAGACAGCCCTCGGGAAGGACGCTCCGAGCCGCAATACTGCGCGAGCTCCTAGGGAGATCCCCCCGCGGCTAAGCCATTTACACTAACACAATCGTTTAGATGTGCCCACCTCGAGCTGCGGAGCGGCGGATATTAAAATATCGTTTTGCAATCAGCCAGTTAGAAATGAATAGGCGCCCTTATGAGGTCGCTCTTCGGAGCCGACATTGTTATAGAAGATGGGAGCTCCGAGCGGGCCACAGAGTACCATGGGATATGCCATGCTATTGATTCTTAATCGTGCGGATGGTTCACAGCGGATATTTGAGCTCCAACCGGGGAGCAATCTGATTGGGAGATGGGACCCCACTACTTCCTCCTATCCGGAGATCGATCTCGAGCAGGAGGACATCGATGCCAAAGTGTCTAGAAAGCATGCGGTGATCGAATGTACGGATGGCCAGGCCTATGTGCTTGATGCCGGGTCCCTCAACGGAACGATCATTAACCGTAAGGATCAACTCGAAAACGGAAAGCGCTACCCGTTAAAGGATGGCGATGAGATCCTGATCGGGAAACTGGCCTTTACCTTCCGTCTCTAAGGATACACGAAACAAGTGCCATCCATGGACCTTGTTCAATGTCTCCCCAAGGAGTTAGTGTGCGCCTCGCAGCAGCTCCTCGACATGCTGTACAAGCACGGCCGGCTTGCAGGGTTTGGTAAGCACAAGATTGCACCCGGCATTTCTCGCGTCTTGGTGCACTTCGGGATCGTCAAGTGCAGTGAAGGCCACAATCGGCACTGCGATGCCGCGCTTTCTTATCTCGCGCACACATTCTTGCCCATTCATCTTCGGCATCATCAGATCGACGAGAATGATATTTGGCTGCTCCGAAGAGACACACTCAAGGGCCGACATGCCGTCGGCGCGTCGAATCACTTCGAAGCCATGATCCTCGAACAGATAATCGACAATATCGAGGGCGGTCATGTCATCGTCGATTATTAAGATTTTCTTCATATGCGGGTCCACCGGATTACTGGGACTGGTAAGTACCTCACTGTCCTACACCTTTGGATGCGGGGCGGCGAGTTGTATTTCCATAAAAAGCCGTCACCCTCGCGCCCCCACACAGCACCGGAGCGCCAAGGGGAAGGTTGATGTGAATAGAACATAATTTCTATATAGAGTACCAAGCGGGCCCTTGGAGGATCAGGGGGTTGAGCATCCTGATGTGGAGGCACCACCACATTAAGCTAACCTATCGAACTTTCATGGATCTTTGCATTGGCCCAGAGCCTCATACTAAGGAGCAAAAAGTGGTTACGGAATGACTACTTTATTCTTAATGTTTTTGGATAGTTGTCAGTTAGGTTAGAGGCCGGGGAGGCCGATAGGAGGATGAGGGAAGGGGAATATTAATCTGATCGGGTGACTTGGAGCGGTGCACGGAACCGGAAAACCCACAGATGAGGACTTTACTAAGTTTTCCTGCGATTATCGAAATGTCGGTGCCACCGAGAGGGTAGTGGGAAGCTTAGCAAGAAGGGACGCTGATGTTTGCACTTGAGATCTCATTTCAGGATGGAGTGTCGCAGCCGGAGATCATCCTGGTGCGCCGGCCACAGGCGATCGTGGGAGGGGCGGAGTATGCCCATGTGCAGATCGATGACCTCAAGGATCAGCCCTTCCAGCTGCGCATTGCGCGCGACCTAGGGCGTCGATTTTCCACCTCGGCCATGGCAGTCCAAGAGGGGCACACCCCCCCGCGTACTCTTGAAGGTAGTTATGAGGGAAGTGCCAGTATTGAACTGGGTAGGGTGCGACTGAATGTGTCATCCCTCGATACCGATCTCGTTGTGCGCGATGGCGAGCCACCAGATAAGGCCGGCGTGCGAACCTTGCGCCAGGCCTGTTTATCGACCTCGCCGCGCTTTCCCGCCATCGTGGTTGCAGGAGCTCAACCGATCGTTGTGTCATTCAACCCCGAAGAACCCGTTTTGATCGGCAGGGCCAAACAATGCGCAGTGCGCCTCGACAGCTCGGATATCTCGGCCCGCCATGCCAGGATGGGCTTTGAGAACGGAGAGTTTTGGATTGAGGATCTCGGCTCCACTAACGGCACATTCCTCGCCGAACAGCAGATTTCAGGCAAAGTATCGCTGCCTGCCGGGGTACCGGTGGTGCTTGGGCGTGACATCTCGCTTTTTGGCGTCACATCGGAGGACCAGATCAATAGGGCCGCCGAGTTCACCCCCGAGAGCCTCCCCAAACCGGCAGCGCTACAGCAGCGTTATCCGGTGCTCGTATCCACCTCCGAGGTTGCTCGCCCCGCGCGACTCGTGCTGCCGTTGGGGGCTCAGATATCAGTGGGGCGTGATCCGACCAGCGATATCTGGCTCGGCGCGCCCCATGTGTCGCGTCGGCATTGCATCATTCGCGCCGATGCTGACGAGCACATCAGCGTCATCGATCAAAGTACAAATGGCACCGCCTACAATGGTGGAATTCTCAGAAAGGGCGAGTCTCTCTCGGCTACCCCGCAGCAGCCGCGGGTGCTTGATTTTGGCAACGGCGTGACCCTCGCCGTGTGCTTCACCGAAGGCCAGGAGCAGCAGTTCGTGACCTCCCAAGGTTCTGCAAGCGCCTTCGCCGGACGCGGCGGCCATAACGACCACGTGGTGAACTTGGCTCCGATGACCCGCTCGAAGCATGACGCAAGGATGGATGCCTACGATGATTTCACCGATCACGGTGGACTGTTGTACCGCCTGCACGTCGCTTATCGGTCGGCGGGTGTTGTGGGAAAGATCTTCGTGCTGTTCGCTGTTTTGGCGTTTCTGATGATCTGCATGGTGGTGGCGCAGCTGCTATCACCGATTATCGCACGCCTGACCTGATATTGTTTGGTTGGTTGTAGTTCGTTGCTTGAGAGGTTTTGGCTGTATCGTTTGGGGAGTATATCGTCATGTCAACCGATAGTTCTGAATTAACATTTGTGCGCTGCCCTTCTTGCCGCAGCCTTGTGCCGGCGATGTCAACACGCTGCCGCATGTGTGGCGCCGCCCTGGAAGTGGGCGCCAAGGCAGACGATGGCGACAAAGAGAAGAAGGCCACACGCATCCGACAACGCACTATGTCAGAGTCGGCGCCGGATGATGTGAGTGAGGCGCTAAACCGTGTGCGGGAAGAGCCGCCGGCCCCGCCTGCACCTGCCGCTGCGGCGACCACCAATGGCACTGAAGCGCATACCCCAACCATCGATGACCCCTTGGCCGATTACATCGAGGAGGTGGAGGTAGCTGAGCCGCCCAAGAAGATTTCGGCTGCCATGGCGGCTCCACCACCGCTCCCAGACCCGGTGGTTGAGACCCCGGCGCCAGCCCCTAAACCGAGTGTGGCCATGTTCTCCCCGCCCGGGGCAGGTGCTGCCTCCCCTGTGGAGGAGAGTGCCGAGGCCCAGCAAAGGGTGATTGTGGAGAGCGGTGCGCGCAAGGCTAATAAACCCTCCGCGCTTTCATTCAATAAGCCGAAGAGCGAGCAAAAGGAGGCCCGCTCCGAGCCCGCTCCGTTGCCCAAGCAAGCTCCAGCGGCCAGAGAGCAACGCGAGGATCGTGTGGAGCAGGAACCTACCCGCGCAAAGCAGCGTGAGGTGCCGCCGGCGCCATCGCGTGAGAAGCAGCCTCAGCAGCCTAGAGCTGTCGGCGGGGCCGAGCGCGGCAAAGGAATGGCAGGCCGCTTGTTCGGCTGGCTTGTGAGTTACCGCATCGCCGAGGGGCATGCCGTGGAGCTGCGTGAGGGCAAGTTCTTTGTGACCCAGAGCAGCTTGAAAGAGCATGACCTTGTGCTTGAGGATGACAGCGTTTCAACGCCGCATGCCCTGATCACGGTGAGCCTCGACCAGGGACTTATGGTGCAGGACTTAATGAGCGAACGGGGAGTCCACGTTCGCCGACGTCGGGAAGACGGCTATCAGCGTATTGCTGAGTCAGAGGTTCTGCGGCATGGTGATTGGGTGCGGTTTGGCGACGTTGAATTCCTTGTGTCCCTTATTGCACATGTAGGGGAGCGCTGAACGTTACGTTCCCCCGAGCGCAACCGGCGCATAAGGTGAGGAGAGATGAGGTTTTCCAGTGCGCCCGGGTGCTGAACGATTGCAAGGTGTAAGCATGAGGTTACTTGCCCTAGCTGTGTGCATGTGGTGCGTGCTCGGCAGTCTCGGCTGCTCAGAGCGCCCTGTGGCCGAGGACCTCGACCAACAACAAGCCAACGAATTAGTGGCGTTCTTGCATGATCGCGGGGTTGTTGCTTACGCGGAACGCGGAGTAGGGGGCAAAGCGCGCTACCGGGTCGATGTGCCGAGCTCCTCGTATGGTGAAGCTATCAGCCTGATGCAGCAGCAAGGGCTGCCCTCCGAACCTAAGGCATCCTTTGCCGAGCTCACCACTTCGGGTGGTTTCTTACCGCCATCCCGAGATATTGAGGCGCTGAGACTCGATAGGGCCCGTGCCGTTGAGGTAGTAGAGATGCTCGAAAACCACCCCGCGGTGGCTGAAGCACGCGCAGTTGTCCGCAGTGACTCTCAAAAAGACAATAAGGCCTCCGTTTCCGTGGTGCTGAAGACCCGACCGGGAGTCCTGCTCAATAGGGACGATATTACTCGGGTGGTTCAGGCAAGCATACCTGAGGTGCAGGCAGATCAGATTCAGGTGATTGCGAGCGAAGTGGTGCCAGGTCCGCAGGGCACAGGAGTCACCCTCGTGCCGTTCCTTAGCTGGCGCGTTCCTGAAGCAGACTACGTGGGGCTCGCGCTGACCTTGGTAGGATGCATGTGCATCATCGCCGTGGTGGGAGCTGTTTTGGGGTATTGGTTCGGAGTCTCGCAGCATACCAAGGTGTTCCGTGAGAACGAGCCGATGGAGGTAGCCTCACGTGCCATCCGTTTTGAACGAAGAAAGAATCTCCCTGAGAGTTAGTTCGGAATTGACTTATGGATGCCTCTCGTTTTCGTAGTTTATCGGCGCGCTTAAGAGCCCTCGTCGCAGTTGCGGTACTGCTCGATGGGCGCGAGGCATCCTGTTTCTGAGAACGATCAGCATCATGGTGAGGCATTGAAACGTCGCGCTCTGGATCTTGCTGCTGTGGAGCCCGGAGCTGCGCATGCCGTTTGCCGGCACCATGTTGAGAACTGCACTGGACGAATTGGACCGTGAGCGACAACGTAGAGGACAATGAGTCGGGGGCGACGGCCTTTGACGTCAGCCTCGACGAGGTGCAGGAGGAGGTACGGTCGCGAGTACCGCGTCGATGAATACGCTCGGCGCGTTGACAGTATTCGCTATGAACTCGCCCAGCAGCGCAGTGGGTCGCCTAGGATTTGCAACGCCGGGGTGGCCCGGATGTTTGAGGCGCGGCGGCGCATGTTGCGCGCAGAGCTGAAGGCGGCTGAGAGCAAGATGGCCGAAGCAGAGGCGGTGCTCAAGCGCGCTCGGCAGCGTGAGGCTGAGATGAAGAGCGAGCGCGCCGAGATCGGAGCCGCTGCGATTGAGGAAGGCGCAGAATGAAGCGGTCAGTTGGAAGAGGTCTAGCCGAGTAGGTGTCCCGCCGCGGGTGCGGCGGACAGAAGGGAGAGCGTAAGGGGTAGTTAAAGTGAGATCTGAAGGAAGCCAGGAAGGAAAACTCACGTTGCAACGATGGGATGCGACACGCCAGCTGCGCGCCCTTGATCCTGTCGAAGCACGCTATTCCAGGGGATTCTTGCGGTCCCGTCCGGAACAGTGGTTTCCAGGGCTCAGTGTACAATGGCTCCCATTACTACATTCCCTCGGCGCGGAGCTGCGCGCGGTCTCTGTCACACCGGAGATAGGCATCCCTCCAGGAGTCGAAGTGGTCTTCTCTGCTCGCGTGGATGGCGAACCGATGTATGTGGCCTGCGACAGACAAACCGCGCGAGTAGTACTCGATACCGTTGCGCCCAACATGCCAGGCGTGGCGGGCGGAGTGGTGATGGAGTACCTGGCAAGACGCATTATCACGACCCTGTCTTTAGCATGGACAGGACCGGAATCTTCGGTGGTAAAGGTTGAGGGGGAAGTGGCGCCGCAGCAGGTAACTGCCACCGGCTGCGTGCGTTGTGATGCCTCTCTTAATGGAGTGCCATTTAGCTGCTATATCCTGGTGGGCACCGTAGTGCTTGATCGCCTAGATTGGTTATGGCGTCGCCAGGTGCATCAGACCTCCAAAAGCTTTGAGGGCATGGTGGAAATTGGCCTTGAGCTCGTGCAGCTGGCCGTGCCCCCATCGGCACTCGCCGAGTACATTCGATCCGGCACGGTGGTAGACCTGGAGCACGCAGTGAGCGACTCCATCACCTTGCGTGTGAACAACCGCCCCCTCTTGCCGGCTCGACTCTGCCTACTTGATGGCAGGCTGGGGTTTGAAGTTGAAAGCGGGGCCGCGGTGATGCCGAGCATCCCAGAGGGCACGACCCGGGTATCGGTGATATTCGGCAGCGTAAAAGTGGATGCACCGACCTTGGCCGAAGTCTCGCAAGTGGGAACAGTGAATGACACCGGCATTCCCGCCAGTGATTCGGTATATATCGTCATTAATGGCGAGGTCGTGGCCACCGCCACCCTTTGCACCTTTGAGGGGCGCTTTGCAATGAGCGTCCGTTGAGCTTTGCCCGCTGCACATTGCGGATGGCTTGAAGTGCCTCGAGTAGCCTACAATTCCGCTCATGGATACGGCTAATCATTGGATAAGCGGCATCTTAGCCTTCTTACTCCTTACTTCCTTCCTTAAGATTTTTGTCACCTTAAGCATCCTGCGCTTTGGGCTTAACCTCGAACAGGGGAGCTTCGGACTAATTACGGCTGTGGCCTCGGTGGCGCTCACCATTGTTGTCATGGCCCCCCATTTGAGTGCCCTGGGGGGCATTGAGGGGCTCTTGCAAGGGGGGCAACAAGGGATAACAGCCCATGCTCAGAAGCTTAAGCCCTTCTTAGAGCAGCACGCGGATGCTGGAGTCCTGGGAAGAGTGCATGAGGCTCCCAGCGCAGACGCTACCCCGGGCGGCGCAGCCGACAGGCCAGCACAAACGCCAGAGACCTTAGTAGCCGCCTTTGTCATGTCGGAGCTTCGATCGGCGTTTTCATTGGGGGTCATGCTGCTGATTCCATTTTTGGTCATCGACCTGCTGGTGGCGAATGTGTTGCTCGCTCTCGGAGCGCAGCAGCTGTCAGTTGTGTCGATTGCACTTCCGCTTAAGCTGCTGTTGTTCGTTGCTGTGGATGGATGGGCGCTTTTGACGTCGAAGTTGTTAACCAGTTATGCCGCATGACGGTGAGGTGCGCCGGGGCCCCATCAGAACTGGGAGCGATTTCAGAAATGCCAAGGATGGCATCTTTGAAACTACCTATAGGGATGGCCTGTGCTGACGGCAGGCGCGTGGAGGGATTGCATGGTTGATTCGGAAACCTACGCATTGTTGAGAGAGGGGCTGCGTGTGCTCTTTTTGATTGGACTTCCCATCGTTGTAGCAGCCATGATTGCAGGGGTGTTGAGCGGTATTTTCCAGGGCTCAACGTTGATCACCGATCCAGCCGTTGGCTACACGCTACGTCTGCTCGCAGTGGTGGGGGTGATTGCGCTTGTGATGACCACAGGATTTTCACTGCTCCAGAACTTGCTGGTTACCGCGCTTTCCTCATGACACTAGCGTTTGCACTACTGGCACTCGTACTCTTATTTGCCGGCTCAATCGCCTCCTTCAGTGCGGCCTTGCTCGCGCTCGCCGTATACGCGTTGAATGGGTTCTCGATGTCGTTATCCCTGTTCACGCTTTGTGCCGCGTTCGTGTTTGTGCCTGTGGCCGTGGGCGCGCTTGTTGATCGAGTGTGCTTCGCTGCCCACAGGGCGCAGGTGGGAGCACTCGTGGGCGCGGTGTGCGGATTGTCCTTGCTCTTTCACTCGCCGCTCATTCTTGAAGCGATGACCACACTAGGTGCAGAACGTCCACCGGTGGAGACACTTGCATTAAATGCCGGGATTATTGCGGTGGCCGTCGAATGTGTGGTGCAGGTTTCCGTGCCACTGATGTTGCTGCTTATTTTAGCAGAACTGCCGCTTGTCTGGCTGGGCAGGGTGCGCGGCCTGGCACTTGGCTCCTTTGCGGCAAGCCTCCGACCCCTCATGCTCGTGCTGGCATTGAGCGTGTCAGGGAGACTGATCTCCGAGCACATCCTCGCTTCATTCAACGCCACGCGGCTGCTGCAGTAGAATTCTTGCCTATGGAACGCACCGAACTCCCCACCGCGCAACGACTGGAGGCCCTGAGAGCAGAGGGAATCGTACCGTACAGCCCGGTGGCAACAGCAAGTATGGCCCTGGTGGCGGCTGTTGCGGCGATTGTGCTGGGTGGGCAATGGGGGATTGAGAAAGTACAGGCACTATTCGCCTGGAGTGGAGGGGCAGGAGAGATACCTGAGCGCACCGCGCTTGCGCTCCTGATCATGGGGCCCGCCCTCGCTGCCGCCTTCGGTGCTGTCATTGGAGGGCTCGCGCAGACCCGTGGAATCTTCAAGTCGCAACGGCTCGCGCCACGCCCAGCTCGGCTGGTCCCATTTGGAGTGGCAGCCCCCGTCTCATTTTTGGGTGCAATAATATCACGCTTGATTTGGATGGCCTTCTCCCTTTCCCTTGTCTGTATTGTACTTTGGACGATTGGCGCGGGGGTGTTCGCGTTTGTCGCCCTGCCGCTCCGCATGGACGTGCTGCTTGAGGTGGGCCGGAAATTCGCGGCCAGTGCCATCATATGTGGACTGACTCTGGCGGTGCTTGGCACCCTCGTAAGCAAGCTGAGCTTCCGTCTCAGTAACCGCATGACCCGCGAAGAGGTCCGGGCGGAGACGGATGAGGGGTAATGCTATGCTTCTCTGAACCTGTTAGAGTATCGATATATTATGAAGCGGTCGCTCCTTGGTTCCCCAGATTTTTTTGCCAGCAATCCATTTTTGGCGCTTCTGCCGTCGGTGGGGAATGTTGCCGAGCTTCAGAAGATGGCCCCCTCATTCTTCGCACGCTACGAGAAGGTGGCGGCTCTGCGCCGTGAGATGGAGCAGGGAACGGGTGACATTGACAAGCGTATTCATGCCGAGGAGCAGATGATTCGCACCGTGTTGGACTGGCTCAATCCGCCCGAATCCGCCAAGGAATAACGCTATGCCCGATGCTCTCAGAAAGCGCAGCCCTTCCGAGGTCCTACGACGCGGTTATTCGGATGAGGAAATAGCCCATATTTATGAGCTTGGGCTATTCTTTTTCGAGAATGGTGATATTCGACGGGGCGAGATAATTATGACCGGTATTACGGAGGTCGCACCCGACTTTCAACCTGCTTGGCTTGGGTTGTCCTATGTGCAGCTGCAGGCGGGCAACTATGAGGCAGCCACCCGTTCGGCTCAGCACGCCTTGAAAGTGGATCCTGTGTCAGTGCCGGCGATGCTGTTGCTCGTCGCCTGCGCCCTCACCACGGGCGATGCGACCGCTGCGGGAACGTATCTGGGTGAGATAGGGGAGCGCATAGACAGCGGCGAAGTATCCGACCCCGATATATTGCGATTTTATAGGGGTCAGCTGGCCCGCTATCAAGCTCGTTGAGTATGTTCTTGAGAAAAGTCCTCATTGCCTTCTTGGTCAATTTACATTACTTGATCTGCCGGGCGTAGTGTCGCGCAGTCCCTCTAAAGACTCTCTGATATTGAGTAACACGGATTCTTTCTGGGAACGCTCGACCCACCGCGCTAGCCGCAATGTTGCATGAAGCCGAACCCATGGCAGGAAGGGATAAAATTCTGCTTTGTAAAAGGAGAGCTATGAACTCAAGTACGAAAGAGGCGGGTTGTTCCTCGGTGCGTTGTGAACTCGAAGCGGTAATCCACCCTTACCTCCTATTGAACCATCCGTTCTATCGTGCCTGGAGTGAGGGCTCCTTGCCGCGGCAGAGCCTCGAGTTGTATGCACGAGAGTACGGTGCGTTCGTCCGGGAGATCGGAGCTGGATGGGAAACCCTCGGTGATGAGGAAACAGCGCATGAGGAGGAGGAGCATGCAGAGCTATGGGAGCAATTCGCCAAGGCGCTTGGCACTTCCGTAGGCCCTGTGGTGACGAAAGAGGTGGAACAGCTGCTCAAGACCGCTTCCGAGCTGTTCTCATCAAAAGAAGGTGCTTTGGGTGCATTGTATGCATTCGAGCTGCAGCAGCCAGAGACGGCGACCTCCAAGCTTGAGGGGCTGCGCGCCTTTTATCAGGTTCCGAAGGAAGCAGAGCGCTATTTTGAGGAGCATGCCAAGAATCATCATGAGGCTCGAAAACTTGAGCACGCAATCGCACAGCTCACGGAGTCTCAACAGCAGCTGGTCAAGGCAGCCTGTGCGCGGATGGCAAAGGCTCTGTGGGATGGCCTTAGTGGTATTCACGGTGAAAAGTGCTCGCTGGCCCAGTGCGCGCAGCACTAGGCTCCGGAGTCAGCAATAAATTGCAACATTCGACAGCCGGTTGCTCGGCACACTAGAACGCAACCGGAAATGGCCACGCAAAGACGGGGCCCCCAAACACCGCATCTTTGCGGCGCCAAACGCCTCGCGGCGTTTGCGCAAGCCATCCATGCCTTGCCTAGAGCGCATTACCGGATGCGCTCTAGAGTCTTGTTCATTCGACGCCGGACTTCCTGACCTGCGTCGAATTCGCCTTAAGCTCTGCTGGGGACGCCACGAGCCCCAACTCCGCGTCGCTCTAGCCGCTTCGCGGCTGCCTGGCCCGCTCAGCTCCTGAACCCGACTTATTTACGAACTCATTGACTCAGGAGACTAGCACCCTGTGAAATAAGTCGATTGATTGCACAATTGCCAGCGAGATTGGCTGTTCCTGGCATGGGGTCGTTCACCTTAAATAGCCCCAATCTCACGATGAACAGATCAGCCGCCGCCAAAAAAAGAAAGCGCGGAGAGGGCCTCGAAAAAATTAGGGGCAACCCTCTCCGCGCAGCACACCTACGCGGAAACTTGTTCTAGGAACGGGGTACTTCCCGTTTGCCAAGCGTGCCGAACGTAAAAAAGATGTCGCCGATGTGGGTGTTCATAGAATGAGGGGGCTTGAAGGCACCCACATCGGCAACCCAAAATTTGTCACCCAGGGGCCGGGGCTATTGAGGATGGTGACATTCTTTGTTCCTGATGCTGACAAAGAACGTCACCAGCCTCGCTAACCCCTTGCTACGCTTAACGTTCACGCACTGTACAGACTACTATTGCAGGAATGAGGCCAGGCGGAGGCACTGCCGCATGGAGGGCGCTACGAAATTAACGCACCTCCAGCACTCGTGAGGTCAATACCTGCTGTCCGAAACAGAGAGATGCAGTGAATCGCTCGCCAGGATGCACTGGACCAACCCCATCAGGGGTACCGGTGAAGATGCAATCTCCCGGCGCAAGCCCAAAGATAGAATCAATATGTGAGATCAACTCCGCGACTCCCCAACGCATTTCAGCGACCCTGCCCTTTTGCACTGTCTGGCCGTCACGGCTAAGTTCGATACTCAACTCGGCCAGTGCACAGGGCACATCCTTGATCCGTATAAAAGGGGAGAGGGGGGCTGAGCCTCGGAAGCCCTTCGAGACCGCCCAAGGTTCCCCCCGTTCTTTGGCGGCCCTCTGTAGATCGCGCAAGGTCATGTCCATACCGACGGCCACTGCTGCAACATGCAAGGTGTCATCTCTTCCGCCCACCATCGCTACCAATTCAACTTCATGCTGCACCTGCTTGGAGATCGCAGGAATCCGGAACGGCAACTCCGGCGGCAGATAAGCGCTCGGTGGTTTGATGAAAATTACTGGAGCATCGCCGGGGGCAGCGCCCATCTCCCGGGCGTGCGCTTCGTAATTTCTGCCGACACAATAGAATGTACCGAGAGGTTCGGACTTGCCGTCTTTGAATTCCAATAGATGGGTCATGCGAGTCTGTACGTTACCTGACCGGCAATTATGATCAAGGGCTCAGGTTACGGAGGAGACCTCTTCCGGGCTTGGAACCCCTGCTATCAAGCGGATCCTTTCCGGGTTATAAGGTCAACAGGTAGTTCGTCCTGATTCGATGTCGGGTTTGCGATGTAAAAAGGGGGGCCAATGTCGGAATTATCGGATGCACTCACAGCGATTGTAGCCACTCGTTCGTTAGGCTCCTACCGCCACCACATCTTCCTGTGCGCGGATCAAAGCAGTCCCAAGTGCTGTACCAAAGAGGCCGGAATTGCATCGTGGAACTATCTCAAAGCGCGTACCGATGAACTAAAGAGCCAGGGCATACTCGTCCAGCGAACAAAGGCAAATTGTCTGCGGGTGTGCCTGGACGGCCCCATCGCCGTCGTGTATCCGCAGGGAATTTGGTATCGGCACTGTACTCCTGAGAACCTGGAGAAGATTATCACTGACCATCTGATTGGTGGACATCCAGTGGAAGCGCTGATGATCTCCCAGGCGCACTACTCTTGAGCCAGCGCTGATTGCGGCGTGCTTTTCTGCACGTATGCACGGCCCACGCAAATTACCTATCACTACCTCCGTTTCTTTCGCAGGAAGGGCGCTTCCGTAACGTTACATTCGATATAGTCCCTTATGGAATTGGTTCCCAAGCAGGTACCGTTGGGCCAGCGTGCTTGGTGTGCAATTTGCACATGAGGCTAGTGTCTTGTTTTTATAAGGTGCTTACATATGAAGTGCTGGATTTTAGGAGTAGGTTTCAGTGTGCTGGCGGTCAGTACTGTTGCATTGGCAGATCCTATCGCAGATGACGGAGGTTCTGGGGTGCCGGAGGTGCTCAAAGAACAGCAGCAGGTTGAGCCTCCCACATTCGGTGCGAACTGGCTCTTTCGCAACGACAGTGAATTTCGAGCCGCTGGAATTACCGAGATGGGTGGCATTTACGGAACCGTGCAAAGCGCGGGCGCGACACAGCCCTATTTTCTAGCCGCCGGCAGTCAATCTTTGGAAGCGCTACCAATGCCGGACGCAGCATACCTAGAAGAAATCAGGAAGGTACGCGATGGAGCGGGGGTTCGAAGAGCGCTGCTCAACACCTCGCGTGGGCAGTTTGTGACGGAAGGCTCCCAGATTGCTGCGGTGCCACCCCCGCCCAGCGGCCACCGGCTCTATGAATTCGATGACATTAATAGCTGGGGCATTCTCATCGGAACGGGGACTAATCTCTCGACAGGCGCCACAACACCGATGGTAGCCATCGGGGGTCGTACCTTCAGATTTATTGATCTGCTCGATCGAAGTGTGCCTCAGCCTAATGTGCAATATTCGATGGCTCTGCGTATCAACGATGCAAATCAGCTGCTATTGCAGGCGTTCCAAGGGAACCGCGCTACCCTCGCTCTTGCTACGCCCACGGCTACGGGGTTTAGAGTCGAAATTCTTCCGATCGATCTGCTCAACCCGATGCCGGTGAGCGGATTCCTGCTCAACAACGCAGGGGAGGTCGCAATGACAAGAACCATCAGCGAGAATATGTTCGAACACCGGGTAGTGCACTTCGTGTGGTCACCGGTTGATGGGATTCGCACTGCTCAACTGGAGACAGACACCCCCTTTGGACCGGCCCGGATAGTGGGGTTCAGTGACGGTGGCGAGGTCCTGCTCTCGATCCGAGAGTTGGAATACGAAGTGGATTATCGATTCGTCCATTTCAATAGCCGCACGGGAGCGGTAGCGGACATCCAGGAGGCGATCCAACTAGACGTGGCCTCTGATGTGATCGCGCTCACGCAGACACATAGCACTATCGGCACCTACCGCCTCGGCAACGCAATGAACGGAAAGGGCATGATGGTGATTACGGGAAGAAGTGAGAACCGTTCAGAGGACCCGGTCTTGGTCCAACCCATCCGAAAGTAACAGTCGTCACATAGTATAGAAGTTTCGACGCTCACCCCTTGATGACTAGTCTCCCGAGTCAGGAATGAATTGCAAAATCCGGCAGTCGGTTGCTCGGCAGACTAGAGTGCTGTTCATTCGACTTCGGACTTCCTGTCCTGCGTCGAATTCGCTCAAAGCTCTGCTGGGGCCCCCAAGAGCCCCAGCTCCGCGTCGCTTCAGCCGCTTCGCGGCTGCCCGGCCATCCCTGGCCGGCTAGTCTCCTGAGACTCGACGTACTTACGAACTTATTGACTCAGGAAACCAGGTCATCAAGGGGTGAGCGCGTTTGTATTGAGGCGATTGCGCCTCCAGTAGCCGCCCCCTCTGTCACCTTGATGTACGCCCGTTGCCGGGACTTCTACGAATAATTTTGATTACCTGCGCACTCTCTAGGCGAGTCCAGAGATGGTGTGTAATTTGCACATTGATTTGTATACTGTCACTACGGTGGGCTGATGCCCCCTGTGAATAGGAGATTGTTTATGAAGAGGTTGATCGTGAGTGTCGGTTTAAGTCTTCTTTCTGGAGTGGGTGTTGCGGTAGCCGATCCCCTGAAAAGTGAAGGGGGCACCCAAGGAGCAACGGATCTTCTCGCCGCCCAACGGAAGGACGCACTGCCCCACTTTGTTCGAAGCAATGTATTATTCGACGCCACGCCCTTCAATGTGCAGGGGATCACTGAAGGCGGATTAGTCTATGGGACAGTGTATGTGCCGTCACAAGAGTTCCCCTATTATCTCTCATTGGCCGATCGGGTACTCAGGCCTATAGCGGTTCCAGAGGGGGTCTCCTATTGCCAGGTGAGCGTCATGCGAGAGGGCGCCGGAGGCCTGCGCGCCCTCATATCTACCCCCTGGGCACAGTACGTGAGCGCGGGAGATCGAGTGACCGCGGTTCCTGCTGCTCCAAGCGGATATACCCAAGATTTTCATGACCTCAACAGCTATGAAATCCTTTTGGGCACCCAATATAGCAGCGCGACCTATGAGTCAATCCCAGTCATAGGATTGGGTGGCCGCGTGTTTCGGATCGCCGATCTCCTTGACCGTAGTCAACCGCAGCCTCAGATCACCCTTCGTTATGGTTTGGCGATCAATGAGCAGGCTCAGATACTACTTGTGGGCGGCGATGCAAGCGGCAGTCGTCTAGTGCTGGCCACCCCCGGAGAGGGTGGATTTCGCCTCACCGTATTGCCTGCGGAGCTCAGTCAACCGGAACAGGCATTCAGCGCGCGTCTCAATAATCTTGGAGAGGTATTGGGACTTCAGGCGGTCGATCCAGATGGCGGGGGAATGCAGCATCGAATTTTTGTTTGGTCGCCTCAACGGGGTGCCGCAATCGTGCAGCGACCAATTGAGGGATATAGCTTCGACATCGGCGGATTCAACGATAGAGGGGAGGTGCTTATCAATGCCTATCTCGGCATGGGAGAATCGAGCACATGGCTCTGGAATAGCCGAACGGATGAAATCGCTGATCTCGATGAGCTGATTGATGATTTCTACGGGCCCCATGAAGATCTAGGGTGGGGGCTTACCGGCTTGACCAATAAGGGGCACATCGTGAGCCGCAATTTCGGGAATGTGTTGCTGCTACCACGGCGCTGATAAGAATTACGAGCAGCCAAGTCCCCTATATTCACCCTGAGCCACCCAGCATCAGTGATCCTGGAAATATTTGGCCCAGGGATCTTAGGTCCGCTTCCAGCTGTACCGAAATGACCACAAGGCTGCGCCGTGACGCGGGCGGCCACCTATTTCTCGGCAGGTCCGACTACCGAATAGTCTGCCGTGAAAGTGTATCGGGTATAGGTTGGAGCAAACGACGATCATGAAGAGAGTTCAGGTAGCTATCGCGTTCATTGTGGCAGTGCTTGGCTCATTTGCAAGGCCCACGCAGGCTCAAGAGGCTGGGTTGTATATATTCTCGAACGCCAATTTTGCATGCTCGTATGAAGAGGAGGGGGATGGATTGTATCCGTATATTGTGAAGATCGATCCTTCGACCAACGAAATCCTCAGGTACTTTGCGGCCGCTCAGTTCATTAGGACTCGTCGCGAAAGCATGTGGTACTACCGCTGGCTGTATCAGGAGACGGGCCGCGCTGCATATCAGCGGCGTGCGCAGGCCTTTGCCACTCTGGTGCGACAGGGCAGATTGTGCAAACAGGGGCTTATTCATGAGGATGATTCGGTTACCCCACCCGATGACTCGCCTCCGCCCACAGATACATCCGCCTGCGAGGCGCTTGGAGCGTCGACGGATGGGGTGACTGCACGCATCATCAATGGCAGCAGCTGTACGATTGGAGATTCGCCAATTGTGCGCCTCGATGTGTTTTTTGGTGCCGATCAATACCGTTGTACCGGCAACGTGATTGCGCCGCGCGTGGTGCTCACCGCATCGCACTGCATCGCAGCAGGTGCGGATAGAGCCAGCGCTGTGGATATCGTACCCGGCGATGGAAACACCTACAGCGCGACCGGCTATGCGTTGCACCCGAATAATGGCACGGGGACACCCGGCCCATATGATCTGGCAATCTTGACACTGGACCAAGATCTGCCAACCCGGGTGCTCAGTATCGTGAGTGCCTCGGATTCGTTCACCTCAGGTGAAACCGCCTATATCGCTGGTTATGGCCGGGTAGGGATCGGCGTAGGAGGCAACAGCACCAGTGACGAGTTAATGGCTGGCAAGATGCGCATCAATGATGTGACTAGCGAGGAGATTATCGCACTCTTTGACCATGCCACCGATGGCGCAGAGTGGGCAAACACCTGCAACGGGGATTCGGGTGGACCGCTGGTAGTTGCGCGGGATTCCAGCTATGTGTTGGCCGGAATTACAAGCTACGGCTACTCTGAGGATTGCGGGCCTACCGATACCTCCGGCTTTGTGAATCTGCAGTCGAGCGTGAATCGGCAGTTTATCGACACCTACGCGCCGGACGCGATTCCCTAGATCGATACAGGGCAGCACCGTGAATCACTGAGGAGAATCAGTGCGGCCTGATCGGGCCCGTTCTTTCCTATTACTGCCGACCACCCTGGCGAGGTCCGGTGAAGTTTGGAGCGCTGTTCAAATGGGCAGGAGCCTATTCAAAAAATGACTTCTAGGGATACGCTGAATGGGTTCAGTGTCTCCCTAGCGCTCTCGCCCCAGCAGAGCCTTTGCTTCTGACGGCATGACGAGCCAGCGCTTGTCGGTGCTCTGATCCTCCACCATCATCGTGCGAAACAACGGATCTGCATCGGCTAAGGGCCGAATGTGTCCGGAGTCCATGCGCACCTGAATTGCCTGGTGCGAGTCGCCGCTATGCACCGCCTGGGTCGAAACCTCATGCAGATAGTAACGAGGGTCAAGTCCGATTTGCTCGACTGCCCGCTGTGCTTGCGACCTGAGCGTGGAGTCTCCGGGTGTGAGACGAACTGTCTTAAACAACCTGCGGTTGATCAGGCGTGAGGAGAGATCAGCAAGAATACCGTCGGAGCCGTCGGCCCAGCGGAACAGGTGGTAGCGCCACCATGCCTCGCGCATGCGGAATATGGCATGCAAGGACAGGGCATCCGGCGTGTGTGCCGCAAGCACCTCTCGCATGGTGTCATCCGCGAAGTCTAATCCCACACCGAGGTCTCTGGCCCGACGCACGATTGCTGCGTTGATAGTATCCGCAGAGAGCAGCACCCGATGCTGGTATATCTGGCGGTACATGGCGTGTCGTGAAACCGCAAAGTGCATCATCGCATCAAGCCGGTTCTCCTGGAGAATCAGCTGTCCCTGTGGGCTGATATCAAGAGAATCGGTGAGAGCGGGTATGTTGTAGTGCCCATACTGAACACCAGCAAGGATACTGTCCACGATGCACCAATTGCCGCGGTCCACATTCCAGCCGCCCCCCGAGAGCAGCTCCCAGGTCCAAGCCGGCAGCGAGGGATCCTCTTCGATAACACTAGCCACCTGTTGAGGCAGATGTTGCGAGTAGTCGGAAAGGATTGCGGCGATCTGTGCATCTGTGCAGCAGATCTTTGCCGCGATCGCTTCATGATTATCGGCAACATCGGGAAACCAGGTCCGGTACGCGGTGTGCGCACCCGGTGCGAGATGGCCCACATCGTGCAGCAGTGCTGCCGCCAACACAGCTGCGCGATAGGGGCGCACTACATCGGGGTGCCGCGTTTCGAGTTTTCTCAGGAGCAGCGCGGCGAGATAGGCTACGCCCAGGCAATGACCAAAGCGTGAATGCTCGGAGAACATGTAAACAAGCCGTGTATTTGCGGTTTGGCTAATGTCGCGAAGCCTCTGTACCCATGGCGTGTCTATGAGCCGCAACAGGAGCGCCTCCTCCGGTGTGTCCTGCGAGAAGGAGATGGCCTGGTGCACTACATCAGCGAAGGTGATCACACTCATAGGCGAATATTCCTAGCAACTCAGTCATTCAGGGGGGCCGTTTGTCAATGCCGAGAGATCCCTTGGAAGCTCAAGCTGTTCCACTATATCGATTCCAAAGGACTTGAGTCCAGCAAGCCGCTTCGGACTGCCGGTGAGTAAGCGTACCCGAGTCACGCCAAGGTCCCGCAGAATCTGGGCGCCAATGCCATAGCCACGCATCAGCGCGGCACGATCTCCGAGTGCGCTGCCCGCTCCGCTCGCCAGCGCTCCAAAATCATTGCTACGTAGATACACCACTACGCCTCGACCGACCCGCCCAATTTCTCGCAGAGCGAAATGAAGATGCTCCCGGGATTTACTCAATGTTCCTGAAAAAACATCGGTCAAGGTGTGCTCGCGCTGCACTCGAGTGAGAACCGGATCGCTGCCGCTGATATCGCCCTTTATCAGGGCCACATGCTCTCCGTCATATACACGACTTCGATAGACTACCGCCCGCAAATCGCCGCCCGTAGAGGTAGGAATGCGGGCGTCAGACACTCTGTAGACGAGCTGTTCCGCCTCAAGCCGATGGGCAACGAGTTGAGAAAGTGTGATTGCCGGAAGCTGGTGTTGATTGCAAAACGCATGCATCGCATCGAGGGAGGGAATCTCCCCCTTTGCATCGAGGAGGTCGCTGAAGACGACCGCGTGTGCTGACGCGCACAGCACCCCAAGGTCAAAGGCGCCTTCGGGAAGGGCATTTCTGACCAATGTACCACCTTCGACTACGGCGACCGGGAAAACATGTCCGGGACGGACGAGCTTTCTTGGCTGGGGAGGGGACTCAGCAAGTATTTGGATAGTGCGTGCTCTATCCTCGGCGCTGATTCCGGTGCTCACCCCCTCCCTGGCTTCCACGGAAACGAATGAGCGGGTGGCCTCTCTTGCGTTGTGGGACAGGCGCGCAGGCAGTTCAAGCAGCATGAGCCCGTTGGCCTGAGCTTCGGGAATGGCCACGAAGGGAATACCTCCTGTGAGGGAGAGCAGTTCATTGAGCGTCGCGGCGGTAACGTGGTCCCCCGGGGTCAGAACGACTGCCCGAGGCGTTCTGGCTTCCTGGTCGACGAGCACAGCCAATCCGCGCCTCAAAAAGCTTTGGTGGAACTTTTGGAACTCAGTGAACCAGTTAGTCATAAGGGTGTTTGTTGCTCTGCCGCTACCGTAGCGAAAGCACGGGCGGAAGCAAGCCGCGGTATAACTTATTGAATTTGCAAGGAGGCCTGGCCAGGCCTCAGTTCAGTAAGGCAATTTTCGGGTTAAGGCATCGCCGCCATATGACGACTTAAAGAGGAGAGATTGGTCAAGCAGGCAGCCCGTTGGTGTGTGGGTGAAGGGCTCAAGATTAAATATCAGGTGTGGCAATGGAACAATCGAGCGTGCAGGGCGGGAAACTACCACCGGATTACGGAAGATTTTCGGAGAGCGATCTTGCGCGGGCGAGACGTACTGCGTTTGTGGCGCGATTCATCGTGCTACGGGAGTCTAAGCGCAGTCGGGCCCATCGCATTATTGAAATGATGGAATGGGACAAGGATGCGACGGCAGAGGATCTGGCCGAGCAATTCCGTCGAGTGTTTAAGGAGAATGGCGACAACCTTGGTCCCGTTGATAGGGATATCCGCAGGGCTCTTGCACATGCCTCCCGCTCGCTCAACTATTTTATTGTGGAGTATGCAACCCGAGCGACGACGAATTTTATTGAAGCACTCTATGACTACGAGCGATCAAATACCCTCCTGTTTGGCGGCGAAGAGCAGCCCCGCACTGGCGGATGGCGATTGCCGCGAGAACTGGAAAAGATGAAGCATTCTCGATGAACGATAAGGATTTTCAGCACATTGCATCTCCCAATTCTGTGCCGCTGCCCCTGGAGCTGCGGCAGGTAGTAAGTGAGCTCTTGGCGTTCCTGATTGAGAGCGAGCAAAGCCTCCGAGATGATGGCAGCGGCTATTCCGGTCAATCGGACGAGTAGCCTTTTCTCAGATTCCAGTGGTCCGTGTTCCTGCGACCTGCAGTTGCTTGGACAGCGATAGAATTTTCTTGAACGCACATCCAAACAAGGGTTAGCTTACGTGCGCCTTTGGCGGTAAGCTTGCTATTGAGGTGGATATGTTTCGAGATCTGAGGGCATTTGTACGAGGACGGCCCGCGATTAATGGGAAGCGTCCGTCGGCGCAGGAGCTTCAAGTTGCCTGCATCGCCGTGCTCCTGCATGTGGCACGCATCGATCGGGAGTGTGGCTCGAATGAAATTAGGCAGCTTGTGGCCGCCCTCAATCGAGAATTTCGGATCTCTGATGTTGAAGCTGGCGAGCTTATAGAGGTCGCCGAACTGCTGCTTAAAGAACCCGGCAAGTTAGACGAGTTTTCCACACTTCTTCGTGAGTCCCTTACGGTCGAGGAGAAGCAGACCCTGCTTGCCTATGCTTGGAAGATCGTGGAGTCCGATGGAAATATCGGGTTTCAGGAGGCATCTCTTGCCACCCAGCTTCGAAAGGACCTCAATCTAACCCTTGAGCAGGCCATGGCTGCAAGGCAGCTGATGACCCGCACCGCTACCCCGATGGAACCACCGACCCCCGAGGAATAAGTCAGAACGGCGTTTCGTTAGTCAAGTATTCTGAAGATCTATTTTTGCTAAATTGCTTAACGGTCAGATTCCTGTTAGCTGTGATCATCTAGACGTGTTCCACGGACCCAGTAATCAGATCCTGCTGTCGTGACAGATCACGTTCGATGCTCTTTTCGCGTAAGTGTTGGGTAGCTGAACTTGTACGGCTTAGGCCTGATGAGGACTTGCGAAGCCCCCATTGGCCCTGAGCCTTCGTTAGGCTTAAGGGTTTGTACCATTTCCTACTCCCCTGTTCCTGCCAGACAGCGTCGCGTTGTCTGGCCCTGCGATTGGAGAGATCATGTCTCACCACCGTTCTGTCTCGAAGAAGCCGGCCTCGACCCGCACTCGTACCACGCCGCAGACTCCGCCGACGGAGATCGAGCTGGAGTCCGCCTTTGACGCCAAAGGGCGTCAGGCGGCGATCAGCAAGATCGTCGACGCGGTGCACGCGGCTCGAGCCGTGCTCGGGAAGGGGACTCTGACGGGGCGCATGAAGCACCCCACCGCCGGCGAGGTCACCATCACGGGCCGTATGTGCGCCCACAGCGATGCCGTGAAGCTCGACCTCAAGGGCCCGGGCGGTCACCGTGAGGTGTGTGTGCCATGGAAGCGCGATCACCAGCAGCGGGTCAGTGAAGCGGCTTCCATCCTCCTCGAGGTGCTCCAGGGCACCGGTGTCAGGCTGTCGCGACCCCGTGTCGCGGTGGCGTCCTGACCCTAGGACTCGTGTGGAAACAGACAACAGCACCCCGGGTGAGCGAGTGCCGCGCGCCAAGACGCACGCGACACTTTGCTCCCCGGGGTGCTTCTTGGGGAGAGGTTTTTCTTGTTTTGCTTCGGTGATGTCTAACGTAGGCTTAGGGAATCTTTTCCCTATTATAGTTGCGAATACTTCTCCTTGCGGTTTCGCGCTTTTTCGGTGGGATACTTTGTTTCGTTCTTGGCAAGCTTGTCCTCGAACGCACGGCGCAAATCAACGCCACTGTCATTGGCCAGTAGCAATACCCAGTACAGCACATCGGCCAGTTCATCACTCAGCGCGCTATGGTGTGTGCGAACTACTTGATCAATCTCAGCACCGTTCTTCCATTGGAACAGCTCAAGCAGTTCGGCTGCTTCCAGCACCAAGGAGAGCGCGGCATCTTTCGCATTATGAAACTGCTTCCAGTTGCGCTCATCTCTAAAGGCGATGGCGCGGGCAGTGAGATCTTCAAGATTAGTCATGTGCATGCTCCTTGTGGTTGAAAGAGGTGTCCCTCGAACTTCTGAAGACGAAATAAGCCACTGCCAAGGCGCAGCCGTACATGGCGACGCTTAACCACTGGCCACGGGTGAGGCCCCAGGCCTGAAAGCCAAGATGCGCATCGGGCAATCGGTAGGATTCGCTCAGAATGCGCATGGTTGGATAGAGGAACATGTAGGAGGCCGCAATTACCCCTGGCCGCCTGGCAAAGCACCACAAAATAACCATGAGCACAAATATCGTAAGGCCCTCAAGGAGCGCCGCGTAAAGTTGCGACGGGTAGCGCGCGGTCAACAAGGGCATCAACTGTGACTGCAGGTACAGATTCCCTTGCTGCACCGATGCAATGACCCGCTGCAGGATAGGCTCGATCGTGTGCAGGTCTGCCGCACTGAGCGGGGTGGTGGTGAGCTCGAGCCATTGCTCTTTGGAGGTGCCAAGTGCAGTGACTGCCGGTGCCAGATCGGCCAGCTTCTCAGGCGATTGAGCCGGCCAATTGAGGATCTCCTGTGGGAACTTGACAGCCCACGAGGTGTTCCCACTCACCGGTCGGCCCGGCAGCTCCCCGTTTACGAAGTTCGCTAGCCGACCGAAGAACACCCCCAGACTGCCGCCAACCGTGGTCAGGTCTGCCAAGGCAAAAAGCGGAAGCTTCTCTTTGCGGGAGAAATACAGGCAGGCCAGGAACAGCCCCAAAATACCACCGTGACTAGCCATACCGCCTTGATGCATGGCCAGGGCACCCCAAAAGGGAGGACTGCTGGTGAACTGAAGAAATAGGTTCGGATTGTAAAAGATGCAGTATCCAAGCCGTCCACCCACTACGACACCAACTGCGACGGCGAACACAAAATCACCCACCTTCTCGGGCGGGAGCGGGGTCAGTCCACGCCTGGCGAGCAGGCGTATGAAGTAGTAGCTGGCTACAAATCCTGCCAGGTAGGCGAGTCCGTACCAGCGGATGCCGAAGTTTTCAGTGAACTGGATGGCAAATGGGTCGAGAGTGTGAAGCCAGGTCATGTCTGCGCTGAGTAGGTCTCTGATCTGCGTAAGGTTACCGCGAGCAGGAGAAAAGGAGCAAGAAGCGAGCCGCTGCAGCTTGCCGCGTCGAGTTGAGTGGGTTACGCACTCTTGAGACTAACGGGATGTAGGGGATGTTTTCTTGGGCCCGTTCTGTTGGAGGGCTTCGAACCCAAAGGTTTTGAGGTGGCGAAAGAGCTCTTCGCGCTGCACCGGTTTGATGATGTAGGCTTCGCAGCCCTGCTTGAAGGCCTCAACGACTATCTCCTTATCAGCCACGGCGCTTACCATCAGGACCTTGGCCTCCTGCGACCCGTAGCGGCCCGACTCCGATTCCATCTCGCGGATCTTTTTGAGTGCGGCTACGCCATCCATGTCCGGCATCATGATGTCGATGCACACTAGGTCAAAGGGTTTCTCATCCTCGAGAGCGCTGGCAAAGCGCTCTATCCCTTGGCTGCCGTCGTTTGCCAGTACACACTCACCCAGAGGGGAGAGGTAGGCTTCCATGAGCCGTTGATTCGTTGGATCGTCTTCGATGATCAGTGTACGCATATGCTTCTAGGGCCTTGGGCCCATTATTCCGTGCGAAAGCCCCCTGTTATCAGGAGTTCAGCCCGTGTAAGATTAATCGGCAATTGTCTCAATAAGTTAAAGGGTAAGCGGCCAAAAAATCAGCTGTAATTACCCTTATTAAGATGCGGACTCGGCCCGGATGAAGAGAATTATTCGCACCCAGGAGAAGCTCCCCTGGCTTCCATCTCCCCATACGGTGCGCACCTATTTGGGCGATGAGTACCCAGATCTGGCCTTAGTGACCGCGGTGTTTGCCTTTGTCTTTGAGGGTGACAAGTTGTTGCTCGCCCATCGTGAAGAGGTTGGCGATTGGGACCTTTTGGGAGGGCACATAGAAGCAGGGGAGACCCCTGAGGAAGCGTTGCTTCGAGAGGTGTATGAGGAGGCGGGGGCCACGCTCCGCAGCTATGAGTTGATGGGGTATCTGGATGTTGAAGTGCAAGCGCCGCGTCCTGCCAATTGGCCCTACCCCTACCCCAAGAGTTTTATGCTCATATACCTGGCAGAAGTGGGTTCAATAGAGCACTTTGACGAAGGCGAAGAGGGACCTGCACGATCGCTTTTTAGCCCCGAAGAAGCGATCAAGCTTCCTGCCATCCGTAAAGAGATCGAACTCTATGAGGCCGCCCTCAAGGAGCGCATTCGGCAGCTGGCATCTCTGGTATGACCCGCAGCCTGAGAAGCTTGAGACTAAGCGTTAATATCCTCTATATGGTGCAGAATCCTCAGCTCTTCGCAAAGCTCTCCGAGAGGTTGGGCGCTCGGCTCGTGCCGAAGAGGGAGATATCAAACAATGGGAAGTGTAGCATTTGGTCGGCTGAACTCGACGACAGAGCGGTGGTGGTTAAGACGAGAATAACGGGTGATCAGTTTTACCGTGAAACGTTTCGCAATGAACTCGCTGTATACGAGGCGTTCCAGAGGCATCCTCCCCCGGTCAGAGTGCCGGCAGTTATATCTATATGCGAGGAGGAAGGAGCGATAGTCCTAGAGTATCTCGCCGGTAACCTGGTTAGTGCAGACCGCTATCCAGAAGAATCTGCTTGGACTGAGCATACTGTGGCCGAGATCGTAAGGGTGTTAGAGGAACTCCGCTCATATCAGGGATATGCACTTGGTTCGTCCATCACGGTTCTGCACGGCTACTATGAGTGCTGGGGGAGCTACATAGAACGCGGTCTATACACGGAGCAGGACCAAGCTATCCTTGATGCTCTCAAATCACGTTCGGACTGGTGTGCTGAATTCAACCATGGCGATCCCATTCCATCGAACATGCTGATTGACGGGGGGAATCTCCGCCTGATTGACTGGGAATTCGGCGGCGCTTATCTCCCGCTGTATGATATGAGTGTGCTCTGGGTCTTGAGCATCCGAGTCCCCCACGTTCAGACTGAGATACAGCGTCGTTGCCTCGCGATGACGCGCTCTTATCAACTGTGTTTCGCAGCTAACCTGCTCAGAGTAGTGGGACGAGAGACCTGGATTCACGGGCGGCTGCCCGATAATCATCCAAGTAAGTCTTCGCGCCAGGCCATGCTGGCGCTGCTGTTCCCGCGTGCGCGTGAGGTCATGAAGGAAGTGCTCGCTGCGTGAATGCTTGTTACTGCCATGTCGAGCGGTAGCGCTCTAGTCTGCCGGGCAACTGACTGTTGCATTCTGCAATTCATTTCTGATTCGGAAGGCTCGTGTGGAATGAGTACGAGACGATTAAGGCAACCCAAGGAACATCCGGGGATACGCTGTATACGTTCAGCGTATCCGTGGGACCGCGGGAGCGCAGATATGTGGGTGTCCCGGAGTGGGCTTTCCCGGAGTGGGCTGTCAAAGAATTGACAGCAGTTAGGCGGCACGATCAGCCATTTCAGTGAGTTAGCAGATAGGGGGCTGGCATGTGCCTTGCGATACCGTGCGCATGGAGCGGTGTGCCCGTGTGGGCACTCGACTTGAATCGCACGGTACCCCCATGAAATTAAACAAACGCATCCGACGTCCCATCTCGTTGAGGCACTCGCGGATTGATCCGGCAGTTATGTTGGGTCTTGGTTGTGTAGGAATGCTGCTCGCTATAGGCGCACTAGGCAGCGCAGTCCCCTCGTCCTACTTTGACCCGCTCAGCCTCCTGCTGGTGCTAGGGGGAACTTTGGGCGCAACGCTTACCCAGTGCTCGAGCCGCGATCTGCTCTTCACCTGGCGATCGCTGCAACAGGGGTTCGCGCTGCCGTCATCACCAGTCGAAAGAGCCAACGCGATGTTGCGCTTGGCCGCCGATACAAGACGCAGTGGTGTGTTGGTCCTCGAACAGCACTCTCAGGCAGTAAGAGACCGTTTTCTGCGCCTTGGCTTAGAATTAACCGCAGATGGCACCAAGGCCGAGGAGATCGGTCGAGTGCTGGAGAACGAACTGCGCTGCTCCGAAGAACAAGATTCACGAGCCGTCACCGTGCTCGAAACTATGGGCACCTATGCACCTGCGATGGGGCTGATCGGCACTCTCTTAGGGCTGATCCAAATGCTGCAGCTTCTCGATAAGCCTACACAACTCGGGCCCGCCATGGGTCTGGCGCTTGTTACCACACTGTATGGGGCTATGCTCGCCAACTGCGTGTGTTTGCCTCTGGCGGGAAAGCTCCGCAGCCGCATGAAGGAACAGGCCCTGATCAAGCGTATCACGATAGAAGGGATGCAAAGCATCGCCCGCAATGAGAATGCGCTCGCACTTGAGCAGAAGCTGCAGAGCTTCTTCCCCAAGATGGTCGCCTAGCTTTTAAGGCCCTATGAGCCGCACCATCTTTTCCACTTATATCTCTGTATTTATCACGATCCTGGCCTTCGTAATCGGCATGCGTGTGGCGTTGCACTCGCCCGAACAGCGTGATGCAGAACCGAGCCCAGATGAGCCAGTCGAGATAGCGACCCTGTACATCGAGCAGGCCTTTGACGGCAGACGCCTCAAGAGCGAGGAATTGCAGGGTATCATTAGTGTATTACGGCAACACGATATTCGTGCCCTTTTCGTTACGCACTATCCTGCGCTCGAAGCGTTTGACCGGATGCGGGAGATCCATACCTTCCTTCTTGATTCCGGGGTGCCGGCTTCAGCCATTGACCTGCGAGTGCTAGAGGGCCCGTCCTCCCAGGGATTGCAGATCTCTCTCTTCTCAAGCGAGGGCAGATGAGCGGCTCCTTGGAACCATGCAATGGACCAACGAGTGCTGGCTGGCTTGTCAGCTTCGGCGATCTTTTGACACTGCTGTTGGCTTTCTTTGTAGCTTCGGTGGCCGGCGCAGGACCCCATGTCGAGCAAGATCAAGCACCTAGCAGTCTCTCAACGGGACCGACCTCTGGCATTGATGTTGCAAATTTCAATCGGGGGGACCTCTCCGTGCGGAATCCTGACACCGTCATCTCGGTGCAGGAGATCTCTTGGAACGGCGTCTTGAGCGGCGAACGAATGGGTGAAATTGCGCAGCGCATTCCCCATGCCGCCGCGACGGCAAAGCCGGTACGCGTGGTCCTCTGCACCGCCCCGTTTGAGGGGGAGATGGGCTTGCTGACCGGCTTGGGTTCCGCGCTGATAGAGCAGTTGAGGCAGGGCGGAATCGGAAAACGGGGGCTGATAGTTGAGCTGAGAGGCTCGGGCTGTCGAACAGGTGAGACTGCTGCAGAGATTCAGTGGGATGCAGCGAACCTCACGGTCCCGCAGGTAATGGAAAAGATCCATGGCTGAAGAGAAAGAAGAAGCAGAAGGACAACAAGAGGCAGCGCCCCCGAAGAGCAAAAAGAAGCTCTGGATAATCATCGGCGGCAGTATTGCTTTGGTGCTGCTGATCGGCGCCCCGGTAGCCTTTTTTGCACTCAAGAGCAGTCCGGAGACTGAGGAGTTAGCGGCCGAAGGGGTTGAGGGCGGTGATGCGCTTGCTCCAGAAGGCGCCCTTGATGAAGATGAGATCGACGAAGGCGAGGAACCTCTCGGAGCCTTCTTCCCGCTTGATACGTTGGTGGTGAATCTCCACGGCGGTCAGTACATCCGTACGCAGATCCAGCTCGAGTTTGTGGAGCGCGACGTAACGAGCCGGTTCTACACACGCCTGGTGCCTATCCGGGACGCTATCATTACCCTGCTTGCATCGAAAAAGGCCGAGGATCTGCTGAGCGCGCGCGGCAAGGAAAGTTTGCGTGTCGATATCAAGGACAAGGTCAATGAAATTCTGCGTCGCGAAGAGGTAAAGAGAGTCTATTTCACCCTGTATGTGGTGCAGTAACGAGGTTGCATGAATCAGGTTCTGACCCAGGAAGAGATTAACTCGCTGTTGCGCGGCCTCTCAGAGGGAGACGTGGAGCAGGATAGCGTGCAGATGGTTGAGCAGAACGTCAACGCGAAACGCTTTGACATCGCCAACCAGGAACGCATCATCCGCGGCCGCATGCCGACCCTTGAGTTGATTCATGACCGCTTCGCACGCCAGTTCCGTACGACGCTCGCCAAATTCCTCGGACGCACCTGCTTCGCCAACGTCGGCGGTATCGAGATGATCAAGTTCGGTCTCTTCATGAAGAAGCTGCCGCTCCCTTCCTCTCTCCACATCTTCCGCATGCCGCCGCTGCCCGGCTACGCGCTGATGGTGGTCTCCTCGCCATTGGTATTCGGCATCGTCGACAGTCTCTTTGGAGGCAGTGGGCAGGGGCGGGTAAAGATCGAAGGCCGCGAATTCACCCCGATTGAAACACGACTAATCGGTAAAGTGACGATGATGGCCCTTGATGTGCTCAAAGATGCCTGGTCGCCGATCCATCCGGTTGACTTCGTGTACGTGCGCTCCGAGTTCAACCCGCTGGCCATCGCCATCGTGCCGCCTACGGACGTGGTGATCATCGTTACGGTGGAAGTCGAGCTGGAGCAGGAATCGACGACGCTGACCCTGTGCATGCCCTACTCAACCATCGAGCCGCTGCGCGGGAAGCTGGCCACGGGTTTTCAGAGCACTCGACTCGAAGTCGATTCCGGGGTCATTCGCCGCATGGAGGTGAACGTCAAGCAGACGGTAGCAAACCTCAGCGTCGAGCTGGCGCATGGATCGATCAAGACCAAGGATTTTCTCAACCTATCCCCAGGGGACATCGTGACGCTCAGCACCACTCCCACCGACCAAGCCATGGTCATGGTAGAGGGTGACCCCAAGTACTACTGCTACGTGGGGAGCTATCGGGGCAATCGTGCGGCACGCGTGGTAGGGCCGATTCCGAAGAGAGATCTGATTAATTATCGAAATCGTCAGGAGCGAATGAAAAATGGCGGAGAATGAAGAACCGCAGGCGCAGGCGGATGAAGCTGCGAATGTAGCCTCGGAGCTCGAGAAGGTTGCAAGTGCAGCCGAGAAGGTGTCGACCACGGCGCAGAGCGCGTTGGTGCAGAACTCACGCACACTCGATGTCATTCTCGATGTGCTGCTGCAGGTGACTGTCGAAGTCGGCCGGGCTCGCATGACCATCCAGGATCTATTGCAGCTCGGACAGGGTTCCGTGATCGAGCTTGAGAAGTTAGCTGGAGAACCGCTTGACGTATACATCAACGGCAAGCTGGTGGCGAAGGGGGAGGCTGTAATCCTCAATGAGAAGTTTGGAGTTCGTATCCTTGATGTGATCTCCAAGGAAGATCGCGTACAGAGTTTGAGCACGTAGTGAGGTGTTCGACTGCCAGAGCAGTTGGAGGTCAGAGGGCTCGTATGAAGGTAAGCGCAGGTATAGTCCGGCTCATTCTGATTGCTGCGGTGGCGGCGCTTCCTATTCCGGGAGTATGCGCTGACGAGGTCGCGCAACCGTTTGCAGAAAAGCTGGCCCGTACCCGAGCCATGCTGGAAGCGAAATCTATGCAAAGCGCTCCGGTGGCGCCAATCTCCTCCCTACCGAAAGCGGAAAACGAGGGCAGCGGCTGGCTTCGCATGATCGAGGGCCTGGCCCTGTGTGTGGGGGTGTTCCTCATCGGGATAGGGCTGGTCAAGCGCCGCCGTAAAGATCGCGGGTTGCCGATGGGGCGGCGGATGCGGGTCATCGAGCGCCTCGCGGTGAGCACTCGGGGCGCAGTGGTGTTGATGAAGGTAGATGAGCGTGAGTTTTTAGTCGGAGTGGGCGGGGAAGGGATCTCTGTTACACCTCTGCAAGAGCAACCGGTAGCGGTGGAGCGGCTAGTGCAAGAGCGCGCGCCCGATTTTGAATCTGAATCGGTCATCAATCTTAGCCGTGTGGTGGGGACACGCTGAATGGGAGCTACATCGAGTCAGTAGAAGAAGCAGATGAACAGGGCAAGAGCACTCATATCCTTTCTTGCAACCACTACACTTCTGGGTGGCGTGGGGATCTCGTCCGCGCTGGCGCAGTCGCCGGAGGTGCCCGCGCTTTCGCTGCAGCTAGGAGGCGCCTCTCTACAGACTGACGGCAGTGTGAGCAGCGCCCTCAAGATCTCCCTCATGATTGCCGCGCTCTCATTCCTGCCGGCAATGATCCTGAGCATGACCTGCTTTACCCGCATCGCAGTGGTGTTGGGCATGACCCGAACGGCACTGGGCACGATGTCATTGCCCCCCAATCTGGTTATTACGGGACTGTCGCTGTTCCTCACCTTCGCAATCATGCACCCCGTCTTCTCGGCCATGTATACGCAGGGACTGCGGCCGTACCTGGATGGGCAGATGGCCGATGAGGAAGCGTTCGAGAAGACAATGGCGCCGTTGAAGAAGTTCCTCGTGCATAATGCCCGGGAGAAGGATTTGGCCCTGTTCCTGGAGATAACAAAATCCGAGGCTCCCAATGATGTTGAAGATGTACCCCTGATTGTTGCGGTGCCCGCATTCGTATTGAGCGAACTGCACCTGGCATTTCAGATCGGGTTTCTGATTGCACTGCCGTTTCTGGTACTCGACATGGTGGTTTCGTCCGTCCTCACCTCGATGAGCATGATCACCCTGCCGCCGGTAGTGATATCACTGCCCTTGAAATTAATGCTCTTTGTCATAGTCGACGGGTGGCATCTTATTATTGGGTCGCTTGTCCAAACATATAGGGTCCTATGAACGTCGACGACTTCCTCCAGATCGGCAAGCTGGGTATCGAGACGGCGGTGCTTGTTTCCGCTCCGGTACTCGTGCTGGGGCTGGTTGCGGGCTTAGTGGTCAGCATCTTTCAGGCCGCCACCCAAATATCGGATCCGGCGCTGGCATTCATACCCAAGATAGGCGCAACTGTGGTTGGCCTGGTGATCTTCGGCCACTTTATGATCAATCGCATCGCCTGGTTCACCACATGGCTCTATAGCTCCATTGCGACGATACAAGGGTAAGGTGCCCGATGGAGCATCTTGCAGTCCCCCTTAAGATCCTAGAGAACCTTCCCGCAGTTTGGACCTTCCTTCTGATCTTTGTGCGCTACGCGGCCTTTATGATCGTAGTGCCCGGCATCGGAAGCGGCATGAGAGGAGCAATAGTGCGGATCCCGGCTGTCTTTGCATTCTCTATTGCATCGATGGCTCAATCGCCGATTGCACCGCTGCCTGACGGATTAGGTCCGATGCTGGCCGGAGTCATTGCGGAGGTGTTGCTGGGCGCAGTGATCGGCTTCTTGCCGCTTTTAATCGTATCCGGGGCGCAGACCGCCGCGCATCTTGCGAGTACCTCGATGGGGCTGGGTGCCAATCAGCTGCTCGATCCTACCTCCGGCAGCACCGTGAACGACCTTTCTCGAATCATCGGAGACATCGCAATATTGGTGTTTCTGGGGACGGGGGGTGATCATGTAGTGCTTATGGCTGTCTCGGGACTGGGCGGCACGATCATGCCGGGAACATTTCTGATCGGCGAGCCCTCCATGAACCTGTTGGTCGAGAGGAGCGCGCATGTATTCAGAGCTGCCACGATGCTTTCAGCGCCGGTTATTGTTGCGCTGCTTCTAACCCAGTTTGTGATGGGACTGATCTCTCGCGCCGTGCCCACAGTGAATATATTCATCGTGAGCTTCCCATTAACGATAGGGATTGGACTCATTCTAACTGCGCTGGCGCTCCCCGATACCGTGGTCTATCTGACCCATGACATAAATCGACTCGAAGATTCCATTCTAGTCGTGACCCAGGACGCCACGACCGTTCCGATACAGACGCCCTAAGCACAACAGTGGCAGAAGCTCTCTCTCCCAGGCAGGCACCACTGCTCCGTCAGTGCTTTGACAGGGGGGTCAAATTTAGGTTGTCGCAGCACCTGCGGCAACACCAAACGTCCTAGTGGATTCAATTAGTTAGAAGGGGGATCAGAGCTGCGATCTCGGCACATGGCTTGCTCCATTGTGCTCGGGAAAACATGTCTGAAAACGCTACCTCAGATCAACGCACCGAAATGCCGACCGATCGGCGCATGGGACAGCTCCGTAAAGAGGGGCAGGTGCACTTATCCCAAGATCTCGTGCAGGTGCTCTCGCTGCTAACCGGATTCATCGTGCTGCAATACAGCTGGAGCTGGTTCCTCCGTGAACTAGAGAACATCTATCACCGGTCCTTCACTTTGATCGGCTCGCGCGAGCCGCTCACACAAAAGGACCTCTACGACGGATTCCTTGGCGTGCTCTCGGAGATGGCACCTCCGGTGCTTGCGCTTCTGGTAACGGTGGCCATTGTCGCCATGCTGGTAGTGTTCATCCAGACGAAGTGGAATGTGAAGGAGAAAAAGATCCATTTCCGCTTTGAGCTGCTCAATCCGATTCGAGGCATCAAGCGCGTGTTCTCGATCAACGGGGTCATGAACACTCTCAAGGCCATCGTGAAGCTTTGCATCATCTTGCCGATTGCTTACCTGGCGCTCAAAGCCTTTGCCCCCGAGATGATAAAGCTGATTCATCTGACAGTCGATGACGTGCTCAAGTATACGGGTATGTCGATGGCCACCCTGTTCTGGCGCATCATGTATGTGCTGATGGCCCTGGCGATCTTCGATTATTTTTGGGGCCACTACCAGTGGCTCAAGCAGGCCAAGATGACCAAGGATGAGGTCAAAGATGAACACAAGGCCGTAGAAGGCGATGAAGAGACAAAGCGCCGCATCAAGCAAAAGGGCTGGCAGCGCATTGTACAGAGAATCCAAAAGAGCGTTCCCACGGCGGACGTAGTCGTCACTAATCCCACGCACTATGCGGTGGCGCTCAAGTATGACCGTGGCAACATGCGGGCGCCGCAAGTCGTCGCGAAGGGCAAGGACTATATGGCCCTGCGTATTCGTGAAATAGCGCAGGCATCGGGAGTTCCGGTAGTCGAGAGAAAGCCGCTGGCTCGCGCTCTTTACGCGTCCTGCGAAGTAGGGGCGGAGATACCCTACGATCTCTATCGCGCGGTGGCAGAGGTGCTTGCCTACGTGTATCGCCTGCGCGGCGGACGGCAAGCCCGTCCCGCCATGCAGTCTGCGGGTTGAGGCGTAATCAATAAAGAAGGATAGAACGTGGCGGATAAGAAAAAATCAAGCTCTCGATACCAGCATCTTGTGATGCCGCTGGTGTTGGTGACCGTGCTTGCGGTGATGCTCTTCCCGCTGCCCACCGAGCTCCTCGATGTGCTGCTGGCCGCGAACATTACCGTGTCTCTAATTATCTTGTTCGTGTCCCTGTATATGGATCGCCCCCTCGACTTCTCGTCGTTTCCGGCGGTGCTCCTTATCACGACGCTGTTTCGATTGGGCCTAAACATCGCGACAACCCGCTTAATTCTCCTCAATGGCTCCGAGGGGACCCAGGCGGCGGGACATGTCATTCAAGCCTTCGGGGAGTTCGTCATCGGGGGCAATTATATCGTTGGTGCCGTGATCTTTATCGCCATCAGCTTGATTAACTTGAAGGTCATCACGAAGGGTTCCAGCCGTATTGCCGAGGTAGCGGCACGCTTTACCTTAGACGCCATGCCCGGCAAGCAGATGGCAATCGACTCCGACTTGAATATCGGGTTGATCAACGAAACCGAGGCTAAGCAGAGACGTAAGGACCTGGCCCGTGAAGCAGAATTCTATGGATCAATGGACGGTGCTGCCAAGTTTGTCAGCGGAGACGCCATTGCAGGTATCTTCATCATCGGTATCAATATCATCGGCGGACTTCTCGTCGGCGTGCTGCAGCATGAAATGGACTGGATGGCGGCCGCTCAAACCTACTCGCTGCTTACTATCGGTGATGGGCTAGTAAGTCAGATTCCGTCAATCATAGTGTCAACCGCGGCCGGTATCATCGTCGCGCGAGCTGCCTCGGGCGATGACCTGGGTTCAGAGGTGCTGGGCCAGCTCTCGCAGTCGACCAAGCCCCTGTATTTGGCTTCAGCCGTTTCGGCAGGCTTCGCTGTGCTCCCTGGTCTCCCCTTCATTCCATTCATGTTTTTGGCAACGGCCCTGGGAGGCCTTGGGCTGATGCGTAAGCGCGTGGTCGAGGCGACGAAGCAGAGCGCCGCGATAGAAATGACCAAGGCTGCCGAAGAAGCGAACAAGCCCAAGCCGGGAAGCAAGGAAGAGGTCACCCAGCTCTTGGGCATGGATACCCTGGAGTTAGAGGTCGGCTATGAGTTGGTAGGGCTAGTGGAGGGTGGCGATCTCGTTGAGCGCATTCGATCGCTGCGGCGGCAGTTTGCGCTCGATTACGGATTCATTGTGCCCCCCATTCACATCAGGGACAACGTGCGCATCAAGCCCGGTGAATATCGATTCCTGCTGAGAGGAGCAGTCATCGGCAGTGGGGAGTTAAAGAGCGGTCACCTATTGGCGATGGATCCGGG
Source organism: Bdellovibrionota bacterium (assembly GCA_030584005.1). Lineage (GTDB taxonomy): Bacteria > Bdellovibrionota_C > UBA2361 > UBA2361 > JAFLCA01. The sequence goes on along the minus strand of CP129486.1, from coordinate 88,475 downwards.
CAACCTGACGGCGACCGTCGAGGGAGTTGCGACTAAGGAGCCCGCCTTCGGCCTTGACGCCCTTTGGATTAAGGAGACCGACAAGGAGAAGGCCCAGTTCGGCGGTTACACGGTAGTGGATCTTGCCACGGTAATCACGACGCACGTCACAGAGCTTGTCAAACAGAACATGTGTGAAATGCTCTCCCGGCAGGATACCCAATACCTCCTTGATACCGTGGCCAAGGATAGTCCGAAGCTCATCGAGGAGCTCGTTCCGTCGCAGCTCTCCGTCGGGCAGGTGCAGCAGGTCCTATCCCATCTCCTCAAAGAGCAGCTCAGTATTCGCGACCTCAAGAGCATCCTGGAGACTCTCGCCGATTGGGCGCCCACGGTTAAGCATCCGGAGCGGCTGGCGGAGTACGTGCGGCGGAGACTCTCGCGTCAGATCACTGCCAAGTATGTCAATGGCGACGGTGTGCTGCCGCTGGCAAGCATCAATCCGACACTTGAGCGAGCGCTTGCCGAGGCGGTGCAGCAGAGCGATGAAGGCTCCTTCCTGGCGTTGGAACCGAGCGTCGCCCAGCTCTTCATCACCCGCTTGCATAAGCTTGCCGAACGTTTTGTCGAAGGTGGGCAGACACCGATTCTGCTCGCACCGGCACATTTGCGGGCTGCGCTCGTACACTTCGTGCAGCGCTTCGTCCCGGGGTATGCGGTGATAAGCCATCAAGAGATTGCACCGAATACGCGGGTGCAATCACTAGGAGTAGTGAGCGTAGAGTAAAAATTACTGCAGCATTGGGCAGGGACTTGGAATCTAAGATCTAAGCTCGGAGCCTGGGCGCGTGAATGCCGAGATGGGGTTTGGAAACATGAAGTCAGTGACTCGAGTAATCAGTTTTACGAGCGGCAAGGGTGGTACCGGCAAGACAACTTCCGTGGTCAATATTGCTACGGCCCTTACCGAGCTGGGTCGTAGCGTCATGATCTTCGATGCCGACCTTGGGCTGGCCAATGTGGATGTCATGCTGGGCATCCGCCCGCAACGCACGATCCATGACGTGCTCGAAGGCAGGGTCAGGCTGGAGGAGGTGATCCTCAATGCGCCCGGAGGACTCCGCATCATTCCTGCGGCAAGCGGAGTGAGTTCTCTCTGTGCGCTGAGTGCGAGGCAGCGGCTATCTTTGACCCAACAGATCGAGCAGGTGGCTGAAGGGGTGGATTATCTGCTTATCGATACGCAGGCCGGCATCGGTGCCGATGTGATGTACTTTAATGGGGCGGCTGCAGAAGTTGTCTGCGTGATGACACCCGATCCCACCTCCATGACCGATGCCTATGCCCTGGTTAAGGTGCTGTCTCAAGAGTATGGGGAGCGTGCCGTTTCGGTGCTGATGAATAATGTTCCCACGGCAGATGTTCAAATTCGTACAGCGGAGCTGACCGCCTACGAAAAAATCGGTCAACAGGCCTTCCAAAGATTCGGTAATGCCGTAGCCCGATTTTTGCATGTGGAGCTGGATTGCCTAGGGTGTGTACCCGCGGATCGGATGGTTGGCGAATCTATACGGGCCCAAAAGCCCCTGCTTGAACTTTTCCCGAGCAGTCCGGCGGCACGAGCTGTGCGCAGGGTTGCTTGTCGGATTGACCAAGCGTTCCTCGACCATCGGGTGAAAGGGGGCATGCAGTTCTTCTTTCAGCAGCTTTTGGAGATGAACGAGCATGGCTACAGCGGGGCGTAAAAAGGCGGGAAAGAAGGTACGGCGAGTACGCTATACCCATCTCCACAAGATAACCGCAGGGATGTCCCTGTTGGCGTTCGTGGTGATGTTGGTAGCGGGCATGATGGCAGAAGTGCCCTTGATCACTACCGTTTTTCGCGCATGTCTGGCGATTGTGCTGTTAGGGGTTGTAAGCCGAGTTCTAATAAGGGTGCTAGCTACCTATGAGGAAATCAACAGTAGCCAAATCTAAAAGATCAGCGGCCGAGGCCTACAAATCGATTGATGAGCATGAAAAAGAAGAGCTCATCAAGGCCTATCTGCCCCTGGTAAAGCGGGTCGTGCACCGCCTGTCAGGGCGGCTCCCCAAAGACGTTGATGTGAAGGAGATGCTCAATTCAGGGATCATCGGCCTCGTAGATGCTCTCGAAAAGTATGACCCCCGTCATGAGACTAATTTCTCGACCTACGCACAATTTCGCATCCGTGGTGCAATTTTGGACAGTTTTAGGTCCCAGGACTGGCTGCCCAGATCTTTGCGCTTTAAATCCCATAAGTTAGAGCTCGCCTACCAGCGTGTGGAGCAGAAGCTAGGCCGTCCGGCCACCGACGAAGAAGTGGCCAAGGAGCTGGGAGTGCATGTTGATGAGCTCCAGAACATGCTCTCAGAGGTAGGCAGCATTGTGATGCTGAGCTTCGAGGAACTTGGATTTGGGCATGGTGAGGAGCGCTTTCAGCCCGATGAGATGGTTGCCAGCAAGGGCGGGGATCCGCTCAATCGGCTGCTCACCGGGGAGAAGATCAGCTTGATTGCGAGGGCCTTGGACAGACTCCCAGAGAAGGAGCGTCTCGTCATTTCGCTCTACTTCTACGAAGAGCTCAATCTCAAAGAGATAGGTGAAATTCTTGGCGTGACCGAGTCACGAGCCTCGCAGATTCGCTCGCGCGCACTCATTCGTTTGAAGAACTACCTCAAGAACGCCATGTAGCGCGCAGGGTGGGAAGAGGGGGCAGGGAACCTTGGTGGATGTGCAGACATGAAAGCCGGTGCTCCCATATTGCTCGTGGATGCAAATCCACTTGCCGCCAAGAATACGATCGACGAGCTTTCACGACACTTTCCCGAAACCATGTTGCATGTCGCACACGGCGAAGCTGAGGGGCTGCAAGTAGCCTCGCAACAGCCAGTCGAACTGGTCATCCTCGACGGTGACATCCCTGATAACAACGCTTTCGAGTTCATCAGACAACTGAAGAATCTCGACGATGACCCCGTCGTTTTGATGTTGTCTTCGGTAGGTGATCCGACGCTCATTCATGCCGCCTATGAAGCCGGATGTACCCGGCACATTCTTAAAGCAGGGGAGTGGCGATCAGATCTCGGGATGGTGGTGCGACAACTGCTGCGCATGCGCCGACTTGAGCAGGAGAATTTGAAGCTGCTCTCGCGTGTACTAGAGGCCAATGTGATGCTCGAGGAGCGCAATCGTCGACTCGACGAATTCTGCGCTTCGCTGGCTCACGACATTCGCGGACCATTAGCCGGAGTGAGCATGCGCCTTGAGTATCTTATGGATGGCTGCCGCGAGCTGCTCGATGAACGGCACCTTAGAACGTTGCGAAATGCCAACGATTCTCTGGAACGGCTGATCGGAATGGTACAGGCTATGTACGAGTATGCCCGGCTCGGGGAGAAAGCCACGCGGATGCAGGCCGTATCGCTCCAGCAGTTGATGAGCGAGGTAATCAACGATCTCCATTTTGACGATCGGCTCGATATTCAAGTGCGCATCGGCGAACTGCCAAAGGTCTGGGGCAATCCCGATCTGCTGCGACGTGTGTTCTCGAACTTAATCTCCAATTCCGTCAAATACAGCGATAAGGCCAGGATCGAGATATCGGTAGAGGCGCTCAGGAAAACCGAAAGTTCCTTGGGAGCATTCCACGAACTTGCAGTCACCGACAATGGCCCTGGTATCAAATCGGAAGATCACGCCCACGTCTTTCAAATGTTCTCGCGTGGTGAGAACAAGAGCAGTAAAGAAGGAAGCGGCATAGGTCTGGCTGTGGTGCAGCGGATTGTCGAGCTGCACTACGGACGAGTGTGGGTAGATCCACAATACCAGGGCGGAGCCCGTTTTATTCTCAGTCTTCCCGCTGAACCGATCCGCTTCGCCTAGCCGCGCTGGCCGGCGTTACTAATCAGCGGTGGTTTATAGTCTTGCTCGCACCAAATTACAGGTAGATTCCCTTTCAATTTTATCGGAACCTCTGAACGGGAAGATCTCACGCGATCTCTTCTGGTCCCTGAGACGGTGCTATAAGTAAGGATACGCTGACCTCAATCAGCCTATCCCTAAGCGAGAGGCATGCAGTGAGAAGATCCCATGCCTTGTACCGGCGGGTTGTGTATGAAATCGATTCTATGAAGAAGATCTGGCTTCTCGCCGTCGTCGCCTCACTAATCTCCGCGTCCCTTTTTGCGCAGGTCTGGACTCAAGCACCCACGGGTCCCGTGCCCATAAGCAATACGGTGCCCGAAGCTTCCGGATACCGTATTGAAAGCTACATTCAAGGGCTTGAGCATCCGTGGAGCCTAGCGTTCCTCCCTGATGGCCGAATACTCGTCACCGAGAGGCCGGGAAGACTGCGGGTGATAAACGGTGCGAAGCTCGAGGCAGCACCGATTGGCGGAACCCCCAAAGTGTTCGCTTCCGGGCAAGGCGGTCTGCTTGATGTATCCGCGCACCCTCGTTTTCACGAAAACAGCATCATCTATCTCACCTACAGCGCCGGAAGCGCCGAGGCGAACAGAACGAGCCTTGTCAAGGCGCGTCTTTTAGGAGGGGAACTCAAAGACTCGACCGTCATCTTTCAAGTCGCTGAGCCTAAGGCGGGTGCACAGCATTTCGGCTCACGCATTTCGTGGCTCGATGACACCTCCTTCTTGATGAGTATTGGAGACGGCGGCAATCCTCCTGCGACCATTCGCGGCGAGCTAAGCCGAAACCAAGCCCAAAACGAGGGCATGCACTTCGGGAAGATTATTCGGCTCGACGAAAACGGGAACGCGATCCCCCCAGGACCGTTCAAGAGCACACACGCCCTCCCGGAATTGTGGACTATTGGCCACCGCAATATTCAAGGTCTCTTCGTCGATAGAGAAAGCAAAAGGGTGTGGGCAACCGAACATGGATCACGCGGAGGAGATGAGCTGAACCTCATAGTCCGCGGAGGAAATTACGGCTGGCCGCTGGTGACCTACAGCCTGGAGTATTTTGGTCCGCGCATCTCCGATAAAACATCTGCAGAGGGGTTTATTGATCCGAAACTTGTCTGGACTCCCTCCATCGCACCGAGTGGCCTACTGCTCTACTCCGGTGATGCCTTTCCTTCCTGGCGCGGTAATCTTTTCAGCGGGAATCTAGCGGGGGCCCAAATCAGACGAATCATCTTAACCGGAGATACCGTGACCGGAGAAGAAATGATCCCAGTCGGGAAACGCGTGCGTGATGTGCGGCAAGGGCCGGATGGACTGATCTACCTGCTTACTGATCAACCAGAGGGCGAGGTCTTGAGACTGATACCGGACCCAGCCACGCAATGATCCAATAGTTTTGCAAGACAGATGATTCAGAGGGCTGGTCGAGGCTCCTCAACTGCTCGCCATCTGAGGAAAGGATGGCGATCCTAGGCGAGCGAGGGCCATCCCGCCCAGGCGTCCTGGCAGCTGTTCGCCAATATCCCATGCTTCCTGTTGACTAGCGCACAGAGAAGCATACGATTCACGGCTCACTGTTTGACGGTTTTCCTCGGTTTATTGCCCACGGGCAAAGGAGGTTACGAGTATGGACTGGGATTCGTCGAACAAGATCCCCACGGTGCGGGATCTAATGCCCCCATGGATCTTCACCTGGAGACCGTGGGAGCAGCGGGTGATGGCGATGGATGAGCTGATGCCGCTACTCATCGCCGTCTCAGCGGAGAATGTGCGGCTCGGACCGGCACGCAACGGTGGCGGGCCATACGCAGCGGCAGTCGTGCGCAACGTGACGTCGGCAGGGGATGACCTGCCCAACCGGGCGCAGGTGATCTCACTCGCCGCCAACGCGGTCGAGGCCATGCATGATGCGTCGGCGCATGCGTCAGTGCTGGCAGCGCGGCTTGCAGCCAGCACACTCGGAAGGCATCTCCTGGACGAAGACGGGGAGGGGGGCAAGCTGTGGCTTGTAGCCACCTGTGAGCCCTGCCGGATGTGTCTGGAGGTGTTGGGTGACTTCCATCTCTGGCGTATCGCCTACGCGCTCCGCGGCGCGCAGGCCAAGAAGCTTGCCGACCAGGAGCGCGGTGAACCGCTTCGAAATGGTGCGCCGTTTCGACTGCACCATCTGTCGACCTTCCAACCGTCCGCCGCCGAGGTGGTGCGACAGTGGAAGTCGAGACAGCAAAGACAGTCAGAGTCCGACTACAACCCGCCCAGGGAGGAAGGATAAGTACAGTGACCTATTGCTGCGAAGAGCTTCGGCGCTTCGCAGCTTTCTTTTTTTCTGCCGTCGGCGTTTCAGCATCGACTGCAATATCACCGCCCCCCCTGGCATACGGATCGTGCTCTGTGCGTTGCGGAGCCAGTGCCTCCCATCGTGCTGCTGCCTCCGTGGGGGTATCGAATCGTTTGATGAGCACTACGAATGTTTCGCCTCCCGGGAAAAGAGTGCGCGGAGCTGGCCGCAGCACCGGCCCATACCGTTCAGGATAGCGCCCACGTCGTTCGTACAGCTCGCCTAGCCGGCTCGCTCGCGTGACGCGCCCCTCAAGGTAGGTCGGGTTTCGGTTAAGGAAGTATTTTGGCGGAACCCTCAGATCGTGACCGGGGGATCGAAGAGGAGACTCTTTCAGCAGTCTAGGATCCAGCTTGGTGGTAAGACCGTAGCAGTCGTAAAGGAATAGCTCGGTGAAGTAGCCCATGTTGCCTATCGGACCGACGACCATCGATTCGCCCCTTTCGGTGACTGCACCGATAGCCTTGGCCTTTAACTGCCAGTGACGGGTGTTCTTTTGCATGAATCTCCAAAACGCGAGCTCATCAATATAGCCACTCCGGTCCCAGCGGAAGTGAAAAGCCGCGCGCACTGATTTCGGTACAACCATGATGTCCGCCCAGGGCAGAGCGCTGATGGCAGCAAGACAGGGGGGCACGATCCAGGCGACAGCGCGTCCGATATTCCCGCCCTTTCGAAACGTGTCGAGGGCTGCTGCCAATACGATCGCTTGAAGGGGCAGTGTCGGAACGAGAAAGCGTCCGGCGCTCATGAAGTCACCCCCGACTAGTATCGCAAACAGGTAGAATCCAACGACAACTATTGTTGCTCGCAGGATGAGCTGAGTGTGCCCCCCCATACACGCAATTGGGGTCAGCAGCAGGAGGAGTGCCGGGGTCACGAACGACAGGAGGAAGCTCACCACGTAGCGTGCCCCCCTGTCCCAGACCTCGATGCCGCTCTGCACCTTGGCGTGTGCGGTATTGGGAAGCCAGGACTCAAAATATGAAACTCTAAACAGCAGGTATGACAGGGTTGTTGCTGCAATCAAAAGAAAGTAGGGGCAAAGCTCCTTTCGTCTCGGTCCGAGCAGCAGGGCCAGCGCTCCCAGACAGATGGCCCACGCCGGACCCTCTCCGCGCGTCAGGCAAAGGAGGGCTCCTGCGGATCCGACCCACCAAAGGTTTGCCCTTGGTTCCAGAAACAAGCCTTCGAACACAAGCAGCAAAAACAGTGCGAAGGCCATTGTTTCAAGCCCGCTAGTCGACCAGACGATGAAGGGCGGCATAACAGCCATGGGGACCAGGGCGAATGCAGCGTGCAGAGGGAGCAGTCTGAAATGGTGCAGGCCGATACGATAGAGCCGCCACAGTATGCACATCCCGCACAAGCTGCTTAGCAGCGACATCACGAGGGCAGGGGGAAGGACCAAGAATTCGCACAGTGAGGCTAAAATAACCCAAAGGAAATTCGTGAAGCCCTCCACCGGTGGACTCTCCCCGACGTTGAAGCGCAGCCCATCGCCGCGCGCCAGATGCTTGGCGTAGCGAAAAGAGATAAACGCGTCGTCGCTTACCCAAAAAGTTGCATAGCATAGGTAGGCATACAGCATCTCCAGCACGACGAACGGCAGGTGAGCCAGGCGGGCAAGGAAGTTGCGGTGATGGGTAGAGTCGTTCCTCATGGGGCGGAGCTATGCACTATTGCGATTGCCTTCGGCGTGTTCGCGTTCGCACAACAACGTGACAGGCCCATCATTTACCGATGAGACCAGCATATGGGCTCGGAACTTACCACAGGACACTCTGCCTGGCATGCGGGACCGCAGCAGTGCCAGGAAGTGTTCATAAAGGCCCTCCGCAAGCTCCGGTTTCATGGCTCGCACAAAGTCAGGCCGCCGCCCCTTGGCGGTCTCTCCATAGAGCGTGAACTGCGACACCACTAGAATCGGCAGAGCTTCATCGATGACTGAGCGATGGAAGTACTGCTGCCCCTCTGGGAATAGGCGCAGGGACAGAATCTTCTCTACCATCCATTCACAGACTGACTCTGTATCTGATGCTGCAACACCGAGATAGACGAGCAGACCCTGCTCGATCGAGGCTATGATCTCACCCTCGACCGTGATCGTCGCTGAAAGGACCTTTTGGATAACTGCGCGCATAGTAGACCTGTGCGATATAGATATGGTGGAGCGGTGTCAGCGCTCGTCATGCGTCGATGGACACACTACGTGAATGGGAAAGGAGATGCCACGGGGTATGGAGCTACGGATGCAGCGTCTATCCGCCGTAGCCCAGGACAAAGCCCTCTATTGTGGGGGCCAAGGGCCATGGACGGCCATTTAAAAGATGACTTCTAGTGCTCCTGCGGACTAATGAATTGCTCAAGGGCCGCTTCCACCTTGTCCTCGGTAAGGGGCTGCTCAAGGGTGATGCCCCCGATCTCCTTAAGACTCTGGGAGTCCCCCACCACTATGCTCACAGGCCTTTGGGAGGGTGAGAGGTATTGATAGTAGCGGGCCTCGGTGACGATAGCCGGATACTTTGCCAGGTCGTGACGCGAGCTAAGGACACGGGTGGAGAGTCCACGAGAGGCCAGTAGGGCGCCAAAGACCGCAGCAATTTCGCGATCATGAAAGAAAATTCCGACAGATTGAGGGGCTGAGGGCGCTTGCGTCATATCGATTAGATGACGCATCCCGGGGGTCTGCTGCATGAAATCGCAGTGTGCAATATATTGGATTTGCTAAGGAATGCTGCGAGCCGCTATATTGCTTCAATCCTCTGCCGGACCGGCTGGGGGTATCCAGAGGGATTCTGTGATGCTCCCTCTGCCTGCAATCGGAGACGCTGCCACCTGATGGCAATACCATGCTGAAAGAAAATTGGCGCTTCATCTCACGGCTTGAGCGCGCAGGTGATGTATTCATCATTCTCCTCGCTTTTTTCGTGGCCTATTATGGGCGCGATTCGCTCCTTTTCTGGAATGCTGAACTGGGACTGGCGCTGCCGTTTCGCGGGGAAGTGCTTGCTCCGATAAAGGACTATTTCATCGTCCTGGTAGTTGCGCTGGCCAGTTACTCCATCGTGCTCAATGCGCTTGGCGCCTATCGCAGCATGCGGCTGAGCGGCATTTGGCAGCTGCTCAAAGTCTCGATTGTCAGCTCGGTCATAGTGTTTGGCGTGCTCTCTACACTGCTGTTCAGCCTCAAAGTTGATCTGAGCAGAAGTTTCGTTGCCTTCTTTTGTGGATTGGCAGCAACATTGCTGCTTCTTCAGCGGCTGGTAGTGTTGCGACTGCTTCGTTTCTGGCGGCGGCGCGGCCGGAACTTCCGCAGTGTCATTGTGTGCGGCACAGGGGAGCAGGCACTACGGCTTACAAAGGAGATCGTGCAGCGACCGGAACTTGGCATCCGTATTCGAGCGTATGCCGATTTGCGTCCGACGATCGTAGAGGGTGCCGATGCCGAGTTGCGGGACTTTCGGCTGCGGGTACGCACCCTGGGTACGGGCCCCTTGGGCAATATTCTGCTGGGGCCAGCCGCAGTTGAGCGGGCGCTCACCGAATACGCAATCGATGAGGTGATATTTACGGATGTGGGAGGTGTGCTGCCGCAGGCTGAACAGGTAATTGAGGCCGCCTCCGATCAGGGCATTCGCACCACTTTGGTGGCCGATCTATTCAGCCTAGGCATGATGAACTCTGCGTTGAGCTACTTCGGCGGAATGCCGCTTATCCACTTCCAGGCTCCTCCGGGAGACAGGTGGGAGCTTAGTGTGAAGCGCTGGATAGACATAGTAATCTCAGCTCTGCTGCTGATATTCCTGAGCCCGCTCCTGCTCTTCATCGCCCTGCTCGTTCTTACCTCATCGCCGGGGCCGATTCTGTTTCGTCAAACGCGGGTGGGTCTGAACGGCAGGCTCTTCACGATGTTGAAATTCCGCTCCATGTACGCTGATGCCGAAGCGCGTCTGGAACAGCTCAAAGCCCACAATGAAATGTCAGGCCCCGTATTCAAGATGCGCGATGACCCGCGAGTCACCGCGGTGGGCAAATTCTTGAGACGCTTCAGTCTCGATGAGCTGCCGCAGCTTTGGAACGTGCTGATAGGTGATATGAGCCTTGTAGGCCCCCGACCGCCTGTGCCGGGCGAGGTCAACCTCTATGATCGTAAGGATCGGCGGCGTCTCTCGATGCGGCCGGGGATTACCTGCACATGGCAGGTGAGCGGACGTAATGAGATCGCGGATTTTGAGTCCTGGGTGCAGCTGGATCTCGAGTATATCGATAATTGGTCCCTCAAGAGGGACCTTTTATTGCTCTGGAAGACGATCCCGGCCGTGCTGCTCGGTCACGGCGCTAGGTGATTTTCCTAGCCGCGGCGGTGCATCTTTTTGTGGTCAAGCAAATAGCGTTCCCGCTCGATAATAACTCTGTGGGTGTTTTGTAAGTGGGGCAGTTTCCGTCGCATCAGCGATGCTGCTCCCCTTTATAGCTGATCCTTCCCGCACTGTGTTGTATGACACTGAAGGTTATTCTTGAACGAACATTGTTGACGCAGAGCAAGGTACCTGACGGGGTGCCGAGTCAGCAGCTATTGAATGCAAGCAATGCAACCCCGCTTCTGGCCCAGGAGGCCGCGGTGACTAACGTGAAGAGCCGGCCGGCAACGAGTGAGCGTGTGCGCGAATTTCCGCGGGCCGAGCGCTTGGCGCGCGAAGTGGCGGAGTCGATAAGAGAGCGTGAAGACGCCGTTGACGCCCACGCCGATACGGCAAGGGTGGATATTCGGCGGCACGTTTAGTAGCGAGCCGCATCCGCAAGTAGTGCAATAAAGACCTAAGACCTGTCAGCATCGCCTCCGCCCAGCAAGCCTTGCCCTTTTACTATCTCCCTCTCACTGCTATGTTCTACTGCGCCGAATCGCACGGCGAATGTGGACGGCATATGGAACCCGGTGCGTGCGATCGCTTTATGTGCAGGAGCGTCTAAGGTGTGAGTACCGAGGCGCGGCCCCGCACGGCCGGTGAGCATTCGCTACAAGCTTGACGATGCAGACACCCCAATCACTACAGATTCCCGCAATCGGGTTGACTTTGTTACGCGCTCTTCGACTGTCGATGGTGTTAGTGGCAGTGCTTGGCAGCGCGGCAGTCCTTTTGGGATGCAGTGAGAAGGCCAAAGATGTACGTACGAGCCTCAAGGACTCCAACGTGGTGTTCATTGTGGTCGATACTCTGAGGGCCGACCACCTGCCCCTATATGGCTATCCCAAGGATACTGCTCCCTTTGTTACTTCGCTGAGATCGCACAGTGTGATCTTCGATCGCGCCATTAGCGCCTGTTCCTCTACGGGACCGGCCATGGCCTCTGTCTTTACCTCCCTCTATCCCTCGCAGCATGGACTGATCACCGGAATTCTCGCTACGCAGCGGCTTGTAAAATCAAATCCGGAGAATCCAACGATCAAGATCAGCCGCATTCCGGTTCCCTTGAAGACCCTCGGACAGTATTTCAAGGAGGCCGGGTACCGCACCTTTGGAGTAGCCGATAATCTCAATATTTCTGAGCAGCAGGGGTTTACCAAGGGGTTCGACAAGTTCGCCACCTACCGCTACGAAGGGGCGCCGACGGTGAACCGAACGCTGCGCGAGTGGAGCTCGGAGATCAAGGCAGCAGGGCGATACTTTCTGTATGTGCATTACATGGACCCGCACGCCCCTTATCATCGACGCAAGCCCTGGTTCGTCAAGGGGGCTAGCCGGGCGGAGTCAACGCTCAACGCCTATGACAGCGAAATTCGATATGCGGATGAGCATATCCGCGAGCTCTTTGAGATGTTCAATCTCGACCGCAACACCTTGGTAGTGTTCTTGTCCGATCATGGAGAGGAGTTCGGGGACCACGGGGGCAGCGGGCACGGCAAGACGCTGTACCGGGAGGTGATTCATGTCCCGCTCTTTTTCTACCATCCTTCATTTACCGAAACTCGGGTGACAGAGGTGGTGCACACGATAGATGTACTGCCCACCCTGGCGAGCGTGCTGGGGCTGGCCACGGATGCGCACTGGGTGGGCAAGAGCTTAGAGGGGTTTATACCCGGCTCAGCCCAACAGCGGTTTGCTGCGGACAGCCGCCCTGTCTTTTCGCAGCTGCTCAGACGTCCGGAACATGAGAAGGACCCCAAAGAGTCAGTGATCCATGAACGGCACCACCTGATTGTTACCCCCAAACGCGACGGCCGTATCGTCGAGGAGCTGTATCAGCTCGACGAGGACTTTGTCGAGCAGGTCGATCTGGCGGCCGCAAGGAGGGATATTGTGCAGGGATTGGCCGGGAAGTTCCGCGAGCTGCACGAAAAAAAGCCGGGCATACAGGCCGAAGAGGTCGACCTGCCGCTGGATGCCGATGCGATACGTTCGCTTAAGACCCTGGGCTATCTCGAGTGAGGGAGGTTTTTCCGAGGTGCACAGGTGGTGTATATCACAGCCGATGAATCGACTTCTCTTCACCCTTTTTACCCTGCTGCTTGCAGCCTGTAGCTCCGATCAGGAACGGCGTGCCCGTGAGATCGCCTCTTCCAATGTCGTGGTGGTGGTCGTAGATACGCTGCGCGCGGACCATCTTCCCCTGTATGGGTACGCAAAGGACACGGCCCCCTTTATCACTGCATTGGGAAAGAGGAGTATCGTATTTGACCGGGCGTTTTCCGCTTGTTCCTCCACGGGGCCCGCGATGGCTTCTGTCTTCACCTCGATGTACCCGTCTCAGCACGGGTTCATTACCGGATTTTTTGCCACGAAGCGGCTCATCAACGCCGACCCTCGGGTGCGCATAAGCCGAATTCCCAGCGGCATCGTAACTCTGGGACAACGCTTCAAAGAGGCCGGTTTTAGGACCTTCGGAGTCTCTGACAATCTAAATATCTCGGCCGAGCAGGGGTTTACCAAAGGCTTCGATCGATTCGTAACGTATCGCTATCGCGGCGCCCCAGTGGTGAATCATTCGGTATTGGAGTGGAAAGAGGAGCTGCTCGACCGCTCCAAGGGCCGATACTTTTTGTATGTGCACTACATGGATCCGCATGTTCCCTATCACAAGCGGGAACCCTGGTATGAAGAGGGACGGAACCGCCGAGAATCGCTGGTCAATGCCTATGATAGCGAGATCCGCTATGCGGATGAGCACATTCGGCTGCTGTTTAGCGAGCTGGATCTTGAAAGGGACAGCATCGTCGTATTTCTGGCTGATCATGGCGAGGAGTTCGGGGAGCATGGCAGGCGGGGGCATGGCAAGGCCCTGTATAGGGAGTCCATCCATGTGCCTCTCTTCTTTTACCACCAAGCTCTCCAGCCGCGCCGAGTCAATGAGATCGTACACACCATCGATGTGCTACCCACACTGGCCTCGATGCTGGGATGGGCGCCGGACCAAACCTGGGTGGGTCAGACCCTCGAACCGTTCTGGCAAGCGGGAATGCCTCGGCCTGACTATCAGGAGCGGGCACTTTTTTCTCAGCTGCTGCGTCGCCCGGAGCAGGTTGAGGATGCTAAGGAAGCGGTTGTACACCAAGATCATCATCTAATTGTGAGCACCCAGAAGGGGCAAACGCCCACAGAGGAGCTGTTCAACCTCAATGATGATTTTTCCGAGTCACACAATCTTGCGGCTGAGATGCCAGAGGTGCGCAGGGCCCTCGGCGCTAAGTTTGCGGAGCTGCATGATACGGCGCGCCAGGTAGCTGCAGAAGATGTCGAGATCCACCTGGACAGAGAAGCAATAAAGTCCCTGAAGACTCTCGGATATCTCGAGTGATATCCTGCTGGGTGTTGGAGTCTTAAAGCCACGGCGATGATATGACCCATCCAAATGTAACTCAGCAACCGGACTTCACTCCGATTCAGGACTATGGAGTGATAGGGGATCTGTGCACCGTTGGATTAGTCGGGAACAACGGCTCGATCGATTTCATGTGTTTCCCCAACTTCGACTCGCCCACGATTTTTGCAGCCCTCCTCGATCCGCAGCATGGAGGCAAGTTCCAAATTTGTCCAACCGCTCCAGGGTGGCGCCAGAAAAAACTGTATTTGCCTAATACCAATGTGCTGCTCTCGCGCTTCTTCTCTCATGAAGGGGTGGCTGAGCTGTCTGATTTTATGCCTGTGGCCGACCTAGGGCATCCACACTGCGTGGTGCGTCGTATCAAGGCGGTGCGTGGCGAGGTGCATTTGAGGATGCTGTGTGCGCCCAAGTTCAACTATGCGCGATCGAGCCATCATTGTGAGAATCGAGGGGGCGAGGTGCTGTTCAGCAGTCAGGCAGCGGACCGCATGGTAGTGAGGCTTCGCGCGTCCGTGCCAGTCCAGTTGCATGAAGGCAGCGCCATTGCGGAGTTCATATTGCGCGCCGGACAAAGTGCTACCTTCATTCTGGAGCAGGTTGTCGCCGGCACTGAAACTCCTACGCAACACCCTGATTTTGTGCGGAACTCCTTCAAGGAGACGGTGAACTATTGGCGCCAGTGGGTGTCGCGATCGACCTACACAGGACGATGGCGTGAGATGGTCAACCGATCCGCGCTGACCTTGAAACTACTTACCTCACGCGCGCACGGTTCGATGGTAGCTGCACCTACCTTCGGACTCCCTGAAGTTATTGGCGGAGTAAGAAACTGGGACTACCGCTACACATGGATTCGTGACGCGTCGTTTTCGATCTATGCGCTGATGCGGCTTGGGTTCACCGACGAGGCGAGCGCCTTTATGCGTTGGATGGAAGCGCGTTGTGCCGAGGTAGAACCGGGAAAGCCGCTGCAGGTAATGTACGGCCTGGACGGGCGCCGCTGTCTGACCGAGGAAACGCTGCCGCATTTGAGCGGTTATATGGGATCGAGGCCTGTGCGTATCGGTAATGCCGCCTATGATCAGCTGCAGCTTGACATCTATGGTGAACTCATCGACTCCGTGTACCTTTTCGACAAGCAAGTACAGCCGATCTCCTATGAAATGTGGAACAATCTGGCGCGCATGGTGGATTGGGTTGTAGAGCATTGGCATCTGCCGGATGAGGGCATTTGGGAGGTGCGGGGAGGGCGCCACGAATTCCTGCTCTCACGGGTGATGTGCTGGGTCGCGATGGATCGAGCGATTCGACTCTCTGTAAAGCGGGGGCTGCCCGGGAGGCTTGATACATGGACGGCGACCAGGGACCGCATCTATCACGACATTCATGAGAAGTTCTGGGACAGCAAGCAACGACGCTTCGTGCAGTATCGCGGCGCCACGGTCGTGGATGCAGCCAGTTTGTTGATGCCCCTGGTACGTTTTATTAGCCCCTCTGATCCGCGCTGGATGTCTACAATGGATGCAATACGGCATGATCTTTTGGATGATTCACTGGTGTACCGCTATCGCCCCGATAGCGCTGCGCCCGATGGCTTGATCGGCGAGGAGGGGACCTTCTCCATGTGCTCCTTCTGGTATGCGGAGTGCCTCTCGCGGGCGGGAGACCTGGAACGTGCTCGGCTTTTTTTTGAAAAGATGCTTGGGTACTCCAACAGGCTCGGGCTGTATGCCGAGGAGCTTGGTCCTACCGGAGAGTACCTCGGCAATTTCCCCCAGGCATTTACCCACTTGGCACTGATCAGTACGGCCTATGATATCGATAGGCGTTTGAACGCAGCCGGGATAGGCATATAGAGCCCCGAAGTGGTTTCAAGAATAGCATCCGTGGTATTTTTGAAACCACTTTCGTTACGATCCGTCCGAGAATGCGCTGCCCCTCCGCCAGGGTTGCTTTCACCCGATGAAGCGCTTACATTTCCACCCAAGGGCAGCCCCAGGCCAAGGAGTAACCATGCAAAAACCAAATGTCCACAAACCTTTTCTGTCGGAATATGGAATAGAAGTAGAGAAGGTGCTGCGCAACCTTCCCCCGGCCGTTCTGTATGAGGAAGCGATTCGGAATGAACCTGGTAGCTGTATCGCCGCAAGTGGTGCGTTGATTGCCTACTCCGGGAAAAAGACCGGTCGATCCCCCAAGGACAAGCGGGTGGTCCGCCACCCAAGCTATGAGCAGGACGTGTGGTGGGGCAATGTGAATGTGGCCCTGGAAGAGCGGGGCTATGCTGCCAACCTTGAGCGCGCCAAGGATTACCTGGGAACTCGTCCTCAGCTGTACGTGGTGGATGGATTCGCGGGGTGGGATCTCAAGCATCGCATCAAGGTGCGGGTGATCTGTTCGCGCCCTTATCACGCCCTTTTCATGCACACCATGTTAATCAGGCCCACCAGGGAGCAGCTCGAAAGTTTCGGCAAGCCTGATTTCGTCATTTACAACGCCGGTGAGTTCCCGGCCAATCGCCACACCGAAGGGATGACATCAAAAACGAGCATCGACATCAACTTCAACTCCGCTGAGATGGTAATCTTGGGCACCGAGTACGCTGGCGAGATGAAGAAAGGCGTTTTCACCATCATGAACTACCTGATGCCGAAGCGCGGGCTGCTCAGCATGCACTGTTCGGCGACAGCCGATCCGCATTCTGACCGCAGTTCTCTGCTCTTCGGGCTCTCCGGAACCGGAAAGACAACCCTCTCGGCCGATCCAAAGCGCCGCCTGATTGGTGACGATGAGCATGTTTGGAGTGAGGACGGTATCTTCAATATTGAGGGCGGCTGCTACGCCAAGGCTATCAACCTGACTGCCGAGTCTGAACCGGACATCTACCAGGCACTGCGTTTCGGCGCCGTGTTGGAGAATGTCGTGTATAACCAGGAAGACCGAACGGTGAATTACGCAGATGGCCGGCTCACAGAGAATACTCGCGGCGCTTATCCTATCGAGTACATCAAGAACGCCAAAGTACCTTGTGTGGCCGGGCACCCCACGGATCTGATCTTTCTGACCTGCGATGCATTCGGTGTGCTCCCCCCAGTAAGCAGACTTACGCCGGAACAGGCCATGTACCATTTCATTAGCGGGTATACGGCGAAAGTTGCAGGAACAGAGGTCGGGGTTACTGAACCAGAAGCAACCTTCTCTCCCTGCTTTGGAGGCCCCTTTCTCGTTTGGCATCCCGGAAAGTACGCAGAACTTCTGGCTGCGAACATGAAGAAACACAATGCCAGCGTGTGGCTGGTGAACACGGGCTGGACGGGTGGAAGCTATGGCACCGGCAAACGGATGAAGCTGGTGCATACCCGCGCCATTATTGACGCCATTCACAGTGGGCAGTTACGCGATGCGCGTACAAAGCAGGACTCCATATTTGGCCTCCAGATGATAACGGAGGTACCGAACGTTCCTGCGGAATCCTTGAACCCGCGCGAGGCATGGGCTGATGCCAAGAGCTATGATGGTACGGCGACCAAGCTTTCCAATCTGTTCAAAGAGAACTTCAAGAAGTACTCTGACGGTGTATCCGCGGCGGTGCGTGAGGCAGGCCCGAGGTAGCTGGGCGCCCGGCACCCCGATAATCCCAACGGGTCTCTTTGCGTTCCTCCCGTGAATCAATTCTACGGTCGATAGCCGCGCGTACGCGGCCGTGGGACATGCTCATCATCGGTGGAGGTGCTACCGGCATGGGGTGTGCACTCGATGCCGCAGCGCGCGGCTATGAGGTGCTACTGATTGAACGCGGCGATTTCGGCTCCGGCACCTCAAGCCGGAGCACCAAGATTATCCACGGCGGCATCCGTTATTTGAGAAGCTTCGACTGGTCACTGATTAGAGAATCGCTGGAGGAGCGGAGCCGCTTACAAGAATTAGCACCCCATGCGGTGCGAGTACGAGAGTTTGTCGTCCCTTTTTACTCGCTCGCTGACTCAGTCGCTTACGGTGCGGGGGTAAGACTCTACCAGCGGCTGGCCCCTGCCAGCCAGCTGGGGCCCTTTGCTGGGGTGGAGAACCTGTCTCGCGTCGATATCGTGGACGCTTTCCCTGCGCTGGCCCGCCGGAATCTTCGCGGAGGGGTACTGTATCGTGATGGCCAGTTCGATGACGTACGGCTTCTTATCAGTATTGCCAAGAGCGCAGCAGAGCTTGGCGCGACGATTCTCAACTACTGCGCACTCGAGGAGTTCCTGTACGATGGGCAGGGGGCTGTTCGCGGGGCCCGGGTAAGGGAAGTCGAAAGCGGCGCCGAGTTCGAGATTCACGCCCGTGTGATAATCAATGCAGCAGGCCCCTTTTCGGATCAGGTCCGATCCTTGGCAGGGGATGCAACTACCCGTCTCCTGCCCAGTCAAGGGATTCACCTGGTGTTCGGCAGTTCAGTGTTTCCAGCCACCAAGGCACTGGTCATTCCGAAGACCCTCGATAAGCGGGTAATGTTTCTTATTCCTTGGCATGACGTGCTTTTAGTAGGCACCACTGATCACACTGTAGGACGCATTGAAGCTGACCCTAGGCCGCGCAAGTTTGAAGTGAATGAGATCTTATCTGCCATTGCCCCCTACCTTGAGCACATCCCCGATCGCTCAGAGATACGGGCAAGTTTTGCGGGGCTTAGACCTCTGGCTGCGCTTGGACAAAGCGGGCCCAGTCATGTTGTTTCGAGGGATTTTGTGCTCGATGAAACGCGGGGCCGACTGCTGTCAGTGCGTGGCGGCAAGTGGACTACCTATCGCAAGATGGCGATGGCCGCAGTAGGGAGGGCAGCAGAGATCGCTGAATTGCCAGCGGTTGCCTGCATGACAGCAACGCTTGCACTGCACGGCAGCAGTGCTCCCCACTATACTGGTCGCTTTGAAGGGTATGGAAGCGACGCCTCGGCGGTTGAGGATCTTGAATCTGCCTCCCCCAACTGCAGCACTCGATTAGTTGATAGTCGCCCTGAAACGGTAGGCCAAGTCGTCTACGCGGTACGAAACGAGATGGCGCGGACAGTTGAGGATGTGCTGGCACGCCGACTGCGCACTCTATTTTTGGATCGGGCTGCGGCCTTGGCGCAAGCTCCGCACGTAGCCAAGATCATCGCAACGGAGCTTGGAAGGGATCGGGCATGGGAGGAGGCGCAGCTGCGGCTGGTCGATAATGCTGCTCCCGCGATTGAGAAGTTCCTGTAGTCTCAATCGCTTAGCACTATTTCGAGGCGTGCAGCCGCCGCATCGAACTTCTCATGTTGGCCCCGGTCTAATAGAGCGGACACTGTTTTTCGGGGGATACCTCCCCGGAGCGCTCAATGCGACACTTCGATGATGCCGTAACCGCACTGTATATGGAAAGCGATTCATCCTCTGATCAAACCGATGCCGATGCCATCCGGAGTGTGTTGAAGGGGGAGACCGAGGCATTCCGTATCCTTGTCGACCGTTATAAGGATCGCATCTTCTCCCTGTGCATGCGTCAGTGCGGAAATCGGGAGATCGCCGAGGAGCTCACTCAGGATGTATTCCTGCGCGCTTATCGTGCGCTCTCGCGCTTTCGTTTCGAGGCGACCTTTGCCACCTGGATCACCCGCATTGCGCTCAATGT
Organism: Bdellovibrionota bacterium; assembly: GCA_030584005.1. Lineage (GTDB taxonomy): Bacteria > Bdellovibrionota_C > UBA2361 > UBA2361 > JAFLCA01. The sequence continues at coordinate 68,755 of CP129486.1, read as the reverse complement.
GGTGCAGAGCTATTTCGCCTCAGCGCGTTATCGTGAGAGTCGAATTTCAGTTCGTTTTGATCCCGATACACACGACAGAGCCAGCAGCTCCGCTTTCCCCACTCCCGCGCTTACTGAGAAGTTCCACGACTGTTTTGCCAAGCTCGGTGCGCGCTTCCGAGAGGTGCTGGCGCTCGTTGCGCTTGAAGAGCGGAGCTACGAGGAGACGGCCCAGCTCGTCGGCATTCCCGTTGGAACCGTACGATCACGACTGCACGCCGCGCGCCTGGCGCTTAAACGCTGCATCTTTGAGGAGGTAGCCCTATGAATGAGATCCACAAGGACAATGAGGCACTCTTCATCGACGCACTCGAGGGGAGCTTGAGTAATGAGCAACGGGCAGCCTTTGAAGAGGCGCTGCGCGATGATCCCGAACTGAAGCGCTCATTTGATAGGTATAAAGCGATCTGTGAAGTGGAACGGAGCCTTGCTGCCAGTCGTCATGAAGCGCCGGTCGGTTTAACGACCCGCATCATGGTGCAGGTGGAGGAGGAGTCGTTCGGTTTTTTGAGGAGGTTGTATATGAGGTTCAATATGTCGCCGCGACAGGTGATGCGGGGAGTGGCCGTGTGTGCAGTGATCGTGCTGTGTATGGCGGTAGTGTGGGATGAGGATGGGTCGCTTACGAAAAGGCAACCTATCCTCTCCCCGACGGTTTCCGAAGTAAAGCCGGCGTCGGGTGTGATAGCGCCGGAGCCGGTGAAGCAGGAGCCAAGCACCGACCCCGATGAATCGAGTAAAGTAAAGGCAGATGCGGAGAGCTCCCACCGCGCGGAACAGCGAGGGGAGTCCGGCCAGGCGATTGGGGCTGCAACCAGTCATCTGGAGAGCAAGGGCGGGGTAGTCGTTCCCCAAGCGGCCGCGAGCAAGAGTGGAGAAAGCACCTCGAAACAGCTAGGAGAATCCGACTCTGCACAGCGTATGAGTTCTGACTTCACGGCGAGATCGAATGACGCCTTCAAGAAGTCGGTGGAGGGGGCAGCTTCTAATGAACTGGCCGATCAAGGGAGTTACCGACGGCCGGCACCTCCGCAGGTAATGGGGCCTCAAGAGGCTCCATCGATTGCAGGCGAGTTGCGCGACAGAGCCCTGAGCCCGCTGGCGGCGGCTGGTGAGTGGTCATCAACCGGTAGTCATGGGATTGCGCTCCACCCAACTCTTCATGTGCCGAGGGACCGGGAGAGCTACCAGGCCTATGGTGAAAGACCGATTATCGCAACCGAAGTTGAGCCCGTATCAACCTTTAGCATCGATGTGGATACGGGGAGTTACACCAATGTACGACGTATGTTGCGCTCTGGGCAGCTCCCGCCGCCGGATGCCGTACGCATCGAGGAGTTTCTAAACTACTTTTCATACGAGTATCCGGTTCAAACGGAGAAGCCGTTCACCCTTTCGTATGAGATAGCACCTGCTCCGCTTGAGGAGGGAAAGCTGTTGGTGAAACTTGGTATCCGGGCCCGTGATGTGCTCGAGCAAAGAAAGCCTTGGAATTTAGTGTTCCTAATCGATGTATCCGGCTCGATGATGCCGCAGAATCGACTGCCGCTTGTGAAGGGTGCGCTGAAGATCCTGGTAGAGCAGATGAGGCCGGGTGATCGAGTCGGCATCGTGACCTACGCCGGTTATAGCGGAGTAGCGCTGGAACCCACCGACATAGGCCAAAAGTCGCGCATAATCGATATTATCGATCGGCTTGGCGCGGGGGGCTCTACTGCCGGTGCGGCGGGCATACAGCAGGCCTATGATTTGGCGCGGCGCCACTACAGTCCTGGTGCGGTCAACAGGGTGATTCTTGCGACTGATGGTGATTTTAATGTGGGAATCTCAGACAGAGCTTCGCTCGTACGATTGATCGAAGCAGAGAGGCAATCGGGGATCACTCTCACTACGGTAGGTGTAGGAGAGGGGAATCTGCAAGAGGCCACCATGGAGCAGCTCGCCAATAAGGGCAATGGCAACTTCTTCTATCTCGATAGCTTCGAGGAGGCCCGCAAAGTGTTCCAGAAAGATGTTGCGGGTACAGTAGAGGTTGTTGCTAAGGATGTGAAGCTGCAGATGGAGTTTAATCCAATGCAGGTGAGCCACTACCGACTGATTGGCTATGAGAATCGAGCGCTTGCAAATCACGAGTTCCAGGATGATCGGATTGATGCGGGCGAGATCGGCACCGGACACACTGTGACCGCTCTGTACGAGGTCGTGCTTCGGGAATCCCCGATTGGCAAGCAACTTTCGGGGGATCGGCGCTATGGACAGGAGAGCACTCCAAAGTTGCTGAGTGATCCCCACCAAGGGGAGCTCGGATTCCTGCGCATCCGCTACAAGGAGCCGGAAGCGCACACGTCGGGGCTTTTAGAGTTCCCGGTTGAGCGAGGCAACATAGTGCAGCGGTGGCAGGATGCCTCTAATGACTTCCGCTTCGCGGCAGCAGTGAGCTACTTCGGCCATCTGTTGCGGCAGAGTCAGTTTCGCGGCTCGTACGGCTTTGACCAGGTGGCAAACCTCGCAAAGGGTGCATTTGGACGCGACGAGGAGGGGCAGAGACGGGAGTTCGTGCAGCTTGTTGAGCTTGCCAAGGCTGCACAGGGGCTCGCGACCGGATTTGCACCTGGGGTGGCACCTGGGCTTGCGACTCCTTGGCCGGCGGCGCCCGGTCTCCGCTAGCGGCGGTTTTGCAGCGAGGCGATCCCATGGCTGCACACGCCGTGGTTCGCCAATGCGAAATCGCGGCCAAGGGGGGCTGCACCCGGGGGTGAGTCAGCTGAGACTGCGCCAGATCGAGGCATATTCGAGCTGGCGCAGTTATTTTATTTGCCTTGCGCCGTGTCTGAAGCATCGGTAGTCATGGGGAAGGATACACGGGTTTGCAGATTGGGGCGGATGCTATGGAGTACAACAATCTTGGGAAGGCGGGTCTTAAGGTGAGCGAGCTGTCGCTGGGTTCATGGCTCACCTTTGGCAGTAGTGTGGATGTCAAAACGGCTGGCGAGATGATGCGTTTAGCCTTCGACCAAGGGGTGAATTTTTTCGATAATGCCGAGGAGTATGCGCATGGTCGATCGGAGGAGATCATGGGCGAGGCTCTTAGGAGCTTCAACCGCAGCGATCTGGTGGTAAGCACCAAGATTTACTGGGGTGGCAACGGGCCGAATGACACGGGGCTCAATTGGAAGCACTTGGTGGAGGGCACCAAACGGTCGCTCAAGAGGCTAAAGCTTGAGTATGTGGATCTGCTGTTTTGTCATCGCCCCGACTTTACGACGCCGGTGGAAGAAACGGTACGGGCGATGGATTGTCTCGTGCGTTCGGGGCTTGTTTTTTATTGGGGGACTTCCGAGTGGCCGCTTGATCTAATTGAGGAGGCGTTCCATGTGGCGAAGGAGAATCACTGTGTGCCGCCGACGATGGAGCAGCCGCAGTATAATATGCTGTGGCGTGATCGCATCGAGAGCGAGTACGTGCCCTTGTATCGAAAGTACAAATTAGGATTGACGACATGGAGCCCGCTAGCCTCTGGGATACTTACTGGGAAGTACAATGAGGGGATTCCGGCGGGGAGCAGGCTTGAAAAGAATGAGTGGCTGCGTGATCAGCTAACCCCGTCGACGGTCGAGAAGGTGCGCGGGCTTGCGCGGATAGCGAAGGAGGTGGGGTGTACGCTTGGGCAGTTGGCGATCGTGTGGTGTCTCAAGAACCAGCAGGTGAGCAGTGTGATACTTGGGGCGTCGTCGCCCAAGCAGCTGACGGAGAACATAGAAGCGCTGCGCTACAAGCCGTTAGTGCATGAGGGGTTGATGGGGAGGATTGAGGAGGTGTTGCTGAATAAGCCCAAGCGGTCAACCGAAATCTCCCGCGGCTAAGCTAGCTAAATATTCCTAAATATTCATTCCTAAATATTCATTCCTAAATATTCTCAGCGACCTTGTGTGGTTTTAATCTGATTAAAGTAAGGAAACTCTTGTTGTGAAATCCCGATAATCTGTATTGATGGGATATCACAATCGGATCGAGTCCAGACGCATAGCGAGTTTAGTGACGATACGGAGTCGCAATGCCGAGCTATGGCTGGTGAACAATCAGCGACTGGAAGAAGTAACACTAGGATACGTCGCAAAGTATTCGAAGCGTTACAACGTGAAACTCTACGCATTTGCGATGGAAGGCAACCATCTTCATTCAGTGGCCCATTATCCGGATGCTAATAGAGCAGACTTCAGCAGAGATCTACATTCAAGCGTCGCGAGGAATGTCCAGCGCTATACACCTGAGTTCCCCGGTGGACGGCTATGGGCTAGGCGATATTCGGGGGAGATATTACCGGCGCCGGAGGATATCGAGGAGTATTTTTTCTATACAGTGCTCCAGCCTATAGAAGATGGCCTAGTTGCGAGTTTGAAGGACTACCCGTTCTACAATTGCTTCCACGACGCAATATACGGAATCAAGCGACAGTTCAAAGTAGTGAACTGGACAACCTTTAATGCGGCACGACGTTACGATCCCTATGCATCGATTCGGGATCACATCGAGTACGTCGAGCTGGAGTATGCCAGGCTCCCTGGTTACGAGGAGATGTCAAAGAAGGAGTACGTGAAGCTCATGCTCAGGAAACTTCACGCCAGGGAACAGGAGTTGGTAGCCAAGAGATTGCGAGAAGGTAAAGGGTTCCTGGGGAGGGATGCCTTGCTCAAGATGCCACGGGGGGCGCTTCCCGTTAGTAGCAAGAAATCATCACGCTATTCGCACCGTCCGCGAGTTTTAAGCGTGTGTCCCATCCGCCGCCAGCAGTACCTGAGTTGGTACTTTACAGTTTGCGGCGACTATAAGCAGGCTTCCCGTAGTTATCGTTCAGGTAACCTTACCGTAGCGTTTCCGGCGGGAACGTATCGCCCATACCTTAAGACGGGGCCACCGGAAGGGTCCGAGGGAGTGCCTTTTATTTAAGTCGCCTGCTGTAATGAGTATGCAGCGTCGGGGTGGTGTGGCCAAAGGCGCAGTATTTTCCCCTGGATCGAGTGCAAAGGTACATTCTGGCGACCTACCGCATCGAGAATTATGACATCGGAGGCAGAATTTGGAGCTTTGAGGGGCGCGGACCCCTGAGAGCCGGCTTGAGTGCTGAGGTGTGCACAAAGTCACTGAGAATATTTTATGAAGAATATTTTATGAATATTTTATGAGTATTTGATGCTGGGGGGGAGGAGGGCTTGCTGGTAAATTCCCCACATGTCGAGAGGCTGCGCCTGGCCGCTACACTGCGCGTCACCAGTCGTCAAATAAATGCCCCGATCGACAATGGCCACCTCCCACACCACCCGCTTGCCATCCCCCTCCGGTATCAACTCCACAAACTGCGGGTCAATCAAATAAAACTGCACTGGTTCAATCCAATTCTCCGTGCTGCCCCGTAAATCATCAGCAAAACGCACCGCTTGGGCATGCTCGTAAAAATAGACCGCGAACTGCGCACCCCTGTGATGCCGCAGAGCCCGTGACAGCTTCTCTGCGCGCACCTCGCCCACGTCAATCCAGCGCAGATAGCCGCCAGTGCCATCCACAGCACTCAATGCCGGAGCATGCGTCTCATACGGAGCCGTAGCCACCCGCAGATCGTCACTATACTCAAGGCAATACGCCAACACCTTCGCGAAAACCGAGCGCCTCGACTCCTCGTGGTGCGTCACTATTCGCAGGCGCAGCGTTCCGTAGAACTCGCAGTCGGAGTTGCTAAGCTGAACATGAAAGTTATGAAAGTTCTGATCGGCCATGGCGGGACCACTCAACACTCCTGGGCCGGGCCGCCCACCTTGCTACACCTCGCCGCGCGCCGTTGCGAGCAGCCGATTGCACGATTCCAACTGACGCACACAGATTCGTTCAAGGTCAGCGCCATTGAAACGCTGCGCATTCAACTCAGGGAAGCGCTCCGCTAGCAGCTGAGAGTACGACATACCCTGTTTGGCGAGCGCCAGCGTTTGACTCCAGTACTCATGCACGTCTTCTATGTATTCACTAAGCTCAAATGCCCGCGAACCCGCATCGTAGATCGTACAGCGCTCAATCGGATATGCCGGGTCACTGTACTGTGAATCGATGAGTTCAGGGGGCAGCACCGCCTTCGTGCGGAGCAAGTCAGTCCCATCAATTTTGACGTGCATCTTCGTACTCTGATGCGCAACCGAGAAGATCCCCTCAAAGAAAATAACATTGGAACTCACCAGCCCAGCCTGTCTCCAGGCGCTGGAACCATGCAGACTCTCCATGATTTCGTAGGCACGCGGACCGCCAATAGTAAAAAAACTAATACTGTTAATCTGCGATCCATGTTTCGCTGCATAACGCCCCAATTCGCCCAACGCATATTCAAGGCTCGTGCCCGTAGCCACTACGTCGCCAAAGAAGATGTCATTGTGCGAGCCAAGGTGCAGTTTGCGATAGTCAGACTCGGTGATGTGCCACAATTGAGGGTCCTCGTCGGTGCGGGCGCGCTGGGCGCTCACATACAGGCTGCCATGATCATTCCAGCCAAACGCATCACCGAGCGCCTCCCGCAGCCCGAAGTTAAGCCCGCCGCGCAAAATATGGAGCACCTTAGCTGCCCCCTCCACCGGTACGAACGCACCGGCATCACGCAGTGCCGACAGGGTGCGCGCACACGCTCTCGAGAGCGTCCGAGTGTACCGGAGCCCCGTCACAAAGGGATCATTCACGATCACGCGCGTCTCAGGAGTGCTCGCGACGAATATACGATTCTGCTTGCCCGGGCTGGAATCGTACTCATATAAGCCAATCTCGTCCGATTGATGAATGGGCTGTAACTGCTTATGCATACTATGTACCACCTAGAATTGGCTCTCCCTGCTCACGAGGTAATCAAAAGAATTGAAGCGGACAAAGAGGGGCTAGAAGCGGCGCAATGATGGACAATGCGCACGCCACTCCCCGATCTCGCGTGCTATCCGGCTAAAGCGGCGAAGCGCTTGGCCACATCGCTCCAATTAATCACATTGGTAAATGCTTCTATGTATGCCGCTCGGTTGTTTTGATACTTGAGGTAGTAGGCGTGCTCCCACACATCGCAGGCAAGCAGTGGGACGGTCACCCATTGGGAGAGATCCTGGTGCTTCTCAGCGGTCAGGATATCAAGATCCCCAGTCATGATGTTGCGCACTAGGAGCACCCACCCCGAACCCTCGACCGCAGTGCCAGCAGCCTTGAACTGTGCAAGGAAGCTATCGAAACTGCCGAAGCGCGATTCGATGGCCCTAAGTAAATCTCCTGAAGGCCTTCCGCCACCTTTTGGGGTCATGTTCTCCCAAAAAATACAGTGCAGAAAGTGTCCGGCGCCGTGAAACGCAGCCTCCCGTTCCCAGTGCTTTACAAGTGCGAAATCTCCCTTGCTGCGCGCTTCAGCCAGCTTGGCCTCGGCGTTATTCAATCCATTAACGTATGCAAGGTGATGCTTGTCATGATGCAGCTTCATCGTTTGTTCGTCGATGTGCGGCTCTAATGCATTGTAGGGGTAGGGAAGGGGTGGTAATTCATGCGCCATAAGGACTTCTCCTTCATTTGGTCAGTTTAAAAAGTCAGTGTAGTGACGTTCGCTATCCGGTACATATTTCGCGATCCGCAGAACCGCAACACACCAAGGCGCACTATCGGCCAGTGGCGATAGCAGCGCTCCAAGCTAGGTCGGGACCCCGAAAGCCCCCGATAGGCGTCTCTCCCAACGCCAAAGGCGTTGGCTGCGCTATCGAGAGTGCAGCAGAAGCTATCTACAAAACAGCTCCTAGCGATACGCTGAACTCAACCAGCCCATGGGTAGCCTACTGCAAAAGAGAAGGAAAGTAATGTCTCATCCCCTAAGACGATACCCTGCTAACCCTCCAGCCTGCTTGTCGGATCGCGTACGCACAAGGCGAGGGCTCATTAAACGTTGTTTGAGGGGTTTGGGCAAGGGCGTTGGCGAGTGAGTGATACTATTCCCAATCCGTCACGGCACAGCCGGCGAATCAATGCCGCGCTCAGCAACGGACCCTGCGTTTTTTTGAAGATTGCTCTATTTCTCGCGCGGCCTGCAGAGGGTATCGTAGGCGAGTCTACATCGACAACTAGGGCTATGGTTTCGAGAAATTCCCAATATCGATTGATGCCGCGAGGGCTCGGCATGTTGGCCCTGCTCTTGGCTGCGCTACTGCTCTCGGCCAACAAGGCCTGTCAGGAGGATTACTGTTTGGGCTGTAACGCTTCTGGTATCGGGGAAGAGACTGAAACCCCGACCCCCACGCCAACCGATGAAGGCGATGACGATGATCTCACACCCGTGGCGTCCCGTACGGCAACACAAACACCAGCCAGCCAGGCCTCGGCTACGAGTACCGCTACTCCTACCAGCACCGCTACGCCCACCGCCACCACCGGTGCGAGCTCTGCCATCTACGGCGCCCTCAAGGACCTCGCGGCGATGCCCACGACGATACCCGCCAGCACTGCCGAATCGCAGAACGGGCAGAGTCGCCACACCGGTGGCACTGGCAAACCGTCCCGCAACTGGCTTGGGAAGGCATTCGCCGACGATGATGCTGAGGCCATCGACTCGGATGGAGATGGATTCACCGACCAGTTAGAGCTGCGAATGGGTTCCAACCCCAACGATCCCCTGTCGCAGCCGACGCCGGGCCCGTCTTCGAAGCTTTCGCATCGATTCGTTGGAGTTGATGACGACATGGACGGCCTGCGCAATGATGAAGAGGTGCAACGAGGCTCCGATCCGGTGATTGCAGACTCGGATGGCGATGGCTGTCCCGATGGTGCCGAGGTAATCTCCAATTCGGATCCCCGCGATGCGGGAGATCTTCCCGTTGACTCGGACAGCAACTGCTTAAGCGACGAGTATGAGCAGCGCACGGGTCTTAGCCCCGCCAATAGCGATTCAGATGGCGACGGTGTGAGAGATGATCAGGAGGTGGCAATAGGCTCGAATCCGCTTGATCCGGATACCGATGGTGACGGAGTGCTCGACGGCAGGGAGATGGCACTTGGGTCCGATCCTACGGTTGTCGATTTCAGGGGCGAGTAGGGCCCGCAGGGAAAGAAGCAGGTCGGAGTTCACCGGCGTGCTTCTCTAATTATAGTGTTGAGCCAGCCCCAGCGTCTGGCGTCACACACTGGATAACTTATTCGAGGAGGTGCATGGGTTTTCGAGAGGTAGTTTTTGTTCTGGCAGTTGTGTGTGCAATCGATGCGTCTGCTGACGAGATCCCCTGGGATCCATTTGAGCCGGTGAACCGGAAGATTTATTGGTTCAATGACAACGTAGATCGTGCGGTCATAGAACCGGTGGCAAAGGGCTATCGTGATATAGTCCCTGACCCTATCAAGGAAATGGTAAATAATTTCTTTGAGAACCTGCGTTATCCCGTATACCTGGTAAGCGACGTTGCGCAGTTGAAGTTCGACCAGGTCGGTGAGCACACGGCTCGTTTTATGCTCAATAGCACCCTTGGAGTGGGAGGGCTTTTTGACGTTGCCGCTCGCCACGGGCACGAGGTACATGTAGAGGACACTGGTACGGCATTAGCATACTGGGGCATGCCCGCTGGTCCATATCTGGTGTTGCCCTTTTTAGGCCCCTCCAATGTACGAGATGCGCTGGGCCTGCTTGCCGACAATTTCCTCAATCCGCTCTATTGGGTTGCCTATAAGAGCGACGATGCTGGAACAAGCGATCGGGTCGCCTATGGCAGCACGGCGTTGAGGGTAATTCATAGCCGCTATGAGCTGCTGGACGCAGTGGAAACGACGCGCGAGGGCTCCCTGGACCCCTATACGTTCATCCAGTCCTCCTACTATCAGTACCGAGAGGGCCTTGTTTATGATGGAGAGCCGCCGCTTGGGGAAGAGGACGAGTTTGAAATAACCGAAGAATAGCCCCTTTTTCTGCTGCTGATTAATGCGCCAGATCCTACCCCCGCAGTGCCATGCGACATTTTACGGGAAACCCCGCATAACCTTCCTGTAAGCAACAAAAGCCATGGAGGGTGGGCATCATGGGGGAAATGAAGCACCACAAATCATACGGACAGCGTGGAGATACTGGCATACTCTTCGCCCTGATCATATTCAGCACCGTCGTTGGGCTTTTCTTCATGCTCAAAGACTGGATTAAGGACGTCAAAGATCGTCGACACGGCATCGGCGAATACAGCTACCAGCAAGAGGATCTAAACAATACCACTCCCATTGCCCAGCCCACCCGGCGGCATTATGGGAGTTACTATACTGTCACCTATTAGCCGGGAGCGGCCTCACTGAACTATTGCTCATAGCGGTAGAATCCGCGGCCAGCTTTCTTTCCAAACCAACCCGCTTCCACATACTTCACGAGCAGCGGACAGGGGCGATATTTGTCCTCGCCAAGCTCCCGATGGAGTAGTTGAAGGATATACAGGAGTGTATCCAGCCCCACAAAATCAGCCAACGTGAGTGGACCCATCGGTTGGTTTGTACCGAGCTTCATCGCATTGTCGATGTCCTCTGGAGCAACCCCCTCCTGCAACAGGAATATGGCCTCGTTAATCATCGGGCAGAGGATTCGATTCACTATGAATCCCGGGCCATCAAGTGCCAAGACGGTCGTCTTCCCCATCTCTTCAGCCGCCTGCTTTGTCCGCTGATAGGTCGCATCATCCGTCTGAAGACCGCGGATAATCTCCACAAGCTTCATCACTGGAACGGGATTCATGAAGTGCATGCCGATAAACTGTCCGGGCGCCTTCGTCGTAGCGGCCATACGGGTTATGGAGATAGAGCTCGTATTGCTGGCCAGAACGGTATGGGCAGGGAGTATCGCCCCCAGTTCCTGGAATAGTTTCACCTTGATCTCGAAATTCTCGATAATTGCCTCGACCACCAGGTCGCAGCGAGCGAAGTCCTTGAGTGAAGCGGACCGAGCAATCCTGCTCTTGACCCCATCCGCCTGCTCCTTGCTGATCTTCTCCTTTTCAACCAGCTTGCCTAGCTGCAGATGAATACCCGCCAATCCTCTATCAAGCGCTGGGGTCGAGGCATCAAACAGCAATACATTGCTTCCCGCCGAGGCGAACACTTGGGCTATGCCCGCACCCATTTGACCAGCACCGATGACTCCTACCGTCTGAAAGGTTGCCATGAAATTCTCTCGTATTAACACATCCTGCCGATGGCCTGATCCCTGTGCCCTTGAGACCCGAATCAGGCGTGGCTGAGCATGCATCATAGAGCCTGGGCATGCAACGGAGGGGCAGGGGTCCGGGGCAGAGGCTCGGGCGGACGATGTTTGAATTTTGCGCCTCGGCCATTATTTTCGAGTTGGGCAGTTACTCCCCTTTGCTTTCATCAAGATACGTATTAATTGTAGGGCGTTGCCACTCACTACCCCTTTCGCCATACGCACACGACTAGCGGAGCGGCACAGCAATCCGCTCGTGGATGTATCGCCGGTAACAAATGGGGGAGTTTTAGGTTTCTATGTTCCGTCTTGTAGCACGCGATTTAGCGATTGATCTTGGTACTGCGAACACTCTCATCTATGAGAAGGGGGTCGGGATCGTACTTAACGAGCCCTCTGTCGTTGCCATTCGTTACGATGGGAGCCGCAAAATCCCGGTCGCCTTTGGCGCAGAGGCTAAATCAATGCTGGGTCGAACTCCAGAGGGAGTAAAGGTCGTACGACCTGTAAGAACCGGGGTGATCGCCGACTTCGAGGTTGCCGGGATGATGTTAAGCCACTTCCTCTCCAAGGCTCGGCGGAAGTCAAAGTCTTTCTTTAAACCGCGCGTGATAGTGGGAGTGCCGAGCGGCATTACCGAGGTCGAAAAGCGCGCTATTCGTGACTCGATTGAGAATGAAGCCCGTGAGGTCCGGCTGATTGATGAGGCCATGGCGGCGGCGATTGGTTGTAATCTCCCCGTGACTGAGGCTACGGCGAGTCTGATCGTAGATATCGGGGGCGGCACCACCGATATTGCCGTGATAAGTCTCAAAGACATCGTATACTCAGTCTCCGTTCGCCAAGGCGGCGATGCGATGGATGAAGCTATCATCAATTACATGCGGCGGCGACATCACCTGCTGATAGGTGAAGCAACGGCCGAGCTGATGAAGATGACCATTGGCAGCGCCCATCCAGACTACGACGGACAGGAGATGGAGGTGCGTGGCCGGAGCCTCACGAGCGGTGCCCCGGCTTCGCTGGTCGTTTCCGGCAAGGAAATTCGTGAAGCGATTAGTGAGGTCGTTGGCACCTTAGTGGCAGCAATTCGTCAGGCTCTTGAGAATACCCCCCCGGAGCTCTCTGGCGACATCTTAGCGGCCGGATTAGCGCTGGCCGGGGGTGGCGCTCTACTGAAGGGTCTTGATAGACATATTAGTGAAGAGCTCAATATCCAGGTTACCATCGCCGAGGACCCATTAGCTGCGGTGGTCCAGGGTGCAGGCAAGTGCCTCGATAATAGTGAGCTGTATCGAAATATTTGGTTCTGATTCGATATCGATCCGTTTCAGAATTCAGTTATCCCGCTCAGAGTATCGTTGTGTCGTCGTCTAAAGTTTTTCTGTTCTGCAGAGTCCTGGTAGTATACCTCCGGTGAAGTTGATGGAGTGGATGTATGGTCAGCATACTCATAGTAGATGACGAGGAGCTCATCCGTCGCGGGTTGAGCGACTGGATCGCGACACTCCCGGACGTTGAGATGGTTGTAGAAGCGGCTACCGGAGACGAGTGTCTCACCGCGCTTGAGCGCGACTTCGTGAACGTCGCCTTGGTTGACATTCTCCTCCCGGGGATCTCTGGGATTGAGTTGGTGGCGAGAATTCGTGAGCAGTATCCTTCGATAAAGTGCGTCATGCTTTCTGGGAATGTGGTGCCGGAGGCCGTATGCGATGCCTTCCAGGCCGGCGCAGTAGGGTTCCTTAGCAAGTTTACATCACCCACTGAACTGCAGCTGGCCATGCAGGAAGTGATGAAGGGCCGCTGGTACCTTTCGCCTCTCCTCACCCGTTCGGTAATCGAAAAGGTGCTTGCCTTTCGCAGCAGCGCTGCCGTTACATCGAGTGGAAATACAGTGCCGATGGAGCAAAAGGAGCGCGAGCTCTTGAAGCTGCTGGCGGAGGGCAAGACTTTGAGTGAGATAGCACGAGCGCTTGGGGTGAGCCCTCGCACGGTGGAGCGGATGAAGAGCAAACTTGAGCAGAAGCTAAAGGCTGATACCTTTGCCGATCTGGTGCGCTGCGCGCTTAAGATGGGACTGGTGCCGCCGTAGGGTGAGGCTGCCAGGGCTCGTACACTATTCCTTTTCAGACTCTTAATAGAACGAATCGCGGTGTTAGTTTGTTCGATTCCCGCTCGGCTGGGTTCTTAGGGGGATCGCCCCCTAAGCCGTAATCGAAATCTTTCCGAAGGAAAGTTTCGATAGGAGGAAGATTGAGCCGAGCAGGAAGTTTGTTTCCTAGGGAAACAAACGAATCGCGGTGTTAATTTGTTCGATTCCCGCTCGGCTGGGTTCTTAGGGGGATCGCCCCCTAAGCCGCAATCGAAATCTTTCCGAAGGAAAGTTTCGATAGGAGGAAGATTGAGCCGAGCAGGAAGTTTGTTTCCTAGGGAAACAAACGAATCGCGGTGTTAATTTGTTCGATTCCCGCTCGGCTGGGTTCTTAGGGGGATCGCCCCCTAAGCCGCAATCGAAATCTTTCCGAAGGAAAGTTTCGATAGGAGGAAGATTGAGCCGAGCAGGAAGTTTGTTTCCTAGGGAAACAAACGAATCGCGGTGTTAATTTGTTCGATTCCCGCTCGGCTGGGTTCTTAGGGGGATCGCCCCCTAAGCCGCAATCGAAATCTTTCCGAAGGAAAGTTTCGATAGGAGGAAGATTGAGCCGAGCAGGAATCGAACCTGCGACCCACTGGTTAAAAGCCAGTTGCTCTACCGACTGAGCTATCGGCCCGTAACGGTCCCCATCAACCGGCGGCTTGCCCACCATAGCCTCGACGAATAAAGGAGGCCAGGGGGGTGTAACCGCATTCGAATTGAGCCGTTGGCTGTCAAGTGCGTCAGTTGGTTGGCTGGCTAAGAGCCCCCGGGTTGAACGCACAACACAGAGCTACCATGTGTACTCATGTGTTGGGCGACAGTCAACCAAGGGGCTCACTGGCCGTGCTTGAGCTCACTTAAAGATGGAGCCCCAAATTCCCTTGAAGCTATCGAAAAGCCCGCTGATGCCCCTCCAAATCGCCTTGCCGCCGTCGAACTCCTTCAGAACTGGCCGCAAGAACTTTTTCACACCCTTAATGAGGTCCTCGAAGATCTGGCCATTCTTTGAACCCCCCTCCGTCGCAGAGGTGGCCTGCGAATTGCCGGTAGGGCTGGCCGATGCTGCATTGGACGAACCTTGGGTCGCGCCGGTTGGGGCTGCCTGACCTCCTGCAGCGGCGCCACCGGTGATGCCGCCGATCAATCCTCGCACGAGGTTGATGAGCTCCTTCACCACCGTCACCAGCTCTTGGATGGGATTCTGCGGATAGGGCATCGGCAACGTCAGGTCGGAAGGCCGGCGCGGAGGGAAAAAGCACTGTGCCTCGGGGCCTCCTATGCCGTTCTGTCCCATCTGCAACTCGGGCTGGTACCACATGGCCTGCATGTCGGCTTGGGGTCTACTGTTTTGGCTTACGTTCATTCCATTAATGTTCATTGACATACCTTTCTACCTCGTTGATTGGTGGCCACGTCCACATAGAGCTGCACGCCTTACTGCGGTGCCGGGGATCTATACGACGTTGCTTCGTACACATATCTAATATCGGAGAAATGGAGCAAAAGTTTCCTGTGGCCTAACGGCGTGAGGGGATGGAGCCGAATAATTCTCCCTCCATCGTGGACGGGATCATGCAATTGTAGGCAAATGTGGTTGTATAAGTGCCGTCTGCAATGCGGTGGCCTTGCTCCCTGATTAGGCTATCCTGGCAGCTGTTAATGGGATATTTTTTGGCACCCTATGAGATTTCTAAATGCGATTCCCATATTGATTCTCCTGTGCAACCTATCCCTTGCGGCAGCCATTGCCGATGAGCCGCCCAGGCGTATCGGGGTAATCGCCTCTTTGAGCGGATTTGCTGCCCCCTACGGACAAGCCGTGGTGAACGGCGCGCAGGTAGCGAAGGATGAACTCGCTCGGCAGGGGATACGGGTAGAGCTATTCATCGAAGACGATCAATCCATCCCCAAGAACACAGCAACGGCCTATGAGAAGCTGCGGAACCTTGATCGCGTTCAGGCGCTTGTGGGGGGCTCATGGTGGGTCAACAGTATCGTTCACAGCGTGGAGCGCGACGGGATACCCTTTATTTCTTGTGAAACGCTGTACAACAAGGATTTCATAAGAGCGGGCAATTACTTCTCGCTTGCCGGAGATCTGCGGGAGTGGATTCGTGTCTTTGAACCGTTGCTGCGTGAAAAGCGCTGGAAGACCGGAATGATGGTGCGATTTGTCTCTGGTTTCGCTGATACGTTGGAAGAGGAGTGGGTAAAGCTCTTTTCTCAAGAGGGCCGCAAGGCCATCCCAGCCCTGCGCTATTCAGACCTTGAGATGACTGGGGCCCAGACCCTTGCAACACGAGCGGTCGCAGCGCAACCCGATGTGATCTTCGTCGATGCACAACCGGACAGCTTGGCTACCTTTATAAGAGAGCTAAGAAAGCAGGGAGGGGCCGCGATATCGATCTTCTCGCATTCGGCGGCAGAGGAGTCTCTCGAGCAGGGACTAATTAACCAGAATGAGATTGTGGACAGACTCTTCTTTTTACGCAGAAGCAGTTATGATCGGGCAGTGTTGCAGGCCTTTTCAGAGCGCGGTCTGTCGCAGCCGACCCTCAATGGCGATTTAGGCTACTATGCCACGCTGCTGATCGCCCAGGCCTTACAAAGTGGGAGAGACCCTGTCGCAGCGCTCAAAGCAGGCCTCACCATCCATGGTACTTCCTTTACCTTTGATGATAACAACGTATCGCACACGATTCGTCAGGAGGTGTACGCTGTGCGCCCAGGGGGCTCGGAGCGGGTGCATATGAAGAATCCATAGCATGCGAGCGTGTCCATAGCAGAAGGGGACTCATGAACATCGTTATCGGCTCAGGTCCGGCGGGGGTATTCTGTGCGCTCGCACTTTTGCGCCGGGGAGCCCCAGTTACGATGGTTGATGCGGGGCTGACTCTTGAGGAGCATTTCAAGACTGCCGTAAAGGAGCTGCAGAGCATCCCTCCTGCACAATGGTCAGAGCACAGATTAGCGAAGGTACGGAGTGCAACCAGGGCCACCAGCAGTGGGGTACCGGAAAAGTACGTGCTCGGCTCAGATTATCCATTCCGCTGGGTGGATCAGCGCGCCCAGCTGGAACAACGAGGGGTAGAGACCCTTGTCTCCTTTGCTCGCGGAGGTCTCAGTAATGTATGGGGTGCGAACATGCTTCCCTTCGAGGAGCGTGATCTCACCGACTGGCCGATCCGACTGCGAGACCTTGAGCCGCACTATCGCACGGTGGCCAAGGAAGTGCCGATCGTGGGGATGCGTGATCGCCTTGAGCAGCTCTTCCCGTTCTACGGCGAGCACATCGAACTACCCGCAAGTGAGCAGGCCCAACATCTGTTGCATGCACTCGGACGTCAGAAACCCTGGAGCGGAGATGCACGACTACACTTCGGGCGCGCACGAGTGGCGATTCACTCAAAGCAGCCGGGATGTGTTCGTTGCGGGCTCTGTCTTTATGGATGTCCCTATGATCTTATCTACAGTGCGCGGCACACCCTCAAAGCCCTTACCGCATTTCCGACATTCCGTTATCTACCGGGGGTTGTAGTGCAGCGCTTGCAGCGGGGAGCATCAGGATGGAAGGTGGAGGGGCACGGGTTCGATGGGGAGCTGGTCTGCCTCGAGGGCGCACGGGTGTTTCTGGGATGTGGGGTGGTGAACTCCGCCCGCATAGTTCTAGAGACACTAGAGGCTCCCAATCGGGAGATCATAGTGCGGGACAGTCAGTACTTCATCACCCCGATGTTCCTCTTTAAAGGTCCGCGGAACGTGCTGAGCGAAGATCTCTACACGCTTGCCCAGGTGGCACTACAACTGCACCTGCCCAGTGCAAGCCGTTATCCGCTGCACTTGCTCGTGTACACCTACAATGATCTGTACCGCCAGGCCCTCTCGAGTTTGCCATGGCCCATTTCGATCATGACCAAAGCCTGTTCAACGCAGCTGCTCAATCGATTAGTGATACTCCAGGGCTATTTGCACTCGCACGAGTCCCCTAGTTATGCGCTGCGGCTGGAAGGCCCTCCGGCGCAACGTCGCGTGATACTCGCCGCGCGTGGCAACCCAAGGACTAAGCCGCTTATTCGATCGGGCTTGTGGTCCCTCTTCCGTAACAGCGCTTCTCTGGGGGCTGTCCCGGTCGTGCCGATGACCAAAATGGGAGCAGTCGGAAAGAGCTACCACGGTGGCGCCAGCTTCCCGATGCGTGAAAAACCAGGGCCAGGGGAGAGTTCTGTGTTAGGGGAACTTGCTGAGCTCCCGGGCGTGCATGTAGTAGATGCGAGCTGCTTCCCCTCCGTACCAGCGACGAATTTAACCTATACCGTGATGGCAAATGCCTATCGAATCGGCAGTGAGGTTGCGTTATGAAGATCGCCATTACAGGAGCGCATGGATATATCGGCTCCGCGCTGTGCAGCCACTTCGGGGAAGATCAGGCCGTGCGATTGGCGCGTTCGGAGGAGGGGGGCACAGGGGGCGAGTACCGGCACTTTGAGCTCGGTGCTGCCTGCCCCAAGGGGCTGCTCGCCGGTATAGACGTACTGATTCACGCAGCGCACGACTTCACGCCGGTCCGCGGCTCTAGTCACTCAGCACGGACGGTGAACATCAGAGGCACTCTCGGGCTGTATGAGAATGCAGCGCTGCATGGCGTGAAGAAGATCATTTTCATCTCTTCAATGGCCGCCTTTAAAGGTTGTCGCTCCGAGTATGGCCGCATCAAATGGGAGTTAGAGCAAGCCACCCTTGCCCGTGGTGGTATTGCCGTTCGTCCGGGAACAGTATGGAGCGATGCGAGTGGCGGGGTAATGGGGACCCTTGAGCGTATCGTTGATTCCCTCCCGATGGTGCCGGTATTCGGACCCAGCAATGTGGGACTCTACCTCATTCACCTCGACGATCTTGTTGCCATCATAGAGCGGCTTATTACGCATGAGCAGAGCGAAATTGTCCTCGCAGCCGCCCCAAGGCCGTACACTTTGCGTCAGATCCTGGCAGAGTTAGCGAAGCGCCGGTCGCTGCACCGCTGCTTCATCCCTTTCCCGCCGTCGCTGTTGTACTGGCCGCTTCGTCTGGCTGAGCTGATGCGCGTGCGCGGGCTGCCGCGGAGCGACTCCATCCGCAGCTTCCTTAATCCTAATCCTCTCCCCGATTGGTCGGCTTTGCATCGGCTAGGGGTTGCGGTGCGAAGTTTCACATAGGTGACACCCGGGGATACGCCGAATAAGTTCAGCCTATCCCTAGCCGTGATGGTGCCTATAGCGCAACGGCGCGCACGGTCCGGAGTAGAGAAGTCCACGAGGGACTTTCTCAGGACAAACGTCTCGAGAGGCTTACCCGAACGCCGGCCCTAGTGGCGCCGCCGATGCGAAATCCGGTCCTAGGCCCTTCGGGCGCCAATCAGGAGAGACCCGCCTATCGATCGCAGCGGGGTTCGCATTAGGAAGCTTTCCAGACGGATTACGGCGGGAATCCAGCGTTCTGGGGTTCCGGGGTGGAGAAACTCATAGGGCTGCACGTCAATCTGGGTAAAGCCTGCCTGAGCGAGCGACCGGCGGATCTGTCCGGGGGTGAATGCATATTCGTCCGGGCTGTCTCCAACCATGCGCTTTATGAACGGAATGTTCTTTTGAAGGAAGATCTGCGGATTGAGCAGGTTCGGCTCCGAGAAGCGAAGGAAGCCGCCTGGACGCAGCAAGGGATAGTAATTTTGCAAGGCCAGATCCCAATCGAGATGGTGCAGGATAGAAACACCGACAATCGCATCGAAGCTTTCCTTGGGATAGGAAGGTGCATGCGCATCCATCACCAGGTACTCGGCACCCGGAGCACGTTTCCGGGCGACCTCAAGTAGTTCGGGGGAGATGTCAATGCCGACAATATTGGAAAAGTGTTGCAGTAATCCTGCGGTTTGCAGGCCGGTACCCGCACCCACCTCCAAGACCTTGGCATCTCGCGGGATACCGTTGCATATAAAGTCGATGCGGCGCTGGCGTCGAATGATGCCGGCGGGGGAGTCCCATCCGAACTCAGCCTGATGTACTGCGGTAGTAGTTGCTCCATGGGCCACTTCGCGCTGGAGGCGCTGTAGCCGTGAGCTCTCCTCTGCGGTCATTGTATTGCTCATCGGTACCTGCCAAAAAACCTGTCTACGATAGACCGTCTTATCAATTGGTCAAGAGCTGTAGCAATATTCGGGTTAGGGCGCTGAACGAAAGCCTGCCGGGGTCAGGATCGGGTGGGAGTTATCGACTTCTACCTCGACTTTTGGAATCGAGAGACAGTGGTGCGCCCTGGGGTCAATCTTAAGCCATAGCCAGTTGGGTGGTTTAGAGAACCAGCTGTAGTGACTGCTCGTCCTGATTCGATAGCGTCGTCGTTCTGTGTTTGCAGGAACAGTAAAGCGAAAACTTGCATGGGGAGGAGCGCTCTTGACTCCGGTCTGCAGTTCAAGGGGCTGCGGCGTCTCGCAGCTGCTCTCAATCCAGAACGTTACAAATCCTGGTTCGGCTGCGCTCTGCATACTGATACCGCGAGACTGTAGTTGTGAGAAATCAGTCGATCGAAGGTCGTGCTCCCATAGAGGTGTATAGTCCGTGTGATCCTCGGCACCCCAAAGCAGGGGAATGTAACCAAGTGTCTGGGAGAAAAAGGCTCCCGTGCGCTCATCAGGAACCAGGGAGTAGTCGGAGATCTCGAGAGACTCAAGCTGCAAGGGCTGAGGGGTTGAAAGGGTCGCGCCCATGATTCTCTTGGGGAATCGACCTGCAGAGAGAATAGCATCGCCTCTGCGTGACATCGGGTCCGTCACAATCGGCACTTCTACCTTCTTTGGTGCGCCAGATGTCTGCAGGGAAAACTGCATGACGAGCGGGGCCGGGGGCGGCGCGGAGAATGTGAATAGCACCCGCAATGACCTGTCCTTGGGCAAAGTATAGGGGGGCATGCCGATACTGCCGCTTCCCAGCACGATCGGCGCAGCCGTGTCGTCATCGGAGGCACCCAGAGAGAAGACAGGTTTTTTATCACGGGGGGATCGGTCTTGTGCGGCCAGGTCGGCGCGCATCCATACGGCGGTTCCATCAACGATGGCGTAGGGTCGGTAGTTTCGATAAAGATACTCGGCGACACGGAAGTGACGAAATCCGTCATAGATGCCATCGAGCGCGCCGTTAAAGAGTCCCGGCCAGCTGCGGATCAAGGCCACAGGGATGTCGAAGTCCTGCAGCCGTTCCAGGTAACGGAGCTGGGTGGACTCGCTGTGCAGCATGGCCGGTGATTGGGCGTACTGGCCGGCAAGTGTGCGGTTGAAATGGTAGTACAGCATCGGACGATTGGTGAAATCGATGAAGGTCTGGTCCGGCTTGACCAGCGCACGGGTCATACGTCGCAGGGCTCCCAGATTGTCGTCTACAAAGGCATCAACCTGATTTGTGGCTGCCACGAGCTTTCTAGTGGGATCCTCGAGAAGGGGTTTTTGCAGAACCGCGTACAGAGTCTTCCAGGGCGACCGTTCGGATGGAGCGTCTGGAAACTTAATGAGCACCGGTAGCAGCCAGCAGAGCAGGATACAGCTCGAATGTCGGGTGATTCTTGAAAGGGGTAAGCCCCTCCAGTACGGCAGCAATATGAAAAATAGATATCCGAAGGAGATGAGGGCGTACTCCGATCCTTCAAAGAGGCTGTGCCGGACGAGTCCGCGCTGCAGATTGAAGAAGGTAAACAAACCGAGAAACAGTAACGCAGCGGTGGACCAACGCGGTTTCCAGGAGCGTTGACGAAACGTCTGGTGCTCGTGCCATCCGATTAGGGCTATTGCCGCCAGCAGCAGCACCGGCAATAGAACGTAGTAGAGCCCCACGAGGTGATGAGCCGCATCGCGAGCCAAGTATGCATAGCCATATGATTGAGTCGAGTCAAAGTACAGGAGCGAGTCGCGCAGCGTGCGGATGGCTGATACTCCAGCCAGCGCAAGCAGCGCGCCTCCGCCAATCAGGCCAAGAATAGCAAGCGATTTCAGGATTGATGGGTCAAACGTGACAAACGGCTTGCGCTTGAGGTAGCTCACCAGCAACACGCTCGCACTGGCCAGAACGGCCGAGAACCCCAGATCAATCCTCCACAGCAGCAGCAATCCTAAGCTTATCGCAAGCAGCACAATGTTGCGTACCGAGAAGCGCTGCAGAGCCCAGTAGAGGGGGAAAAGCACACACAGAGCCGGAGCGAAGTAGGGCGGGACAATGAGCCCGGCGTACCCTCCCATGATGGTGATAAAGACGGCTACCGCGAGACTCCCGGCAACTTTTCTGGTGATAACAGCACCGAAGGCCAGTGCGATAATTGCGGCGTGGGCGATGGTGGACCCAATGATGTCGGCTGGAGTAAAGCCAGTGAGTGTTTCCGAGAGCAGCGCGGCAAGGAAATCAGAAAACACATGCGCGCAGATCACGTCGACAATGGGCAAGCGGCCGAACTCGAGCAGCTGTTGAATCGGCAGGTAGCTATTGCCGTTCTCAAACAGCTCAGTCGAGGGGGTGGTGACATGCGGGAACATAGCGACCGCAGCCAGCCCCCCTACAAACCAGCAGGCAAATCTCCGCACTGCTACCGAGGGGGCGCATCGCCGTGGTCTCCTGGCGAGCGCATAGCACACGAGTGCCGCGCTGAGGATCAGGAACAGCTCCCCCGGCGCCATCTCAACCGCCCAGAGATGGCGAAGGGCCAGGGTCCCCTCAATCGCAACGGGCACCGCAAAGGGCAGAACAGCCAGCGGAACCATCTTGGCAAGCAGTGGGCCAAGAAGCCCTTTGGCCGAAGCAAGTGTAGCGAGTGATAGGCCGAGCAGCCAGCATGCGATGAGAACGGCGATTAGGGTGGGAAGGGAGGGGGGCTGCTCTACAGGCCAAAGGAGCGCTCGCAGAAGAAAAAAAATGGCAAGACCAATCAGGGTAGCGCTCTGATACAGAATTGTGCCGGGGAGGCTTTTGCCTGGAAGCAGCACACAGCGCAGGATGCCACTTCCTAACAGGAGCAACTCTGCTGCGCAGAGAATTATTGCCAGCGTATTGTCCGTGTTCAATGAGAGGGAAAACACAATGCTGGCAAGTCCGCAGACACCTAGGAGGTTCGCGCTGCGGAACTCGGCGCGAAGTGTCGGCCAGCGTGAAAGGAGCAGGCGGCTCACCCAGAGGAGCAGCGCCGTAAGGCCAATAGCAGCAATGGCGGTGAGGTAGATGCTTTGAATGCGCGCGGGCACGGCGAGTCCATTCATAGTGGCCTGCCCGAGCATCTTTGGGTGGAAGGGGATGCGCCACAGGGTCGTCAGTGCATACTCCGCGCGTACGAAAGCGAGGGGTGCACAAAGGTACAGGGCCAGCAGCAGTCCCCATTGCAGGGCCAGCGCACATGGCAGGCTTGCCAGCTGCAAAACGGCCCGTCTCGGGCGTGCTAAAGATTGATGGTGCGGCTGTAGTGTCATCCTGGGCGTTCTAGGACATTCCGTGAAGCCGAGCCCCCATCCCCAAATGCTATGTAAGAAACAGCTTCCAGGGTCAGGCAGGCTCTTGCTAATACCAGCACTTTGCTAACCCCCCAATAATAAATGGGTTCGGCCCGCAGTGTGGCTCTCAGTAGCTTCAGATCCTTAGCTCATGCATACTCGATGGTTGGCAACCTCGCACAGATGGAATGTAGATGTCGATTAGCTTTCATGCCCGTCAAACGATAGACCACATGGTAGGGGGGCCCATTGCCTGGCTCCTGAATATGTGTGCGCGTATGCTCGGCGCCATACTCGGACGGGACCACTCCCTGCAGTCCCCGCCCCGACGGGTGCTGGTCATGAAGTTCGTGGGGTTAGGCAGCATCGTACGGGCTTCTTTTCTATTGCGCGAACTGCGAGAACGCTATCCAGACGCCCACATCATTTTTCTTACCTTCCCCGGCTGTGTACAGCTGGTGAAGATGTTTGACGAGGTGGACGAGGTCAAAGTCATTCGTGATGGCTCCCTCTTCAGTCTAACCTGGGACGTGGCCGAGTTTGTACTCTACTGCATCGGCTATCCGATTGATCTGGTGATTGATTTAGAGGTCCACTCGAAGTTCTCTTCGATTATGACGGCGCTGAGCAGGGGGCGCGACCGGGCCGGCTTTGCGGGGGTGACGAGCCGCTTTAGACGAGGGCTCTATACCCATCTCGTGTTCTGGAACCCCACCGAGTATGTCGATCGTGCCTACCAGCAGCTGGGGCGTTCGCTCGGCCTGGATGGTGCAACGCAGCCTTTGCAACCGCGACTGACCGTTAAAGACGAGGCTGAATGCTTTGCCTGGATGCAGGCCCAGGGGATCTCACCAAAAGCGACCATGATCGGCATCAACCCTAACGCCAGTGACATGAAGGAAGAGCGTCGCTGGCCTGAGCCGTATATCATCGATCTGATTCGGGCCCTGCCTGCGGAACGGGGGATTGTGGTTGTGCTGGTAGGCTCCAAGGCCGAGCGGGAGAGAGCGGAGCGTATCCGCGCCGCGTGTGCGGGGTCCTCGGTGACGGTATGTGTCTCTGCCGGTGCGCTCTCGATTGCGGCATTTTGTGTTCTGTTGCAGCAGCTAAAGGTCTTCATCACGAACGACTCGGGCCCGCTGCATCTGGCGCGTTTATTCGATACCCCGACCATCTCGCTGTGGGGTCCCACAAATCCAGAGCAGTACAATCCTCGTGCCGGATCAAAATCGATAGAGCTGTATGAACCGATCTATTGCTCCCCCTGCACCCATTTCAGTGATGAGGCGCCCTGTGGGGGCAACAATCAGTGCTTGAAGCGCATCTCATGGCAGCGTGTGTACCAGTCGGTGGCGGAACTTGCTGCGTTTCATGTGCCCGCGAGCGTCAGCGCGCATCGCGGACCCGGTTACCTGTTTGATCCCTCGTTGGTGCATGGGTATTGGCACCGAGAAACCGTACCGCTCCCGCGCATCCGTCCTGCGCTTGTGCAGGTCGGAGAATTCTCCGGCCGCAATGGGCATCCGTACCAGACGGATAAGGCAAAACGGGCGGTGGGAGATGAGCGCGATTAGCCCATATGAACCCCGGTCTTAAGAGATCGCAGGCACTACCGCGGACCCACCCGGCGTAGCCATATATTGCCCCCTTTGTTCTTGAGGCAAAGGGGCATATGGGCGGCAAACCAATCCGGATGCCTCTCATGCAAATAGGTGGCGAAGAGCTCGATCCGAAATGCGCTATTGAACTGCAGGAATGCCGCGAGGAAATAGTTCTCATTCCAGAACCTTCCGGCCTTCAACCAGTCAGCGGGCATTTCGAAAGGGTGGAAGATATCATGAAAGTGAATCACCACACCGGGAGCCAGCTCGGGCAGCACGCGTGCGAAAAGGTACCATAGGTCGCTTCCCGTCTTCACTACATGGGTCGAATCGATGAAAAGGATATCGTTCTCCCCGAGAGACCGGAAGAGCTGCACGTCTACGTTCTGCAGCGGCTGCTCGATCACCGTTACCGTATCCAAAATAGGAGCAGGCACCACCGAACGCAGACTCTTGGTGAATGGCTCTATGAAGGTAATATCGGTCGAGGGCGCCAAGAAAAGCTTCTTTGTGTCTAGAATCACGGCGGAGGAAAACCCTGACCCGACCTCGATGATGCGGCGTGGCTTGAGGTGGCGCAGCATCGCGTAGAGAAAAATCCCATCGGTATAGCTGTACATCCGATTCTCGAAGGCATACAGCAGCCCGTCCTGCTTTTCTGCACTAAACGGCAGCTCGCGATAGAAGGGAACAAAACGCTCGAGGAGTTCAAATTGCTCCTTGTCACGCATGTCGATGCCTCCGGGAAGGCCGCGTGGTTGGGCAAGCGATCGCTCAATGTCCTCCTTGGACGGCACGACAGAATAGAAGTGGCCTGCCGGCACGAACTCAGCCGATGCGCCTGCGGGGGAGGCCGCGGACGGCGGGCCGTTTGGCTTAGAGAGTTTTTCAATTCGTCCCTCGATGCGAGCGCACGACTCGACCAGGCCAGGGATCTTACGGAGGCCGGAAGCAATAGTCCGAAATTCGGAAACGAGACGATGCATAGAATACCCGAATGCGTGAGGGTAGGCACAATGTTGCTGGGGGACTCTAGATCACTCCGCCCGCTGATTCCACCGTCTGCCTCGCTGGCTCTACAGTGGGTTGGGGGCAGGCCAGGGCCGGAATCTGGCCTGATTGATAAAAGCGCCCCAGAATAGTAAAAAACCAAGTCATTTTAAGCCTTAGCCGGGACCCCCTGAATGGTGCTGACCTCGTTCGCCTCCTCACTGATCGACTATCGCCACTACCTTCGTCAGTCGGTGGCGCGGGATCTTAAGAAGCGCTACAAGCGATCAGTCTTAGGCTACGTCTGGAGCATGCTTTACCCGCTCCTGATGATGGCGGTGCTGGCAGTTGCATTTTCAAAGATTCTCGGTTCTACGGTTCCGGATTATCCGGTGTTCCTCTTCGTCGGCATGATCCCGTTCCAATTTTTTTCCACAACCATCAATGGTTGCTTGGGTATTATCGGCGCCAACATCAAGATCATCGATCAGGTGCCGACGCCCAAGTACATTTTCCCTGCCTCGATCGCCATCTCGAACTTGATTAATCTATTGCTGTCACTCGTGCCGCTGTTCCTGATAATGCTGGCCTTCGGCCGGCCGATTCCTTGGACCGCGCTGCTGCTCCCCCTTGTGCTGCTTCCGCTTTTCATGGCGACGATGGGTCTATCCCTCATCTTTTGCGTGGCTGACGTGTTTTTCGATGACACCCGTCACCTCACCGGTCTGCTGATTCAGTCGCTCTATTTTCTTTCGCCAGTGCTGTACGGGCCGCAACACCTTCCCGATTGGCTCATTCCATGGGTGCAATGGAATCCCATGTTCTTCATAATCGAGATGATGCGGGATCTGCTGTTTCTAGGGGTGCTGCCTGCTCCGGGGATATACGCATTTTCATTCCTGCTCTGTCTCCTGTATCTTTTGGCGGGCCTGCTGCTCTTCGAGAAGACCCAGGACAAGTTCATGTACTTTATCTGAGTATGTAAATGAGCATGATCGAGAGTGCGAATACCCAATCCTCTGCCTCCGTGACGTCGGGGCTCCCAGCCGTGGAGGTGCGGGGCGTTAGTGTGCACTTTCGTTCTTACGTGGAGCGTCCTACATCGCTCAAAGAAACCCTGATGAACGCCGTTCGTAAGGGCAGATTGCGCTACTACTCCTCCTTCGAAGCGCTTTCTAATGTTTCGTTTTGCGTGCCGCGTGGTGAGGTATTCGGCATCATCGGCAGTAACGGCGCCGGGAAGAGCACTCTTTTGCGGGTTATTGCGGGAGTGCTGAAGCCCGCCCGTGGCGAAGTCATCGTACGAGGCAGAGTTGACTCGCTTCTGCAGCTCGGTGCCGGTTTCGATTCAGAGTTAAACGCGGTCGAGAATATCGTCCTTAACGGCTCCCTCTATAAACGTTCAAGCGAAGAGATGCGCGCGCGCACCCCCGATATTTTGAAGTTCGCTGAACTCGAGGAGTTCGCCTTTACCCCCATTAAGTACTACTCCTCAGGAATGGCAGCCCGGCTGGGGTTCAGCGTGGCGATTGATCGCGACCCTGACATCTTGTTAGTTGACGAGGTCCTGGCGGTGGGAGACGAGCGATTCCAGAAGAAATGCCGGGCGGTCTTCGATCGCTACCTGGCCCAGGGCAAGACGATCATTATGGTCAGTCACAGTATGGGCACGATCACCTCAATGGCTAAGCAGGCTCTCGTTCTTTCCAAGGGACGCGCGCTGTTCTGCGGCGACCCTAAAACCGCTGCTGAGGTGTATAGAGACAAGAATTATGAAACGAGGCTCGCCAGCACCAATGGAGCGGCTGCAGTTCCACATGGGTAAAGCGGGCATTTCCAGGTAAGCAGAGACTGCGGCTGAGTGTTATGGCTGGGTTGTCGTCAGTGAAGAAAGGTGCACAACTGTTCAGGCGGCCGCGCTATGCGCTGAGGCTGCTGCAGGATCTGATCCTCCTCCGGCGCAGCGGGTACTTCGACTCGCAGTACTACTTCGCGCAGTATGAGGACTTGAGGGGACGGGTGCACTGGCCGCTGCTGCATTTCGTGCTGCATGGCGGAGTGGAGGGACGAAACCCGTCTGCGCGCTTCGACTCCCAGTACTATCGAGGGACCTATCGCGACGTGGCACGTGCGGGGATTAATCCGCTCGTGCACTATCTTCGCTACGGACGCAACGAGGGACGCTGGCCGCGTGCCCTGCTTGGTACTGCAAACGAGAGAGAAGCGGCACAGAGGGCGTTTCTCCCCCGTCGAGAGGCCGTAGTGAGTGTGGCGCTGCTTATCGATCAGTGCCCCCCCGAAACCCTGGTCTCCCTCTCCAAATGCTATAATAGGCTTAAGTATCCTCGTACCGTGAAGGTGTACGCACTCGAGGGGGCAGCGGATGAGTTTGTGGCCCAGGCCTCGACCTATTTCCCCGGCTTTCGACTGCTTGCCCGATCGACCAAGGATCTGTTTGGAGTGGCTGAGGCGAGTTGGCGCACCCTAGCTCAAAGTGAGCTTGTGTGTAGACTCCCCCTCAGCGCCCTCAGCTCATTGGAGCAGCCGCTCGTAGAGCCGCTTCTTGAGGAGCTTTTGTGTTGTGATGACTCCGGCGCGCTGCTGGCAGTGAAAGCCTTTGAATCAGATCAGCAGCTTGGAATTCTGCTGCCTCGGTATGGGGCAATCCAGGAGCAGAATGGAAGAAGCTTCGCCGATATCTCGCTACGTCAGTGGCTTATGCTTCCTGATCAGCCCGAGCAGCCCCCGGCGATACCCTTGTTTCCCTGTTACTGGATATCCCAGCAAGCAGTTGCTCCGCTTATTACGGAGGAATTTTCCGACGCATGTGCCGCATCCCTGGTGCGACTAAGCGCGCAGCAAATACATGGTGCCATCGAAAAGTGGATCTTAGCCGTGGTCGAACAGAGCGGATACACCTGGAAGGAATGCGACTTCGGAATGCAGCCGATCGCATTGCTACCCAGAGAACAGCGTGGCCGCCATTTCTCCGCCGGCAACAACAGCCTCGGAATCAGCAATCGCTATGTGGGACGTGCAATCGGCAGGACAACGGCGGCTCCGGTATGGGTCGTACTTGTAAACTACAACTGTTCGCACGACGTTGCAGAGGCAGTCGCCGCCCTCAGAGCTCAAGAGATCGCTACCACGATCGTGGTTGTGGATAATCATTCGAGTGCTGCTGAACGCGCGGTGCTCCAGAACTTCCTTAGTTCGAGTGAGGGGGCAGGGGTAGAGGTAATTTGGTCAGAGGAGAATCTGGGATTTGCAGGAGGCAACAACATAGGGCTTCAGGCCGGATTAGAGCGGGGATTTGAGTTCCTGATGGTGTTGAATCCGGATGCGCGGCTGCGCCCGGCCACTCTCGCACGGATGCTGCGCTACTTTGAAGGGCGAAGCGATATAGGAGTGGTAAGCCCCGTCATTTTCAAGGGGGAGAAGGGCGAAACAGTCTGGTATGCGGGCGCTGAGATCGATCCGCTCTGCGGCGTGCCCCGCCACATTGGGCTAGGCGATCGCGCGATTGATCCCGCCACGCTGCGCGCGCGTTCGCTCGAGCTTGTGACCGGCTGTTGCATGCTCTTTCATGCGCGCTGCCTCAGGCATGTCGGCTTGATTCCGGAAGAGTACTTTCTGTACTTCGAGGATTCCGACTGGAGCATGGAAGCGCGCAGCAAAGGCTGGCGGCTGGTGCTTGCCCCTGACGCCGAGGTGCTGCATCTGCAGTCTTCGACAGGAGGCGGCGGGCTGCCAAAGAATCACTACCTTTATTACTTTTTGCGCAATCGCATCCAGTTTGTGCGGAAATGGTTCGGCACTCAGTTTAATGATTTTATCGCGGTGCATCATGAGTTCGTAGATGCCTACCGCAAGAAGGTAACGCATATCGACCGAGCCAAGCTGCCAGTGTTCGAAGAGGTCGTTTCGCGGGCCGTGCACGATGGACTGGCTGGGGTCAAGGGGCCGCAAGACCTGCGGGAGCTGCGGCTAGGGTAAGATATGCAATTTCCTGAATTAAAATTTGATCTCAATCGCTGCGGATTCGACCGCTTCACATTCTTCTGTTACGGCTGGTGCTTCTCGACTGAGAAGCCAGGGGTTCCTTTGACCGTGCAGCTTGAAACATTAGATGATCGAGTGGTGTGGAGGGGGCAGACCAATACCGCGCGTCCCGACGTGCACGCAGCCTTTCGCGGTCACTATCCCACCTTGCACGAGCACACCGGATTTGATCTGCGCATTCCGAACTTTTCGGCGCCTAGGCCGCTGCGCGTGCGTGTGCTTTTTGATGATGGGCGCTCATTTGTAATCGGCGGGTCGGATGGGGGACTAGTCCAGGCCGAGCCGCCGCGTGCATTTCGATGCGCAGAGAATGTGTTCGAGGATCGTTATAGGAATTTGCTGGAGTACGATGGATACCCCAGTGCGGCAACCAAAGGGAACGTCTGCTTCCTTGTCTCGAGTGATGACCTTGACTCGGGGCGCGGCGATCTCTACGTCGCGGTCGGGTTGGGATACCGATTGGCCAAGGCCGGGTTTGGGGTCGTCTTCTGGCCTACCGAGCAGTGGCTGCGTTGTCCCAAGGACACCGATGTAATAGTGGCCATGCTGCCGACCCATGTTCCCTTCCTCGAGCGGCGCGCCTCCCACAGCGGCGGTCCATTGCGGGTGGCCTGGATGCGTAACGGTATAGATGAGTGGCTGCAGAGCCCATCGCTTCTACGGTACGACGCCTATCTTTGTTCCTCGCTTCCTTCGTTGCAGCGGCTGCAAGGGGTGCTCTCGAGACCTTCAGGACTGCTTAGGCTGGCCGCGGAACATGAGCTCTTCGCTCCAGGACCGGGGCTCTCGTCGCAGGCCTTTGACGCCATCTCAACGATTAACTATTGGGGTAACAAACGGGAGATCTTTGACATCCTTGATTCACTTGATCCGAGCTTTGACTTGGCGGTGTTCGGCAAGCTGTATGAGGACGGGCCGCAGCGGCCGTTGGCACGGTTCTACCGGGCCGCCCTTCCGTACTTCGAGCTCGTTAAGCTCTACAACAGCGCCAAGGTGTGTATCGATTGTTACAATGAAGTTACCCGGCCCTATGGCAATGTCAACTCACGGGTGTTTGAGTCGCTCTCCTGCGGACTGCCGGTTCTGTGTAATGAACCGATTGAAAAGGACCCCATTCTCGAAGGGACACAGCTCTTTTACAAAGACGCCGCTTCGTTACAGTCGGCTGTGCGGAACATATGCGAGGATCCCGCGCTGCGCCACCGTTTAGGCACTGCGGGCCGGCAGGCAGTAGTGGCGCATCATTCCTGGGCCGTGCGTGCAGAGCAGTTCGAGGAATTTCTGGGCGATCAAAGGAGCTACAACGAGCCGATCCGAACTATCTTCGATCTGTCAAAGCCGCTTCAACAGGCCAGGCCGCTGCAGCTCGCGTTCTATCCACCGTACCTCGACAACCCCTATCAGCATCTGCTCTCCTTCGCCCTGGAAGAGTACGGAATTAGCTCGGCGGCCGTGAACCATATGCAAGAGCTGGAGGAGCTCGATATCTTCCACCTGCACTGGACCGCTCCAATATCGCAGGCTGCGAGTAGTGTCGAAGAGAGCCGATCACGGGTGCGGCTGGTCGAAGAGACCCTCGCTCGCTTCGTACAGCGTGGCGGGGTTTTGGCGTGGACCCTTCACAATGTACTGCCGCACGAGGCGGCCTTCCCGGAAGTAGAGATCGAGTTCCGATCATGGTTGGCGCGCAATGCCTCAGTTATCCACCTGCATACCGAAGAGACATTTGAACTGCTGAAGGCACATGGAATAGAGATCCCGCGCGAAAAGGCGATTGTGACCCCGCACGGCAGTTACGCAGGCTATTATCCGGCGCAGGTGTCGTCAGAGGAGGCCCGTGCCCGATTGGGGATCGCCGCAGACAAGGTTGTGTTCCTTCTGTTCGGCCAGATTAGGGGGTACAAGGGGATCTCCTCCCTCGTTGAGCTCGCCCAGCAATGCCAGGCAGCGCAGGTCACCTTCCTGGTAGTCGGAGACCCCAAGGGACTCACCCCTGAGCTGAAAGCGCAGCTCGAAGCGTTGGGAGAGAAAGTAGTTCTGGTCCCCAGAAGAATTGATGATTGGGAGGTGCAGTACTTCTATGCGGCTGCTGATTACGCACTCCTTTTAAGCCAGACCATTCTCAATTCCGGTTCCGCCATTCTGGCGCTCGACTTCGGTGTGCCTCTTGTCGCACCGGCTCGCGGGAGTCTCAAAGCCCTTGTGAGCTCCGATCGAGGCCTGCTGTATAAGGAATTGTCGGCGCTGCCGACGATGATAAATGAACTCGCACAGGCCCCAAGCCGCTTTGATCGTCAACAGATCCGCTGCTGGAGTGCGGAGACATTATCCTGGAAGCGGGTGATCGCGCCCTTCGCTCAGGCCCTAATCGATAAGGCGCGCGAAGGAAAGAGCGCGCCCCGCACGGCGCCGCAGGCCATAGATCTCGCCTCCGCATAGCCCCACTACTGCTGCGGCGGCCCGTCGATAGTTCCTTCTGTATGGGGGCGCTACACGTTGAATCGGAAGTGCACCACGTCGCCGTCTCGCATTACGTACTCCTTCCCTTCGATACGCAGCTTGCCAGCCTCGCGAGCGGCCGCTTCACTGCCGGTGGCAACGTAATCCTCATAACTAATCACCTCTGCTCGTATGAATCCGCGCTCGAAATCTGAATGGATCTTCCCCGCACACTGCGGTGCCAAGGTGCCCTTGGGAGCGGTCCACGCATGCGCCTCCTTCGGTCCGGCAGTGAAAAAGGTGATCAGGTTCAGTAACCGATAGCCAGCCAGCGCCAAACGATCGAGTCCGGAACTGGTGAGGCCGAGAGAGTCTAGATACGCCTTGCGGTCAGCCTTGGGCAGCTCTGCAATCTCCGATTCCACCTGCCCGGAAATTACAACTACCTCAGCACCATGCGATTGCGCATAGGCATAGACCTTGTCGACCAAATGCTGCCCGCGGGCATTCGGCGCATGCGCTGCGTCACCCTCCGCCACATTGGCCACGAATACGACCGGCTTGCCTGTAAGCAGGGTGGCACGAAACTCCGCACTGGCGTCCTCTTCTCCGCCCACCTGAAAACTACGGGCGGGCTTGCCTGCGGAGAGGTGCTTTTCGAGCGCCATGAAGGCATCCAGCTTGGCCCGCGCATCCTTGTCCCCAGTCTTAGAGAGCTTTTCGAGCTTCTGGAACTGCTTCTGCACCGTGTCAAGGTCGGAAAGCAAGAGCTCGGTCTCGATTGTTTCTATATCTCGCACCGGATCGACGGCGCCTTCGACGTGAATGACATTCTGATCCTCGAAGCAGCGCACCACATGCGCTATCGCATCCACCCCTCGAATATGACCTAAGAACTGGTTCCCCAAACCTTCGCCCTTGGAGGCTCCCCGTATCAGGCCGGCAATGTCCACAAACTCGACCTGCGTGGGCACGATCTTTTCCGATGCACAGAGTTTAGCCAGCACTTCGAGCCGCTCATCCGGTACCGGAACAGCGCCCGTATTCGGCTCGATGGTGCAGAATGGAAAGTTGGCCGCTGCCGCCTTGGCCGAGGTAAGCGCATTGAAGATAGTGGACTTGCCGACGTTCGGAAGCCCGATTATTCCACAAGTAAAACCCATACATCGATCATCCAGAAAGCTGCAGTGCGAACGGCGCCGTGCAGCGCATCAGATCCAAAGTCTCAAGAGTGCGCACCCTATCATATCCGCGCCCCCAAATCATGTGGGGCTATTGCAGCGCCGGTAGCGCCAGGCCGGAGTAAATATATTCCCCGTGGATATGTGTGCTGATAGGGAAGGTGCTCCCCGCCTTGAAGGGAGCAAGGGTATCAGTCACGAGGCCCGCTCGTACCTTCCCATCATCCTCGAATTCAAGCCGTGCATCTTGGTAACCAAAATAGCGCCGCACGAGCGGGGAGAGCGCCTTAAAGAGTGTCTCCTTGCAGCAGAACGTGAGCAGCAATCGCAGCCGCCGCTCCTCAGGATGGCTCAATACCGTTAGAGCTTGTCGCTCCTCCGGTCGGCAGATCCTTTCCTCAATGCGTGGGTGCAGCTCGCGGTCAACCCGCTCAATGTCAATCCCGATCGTTCGATAGTGCGCACTTGGGCCGGCCGCTACCACTACGGCAGTATGGGTGTGACTTACACTCCCCACCACCCCCTCAGGCCATGAACGAGCCCCGCTCTCGGCGTGAGGAAGCGGACCAGCGCTGCGAACGCCAAGCGTTTCGAGCGCCAATGCGATCAGACGATTGGCCCGTTCTTGCTCCCTCTCGCGTTGATGGGCCGGGAGTACAGGGGCATACCTCTCGCCAATCCACACCACATCAGGAGGGAAAGGGGAGGGGAGGGCGAGCGGTTCGTAGCCGGCGCTCATGCGGTTCCAATCCGAATGGTTCGCCGCCTCATCTGGGACCGTGACCTGGAAGCTACATAGTCCATTCAGCAATCTTTCCTGCCATGGGTTCGAGTTCCTCCACGAACTCGGCAGGCTTTTCACTACGTTCAAATCTATGGCCCCAGCAGGCTCGCTTGCTACGCAAGCGAAGGACTTGGCTGTATTGTTTCGTTCAAGTCCTGCCGGTGCCGGGAGCTCAAAATTAAATATACCAGTCAACAATTTCGGAAAAAGCGCTCGAAATTCTTGGCTCATTCTTGGCCGCCTCTGCCACCGCGCAGCGTATGTACATCATACCAATACTGCAGGCGACGGCGGGCCAAAATTCGCCAACAATTCCTCACACTTTTTCCTGCCATGGGTTCGAGTTCCTCCACGAACTCGGCAGGCTTTTCACTACGTTCAAATCTATGGCCCCAGCAGGCTCGCTTGCTACGCAAGCGAAGGACTTGGCTGTATTGTCTCGTTCAAGTCCTGCCGGTGCCCTAGCTTTTCACTACGTTCAAATCTATGGCCCCAGCAGGCTCGCTTGCTACGCAAGCGAAGGACTTGGCTGTATTGTTTCGTTCAAGTCCTGCCGGTGCCCTAGCTTTTCACTACGTTCAAATCTATGGCCCCAGCAGGACTTGAACCTGCGACCTACCGGTTATGAGCCGGCTGCTCTAACCAACTGAGCTATAGGGCCTTATGGGTAACTGTAACGGGGCGATAATGTAGCAAGATGAGGCCGGGATATCCACCCCCAGTAGCCTGTGATTGTATTCTCCATCCATGCCACCTAAGATGCTGAATCATGACCGCACCACAAAGCTCCCTGCTCGATAAACTTATCACCCTCTCCAAACTTGACTCCTCTATAGCTCTGGCCCTCGCGGAGCAAAAAAAGCTGCAGTCCGAGTCAGAGCGCAAGTCCGCCACCGTCAAGCAACAGGAGACCGAGCTGGCCCAGCGCAGTAAGGCGATTGAGGAGCGCAAACTCAAAACCAGACGGGAGGAGTCATCAATCAAGGAAGAGCAGGATAAATTGGTCGCACGACGAAAAGCTCTGGCTACCCTGAACAATTACAAGTTGCAGCAGGCGGGTGAACGGGAAATTGAGCACAACGCAAAACAGCTGCACGCGCGCGAAGACACCTTGCTCAAACAGATTGAGGAACTCGAAAAAATTCAAAGCAGCTTTGAAGCAGCGACCGCCCAACTTTCGGCAGCCCGCGACGAGCTGACAAAGTTCCAAAGGGAAAGCGCCGAGTCAATCGCGGCGCTGGAAGAAAAGCTGCTCAGGCATCGCGGTGAAAGGGAAGGCCTAGCCTCTCAGATAGAGAAAACCCAGCTCTCCCTCTATAATCGAATCAAATCAAGGTACCCTTCGGATGCCGTAGTCGAGGTGAAGCAGGGAAGCTGCAGCGGTTGTTTCGTTCAGGTCGGCTCCCAGACGGTCGTGCAGATTCTGAAGGGAGAGGCCATTGCGCGATGCCCAGGATGCGGCCGCATACTGTTTATGAAGGTTGAGGATCCCGCATAAGCAGACCCCACGCATTTTATATTGATTCGTGCTATAGTGACCACTCTGAGCTACCAAGGGAGAGTAGAGCGCCCGATCGCTTGCCGGAAACGGCGAGAGGAAAGTCGGGACTTCATAGGGCAAATTGGCCGTTAACGACGGCCTCAGGCGACTGAGGGAAAGTGCCACAGAAAAGAAGGTGCCGAACTCCGGGAGACCCTCGGGGTGGCGAAAATGCAACGGTGGGGTAAGAGCCCACCAGCGACGAGGTGACTCGTCGGCTTGGTAAACCCCAGTTGAAGCAAGACCAAATAGAGGGGCTGGAATCGCAAGATTCACGGCGCTGCCCGTGCCGGCCCTCGGGTAAGGTCGCTCGAGGTGTGGAGCAATCCACATCCCAGATGAATGATCGTGGGGGAGGAAGCTCCTTACAGAATCCCGCTTACAACTCTACTCTCCCTTGATCGCTTGCGGCGTGAGAGAGCAGGGCCCAGCAACAGAGATCTTTACGGATCAAGTCGAATCTTCTTGCCGACAGCCTTTAACAGGGCAGCCGCCGACTTAGATTTCTTTGGGCCCTTGAGCTTGCGGATATTAATGGGCTTAAAGCCCCGATCCTCGTCGTCGCAGTAGAGCCTAAAGCGCATGGTGCCTTTGACGCCATAGGCGGGTCCCGGAAGCTTACGGGCAGTGGCCGTCACATCCATGGCAGACGGCGCGATATCGAGCAGCGTCACGGCATCCGAAAAATCCAACTTGGTTGCGCCAACGACCCGCGCCGAACCGCACACTCCTACATCCTTGAGGGTAAAGGCCAGATTCACCTTCTGCTGGATGCGTACATTTATCTCCGGCACAGGCAGACCGTCCAAGGGATAGGAGATCGGGGAGGCATCCGGAGCGGGATAACTGATCGGGGTGTAGGTGGCGCCAGTGCTCTTTGTGATCGTCCGCTCGCAACTGGAGACATTACCGGCGGTGTCCATGGCGACAAGACGAACCGTGTGCGCTCCCAGACCAAGCCCCCGTATATCAATCACTTCATGAAAGCCTGGACGATTGGCCTCCGCATAATGAGGATACAGATCTCGTGCCGCGATGCTAAAGAGAGAGGGGGTAACGGTCTTCACGTAATCGCCGTCGATGAACAGCTCAACAGTTGCCAATCGCACGTCATCGAGCACATAACCGGCCAGCTCCAACTCCGTGTCGAAGAGCTGCGACTCGCTCGGTCGATCGCAGTTGAGAATAGGCGCGACGGCATCATCGGCCAGGGAATGATTAACCACCACCCGTCCACCGGCCAGATAGCGCAAGTCGTTGCCGGCTCGACTCATGCTGCCATATATGTAGTAGCTGCCATCCGGCAGCGCAGAGGTGTCCCACAGAAACACATTGGTATTGCGATCGACCGGCAAAGTACCAATTGGTGTGCCTCCACTGGTCGATGCATTGGAATTATAGAAGAGCGACACGGCGCGGTTCAGCGGTGCGTCAACTACAATAGCAAACGCGCTATTAGCTTCATGGTCAGTGCGGATATGCATGTAATCCAGCACGGAGTAGTGGCCCGCCTCTGTCGACTCGCTCATATCTACACGCACGAAGTCAGCGCATGAACCGTTCTGCGAAATCGCGGTCCACTGATTGGGACTCCCTCCGGGCTGCGGCGGTTCGGTTTCGGTGTGCCGAATGTTGCGCAGATCGAGGCAATATTCCGCATTGCTGCGATTCATTATGATATCATCACCATCGAAATAGGTGAGCCGATCGGCCAGGGCGTTGTGCCAGATGAATCGAGCAACGCTGTTGAACCCATTCGATTCGGTGGTATTCCACCCACGAAAGCACATATTCACATAGCGCGTTGTGTCGATGCAGCGCTCCGTGTCGAAGTACAGCACCGGATACTGGGGATCGCCGTTGCCAGTGATAGTATAGGCACGAAAGAAATCCCCCGTATGAGCCACCCCTGCTGGGTCTATGAGCTGGTTGTGCGGCAAGATCTCGGCCGAGGCCACATGGGTGACGACCCGGATGTCGTCTATTTCATTCATGTTCCAGGTGTTGGCAACCACATGCTGCGAGAACTCCCGCCCACCTCGATGGTCGGGCTGTTTGAATGCCCAGAGCAAGTTGTTGACCTCTAATGTCGAAGGGGCCTGTACATAAGCAGGTGCGGGGAGTGTGGCTACATAGCCGGAAGTTCTCAGAGCCACGAAATCATACTGGAAGCTCGTACCCACTCCGCCATAGGCGATAGGTGAGATACGAAGACGAGAGATCTGGCCGGCCCAGCCCGCCACACCACCAAGGTCAATCGTGTAATTGTTCCAACCAGAAACGAAGGTAAACTGTTCGGAACCCACGGGAGTTGAACCGCTGGCAGGAGTATAGAAGAATACCTCTCCGATACCCGCCCCCGAATAGTTAGCCCGTATGGAGAGGTAGCGAAATACCGACGCGTCGATCGTTGCATTGCGCAGGTTGAGGTTGAACTGGGGATGTACCCCGCTCACGGTCCCGCTTAAGAGTCCTCCACTAATAGTGGTGCCGCTGATATCGATGAGCGTGCTTGTGATCTCATCGGAGTCAGAGAAATCCCAAGGATTCAGGTGAGTCATCGTGGCCCAATCGTTATTCTGCATGCCGTACACACGGTAGGTTCCTGGCATCAAGTCGTGAGAATCGAAGGCCACACTTCCGCCACTGCCCACGCGCTGCACCGTCTGCTTGTCGGAATAACCATTGGCAGGATTTGTATCGGTGTCCAGAATCATGGTGATGCGGTCATCCCCTGAGGTTGATGTAAAGGTGGCGTTGAAGGTGCCGCAGTCATCGTCCGAGAGCAGTTGAATCCAATCGATCTGCACCGTCAGGCCGGCTATGTTGACCGGATAAAATTCGAGCCCTTCCCAGTGGTCCTGAGTCCACCCGATATTGGCACCGCTGCTTGAGACCACAGGGGCGCTGGCGAGGTCGATTGTGTATGTCTTCCAGCCGGCTGACACATGAAAGGTCGTAATTGCCCAACGTGTGACGCTCTCTCTCCACATAATCTGCGCCTCCGCCGCCTGTGGAGAATACATGCGCACATTGAAGTACCGGTACTTGGATGTGTTAATGGGCTTCGCTTCGCCGTACCTGCTGCCGATGGGAATTGCGCCCTTATTGCCATGGATCGGATCGACCGGAGTATAGGAAAGGAGCGTCACAATCCCCGCACCGGTGGTCGTTGTCATGCTCATTATTCCGCCGGAGTACGAGTAACCGCTCACACCGAGCTGGTGGGTTTGAGGGATGTCGTTGAGGGCTCCCGAGCTAGGGCCATTCATATTGAGGGGCGAGCCCCACTCGTATCGGAAATAGTCATGGCAATGTCCCATCACAGCCCCCGAGGCTGGCTGTGTGATGGACAGATCGGCCCCTGCCATCACAGGGAATCCGAGACCTATTGCGGTCAGTACCCAAAGGAGCAGTGAGAAACGTAGTTGGTTACGCATGATGTTTGTTACAGGCACCTCTACCGCACAAGAGTCGGCAGCACACTACCAGGGGATAGGAGTCGGCCCCTGAGTGCGCAACCTTGATAATTTGGCAGTAAGAACCTCTGGTTAAGATAGGCTCTACGAATTTTTCTAAGGCCGACGACCGGCGAGGAGTCGTAATCAGTACGAATTGGGACAAGTTAGATGTGGCAATCAACTCTTCGCGTGCCTCAGCTGGGTTGTCGAGCACCCGGAGCCGAGCGATCGGTACCCTGGAAACTAGGGGTGCCTGCGATGCTGTCCACGAGGTAGAGCGGACGATTCTGACCCTGTTCGAAGATGCGGCCCACGTACTCACCGATGATGCCAAGTACGATCAGCTGCACCCCGCCCAGCAGCAGGATCGATGCCATCAGAGAGGTATACCCAGGGAAGTTAATCCCCATGATCTTCAACAACACCACGACTACGATGTAGACGAATGCGAATGCCGAGATGACGACTCCGAGCAGGGAGGCCAATCGTAACGGAGCCCAGGAAAACGAAACCAAAGCATCGATTGCAAGCTTCAGCGACTTACGAAAGGGGTATTTGGTCACCCCGGCAGCGCGCTGGGGCCGCGCGTACTGGAGCGCGGTTTGCGGAAAGCCAATCCAAGAGACCATGCCCCGGATGAACCGGTGGCGTTCACGTAAAGCTAAGAGCGCCACAAGCGCGCGCCTATCGAGTAGGCGGAAATCCCCCGTATCCCGCGGCAGGGCGAACCCCGTGAGCCGCTGGAATATACGATAGAAAGAGAAGGCAAACAGGCGCTTGGACAAAGATTCTCCCTGCCGCTCAATGCGTTGACCATACACAACGTCAAAACCCTCTGACCATTTCTTAATCATGTCGCCGATGAGCTCCGGCGGGTCCTGCAGATCGGCATCCATGATTACGACGACCTCTCCGCTAGAGTGGTCGAGTCCGCAAGTGAGGGCAAATTGATGGCCAAAGTTTCGGGACAATTTGATTGCGATGAAGCGCGGATCCTCAGAGTGCAGTTGGACAAGCATCTCCCAACTGTGGTCACGGCTTCCGTCATCGACGAGGATCACCTCAAAGGGGATTCTGATCGCCTCAAGAGATTCTTTGAGCCGGCTATGCAAAATGGGGATAACTGCTTCTTCATTGAAGCATGGGATCACGATAGAGATGGACTGAGGCGGAGATCGCATCTGTGTTCCAGGAACAGCTGCCACACCTAGGGATGCACACGCAAAAAAATATTCCGATGCAGGGTAGTGAAGGGAAGCTAAACAATCAACATGCCTGCACTAAGTACCGTCGGCACGCTCCCCAACAAAGCTTTACCCCTAAGCTCTTTGGCCGACATGCCGGTGAAACAACGTGCTATTGACCCCAGGGCCGGCGCTTGATTTATGCTACAGTGTCGGCAAAACAAGGTCGATCCCATCTTATGAGTATATTCGCCCGAGCGACGACCGTTTACTGCCCCGAGTACCCATGACCAGCGCTGACTCACCCTTGTCCCCTATGGCCCCGCGGCGGGCAGGACTTTGGGCCTATGTGCTGGTGGTGCTTGGTTATGTTCTGCTTGGGCGCATTGGACTCCATCTCGCCACACTTCATGGCAATGTTTCTCCAGTCTGGCCCGCCTCCGGCTGGGCGATAGCGTCGGTTCTGTTCATCGGCCCGCGCGCTTGCTGGGCCGTCCTGCTCGGTGCGTTCCTGGTAAATCTCGGCACTGCGGTGTCTCCGCTTGTCGCCCTGGGAATTGCTCTTGGAAACTGTGCCGAGGCTGCTGTGGGAGGCTGGTTGTTTCGAACATTGTCAGTGCGGTTATCCTGGCTTCGTGATTACAGGGAGCCCTCGGCGATTCTAGGGTCGGTAGCCATTGCATCGGTGGCCAGTGCCGCAAATGGGGCACTGCTCATAGTACTCGTAGAAGGTCTCTCGCCCGCACTTGGTTTCTCGCTGTTCTCCACCTGGTGGACCGGAGATTTTTTGGGAGGGATCTCCCTCCTCTATCTGTATGTAGAGCTGCTGCGTTCAATACCATCTGCCGGGGTGCGGCTACGGTCGCTGATTCTACCAATCCTTCGAAACAGCCTGTTTGTGCTGTGTGCCGCAGCCCTGTGTGTGCCGGCGCTGTACCTGCAGTCTTACTCGGCGCTTTTTCTGCTTTTCCCTGTGCTTTTGCTGGTGACACATGTATCCGGTGCGCTTCCCGGAGTGATATGCGCATCGCTTTTTTCAGCCATATGTATCTGGGGGACCAGTCAGAACATGGGACCCTTTACGAGTGGAGACTTGAACGAGGATCTAGTGCAGCTTCAGATCTTCATGGCCGCGATGTTTATTACTTCGATGGCGTTGAATCTCTTCTCGCGCACCTGCACCTTGCTGTATGCCGGATCCGTACTGTGTGGCGGGTGGTTGCTGAGCGCATGGCTGTTGAATTCTTTTGAGATGGAGTCCGCAAAGCTGCGGAGCGTGCAATTTGAAGCGGCGGTGCGACAGGGGGAGGAAGCGCTCAAAGAGAGGCTCAACGATTACATTGACGCGTTACGCGGGGGCGCAGCGCTCTTTGCAGCCTCGGAGGAGGTGGAGAGTCATGAATGGAACGTGTATGTAGACGCCCTCCGCGCAGTCGAGCGTTTCCGCGGCATCAGCGGTCTTGGCGCTGTCTTTCCGGTACCCAATCAGGAAGTGGCCGCCTTTGAGTCCCGCATGCAGGCGGCGCTCGGTGGCGAGTTCCGCGTACATAGTGTTCCTGTGGAGCTGGCACGCACGGAGCCTCTAGATGCCTCTGCTCATCCCGATCGCCTCATTATTACCTATCTGTGGCCTAAGATCTCGAATGAGGCCGCAATTGGGCTGGATGTGGGGTCAGAGCGCCGACGCCGCATGGCGGCCGAGGTAGCTGCGCGTACCGGGATGCCGGCATTATCAGCGCCAATAACGCTTGTACAAGACGACCAGGAGCGGGTTGGATTTCTATTGTTTGTGCCGGTGTATTCCCATCATCAGCATGGGAGCGCCAAGGATGCGGGTAGGAACCGACCGATTGCGTGGACATACACCCCCTTTGTCGCACAGCACTTTTTCGAGACAGCGCTCCGTCCTATTTCCGATAAGGTAATGCTCACCGTGTTTCATAAAGATGATGGGCAGAATGACGGCTTGGTATACTCAAGCCGCTTAGAGACAGGCATCCCTTTGGTGCTTGAGCGAACGTCATCTATTCAGCTGGCCGGGCAACAGTTCCATCTTCAGTTCCAAGCCCGGCCTGGCGCCTTTCTTGCGCATCAGGTGGGGTTCTCTTGGTCGGCTGCGGCCACGGCGATTCTTTCTCTGCTATTGGCATCGCTCATTATGACCTTGCAGACGGCCGAACGCCGCACCAGCGATCTGGTGCGTGAGCGGACCCTGGAATTGGAGACTGCCAAGGATATTGCGGAAGCGGCGAGCAGAACCAAGGCCGAGTTCCTTGCCAACATGAGCCATGAGATACGCACGCCGATGAACGGCATTCTCGGCATGGCACAGCTGGCTCTAGATACCGCGCTTGAACCGGAACAGCGGGATTATGTGCAAACCATCCAGCGTTCGGCCGAAGATCTGCTGACGGTCATAAATGATGTTCTCGACTTCTCCAAGATCGAAGCGGGGAAGCTCGGTATGACTATTGAGTCGTTCCAAGTGCATACTCTGATCGAACGTATTTTGCGGCTCCTTGGCTCGCGCGCTCCTGAGCGCGGCATAACACTGCGTTCGCACGTCGAGCCAGACGTGCCAAAGGAGGTGCTCTCCGATGAGACGAGACTGGCCCAGGTTCTAATGAACCTCTTGGGGAATGCCATCAAGTTCACCGGAGAGGGGGGGACAGTGAGCCTGGAGGTATCGCGCAAGGCCGGGTCGGGTGCTGTGGCCGACGAGGAACAATCCAACAGCCTGCTTCTGCAGTTTGTTGTTCGAGACACCGGGATCGGTATCGATCCGGCGATGCGGGCCCAGATCTTCAGCCCATTCGTGCAGGCTGACCCCAGCGTTACCCGGCGCTTTGGTGGCACAGGGCTTGGGCTCAGCATATCGAAGAAGCTAGTGAATCTTCTGGGCGGAGAGATATGGGTGGAGAGCGTTCCAGGGCAGGGATCGTCATTCTACTTCACCGTGCGCGCCCAGGCGCTGCCGGTTGCTGAAACTGCGGCCGAGGCGGCCCCGCTAGTACAACCAGTGACGCAGTCGCTGAAAGGAGTGGAGATTATTCTTGCCGAAGATAATGTGGTGAACCAGAAACTTACCTGCAAGGCGCTTGAGAAGC
Organism: Bdellovibrionota bacterium; assembly: GCA_030584005.1. Classification (GTDB taxonomy): domain Bacteria; phylum Bdellovibrionota_C; class UBA2361; order UBA2361; family JAFLCA01. The sequence continues at coordinate 25,528 of CP129486.1, read as the reverse complement.
GAGGATGTCATGTAACCGTGGTATCGAATGGGCGGGAGTTGATCGATTATTTGGAAAGCCACCGTGCCGCACCGCCCGATCTGATCTTGATGGATTGTCAGATGCCCGTAATGGGGGGATTTGAGGCAACAGCTCGAATCAGAGAGAGCGTGTATCCAGAGCTGAAGAACCTGCCGATCGTCGCAATGACCGCGCACGCAATGATGGGAGATCGCGAACGATGCCTCGACGCGGGGATGAACGACTACATCTCAAAGCCATTGAATGTGGATGAGCTCGTTGCCGTGCTGAGTCGATATCTACCCCCGCCGGTCGCGCAGCATCTCTAGCGCCACGGCGCGGCCCTGTCGAACTGCATAGTTGGTACCGCGATCCTGGGGGTAAATTTGCGCCATGGTCGAAAGCCACACTCCCGGTAAAGGCGTGCGCGTCTTGGGAATCAAGCGTGAGTATCCGATCGTCGTCACCGGTTGACTGTAGTGCGCTCGCCACACATGTGATCTGCGAATCCATTCGGGGCTAAAATGCGGGAAAATACGCTTCACGAAGGGCATGCTGTAGGCAAGCACCTCGCTGTCGCTCATGGCGAAGAGCGGGTCGGTTGTCGGCAGGTACTTTGAGAGGTAGGCGATATGCTCCCCGCCATAATTGGACGCGGGGTCGAAATTGGTGTGTTCGATCACACCGACAAATGGAAAGGAGGGGTCGGCAACATTCAGCCAGTAGGTGGAGGAGAGACTGCGATCTAGACGCAGCACGACGCAGACGTTGCCGAGAAATCTGATTGCACCGTGAAGCTCGCGATACGCGCCAGGGAGGGAGGGAGTGAGTTCAAGGAAGACAGGCAGAGGCGTAGTGCACAATAGCTGTTCGCTATTCATATCCCCTTGGTTCGTTGCAATATGCACCGCGTCGTGGTCGGAGCGGATCTGCGTCACTGTGCAGCCCGTGACGATAGAAACCCCATGCGACTGCAGCTTGGCTCGTATAGCGGCAGTAAGCGCTCCAAAACCCCCCGCAAAGTAGAGCAGCGACTCTTTTCCGGCCTTGTTGCGGCTTGAGCCGCGCAGCTTGAGCTTGTTCCAAATCCACACGGCAGATACGTTGGCCGACTCGTCGCCGAACTTACCTCGCAGCAACGGTTCCCAGATAACCTGTAGCGCTGGGCGCCCGCCAATACGCTCTAACCAGCAGAGCGCAGTTTCTTCTTCCAGAGGATGCCAGTTCGTGATTGTTCTGGCGTAGAGTGCGAGCAACCCCGTGCGCACCCGGTCCATCAGCGGTATCCCTGGGAAGCGCAGCAGGTCGAATGGGTTGGCCAGGCGAAAAATGGAGTTGGCGTAGTATATTCCTGTGGAGGAGTACTTGGTCTGAATGGACGATGCCAAACCCAGCTCGTCGATTAACCTCAGCACATCAGTGTCGGAGGTGAACCAGTGATGATAGAACTTTTCAAGCCGCACCCCTGGGGCCAGCTCGAAGGTGCCGGCAAGACCGCCGATATCATCCTCGCGCTCTAACACGGTTACTTTCACCCCGGCCTTACACAACTCCCAGGCCGCCGCTAAACCGGTGTATCCAGCGCCTATGATGATTACGGACATATTCTAGCCTTGCATCGAGCTCTTTTTGGGCGGCATTCGCTCACTTTTAAGCCGTGTAACGCACTCCCTGAATGCATATCCGGAACCAACGATTTAGGTCATTTTTTTGATGTTCTCTCTCGCTGTTTCGGCATCCTACTCTAAGGAGGCTCCTATCCCAAGTGGCCCAATGCGAGCGGGAGGTCGTGACGGGGCATTGCGCTGTGCGAAGCGGGAAGGAGAGTTAGTAGCTATGCGACTGTTGATTACCGGCGGTTCTGGATTCCTTGGGCGCGCCTTAGTGCGCGAGTTTGAACAGAACTCGGCGCGGTTCGAAAGAGTAGATACCTTCAGATCACGGGAATACGACCTCAGGGATCGCGCCGCAGTAACTCAGCTTCTTTCTGACAAGCGGCCCGACGTAATTATTCACCTCGCTGCGAAGGTCGGCGGCATCGGGGCCAATCAGCGTTACCCAGGCACGTTCTTTTACGACAACCTGATGATGGGAGCACAGCTCGTCGAAGAGGCCCGCTTGAGAAAGGTGCAAAAGTTCGTAGCCATCGGAACCATTTGCTCCTACCCCAAGTTCACCCCGATTCCATTCAAAGAGGAGAATCTCTGGAACGGGTATCCAGAAGAGACGAATGCACCGTACGGCATCGCAAAGAAGATGCTCCTCGTACAGCTTGAAGCCTACCGCAAGGAGTTCGGCTTCCGCGGCATTACCCTCCTGCCGGTGAACCTCTACGGCCCCGGCGACAACTTCGACCTTGAGACGAGCCACGTCATCCCGGCCATGATCCGCAAGTTCCACACTGCAAAGGTCGCTGGCGCTGACACGGTGACTCTGTGGGGTGATGGGAGTCCGAGTCGAGAGTTTCTTTATGTGGAAGATGCCGCCCGCGGCATTCGCCTCGCCACTGAGGGTTACGACAGTCCGGAGCCGGTGAACCTCGGCTCTGGCAGTGAGATTCTGATGAAGGATTTGGCCCAACTGGTGCGTGAGGTGGTTGGATACGAGGGTAGAATTCATTGGGATACGACGAAGCCTAACGGGCAGCCCAGACGTTGCCTCGACACCTCGCGCGCCAAGCAATTTGGATTTCAAGCCGAGATGCCCTTTGCCGAGGGATTAAAACGGACCTACCGTTGGTTCCTTGAAGCCGGAGAGAGAGAATAAAAAGCGGGCAGGAGTGAAGAAGCCCACGACGGACTTCTTCATGACACACCAACCATTGCGGCGGGGTCTAATGCAAGATCGGGTCTCGCCTTGGCATCAGTCGTTGAGCGCATCCCAGATTCGCGTAAGGATGCTACGCCTCGGCTTTGGACTGTCAGACGAGTGAGCGACTCCATTACTGCCCTGTTTTATTCCTAACAGCGCTGCTGCCTCCTCCGCGGTGATCGGGCGATCGGCAGGGATAGTTGCGACCTTACGGGCCGCAGAAACTCGGGTAGGGAACAGGTCCGGTGAGGCGGAGTCCTGTGGTTGGCGATAAAATTCACGCACAACGTTCACACCCGCCCCAGCCTGCCGTCCCTCCAGTTCAATTGCGATTGCAAAGAGGCCCCGTTCGCGAGGCGGTCGCTGTTGGGCGATATCAGCACGATATAGGGTGACCAGCTGATGCGGGAGCAGTTCGACACATTCAGGCGCCAGGGAGGCTACGGCAAGGAGTAACCGGCTAAGCATCCTCTGCTTCTCATCCAGCGGTCCGGTAGCCCTTCTGATATCGGAGACTGTTTTAGGCAGGGCACGGTCAAGCAGCTCATCGAGGTAGGGTGAAGCGATCGTGGCGATTGCGGTGAGTCTATCTTTGGTACGATCCCACTCAATCTTCCAGTCCGCGATCCTCTGGGAGTAGTCTAGCTCATCTCCACTCAGGGTGTAGTCTTCAAGTCTGCCTCGGTGCTCAAAGAGTTGGAGGTAGAGATCTGCCACCTTGGGTAACGAGTCTAAGGCCGAGAGATCTATCTCGCCGAACTGGCGCAGTGTCGAACGATGTGCCTGAATCGGGGCATTGTTCAACAATTCCAAGGTCAGATCGACCATTGATGCAGTGGGGGCCTCATTTGCGGCTCCTGGGGTGCCTTCAACAGATGAGGGCGTTTCGGTGGGGTGTGTAGCTTTGGGTGCCTCAGAGTGAGCTGTATTAGTACCCCCGTCGGTAGGCGGCGGTACCTCGGCGCTCGATACAGGGTTGTACCCGCTCACATTGGGGTTACGGTCAAAGGTGGACATAAGAACAAATAACCACTAAAGATCCCGTGACGTGCAAGCTGTCTAAGTTACGCTCTATTGGCCTGTTACGCAAATGAGTGCTTAGTATAGCGAGTATGCATGAAGTTGAATTTCATGCCTTCGCACCACAGGTGCTCCGGCGAGGCACCGCCGATCGAGGAACCCACATGGTGCATTGGTTCAAGCAAAATTCGAGGTGCCCGCGGCAAAGCCGTCAAATAACCACATGAAGCCCTTACGTCGTGAATCAATAGAGCTGCCCCCTGATCAAGAGCAGGTGCACAAGCTCCTCACCCAACTGCATGATCTGCAGAAACAAAAGGAGGCAGTCGAGCGAGCACTGCAAGGGGTCCTCAGTTCAAGATCATGGCGTCTCACCGCCCCACTTCGCTGGCTAGCCGAGCAGAAGAGAACGCTGCTGCCCCTTTGGCGGCGCGGTTTTTGCGTCTATGACCTGGCCCCCCTTCAGGGTGTCGAGCTAAACGGCAAGGCGCTGACCCTGACCGGGACGACTCCCCGCCTCGCCATGAGGGGGCCGATCCCCTCGGGGTGGGTGTCTATAAATGGCGACGCAGGGGTTGAGCAGGGCCAGCTTTTCTGTCTCCTGTTGTACCGGCTGGGAGATGAGTTCACGGAAGAGCACCGAGTCTGGGTGCCGCTCCCTGCGAATCACCGCAGTGGCACCATCACAAAGTTGCCGGAGGGCATTAAGGAGTTGGCACTGGAGTTTCTGGGAAGTGCGACCGCTCTCCCCATGCCGAAAGTGCAGATTCGTGAGCTTGGCACGCTACAGCTTGTTTGGTCCTTCTTTGATAGATATGTGGTCAGCTCTTTGCGGCAACCAAAAGCGCTTTGGGGAAAGTGCTTGAAGCTTATCGAAATAGTGAAGGACGGCGGCGTCGTTGCACTACGGGCAAAGCTCTTTCAGGACTCTCTCTCTTCCAACTACCACGAATGGGTTAAGCGCTACGATACCCTTGGTCCCGCCGATCTTGAGGCTGCCAAGGCATTGAGCGCAGCCCTTTCGTTGAAGCCCCGCATCTCGGTAATAATGCCTACCTACAATACCCCAGCAGCATTGCTTCGAGCTGCTATAGAATCCGTGTGCGGCCAGACCTATCCGGACTGGGAGCTGTGCATCGCGGATGACTGCTCTACGCTTCCCCATGTGCAGTCGATTGTCGAGGAGTATGCAGCCAAAGAACCGCGCATAAAGTGGTATCGGCGCGGATCAAATGGTCACATCAGTAAGGCCACAAACGATGCGTTGAAACTGGCGAGCGGGGAGTTCGTGGCATTCCTGGATCACGACGATGAGCTTCGTCCGCACGCCCTTACCCTCGTTGCCGAGGAGATAAACCGCTTTCCAGAGAGCAGCTTAGTGTACTCCGATGAGGATAAGATTACCTCTACGGGCGTGCGCTTTAACCCCTATTTTAAACCGGATTGGAATCCTGAGCTATTCCTCTCACAGAACTATATCTGTCATCTTGCCGTGTATCGGCGATCGCTTGTCGAGGCGGTGGGCGGAATGCGTGAGGGAGTTGACGGGGCGCAGGATTGGGATCTGGCCTGGCGCATAATCGAACGCAGTAGACCGGAGCAGATTCGGCATATCCCTCATGTGCTGTACCACTGGCGGGTAGTGGAGGGATCCACCGCTCAGTCAACTTCATTCAAGCCGTATGTGCTTGAGGCGCAAAAGAAGACGATTGAGGATCATCTCCAACGCACAAATGACCAAGGCAAGGTGGAGATTCTGCATGGCATCTCCCAGCTGCGTGTGCGCCGGACTGTAGCGCAGCCGTCGCCGCTGGTGAGCATCATTATCCCTACGAAGGACCGGCTGGAGTATCTGAGAAGAACCATCGAGAGTATCTTGGCGAGGAGCGAGTATCGAAACTTTGAGATACTCATCGTCGATAACGGGAGTGTTGAAGGGGAGACCAAGCAGTATCTCGAGACGCTTGCCGATCCCTGTCGAGTGATCCGTGACGAACGCCCCTTTAATTTCTCTCGCTTGAACAACGGTGCAGTGCTCCATGCGCGGGGCAGTATTGTAGCCTTCCTTAATAATGACCTTGAAGTAGTAGCTCCGGAGTGGCTGACAGAGATGGTAGCGCTCGCCATACGTCCCGAAGTGGGCGCAGTAGGGGCCAGACTCTACTATCCGAACGGATTGCTCCAGCATGGCGGCGTAGTGCTGGGGATCAACGGAGTGGCGGGGCACAGCCACAAGGGCCGGCGACGGGGCGACCCCGGCAACTGGAACCGCATTATCTTGCCGCACAATGTGTCAGCAGTGACCGCGGCCTGTATGCTAGTGCGCCGTGAGGTATTTGATGAGGTCGGGGGGTTCGACGAAGAAGAGCTGGCCGTTGCCTTTAATGATGTTGATTTCTGCCTCAAGGTTAGAAGCAAGGGCTACGTGATTACCTATCAGCCCTATGCAGAACTCTTGCACTATGAGTCAGTGAGTAGGGGATACGAAACGACCCCCGAAAAGTTCGCCCGGTTCGAGAGGGAAACCGAGGTAATGAAGCGGCGCTGGGGTTATGAACTGAGTCATGATCCTTACTACAATCCCAATCTCACCTTGCTCACGGAAGACTTTACCTTCGCCTTCCCGCCCCGTATCCAGTATAGCTGGCGCCAGTGAAAGGGCGGTTGACCGCACTATCGCATGACACCTCACATCCCTTCTGTCGGGGGTCCGGCTGCGGCGAGCGCTGGATAGACGTACTGGGCGAGGAATGATAGTTGTAGTCCTCACCCGCAGACTCGCCTAAGGCCATGGCTGTGGATAACCGGGTGTGCACGCTTATGAAACTCTCCGTTGTCATCCCCTGCTATAACGAAGCGCGAACAATTACGCAGATAGTCGATGCAGTGCGTAAGGCGCCGGTGGCGGACCTAGAGATAATCGTAGTGGATGATTTCTCGACGGACGGCACCCGCGAAATCTTAGCTGCCCAGATCGAACCTCTGGTCGCAAAAGTACTCTACCATGAGCGCAATAGGGGCAAAGGCGCCGCGCTCCGCACGGGCATTGCGGCCTGCACGGGAGATGTGGTGGTCGTGCAAGATGCCGATCTCGAATACGATCCCCAAGAATACCCTACGCTGATGGATCCTATCGTCAAAGACCGCGCTGATGTCGTGTTCGGCTCGCGCTTCATGGGTGGGGCGCCTCATCGTGTGGTGTATTTCTGGCACATGGTGGGAAACAAGTTTCTGACCCTGCTTTCTAATATGTTCACTAACCTGAATCTCACCGACATGGAGACATGCTACAAGATGTTCCGTCGGGAGGTGATTCAGTCCATTAAGATCGAAGAGGACCGCTTCGGCTTTGAGCCCGAAATTACCGCCAAGGTAGCAAAGGGCGGCTACCGCATCTACGAGGTGGGTATTTCCTATTATGGAAGAACCTATGCCGAGGGCAAAAAGATTAACTACAAGGATGGTTTTAGGGCCATCTACGCTATTATCCGTTACAATCTTTTTCGATGAATCGATCGCACCACGATACAAGGCCGGCCGAAGTCACGGGGCACCCCCATGCGGTGCTGGTGGTCGATCTGGATGGGACACTCATCTCTACTGACCTGCTGTTTGAGGCGGTTGCGCGGGTCGTGCGGGAGAGCCCCTGGCTGTTGGTACTGCTGCCGTTTTGGCTCTTACGGGGCCGTGCCTTCCTCAAGACTCAACTGGCCCGGCGTATCGATATTGACGCCGCCGCCTTGCCGTATCGACATGAGGTGGTTGAACAGCTCAGGGATCACCATCGTGCCGGCCGGCGCTTAGTGCTGGCGACCGCGTCGCCACGGCGCTGGGCCGATAAGGTGGCGCAGCACCTTGGTATCTTTGACTCGGTGCTTGCCACCGACGAGAGTGGCAATGTCAAGGGGAAGGGCAAACGTTCTGCCATCCAAGCCTACCTGGGGGACCTCGCCTTTGAGTACATGGGCGACTCGCGCGCCGACTTTCACGTCTGGCGGGGCGCGGTCGGCCAGCACGTCGTTTCATCTTCGGCGTCCTTTCGTTCAATGGTCAAGGCGGAGTTTCCCGGTGCCCGTGAGATTGCGGTCGCACGTCATCCAATGCTGATGGTCTGGATACGAGCGCTTCGCTGCCACCAATGGGTCAAAAATCTGCTTCTCTTTGTCCCGCTGATCATGGCCCATCAGTTCGGGGAGATGGAGCCGCTGCTGCGAGTGCTGGTCGGATGTATCGCTTTCTGTTTGTGTGCTTCGGGGGTGTACCTGTGGAATGATATCGCCGATGTCGACGCGGACAGAGCGCACCACCGCAAGTGCAACCGTCCAATTGCAAGCGGTGCACTGCCGATTGCCCATGCCCTGGTAGCGGTGCCGTTGCTGTTTGCCGCAGCCTTCACGGTGAGCCTGTACAGTGGAAGTGATTTTCAGGTGGTGCTGCTGATTTACGCAGCCATCACTTCGCTCTATACGGTATGGCTAAAGAAGCTTGTGCTTATCGACATCTTAACCCTTGCCGGGCTCTATACGCTGCGCATCTTTGCCGGCGGGGTAGCGGCTGCAGTAGTTGTGTCGCATTGGCTGTTCGTGTTTTCCCTCTTTTTCTTTCTAAGTCTGGCCGCCGTGAAGCGCTTCTCCGAGCTGTTCACCCTTAGGAAGCGCAACCTCGAGGAGTCGGCAGGACGCGGCTACCGTGCTGAGGATCTTGAGCAGGTGGCCGTGTTCGGAGCCTCGTCGGGCTACCTCTCTGTGTTGGTGCTGGCGCTCTATGTGTCGAGCGATGAGGTGCGCGGCCTGTATACGGAACCGCAGCTGCTCTGGTTCATATGTCCTCTGCTGTTGTATTGGGTAAGCCGTGTCTGGCTGCTTGCGCACCGCGGTGTCCTGCATGAAGATCCGATTGTGTTCGCAATTACGGACCGCAGTAGTTATGTGGTGGGCTTGTGCGTTGCCGCCGTTCTTGCTGCATCCATCTGATCAAAATTGACGAAATTGTTTACATGCCGAGAGAGTCGTAGCTATGAAAGGAGAGTCCTGGGGCCGCTATCCAAAGGTGTCGCAACAGGTGCGGATGCTCGAAAAGAGGCAGCAGAATCCCTTTCGTTCCAAGGAGGAGCTGTATCTGCCCTACGGACAGGGCCGAAGCTACGGTGATTGTTGTTTGAATGACGGAGGGGTGCTGATCGGCACCAGATGGCTCGATTCGTTCATCGAGTTCGACCGCGATCAGGGTGTGCTGCGTTGTGAAGCCGGAGTGACCCTTGCTCAGGTGCTTGAGCTTGTCCTTCCGGCGGGCTGGTTCCTACCGGTTACCCCGGGCACAAAGTTCGTTTCCGTCGGTGGTGCGCTGGCCAACGACGTGCATGGAAAGAATCACCATGGCTCTGGTACCTTCGGCTGCTTTGTAAGGAGGTTCGAATTACTGCGATCGACTGGCGAGCGTCTGATCTGTTCTGATCGGGAGAATGCCGCGCTGTTCAGCGCCACCATTGGCGGTCTTGGGCTGACAGGGCTCATTACCTGGGTGGAGTTCTCGCTGAAGAGAGCTCCAGGTCCGTGGATAGAGATGGAGTCCGTGCGCTTTGGCAATCTTGAAGAGTTCTTCGGGTTGTCCCAGGAGTCTGATAAGGAGTTTGAATACACGGTGGCCTGGCTGGACTGTGTCTCTGCAGGAGCGAACTTTGGACGGGGCATCTTTATGCGTGGACGCCATGTTCCCTCTGAGGCCCATCCCAAGCGCTCACTGCTTGGGCGATTAAGTCCCAAGGTGCCCATCGACCTACCCTCTCTGACTCTTAACCCTCTGACCGTGCGTGCGTTCAATGAGCTGTACTACCGCAAGCAGCGCCAACGCCTCGTCAAGAAGCTCGTACACTATGACCCGTTTTTCTATCCGCTGGACGCAGTATCCGGATGGAATCGCATATACGGGTCTCGCGGATTCTTGCAGTTCCAGTGTGTGGTACCAAGCAGCGGGAACTCCCGTCCGATTGCTCAGATCCTCAGTACCGTGGTTGAGAATGGTGACGCCTCATTCCTGGCCGTGCTGAAGGAGTTTGGCGATATCTCTTCTCCAGGAATGCTCTCATTCCCGCGCCGCGGGGTGACTTTGTGCCTTGATATACCGTTCCGAGGCACTCGAACCTTGAATCTTTTTGCGCGCCTTGATGAAATGACCAGGGATTTTGGCGGGGCTATCTATCCGGCAAAAGATGCCACGATGAGTGCCGAAAGCTTTCAGCAGTACTTCCCCCGTTGGAAGGAGGTAGCTGCGCTTAAAGATCCGCGCTGTTCATCCTCATTGTGGCGTAGGGTGACAGGTCTAACGCAGAGCTGATGCATAGGTACGCATGAACAAGATAGTGATATGTGGTGCGACGTCCGCGATCGCAGTGGAGGTAGCAAGGGAGTATGCATCAAGAGGTGCGACCCTTTATCTCGTTGCGCGGGATGGCGAGAGGCTGAGCACCCTGGCCAGTGATTTAAAGGCGCGCGGGGCGAGCGGGGTCCATACCGAAGTTCTTGACCTGGCCCTTAATGAGCACCACCAGGCGCTGCTGGCCCGCATCAAGGATATCCTTGGAGCGATAGACGCATTGCTGATCGCATACGGAGTGTTGCCTGATCAGCAGCGTTGTGAAGAGGATGTCGAAGCCACCATGCAGCTGTTGCAGGTGAACACCCTCAGTGTGATTTCACTGCTGACTCTTTTCGGAAATGAATTTGCCAAACAGGAGCGGGGAACCATAGCAGTAATCTCCTCGGTTGCTGCTGATCGCGGCCGCAAGAGCAACTATGTATATTGCACCTCCAAGGCGGCGCTGGATGTGTTTCTGCAGGGGCTGCGCAATCGATTGTTTTCCAATGGTGTGCATGTGCTCACCATAAAGCCGGGATTTGTCGATACGCCCATGACAGCGCATTTGAAGAAGGGGCTGCTGTTTGCAGAAGCAGCTGAGGTCGGCCGGGGCATTGTGAAAGCGATCGATCGGAAGAAGGATGTAGTGTACCTGCCCTGGTTCTGGATCATCATTATGGCGATCGTACGCAATATCCCTGAACGACTGTTTAAGCGCATGTCGATATGAAAACGCACTCTCGGCTCACAGGGGTAATCCTGCTCGCCCCGCTCTTACTGGCAGCCTGTGCTGCTCCCCGCACTGAGCGTGGTATCCAGGATTTCGTGCCCGAGCAGGAGCTGACCGCCGTGTCGCTCGCCCGGGAGGGTGCGGCATATGCGGGTCGCGGCAGATCCATTGAGGGTGAGCTGCGACTGCGGCAGGCGTTAAGGCTCTATCCTGGCACCGAGTCGCTTGAACTGAGCCTCGCTTCTACCCTTGAAGATAATGGACTGCCCGAAGAGGCGCTGCAAATTTACGAGCGTTTTGTGGATGAGTATCCGGAGGCCGGACGCTACGAGTTCGCCCGGGCTAGAGCGCTTGTGGCTATGGAGCGTTACGACCTGGCGTTGGAGTCCATGCGATCCTCGGTGGAGAAGTATCGGCTCGAACTGTTGCGGGGGAAGGCCGCCGATGCGGCTCGAAGTTTAGCAACGCTTGCCTTTAGAGTGGGACTTCTCGATGAAGCGCGCTGTGCATCGCTCGATGCGGCGGCCCTGGCTCCAGGCCCTGCTCAACAATTGGACCATGCGCGCATGCTGATTGCACTCGGTGAATTTGAAGGAGCCCTGCTGGGACTTGATGCTGAACGGCTGGGACCGGAGGTATCGAAGTCGGCGCGGGCCTATTTACTGAGAACGTTGTCGCTCATGGGGCTCGCGCGCCGTGAAGAGGCGCTGCATGAGGTCGAGCTTGGGCTGGCTCGCCCCGATCCGGAGGCCCTGGCTCACCCGGAGCTCAAAGCGTTACAGCGCATTCTTTGGGCGGACCAGGTCACGGACGAGGCAGAAGAGAAAGAAGAAGAGCAGGAAATGTTCCCAACCGTGCTTCCGCAGCGCTTGGTATATTGGCCTCCCAGCACCGCTGCTCGTTACACAGAGCTTCATGCGTTAGCCGATCAGGCCAATCAAGGTTAGAGCGCTTCCCGAAATGAATGAGTCCGGAATTCATAACATGGGCCGGACACACGGACATTCCTTTGATGGTCGCTCTAGCCAGCGATGGAGGGTGCGCACGAGCGGCCTGGAGTTCTTCACGGCCAACAAAAAAGGCCCCAGGTCGCGTAGGGACATGGAGCCTCTTTTTCTTGCCTTCGGTTGTTAGCCGCTACTGCCCTTAACCGAATCGGTTACAGACACTGCCACGCTGACTGGCATCGACAGTGAAGGTTACCTCCTGGTTGGCATCTCGACAGGTCACCTTTACCTCGGCCGCTTCGCTGCACTTGAAGTCAGCACGCCAATGTTGACGATCTCCATTGGCGAAGCAGCTATAAGGAGTGTGAGTCCAGGGGACATTGTCGATACAGGTAAGCTGAGCGATCTGTCCGTTAGTACGCTGCAATTCGCAGGTATCGAAACGCTTGGTGTAACGGGACGAGAGCAACACCACCAGGTTGCCGGCGCCGGCGCCATGATCATCGCCAGCAGGCTTCCAGAGGTTCCCATCGACGCCGAAGGTTTCAGAGCGCTGGGCAATCGGATTGGACTCCGGTAACTGCTCGTTACCGCCGGCGGCACCGTCATCGGAATCGTCGCCGCCGCTGCTTCCGCAGCCTGCAAATCCAAACACTATTGCCGAGGTGAGGAGAATGAGCAGAGATAATTTTTGTTTCATATGCTCCAGATACGATCATCGGAACATTTTGGGAAGGGGGGATGCGTATATTTACCTACAAAACAGCGCGCCAGCCAGCCCGCCTTGCCATGGGACCAGCTTCCTTGCCTTTTCTATATCTTGGCCCGCTCGCGACGGTGTAATTTCGTTTCGCGGTCTTAAAACATATCGTTGTCGATGGTCGAAAAATCGGGAGGCGGGATGTCGGAACTCCCCGAGAAGTCTGCCGTATCTGAGCGTTCGATGAACGATTCAAATCTGGTGTATTCAGCCAGGAACATCAGCTTCACTATACCGGTCGGACCGGTGCGTTGTTTTGATATCAGCAGCTCGGCGATGCCTTTATCAGGGGTATTCGCGTTGTACACCTCGTCGCGGTAGATAAACATAATGAGGTCAGCATCCTGCTCAATGGCACCCGATTCGCGCAAATCGGACATCATGGGGCGTTTATCCTGCCGTGACTCGACCGAACGGTTGAGCTGTGACAAAGCGATGACAGGCACGTGCAGCTCCTTGGACAACGCCTTGAGAGATCTCGATATGTCAGAGATCTCCTGCTCGCGGCTGTTTGAGTAGGCGGGGCTGCGCATGAGCTGGAGGTAGTCTACTACTATCAGAGCGAGGGGATGCTCGCGGTGTAATCGCCTGGCCTTGGCCTTTACCTCCGCCACGGTCACGGCCGGAGTATCGTCGATGAATATCGGCGCTTCAGCGATACGGCTTGCCGCGTCAACGAGCCTTGGGAAATCGCGCTCGCCAAGCTGACCCGTGCGCACTTTGGAGCTATCTACCCGCGCTTCCGAGCACAACATGCGAAGCACCAGCTGTTCCTTCGACATTTCAAGGGAAAATATAGCAACCGGCTTTTTCTCGTGAATGCCCACATGCTGTGCAATGCCGAGCGCAAGCGCGGTTTTACCCATTGAGGGGCGGGCTGCGATGATGATGAGGTCGGAGGGCTGGAACCCCGCGGTCATCCGATTTAGTCCTTCAAATCCCGTCGGGGTGCCGGTGACAGGCTCCTTCTGATCGTACAGCTTTTCAATTAATTTTATGGAGTCCTGCACCACGTCGCTCACCCGGTGGAAGGCAGGGTTGATCCGATACTCTGCAACGCTGAGAATCTTCTGTTCAGTAACGTCGATGAATTCTTCGACCTCGCCCTCAGTTTCGAAGGCGGCGTTGATCACCTCCGATGCCTCATGAATGACCCGTCGGCGCAGAGACATCTCCTTCACCAGTTTGGCGTAGAACCCCACATTGGCAGCGCTTGGCACAATCGAGGTGAGGCGAGACAGGTACTCGAGGCCACCGACCTCTTCGAGACTTCCCATGGCGCGGAGCTGCTGGCTTAGCGTGACGATGTCTATGGGCTCTCGTTTGTCACTGAGGGTGACCATGGCTTCAAAGATGGCCTGATGGGCGGCCCGATAGAAATCCTGAGGGCGCAAGCGTTCAATGGCTGCGTTCAATGCGTCATTGTCCAGCAGGATGCCGCCAAGCACCGACTCCTCCGCTTCGACTGAGTGAGGGGGCACCCGGTTCGCGCCGGGAAGGGTGCTCATGCGGGGGGAAGAAATGTTACGTGGTCTTGGCTCTCCCATACTGCGAACTCCAAGGCAGGCAAGAGCTGAATATGTCATGCCCCGGCTGGGAAATCGAGAGGAAGAACGGGTTGGCGGGATGAGCGCAATGTGAGCGCGCGATTGGCAAGAAAAATGTCCGGGATGAGTAAATCCGGACATGCGGGTGGTGGCGCCTCTCTATGAGGCCATCCAGATCGTTTCTGAGTCCGAGAGGTCTATCCACTTCGCCGCGGACTTCAGTACGTCGCCTCCGCTGAACTGCCCAAAGTCGGCAGTGACGGTATCGACCCCAAAGTCTTTGACCAGCGATATGGGGTAGCTCAGGTCACGGCTTGGGCATACGACCGTCACAATACGGCTAATCGGCGCATCATTCTGAGATTCTTCGGTCCTTTGCTGTGACTCCTCCTCGCCTGCGGATGTGCGTGCTGCGCCCTTGCCGCGTTGGAATGGCATTATGGAGGGTCGCTCGTGATGCCCGTTATGGGACTCCTCAAGCTCTGGGGTGACGCGGAACTGGGTATGCCCCAAGGCAAAGGCGACAATATCGGCCGCCATTTCGGAGTCAATGGAGACCTGGCGGTTGACTCCCTTAGGCGGTAGTCGCTTTACGACCACCGTAAGGCCGGCACGAGAAACTGCATCCAAGAAAGCGCGTTGCCGTGAATCATCTTCGTAGGGGATGAGGGTGTAGTAACGGGCTACGCGGGGAGAGAGGCCTGAAGTGACCCCTTTGACCAGGGCTGCTAGGTCCACCCGCCGATTGAGGCGGCGCGCGGCGCGATCCAAGCTTATCCCATCGATAAAGAGACCAACTTCACGGCGTTGGACACGCTTGACGACACCCTTACCCAGCTCTTCGTATTTCATTACTTTCGACATAAACAACCCTGCACATCACGTATGGAGCCTCTAGGGGTACGCTGAATAAGTTCCGCGTACTCCAAACGCACACCTTAATGGCGTGCACGCGGACTGCAGCGTAAGCGTAAGTCCGCGTAGCGACACGAAGCCCGCTCCATGCCACGCGCCGGCGTGGTTTGGAGCGGCTGAACAGGGGCAATTAATAACTCCTGTTCAGTGTATCCCTAGGGGGCGGGGCGCACTCCGGTCCCAAGCGAATTTCATCTACCCAACCAATTCGTGCTGCAATGTACCGGATCGAACAGGAATGATCTACAACCCATCCCCCAACGTTCAACCCGCTAGAATTTGGTGTACAGGAGAAGTCCTGAGTGCCCCGGCACATCCAAACTTGAGCGCAGACTTAGTTCAGCGAATATATTCCCCCCTCGGCTCGATACCCCTTTGATAGAGGTAGTTTGCAAAAGTGCCAAGAATGGCATTTTTCAAACCACTTATGGTTATGGCTAGCTGCTAGAACTTCGTATCACGTCCAGGTAAGAGCGGTCGCAAAAGGGGAGGGGCGCGTACCCAGAAGTACTGGGCATTCGTTCTGAAGGTGGTCCCTAAGAGACGCACCCTATTTCACGGTCAGCTATTCAATCTGAATGGCTGCCCCCACCTCAAGCCGATAGTACAGCTGTGCCATATCCTGCTCGGAGAGCCGTACCCCGCCGATCTCGTCAAGCCAGAGTGGGCCACAATGTAATGGCAGCTCTGGTGCCAGGAAGAGGGCATATTCACCCAGGGCGCCGCGTAGGTAGCGCTCCTTGCTGTGTTCAGCCGGTGTATCTAAGGATCTGGAAGCAAAGTACAGATCGGGCGCGTACCAGGCCGGCTCGCGTTGCTTGTGGAGGACGGTGAAGCTTCCGGTTGGTAAACGATCCAATCCGTCACCTCTCAGAGTAAGAATAGCTTGCTGCCCTTGCATTAACCGGAGTTCGTTTGCCTGGCGATCGACACTCACCCAGGCCGAAGTCGGGATCGACGCTGACGGAGCAAAAGCAAAGACGGTTGCTCCATCCTGATTCAGCTCAGAGTTCACTGGAAGTTGAGGCACTGGGCGGTGGATTGAAAGGCTCCCATCCGCTATCCAGTTTGTAGGCGCTTTAACGGAGCTGCTACAACCTGCGATTAGAACAGCAGAAGCGAAGAGGGTTGGAAGGAGCAGTGATGAACGCATAATAATTCTCCCCTTGTACCCTAATCCCACCGAAGGCTTGCCGCAAGCTTCGATTCTTCCGGGCCCGCATTAAGCTACATCCGCTATAGTACGGTGTTCCAGAATTTCTGCGGTCACCTGCCGAATTTCTCCCAGGAGCTCCAGGACCTTACCTTCACGCTCAATTGGAGAGGCTTCATAAAAATGTTTGCTAGCGGCTTTGGATGGTGCGATAGGCCCATCAAACAACCGCACGACCTCGGCAATCGAGATCTCATTGGCTGGCTTAGCCAGGGCATACCCCCCCCTTTGTCCCTTGGATGCTCTTACCAATTTAGCTTGCCTGAGCAGCGCCAGAATCTGGTGCAAGAAGCGCTTCGGAATCTGCTGTTGAAGGGCGATCTGCTCCGCAGAGGTGACCTCATTCTCCGGACGTCTCGCCAACATAATCAGGGCAAGGAGGGCGTACTCACAACGGTGGGTAAGTTTCATATGTTTACAAAGTTGATAGATAAAGTATACATAAAATCAAATTGCGATATTCGAGGGAGGGGAGACGATGCAGAATGAACTCGGTACTGACGACACCATGTCAAAGCTCTGCTCGGCGCTTCGTTGTTATAGTCGCCCGCTTGGGGCTGAACAGCTAAAGGCCATCGTAGGGGACGCGTGCATCCAGCTGCACGATGCCGGGCGATATATACAGTTCGACGATACACAATATGCCCGCAATCCGGTGATGTCTACTTCGCAGGTAGAGGTACTGGTGCTGTGTTGGCGGCCGGGGCAGATCTCCCCAATCCATGACCATGCTGGTTCGACCTGTGTGGTGCAGGTGCTGACGGGAACCGCCAATGAGATCACCTATACACGCACCGCCAAAGGGTTGCTTATCCCTCTAGAAACCCGATCGTATCCTACACGTGCCCTCATTGCATCGAATGATACCGACACTCATCAACTCGGGAATATCAATCCCGCAGATTCCGATCTTGTTACCCTGCATTGCTATTCACCCCCATTAGTACAGATGCATCGATTTCCACTGAGCCAGACCGTTCTTAGGCCCTTGCTATCTTAGGCTGTTCAATTGATGTCGACTTTGCAGGACGACTCCTGCGGCCGTAGCGCCGAGGGCACATGGTTTCCGGCCATATGCGCGCTCCTGCGACCCGCACACTGCGGGCTTATTGAAGCTGCACTCACTTATCGTCTGCACATCGGTAGGACGCTTCGTCATCCGCTATTACCTACTCCCTGGGGGCTCCTTCCCAATTCTGGGCGTAACCCGATTGGAATCGTCGGTGAGAGTTCTTGTCAATGTGAATGAGGCTCCGCCATTTGGCAGGCTAGCTTAGGGTCAGTGGCTGTGGCCCCACGTAGAACACCTCCCCTGTGGGGAGTGCCTTGAATGGCCTCAGCCGAAATGGGTGCTGCCGTACGCACTCGTTGATTGAGGTAAACGGACAGAGATCTACGCGGCGGCGTACCTCAAATATCCGGCACGCTCCCCTCAGAAAGGATAGGCCGCCGCTTTCGAAATGCCGGCAACCGGCAAAATGTTCACCTTCAAAAGCTGCTCACCAATAGCTTGAACAAGTTTCCTGCCGAGCTGCGGCATGCAGGCCGGATCCAGTGTTTCGTATTGAAGCTCGAAGTCCCACGGTCCAAGCGTCTTGACGATATAGACGACACTAGGATCGGACCGAGCAAATTTTTTCAGATTCGCGAGAAGACAGCGTGCCCCTCCGCGCGTATAGATGTGCACGCGGTATACGTGCAGCCCAGGGGGGATTCTCGCCAGGTTGTAGGTCATTCCGACAATAATCCCGAGGCGCGAGAGCTTCTGTATACGTAACCGTATCGTCGAAGCGGGAATTCGCAGTTTTCTTTCGAGTTGGGCGATGCTCTGGTATCCGATGTGTGTGAGCCCGCGCAAAATTTTATGATCAATTTCATCAACCGATCCGGCTGTGCCCGTATCCTCCGCGTCGAGGGATCTCCCCTCTACGTTTGCCGTGACCAAATACCGCCGCCCATAGTAGTGATATGAAACAACTGCCAGTACGGTTTTCGCCAAAAGAAAGCCTCCGTTTGATTCGTAAATCTCCTCGAAAAACGCAGTCACTTCCGACGGTGATCGAGCCGCAAAGCCGACAAGAAGATCGAACCCCGACGTGACTTCGAGGACCCATTTCACTCCGCGCATCCCGGCTAAGGAAGAGATGATCCTGTCACGCTGGGATAGATTGTCGCTGTTGAAGGAGAGATAGAGATTGTATTCGGTATAACCTAACCGTGACAGATTGAGCGATGCTTTTCGAATAAAGAACCCGCTACGTTCGATCTCCGCCGCCGCCCGCCGTGCGGTGTGCTCCCGGCAGTTCAGCAGCTGAGCTACTTCTTTGAGCGACAAGTCCGCCTTAAGCTGCATGCTCACAAGAAGACGCTTCGCACTCTCGGTAAGCTTCATCGCTGTCCTATGTATGCTATATACTGCTCAGCACGATAATCTATACAATTCTCTCAGATAGGGAAGGATAGTCTGTTCGGGATCGCGGATAATAATCTCGTCCGCGCAATGTATTGCCCACTCATCAGCTCCAAAAAACGACACCCCATGGCCCGACGATGCGAGCAGCCGCCCATCGTTTTGGCCGTCCCCGAGAGCGAGTGCGTTGTGGAGGCGCAAACCATCTCGCTCAAGCAGAAATCTTACCGCTTCACTTTTGCAGACGGGGTAGAAGAAAGCACCAGATAAAGGTGGCCGTCGATGCTCGCCCGTGAAAAGACCTGTGATTTCTAACTGGAACGGATTGCTCAACGAGGTTGGCAAATGGAACCTCTTCAGCATTCCCCGGATTGTTGAAAGTGCGTCCATAGGGCCGAGCACGCTCATTTTGAGAATGATGCCTTTCAAAACGTCAGCGGATATTTCGCCATCCGGCGGGTATCCCAGCGCTTCAATTTCTCGCTGAACAAGCGGGTGGTTGATATCAGAGGTCGCCCAGTGTTCTTTGGTAAAAAGATTCACCACTACCCCGAGCTCCCGGTGACGTGCGAGAACCAATTGAATCTGTGAATCTTCCTGAAAGGGATCACCCCAATGAGGATACCAAATAGGATGCGCCAGGATTTCACCGTCCTTACTTCCGATCCAGGCGCCGTTGAGCGCGACTACTGGACCGTCGAGCTTAAGCTGTTCCTGGATGTGCAGTACTGAGCGCGGGGGCCTTGCGCTCGCCAAAATGATTCTTATTCCAGCTTCACGAACAGCCGCTAGGACTTGGGCAGCCTGCAGGGGTAAAGTATGGTCCGACTTCAACAACGTTCCATCTAAATCTATAGCAAGCACCTTCGTTTCGGTTGGCGTGTTCTTGTTCTTCCGTTCCCCTCGCGGAAGTTCATAATTGTAGAATCCTTCTGCAACATCGATCTCTTCTGCTTTAGCTGCCGTATCGAAGATCTGCCCAAAACTAACGCTTGAAGCCATATAACCTCCAGAATAGGGTTCACTATTCGGGCGATGATAGGCTGCTAAGCGACTGGGCACTAAGCAGCGTCGCTTTCGACAGGACTAAAGTGAGATAGCTGCCGATTCCAGCAGCCTGTGACAGCTAATATCCAAAAATGTATAGTATCAGCTTCCCTTTTTCACTGGCAGGCGAGGCGTGGGCTTCGCGCTAGCTTAGCATTAAGAACGAGTTCCATTCGCCAAGTCTTAAGTAGTGGGGATGCGATGTTAACCGCTCAAAGGCACAACGGTATACAGTTCGACATGGGTGTAGAGAGTAGTGGTTCACCACTTCGCAGTCCAAGTCCACACGAAATCTCGATTAGAATCCCAGAGGGTGGTTTTCTCGCAGGACGTGTAAAGCTCGTCCTTAATGCGGTGCCTGGGTCCGGGGAAGTCGTTATGCCGGATGCTTCAGTACCGATAACTCCTGATGCTGCACTCCTTAGCTGTTTTGCCAGCGGTCTTGGGGGTTCACTCGATCTATCTAGGCTCGAACGCGGCGAATTAGGAGGGGAATTAGACGGCTCGAGTGTTCGCCTCGGGCTTGATCTGATATTTCGAATGCTCGAGGAGCAGGCACCGGTGCCGTCGCGTGCTAACGTCACGACAGAGATTGTCCTGTTTCCACTCCGTAATGCTGCGGTTGTCGACAAGAATACATTTTTTGTAGTGCAAATAGAGGTGTTTCAGCCGACTGCTGCGATGCAGCTCCGAGAGGAGATCCCAAGGACTCTCATCGATGCTGGTCCGGAAGGTCCTACTAATCGAATGCGATCATGCGCGCCCGTATTCGATTTGAGTGCCCTGTTCTCTGCACCGGGCTATTCTATAGGTGATTTCGTTGTCAGCATAAGTGAGCTCGCTCAGACGGTGCTCAGAACATCTCAGCGAGCCGTGAGTGGAAAACTAATGGGGGCGATCGGATCTAAAGCGGACGAAACGACGGCGAGGCGTTCGGTGGGTTATGCTTGTGGGCTTGTGTATCGGTTCCTGCTGCTTGGTTCGGATGGATTCCCAGGGGCAACTAATAAGGATGGATTCTTGCAAATGCAGATCCCAGCTTTAGGCTGCGAGTTCTCCATCGCAAGTCGCGGCACGCCATACTCATTAGCCGAGTAGTTGCCCGACTACTCGAGCGTTTTGCGTGCCATAGCCGCGGACTTTCCAGGAACGCTGGTTATGGCTGGCCCAGGAAAGTTTACTTCTGGGTCATGCCGAGTGGAGCTCACCATAGGGAATGAGAAATACTATTTGAGGGTACCGGGTTCTCAAATTGACCGCCTCGCATCCGATATCGCTAGTCATCCAAAGTTGCCACTCGAGCATGGGTATGGCTTTCGAATGATCGATCGGAGCGTGTAAAGCACCTGTGTTCATGGAGGCTTGAATCCGGGTGCAATGCGGCACGTTAAAAGCACTGACCCTCTCTGTGTGGTGACGAAACCACTCGTACATTGTCAACAACTTGGATCTCTTCAATATATCGAGCCGGGTAACGCCCGACCATCGAATAGAAGGTTTCCTAAGCTTTCGCCATATGAATCCCTCCATGATCTTTGGATTGTGCATAAAAACTACAGCAAAACCCTTGGTGGCCCAGATAAGAGGAATTCGAACAGTTAACAGCCGCGCCGCTGGTGTGAATAGGAACGGACTGTTTTCTCTCTTTAATGTCAAAGTATACCGATTCAACAGTCCGAGTTGACTGCAGCAAGAGGGGCCAGTCCCGCTCGTGAGGGTGATCCGTCCCTTGCCGGGGGTCTGATCGCGCTCGTTAGGCGTGCCTTAAGGCCCGACTGTGTTCGATAGCAGAAGGGGAGGCTCTACCGCCATTTCGCCTACACCGTCGCGAGTTTATCCGGTCCATAGGATACAATCCGGGACAGCACTGGTTGTTCCGGTTGTCTTTAGCAGTAGAGCTAAAGTTATTTGTGCTGAAGGGTGGTTTCAAAAATACCTTTCTAAACCACTTAGAGCACAGCTGCCTCGATTTGCACTGAGCGAGATGGTTCTTAGGCCCTTGCTATCCAGCGCTGTTCAGGCGAGGGTAACGCTCCATAGGCACAGGTCATGCAAAGTTCTTCTACAGCACCATCGAAAGACGAGAACGGGAATTTGATACCTCACCGGCTTGGGGGTCAGGTGGTCATTGCAATTGTGGGGGCGGGATTTTCGGGTGCCATGGTAGCGGCGAACCTGATGAGGCGTGTATCACACGGCGCCTGCATCGCTCTGATTGATGGCTGGAAGGTGAATGGCCAGGGAGCTGCATATGGTCGTTGCGAACCTAGTATGATTCTGAATGTGCGCGCGAACGCCATGGGGGCATGGCCCGATGATCCTGGAGGATTCATGACCTGGTGCGCAATCCATGCCCCTCAGGTGCAGGGCAATGAATTTGCAGCGCGGGAGTTGTATGGGCGCTATATTGAACAGGTCCTCGCTGAGAGCGAAGCGAACTCAAGTCTGCCGTTACAGAGAATTCACAGCGAAATCGTAAGTATGAAAGGGGAGCAGGGGCGGTTCGTGCTCCGCGGCAGGGGTGATGAATGCATCGTCGCCGATGCGGTGGTCCTGGCAACGGGCAACATGCCTCCGCCGTCTTGTGCTGAGGGGGTAGACAAGGCGGGGTCGTATATCGACGACCCGTGGAGAGAGGGTGCTGCCAAGGGCATTGAAAACCTCGGCAGCCTTTTTGTGATCGGAACAGGACTGACCGCCATTGATTTCATTGTGCACGCCAATGCCAGAGGATTCAGGGGCGCTATTACCTGCCTCTCTCGGCATGGGCTATTCCCGCGGCCCCATTTGGCTGAGGATGTGCCGGTAGGAACAATCGATCTGGCTGCTTGGGATGGAACGCTGCGACACCTTATGGGCATCGTACGGAAGGCAGCAGCCGCAAGCCCGCAATGGCAAACGGTAATTGATGCACTGAGGCCGCACACGGTACAGGTGTGGCAGCGACTCTCCCTCGCTGATCGCCAGCGGTTCCTCCGGCATCTTAAAACACTTTGGGATGTGCATCGCCATCGAATCCCAGTACATGTGCATGAACTTATACAGCGCTTGATTGCGCAGGGACGATTACAGATCGTAAAGGGTCGAGTTGGCGCCATTGTCGAGTCAGCGGAGGGAACGCTGGAGATCGAGGTGATCAAGCGTGGAAGCTCGCTCAAAGAGCGCTTTGTTGCCCAAAGAGTCGTCAACTGCACAGGCCCCCAGAGCGGGGTGACTACGCACCCGTTGCTTAAGCAGACGATCAGTGAGGGGATATTGAGAGCAGATCGGCTTGGATTGGGAATTGAAACCGACACGCACGGCAAAGCCCGTACGACGGCTGGCCCCGTGTGGGTTATTGGACCCCTGAGACGCCCGGATCGTTGGGAATCTAGCGCGGTGCGGGAATTACGGGTGCAAGCGTCAGAAATCGCCGACGATATTGTGCGACACTTTGCGGAAAGTACGTTAGCCGCTGACCTTCCCCCGCAGAGCCTGTCGAGCGTAGGAGGGCTACCTCAGCGAGGCAACGGTTGAAGAATCGGGCATTACCCTTAAGGAGCTCTGTGATCACGAGAGCAGTACTCGCCAGCACTGTCATTCTCAGTTTCTCGATCCGTCCTTCAGGCTCCAGTCTTGACGAGACGCTTGCACCGATTGCGGGGTAGGCTGGCAGGCTCCGTGCCTTTGGCCAGCCGAGGGAGTGCATTACAGCCATAACGGTTTGAATCACCAGTTTCGAGCCAAACGGGTCAACCGCAGGCGTGACTTGGCGCGGATCTAGTGGATTTAATTATTCTGCGCTCATGCAGTTTGGATACAAAACCTCTAGTTCACTTAGTGTTCAATCCGACACTTCGTTTCTTAGCGCCGAATAAATGTAGCAGCGGTGCTTCGCGGTATATGCAGAGAAGCTGAGTGCGACTGTGTATCTGCTTTAGTCACAAAGGACTCGGCTATGGGTGGGCCCCCGTGTGATCGGACGCCCATGATATGGAACTCCCCTTCATGGAACACAACGTTTACGGTGCTTATCACGAGCTTGGGACTGAGAACTGCCAGCCCAGCCGCGAACGAGGGCCAAGGCCAATGTTGCCTGTGCTCCGGTGGTGGCGGCTCTAATCGCGAGTGAAGGTTGCCGCATATGCCGAGAACTCGAGTACCAAAGGGTGCGACCGCGATTTCACGGATTAGGTTCAGCGTCATGCCGTAGTCTCGCTCTCTCGGACTCTTCGCCGCATCCGCATCAAAGGCACATACTCTCTAGCCGGGCCGTGCTGCTTCACGAGCCAAAGACAGAACCTCTAGGTTCCCCCGTCCGTCGCCGGATGGATTAGAAAAAAAAGGAGGTGGCATACTCTCTTCACCGCGCGTCCACTTCAATAACATCGCTTCTTGGGAATGTGGAACCTCAAGGGCTAAGATCCCATACCCATGCTGCTGTAATCGATCGAGCAATCCGAGGACGAGCCTTGGCACCTCTCGAGTTCCGTGGATCTCTCCTAGAATGAGCGCGTCTGACGATGCAGCCAATCCACACAATTCATCCTCAACTGCATGGGGCAGTGACAATGGAGATAAGGGTGCAGCAAGCAGCGGATCTGGCATCACTCCTTAGTTATGGCAATTACTGAAAGTTGATGTACTGAATTTCGCTTCAGGGCCTACTTCAATGCGCTGAAACCCTCGGCCTTGTCCGATTGGCCGAGCATATAACGGTCTAGGTGAATTGGAACGGCTTGCCGGGCTCAGTTCAACCTGTTTGCTTTGCACTTTTCTCATTTGGGCACCAAACTGCCCCGTCTCAACCACCTCCCGTGGTCGGAAAGAGCGCGAAAGCGGAGCGTTATAAACTCATGGTGAAAATCATTACGGTTTCGCTCAGCCATGGCTTCAGCATGGCGGGTCGCACCAGGAGCGGGATTCCGGCCGTGGACCATATCGGTCATAAGTTGCTGGGACTGCCATTTCGAGAAAGTGCTAAAAGTTCGAAGCGGGCGAAAGGCAGCCAGAGCAAGGGTCGTGCCTGGGCTGTTGCCAACTTGTTCTTCCCACCAAAGCATTCCACGAAACAACGACTGTCTGCGGCTGAATCACGGCTGGGACAAACCGCAAATTTGCCGTATGCAGATTCGTCGGTTTGATTCAGTTGTTATAGTCCTCCCGCCAAATCTTTGCCGAGTTGAGGTTCCCCAAAGTGCACTGGAAACCCAACCTTGCGTAAGGCCTCTACTGCAACGCCATGTGTTTCGTCGCGTACAAGAATGTAGTCCTTCGAAAACGTGGAAACTACCAAGACGTTGAGCCTCTCGTCGGCGATAGTCTTGGTCACTTTAGCGAGGAATCCCTTGGTGATAAATGGAACTGAAACTCGAATTTCAATTAATCTAAACCACTTCTCCGATTTAATGTGTGGAGTCGTGGCAACATTAGATTCTTTGGTTACCACCGTGAGTTCGTCATTATCCCGCGATACAAGAAAGTGGGAATCATGTTGCACGTGCTCACATTGCAGATACGCATAGCGATCGGGATGAACAACCACCGCGCTAGTCTTAATCACATCTTCCAAAGTTGGTTGGTCCATCGTAATCGAAGAAATATCAACGGGAGTATAACGGCAAACGCTCACCAGGTAGCACCGTTCATTATACGCTCGAAGCACCACATGAGCCATCGCCGGGCGCAATCCCGGTGGAGCGGATTGTTACACCGCCTACCATTTAATTACACGACTTCTGCAAAATACTATCTAAACGGTCGCAATGTTCCGGCAGGAAACAAACGTTAATCGA